>CAVUFP010000001.1:0-587582 GCA_963740885.1 uncultured Actinomycetota bacterium
TCGTCAGAGACGAGTTGGACCGGCTGCGCGCGACCGTCGCCGCCCAGCCCTTCGACCCGACGGAGCGAGCCGGACTCGACGCGGTGGGTGGACAGATCCAGCGGATCCTCCAGGGCTCGCGTCCGACGACGTGACGTAGTTCACCGCAGTCTACCGTCGGGCTGCCAACTCCGCATTCGCGAGTCTGCCCCAGGCGACTCGTGCTGACTCCGGCGGACGTACGTCGCTGGGGCGTCCACGCGCACGACGTCGTCGGCCGACCTCGGCCGGATCCCAGTGGCGGTGATGGAGCAGTACCTCGAAGCCCGCCCTCGCGGCGGAACCTGAACCTGCTGTCGGTTGCGACCGTTGGCGCCCATTGACCGGGAGGGCTCGGATCGGGCTCGGTGTGGATCGAGACCTCCCGCAGAGGGGATGTGACGTTGTCAGGGCGTAGCAGCGGCGTCGCCGCAGGTCAGCGGCCAGTTTGGTCCGATGTGGACGGCCAGCCGCAAACGATCGCACTCACGCTCAGGCCCATCGGCCGGTTCCCGATGACCCACCACGTGGAGTGCGTGGCGCTGCTGTCAAGGAGCGGCTCCGACCAGCGGTGACGTGAGTCGCGGGCGCCCGCTGGATCCTGCCTATCCCAACCGGTCGAGAAAGAGCGCGAGGACCAGACCGACCGCGACCGCGATGCCGGTGGAGTAGCCGCTCTCTTTGAAGGCCTTGGGAAACACTTCGATCGCCAAGGAGCCGACGACGGCTCCACCGGCGAAGCTGCGGATGAGGCCGAGGGTGGAGTCGGAGGCGCCTCCGAGCAGGAGGTTGCCTGCCAGGGCGGCGGCGGTGAGGAGGACGGCGGTCGCGGCCCACAGCCCGAGGACGGCTCGTCCGGACCGTCCGCCTCCGGTCATCTCGCGTGCGCCTCCGGCCGCCTCGGGGAGGTTGGAGAGCAGGATCGAGCCAGACAGAGCGGCCGCACCGAGCGGTCCGGTGCTGATCAACGCGACTCCGAGCGCGAGGTTCTCCGGGATGCCGTCCAGGGTGATCGCCGCGAGGAGGCCACCGCCGCTGTCCCCGCCGGTTCGCTCCTTGATGAGGCGGTCGAGGGCAGCGAAGATCACCGCGCCTGCCAGGACCAGCGCTGAGGCGGCCCAGAACGGGGCGACGTGTGTGGCCGGTTCGATGAGCTCGAGGACGGCCGAGATCATGAGCGCACCGCCCGCCAGGGCGACGACGAGTCCCTCGACCCGGTCGGTCACGTTGCCGTAGACGCCCCAGACGGCGCCGAGGACAAGGGACCCGGAGACCACCACGATCACGCTGAAGGTCACCATGAGAGCGCTGCCGCGTTCCCGGAGGTGGTCAGGCCGCGGGCGACGGCCTCCAGCCCACGAAGGGCTCGTGGGTCTCGCGCCCGCGACGTGGGGCCAGTCACGAGGGCCTCCTGTAGGTGGGGGCCCCGGGCGTCAACCCGGGAGCTCTGCGGTGCTCGTAGCCGAGCGCCGGAACCACACTCAGTGCTCGCACAGTCGTTGCTTCTCTCGCTCCACGTGGGCGGCGATTCGGCCCGCGCCCCGTACCCAGTATCCACGCGCCCATCTGCCAGTGTGGTGCACGCTGCGCGCACCGTGAGCCCGACGAGGTGAGGGAATGGCCATGGACAGTTTCGCCCTGATCACGGTGCTGCTCGTCGGCGTGGTGCTGCTGACTCCGTGGTCCGACCGTATCGGAGTTCCGCAGCCGGTAACGCTGACGATCTTCGGCCTGTGCCTTGCGTCCCTCCCGTTCGCCCCCGAACTGGAGCTGGAGCCCGAGCTCATTCTCCCGGTGGTGCTGCCGCCACTGCTCTTCGCGGCCACCCAGCGCGCGACGGTGCGCGAGTTCCGGGACAACGCCGGCGCCGTGCTTCTCCTCGCAGTGGGGCTGACGCTCTTCACCGTCGGCGCGGTCGCCCTGGTGGCTCACAGCTACGCCCTGCCGTGGTGGCCGGCGCTGGTGCTCGGCGCCATGGTCTCCCCGCCGGACCCGGTCGCGGCCACGGCGGTGGCGCGGAAGTTGCGCCTGCCCCATCGACTGGTCACGATCCTGGAGGGCGAGGGGATGTTCAATGACGCGACCGCTCTCGTCGCCTTCAAGGTCACCCTCGCTGCGGTCGTCACCGGCGAGGTCTCGCCCGCCGGGATCGGGGTCGAGCTGGTCCTGGGGCTGGTGGTCGGCACCGTCGTCGGGCTGGCCCTGGGCCTGCTCACCCGGCAGCTGCTGTCCGTGATCCACGACGGCTATGCGGAGACGACCCTCACGGTGCTGGTTCCGTTCCTCGCCTACGTCGGTGCCGAGCGACTCGGCGGGTCCGGGGTGCTCGCCGTCCTCGCCCTCGGCCTGTTCCTCCGGACGTACGGTCACGCGGCCACCACCTCCCAGGGATGGCTGCTGGGCAGGGCGGTGTGGTCCTACGCCGACTTCCTGATCACCAGCCTGGTGTTCGCGATCCTGGGATACGAGCTCGTCACGATCATCGGTCGCACCGACGTGACCCAGGACTCGGTCGTGCTCTCGGCGTTGGTGGTCACCACCCTCGTCGTCGTCCGGGGCGGATGGGTGTTCGCCAGCAGCGCCCTCGCAGCCCGCCGCGCACGGCGTCGTGACGTCCCCTGGCCCAGCGGCTGGCGCGAAGCGGGTGTCGTCTCCTGGGCTGGCATGCGCGGAGTGGTGACGGTGGCAGCCGCGCTGGCCCTGCCGGAGACGATCGACGCCGGCACCAGCTTCCCGGGACGTGAGCAGATCGTGGTCGTCGCCCTCACCGTCGTCCTGGTCACGCTGGTGCTCCAGGGCCTCACTCTCGCCCCCCTCACCTCCATGCTGGGCGTCGGACGCCAGGACGACGACTCGAGCGAGATCTCCGAGCTACGGCGGCGTGCCGCCCAGGCGGCGCTGGACCACCTGCGCGGTCCGGGCCTGGACGGCGTGCGTGCTGAGGTCGCCCACGCCGCCACCCTCCAGTACGAGGGATATCTCTCCGCCCAGGAAGCGCTCGAGCATGCTCGGCGCACGGAGTCGGAGAAGACCTACGACATGCGCGCGGAGCTCAGCTCCGTCCTGCGTCAGGCGACGGACATCGAGCGTTCGCTGGTGCTTGCCGCGCGACGTGTCGGCCGAGTCAGCCCCGCCAGCGCCGATGAGGTGTTGCGTGACATCGAGGGGCGAGCACTGCGGGACTTCTCATGACCGCGGACGGCGCGGCTCGGGCCCAGGGACTCGGGGAGGGCGTCGCGGACGAGCCCGGGTGACACGGCAGCGGCCCGGGCCGGGAACACCGCAAGTCGGCGGCAAGCAGGTGGCAAGACGGGGGGACGACCATGCGGTGGGCGGCCAGGAGGCCGCCTCGTCACCGGAACTGGAGACCGTCATGTCACACCGCCGCCCGCTCCTGGGAGTCGTCCTCGCCCTCGCCGCACTGCCGACCGCGCTGGGGCTCGTCCTGATCGGCGGGGGGACGGCCTGGGCCGGCGACCCGACCGGCGCGCCACGCTCGGCGGACGTGCACTTCCAGGCCCTGGTCGGGATCCCGCCCCAGAGCTACGGCATGGTGTGCACGACCCAGCCCGACTGCCACGAGACGGGGAACATCGATCTCGCGACCGAGGCCGACGTGGGGGTCGCGCTCGATCCGCGGACCGGGACCGTCCACGGCGCTGCTTCCCTCTCCTACACCAAGGCCGAGGGGTCGGTGGGCATGAACTGGGCCTGCGAGGGCGAGCCGGGTCGGTGGGTCTCCGAGCAGCACCCGACGGGCACCACCAGCGGTGAGCTGGAGGTGGTCGACCTGCAGTCCGACCCGCGCACCAACTCCCTGAGCGTGGTCATCGACCCCGCGGGCCGCTCGGGCACCGACTTCCCGCTCGAGGACGTACGGCGCACGGACGGTGGGTGTGGCAGCGACGACCAGGTGATCAAGCAGCAGCAAGGGCTCTGGTACTACAACTTCCACCTGGCCCACCAGGCGGAGTGGCAGGACGGCGGGAACGCCAGGATCACGGGTCTGACCTGGAAGGACGGGGTCTACTCGAGGACCTTCGAGCGCTTCGTCACCGTCGGGTTCCCGCCCTTCACCCACCTCGTCTACGAGAGCACCACGATCCAGGTCGTGCCCGAGTACTGCGCGGGTGACCAGAACCAGATCCGTACGGCCGCCGCCGACGGGACCTCGCTGGGCCTCGACGGCATGCACTTCTTCCCCGGCCAGCGCATCACCGTCCCGTCGGAGACGAGGATCGACCTCGCCGACGGCAGCACGATCAAGCTGGAGAAGGGTGGCTCCTTCACCGTGGACTCCTGTGAGACCAACGAGACCGTGCTCCGCGTCAACGGCACCGTCAAGAGCCTGTGGGTGCACTTCAAGAAGATCGTCGCCGGCTCGAACAGGAAGTTCGACGTGAAGACCGAGCGCGCCGTCGCCGGCGTGCGCGGGACGATCTTCAAGCTCTCCTACGACAAGGCCACCAAGCTCACCAAGGTCCTGGTCACCGAGCACCAGGTCAGCCTCAAGCGGCTGGGAGCCCGGCGCGGGGTGATGATCCAGGAGGGTCAGGTCGGCGTGCAGAAGGGCAGCAAGGCCCCGCGGATCGTCCGGCGCTGACCGGAGGGTGAGAGGCTGGAGGCATGGCGAGCTACGACGTCAACCGGGCCGCGGTCGACCACGCCCGCGACCTGATCGACGCGGGGCAGTACGTCCTCGACAGCGACTGGGGCGACGTGCAGCCGGACGCCGAGGCGCAGAACGCCTACCTCGAGCGCCACTCCTGGGAGGACTACGCCGCCTGGCACCTCGGCCTCACCGAGGGCGCCAACGACGAGACCAAGGCGCGGCACGCGTTCGGCTACGGCGACTTCCGGCGGGTGCACCGGACCGCCCTGATCGCCTGTGTCTACCGGGCCTCGGAGTGGCGGCACAAGGAGGTCGAGCTGGCGGCCCACGACCTGCTCCAGCACCTCGACCGGGTCAGCCGGCCGTGAGCGGTACGGCGCGCACGGCGGTCGCCGGCGTACCGCCCCAGCACGCCTCGGCGCGCTTGCGGTAGGCGCCGCCGAGGAAGCGCAGCATGACGAAGCGCGGCACGGCCGGCACCTTGCTCCTGACCACCGCGGCGCCCGACGCGTCGAGGTTGTCGAGCATCCAGTGGCCCTGGAAGGCGAGCTCGGGCGGCTTGCGGCCCTCGATGTTTCCCTTCTCGAAGGCCTCCCACTGCTGCTCGGTGACGCTCTGGGCGACCAGCGGGCTCAGCGCACGCTCCTCGTGCTCGAGGTGGGGGTCGAGCACGCGGCGCAGCGCGGCCACGGCGACGCCCAGGCCCTCGGCGGCGCCGGGCTCGCCGGCCTCGGCCCGCCGGCCGGCGTCCTCGAGCGCCGCGCGGGCGGCGGAGATCGCGTCGTGCTCGGAGACCATGGTGTCGATGAGCGGTCCCACGTCGGCGTTGCCGGCGCGCATCATCGGGAACAGCCGCTCGTCCTCGAGCGTGTGGTGGTCGTGGAGCAGGTCCATCAGCCACACCGTGTGCGTGCCGAGCGCCCGCAGCCGCTCGTCGCCCACCTGCTCGGGGGACGCGACGACCAGCGCGATCCGGTCGAGGTCGCGCTTGAGGGCCGCGTGGATGATGCCGTTCATCCGGACGTCGATGGTCATGCGCAGACCTTCCCCTCCCGCGGCGCGCGCTGGCAAGGGTCGACCGGTCACCCGGGCTCGTGGCCGCGCGGGATGCCGAGCGTCGCCAGCAGGTCCTCGTGGAGCTGGAACCAGACGGTGTGGCAGGAGTCGATGCCGAGGCCGTCGACCCACACGGCGTGCCCCGCCCGGGCCCTCGCCAGGGCGCTCTCGAACCGGACGGAGTAGCCGCCGAGCCGGTCGAGCACCGCCTCGAGGGCGCCGGCCAGCGGAGCCAGCCGGCCGCCGAGGTCGGCCAGCCGGTGCAGTGCCCGGGTGTCCCAGCGCAGGTCGTGGTGGTCGTTGGCGGCGAGCGGGTCGCCCGCGACCGGCCGGGTCTGCCAGTCGGTGACGGCCCGCAGCACGCCGGCGTTGAGCTCGAGGAACTCCAGGTAGGAGCGGTGCACGAGGTCACGCCGCTCGGTCGCCTCCAGCTCGCGGGCCAGCGCCGCCTCGTCCTCGACGCGGCCGAGCTGGGTCAGCGACCACCCCGACACGTCGCCGTACGCCGACCAGGTGACCCGGCCGCGGGCGCGGTGGTCCTCGAGCTGCTCGCCGACCCACGACTCGTCGAGGTCGAACCGGCTCGCCACCCTCGCCGTGGGCGCGAACCCCAGCAGCCGGACCGCGTGCAGCGCCAGCAGCTCGGGCGGGGACCCGCTCACCCCCGCCACTCGAGCACCTCGGCCCGGCGTTCCCGGGACGGCGGCCCCACGGTCAGGTCCATGAGCCGGACGGTAGCGGCCGTGTGATATCTTGATATCAAGATACTTTGTTCCTGGTCCTCGGGGGACCTGCCTTCCACGGCCCACCCGACCGGCGGCAAGATGGACCGGACGACGCGAGCACCGATCGAGGAGACGAGATGGCGAGCCAGGACAGCTTCGGAGCCAAGGGCACCCTCAGCGTGGGGGAGCAGGACTACGAGATCTTCCGGCTCGGGGCCGTCGAGGGCGACGGGCTGGACGTGGCCACGCTCCCGTTCAGCCTCAAGGTGCTGCTGGAGAACCTGCTGCGCACCGAGGACGGCTCCGACATCACCGCCGACGACGTCAGGGCGCTCGCCGGCTGGGACGCCGACGCCGAGCCCGACAAGGAGATCCAGTTCACGCCGGCGCGCGTGATCATGCAGGACTTCACCGGCGTCCCGTGCGTCGTCGACCTCGCCACCATGCGCGAGGCGATGCAGGAGCTGGGCGGCGACGCGTCGCGGATCAACCCGCTCGCGCCGGCCGAGATGGTGATCGACCACTCGGTCATCGCCGACGTCTTCGGCAGCGCCGACGCGTTCGAGCGCAACGTGGAGATCGAGTACGAGCGCAACAAGGAGCGCTACCAGTTCCTGCGCTGGGGCCAGGGCGCCTTCGACGACTTCAAGGTCGTGCCGCCCGGCACCGGCATCGTCCACCAGGTCAACATCGAGCACCTCGCCCGCACGATCTTCACGCGCGACGTGGACGGGGAGCTCCAGGCCTACCCCGACACCTGCGTCGGCACCGACTCCCACACCACGATGGTCAACGGCATCGGCGTCGTCGGCTGGGGCGTCGGCGGCATCGAGGCCGAGGCCGCGATGCTCGGCCAGCCGGTCTCGATGCTGATCCCGCGCGTGGTCGGCTTCAAGCTCAACGGCGACCTGCCCGAGGGCTCGACCGCCACCGACCTGGTGCTCACCATCACCGAGATGCTGCGCGAGCACGGCGTGGTCGGGAAGTTCGTGGAGTTCTACGGCCCCGGCGTCTCCGTGCTGCCCCTGGCCAACCGGGCGACGATCGGCAACATGAGCCCCGAGTTCGGCTCCACGATCGCGGTCTTCCCGATCGACGAGGAGACGGTCAAGTACCTCGAGCTCACCGGACGTACGCCGGAGCAGATCGCGCTGGTCGAGGCCTACGCGAAGGAGCAGGGCCTCTGGCACGACCCCGACCGCGAGCCGCGCTACTCCGAGAAGCTCGAGCTCGACCTCTCCACCGTCGTCCCGAGCCTCGCCGGACCGAAGCGGCCGCAGGACCGGGTGTCGGTCACCGACGCGAAGGACGCCTTCCGCGGTGCGCTGGTCGACTTCGTCGACGGCGACGAGCAGGACGAGCAGGGCTACGACGAGGCCGTGGCCGAGTCGTTCCCTGCCTCCGACTCGCCCTCCCACGCCGAGGGCAACGGGGCGCCCCACAAGCCGTCGGCCGCGCCGAAGGACGGCGGCCGTCCCAGCAACCCGGTCACCATCTCGATCGACGGCCAGGAGATGGAGATCGACCACGGCGCGGTCACGATCGCCGCGATCACCTCCTGCACCAACACCTCCAACCCGAGCGTGATGATCGGGGCGGCGCTGCTGGCGAAGAACGCGGTCGACAAGGGACTGACTCGCAAGCCGTGGGTGAAGACCTCGCTGGCGCCGGGGTCGAAGGTCGTCAGCGACTACTTCGAGCGCGCCGGCCTGACGCCGTACCTCGACAAGCTGGGCTTCAACCTCGTCGGCTACGGCTGCACCACCTGCATCGGCAACTCCGGCCCGCTGATCCCCGAGGTCAGCCAGGCCGTCAACGACGCCGACCTCGCCGTCGTCAGCGTGCTGTCCGGCAACCGCAACTTCGAGGGCCGGATCAACCCGGACGTGAAGATGAACTACCTGGCGTCGCCGCCGCTGGTGGTCGCCTACGCGCTCGCCGGGTCGATGGACGTCAACCTGTTCGACGACCCGCTGGGCCAGGACACCGACGGCAACGACGTCCACCTCAAGGACCTCTGGCCCTCGCTGCAGGAGATCGAGCAGACCATCGCGCAGGCGATCACCTCCGACATGTTCGGGTCGTCCTACGAGGACGTCTTCGCCGGCGACGACCGGTGGCGCTCGCTGGAGACCCCCGACGGCGACACCTTCGCCTGGGACGAGAACTCGACGTACGTGCGGAAGCCCCCCTACTTCGACGGCATGCCCGACGAGCCGGAGCCGGTCGAGGACATCGAGGGGGCGCGGGTGCTGCTCAAGCTGGGCGACTCGGTCACGACCGACCACATCAGCCCGGCCGGCGCGATCAAGAAGGACAGCCCCGCGGGCTCCTACCTGCAGGAGCACGGTGTCGAGCAGCGCGACTTCAACTCCTACGGCTCGCGCCGTGGCAACCACGAGGTGATGATCCGCGGCACCTTCGCCAACATCCGGCTCCGCAACCAGCTGGCGCCCGGCACCGAGGGCGGCGTGACGCGCGACTTCACGCAGGACGGTGCCGAGACCACCGTCTTCGAGGCCAGCGAGAACTACCTCGCCGCCGGTACGCCGCTGGTGGTGCTGGCCGGCAAGGAGTACGGGTCGGGCTCCTCGCGTGACTGGGCCGCCAAGGGCACCGCCCTGCTCGGGGTGAAGGCCGTGATCGCGGAGTCCTACGAGCGGATCCACCGGTCCAACCTGATCGGCATGGGCGTGCTGCCGCTGCAGTTCCCCGACGGCGAGTCCGCCGAGAGCCTCGGCCTCACCGGCGAGGAGGAGTTCTCCGTCACGGGCGTCACCGAGCTCAACGAGGGCCGGACGCCGAAGACCGTGAAGGTCAAGGCCGGCGACAAGGAGTTCGACGCCAAGGTCCGGATCGACACCCCCGGCGAGGCCAACTACTACCGCAACGGCGGCATCATGCCGTTCGTGCTGCGCAACCTGCTGCGCGGCTGAGGGGCTTGCTGCTCGGGGTCGATGCCTGGGTCGTCGTGGTCCTCGCCGTCGCGCTGTTCGTCGGCGCGGTGGTCCAGGGCACCATCGGCCTCGGGCTCGGCCTGATCGCCGCGCCGGTCGCCAGCCTGGTCGCGCCGGAGCTGGTGCCGGAGGTCGTCCTCTGGCTGGCCATGCTGATGGCCGTGGAGAGCATGGCGATCGAGCGCGCCGGCACCGACTGGCGCGGCCTCTCCCTCGCCCTGCCGCCGCGGGTGGTGGGCACGGCGGTCGGTGTCTGGGTCGTCGCGCAGGCTCCCGCCTCGGTGCTCGGGGTCGGCGTCGGGCTGATGGTGCTGCTCACCGTGCTGCTGACGGTGCGCACGGTGCGGATCCCGGTCAACCGGATCTCGCTCCCGATCGCCGGGTTCGTCTCCGGCATCGCGGGCACCGCGACGTCGATCGGCGGGCCGCCGCTGGCGGTCCTCTACCAGCACCACCCGCCGGCGGTGCTGCGCCCGACCCTGTCGACCTACTTCGCCATCGGCGCCGCGCTCAGCCTGGTCGGCCTCGGCCTCGCCGGCCAGCTCGAGCTCCGCCTCGCCCTCCTCGCCCTCGTGCTGGCTCCCGTGCTCGCGCTCGGCATCCTGGTCTCGATCCCCGTCCGCCGCCGGGTGCCCCACCACCTCGTCCGCGCCCTGGTGCTCGTCGTCTGCGGCCTCTCCTCGCTCGCGCTGATCGTCCGCTCGCTGGTGTGAGGGCTCGCCCCGCGGGCAAGGGGTCGCCCGGGCGACCCCTGCCTAGGCTGGTCGCATGATCGTCGCCTTCAGCATCAGCCCGACCGCCGCCGACGAGAGCGGCTCGGTGAGCCGCGCGGTGGCGGAGGCCGTCCGGGTGGTGCGGGCCTCGGGGCTGCCGTGCGAGACCAACGCGATGTTCACCAACGTCGAGGGCGAGTGGGACGAGGTGATGGCGGTGGTCAAGCAGGCGGTCGAGGTGGTGGCTGCGGAGTCGCCGCGGGTGGGGCTGGTGCTCAAGGCCGACATCCGGCCCGGCCGCGACGGCCAGCTGACCGCCAAGGTGGAGCGGATCGAGCAGGAGCTCGCCGACTGATCACCCTCGCTGCAGCTCCCACGCGGCGGTGAGCGCGTCGCGGACGGCGACGGGGTCACCGCGGCGCAGGTCGGCCAGCACCTTCTGGTGCGCCTCGAGCGGCGGGGTGACCGAGAAGGTGTCGGGGTGGGCGTCGACCAGCGCCTCGCGGGCGTCGAGCTCGCTGCGGACGACCAAGGTCTCGTCGTCCTCGACCCGGGCGACCATCCGGCCGCCGACGTACCACCCGGTGCGGCCGTCGCGGCGCTGCTCCTTCACCCCGTCGAGGCCCGTGAGGTGGCGGCGTACGTCGTCGAGGTCCATGGCCCGAAGTGTGCCCGGTTGAGTACGCGGACGCATGCCGCGCGGCAGCCGGGGACGCCATGCTGAGGGCATGGACACCCGGACCCGGCTCCGCCTCGGGACCGCCGTCGCGGCCGCGCTGGCCGCGCTCGCGCTCGCCGGGCTCGGGCTGGCCAGCGTCTACGGCTTCGCCGCGGAGTACGGCGGCGGGTCGTTCGGCCAGCTCGCGTTCCTGGTCGTCCCGATCCCGCTGCTCGCGGTGCTGGTGTGCGTCGTGGCCTGGCCTCGGCTGCGCACGGCGGTGCGGGTGTCGGTGGTGGGGGTGGCCGCGGCCGTCCTGGTCGGTGGCGGGCTCGTGGCCGACGCGCTCGGATCCGGCGACCACGACGGGCGGATCCTCGAGGAGAGCGAGACGTTCGCCTGCAACGGCCCGAACTCCGAGGTCGCCGTCCCGGCGGTCGTCGACAGGACCTGGCAGGAGCTGCCGCGGGTGGCACCGGTCTACGGCCCGATCCGGGGCAGCGCCGACTTCTGCGAGGCGGGCGTCTCGGGCGACGGCGAGCAGACCTTCGCCGACTACACCGACGCCTTCCGCGAGCTCGACGGGTGGCGCGTCCGCCGCGACGAGCCGCGCCGGTTCGAGATGACCCGCGACGGTGTGGTGGTCGCCGTCCGGCTGGTCGGCGCCCCCGACCGGCTGACGATGATCAAGGTCGGCGTCACCGGCTGAGCAGCCGCCTCGCCAGCGCGACGTGGAACCGCGCCGAGAGCCGCAGGTCGTCGACGTGCACCCGCTCGTCGGCGTTGTGGTAGCCCTCGGCCAGCACCTCGGCCGGCGTCGTCCGGAACGGGCTGAACCCGTACGCCGCAGTGCCACCCGCGGCCCGCAGGTGGACGGAGTCGGTGAAGCCGGTGCACAGCACCGGCAGCAGCAGCGCCTCCGGGTCGAGCTCGGCCAGCACGGCGGCCACCGCGTCGGGCAGCAGCCCGGTCGGCGACGAGGCGCTGCCCGGCGTCATCGCCTCCGGCAGCTCGAGCTCGTAGGCCACGTCGTCGCCCAGCCGGGCCCGCACGGCGGCGAGCACGTCGTCGGTCGTCGTCCCGGGCAGCGTCCGGCAGTCGAGCTCGACCGACGCCCGGGCCGGCATCACGTTGCGGGCGCTCGAGCCGGCCAGCATCGTCGGCGCCATCGTCGTGCCCGGAAGGGCGGGCAGCTCGACGCCGAGCGCGGGGTGCAGCGCGGCCGCCTCGGCCACGTCGGCCGCGAGGTCGCCCACCGGCCGTCCCAGCAGCACCTCGAGGGTGTGGTCGACGACGGGGTCGCGCACGAGCGAGGGCGTTCCCGACCCGATGCGCACCATCAGCCGGGCCAGCAGCGGCACGGCGTTGTCGCCCACCTCGGGCATCGAGGCGTGGCCGGCCTCGCCGAGCGCGACGACCCGCACCGGGCAGGTGCCCTTCTCGCCGACGGCGATGCTGAGCGCGGCCCGGCCGTCGGAGAGCGCCAGCCGCTCCCCGCCGCCCTCGTTGATCGCCAGCGTGGGCCGGAGGTCGGGGCGCTCCTCGAGCAGCCACCGCATCCCGACGTCGGCGCTGCCGTCCTCCTCGTCGGCCACCGCCACGAACCACAGGTCGCCGGTGGGCCGGAAGCCCTCGCGGGCCAGCGCCGCCATGGCCACCGCCCGGGCGGCCACCTCGTTCTTCATGTCGATGGCGCCGCGGCCCCACAGCCAGCCGTCGTCGTCGACGACGGCCTCGAACGGCGGGTGGGTCCAGTCCTGTCCGTCGACCGGCACCACGTCGGTGTGGCCGACGAACGCGAGGGAGGGCGCGGCCGGATCGGTGCCGGGGATGCCGGGCCACGACGTTGGCCCGGGCGGCGTCGCGCGCGACCAGCTCGACCTCGACACCGGCGGCCTCGAGGTGGTCGCGCAAGACCTCGGCGGCCAGGGTCTCGGTGCCGGTGGCGCCGCGGTTGGTCGTGTCGCACCGGATCAGGGCCCGGGCCAGGTCGAGCACCTCGGCGTCGACGTCGTACGGCGAGGGCGTGCTCATCGGGCGACCTCCAGGACGTCGAGCAGCCAGGCCGCGACCTCGGCCTCGTAGGCGAGGTGGCCGAACCGCCCGGAGGGGCCGACGTGGGCACCGGCCCCCACCTCGCAGCGGAACAGGCAGCGTGGCGACCAGTCCGGGTCGGAGGCGCGGAGGGCGGCCACCCACTTGGCCGGCTCGCGCACCATCACCCGCGGGTCGTGGACCGCGCCGGTGACCAGCAGGTCGGGGCGGCCGCCGGCGGGCGGCAGGTTGTCGTAGGGCGACCAGGCGAGCATGGCGTCGAACTCGGCGCGTACCCGCGGGTCGCCCCACTCCTCCCACTCGGTGATCGTCAGCGGCGTCGCCTCGTCGAACATCGTGGTCACCACGTCGACGAAGGGCACCTCGGCGACGACCGCGCGCCACCGGTCGGGCCGCTGGCTGAAGACGGCGCCCTGGAGCAACCCGCCGGCGCTGAGCCCGCGGGTGGCGATCCGGCCGGGGTCGACCAGGCCCGCCGCGGCCAGCCCGTCGGCGACGGCCGCGTGGTCGTCGAAGGTGTGCTGCTTGGTGGCGACCTTGCCGTCGAGGTACCACGCCCGGCCACCCTCGCCGCCGCCGCGGACGTGGGCGTGCACCCAGACCAGGCCCCGGTCGAGGTAGGACGGCAGCGCCGGGTCCCACTCGGGCTCGAACACCGCACCGTAGGAGCCGTAGCCGTAGAGCACCGCCGGCGCGCTGCCGTCGAGCGGGGTGTCACGATGGCGCATCACGGTCGCCGGCACCGGGGTGCCGTCGGCCGACGCGAAGGCGTGCCGCTCCACGACGTACGCCGACCGGTCCAGGCCCGGCGCCTCCTGGCGGTGGACGACGCGACGTTCGCCGGTCGCGAGGGACACCTCGCTCCACACCGCGGGGCTGAGCCACGACTCGTCCTCGACCAGCACCCGGTCGACGTCGTACTCGGTCGTGCGGGCGAGCAGGACCCCGCCGCCGGGCGCCTCGGTGGTCACCGGGGTGCCGACCGCGGCCAGCTCGTCGTGGGGGAGCAGCACGACCCGGTGGGCGCCCTCCGTGCGGACCGAGAGCACGACGCCGCCCGCGAACGCGTCGGCGCGCTCGAGGTGCACCGCCGGGTCCTCGGCCCTCGCCTCGACCCACGACGTGTGGTCGGCCCCCTCGGGCCCGGGCACCGGCGCGGTCATCAGCCGTCCCTCGGTGCGGTCGTCGACGACGACCAGGAGGTCCTCGCCCCCGCCGTGGCGGCGGTGGTCGACCCGGTAGCGGACCCCGGCGCGGCGGCCCCCGGCCCGACGGACCGGCGACCCCGGGTCGTGGGCGTCGACCAGCCAGGTCTCGGCGGTGGTGTTGCTCTCCGCCCAGATCACCACCCAGTCGCCGGAACGGGTGCCGCGGAGCCGGAGCTCGAAGCGCTCGTCGGGCTCCTCGAGGACCAGCGCGTCGTCGGCGGGGTCGCTCCCGATCCGGTGCCGGAACACCCGGAAGGGGCGGTAGGCGGCGTCGTGGACGGTGTAGAAGAACCAGCGTGAGTCCGCCGACCACGCGCCGCCGTAGTAGGTGCGGGGCAGCTCGTCGGCGAGGTCGTCGCCCGTGCGGAGGTCGCGGAACCGGAGCCGGTAGACCTCGTCGCCGGCGGTGTCGACCGACCACGCGAGCAGGTCCTCGTCGGGGCTCACCATCGTGACGCCGAGCTCGAGGTAACCGGTGTCCGCCGCCAGCGCGTCGACGTCGAGCAGCACCTCGACGTCTCCGTCGTCCGCGCGGAAATCGTTGCCCGGCGGCTCCTCGGCTGAAGGATCCGTGGCAATTGCGGCCGAATCGTGACGCATCGTGCGGCAGATCCGCGCGTACTCTCTTCCCGCCGGGGTCTCGGTGTAGTAGGAAAAGCGCCGACGGGTCCACGCGGGGGAGACGTCGGTCGCCGGGAGGCGGCCCACCATCTCGGACCGCAGGTCTTCAGCCAAGGAGTCCAGATGAGCAGTCGCAGCGTCGTACCAGGCCCGTTCGGCGAGCAGGTGCTCGCGCACCTCCGGGGACGCCGCGTCATGCATCCACGCGTAGGGGTCGGGGCGGGTGACCCCGTGCTCGGTGTGCGCGGTGGCTCCACGGCGGGCGGTGGGCGGCTGCGAGGTGCTCACGCGGCTCAACGTATCGCCGCCCGGCTGCTCACGGTGGTCGGACTGGTGCTGGGCTCGCTCGCGCCGGGCCTGACCCTGGTGCCCGCGCGGGCCGAGGCCGACCCGGTCATCCTCACCGTGGCCTACCTGAACGAGGTCGACTCCTTCAACCCGTTCCTCGGCATCGAGGCCGAGTCCTTCGAGATGTGGTCGCTGATGTACGACTCGCTCACCGGGTACTCGATGAGCGACATGCAGCCCGAACCGTCGCTGGCGACGAAGTGGGAGGCCTCCGAGGACGGGCTCACCTGGACCTACACGATGCGGGACGACGCCACCTGGTCCGACGGCGAGCCGCTGACGTCGGAGGACGTCGCCTACACCTACGGGCGGATCATGGACGGCGGGCCCGAGCGCTCGACGTGGGGCTCCTACCTGGGCCAGGTCGACCGGGTCGAGACGCCCGACGAGACCACCGTGGTGCTCCACCTGGAGAAGCCGAGCTCGGTGCTGCCGCTGCTGCCGATCCCGATCATCCCCGAGCACGTCTGGTCCGACGTCTCCGAGGAGGAGGTCAAGGACTTCTCCAACGAGCCGCAGGACGGCGAGCCGATCGTGGGGTCGGGGCCGTTCCGGCTGATCGAGGGGACGGCCGGCGGGTCGACGTACCGCTTCGAGGCCAACCCCGACTACTGGGGCGGAGCGCCCCACATCGACGGGATCGACTACCGCGTCTACAAGTCCGAGGACCCCGCGATCCAGGCGCTGATCAAGGGCGAGGTCGACTTCGTCGAGGGGATCTCCGCCCTCCAGGTCGAGGCGCTGCAGGGTCGCGACGGCATCGAGGCGGCCAACGGCGACTCGCCCGGCTTCGACGAGATCGCCTTCAACACCGGCTCGATCGACACCGACACCGGCAAGCCGATGGGCGACCCCAACCCGGCCGTGCTCGACCCGAAGTTCCGCTACGCCCTCAACTTCGCGATCGACCGCGACCAGATCATCGAGAAGGCCTACCAGGGCGCCGGCGAGCCCGGCTCGACGATCATCCCGCCGGCCTACGCCGGCTACCGGTGGGAACCGCCGGCCGACGAGGCGCCGACGTTCGACCTCGACAAGGCGGCGCAGCTGCTCGACGAGGCGGGCTACACGGTCGGTGACGACGGGTTCCGGACCATGCCCGACGGCGACCCGATCGGCAAGCTGCGGCTCTACGCCCGCAGCGACTCCCAGACCTCGCTGGACGTCATGGAGTTCTTCCAGGAGTGGCTCAAGCAGGTCGACATCGACTCCGAGGTGCGCTCCTTCGAGTCCAACAACCTCACCAACATCATCCTCGACGGCAAGTTCGACACCTTCGAGTGGGGTTGGTACGTCGAGCCCGACCCCTCCTCGATGCTGTCCTACCTGACCTGTGGCCAGTTCGACGGCTGGTCGGACTCCTGGTACTGCAACAAGGAGTACGACGACCTCTACGAGCAGCAGCTCACCGAGCAGGACCTCGCGACCCGCCAGGACCAGGTCAAGCAGATGCAGGAGATCCTCTACCGCGACGCGCCCTACCTGGTCACCGCCTACAGCAGCATCGGCGAGGCCTGGCGCAGCGACCGGTTCGCCTGCATGCGCCAGCAGCCCGACCCGGGCGGCGTCTACCTGCTCCAGTACGGCGTCTACAACTACGTCCACATGCGACCTGCGTCGGAGGCCGACGCCTGCGCCGGCGAGGAGGGAGCCACCCAGGCCTCGTCGACGTCCGGCGAGGACGGCGGGGTCAGCAGCGGCGTCCTGGTGGGCGGCGGCGTCGTGCTGCTGGTGCTGCTCGGGGCCGGAGGCGTGGTCGCGATGCGGCGTCGGGGCTCGGTGGGGGAGCGCGAGTGACGCTCGCGGCCGCGACCGAGGCGGCCGCCCCCGTCGAGCACCCCCGCGGCCGCCGCCGTTCGTTCGGTCGCTACGCGCTCGCCCGGACCGGCGGAGCGCTCGGCAGCCTGGCGTTCGTGCTGGTGGTCAACTTCTTCCTGTTCCGGGTGCTCCCGGGCGACCCCGGTCGCAACCTGGGCCGCGGCCGGATGGACAGCCCGGCCGACCTCGCGGCGTTCAACGAGGCCTACGGCCTCGACCAGCCGCTGCCGCAGCAGTTCCTCACCTTCGTCCGGGGGACCTTCACCGGCGACCTCGGGACCTCGCTGCGCTACCGGGTCCCGGTCACGGACCTGATGGTCGACCGGATGTGGCCCACGCTGCTGCTGGTCGGGACCTCCACCCTGCTGGCTGCGCTGATCGGGGTGTGGATCGGCGTGATCGGCGCCTGGAACCGCGGCGGCCCCTTCGACCGGTTCTCGACGGGGACCTCGCTCACCCTCTACTCGATGCCGGAGTGGTGGCTGGGGCTGCTGCTGATCGCCTCGCTGGCGGTCGGCTTCGGGCCGGTCCCGGGCCTGTTCCCGACCGGCGGGCTGATCTCCCCGGGCCTCGACCCGTGGTCGGTGGCCGGGGTGCTCGACACCAGCTGGCACCTGGTCCTGCCGGTGCTCACGCTGACCCTGGCCTACCTCGCCGACTACTCCCTGATCATGCGCTCCTCGCTGCTCGACGAGATCGGCGAGGACTACCTCACGACCGCGCGCGCCAAGGGGCTGCGCGACGTCCAGGTCCGCAACCGGCACGCCGTGCGCAACGCGCTGCTCCCGACGACCACGGTGGTCGCGCTCAACATCGGCTTCGTCGTGACGGGCGCGATCACGGTGGAGACGGTCTTCTCCATCCCGGGCCTCGGGCTGCTGTCGACCGAGGCCCTCGAGGTCCCGGACTACCCGGTGCTGCAGGGCACCTTCCTGGTGGCCTCGGCCGGCGTGATCCTCGCCAACCTCGCGGCCAACCTGTTGTACGGCGTCCTCGACCCGCGGGTGCGGACGTGAGCGCCCCCGGGAACGCCCCCGAGCGCGAGCCGGCGCCGCTCCGGATGACGGCCCGCCAGCTCGCCCGACAGCGCCGACGGGCGGCCCGGCGCGACACCTGGCGGGAGTTCCGGAAGCGTCGATCGGGCCTGTTCGGGCTCGCGGTGCTGTTCGCCTTCGTGGCCGTCGCCCTGCTGGCACCGGTGATCGCCGACCCCCGCGGGCTCGAGGTGACCCAGGCGACCGGCGGCGTCCTCGACCCCCCGAACGGCGAGTTCTGGCTCGGCACCGACGACAACGGCCGCTCGATCCTGACCCTGCTGATCTGGGGCAGCCGCGTCTCGCTGTTCGTGGGCCTGCTCTCCAGCGTGATCTCGATGGTGATCGGCACCCTGATCGGGCTGCTCTCCGGCTACTACAGTGGCTGGGTGGGGGCGGCGCTGTTCCGGCTCACCGAGTGGTTCCTGGTCATCCCGTTCCTCCCGCTGGCGATCGTGCTCGCCACGGTGCTGGGTCCGTCGCTGCTCACGATCGCGTTCGTGATCGGCGTGACGTCGTGGCCGAGCACCACGCTGCTGATCCGGGCCCAGACGCTCTCGATCAAGGAGCGCGCCTACCTCGAGCGGGCCCGCGCGCTCGGCGGCGGCCAGTGGCACCAGATCCGCCGCCACGTGCTGCCCAACGTGATGCCGATGGTCTTCGCCAACACCACGCTGACGGTCACCATCGCGATCCTCTCGGAGACCACGCTGAGCTTCCTCGGGCTCGGCGACCCGACCCGGATCTCGTGGGGCAAGATGCTCGACGACGCCTACAGCGTCGGGGCGATCACGACCGGGTCGTGGTGGTTCATCGTGCCGCCTGGTCTCTGCGTGGTGCTCGTGGTGCTCGCCTTCAACCTGGTGGGACAGGCGCTCGAGGACGTCCTGGACCCGCGGTTGAGGGGACGCAGGTGAGCCGACCGCTGCTCGCGATCGAGGGCCTCTCGGTCACCTACCGCACCTCCGAGGGCGCGGTGCCGGCCGTCCGCGGCGTCGACCTCACCGTCGAGCGCGGCGAGATCGTCGGGATCGCGGGGGAGTCCGGATGCGGCAAGTCGACCCTGGCCTCCACGGTGCTGCGGCTGCAGCCGCCCTCGGCGACGGTCGAGGGCCGCGTGCTCGTGCAGGGCGAGGACGTGCTCACGATGCGCTGGGGCGACCTGCGGACCCTGCGCTGGTCCGGCGCCTCGATCGTCTTCCAGGGCGCGCTCCACTCGCTCAACCCCGTCCAGCGGGTCGGCCGGCAGATCGCGGAGCCGATCGAGCTCCACGAGCCGGGGCTGTCGGCGGAGCGGGTGGACCAGCGGGTCGGTGACCTCCTCGAGCAGGTCGGCCTCCCGGCTGCGCGCGCGGCGGCGTACCCCCACCAGCTCTCGGGCGGGCAGCGGCAGCGGGTGATGATCGCGATGGCGCTGGCCTGCCGGCCCGAGCTGCTGATCTGCGACGAGCCGACCACGGCGCTCGACGTGATGGTGCAGAGCCAGGTGCTGGCCGTGCTCTCGGAGCTCGTGGCCGAGCTCGGCGTCGGCTGCCTGTTCATCAGCCACGACCTGTCGGTGCTCGCCGACCTGTGCGACCGGATCGCCGTGATGTACGCCGGCCGCTTGGTCGAGCTGGGCCGCGCCGACGAGGTGTTCAGCCGGCCGCTGCACCCCTACGCCGCCGCCCTCTCGGCGGCGTTCCCGCGGATCGGCGACCCGGCGGCCCGCTACTCGCCCGCCGGCCTCGGCGGCGACCCGCCCGACCTGCGCTCGCTGCCGCCCGGCTGCTCCTTCGGGCCCCGCTGCGCCCGGGTGGTCGACGCCTGCGCCGCCGAGGAGCCGGCGCTGGTCGCACACGGCGACGGGCGCGCTGCCGCCTGCATCCGGGTGGGGGAGCCGTGAGCGGCGGCGACCGGCTGGTGGCGTCCGGCGTGGCCGTGGAGTTCGCCACCCGCGGCGGCTCGCCGGCGCGCGCCCTCGACGGCGCCGACCTTCAGGTGGCACCGGGCGAGGTGGTGGCGCTGGTCGGCGAGTCCGGCTCGGGCAAGACCACGCTGGCCCGCACCCTGCTCGGCCTGGAGCGGCCGACGAGCGGCGAGGTGCGCTTCGGCGAACGACCGCTCGACTACTCCGGCAAGGGCCTGCGCGCACTGCGGCGGCGGGTGCAGCTGGTGCTGCAGGACCCGGCCGGGGCCTTGAACCCGCGGCACACCGTCTACGAGTCGGTCGCCGAGGGGCTGCGGATCCACGGCCTGGTCGACGCCGACCCGCAGGGGCGCAGCGAGACCGACCTGGTCGCCGCCGCGCTGTCGTCGGCCGGCCTGCGGCCGCCGGAAGCCCTGTTCCTGCGCTACCCGCACGAGCTGTCGGGCGGGCAACGGCAGCGGGTGCTGATCGCCGGGGCGTTGGCCATGGGCCCCGACCTGCTGGTCGCCGACGAGCCGGTGTCGTCGCTGGACGCCTCGATCCGCGGCGAGATCCTGGCGCTGCTGCTCCGGCTGCGCGGCGACCTCGGGCTCGGCCTGCTCGTCGTCACCCATGACCTCGGGCTGGCGTGGAACATCGCCGACCGGGTGGCGGTGATGTACCTCGGGCGGATCGTGGAGTCCGGGCCCACCGAGGAGGTGCTCTCGCGGCCCCAGCACCCCTACACGCAGGCGCTGCTCTCGGTCGTGCCGGAGACCGAGCAGCTCGAGCAGGTCGTGCTGCGCGGCGAGATCCCCGACCCGACCCGGATCCCCGGCGGCTGCCGCTTCCACCCGCGCTGCCCGGCGCTGGCCGACGGGTCCGCCGCCGCGGCCGGCGTCGATGCGGACTGTCGCGCGACCGGGCTTCCGGTGCTGCCCGCCGATCCCGCGGGACACCACGTCGCCTGCCACCTCGCCGGCGCGGTGAGCGGGGCGCCGCATGACGCTCCAGCCCGCCCTTCCGCGCGAGTGGTACGTCGACCCGGAGGCCTGGGCCATGGAGCGGGAGCGGGTGTTGCTGCGCGAGTGGACCTGCGTGGGTCGGCGCGCCGACCTCGGGCTCGGACGAGCCCCGGCGGCTCGCGGTCCTCGACGTCCTCGGCGAGTCGGTGCTCGTGACCAGCGACGCCGACCGTCGCCTGCACGCGGCGTACAACGTGTGCCGCCACCGCGGCTCGCAGGTGGTGCCGACCCTGCCCGGCGGGCCGCCGGCGTGCGCCGAGGCAGCGTCGCTCCGCTGCCCCTACCACTCGTGGACCTACGGGCTCGACGGGCGGCTGCTCCGGGCGCCGCACACCGAGGAGGGCGCCCTCGACCCCGACGCCTTCGGGCTGCACCCGGTCGGGGTGGAGGAGTGGGGCGGCTTCGTCTTCGTGCACCCGACCCCGGCGGGGGCCGGCCCGCTGGCCGACGGCGTCGCCCGGGCGGCCGGCACGCTGTCCCACTACGGCCTGGGCGATCTCGTGACCGGTCTGCGGTTCGACTACGACGTCGCCGCCAACTGGAAGGTCCTCGCCGAGAACTACAACGAGTGCTACCACTGCGGCCCGGTGCACCCGGAGCTCTCCCGCCTGGTGCCCGCGTTCGGGTCGGGGGGCGGGGGCCTCGACTGGGACCAGGGCGTGCCGCACCGCGAGGGGGCGTGGACCTTCACGACCACCGGCACCACCGACCGTTCGCCGCTGCCCGGGCTCGACGAGGAGGAGCGCACCCGCCACAAGGGCGAGCTGGTCTACCCCAACCTGCTGGTGTCGTGCTCGGCCGACCACGTGGCGGCGTTCGTGCTGCGGCCGCTGGCGGTCGACCGCACCTCGGTGGAGTGCCTGCTGCTGTTCGCGGCCGACGCGGTGGCCGACCCGGCGTTCGACCCGAGCGACGCCGGCGACCTCTGGGACCTGGTCAACCGGCAGGACTGGGCGATCTGCGAGTCGGTGCAGCGCGGGATGTCCTCGCGCGCCTACACCCATGGCTGGTTCGCGCCGATGGAGGACGACAGCGCCGACATCCGCCGCTGGCTGCTGCCGCGGATGGAGCAGGGCCGGTGACCCCCGAGCGGGTCGACCACGTCGTCGTGGGGCTCGGCGCGCTCGGCAGCGCCACCGCCTGGCACCTCGCCGCGGCCGGCCGCGAGGTCGTCGGACTGGAGCGCTTCGCGCTCGGGCACGACCGGGGGGCCTCCCACGACACCTCGCGGATCCTGCGGCACAGCTATCACACGCCCGGCTACGTCGAGCTGACCGAGCACGCCTACGACGACTGGGCGCGGCTGGAGTCGGCGTGCGGGGAGTCGCTGGTCACCGTCGTCGGCGGGCTCGACCTGTTCCCGGTGGACGGTGCGATCCCGATGGCCGACTACACCGACTCGCTGACCGCCGCAGGCGTCGCCGTTCGAGCTGCTCGACGTGCGGGAGGTCGGGCGACGCTGGCCGCAGTTCGCGCTGCCGCCGGGGACGACCGGGCTGTTCCAGGAGCGGGGCGCGATCGTCCCTGCCGCGCGCGGCACGGCGGCCCTGCAGCGGGTCGCCGTCGCCGCCGGTGCCCGGCTGCTCGACTCGCGGCCGGTCACCTCGCTCACCGACACCGAGGAGGGGGTGCTGGTCGAGACCACCGACGCGGCCTACCTCGCCTCGTCGGTGGTGGTGTGCGCGGACGCGTGGACCAACCAGGTGCTCGCCGGGCTCGGCGTCGAGCTGCCGCTGACCATGACCCTCGAGCAGGTCACCTACTTCGCACCGCCGAAGCCCGACGACTTCGCCCCGGGCCGGCTGCCGCTGTGGATCTGGATGGACGACCCGTCCTACTACTCGTTCCCGTGCTACGGCGAGGCCACGGTGAAGGCGGCCGAGGACTGCGGCGGACCGGTCGCCGACCCCGACGACCGGACCTCGGCCACCGACGAGGGGATGCGCGAGCGGCTGTCGTCGTTCATGGGGTCGCTGCTCCCGGGTTCGGGGCCGGCCGTGCGGTCGCTGCGGTGCCAGTACACGCTGACGCCCGACCGCGACTTCGTCCTCGACGCCGTGCCCGGGCACCCGCGGGTGGTCGTCGGCCTCGGCGCCGCACACGGCTTCAAGTTCGCCCCCACCCTGGGGCGACTGCTCGCCGCGCTGGCCGTCGACGACGCCCCCGGCACCGACCTGTCGCCCTACCGGCTCGACCGCCCGGCGCTCACCGACCCGGCGTACGTCGGGAGCTGGATGGTGTGAGCGCCCGCGAGCGACGCGCAGCCCGCGAGTGAGCGTGATCGGCACCTCTGGCGGCGTGGCTCGACCAGGAGTCCGTGGACCCTCCAGAGGGCTGGCGGTTGTCACCATCACCCTGTAGAATCGAACACATGTTCGAAACACACGTGAGCGAGTGGCAGCAGGAGCTGTCGGTTGCGCTCGCGTCGCCGTCCGGGCTGGACGACGCGGCCCTGATCGACACCGTCCGTGCCCTCGAGGAGCTGGTGTGCACCGCGACCGCCGCCCAGGCGGCGCTGTCGGCGGAGCTCGACGTCTCGACCCGTGCCCATCACGAGGCGGTCGGCGAGCCGGCGGCGCGAAGGGGCCGGGGTGTGGCGGCGCAGGTCGCCTGGGCCCGGCGGGAGTCGCCGTTCCGGGGACAGCGCCACCTCGCGCTCGCACGCGTCGTGACCACAGAGCTTCCCCACACCTGGCGGGCGTGGCGCACGGGTCGGATCACGGAGTGGACCGCCACCCTCATCGCGCGGGAGACAGCCTGTCTGTCGCTGGAGGACCGGCTCGTGGTCGACGCCGAGGTCGCCGGTGACGCGGACGCATTGTCGCGGAAGGGCGCCCGCGAGGTGGAGGGCGCCTGTCAGGCGATGGCGGCGCGCCTCGACCCGGCCGCGGTCGTCGAGCGGCGACGACGTGCGGGAGGCCGACCGCTGCGTCACGATCCGCCCCGCCCCGGACGTCATGAGCCGGATCAGTGTGCTGCTGCCCGTCGCCGCCGGGGTGGCGGCCTACGCCGTCCTCGGTCGGGCGGCCGACGCGGCACGCGCGGCCGGCGACGAGCGGTCGCGGGGCCAGGTGATGGCGGACACCCTGGTCGGTGCCGTGCTGGAGCACGCCGACCAGAGCGTGAGCCCTGACGTCCCCACCCCCGAGGTCGGGCTGGTGATGACGGACGCTTCGCTCTTCGGCGGCAGCGACGAACCCGCCCATCTGACCGGCTACGGTCCGGTTCCCGCCGAGCTTGCCCGCGAGCTGGTGGCGGGCGCCTGTGACCGGGGCGAGCAGGTCTGGCTGCGCCGGCTCTACACGAGCCCGACCACCGGCGAGCTGGTGTCGATGGACTCGCGTGCCCGCCGGTTCCGCCACTCCCTCGCCCGGTTCGTCCGGCTGCGCGACCAGGTCTGCCGCACCCCGTGGTGCAACGCACCGGTGCGACATGCCGACCACGCCGACGGCGACGGGTCCACCAGCGCTGTGAACGGTCAGGGACTGTGCGAGGCCTGCAACTACGCCAAGCAGGCACCTGCCTGGCGAGCCTCACCCGTCCCCGACGTCGACGGCCACGAGGTCGAGACGACCCTTCCGACGGGCCACCGCTACCGATCCCACGCCCCACCTCTCGTCCGGATCCTCCCGCGCCCCGCGGTGACCATCGACTACGTGCTGGCGGGCTGACGCCGCGATTCCTGAGTGCGGCCGGTCCCTGCGGACCTCAGAACCACAGCTCCGAGTGCCAGCGCCACCACGGCGACGACGAGGGCCGCCACCGCGAGCAGCCTCAGGGCATCGGGTTCGTGCTCTCGCGGTGAAGGCGTTGCAGGTCGAGGATCGCCGTCTCCGCCCAGGCGGCGCCGGCGTAGTCGTCGTCGACCAGCGCGTCGGCCAGCTCTCCCTGCAACCGGCTCAGCCGGTCCTGCACCGCGTCGTCGAACTCCCCGGACTCCCGCATGGCGCTCGCCTCTCCTCGATCGACCCCGGGGCCCCGAACCCCGTTACCTCTCAGACGCACCGGGACCCCGATCGGTTGCCACGCGTTCGTCGGCCGTCGTCGACCACGACTCGGCTCTACGATGGGGACGGTCGCTTCGGTGGGAGCAACGGATGGACATCACGACGTTCTACGCGGTCGTCTCGGCGAGCTGCTTCGCGCTCGTGGGCCTGTGGTGGAACGTCGTGCAGGGCTATCCCGGCTGGGTGACGGATCCCGCGCGGCGCCGCGCCGTGGGCGGGGTCTACCTGACGTTCCTGCTGCCGGCGGCGATGGGCCTGGTCGCCCAGGTCGGGGGCAGCCGTGACCCCGAGGTCTGGCGGTCGGGCTTCGTCGTGGCGGCCGCCGTCGGGTGCTGGTCGTCGGGCCGGTTGCTGTCCGCCACCCCCGGTGGCCGAGGGGCGCAGCCTCGGACGACGTACGCCGCCTCCCTGGTGCTCTTCCTCCTCCTCGGGCTCGTGGCGCTCGCGCCGGAGGCGGCCGTCTGGGTCACGGGGCTGCGGCCGTTGCAGACCGCGGGCCTGCTGCTGTCCCTGCTGGTCCTGGCCGGGCACGGACTGGTGTGGAGCTTCATGGTCGGCGCGCGCGTCCGAACCCGCACCCGCCGACTGACAGCGAGCGTTACGTCCCGGGGCGACCGAACGATCGCGACGTCGACCAGCGGTGGACCTCGCGGCCGTCGTGGCTGGCGACCGTCTCGACCTGGGTCGCGACCGTGTCGGCGTCGACGGTGAGCTCGAGGGTGGCGGTGACCTCGCAGGTCGCCTCCGGCCAGGCCAGCCGGAACGTCGTCTCGGCGTGTGCGGTCTGCCGGAAGGTGCGGCGGTCGACCGAGACCGAGCCGGAGTAGCGCTCCAGCACCTCGCCGTCGTACGGCGCCTCGTAGCTCGACTCCGAGAACGTGACCGCGGTCGTGCGCTGCCGGAGCACGTCGTCGCTGACCCGCCACTCGACACCGTCCTCGGCCTCCGAGGAGGAGGCGGCGCCGGGGGAGAAGGACGCGCTCGGCCACGAGCCCGGGAGCAGCGGGAGCACGAGCGCTCCCTCGTGCACCGTGATCGTGACCGGGGCGGGAGGGGCGACGGTGTTGGGCCAGTCGGCGCCTGCGACCGACACCCGGAGCGTCTGTCCGGGCGACCAGGCGTAGGCGCAGGCGTCGAGCACCACCTCGACGTCGTACGTCTCGCCGGGGACCAACGGCTCCGGGTCGCCGTGCACCGACGAGCGGAAGGCCAGGTCGAGCGTGCCGCGCGAGACGAGGGCCGACGTCCCGTCGGGGAAGACGTCGCACAGCTTGACCGACAGCGAGGCGGCCGGCGCCGACGCCGTGACCCGCAGCCGGGCGACCGGGTGCCCGACGACCGGGTCCGCCGGCGCGGGGGAGTCCCAGGTGAGCGAGCGGGCGTCGTCGGTCCGCTGGTCGTTCGACAGTCCCCACGGGAGGTGGCCGGCGCAGTCGATCCAGGCGGTCGTGCCGACCGACGGGTCGACGTCCAGGGACCGCGGGCCGGGGAGCGGTACGTCGACGGGGGAGGTGGGCGGCACGCTCGGGAGCGTGAGCCACCAGCCCTCGTGGAGGTCGAGGGCGGGCTCCGGCCGGGTCGAGGCACGCACGAACACCTCGCACCGGTCCTCGTGACGGCCCCGGCCCCGCAGGTGGGTGTCGAACCAGGCCGCCAGCTCGGTCTCGAGGTCGATCCGCGGACCGGGCATCGCGGTCGTCGCGTCGGCGTGGGCCCACGGTCCGGCGAGCAGCCGGTGGGGCACCCCCGCGTCGGCGAGCGCGGCGACCGTGCGGAAGGTGTTGTTGCGGTAGCCGTCGGCCCACCCCGCCACGATCATCACCGGGCACGCGATCCGGTCGTAGCCGGCGGCGGTCCCGTCGAGCCGCACCGACCCGTGGTTCCAGTAGTCGCCGTGCGTCGACTCCTCGAGCCAGCGGAAGAGCCACGGCTGCGGGTCGGCCAGGCGACGCCGCCACTCCGACTCCCAGTCCGGCCCCCACACCGCCGGCACGGGCGGCAGCAGGTTCATCGCCGTCATGTAGTGGCAGTAGTCGACGAGGTCGACCAGCCGGAGCGCGCCCCCGCGCCAGTGGACGTCGTCGGTCCACCGGTCGTCGGTGGCGTAGATCGCGCAGATCGCCCGCAGCGCCGGCGGCCGCTCGCAGGCCATCTGCAGCGAGTTGAACCCGGAGTAGGAGGTGCCCCACATCCCGACGCTGCCGTCGCACCACTCCTGGGCGGCCAGCCACGCGATGACGGCGGCCAGGTCGCGCTGCTCCTCGGGCGGGTACTCGTCGGTGGCGTCGCCGGGCGAGGACCCGGTGCCACGCAGGTCGACGCGGCACACGGCGTACCCGTGCCGGTCGCGGAGCCCGACGTAGCTCTCGGCGTACGACGACGTCAGGTCGTCCTTGCGGTAGGGCAGCGCCTCGAGCAGGCACGGCTGCGGGCCGGCGGCCGGGTCGGGCAGGTAGAGCGTGGCCGCGAGCGCGAGGCCGTCGGCCGGGATCCGGACCTCGCGGACGGTGCCGCTCACGACGGCCCCAGCAGGGTGAGCACGTCGGGGGAGTGCAGGGACTCGGCGGTGTTGCCGTCGCGGCCGGTGGTCGTCGGCGCGCCGAACATCGAGTTGAGCACGGCCTCCTCGGCGGCCTCGACGGTCGCGGCGAAGAGCGGGTCGAGGGCCCGGCCCGCGACCAGGTCGGTCCGGTCGGGGCGGCCGTCGCGGTCCAGCCGCATGCCGGTGCCGACCCCGAGGAAGATCTCGCCGCTGCCGTGGTGGGCCACCGAGCCGGTGCGGGCCAGGCCGAGGCCGATCCGGCGGGCCAGCCGGGCGCACGCCGCGCCGTCGACCGGCGCGTCGGTCACCACGACGCCGATGCACGAGCCCGCGGGGGCGCGCGACCCGCTCGTGGCGGGCCCGAGCAGCCGGCCGACCGGGGCGCCGGCCACGACGCACTCCGCCCGCGTCCCGAAGTTGGTCAGCAGCAGCACGGCCACCGTGTGCCCCCCGGGCGTCACGCGCGACGCGGTGCCGATGCCGCCCTTGAAGTCGAAGCACGACATGCCCGTCCCGGCGCCGACCCCGCCCTCCTCGGGCGGCCGCTCGCCCCCGCGCGAGGCCAGCGCGGCGGCGTACGACGCCCGCACGTCGTCGGCGACGACCTGCATCCGGCGGCAGTCGTTGAGGAAGGAGTCGTCGCACTCGGCCACGACGGGGATGACCACGTCGTCGGCGACCTCGGGGTGCTGCTCGAGGGCGATCTCGCAGGCGGCGTCGTAGACCCGGCCGACCTGCATCGTCGAGGTCAGGTAGACCGGCGTCTCGGCGGCGCCCCACTCGGCGGCGGTCAGGAAGCCGGTGCACTCGCCGGCACCGTTGAGCACCGCCCGCCGGCCGGCAGCGGCCGGTGGTAGGCGTCCTCGGCCAGCAGCAGCGTGGTGACGCCGGTGCGGGCGACGCCACGGCCCTCGGGCGGGGCCGGCTCGTCGCGCGACACGGTGGCGTGGCCGAGGCCGACCCCGGCGACGTCGAGCACCGAGCCGGTCGGTCCGGGAGGCAGGGAGCCGATCAGGACGCCGAGGTCGCGAGCGCGGGGCATGGGGGCATCCTGCCCGAATCCGGTGGGATGCTGTCGCCGTGATGCCCGTCGTCTGGTCGCCCGACACCCGCAGGCACGACCCGCGGCACGAGGTCTGGCTCGGGGTCGCGACGCCGGCGACGGAGGTGGCCGGCCGTGTCGACGCCATCCTCGACGCGCTGGCCGGCCGCCTGCTGGTCGAGGCGACGCCCCAGGGCCGCGACGCGCTCGGCTCGGTGCACGAGCCGGCGCTGCTCGACTTCCTGGCGACGGCGGCCGACCGCTGGGAGCAGGGCGGGTACGCCGACGAGGCCGGCCAGCCCCGGGTGGTGCCCTACTTCTTCCCGACCCCGGCGCTCACCGCCGGGATGCCGGCCCGCGAGCCGGCCGCGACGCACGGGCTGACCGGGCAGTTCTGCTACGACACGATGACGCTGGTCGGCCCCGGAACGTGGGACGCGGCCGCTGCCGCCGCCGACTGCGCGCTCACCGCGGCCGACCTGGTGGCCGGTGGCGCTCCGGCGGCGTACGCGCTGTGCCGGCCGCCGGGCCACCACGTGACGCCGGCCGGCTACGGCGGCTCGTGCTACCTCAACAACGCCGCGCTCGCGGCCCAGCGGCTGCGCGACACCGGCCACGAGCGAGTGGCGGTCGTCGACCTCGACGCCCACCACGGCAACGGCACGCAGGCGATCTTCTGGGCGCGCGGCGACGTCCTCTACGGCTCGCTCCACGTCGACCCGGCGGCGGGCTGGTTCCCCCACGTGCTCGGCTACGCCGACGAGACGGGCACGGGTGACGGCGCGGGTGCCACGCGCAACCTGCCGCTGCCGCCCGGCACCGGCGACGACCGCTGGCTGGAGGCGGTCGACGAGCTGGCCGGGTGGGCGTCGGGCTGCGACGCGCTGGTCGTCTCGCTCGGCGTCGACGCCGCCGCCGAGGACCCCGAGAGCCCGCTCGAGGTCACCGCGTCCGGCTACCGCGCGGCCGGACGGCTGCTGGGTGCGCTCGGGCTGCCGTCGGTGATGGTGCAGGAGGGCGGCTACCACCTGCCGAGCCTCGGGGGGTTGGTCGCGGCCTACCTCGACGGCCACGAGGAGACCTAGGAGCCGCCGGTCGGCACGTCGTCGATAGCCACGTGGTGCACTTGGTCGGCGGCGTACGACGTCACCCAGACCTGGTCGTCGGCGATCGCCACGTCGAGGTTGGCGTCGTCGTAGAGGGGCAGCTCACCGGCGAGCTCGACCCGGGCGACCACGCCGGCGGTGGCGGGATCGACCCGCACCAGCGCCGGGCCACCCTCGGCGACGACGAGCAGCGACCCGTCGGGGGCGACGACGACGGAGTCGGGCTGGCCGGCCACGTCCACCCGCTCCTGCACCTCGAGCGTGCCGAGGTCGAGGCCGGCCAGCTGCTCGTCGAGGGTGCACGTCACCCAGAGCATCCCGCCCGCCTCGGCCATGCCCTGCGGGCCGTCGCAGACCTCGCGCTGCCGCACCACCCGGCCGGTGCGCGGGTCGACGTCGACGATGCTGTCGTCCTCGTAGTGGGCCACGTGCACCGCCCGCGCCCCCACCGACACCAGTCGGGCGCCGGGGCCGATGTCGGTGCGTGAGACGACCGACCCGTCGGCCGGGTCGATCCGCACCAGGTCGCCGGCTCCCTGGGTCACCACCCAGACCGAGCCGTCGCCGGCCGCGACGCCCTCCGGTTCGGCGCCGGTGCGGATCCGCTGCGTGACCCGGCCACCCTGCGGGTCGACGCGCACCAGCCGGCCGGCGTCGAAGGAGCTGACCCACACCGCGCCGTAGGCCGCCACGACGCGCAGCGGCACGCCACCCACGTCGACCTGGAGGTCGGTCTCCTCGGCGCCCGCGGGGATGCGCGACAGCGTGCCGGTGCCCGGGCTGACCACCCAGACGGCACCGTCGGGTGCGGCGGCGATCCCGACCGGGCCGGAGCCGACGTCGACGGCCGGGGCCTCCGACCCCTGCGCGGCCGGTGACCCGGGCGACGCCGAGGGCGGCTGGGCGGTGCCGTCGTCGGCGCCACCGCAGGCGGCCAGGGCCAGGGCGGCGGTGAGCGCGAGCGCGGTCCGGAGGCTCACGGCGAGCCTTCCGGCGCGAGCGTGGCCTCGAGGTGGGTGCCGATCTCCCGGAACCCCACGGAGCGGTAGATCCGGTGGGCGGTGTAGTCCGGGTCGGCGGCGATCACCAGGGTCCGGGCGCCGAGCTCCGCGAGCGCGTGGCGGCCGGCGGCCACGACCAGCGCCCCGGCGAGTCCCTGCCGGCGGTGGTCGTCGGTCGTCTTGACCGACTGGTAGCGGGCCAGGCCGTCGCCGGCCCGGAACAGGCCGAGGGAGGCGACCAGCCGGCCCCCGACGAACGAGCCCCACCAGTTCCCCTGGCCGGCCTCGACCAGCTGGCGCAGGCTCGCGACCTTGGCGGCGACGAAGTCGCGGGTGACGCGTGCGGTCTCCTCTCCCTCCAGGGTCAGGTCGACCTGTTGCTCCCAGTCGTCGTCGGTGGCGAGCACCCGGAGCTCGGTCTCCCGTGGCGGCCGCTCCGGCGGCCGGAGCTCCTCGGCGGTCAGCGCGGCGACGACCTCGACCTCCATCCCGGCCTCGCGCAGCACGGCCGCGTCGGCCTCGGGCGAGCGCGGCCGGTCGACGCCGAGCGACACGTGCCGGGCGTCCGGGAACTCCTGGCGGTGCACCCGCTTCCAGTGCTCGACCCGCTCGACCGAGTCGGGGGCGTCGGCGAGCAGCAGGCAGTTGCCCCAGTAGTAGGTCGGGTTGGTCGGCGTCCGCACCACGACGTACGCGCCCCGGTCCTCGACCGTGCTCCCCGACCCCTGGAGCAGGGCGAGCTCGGTCCGGAAGACCAGCGAGTGCACGTCCACAGGATCAGGAAACCAGAGGTGGCACGATCAGGCGATGGACTCCGAGACCCGTCGCTACCGCACGGGCGGCACCGAGCGCGTGCTCGACCTCACCCACGACTGCGCGGAGTGGGTGTCGGGACGGGGCGACGGGCTGCTCCAACTCTTCGTCCCGCACGCGACCGCCGGGCTGGCGGTGCTCGAGACCGGCGCCGGCAGCGACGAGGACCTGCTCGCCGCGCTGGCCGACCTGCTCCCCGCCGACGACCGCTGGCGGCACCGCCACGGCAGTCCCGGGCACGGCCGCAGCCACGTCATGCCCGCGCTCGTGCCGCCGTACGCCACGCTGCCGGTGGTCGACGGGCGGCTCGCCCTCGGCACCTGGCAGAGCATCTGCCTGGTCGATCTCAACGTCGACAACCCCGACCGCGAGGTCCGGCTGTCGTTCCTCGCCGGGTGATCGCGGAGATCCGCCACGCGCGGCCCGAGGACGTCGACGCGATCGACGACGTGGTCCGGGCCGCGTTCGTCGGCCACGAGGACGTCGCCGACCTCGTCGTGGAGCTGCGCGACACCGGCCGGATGGTGGTCGAGCTGGTGGCCGTCGAGGGCGAGGCGGTCGTGGGTCACGTGGCGCTCGACGAGTCCTGGGTCGACGACGAGCGCGAGCTCGCGTGGACCGTGTGCCTGAGCCCGCTCAGCGTCCACCCCGACCGGCAGGGCCGGGGGCTCGGGACCCGGCTCGTCGCCGCGGCCCTCGACGCCGCCCGCGAGCGTGGCGAGGGCTACGTCTTCCTCGAGGGCGACCCCGGCTACTACGCGACCCGCGGCTTCGAGCCGGCCCGTGCCCGCGGGTTCCTGCCACCCACCGAGCGGATCCCGGGGCCGGCGTTCCAGGTCGCCGTGCTCGAGGACCGCGGCGTGACCGGGAGGCTGGTCTATCCCGACGTGTTCTGGCGGCGCGACTCCACCGGGCTCCGCGGCGAGCGGCTGGCGCGGGTGCGCGAGGCGCTGGGGGAGTAGCGGGATCGAACACCTGTTCGATACGATCCTCCGATGCCCACCCACGTCGCCCCGCCGGGCTGGCCCCGCGAGGTCCGCCCGCCCGACGCGCCCGACTGGGAGGTCACGGCCGCGAGCTGGCTGCTCGACCAGTGTCCGGCCGACTACCGCCGTTACGCCGGGCTGCGCAAGCACGTCGTCGTGCTCGCCCGGTTCGCGGTGCTCCACGTCGAGGCGGGCCAGGTCGCCTGCCGGCGCGGGCTCAGCGAGGCCCGCGCCGACCTCTCCCAGGTCGCCGACCAGGCGGTCGTCGACGCCGCCATCCAGACCTTCCAGCTCGAGGAGGCCCGCCTCCTCGCCGTACGCCGCTCCGTCGGGCTGGTCGAGGAGGCCCTCCGCGGCCGCCGCTACGTCGCGCGGCTCTGAGGTCGACGTCCTGCCCGTGACGCAGGTGCCGGCGACCGTGCCAGAGTGCGAGCAGAACAGGCGGACCCGTCCCTGTCCGCGCACCCTGACCGAGGAGGACTGAGTTGATCTACATCACCGTGAAGAAGAAGCTCGAGCCCGGCACCGCGGACGCCTACCTCGCTGCGAGCCAGGCCTACACCGACGCGACCCGCGCCGAGCCGGGCAACAAGTTCTACGAGCACTACCGCAGCGTCGACGACCCCGACACCATCCTGACGATCGAGGCCTTCGACGACGCCGCGGCCGGCGAGGCCCACGTCAACTCCGAGCACTTCCAGAACGCCGACGGTGGCGCCAAGCAGTACATCGCCGAGCGCCCCGACATCCTCTACATCGACCTCCCCGATCGCGACGGCTGGGACAAGATGTCGGAGTTCTGAGCCGACCGGCGGCACTCGCCGCCACTGGATGCCCACGATGACGAGGACGCGCTAGCGTCGACACCATGACTCGCCCTGTGATCCTCGTCATCGGTGCCGGACCGGGAGTGAGCGGCTCGGTGGCCCGGCGCTTCGCCCGCGACGGGCACGACGTCGGGTTGCTGGGGGCGGACGAGGGGGTGCTGCGGGACCTGACGGCCGAGCTCGACGGGCTCGGGGCGACGACGGCGAGCCGGGTGGCCGACCTCACCGACCACGGCGCGGCGACGGCCGCGGTGACGGGGCTGGCCGAGGAGCTGGGCCGGGTCGACGTCCTCCACTTCAACCCCAGCGCGTTCCGCGAGCAGGACCCCCTCGAGCTCAGCGTCTCCGACCTGCTGACCGACGTGACCCTCGGCGTGGGCGCGCTGCTGACCGCGCTCCAGGCCGCCCGGCCGTTCATGGAGTCCGGCGCGCGGATCACGGCGACAGGGAGCATGGCCGCCGACCAGCCGTGGCACAAGGCGGCCAGCCTGGGCGTCCAGAAGGCCGGCCTGCGCAACCTGGTCCGCAGCATCGACGCCACGCTCGCGCCCGACGGCATCCGGGCGGTCTCGGTCACCGTCCGCGGCACGCTGGCGCGCGAGGGCGCCTTCACGCCCGACCGGGTGGCCGAGGCGATCCACGCCGCGGCCCAGCAGGACCTCGAGTTCTGGGACGTCGAGATCCCCTACGAGGGCTGAGCCGTGCACCGGTTCGCGAGCGTGGCCGTGGTCGACCCGCACGGCCGGGTGCTGATGCAGGAGCGCGACGAGCACGCGCCGGTCCACCCGGAGATGTGGGGGTTGCCGGGCGGTCGGCTCGAGGACGGCGAGAGCTTCGCCGAGGGAGCCGCCCGCGAGCTCGAGGAGGAGACCGGGCTACGGACCGGGATCGACGACCTCACCAGCCTGGGTCGCACCTCCTTCCACTCCGACCCGTGCGGGGGCGTCGACACCTACGAGCTCTTCGTGCTGTACGCCGAGGTGTCGGACGCCGACGTGACCTGCGGCGAGGGACGCCAGATGGTCTTCGTCGACCCCGACCGGCTCTTCGACCGGCCGCTGCTGACCGCGGCCTGCATGCAGGTCCCCGACCTGCTCGACTCGGCCGAGCACCGCCGGCGCTTCGGCGAGACCGCGTCGCGCCGGTTCGCCAGCGTGGGCCTGGTCGCGCCGTCGGGGCGGCTGCTGATGCAGGAGCGTGACGATCGGCCGATCCTCGACCCCGGCCGGTGGGGCCTCCCGGGGGGCCACCTCGACGACGGCGAGTCCTTCCTCGACGGCGCGGTCCGCGAGCTGGCCGAGGAGACCGGCGTACACCTGCCGCCGGAGGCGCTGACCCTGGTCGCTGAGGCGCGGGTCGACCACACGGCCGAGTACGGCACCCACGACCGGATGCGCTTCTTCGTCGCGGCGGTCGATCTGGGCGACGCCGACGTGGAGTGCCGAGAGGGCCGGCAGATGGTCTTCGTCGACCCGGCGACCGTGCCCGAGCTGCCGCTCACCCGCTCGGCGGCGGCCGTCGTCCCGGGGTTCCTCGACTCCGACTTCTACGCCAGAATCACGACATGAGCGACCCGAAGCAGAAGCTCACCGGACAGCAGGTGGCCGACGCCGGCCTCGACGACTGGCGGCTCATCTACGAGACGCTGCGCGCCCGTTTCGCGACCGACGACTTCGCCTCGGCGGCCGCGCTCACCCAGCAGGTCGGCGAAGCGGCCGAGGAGGCCGACCACCACCCCGACCTCGACCTGCGGTGGGGCCGGCTCGACGTCGGCCTCGCGAGCCACGACGTGGGCGGCGTCACCTCCCGCGACCTCGACCTCGCCCGCCGGATCAGCGAGCTGGCCGCCGCGGCGGGCGCCCGACCCGACACCGGGTCGCTGCAGCAGGTGGAGATCGGGCTCGACGCCGCCGACCACGCCCGGCTCAGCCCGTTCTGGGCCGCAGTGCTCGGCGGCGAGGTGTCCGGCAACGAGGTCCGCGACGCCACCGGCGACGCCCCGAACCTCTGGTTCCAGGGCACCGAGGAGCACGAGCAGCCCCGGCAGCGGTTCCACGTCGACGTGTGGGTGCCACCGGAGCAGGTGCAGCCCCGCATCGACGCTGCGCTCGCGGCGGGCGGCTCGCTCGTGAGCGAGGAGTGGGCACCGTCGTTCTGGGTGCTCGCCGACCCCGACGGCAACAAGGCGTGCCTCTGCACCTGGCAGCAGCGCGGCTGACCCCGCGGGTGGGTCCGCCAACGGGCCATCGTGAACCGCGGTCGATAGACTCGCTCCCCATGGGCCGCCTCGAGTCGATCACGTCGCCGCGCGACCTGCGCGACCTCACGGCCGACCAGCTGGCCGAGCTCGCGAGCGAGATCCGCGACGTCCTGGTGCGCACCTGCGCCCCCCGCGGCGGACACCTCGGCCCCAATCTCGGCGTCGTCGAGCTCACCATGGCGATCCACCGGGTCTTCGACAGCCCGACCGACCGAGTGGTCTTCGACACCGGCCACCAGGCCTACGTCCACAAGCTGCTGACCGGGCGGCTGGCGGGCTTCGAGAAGCTGCGCCAGGAGGGCGGGGTCAGCGGCTACCCGAGCCAGACGGAGTCCGAGCACGACCTCGTCGAGAACTCCCACGCCTCGACCGCGCTGTCCTACGCCGACGGCTTGGCCAAGGCCTACACGGTGCGCGGCGAGGGCCGCCACGTGGTGGCCGTGATCGGCGACGGTGCACTGACCGGCGGGATGGCCTGGGAGGCGCTCAACAACATCGCGATCGCCCGCAACAGCCGGCTGGTCATCGTCGTCAACGACAACGGCCGCTCCTACACGCCGACGGTCGGGGGCCTCGCCACCGCACTCACCAGCCTGCGCACCAGCCCCCGCTACGAGCACGTCCTCGACGTCGTCAAGAAGCGGCTCAACGCCGTGCGCGGCATCGGCCCGGCGGCCTACGACGTGCTCCACGCGATGAAGAAGGGCATGAAGGACGCGCTCGCCCCGCAGGGGCTCTTCGAGGACCTCGGCCTGAAGTACGTCGGCCCGGTCGACGGCCACGACCTCGCGGCGATGGAGCAGGTGCTGGCCAAGGCGAAGCGGTTCGACGGCCCGGTCATCGTGCACGCGATCACCCGCAAGGGCTTCGGCTACGACGCCGCCGAGCAGCACGAGGCCGACCAGTTCCACTCGCCGGGTCCCTTCGACGTCGAGACCGGCGAGGAGGACCCCAAGGCGGCCAGCTGGACCGACGTGTTCGCCGAGGAGATCGTCCGGATCGGCCGGCGCCGCCAGGACGTCGTGGCGATCACCGCCGCGATGATGCACCCGGTGGGTCTCGACCGGTTCCAGGGCCACTTCCCCGAGCGCACCTACGACGTCGGCATCGCCGAGCAGCACGCCGCGACGAGTGCCGCCGGGCTCGCGATGGGCGGGCTCCACCCGGTCGTCGCGGTCTACGCGACGTTCCTCAACCGCGCCTTCGACCAGGTGCTGATGGACTGCGCGCTCCACCGCTGCGGGGTCACCTTCGTGCTCGACCGGGCCGGCGTGACCGGCGACGACGGTGCCAGCCACAACGGCATGTGGGACATGTCGGTGCTCCAGGTCGTCCCCGGCCTGCGGCTGGCCGCACCGCGCGACGCGCGCCGGCTGCGCGAGCTCCTCGGTGAGGCCGTGGAGGTCGACGACGCGCCGACCGTGGTCCGCTTCCCCAAGGGCCCGCCGCCCGCCGACATCGAGGCCGTCGACCGCGCCGGCGGCGTCGACGTCCTGCTGCGCAACGGCACCCGCGACGTCCTCGTGGTCGGGGTCGGCGCGATGGCCGCGACCGCCGTCGACGTGGGGGAGCGGCTGGTCGCCCAGGGGATCGGCGTCACGGTGGTCGACCCGCGCTGGGTCAAGCCGGTCGACCCCGCCCTCGTCGACCTCGCCCGCGACCACGGGCTCGTGGTCCACCTCGAGGACAACGGCCGGGTCGGTGGCGTCGGCGCCCGCTTGTTGCAGGAGCTCAACGACGCCGGCGTGACCACGCCGTTCCGGCTCCACGGCATCCCCCAGGAGTTCCTCGACCACGCCAAGCGGGCGGCGATCCTCGAGCGGATCGGACTCGACGCCCAGACCCTCGCCCGCGGCATCGTCGAGGACGTCACCGCCCTCGCGGACCACCCGACGCTCGACGTCGACCAGCCCCACTGAGCCGGGCCGACGAGGTGAGGCGCGGACTCGGGGCCGTGCTCGCTGCTGCGCTCCTGGCCGGCTGCACGAGCGGTCCGCCCGCGGCGTCCCCGGAGGACGGGCCGACCGAGGAGCCGACCCCGGTCGTCGCCTCCGACCAGCAGGTGCACCGGTTGCTCGCGCAGCGGGCCCGGGCGCTCGCCGCCGGGCGACGGGCCGACTTCACGCAGACCACGGCACCGGGTCCGGGGAGACGCGACCAACTGCGGAGCTTCGACGTCCTCGGCCAGCTGCCCGTCGGCGACGTCTCGTACGTCGTGAGCTCGGTGCGCAAGGTCGGCGACTCCGACGTCACCCGGGTCGCCACCCTCCAGCTGGTGCGCCTCGACGGCTTCGACCCGCGACCGGTCGCGGCGACCCACCTGCTCGACCTCGTGGAGGGTCCCTCGGGCTGGCACGTGGAGCGGGACCGGCTGGCGCCGTCCGGGCTGATCGCCTCGCCGTGGGCGCTCCCCGGCGCCCGGGTCCGCACCGCCGACGGGCTGGCGGTGGTCCTCGACGAGCAGTCGGGACAGCAGGCCGACCGGCTGCTGCGGCTGCTCGAGGAGGCTCGCGCGGCGACGGAGACCTGGGTGCCCTACGACCTCACGCGCGATGTCCTGGTGGTGGCGCCGTCGACCGCCGCGCCGCTGCGCGACGCGGGCTTCCAGCCGGTGGAGATCCAGCGCACCGGCGCGATCGTGACCAGCGTGACCGACCGTTCCGGCGGCTTCGTGGCCTCCCGGATGGTGCTGGTGCCCGCGTCGCTGCGGGAGGACGATGCCACGCTGCTCAACGTGCTCCGTCACGAGCTGGCCCACCTGGCCGTCGGCCGGCGCGACAGCGACCTCCCGCTGTGGATCGTCGAGGGCCTCGCCGAGTGGGCTTCGTGGCGGGGGGTCGTCGAGGTGCGGATCGCCACGACGGCGGTCACGGCTGCCCGCACGGGCGAGGGGATCACCGCCATGCCGCCGGACCTCGACTTCCGCAGCCCCGACTCGGGGACCGCTTACGGAGTCGCCTGGTACGCGATGACGTGGCTGGAGCAGCAGTACGGTCCGGAGGCGCCGTACGCCCTGCTGCAGGCGTTGACGGAGGCCGACGCCACCGGCGATCGGGAGGTCTCGCGGGTCCTGGACGAGAAGTACGGCGTCACCACCGACGAGCTGGCGCAGCGCTCCGGCGACCTGATCGACGCCACCTTCGAGTGAGGCTCGGCGACGAGGGGTCAGACGACGCGCACGCGGGTCCGGGAGGTGGTGAAGCGCCAGAGCCGGGTGGAGAGGCCGTTGCTGAGTCGGATGCAGCCGTGCGACTGGGCCAGGTCGGTGCCGAGGTACCAGTCGGGGTGGATCTGGGCGCCGGAGGACTGCGAGGTCGGGATCCGGTGGAAGCCGATGCCGCACGGCGCGAACCGCACGAAGTGCTCGAGCCAGACCTCGCCGCTGGTGGTGGTGTTGCGACGGATCCGGGCGGCCCGGCCGCAGTAGGAGCCGGTCCGGTGCCAGCCGCGCGAGAGCTCGGAGGGCAGGTCGACCATGCCGCCCTGGCCGGCCACCCCGCCGTGCGGGCCGACCAGCCACACCCAGTTCTGCCGTTGGCTGATCACGATCCGGCGGCCGTGGCCGCTGCCCGCCGGGACCGGGCGGCGGTCGCAGCGCTGGGCGCGGTCGGCGTACAGAGTGTGGCGGGTGACCCGCGTCAGGTGGCCGTTCTGGTCCAGGCCGTGCCGCGACTGGAAGCGGGTGACGGCCGAGCGGGTCCACGGCCCGGCGACCCCGTCGGCGGGGCCTGCGTTGCAGTGCAGGTGGTTGAGCCGCCGCTGGGCCCGCTCGACGAAGTGCTCCGCGGCGAAGGACGTCCCAGCGGGCACCAGCAGCAGGGTCGCGGTCAGGGCGGTCACGACCGCCGGACCGAGGAGTCGTCGCAGCATCCGAGCATCGTAGGATCGCGGGCGTGCCGGAGGAACAGTCGTGACCGAACCGACCCTGGTCCACATCGTCGACGACGTGCCCGAGGTCGAGACCCTCGTCCAGCCCCAGGGGCGGCTGTCGATGGTGCTCGTGCTCGACGGCTTCCTCGACGCGGGCAACGCCGCGGCGCGGGCCGCCCAGCACCTGGTCGACCTCGGAGAGAGCCGGGTGGTGGCCACCTTCGACGTCGACCAGCTCCACGACTACCGGGCGCGACGGCCACCGATGTCGTTCGTCCGCGACCACTACGCGAGCTTCGAGCCGCCCCGGCTGGTCGTCCGGCTCTGCCACGACACCGGCGGTACGCCGTACCTGCTGCTGCACGGCCCGGAGCCCGACATCCGCTGGGAGGCGTTCTGCCGGGCGGTCAACGTCGTGGTCGAGCGGTTCGGGGTGAGCCGGGTCGTCGCCATGGGATCGGTGCCGATGGCGGTGCCCCACACCCGGCCGATCGCGATCACCCAGCACGCCAACAACCGCGACCTGCTCGCCGGTGAGAGCCGGTGGCGCGGCGAGCTGCGGATCCCCTCCAGCGCCCAGGCGGTGCTCGAGGTGCGGCTGGGGGAGTGGGGCCACGACGCGATGGGCTTCGTCGCCCACATCCCGCACTACCTCGCCCAGCTCGACTACCCGGCCGCGTCGATCGCGCTGCTCGAGCACGTCGAGCGGGCGGCGTGGCTGACCGTCGACCTGTCCGGCCTGCGGGCCGAGGCCGAGGACCGCGAGGCCGAGGTCGCGCGCTACCTCGCGGCCAACTCCGACGTCGCCGAGGTGGTGGCCGCGCTGGAGCAGCAGTACGACACCTTCGAGCGGGCCGAGGACTCCGGGCAGGGACTGCTGGCCACCGACCAGCCGCTGCCCACCGGCGACGAGATCGGCGCCCAGGTCGAGCAGTTCCTGGCCGGGCTCGACGGGCCCGAGGACGACGACGAGGGCAGGAGGGGCTGAGGTGCCCGCATCGGCCGAGGAGCTCGTCGACCTGCTCGACCTCGAGGTCATCGACCGCAACCTCTTCCGCGGGCGGCAGCCCGACACCACCGCGCAGCGGGTCTTCGGCGGCCAGGTCGCCGCGCAGGCGCTGGTCGCCGCGTGCCACACGGTGGAGGACAGGTACCGCGCGCACTCGCTCCACTCCTACTTCCTGCGCCCAGGCGACACCGCCGTGCCGATCGTCTACGACGTCGAGCAGCTGCGCGACGGCCGCTCCTTCGCCACCCGCCGCGTGGTCGCGCGCCAGCACGGCCGCGCCATCTTCTTCCTCACCGGGAGCTTCCAGGTCGAGGAGGACGGCTTCGACCACCAGGACGCGATGCCCGAGACGCCCGGTCCCGACGACGGGGTCTCGCTCGCCGACCTGGTCCGCAGGCAAGGGCGGAGCGACGGCGAGCGGTTCGCCCGCGAGTGGGCCGCGCTCGACGTCCGCTACGTCGGCATCAGCGGGCACGGGCTCCCCGAGGACCCCGCCGAGCCGGCGCGGGCGCGGGTGTGGGTGCGCGTCAACGGCGCGCTGCCCGACGACCCGGTCCAGCAGCTGGCGGCGTTCACCTACGCCAGCGACCTCACCCTGCTCGGCGCGACCCTGGTCCCTCACGGCGTCACCATCGGCAGTCCCGGCCTCCAGCCGGCCTCGCTCGACCACGCGATGTGGTTCCACCGGCCGTTCCGCGCCGACGAGTGGTGGCTCTACGACCAGCACGCCCCCTCGGCGCAGGGCGCCCGCGGCCTGGCCTTCGCCCGGGTCTTCACCCAGGACGGACGGCTGGTCTCGAACGTCGCCCAGGAGGGCCTGATCCGCAGGATCTGACTACATCGCTGTAGTTTCCGGACAGCCTCCCCGAGGGAGCCCTACGGTGGCCGCACCCCCTGTTGCTCCTGAGCCCCCGTGAGGTTGCTGTGACTGCTGGTCTGCCGAGGCGCCCCCGCGCGGTGGCCGCCGCGCTGCTCGCCCTGACCGTTCTGGCCGCGCTGCCGGCGCTCGCCGGCACGGCCTTCGCGGCCGATCCCATGCCGCTCGGGAGCAGCCCGCGGTTCGCGCCCGACGCCGCGGCCGAGCCGCTGACCCGGGCCGGCGCGCGCGCCTCCTCCGAGCCGGACACCAGGTTCCAGGTGCCGTTCCCGTGCGGCCAGACCTGGACGGGCACCACCCGCGACAGCCACAGCCCGAGCCGGTACGCCGTCGACTGGAACCGCACCGACGACGAGGACGACCCCGTCGTCGCGAGCGCGCCCGGCGTGGTGATCACGGCCGAGCGGTGGACGACGTCGTACGGCCACTGGGTGCGGATCGAGCACCCCAGCGGCGAGACCACGATCTACGCGCACATGAACGACGTGCTCGTCTCCGTCGGCCAGCGGGTCGACCAGGGCCAGCAGATCGGCACCCTCGGCAACACCGGCAACTCCTTCGGCGCCCACCTGCACTTCGAGCAGCGTGACGACGGCGGCAGCGTGCGGTGGCCGTGGTTCGACGGCTCGGCCTTCATCTTCGGCAGCACCGTGGTCTCCGACAACTGCGTCGACGTGCCGCTGGCCGGCGACTTCCTGAAGGACGCGAAGGCCGAGGTGGCGGTCTTCCGTCGAGGGACCCCCGCCCAGTTCCGGATCCAGCGGCCCGACCGCGGGCCGCGCGTCGTCGAGCTCGGCACCGCCACCGACCAGCCCGTCGTCGGTGACTGGGACGGCGACGGGAAGTCCGATGTCGGCGTCCGCAGCCCGGCGACCCGCACCTTCTCGCTGCGCACCGCGGCCGGCGTCGACACCGTGACGCTCGGGTTCCCGCGCGACCTGCCGATCGCGGGGGACTGGGACGGCGACGGCACGTGGGAGGTCGGCGTACGCCGCGCCAGGTCGAACCGGTTCGTGCTGCGGGCCGCCGACGGCACCACCCGCGCCCTCCGGCTCGGCGAGGTCGCCGACCTGCCCGTGACCGGCGACTGGGACGGGGACGGCGACACCGACCTGGGCGTCTACGACCAGGCGACGGCCACCTACACGCTGCGGCTGGTCGACTCCGACGGTCTGGCCTGGACGGCGCAGGTGCGCTGGGGCAGGGCCGGCTTCCTGCCCGTCACCGGTGACTGGGACGGCAACGGCCGGACCGACCTCGGGGCCTGGGACCCGGCCACCGCGGAGTTCTCCCAGCGCCGGGCCACCGCGCCGACCTCCGCCCGGACCACGACGACCACGATCGGGTTCGGTCTGCCACGCTGAGGTTCATGCGGACCCTCGTGCTCGGAGGCACCCACCACGTCGGCAGGGCCGTCGTCGAGACCGCGCTGGCGCGCGGGCACGAGGTCGTCACGCTCAACCGCGGCACCAGCGGGGTGGAGACCCCCGGCGCCGACGCCCGCCACGCCGACCGGCTCGACCCCGAGGCCGTGGCGCGCGCGCTCGGCGACGACGAGTACGACGCCGTGGTCGACACCTGGTCGTGGGCTCCGGTCGCCGTGCGCGACGTCACCCGGCTGCTGGCCGGGCGGGTCGGCCACCACACCTACGTGTCGTCACGCTCGGTCTACACCTGGCCGCCGGTCCCGGGCTCCGACGAGTCGGCGCCGGTGGTCGACGGCGACCCGGCCTCCACCGACGCCGTCGACTACGCCGCGGCCAAGCGCGGCGGCGAGCTGGCGGTCGAGGGTGAGTCGACGGCGCCGTACGCACTGCTGCGGGCCGGCCTGATCCTCGGCCCCTACGAGATCGTCGGCCGGCTGCCGTTCTGGCTGCAGCGCATCGCCCGCGGTGGCCGCGTCCCGGTGCCTGGTCCCGTCGACCGGCCGCTGCAGCTGGTCGACGCCCGTGACCTCGCCGAGTGGGTGGTCGACCACCGCCCGGTCGGCACCTTCAACACGGTGAGCCGACCCGGCCACACCACGATCGGTGAGCTGCTCGGGGAGTGCGTGCGCGTCACCGGCTCCGACGCCGAGCTGGTCTGGCTCTCCCCTGAGGTGGTCGCGGCCTCGGGCGTCGAGCCGTGGACCGAGCTGCCGATCTGGACGCCGCCGACCGGCGAGCTCGCGCCGCTCCACGACTGCGACACCTCCGCGGCCCACGCCGCCGGCCTGACCTGCCGCCCGGTCGCCGACACCGTCGCCGCCACCTGGGAGTGGCTGCAGCGCGAGGGGATCCGGGTCACCCGCGACGACCGTCCGCCGTCCGGCATGGACGCCGCCGCCGAGCAGCGGCTGTGGGACGCGGCGGGGTAGCGGTGGCTGGGGATCTGCATGATTCCCCGGCTAGCCGGGGAATCCTGCACTTCTCGGCCGTTGCAACACCCGAGAAGTGCATGAACTGGCCGAGAAGTGGGCGACCGGTCCCGGGCTCCAGGACCCTCACGCAGGGCTAGCGCGTACGGCCCACCAGGTGGGGCGCGCCGTTCTTCGGGCTGGTGAGGGCGAAGGCCTGGCCGTCGGCGGTCGCCTCGTGGCCGAAGGCCACCGTGCCGGGCAGCAGGATCGGCTTCTTGAACGCGACCTCGACGGTCACCGCGTCGGGCAGCCGGTTCTCGAGCGCGGCGACACACCGGGCCAGGCTCCACATGCCGTGGGCGATCTGGCGCGGGAAGCCCAGCGCCTTGGCGGTGACCGGGTAGAGGTGGATCGGGTTGCGGTCGCCCGAGACGGCGCCGTAGCGCCGACCGAGGTCGGCGGGCAGCCGCCACTGCGTCGTCCCGGTCGGCGTGGTCGCGAAGACCAGCCCCTTGTCGGCGTCGGGGTGGTCCTTCCCACGGCGCAGGTAGGTCGAGGTCGACTCCCAGACCAGCTCCTCACCCGCACGGATCTCGGAGAGGAAGTCGACGAGAGTGCCCTTGGCGTGCGGCCGGGGCGCCGAGCACCGGACTGTCACGTCGAGCGCCTCGCCGGGACGGATCGGACGGTGGCCGGTGACGACGTTCTCGACGTGCACCGCGCCCACCGCGGGGTAGGGGAACTGCGGACTGGTCATCGCCTGCATGTGCAGCGGGAAAGCGAGCAGGTGCGGGTAGGTCAGCGGCACCATGTCCTTCACCGGGAAGCCGCAGACCCCGGCGTACGCCGCCGCGTGGTCGCGGTCGACCACGACGCCGGCGCGGGTGAGCTCGATCGCGCTGGGGTCGGCGTGCGGGTCCTTGCGCACGCCGGGCAGCTGGTTGAGGCCCGGGATCGACGGGAGGGCCGCCTTGAGCACCATCGGGAGGACCATCAGGCACCCAGCATCATCTGGCCGCAGACCCGCACGACGTTGCCGTTGACGGCGGTCGAGCCGGGGCTGGCGTACCACGCGATGGTCTCGGCGACGTCGACCGGCAGCCCGCCCTGAGACATCGCGTTGAGCCGCTGACCGACCTCGCGGGTAGCGAACGGCACCGACGCGGTCATCTGGGTGATGATGAAGCCGGGCGCGACCGCGTTGATCGTGACGCCCTTCTTGAGCTCGTCCTTGAGGCTGTCGACCAAGCCGATGACGCCGGCCTTGGAGGCGGCGTAGTTGGTCTGGCCGAGGTTGCCGGCGATGCCCGCGATCGAGGCGACGCCGATGATCGCCCCGTTGTCGTTGATCACGCCCTGGGCCAGCAGCTCGCGGGTGATCCGCTCGGGCGCGACCAGGTTGACGTTGATGACCGCGTTCCACCGCTGCTCGTCCATGTTGGCGAGCTTCTTGTCCTGGGTGATGCCGGCGTTGTGCACGACGACGTCGACCCCGCCGTGCTTCTCGCTCAGGTGGTGGGCGATCCGCTGCGGGGCGTCCTTGGCGGTGATGTCGAGGGTCAGGTGGTCGCCGTCGAGCTCGCGCATCAGCGCCTGCAGCTCGCTGGCCGCCTGGGGCACGTCGAGGCCGACCACGGTCGCGCCGTCGCGGTGGAGGACGCGAGCGATCTGCTCGCCGATGCCGCGGCTGGCGCCGGTGACCAGGGCGACCCTGCCCGCCAGGGGGCGGGTCCAGTCGGCGACGTCACCGGCCTTGTCGGTGTGGGTGCCGATCCGCACCACCTGGCCCGAGACGTACGCCGACTTCGGCGACAGCAGGAAGGCCAGCGTGCTGGCGAGCGCCGCCTCGGCCTTCTCGGCGACGTAGACCAGCTGCACGGTGCCGCCGCGCCCGACCTCCTTGCCGAGCGAGCGGGTGAAGCCCTCGAGAGCCCGCTGCGCGACCCGCTCGGAGCCGGACACCTGCTCGGGCGGCGTACCGATCACGACCAGACGCGGGCAGGTGTCCAGGCTGCGCAGCAGTGGGGTGAAGAAGTCGCGGAGGGCGCCGAGCTGGCCGGCGTCGGTGAGTCCGCTGGCGTCGAAGACCAGGCCGGCGTACTTCTGCGCGGCGTCCGGTGCCGAGCTGGCCGCGATGCCGAGGAGGTCGAGCATGCCGGGCAGCGACTCGGCCAGGCGACCGGTGCCGCCGACGGCGATGGTGCCCTCGACCAGCGGGTCTCCGACGGTGTAGCGCTTCAGCGGGGTGGGGTTGGGCAGCCCGAGGTTCTTGACGAGGAGCTGGCCCACGGGGGTGCGGGTGAAGCCCTGGTAGCGATCGCTCATGGTGATGATGTAACTCCCTGTGACACTCAGCGTCCACACGTCGTGATCTTCACCGCAGCGTGACGTGTGACTCAGTCGTTTTCGGTTCAGGTTACTGGTGAGTCACAATGGGGTCCATGGAGACCACCACTCGTCGTGTCGCCGTGGTCGGCGGCAACCGGATCCCCTTCGCGCGCTCCAACACCGCCTACGCGGACGCCTCCAACCAGGAGATGCTGATCGCGGCGATCGACGGGCTCGTCGACCGCTTCGGGCTGCGGGGCGAGCGGCTCGGTGAGGTCGTCGCCGGCGCGGTGCTCAAGCACTCCCGCGACTTCAACCTCGCCCGCGAGGCCGTGCTCGGCTCGCGGCTCGCGCCGGAGACCCCGGCCACCGACATCCAGCAGGCGTGCGGCACCGGGCTGCAGGCGGCGATCCAGGTGGTCAACAAGATCGCGCTGGGCCAGATCGACGCGGGCATCGCCGGCGGCACCGACACCACCTCCGACGCGCCGGTCGCGATCAGCGACAAGCTGCGCAAGAAGCTGATGAAGGTCAACGCCGCGCGCGACACCGCCAGCCGGCTCAAGGCCCTCGGCTCCATCCGCCCGACCGACATCGGCCTCGACATCCCCCAGAACGGCGAGCCGCGCACCCGGCTCTCGATGGGCGAGCACGCCGCGCTGACCGCCCTGGAGTGGCAGATCGGTCGCGAGGAGCAGGACGAGCTGGCGGCCACCTCCCACCAGCGGCTCGCGGCGGCGTACGACGCGGGCTTCCTCGACGACCAGGTGACGCCGTTCCGCGGCCTCGAGCGCGACAACAACCTGCGCCCCGACTCCTCGGTCGAGAAGCTGGCCAAGCTGAAGCCCGTCTTCGGCAAGGGCGAGGCGGCCACCATGACGGCCGGTAACTCGACGCCGCTGACCGACGGCGCCTCTGCGGTGCTGCTGGCCTCCGAGGAGTGGGCCGCGGCCCACGAGCTGCCGACGCTGGCCTTCGTGCGGTCCTACGAGACCGCCGCGGTCGACTACGTCCACGGCGCCGAGGGGCTGCTGATGGCGCCGGCGTACGCCGTGGCGCGGATGCTCGAGCGCGAGGGGCTCGCGCTGCAGGACTTCGACTTCTACGAGATCCACGAAGCGTTCGCCTCGCAGGTGCTCTCGACGCTCAAGGCGTGGGAGGACCCGATCTTCTGCAAGGAGCGGCTCGGCCTCGACGCCCCGCTCGGCGCGATCGACCGGGCCAGGCTCAACTCATGTGGCTCCTCGCTCGCCGCGGGCCACCCCTTCGCCGCCACGGGCGGCCGGATCCTGGCCACCGCCGCCAAGCTGCTGGACCAGCAGGGCTCCGGGCGGGTGCTGATCTCGATCTGCGCCGCCGGCGGGCAGGGCGTCGTCGCGATCCTGGAGAAGTAGGGCCGAGGCTCTGCATGATTCCCCGGCTGGCCGGGGATTCATGCACTTCTCGGCCGTTGCAACACCCGAGAAGTGCAGGAGTTGGCCGAGAAGTACCGGACGCGTGGGGCCGGTGTGACTCAGCCGGCGGCCAGGGCGAGGGCGCTGGCGACCAGGTGGGCGCGGACCTGCTCGGGCGAGACCTGTCCGACGGTCGGTACGCCGGGGGACGCCTCCTTGACCAGGAAGCCGACCCGCGCCAGCTGCAGCGTGCCGAGCCCGCTCGCGTAGAGCATGTTGGCCAGCAACGTCGGGTCGTCGACGGTGAAGTCGCCGGAGGCCACGCCCGCCTCGAGGGCCGCCTCGACCACCGCGAGGCAGGTCGAGATCGCCCGGCCCAACCGGTAGACCGCCGACTCCGACATCTCGTCGAGCAGCTCGGGGCCGCTGCGCCGCATCAGGGTCTGCGCGGTGTCGACGAACGCCGGGTGGGCCGCGCCGTAGTCGGCGAACGCGGTCGTGATCCGGGCCAGCCGGTCGCGCGGGTCGTCACCGGCGGCGTCGGCATCGGTCAGCGCCCGGCGCAGCTCGTCGAGGTACTCCACGAGCGTCAGTGCGAACAGCTCCTCCTTGCCGGTGAAGTGCCGGTAGACGATCGCCCGGTTGACCCCGACGGCCGCGGCGATCTGGTCGATCTGGGCGTCGCGGACGCCCGTCTCGTCGAAGAGCCGCCGCGTCGCCGAGATGATCTCGGCCTCCCGTCGGCGCCTCCGGGCCGCCGCCGCCGTACGCCGGCCGTCGGCCTCCGGAGCACGGGCTTCCATGGCGGCCAGATTAGTGCAACTCCGAGTTGCACACGTGTGACAGCCGACACCGGCGGGATCGTCAGGATCGCGGGGGCGCCATCGAACGCACCGTTTCCAGGGTGTCGGCTTCGGCGGCGGTCTTGTCGTCGCGGTAGCGGACGACCCGCGCGAAGCGCAGGGCCAGGCCGCCGGGGTAGCGGGTCGAGCGCTGGAGGCCGTCGAAGGCGATCTCGACGACCTGCTCGGGTCGCAGCGGCACCACCCAGTCGGCCGCCGGGTCCTGGACCGTGGCGAGCTCGGTGAAGCGCTCGGTCTGCCAGGCGAGCATCTCGTCGGTCATCCCCTTGAAGGTCTTGCCGAGCATCACGTAGCCCGTCTCGCTGGTGTCGTCGCGGGCGCCGAGGTGGATGTTGGAGAGCCAGCCCTTCCGGCGACCCGAGCCCCACTCGACGCCGAGCACGACCAGGTCGAGGGTGTGGACCGGCTTGGCCTTGACCCAGCCGGCGCCGCGGCGGCCGGCGGCGTACGGCGCCCCGAGCGACTTCACGACCACCCCCTCGTGGCCGCGCGCGACGGCGTCGTCGGCGAAGGCCTGCGCCTCGGCGGGGTCGGAGGTCTCGATCCGCGGCACGAGCGAGGACGCCGGCACGAGCTCCTCGAGCGCGGCCACCCGTTCGGAGCCGGGGGAGTCGAGCAGGTCGCGGCCGTCGAGGTGGAGCAGGTCGAAGAAGTACGCCGTCACCTCGACGCCTGCGTCCATCGCCGTGCGCGAGGCGGTCTCCTGGAACGGTCGCGGCCGACCCGCGTCGTCGAGCGCGATCGCCTCGCCGTCGAGCACGAACCGCTCGGCCGGCAGCGACCGGGCCAGCGCCACCACCTCGGGCAGCCGGTGGGTGATGTCGTCGAGGCTGCGGGTCGCGATCACCACGTCGTCGCCGGAGCGGTGGACCTGGATCCGGATCCCGTCGAGCTTGGTGTCGACCGAGACGGGCACCCCGTCGGGGGCGGCCTTGGCCACGGCGGCCGCGACGTCGGGCGCGCTCGCGGCAAGCATCGGCAGCACGGGGCGCCCGACCTCGAGGCCGATCGCCGCCAGCGCCTCCTCGCCGTCGAAGGCGGTGGTCGCGACCGCCACGGTGGAGCCGGCGAGCATCGCGGCGCGGCGCACCGACCCGATCTCCACCCCGGCAGCGGTCGCCAGCGCCTCTTGCACCTGGGCGTCGAGCGCCCCCTGCCGCAGCTCGCCGGTGACGAGCCCGCCGAGCCAGCGCTGCTCCTCGGCCGTCGCCCGTCCGAACAGCGCGGCGACGGCGTCGGCGCGCGCCTGCTGCGACCCGGCGCCCTCCAGCGCCGCCAACCGGTCGAACGCCTCGTGGACCTCCTGCACCGTGAGCGAGGTGTCCTCGGCGGGCTCGGGGAGCGAGCGCAGGCCACGCCAGCCCAGGCCGGTACGTCGCTGGAGCAGCGAGCCGGCGAGGTAGGACGCGACCACGGGCAGCTCGGAGCGCTCGGCACCGGCCAGCGCCTCGGCGAGCGCCGCCACCTTGGCCTTGCGCGAGCGGGTGGCGGCGACGGTCGCGGAGGTCGAGACCAGGTCGGCGATCAGCACGCGTCCACGCTAGCCGCGGCCGCCGACAGCGCGCCCGGGCACCGGCTCACCCGCCCACGCGGGTGCGGACCTCGTAGAGCTCGGGGAAGAAGGTCAGGTCGAGCGCCCGCCGCAGGAAGGCGACGCCGGACGAGCCGCCGGTGCCGCTCTTGTGGCCGATCGTGCGCTGCACGACCTGCAGGTGGCGGAACCGCCACTCCTGGAAGTTGTCCTCGAGGTCGACGAGCTCCTCGCACGTCTCGTAGACGCCCCAGTGCTCCTCCGGCGCCGCGTAGACGCCGGCCAGCAGGTCGACCAGCCCCGGGTGGAGCCGGTGCTTGACCGACCAGTCGCGTTCGACCAGCTCGGGCGGCACGGCGTACCCGCCGCGCGAGAGGTAGCGCAGGAACTCGTCGTAGAGCGACGGCTCCTCCAGGAGCTCGCTCAGCGCCGCGGTGGCGGCGGCGTCGTGGCCGTGCACCCGCACCATGTCGGCGTCCTTGTTGCCGAGCAGGAACTCCACCTCGCGGTACTGCGCCGACTGGAAGCCCGACGACGTCGCCAGGAAGGGCCGGATCTCGGCGTACTCGCTCGGGGTCATCGTGGCGAGCACCGACCACTGGTCGGTGAGCGTGTGCTGGACGTGCTTGACCCGCGCCAGTCGCTTCAGCGCGGGCGCGAGGTCGTCGGCGGCGAGCAGCGCCCGGGCCGAGCGCAGCTCGTGGACCATCAGCTTCAGCCACAGCTCGCTGGTCTGGTGCTGGACGATGAAGAGCAGCTCGTCGTGCATCGGCGGGTCGCTCTGCGGCTGCTGCGCCGAGAGCAGCAGGTCGAGGCGCAGGTAGTCGCCGTAGGACATCTGGCGCCGGAAGTCGGTCTCGATGCCGGGCTCGAGGTCGCGGCGGTCGGGCTCGGGCACGGGCCGAGACTAGTACCCTCCGTGCTGTGACCTCCCCCATCGACCACCCGGGCCCGCACGGCAGCACGCGGCTCTGGGAGCCCTCGTGGGAGGTCCCGATCGGCTCGATCCTGGGGCAGCAGCGGCACGGCGGGAGCGACCCGACCTACAAGGTCGACTTCCAGGGCCGCCACTGGCGTGGCATCCGTACGCCGCAGGGTCCCGCGACGCTGATGATCGAGAGCCGGCTGCGGGACGGCGCGGTCTACGCGGCGGCCTGGGGCGAGGGCTCCGAGTGGGCCCTGGCGTCGGTGCCGGGGCTGCTCGGCGCCGATGACGACCCGTCCGGCTTCGAGCCCCACCACCAGATCATCGCCGATGTCTGGCGCCACCACCGCAGCTGGCGGATCGGCCGCAGCGGGCTGGTGATGGAGGCGCTGGTGCCGGCGATCATCGAGCAGAAGGTGACCGGGCAGGAGGCCTTCGCCGGCTTCCGCAACCTGGTCCACCGCTGGGGCAACCGTGCGCCGGGCCCGGGCCACGACCTCGGCGTCTGGGTCCAGCCGGACGCCGACACGCTGCGCACCGTGCCGTCGTGGGAGTGGCTCAAGCTCCACATCGACCCGGCCCGCTCCAAGGCCGTGGTGATGGCCGCCCGGGTCGCCCACGCGATCGAGCGGGTCGTCACCATGCCCGTCGAGGACGCCGACCGCGCCCTCCAGTCGCTGCCCGGCATCGGCCGGTGGACCAGCGCCGAGGTCCGGCAGCGGGCGATGGGCGACGCCGACGCGGTCTCGTTCGGCGACTACCACGTGGCGAAGGACATCGGCTGGGCGCTGACGGGGTCCGGCTTCGACGACGAGCAGCTCGAGGCGTTCCTCGAGCCCTACCGGCCCCATCGCGGGCGGGTGCAGCACCTGGTCGCGCTGGCCGGGCTCCACCGCCCGCGGCTCGGCCCGCGGATGGCTCCCCGGACCCACCTGCCGGCCTGAGCCCGCGGCGGCGTACGCCTCAGAGCAGTGGCCGGAACGGCGTCAGCATCGCCTCGGTGAAGCGCCGGTGCAGGTCACGCGCGTCCCACTCGGCGAGGGTGAGCTCGAGGCAGTTGGTCTGGTCGAGCTCGAAGACCTCCTCGAGCGACCGGGCGAAGGACGCGTCGATCGCCTCGACGTTGACCTCGTAGTTGCCGGTCAGGCTGAGCCGGTCGATGTTGGCCGTGCCGACCGTCGACCAGGTGCCGTCGACGGTCGCGGTCTTGGCGTGCACCATCGCGTCGCGGAACCGCAGGATCCGGACGCCGGCGCGGAGCAGCTGGGCGTAGTAGCCCCGTGAGACCCAGTCGGCGACGATGTGGTTGGACTTCAGCGGCACCAGCAGCCGGACGTCGACGCCCCGCCGGGCGGCGTCCTCGAGCGCGGCGACGAAGTCCTGGTCGGGCAGGAAGTAGGCCTGGGTCATCCAGATGTTGCGGCTCGCCCGGTTGATCGCCTCGAGGTACATGCCGCGGATCGGGAACATCCACAGCCGCGGCACGTTGCGGTGCACCCGGATCCTCGGCTCCCACTCCGCCGCGGTCCCCAGCAGCAGCGGCCGGGTGCTGGGGCCGATCAGCCGCCGCCGGTGCAGGTTCCAGAAGTCGGCGAAGGTCCGCTTCAGGTCCCACACCGCCGGTCCGGTCACCCTGACGTGGGTGTCGCGCCACTCCGTGGCGTAGGCCGAGCCGAGGTTGTAACCGCCGACGAAGGCGACCGTGTCGTCGACCACCAGGATCTTGCGGTGGTCGCGGCCGTAGCGCCGCAGGTCGAAGAACCGCCAGCCGGCGTTGTAGAAGGGGTAGCGCAGCAGCTTGACCGACGGCGGGAAGTGCTTGAAGACCGGCGAGACGACCAGGTTGGCGAAGGAGTCGACGATGCAGTGCACCTCGACACCGCGCTCGGCCGCGTCGATCACCGCGCGCTTGAACTGCTCGCCGACGTCGTCGCCCTTCCAGATGTAGGTCTCGAGCAGCACCTGCCGCTGGGCGCCTTCGATGGCGGCCAGCATGTCGTCGTAGAGGTCGCGGCCGAAGGTGTACGTCGTCAGCGTCCCGTCGCCGACCGCCACCTCGCGCGGCGGCGTGGTCGGGAACGGCTTCGGCTTCTTGTTGCGGCGCCGGTAGGAGTCGACCAGCGACATGCCCACGGCCAGCGCCACCTGCAGCCCGAGCAGGCTCAGCAGGGTCCGCCGCAGCACCCGGAAGGCCCGGTCGGCCCACGACGACGTTCCCACGCCCATCAATCTAGCGATCCCGCCCGGACCCCTGGTGGTGGTTTCGAGACGGGCGCCAGGGCGCCCTCCTCAACCACCGATCCACTCGGTGGTTGAGGAGGTTGCGCAGCAACCGTCTCGAAACCACCCTCACCGGAGCAGCTCGACGACCTCGCCCGCGCGGCCGGAGGAGACCAACGTGACGACGGCGCGCACCACCCGCTCGGGGGCGACCAGGGAGCGGCCCTCCCGCTCGGCCGGAGTCATCGCCTCCCACTGCTCCACCGCCCGGTCGAGGCCGATCCAGCCGGGGACGACGGCCATCACCCGGGCCCGACGTCGCGTGACCGGGTCGGCCAGCGCCGTCGTGAACCGCACCAGTCCGGCCTTCGCGGCGGCGTACTCCGGGGAGCCGTAGCCCTCGTCGCCCGCCTGGAGCGCCGCGCTGGAGGCGATGTTGACGACGGCGGGCGCCGCTTCGGAGCCGGCCTCGCCCGCGGGGAGCTCTGCGAGGAACAGCTGGGTCAGCAGCATCGGGGTGCGCAGGTTGAGGTCGAGGGTGCGTGACCACCGCTCGGCCGGGGCGTCGGGAAACTGCGCGTCGCCGGGCGTCCAGCCGCCGGCGTTGTTGACCAGCACGTCGGCGCCCCCGAGGTCGCGCGCCCGCGCCGCCAGCATGCGGACGTCGTCCTCGACGGTGAGGTCGCCCTGCACCGGCCACGCCTGCACCCGCTCCGCGCGCACGAGCCGCGCGGTCTCGTCGGCGAGCGCGGCGTCGCGGTCGGCCACCACCAGCCGCACCCCGAGCCGGGCGAGCCCGACGGCCACCTCCCGACCGAGGCCGGAGCCCGCGCCGGTCACCACGGCGAGCTTCCAGCGCAGGCGGTGGGGCATGCCCGTCACGCTAGCGACGGGGACGGACAGCCGGTTGTCGGTGGGTCGTCGTACGCTCGACGCCATGCGTCCAGTGACCGATCTCGAGCGCCGGGTGGCGCCGTTCAAGGTGGAGTCCGACTACCAGCCGTCGGGCGACCAGCCGGCGGCGATCGCCGAGATCAGCAAGCGGATCCAGGGCGGCGTCGAGGACGTCGTCCTGCTCGGCGCGACCGGCACCGGCAAGACCGCGACCGTGGCGTGGGTGGCCGAGCAGCTGCAGCGCCCGGTCCTGGTGATGCAGCCCAACAAGACGCTCGCCGCCCAGTTCGCCAACGAGCTGCGCCAGCTCTTCCCCAGCAACGCGGTCGAGTACTTCGTCTCCTACTACGACTACTACCAGCCCGAGGCCTACGTCCCCCAGACCGACACCTACATCGAGAAGGACTCCTCGATCAACGAGGAGGTCGAGCGGCTGCGCCACTCCGCGACCAACAGCCTGCTGACCCGCCGTGACGTGATCGTGGTGTCGACGGTGTCGTGCATCTACGGCCTCGGCACGCCGCAGGAGTACGTCGACCGGATGCTGCGGCTGCGGGTCGGCGAGGAGCACGACCGCGACTCGATCCTGCGGCGGCTGGTGACGATCCAGTACACCCGCAACGACATGTCCTTCAGCCGCGGCACCTTCCGGGTGCGCGGCGACACCCTCGAGATCTTCCCGGTCTACGAGGAGATGGCGATCCGGATCGAGTTCTTCGGCGACGAGATCGAGCGGCTGATGACCCTCCACCCGGTCACCGGCGAGGTGCTCACCGAGGACGAGGAGCTCCACGTCTTCCCGGCCACCCACTACGTCGCCGGCCCCGAGCGGATGGAGCGGGCGATCTCCGGCATCGAGGCCGAGCTCGAGGAGCAGCTGGCGACGTTCGAGCGGCAGGGCAAGATGCTCGAGGCGCAGCGGCTGCGGATGCGCACGACCTACGACATCGAGATGATGCGCCAGGTCGGCTCCTGCTCCGGGATCGAGAACTACTCGATGCACATCGACGGCCGGTCCCGGGGGAGCGCGCCCAACTGCCTGCTCGACTACTTCCCCGAAGACTTCGTGCTGGTCGTCGACGAGTCCCACGTCGCCGTACCCCAGATCGGCGGGATGTACGAGGGCGACATGTCGCGCAAGCGCAACCTGGTCGACCACGGCTTCCGGCTGCCGAGCGCCATGGACAACCGCCCGCTGCGATGGGAGGAGTTCCTCGACCGGATCGGCCAGACGATCTACCTCTCCGCGACCCCGGGTGACTACGAGCTCGACAAGGTCGGCGGTGACACGGTCCAGCAGATCATCCGCCCGACCGGGCTGATCGACCCCGAGGTCGTGGTGAAGTCGACCAAGGGCCAGATCGACGACCTGATCCACGAGATCAACACCCGCGTCGACAAGGGCGAGCGGGTGCTGGTCACCACGCTGACCAAGAAGATGTCCGAGGACCTCACCGACTACCTCCTCGACGCCGGCATCCGCACCCGCTACCTCCACTCCGAGGTCGACACCCTCAAACGGATCGAGCTGCTGCGCGACCTCCGGCTGGGGGAGTACGACGTGCTCGTCGGCATCAACCTGCTGCGCGAGGGGCTCGACCTGCCCGAGGTGTCGCTGGTCTCGATCCTCGACGCCGACAAGGAGGGCTTCCTGCGCTCCGACAAGTCGCTGATCCAGACCATCGGCCGCGCCGCGCGCAACGTCTCCGGCCAGGTGCACATGTACGCCGACCGGATCACGCCGTCGATGGAGTCGGCGATCGACGAGACCAACCGGCGCCGCCAGATCCAGATCGACTACAACACCGAGCACGGCATCGACCCGACGCCGCTGCGCAAGAAGATCGCCGACATCACCGAGATGCTGGCCCGCGAGGACGAGAACACCCAGGCGCTGCTGCAGACCTGGGCCGACGTGGGTCAGAAGGGCCGCGCCGGCGGCGTCAAGCCCACCTCCGGCAAGGCGGTGGCGCCCACCCCCTCGCTGTCCAGGCTGCACGACGAGCTCCCGGACACCGCCGGCATCCCCTCGACCGAGCTGGCCGACCTGATCCAGCAGCTCACCGACCAGATGCGCAACGCGGCCGCGGAGCTGCAGTTCGAGGTCGCGGCCCGCCTGCGCGACGAGATCTCCGAGCTCAAGAAGGAGCTGCGCCAGATGATGGAGGCCACGAGGTGACGGTCCGTGAGGTCCAGGTGACCTTCGACTGCGCCGACCCGCGGGGGTTGTCGCTGTTCTGGAACGAGGTGCTCGGCTACGAGCTGCCTGCCCCGCCGCCGGGCTTCGAGTCCTGGGACGCGTTCGCGGCGTCGCTGCCGCCCGAGCAGCGCAACGCGGCGTCCGCGAGCCAGGACCCCGACGGTGCCGGACCTCGGCTGTTCTTCCAGCAGGTGCCCGAGGGCAAGCAGGTCAAGAACCGGGTGCACCTCGACGTCCGCGCGGCGCCGGGGTTGCAGGGCGAGGAGCGGATGGCCGCGCTCGAGGCCGAGGCGGAGCGGCTGGTCGCCCTCGGGGCGGCCCGGCTGGAGCGCCACGAGCCGGCGCCGCCGATGAGCGGCGGCCACCTGGTCATGGCCGACCCCGAGGGCAACGAGTTCTGCCTCGACTGATGCCGCGCAAGGACGTCCGTCCCACCGACGACGGGCACCACGTCGTCATCGACGGCCGGAAGTGGCGCGCCACCGACCCCGCCATCCCCGCCGGTCGTCGCGACGAGCTACAGCGGATCCTCATGGCCTGGCGGCGTGAGGTGAAGCGGACGCGCGGCACCGGCCAGGAGCGCGCGTCCCGCGCCGGCGTCCAGGCCGCCAAGGTCGCCCTCGGCGAGCGCGGCACCCCGTGGTGGGAGCAGTCCGACGCCGAACGGCGTACGCGCTGGGAGGCCGACGTCCCGTTGCCCGGCTGAGGGCGCCTCCAGCCGGCCCGGTGGTCACGGAGGTCCGGCCACCCCACGAGGGCGGTCAGGCCGGGCGGCTCGCCCCCTGACTAGGCTCGCCCGCATGACCGTCATCGACCTCGGGCGCCCCGTGCAGGGCGACGTCATCGACCTGATCCTCGACGACCACCGTCGGTTCGAGTCGCTGCTGCGCGACCTGCGCGACGCGAGCAGCGACCGGGACGCCGTCCGTCGGGCCTTCGCGACGCTCCACGTCGCCCATGCGCTGGCCGAGGAGCGGCACGTCTACCCGAAGCTGCGCACGAAGCGCGCGGTCGGCGCGCACGAGGCCGAGCACGGCGAGGAGGAGCACGCCGAGGGGCACGAGGCGCTGCTGGCCGTGCTGGAGCTGACGGGCACCGACACCCAGGCCTTCGACGACGCCGTCGAGGAGCTGGCCACGGCCGTCAACCACCACCTCACCGAGGAGGAGCTGACGATCCTCAACCCGGCGCGCGAGGAGCTCGGCCCGCAGGTGCTGGCCGAGCTGGGGGAGCAGTTCGCCACCGAGCGCAACGAGCAGATCGACGACGACTGCGGCTCGCTGGAGAACGTACGCCGGATCGTCGCCGAGGCCCGCCGCGAGGGACTCCTCGACGACGACGACGAGGACTGACGGAGCCGGCCGGTGGACGTCGCGCGGATGCAGGCCCACTGCCTGACCAAGCCCGGCGCCTGGGCCGACAACCCCTGGGAGCACGACCACCCCGTCGTCAAGGTCGGACCCGGCGAGGCCGGCAAGATCTTCGCCTTCCTCGGCGCCGCCGGGGTCGGCGTCAAGGCGGGGGCCACCCGGGAGGTCGCCGACGAGTGGCTGCACCGCTACCCGGACGACGCCTCGGTGATGCGCTACATCGGGCGGTCGGGCTGGAACGACCTCGCCTTCGGCGGCGCGATCCCGGACGACGAGCTCATCGAGGCGGTCGACGAGTCCTACCGGATGGTGGTCGGCAAGCTGCCGCGCAGGCACCGGCCCGAGGGGTGGGACGCCTGAGCGGTCAGGGCTCGCGTCCTGTCCGGGTGACGGTGAGCCCGACCATCCGGGCCACCACGAGCGCGACGTAGAGCACGCCGGCCACCTGCTCGACCATGACCAGCGACCGCGCGTGCGGCAGCACCGGCAGGATGTCGGAGAGCCCCACGCTGGTCAGGGTCGTGAAGGACAGGAACAGCATCTCGAACCAGGTGCCCTGGGCGTCCCCGCCCACCTCGGTGAACGAACCCGGCACCAGCACCTGCACGCCCACGAAGAGGTAGGCGAAGCCCCACGCGACCACCGTGAACGCCGCGCCGGTCGCGTACAGCTCGTCGCGGGTCACCTTCTCGTCGTGGAACAGGTAGCGGATCATCCCGTAGGAGACGTAGAAGTAGAACGGCGCGTGCAGGGCCGCCGAGACCAGGGTCAGCGTGTCGTTGCCCGGCCACACCGCCTCGAGCAGGTTGCAGACGAGCGCCGGGACGCCGAGCAGTGCGGCGATCCACGCCAGCACCGGCGTCCGCCGCACGGCGTACAGGGCGACGAGCACGAGGACGGTGCCCACCGCGCCCAGCACGGCGCGACCCGCGGTCGAGGTGCCGAGGTAGGGGTAGAGCAGGACGGCCAGCAGCTGACCCGCGAGCAGCACCGCCGACGGGTGTGCCCGGATCGTGCGGATGCTGATCATCCTCGCCACCACGCCACGCGGGCATCCTAGGGTGGTTGTTGCCGCGGGCTCCGGCGGTGTTGGATCGACGGCGTGGCCACCGACACCGACGTCCTGATCATCGGAGCCGGCCCGACGGGCCTGTACGCCGCCTACTACGCGGGCTTCCGCGGCTTGCGGGTCGCGGTGGTCGACAGCCTCCCCGAGCTCGGGGGTCAGGTCACCGCGATGTACCCGGAGAAGGCGATCCTCGACGTCGCCGGCTTCCCGAGCATCAAGGGCAAGGAGCTGGTCGAGGGCCTGGTCGCCCAGGCGGCCAGCGGCAAGCCGACCTACCACCTCGACCGCACCGCCAGCAGCCTCCGCCAGGACGACGACGGCGTGACCGTCGGTCTCGACGACGGCACCGAGATCCGGGCCGGGGCGGTCATCATCACCGCCGGCATCGGCAAGTTCAGCCCGCGACCGCTGCCCGCGGGCGAGGGCTGGCTCGGCCGGGGCCTGGAGTTCTTCGTCCCGTCCTTCCAGCCCTACGTCGACAAGGACGTCGTGATCGTCGGCGGGGGTGACAGCGCGTTCGACTGGGCGCTGCACCTCGAGCCGGTCGCCCGGTCGGTCGCCCTGGTCCACCGGCGCGAGGCGTTCCGCGCGCACGAACGGACCGTGCAGCAGGTGCGGGACAGCTCGGTCGAGATCATCACCCGGGCCCAGGTGACCGCGCTGCGCGGGGAGTCGGTGCTCGAGGAGGTCGACGTCAGCATCGACAAGCAGGACCCGGTCACCCGCCCGGCGCAGGCGGTGGTCGCGGCGCTCGGCTTCGTCGCCGACCTCGGCCCGCTCCAGGAGTGGGGGATCGAGGTCGACAAGCGGCACGTCGTGGTCTCGACGACGATGCAGACGACGTTGCCGCGGGTCTTCGCCGCCGGTGACGTCACCGAGTACCCCGGAAAGGTGCGGCTGATCGCCGTCGGGTTCGGGGAGGCGGCCACGGCCGTCAACAACGCGGCCGTGGCGATCGACCCCGCCGCCCACGTCTTCCCGGGCCACTCCAGCGACGCCTGACCGGTCCCGGCCCGGCTCCCGGACCCACGACGGACCGGCCGAGACTGGCCAGTAACCTTCCGTCATGCGCGTCGCCCTGCTGTCCTACCGCAGCAAGCCGCACTGCGGTGGCCAGGGCGTCTACGTGCGCCACCTGAGCCGGGAGCTGGTCGCGCTCGGCCACACCGTCGAGGTGTTCTCCGGGCCGCCCTACCCCGACCTCGACGACGGCGTGCTGCTGACCCGGGTGCCGAGCCTCGACCTCTACCGCGAGCCGGACCCGTTCCGGGTGCCGCGGCTGCGCGAGTTCCGCGACCTGGTCGACGTCTCGGAGTTCCTGGAGATGTGCCTGGGCCGGTTCCCCGAGCCGCGCACCTTCAGCCGCCGGGTGGTCCGGCTGCTGCGCGACCGGGTCGACGACTTCGACGTCGTCCACGACAACCAGAGCCTCGGTACGGCGCTGCTCGACGTCGAGCAGGTAGGGCTGCCCCTGGTCGCGACGATCCACCACCCGATCACCTTCGACCGCCGGGTCGAGCTGGCCGAGGCACCCACCCGCCGACGGCGCTGGGCGGTCCGGCGCTGGTACTCCTTCGTGCGGATGCAGGCCCGGGTCGCCCGGCAGGTGCCGCTGGTCGTCACGCCGTCGGAGGCCTCGCGCCGTGACGTCGTCCACGACTTCGGCGTCGACCCCGACCGCACCCGGGTGGTGCTGCTCGGCGTCGACGAGGGGTTCGCGCCGCCGACCCGGCCGCGCGTTCCCGGTCGGATCCTGGCGATGGCCAGTGCCGACGCCCCGATGAAGGGCATCGCCACGCTGCTCGAGGCCTTCGCCAAGCTGCGGGTCGAGCGGCCGGAGCTCGAGCTGGTGCTGGTGACCCGTCCGGTGCCGGGGGGCAGGACCGAGCGGATGGTGGACGACCTCGGCATCGCCGAGGCGGTGCACTTCCGCCACGGCCTCTCCGACGCCGAGCTGGTCGAGCTGATGGGGTCGGCCGAGGTCGCCTGCGTGCCCTCGCTCTACGAGGGCTTCAGCCTGCCGACCGCCGAGCTGATGGCGTGCGCCACGCCGCTGGTCGTCTCCCGGGCCGGGGCGATCCCCGAGGTCGTCGGGCCTGACGGCAGCTGCGCCGACCTGGTCGAGCCCGGCGACGTCGGCGAGCTCGAGCACGCCCTGGGCGCGTTGCTCGACGATCCCGACCGTCGCGCGCGGATGGGCGAGGCCGGCCGGCGCCGCGTGCGCGAGCACTTCAGCTGGCGGGCCGTCGCCGAGGCGGTCACCGAGATCTACGAGGAGCGGGTGTGCTGACCGTCGACTTCGAGCGGCTCGGGCTGCGCCCGGGGGAGCGGGTGCTCGACCTCGGGTGCGGCGCCGGTCGCCACGCCTTCGAGATGTACCGCCGCGGCGCCGACGTGATCGCCTTCGACCAGGACGCCGACGAGCTGGCCGTCGTCCGGGAGTGGTTCGCGGCGATGCGCGACGCCGGCGAGGTGCCACCGGGGGCCGAGGCCGACGTGAAGGAGGGTGACGCCCTGTCGTTGCCCTTCGCCGACGGCGAGTTCGACCGGGTGGTGGCGGCCGAGATCCTCGAGCACGTCCCGGCCGACCTCCAGGCCATCGCCGAGCTGGTGCGGGTCACCCGGCCCGGCGGGACGGTGGCGCTGACCGTGCCGCGGTGGCTGCCGGAGGCGATCTGCTGGAAGCTGTCGCGCGACTACCACGACAACCCCGGCGGTCACATCCGGATCTACACCAGCGAGGAGCTGGAGGCCAAGGCGACGGCGGCCGGGCTGGTGCTCGAGGGTCGCGACCACGTCCACGGTCTGCACGCGCCGTACTGGTGGCTGAAGTGCGCGGTCGGGGTCGACGACGCCGACCACCGGCTGGTGCGCGCCTACCACCGGATGCTGGTCTGGGAGATCGAGAAGCAGCCGGCGGTGCTGCGTCTCGCGAGCCGGGTGCTCGACCCGCTGATCGGCAAGTCGCTGGTGCTCTACTTGCGCAAGCCCGATGCCGGCTGAGGTCCCGGCGCTCGACGGCGTGCTGTCGCAGGTCGAGGTCGCCGCGACAGCGCGCAGCATCGTGGCGGTGCAGGAGCCGTCGGGCGGGATCCCGTGGGTGGCGGGCGGTCACACCGACGTGTGGAACCACGTCGAGGCGGCGATGGCGCTGCTGGCCGCGGGCGAGGTCGAGGCGGCCGAGCGCGCCTACGCGTGGGTGGCGACGGTGCAGCGCCACGACGGCTCGGTGCCGCTGAAGCTCGTCGGCGGCCGGGTCGAGGACGCGAGCGGCGAGACCAACATGTCGGCCTACCTGGCCGTCGGCGTGTGGCACCACTGGCTGGTCCGCCGCGACGAGTCGTTCGTCCGCCGGATGTGGCCCGTCGTACGCCGGGGTCTCGACTTCGCGGTGTCGATGCAGCTGCCGTGGGGCGGCATCGCGTGGTCGCAGGAGTGGCACGACGGCGCGCCCGCGCGCGTCAACGAGGACGCGCTGCTGGCCGCCTCGTCGAGCGTCCACCACGCGCTCCGGGCCGGGCTGGCCCTGGCCGGGCTGGTCGACGACCCGCAGCCGGAGTGGGAGCTCGCCGGCGGCCGGCTCGCCCACGCGGTGGCCGAGCACGAGGGGTGGTTCCTCGACAAGGCCCACTTCTCGATGGACTGGTACTACCCCGTCCTCGGTGGCGTCCTCACCGGCCGGCGCGCGCTCCGGCGGCTCGACGAGCGCTGGGACACCTTCGTCGAGCCCGGTCTCGGCATCCGCTGCGTCAGCCGCAACCCGTGGGTGACCGGTGCCGAGACAGCCGAGCTGGTGCTGGCGCTCGAGTCGGCCGGCGACCGCGAGCGCGCCGTCCGGCTGCTGGCCGACGTGGCGCACCTGCGCGACGACGACGGCAGCTACGGCACGGGCTACGTCTTCCCCGACCGGGTGCGCTGGCCCCAGGAGCAGACGACGTTCACCGCGGCCGCGATCGTGCTGGCCGTCGACGCGCTCTCCCTGACCACGCCCGGGGCCGGCATCATGCGCGCCGCCGCGCTGGGTACCTCGCTCGGCACCTCGCTGGCGCCGACCGGGTGGGGGTGCGGCTGTGCCTCAGCCGACGCCCTCGAGGGCACCCGGCTGCCCTGAGGTCCGCCGCAGCACCCGCAGCGACCCGACCACCTCGACCTCGGTGAAGCCGTGGTCGCGCGCCCGGAGGTAGATCTCGTACGGCGGCCGGCCGCCGTCGGCGGGGTCGGGGAAGACGTCGTGGATCGCCAGCAGCCCGCCGGTCTGCACCCACGGCGCCCACGACACGAAGTCGGTGTGGGCCGGCTCCGCGCCGTGCCCGCCGTCGACGAAGAGCAGCGAGACCGGGGTGCGCCAGTGACGGGCCACGGTCGCCGACCCGCCGACCACCGCGACGACGTACGGCTCCAGGCCGGCGTCCTCGATCGTCCGCCGGAAGACCGGCAGCGTGTCCATCAGCCCGGTCCGTGGGTCGACCAGCGACGGCGTCGTGGTGCTCCCAGCCCGCCTGGTTCTCCTCGCTGCCGCGGTGGTGGTCGACGGTGAAGACGGTGCCGCCGACCTCGCGGGCGGCCGCGCCGAGCCAGACCGCCGACTTGCCGCAGTAGGTGCCGACCTCGAGCACCGGACCGTGGGGGAGCCGCTCGCGGGCGAGCCGGTGCAGCGCCCGTCCCTCGTCCTCGGGCATGAAGCCGGTCGCCGCTCGGGCGTGGGCCAGCAGGTCGGCCGGCATCCCCTCGGTCACGGACGTGCGGGACCGTCGACGTTGGTGGTCGGCGGGCCGTTGCCGCAGCGCACGATGACCGCCCGAGCCGTCTCGCCACCGGGGTTCGACTCGCGGTGGACCGCGCCGGCCGGCACCCGCAGGAAGTCGCCCGGGCCCGCCTCGACGACGTGCTCGCCCCCGGGGCCGGACTCCAGCCGCATCCGCCCCGACACGACGTAGAGCGTCGTCTCGTGCTCGCCGTGGTGGTGCCAGCCGCTGACCGCGCCGGCCTCGGTGTCGACCACGCCGGTCCACATCCCCGCCTCGTGGCTCGCCACCTGCCGGGTCATGCCGGGCGTCGGGTCGGCGGGCGAGAGCTCGTCGGCCCCCACGCGGGAGCAGGGGATCGCGGGGTCCAGGCGGCCTGGGTGGTCGGACACGACCTCCAGCCTAGAATCACGTGCGGCCGTACGGCGACCCCTCCCGCCCACCGGGGAACACTGAGGCGCACACCCCGAGGAGGGCCGACACCGTGTCCACACCGCAGCTGCTCTTCGTCGCCGGGCTGGGCCGGTCCGGCACGAGCGCGTTGGCGGAGGTGCTCACGGCCCACCCCGGCATCGTGCTGGGCCTGGAGCGCTACAAGCGGCTGTGGCGAGGTGAGCGGATCGACGAGCTGTCGCCCGACCTCTTCGAGCGGGACCGGCTGCTCGACTTCACCGACGGACTGACCACCGTGGTGCCGGAGCGGCACCCGCGCTTCCGGGAGCACTACGAGCGGATGGCGGCCGGCTTCGAGCAGGCGGCGTACGTCGGGGACAAGATGACCACGGTGCGGATCGAGCGGGTGTGGAAGAACCTCCCCGACGCCCGCTTCGTGTGCATCGTGCGCGATCCGCGGGAGGTCGCCGCGTCGTGGGAGGCCCGGGCCGGCGACGCGGAGGACCGGTTCTGGCCGGCCCACAACGACGGCGTCCGCTCGGTGACCCGCTGGAACCAGGCCAACCGGCGGATCCTCCGGGCCGTCCGCAGCCGGCCCGACCGGGTGGCGGTCGTCGAGCACGCGAGCTTCTTCGGGTCGCCGGACGGCCGGCCCCTCCACCGACTCCTGGACTGGCTCGGCCTCGACCCGGCGGACTCGGCCGACACGCACTTCGACCACGCCCGTCGCCACCACGCCGACGTCCTGTCGACGCGCCCGCGTCCGCTCCCCGACCACGTCGAGGCGCACGTCGCCGAGCACGCGGACCTCGATCGCTACGCCGCCCTCCTCCGGCTGCAGCTGGCCGGGGCCTGAGCCACCGGCATGGTGCGTGGCCGCTGTCGGCGGGCGGTGGCAGGGTGGCGGACATGGCATCACGGACCTCGAACTTCTGCATCGACGCCGCCGATCCCTACGCCCAGACGCTGTGGTGGGCGAAGGTCCTCGACGACTTCGACTTCGACGAGGACGGCGAGGAGGACGGCAGCCCGGGCATGGAGGAGTGGGGGCTGGAGGGACCCGACGGGCGCTGGGCGGTCCTGGCCGACCCCGAGGCCAACGAGTTCTGCGTGCTCACCCGAGGCGACGAGGGGGCGTGACCGTGGAGACCCATCAGGACGTGCTGCTCGACTACCTCCAGAGCATCCGCGAGGCGGTGCTCTGGAAGCTCGAGGGCGCCAGCGACCACGACGTACGCCGCCCGCTGACCCCGACCGGCAGCAACCTGCTCGGCATCGTCAAGCACCTCGCCTACATCGAGCTCGGCTACTTCGTGTCCTCGTTCGGCCGCGAGCTGCCGGTGGCGACGCCGTTCGACGACCCGGACGCCGATCCCCACGACGACCTCCACGCCAACGCCCTGGAGTCCCGCGACGACATCACCGCGCTCTACCGGCTGGCCTGGGCGGAGTCGGCGACGACGTTCGAGGGCCGCGACCTCGACGCCGAGGGCGAGGTGCCGTGGTGGCCCCCGGAGCGCAACCGGGTGACGCTGGGCCGACTGTTGGTCCACGTGATCGCCGAGACCAACCGCCACTGCGGCCAGATGGACGTGCTGCGCGAGTCCGCCGACGGCGCCGCCGGGCTGCGGGCCGACAGCTCCAACCTGCCCGACGGCTACGACTGGGAGGGCTACCTCGCCCGGCTGACGCAGATCGCCGATCAGTTCCGCTGAGCCGGCACCGCTCCGTCGCGCGCCAGCACGGGCACCTCCGCCGTGACCGTCTCGGGGTACTTCAGCCCGGTGCCGGTGTTGAGCACGACCACCCGCTCGCCCTCACCGATCCAGCCCGACTCGCGGAGCTCCCGGGCGGCGACCAGGCAGGCGGCGCCCTCCGGGCAGATCCAGCTCCCCTCGGCCGCGGCGAGGGCCGCCACCTCGGCGAGGATCGCGTCGTCGGGCACCGCGACCGCCGTGCCCCCGCTCTCGCGGACCGCCCGCAGCACCAGGAAGTCGCCCAGCGCCTTGGGGACGTTGATGCCGAAGGCGAGCGTGTGGGTGCCCTCGACCAGGGTGCTCTCCTCGAGCCCGGCCTCGAAGGCGTCGACGATCGGCGGGCAGCCGGTCGACTGCACGGCCACCAGCCGGGGCAGCCGGTCACCGATCCAGCCGAGCTCCTGCATCTCGAGCATCGCCTTGTGGATGCCGATCAGCCCGACCCCGCCGCCGGCGGGGTAGAGGATCACGTCGGGCACCTGCCAGCCGAGCTGCTCGGCGAGCTCGTAGCCCATCGTCTTCTTGCCCTCGATCCGGTAGGGCTCCTTGAGCGTCGAGACCTCCTGGTAGCCCTCCCGCTCACCCACCGCCCGCCCGACGATCGCCCCGGCGTGGTTGATCAGGCCGTCGACCAGGTAGAGCTCGGCGCCGGCCGCCACGCACTCCCGCCGCGTGATCTCGGGGGCGTCCACCGGCATCACGACGAGGCTGCCGAGACCGGCCCGGGCGGCGTACATCGACCACGCGGCGCCGGCGTTGCCGTTGGTGGGCATCGCCACGGCGCGGACGCCGAGCTCGCGGGCCCGCGAGACCCCGACGGCGGCGCCCCGCGCCTTGAACGAACCGGTCGGCACCAGCCCCTCGTCCTTCATCAGCAGGCCCGGCACCCCGATCCCCGCGCCGTACGTCGGCAGCGGCAGCAGCGGGGTCATGCCCTCGCCCAGCGTGGTGACGTGAGCGGGGTCCCGGACCGGCAGCACCTCGTGGTAGCGCCACAGGTCGTGGGGCCGACCGGCGAGGTCCTGCGGCGTCACCGAGGCCCGCACCTCGTCGAGGTCGTAGCGCGCCAGCAGCGGCGCACCGGCCGCGCTCAGGCCCTGCACCCGGTCGGCGTCGAGGGTCTCCCCGGTGCGTGAGCACTCGAGGTGGGACAGCGAGGAGTAGGGCACCGCCCGAACCTAACAACCGCCGCGGCCACCAGTAGGTTGGGCCGGTGACCACCGCCGCGCTGCCGGATCGTGCCCGCGTCGTCGTCATCGGGGGCGGCGTGATCGGCTGCTCGGTCGCCTACCACCTCGCCCACGCCGGCTGGACCGACGTCGTCGTGCTCGAGCGTGACCGGCTCACCTCCGGCACGACCTGGCACGCCGCCGGCCTGATGACCTGCTTCGGCTCGACCTCGGAGACCTCGACCGCGATCCGGCTCTACTCGCGCGAGCTCTACGCGCGGCTCGAGGAGGAGACCGGCCAGGCGACGGGCTTCCGGCCGGTCGGGCTGATCGAGGCGGCGGCCGACGAGGCCCGGCTCGAGGAGTACCGCCGGGTGGCGACCTTCCAGCGCCACCTCGGGCTCGAGGTCGAGGAGATCTCGCCGCGGGAGATGAAGGACCTCTTCCCGTGGGCCGAGACCGACGACCTGCTCGCCGGCTTCCACGTGCCCGGCGACGGCCGCGTCAACCCGGTCGACCTCACGACGGCGCTGGCCAAGGGCGCGCGCCGGCTCGGCGTACGGGTGCTCGAGGGCGTGAGCGTCGAGGACGTCCTCACCGAGCGCGGCGCCGTCACCGGCGTCCGCACCACGACCGGCGAGACCGTCGAGGCCGACTACGTCGTCAACTGCACCGGCATGTGGGCGCGCGAGCTGGGGGCGCGCAGCGGCCTGGTGATCCCCAACCAGGCGGCCGAGCACTACTACCTGATCACCGACACCATCGAGGGCCTCGACCCGGACGGCCCGGTCTTCGAGGACCCCGCCTCCTACGGCTACTACCGCGAGGAGGGCGGCGGCATGATGGTGGGGCTCTTCGAGCCGCGGGCCGCGCCCTGGCGGGTCGAGGGCATCCCGCGCGACTTCTCCTTCGGCACGATCCCGCCCGACTGGGACCGGATGAGCCCGTTCCTGGAGAAGGCGATGGCCCGGGTGCCGATCACGCTGGAGGTCGGCGTGCGCACCTTCTTCTGCGGTCCGGAGTCGTTCACCCCCGACCTCGCGCCGGCGGTCGGCGAGGCGCCGGGCATCCGGCACTACTTCGTCGCGGCCGGCATGAACTCGGTCGGCGTGCTCTCCGCCGGCGGCCTGGGCCGGGTGCTCGCCCACTGGATCACGACCGGCCGGCCCGACGTCGACGTCACCGGCTTCGACGTCGCCCGGTTCCGGCCGTGGCAGGCCGACGACGACTACCGCGCCGCGCGCACCGCCGAGATCCTCGGCACCGTGTACGCCGCGCACACGCCCGGCAAGCAGCTGCGCACCGCCCGCAACCGGCTGCTCTCCCCGGTTCACGACCGGTTGGTGGAGCAGGGTGGCCACCTCCGCGAGGTGTCGGGATGGGAGGGCGCCGACTGGTTCGCGGGACCGGGGGAGACCCCGACGGCCGAGCCGACGTGGGGGCACGCGCCGTGGTTCACGCAGTGGGAGGCCGAGCACCGCGCCGTCCGCGAGGCGGTCGGCCTGATGGACCTGAGCTTCATGGCCAAGCTGCAGGTGCGGGGTGCCGACGCCGGCGCGGTGCTCGACCGGGTCTCGGCCGGCGCGGTGGCCGAGCACGACGGCACCATCACCTACACCCAGTGGCTCGACGACGACGGCCGGATCGAGGACGACCTCACCGTGACCCGGCTGGCCCACGACGACTACTTCGTGGTCGCCTCCGACTCCGCCCACGGCCACACGCTCGCGTGGCTGGGTCGCCACCTCGGGGACGCCGACGTCACGGTCACCGACGTGACCGCCGACCTCGGCCAGCTCAACCTGCAGGGCCCGCGGTCGCGCGAGCTGCTCGCCGAGCTCACCGACGCCGACCTCTCGACCGAGGCCTTCCCGTTCCGCACCGCGCGTCGGATCGTGGTCGCCGGGGTCGAGCTGCTGTGCGTCCGCATCACCTACCTCGGCGAGCTGGGCTACGAGCTCTACGTGCCGGCGGCCGACACGACGTCCGTCTACGACGCGCTGCTGGCCGCCGGGGCGGCGTACGGCGGTCGGCCGGTGGGGCTCAAGGCGCTGTCGTCGCTGCGGATGGAGAAGGGCTACCGCGACTTCGGCCACGACATCGACAACACCGACTGCCCGCTGGAGGCGGGGCTGGGCTTCGCGCTGGCGCTCGACAAGCCGGGTGGCTTCGTCGGCCGCAACGCGGTCGTGGCCCGCCAGGAGGCCAACGCCGCGGCCGGCGGGATGGTGCAGCGCATCGTGCAGGTGCGGCTGCTCGACCCGGAGCCGCTGCTCTTCCACGCGGAGGTCGTCCACCGCGACGGAGTGGCGGTCGGCTACGTCCGGGCGGCGTCCTACGGCTGGACGCTCGGCGGTGCCGTCGGCCTGGCCATGGTCTCCGGCGGCGGCGAGCCCGTCACGCCCGACTGGCTGCGCGCCGGCACCTGGGAGGTCGACGTCGCGGGCGTCCGCCACCCCGCCGAGGTCTCCCTCCGCCCGATGTACGACCCGACCTCCGCGCGCATCAAGGCCTGACCACCCGGGGGCGCCGGGCCGCGTGCCAGACTGGCGGGGCGATGTCTGTCTTCCCCTCCAGTGACGACCCCCGCCGGCTGCGGTCGGTCGCGGGCGCGCGCGACGACGTCCCGGAGTCGGCGTTCCGCGAGGTGCTGGGTCGGTTCGCGACCGGACTGACGGTCGTGACCGGGATCGGCGAGCTCGGCCCGGTGGGGCTGACGGTGCAGGGCTTCATGTCGGTCTCGCTGGACCCGCCGCTGGTGCTGGTGTCGGCGTCCCGACGGTCGCTGTCGTGGCCGGTGATCGAGCGCTCGGGCGGCTACTGCGTCAACCTGCTCTCGTCGGACCAGTCCGCGATCGCCGACGTGATGGCGACCCGGGGTGCCGACAAGTTCACCGGCCTGGAGTGGCGGCCGGCCGACGTCACGGGGGCACCCGTCCTCGCGGGCGGCCTGGGGTACGTCGAGTGCCTGGTCGAACGGGTCGACGAGGCCGGCGACCACCTGCTGGCCCTCGGCCGCGTGGTCGACGTCGGCCACACCGACGCCACCGAGGCACTGCTGCGGGTCCGCGGTCACTACCGCACCACCCCGCTCTGAGACAGGCTGGCGCGGGTGCCTCCGTGCGGCTCCGGAGCGCGGTCAGTCGCGTTGGTGCGCTCGATCAAACGCGCGCGTTGATCGAACGCACCAGCAAACCGCCGGAGCACCCCGGGCCGCGGTCCTCACGCTCGGCCCGCCCAGCTGCTCGAGCCTCACCAGCCGCGCTCGCGCCACTCCGGCAGCGAGGACCGCTGAGCACCGAGCGTGGAGTCGTCGCCGTGGCCGGGGTAGAACCAGGTGTCGTCGTCGTAGCGGCCGAAGAGCCGCTCCTCGACCTGGTCGACGAGCTGGCGGAAGGCGTCGTCGTCGCCGAACGTCGCGCCGACGCCGCCGGGGAACAGCGAGTCACCGGTGAACAGGTGGGTGTGCCCGTCGGGGTCGTCGTAGGCCAGGCAGATCGAGCCGGGCGTGTGGCCCGCCACCGCGACCACGGCGAGCGAGCAGGAGCCGACCGCGACCGTGTCGCCGTCGACCACCCGGCGGCCGACCTCGACGCCGGTCTGCTCGGTGATCGCGTCGGCGTCCGGCTCGCCGGCCACCACCTCGGCGCCGGTGGCTGCCACCACGTCGGACAGCGCGCGGTGGTGGTCCCAGTGCTGGTGGGTCGTGACCACCGTCGTCAGCCCGGCGTCGCCGATGAGCGGCAGCAGGGTGTCGGTGCCCTCGGCGGCCGCGTCGACGAGCACCTGGTCGCCGGTGTCGAGGCAGGTCAGCAGATAGCAGTTGTTGGACATCTCGGGGTCGACCGCGACCTTGGTGATCCGCAGGTGGCCGAGCTCGCGGACGTCGGCTCCGCCGCCGGGTCGTACGGCGCCGGTGTAGCCGCCGCTCACCACGACCCCACCTCGGGGAGCTCGCCGCGGCTCGACGACACCTGGTCGCCGGGCGGGCGACCGGTCAGCCACCACGCGAGCTCGGCGACCGGCCCGGTGACGACGAGCGCGTCGTCGCCGACGGGGCCGACCTCCCAGGTGCGGTCGGTGTCGAGCGGGCGGACCAGGTAGCCGGTCTCCGGCTGCTGCCGCTTCACCATCCCGTCGACCAGCTCCTCGGCGAAGCCGGGCGGCCAGTCGGCGGGGGAGTGGCCGACGTCGAGGTCGACGTGGTGGATCTCGATCTCGCGCAGCCGCATCAGCGGAGCCGCCGCCAGCGGCAGCGTGGAACCGCCGCGCGTGCGCTCGAAGCGCCCGTCCCACGCGTCGGCCGGCAGGGCCTGCACCGCCTCGGGGAAGGTGACCGTGCTGACCAGCAGCCGCTCGCGGATCTCGGCGTGGTCGGCCCGCGCCAGCTCCTCGATGTCGGAGTCGCGCTGCTCCTGGGTCTCGTACATCGGCGCCGGCTCGTGCTCGACCTCGCCACGCAGCACCCCGGTCAGGCCCTCGCCGTTGAGGGCGAGGTGGGCGACCACGTGGGCGCGGGTCCAGCCCGGCAGCCCCGACGGCGCGTCCCAGTCGTCGCCGCTGAGCGCGTCGACGCTGCGCACCAGGCGCTGGGTCCCCTCCAGGATCTGGGAGGTGTGGAGCGAGGTCTGGGCGAGGTCGGCCATGACCCCATCTTGCCCGACGTGAGAGTCTGGGTCGGGTCGGCGTGGCGGGTTGCCGAGGCGCCCCCGATGCCGAACACTTGTTCGAAACCTCCGAGCACCCTCCGAAGGAACGCAGTGGCCGACCAGCTCATCATCCGGGGCGCCCGGGAACACAACCTCAAGGACGTCTCGCTCGACCTCCCGCGCGACGCCCTCATCGTCTTCACGGGGCTGTCCGGCTCGGGCAAGTCGAGCCTGGCCTTCGACACGATCTTCGCCGAGGGCCAGCGCCGCTACGTCGAGTCGCTGTCGGCGTACGCCCGGCAGTTCCTGGGCCAGATGGACAAGCCCGACGTCGACTTCATCGAGGGCCTCTCGCCGGCGGTCTCGATCGACCAGAAGTCGACGTCGAAGAACCCCCGCTCGACCGTCGGCACCATCACCGAGGTCTACGACTACCTGCGGCTGCTCTACGCCCGGATCGGCCGCCCCCACTGCCCGACCTGCGGCGCGGCCATCGAGCGGCAGACGCCCCAGCAGATCGTCGACCGGGTGCTCGTCCTCGAGGAGGGGCGCCGGTTCCAGGTGCTCGCGCCGGTGATCCGCGGCCGCAAGGGCGAGTACGTCGAGCTGCTGCGCCAGCTGCAGACCCAGGGCTTCTCACGCGCCCGGATCGACGGCGAGACCCACCCGCTCGACGACCCGCCGACGCTCGACAAGCAGCGCAAGCACACCATCGAGGTCGTCGTCGACCGGCTGGCCGTCAAGGGCTCCGCCAAGCGACGGCTCACCGACTCCGTCGAGACCGCGCTCAACCTCGCCGGCGGGCTGGTGCTGCTCGACTTCGTCGACCTCGACGCCAAGGACCCCGGGCGTGAGCTCCGGTTCTCCGAGAAGATGTCGTGCCCCAACGAGCACCCGATCGACACCGACGAGCTCGAGCCGCGCTCGTTCTCCTTCAACAGCCCCTTCGGCGCCTGCCCGGAGTGCCACGGGCTCGGCACCCGGCTCGAGGTCGACCCCGAGCTGGTGGTCCCCGACCCGACGGCCAGCCTGGGCGAGGGCGCGATCCAGCCCTGGGGGCAGGCTCACGTGGCCGACTACTTCCAGCGGCTGCTCAACGCGCTCGGCGACGAGCTCGGCTTCGACCTCGACACCGCGTGGGAGGAGCTGACCGCCCAGCAGCAGAAGTCGATCCTCTGGGGACACCCGACCAAGGTCCACGTCGTCACCCGCAACCGCTACGGTCGCGAGCGCTCCTACTACGCCCAGTTCGAGGGTGTGCAGAGCTACATCGAGCGCCGCCACCGCGAGGCCGACTCCGACACCAGCCGCGAGCGGTTCGAGGGCTTCATGCGCGAGGTCCCGTGTCCGGTCTGCGAGGGCTCGCGGCTCAAGCCCGTCTCGGTCTCGGTGACCATCGGCGGGTCGAGCATCGCCGACGTCTGCCGGCTGCCGATCAACGAGACCGCCGAGTTCCTGCGCGCCCTCGACCTCAGCTCGCGTGAGAAGCAGATCGGTGAGCGGGTCCTCAAGGAGATCCTCGAGCGGCTCAACTTCCTGCTCGACGTCGGCCTCGACTACCTCTCCCTCGACCGTCCCTCCGGGTCGCTGTCGGGCGGCGAGGCGCAGCGGATCCGGCTGGCCACCCAGATCGGCGCCGGCCTGGTCGGCGTCCTCTACGTCCTCGACGAGCCCTCGATCGGGCTCCACCAGCGCGACAACCACCGGCTGATCGAGACCCTGGTCCGGCTCAAGGACCTCGGCAACACGCTGATCGTCGTCGAGCACGACGAGGACACCATCCGGGTCGCCGACTGGGTCGTCGACATCGGGCCCGGTGCCGGCGAGCACGGCGGCCAGGTCGTCCACTCCGGGTCCGTCCAGGGGTTGCTCGACCACGACGACTCGATGACCGGCGCCTACCTCTCCGGGCGCCGCGAGATCCCCGTCCCCGCCGTACGCCGCCCCCGCACCAGGGGCCGCGACCTCGTCGTCCACGGCGCCCGCGAGCACAACCTCCAGGACATCGACGTCGCGTTCCCGCTCGGCCTGTTCGTGGCCGTCACCGGCGTCTCCGGCTCGGGCAAGTCGACGCTGGTCAACGACATCCTCTACACCTCGCTGGCCAAGCAGCTCTACCGCTCCCGGGCGGTGCCCGGCCGGCACCGGCGGATCAGCGGCGTCGACGAGGTCGACAAGGTGATCCACGTCGACCAGTCGCCGATCGGCCGCACGCCGCGCTCCAACCCGGCGACCTACACCGGCGTCTTCGACCACGTCCGCAAGCTCTTCGCCTCCACCCCGGAGGCCAAGATGCGCGGTTACCAGCAGGGCCGGTTCTCCTTCAACGTCAAGGGCGGCCGCTGCGAGGCGTGCTCCGGCGACGGCACGATCAAGATCGAGATGAACTTCCTGCCCGACGTCTACGTCCCGTGCGAGGTCTGCCACGGCGCGCGCTACAACCGCGAGACGCTCGAGGTCCACTACAAGGGCAAGACCATCGCCGAGGTCCTCGACATGCCGATCGAGGAGGCCAAGGACTTCTTCGCCGCCGTGCCGGCCATCGCGCGCCACATGACGACCCTGTGCGAGGTCGGCCTCGGCTACGTCCGGCTCGGCCAGCCGGCCACCACGCTCTCCGGTGGCGAGGCGCAGCGGGTCAAGCTGTCCAGCGAGCTCCAGAAGCGCTCGACCGGCCGCACCGTCTACGTCCTCGACGAGCCGACCACCGGCCTCCACTTCGAGGACATCCGCAGGCTGCTCGGCGTGCTCTCCAGCCTGGTCGACAAGGGCAACACGGTGCTGGTGATCGAGCACAACCTCGACGTCATCAAGACCGCCGACTGGATCGTCGACATGGGTCCCGAGGGCGGGTCACGCGGCGGCGTGGTCGTCGCCGAGGGCACGCCCGAGGAGGTGGCCGTCCATCCCGAGAGCCACACCGGCGCCTTCCTGCGGCCGTTGCTCGAGGGCCGGGAGGCCGCCCAGCCGAAGCGGCGTACGACGCGGAAGGCGGCCGCCCCCAAGCCGGCGGCCAAGGCGCCCGCGAAGAAGACGGCCGCCCGCACGGCCACCACCCGCAAGCCAACCACCCGGAAGGCGCAGGCCCGCAAGTCTGCGTGACGCCTGTCTCCCGGGTGCTAGGACCATTGGACACGTGGCCGGCTGCAGGATGCTGGCTAGATTGGCGGGGCATCCCGATCCCTCTCCCGAAGGAGCTGCCATGACCGCCGACCTCGGACGCCGACGCGTGATCGCCGGGACGGCCGGCCTGGGCCTGGCCACCCCGCTGCTCGCGGCCTGCGGCGGCGACAGCGGCTCGACGGGCACCGACACCGGCTCCTCGAGCGACGGCGGCGGCAGCGCCGGCGAGGCCCTCGGCCCCACCTCCGACGTCCCGGTGGGCGGCGGCACGATCTTCGCCGACCAGAAGGTCGTGGTGACCCAGCCCGACAAGGGCGACTTCAAGGCCTTCACCGCCGTCTGCACCCACCAGGGCTGCACGGTCGGCAAGGTCGAGGGCGACAAGATCCTCTGCCCGTGCCACGGCAGCGCCTTCTCCGTCGACGACGGCAGCGTCGTCAACGGCCCGGCCACCGAGCCGCTGGCCGCCGTCCAGATCAGCGTCGAGGGCGACCAGATCACCCTCGCCTGACCAGGACGCGGCCCGAGCACGTCGGAGGCCGCCCGTAGGGTTGCGGGAGTGGCCAGCCCCGCGTCCTACCGACCCGAGTCGGGGTCCATCCCCACCCGGCCTGGTGTCTACCGCTTCCGCGACGCGCGCGGCCGGGTCATCTACGTCGGCAAGGCCAAGAACCTGCGGGCCCGCCTGTCGTCGTACTTCCAGGACGTCGGCAACCTCCACCCGCGCACCGCCACCATGGTGACCACCGGCGCCAGCGTCGAGTGGACCGTGGTGAAGACCGAGGTCGAGGCGCTGCAGCTGGAGTACTCCTGGATCAAGGAGTTCGACCCCCGGTTCAACGTCAAGTACCGCGACGACAAGTCCTACCCCTGGCTCGCGGTCACCGTCGGTGACGAGTTCCCGCGGGTGATGGTCGGGCGGGGCGCCAAGCGCCGCGGCACCCGCTACTTCGGCCCCTACTCCCACGCCTGGGCGATCCGCGAGACCGTCGACCAGCTGCTGCGGGTCTTCCCGATGCGGTCGTGCTCCAACGGCGTCTTCAAGCGGCACGGCCAGATCGGCCGGCCCTGCCTGCTCGGCTACATCGGCAAGTGCTCGGCCCCCTGCGTCGGCGAGATCTCGGCCGACGACCACCGCGCGATCGTCGACGACCTGTGCGACTTCATGGCCGGGCGCACCGCGGCGTTCGTCAAGCGCATCGAGCGCGAGATGTACGCCGCCTCCGAGGCCGAGGACTTCGAGCGCGCGGCCCGGCTGCGCGACGACCTCGGCGCGCTCCACAAGGCCCTGGAGAAGCAGGCGGTCGTGCTCGGCGACGGCACGGACGCCGACGTGATCGCGCTGGCCGAGGACCCGCTCGAGGTCGCCGTCCAGATCTTCTACGTCCGCGGTGGCCGGATCCGCGGCCAGCGCGGCTGGGTGGCCGACCGGGTCGACGAGGGCGAGACCGACGAGCTGGTGCAGGGTTTCCTGCTCCAGCTCTACGGCGACGAGGGCGGCTCCGACGCCATCCCGCGCGAGGTGCTGGTCCCGACGCTGCCGCCCGACAGCGACGTGCTCGAGGAGCTCCTGACCGACATGCGGGGGAGCCGGGTACGGATCCGGGTGCCGCAGCGCGGCGACAAGCGGACCCTCCAGGAGACCGTGGCCACCAACGCCGCCCAGTCCCTCGCGCTCCACAAGACCAAGCGGGCCAGCGACCTGACGACCCGCAACCGGGCGCTGGAGGAGATCCAGCAGGCGCTCGAGCTCGACGAGGTGCCACTGCGCATCGAGTGCTACGACGTGTCCAACCTCCAGGGCACCGAGGTGGTCGCCTCGATGGTCGTCTTCGAGGACGGCCTGGCACGCAAGGGCGAGTACCGCCGCTTCGTGATCCGCGGCGTGGACGGCCAGAACGACGTCGCCTCGATGCACGAGGTGATCACCCGGCGCTTCAAGCGGCTCCGTGACGAGGCCGGGTCGTCGACCGAGGTCGTGACCGAGTCCGGCCCGATGCTGGTCGACCCCGAGACCGGCCGGCCCCGCAAGTTCGCCTACGCGCCCGGTCTGGTCGTGGTCGACGGCGGCCCGCCGCAGGTCGCCGTGGCGCGCGAGGCGATGTCGGAGCTCGGCTTCGGCGACGTCCCCGTGTGCGGCCTGGCCAAGCGGCTGGAGGAGGTCTGGGTCCCCGAGCAGGAGGACCCGGTGATCCTGCCGCGCAGCTCCGAGGGGCTCTACCTCCTGCAGCGGGTCCGCGACGAGGCCCACCGGTTCGCGATCACCCACCACCGCTCCCGGCGCTCGAAGTCGATGGTCGAGAGCCTGCTCGACGACGTCCCCGGACTCGGCGAGGTCCGCCGCAGGACGCTGCTCAAGCACTTCGGGTCGCTGCGCAAGCTGCGGGCGGCCACGGTCGAGGAGATCGCCCAGGTGCCGGGCATCGGCGAGCGCACCGCCGGGGCCATCAAGGATGCGGTCGCGGCGGAGGGTGGTCACACTGTCTCCGTCAACACCACGACCGGCGAGCTGGAGGAGGGCTGATGGCGCACCGCACCGGCGAGCTCGTCGTCGTCACCGGGATGACCGGAGCCGGGCGCAGCACCGCGGCCAAGGAGCTCGAGGACCTCGGCTTCTACGTCGTCGACAACCTGCCCCCGACGCTGCTGCGCGAGGTGGTCCGCCTCGTCGACGAGAGCCGCGGGGTCGAGCAGCCGATCGCGGTCGTGGTCGACGTACGCTCCGGCTCGTTCTTCCAGTCGCTCACCGCCAACCTCGCCCAGGGCGCCACCGGCCGCACCACCACGCTGCTCTTCCTCGAGGCCGGCGACGAGGTCCTCGTACGCCGGCAGGAGGCCGCCCGCCGCCCCCACCCGCTGCAGGGCACCGGCCGGCTGCTCGACGGCCTCCAGCGTGAGCGGGGGGTGCTCGGCGACCTGCGGAGCAACGCCGACCTGGTCATCGACACCTCCAGCCTCAACGTCCACCAGCTCACCGAGCGGATCGGGCAGGCCTTCGGCGGGGAGCAGACCTCGCGGCTGCTCGTGACGGTGATCAGCTTCGGCTTCAAGTACGGCATCCCGGTCGACGCCGACTACGTCGCCGACATGCGGTTCCTCCCCAACCCCCACTGGGTGCCCGAGCTGCGCAACCTCACCGGCCAGGACCTCCCGGTCGCCGACTACGTCAAGACCCAGCCGGGGGCGGCCGAGTTCCTCGACCGGTTCGTGCCGCTCATGGGAGGGGTCGGGACGGGCTACCTCGAGCAGGGCAAGCGCTTCATGACCGTCGCGGTGGGCTGCACCGGGGGCAAGCACCGCAGCGTCGCGATGACCGAGGAGATCGCGCAGCGGATGGTCGACCTCGGCTTCGCCGCCCGCGCCACCCACCGCGACCTCGGGCGTGAGTGAGGTGCGGCCCACCGCACAGTCGGCCGTGGCGCTGGGGGGCGGTCACGGCCTGCACGCCTCGCTGAGCGCGCTGCGGCGGCTCCACGACGACCTCACGCTCGACGAGGTGACCGGGATCGTCACGGTCGCCGACAACGGCGGCTCGTCGGGGCGGCTGCGCGGCGAGTTCGGCGTGCTGCCGCCCGGCGACCTGCGGATGGCGCTGGCGGCGCTGTGCGGCGACGACGAGTGGGGCACGACCTGGGCCGACGTCGTCCAGCACCGGTTCGCCGGGGAGGGCGAGATGAACGGGCACGTCATCGGCAACCTGCTGATCGTCGGGCTCTGGGAGCGTCTCGGCGACCACGTGCGGGCCCTCGACTGGGTGGGCCGCCTGCTCGGCGCCCGCGGCCGGGTGCTGCCGATGGCCCTCACGCCGATGGACATCATGGCCGAGTTCCGCGGCGTCGCCGGTGCCGACCCGGCGGCCCTGACCACGGTCCGGGGCCAGGTCGAGGTGGCCACCACCGAGGGCGAGATCGTCTCCGTCGCGCTCGACCCGCCCGACCCGGCCGGGTGCCCCGAGGCCGTCCGGGCGATCGCCGAGGCCGACTGGGTCGTGCTCGGTCCGGGATCGTGGTTCAGCTCGGTGATCCCGCACCTGCTCGTGCCCGACCTCCGCCAGGCGCTCGAGAAGACCACGGCCCGCCGGCTGGTGGTGCTCAACCTCCAGGAGCAGCAGGGGGAGACCCAGGGCTGGACGCCGGAGGACCACCTCGGCGCGCTGCTCGACCACGCCCCCGACCTCCGCGTCGACCGGGTGCTCGCTGATCCCCGCACCGTGTCCGAGGTCGAGTCGCTGCGGCGGGCGGTGGGCTCGCTCGGGGGCGAGCTGGTGCTGGCCGAGGTGGCCGAGCTCGAGGAGTCCGGGGAGCCGACGCCGCGCCACGACCACGAGCTGCTCGCGTCGGCGTACCGCGCCATCTTCGAGGGGGCCTGAGGCCTCCGGCCGGGGCCGGGGGTTGTTGACGCGCGTGGCAGGATCGCCCCCATGGCGATGACGGCTCAGGTGAAGGCAGAACTGGCCAGTACTCCCACCACGAAGACGTGTTGTCGCAAGGCCGAGGTCTCCTCGATGCTCCGCTTCGCCGGGGGTCTCCACATCGTCAGCGGCAAGATCGTCATCGAGGCCGAGCTCGACACCGGTGCTGCCGCCCGGCGGCTGCGCAAGGACGTCGCCGAGGTCTACGGCCACCAGTCCGATGTCGTGATGGTGCAGGGCAACGGGCTGCGCAAGGGCAGTCGCTACCTGGTCCGGATCGTCAAGGACGGCGAGGCGCTGGCCCGCCAGACGGGCCTGCTCGACCAGCGCGGTCGCCCGGTCCGCGGCCTGCCGCCGGCGGTCGTCTCCGGGGGCGGGTGCGACGCGGTCGCGGCCTGGCGGGGCGCCTTCCTCGCCCACGGCTCGCTGACCGAGCCCGGTCGCTCCTCCTCGCTCGAGGTCACCTGCCCCGGGCCGGAGGCGGCACTCGCCCTGGTCGGGGTCGCCCGCCGGCTGGGCGGCATCTCCGCCAAGGCGCGCGAGGTGCGCGGGGTCGATCGGGTGGTGATCCGGGACGGCGACGCGATCGGCGCGCTGCTCACCCGGCTCGGCGCCCACGAGTCACTGATGGCCTGGGAGGAACGGCGGATGCGCCGCGAGGTGCGCGCCACCGCCAACCGGCTCGCCAACTTCGACGACGCCAACCTGCGTCGTTCCGCGCGCGCCGCGGTCGCCGCCGGCGCCCGGGTCGAGCGCGCGCTGGAGATCCTGGCCGAGGAGGTCCCCGACCACCTGCGCCAGGCCGGCTCGCTGCGGCTGGAGCACAAGCAGGCCTCGCTCGAGGAGCTGGGCCAGCTGCACGACCCGCCGCTGACCAAGGACGCGATCGCCGGCCGGATCCGCCGGCTGCTCGCCATGGCCGACAAGCGCGCCGAGGAGCTCGGCATCCCCGACACCGAGGCCTCGCTCACCCCGGAGATGCTCGCCGAGGACGCCTGAGCGGGCCGGACGGTCCTCGGGTCACCCGCCTCGCCGAGGCCGTCGACCCGTCCCCGCCCTAGCACGTTTGGATCGATCAAACATTACCGATCCGTACCGGGGACGGCCGGTCGTCGGCCGTGGGCGCTAGCGATAGGGTCGGGGCATCCGACCGAGTTCTTCCCAGGAGTGAGCAGCTGTGACCGTACGTGTAGGCATCAACGGCTTCGGCCGGATCGGGCGCAACTTCTTCCGGGCCGTCCGCGCCTCCGGAGCCGACATCGAGATCGTGGGCGTCAACGACCTCACCGACAACGCGTCCTTGGCCCACCTGCTCAAGTTCGACTCGATCCTGGGCCGGCTCGACGCCGACGTGTCCTCGAGCGAGTCGGCGATCAAGGTCGGTGACCAGGAGATCACGGCGTTCGCCGAGCGCGACCCGTCGAACCTGAAGTGGGGCGAGATCGGCGCCGACGTGGTCGTCGAGTCGACGGGCTTCTTCACCGACGCGACCAAGGCGAAGGCCCACGTCGACGGTGGTGCCAAGAAGGTCATCATCTCCGCGCCGGCGACCAACGACGACATCACCATCGTGATGGGCGTCAACCACGACCTCTACGACGCGGCGCAGCACACCGTGATCTCCAACGCGTCGTGCACCACCAACTGCCTGGCGCCGATGGCCAAGGCGCTCAACGACGGGCTCGGCATCACCAAGGGCCTGATGACCACGATCCACGCCTACACGGCCGACCAGAACCTGCAGGACAACATCCACAAGGACCCGCGCCGGGCCCGCGCGGCCGCGATCAACGTGGTCCCGACCTCCACCGGCGCGGCCAAGGCGATCGGCCTGGTCCTGCCCGAGCTCAAGGGCAAGCTCGACGGCTACGCGCTGCGCGTGCCCGTCCCGACCGGCTCGCTGACCGACCTCTCCTTCGAGGCCTCCCGCGAGACCTCGGTCGAGGAGGTCAACGCGATCGTCGAGGCCGCCGCCGACGGCCGCTACCTGCGCTACTCGACCGACCCGATCGTCTCCTCCGACATCGTGACCGACCCGGCGTCGTGCATCTTCGACGCGCCGCTCACCAAGGTGATCGGCAACCAGGTGAAGGTCGCGGGCTGGTACGACAACGAGTGGGGCTACTCCAACCGGCTCGCCGACCTGATCGTGCACGTCGGTTCGACGCTCTGACGTGGCCGGGCACGACGTCCCCGACCTGGAGTCCCTCGGCGACCTGAGGGGCAAGCGGGTCCTCGTCCGCTCCGACCTCAACGTCCCGCTGTCGTCGGACGGCGGCGCGACGGTGATCACCGACGACGGCCGGGTCCGCGCGAGCGTCCCCACCATCCGGCGGCTGGCCGACGCCGGCGCCCGGGTGGTCGTGATGGCGCACCTGGGCCGGCCGAAGGGCGAGCCCGATCCGGCGTACTCCCTGGCGCCCGTGGCCGCGCGCCTCGGCGAGCTGCTCGGCAGCGACGTCGCCTTCGCCACCGACACGGTCGGCGAGAGCGCGACCGAGGCGGTGGCGGGCCTCGAGGACGGGCAGGTGGCGGTGCTCGAGAACGTCCGCTTCAACCCGGGCGAGACCAGCAAGGAGGACGAGATCCGCGGCGCCTTCGCCAGCGAGCTCGCCAAGCTCGGTGACGCGTTCGTGAGCGACGGCTTCGGCGTCGTCCATCGCAAGCAGGCCTCGGTCTACGACCTCGCCCTCCAGCTGCCCTCCGCCATGGGCGGCCTGGTGGCGGCCGAGGTCGACGTGCTGCGCCGGCTCACCCACGAGCCGGAGCGGCCCTACGTCGTCGTGCTGGGTGGGTCCAAGGTCTCCGACAAGCTCGGCGTCATCGATCACCTCCTCGGCAAGGCCGACCGGCTGCTGATCGGCGGCGGCATGGTGTTCACCTTTCTGAAGGCCCAGGGCCACGAGGTCGGGTCCAGCCTCCTCGAGGAGGACCAGGTCGGCACCTGCCGCAACTACCTCGCGCGCGCCGAGGAGTCCGGCGTCGAGATCGTGCTGCCGACCGACGTGGTCGTCGACACGGCGTTCCCCTCGGGCGACCGCGAGCCGCAGCCGCAGGTCGTGGCCGCGGACGCGATCCCGGCCGACAGCCTGGGGCTCGACATCGGTCCTGCCTCGGCGGAGACGTTCGCCGCGGCGATCCGCGAGGCGCGCACCGTGTTCTGGAACGGACCGATGGGCGTCTTCGAGACCCCGGCCTTCGCCGAGGGCACCCGGGCGGTGGCGCAGGCGCTCACCGAGGTGGACGGACTCTCGGTCGTCGGCGGGGGCGACTCCGCCGCCGCCGTACGGACCCTGGGCTTCGACGAGGCCGCCTTCGGCCACATCTCCACCGGCGGGGGCGCCAGCCTCGAGTACCTCGAGGGCACCGAGCTGCCCGGCATCGCCGTCCTGTCCCGCTGACCCACCACCGCACGACTCGCTCGGAGGAGCACCCATGACGCGCACGCCCCTGATGGCCGGCAACTGGAAGATGAACCTCAACCACCAGGAAGCGGTGGTGCTGGTCCAGAAGCTGGCGTGGACGCTGGCCGACAAGAAGCACGACTACGCGCAGGTCGAGGTCGTCGTGGTGCCGCCGTTCACCGACCTCCGCTCCGTGCAGACCCTGGTCGACGGCGACCAGCTGCTCGTGAAGTACGGCGCCCAGGACGTGTCGACGCAGGACTCCGGCGCCTTCACCGGGGAGATCTCCGCCGGCATGCTGGCCAAGCTGGGCTGCTCCTACGTCGTGGTCGGCCACTCGGAGCGTCGTGAGCACCACGGCGAGAGCGACGCGGTCGTCAACGCCAAGGCCGGCAAGGCGGTCGCGGCGGGGATGACGCCGATCGTCTGCGTCGGGGAGGGCCTCGAGGTCCGGCAGGCCGGCGAGCACGTCGCCCACACCCTCGCCCAGGTCGACGGCTCGCTCGCGGGCTTCTCGGCCGCGCAGGTCGCCGAGCTGGTCGTGGCCTACGAGCCGGTGTGGGCGATCGGCACCGGCGAGGTCGCCACGCCCGACGACGCCCAGGAGGTCTGCGCGGCCGTCCGCGAGCGGATCCGGGAGGTGCACGGCGACGCAGCGGCCGACGGCGTACGCGTGCTCTACGGCGGCTCGGTCAAGGCCGCCAACGTCGCCGGGATCATGGACAAGAACGACGTCGACGGCTGCCTCGTGGGCGGCGCGAGCCTGCAGGTCGACGAGTTCGGCGGGATCTGCCGGTTCTACGACATGCCGCTCCTGTGACGGCGACGACGTGACGTAGGATCTCCCACCGTGACCCTGCTCTTCACCGTCCTGCTCGTGATCGCGAGCCTGCTGATGATCCTGCTGGTGCTGCTCCACAAGGGGCGAGGCGGCGGGCTCTCCGACATGTTCGGCGGCGGCGTCTCCAGCTCGCTGGGCGGCTCGTCGGTGGCCGAGCGCAACCTCGACCGGATCACGATCGGGATCGGCGTGATCTGGTTCGCCTGCATCGTCGCGCTGGGCCTGCTCAAGGCCTACCAGAGCTGAAGGGGAACGACCATGGCGCAGAGCGGGAACGCGATCCGGGGGAGCAGGGTCGGAGCCGGCCCGATGGGCGAGGCCGAGCGGGGTGAGGCCGCGCCGCGGCAGGCCGTCACCTACTTCTGCTCCCACGAGCACCGGTCGGTGATCCAGTTCGCGGTGGACGCCACCGTGCCCGACGAGTGGGACTGCCCCAAGTGCGGCCTCCCGGCCAGCCGCGACGAGGAGAACCCGCCCCCGGCCCCCAGGATCGAGCCCTACAAGACCCACCTGGCCTACGTGAAGGAGCGCCGCTCCGACGCCGAGGCCGCCGACATCCTCGACGAGGCCCTCGAGCTCCTCCGCTCCCGCCGCAAGTCCGGCGACCTCATCTTCTAGCCGACCCGTCACTTCTGCTGGTTCAGAAGTGGCCGAGCCGTCACCTTTGCGCGTTCGTACGTCGTCGAGCCGTCAGGTTTCGAGCGTGGGACGTCGGGCCTGTGGATGACGTCTGCGGCGATCCGTGGTTCGGAGCCAGAGTGTGGCGGTGTCCCACCGCGTCCCGTGGCTGCCGCCCGACCTCCCGTTCCTCGACGATCGCTGCCCGCTGCCCCTCGACCGGCCCTTCAGGACCACCGACGCAGTCGGTCTCGGCGTACCCCGTGCTCGGCTGCAGACCCTCACCCGCCGCGGGTTGATCCGCCCGGTGCTGCAGGGTGTCTCGGTGGCTGCCCAGGTCGTCGACAGCATCGAGTGCCGCGCCCACGCCCTGTCGCTCGTCGTCCCGGAGAGTGCGGTCGTCGTCGATCGCACGGCCGCGTGGCTTCACATGGTCGACGTGCTGCCCCGATCGGCCGTCCACGAGATGCCTCCGATCGAGGTCTTCTCCCGTGCTGAGAGTCGCGTACGCCGCCCGGGCGTCGCCAGCGGTGAGCGGCGGCTGCTCGACGGGGACGTGACGGTCGTCAACGGCGTACTGGTGACGACCAGGCTTCGGACCGCGCTCGACCTGGGGCGCAGCCTGAATCGCTATCACGCCCTGGCGGCCTTGGACGCGCTGGTCCGGGCGGGGGTGGACCTCGAGGTCCTGCTCGAGTCCGTGGAGCGCTTCCGGCGCCAGCGGGGCGTCGTGCAGCTCCGCCGGCTGGCGCCGTTGGTCGACCCGCGAGCCGAGTCGCCGCAGGAGTCGGTGCTTCGGCTGCACTGGCACGAGACGAGCACCCTGCCGCCGCCGCAACCACAAGTGTGGGTGCTCGACGGCGGCATCCCGCGCTTCCGGGTCGATGTCGGCAACGAGGACCTGCGCTACGGCGCCGAGTACGACGGACGGGCGTTCCACGAGGACGAGGCCGGCGACACCGAGCGTCGGGACTGGCTGGACGAGGAGGGCGATTGGGTCATCGACGTGTTCGTCGACGCCGAGATCTATCCGCGGGGCGACCCGACGGTGCGCCTCCAGCAGGGCGCGCTGCTCGCGCGACGGCGCAGCGGCTTGTGGGTCCCGCAGGGTCGGTACCTGCAGAAGTGACGGCTCGACGGGTCATGAACTCGCAGAAGTGACGGGTCGACGGGTGATGAACTCGCAGAAGTGACGGGTCGGCTAGAGGCGAGAGGCGGAGGGGCGGTCGAGGAACCAGACGATCTCGGTGCGGGGGTCGGCGGGGTCGCCGGTGATGCCGCGGGCGGGGGTCTCGGTGACCGATCCCTCCTCGGCCAGGGCGCGGGCCACGGCCTCCGCCTTGCCCTCACCGCTGGCGACGAACCAGACGGCGCGGCTGTGGTTGAGGGCGGGGAAGGTGAGGCTGACCCGCTCGGGCGGTGGCTTGGGCGAGTCGGTGACGGCGACCGCGATCCGGTCGTCGACGTCGAGCGCCGGGTGGCCGGGGAACAGCGAGGCGCAGTGGCCGTCGGGCCCGAGGCCGAGCATCAGCACCTCGAACGAGCCGGCACCGTGCTCCCGCATCTGCGAGGCGTACGCCGACGCAGCCTCGGCCGCGGAGGCGACCGAGTCCGCGCCGTCACTCGCGGGCACCTCGTGGACGTGCTCGTCGGGCACCCCGACCCGGTCCAGGAAGGACCATCGGGCCTCGCGCGCGTTGCGGTCGTCGCTGTCGTGGGGGACGAAACGCTCGTCGCCCCACCAGACCACGACCCGGCTCCAGTCGACCGCCGACCCGGGCCCGAGCTCGCCGAGCGCGGCGTGGATCCGCTCGGCGATCGTGCCGCCGGTGAGCCCGAGGTGGGGGACCCCGCCGTCGGACTGGGCCGCCTCGAGCCGGGCGAGCAGCTCGCCGGCCACGGCCCGGGCCAGGGCGTCCCCGTCGTCGAGGACCTCGATCCGCGGGCTCACGCGTGCTTCCCGAGCTCGAGCAGCCGCTGGGTGACCGCCGCGTAGACGTCGTCCTCGTCGCTCCACCGCAGCTCCTCGGCCAGCAGCTCGGGGAGCTCGCGCCGCTTGAGCGCGACCGGACGGTCGGGCCGGTCCGGGGAGGAGAACACCGCCAACCGGCCGTCGGGCCGGGCGATCGTGATGTCGCCCTCGGCGGTCTCCATGACCACCTCGGTGATCCCGGGACCTTGCGAGCTCTTCCGCTCGGCGGGCACCTTGAGCCGTTCGGCGAGCCACGCCAGGAGCAGGTCGGCACTGGGGCTGATCCGCTCGGCGGTGACCGCGACCCGGCGGACCTTGAGCGGGTGCTGGTCGAGCGCGGCGGCGAGCAGCGCCCGCCACGGCGTGATCCGGGTCCAGGCCAGGTCGGTGTTGCCGGGTGCGTAGGTCTCGCACTGGGCGCGCAACGCCTTCAGCTTGCCCCGTGACACGAAGGCGGAGTCGGTGATCCGGCGCTGCCCGAGCGCCCCGATCGGGTCGGAGGCGGGGTCGTCGGGGTGGTCGGAGGGCCACCAGACGACGACGGGGGAGTCGGGGAGCAGCAGCGGCAGCACCACCGAGGCCGGGTGCTTGGTCACCTCGCCCTTGAGCCGGATCAGGGCGGTCTCGCCGCCCCAGCCCTGCCCGACCGAGACCTGGGCGTTGATCTCGGCGGCACCACGACCGTCGCCGAGGATCACGCCGAGCACCCGCGCGGGGTGCTCGTGGGAGGCCTGGCGGGCGGCGTCCATCGCCTCGGACGCGTCGTCCTCGGACACGACGACGACCAGCGTCAGCACCATGCCCATCGCGGGGCTCCCGGCGCTGGTGCGCCCGCGCACGAACTGCGCGGCGATCTCCGCCGCGTCGGTGTCGGTCAGCTCGATCACCTCACCACCTCCTTCACGGCCGCCGCCACGACCGGCCGTCGCGGGCGAGCATCTTCGAGGCCGACTCCGGGCCCCAGGTGCCGGACTCGTAGGCCTCGGGACGGTGCTTGCCGCGGTCGTCCTGGCGCGCCCAGTGCTCGAGGATCGGGTCGAGGATCCGCCACGACAGCTCGACCTCCTGGTGCTGGGGGAACAGCGGCGGGTCGCCCAGCAGCACGTCGAGGATCAACCGCTCGTAGGCCTCCGGCGAGCTCTCGGTGAACGCGCCCCCGTAGGCGAAGTCCATGGTGACGTCGCGGATCTCCAGCGCGGTGCCGGGCACCTTGGACCCGAACCGCACGGTCAGTCCCTCGTCGGGCTGCACCCGGATGACCAGCGCGTTCTTGGTCAGCTCCTCGGTGGCCTCGGCGTGGAAGGGCAGGTGGGGCGCCCGCTTGAACACGACGGCGACCTCGGTGACGCGGCGGCCGAGGCGCTTGCCGTGGCGCAGGTAGAACGGGACGCCGGCCCAGCGGCGGTTGTCGACGTGGAGCGTGATCGCGGCGAAGGTCTCGGTGGTCGAACGGCGAGGGATGCCCTCCTCGTCGTGGAAGCCGTCGACCTTGACGCCGCCGGACCAGCCGGCGGCGTACTGCCCGCGTGCGGTGGTGAGGTCGAGCCGTCGGGGGAGCGTGACCGCGCCGAGCAGCTTCTGCTTCTCGATCCGCAGGCTGCCCGCGGCGAAGTCGGTGGGCTCCTCCATCGCGACCAGCGCCATCAGCTGCAGCAGGTGGTTCTGGATCACGTCCCGGGCCGCGCCGATGCCGTCGTAGTAACCGGCACGACCACCGATGCCGATGTCCTCGGCCATCGTGATCTGGACGTGGTCGACGTAGTGACAGTTCCAGATCGGCTCGAACATGGCGTTGGCGAAGCGCAGCGCCAGGATGTTCTGGACCGTCTCCTTGCCGAGGTAGTGGTCGATCCGGAACACCGACTCGGGCGGGAAGACCTGGCTCAGGGTGTCGTTGAGCTCGCGTGCCGACTCCAGGTCGTGGCCGAACGGCTTCTCGATCACCACCCGCCGCCAGCTGCCGTCGGGACCGCGGGAGAGGCCGTGCTCCTCGAGCTGCGAGACGACGTCGCCGAAGAACTTCGGCGGGATCGAGAGGTAGAAGGCGAAGTTGCCGCCGGTGCCCCGGGCCTGGTCGAGCTCCTCGACCGTGCGCCGCAGGTTCTGGAAGGCGTCGTCGTCGGAGAAGTCGCCCGGCACGAACCGGAAGCCCTCCGAGAGCTGGCGCCAGACCTCCTCGCGGAACTCGGTGCGGGAGTGCTCCTTGACCGCGTCGTGGACGATCTGGGCGAAGTCCTGGTGCGCCCAGTCGCGCCGCGCGAAACCGACCAGGCTGAAGCCGGGGGGCAGCAGGCCACGGTTGGCGAGGTCGTAGATGGCCGGCATCACCTTCTTGCGCGAGAGGTCGCCGGTGACGCCGAAGATCACCAGCCCGCTCGGCCCGGCGATGCGCGGCAGCCGGCGGTCCTGGGGGTCGCGCAGCGGGTTGGGACCCGGGGTCACGACCGGTGCCTCAGGTAGTAGCCGATCAGGGACCGGGTCGAGGCGTCCTGGTCGGCGAGCACGTCGGGACCCGCGTCGGCGGCGAGGGCCGGTGCGACCTCCTGGGCGAGCTGCTTGCCGAGCTCGACGCCCCACTGGTCGAAGCTGTCGACGCCCCACACCACGCCCTGGGTGAAGGTGATGTGCTCGTAGAGCGCCACCAGCTGGCCGAGCACCGAGGGGCTCAGCTCGGGCGCCATCACCGAGGTGGTGGGCCGGTTGCCGGTGAAGACCCGGGCAGGAACCAGCGACTCCTCGGTGCCCTCGGCGCGCACCTCGTCGGCGGTCTTGCCGAAGGCCAGCGCCCGGGTCTGGGCCAGGAAGTTGGCGAGGAACAGCTCGTGGACGTCCTGTTCGCCGTCGCGCAGCGGGTACGCCGGCCGGGCGAGCGCGATGAAGTCGGCCGGGACCAGCCGGGTGCCCTGGTGGATCAGCTGGTAGAAGGCGTGCTGGCCGTTGGTGCCCGGTTCGCCCCACCACACCTCGCCGGTGCCGGCGGTGACCGGGCTGCCGTCCCAGCGCACGCCCTTGCCGTTGGACTCCATGGTCAGCTGCTGGAGGTAGGCGGGGAACCGGTGGAGCAGCTGCGCGTAGGGGAGCACCGCGTGGGTCTGGGCCCCGAGGAAGTCGGCGTACCAGACGTTGAGCAGGCCCATCAGCGCCGGCACGTTCTGCTCCAGTGGAGCCGTGCGGAAGTGCTCGTCCATCGCGTGCATGCCGGCCAGCAGCTCGGCGAACCGCTCCGGGCCGATCGCCACCACCAGGGAGGTGCCGATCGCGGAGTCGAGGGAGTAGCGGCCGCCGACCCAGTCCCAGAAGCCGAAGGCGTTGTCGGGGTCGATCCCGAAGTCGGCGACCTTGTCGAGCGCCGTGGAGACCGCGACGAAGTGCCGGCGCACGGCGTCGGCCGGGTCGCTCCCGGCCAGCCCCTCGAGCAGCCACGCCCGGCACAGCCGCGCGTTGGTGAGCGTCTCGAGGGTGCCGAAGGTCTTGCTGGAGACGATGAACAGGGTGGTCGCCGGGTCGAGGCCGGCCAGGGTCGTCGCGGCGTCGGTCGGGTCGATGTTGCTGATGAACCGGCACTCGAGTCCCTCGGCGACGTACGGCGCCAGCGCCTCGTAGGCCATGACGGGACCCAGGTCGGAGCCGCCGATCCCGATGTTGACGACCGTCCGGATCCTCATCCCCGTCGCGCCGGTCCACTCCCCGGAGCGCACCTGCTCGGCGAAGGCGTAGACCCGGCCGAGCACCTCGTGGACGTCGGCGACGACGTCGTGCCCGTCGACCTCGAGCGCCGAGCCCTCGGGCCGGCGCAGCGCCGTGTGGAGCACCGAGCGGTCCTCGGTCACGTTGATCCGCGTCCCCCGGAACATCGCGTCGCGCCGCTGCTCGACGCCGACCGCGCGCGCGAGCTCGAGCAGGGCGGAGAGCACCTCCTCGTCGACGAGGTTCTTGGAGAGGTCGACCCACAGGTCGGCGGCCTCGAAGGTGAGCCGGTCGACCCGCCCCTCGTCCTCGGCGAACCAGGCCCGCAGGTCGGGCGCGAAGACCTCGGCAGCCGCGCCCAGCCGCGACCAGGCCGTGGTCGACGTCGCGTCGACCGGCCCCCCGTCGGCCTCGGTCATGCCCGAGCCGCGTCCAGGTTGCCCTGGAGCGTCTGCAGCATCTCGTCCCAGGCGGTGACGAACTTGTCGACGCCCTCGCGGATCAGGACGTCGATGACGTCGTCGTAGTCGACCCCGGCCTCGGCGAGCGCGGCCATGTGGGCGGCGGCGTCGTCGTAGAACGGCCGGATCCGGTCGCCGCGGACCTCGCCGTGGTCGGCCACCGCGTCGAGGGTCTTCTCGGGCATGGTGTTGACGGTGTCCTCGACGACCAGGTCGACGACGTACATGGTGTCGTCGTAGTCGGGGTTCTTGACGCCGGTGCTGGCCCACAGCGGTCGCTGCCGCCGGGCGCCGCGCGCCTCGAGCGCCTCCCAGCGCGGGCCGGCGAAGAACTCCTCGTAGGCCTGGAAGGCGAGCCGGGCATTGGCCACCGCGGCCTTGCCGCGCAGGTCGGCGTCGGTGCCGGGACCGGACGTGGTCGCCTCGAGCCGCTTGTCGATCTCGGTGTCGACCCGGGAGACGAAGAACGACGCCACCGAGTGGATGCCGGCCAGGTCGTGGCCGTGGCCGGCCGCCTGCTCGAGTCCGGCGACGTAGGCCTCCATGACGTGGCGGTACTGGTCGAGGCCGAAGATCAGCGTCACGTTGACGCTGATGCCTGCGGCCAGGGTCTGGGTGATCGCCGGCCAGCCCTCGGGGGTGCCGGGGATCTTGATGAAGAGGTTGGGCTCGCCGACGGTCTCCCAGAGCTCGGCCGCCTCCTTCACGGTCGCCTCGGTGTCGTGGGCCAGGCCCGGCCCGACCTCGATCGAGACCCGGCCGTCGACGCCGTCGGTGGCGTCGAAGACCGGCCGCATCACCTTGCAGGCCTCGCGTACGTCGTCGGTCGTGATCGCCCGCGCCGACGCGTCGACGTCGGCGCCCGACGCCGCGAGCTCGTGGACCTGCGCGTCGTAGCGTTCACCGTCGGCCAGCGCGGCCTGGAAGATCGACGGGTTGGTGGTCACGCCGACCACCGACCGGTTCTTGATCAGGTCGGCGAGGTTGCCGGTCTCGATCCGCTCGCGGGAGAGGTCGTCGAGCCAGATCGACACCCCCGCCTCCGTCAGCTGCTGCAGTCGGTCGTTGCTCATGCTGGTGCCTCCCTTGCTGTCGCACGGGCCGGTCGCCCGTGGTGGCGGCGGTCGTCGGTCAGACGCCGGCCGTCCGGATGCTGTCGTCGGCCGCGTCGGCCACGGCCTCGGCCGTGACTCCGAGCTCGCGGTAGATCCGCTCGTAGTCGGCGGACGCGCCGTAGTGCTCGATCGAGACGATGCGGCCGTGGTCGCCGACCACCTCGCGCCAGCCCTGGGCGATGCCGGCCTCCACCGACACCCGCGCCTTCACCGTGGGCGGGATCACGGTCTCGCGGTAGGACGCCTCCTGCTCGTCGAACCACTCCCGGCACGGCATCGACACCACCCGGGCCCGGACCCCGCGTCCGGCGAGGATCTCGCGCGCCTCCACGGCGAGCTGGACCTCCGACCCGGTGCCGACCAGCACGACGTCGGGTGCGCCGCTGCGGCCGTCGAGGTCGGGGGCGTCGACCAGGACGTAGCCGCCGCGGTGGACGTTGCTGGTGTCGGAGTAGCCGTCCTCGTCGCGCGGGAAGACCGGGACGTTCTGCCGGGTCAGGACCATCCCCGCGGGCCGGTCGTCGTGCGAGAGCACGGTGCGCCAGCAGGCGGCCGTCTCGTTGGCGTCGGCCGGGCGGACCACGTCGAGGCCGGGGATCGCCCGCAGTGCGGCGAGGTGCTCGATCGGCTGGTGGGTCGGACCGTCCTCGCCGAGGCCGATCGAGTCGTGGGTCCAGACGTAGGTGACCGGCAGCCGCATCAGCGAGGCCAGCCGCACCGAGGGCCGCATGTAGTCGGAGAAGGTGAGGAACGTCGCCCCGAAGACGCGGGTCCCGCCGTGGACGGCGATGCCGTTGAGGATCGCGCCCATGCCGTGCTCGCGGATGCCGAAGTGGAGCACCCGGCCGGCGTACGGGTCGCCCTTCCACATCCCGGTCGAACGCTCGGCGGGGATGAAGGACGGCGCGCCCTCGATCGTGGAGTTGTTGGACTCGGCGAGGTCGGCCGACCCGCCCCAGAGCTCGGGTACGCGTCCCGCGATCGCGTTGATGACCGCACCCGACGCCTTGCGGGTCGCGACGCCCTTGGGGTCGGCGGGCCAGGTCGGCAGGTCGGCGTCCCAGCCGTCCGGCAGGGTGCGGGTCTGCATCCGCTCGAACAGGTCCGGGTCGGCGGAAGGCTTGCGGGTCCAGGCGTCGTAGCGCTCCTGCCACGCCGCCTGGGCCGCCTTGCCGCGCTCCACGGCCTGCCGGGTGTGCTCGAGCACCGCGGGGTCGACCTCGAAGTGGAGGTCGGGGTCGAAGCCGAGGACCTCCTTGGTCGCAGCGACCTCGTCCTCGCCGAGGGCGCTGCCGTGGGCCTTGCCGGTGTTCTGGGCGTGGGGGGCCGGCCAGGCGATGATCGTGCGGAGCACGATCAGGCTGGGCTGGTCGGTCGCCCGGTCGGCGGCCTTGAGCGCGTTGTAGAGCGCCGGGACGTCCTCCTCGTAGTGGTCGCCGTCATGGGTCCAGTCGACGACCTGCACGTGCCAGCCATAGGCGCGGTAGCGGGCCGCCACGTCCTCGGACAGCGCGACGTCGGTGTCGTCCTCGATCGAGATCTTGTTCTCGTCGTAGATCAGGGTCAGGTTCCCGAGCTGCTGGGTGCCGGCCAGCGAGGAGGCTTCCGAGGAGACGCCCTCCTCGATGTCGCCGTCACTGGCGATGGCGTAGACGTGGTGGTCGAAGACCGACTCGCCCGGGCCCGCGTTGGGGTCGAGCAGGCCGTGCTCGCGCCGGGCCGCCATGGCCATCCCGACCGCGTTGCCGACGCCCTGGCCGAGCGGGCCGGTGGTGGTCTCGACGCCCGCGGTGTGGCCGTACTCGGGGTGGCCCGGGGTCTTGCTCTCCCAGGTGCGCAGCGCCTTGAGGTCGTCGAGCTCGAGGCCCCAGCCGCCGAGGAAGAGCTGGAGGTAGAGGGTCAGGCTGGAGTGGCCGCACGAGAGCACGAACCGGTCGCGGCCGGGCCAGTGGGGGTCGGCCGGGTTGTGGCGCATCACCTTCTGGAACAGCAGGTACGCCGCCGGCGCGAGGCTCATCGCGGTGCCGGGGTGGCCGTTGCCGACCCGCTGCACGGCGTCCATCGCCAGCACCCGGACGGTGTCCACCGCCTTGTCGTCCAGCTCGGTCCAGTCGAGTCGTGCGGGGATGTCGCTCGCCATGTCGATCCGCAAGTCCTTTCGCGTCGAGCCGCGGGGGCACGTCACCATCGAGCCTACTCATGCACGGGGATAGACTGCGAGGCGCACTCAGCCCCTTTCGTCCCCGAGTCCGTACCCCGAGGAACCACGTGACATACGTCGGCCAGACGGCCCCGCAGGGCGGTGCTGCCGTGACGCCGGACGGAGCCGGGCGCGCGGGGCTGCGCGACGTCGTGGCGGCCTACGTCGGGCTGATGAAGCCGCGGGTCATCGAGCTGCTGCTGCTGACCACCGTCCCGGTGATGTTCTTCGCCGACCGCGGCGTGCCCGACCTCGGCCTGGTCATCGCCACGGTCGTCGGCGGGACGCTGTCGTCCGGGTCGGCGTCGACGCTCAACTGCGTCTACGACCGCGACATCGACGAGCAGATGCGCCGCACCCGGCGCCGGGCGCTGCCGCGGCACATCGTCTCGCCGCTCAGCGCCACCGGGTTCGGGGTCGTCCTCGGCGTCGTGGCGACGCTGGTGCTCTGGACGTGGGTCAACCCGCTGTCGGCCGTGCTGGCACTGGTGGCCGAGGTGTTCTACCTGGTCGGCTACACGGTGCTGCTCAAGCGGCGGACCACCCAGAACATCGTCTGGGGCGGGCTGGCCGGGTGCTTCCCCGCGCTGATCGGCTGGACGGCGGTCACCGGCGAGCTCGCCTGGCCGCCGGTCGTGCTGTTCCTCGTCGTCTTCTTCTGGACGCCGCCCCACACCTGGGCGCTGGCGCTGCGCTACCGCGAGGACTACGCGAACGTCGACGTGCCGATGCTCCCCGTGGTGGCACCGGCCGAGCGGGTGGGGCGGCAGGTCGTGCTCTACAGCTGGGCGATGGTCGCCACCTCGCTGCTGCTGTGGCCGGTGGCCGGCACCGGGTGGGTCTACCCCGCCGCGGCGGTCGTGCTCGGCCTCGTCTTCCTGGTCGAGGCGCACCGGATGTGGAGGCGCGCGCGCGGCACCGAGGACCTCTCGCTGATCCAGCCGATGCGGCTGTTCCACTCCTCCAACCTCTACCTCTCGCTGCTCTTCGTCTCGGTCGCGCTCGACCCGTTGCTGACCCGCTGAAGATTTTTTCCGCCGATGTGGCAACCGATCCGGGCGGCCGTGCGTCTCCATGGGTGACGGCGGCCTTGCCCGGCCACGGGGGTCCGGGTGCAGGCCGCCGTCACCATGTGATCAAGCCGGGGACGCGCTCCCCGTGGCCTGCGGGTCGCGCGGAGCGGGTTCCCGGTGAGCGCGGCCGTGGACGCGCAGCACCACCCAGGACATCACCGCGGAGACCAGGGCCGCGCCGAGCAGGTGGAACCCGACCAGCACGATCGGCAGGTCGGTGAAGAACTGCACGAAGCCGATCACGGCTTGCAGCCCCTGCACGGTCAGCAGCACGACGACCGGCCGCCTGGCCGGGCGCGGCACGGCGTACACGAGGCCGACGGTGAGGCCGATGAACAGGAACACGACGTCGGCGTGCGCCTGGCTGACGTGGAGCGGGTCGAGCCCGTTGCGGGGCACGTCGAGGTCACCGGCGTGCGGCCCGGCGCCGGTCACGATCGTGCCGACGTAGAGCACGACCCAGCCGACGACGAAGGTCATCCAGGCCAGGGCGCGCACCCCACCGGTGGCGGGCTCGCGTCCCGGACCACGCAGCACGTCGACCAGCCAGACGCAGACGCCGATCATGGCCATCGAGACCAGCAGGTGGAAGGAGACGATCCACGGGTTGAGGTCGGTGAGCACGGTGATCCCGCCGACCACCGCCTGCGCCGGGACGCCGAGCGCCACGACCGTGCTGAGCACGAAGGGTGCCCAGTCGCGTCGCCCGCGCCAGCCGCGGACCAGGCTCGTCAGGGCGGCGATCCAGCACGCGACGGCGATCGCGGCGAGCACGAAGGTGAGCGTGCGGTTGCCGAACTCGATCACGCCGTGGACGCCGAGCTCGCCGTGGGGCACGAACGACCGGCTGGTGCAGCGCGGCCAGGACGGGCACCCGAGCCCGGACGCCGTCAGCCGGACCGCGCCGCCGGTCACCACGATGCCGATGTTGGCGACCAGGTTGGCGACGGCCAGGGGGAACAGCAGAGGGGGCCGGGTGGCCGGGCGCGCCGTGGTCGGGTCGGTCACGCTCACTCCCACCGGAACGTCCTCGCCGTGAGGGCCGTGCCGACGATGCCCCAGCCGAGCAGCACCAGCAGCCCGGCGACGGGGAACGCCCCGTCGAGCGTGGCCTGGCGCAGCGACTCGCCGAGCGCGCCCGAGGGCAGCCAGCGGGCGAGGTCGCCGAGGGCGCCGTAGGAGGAGGCGGGGAACAGCACGGCGCCACCGGCCAGGAGCAGCAGGTAGACCAGGTTGGCCGCCGCGAGGGTGGCCTCGGCGCGCAGCGTGCCGGCCATCAGCAGCCCGAGCGAGGCGAAGGCGAAGCTGCCGGCGAGCACGGCGGCGACCACCCCGGGGAGGCCGGCGAGGTCGGGACGCCAGCCCATGAGCAGGGCGACGACGCCGATGACCACGACCTGGGCGAGCTCCACCAGGAGCAGGGCTCCCACCTTGCCGAGCAGCAGCCCCGAGCGGGGGAGCGGGGAGGACCCCAGCCGCTTGATCAGGCCGTAGCGGCGCTCGAACCCGGTCGCGATGGCGAGTGAGGTGAACGACGTCGACATCACCGCGAGCGCCAGGACGCCCGGGGCCAGCACATCGACGGGCGAGTGTCCGAGGTCCAGGGCGAAGCCGTGGGCGGCGGCGACCCCGCCGACCAGGGCCAGCAGCGGGATCACCAGCGCCAGCAGCAGCTGCTCACCGTTGCGCACCAGCAGCCGGGCCTCCATCGAGGCCTGGGCGCGGACCATCGAGGCGAACGGCGCGGCGCCCGGTCGTGGCGTGAAGGTGGTCGCGGGCTCGCTCATGGCTGCAGCTCCCGCCCGGTGAGCTGGAGGAAGACGTCCTCCAGCGTGCGCTGCCCGAGGGTCAGCGACTCGGGCAGCACGTCGTTGGCCTCGCACCAGGCCGAGACGGTGGCGAGGGTGGTCGAGTCGGCCGCCCCGACGACCAGCAGGCTCATCTCGTCGAGCTGGGTGACGCGGGTGTCGGGGCCGAGCCGCTCGCCCAGCGACTCCGGTGCGCCGTCGGGGAAGGGCCGGGTCACGACCAGGCGGATCGTGGACATCCGGCCGCCGCGGGTGAGCTCCAGGGGCGAGCCGGAGGCGATCAGGGTGCCGTGGTCGAGGATGTGGACCCGGTCGGCGAGCCGTTCGGCCTCGTCCATGTAGTGGGTGGTGAGCACGACCGTCACCCCGTCGCGGCGCAGCTCCTCCAGCAGCTCCCAGGTCGTGCGTCGGGCCTGCGGGTCCATCCCGGCCGTCGGCTCGTCGACGAAGACCAGCTCCGGCCGGCCGACCAGGGCCAGGGCCAGCCCCAGCCGCTGCTGCTGGCCGCCGGAGAGCCGGCGGTAGGGCGTGCGGCCGCAGTCGCCGAGCCCGAGCCGCTCGGCCAGCACACCGGTGTCGAGCGGGTGGGCGTGCAGCCGCGCCACGTGGTCGAGCATCTCCCGCGCCCGGACGCCGGACCAGGCGCCGCCGGCCTGGAGCATCACGCCGATCCGGGGCAGCAGCGCGGCCCGGTCGCGCCGTGGGTCGAGCCCCAGCACGCGCACCGTCCCGCCGTGCGGCCGCCGGTAGCCCTCGCAGGTCTCCAGCGTGGTGGTCTTGCCCGCGCCGTTGGGCCCGAGCACGGCGGTGATCGTGTGCGGCTCGACGGTGAGCGAGAGGTGGTCGACGGCGAGCCGGTCGCCGTAGCGCATCACCAGGCCGTCGACCAGGACGGCAGCGGAGGCTGCGGGCACGTCGCCAGTGTAGGAATCGGCCGAGAGCCCGCCTACGGCGGCTCAGACCTCGACGTCGTCGGGCGGGGCCTCGTCCTCGAAGGAGGTGTCGGTGAAGATCCCCGGCGGCTCGCGCCACGGGTCGGTGCCGCCGTCGGCCGCCGCCCGGAGCGCCTCGAAGACCCGCACCGGTGTGCACGGCATGTCGACGTGGCGCACCCCGAGGTGGGAGAGCGCATCGACCACGGCGTTCTGCACCGCCGGGGTGGCGCCGATGGTGGCGGCCTCGCCGATGCCCTTGACGCCCAGCTCGTTGTGGGGCGTCGGCGTCTCGGTGCTGTGGGCCTCGATCGCGGTCGCGTCGGCCGCGGTCGGCATCGGGTAGTCGGCCAGTGACGAGGTGAGCGGGGTGCCCTCCTCGTCGTAGACGAACTGCTCCCACAGGGCCTGGCTGATGCCCTGCAGCGCCCCACCCTGCTGCTGGCCCGCGAGCAGCAGCGGGTTGACGACCCGCCCGGCGTCGTCGACCGCGACGTGGCGCACCGGTCGCACGAGGCCGGTCTCGGTGTCGACCTCGACCACGGCGACGTGGGTGCCGAAGGGGAACGTCGGGTGCTCCTGCTCGAAGCTCGTCGAGACCTCGAGCGGCTCGCCCCGCTCCTCGGCCGCCTGCGACAGCGCCGCCCAGGTGACCCGGGCGTCGGGCACGCCGCGCACCTCGAAGCCGTCGTCGCCCCGCTCGACGTCGTCGACCGCCGCCTCGAGCAGCTCGGAGGCCAGCCGTCGCGCCCGGTCGAGCAGCTCGGTCGAGGCCTGCGCGACCGCGAGGCCACCCATCTGGAGCGACCGCGCGCCGCCGGTGCCGCCGCCTGTCGGGATCAGCGCGGTGTCGGACTGCTGGTAGGTGATCTGCTCGAGGTCGATGCCGAGCCGGTCGGAGGCGATCATCGAGAACGCCGTCGCGTGGCCCTGGCCGTGGGCCGAGGTGCCGGAGCGGACCGTGGCCGAGCCGTCGTCGTGGACCGAGACGTAGCCGAGCTCCTTGCCGCCGAAGCCCGTGATCTCGACGTACGACGCGATGCCGATGCCGAGCTGCCGCGGGTCGCCCGCCTCACGCCGGCGGGCCTGCTCGGCGCGTGCCCCCTCGACGTCGGCGTGCTGCAGCGCCTCGGTCAGCGGGAGGTCGTAGTCGCCGGAGTCGTAGGTCTGCCCGGAGAAGGTCTCCCACGGGAACGCGTCCGGCTGGACGAAGTTGCGGCGGCGGATCTCCTCGGGCGCGAGGTCGAGCTCGTCGGCCGCGATGTCGATGATCCGCTCGAGCAGCGCCGCCGCCTCGGGCCGGCCGGCGCCGCGGAAGGCGCCCACCGGCGCGGTGGTCGTGACCACGGAGACGCCGTCGTAGCGGACCCGCGGGATGACGTAGGGGCCCTGGGCCATGCTGCGGGTCGACCCGGCCGAGAAGCTGCCGCCGAACCCGGCGTAGGCGCCGCAGTCGCCGATGACGCGGGCGCGCAGCCCGGTGATCCGGCCCTCGCGGGTGAGTCCCAGCTCGGCGTACTGGACCTGGCCGCGGCCGTGCATCGAGAGCATCGCCTCGCTCCGGGTCTCGGTCCAGGAGACCGGGCGGCCGACGTGGAGGGCCGCGCCGACCACGGCGGCGTGGTCGGGCGAGATGCCCGCCTTGCCGCCGAAGGCGCCGCCGACGTGGGGTGCGACGACGCGGATCTGCTTCTTGTCCAGCCCGGTGAAGCGGCCGAGCAGCTGGCGGCCGAGGTGCGGGTGCTGGGTCGAGATCCAGACGGTCAGCCGGTGGCCCTCGCCGTCGTCGGTGGGGTCGGCGAGGATCGCGTTGCCCTCGATGGGGGCGGTGGCGAGCCGGTTGTTCTCGATCCGGGCGCGCACGACGACCTCGGCGTCGTCGAGGGGGTCGCCCTCGTCGATCCGACGGATCGCCACGTTGCGGTGGAGCTCGTCGTGCACCTGGGTGGCGTCGGGCTCGGCCGCCGCCTCCATGTCGACGACCGCGGGCAGCGGGTCGTAGTCGACGTCGACGAGCTCGGCCGCGTCGACGGCGGCCGCCCGCGACTCCGCCACGACCAGGGCCACCGGGTCGCCGACGTAGCGCACCACGTCGCGAGCCAGGGCCCAGCGCGACACCTTGTCGTTGGCCGAGGCGAACAGCGGCACCGGCTCGTCGCCGAGGTCGCGGCTGGTCAGCACTGCGACGACGCCCGGCGCCGCGGCCGCCTCGGCGGTGTCGAGGCCGCCGATGCGGGCGTGCGCCATCGGGCTGCGGACGAAGACGGCGTGCAGCACGTCGTCGCGCCGGCTGGCGAGGTTGTCGGTGAAGGTGCCCCTCCCGAGGAGGAGCTCGCGGTCCTCCACGCGACGGACGTGGGTTCCGAGGATCGAACCAGGCATGAGGTCACTCTAGGTCCGGGCACCAGCCGACGGCGTGGTGCCCGGACCCGGGTGGCCCGAGTGGTGTGGAGTGGTCGATCAGGGAGTCGGGTCGTCGTAGGACCCGCCGTAGATCGAGGAGTTGCCGAACCCGGGCGGGCACTCGTTGTTGGGCCCCGGTCGCAGCGCGTCGGAGTGGCTCTCGGGCAGCTCGCCCGACTCCTCCGGATCCTCCTTCTCGTCGGCCACACGTGGCTCGGTCTGGCCGGACTGCACGTCCTCCACGAACGCCTGGCGGTAGCGGTCGATCGCCGGGCAGTCCTGGCCGTCGCGCATGTCGTTCCACACCGCCGCCCCGTAGTCGCGGGTGGCGACGGCGTAGTTGTAGTCGCCGAGGAACTCCGCGGTCAGCCCGTTGGCACTCGAAGCCCGGGCGTCACCCGTCGGCCCGCGGTACGTCGTCGTCCACGGCCCGAGCGCTCCTGTCGCGGCATCCACCTCCGCATGGCGGACGACACCCAGCATCGGCCGCGGCTGCTCGGTGGTGGACTGCCACCGCGTCAGGTAGCCGTTGTAGACGAGCCAGGCGTCGGTGCCGTCGGGTGAGACGGCGATCGCGGGCTGGTTGGCCCGGTCGCTGCCGTCGGTCGCGTCCGTCGGCGAGGTGGAGTAGTGGCGTCCGCCGTCGGTCGACGTGGCGACGTACGCGTTCTCCTGGTTCCGGCCGGCCCGGTCGTCGGACCAGGTGAGGACCACCTGGTCGGTGGCGTCGGCACCGGTCGGCGCCCCGTTGGCGATGTCGATGCTCGGGAACACGTCGGTCCGCGCCCCCGCGACCCCGTCGATCGTGAAGCGGCCTTGGGCCGGGTCGAGCTGGCCGATTCCGGCGACGCGCTGGATGATGCGCGGCCGCTCGAAGGTGGCGCCGCCGTTGAACGAGCGAGCCTGGTAGAAGACTCCGCCACGGGTCTTGATGTCGGTGCCGACCCAGACCACGTAGACGACACCGTCGCTGTCGGTCCGGACCGCGCAGCCCTGGCGACCACCGGTCTGGGCGTTGTTGGTCGCGGGGGAGAGCTGGCGGGTGCGCCAGGAGTCACCGCCGTCGGTCGAGCGGGCGAAGAGCACCGGCTCCGACCCTGCGGTCCCACGGAAGCCCACGTTGCACTCGTAGACGTTGCCGAAGTGGGGGCTGGACTCGGCGTTGTCGGCCCAGATCTGCTCCTTGTCGCTGAACAGTGCGTTGTTCTGCCTGGTCACGAGGACCGGATCCATCCAGGCGTCGTCGTCGCCCGCCGCGGCTGCAGCGACGTCGTCGGTGCGCGAGACCGCGATGGCCGCGTCGCCCTTGAAGGCGTTCCGCCCTGGGAACTTCGTCGCGATGTTGGCGTAGTAGAGGCGCTGCCCGTTGTCCCAGGAGAAGCTCCCGTCGGGGCCAGGCACGGGCCCGAAGACCAGCTCGGGGTCGCCGTTGGAGACCAGGCCGTTCTCGTCGTAGTGGGGCAAGGTGCCGATCGGCCCGTTCGGGTCGGGCTGGCAGCCGGTGTCGCCCGCGGGCGGCTGTCCGTCCGCGACGTCCGGCTGGCCCAGGCAGGAGGGTGTCACCCGAGCGGAGTAGCCCGAGTAGGTCGGCTGGGTCCAGCTGTCGCCCCCGTTGAGGGAGAACTGCACACCGGAGACCCCGACGCCGGGCGTGAACGGGCAGGTCCGGTCGTCGCCCGCGTTGCAGGCCTCCAGGTCGATGTTGTCGTTGGCTCCGGCAGCCAGGACCTCGGTGTCGACCGGGTTGACGGCGAGGCCGGGCTCGTTCTGCTTGTTCTGGCTGAACAGGCTGTCGTTGCTGCCGACCGTGACCTCGGCCGAACCACCCGGAGTGGTGGCCAGCGCAGCGGGTCCGACGGACAGCAGGGCGAGGGCCGCGAGCGCGGCCGCGAGTGATTTCGTGTGCATGACACTCCCGTGGTCGTTGCGATGTGGAGTGCGGCGCGCCGGGTCGGCCTCAGGGGCGGTCGGCGGGGTGGTCGCAAGACCAATGAACACCTGCTCCCGGCGCACGGCAACCCCCTGGCCGGACCTAAGGCGACCCTTACTTGAACGGCCCGGACCAATAACGGCACACTGATGTTGTGGAATTCACCGGAGACCAGCCGACGAGGGTGCGCGTGGCACGCGCGATCCTCGAGGCCGGACCCTCCACCGCGGCAGGCCTGGCCGAGCGGCTCGACCTGACGCCGGCCGCCGTACGCCGCCACCTCGACCACCTGGTCGGCGACGGCACGCTCGAGGCCCGCGACCAGCGGGTGCGCGGCGCGCGTGGCCGCGGCCGCCCGGCGCGGGTCTTCGTGCTGACCGAGGAGGGCCGCGACGCCTTCGACCAGCACTACGACGACCTCGCGGTCCACGCGCTGCGGTTCCTCGCCGAGACCTCTGGCGAGGACGCCGTCATGGAGTTCGCCCGCCGTCGGGTCGCCTTCATCGAGCGCGACTACGAGCGCATCACCGCCGACCACCCCGAGCTGTCGCCCGCCGAGGCGCTGGCCCGGGTGCTGAGCGACGAGGGGTACGCCGCGAGCGTCCGCGACCTGCCGGTCGTCGGCGGCCCCGCGGTCGGGCAGCAGCTGTGCCAGCAGCACTGCCCGGTCTCCCACGTCGCCCACGAGTTCCCCCAGCTGTGCGAGGCCGAGACCGAGGCCATCGGCCGCGTCCTCGGCACGCACGTCCAGCGCCTCGCGACCATCGCCCACGGCGACGGCGTGTGCACGACCTGCATCCCCGACAGCGCTACCCCCACCAGGAAGGCCACCTCGTGACGTCTATCGAAGAACTCAACCCGGAGCTCCAGGGCATCGGCCGCTACGAGTTCGGCTGGTCCGACCGCGACGACGCCGGCGCCACCGCGACCCGCGGCCTCAACGAGGACGTCGTGCGCGACATCTCCTCCAAGAAGTCCGAGCCGCAGTGGATGCTCGACCTGCGCCTGAAGGGCCTCAAGCTCTTCCACCGCAAGCCGATGCCGACCTGGGGCTCCGACCTCTCGGCCATCGACTTCGACAACATCAAGTACTTCGTGCGCTCGAGCGAGAAGCAGGCGCAGTCGTGGGAGGACCTCCCCGAGGACATCAAGAACACCTACGACAAGCTCGGCATCCCCGAGGCCGAGAAGCAGCGCCTGGTCGCCGGTGTGGCCGCGCAGTACGAGTCGGAGGTCGTCTACCACTCGATCCGCGAGGACCTCGAGGAGCAGGGCGTGCTCTTCCTCGACACCGACACCGCGCTCAAGGAGCAGCCCGAGCTGTTCCAGGAGTACTTCGGCACGGTGATCCCGGTCGGCGACAACAAGTTCGCCGCGCTCAACACCTCGGTGTGGTCGGGCGGCTCGTTCATCTACGTGCCGCCGGGGGTCCATGTCGACATCCCGCTGCAGGCCTACTTCCGCATCAACACCGAGAACATGGGCCAGTTCGAGCGGACGCTGATCATCGTCGACGAGGACGCCTACGTGCACTACGTCGAGGGCTGCACCGCGCCGATCTACAGCTCGGACTCGCTGCACTCCGCGGTCGTCGAGATCATCGTCAAGAAGGGCGGCCGCTGCCGCTACACGACCATCCAGAACTGGTCCAACAACGTCTACAACCTCGTCACCAAGCGGGCGACGTGCGAGGCCGGGGCCACGATGGAGTGGGTCGACGGCAACATCGGCTCCAAGGTGACCATGAAGTACCCCGCGATCTACCTGATGGGCGAGCACGCCAAGGGGGAGACGCTGTCGATCGCCTTCGCCGGCGAGGGCCAGCACCAGGACGCCGGGGCCAAGATGGTCCACGCGGCGCCCCACACCTCCAGCTCGATCCTGAGCAAGTCGGTCGCGCGCGGCGGCGGTCGTACGTCGTACCGCGGGCTCGTGCAGGTCAACGAGGGCGCCCACGGCTCGAAGTCCAACGTGCTGTGCGACGCGCTCCTCGTCGACCAGATCAGCCGCTCCGACACCTACCCCTACGTCGACATCCGCGAGGACGACGTGTCCATGGGCCACGAGGCGAGCGTCTCGAAGGTCTCCGAGGACCAGCTGTTCTACCTGATGTCGCGCGGCATGGAGCAGGACGAGGCGATGGCGATGATCGTCCGCGGCTTCGTGGAGCCGATCGCCAAGGAGCTCCCCATGGAGTACGCCCTCGAGCTCAACCGCCTGATCGAGCTCCAAATGGAGGGCGCTGTCGGCTAGGGGCCGCGGAGCACGGTGGTGGTTTCGAGACGGTTGCTGCACAACCTCCTCAACCACCGGACGACGTTGACGGTGGTCGAGGAAGGCGCGCTGGCGCCTGTCTCGGAACCACCTGAACCAGAAGGACGAATGTGACTGTTATCGAATCTGTTCGTGACGCGCTCGAGGTGGAGCGCGTCGAGAGCCACCTCAACCCGCCTGCGTCGTACGACCTCGCGGACCACCCGGCCCCGACCGGGCGCGAGGAGACGTGGCGCTTCACCCCGCTCAAGCGGCTGCGGGGCATCCTCGACGGCGAGCCGTCGGAGACCCGCCTGTCGTGGGAGACCAGCCTGCCCGAGGGCGTCACCCTGCCGGTGATCTCCACCGAGCAGGCCAAGGCCGAGGCGTTGCCCCCCAACGACCTCCCGGCCGCGCTCGCGGTCGAGCGCTCCGGTGAGTGCCAGGTGATCGACGTCCCGGCCGACTTCAGCTCCGACGAGCCGATCCTGGTGAGGCTCCACGGCGACGGCGCCGACGGCGTGGTCTGGGGCCAGCTGCTGGTCCGCGTCGGCCACCACGCCCGAGCGACGCTCGTCGTCGAGCACACCGGCTCGGCCCGCTACAGCGCGATCACCTCCGTGATCGTCGGTGACGGTGCCGACCTCACCATGGTCAGCATCCAGGACTGGGACGACGACGCCGTCCACCTCGGGCGCGACTCGATCCGGGTGGGCCGCGACGCGACCGTCAGGCACGCGGCGCTGTCCTTCGGTGGCGACCTGGTGCGGATGCACGCCAACGTCGACTACGCCGGACCCGGCGGATCCGTCGAGATGCTCGGCCTCTACTTCGCCGACGAGGGCCAGCACATCGAGCACCGGCTCTTCGTCGACCACAACGCCCCCCGCACCCGCAGCAACGTCGTCTACAAGGGCGCGCTGCAGGGCCAGGGGGCGCGCACGGTCTGGATCGGCAACGTGCTGATCCGCAAGGAGGCCGAGGGCATCGACACCTTCGAGGAGAACCGCAACCTGGTGCTCACCGACGGCTGCCAGGCCGACTCGGTCCCCAACCTGGAGATCGAGACCGGCGAGATCGCGGGGGCCGGGCACGCCTCGGCCACCGGCCGGTTCGACGACGAGCAGCTGTTCTACCTGCGCTCACGAGGTGTCGAGGAGAAGGAGGCGCGGCGCCTGGTCGTGCACGGCTTCTTCAACGACCTGGTCCGCAGGATCGGCGTCCCGGCCATCGAGGAGAAGCTGCACGCGACGGTGGAGGCCGAGCTCGCCAAGAACGTCGGGAAGGCGATCTGATGGCCTTCGCACCCACCTGCGCCGTGAGCGACATCCCCGAGGACGAGGCGGTCGCCGTGACCGTCGGCGCCTACGAGGTCGCCGTCGCCAAGGACGGCGACGAGGTCTTCGCCGTCGAGAACATCTGCAGCCACGCCGCGGTCGCCCTCAGCGAGGGCGAGGTGGCGGACGGCACGGTCGAGTGCTGGCTGCACGGCTCCTGCTTCGACCTCCGCACCGGCAAGCCCACCCACCTGCCCGCGACCGAGCCGGTCGCCACCTTCCCCGTCGACGTACGCGACGGCGTCGTCTTCGTCGACACCGAGACCACCCTGAACGGAGTGACCCCGCAGTGAGCACCCTGGAGATCAACGACCTGCACGTGAGCGTCCAGACCGAGGACGGCCCCAAGGAGATCCTCAAGGGGGTGACCCTGACCATCCGCGCCGGCGAGGTGCACGCGATCATGGGCCCCAACGGCTCCGGCAAGTCCACGCTGGCCTACTCGATCGCCGGCCACCCGAAGTACGCCATCACCTCCGGCTCGGTCACCCTCGACGGCGCGGACGTGCTGGCGATGAGCGTCGACGAGCGGGCCCGCGCGGGGCTGTTCCTCGCGATGCAGTACCCCGTCGAGGTCCCCGGCGTCTCGGTCGCCAACTTCCTGCGGACGGCCAAGACCGCGGTCGACGGCGAGGCGCCCAAGCTCCGTACCTGGGTCAAGGACGTCAACGCTGCGATGGAGCAGGCCGGTCTCGACCCGACCTTCTCCCAGCGCAACGTCAACGAGGGCTTCTCCGGTGGTGAGAAGAAGCGCCACGAGATCGCCCAGCTCGAGCTGCTCGACCCGCTGGTCGCGGTGCTCGACGAGACCGACTCCGGCCTCGACATCGACGCGCTCAAGGTCGTGTCGGAGGGCGTCAACCGCTTCGCCGAGGACGGCGACAAGGCCGTGCTGCTGATCACGCACTACACGCGGATCCTGCGCTACATCACCCCCGACTTCGTCCACGTCTTCGTCGCCGGCCGGATCGCCGACCAGGGCGGCCCCGAGCTGGCCGACCAGCTCGAGGCCGAGGGCTACGACAAGTACGTCAAGGCCGTCCCCACGGCGGCGGTCTGACCATGTCGCTGCCCGGTCTGCTCCCCGACCTGGAGGTCATCCGCAAGGACTTCCCGATCCTGTCGCGCCTGGTCGCGGGCGGGGAGCCGCTGGTCTACCTCGACAGCGCGAACACCTCGCAGAAGCCGCAGGTCGTCATCGACACGATGGTCGACCACCTCGAGCGCCACAACGCCAACATCGCCCGGGCGATGCACACCCTGGGCTCGGAGGCGACCGAGGCGTTCGAGGGTGCCCGCGACACGGTGGCGGCGTTCCTCAACGCGCCGTCGCGCGACGAGGTGGTGTTCACCAAGAACATCACCGAGGGGCTCAACCTGCTGGCCAACGTCTTCGCGTGGGCCGACGGCGACCTGCGGGTCGGCCCCGGTGACGAGGTCGTCATCACCGAGATGGAGCACCACTCCAACATCGTGCCGTGGCAGCTGCTCACCCAGCGCACCGGCGCGACCCTGAAGTGGTTCGGCATCACCGACGACGGGTTGCTCGACACCTCAAACATCGACGAGCTGATCACCGAGCGCACCAAGGTCGTCTCGCTGGCCTGGGTGTCCAACATGCTCGGCACGATCAACCCGGTCCGGCAGATCGCCGACCGCGCGCACGAGGTGGGCGCCGTGGTGATCCTCGACGCCGCCCAGGCCGTGCCGCAGCTGCCGGTCGACGTGGTCGCCAGCGGCGCGGACTTCGTGGCCTTCACCGGCCACAAGTGCGTCGGGCCGACCGGCATCGGCGTGCTGTGGGGCAAGGGCGAGCTGCTCGACGCGCTGCCGCCGTTCCACGGCGGCGGCGAGATGATCGAGACCGTGACGATGGAGCGGTCGACGTACGCGAAGGCTCCCCACCGGTTCGAGGCGGGGACGCCGCCGATCGTCGAGGCGGTGGGGCTCGGCGCGGCCGTCGACTACCTCGACCACGTCGGCATGGAGGCGATCCACGCCCACGAGCAGGCGATCACCCGCTACGCCCTCGAGGGCATGGCGACCGTGCCCGGCCTGACCGTCCTGGGTCCGCTCGACCCGACCCTGCGCGGCGGCGCGATCAGCTTCGAGATCGACGGCGTGCACCCGCACGACGTCGCCCAGGTCCTCGACTCGCGCGGCATCGCCGTCCGTGCCGGGCACAGCTGCGCCAAGCCCGCCCACGCCCGGTTCGGCGTGCAGAGCTCGACGCGGATGTCGTCGTACCTCTACACGACGCCGGCCGAGATCGACGCGTTCGTCGAGGGGCTGGAATACGTCCGGTCCTACTTCAGGTTGGGGTGAGACCATGTCTACCGAGCTCGACAGCCTCTACCAGGAGATCATCCTGGACCACTACAAGAACCCCCACCACGCGGGGCTCCGGGACCCCTTCGAGGCGGAGGTCCACCACGTCAACCCCACGTGCGGTGACGAGGTGACGCTGCGCGTCCATCTCCACGACGGAGTCGTCGAGGACGTGTCGTACGACGCGATCGGCTGCTCGATCTCGCAGGCGGCGACCTCGGTGATGACCGACCTGGTGATCGGCAAGCCGCTCGACGACGCGATGGCGGTGCACGAGGAGTTCCTCGCCCTGATGCAGGGCAAGGGCCAGGTCGAGCCCGACGAGGAGGTGCTGGAGGACGGCATCGCCTTCGCCGGCGTCGCCAAGTTCCCGGCGCGCGTCAAGTGCGCCCTGTTGTCCTGGATGGCCTGGAAGGACGCGACCACCCGAGTGCTGGAGGAGAAGGCATGAGCCACACCCCTGATCACGCAGACCTGCCCGAGGTGCCCGAGACCGTGCTCCAGGGCGGCGGCACCGCCACGGTGACCAAGGACGACGTCACCGAGGCGATGAAGGACGTCGTCGACCCCGAGCTCGGCATCAACGTCGTCGACCTCGGCCTGGTCTACGACGTCCACCTCGACGAGGACTCCAACTGTGTCCTCGACATGACGCTCACCTCGGCGGCCTGCCCGCTGACCGACGTGATCCAGGACCAGACCAACTCCGCGCTCGAGGGCCTGGTCGGCGACGTCCTGATCAACTGGGTCTGGATGCCTCCGTGGGGCCCGGACAAGATCACCGACGACGGCCGCGAGCAGCTGCGCGCGCTCGGCTTCAACGTGTGAGCACGCCCGTGGCCCCGGCCCACACGGCCGAGCACCGGAACACCCGCGACCCCAAGTGGTGGACGCTGACGGCGGTCTGCCTCGGGGTCTTCATGCTGCTGCTGGACATCACGATCGTGAACGTCGCGCTGCCCGACATCCAGACCGAGCTCTCCGCGTCGCTGTCGGACCTCCAGTGGGTCATCGACGCCTACGCGCTGAGCCTGGCTGCGCTGCTGCTGACCGCGGGATCGCTCGCGGACCTGTTCGGGCGACGCCGCGTCTTCGTGATCGGCACCGTGCTGTTCACGATCGGCTCGATCGCGTGCGGCGCCGCCCAGGACATCACCGTGCTGACGCTCTCGCGGGCGTTCCAGGGCATCGGCGGGGCCGCCATGTTCGCGACCGCCCTCGCGCTGCTCGCCGGTGCCTTCCACGGCAAGGACCGCGGCACGGCGTTCGGTGTCTTCGGGGCCACGACCGGCGTCGCCGTCGCCGTGGGACCCGTGCTCGGCGGCGTGCTGACCAGCGGCCTGTCGTGGCGGTGGATCTTCTTCGTGAACGTCCCGCTCTGCCTGCTGGCCATCGTGGTCACCGTGGCGAAGGTGCGCGAGTCCCACGACCCGCGGGCCGGTCGCCCCGACTGGCTCGGCTTCGTGGTCTTCACCGGGGCCCTGGGGGCCCTGGTCTACGGCCTGATCGAGGCCGGCCAGCACAGCTGGGGCGACCGCACCGTCGTCCTCTGCCTGGTCGCGGCCGCGGTGCTCCTGGCGGTGTTCGTGGTCTCCCAGCTGGTGCAGCAGCACCCGATGTTCGACCTCGGACTCCTGCGCAAGCCGACGTTCTGCGGCGGGCTGATCGCCGCCTTCGGCGTCTCCGCGTCGGTCTTCTCCCTGCTGACCTTCCTGGTGATCTACGTGCAGAACGTGCTCGGCTACTCCGCCGTCGGCACCGGCGTCCGCTTCCTCTTCCTCTCCGGCGCCTCGTTCTTCGCGGCGGCGCTGGCGGGCCGGCTCTCCGAGCGCGTCCCGGTGAAGTGGCTGATCGGGCCCGGGTTCCTCGTCCTCGGCGCCGGCCTGCTGCTGCTCCTCGGGATCGAGACGACGTCGTCGTGGACCCACCTGATCCCGGGACTGCTCGTCAGCGGGGTCGGCATCGGCATGATCAACCCACCGCTGGCCTCGACGGCGGTGGGCGTGGTCAGCATGGATCGCTCGGGCATGGCCAGCGGGGTCAACTCCACGCTGCGCCAGGTCGGCATCGCCACCGGCATCGCCACGCTCGGCTCGATCTTCAGCCAGCAGGTCGCCGACGCCGCCCGCGCCGGGCTGCAGGGGTCGGTGCCCGCCGACGCGCTCGCCCGGCTGACCGCGGCGCTGTCGGGCGGCCAGGTCGAGGCGGCCTCCCGGGCCGCCGGGACCTATGGCGGGGCCCGCGCGGCCGACCTCGTCACCCGCGTCGGCACCTCGTCGGTGGTCGACGCCCTCAACCACATCATCGTCATCGCCGCTGTGGTCGCCTTCGCGGCGGGGGTGCTCAGCCTGCTGCTCATCCGGCAGCGGGACTTCGTGGAGCGGGCCGGTACGCCGGCCGGCTGAGCGTTGCGTGCGGCCGACCGGCCGGCGACGACCCACCGCCTACGCTGGGCCCGTGGACACGGATCACGAGGTCGGCGACGTCGACGAGGCACTGGAGACGTTCTGGCGCCGCGCGGTGTTCCGCGCCAAGCTCAACCACGTGCCGTCGTACTTCGGGCCGACGCCGCTCGAGGTGGTGCGGCCGCCGGCGTGGTCGTTCGGGACCACCCCCGAGGAGGCCGACGCCTTCCTGGCCGACGTGCTGGCCGGGCGCACCACGGCCATCGCGGGGTCGCTGCGCGACTACCGCGCCGACGGCGGCATGGTGCCCGAGACGGGTGAGCTCGGCATCGTCGTCGACGGCCGGGGCGCGCCGACGGCGCTGGTGATGGTCGCGTCGGTCCTGACCGTCCCGTGGGCGGAGGTCGACGCGGCCTCGACCGTCGTCGAGGGCTCGGGCTTCGCGGCCGACACCGCGATGGTCGTGCAGCGGCTCGACGTGCTCTACACCCCCTAGAGTCAGCCGCATGGACGGTCAGCCGGAACCGGGGCAGCGGACGACGTACCTGCTCGTCGACGGCGAGAACCTCGACGCCACCCTGGGCACCAACATCCTGCAGCGGCGGCCGCAGCCCGAGGACCGACCGCGCTGGAACCGGGTGCTCGGCCACGTCGAAGAGCGTTGGGGCCAGCCGGTCCGTGGCCTGTTCTTCCTCGCCGTGAGCGGCGAGCTCCCGGTGTCGTTCGTGCAGGCGATCATGGCGATCGGCTACCGCCCGGTCCCGCTGCAGGGTGAGGGCAAGGTCGTCGACATCGCGATCCAGCGGACGCTCGAGGCGCTGGTCGACCGGGAGGCCGACGTCGTGCTCGCCAGCCACGACGGCGACTTCCTCCCCCAGATGGGCGCCCTGGCCGACGGTCGCCGGCTGGGCCTGATCGCCTTCCAGGAGCTGATCAACGCCGGGTTCCGCGAGCTGGCGGGGCTCGAGATGATGGACCTCGAGTACGACGTCGGCGCGTTCAACACCCGGCTGCCGCGGGTCCGGGTCATCCCGATCGACGAGTTCGACCCCCTGGAGTTCCTCTGAGCACCCACGTGCTCGTGCCGCCGGAGCGGCTGGCCCGCTGGGTCGACAACTTCGCGACCCGCCACGGCGGCGTGGACCTCACCGCCGAGCAGGTGCTGCGCGGTCGCGCACCCGACGGGTCGTCGTTCGTCGCCGCGCTGCCCTTCGACGAGACGTGGTCGGGACCGGCCGACCCGGCCGAGTTCGCGGCGGCGGCCGTCACACCCACGTCGTGGGGCGTGCTGCTGGTGCGCAAGGGCGGCTTCGCGATCGCCCGGATGGCCGGGGCCGAGATGGCCGAGCACAAGATCGGCCAGCGGCACGTGCAGGGCCGCACCAAGGCGGGCGGCCAGAGCCAGCAGCGGTTCGCGCGGCGCCGCGACAAGCAGGCGCGTGAGGCCTACGAGGCCGCTGCCGACCACGCCGTACGGGTGCTCGGCCCGGTCGTGCGGTCGGGACCGGTCGTCGCGGGCGGCGACCGGTCGGCCGTGGCCGAGGTGCTGACCGACCCCCGGCTGGCCGGGCTCCGCGTCGTCGAGCCGTGGCTCGCCGTACCCGACCCGCGCCGGCAGGTGCTCGACCAGGCCCTCCTCGACGCCCGCTCCCTCCGCGTCGAGGTGACCAACTCCTGATCGCCGACCCGTCACTTTCGTGAGTTTGTTCGTCGCCGAGCCGTCATCTTTGCGAGTTTGATGGGCGCCGAGCCGTCACTGTCGCCCGCCCTGAGTGACGGGTCGGCCCTTTCTGAACTCGCAGAAGTGACGGCTCGGCCCGTGTTGAACTCGCAGAAGTGACGGGTCGGCTAGCGGTCGAGCTCCTCGCCGAAGGCGAGCGGGTCACGGGTGCAGAGGTAGGTGGCCCAGTGCAGCTCGACCGGCCGGCCGTCGGCGTCGCGGGTGACGCGGAGCAGCTCACCGCGCTCACGACCCCTGACCGTGCGGTAGAGGTCGTCGCCGACCTTCTCGAAGACCGAGGACGGGCGCTCCTTCGGCAGGTCGGGGTGGCGGGCCTCGAGGTGGCCCTCGACCACCGAGAAGTGGAACGGCGTGCCCTCGGTGAACCACACGCCGCGCAGCCCGGCCAGCTCGGCCGGCAGCTCGGTGCCGGGCGTCCAGGCGGGCGGCTCGACGGGGTCGTGGGCGAGCACGTGCTCGCCGAGCTCGATCGCGAAGGCCGCCGGGTCGGGGGAGGCGGTCGAGCTCATGAGCACGATCGCGCCGGTGTGCGACTCGCGGTGGGTGAAGACGCCGGTGATGTGGCCGGGCATGCCGCCGGTGTGGCCCACCCAGGTGCGGCCGGCCTTCGACCGCACCAGGAACAGCCCCAGGCCCATGCCGGCGGTCCAGCCGACGGTGTCGATCATCGCCTGCGGCTGGCACATCTCCTCGACGGTGTCGGGGGAGAGGACCGAGGAGTCGGGGTCGGCGAGGAACGCTGACCAGCGCGCCAGGTCGTCGGCGGTGCTGGCCATGCCGCCGCAGGGGTTCATCGCGCGCAGGTCGATCACGGGTTCGGGGCGCGGCACGTCGTCGTACGGCGCCACGTAGTAGCCGGTGGCCCGCGGCCCGTCGTCGAAGCCCACCGACGTACGCCGCAGCTCCAGCGGGTCGAGCAGCCGGGCGCGCAGCGACTCCTCCCACGAACGGCCGTCGAGCCGGGCCACCAGCTCGCCGAGGACGGCGTAGACGGTGTTGGAGTAGTGCCAGCGGTCGTGCGGGCGCCCGACCGCCTCGGCCTCGGCGAAGCCGGCCAGCAGCTCCTCCGTCGACGGCTGCACGAGTGTGGCCCAGACGTCGCCCACCGGCTCGCGTTGCATCCCCGAGACGTGGGCGAGGCCCTGCCGGACGGTCAGCGGGTGGGTGACCTCGGGCAGGTGGTCGGCCACGCGGTCGCCGAGGTCGAGCCGGCCCTCGTCGCGCAGCTGCATCACCATGACCGCGGTGAAGGTCTTGGAGTTGGAGGCGATCAGGAACTGGTCGTCCGCGGCGGGCGGGGCGTCCGCCGACACGTCCCGCCGGCCGATCCCGTCGCCCCACACGAGCCGACCACCGCGTTGCACGCCGGCGTACACCCCGGGCAGGCGGTGCTCCCGCTGCTTGTCGAGGGCGATCCGCCGCAGCGCCCGGCTGGTGGTCTCGAGGAGAGTCGTGGTCACGCGGATGACGCTAGCCGAGGCCGCGCCGTCCTACAGTCGGAGCATGGCGGAGCCGATCGAGATCGAGGGGTTGGTCAAGCGGTTCGGGAGCACGACCGCGCTCGACGGGCTGGACCTCACGGTCACCCGCGGCGAGGTGCACGGGTTCCTGGGCCCCAACGGCGCGGGGAAGTCCACGACGATCCGGGTGCTGCTCGGGCTGCTGCGCAAGGACGCCGGCTCGGTGCGGCTGCTCGGAGGCGATCCGTGGCGCGACGCCGCCACGCTCCACCGGCAGCTCGCCTACGTGCCGGGCGACGTGACGCTCTGGCCCACGCTGACCGGCGGTGAGGTGATCGACCTCCTCGGCCGGCTGCGCGGCGGCCTCGACCCCCGGCGGCGGGACGACCTGGTGGCGCGGTTCGGGCTCGACCCGACCAAGAAGGGTCGCAGCTACTCCAAGGGCAACCGGCAGAAGGTCGCGCTCGTGGCGGCGCTGGCTGCGGACGTCGACCTGCTCGTGCTCGACGAGCCGACCTCGGGCCTCGACCCGCTGATGGAGGCGGTGTTCACCGAGTGCGTGGAGGAGTTCCGCCACCACGGCCACACGGTGCTGCTCTCGAGCCACATCCTGGCCGAGGTCGAGCGGCTCTGCGACCGGGTGAGCATCATCCGCGAGGGACGGGTCGTCGACGGCGGCACCCTGGCCGAGCTCCGCCACCTGACCCGTACGTCGGTCACGGCCGAGCTGGCCCGCCCGGCACCGGGGCTGACCTCGCTGGCCGGAGTGCACGACCTGGTGGCCGAGGGACAGCGGGTCCGCTTCGAGGTCGACACGGTGGCGCTCGACGGTGCCCTCGGGGTCCTGCGGGAGGCCGGGTTGCGCAGCCTGACCGCTACCCCGCCGACGCTGGAGGAGCTGTTCCTGCGCCACTACGGCGACCGGATCGACCACGCCGACGAGGTGTCGTGACCGGCGCCGGGCTGCTGCTGCGCGCCTACCTCCGACGCGATCGGCTGATGCTCGTGTGGTGGTGGCTCGGCGGGGTCGTCCTCTACTGGAGCCAGGCCGTCAGCGTGGAGGGGCTCTACGCCACGCAGGCCGAGCTCGACCGGGCCGCCCAGGCCATGGCGGCCAACCCGGCCCTGATCGCGATGACCGGGCCGGCCCGGGCCCTCGACACGATCGGTGGCCAGGTCGCCTGGCAGGCGACGGCGTTCGGCGCGATCGTCGCCGGGCTGATGAGCATGTTCCTCGTCGGGCGCCACACCCGCGCCGAGGAGGAGAGCGGTCGCGACGAGCTGGTCCGGGCCTCGGCCATCAGTCGACGGGCGCCGCTCACGGCAGCCCTGATCGAGATGCTGATCGCCAACCTCCTGCTGGGAGCACTGATCGCCCTCAGCCTGGTGTCGGTGCCCCTGGCCGTCGCCGACTCGGTGGCGCTGGGCGTCGGTGCGGCCCTGAGCGGCGCAGCCTTCGGTGGGGTGGCGCTCCTCGCGGCCCAGCTCACCCCGACCACCCGGGCGGCCTACGGCCTGACCGGCGCGGTGCTGGCGGCCGCCTACGCCCTCCGGGCCGTCGGCGACGTCGGCAACGAGGCCGTCTCCTGGCTGAGCCCCATCGGCTGGTACCAGCGGATGTACGCCTTCTCCGGGCTGCGCTGGTGGCCGGCGCTGCTGTTGGTGGCGCTGGCGGTCGCGACCGCGGCTGCCTCGTACGCCGTCCTGGGACGCCGCGACATCGGCTCGGGCGTCCTGGCAGCGCGACCCGGACCCGCGCGGGCCGGTCGACGGCTCAGGACGTCGTTCGGCCTGGCCTGGCGCCTGCAGCGCGCCACGGTGATGGGGTGGGCTCTCGGGCTGGCCCTCACCGGCGTCGCGTACGGGTCGATCGGGGACGGCGCGGGTGACCTGATCGGCGACAGCTCTGCTGCCACGCGGGTGTTCACCGCCGGCGCCGACGACATGGTCGCGGGCTTCCAGGCGGTGTCGCTGATGATGCTCGCCCTCCTGGCCTCGGGGTTCGCGGTCTCCTCGGCGCTGCGGCCCCGGGGCGAGGAGGACGCCGGGCGGGTCGAGTCGCTGCTCGCGACGGCGACGTCGCGGAGCCGGTGGCTGCTCGCCCACATGAGCGTCACGGTCATCGGGACCGTCGTGGTCCTCGGCGCGGGTGGGCTCGGGATGGGCCTCGGCTACGCGGCGGTCACCGGCGACGACGCGGCCGTGGTGCGCCTGACGTGGCAGACGCTGACCTGGCTCCCCGCCGTCCTCGTGCTGTCCGCCCTGACCCTCGTGCTCCACGGCCTGCGGCCACGGTGGGCCGGCCTCGGCTGGCTCGGGCTCGGGTACGCCGTCGTGGTGCTGGTGCTGGCCGATGCCCTCCGGCTCCCAGGCTGGATGCGCGACCTCTCGCCCTTCGAGCACCTCGCGCTGGTGCCCGTCGCTGACGTCGACCCGGCGGCCTTCGCCAGCGTGCTGGCGGTCGCTGTCGCGCTCTCGCTCGCGGGCTGGTTGGCCTTCACCCGGCGCGACATCGGCTAGCGTCCCCGCCATGAGCCCTGCCGTGTGGGAGCCGGAGCCGGACTGGCACCCGCTCCCCGGCGGCACCGGCACCTCGACGGTCGGCGTCTGGCGCGCCGCCATCGGCGACCAGCCGGTCGTGGTGAAGCGGCTCGCACGCCCCGCGGTCCACGACGCCGCGGAGCTCTCGGACCCGGTCCACTTCGCCTACTGGCGACGCGAGGCCGACGTGCTCAGCACCGGGATCGTCACCGCCACCGACGGGCTCCGCGCACCGACGGCCGCGGTCGAGGAGGACGCCGACGGCGTGACCATCACCCGGGAGTGGGTCGAGGACGCCGCGTCGAGCGGGCTGTTCGTGGCCATGGCGCTGGGCCGCTTCGCGGGATCGCTCACGGCGCGGCCGCGCTTCCTGGCCCGCGACCAGCTGCGCGACCGACTGGCCCGGGTCGAGCGTCGCGGCGGCTGGCCGACCCTGGCCCGGACGCCGGTGGCCGACGTCGCCGACCACCTGTGGCGCCGCCGGGAGGTGCTGCTCGAGCGGGTGGGGGCGCTGCCGCAGGTCGCCCAGCACGGAGACCCCGCCGCGACGAACCTGCCCGGCCGCGACCGCGACCGCGTCGTCGCCATCGACTGGGCGATGCTCGGCACCGGACACGTCGGGGGAGACCTCGGCCTCTTCTCCCTCACCGCCCGCGAGGAGTTCGAACCGCTGGTCGAGGCCTACCTGATGGGCCTGGCCCCCGGCCTGGCCACCGAGGAGGACGTCGTCACCGGTGCCCGGGTCTCGGCCGTCTACACCGCCCTGAGCCGGGCCGAGTGGGCCCTCGAGCGGGTCAGCGGCGGCGAGGGCGCGCTGGTCGCGAAGTTCCGCCACCCCGCCGTCGCCCCCCACCTGCGCGCGCTCCAGCGCCAGTTCCCCCAGGTCGAGGCGCTGCTCGAGGGCTGAGCGCGGCTACCGCACCCGGACGGACGCGACTGCCGGCGTGGGGTCGACGTTGCCGCTGGGGTCGGTCGCCTGCACGCCGACCACGTGCCGGCCGGGCGCCACCCGCGTCGCCCAGGGCGAGGTGCACGAGCGCATGCGGGGTCCGTCGAGGGCGCAGCGGAAGGTCGAGCCGGGCTCGGTCGCGGTGAACCGGACGACGATGCGGTTCGTCCTGTTCTGGGCTGTCACCGACGTGATCCCGGTGTCCGGAGGCTCGCGGTCGCAGGCGCCCTGCCGCAGGGGGTCGGTCGGGCAGTCGTCCTGGGTCACGTCGCCGAACCCGTCGTGGTCGGCGTCGGGCTCCAGGGTCGCCTCGACGCTGAACCGGAAGCCGCTGCCCGAGAAGTTGGTGGTGAGGGGGCCGCCGGTCACGTTGCCGTTCGCGCCGACGTAGCCGAACCCTGCCTCGCTCCGTCCGCAGTCGGGGCTGGTCCCAGCCCCGTAGAAGGCGCCGAGGACGTCCCCCGGCTGGGCCTGGACCCGGATCCGTCGCTCCACCACCTGGTTGACCTCGGGGGCGACCAGCGGAGGAGCAGCCACGACGCGCCAGCCGCCCGTCCCGTCCGGGCGCCCCAGCCGGAAGCCGACGTTTGCTGGCACCTCCGCACCCAACTGCATGCGATAAGAGGTGAGGACGCCTGGGCGCGGAACGGTGTAGTCGTCGTCGACCGAGGTCACCTGCAGCCAGGTCGAGTCCGGGCAGTTCGACGACGATTCGGGATAGAACATCGCCCCGACCTGTGTGCCCGGACCCAGGCCCAGGGCGGCGCCTCCGACGAGAGTCGTCGCTGCGCCGGCAGCGACCAGTGCGAGCACGTGCAGGCGACGTCTGGCCATCGCACTCTCCCTACGGCGACGCTGAGTGGTGAGCCATCATAGGCCCGGCCAGCGGGTTCCCGCCATCGTCGATCGGTGCCTCAGAGCGAGGCGGCCGAGAAGGTGTCGCAGGCCTCGAGCGTGCCCTCGTCGTACCCCGTCATGAACCAGCGCTGCCGCTGCTCGGCGGAGCCGTGGGTCCACTCCTTCGGGTTGACCCGGCCCGTCGTGCGGTCCTGGATCCGGTCGTCGCCGACCGCCTTGGCGGCCGCGATCGCCTGGTCGACGTCCTGCTGGCTCAGCTCCTCGATGTAGGCCTCCCCGGAGGAGTCGCGGGCACCGGTCGCGTCGCCGGCCCACATGCCGGCGTAGCAGTCGGCCTGCAGCTCCAGGCGCACCGCGTCGCTCTCCGGCCCCTGCTGGGTGCGGACCCGGCCCATGGTGCCGAGCAGGTTCTGGATGTGGTGGCCGTACTCGTGGGCGAGCACGTAGGGCTCGACGAAGTCTCCGGCCGGACCGCCGAGGCCCTGCTGCAGCACGTCCTCGAAGAAGGTGGTGTCGAGGTAGATGCTCTCGTCGGGCGGGCAGTAGAACGGGCCCACGTCGGCCGTCGCCTGGCCGCACCCGGTCTGCACCGAGCCGGTGAAGGTCTGCATCGACTGCTCGGCGTGGAAGTCGGTGCTGCTCTGGTCGGGCAGCGTCTCCGACCAGTACGCCGTCAACGCGTTCTCGACGGCCACCCGGGCGCAGTCGGCGCTCTCGTTGGCGTCGGCACCGGTCTGGCAGTCGGCGTAGCGGCTGGTGTCGCCCCCGGCGCGCGAGGTGTCCAGCGCGTCGCCGGCCGAGGACGAGGTGCCGCCTCCGCCACCCATGAAGTACTGGGCGACCACGATCACCAGGACCACCACCAGCACCAGCCCGCCGCCGCCCGTGGCCGCCGCACCGCCCGGGATCCGGACCGGGCTCCGGCCGCCGCCACCCAGCCCGCCGCCGCCCCCGCCGCGGCCGCTGTCGCGCACCCGGCGGGTGTCGAGCCGGGCCTTGGGGTTGAAGCGCACGTCGGGCTCCTCGGGGTCGTCACGCCGATTGCGGGACGGCCTGCCCGCCGACCTAGGCTAGCGAGCCTGATGATCACCGCCCAGCAGCTCGAGGTTCGTGCCGGGGCGCGACTGCTGATGGCCGACGTCGACTTCCGGGTCGCCGCCGGCGACAAGGTCGGGCTCGTGGGGCGCAACGGCGCCGGCAAGACGACCCTCACCAAGATCCTCGCCGGCGAGGCGCTGCCGGCCTCCGGTCGCGTGCAGCGCACCGGCGACGTGGGCTACCTGCCGCAGGACCCGCGCACCGGCGACCCCGAGGTCATCGCGCGCGACCGGATCCTCTCGGCGCGAGGGCTCGACGACGTCGTACGCCGGCTGCGGGCGGCCGAGGCCGAGATGGCCAGCGAGGACCCCGAGGTCCGCGACCGCGCGATGCAGCGCTACAGCCGCGCCGACACCGAGCTGCACGCCGGCGGTGGGTACGCCGCCGAGTCCGAGGCGGCCCGGATCGCCAGCAGCCTCGGGATCGAGGACCGCCTGCTCGGTCAGCCGCTGAAGACGCTCTCGGGCGGCCAGCGGCGCCGGGTCGAGCTCGCGCGGATCCTCTTCTCGGGCGCCGACACGCTGCTGCTCGACGAGCCGACCAACCACCTCGACGCCGACTCGGTGGTCTGGCTGCGCGAGTTCCTCAAGGCCCACTCCGGCGGGCTGGTCGTGATCAGCCACGACACCGCGCTGCTCGACCAGACCGTGACGCGGGTCTTCCACCTCGACGCCAACCGCGCCGAGATCGACGTCTACAACATGGGCTGGCACGCCTACCTCCAGCAGCGCGAGACCGACGAGAAGCGACGCAAGCGCGAGCGGACCAACGCGGAGAGCAAGGCCAGGCAGCTGACCGACCAGGCCAACAAGATGCGGGCCAAGGCGACCAAGGCCCAGGCCGCGCAGTCGATGCTCAAGCGCGCGGAGAAGCTGATGGCCGGCGTCGAGGGGGAGCGGAAGGCCGACAAGGTCGCCCGGATCGCCTTCCCGGCCCCGGCGCCCTGCGGGAAGACCCCGCTGACGGCGGAGGAGCTGTCGAAGTCCTACGGCTCGCTCGAGGTCTTCACCGACGTCGACCTGGCGATCGACCGGGGGAGCCGGGTGGTGATCCTGGGCCTCAACGGCGCCGGCAAGACCACCCTGCTGCGGATCCTCGGCGGCGTCGACGCGCCGGACACCGGCGAGGTGCTGCCCGGTCACGGGCTACGGCTGGGCTACTACGCCCAGGAGCACGAGACGCTCGACGTCGGGCGCTCGGTGCTGGAGAACCTCCACGCGGCCGCGCCCCAGCTCACCGACACCGAGGCCCGCTCGGTGCTCGGCTCGTTCCTCTTCTCCGGCGACGACGCCCACAAGCCGGCGGCCGTGCTCTCGGGTGGCGAGAAGACCCGGCTGGCGCTGGCGATCCTCGTGGTCTCCTCGGCCAACGTGCTGCTGCTCGACGAGCCGACCAACAACCTCGATCCCGCCTCGCGCGAGGAGGTGCTGGCCGCGATCCGCGAGTACGCCGGCGCGATCGTCCTGGTCACCCACGACGAGGGCGCCGTCCAGGCCCTCCAGCCCGATCGGGTGCTGATCCTGCCCGACGGCGTCGAGGACCTCTGGACCGCCGACTACGCCGACCTGGTGTCGCTGGCCTGACGCCGCAGGACGCGCGCGGCCGTGGGGACCGCGCGCGCCCTGGGCCGGTCAGATGGTCAGCGAGCCGGAGCAGGTCTCGCCGGTCGCGGCGTTGCTGGCGCGCCACCCGATCCGGTCGCTGCCCGCCGGGTTGGCGATGCGGCGCGACACGCTGAAGCTCCCGCTGGGGCCGGCGGTCTGCTTGGTGCCGCGTTCGACCACGGTGCCGTTCCGCAGGATCCGCCAGGTCCAGGTCTGGCCGTTGACGTTGCTGTCGACCTCGCCCTCGACCTCGAGCCGGCCGTTGTCCGGCTTGGCCTTGAGCTTCCACGTCGAACCGGCCGAGCACGACCCGCTGCGGCGTACGTCGTCGCCGCCGGAAGCCTGCGCGGCCGGTGCGACCAGGAGGCCGCCGGCGAGCACGGCAGCCGTGACGGCCGTGGCGGCCAGGCGACGGGGTATGGCAGTGGTGGTGTCCATGGGGAGTCCCTCCCTCGTGAGTGATGAGACCACCGTCCGCCGGGAGGGGTACGCCCCACCATCGGACCATGGTCCTAGTCCCGCAGGGCGGTCTGTCGGTCGTGGCTGCGATGATCCGGGCATGACGACCGACGAGCTCGCGGCGGCCGGCCTGCGCTACGACCAGGACGGGCCCGTCGCCACGATCACGCTGGCGCGGCCCGAGGTTCGCAACGCGCAGACCCCCGGCATGTGGCGGGCGCTGGCGCGGATCGGGGAGGGGATCGCCGACGACGTCCGGGTCGTGGTGGTGCGTGGCGAGGGGCCGAGCTTCTCCGCGGGGCTCGACCGGGCGATGCTCGCCTCCGGAGGCTGGTCCGGGAGGGGGGAGCCAGGAGACCGTCGCGGGCCTGCTGGCCCTCGACGACGACACGATGGCCGCGACCATCGACGACTACCAGCGGGGCTTCACCTTCCTCCGCGACCCGCGCTTCGTGTCGGTCGCGGCGGTGCAGGGCCACGCCATCGGCGCCGGGTTCCAGCTCGCGCTGTCGTGCGACCTGCGCGTCGTCGCCCACGACGTCTCCTTCGCCATGAAGGAGGCCGCCCTGGGGCTGGTGCCCGACCTGACGGGAACAAAGCCGCTGGTCGCGTGCGTTGGCTACGCCAGGGCACTGGAGATCTGTGTCACCGCCCGCACCGTCGGGGCCGAGGAGGCCGTGGCGATCGGGCTGGCCACGACCGCCGTGCCCGTCGCAGAGCTGGACGCGACCGTCGCCGACCTGGTGGCGGCGCTGACCGCCCCGATGCCGGGCGCGGCCCGCGAGACCACGGCCTTGCTGCAGAGCGCGGGTGAGCTGCCCCTGGAGGAGCAGCGCAAGCGTGAGCGGGAGGCGCAGGTACGCCGGCTCCGCGAGCTGGCCGGACTGATGAGCTGAGGAGCACCGCATGTCGCTGACCACGGGGATGGGGCCCGCCTGGCGTCACATGCGCACCGACCACCAGGAGGCGGGCCGGCAGCGGGTCACGCCCGGGACCGTGCGCCGCGTGATGGCCTTCGCCGGACCCCACCGGCGCACCATCGCGGTCTTCCTCACGATCACTGCGCTCGACGCCGCGCTCGTCGTGGTCAACCCGCTGCTGATCCAGCGGATCGTCGACGACGGCATCACCGGCGGTGACGCCGGCCTGGTCACCGTGCTCGCCCTCGCGATGGCGGGCGTCGCCGTGCTGGGGGCGGTGTTCACGGTGATCGGCGGCTGGTTCTCCTCGATGATCGGCGAGGGGTTGATCCTCGACCTCCGCAGCCGCGTCTTCGCCCACGTCCAGCGGCAGTCGCTCGCGTTCTTCACCCGCACCCAGACCGGAGCGCTGGTCTCCCGGCTCAACAACGACGTGATCGGTGCCCAGCGCGCCTTCACCTCGACCCTCTCCAGCGCGGTCTCCAGCACCATCTCGGTCATCGTGGTCGGCATCGCGATGCTGGCGCTCAGCTGGCAGGTCACCCTGCTCTGCCTCCTGCTGTTCCCGGTGCTGCTGCTCGCCTCGCGCGTGGCCAGCCGCCGGCTGGCCAGCCTGACGCGGGACCAGATGGACGGCAACGCCGACATGGGCAACGTCATGACCGAGCGCTTCAACGTCGGCGGCGCGATGCTGCTCAAGCTGTTCGGCCGACGCGAGGAGGAGGACGCCCTCTTCACCTCCCGCGCCCGCCGGGTCCGCGACCTCGGGGTGCACATCACCCTGATCAGCCGGATCTTCGTGGCGGCCATGCTGCTGGTGCCGGCCCTGGCCACCGCAGTCGTCTACGGCGTCGGTGGCCACCTGGTGCTCGACGGGAGCCTGACGGTCGGCACCGTGATCGCCCTCGGCACCCTGCTGGTGCGGCTGCTCGGCCCGCTCCAGAGCCTCTCCAACATGCGGGTCGACGTGATGACCGCGCTCGTGAGCTTCGACCGGGTCTTCGAGGTGCTCGACCTGCCCTCGACGATCCGCGAGGCCCCCGACGCGGTGGCGCTGCCGCGCGAGGCCTCGTCGCTCGAGCTCGACCACGTCTCGTTCGGCTACCCGAGCGCCGACGAGGTGTCGCTGGCCTCCCTCGAGACGATCGCCCGCACCGAGTCGCGCGACACCGGCGAGGTGCTCCACGACATCGGCTTCCGGGCCGACCCCGGCCAGATGGTGGCGCTGGTCGGTCCGTCCGGTGCGGGCAAGACCACGGTCACCCACCTGGTCGCGCGGCTCTACGACGCCGTCGAGGGCACGGTGCGAGTCGGCGGCCACGACGTACGCGAGGTGACGCTGCAGTCGCTCGAGGACGTCGTCGGCTACGTCACCCAGGACGCCCACATGTTCCACGACACGATCCGCGCCAACCTGCGCTACGCCCGCCCGGGGGCCGACGACCAGGAGCTGTGGACGGCGCTGGAGGCGGCCCAGGTGGCGCCGCTGGTGCGCAGCCTCCCCGACGGCCTCGACACCGTCGTGGGCGACCGCGGCTACCGGCTCTCCGGTGGCGAACGGCAGCGGCTGGCGATCGCCCGGCTGCTGCTCAAGGCGCCGGCCATCGTCGTGCTCGACGAGGCGACCGCCCACCTCGACAGCGAGTCGGAGGTGGCCGTCCAGCGGGCCCTCGACGCCGCGCTCGAGGGGCGTACGTCGCTGGTGATCGCCCACCGGCTGTCCACCGTGCGCAACGCCGACCGGATCCTGGTGCTCGACGACGGCCGGATCGTGGAGTCGGGGACCCATCCCGAGCTGCTCGCCCACGGCGGCCTCTATGCCGACCTCCACCGCACCCAGTTCTTCGAGGAGGACGCACCGGTCGCCTGAGCGCGGCTGCCGTCCTAGGGTCGGGTCCATGGACCTTGAGCTGACCGACCGGGTGTTCCTCGTGACCGGGGGAGCGCGCGGCCTGGGCCGCGCGACCGCCGAGGTGCTGGTGGAGGAGGGCGCCCGCGTCCTGCTCTCCGGCCGCGACCAGGAGCGCCTCGACGCCGCGGTGGCCGACCTGGGCGACCGGGCCCTCGCCGTGGCGGCCGACAACGCCGACCCGGACACCCCGGGCCGGCTGCTGGCGACCGCCCAGGAGGCGTGGGGACGCGTCGACGGCGCCCTGGTCTCGGTCGGTGGGCCACCGGCCGGGGCCGTCACCGAGGTCACCGACGAGCAGTGGACGTCGTCGTTCGCCTCGGTCTTCCTCGGCGCGGTGCGGCTGTGTCGCGAGATCGGCCCGCAGCTGCCCCACGGCGGGTCGCTGGCCCTGGTGCTGTCGACGAGCGTGCACGCGCCGCTGCCCGCCATGGCGCCGTCCAACGGCCTGCGCCCCGGCCTGGCCATGGTGGCCAAGCAGCTCTCCGACGAGCTCGGCCCGCAGGGGGTCCGGGTCAACGGGCTGCTGCCGGGGCGGGTCGGCACCGACCGGGTCGCGGAGCTGGATGCCCTCACCGGCGACGCCGAGGCGGCCAAGCAGCGGATGGTGGGCCAGATCCCGCTGCGCCGCTACGGGGAGCCGGAGGAGTTCGGCCGCGTGGCGGCGTTCCTGCTCTCGCCCGCGGCCTCGTTCCTCACCGGCGTGATGCTGCCCGTCGACGGCGGGATGCTGCGCACCTTCTGACCGTTCGTCCGCCGGCCGCGACCCGGTGAGCCGCGCCGCTCGTCCCATGCGAGGTAGCCGAAGCCGAAGACCGCCAGCAGGCCGAAGAACCACCACTGCAGGCCGTAGAAGAAGTGGGGGCCGTTGCCCAGGTCGGGCAGCTCGGCCTGCTCCAGCGGCTGGTCGGGCGCAGGGTCCTCGGCCCGGAGGTCGACGAAGCCGCCGTAGACCTCCCGGTCGAGCGCGGCGCCGATCCGGTCGCTGGAGATCGCACGGGTCGAGAGGTCGGTGACGGCGGTGCTGTCGCCGGTCGCGTCCTGCCGCAGCCAGCCGGTGACGGTCACCTCGCCCCCGGGCGGGGCCGGGACGTCGCCCGCGTGGGCGCCGCTGTTGTCGGCGGCCACCCAGCCCCGGTCGACCAGGAGCGCGGTACCGCCGTCGGTGACCAGGGGCACGACGACGTCGACCCCCGAGGCGCCCTCGCGGGTGCGGTAGCGCACGATCACGCTGTCGTCGACGTCGTAGGTGCCGGTCGCGGTGACCACCCGCCACTCGTCGCTCGGCGCGACGTCGTGGCCCGGCGAGGTGAGCTCGGCCACGGGCGTGACGGGCGCCGCCTCGTTGCGCTCGATGATCGCGTTCTGGGCCTTGCGGTCCTCGAGCCGGCCGAACTGCCACTCACCCAGCCACCAGGCCAGCCACGCCAGGAGCACCACCACGACCGCGAAGCCGATCCACCGCCGGCTGAGGAGGAACCGCCACGACCGCACCCGTCGAGGCTATCCGCCCGCCGGTCGGTCCCACGGGGCGACCGGCCTCCCCCTAGACTCGGGGGCGTGGAGACCTTGCCGCTGCTGGACCGCTACGGGCGCGTCGCGACCGACCTCCGGGTGTCGCTGACCGACCGCTGCAACCTGCGCTGCTCCTACTGCATGCCCGCCGAGGGACTCGACTGGCTGCCCACCGACGAGGTGCTCACCGACGACGAGGTGGTCCGGCTGATCGACATCGGCGTACGCCGGCTCGGGATCCGGGAGGTCCGCTTCACCGGCGGCGAGCCGCTCGTCCGCCGTGGCCTGGTCGACATCGTGCGCCGGACCAAGCAGGTCGACCCGACGGTGGACGTCAGCCTGACCACCAACGCGCTCGGCCTCGAGCGCACCGCGCAGGCGCTCGCCGACGCCGGGCTCGACCGGGTCAACGTCAGCCTCGACACGGTGCGGGGCGAGACCTTCCACACCATCACCCGCCGCGACCGCTTCGACGACGTCATCTCCGGGCTCGCGGCCGCCCGCGCCGCCGGCCTGACTCCCGTCAAGATCAACGCCGTGCTGCTGCGCGGCACCAACGACGACCAGGCGCCCGAGCTGTTGCGCTGGGCGCTCTCCGAGGGCTACTTCCTGCGCTTCATCGAGCAGATGCCGCTGGACGCCCAGCACGACTGGAGCCGGACCGCCATGGTCACGGCCGAGGAGATCCTCACCAGCCTCGAGCGCGAGTTCACGCTGACCCCTGCCGCCGAGCCCCGCGGCAGCGCGCCGGCCGAGCTGTGGACGGTCGACGGCGGCCCGGCCACGGTCGGGGTGATCGCGTCGGTGACGCGCCCGTTCTGCGGCGACTGCGACCGGGTGCGGCTGACCGCCGACGGTCAGGTCCGCAACTGCCTGTTCGCCCGCGAGGAGTCCGACCTGAGGGCCTCGCTGCGGGGCGGGGCGGGCGACGACGAGATCGCCGAGCGCTGGCTGGCCGCGATGCTGGGCAAGCGTGCCGGTCACGGGATCGACGACCCTGCCTTCCTCCAGCCCGACCGGCCGATGTCGGCCATCGGCGGCTGACCGACCGCTCAGCCGCTCCGCGGGCCGGGTCCGGGGTCGTCCGGGGCGTCGGCCACCGGCACGACGTCGCGCAGGAACCCTCGCGCGGTCAGGAAGTCGGCCAGCGAGGCGCGGTGGTCCTCGCACGCCAGCCAGGACTTGCGGCGCTCGGGGGTGTGCAGCCGGGGGTTGTTCCACACCAGCGCCCACACCGCGTCGACCGCGCAGGCCTTGGCGCTGCAGGTCGGCCGGTCGGCGTCCATGGTCCTCGTCTCCTCAGGGGCTGAAATACCAAAACCGGACGACCACGGGGGAGGACGTCCGGCTCTGGGTGGGTCGGACGTCGCGAGCGACGCGACCCGCCGAGAATTCTGGCAGGCGCCACGAGAAAGTCAAATACTGTCGGACCCGAGGGGTGCCTCGGGTTCCGCGCGCTGCTCCAGCTGGGGCGCACCGTTCTGCGCGTCGCGCAGCGCGAAGTCGTCGGACTTCGTGGACACCGCGTTGGCCATCACCACGGCGACGTAGGGCAGCAGCAGCGCACCGACCACCAGCACCCAGCGCACCCACCCCGGGCCGACCAGCACGGCGCCGACGAAGCAGACCGTCCGCAGGCCCATGGACAGCAGATAGCGCCGCTGACGACGCATGATGTCGTCGTGGCGGCTGCTGGCAGCGGTGGTGATGCGCACCGCGGAGTCGCGGGCCATGCTCACGACTCTACGTCGCTACGATCCACAGACCACCCCCGTCCCCGTCCGTCCTGGAGGAGCCACCGTGTCCAGCCGCACCTACCGTGTCACCGAGATCGTCGGCACCTCGCCCGAGGGCATCGACCAGGCCGTCCGCAACGGCGTCGAACGGGCCGCGCGCACGTTGCGCCACGTCGACTGGTTCGAGGTCACCCAGGTGCGGGGCCACGTGATCGACGGCCAGGTCGACCACTTCCAGGTCGGGATGAAGGTCGGGTTCCGGCTCGAGGACGACTGATATGGCCTACGCGCCGGTAATCACTAGCGTCGGTGACCGTGACCGACTCCCCTGAGACCCCTTCCTCCGAACCCCGCTCCGTGCTCGTCACGGGCGGCAACCGCGGCATCGGCCGGGCCATCGCCGAGGCGTTCCTGGCCCACGGCGACCGGGTCGCCGTGACCAGTCGCAGCGGGGGTGGGCCCGAGGGCGCGCTCGACCTGACGTGCGACATCACCGACCCCGACGCGGTCGAGGCGGCGTACGCGCGGATCGAGGAGGAGCACGGACCAGTGGAGGTGCTGGTCGCCAACGCCGGCGTCACCGCCGACACGCTGCTGCTGCGGATGAGCGAGGACGACTGGTCGCGGGTGATCGACACCAACCTGACCGCGTCGTTCCGGTTGGCGAAGCGGGCGGCCAAGGGGATGCTGAGGCTGCGCCGCGGCCGGATCGTGCTGATCTCCTCGGTCGTGGGGCTGCTGGGCTCGGCCGGGCAGGTCAACTACGCCGCCTCGAAGGCCGGTCTGGTCGGCATGGCGCGGTCGCTGGCACGCGAGCTGGGCTCGCGGTCGATCACGACGAACGTCGTGGCGCCCGGGTTCGTCGACACCGACATGACCGCGGTGCTCACCGACGAGCAGAAGGACACCATCAAGCAGCAGGTGCCGTTGCAGCGCTACGGCACCCCGGAGGAGATCGCCGCGGCCGTGATGTGGCTGACCGGCGAGCAGGGCGGCTACGTGACCGGAGCCGTGATCCCGGTCGACGGCGGACTCGGAATGGGGCACTGACCATGGGACTTCTCGACGGCAAGCGGATCCTCGTCGCGGGCGTGACGATGGACTCCTCGATCGGCTTCGCGGTGGCGCGGATCGCCCAGGAGCAGGGCGCGACCGTGCTGATCTCCAACTTCGGCCGGGCGCTCGGGATCACCCGGCGGATCGCGAAGCGGCTCCCCTCGGAGCCGCCGGTGCTCGAGCTCGACGTGACCGACCAGTCCCACCTCGACGGGCTGGCCGACGCGGTGCGCGAGCACGTCGACGGCCTCGACGGCGTCGTCCACTCGATCGCCTTCGGCAACCCCGAGACGCTGCTCGGCGGCAAGTTCCTCGACGGGCCGTGGGAGGACGTGGCGCAGGCGGTGCAGGTGTCGGCGTACTCGCTCAAGGCGCTGGCGGTGGCCTGCCGGCCGCTGATGTCCTCGGGCGGCTCGGTGGTCGGCATGACCTTCGACGCCACGCAGGCGTGGCCGGCCTACGACTGGATGGGCGTGGCCAAGGCCGCCCTCGAGTCGACCTCGCGCTACCTCGCCCGCGACCTCGGCCCCGACGGCATCCGCTGCAACCTGGTCTCGGCCGGCCCGCTGAAGACCCTGGCCGCCAAGGCGATCCCCGGCTTCGAGGACCTCGAGTCGATGTGGCGCGACCGCGCCCCGCTCGGCTGGGACGAGACCGACCACGCGCCCACCGCCCGCGGGGTCTGCGCGCTGCTCAGCGACTTCTTCCCCGCCACCACCGGCGAGATCGTCCACGTCGACGGCGGCTTCCACGCGATGGGTGCCTAGCCGACCCGTCACCTTTGCGGGTTCACCACCCGCCGAGCCGTCGCTCGTGCGAGTACGAGTGACGGCTCGACCCCTCCTGAACCTGCATGAGTGACGGCTCGGCGATTTCGATAGCGTCACCCGGGTGACGTCACTCGTGGAGCTCCGGGTCCTGGAAGGGCCGAACCTCTACTTCCCGCGCGCGGCGATCAAGCTGACCCTGGACGTGTCCGGCCTCTCGGAGGTGCCGACCGCGACGGCGGAGGGCCTCGCGTCGAGGATCGGGCTGGGGCGGGCGCGGCCGGGGGAGCCCGGGACCGGGTTCCGGCAGCGGTTCGTGACCCGCGCGCTGGCCCGGCTGGTGCGGGCGATCGCGGTCGAGAGCGGTACGACGCGGCTCGCGGTCCGGGTGCGGCCGACGGCCGACCCCCACCAGGTCGTAGCGGCGTACCCGTGGCGCTACCGGGGCCGGGCCCAGGAGATGGGCCGGGCGGTGGCCGAGCTGCTCGACGGGCTGCCCTCGACCGACGTCGACGCGTTGATGGAGCGCGCGGCCGCGCGGGTGCGCACGGCCGAGCGCGGTGAGGGGCCGCAGACGATCACGCCGCGGATCCCGGTCGTCGCCGTCACCGGCACCAACGGCAAGACCACCACCAGCCGGATGATCGCCCACGTCGCCCGCACGTGGGGCAAGGTCGTGGGCTGGTCGAGCACCGACGGCATCTACGTCGACGGCGAGCTGGTCGAGGCGGGCGACTACTCCGGGCCCAGCGGCGCGGGCCGGGTGCTGGCCCACGGCCGGGTGGAGGTCGCGGTCACCGAGACCGCCCGGGGCGGCATCCTGCTCAAGGGCATCGGCGTGGCCCGCAACGACGTCTCCGTGGTCACCAACATCTCCGCCGACCACCTCGGCCTCCACGGCATCGACACCCTCGACCAGCTGGCCGAGGTCAAGTCGGTGGTTCCCCGGATCACGCGGCGCGACGGGTGGGCGGTCCTCAACGCCGACGACCCGCGGGTGCTGGCGATGGGGCCGCACGTGAAGGCCCAGCACTGGCTGTTCTCCCGCGATCCCGACAGCCCGGCCCTGCGCGAGGTGATCGGCTCGGGTGGCCGGGCCACCACGGTGATCGACGGCTGGCTCTGCGTGCTGGCGCGCGGCACCGACGCCGAGCCGCTGGTCGAGCTGGTCGACGTACCGATGACGCTCTCCGGGCTGTCGCGCTTCAACGTCGAGAACGCCCTGGCCGCGGCGTCGGCCTCCCTGGCGCTGGGGATCCCGCGCGAGGTCGTGGTCGAGGGGCTGCGCAGCTTCCGGCCCGACCCCGGCCACAACCCGGGCCGGATGAACGTCTTCTCGGTGGGGGACACCACCGTCGTGGTCGACCTGGCCCACAACGAGGCCGGGCTGGAGGCGCTGCTCGAGGTGATGACGGGCGTACGCCGCCCGGGCGCCCGGCTGCTGCTCGGGCTGGGAGCGGTGGGGGACCGGACCGACGACCTGATCGAGCGGCTCGGCGAGATCGCCGGCATGGGCAGCGACGTGCTCGCCATCGGCCACAAGCAGCACTACCTCCGCGGCCGCACCACCGAGGAGCTCGAGGGACTCATGCGGGCGGGCGCGGCCCGGGTCGGCGTCGAGGACGTGCCGGCCCACCCCACCGAGGTCGACGCGCTCGAGGCGCTGGTCGGGCAGGCGGGGCCGGGCGACGTCGTCGGCCTGATGTGCCACGCCGAGCGCGACGCGGTCTACGAGTGGATCGCCCGCCACGGCGGCACCCCCGACGACCCCGCCACGATCGGCGCCAAGGTCCGCGAGGCCGCGACCGGCTGACCCGGCGCCGGCCGGCCCCCGGGGAAGGATCGGGGCCGGGCCGGCGTTGTCACGAGTCGTGACCGCACCCCGCCGCACGCTCGCCATCGCCTCGGCCGGCACCTTCGTCACGCTGGCCGCGTTCACGATGCCGCTGGTGGCCGTCGCCGAGACGGCCGCGGGTGTCGGCGCGGGGGTCTCCGGCCGCACCTGGATCCTCAGCTCGATGAGCATCGGCCTCGGGGCCTTCCTGCTCACCGCCGGGCGACTGGCCGACGACTACGGACGCCGACGTGCGTTCCTGGTGGGTTGTGGCCTGATGGCGCTGGGCGCCGCGGCGGCCGTCGTCGCGCCGGGCGTGACGTGGTTCGTGCTGGCCCGGATCGTGCAGGGCATCGGCGGCGCGGCCCTGACCGCGGCCAGCCTCGGCCTGATCGGCCACACCTTCTCCTCCCCGGCCGAGCGGGGCCACGCCACCGCCGTGTGGGGGGCCAGCCTCGGCGCCGGCATCGCGGCCGGCCCGATCGTCTCCTCGGGACTGGCGCGGGTCCACTCGTGGCGTGACGCGTACGTCGTGCTGCTGGTCGCCTCCGTGGCGTTGGCCCTCGCCGCGCTGCGCCTCGAGGAGTCGTCGTCGGGCACCGACGCCCGGGTCGACGTCCCGGGCGTGACGACGCTGGTCGCCGGTCTCGCCGCCGTGCTGGCGGGCCTGACCGAGGGCAGGGAGGGCTGGACGTCGCCCGTGGTCGTCGGGCTGCTCGCGCTCGGCGTCGTGCTGCTGGGGCTCTTCGCGGTCGTCGAGCAGCGCTCCGACCACCCGATGCTCGCGCCGGAGCTCTTCGGCAACCCGCTCTTCGTGGGGGTGACCGTGGCGGCCCTGGCCACCGGCGCCGGCGTGATCGCCCAGCTGTCGTTCTTCGCCGCCTTCGCCGGGCTGGCCCTCGAGATGTCCTCGTGGACGGCGGCCCTGCTGTTCCTGGCCTGGTCGGCGACCAGTGCGGTCGTGGCGCTCGCCGCCCGTCGGCTGCCCGCGTCGGTCTCCGGAACCGCCCGCCTGGCCGGCTCGCTGGTGGTCGTCGCGGCCGGCCTGCTGCTCGTCGGCGGGGCCAGCGCGTCCACGACCGCGGGGCACTTCCTGCCCGGGCTGCTGGTGGCGGGCGTCGGCAGCGGCATCCTCAACGCGGCCCTGGGGCGCGAGTCGGTGGCCACGGTCCCGGCCCACCAGGCCGGCCTGGGCAGCGGCGCCAACAACACCGCGCGCTACCTGGGCTCGGCCCTCGGCGTCACGGTCGTCGCAGTCGTGGCCGCACCGGCCGGGGCCCTGAGCGCGAGCGCGCTCGCCGACGGATGGGACCGCTCGGTCCTGGTCACGGCCGCCGTCACCCTCGTCGGCGCCGTCGTGGTCGTCCTCTGCGGACGGCGTCAGCCCTCGGCGGGCGTGTAGTCGGGGTCGGCGGCGGGGGCGTCGGCCGAGGCGCCCGCGCCGGCGTACGCCTGGCGCGACCAGTTCTCGAGCTCGCTCATGACCGCACCGTGCTGGTCGACGCACACCACCACGAGGTCGCCCTTGTTGGCGCGGCTCATGGCGTGACGGACCGCCTCGATCTCCTCGAGCACGACCTCGACCTGCTTGCACCGCGCCCCGGCGGAGATCGCGGCCTGGACGCCGTCACGGACCAGTCCGGCGACCTCGCCGCGCTCACGACCGCGCAGCGACTCGTCCTCGCGGACCACGACCACGTCGAAGTGCTGGGCCGCGATCTGGCCGAGCTCGCGCATGTCCTCGTCGCGACGGTCCCCGGCGGTGGCGATGATGCCGATCCGCGACGGCCTGGCGAGCTCGTGGGACGACGACAGCGACTCGCCGACCCGGTCGACGAAGTCGCCGAGCATCCGCATCCCGGGGGCGTTGTGGCAGTAGTCGACGATGACGTTGACGCCGTCGACCTCGACCTCGTTGAGCCTGCCGGGGGAGAGGTAGTAGTTGGTCGAGAAGGTGCGCAGCCCCTGCCGGATGTCGTGGAGAGGGGCGCCGGCCGCGAAGGCCGCGGCCGCGGCGGCCAGCGTGTTCTGGACGTTCATCCGCGCCCGGCCGTTGAAGGTCGCCGGCAGCAGGTGGGTCCAGGCCAGCTGCATCTCGCGCCGGCCGTGCTTGACCACGATCATCTCGCCGCGGTCGGACGGGTTGAGCACGAGCGCCTTGCCACCGCGGCGGCAGTGGGCGTCGATCAGGTCGCGCACCTCCGAGCCGGGCTCGGACATCGAGAACCAGATCACCTCGCCGCTGCACTTGCGGCGCATCTCGCGCACCAGCGGTTCGTCGGCGTTGAGCACCGCCGCGCCCGTCCGGGGGACCGCCTCGACGATCACCGCCTTGACGTCGGCCAGCTGCTCGACGGTGTCGATGCCGCGCAGCCCGAGGTGGTCGGGCTGCACGTTGAGGACGACGGCGACGTCGTTGCGCTCGTAGCCCAGGCCCTCACGCAGGATGCCGCCGCGCGCGACCTCGAAGACGGCGAAGTCGACGCGCGGGTTCTGCAGCACCATCCGCGCCGAGCGGGGACCCGAGGCGTCGGCGCGGATCAGCAGCCGCTCGTCGATGACCACGCCGTCGGTGGAGGTCATGCCGACCTTGCGGCCCATCCCCTTGAAGACGTGGGAGATCATCCGCGAGGTCGTGGTCTTGCCGTTGGTGCCGGTCACGGCGACGATCGGGATCCGGGACGTCGCCCCCGGCGGGAAGAGCATGTCGACGACCGGCTTGGCGATGAACTGCGGCTCGCCGATCGTCGGGTGGGTGTGCATCCGGAAGCCCGGCGCGGCGTTCACCTCGCAGATCGCGCCCCCGGTCTCGCGCACCGGCTCGGTGATGTCGGGGCAGATGAAGTCGATGCCGGCGATGTCGAGGCCGACCATCTGGGCGGCCTCCTCGGCGATCTCGACGTTCTCGGGATGCGCCTCGAAGGTGCGGTCGATGGAGATGCCGCCGGTCGACATGTTGCCGGTCAGCGCCAGCTTGACCATCTCGCCCTCGGCCGGCACCGAGGTGAGCGTGTGGCCCTGGCTCGCGAGCACCTCCTCGGCGGCGGCGTCGACCTTGATCCGGGTCAGCACCTTCTCGTGGCCGACCCCGCGGCGCGGGTCGGCGTTGGTGAGCTCGACCAGCTCCTCGACGGTGGCGGCACCGTCGCCGACGACATGGGCCGGTACCCGCTCGGCGATGGCCACCATCCGGCCGTCGATGATCAGGCACCGGTAGTCCTTGCCGGTCACGAACGACTCGACGACCACCCAGCCGCGCCGCGACTGCTCCTCGGCGACCGGGAAGGCCTCGCGCACGGCCGCCGCGTCCTGCAGGTCCAGGCACACGCCACGGCCGTGGTTGCCGTCGAGGGGCTTGACGACCACCGGATAGCCGATCCGGTCGGCCACGCGGACCGCCTGGTCGACGGTGCGCACCGAGTCCTGCCGCGGCACCGGCAGGCCGGCCGCGCCGAGCAACCGGGTCGTGAGGTCCTTGTCGGAGGCGATGTCGACCGCGATCGAGCCGGTCTCGGAGGTCATCGTGGCCCGGATCCGCTTGGCGTGGACGCCCTGGCCGAGCTGGACCAGGGAGTGCTGGTTGAGCCGGATCCAGGGGATGTCGCGCGAGACCGCCTCGTCGACGATCGCCTGGGTCGAGGGGCCGAACGCCGTCCGCTCGGCGCGCTTGATGAACGCCTCCAGCTCGGCGTCCCAGTCGAGGTCGGGGTCGCCCTCGACCAGGTGGTTGACGAGGCGTACGGCGAGCCGGCCCGCCGCCAGGCCGACCTGCTCGTCGACGTACCCGTAGATCACGTTGTAGACGCCGGGCCGGTCCTTGACCATCCGGGTCTTGCCGCGGCGGATGTCGTGGCCGACGACCTGCTGGAGGGCCAGCGCGCAATGCTCGGCGACGTGGCCGAGCCAGGTGCCCTCGTTGAGCCGCTCGACGAAGCCGCCGCGACGGCCGCGGGAGCAGGAGTGCTCGCGCAGGCCCGGCAGCATCTGGAGCAGGTGCTCGGTGAAGTCGGGGAGCAGGTTGGTGGGGTACTGCTCGAGGACGCCGAGGTCGACGACCAGGTGGATCGCGCGCTCGTAGGACCAGACGTTCGCACCGCGATAGACCCTGGTCTCCTGGATCGCGAGGTCGGGCGTGGGCCGTTCGGTCATCCTGCGTCTCCGTCGTGTCGCGGGGTCGGTGGGGGGTCGAGCGGGGTGGTGGCCCGGGCGCGGCTGCGGGCCTGCCGCCGGCGCAGCGTGCCCGGCGAGACGTCGCCGGCGGCGATGTCGCGGGCCACCTGGCGCATGTCGCGCTGGGCCTCCGCGAGCTCGGCGGCCTCCTCGGGGTCGACCTCCGGCCGCTGGACCAGCAGCGCCCGCTCGCTGAGGTCGTAGGTCGACCCGGCGGGGAGCAGGTGCAGCACGACGCCGCTGGCCAGCAGCGGGCTCGACCGCTTCGCCTCGTGGGCGTTGCTCACCATCCGGGCGGGGTCCACCACCGTGACCGAGCCGCGCCCGATGACCCGCATGACCTGTCGGCCGTCCTCCTCGGTCACGACGGCCGCGGTGTCCTCGTCGACCCCGATCCCGAGCAGCCGGGGTGACTGCGCGACGATCATCAACAGTCGACCGTAGCGGTTGCGCTGGTCGAAGTGCTGGTCGATCACCGCGTCCTCGAGCAGCCCGAGGCCGGCGGCCACCTGGGTCATCCGCTGCTTGGGCGTGGCGCCCGGTCCGCCGAAGGCCACCATGTGGGAGGACTGGATGCTCGCGCCCGCCGACGTCCCGGCCACCACCACGCCGTCGCGGTGCGCCTCGATGATCGCCTCGCCCAGCGGCGTACCGCTGATGACCGCGGACAGCTTGAGCTGGTTGCCGCCCGTCATGAAGATGCCGGTCGCGCTGTGGAGGGCCGCGACGAGAGCGGCGTCGTGCGCGTCCTCGCGGCTCTCGGGCCGCACCGGCACCACCTCGGCCGCGCCGAGCCTGGCGAAGACGGCGGCGTAGACCTCGACCACCTCGTCGCCGAGGGAGGAGGCGGTGGGGATCACGGCGATGCGCGCGTCGGGGCCTCCGCTCAGGGCCACGAACCGGTTGAGGATGGTGCGCTTGCGCAGCTTGTCCTCGGCGCCCCCGATGATCATGAGCGGTCCGGCTGGCATGACAGGAGAGGCTAGCGGCTGGGACAGTGGGCGGGTGCAGCCGCGTCGCCTCCTCGTCATCCGTCACGCCAAGGCCGGGCACTCCGGGGCCACCGACGCCGATCGGTCGCTGACCGACGAGGGCGTGAGCGCGGCCGTGGCGTTGGGCTCGTGGCTGGCCTCCTCCGACCTGCTCCCCGACGCCGCCCTGGTCTCGGCCGCCCAGCGGGCCGTGGAGACCTGGGAGGCGGTGGCCCGTGGCGCCGGCGCCGACGCGGCGGTGTCGGTCTCGCAGGGCCTGTACGCCGCCGAGCCCGAGACCGCGCTCGACCTGGTGCGCGACGCGGGCGACGCCGTCACGCTCGCGGTCGTGGGCCACAACCCGACCATGGGCTCGATGGCCCAGCTGCTCGACGACGGGGAGGGCGACGACACCGCCGGCAACGAGCTGGCCACCAGCGGCTTTCCGCCCGGCGCGGTCGCCGTCTTCGAGCACGACGGCGAGTGGGCCGAGCTGGGCTGGGGCGGCGCCCGGCTGGTCGCCTACCGCGGCTGACGCCTCACAGCGGGGGAGACGGCGTCGTCACCCCGGCCTCCTCGTCGGCGGCCTCGATCTCCTCGCGGGAGATCCCGAGCAGGTACATGATCGCGTCGAGGTAGGGCACGTTGACCGAGGTGTCGGCGGCGTCGCGCACCACCTGCTTGGCGTTGTAGGCGATGCCGAGCCCGGCGGCCGCCAGCATGTCGAGGTCGTTGGCGCCGTCGCCGATGGCGATGACCGACTCCAGCGGGACGCCGACCGACTCGGCGAACCGCCGCAGCGCGGTGGCCTTGCCGGGCCGGTCGACCACCTCGCCGACGATCCGCCCCGTCAGCCGGCCGTCGACGATCTCGAGCTCGTTGGCGTGGGAGTAGTGGATGCCGAGGTCCTCGGCCAGCCGGTCGGTGATCTGGGAGAAGCCGCCCGACACCAGCGCGAACCGGTAGCCCAGCCGGCGCAGCACCCGGACCATGGTGCGCCCGCCCGGGGCGAGCTCGAGGTCGTCGTACACCTGGTCGAGCGCGGACTCCTCGACCCCCTCGAGCAGCGCCACCCGCGTGCGCAGCGACTCCTCGAAGTCCAGCTCGCCGGCCATGGCCTGCTCGGTGACCCGGGCGACCTCCTCGGCCTGACCGGCGTGCTCGGCGAGCATCTCGATCACCTCGCCCTGGACCAGCGTGGAGTCGACGTCGAGCACGATCAGCCGCATGCCGCGTCGCATCAGGTTGGCGGGCTGGACGGCGACGTCGATCCCCTGGCTGGCCGCTTCGGCGGCCAGCAGCGCGCGCAGCCGGTCGGGGTCGGCGCCCGAGACGTGGAGGTCGATCGCGGTGACCGGGTAGCGCGCCATCCGCTCGATCCGGTCGATGTTGGCCCCGCTGTCGGCGATCCGCCCGGCGACGGCGGCCATCTGCGAGGCCCGCAGCGGCGTCCCGATGACGGTGACGTGGGAGCGACCGTGCTTGCGCTCCTTGTTGTCACCGACGCCGCGGTCGACGTCGACGCTCATGCCCAGTCCGTCGGCGGTCGCCGCGACGGCGTCGCGCAGCTTCTTCCAGTCGCGCGGCGCGGTGACCAGGACACCGAGGATCAGGCGCCGCCGCAGCACGATCTGCTCGACGTCGAGCACCTCGACCCCGGCGGCGCTCAGCGTCGCGAACACCGCCGACGTGACGCCCGGACGGTCCTTTCCGGTGAGCGTGATCAGCAGCGTGCGGGGTGCCTCGGGGGAGTCGTCCATGTCGGGGACGAGGCTAGCGCCGGCGCGACCCGTTGTCGGCGGGCGCCCGTTGCGTGACGGCATGGCCCACACCCACCGCGATCGACGACGTCGAGCGCGGGTCACCGACCTCGCGAGCACCCGGCGGTTCTACGAGGCAGCCCTCGGCTGGGCGTTCACCGACGACGGCCCCGACTACGCCGCCATCCGCGGGCCGGGCACCGACTAGTCCGGCGGCCAGACCTCGGGGGAGCACGCCGCGACCAGCGCGCGGCGCGCGGCCCGCTCCAGCGGGTCGAGCGCTGCGCGGCGCAGCGCGATCTCGGACGCCGACACGGCCGCGCCGTCGTCCTCCAGCGCGACCTCGACGATCGCGGCGGCGTGGAGCCCCCGCGACGCGAGCTCGGCACACCGCGCCGGGACGCCCGGCGGTGCGGACGCCGGGCCGGGTCGTGCCCCGATCAGCAGGTCGGCGGCCTCGGGTCGCCAGCTCGCGACGTCGAGGGCGGCCAGCGCGTCGGCCGCCTCCAGCGTCGTACGCCGCAGCGCCCGGTCGGCCTCGCCGACGTCGGGCAGCTGCCGGCGCTGGGCCGGGAGCAGCCGCCACGTCACGACCTCGACCGAGGCTTCGGGCACCAGCGCCAGCCCGGCCGCGGCCGCGACCAGGGCCTCGCCCGCCTCCAGCGCCGCGTCGTTCAGCTGCGGGGGCCCGCCGAGACCCAGCGGGTCGCCGTCGACCGGCAGCGCCAGCCCCGTCCCGTCGGCGCCGGCCGTCCGCAACCGGCCCAGCAGGGCGGCCAGCGGCTCGCCCTCGGCCGAGAGGTGGAGCCGCCCGTCGGCGGCCGCCGCGTCGAGCACCTCGTCGACCACCACCAGGCCACGCAGCCAGCTCGTCGTCCACCACGCGAGCGTGGCGGAGGGCGCCAGCGGGAGGGCCGGCGCGGTCACGGGGCCATCACGCGGCGCGACGATACGCGCCGTCCTCGGCCCCCGCGGCGGCGGATAGGGTGCCGCCATGGTCGCTGTCCTCGAGCTCGCGGGCGTGACCGTGGTCCGTGGCGGCGCCACCCTGCTCGACTCCGTCGACTGGGAGGTCGCCGAGGACCAGCGCTGGGTGGTGCTGGGGGCCAACGGTGCTGGCAAGACCACGTTGCTGCAGGTCGCCTCGGCCCAGATGCACCCCACCTCCGGCGTCGCCGGCATCCTCGACGAGGTGCTCGGCACCGTCGACGTCTTCGAGCTCCGGCCCCGCATCGGGCTGACCAGCGCCGCGCTCGCCGAGCGGATCCCGCGCGACGAGCGGGTGCGCGACGTGGTCGTGTCCGCGTCGTACGGCGTCGTGGGTCGGTGGCGCGAGACCTACGACGACCTCGATCACGCCCGCGCCGAGGAGCTGCTGGTCGAGGTGGGCGTCGACCGCCTCGCCGACCGCACGTTCGGCACGCTCAGCGAGGGGGAGCGCAAACGGGTGCAGGTCGCCCGCGCGCTGATGACCGACCCGGAGCTGCTGCTGCTCGACGAGCCGGCGGCCGGGCTCGACCTCGGCGGCCGGGAGGACCTGGTCAACACGCTGTCCGTGCTGGCGGCCGACCCGGCGTCGCCGGCCACGGTCCTGGTGTCCCACCACGTCGAGGAGATCCCCCCGGGGTTCACCCACGCGTTGCTCCTGCGGTCGGGGCGGGTCGTGGCCTCCGGACCGATCGACGAGGTGATCACCGAGGACCACCTGAGCGAGACCTTCGGCATGCCGCTGCTCCTGCGGCGCGACGGCGGGCGCTTCGCCGCGCGTCGGCGTACCCACCGGCGTGCGGTCCCGGACGCGTGAGCGCAGGGCGCGTTGATGGCTCCCGGATAGGCTGGAGCAATGGACTGGATCGCTGAGCACCTCACGGCCACGTGGCTGGGGCTCGCGATCGTGCTGGGCGTCGCGGAGATGTTCTCCCTCGACCTGGTGCTGATCATGCTGGCGACCGGCGCCCTGGCGGGCATGGTGACCTCGCTGGTGACCGACGCCGTGGCGCTGCAGGTGGGCGTCGCGCTGATCACCGCGGTCGGGATGCTCGCCGTCGTGCGCCCGGGCCTGACCCGCCGGCTCCACCACGGGCCGGACCTCAACCTCGGTCACGGCAAGCTGGTGGGCACCCAGGGGCTCGTGACCGAGACCGTCACCTCGCTCGCCCCCGGACGGGTGCGGTTGTCGGGCGAGATCTGGTCGGCGCAGCCCTACGACGAGACACTCTCGATCGAGGCGGGGGAGACCGTGGAGGTCTTCGAGATCCGTGGCGCCACCGCCTACGTGCACCCCGTGCCGCGCCTGGATACCTAGGAAGACCGGAGGAGACCCATGACCGTGCTGATCGTGCTGGCCCTGCTGGCGGTGTTCGCCATCGTGATGCTGGCGAAGACCGTCAAGATCGTGCCCCAGGCGCGTGCGGGGATCGTCGAGCGCTTCGGGAAGTACCAGCAGACCCTCGACGCGGGGCTCAAGATCGTCGTCCCGTTCATCGACCGGGTCCGCTACCTGATCGACCTCCGCGAGCAGGTCGTCAGCTTCCCGCCGCAGCCGGTGATCACCGAGGACAACCTGGTCGTCTCGATCGACACCGTCATCTACTTCCAGGTCACCGACCCGGTGGCGGCGACGTACGAGATCGCCAACTACATCCAGGCGATCGAGCAGCTGACCATGACCACGCTGCGCAACATCGTCGGTGGCATGGACCTCGAGGAGACGCTGACCAGCCGTGACCAGATCAACTCCGGCCTGCGCGGCGTGCTCGACGAGGCGACCGGCAAGTGGGGGATCCGGGTCAACCGGGTCGAGCTCAAGGGCATCGACCCGCCGCCGTCGATCAAGGACTCGATGGAGAAGCAGATGCGTGCCGACCGCGAGAAGCGTGCCGTCATCCTCACCGCCGAGGGGCAGCGGCAGGCCGCGATCCTCACCGCGGAGGGCTCGAAGCAGTCCGCGATCCTGAACGCCCAGGGTGACCGGGAGTCCCTGATCCTGCGCGCCCAGGCCGACCGGGAGTCGCAGATCCTGCGCGCGCAGGGTGAGGGCCAGGCGATCCAGACCGTGTTCCAGGCCATCCACGACGGGCAGCCCGACCAGAGCCTGCTGGCCTACCAGTACCTCCAGATGATGCCCAAGATCGCCGAGGGTGACGCCAACAAGGTGTGGGTCATCCCCTCCGAGATCACCAAGGCTCTGGAGGGCCTGGGGTCCTCGATCCACGAGATCGCCGGCATCCCGCAGGACGCCACCCCGCGCAACCGGGTCGACATGGGTCCCTCCGAGCCGCAGCTGCCGGGGTCGTCCGCCGACCAGGAGCTGAGTGGCGCCAACCTGGCGGTGCAGGAGGCGATCGCCGCCGCGCAGAGTGCGGCCAACCCGGGCAAGGACACGATGCCGGGAAAGGCGCCGCCCCCGACGTCGTCGGCCGAGGATCCGTCCGCTGAGGATCCCGGCGCACCGGGAGCACCCCCGACCGCGTGACCTGGCCGGAGGCCGTCGCGATCCTGGTCGCCGGGATCGGGGCTGGCACCATCAACACCGTCGTGGGCTCGGGCACGCTCATCACGTTCCCGACGCTGCTCGCCTTCGGCCTACCGCCGGTGACGGCGAACGTCTCCAACACGGTGGGCCTGGTGCCCGGGTCGATCTCGGGAGCGATCGGCTACCGGGCCGAGCTCGCGGGGCAGCGGGCGCGGCTGCTGCGGCTGGGCTCGGCGTCGCTGCTCGGCGGTACGGCGGGAGCCGTGCTGCTGCTCGTGCTGCCCTCGGCGGCGTTCGACACGATCGTGCCGGTGCTGATCTCGCTCGGCGTGCTGCTGGTCGTGACCGGACCGCTCATCTCACGCCGGGTGGCGGACCGGGCCGAGCGTCGCGGGGCGGTCGTCGCCGACCACGGCGTCTGGTGGGTGTGGCCGGCCGTCGCGGCGGCGGGGGTCTACGGCGGCTACTTCGGGGCTGCCCAGGGCGTGCTGCTGATGGCCGTGCTCGGGATCGGGGTCGCCGACACGCTGCAGCGCCACAACGCGACCAAGAACGTGCTCGCGGGCCTGGTCAACGCCGTGGCCGCGGTCGTCTTCATCCTCGTGGCCGACATCGACTGGCTGGTGGCCGGCCTGATCGCGGCCGGGTCGGTCGTCGGCGGACAGCTGGGCGCCACTGTGGGACGCAAGCTGCCGCCCCTGGTCCTGCGCGCGGTCATCGTCGTGGTCGGGGTGACCGCTCTGGTGGTGTTCCTCGTCGGGTGAGTCGGCAACGGGGAGCGAGCCCACCGCCCGCGCCTCGGCTTGCGGGATGACTCCCGCGATGAGCGAAGCCGCGACCACCGGCTCGGTGACGGGTGCGTGGAGGCTGTTCTGGGGAACCCCCACCCGGGGGTGCGGGTACCCCGGAGTTCCGCGAGCGCCTGTTCGAGCGCTTCAGCCGTGCCCCCGACGTCACACTCGCAAGGCCGCCGGCCGACCGACTGGACGGTATCCCTCGGCGTGCAGGAGCCACTCCGACCGATGCCCCCGCGCGACGGCGACGTCGACGCTCATTCCCTCCGCGGTCGGTGGCGGGTCCAGGTGGGGTCGGGGTGTCGCAGGGTCGGTGGGGGAAGGAACTCGGGTCGTCGGTCGGCGCCGATCCTCACCTGCCACGGCGACCCGTGGATCGTCCGGTGGTGGTGGCCGCAGAGCAGGACCAGGTTGTCGAGGGCGGTCGGGCCGTGGTCGATCCAGTGGACGATGTGGTGGGCGTGGCCCATCAGGGGCGGCCGGGTGCAGCCGGGGAAGGCGCAGTGCCGGTCGCGGACGACCAGAGCGGTCCAGATCGCGGGTGCCACCAGCCGGTGGGTGCGGCCGACGTCGAGCGGACAGCCTCCGTCGTCGAGGCTGACGCGGACCAGGTCGCAGTCACACGCGAGTCGGCGTACGACCGATCCGGCGAGCTCGAGCCCGTCCTCGGTGAGACCGACACCTGCCCCGTCGCCGTGGAGGGTGGTGTGGTCGACGGTCACGGTGACCCGCGGACGGGCCCCGTGGCTCGTCGGTGGCAGGCTGGCGTCGAGGGTGTGCTGTGCGACGTGCACCAGGGCGTCCCACATCCGGGCGCCGTGGTCGCGCGGGTCGGGGAGCCCCTCACAGGTCGCCGGGTCCGTGACCGGGACGGGAGCGGAAAGGGGAGCAGCGCGGCGCGGAGCGTGGCGCCGTCCTCGACGGTGCCTCGGCCGGACAGCCGGATCCCCCCGATGCCGTCCTCGCTGATCCTCAGGTGGCGGCCGAGGTGGGCGGCGCGGTCCTCCCGGTCCAGGGCCCGTTCGGCGGCGCGGTCCTCACCCTCGGGGTCGACCACCCCGGCCAGGTGGCGTCCGACCCGGTGCAGGTCGGTCGCGGTCAACCGGGCCGCCTCCTCGATCAGGACCTGCTCGCCTGGTCCGGCGACACCCTGCCGTCTGCCAGCGCGGCCAGGGTGGCCGTCCGGTCGCCGACCAGCGCCCGGGCGTGGACCACGGCGCGCTTACCCTGCCGGCGGGTGGTGCCCGCGGTGTGGCTGTACCAGTCGGCTGTCGACCCCCACCCCAGCTCACGCCGCGGCACCTCGCGGACGTCGAGCTCGGCCACCAGCTGTGCCTCCAACGCCGAGACCGACGCCTTCAGCTGCTGCAACGCCTCCACACCCTCGACCAGCTCCGTTGGCGGACGAGCCGACCACAGGGCCCCACCCAGCGATCCGATCTCCGCACACGCCACACCCGCGACACCAGCCGGTGTCGGGGAGGGGAGCGGAGTGATCGCCATACCCCCATCCGAGCCGCACCCACTGACAGCCGAGCCGCCCCAGAAGGCCTTGTCCACAAGGGATCTGGCACGAGGCAGCCGTGAGCGGCAGCCCGTCAGAAGGCGGCGAGCTCAGAACATCCCGTTGTCGTTGGCCGAGGTCTCGGGGAGCACCTGCAGCGCGTCCCAGTGCTCGACGACCTTCCCGTCGGGGTCGAGCCGGGCGATGTCGATGCCCGCGTAGTCATCGGAGGTGGGCCACGTCGCGGACGTCAGCCCACCGGCCGGTCGACGTACGCCGACCACCAGCGCTGGATCTCGTCGTAGGCGCGGAGCCGGACCGGCTCGCGGGAGAGGATGACGTCGTGGACGGCGCCAGGAACGGCGACGTAGGTGACGTGGCGGCCCAGGGCGGGGGTCCAGCGGCGGATCTGCTCGACGTCGAGCACGATGTCGTGGGTGAAGACCTCGTCGCCCCACGTGGTGGGCCAGGTGCTGGCGTCGGAGGAGAGCACGAGCACCGGGCAGGGAACGTCGAGGCCGCGGTGGAGGCGGGCGTGGCCGCGACGGATGGCGCGCAGCCAGCCGGCGTAGACCTGGAAGGACTCGATGGGCTTGAGCGCGAGGTCGAAGTCCCACTCGCCGTCGTGGTCGCGGTGGAGGCTGCGGGCGTAGAAGCCCTCGACCCTGCGCACGACCTCGCGGCGCGGGTCCCAGCGGCCGACGCCGTCGAGCACGAGCGAGGCGGCCAGGCTGCGCATCCACGCCTTGCCCTGCAGGTCCAGCCACGGGGAGTTGAGGACCATGCCGCGCAGTGCCTCAGGTCGTCGCTGGTCGGCCCACAGCCCGGTGACCAGCCCACCGGTGGAGTGGGCGGCGATCACGACGTGGTCGTGGCCGTCGCGCTCGGTGATCCGGTGCCAGGCCGAGTCGAGGTCGGCGTCGTACTCGTGGAGGTCGGCGACGTACGTCGGCGTCTGGTGCGGCAGCGTGGAGCGCCCGTACTTGCGCAGGTCGAGCGCGTAGAAGTCGTAACCCCGCTCCACCCACCACTCGCCGAACGCGCGCTGGAAGAAGTAGTCGGCGAAGCCGTGGACGTAGAGCACCGCACGGCCGGTCGGCTGCGGCGCCCGCCGCGCCACGAGGGTGGCGACGACCGGGCCCTCGTCGTCGGGCGGGAAGTGGATGGTCTCGGCGGTCCACGGTTCCCCGAGGACGTCGGTGGTCACCTCGCTCACGGGGCGATCCTGGCAGTCCGCTCCGAGGCGTACGCCGCCGCCGCCCGCACGAGCCCGGCCAGCAGCCCGACGTCGTCGGCTGTCTCGGGGTGCCACTGGACGCCGACCGCGAACCGTTCGCCCGGTGCCTCGAAGGCCTCCAGCGTGCCGTCGGGGGCGTGGGCCGAGGCGACCAGGCCCGGGTGGGAGCGCACCGACTGGTGGTGGTGACAGCTCACGCCGAGCCGGTCGCCGAGCAGGCCGGCGACCCGGGTGCCGGGCAGCGTGGTGACCTCGATCGACCCGTAGGCATCACCCCCCGGGCTGTGCTGCTCGTGGTCGACCAGGTCGGGGGTGTGCTGGTCGAGGGTGCCGCCGGCGTGGACGGCCATGACCTGCATCCCGCGGCACACCCCGAGCACCGGCAGGCCCATCGCCTCGGCGGCGTCGAGCAGCGCCAGCTCCCACGCGTCGCGGTCGGTGCGCCAATGGGCGGTGTGCGGGCCGGCGGGCTCGCCGTAGCGGGCCGGGTCGACGTCGGCGCCGCCGCAGACGACCAACCCGTCGAGCCGGGCCACGGCCACGTCGGCCGCGCCCGGCTGGGCGACGGGCGGCAGCAGCAGGGGTACGCCGCCGGTGGCCTCGACCGCGGCGGCGTACGCGCTCGGCAGCACGTCGGCCCGCTGCTGCCACACCCCCCACGCGGCGTCCTCGCGGTAGGTGGTCAGGCCGATGACGGGTGCCGTCACAGCGTCCTCAGAGGGGCGTGACGTAGGCGCCGGAGATGCCGCCGTCGACCAGGAACGTGCTGGCGGTGACGAAGCTGGACTCGTCGGAGGCGAGGAACAGCACGGCGTTCGCCATCTCCGCGGGCTCGGCGAAGCGCCCCATCGGCACGTGCACCAGCCGCCGTGCGGCCCGCTCGGGGTCGGCGGCGAACAGCTCCTGGAGCAGCGGGGTGTTGACCGGGCCGGGGCACAGCGCGTTGACCCGGATGCCCTCGCGGGCGAACTGCACGCCGAGCTCGCGCGACATCGACAGCACGCCGCCCTTGGACGCCGAGTAGGAGATCTGCGAGGTCGCGGCACCCATCACCGCCACGAACGACGCGGTGTTGATGATCGAGCCGCGCCGCTGCTCGAGCATGTGGGGGAGGGCGGCCTTGCAGCACAGGTAGACGCTCGTGAGGTTGACCTCCTGCACCCGCCGCCACGCGTCGAGGTCGGTGTCGAGGATCGAGTCGTCCTCGGGCGGGGAGATGCCGGCGTTGTTGAAGGCGATGTCGACCGAGCCGTAGGTGTCCTTGGCGGTCTGGAACAGCGCCTCGACCTGGTCGGCGTCGGTGACGTCGACCCGCTGGTAGGTCAGCAGGTCGCTGCCACCGAGCTGGCCGACCAGGACGTGGCCACGCTCGTCGTCGATGTCTCCGACGACGACCCTGGCTCCCTCCTCGACGAAACGACGGACGGTCGCCAGTCCGATCCCGGAGCAGCCTCCGGTCACGACGGCCACCTTGCCGTCGAGGCGTCCTGCCATGGTGCGGTCCTCCTGGTGGTGCGTGCGGCTCAGTGGGCGATGAAGACGTTCTTCTCCTCGGTGAACGCCTGGGGGGCGTCGGGGCCGAGCTCCCGGCCGAGGCCGGACTGCTTGTAGCCGCCGAACGGCGTCCAGTAGCGCACCGAGGCGTGGGAGTTGACGCTCAGGTTGCCCGCCTCGACGGCACGGGACACGCGCAGGGCGCGGCCGAGGTCGCGGGTGTAGATCGACCCCGACAGCCCGTAGTCGCTGTCGTTGGCCAGCGCCACGGCGTCCGCCTCGTCGTCGAACGGCATCACCGCGACGACCGGGCCGAAGACCTCCTCGCGCCAGATCCGCTCCGCCGGGTCGTCGACGGCCACGACGGTCGGCGCGACCCAGTAGCCGTCGCCGCCGGGTGCGCTTCCGGCGAAGGCGACGTCGACGCCGTCGAGGAAGCCGTTCACGGTGTCGCGCTGTCCGGCCGAGATCAGCGGCCCCATCTCGCTGGACTCGTCGGCGGGGTCGAGCACCCGGAACGCCGTCACGGCCGGTTCGAGCAGGCCGAGGAACTCGTCGTAGGCCGACCGCTCGACGAGGATCCGCGAGCGGGCGCAGCAGTCCTGGCCGGCGTTGTCGAAGACGGCGTACGGCGCCGCGGCCGCCGCGGCCGGCAGGTCGGCGTCGGCGAACACGATGTTGGCGCTCTTGCCGCCGAGCTCGAGGGTGACCCGCTTGACCTGCTCGGCGCACCCGGCCATCACCCGCTTGCCGACCTCGGTCGACCCGGTGAAGCAGACCTTGCGGACCAGGGGGTGGGTCACGAACCGCTCGCCGACGACCGAGCCGCGACCCGGCAGGACCGTGAGGACGTGCTCGGGCAGCCCGGCCTCGAGGGCGAGCTCGCCGATCCGGATCGCCGTGAGCGGCGTCAGCTCGGCCGGCTTGAGGACGACGGTGTTGCCGGCGGCGAGCGCCGGGGCGAAGCCCCACCCGGCGATCGGCATCGGGAAGTTCCACGGCACGATCACCCCGACCACGCCCAGCGGCTCGTGGAAGGTCAGGTCGGTGCCGCCGGCGACGGGGATCTGCCGGCCCGAGAGCCGCTCCGGCGCACCGGCGTAGTAGTTGAGGCAGTCGCGGACGTTGCCGGCCTCCCAGCGGGCGTTGCCCCAGGTGTGGCCGGCGTTGCGGACCTCCAGCTCGGCGAGCTCCTCGACGTGGTCGTCGACCACGGCGGCGAACCGCCGCAGCAGGGTCGCCCGCTCGCCGGGGCCGACGCGCCGCCAGGCTTCGAAGGCCTCCCGGCTCCGCTCGACGGCGGCGTCGGTGCCCGCGAGGTCGGTGAGCGCGACGTCGGTGACGGGGGCGGCCGTGGCGGGGTTGAGGACGGTGTGGGTCTCGGTCGTCACAGCCGCTCGAACCCCCGGCGCAGCTCCCAGTCGGTGACGGCCGCGCGGAACGCCGAGAGCTCGACGTCGGCCATGTTGACGTAGTGGTCGACGACCTCGTCACCCAGCGCCTCCCGGGCGACGGCCGAGGCGGCGAAGACCTCGCGGGCCGCGGCGAGGGTGTCGGGCACCCGGTCCTTGTCGGAGGTGTAGGCGTTGCCGACCAGCTCGTCCTCGAGCGGCAGCTCCTGCTCGATGCCGTGCAGGCCACCGGCGATCATCGCCGCGAGGGCCAGGTAGGGGTTGACGTCGGCCCCGGGCAGGCGGTTCTCCATGCGGGCGCCGGCGCCGCTGCCGACCAGCCGGACCGCGCAGGTGCGGTTGTCGAGGCCCCAGGCGATCGTGGTCGGCGCGAAGGAGCCGTCGGCGAAGCGCTTGTAGGAGTTGACGTTGGGGGCGTAGAGGAGGGTGAAGTCGGCGGCGGTCGCCAGCACGCCGGCAACGAAGTGGTCGTAGAGCGCGGTGCGCTCACCGGTGTCGCCGTCCCAGAAGACGAGCTCGCCGTCGTCGCCTCGGAGCGAGAGGTGGATGTGGCACGAGCTGCCCTCGCGCTGGTCGTACTTGGCCATGAAGGTGACCGCCTTGCCCTGCTGGGCGGCGATCTCCTTGGCGGCGTTCTTGTAGACCGCGTGGTTGTCGGCCGTGATCAGTGCCTCGGCGTAGAGGAAGCCGATCTCGTGCTGACCGAAGTTGCACTCGCCCTTGGCGCCCTCGACGTCGAGCCCGGCGTCGTACATGTGGTTGCGGATCGCCCGCAGCAGCGGCTCGACGCGGCTGGTGCCGAGGATCGAGTAGTCGACGTTGTACTGGTTGACCGGGGTGAGGCCGCGGTAGCCGTCGAGGTGGGCCTGCTCGTACGTCGTGTCGAAGGCGATCAGCTCCAGCTCGGTGCCGGCCAGGGCGACCCAGCCGCGCTCCGCCAGCCGGTCGAGCTGGTGGCGCAGGATCGTGCGCGGCGACTGGACCACGGGGGAGTGGTCGGGCCACACCAGGTCGCACTGCACCATCGCGGTGGCGGGCAGGTGGGTCAGCCGGCGGACCGTGTCCTCGTCGAGGACGAACTCCATGTCGCCGTAGCCGCGCTCCCAGGAGGAGATGGCGTAGCCGCCGACGGTGTTCATGTCGACGTCGACCGCGAGCAGGTAGTTGCAGCCCTCGGTGCCGTGGCCGACGACGTGGTCGACGAAGTAGCGGCCGTGCAGCCGCTTGCCCTGGAGCCGGCCCTGCATGTCGGTGAAGGCGACGATCACGGTGTCGATCGCACCGGTCCCGATCTCGGCGATCAGCGAGTCCATGGTCAGGTGGCGGTCGTTGCGGGGTGGCATGGTGCTCCTCGGGTCAGCCCACCAGGCCACGGAGCAGCGCGGCGGTGTCGTCGCAGTGCTGCTCCATCGCCTTGCGGGCGCGGTCTGGACGGCCGGCGAGCACGGAGCGGACGACCGCTGCGTGCTGTCGGTCGGAGTGGGCGATGTTGGCGGCCAGCACCGGTATGGCCAGCAGCATCTCGTGGAGGTCGGCCTGGACGGCCGTGACGGCCTGCACGACGTGGGGTGAGCCGGTGATGCTGGCCAGGGTGAGGTGGAACCGGGAGTCGGCCTGGCGGTGCTCGGCGGCCCGGCTCGCACCTGCGACGTCGTCGAGGGCCGCTCCGAGCCGGTCGCGCTGATCGGCGGTCAGGTCACCGTCGGACGCCCGCTGGGCCACGAGCGCCGCGGCACCGGGCTCCACGATCCGGCGGAACACGAGGGCGTCGTGCCAGGCGCTGCGCCGGCGCGCGGACACCCGGGAGGCGGCGCGGCCCGACGGCGTACGCGGTCGCAGCGTCACCACGGTGCCGCCGCCGCGGCCGCGCGTCGTCTGCACCACGCCGGCCTCGCGCAGCGCGGCGATCGCCTCCCGCAGCGTCGCCCGCGAGACGTCGAGCATCGGCGCGAGCTCGCGCTCGGGAGGCAGGGCCGAGCCCAGGGGGAACACTCCCAGCCGGATCACCGTGCCGAGCTGCTCGACGCAGGACTCGAAGGCGTGGTGGCCGCGCACCGGCCGCAGCACGGCCTCGGGAAGGTGCTCGACGGACTGGGCGGTCACGGGGTCAGTCTCCGAAGGTGGCCCAGTGGTGTCAATGGTCTGAGTTCATGCCAATTCCGGTCCGGCTCTGGACGGCCGGATTCCCGGCGGTCTAGCCTCCCGCGCAGGGGGCGCGTCCGTGCCCGAGGGAGGTTTCTCATGGCTGACAGCCACGAAATGAACGACGACGAGAAGCTGCTCGCGAAGCTCGGGTACAGCCAGGAGCTCAACCGGTCGTGGTCGGGGTTCTCCAACTTCGCGATCTCGTTCTCGATCATCTCGATCCTGGCGGGGTGCTTCACGACCTTCTACCAGGGCTGGAACAACGGTGGCCCGGTCGCGATCTCGTGGGGCTGGCCGATCATCTCGGCGTTCATCCTGATCATCGGCTTCACGATGTCGGAGCTGGTCTCGGCCTACCCCACCTCGGGGGGCATCTACTGGTGGGCGGCCAAGATGGGCGGCCCCGCCGCCGGCTTCTTCACGGGCTGGCTCAACCTGATCGGGCTGCTCGCGGTCACCGCGTCGGTGGCCTACGGCGCCGCGACGTTCCTCGACCTGACCATCAGCACGATCAGCACGAGCTGGGCCGACGGCTACTCGCTGACCCGCGTGTTCCTGCTGTTCGTCGCCATCATGGCCCTGGGTGCGGTCATCAACATCTTCCGCAGCCACCTGCTGGCCGTGGTCAACAACATCTCCGTGTGGTGGCACGTCGCCGGCGCGGCGATCGTCGTCCTGGTGCTGATCTTCGTCCCGCCGACCCACCAGAGCATCGGCTTCGTCTTCACCGAGCGCATCAACAACTCCGGCTTCAGTGACAGCTCCTACTGGTTCCTGGTGCTGCCGCTCGGCTTCCTGCTCACGCAGTACACGATCACCGGCTTCGACGCCTCCGCCCACCTCTCCGAGGAGACCCACGACGCCGCGGACGGTGCGGCCAAGGGCATCTGGCGCTCGATCTTCTACTCCGCCATCGGCGGCTACATCGTGCTGCTGGCGTTCGTCTTCGCCGTGCAGGACCCCGAGGGCGTCAACGAGGGCCTCGGCTCGGTCGACGTGATCTTCACCCAGGCGCTGCCCGAGGGATGGCACTTCCTGATCCTGCTGATCTCCACCGCCGGCCAGCTGTTCTGCGCCACGGCCTGCCTGACCAGCGCCTCGCGGATGACCTTCGCCTTCAGCCGGGACGGCGCGATCCCCGGGTCGGCCTGGCTGGCGAAGGTCAACCCCGCCACGAAGATCCCCGCCAACGCGGTCATGTTCGTCACGGCGGTCGGCGTCATCATCACGCTGCCGGCCCTCAAGAGCATCGACGGTGTCCCCGTGGCCTTCCTGGCGGTGGTCTCGGTCGCCGTGATCGGGCTCTACCTCGCCTTCCTGATCCCGATCTTCCTGCGGTGGCGGATGGGCGACGCCTTCGAGCCGGGCTCCTGGACGCTGGGCAGCAAGTACAAGTGGATGAACCTGGTCGCGGTGATCGAGATCGCGATCATCTCGGTCTACTTCGTCCTTCCGTTCACGCCGGCCGGCGTGCCCTTCAACGACGACTTCAGCTGGGCCAGCTTCAACTACTCACCGATCCTCACGTTCGGGGTGCTGATCGTGCTCGCGGTCTGGTGGAACCTGTCCGCGAAGAAGTGGTTCACCGGGCCCAAGCACACCATCGACGACGCCGTGCTGCAGGCGTTCGACGACTGAGTGGCCCTCGACCCGGACCTCGACGCACTCCTCGACCGGATCCCCCGGCTGCGCGACCGGGTCCGGGTCGAGGAGCTCGAGGGCGGGCTGACCAACCGCAACTACCGGGTGGTCACCGCCGACGGCGGTGACCACGTCGTGCGATGCAGCGGCAGCGACACCGATCTGCTCGGCATCGACCGCGACGCCGAGCACGCCAACACCCGGGCCGCCCACGAGGCGGGGGTCGGTGCGCCGGTCCACGACTACCGGCCCGACCTCGGCGTCCTGGTGATCGGCTACCTCGAGGGCACCACGCTCGACGACGCCTCCTTCGCCGATCCCGGCGTGCTCGCCCGCGCGGCCGAGGCCTGCCGCCGGCTCCACGCCGGACCCTCGTTCATCGGCGAGTTCGACATGTTCGCCCGGCAGGCGGCCTACCGGCGCACGGTGGCCGAGCGGGGCTTCGCCGTCCCCGCGGCCTACGACGACCACGCCGACACGTGGGAGCAGGTACGCCGGGCGGTCGGGTCGCGGCCGAGGGTCACCGTCCCGTGCAACAACGACCTGCTCGCCGGCAACTTCATCGACGACGGCGAGCGGGTCTGGCTGATCGACTACGAGTACTCCGGCAGCAACGACGCCGCGTTCGAGCTCGGCAACACCTGTACCGAGTGCGAGCTCCCGCCCGAGTCCGTGGCGGCGTACGTCGAGGCCTATTACGGCCGGCCCACCCGCGGCGACCTGGCCCGGGTGCGGCTCGGGTCGCTGCGCAGCGAGTTTGGCTGGGCGCTGTGGGGGTTCATCCAGGCGGCGACCAGCCCGCTCGACTTCGACTTCCACGCCTGGGGGATGCACCGCTTCGAGAAGGCGGCGCGGACCTTCACCTCCGACGGCTTCGCGCGACTGCTCGACGAGGCCGCCGGTGACTGAGGACGCGGGGGAGCGGCGACCCACCGGGGACCTGCCGGCTCGGGCGCGGGTCGTGGTGGTCGGTGGCGGCGTGATCGGCTGCTCCACGGCCTACCACCTGACCCGGGCCGGGGTCAGCGACGTGCTGCTCCTCGAGCAGGGACACCTCTCCGGCGGCACCACCTGGCACGCGGCCGGACTGGTCGGACCGTTGCGCGCGTCGGAGAGCGGCACCCGGCTGGTGCAGTACTCCGCCGAGCTCTACGCGCGGCTGGAGCAGGAGACCGGCCTGGCCACCGGCTACCGCAACGTGGGCGGCCTGATCGTCGCGCGGACCGAGGAGCGGATGGTGGCGCTGCGGCGTACGGCGGCCAACGGGGTCGCCTACGACCTGCCGTGCCGCCTGCTCACGCCCGACGAGGCGGGGGAGCTGTGGCCGCCGATGCGGGTCGACGACCTGCTCGGTGCCCTCCACCTGCCCGGCGACGGCACGGTCAACCCCGCCGACCTGACCCAGTCGCTGGCCCGCGGCGCGCGACAGGGTGGGGCCCGGATCGTCGAGGGGGTCCGCGTCACCGGCTTCCCGGTGGCCGACGGCCCGGCGGGGCCGCGGGTCGCCGGCGTGCGGACCGACCGCGGCGACGTCGAGGCCGACGTGGTCGTCAACTGCGGCGGGATGTGGGCTCACGCGCTCGGCCGCCTGGTCGGCGTGACCGTGCCGCTCCACGCGGCGGAGCACTTCTACGTCGTCACCGAGGCCGTGGCCGGCGTGGGGCCGGACCTGCCGGTGCTGCGCGACCCCGACGGCTGGACCTACTTCAAGGAGGAGGTCGGCGGGCTGGTCGTCGGCGGCTTCGAGCCCGACGCCAAGCCGTGGCTCGGGCCCGACCAGGTGCCCCACCCCTTCGAGTTCCAGCTGCTCGGCGAGGACTGGGACCACTTCTCGGTGCTGATGGACCAAGCGGTACGGCGGGTGCCGGCGCTCGCCGAGACCGGGATCCGCAAGTTCTACGACGGGCCGGAGTCGTTCACGCCCGACAACCAGTTCCTGATGGGCCAGGCGCCCGGGCTCGGCGGCTACTTCGTCGCGGCCGGCTTCAACTCCGTCGGCATCGCCTCCGCCGGTGGCGCCGGCCGGGCGCTGGCCGCGTGGATCGTCGCCGGCGAGCCGCAGGAGGACCTGGCCGCGGTCGACGTACGTCGCTTCGCGCCGTTCCACAACGACGTCGACTGGCTGCGCTCGCGGGTCGCGGAGGTGCTCGGCCTCCACTACGCCGTGCCGTGGCCGCACCGCGAGATGACCTCCGGGCGCGACCAGCGACGCTCGCCGCTCCACGACCGGCTGGCCGCGCGCGGGGCACGTTTCGGCACCCGGATGGGCTGGGAGCGGCCCCTGGTGTTCACGACGGCCGACCCTCGGGGCCACACCTGGGGCAGGCCCGAGTGGCTGGACGACTGCGCCGGCGAGCAGCACGCGTGCCGCAGCGGGGTGGCCGTCTTCGACCAGACCTCCTTCTCGAAGTACGGCGTCAGCGGCCCGGGCGCGCTGGCGACCCTCCAGTGGGTCTGCGCGGCGGACGTCGACGTCCCGGTCGGCCGCTGCGTCTACACGCCGTGGCTCAACGCGCGCGGCACCTACGAGGCCGACCTCACCGTCACCCGCACCGCACCCGACGCGTTCCTGGTGGTCAGCTCGTCGGCCTCGACGGTCCGCGACCTCGACTGGCTGCACCGCCACGCGCAGCGGGGCACGATCATCGACGACCTCACCGACGCCTGGTCGGTGCTCGGCGTGATGGGGCCGGAGGCCCGGTCCCTGCTGACGCCGCTGACCGACGCCGACCTCGGCGACGACAGGTTCCCGTTCGCGACCTCGCGCGAGATCGGGCTCGCGGGCACGACCGTCCGGGCGACGCGGATGACCTACGTCGGCGAGCTCGGCTGGGAGCTGCTGGTGCCCCTCGACGCGGCCGTGGCCGTCCACGACGCGATCGCCGGGACCGGTCCGGCGGTCGACGCGGGCTACCACGCCATCGAGGCGCTGCGGCTCGAGAAGGGCTACCGCGCCTTCGGCCGCGAGCTCACCGGCGACCGCACACCGGTCGAGGCCGGGCTGGTGTTCGCGACCGCACTGGCGGGCAACAAGGACTTCCTCGGACGGGAGGCGCTGGCCGACCACCGGGAACGACTTCGCGCGGAAGGCCCGCGGCGGCGTCTGGTCTCCCTCGTGCTCGACGACCCCGACCCGATGCTCTGGGGCGGCGAGCTGGTGCTGCGCGACGGCGAACCGGTCGGGCAGGTCACCAGTGCGGCGTGGGGCGCGACCCTCGGTGCCTGCGTCGGGCTGGCCTACGTGCGGGCCGGCGGCCCAGTCACGGCCGAGACCCTGGCCGGGGCGAGGTTCGAGGTCGACGTCGCCGGCTCACGCTGGGCGGCCCGGGTCTCGTTGCGCGCACCCCTCTAGGGACCGTGCCGCCCGGACCCAAGCGGCGTCCAAGCCGGGCACAAGCGGCCCGGCGGAGGCTGCTGACACCAGCAAGCGCCACCCACCAGGAGCACTGCCATGAGCCTCCGCCGGACCCTCTCCACCCTCGCCGCCGCCGTCCTCGCCGTCGGCGGTCTCGCCGTGACCCTGCCGCCCGCCGGGGCGGCTGCGGCGCGGTGCGGAGCCCACCGGGCGACCATCGTCGGCACCGCCGGTCCCGACCGGATCACCGGGACGCGTGGCCCGGACGTGATCGTGGCGGGGGCCGGCAGGGACGAGGTGAGCGGCAACGGCGGCGGCGACGTCATCTGTGGCGGTGGGGGCGCCGACGTGCTGCGGAGCAGCAGCGGCGCGAGCACCCTCGACGGGGGTGCCGGCCGCGACGAGCTCTACAGCCACGGTGACGGTGACGCCGTCCTCGGCGGGCCCGGCCGTGACGAGCTCTTCGCCTTCGGCACGGGCACGCTGCTGCGGGGCGACGGCGGCAACGACCTGCTGAGCGGGACCGACTCCGTCGACATCCTCGAGGGCGGCCCCGGCAACGACGACCTCGACGCCGAGGGCGGGGACGACACCGAGGTCGTCGGCGGGCCCGGCGACGACGTCGTCCGCGGCGGGGAAGGAGTCGACCGGGTGTACGGCGGGGGCGGCGACGACCGGGTGCTGCCGGGTCCGGGCTCCGGCGACCAGGCCCGGGGTGGCGGCGGGGCCGACCAGGTGGTGGGGGCCGGACCGCTGCAGGCGCTGCTCGGCGATGCCGGCGGCGACACGCTGTCGGCCGACAGCTCCGGGGTGCTCCTGGACGGCGGGTCGGGCAACGACGAGATCACGGGCAGTCCCTACGCCGACACCGTCGACGGCGGGGCCGGCGCCGACCGGATCGACCTGGGCGCCGGCGAAGACGTCGACGTCACCGGCGGTCGGGGTGACGACGTCGTCGACGGCGGGGTCGGCAGCGACCGGATCCGCGGCGACGGCGGGCGCGACACGCTGCGGACCGGGGCGGGGTACGGCGACCAGCTCTTCGGAGGTGCCGACGGCGACGCGCTCGACGGGCAGGCCGAGGGTTCCGCCGTCCTCGGCGAGGCGGGCGACGACGTCCTCCGGGCCAGTGCACCGGGGGTCCTCCTCGACGGCGGGGACGGCGACGACGGCCTGATCGGGAGCGCCCACCCGGACGCGCTCGAGGGCGGCGCCGGTGTCGATGCGGTCGACGCCCGAGGCGGGGCGGACGTGCTCGTCGACGCCGGCCCTGGTGACGACGTGGTCGACGGCGGGGACGGCGACGACGACCTCTCCCTGGGCGAGGGCACCGACTGGTGCTGGGGCGGTGCCGGTGAGGACCGCTGTGACGGCGGCACCCCGGGTCCCGCCGAGCCCACCCCCACCGACCCCGACACCTGCGCGGACGGCGTGGAGACCCGGGTCTCCTGCCGCGGTGGCGACGTCCGCCGCTACGCCATGGAGGTCTCCGGGACCTCGGTCTACGAGCGGGGTGACCACCACGCCACCACCGAGTGGACGGTCCTCGCCGACCTCGAGCTCACCGACAGCCAGGCGCGCCTGACCTACGTCGAGACCAGCAGCTCGGGGCACTACACGGTGAGCGGTTCCACCGGGGCCTGTGCGATCGAGGCCGACGGGTCGGTCGACCACGTGGAGGTCGGGATGTTCCTCGAGCCGGAGACCGACACCTGGGACTGGGGCTGGTCCGGACCGTGGTCCGTCGACTCGACGTGGACCTGCCCCGGCACCCAGCCCTACACCCGCCCCACCGACACCATGATCGGCGAGTCGGTCCAGGACCTTCCCCTGGTGCCTGACCCGGCCGGGGTGTTGGCCGGCCACCGCCGGGTGCTGGCGTCCGACTCCGTCACCGTCGACTACGACTACACCATCACGCCGGCGGGGTGAGGGGCGAGAAGGAGGCCACCACCGGGACGAGCAGAGGGACGCCCACCTGCCCCAGGTGGACGCCCCTCGGACCGAGGAATCGGCAGCCCACAAGCCGACTCCCCGGCCGGCCCGCGCGCCTCACGGGCGCACGGGACGTCGGTGGTGACGTGGGCGGTCGGCGTCAGGTGCGGTCGCCGAAGTTGAGGACCGCGTAGGTGACGCCGTCGCCACCAACCCGGACCCCGACCCCGGCCCAGACGGCACGAGGCTTCATCAGGACGGCACGGTGCGGCGCGGAGTCCATCCAGGCGCGCACCGCGGTGATCGGCCGCAGGCCGGAGCCGCTGACCAGGTTCTCGCCGACCCAGGTGAGGTCGCAGCCGTCGAGCAGGCCGTCGAGGTCCCGGTGCACGAGGGACCGGCTCGAGCGCAGGTGCTCAGCCCAGCGCTCGGAGTAGCCGTCGACGCAGGACTGGAAGACCCGGACCCTGGGCAGGTGGCGGCGTTCCCGGATCCGGTTGACGCGGATCAGGATCCGCGACTCGAACTCGGCGAGGTCGGCCGCGGGGTCGAAGGAGTGGGTCTTGCGGGGTGCCCAGGTGGTGGCCGCCGAGGCAGGCAGGGCAGCGGCCACGGCGACCCCGGCCGCGAGGGCCAGGGTCAGCGTGGTCGCCAGGACGAGACGCACGTAGGTACGCATGTGGGGGGCTCCGTCTTGTGTTGTCGCGGTCACGGGGGTGGTGACCGTGGGGGGCATTCACTTCGCCCTGGCCGGGGGGACCAGGAGTCGCGGGGGGTGCGACTGTGCCGGCGGGGGGTGCCGGCAGGGCTCATCGTGGCGAACCCGCCCCGGGAACGTCCATAGCCCCTCATGACCATCCTGGAGTGACCGATCGAGCAGGTCTGCTGGTCCACCGGACCGGTCTGGACCAGGGGCCCGGTACCGTAACCCGACGCCGAGAGCGTTCGTTGAGCCACACAGTCCGCGCCACCCGGTGCGGATACCGGACGAGCGGAACGGGCCGTGGGGGCCCGACCGCCATGGGGGGATTGATCTCACGATGCACCAGAGTCATCTGGGCAGGACTACACGCACGCTCGCCGCGGCCGCCGTGATGGGCGTCGCCGTCGCCGGTCCGATGGCCTTCGCCGGCCCGGCCGTCGCGGCCCCCGGGGGCCAGAGCGCCGGCCACGCGAACGGCCACGGCTCCTCGGGCCACGGCCGGGGCGCCTCGAGCAACGCCCACGCCACCACGAAGCACGGCCACCATGCCAACCGCGACTCGAGCTCGGCACCCGGCCACAGCGGCTCCGGCACCGGGCCACAGCGGCTCGGCACCGGGCCACAGCGGCTCGGCATCGGGCCACAGCGGCTCGGCACCCGGCCACAGCGGCTCGGCACCCGGCCACAGCGGGTCCGCTCCGGGGCCCAGCACCGATCACGGCAACGCCGGTGGGAACGGTGCCGGGGGCAGCAGCTCCCAGGGTCACGGGACCGGACCCGGGGGTGGTCACGGGGACCCGGCCGGCAACAACGGCACGGTGAAGATCGAGAACGCCGGCGCCGACGACGGGACGCCCAACAACGTGCCGCACGTCGGGTGCGACTTCCAGGTCGAGTGGTACGGCTTCGACGAGGGCGACGACATCATCTCGACGGTCTCGTTCGCCTCGCAGTCACCGACGCGCGACACCGTCATCGGCGGCACCGACCCCGCGCACGTCTTCGTCGGCGGCGACCCCGCCAGCGGTGCCGGCACCGACACCGGCCTGGACGGCGTGCAGCAGTACCACCTCACCTTCGACGGCGAGCCCCACCCCAAGCAGGGCTACCACGTCAAGCTGACCGTTCACACGCCCGGCTCCATCGGCGCGGACACCAAGCACAAGGTCTTCTGGGTGCAGCCCTGCGAGGCGGAGACGCCTCCGGGCGAGGAGCAGCCTCCGGGTGAGGAGCAGCCTCCGGGTGAGGAGCAGCCTCCGGGTGAGGAGCAGCCTCCGGGTGAGGAGCAGCCTCCGGGTGAGGAGCAGCCTCCGGGCGACGACACCGAGGTCGAGGGTGAGCAGGCCAGCGACCAGGGCGACGACCTCGAGGTCCGCGGTGAGCAGGCGACTCGCCAGCCCGCCGGGGCAACCGTCGGCCTGGCCAACGGCGCCGTGCCCACGGCGGTCAGCGCCGGCATCGGTGCTGTGGTCGCGGTGAGCACCCTGCCGATGCCGCTGCTGGTGGCGCTGCTCGGCCTGCTCGTCGCCGGCGCCGGGTTCGTCGTTCACCGACGACGCTCCTGACCGGTCCGTAGGATCGCACCGGTGGCCCGGCCCGGACGGTCGGGACGGGAAGGACCGTGGTGGACGTCGTGCGAGGCCGGAGCCGGAGCCGGCGGAGGCGGAGCGCCTGGGTGCTCGTCGCGCTCGGGCTGCTGCTCGCCGCCGTCGGCGCGGTCTGGTGGCTCCAGGGCGGTGACCAGCCGGTCGCCGACCCGCCGCAGTCCCGCGTCGACGGCCGCACCCTTCCCGAGGCGTTCGTCGTCGCGAGGCGGGCCGGCGACCCCGAGCGGCTCGTGGTGCCCGACCTCGACGTCGACGCGCCGATCGTGCCGATCCTGGCCCCCGGCGGCGTCCTGACGCCGCCCTCGGACCCGTCGGAGACCGGCTGGTGGGCCGACGGGGCCCGGCCCGGTGACCGCACCGGCTCGGCCCTGGTCACCGGCCACACGGTGCACACCGGTGGTGGTGTCCTCGACGACCTCGAGGAGCTCGAGCGCGGCGACGCGGTCCGGGTCGTCTCGACCCGCACGCGGACCGACTACCGCGTCCGCGACGTCGAGATCCTCGGCAAGGGCGACCTCGCCGAGCAGGCCGAGCAGCTCTTCGACCAGTCCGTGCCGGGCCGCCTGGTGGTGGTGACCTGCGAGGACTGGGACGGCACCGAGTACCTCAGCAACGTCGTGGTGACCGCCAAGCCCGTCCCCGCTGCCTGACGCCCCGGCGACGCCGCCCGCTCAGTGCTGGTAGGTGCCGTGGAGCACGGCGCGGCCCAGCGTCTTGAACACCAGGTTGAAGCTCATCACCGCGTTGGAGGCGTCGGCGTCGATGCCGAGGGTCTCCTCGCCGACCGCGTGCACGACGAAGTAGTAGCGGTGCGGCTGGTCGTTCGGCGGGGGAGCGGCGCCCATGAACCCCGCCTCGCCGCCGTCGTTGCGCAGCATGAACGCCGGGGCCGGCAGGTCCGAGCCCGGCGCGCCGGCCCCCGCGTCGAGCGAGGTGGTCCCGGCCGGGAGGTCGACCACGGCCCAGTGCCAGAACCCGCTCGGGGTCGGCGCATCGGGGTCGAAGCAGGTCACGACGAAGGACCTGGTGCCCTCCGGCGCGCCGCTCCACGACAGCTGCGGCGAGCGGTTGCCGGCGTCGGCCACCTGGTCGTCGGAGAGCGGCTGGCCGTCGGTCACGTCCTCGCTGGTGACGGAGAACGACGCCACGGCGGGCAGCTGCTCGTAGGGGTCGGGGGCGACGGGGCGGTCGAGCTGGTTGTCCACAGTCATGACGCCGACCCTACCCACGGCCCGGGTCGGGGAGAATGCCTCGGGTGCCGACCACGAGCCCCCCGCCGTACCCCGTCGGCCTGCGCCTGTCCGGCCGACGCGTCGTCGTGGTGGGCGGTGGCTCCGTCGCCCAGCGCCGCGTGCCCGTCCTGATCGAGGCCGGGGCGCGGGTCGTCGTGGTCTCGCCCGTCGTCACGCCGGCGCTGGAGGGGATGGCCGACGAGGTCACCGTGGTGCTGCGCGAGTTCGAGGAGCCCGACCTCGACGGGGCGTGGTACGTCATCGCTGCCACCGACGTCCCCGAGGTCAACGCCCGGGTGCTCGCGGCGGCCGAGGAGCGCCGGATCTTCTGCGTCCGCGCCGACGACGCGCGGGAGGCCTCGGCCTGGACGATGGCCTCGGGCCGGCACGGGCAGGTGACGGTCGCCGTGCTCGGCAACCGCGAGCCGCGGCAGTCGGCGGCACTGCGCGACGACATCGTCGAGGCCCTGCGCGACGGTCGGCTGACGACCTCGGGAGCGGTGGACCACGCGCCGGGCGTGGTGCTGGTCGGTGGCGGGCCCGGCGATCCCGGGCTGGTCACCGTGGCTGCCCGCCAGGCGCTGGCCTCGGCCGACGTCGTCGTCGCCGACCGGCTCGCGCCGCGCGCCCTGCTCGACGAGCTCGGTGCCGACGTCGAGCTCGTCGACGTCGCCAAGCTTCCCCGGGGTCGCGCCGCACAGCAGGAGCAGATCAACCGGGTCCTGGTCGACCGCGCTCGGGAGGGCAAGCGGGTGGTGCGGTTCAAGGGGGGCGACGGCTTCGTCTTCGGCCGCGGCTTCGAGGAGCTGCTGGCCTGTCGCGAGGCCGGCGTCCCGGTCACGGTCGTGCCGGGCCTGCCGAGCCCGGTGGGGGTCGCCGGGGTGGCGGGGATCCCGCTCACCCACCGCGGCGTGGCCCACGACTTCACCGTCGTGTCGGGCCACCTGCCCCCCGGGCACCCTGACTCGCTGGTCGGCTGGGAGTCGCTGGCCGGGCTCCGCGGGACGCTGGTGCTGATGATGGCGGTCGACCACGCCGGCGCGATCGCCCGGGCCCTGGTCGAGCACGGACGGAGCCCGGCGACGCCCGTCGCCGTGGTCGCCGACGGGACCCTCCCCGACGAGCGCACGGTGCTGGCCAGGCTCGGGACCTTGGGGGAGCAGATCGCCGCGGCCGGCGTCCGGCCACCGGCGATCATCGTGATCGGCGACGTGGTCGCCGTGGCCCGCCCCGACGCGTTCCCGGAGGCCTGATGGCCCATCTCGTCGAGGTCGAGGACCCGGACGACCCGCGGCTCGCCGACTACCGCGACCTGCGCGACGTCCAGCTCCGACGCCACCTCGAGAGCGTCGAGGGGCTCTTCCTCGCCGAGGGCGAGAAGGTCGTACGCCGTGCCGTCGAGGCCGGCCACGACCCCCGTTCCTTCCTGATGGCACCGCGCTGGCTCGACGGGCTGGCCGACGTGCTCGGCCGCAGCGAGGCGCCCTGCTACGTCGTCTCCGAGGCCCTGGCCGAGGAGGTGACCGGTTTCCACGTCCACCGTGGCGCCCTCGCCTCGCTGCACCGGCGACCGCTGCCCCCGGTCGAGCAGGTGCTCGACGGCGCGCGCTCGGTGCTGGTGCTCGAGGACCTCGTCGACCACACCAACGTCGGCGCGGTCTTCCGCTCCGGGGCCGCGCTCGGCTTCGACGCCGTGCTGCTCTCGCCCCGCTGTGCTGACCCGCTCTACCGCCGCGCCGTGAAGGTCGGGATGGGGGCGGTCTTCGCGCTGCCGTGGACCCGGCTGCCGTCGTGGCCGGGTGCGCTCCCCGTGCTGTCCGGGCGCGGGTTCACCACCGTCGCGCTGACCCTGGCCGACGACGCGGTGCCGGTCGAGGAGGCGGTGGCCGGCGTCGACCGGCTCGCGCTGGTGCTCGGCAGCGAGGGGCACGGGCTCTCCCCGCGCTGGGAGGCCGAGGCCGACCGCCGGGCCGTGATCCCGATGCGGGCCGGCATCGACTCCCTCAACGTGGCCGCGGCCTCGGCCGTCGCCTGCTACGTCGCCGCCCGCCGCTAGCCTCGCTCGACATGAGCGAGCACCACGCGACCCACGAGGCCGACTCCGCCTGGCACCGCCGGCTCCCGATCGGAGAGGTGCTCGACGGCGAGGTGCTCACCGAGGGCGACCGGGCGTCGTTCGCGGCGGTGACGATGCAGCCGCTGGCGCGGATGCTGGTGCCCGAGGCGCCGCGGGCCGGCACGTTCGACCGGGCGGAGTGCCCCCACTGCCGTCCCTCCGAGCACACCGTGTGGCAGGACGAGCTGTGGCAGGTCCGTGCCGGCTGGGACCGGATCGGGCTGCCCTTCGTCGGCGGGCTCGCGCCTCGTGACCACGTGCGGCTGGACGACGCGCCGCTCGAGGTGCTGACCGCGCTCGGGCCGTTGCTGCAGCGCCTGAGCACCGCGGTGAAGGCGGTCCCCGGGGTGGCTCGCTGTCACTTCACGCGCTGGGGCGACGGCTCGGAGCACTTCCACCTGTGGGCCCTGGCCCGGCCGCTCGGCATGATGCAGGGCCGCGGCGCGGTGCTGGCGATGTGGGACGACCTGCTGCCGGCGATGCCCGAGGAGATGCTGCGCGAGCACCTCGCGATCGTGGCGCACGCGCTGGCAGCCGGAGGCGGGGAGGCGTTCCCGGTTCAGTCGGCGGGCCACTCCGACGGGTAGTCCTCGAGCACGGCGTCGTGCTCCTTCTGCAGGCGCTTGCGGGCCTTGGTGGCCAACCGGTCGCCGAAGACGGTGCCGTTGGTGTGGTCGGTCTCGTGCTGCAGACACCGGGCGAGCAGCCCGTCGCCGGCGTACTCCACCGGCTGCCCGTCGACGCCCGTGCCGGTGACCCGGGCCCGGTCGGGCCGGGCGAGCGCGTGAAGGCGCCGGGGAAGGACAGGCAGCCCTCGTCGTCCTCGTCGAGCTGGCGGTCACGGCCCTCGGGCAGCTCGAGCTCCGGGTTGCACACGACGCCGACGGTGCGCTCGCCGTCGGAGTCGGGGCAGTCGAAGACGAAGACCGCCCGGTCGACCCCGATCTGGCAGGCGGCCAGGCCGACCCCGTCGGCGGCGTACATCGTGGCGACCATGTCGGCGACCAGGCTGCGCAGCTCGTCGTCGTGGTCGGTGACCCGGGCCTGCGGCCGGTGCATCACGGGGGTGCCCCAACGCGTGATCGGGCGGACGGTGCCGCCCTCGGGGAGCGGGCCGTGGGGCGCGTGCTCCGGCGGGACCGTGGGGTCGGGCATGGCGGCGATCCTAGGACCGCGCCGCCGCGACGCTGTGACCGGGGACACCGGCGCGGGCGGTGGCCGCAGGTGTAACTCGGAGTTACATTATCCCCATGTCCCTCACCAGGAACTTCCGACCCGGCGGGAAGTTCGGGCTCGCGCGCGGCGAGTCCCGCGACCCCATCGGGCTCGCCGTCGCCGCCCTCAACCGGGTCGCGCAGAGCGACCTGATCGACCGGATCGGGCTCCGCAAGCAGGCCGAGCAGGCGGTGTTCACCGCCACCCGCAGCGGCTTCCGGACCGCGACCACCGCCGGCCGGGCGTTCTCGCGCTCCGGCTCCGCAGGCACCGAGGGGGTGCGGGTCCCGGCGACCGCCCGCTCCGGCGTCTTCGACCTCACTCCGAGCGAGGACGAGCAGATGCTGGTCGACGTCGTGACCGAGTACGCCGAGGAGGTGCTGCGCCCGGCGGCCGCAGCGGCCGACGACGACTGTGCCGCCCCGGCCGAGGTGCTGGGCGCCGGGCTCGAGATCGGCCTGCCGCTGCTGGGAGTCCCCGAGGCGCTCGGTGGGATCTCCGAGGAGCGCTCGGCGATGGCCGGCGCGCTGGTCGCGGAGGCGCTCGCCCACGGTGACATGGGGCTGGCCGTGGCCGGCCTGGCCCCCGGCGCCGTCGCGACGGCTCTCTCGCTGTGGGGCAGCGAGCAGCAGCAGGCGACCTACCTGCCCGCGTTCACCGGCGACGACGTACCCGCGGCCGCGCTGGCGCTCAACGAGCCCGCGCCGCTCTTCGACGTGCTCGCCCCGACCACGACCGCCCGCCGCGACGGCGACGGCTTCGTGCTCGACGGGCTCAAGTCGGCCTGGTGCGCGGTGCCGACGCCGAGCTCTTCGTGGTCGGCGCGCTGCTCGACGACGTCCCCGCGCTGTTCCTCGTCGAAGGCGGCACCGAGGGGCTGGGCGTCGAGGGCGACCCGGCGATGGGCCTGCGGGCGGCGTCGCTGACCCGGCTCACCCTCGACGGCGTCCGGGTGCCGGCCGTGGCGCTGCTCGGCGCCGACGACGGCTCCACCTACACCGAGTGCGTGCGGCTCTCCCGCATCGCCTGGTGCGCGCTGGCGGTCGGTACCGGTCAGGCGGTGCTCGACTACGTGACGCCGTACGTCAAGGAGCGCGAGGCGTTCGGCGAGCCGATCGCCCACCGCCAGTCGGTCGCGTTCATGGTCGCCGACATGGCCATCGAGCTGCAGGCGATGCGGTTGCTCACCTGGAAGGCCGCCTCGCGGGCGGCCGCGGGCAAGCCGTTTGCCCGGGAGGTGGCCCTGGCCCGCCAGCTGTGCACCGAGAAGGGGATGCGGATCGGCCTCGACGGCGTCCAGCTCCTCGGCGGCCACGGCTACGTCAAGGAGCACCCCGTGGAGCGGTGGTACCGCGACCTCAGAGCGATCGGCGTGATGGAAGGGAGCGTGCTCGTCTGATGGCTATCCACCTCGACGACCCCAAGAAGTTCCGCGGGCTGCGCGACCAGGCCCACCAGGTCGCGATGAACATGCTGCGGCCGATCTCGCGGAAGTACGACCGCGCCGAGCACGCCTATCCCAAGGAGCTCGACATGCTCGCCGCGATGATCGACGGGCTCTCGGAGTCGGGTGCCTCCTCGGGCGCCGGTGCCTCCGGCGTCCGTCGTGACGACGACGCCCGACGAGCAGGGCGGCGTGAGGAACGGCAGCAACCTGGCCTCGGTGATGTCGATCGCCGAGATGTGCTGGGGCGACGTGGGTCTGCTGCTCTCGATGCCGCGGCAGGGCCTCGGCAACTCCGCCATCGCCTCGGTCGCCGACGACGACCAGCTCGCCCGGTTCGAGGGCACCTGGGCGGCGATGGCGATCACCGAGCCCGGCACCGGGTCCGACTCGGCCAGCATCCGGACGACGGCGGTGCTCGACGGCGACCACTACGTGCTCAACGGCGAGAAGATCTACGTCACCTCGGGTGAGCGGGCGGACAGCGTCGTCGTGTGGGCGACCCTCGACAAGAGCCTCGGCCGGGCGGCGATCAAGTCGTTCGTGGTCGAGAAGGGGACGCCGGGCATGGCGGTCGAGCGGCTCGAGCACAAGCTCGGCATCCGCGCGTCCGACACCGCCGCGATCACCTTCACCGACTGCCGGGTGCCGAAGGAGAACCTCCTCGGCTCCGCGGACGTGGACCCCAAGCAGGGGTTCGCGGGCGCCATGGCCACCTTCGACAACACCCGGCCGCTGGTGGCCGCGATGGCCGTCGGCGTGGCCCGGGCCGCCCTCGACCTGACCCGCGACCTGCTGGCCGAGGCCGGTGTCGAGGTCGACCACGACCGGGCGGGAGTGCTCCAGCACGCGGCGGCCGCGAAGTTCCTGCAGCTGGAGGCCGACTGGGAGGGCGCCCGCCTGCTCACGCTCCAGGCGGCCTGGCTGGCCGACAACCGCACGCCGAACTCGCTGGAGGCCTCGATGGCCAAGGCGAAGGCCGGGCGCGTCGGCTCCGACGTCACGCTGTCGTGCGTCCAGCTCTGCGGCACCCTCGGCTACTCCGAGGCCGAGCTGCTGGAGAAGTGGTCGCGCGACTCCAAGATCCTCGACATCTTCGAGGGCACCCAGCAGATCCAGCAGCTGATCGTGGCCCGCCGGGTGCTCGGCCTCTCCAGCGCCGAGCTGCGCTGACGCGCTGACCGGGCACCACGAGGCGCGGCCGGCGGGTCGTCAGACGCCGACGATGCCCTGCCCGGCGCGGGCCGGGAGCTTGGCGCCGGGGCCGCTGCGGCGGGTGGCCGGGCGCCGCTCGGCAGGGGGGCTGGTGCGAGCCAGACCGGCGGCGTTGCGGGCCACGGCCCGCGAGACGTCGCTCGGCGAGGGTCCCCGCCGCGACGGCGTCGGCTCCGGGTCCGGAGCGGCCGCACCCGGGGGCGGGCCGGGCGGCGTACCCCTGCGGGTGGACCGACGGTCCGCGACGCGGGTCCTCACCTCCCGGACCACGACGGTGGTGGTGTGGCCGGCGGTCCGACGAGCGGTGGTGCCGGCCCTGAGGGCGAGGGTCCTGAACGTTGCGAGCGCGGTGCGGTGGTCCACGGGGGCTCCCTTCGTCGCGGATGTCGTGCCCCGCAGTCAAGGCGGAAGGACGCCGCTCCGTCAACGGCTCGGCGTCCTTCGGCGTGGCGCGGGTAGGTCAGGTGGCCGGTCCCACCGCCCCCGCAGCCTCAGGAGACGGCGCGGAACGGGTCGTGCTCGCTGAGGATCTTGTCGACCCGGGCCTGGTCGAGGCGGGCGTAGACGGCCTGGTTCTCCTGGGCGTCACGCACGCACTTGGCCAGCGTGAAGGCCGAGGTCGTGAGGTAGAGCGTGCCCAGGCCGAGGAACGCGCGGATCCACGGGTCGACCGGCAGGTAGAGGACGGCGAAGACCATCGCGAGCAGGGCGATCGCGAAGGAGATGCCCGCCTGGGCGAAGAAGGCGTTGGTGTTCTTGGACGAGGAGGAGTTCGGAGTGCTCATGGGTCAAGCCTCGGTGCTGCACGGCGCAGGCGTACCCGCCCGGACACCCGGATCGCGCTGAGCACCCGTACCCATGTGTTCGGATGTCGGGATGAAGCTCTACGCCGAGACCCCGGTGCGCGCCGGTGCCCAGATCGTCGCCGACCTGCTGTTCGTGCTGTGGCTGCTGCTGTGGGTGGCGGCTGGCACCACCGTCCACGACGCGACCCTCGAGCTCGGGGGCCCGGGCCGCCAGCTCACCGAGGCGGCGACCGGCCTCTCCGGCGCGATGGAGGACGCCGGCGGGGCGCTCGACGGTGTCCCCGTGGTCGGTGACGAGATCCGCTCACCCTTCGACGATGCCGCCGGGGCAGCCGACCGGATGGCCGAGGCCGGGCGCGAGCAGGTCCGCTCGGTGGAGCGGCTGGCCCTGTGGCTCGGCCTCGCCGTCGCCGCGATCCCGATGCTGCTCGCGGCGATGATCCACCTGCCGCGCCGCGTCCGGTTCGTCCGCCGCGCCACGGCCGGCGCGCGCTTCGTCGACGCGGCCGACGACCTCGACCTGTTCGCGCTGCGGGCGCTCGCCCACCAGCCGATGCACGTGCTGGCCCGGGTCAGCGACGACCCGGCGGGTGCCTGGCGGCGGGGTGAGCGGTCGGTCACGGACCGGCTGGCCGAGCTCGAGCTGCGCGCCACCGGGCTGCGACCGCCGGCCGCGAGCCGGACCCGCTGAGTCAAGCGCCGGGCAGGGCGTCTGGAGCGCGTCCGCGAGGGGACGTCTGGCAGGGTGGCCCCGTGCCCCGACGCAACCGCCGCGACCACATCGTCGAGGTGCTCGACGACGCCTTCGCCCCGCTGATGCGCGCCGACCCCAGGGCGTTCCGCGCGAAGTACCGCAAGATGGCGGCCGACCCGCACGCGTTCTACCGTGGCAGCGCCTGCCTCTACTACGCCGACATCACCGTCGAGGACGACCCGTTCTCCACCGAGCAGAGCGGGAAGATCTGGATCCACGGTGACCTCCACGTCGAGAACTTCGGGACCTACCTCAACAGCGACGGCCGGCTGGTCTTCGACATCAACGACTTCGACGAGGCCTACCTCGGCCACTTCACCTGGGACCTCCAGCGGTTCGCCGCGTCGCTGGCGCTCGTGGGCTGGCAGAAGGCACTGCCCGAGGAGGACGTCCGCCGCCTGATCGGCCGCTACGTGCGCTCCTACCTCGCCCAGGTCGACTCCTACCGGGACAGCGACGACGACGACTACGCGCTCCACCTCGACAACACCTCGGGGCCGATCAACGCAGCGCTGCGCACGGCCCGACAGCAGCGGCGGGCCGACCTGCTCGACGGCATGACCGAGCTCAAGGACGGCGTACGCCGCTTCTCCGAGGACGGCTCGGTGCGCCGCCTCGGTCGCGACGAGAGGGCGAAGGTCGTCGAGGCGTTCCGGGGCTACCTCGAGACGATCCCCGACGACAAGCGCTTCGACCGTGAGCTGTTCTACGAGCTGCGCGACGTCGTGGGCAAGTCCGGCTTCGGGATCGGCAGTGCCGGCCTGCCGGCGTTCAACGTGCTCGTCGAGGGCTACAGCCAGGCGCTCGACAACGACGTGGTGCTGTCGATGAAGCAGGCCAACGTCCCGGCGGTGAGCCGGTTCGTCGACTCCGAGAGCGTCGATGCCTACTTCGAGACCGACGGCCACCGCACGGTGGTCAGCCAGCGCGCGCTGCAGGTCCACACCGACCCGCTGCTCGGGCACACCGCGATCGACGGGGTCGGGTTCGTGGTCTCGGAGATCTCGCCGTACGAGGTCGACCTGGACTGGTCGGGGCTCACCGAGCCCGACGACATCCGCGACGTCGTCGACCTGCTCGGCCGGGCCACTGCCAAGATCCACTGCGCCTCCGACGAGGACAGCGAGCAGGACCTCGTCGACTTCCAGGTCGAGGACGCGATCGCGGACTCGCTGGAGGGGCGGCGGCGCGAGTTCACGGCCTGGCTGGCCGACTGGGGGATGGCCTACGCCACCCAGGTGCGCGAGGACCACGACCACTTCGTCGCGGCGTTCCGGGACGGCCAGGTCGGGGTCTCCGCCACCTGATCGCCCCACCCGTCGAAAATTCCTGCGTGACCCTGCGTGACCCCGGGGGCGGTCGCTCGTTCAAACCCTCACTGGCACCGGTGGAGACCGGGGCTGGGGTACGTGGTCAGAGGGCCGCGCCGGGTGTCGCACCACCGGGCGTGGCCCTTCACGCGTCTTCGGGGATCCGCAGCTACGCCGGGTCAGCCGCGCGAGCTGCGCGAGGTGCGGCCGCGGACCACGCCCACCATGGCCTGGGTGCGCTCGTCGTCGTGCTCGACCAGCCAGGCCAGCCCGATCCGGGTGGGTGGCAGGTCGCTCACCGGTCGGCTGGCGACGTCCTTGCGCTGGAGCAGCCGCGCGACCGACATGGGGAGCAGCGCCACGCCGCCGCCCGAGGCGACGACCTCGACGGCCGCCCGTTCGTCCATCGCCGGCCAGTCGAGCTGGTCGGCGCGCGGGGTCCAGCCCGAGCGGTGGGGGAACACCAGCTGCTCGTCGGCCAGGTCGTCGAGGTCGACCTCGGTCGCGGCCGTCACGAAGTGGTCGCGCGGGACGACCACCACGGCGACCTCGTCGTAGAGCTCCACGAGGTGGACCCCCTCGCGGTCGATCGGCAGCCGGACCAGGCACATGTCGATGCGGCCGCTCCGGAGCGCCTGCTCCTGCTCGGCCTCGGTGACGGCGACCAGCTCGAGCGGCCCGCGGCCCTGGTCGCGCCAGGCCCGGGCCCACGTGTCGGGGGTGGCGCCGGTGACGTAGCCCAGCCGCAGCGAGTCCGGGCGGCCGCCCATCACGGCTCCCGCAGGCCGAGCCCGCGCTCGGCGAGCGCGGCACCGAGCCGGTCGACCGCGATCGGGCCCACGCCGTGGAGCGCCCGCAGCTCCGCCTCGCTCCAGCCGGCCACCTGCTCGAGGCTCGAGAGGCCCTCGGCCCGGAGCGCTCGGGTGGCGGGGGCACCGATGCCGCGGGGGAGCGGGGTGCCGGCCGGGCGCGGGTGAGCGCTCGCGGGGTGGGCCGCCGTGGTCGAGCACCGCCTCGCCACGGGGGGAGAGCCGGTAGCCGATCGCGAGCGACTCGGTGAGGCCGAGCTCCTTGAGCTTGCGGACGTCGGTCTTCCACGGCTGCGTCTCGCGGCCGAGCCGGGCCGCCAGGTCGGGTGCGCGCACCTCCGGGTGAGCGGTCGATGAGCGTCGAGCGTGGCCCGGGTCCACGGTCCGTGCGGTGACGCGGCGTCGAGCCGGTCGAGCCGGGCGGTGATCCGGTCGATCTCCGCCGGTTCCGGCAGCTGCTCGCGCAGCGCCTCGCGCGGGTCGGCGCCGGCGTACACCAGCCCCACGCGCCAGACCGGCCGGTCGGTGCGGTGGCGCCAGGGCCTGCTTCAGGGCCGACAGCGAGCCTGCGCCGGCGCGGCGGGCGTCGTCGGCCCGCAGCGCGCTCAGAGCGACCTGCTCCACCGAGGTCACCTCGACCAGCCCGACACCGGTCCGCATCCGGGTGCCGACCTTGACCCGCGGCCGGTCCCAGCGGCGGAAGGCGAGGTCGATCTCGCCGTCCCTGATCGCCGTGAGCTCGGCGGGCCGGATCATCACCGACCCATCCCACCACGTCGAGCCGCGGTGGCGCTCGGTCCGGACGCCGGGCTATCAACCCGGTGTGGTGCGATCGTCGTGTGGCTGGTGTCCGAGGGGGGACTTGAACCCCCACGCCCTAATACGGGCACTAGCACCTCAAGCTAGCGCGTCTGCCAATTCCGCCACCCGGACGAGTGCGTCGGGAACTCTAACAAAGGCGGGGTCCGGATCCCGCATCGGGACGAGGCTCCCGCGGGGGTGCAGGATGGTGGGATGAGCACCGACACAGGGCACGGTTCCGGGACCTCCTCCTACGACCCCACGGCGGAGGTCGTGGACCTGTGCCGGGACCTGATCCGGATCGACACCTCCAACTACGGCGACGACACCGGACCGGGTGAGCGCAAGGCGGCCGAGCACGTCGCCACGCTGCTCGACGAGGTCGGGATCGAGTCGACCGTGGTGGAGCGGACCGCGGGCCGGACCAGCCTGATCGCCCACTGGGGCGGCGGGTCGCGGGAGGACGCGCTGCTGCTGCACGCCCACCTGGACGTCGTCCCCGCGGCCGCCGAGGACTGGCAGGTCGACCCGTTCTCCGGCGAGATCGAGGACGGCTTCGTCTGGGGCCGCGGCGCGGTCGACATGAAGGACTTCGACGCGATGCTGCTCTCCGTCGTGCGGGCGCGGGCGCGGGCGGGCGTGGTGCCGGACCGGCCGATCGTGCTCGCCTTCACCGCCGACGAGGAGGCGGGCGGTCACCACGGCGCGCAGGTGATGGTCGAGGAGTACTCCGAGCACTTCGACGGCGTGACCGAGGCGGTCGGCGAGGTCGGCGGCTTCAGCGCGACCGTCCGCGGCCAGCGGATCTACCTGGTCGAGGCCGCCGAGAAGGGCATGGCCTGGATGCGCCTCACGGCGCGCGGCCGGGCCGGGCACGGGTCGATGATCAACCCCGACAACGCGGTCACCCGGATCGCGGCCGCCGTCGCCCGGCTGGGCAGCCACGAGTGGCCGGTGCGGCTCACCCCGGCGATGGAGGTGCTGCTGGCGACGGTGGCCGACCTGGCCGGCACCGAGGCGACGCCGGAGAACGCCGAGTCGCTGGTCGAGGAGTTCGGCTCGGCCGCCCGGATGCTCGGTGCGGTCATCCGCAACACCACCAACCCGACCGTGCTCGGCGCCGGCTACAAGGCCAACGTGATCCCGACGGAGGCCACCGCCCAGGTCGACGGCCGGTTCCTGCCGGGCTTCGAGGACGAGTTCTTCGACACCGTCGCCTCCCTCGTGGGGGACGGGGTCGAGATCGACTACCTCTCCCGCCAGATGCCCTGGGAGACGCCGTACGACGGCGCCCTGGTCGACGCCATGCACCGCTCGTTGCTCGCGGAGGACCCGGACGCCGTCGTGGCGCCGTTCCTGATGAGCGGCGGCACCGACGCCAAGCACTTCCGCAAGCTCGGCATGCGCTCCTACGGCTTCACCCCGCTCCGGCTCCCCGCCGACCTCGACTTCACCGCGCTCTTCCACGGCGTCGACGAACGGGTGCCCGTGGACGCGCTGGAGTTCGGCGCGCGGGTCTTCGACCGTTTCCTCGACGAGATCTGAGCGGCTCCTCCGTCGTACCCGACATCTGGGTCGTCAGGAGGACCGATCCACAGCACGGATGTCGGGTACGACGCCCGCCACCCGGCCGGCCGCCCGCAACCCTCAGACCAGCTGGCGCTGGCGGATGATCTTGCGGCGGAGCACCACGCGGCGGGTGCCGTCGGCCTTGATCTGCACCCGGTCGAGCTCCCAGCCGCCGTGCTCGGCGCGGTCGACGAGCATCCGGGTGACGACGTTGCGCGAGAGCTCCCGCGAGATCAGCATCCTCTCGAACTCCCACTCCACGCCCCGCCCGAGCGGGCGCTGGGTCGCGCGGGTGCCGGACGACACGGGTCAGTCCCCGGAGACGTCGTCGAGCGCCGCGACGATCTCGGGCGGCAGGGTCAGCTCCTCGGTGTCGAGGCTGCCGCGCAGCTGCGCCGCGGTCCGGGCGCCGACGACGGGTGCGGCGACGCCCGGCCGGTCGCGCACCCAGACCAGCGCGACCTGCAGCGGGGTCCAGCCGAGCCCGTCGGCGGCCCGGGCGACGCCCTCCACCACCGCCCGGCCGTGCTCGTCGAGGTAGCGGTCGACGCCCGCCGCGAGCGGGCCGGCGCCACGGGAGTCGGCCGGCGTGCCGCCACGGTACTTTCCGGTGAGCACCCCGCCGCCGAGCGGTGAGTAGGCGAGCACGCCGAGACCGCAGCGCCGCCGCGGCCGGCAGCACGTCGTGCTCGAGGTCGCGGTTGAGGAGCGAGTACTCGTCCTGGGTGCTGGCCAGCGGGACCCGTGTCGGGACGGCGCGCTGCCAGGTGGCGGCCTGGGCGACCTGCCAGCCGGCGTAGTTGGAGACGCCGACGTAGCGGGCCCGGCCCGACGTGACCGCCTGGTCGAGCGCGGCCATGGTCTCCTCGACGGGCGCGGCGTCGGACCAGACGTGGACCTGCCACAGGTCGACGTGGTCGACCCCGAGCCGGTGCAGGGAGAGGTCGAGGTCTGGAGCAGGCCGCGGCGGGAGGTGTCGCGCACCGCACCCGCCTCCGTCCGCCGGAAGCCGGCCTTGGTGGCGAGCACCACCTGCTCGCGCGGGACACGTCGCGCAGCAGCTTGCCGAGCAGCTCCTCGGACGCACCGCCGCCGTAGCCGACCGCCGTGTCGAGCAGGGTGCCGCCGGAGTCGACGAACGTCGTCGAGCTGGTCGCGGGCCTCGTGCTCGTCGACCTGGGTGCCCCAGAGCCACGTGCCGAGCCCCAGCCGGGAGACCTGTCAGGCCGGTGTTTCCCAGGGCGCGTTGCTGCATGGCGTGAAGACTATCCGTAGGGTTGGCGGCCGTGTGGGACCTCCTCAAGGCCGTCGTCCTCGGCCTCATCCAGGGCCTGACCGAGTTCCTCCCGATCTCGAGCAGCGCCCACCTGCGGATCCTCCCGGAGCTGTTCGGCTGGGGCGACCCGGGCGCCGCGTTCACGGCGGTGATCCAGATCGGCACCGAGCTCGCGGTCCTGCTCTACTTCCGCAAGGACCTCTGGCGGATCGGCTCGACCTGGCTGCGCTCGCTGTGGAAGCCCGAGCTGCGCGGTCACCTCGACTCGCGGATGGGCTGGTACATCATCGTCGGCTCGCTGCCGATCGTGGTGCTCGGCGTCCTCTTCAAGGACGTCATCGAGCGCGACCTGCGCAACCTGTGGATCATCAGCCGCGGCCCTGGTCGTGCTCGGCGTGATCCTCGGCGTCGCCGACCGGGTCGGCTCGCGCGACAAGCAGGTCAAGCAGATGTCGATGCGCGACGCGGTGCTGATGGGGGTGGCCCAGGCCTGCGCGCTGGTGCCGGGCGTCTCCCGCTCGGGCGCGACGATCTCCATGGGACGCTTCCTCGGCTACGACCGCGAGGCCGCCACCCGCTACGCGTTCCTGCTCGCCATCCCGGCCGTCGTGGGGGCCGGGGTCTTCGAGCTCAAGGAGATCCCGCACGGCCACAACAGCTTCGGGTGGGGCCCGACCATCGTCGCGACGATCGTCTCGTTCCTGGTGGGGTACGCCGCGATCGCGTGGCTGCTGCGCTACGTCTCGACCCACAGCTACACGCCGTTCGTCGTCTACCGGGTGCTGCTCGGCGGGGCGACGCTGGTGCTGCTGGCCACCGGCGTCCTCACCCCCTGATCCCACGCAGCTCGGGACGGGCGCGCCCAGCCCGGCCCGGGCGACGCCGAATCGTGCCTCGTTCGTGTCCAATCGTGCCCGGTTCACGTCGAGTCGTGGACCTTTCGAGTACGAGACACGACTCACGGTGAACGAGACACGACTCGCGGTGAACCAGACACGATGCGGCGGTCAGAGCCAGCCGGAGCGCTTGAAGAACCAGAGCAGGCCCAGGGAGCTGCCGACCATCAGCAGCAGCGCGAACAGGTAGCCGAAGGTCCAGTGGAGCTCGGGCATGTGGTCGAAGTTCATCCCGTAGACGCCGGCGATCAGGGTCGGGACCACGACCAGGGCGGCGCCGGCGGAGATCTTGCGCATGTCGTTGTTCTGCTGCACCGAGATCCGGGCCAGATGGGCGTCGAAGGCCGTGGAGAGCAGGCTGTCGAGCTCGTCGATGGTCTCCGCGGTGCGGCTGAGGTGGTCACCGACGTCGCGGAAGTACGTCGCCGCGTCGGGGTCCATGCCGCGCACCGTGCCGTGGGCCAGCCGGCCGACGGGGTCGCGCAGCGGCAGCACCGCGCGGCGTACCTCCGAGAGCTCGCGCTTGAGGACGTAGATCCGCGAGGAGTCGTTGGTGCGCTCCTCGGAGAACACCGAGATCTCCACCTCGTCGACGTCCTCGACCAGCGCGTCCGACGACCTCCTCGTAGGCGTCGACCACCTGGTCGCACACGGCGTAGACGACCGCGGTCGGGCCGTGGGCCAGCACCGCCTCGCGGGCCTCGAGGTCGACCCGCGCCTGCCGCAGCGCGCCGCCCGAGCCGTGGCGGACGCTGACGACGAAGTCGGTGCCGACGAACATGTTGATCTCGCCGGTCTCGACGGCGTCGTCGGCGTCGACGTACCAGAGCGTCTTGAGGGTCAGGAACAGCGTCTCGTCGTAGCGCTCCAGCTTGGGGCGCTGGTGGGAGTCGCCGGCGTCCTCGACCGCGAGGGAGTGGAGGTCGAAGGCCGCCGCGACCCCGCCCAGCTCCTCGGCGTCGGGCTCGTGGAGGCCCACCCACACGAAGTCGCCCGGCTCGCACCGGCCCCGCAACGTCGCGAGGTCCTCGACGGCGCACTCGACCGGGACCCGGGTGCCGCGGCGGTAGAGGGCGCTGTCGACGATCACGGGGCCACGCTAGCGCCAGTACAGTCCCCGCTATGGCAACCGTGGTGCTGGTCCGGCACGCTCGTTCGACGGCCAACGCCAGCGGGCTGCTCACCGGCCGGCTCAAGGGCGTCCACCTCGACGACACCGGTCAGGAGCAGGCGCGCCGCGTCGCCGAGCGGCTGGCCGCCGTCCCGCTGGCCGCGATCGTCAGCAGCCCGATGGAGCGGTGCCGCGAGACGGCCGCGGCGATCGCCGCGGCGCAGCCCGAGGCGATCCGGGTCTCGAGCGACAGGGGCCTGGTCGAGTGTGACTACGGCGCCTGGCAGGGCCGCCCGCTCAAGGAGCTGGCCCGCGAGAAGCTCTGGAAGTCCGTGCAGCGCCACCCCTCCTCGGTCGTCTTCCCCGACGGTGAGGCGATGGCCGCGATGGCCGCCCGGGTCGTGGCAGCCGTACGCCGCCACGACGCGCTCGTCGAGGCGGCCCGCGGGCCGCACGCCGTGTGGGCGGCCATCACGCACGGCGACCCGCTCAAGGCGGTGCTGGCCGACGCGCTCGGCCTCCACCTCGACCAGTTCCAGCGGCTCCACGTGGACCCGGCGTCGGTGTCGGTGGTGCGGCTGACCAGCGAGGCGACGTACCTCCTCCAGAGCAACACCCACGAGGGCGACCTGGCCTGGTTGGCGCCGAAGGGACGGCGCCGCGCGCCGCGCGCCGGCGTCGTGGGGGGCGGGGCCGGACCCACGGCCTGAGCCATCAGCGCCCCGTTGGTCCCACGCCCTAGGGTGGGCCCGTGCCCGTCGTCCACTCCTTCGACCCCCCCGAGCGCTTCGTCGCCGGCACCGTCGGCACGCCCGGTGAGCGCACCTTCTTCCTCCAGGCTCGGGAGGGCCGCCGGCTGGTGAGCGTCGCCCTGGAGAAGCAGCAGGTGGTCGCGCTCGCCGAGCGCCTCGACCAGCTGCTCGACGAGCTGATGACCGCCGGCACGCGTGGCGTGGTCCCCGCGGTGGCGCCGGTCGACCTCGAGGACAGCGGGCCGCTGGAGTCTCCGATCGAGGAGGAGTTCCGCGCCGGCACCATGACGCTGTCGTGGGACCCCGAGGCGGAGCGGGTCGTGATCGAGGTCTTCCCCTACTCCGAGGCGGCCGTGGTCTCGCCCGAGCAGGTGGACGAGGACTTCGAGGAGCCCGAGCCCGACGAGCTGCTGCTGGTGCGGCTCCCGGCCGCGGCCGCGCGCTCCTTCGTCAAGCGCGCCGAGCAGGTGGTCGAGGCCGGGCGCCCGAGCTGCCCGTTCTGCGGCAACCCGATCGACCCCGAGGGCCACCTGTGCGTCCGGGCCAACGGGTTCCGCCGCCGCGACCCGTGACGGTGGGCGGATGACCGCCGGGGTGCCGGAGGACGGCGAGCTGCTCCTCCACGGCCGGATCATGCCGGCCTCCAACGCGACGTTCGTCGCGGAGGTCGACGGCCGCAAGGTGGTCTACAAGCCGATCGTGGGGGAGCGACCGCTGTGGGACTTCCCCGACGGCACCCTCGCCTTCCGCGAGCGGGCGGCGTACGTCGTCTCGGAGGCGCTCGGCTGGGGCGTCGTCCCTCCGACGATCCTGCGCGAGGGCCCGCACGGCCTCGGCATGGTGCAGCTCTGGCGCGAGCCCGACCCGCACCAGGAGGCGGTCACCGTGGTGCCCGAGGGGGCTGACCCGCCGGGCTACCGCCACGTCTTCGACGGCCTCGACCAGCACGACCGTCCGATCGCGCTGGTCCACGAGGACTCCGTGCCGCTGCGCCGGATGGCCGTCTTCGACGTGCTCGTCAACAACGCCGACCGCAAGGGCGGGCACGTCCTGGAGATGACCGACGGCCACCGGCACGGGGTCGACCACGGCGTCTGCTTCCACCCCGACCCCAAGCTGCGCACCGTGCTGTGGGGCTGGGCCGGCGAGCCGCTCGACGACGAGGAGCTCGCCGGCGTCGACCGGCTGGTCGACGCCCTCGACGGCCCGGTCGGCGAGGAGCTCGAGGAGCTGGTCGACGGCCACGAGCTCGCCCGGCTGAGGCGGCGCTGCGAGCGACTGCGCGGCACGGCGGTCTTCCCGCTGCCCCGGGGCGACTGGCCGGCCATCCCCTGGCCGCCCTTCTGAGGGCCGCCCACCGGCCGTCTCGGGACACCAGGGTCCCGGTTACCCTTCCCGCATGCGTGCCTGGCCCGCCCCCGAGCTCCCCGACCTCGACGCGAGCGGTCCGGCGGTGCGCCTCCACGACACCGGCACCGGCGAGCTCGTCGACGTCACGCCGGCGGACGGCCCGGCGCGGCTCTACGTCTGCGGGATCACCCCCTACGACGCCACCCACCTCGGCCACGCGGCCACCTACATCGGCTTCGACCTGCTGGTGCGCGCCTGGCGCAACGCCGGCCACGACGTGGTCTACGTGCAGAACGTCACCGACGTCGACGACCCGCTGCTGGAGCGCGCCGAGAAGATCGGCGGCGACTGGCGGGAGCTCGCCGAGCGGGAGACCGCGCTGTTCCGCGAGGACATGGCCGAGCTCCGCGTCGTCCCGCCCGACCACTACCTCGGTGCGGTCGAGTCGATGCCGCTCGTCGTCGCGCTGGTCCAGGAGCTGGACCGCACCGGATCGGTCTACCGCGTCGAGGACGACCTCTACTTCTCGGTGACCGCCGATCCCCGCTTCGGTGAGCTGTCGGGGTGGACCCGCGAGCAGATGCTGGCCGTCTTCGCCGATCGCGGCGGCGACCCGGACCGGGCGGGCAAGAAGGACCCCCTCGACTGCATCCTGTGGCGGGCCGAGCGTCCCGGCGAGCCGGCCTGGGACAGCCCCTTCGGGCCCGGCCGTCCCGGCTGGCACGTCGAGTGCACCGCGATCGCGCTGGAGCACCTCGGGACGACGTTCGACGTCCAGGGCGGCGGCAGCGACCTGGTCTTCCCCCACCACGAGATGTGCGCCTCCGAGGCCCAGGTGGCCCGGGGCGGCGCCCGCTTCGCGCGCGCCTACGCCCACGCCGGGATGGTCGGCTACGACGGCGAGAAGATGTCGAAGTCGCGCGGCAACCTGGTCTTCGTCAACGCCCTGCGGCGCAGTGACGTCGACCCGATGGCGATCCGGCTGGCCCTGCTGCGCCACCACTACCGCGCCGACTGGGAGTGGACCGACCAGGAGCTCTGGGACGCCGTCGACGCCCTGGCCGACTGGCGCCGCGCGCTCTCGCTCGGGGCCGGCGCCCCGGCGGCTCCGGTTGTCGAGGCCGTCCTCGCCGCGCTGTCCTCGGACCTCGACGCCCCGACGGCGGTCGCCGCGGTCCAGGCCTGGGTCGACGCGACCCTCGGCACCGGCGGCCTGGCCGACACCTCCGACCCGCAGGCCGCCGCCGGCGTCCACCGGGTCCTCGACGCGGCCCTCGGCCTGTCGCTCTAGGAGCGTGCGACCCGCTCAGCCGTCCTCTGGGCGGTTGTTGCGCTTGAGGTAGCGCTCGAACTCCCGCGCGATGGCCTCGCCGGAGGCCTCGGGGAGGTCGGCGGTGTCGCGGGTCTCCTCGAGTGCGCGGACGTAGTCGGCGACGTCCTCGTCCTCCTCGGCGAGCTCGTCGACGCCGCGCTCCCAGGCCCGCGCCTCCTCCGGCAGGTCGCCGAGCGGGATGCTGGCCTGGAACAGGTCCTCGAGCTGGCCGAGCAGGGCCAGCGTCGCCTTGGGGCACGGCGGCTGGGGGACGTAGTGGGGGACCGCGGCCCAGTAGGACACGGCCGGGAAGTCGAGCCGCACGCACGCGTCCTGGAAGACGCCGACGATCCCGGTCGGCCCCTCGTAGGTCGACTGCTCCAGCTTGAGCCGGTCGACGAGGTCGGGCTCCGTCGCCGTGCCGGTGACCGGGATCGGCCGGGTGTGCGGGGTGTCGGCCAGCAGCGCGCCGAAGGTCACCACCGTCTGCGCGCCGAGGTCGTCGCACGCCGCGAGCAGCTCGGCGCAGAACTGCCGCCAGCGCAGGTTGGGCTCGACGCCGCGGATCAGGATCACGTCGCGCTCGAGGTCGGGCGGCGAGGCGACGGCGATCTGCGTGGTCTGCCAGACCAGCCGGCGGTGGCCGCGCTCGTCGGTGCCGACGGTCGGCCGGTTGACCTGGAAGTCGTAGAAGTCCTCGGGGTCGACGTGGCCGATGATGCGGGCGTCCCAGACCTCCATCAGGTGGTCGACAACGGCGGACGAAGCGTCGGCGGCGTCGTTCCAGCCCGCGAACGCGGCGATGACCACCGGATCGACCAGGTCGGGGACGTCCTCGATCTCGATCACCCGGTCACCCTATCCACGCCGTGCCCGCGATTTCGCCGCCGCTCCCGCCGGTGCCACGATGCTGGTCGAACGCCGGTGTCACCATCCGGGAACCCGGTCCACTCCTCGGACCGCCTCCCTAGGCTTGGTGGGACCGGATCCCGAGAGGAGCGCCGTGCCCACCGAACCCGCCCAGCGGCCTGATGCCACGGACGCGCTCACGGGCGCGCTCCGCGAGCGGATCCTGGTGCTGGACGGGGCGATGGGGACGCTGATCCAGTCCCACGGGCTCGGCGAGGCCGACTACCGCGGCGCGCGGTACGCCGACCACGGCCACGACCTCCAGGGCGACTCCGACGCCCTCTCGCTGACCCAGCCCGACATCATCCGCGACATCCACCGCCACTACCTCGCGGCCGGCGCCGACATCGTCTGCACCAACACCTTCACGGCCTCGAGCATCTCTCAGGCCGACTACGGGCTGCAGGACCAGTGCTACGAGATGAACCGGGCGGCCGCCGCCCTGGCGCGCGAGACCGCCGACGAGGCGACCACCGACGCCTGGCCCCGCTGGGTCGCCGGCTCGCTCGGTCCGACCAACAAGACCGCCTCGATCTCGCCGGACGTCAACGACCCCGGCGCCCGCAACGTCAGCTTCGACGAGCTCGCCGCGTCGTACCTCGAGGAGGCCCGCGGGCTGGTCGACGGCGGGGCCGACCTGCTGTTGGTCGAGACGATCTTCGACACCCTCAACGCCAAGGCCGCGATCTTCGCCCTCGAGACGCTCTTCGAGGAGCAGGGCCGGCGGTGGCCGGTGTGGATCTCCGGGACGATCACCGATGCGAGCGGGCGTACGTTGTCGGGGCAGACCACCGAGGCGTTCTGGAACTCGGTGCGCCACGTCCGGCCGCTGCTGGTCGGCCTCAACTGCGCGCTCGGTGCCGAGGACCTGCGGCCCTACGTCGCCGAGCTGTCGCGGGTCGCCGACTGCTTCGTCTCCGCCCACCCCAACGCCGGGCTGCCCAACGAGTTCGGCGAGTACGACGAGACGCCCGACCACATGGCGCAGGTGATCGGCGACTTCGCCACCTCCGGGCTGGTCAACCTGGTCGGCGGCTGCTGCGGCACGACCCCGGATCACGTCGGGGCGCTCGCCACCGCCGTCAAGGGCGCCGAGCCGCGGACCCCGGCCGAGCCGGTCAGGGCGATGCGGCTCTCGGGCCTCGAACCGTTCACGGTCGACGCCGACAGCCTCTTCGTCAACGTCGGCGAGCGGACCAACATCACCGGCTCGGCCCGCTTCCGCAACCTGATCAAGGCCGGCGACCACGACGCCGCCCTGACCGTCGCGGCCCAGCAGGTCGAGAGCGGTGCCCAGGTCATCGACGTCAACATGGACGAGGGGATGATCGACGGCGTCGAGGCGATGGACCGGTTCCTCAAGCTGGTCGCCGGCGAGCCCGACATCAGCCGGGTCCCCGTGATGGTCGACTCCTCGCGCTGGGAGGTGATCGAGGCCGGTCTCAAGTGCGTGCAGGGCAAGCCGGTCGTCAACTCGATCTCCCTCAAGGAGGGCGAGGAGCCCTTCCTCGAGCACGCCCGGCTGTGCCGCAAGTACGGCGCGGCCGCGGTCGTGATGGCCTTCGACGAGCAGGGCCAGGCCGACTCGCTGCAGCGGCGTACCGAGGTCTGCCAGCGCGCCTACACGATCCTCACCGAGCAGGTCGGCTTCCCGGCCGAGGACATCATCTTCGACCCCAACGTGTTCGCGGTGGCGACCGGCATCGAGGAGCACGCCACCTACGGCCGCGACTTCATCGAGGCCACCCGCTGGATCAAGGAGAACCTCCCCGGCGCGCTGGTCTCCGGTGGCATCTCCAACGTGTCCTTCTCCTTCCGCGGCAACAACCCGGTGCGCGAGGCGATCCACGCGGTCTTCCTGTTCCACGCCATCGCCGCGGGACTCGACATGGGCATCGTCAACGCGGGGGCGCTCGCGGTCTACGACCAGGTCGACGCCGAGCTCCGCGACCGGATCGAGGACGTCGTCCTCAACCGGCGCCCGGACGCGGCCGAGCGGCTGCTCGAGGTCGCCGAGACCTACAACCGGGAGGCCACCGACGACGACCCCACCGAGGCGGAGTGGCGGGCGCTGCCGGTGGCGGAGCGGATCACCCACGCGCTCGTGAAGGGCATCGACAGCCACGTCGAGTCCGACACCGAGGAGCTGCGGGCCGAGATCGCCGAGCGGGGCGGCCGGCCGATCGAGGTCATCGAGGGCCCGCTGATGTCCGGCATGGACGTCGTCGGCGACCTCTTCGGCAGCGGCAAGATGTTCCTCCCCCAGGTGGTCAAGAGCGCCCGGGTGATGAAGAAGGCGGTCGGCTACCTGATCCCCTTCATCGAGGAGGAGAAAGCGAAGGACCCCGAGCTCGCGAAGCAGAAGGGCACCAACGGCACGATCGTCATGGCGACCGTCAAGGGCGACGTCCACGACATCGGCAAGAACATCGTCGGCGTCGTCCTCCAGTGCAACAACTACGAGGTGATCGACCTCGGGGTGATGGTGCCGGCCCAGAAGATCCTCGAGGCGGCCCGCGAGCACGAGGCCGACGCGATCGGGCTCTCCGGCCTGATCACCCCCTCGCTCGACGAGATGGTCACCATGGCGGGCGAGATGCAGCGGCAGGGCTTCGAGATCCCGCTGCTGATCGGCGGCGCCACCACTTCGCGCGCCCACACCGCCGTCAAGGTCGACCAGAAGTACGACGGCCCGGTGCTGTGGGTCAAGGACGCCTCGCGCTCGGTGCCGACCGTGGCCTCGCTGCTCAGCCCCGAGCGCCGGGAGAAGCTGCTGGGCGACGTGGCCGCCGACTACGACAGCCTCCGCGAACGGCACGCGGCCAAGCGCGACCGGCCGCTGGCGACGCTCGACCACGCGCGCGCCAACGCGAGCCCGATCGGCTGGGAGGGCTACCGACCGCCGCGGCCGCACCTGCTGCTCCAGCAGGACCGCGACGTCTCCACGCTCTTCGGACGACGCGGCGCCTCCCAGCACGTGCGGGTGCTGCGCGACTACGACCTCACCGCGCTGCGCCGCTACATCGACTGGCAGCCCTTCTTCAACGCCTGGGAGATGAAGGGCTCGTTCCCCGACATCCTCAACGCGCCCTCGACCGGCCAGGCCGCCCGCAAGCTCTATGAGGACGCGCAGCAGATGCTCGACCGGATCGCCGAGGAGGGCTGGCTCACCGCGCGCGGGGCGGTCGGGCTGTGGCCGGCCAACAGCGTCGGCGACGACATCGAGGTCTACGCCTCCGAGCAGCGCGAGGAGCCCCGGGCCGTCCTCCACCAGCTGCGCCAGCAGGGCCAGCACCGCGCCGGCGTACCCAACCGCTGCCTGGCCGACTTCGTCGCCCCCCGCTCCACCGGCGTCCGCGACTACGTCGGCGCCTTCGCGGTGACCGCCGGTCACGGCAGCCAGGCGAAAGCGGCGGAGTTCAAGGCCGCGCTCGACGACTACTCCGCGATCCTGCTGGAGTCGCTCGCCGACCGGCTGGCCGAGGCGTTCGCCGAGCGTCTCCACCAGCGGGTGCGCAAGGAGCTGTGGGGCTACGCGCCCGACGAGCGGCTCGACAACCGCGAGCTGCTCAAGGAGCAGTACGACGGCATCCGGCCCGCACCGGGTTACCCGGCGTGCCCCGACCACACGGAGAAGCAGACCCTCTGGGAGCTGCTCGACGTCGAGGCGCAGACCGGCATCACGCTGACCGAGTCGATGGCGATGTGGCCCGGCGCGTCGGTCTCGGGCTGGTACTTCTCCCACCCCGACAGCCAGTACTTCGTCGTCGGCCGGCTCGGCCGCGACCAGGTCGCCGACTACGCCGAGCGCAAGGGGTGGACCCTCGCCGAGGCCGAGCGCTGGCTCTCGCCCAACCTCGGCTACGAACCCGACGACTGAGGCGTCCGCGCTGACGCCCCACCCGGTCACGACGCCGGCAGCGGCCGGATCCGGCCGGAGGCCTCCGCGGGCGGCTCGACGCACGCCGTACGGGCGCGGGCCGCGACGTCGTCGGGGAACGGCGCGGAGCGGCCGCCGACGACGTGCACGCCGAGCACCTCCTCGGTGGCGCAGAGCCGGCCGCCGACCCGCATCTCGTGCCAGATCCACAGGAGCTTGCCGGTGGCGCCGATGACCGAGGAGCGCACCTCGAGCTCGCTGCGGGCCGCGACCTCGGCGAGGTACCTCACGTGCGCCTCGAGGGTGTAGAGCGAGGCGTCGTGGGCCTCCCGGTGCGCCGGCCCGAGCCCGATCAGGTCCATGACGGCGTCGGTGGCGTGCCCGAAGACCAGGACGTAGTAGGGCTCGGACAGGTGCCCGTTGTAGTCGATCCACGCGTCGTCGACGCGGCTCGCGCCACAGCACCGGCTCGACGCTCACGCGCGTCCCAGCGCCCGCAGCACCGCGATCACGCCCCGGTCCCGCTCGGCCACGAGCTCGTCGACGCTGCGGCCGTCGGCCTCCCGGTCGCAGCCGTCGACCACGGCGTCGCGCAACTCGGGCGTCAGCTCGGCGGCGACCAGGCGCGTCCACGGCGAGAGCAGCGAGGGACCGAAGTGGTCGAGCATGTGGGCCATGCCGCCCTGCCCGCCGGCCAGGTGGAAGGTCAGCATCGGCCCCTGCACCGGCCACCGCAGCCCGGGCCCGTCGGTGATGGACAGGTCGATCTGCTCGACCGTGGCCTCCCCGGCCGCGACCATGTGCAGCGCCTCGCGCCACAGCGCCTCCTGCAGCCGGTTGGCGATGAAGCCGGGCACCTCGCGCTCCATGGTGATCACCGACTTGCCGGCGTGCCGGAAGAACGCCGAGGCCCACGCGACCGCCTCGGGGGAGGTCGCCTCGCCGCCGACCACCTCCACCAGCGGGATCAGGTACGGCGGGTTGAACGGGATGGCCGACCACGGTCCGCCCGGCGTGGACGCACCCGGTCTGCATCTCGGTCATGGCGTAGCCGGAGGTGGACGAGGAGATCACGACGTCGGCCGGCGTGGCCGCGTCGATCCGGGCGAGCAGGGATCGCTTGAGCTCGAGGTCCTCCGGTGCGCTCTCCTGGACGAAGTCCGCCTGTGCGCAGGCCGTCGCGAGGTCGGGCTCGACCGTGAGGTGTCGAGGCTCGCGCCCGGGGGCGAGGCCGAGCTCGGTGAGCGCCGGCCACGCGGCCTCGACCAGGTGGCGCAGCCGCGGCTCGGCGTCCTCGGCCGGGTCCCAGGCCACGACGCGGTAACCGCGGGCCAGGAAGTGGGCGACCCAGCCGCCGCCGATCACGCCGGCGCCGACGCAGGTGACGGTCCGGACGTCCTCCGGCGCAGGGCGGCTCACTGTGGCCCCCTCACCGGCTCCGCAGCGCGAGGATCTCGCGGCCCTCGTCGGGGGTCGCCACCGTAGGCGCCCATGCCCTCCACGATCGTCCGGGCCCGCTCGACCAGCTGCGCGTTGGTCGCCTTGACCCCCTTGCTGAGGTAGAGGTTGTCCTCGAGGCCGACGCGCACGTGCCCGCCGAGCAGGACCGACTGCGCCACCCACGGCATCTGCATCGGGCCGAGCGCGAACGACGCCCACACCGCGCCCTCGGGCAGCTGCTGCGACCATCGCGGCCAGGGTCAGCGGGTCGGCGGGCGCGCCGTACGGGATGCCCATGCAGAGCTGGTACATCGCCGGCGCGTCGATCAGACCTTCCTCGACCAGCGTGTTGGCGAACCACAGGTGACCGGTGTCGAAGATCTCCATCTCGCAGCGGACGCCGAGCTCCTGGATCTTCTTCGCGCCCTCGCGCAGCATGTCGGGCGTGCTGACGTAGACCAGGCTGCCCTCGCCGAAGTTGAGGCTGCCGCAGTCGAGCGTGCAGATGTCGGGGAGCAGCTCCTCGACGTGGGGGAGCCGGTCGACCCCGCTCGACGAGGTCGGTGCCCTCGAGGAACGTCGTGGGGTCGTGCGGGTCGAGCACCAGGTCGCCGCCCATCCCGGCGGTGGTGTTGATGATGACGTCGACGTCGGAGGCCCGGACCCGCTCGACGACCTCGCGGTAGAGCGCGACGTCGCGCGACCCCTTGCCGGTCTCGGGGTCGCGCACGTGGATGTGGATGATCGTCGCCCCGGCCCGGGCGGCGGCGATGCCGGACTCGGCGATCTGCTCGGGGGTCACCGGGACGTGCTCGGAGCGGCCGACGGTGTCGCCGGCGCCGGTCAGCGCGCAGGTGATCATGACGTTGCGGTTCACGGGCGGTTCTCCTCGGTGGTCGGGTGGACGGATGGTCATCGGCCCTTCCAGACCGGTGCGCGCTTCTCGGCGAAGGCCCGGAACCCCTCGAGGCCGTCCTCGGAGGTGTAGAGCGTCGCCACCGTCGGCAGCGTGCTGCTCGTGACCAGGTCGAGCGCCTCCTGGAACCGCAGCGACTCCGCGGCGCGGGCGGTCTCCTTGATCGCGGCGAAGACCAGCGGCGGGCCGGAGGCGAGCAGCCGGGCGGTCTCCCAGGCCCGGGCGCGGACGGCCTCCTCGTCGGGGAGCACCTCGTTGACGACGCCCCAGCGTGCCGCCTCGAGGCCGGCATCCAGCGTCCGGTGAGGAGCAGCTCCATCGCGACGTGGTAGGGCATCCGCTTCGGCAGCTTGATGGTCGCGGCGTCGGCGAGGGTGCCCGCGTTGATCTCCGGCAGCCCGAACTGGGTGGCCTCGGAGGCGTAGATCAGGTCGCACGACAGCGCCAGCTCGAAGCCGCCGCCCATCGCCAGGCCGTGGACGGCGGCGATGACCGGCTTGTTGAGGTCGGGCAGCTCCTGGAGCCCGCCGAAGCCGCCGACGCCGTAGTCGCCGTCGACCGCGTCGCCGGCGGCCGCCGCCTTGAGGTCCCAGCCGGCGCAGAAGAACTTCTCGCCCTCGGTGCGCACGATCGCCACCCGCAGGTCGGGGTCGTCGCGGAAGTCCGCGAAGACCCGGCCCATCTCGCGGCTGGTGGCCAGGTCGATGGCGTTGGCCTTGGGCCGGTCGAGGGTGACCTCGAGGACGCCGTCCTCGACCCGGGTGCTGGAGCACGTCGTCCATGTCAGGCTCCCAGCGGCCGGAGCAGCGACCGGCTGATGATGTGGCGCTGGATCTCCGAGGTGCCGTCCCAGATCCGCTCGATCCGGGCGTCGCGCCAGATCCGCTCCAGCGGCAGCTCGTCCATCAGGCCCATGCCGCCGTGGACCTGGATCGCCTCGTCGGCGACCATCGCCAGCACCTCGGTGGCCTTGAGCTTGGCCATCGCGATGTCGGCGTCGGTGGCGGTGCCGCGGTCGTGCTTCCAGGCGGTGTGCAGGGTCATCAGCTCGGCGGCACGCAGCTCGGTCGCCATGTCGGCGAGCTTGAAGCCGATCGCCCTGGAAGCGGCCGATCGGCTGCCCGAACTGGTCGCGGGTGGCCGCGTGCCGGACCGAGAGGTCGAGCGCACGCTCGGCGCGGCCGAGGCACGCGGCGGCGACCTGGAGCCGGGTCGAGCCGAGCCAGGTGCCGGCCAGCTCGAAGCCCTTGCCCTCCTCGCCGAGCAGCGCGTCGTCGCCGACCCTGCACGTCGTCGAAGTCGAGGATCGAGTTGGTGTAGCCGCGGTGGGAGACGTTGCGGTAGCCCGCGTGCACCGACAACCCGGGGGTGTCGAGGTCGACGAGGAACGTCGACAGCGGCGGCTCGCCCGGCGTCGTCGACGCCCGTGACCGCGACCAGGATCACGAAGTCGGCCTCGTCGGCGTGGCTGATGAAGTGCTTGGTGCCCGAGATCCGCCAGCCGTCGCCGTCCGCGACCCGGGTGGCCCGGGTCCGCATCGCGCGCATGTCGGATCCGGCGTCCGGCTCGGTCATCGCCAGGCAGTCGACCCTCTCCCCGCGCACACAGGGGAGCAGGTAGCGCTCGCGCTGCTCCGCGGTGCCGGCCAGCAGGATGTTGGAGGGCCGCGGGACCCCGGCGTACTGGAGCGCGAAGCCGGCCTTCCCGAGCTCCTTCTCGTAGAGCACCCACGTCACGGTGTCGAGGCCGGCCCCGCCGACCTCCTCGGGCATGTTGGCGGCGACCAGGCCGGCGCTCAGGGCCTTGGCGCGGATCTGCTCGGTGAGCTCGGGCCGGAGCACGCCGGTGCGCTCGACCTCCTCCTCGTGGGGGTAGAGCTCGCGCTCGACGAAGGCGCGGGTCACCTCCACGATGCTGCGTTGCTCGTCGGTCAGTCCGAAGTCCATGTGATCGGTCTCCTGGTCGTCGGGGTCAGCCTCGGGCGAGGGCGGCCGCGGCGGCCCCGCGCCCGGTCCGGACGGCGCCCTCCATGTAGCCGGCGACCCACTGGTCGGAGCCGCAGACGTAGAACGGCGGCTCATGGGTGCCGTGCAGCGGGCCCACCGCGGCCACGTCACCGGGGCGCCAGTTCGTGACGTAGCCCTGGGTCCACGGGTCGGTGCCCCAGAGCCGGGTCCAGGTCCGGAGCGGCGAGGTCGTCCCCGGTCCGTACATCCCGGCCACCTGCTCCAGCGCCTCGCGGGTGCGCGTCGCCGGATCGGCCGCGGCGAAGGCGGCGTACCGCTCCGGCGGCACGAGCGCCGACAGCACGCCGTCCTGCTGCGGCCAGGTCGAGCCGAGCACCCCCTCGCTCTCGGCGAGCCCGTTCTGGCCGCGGTCGCGCCAGAACGACCGGTCGTAGGCGGCGACGAACTTGGCCGCCCAGGCGTGGCGCTGCCGCCGCAGCGAGGTCAGGCGCTCCTCGGTGACGCCCGCGATGTCGAGGTCCCGGGCCGGGCCAGACGGTACGGCGAGGACGACGGCGTCGGCGTGGAGCTCCTCGCCCGCGGCGGTGGTGACGGTGCTCCGGGGGCCGACCCGGATGCTCCGCACCGGGGTGGAGAGGCGGACGTCGTCCAGCCCCGCGGCCATCGTCAGCGCGACGGTGGCCGAGCCCTCGGCGACGCGCAGGTTCTCCCACTGCCCGACGTCGTAGCTGCCGGTGCTGCCGCCCGCACGGAGCTGGCGGGCGTAGGCGAACATGCTGGTCCGCTCGACGGACCCGTCGGACATGCTCAGCTGGAACATCTCCCACAGCCTCATCACGGCGGGAGAGGCGTCGGTCTCGCGCAACCAGTCGCCGACGCTGGTGCGGTCGAGCCGGTCGAGGTCGGGGTAGGACCACGGGTCGTCGGGATCGATCCCGTCCAGCAACGTGGCCAGGGCGGCCTCGACCTTCGCCGACGACGCCCGGTCGGCCTCGGTGCACCACGAGGGCCACTCGCCGACATCGACGGAGCCGGGGACCTGGCGGGTGATCTCACCGGGCTCGGCGACGTAGGACGCGGTCAGGGTGAGCCCGAGCTCCTCGACCAGACCCAGATAGCTGGTGTGGGCGTCGCCCACCACCTCGCCGCCGAGCTGGACGCGCCGCCCGTCCTCGAGCTCGACCTGCTCCACCCGGCCGCCGACCCGCGACCGGGCCTCCAGCACGGTCACCCGCGCGCCCCCGGACTCCAGGTCACGCGCGGCGGCGAGCCCGGCGAGGCCCGCGCCGACGACGACGACGTCGGGGCGGCTCATCCGCCGGCTGCGCCTTCGACACCGACCGGCGGGGGGAGCGGCCCGTCGTGGCCGACCAGGATCCCGAGCGTGGCGGCGATGGTCGACCGGGCCTCCGCGATCCCGAGATTGGGGTCCCGGGCCAGCACCCGTCCGCCGAGTCCGTCGGTCAGCGCGACCGCGGTCTCGGCGATCCACCGTGGGTCGAGGGTGGTGCTGAACACCCCGGAGGCGACGCCGTCGCGGACGATGTCGGCCAGGGTGGCGTAGAGGTCCTCGTAGAGATCGGCGCCGACCGTCGCGAGGTGGGGGTCGCGGATGCACAGCAGCGCCAGCTCCTGCCACAACAGCCACTCGTCCGCGCGCTGCTCGTCGCTGGGCAGGCACCGGTCGAGGAACGAGGACAGCCGCTCCGCAGGCCCGTCCCCGGCGTCCGAGAGCGCGCGCTGGTTGAGCTCGGCCGAGACCTCGTGGGAGTACCTCAGCACCTCTCCGAAGAGCAGCTCCTTGGTGTCGAAGTGGTAGTGCAGGAGCCCGGCCGACACCCCGGCGGTCCGCGCGATCGAGGCCATCCGCACCTGGGCCAGGCCGTCGCGCACGATGCAGTCGGCGGCGGCGGCGAGGATCCGGGTCCGCGCCTCCGCGGCTGCCCGCTCTCGCTGGCTGGGCCGGGCCGGGTCGGCGGTGGGAGGGCGGGCGCTCCCGGTCGAGGCCTGCGTGCTGTCCGTGGCCATGGCCCCCAACTCGTCTGACTGTTCAGTCAGTCAGTGATGCTAGGATCTCGCGGGTGAGGCGTCAAGGGCCACCGGGCGCGGCGGGGGCCACCGCTCCCGCGGATCGTCTCGGGGCCCTCTTCTCGCCCCGCACGGTCGCCGTGGTCGGTGCCAGTCGCGACCCCGCCAAGTGGGGCCACATCATCGCCCGGCAGGCCGTGGCGTCGCCGGGGGACCGCACCGTGCTGCTGGTCGGCCGTCGCGGCGGCAAGGTCCTCGGGCTCTCGACCCATGTCTCGGTGGCGGCCGCCGCGGCGGCCCACGGCGGCCCGGTGGACCTGGCCGTGGTGTGCGTGCCGGCAGCCGGCTTCGTGGCCGCCGTGACCGACGCGGTCGCCGGCGGTGCCCGGGCGATCGTGGCGATCACCGCCGGCCTCTCCGAGACGGGTGCCGACGGCGCCCGGCTGGAGGCCGAGGGGGCAGCGGTCGCCCGGGAAGCCGGCGCAGTGCTGGTCGGTCCCAACTGCCTGGGCGTCGTCGACACGACGATCGGCCTCCACCTGGCCCCGGTCCAGCTCCCGGCCGGCGACGTGGCGCTGCTCAGCCAGAGCGGCAACCTGGCCCTCGACCTCGCCCGGCTGATGGCCGACCGGGACCTGGGTGTCTCCCGGTTCGTCTCGGTCGGCAACCAGGCCGACATCGGGGTCGTCGAGCTGATGCGCGCGTGCGTGGACCACGCAGGGACGCGCGCCGTCGCCGTCTACACCGAGGACGTCGGGGACGGGCCGGGGTTCCTCGCCGCGGCGCGATCCCTGCGGCGGGCCGGCAAGCCGCTGGTGGTGCTCGCCCCCGGGCGCAGCGAGGCCGCCGTACGAAGCGCCGCCTCCCACACCGGTGCCTTGACGAGCTCCGCCATGGTGGTCGACGCGGTCTGCGCGGCCGCCGGCGCCCACCGGGTCGACCACCCCACGCAGCTCGTCGACCTGCTGGTCGGGCTGCGCGAGCCGCGGCGGATGGCCGGGCGCCGGGTCGCCGTCCTCACCGACGGGGGCGGGCACGGGGCCGTGGCGGCCGACGCGCTCGCCGCGGCGGGCCTGGAGACCCCGGTCCTCGGCGGATCGGTCACCACCGATCTCGTGGCCACGCTGGGGGTGCAGGCCACGGTCACCAACCCGGTCGACCTCGCCGGCGCCGGCGAGCGGGACCTCGCCAGCTACGCCCGCGGCGTCCGGGTGCTGCTGGACTGCGACGACGTGGACGGTGTCCTGGTCACCGGCTACTTCGGCGGATACGCGGCATGGGAGGCCGACCTCGCGGCCCCTGAGCTGGCCGCGGCCCGGCAGCTGGCCGAGGCGGTCGTGGCCACGACCAAGCCGGTCGTCGTGCAGTCGGTCCAACCGGACAGCCCGGCCAGCCGGCTGCTCCGGGCCGCCGGCATCCCCGTGCACCGCGACGTCGACCGCGGGTGCTCGGTGCTCGCCGGCCTGGTCGAGACCCCGGCGGCCGGGCTGGCCGAGGAGCCGCCCGAGCCGGCCCCGGCCGTCACCGACACGTCGTACGCCGCCGCCCGGGCGCTGTTCGCGGAGGCTGGGGTCCCTTTCCCGGCCGCCGTGACGGTCACCGACCGCGCGGGACTGGAGGCGGCGCTGGACCCTCCGGTCCTGGGCTTCCCGGTCGTGCTCAAGGCGACGGGCAGCCTGCACAAGTCCGACGGCGGTGGGGTGGTGCTCGGGCTCGCCGACCGTGACCAGGTGCGCGTGGCGTACGCCGACCTGGTCGCGCGGCTGGATCCACCGTCGGTCTCGGTGGAGGCGATGGCGGACCTCACCGCCGGGGTGGAGCTGATCGTGGGGGCGGTGCGCGATCCCCGGTTCGGGCCGCTCGTGATGGTCGGCCTCGGCGGCGTGCTCACCGAGGTGCTCGACGACACGGTATGTGCCCTGGCGCCGGTGTCGGCCCAGGCCGCGCGGAGGCTGGTCGGGTCCCTGCGTGGCGCGCCGTTGCTCCGGGGGGCGCGGGGGAGGAGCCCGGTCGACCTGGAGGCGCTGGCCGGGGTGGTCGCCCTCGTCTCCCGCCTCGCGGCGGCCCACCCCGAGCTCGTCGAGCTGGAGCTCAACCCGGTGCTCGCCGGTCCGTCCGGGGTCCTGGCGCTGGACGCGCGCGTCGTCCTCGGGTGAGCGGGGGCCGCGGGTCAGGCGGGCTCGACGTCGCGCAGGTAGCGCTGGTCGAACTCGTGGACCCACCCGTCCTTGGCCGGGAAGACGCCGTGCGCGAACGCCCGTGACGTGACACCGCGCTGCACGCGCTCGCAGGCGTCGTTGTCCTGCTGGATCACGAGCTCGTTGAAGCTCACGACCGGCGTGGGGTCGAAGTCGGGGTCCGCCACGGCCTCGGGGCTGAAGAGGTACTCCGTCACCAGCAGGCAGCTGCGGGGACCCGTCGGGAAGACGGCGGTGGCCAGGCACGCGGAGCCGTCGACGTCGAGGAACATGGTGGGGTAGACCAACGCGCCGTAGTAGGACTGGGTGTCGCCCTCCTGGACGCCCGGCAGCAGAGGGAGCCTGAGCCGTGGGTCCAGCGCGACCGTGGTGCGGCCGTCGGCCAGCGAGACGCCGCCGTCCTCGCGACCGTCCTCGAGGATCCACCCCTTCTTGTACGCCGGCACCACGGACACCAGCTCGGGGTGGATGGTCGGGCAGTGGAGGCACTCGTTGTAGTTCTCGATGACGATCTTCCAGTTGGCCTGCACCTCGATGCTCGAGAGGTGGCCCAGGTGCAGCTCGCCCAGGCCGAAGCGGGCGAGGCTGAGCGGGTCGTCCAGCTGGTCGGCGAGGTGCTCGACCAGCGGTCGGGGCTCCTCGCGGGAGAGGTTGACGAAGACGAAGCCCTCCCAGACGTCGACGTGAACCGGCCACAGCGAGGTCGACGGCCGGTCGATCTCCTCCTTGTCGATCATGGGGGTGGTGACCAGCGTCCCGTCGAGGGCGTATCCCCAGGCGTGGTAGGGACACCGGAGGTGCGAGCGGACCTCGCCCTTCTCCTCCTCGCAGATCCGGGAGCCGCGGTGGCGGCAGACGTTGTAGAACGCGCGGATCCTGTCGTCCTTGCCGCGCACCACCAGGATGCTCTCGTCGGCGACCTCGACCCGGATCCAGGCCCCGGGCCGGGGGATCCGCTCGGCCCGCCCGACGTAGACCCAGTTCCGGTAGAACACCCGCTCGGTGTCCACGGCGTAGGTCTCCGCGGAGTGGTAGGCCGCACCCGGCAGGGTCTTCCGGATCTCAGATGCCATTCACTAACCGTACAGTCAGTGAGTTGCTCCTGTCATGGCCCGGAGCCAACTAACTGAGTGTTCAGTCACCCCTGACAAAGGGGACCCCCACTGTCTACACTCCGACGCATGTCCAGCCACCCCGGCCCCCGGCGCACCGGTGGCGGGGCGATCTCGATCATCGGCCTGCGCAAGGACTTCGAGGGCGCCACGGCGGTCGACGGCATCGACCTCGAGATCGAGGCCGGTGAGTTCTTCACGTTGCTCGGCCCTTCGGGCTGCGGCAAGACCACCACCCTGCGCATGGTCGGCGGGTTCGAGCAGCCGACCGCGGGCCAGATCCTCCTCGACGGGGTCGACGTGGCGCAGAGCCCGCCCCACAAGCGCCCGGTCAACACGGTCTTCCAGAGCTACGCGCTGTTCCCGCACCTCGACGTCCACAAGAACGTCGCCTACGGCCTGCGCTGGCGCAAGGAGCTCGACAAGCAGGAGCGGGAGGCGCGGGTCGGGAAGGCGCTGGAGCTGGTCCGGCTCACCGAGTACGCCCGGCGTCGCCCCCACCAGATGTCGGGTGGGCAGCAGCAGCGCGTGGCCCTGGCCCGTGCCCTGGTCCTCGAGCCGTCGGTGCTGCTCCTCGACGAACCGCTGGGAGCGCTCGACGCCAAGCTCCGGCACTCGCTGCGGGCCGAGCTCGCCTCGTTGCAGCGCGAGGTCGGCATCACCTTCGTCTTCGTCACCCACGACCAGGAGGAGGCGCTGGAGATGTCGACCCGGCTCGCCGTGATGGACCGCGGCCGCGTCGTCCAGCTCGGGACGCCCCAGGAGGTCTACCAGTCGCCGCTGACCGAGTTCGTCGCCGACTTCCTGGGGGTGGCCAACCTGCTGGAGGTGGAGTGCGGCCCGGGTGGCACCGGCACCCGCGCGGTCCGGTACGGCGAGTTCACCCTCGAGGCACAGGCCCCACCCGACGAGGGCCCGACCGCGCGCCGGGCGGTGATCCGACCGGAGTGCGTCGAGGTGCAGGAGCCCGGTCTCACCGGGCTGAACCGGATCCCGGGCATGATCGACGGAGTCGTCTTCCTGGGGTCGACGACGCAGCTGATGGTGCGGCTCCCGCACGGCGCCGTGGTGCAGTCGCTGGTCACGAACACCGCGAGCAGCGATCGCCCGGGCACGGGTCAACCGGTCACCGTCCACCTGCCCCCGGAGTCGTTGCGGGTGCTGGCAGCCGTCGAGCCGGCGCCGGCCGAGCTTGTCGCCGAGGCCTGACCGACCGCTCAGCCGTAGTCCGCGAGGTCGTCGAGCGCCGATCCTCCGCCCCGTCGCCGCGCCCGCAGGCCGACGTAGGCGAGGATCAGCGCCAGGAACGACGCGACGAGCAGCAACGAGGCCAGCGCGTTGAGCGCGGGGGTCGGGGCCGAGCGGACGGCGTTGTAGAGCTTGATGGGGACGGTGACGTTGGCGGCGTCGCCGAACAGGAACTGGCTGACCACGAAGTCGTCCAGCGAGGTCGCGAACACCAGCATCGCCGAGGCGAAGACCGACGGCATCAGCAGCGGGATCAGGATCGTCCGGATCGCCTGGAGCGGACTCGCGCCGAGGTCCTGGCTCGCCTCCTCGTAGTCGCCGCCGATGGCCAGCAACCGGGCGCGCACGACCACGAGGACGTAGGAGACCGAGAACGTCACGTGGCCCAGCAGCATGGCGGGCCGCCCCAGCGGCACGAACTCGTAGAGGTTGACCATCACCAGGTAGAGCGCCGAGCCGACCACCAGCTCCGGGGTGACCAGCGGGACCAGGGCGATGCCGTTGGCCACCTTGCTGCTCCGCGAGCGCCACCGGGTGAGCCCCATCGCGAGCATGACGCCGAGCGGCGTGGCCACCAGGACCGTCGCGCCGCCGAGGACCAGGCTGTTCTGGAGCGCCAGCAGCAGGCTGGGGTCCTCGCCGACCGACCCCTCGGCGCAGCAGTACCACTGGGTGGAGAAGCCCTGCCACGTGCTGCGCGACCGGCCGTCGTTGAAGGAGAACTGCACCGCGATCAGGACGGGGAGCAGCGACCACAGGATGTAGAGCCAGGTGATGCCGGCGAGCACGTACGGACGCCGCCACGGGTTGCGCCACGGAGGAGTCATCGGGCGTCCCTGCTCGCACGTTGGGTCAGGACGAGGTAGTAGGCCATGAAGACCATCAGCACCGCCGAGAGCAGCAGCACCAGGGCGGCGCCGAAGTTCTTGAGCGGGCCCTGCAGGAGGAACAACTCGATCTGGTTGCCGATCATCGTGGTGTTGGGCGAACCGGACACGATCGTGTTCGTGTAGTAGTCGCCGGCCAGGGGCAGCGCCGTGATGACGAGGGCCGTGATCAGCCCCAGCTTCGACAGCGGCAGGGTCACGTGGAGGAAGGTGCGGACCGAACCCACCCCGAGGTCGCGGGACGCCTCGAGCAGCCGCTGGTCGATCCTGTCCAGCGAGGCGAACAGCGGGATGATGAAGTAGGGCAGGTAGCCGTAGGCGAGGGCGATGACGACGGTGACGGGGTTGCCGGCCAGCCAGGACACCGGTGCGAGGCCGACGAGTCCGAGCGCCTTGTTCACGTAGCCGTCGTCCTGCAGCAGGTTGACCCAGGCCAGCATCCGGGTGATGTAGTTGATCCACCAGGGAGCCAGGATCAGGGCCAGCACGAGGCCCCGCCGCTTCCCCGCCAGGCGGGCCGTGTAGTAGGCGACGGGGTAGCCGACGACGATGCAGATCACCAGGGCGGCGGCCGTGTAGACCGCGGTCCGGACCCACACCGCGCGGAAGGCGCCGGAGACCGAGTCGGAGAAGACCTGGCCCATCGTGGCGAACTGCCAGTCGAGGGGGTTCCACGTCGGGATCGGTTCCCCGAAGATGTCGATGCTGCCGCTGAAGGCGACGGCCATGACGGCGTAGAACGGCACCAGGAAGAGTGCGACGAGCCAGAGCGTGCCCGGGAGGGCGAGCGCCGGCCACAGCCGGCGCGTCGCGCGGTCGTGGCCGGCCGCGGGTTCAGCCACCGGCCTTGAACCCCGACCAGGACTGGCGCCAGATCGCCTCGGTGCTCGGGCTCACCTCGTAGAAGGTGAGGCCGTTCCCGAAGTCGCCGGGCACCACGACGGCGTCCATCAGGTTCTCCGGGATGTAGCCCTGGTCGATGAGGTAGCGCGCGGACAGCTTGGTCAGCGGCGGCTGGTAGCCGTTCCAGCCGAAGTTGCGCAGGGCGATCTCGTTGTCGAGCAGGTCGTTGATCATCAGGTGGGCGAGCACGGGCTTGCTCGCCCCCTTGGGGATCGCGATGTTGTCGCTGCCGACGACCCGCTCCGAGCTGCTCTCGGGACGCCAGTAGCCGAGGACGTCGGGGGTCTCTCCCTTGGGCAGGTAGTACTGCCCGGCGATCGCGTCGCCCGACCAGGCCTGGTGGATCGTCGCGGTTCCCTCGGGGACCTCGGAGTAGGCATTGACGTCGGCCTTGACCCTGCACCAGGTCGACCAGCTCGGTCAGCGAGGCCGTGGCCTTCTGGACGAGGGTCGCGTCGCTGGTGTTGATGTCGGTGGTGATCCCGTTGCGGAGGAGGGACATCCCGATCGCCTCCTGCATGTCGTCGAGCAGGTAGACGTTGCCCGAGTACTGCTCGTCCCACATCAGGTCGTAGCCGTTCTCCGGGACGCTCGACACCACGTCGGCGCGGTAGAGCACGCCCGTGCCGTAGATCGTGTAGGGCACGGTGTAGCGCGCCCCCGGTCGTACCAGGGGTCCTGGTAGTCCGGCCACACGTTCTCCAGGTGGGGGACGTAGGAGTGGTTGAGCGGCTGGATGAGCTCGGCGTAGACCATCTTGCTCATCACGCTGGGGCCGGGGAAGACGAGGTCGAAGGACTCGCCGGGTGCCCTGATCTTCGCCAGCATCTCGTCGTAGTTGCTGTAGGGGGTGACCTGCACGTCGACGCCGTGCTGGGCACCGAAGTCCTTCATCACGCCCGGCGCCATGTACTGGTCGTAGTTGAGGATCTTGAAGGCGCCGCCCCGCTCGGGATCGAGTCCGTCGTCGATGGGCGGGTTGCTGTCCTTGAGCGGCAGGGTCACCGGGGAGTCGGGTCGGGCCAGCGCGTACGGCGCCTCGCCGCTGCCCTGCGAGCCGCTGCCCCCGCAGGCGGCGAGCAGCGGGGCGGTGGTGAGGCCGGCACCCAGCCACAGCCCTCCCCGGAGCACGTCCCGGCGTGCCAGCCGCGGTCGCGGGCGTCGCCGCGCGGGATCAGCCGGGTCCAGGGTCATGCGCTCTCCCACGGTCGGTCCGTCCCGCACCCTGCGAACCACAGGGAGTGGGTGACTGACTGTTCAGCCAGTGACCGCCATTGTCACCCCCCGGGTGCCGGGTGTCGACCCTTGCCCGCGAGGTCCCTGGGAGAGGCGCGCATCCGGCCCCGCTCGACCACACCTAGGGTGATGCCTGGGCCGACTCGTCGCACGGAGCAGTTCGGAGAAAGAGCGTGAGCACTCCCGATCCCCGGGTCGACACCGACGGACCCGACCCGGCGGGCCGGTGGCCGGCGGCGGTGCTGTGGGACATGGACGGCACGCTGGTCGACACCGAGCCCTACTGGATCGACGCCGAGTTCGACCTGGCCGAGCGGTACGGCGGCCGCTGGTCGCAGGAGCACGCGCTGCGGCTGGTCGGGCGCGACCTGCTCGACTCGGGTCGCTACATCCGCGAGCACATGGGGATCGACCTCGAGCCGGCCGAGATCGTCGAGCAGCTGCTCGACCGGGTCGTGACCCGCGTCGAGCAGGAGGTGCCGTGGCAGCCGGGGGCCCGCGAGCTGCTGGGCGACCTGGCCGAGGCCGGCGTACCGCTCGCCCTGGTGACCATGTCCTACCGGCGCTTCGTCGCGCCCGTGCTGGCCGCGCTGCCGCCGGACACCTTCGACGCCGTGGTCACCGGCGACGCGGTCAGCCGGGGCAAGCCCCACCCCGACCCGTACCTGAAGGCGGCCGCGGAGCTGCGGGTCGACGCGGCGCGCTGCCTGGCGATCGAGGACTCCGACACCGGGGCGACCTCGGCCGTCGCTGCCGGCTGCACGGTCCTCGTCGTGCCGAGCCACGTCGCGGTGCCCGAGGGCGACGCGCGCGTCTTCCGCGACACGCTCGCCGGGCTGCGCGGCACCGACCTGCCCGTCCCCGGGTACTAGCACCACCGGACACTGGTGGGCGTCCCACGCCGCCCGTGAGGCTGGACCCCGGACGACTCAGGAGGTCTGGAGATGGTGCGCAGGACGGCGGCGGCCGCGGTGGCCGCGGCGATGCTGGTCACGACCGGTACGGCGATCCCGGCCTCGGCCGGCGACGACGAGAGGATCCGGCGGGGCGGGTGCTCGGGCTCCGCGAGCTGGAAGCTCAAGGTCAGGTCCGACGACGGCCGGCTGGAGGTCGAGGCCGAGGTCGACAGCAACGTCTCCGGGCAGACCTGGCACTGGCGGATCCGGCACAACGGCAGCGTCTCCGCCCGGGGTCGCAACACCACGCACGGCGCCTCGGGCTCCTTCGACGTCGAGCGACGGATGGCCGACCTCGCCGGCACGGACAGCTTCCGGCTGCGGGCGACGCACGGCGGCCAGACCTGCCGGGGCCGGATCCGGTGGTGAGAGCGGGCGCGGGAGGTCCGGGCGCGGTCCCCGCAGCGCCTATCCTCGGTCGGCATGCGGCACCGCGTCCGACCGGCTGAGCTGGTGCGCAGCCCCGTCGCCCAGTCGCTGGGCGTCGGGCTCCTCCTCTTCCTCGCGCTCACGATCACCAGCGACCGCCTCACCGACGGCGCGGCCGAGGAGGAGGCCCTCCACGACGCCCGCAGCAACACGGAGGTGCTGGCGCGCTCGGTGGCCGAGCCGTCGCTCACGCCGCGGCTGGTCGAGGGCGACCCGGGGGCGATCGACCGGTTCGACCGGGAGGTGCTCGAGCGGCTGCTGGTCGGCGACGTACGCCGGATCAAGATCTGGAGGGCCGACGGCACCATCATCTGGTCGGACCAGAGCGAGCTGATCGGGTCGCAGTTCGCCCTCGACGGGGACGAGCTGGAGATCCTGCACGAGGGCGGCACCGACGCGGAGGTCTCGGACCTCTCGGCGCCCGAGAACCGGCTCGAGACCGGGTCGACCGGCCTGGTCGAGGTCTACACCCAGGTGGTGGCGGCGGAGGGACACGCCGCTGCTCTTCGAGGCGTACTACTCGACCGGCGACATCGAGCAGAACTCCCAGCAGGTCTTCGGGCCGTTCCGGAAGATCATGCTGGGGTCGCTGCTGGCCATCGGCGCGCTGGCGCTGGTGATGATCTGGATGCTCTCGCGGCGGCTGCGCCGTGCCGCCGACGAGCGGCAGCGGCTGCTCCAGGCGGCGGTCGACGCCTCCGACGCGGAGCGTCGCCGGATCGCGCGCGACCTGCACGACGGCGTGGTCCAGGACCTCGCGGGGACGGCGTTCGCGCTGTCCGCCGCGGCCCGCGAGGACCGGCCGGTGGCGCCGGCGACGATGGCCGACGCGGCAGGCTCGCTGCGGGGCTCGCTGCGGGCGCTGCGGTCGCTGCTGGTGGAGATCCACCCGCCCGACCTCGACGCCGACGGGCTGCCCGCCGCGCTCGACGACCTCGTGGCCCCGGCGGCGGCCGCCGGGATGACCGCCCACGTGAGCGTCGACGGCGTCGCGGGGGCCTCCGACCGGTCGGTCCGGCTGGTCTGGCGGGTGGCGCAGGAGGCGGTCCGCAACGCGCTGCGGCACTCCGGCGGGAGCCGGCTCGAGGTCGACGTACGCCGGCGGGACGACCAGGTGCTGCTGGTGGTGCGCGACGACGGGGTCGGGCTCGACGGCGCCAGCCCGGCCGACGAGGGACACTTCGGGCTGCGCGGCATGGCCGGACTGGTGCGCGACGCGGGGGGCCGGCTCGACGTCGTCTCCGACCCGGGGGGCGGGACGACAGTGACTCTGGAGGTGATGACGTGACGGTGGGCGCGGCAATCAGGGTGGTCGTCGCCGACGACCACGCGGTGGTGCGGGCGGGGCTGGCCCAGCTCCTCTGCGGGGCCGACGACATCGACGTGGTGGCCGAGGCGGCCGGCGGCGAGGAGGCGGTCGCGCTCGCCGAGCGGGAGCGGCCGGACGTCGTGGTCATGGACCTGCAGATGCCGGGCGTCGACGGGGTCGAGGCGACCCGGCGGATCGTGGCCGCGGGCACCGGGCAGGTGATGGTGCTGACGTCGTACTCGGACAGCGAGCGGATCGTCGCCGCGCTCGACGCCGGGGCCGTGGGCTACCTGCTCAAGGACTCGGACCCCGAGGACCTGCTCGCCGGCGTCCGGGCGGTCCACCGCGGCGAGTCGCCGCTGCACCCGCGGGCGGCCCGCCAGCTGCTCGGCGCCCGCCGTACGACGTCGGGGGTCGAGCTCACCGCGCGCGAGCGGGAGGTGCTCGGACTGGTCAAGGAGGGGCTGGCCAACAAGCAGATCGCGCGCCGGCTCGGCATCAGCGAGCGGACCGTCAAGGCCCACCTGACGTCGACGTTCGCGACGATCGGCGTGCAGGACCGGACCCAGGCGGCGCTGTGGGCCGAGCGCCACGAGCTCTAGCCGGGTTCAGCATGCCTGCTGACGCGGTCGTGATCAGTCGATGTCGTCGGCGGTGAGGTCGCCGGGGTCGGCCGGCTCGAAGGTCGGCAGCGGTGGGGGAGTGCCGCCCCACTCGGGGCACAGCTCGCGGAACGAGCACCACTCGCACAGCCGCGACCGGTGCGGTCGCCAGTCGCCGTCCTCGGTCGCGCGCCGGATCGCGTGCCAGATCGCCTCGACCTTGCGCTCGGTCGCCAGCAGGTCGTGCTCGTCGGGGACGTAGCGGAGCATCTCGCCGTTGCCGAGGTAGACCAGCTGGAGCATGGCCGGGAGCACGCCGCGGGTGCGCCAGATCACCAGGGCGTAGAACTTCATCTGGAACAGCGCCTTGCCCTCCCAGAGCTCGCTGGGGCTGCTGCCCGTGTTGTGGGTGGGGACGAAACCTCGACCGCAGAGGTAGAGCGAGTCAGGGGCGTCCACCGCCACGCATTGCGTAGGCACGCTGGGAACCGGTTCAACCTTGGCGATGACACGTCGGCGCGCCAGCCGCCGCTGCAGTGCGGTGACACCATTACCGCAGGGGATCGCCTTGCGCGGAAGCGAGAAGGGATTGAAATGCGCCGGCGTGAACTCGATGACGTGCCACGTCCGGTTGGGACGACATGCATTGACGTACGGCTTCTCGAAGTGGGAGGGGTTGATCCCCAGGCTGCGGAGCAGCTCGACGACGTCTGCTGCCAACTGGTCGTCCGTGGTGGTGAAACCGGCACGATGCCGGGTGCGATTCCACCAACCGTCCGTGTCCATGAGGCCACGAAGCAGGGCGATGCGCTGGTCGAGTCCTGCCCTCAAGTACTGCTCGGGTATGTGCTTTCGACCCAACAAACCGCTTCTGCGCAAGAGAGCGGTCAGCCCGACATTGCCTTGCGGCATGCGTGCGTGGTCGTGCTCGCGCGCGCACCGACGCCCTTGCCCTGCCGGGCGGAGCTTGAACTCCGTATGTCCGTAGGTACAGGCGTCGGTGTCACGGGAAAGGCACACTCTGAATACGGATCTCTCAGGGGAGACTCGCACCTCCCTGGGCCAGTGCTCCTTGAACAGGGCCAGCATATCGAGCCTGTCCTCGGAGCCGACGGTGATTTCCCCGCCCCTGGTGTCCCCGTCCCCAAGCCAGGCACCCAGCAGCCAGGGGTCGATGGCGAGCTCAGCTGACGGCGGAAGGTCGACGGCGTCAGCCGCCTCGATCCACAGAGAGCCAGCGCGACCGGCCCCTCGCTGTTCCGCGTGCAACGCAGCCAGGGTCTCGGTGTCCACGACCATGCTCTTCTGTTCCTGTCGGTATGACGACGTCACCTGCCACAGATGGACGTTGTCGCAGACGACCGATGAACCGTCACGGAAGACAACGCGATAGCACGCGCGGTGATGGACGTCGGACTTCGCGATCACCGTCGTGGGGCGCCCGTTGGCTCCCAAGAGCGAGTCGCCGACCCGTACGGAGCCCATGGTCGTCCATCCGTGGGGCGTGGGGAGCGGTGTATCGACGGCCAAACCCTTGTAGTCCACCACTCTGATCCGGCCGTCGGGGGCGATGTCGAGCCGGTCGACGAAGCCGCGCAGCAGCAGCCGGGAGTCGAGCAGTGCCTCGACGTAGAGCTCGCGCTCGGCGGGCTCGAGGAGGCGGGGGTCCTCGAGGGAGAAGTAGCGGTCGAGCACGGTGCGGCAGCCGGCCAGCCACTCCGCCAGCTCTGGCCCCTCGCCGGTGAACATCTCGGCGAGGAGCGGCTCGGCCTCGAGCAGCCGCTCCCAGGTCGGCAGCAGCATCTCGCGCGCTTGGTCGGGCGTCCGGCCCGGCGCGGGGAGGTCGAAGAGGTCCTCGAGCACCTGGTGGACCAGGGTGCCGCGGGTCGCGGCCGGGCTCGGCTCCTCGGGCAGCCGGTCGATCGTGCGGAACCGGTAGAGCAGCGGGCAGGTCATGAAGTCGCCCGCGCGGCTCGGGGAGAGCGCGCCGAGGACCTCCACCCCGTCGACCGGGGTCGAGAACGCCTCGGACGGCGAGCTGCCCACGGTCATGGCTCCACCCTAGGCTCCGGCGCCGACAGCGATGCGGGCAGCCGCGCCCGGTTCGGATAGCCTCGAAGACGTGCCTGCCGACCCTCCCGCGACCTCCCCGGGACCCCGGCAGCGGCCCCCCGGGACGCTGCGGATCGGCAGTGTCGCGGGCAGCGACGTCCTCGTCTCGACGTCGTGGTTCGTGGTCGCCGCCCTGATCGCCGTGGTGATGGCGCCGCGGGTCGACCAGGCCGAGCCCGGCCTGGGGGCCTGGAAGTACGTCGCCGGCTTCGTGTTCGCGGTGCTGCTCTACCTCTCGGTGCTGCTCCACGAGATCTCGCACGCGCTGATGGCCAAGCGCTACGGCTTCCCGGTCAGCTCCATCACGCTGCACTTCCTCGGCGGCATGACCGCGATCGAGGGCGAGGCGCGACGCCCCGGCGAGGAGTTCGCGATCGCCGTCGTCGGCCCGCTGACCTCGATCGTCGTCGGCGCGGTCGCGCTCGGGCTGTGGTTCGTCACTCCCGACGGTCTGCTGCTGCTGGCCGTCGAGGGGCTGGCGGTGGCCAACCTGCTGGTCGGCGCCCTCAACCTGGTGCCGGGGCTGCCGCTGGACGGCGGTCGGGTGCTCAAGAGCGGGGTCTGGCGGCTCACCGGCAGCGCCCACCGCGGCACGGTCGTGGCCGCCTGGGGTGGTCGGGTCACCGCCGTGGCAGTCCTCTGCTGGCCGGTGCTGATGGAGGCGGCGTTCGGGAGGCAGCCCGACGTCCTCGACTTCGTCCTCGCCTTCCTGGTCGGGCTGTTCCTCTGGACCGGCGCCACCGCGGCGATGAGCTCGGCACGGATCCGTCGCCGGCTCCCGGCCCTGGTCGCGCGGCCCCTCGCGCGCCGCACCCTCTCGGTGCCGGAGGACCTCCCGCTCGCCGAGGCCGTGCGCCGGGCCCACGAGGCGCAGGCCGGAGGCATCGTCACCGTCACCGGCTCGGGCCGGCCGGTCGGGCTGGTCAACGAGGCCGCGCTGGTCGCGATGCCCGAGGACCGCCGGCCCTGGGTCGCCGTCTCCACCGTCGCCCGCAGCCTCGAGGACGGGCTCACCCTGCCCGCCACCCTCCACGGCGAGGAGCTGGTCACCGCGATCGGCCGGACGCCGGCGACCGAGTACCTGCTGGTCGAGGAGGACGGCTCGGTCTACGGCGTCCTCGTGACCGCCGACGTCGAGCGCGCCTTCCGCGAGGCGGGGCCGCGTGGCTGAGGAGCACCCCGACGTCGCCGCCGAGGCGTGGTCCGGCGTCCATCGCGGACCGCTGCGCGCGGGCGAGTGGGTCCGGCTGACCGACAGCAAGGGCCGGCGCCACAACTTCGAGCTGGTGCCGGGCAAGCGGTTCTTCTCCAACAAGGGCCACCTCGAGCACGACGAGCTGATCGGGCGCGAGGAGGGCTTCGCGGTCATTTCGTCGGCCGGGGGCGAGTACCTCGTCTTCCGGCCGCTGCTCTCGGAGTACGCCGTCTCGATGCCCCGCGGCGCGGCGGTCGTCTACCCCAAGGACGCCGCCCAGATCGTGGCGCTGGCCGACGTCTTCCCCGGCGCCGACGTCGTGGAGGCCGGGGTCGGCTCCGGCGCGCTCACCTGCTCGCTGCTCCGGGCCGTCGGGCCGCACGGGCACGTGTCGTCGTACGAGCGGCGTGAGGAGTTCGCCGAGGTGGCGCGGCGCAACGTCACCCAGTTCTTCGGGACCACCGAGGACGGACGCACCCACCCGGCCTGGGAGCTCACCGTCGGCGACCTCGCCGAGGAGCTGCCGCGTCGCGGCGACCGGGCCGACCGCGTGGTGCTCGACATGCTCGCGCCGTGGGACTGCGTCGAGGCGGTCGCGGAGGCGCTGCGACCGGGCGGCATCGTCTGCGCCTACGTCGCCACGACCACCCAGCTCTCGCGCTACGTCGAGACGCTGCGCGCCCACGGCGGGTTCACCGAGCCCAGCGCCTGGGAGTCGCTGGTGCGCGACTGGCACGTCGAGGGGCTGGCCGTGCGCCCCGGCCACTCGATGATCGGCCACACGGCGTTCCTCGTGACCGCGCGGAGGATGGCCCCGGGCGAGCGGCCGCCCCTCCGTCGTCGTCGCCCCGCCCCCGGCGCCTACGGCCCCGACTACACCGGTCCGCGGCCCGCCGACCTGCCGCCGCAGCTGTCCGACGAGCCCGCCGAGGGCTGAGCTCGCGGTCATGCCGTCGTCGTTCGGGACCCCACGGCACCTCGTGGGCCGTGCCGGACCAGGCTCCCGGATCGTGTCCGCGGACCGGAGCGTTGTGACTTCCCTCCGGCGTCGGCGCGGGTAGTGTCGCTCACGGAGGAGGTGACCCGTGATGTCAGCATCCGAAGGCAGTCCTGACCCGAGCGGTCGCTCGGCGGCCGAGATGGTCGACCAGGTGCGCTTCCTCGAGGCGGAGGTGGGTGACCTGCGTCGCCGGCTCGGCGAGGCGCCGGGCCACTCCCGCGGGCTCGAGCTGCGGCTCGCCGACACCCAGCGCTCGCTCTCCGCGGTCACCGCGCAGAACGAGCGGCTGGCCCAGACCCTGCGCGAGGCGCGCGACCAGATCACGCGCCTGAAGGAGGAGGTCGACCGGCTGGCGCAGCCGCCCGCCGGCTTCGGCACCTTTCTGCAGCGCAACGAGGACGACTCGATCGACGTCTTCACCGGGGGCCGCAAGCTGCGGGTCACCGCCAGCCCGGCCGTCGACCTCGACACCATGGTGCGGGGCCAGGAGGTCATGCTCAACGAGGCCCTCAACGTCGTCGCCGCGCTCGAGTTCGAGCAGGTCGGCGAGGTCGTGATGTTCAAGGAGCTGCTCGCCGACGGCGACCGCGCCCTGGTCATCGCCAACGCCGACGAGGAGCGCGTGGTCCGGCTCGCCGAGCCGTTGCGCCTCCCCGACGTCACGCTGCGCGCGGGTGACTCGCTGCTGCTCGACGGGCGCGCCGGCTACGCCTACGAACGGGTGCCCAAGTCGGAGGTCGAGGAGCTGGTCCTCGAGGAGGTCCCCGACATCGCCTACGCCGAGATCGGCGGGCTGGGCAACCAGATCGAGCAGATCCAGGACGCCGTCGAGCTGCCCTACTTGCATCCCGACCTGTTCAAGGAACACCAGCTCAAGCCCCCTAAGGGCGTGCTGCTCTACGGCCCTCCCGGCTGCGGCAAGACGCTGATCGCCAAGGCGGTCGCCAACAGCCTCGCCAAGAAGGTCGCCGCCCGCACCGGCGCGGAAGGAAAGTCCTACTTCCTCAACATCAAGGGGCCCGAGCTCCTCAACAAGTACGTCGGCGAGACCGAGCGCCACATCCGGCTGGTCTTCCAGCGCGCGCGGGAGAAGGCCGGCCACGGCACCCCGGTCATCGTGTTCTTCGACGAGATGGACTCGCTGTTCCGCACCCGCGGCTCCGGTGTCTCCTCCGACGTCGAGAACACCATCGTCCCCCAGCTGCTCAGCGAGATCGACGGCGTCGAGGCGCTCGAGAACGTGCTGGTCATCGGCGCCTCCAACCGGCCCGACATGATCGACCCCGCGATCCTGCGCCCCGGGCGGCTCGACGTGAAGATCAAGATCGAGCGCCCAGACGCAGAGGCCGCCCGCGACATCTTCAGCAAGTACCTCACCGGCGAGCTGCCGCTCCACGACGACGACCTGCGCGAGTTCAGCGGCGACGCGGCGGCGACGGCGGCCGGCATCATCGACCGGACGGTCGAGCGGATCTACACCGAGTCCGAGGACAACCAGTTCCTCGAGGTCACCTACGCCAACGGTGACAAGGAGGTCCTCTACTTCAAGGACTTCAACTCCGGCGCCATGATCCAGAACATCGTCGACCGGGCCAAGAAGATGGCCATCAAGGACTTCCTCGAGCAGGACCAGCGCGGCATCAGCGTGCGTCACCTGATGCAGGCCTGCGTCGACGAGTTCAAGGAGAACGAGGACCTCCCCAACACGACCAACCCCGACGACTGGGCGCAGATCGCGGGCAAGAAGGGCGAGCGCATCGTCTTCATCCGCACCCTGATCACCGGCAAGCAGGGCACCGAGCCCGGCCGCTCGATCGACACGGTGTCCAACACCGGTCAGTACCTCTAGGTCACCGTGCCGGGCGGGGAGGACCTCGAGCGGTCCGAGGCCGAGGCCGTCCTCGAGACGCGGCGCGAGCTGGGGTCGGCGTACGACGCCGCGCTGGTCGACTCCTTCGCCGACCGGATCGAGGCGGCCGTGGCGGCGCGGGCCGCCCACGACGTGGCCAGGCGGGGGCACGACGACCGCGCCCGGGCGGCCGCCGGCCCGCGCCAGCTCGCTCTCGGGATCGTCACCTCGGTCGCCGGCATCCCCGTCACCGCGATCAGCCTGGCCGTCGACGGTGGTGGACTCGCCGCGATGGTGGTCGGCTGGGCGGGCCTGGTCGGCATCAACGTCGCCCACGCGCTTCAGTCGCGCGGTCGTCCCGACAGCAGGTAGCCGTAGCTCCACGGCCGCGCCAGCGCGGGCCCGGGCAGCGCCTCGGAGCGCAGGGTCGTCACCTCGAACCCGGCCGCGGTGACCAGGGCCGGGATGTCGCGCGAGAGGTGACACCCGCCGGCGACCCGGCGCTGCAGCGGGTCCAGCCGGCGCTGCCAGCGCGCCACGCCCGGGTCGGGCGAGAGGCCGTGCTCCAGCACGGCCAGCACGCCGCCGGGCCGCAGCACGCGGCGTACCTCCGTCAGGGCGAGCGCGGGGATCGGGATCGTGCACAGCGTGAACGTCGAGAGCACGGAGTCGTAGGACGCGTCGGGCTCGTCGAGCCGCTGGCCGTCGAGCCCGCGCCTCTCGACTGGCACGTCGGTGCGCGCCCGGCGTCGCTCGGACAACCGCCAGCCGAGGTCGGACGGCTCGACCGCGGCGACGGAGTCGACGGCGGGCGGGTACCAGCGGGCGTTGAGGCCGGAGCCGAAGCCGAGCTCCAGCACTCGTCCCCGCAGCGGCGCGCAGGCCTCCCGGCGCAGCTCACCGACCTCGTGCCCCTTGAGGGAGACGTCGGTCAGCCGCGGCACCACGTGCTCGTTCCAGACACCCACGCGGGTGAGCCTAGGGCCGGCCCGGCAGCGGCTAGGGTCTGCGCATGGTCAAGATCCTGATCGTCGTCGCGGTCATCGTCGTCGTCGTCCTCTTCGTGCTGCCCAAGCTGCGCAAACGCTGAGCGGCGAGGTGTCGCCCGCCCGTCCGCGCAACGACGACCAACTAGGCTCGACAGCATGAGCGTGCGCCGTGTGATGGGCACCGAGGTGGAGTACGGCATCTCCGTGCAGGGACAACCGCTGGCCAACCCGATGGTCGCGTCGTCCCAGGTCGTCAACGCCTACGCGTCCGCGACGGTCCGGGCCCGCCGGGCCCGCTGGGACTTCGAGGAGGAGTCCCCGCTGCGCGACGCTCGTGGCTTCGACATGTCGCGCCAGGTCGCCGACCCCTCGCAGCTCACCGACGAAGACCTCGGGCTGGCCAACGTCATCCTCACCAACGGCGCCCGGCTCTACGTCGACCACGCCCACCCGGAGTACTCCACGCCCGAGGTGACCACCCCGCTGGACGTCGTGCGCTGGGACAAGGCGGGGGAGCAGGTGATGCTCGACGCGTCGCGGCGGGCGGGCCAGCTGCCGGGCGGGGCGCCGATCAACCTCTACAAGAACAACACCGACAACAAGGGCGCCTCCTACGGCTCCCACGAGAACTACCTGATGCGGCGCAGCACGCCCTTCGGCGAGATCGTGCGCCACCTGACTCCTTTCTTCGTCTCGCGGCAGGTCGTCACCGGCTCGGGCCGGGTCGGCATCGGCCAGGACGGTCGCGAGCACGGCTACCAGATCAGCCAGCGTGCCGACTACTTCGAGGTCGAGGTCGGGCTCGAGACGACGCTCAAGCGCCCGATCATCAACACCCGCGACGAGCCGCACGCCGACCCCGAGCGCTACCGGCGGCTCCACGTGATCCTCGGCGACGCCAACCTGGCCGAGGTGTCGACCTACCTCAAGGTCGGGACGACGGCGCTCGTGCTCTCCATGATCGAGGACCGGTTCCTCGACCGCGACCTGACGGTCGACGGCGCCGTCGCCGCGCTGCGCTCGGTCTCCCACGACCCCACGCTCAAGCAGACCGTCCGGCTCACCGACGGCCGCGAGCTGACCGCCGTCCAGCTGCAGCTCGAATACCTCGACCTCGCCCGGAAGTACGTCGAGGACCGCTTCGGCTCCGACGCGGACGCCCAAACCGTCGACGTGCTCGACCGCTGGGAGTCGGTGCTGATCCGGCTCGAGCGCGACCCCATGGACTGCTCCCGCGAGCTCGACTGGGTCGCGAAGCTGAAGCTCCTCGAGCACTACCGCGACCGTGACGGCCTCGGGTGGGACGACGCCAAGCTCGGCATGATCGACGTGCAGTACTCCGACGTCCGGCCCGAGAAGGGGCTCTACCACCGGCTGGTCGCGCTGGGCCGGATCGAGCGGCTGCTCGACGACAGCGTGATCGAGGACGCGATGCACGACCCGCCCGAGGACACCCGGGCCTGGTTCCGCGGCCGCTGCCTGGAGAAGTACGCCGACTCCGTGGCCGCCGCCTCCTGGGACTCGGTGATCTTCGACCTGCCCGGCCGCGAGTCGCTGCAGCGGGTCCCGACGATCGACCCGCTGCGCGGCACCCGCGCCAGCGTCGGTGACCTGATCGACCGCTGCGACACGGCCGAGGCCCTGGTCCGCGCCCTGACCCGCTGACCCAAACGGCACGGTCGCCCGCGCACCGTGGCCGACGGGGATAGGGTCGAGTCATGGCACAGGAGCAGAAGCAGCCGCGGAAGTCCTCGGAGACCGACGAGTCTCCCGAGGTCGCGACCGAGAGCGACGTCTCCGAGCGCAAGGAGGCGCTCGACGACGACGTCGACGCCATCCTCGACGAGATCGACGACGTCCTCGAGACCAACGCCGAGGACTTCGTGAAGTCGTTCATCCAGAAGGGCGGAGAATGAGCGACAGCCGTCTCGCAGCTGCGTTCCTGCAGCCGGGCACCTCGTCGTTCGCCGACTTCCTCGCGGGTGCCGCTCCCGACCTGCTGCCCTCGCGTCGCTCGCTCCCGCAGGGTCAGGCCGCCGACCTGGCGCCGCACGCGACGACCATCGTCGCGGCGACCTACCCCGGTGGCGTGGTCATGGCGGGCGACCGCCGGGCCACCATGGGCAACGTCATCGCCCAGCGCGACATCGAGAAGGTCTTCCCGGCCGACGAGTACTCCGCCGTCGGCATCGCCGGCACGGCCGGCATCGCGGTCGAGCTGGTCCGGCTGTTCCAGACCGAGCTCGAGCACTACGAGAAGATCGAGGGCACCACGCTGTCGGTCGACGGCAAGGCCAACCGGCTCGCCGCGCTGATCCGCAACAACCTCGGACTGGCGATGCAGGGGCTCGCCGTCGTCCCCCTCTTCGCCAGCTACGACCTCACGGTCGACCAGGGCCGGATCTTCAGCTACGACGTGACGGGCGGTCGCTACGAGGAGACCGCCTTCCACTCGGTCGGCTCCGGCTCGCTGTTCGCCCGTGGCTCCCTGAAGAAGCTCTACCGCCCCGACCTCTCCGAGGCCGACGCCGTCACCGTGGTCGTGCAGGCGCTCTACGACGCGGCCGACGACGACTCCGCCACCGGCGGGCCCGACCTGACCCGGCGGATCTTCCCCGTGGTCCACACCATCACCGCCGAGGGCGGCCGCCGGCTGCCCGACGCCGAGGTGGCCGACGTGGCCGACCGGATGATCGCCGGCCGGATGCAGCGACCCGACGGCCCCGCCGCCCCCTCGCTGACGGGAGCCGACCGCGCATGAGCATGCCGTTCTACGTCTCGCCCGAGCAGGTCATGAAGGACCGGGCCGACTACGCCCGCAAGGGGATCGCGCGGGGCCGCTCGGTCGTCGCCGTCCAGTACGCCGACGGCGTGCTCTTCGCCTCCGAGAACCCCTCCCAGGCGCTCCACAAGGTCTCGGAGATCTACGACCGGATCGCCTTCGCCGCGGTCGGCCGCTACAACGAGTTCGAGAACCTCCGGATCGCCGGCGTCCGCCTCGCCGACATGCGCGGCTACGCCTACGACCGGCGCGACGTCACCGGCCGGGGCCTGGCCAACGCCTACGCCCAGACCCTCGGCACCATCTTCTCCAGCGGTGGCGAGAAGCCCTACGAGGTCGAGCTCTTCGTCGCCGAGGTGGGTGACGAGGCTGCTGACGACCAGATCTACCGGCTCACCTACGACGGTCAGGTGGCCGACGTGTCGGGCTACGCCGTGATGGGGGGCGCGGTCGACACCGTCGCCGGCTACCTCGAGACCCGGTACGCCGACGGCGCCACGCTCGACGAGGCGCTCCACCTCGCGGTGGCCGCGCTCGGTCACTCCGAGAGCAGCGACCGCGTGATCGCGGACACCGCCCTCGAGGTCGCGGTGCTCGACCGCACGCGGGTCCAGCCGCGGAAGTTCCGGCGGCTGCGCCCCGAGGAGCTGCACCGCCGGCTGGGCGACCGCGCCGCGGCGACACCCGACGAGCCCCGCCCCGAGGACGCCGCGACTCCGGCTCCCGCGACCCCGTCGACGACCGACGACCCGGCTGACCCCACCGACCAGGCCAGCGGCGGCATCGCCCCGCTGGAGGACCCGCGCACCGGCGAGCCCACCTCGCGGCCGAGCGACCCGGTCTCTCCCGACGAGCCTCCCGTGGCCCCGCCGATCGCCCCGGACGACCCCCTCCGCTGACCTTTCGCTCCATCCGGAGCGTCGCCAATGTGTCAACGAACCGTTACCCGACGTGGGGAACTTGTGGACGATCTGGCGTTTCCGGGACGGCCCGAAGGGCCTTAGGTTACGTTCCGAGCCAGGTCCTGAGTGATGGCACCGGGACCGACATGGGGATGGGATCGCTCGATGGACACCTTCACGCCGCCTGCCCGGTCGACGACTCGCGGGAGGGCCGCCGGTCTCCTCGCCGCCCTCGGCATGCTGGGGCTGACCCTGCTGCTCCAGGCGGCGTGGCCCTCGCCGAGCGCGGCCGCGGTCACCTGCACCCGCTACTGGACCGGCGCCACCAGCTCGGCGTGGGAGAACAGCGCCAACTGGTCGGCCACCGACGGGGGCAGCTCCGCGTCGGTCCCCACGGCCACCGACGTCGCCTGCATGTCGACCAGCCCGACGCGCACCGTCGTGGTCGTCAACGACGGCCGCCAGGTCGCCGGCATCACGTTCCCGGCCAACGGTGCCGTGCAGCCGACGCTCCGCCTGCTCAGCACGGCGAGCCTGCAGGTCGGCGGCGCCGCCCCCGACAGCTACGACTCCGTCGTCCGGACCCTCGACCTCCAGCCCGGCAGCACCCTGAGCGGCTCGGCCGCGGTGACGGCCCACAGCATCGGCTCGCTGGCGGGGGTCACCCTGGGCTCGGGCGCGGGTCCGAGCTCGGGGCGGCTCGTGCTCGGGCCCGGCGCGTCCACGACGCTGGGCAGCTCCGAGTCCGTGCTCGTCGACGGCGGCTACTCGCTCGAGAACAACGGCAGCGTGACGACCAACAACGGCTACGTCTTCTTCGGCTACTACGGGGCCAACAAGGTGGTCAACAACGGCACCTGGACGGTCACCAACACCTCCACGGACACCTTCTACGACCCCTACGGCACGGGCTCGGCGACCAACGCCGCGGGCGGCACCATCACCTACACCGCCCCCACGGCGGCAGACACCGTGCCGCGCAACTCGGTGGCGCTGGTCAACAACGGCCTGGTGACGATCACCCGGGGTCACGTGGCCAACTCCGTCAACGCCTCGGGGAGCGGCACCTACAACCTCGGCGCCAGCACGACCTGGGAGCAGAACGGCGCCGACCTGGGCCTGTCGGGCTCGCAGTTCACCGGGACCGGGACGTTCAACATGAACGGCGGCTCGGTGACCACGAGCACGTCGGCGACGCTGCCGATCGACCACGAAGCTGCACGGCGGCACGCTCAAGGGTGGCGGGCACGTTCACCGTGCCCTCCGGCGGTACCGCGTCGCTGGCCAGCAATGAGACGGTGACCCTCGACGAGGGCTCGACGCTGGACAACCTCGGCACCGTGACCAGCAGCAACGGCTACCTGCTGTTCGGCTACTACCGCGGGGCGGGCAACGAGCCCAACCGGCTGCTCAACCACGGCACCTGGACGGTCTCCAACACCTCCAACGACCCGTTCTACGACCCCTACGTCACGGCGTCGGTGACCAACTCGGCGGGTGGGACGCTGAACTTCTCCCCGGCCCTGGCCACCGACACCGTCCCGCGCAACTCCGCCGCCCTGGTCAACAACGGGACCGTCAACGTGACCAAGGGCCACCTCGCCAACTCGGTGAACGGCTCGGGCAGCGGCACCTACAACCTCGGCACCAACACGACCTGGGAGCAGAACGGCGCCAACCTGGGCCTGTCGGGCTCGCAGTTCACCGGGACCGGGACGTTCAACATGAACGGCGGCTCGGTGAGCACGAGCACGTCGGCGACGCTGCCGACCACCACGAAGCTGCACGGCGGCACGCTCAAGGGTGGCGGGCACGTTCACCGTGCCCTCCGGCGGTACCGCGTCGCTGGCCAGCGGTGAGACGGTGACCCTGGACGAGGGCTCGACGCTGGACAACCTCGGCACCGTGACCAGCAGCAACGGCTACCTGTTGTTCGGCTACTACCGCGGGGCGGCCAACGAGCCCAACAAGCTGCTCAACCACGGCACCTGGACGGTCTCCAACACCTCCAACGACCCGTTCTACGACCCCTACGGCACGGCGTCGGTGACCAACTCGGCGGGTGCGACGCTGAACTTCTCCCCGGCCCTGGCCACCGACACCGTCCCGCGCAACTCCGCCGCCCTGGTCAACAACGGGACCGTCAACGTCACCAAGGGCCACCTCGCCAACTCGGTGAACGGCTCGGGCAGCGGCACCTACAACCTGGCCTCCGGCGCCAGCTACGACCACCAGGGGGCCGTCCTCGACCTCACCGGCACCACCTGGACGGGCGCCGGCACCTTCAACCTGCAGGGCGGCAACCTCACCGGATCCGGTCCGCTGGCTCCGGTGACCGCGCTCCACTCGGGGACGCTCGGCGGTGGGGGGACGTTCACCCTGCCCTTGGGTGCGACCGCGACCATCGGGGGCGGCGACTCGCCGATCCTCGACAACGGCTCGACGCTGACCAACAACGGCACCGTCACCTCCAGCGGCAACGGCTACCTCCTCTTCGGCTACAGCCTCGGAGCGGGCGGGCAGCGCAACCAGGTCGTCGACAACGGCACCTGGGCCTTCACCGGCACGGGTTCGCCGCTCTACAACCCCTACGGCGACAACGGGTCGTTCACGACCTCAGCATCCGGCCTGGTGACCACGGCGCCGGGCGCGGGCAACAGCCTCGACCTGACGACGGTGCGCTTCACCAACGACGGTGAGCTGCGCGCCCTCTCTGGGACGACGACCGTCGCGCCGACCAACCTCAGCGGCGCCGGCGTGCTCGCCAACGGCAAGCTCACGACGCAGGGCGGCGTGATCTCCCTGCCCAACGCCATCGTCACCAACCAGGGGTCCATCACGGTCGTCAGCGGCGGCATCCAGACCGGTGGCGCGACCGCGCTCCCGGCGCTGCGCACCAACAGCGGGTCCCTCACCCTGACCCCGACGGTCACGCTGACCGGCCCGCTGAGCAACTCCGGAGACGTGTGGCTCAAGGGAGGGACGTTCCGGGCCAACACCTACACCCAGTCGGGCGGGTCCACCCGGGTCGACCCGGGGGCGACGCTCAAGGCCGGCACCACCGGGACCGCCGCGGTCACGATCAACGCGGGCACCCTCCTGGGCGGAGGGACCGTCCAGGGCGTCGTCTCCAACGGCGGCGTGGTCCAGCCCGGCGCGGCCGGCAGCCCGTTGACCGTCACCGGCTCCTACTCGCAGGTGCCGGGCGGCGCCTTCGGTGCCACCATCAACGGCGCCACCACTCCGGGCACCGACTTCTCCCGGCTCAACGTCTCCGGGGCCGCGACCCTTGGTGGCCGGCTCAGCATCGGGTCCGCTCCCGGCTTCAACCCGGCGATCGGCACCTCGATCCGCATCCTCAACGCGGGGAGCCGCTCCGGCACCTTCTCCACGGTCGAGGGGACCGACACCCTGCCCGCGGGCAAGTACTGGCGGGTCCAGTACGACGCCACCGGCGTGTCGCTGCTCGTGGTGGCGGATCCGGTGGTCTCCGTCGGAGGCGCGAGCACCACCGAGGGCGACTCCGGGACGACCACCCTGTCCTTCCCGGTCACCCTCGACCAGGCGAGCGACCGGTCCGTCACCGTGGACTACGCGACCGTCGACCAGACGGCCTCCGCCCCGAGCGACTACGTGGCCACCTCCGGCACGCTGACCTTCGCCCCGGGCGAGACCAGCAAGACCGTCAGCGTCACGGTCAACGGCGACACCACCTTCGAGCCGGACGAGACGTTCCTGGTCCGGCTGTCCAACCCGGTCCGGTCGTCCCTCGGCACCAACGACGGTGTCGGGACGGTGACCAACAACGACCCGGAGCCGCCGAAGATGACGCTCACGGCGATGTCGCCGTCGAGCATCGGCCAGGGCGCGACGGCGGTGCCGGTGACCATCACCGGCTCGGGCTTCGACCCCACCTCGACGGTGTCGTTCTCGAACTCGCGGGTCACGATCAACCCGGGCAGCCTCAGCTACGTCAACCCGACGACGCTCACGGCGACGGTCAAGGTCCAGGCCAACGCCGTTCTGGGCTCCTCGGACATCACGGTGGACGGCACCAACGGCACGGCCACCTGCACCGGGTGCATGACGGTCACCGCGAGGCCCACCGTCACCTCCACCGACCCCTCGTTCCTCGGCAAGGGTGCGGTCTCCCGCGAGGTCACGGTCACGGGCACGAACTTCGCGCCCGGAGCGGTGGTCACGATCAACGGCGGTGTCAGCACCTCCACGTCGTTCGTCGACTCGACCACGCTCGAGGTCCTCGTGACCTTGCGGACGACGGCGTTGGGGTCGGCCGTGGTCAACGTCACCAACCCGGACGGGGGTCGAGGGAGCTGCGCCACCTGCTTCACGGTCGTCGACTCCCCGCACGTCACCTCGGTGAGCCCGGCGACCTTCACCCGGGGGACGACCTCCCAGGTGACCATCACCGGTTCGAACTTCCTGCCGGGGGTCAAGGTGATCGGTCCCAGCGGGGTGGTGTTCGACGGGGTGGTCCGGGTGAGCGCCACGAGCATCACCGCCACCGCCTCGACGTCGACGACCGCGAGGCGAGGCACCGGCAAGAGCCTGACGGTGATGAACGGGAGGTCGGGTGGCTACGGCAGCACCACCTTCGACCAGCTCACCGTGAACTGAGCGCGTCCGGGGTCCACGGGCAGCCCACAGCCCGTGGACCCCGTTCGCCGCGTCCGGCCGCAGGATGACCCGGCGCAGCCTAGGGTGGGCACCGTGGACCGGCGCATCTTCGGCATCGAGAACGAGTACGGCGTGACGTGCACGTTCCACGGCCAGCGCCGGCTCAGTCCCGACGAGGTCGCGCGCTACCTGTTCCGCAAGGTCGTCAGCTGGGGGCGCAGCAGCAACGTGTTCCTGCGCAACGGGGCCCGGCTCTACCTCGACGTCGGCAGCCACCCGGAGTACGCCACGCCGGAGTGCGACGACGTGACCGAGCTGGTGGCCCACGACAAGGCGGGGGAGCGGGTCCTGGAGGGGCTGCTCCTCGACGCCGAGCAGCGGCTCCACGACGAGGGCATCGCCGGCGACATCTACCTGTTCAAGAACAACACCGACTCCGCCGGCAACTCCTACGGCTGCCACGAGAACTACCTGGTCAACCGCTCGGGGGAGTTCAGCCGGCTCGCCGACGTGCTGATCCCGTTCCTGGTCACCCGGCAGATCGTGGTGGGCGCCGGCAAGGTCACCCAGACCCCGCGCGGCGCGACCTACAGCGTGAGCCAGCGCGCCGAGCACATCTGGGAGGGCGTCAGCAGCGCCACCACCCGCAGCCGCCCGATCATCAACACCCGCGACGAGCCGCACGCGGACGCGGAGAAGTACCGCCGCCTCCACGTGATCGTCGGCGACTCCAACATGAGCGAGACGACGACGATGCTCAAGGTCGCGAGCTGCGACCTGGTGCTGCGGATGATCGAGGAGGGGGTCGTGATGCGCGACCTCACCCTGGAGAACCCGATCCGCGCCATCCGCGAGATCTCCCACGACGTCACCGGCCGGCGCCGGGTGCGGCTGGCCAACGGCCGTGAGGCGAGCGCCCTGGAGATCCAGCAGGAGTACCTCGGCAAGGCCCGCGACTTCGTCGACCGCCGCGAGCTCCGCACGCCCGTCATCGACCGGGCGCTCGACCTGTGGGAGCGCGGCCTCAAGGCCGTGGAGGGTGACGACCTGGGGCTGGTCGACCGCGAGATCGACTGGGTCATCAAGTGGAAGCTGATCGACCGCTACCGCGCGAAGCACGGGTTGCCCCTGGGCCACCCCCGGATCGCCCAGCTCGACCTCGCCTACCACGACATCCACCGCGGCCGCGGGCTCTACTACCTGCTCGAGAAGCGCGGGGCCGTCGCCCGGGTCACCAGCGACCTCAAGATCTTCGAGGCGAAGTCGGTGCCGCCCCAGACCACGCGCGCGCGGCTGCGCGGTGAGTTCATCCGCAAGGCCCAGGAACGCCGGCGCGACTTCACCGTCGACTGGGTCCACCTCAAGCTCAACGACCAGGCCCAGCGCACCGTCCTGTGCAAGGACCCCTTCCGCGCCCACGACGAGAGGGTGCAGCGGCTGATCGACGGGATGTGATGACGCCCTTTTTCGTCGTCTCCTGAGAAGGCTGCGCAGCAGCCGTCTCGAAGGACTCAGGGGCGGCCAGTAGGGTGGCCGCGCTCGTCCGTGCGCCCCGATCCCGAAGGTGAGTCCGTGCCCCGTTCGCCCCGTCGTCCCCTCCGCCGACTCCTGTCCCTTCCGCTGGTCCTGCTGCTCGCGTTCACGCTCGCGGCGTGCGGCGGCGGCTCCGGGGACGAGGAGTCCGGCTCCAGCGCGTCCTCTGGCCTCGACAGCCTCACCATCTCCGGCGAGGTCGGCAGCCAGCCCGACGTGACGTTCGACGGCGAGCTCAAGGTCGACGACATCGAGACCGAGGTCGTCGAGGAGGGCGACGGCGAGGAGGTCGCGGCCGGCGACAGCGTGCTGACCCACATCTGGATCGGCAACGGCTTCGAGCAGAAGGAGGCGTTCAGCACCTACGACGCCCAGGCGCCGCAGCTGTTCACCGTCGACGACAAGTCGCTGAGCGAGTTCTTCATCAAGGCGCTCGAGGGCCAGACCATCGGCAGCCGGGTCGCCGTCGCGGCCTCGGCCGAGACCGCCTTCGGCGAGGCCGGCAACACCCAGCTCGGCATCGGCAACAAGGACACCGTCGTCGCCGTGGTCGACCTGGTGGCGGCCGTGCCCGACGGTCCCGAGGGCACGGAGCAGAAGGCGCCGTCCTGGGCCCCGGCGCTCAAGGGGGACGACGCCGCACCCACCGGACTCGACTTCGCCGGGACCCCGAAGCCCGACGACTCGCTGCAGTCCGCCTCCCTGGTCGAGGGCAAGGGCGAGGAGGTGCAGAAGGGCCAGACGATCGTCGTCAACTACCTCGGCCAGGTCTACGGGGGCAAGAAGCCCTTCGACGAGAGCTACAGCGGCCAGCCGACGTCCTTCCAGATCGGGGTCGGCGGGGTGGTGAAGGGCTGGGACCAGACCCTGGTCGGCGCCCCGGTCGGCAGCCGGGTGATCATGGCCCTCCCGCCGGACTTCGGCTACGGCGACCAGGGCAACGAGCAGGCCGGCATCAAGGGCACCGACACGCTCTACTTCGTGGTCGATGTCCTCGCCGCCAGCTGAGGTGAGCCGGGACAGGCCAGGAGACCCAGGGAGACGGGGGGAGCGGTGGCGGCGCAGAAGAGCGAGCGGCTGCTCAGGCTGCTGATCATGCTGCTGGTGCAGCAGCGCTACGTGTCGAAGGACAAGGTGCGCGAGCTGCTCTACGCCGGGTCCGGCGACGAGGCCTTCGAGCGGATGTTCGAGCGTGACAAGGACGACCTGCGCGCGCTCGGCGTCCCGATCGAGGTCGGCTCCCTCGACGCCTACTTCGAGGACGAGCCGGGCTACCGGGTCCGCGCCGACCAGGCGCAGCTGCCGCAGATCGAGCTGAGCCCCGACGAGGCCCACGTGGTCGGGCTGGCGACCAAGGTCTGGGAGCACGCCCGGCTCGCCGAGGCCACCACCGAGGCGGTGCGCAAGCTCGTGGCGGCCGGTCAGCCGGTCGACGCCGGAGCGTTGGACCTGGTCGAGCCGCGGCTCGGCGCCGACGAGCCGGCGTTCGACGTGTTCTGGGAGGCCACCCAGGACCGCTGCGAGGTCGAGTTCGACTACCAGCGCCCGGCGGGCGAGGTGGCGACCCGACGGATCCAGCCCTGGGGCGTCGTCCGCTACTCCGGGCGCTGGTACGCCGTCGGGCGCGACCTCGACCGCGGCGAGGAGCGGGTCTTCCGGCTCTCGCGGGTCCACGGCGAGGCGCGCCGCGTGGGCGAGCCGCGCGCCTACGACATCCCGGCCGGCCTCGACATCCGTGAGGTCACCCGCCGGTTCGCCCCACCCGAGTCGCCCGAGCCGGTCACCCTGCTGGTCCGGGCCGGGAGCGGACACGGCTTCCGCCGGTCGGCCTCCGCGCTCGAGACCGGCGTCGCGGGACCCGACACCGAGACCGGCTGGGACCGGGTGCTGCTCGACCGGGGCGGGCTCGACCTCGTCGGCGAGGTGCTGGCGCACGGCCCGGACGTCTACGTCGAGTCGCCGGACGCGCTGCGCGACGCCGTGGTGGCGCGGCTCTCGTCGGTCGGGGGCGCGTCGTGACCGGGCAGGCGGGCGCCCTGGAGCAGGTCGGGCGGCTGCTCACGCTCGTCCCCTACCTCCACAGCCGCGGGCAGGTCAGCCTCGGCGAGGCGTCCCGCGTGCTCGGCGTCCCACCGGCCCAGGTGGTCAAGGACCTCAAGGTCCTGTTCATGGTGGGGCTGCCCGACGGGTACCCCGACGACCTGATCGACGTCGACCTCGACGCGCTGGAGGGCCCCGAGGGCGACGGGCTGATCCGGGTGTCCAACGCCGACTACCTCGCCCGCCCGCTGCGGTTGACCGCGAACGAGGCGACCGCGGTGATGGTCGCCCTGCTGGCGCTGCGCGGCGGGGCCACGGAGGAGACCCGCGAGGTGGTCGACCGGGCGCTCGGCAAGCTGCAGGGAGCCACCGACGGAGCGGCCGTGGCGACGATCGATCCCGGGACCGAGCCGCCCGGTGTCGACGTGGGGCTCCGCGACGACCTCGAGCGCGCCGTCCGCGAGGGCCGCCAGGTCCGGCTGACCTACTGGGTGCCGGCCCGCGACGAGGAGACCGAGCGGGTGGTCGACCCGCGCCGGGTGCTGACCAGCGGCGGCGCGACGTACCTGGACGCCTGGTGCCACAGCGCCGAGGACGACCGGCTCTTCCGGCTCGACCGGATCCACGCCGCCGAGGTCCTCGACACCCCCGTGACGCAGGCCGCCGAGGCGCCCGCGACCGCCGGGGAGGACCTGTTCGACTTCGCCCGCGGGGCCGAGCGGGTGACGCTGCTGCTGGAGCCCGCGGCGCGCTGGGTGGTCGAGTACTACCCGGTGGAGGAGGTGCGCGAGCTCGACGGCGGCCGGGTGGCCGTCGACCTCCTGGTCGCCGATCGGCGCTGGCTGACGCGGCTGCTGCTGCGGCTGGCCCCCCACGCTCGCGTCGAGTCGCCGTCGGGCCACCACGACGACTTCGTCGGGCGAGCCCGGGCGACTCTCGGTCTTTACGAGGGCGGGCGCGTACAGTAGTCGAGAACGGGCCACCGAGAACGAGAGCCGAGTGAGGGACACCTGATGTACGCAATGATCGCCGCGCCGGGCGGGTGGGAGCTCGTCCTGATCGTCCTGGTCATCCTGCTCCTGTTCGGCGCCAAGAAGCTGCCCGAGCTCGCCCGCGGCAGCGGTCGCGCGCTGCGGATCTTCAAGGCCGAGACCAAGGGCCTGGTCGATGACGACGACGACGACGAGAGCACCAAGACCGCCGAGCAGCGCGAGATCGAGGCGCGCCGGGCCGAGTCGCCGACCGTGACTGACGACGCGGTCACCCGCGAGCAGCGCGACACGACCACCTGACCCGCCGGTGCGGCTGAAAGGGGCTCTCGCCCTCCTCGCCGGCAAGCCCCATCACCCCGTCGGGTCCGACGGGCGGATGGCCCTGTCGGACCACCTGCGGGAGCTGCGCGCCCGGATCCTGAAGATCGCGATCGTCCTGGTCGTGGCGGTCGTGGTGGCGCTGTTCTTCTTCGACCCGATCTTCCAGCTCGTGCTCGGACCCTACGAGACCGCGGTCCAGCAGCTGCCCGACGACATCGAAAGCATCGCCACCATCGCCGGCGTGGGCGGGCCGCTGATGCTCTACCTCACGCTGTGCGGGACCGTCGCGGTGGTCGCCACCAGCCCGTTCTGGCTCTACCAGATCTGGGCGTTCATCCTTCCGGGCCTCCACGACAAGGAGAAGAAGTGGACCCGGGTCTTCGGGGCGGTCGCCGGACCGCTGTTCCTCGGCGGGGTCGCGTTGGGCTACTTCACCCTGCCCAAGGGGCTGCAGATCCTGATCAGCCTCACCCAGTCCGACCTCACCAACCTCGTCGAGTTCGGCGACTACCTGAGCTTCCTGATCCGCACGCTCCTGGTCTTCGGGATCGCCTTCGAGATCCCGGTGTTCGTGATCCTGCTCAACCTCGCCGGGGTGCTGCCGGGGCGGGTGCTCGGCTCCCACCGGGCGTGGATCATCATCGGCACGTTCATCTTCGCGGCCGTCGCGACGCCATCGACCGACCCGTTCACCATGCTCTTCCTCGCGGTGCCGATGGTCGCGCTGTTCGCGATCTCCGAGATCATCGCGCGCGCCCTCGACCGGAGGAAGGCGCAGCGCGACCCAGCGGCCGGGGTCTCCGACGACGAGCTGTCACCGCTCTGAAGCCCCTCGGGGACCCAGCCCGCGCGTCTGACAGGGTGGAGCCGTGGAGACGACGCGGCTGACGGAGGTGGACCCGTTCGACCTCCCGGAGTGGCTCGGGACCGGTGAGGTCACCTGGGAGTCGCTCGCCGGTCTCAGGACGGGCCACCACGTGCGCGGCGAGCTGCACGGCCAGTCCGGGGATCACCGGCTCTCCTGCGACCTGCTCGCCGTCGACGAGGCCTACCCGGCCCCGGTCGTCGACGAGGCCGCCCGGTCGCGGGCCCACCAGGCCTGGCAGCACGGCCAGGTGCTGGTCGCCGACCACGACGACCGGCTCGTCCTCGGCGTCCCCGGCACCCGCTTCGACGCTGAGCGGGTGCTCGACGCGCTCAGCCGGCTGGCCAAGGCGGTGGGGGCCTCACCCGACCACTTCGCGGCCCGGATCCGGCTCGGAGCGGCCCAGCCGCGCCGACCTGCCGGCTGAACCACCCGGCAGTAGGGTCGGCGCCATGGACGCGGGCAGGACCCCGGACGCCCGCGGGCAGGCAGACCCGCGGGCGTACGCCGGCGTGCGCGAGGTCGCCGTCCTGGTGAACCCGACGGCAGGCAGGGGCCGCGGCCGCGCGGCCGGGACGATGGCGCTGACCCGTCTGCGCGACGCCGGCTTCGCCGTCCGCGAGCTGCTCGCCGAGGACGCTGCCGACGGGCAGCGGCTGGCCCGCGACGCCGTCGCAGGGGGTGCCTGGGCGCTGGTCGTGGTCGGCGGCGACGGCATGGTCCACCTCGGGACGCAGGCGGTGGCCGAGACCGGCACCCACCTGGGCCTCGTGCCGGCCGGCACCGGCAACGACGTCGCCCGCTACCTCGACCTGCCCCGCCGCGACCCGGTCGCCGCGGTCGACCGGGTGATCGCCTCGACGCCCCGCCGGCTCGACCTGGCGCGCACCGGCGCGACGTACTTCGTGACCGTGCTGGCCGCCGGCTTCGACGCGGTCGTCAACGAGCGGGCCAACGCGATGACCTGGCCGCGCGGCCAGATGCGCTACAACCTGGCCACCCTGGCCGAGCTGCGCACCTTCGCACCGCTCACCTACACCCTCGAGCTCGACGGCGTGACCCAGCGGCGCGAGGCGATGCTGGTCGCCGTCGGCAACGGGCCGTCCTTCGGTGGCGGGCTGCGGATCACCGAGGGCGCCGACCTCCACGACGGGCTGCTCGACGTCGTCGTGATCGGGCCGATGAGCAAGCCCGGCCTGGTCCGCGCCTACCCGCGGCTCTTCACCGGGACCCACGTCCGGCTGCCGCAGTACGAGCACCACCGGGTCGCCGAGGTCACCGTCGCCGCGCCCGGCATCGTCGCCTACGCCGACGGCGAGCGGGTCGGCCCGCTCCCGCTCACGGTGCGCAGCGTCCCGGGAGGCCTCAGTGTCCTTGCCTGACCGACCCGACGAGTCCGACGGTCGCGAGCACCCCGTGCTCGACGACTTCGCCGCGCTCTACGCCTTCCCGCTCGACGACTTCCAGCGGCGGGCGTGCCACTCGGTCGAGGAGGGCCGCGGGGTCCTGGTCGCCGCGCCGACCGGCTCCGGCAAGACCGTGGTGGGCGAGTTCGCCATCCACCTCGCGCTGGCGGGCGGCCGCAAGTGCTTCTACACGACCCCGATCAAGGCGCTCTCCAACCAGAAGTACGCCGACCTGGTGGCCCGCTACGGCGACGACAAGGTCGGGCTGCTGACCGGCGACCACACCGTCAACGGCGAGGCGCCGGTGGTCGTGATGACGACCGAGGTGCTCCGCAACATGCTCTACGCCGGCTCCCGGACCCTGCTCGGGCTGGGCTTCGTGGTGATGGACGAGGTCCACTACCTCGCGGACCGCGACCGCGGTGCGGTCTGGGAGGAGATCATCATCCACCTCCCGGAGTCGGTCTCCCTGGTCTCGCTCTCGGCGACGGTGTCCAACGCCGAGGAGTTCGGCGAGTGGTTGCAGACCGTGCGCGGCGAGGTCGACACCATCGTCGAGGAGCGCCGGCCGGTCCCGCTCTACCAGCACGTCATGGTCGGCCGGAGGATGCACGACCTGTTCGCCTCCTCCGACACCGACGCCGCGGCCGGGTTCGTCGGCGAGGGCGCTCCGGTCAACCGCGAGCTGGAGCGGGTCGCCCGCGACGACTGGGCCAGCAGCCGGCTGATGCGTGACCGGCGCTCGCCGCGCAAGGGACGCCCCGGGTCCTCGAAGAACCCTCGCAGCGTCGGCAACGGCCGCCGGGTGTGGATCCCGAGCCGGGTCGAGGTGGTCGACCGCCTGGAGCGGGAGGGCCTGCTTCCGGCGATCGCCTTCGTCTTCAGCCGGGTCGGCTGCGACGCGGCGGTCACCCAGTGCCTGGCCGCCAACGTCCGGCTGACGACGCCGGAGGAGCGCGACTCGATCTACGAGATCGTCGAGACCGCCTGCCGCCACCTGCCCGAGGAGGACCGCCACGCGCTCGGCTACCACGACTTCCTCGACGGGCTGACCCGCGGCGTCGCTGCCCACCACGCCGGCATGCTGCCGACGTTCAAGCAGGTCGTCGAGCAGCTCTTCGTGCGCAACCTGTGCAAGGTCGTCTTCGCCACCGAGACCCTGGCGCTCGGCATCAACATGCCCGCCCGCACCGTGGTGATCGAGAAGCTCACCAAGTGGAACGGCGAGGTCCACGCCGACCTGACGCCGGGGGAGTACACCCAGCTGACCGGCCGCGCCGGCCGGCGCGGCCTCGACGTCGAGGGGCACGCCGTCGTCCTGTGGCAGCCCGGCATGAACCCCCGCGAGGTCGCCGGCCTGGCGTCCACCCGGACCTATCCGCTCCGCTCGAGCTTCCGGCCCTCCTACAACATGGCCGCCAACCTGGTGCACCAGTTCGGGCGGGAGCGCTCACGGGGGCTGCTGGAGCTGTCGTTCGCGCAGTTCCAGGCCGACAAGGGCGTGGTCGGCCTGGCCCGCCAGCTGCGCAAGAGCGACGACGCGCTGGCCGGCTACGCCGAGGCCGCCACCTGCGACCGCGGCGACTTCATGGAGTACGCCGCCCTGCGGCGCGAGGTCGGCACCCGCGAGAAGGAGACCGCCCGCGAGCGGCGGGCCGACCGGCGCGGCGAGGTCGTGGACTCACTGCGGCGACTGCGGATCGGCGACGTGATCGACGTGCCGGCCGGGAAGTTCGCCGGCTTCGCCGTGGTCGTCGACCCCGGCACCGGGGGTGACGCCGAGCCCCGGCCCTTCGTCGTGACCGCGGAGCGGCAGGCCCGCCGGCTCGCCATGATCGACTTCCCGACCCCGGTCGAGCCGATGACCCGGATGCGGGTGCCCAAGTCGTTCAACGGCCGGAACCCGCAGATGCGCCGCGACCTGGCCTCGGCGCTGCGCGACAAGACCCACGGCCTGACGCCGCCGCCACCCGGCCGCAGCAGGCGGCGCGAGGCGCCGGCACGCGGCGACGACCGGGTGGAAGAGCTGCGCCGGCAGCTGCGCAGGCACCCGTGCCACGACTGCCCCGACCGCGAGGACCACGCGCGCTGGGCCGAGCGGTGGGCCAAGCTGGACCGTGACGCGGCCACGCTGCGCCGGCGGATCGAGCAGCGCACCAACACCGTCGCCCGCCAGTTCGACCGGGTGTGCGACGTCCTGTCGGCGCTCGGCTACCTCGACGGCGACGCGGTGACCGAACGAGGGGCACCGCTGCGGCGGCTGTGGTCCGACATGGACCTGCTGGCGGCCGAGTCGCTGCGCAGCGGGCTCTGGGACGGCCTCGGCGCGGCCGACCTGGCCGCCGCGCTGTCGGTGCTGGTCTTCGAGGCCCGCCGGCCCGACGACGCCAGCTCGCCGCGGCTCCCGAACGGCGAGGTGCGCGAGCGGATCGCCGCGACGGTCCGGCTGTGGGGCGACCTGCAGGCCCTCGAGCGCGACCACCGGCTCGACTTCCTGCGCCAGCCCGACCTCGGCTTCGCCTGGGCAGCGCACCGCTGGGCCGACGGCGAGGACCTCGATCGGATCCTCGAGGTCACCGACCTGGCGGCCGGCGACTTCGTGCGCTGGGTCAAGCAGCTGATCGACCTGGCCGGGCAGGTCGCCGACGCCGCCGGGCCCGGCGCCCTGCGCGAGACGGCGCGCGAGGTGGTCCGCCGACTCACGCGCGGCGTGGTCGCCTACTCCTCGATCACCGAGTGAGCGGGATGATCCGGCCCTCCGGACCGGGTCGGCCGGCGCGGCACTCCTCGGTCACCAGGGTGCCCGGCGGGTGGGCGACGGGGACCACGCACGACACCGGCGGCTCGCGGCGTACGTCGGGACAGGCGGCGAGCCCGGAGACCTGCCCCGCGACGGGAACCGTGCAGCCCTGCTCGGGGGCGGGTCGGTAGGGCGCGAGCGGGCGGGGATCCCCGGGCGCAGCAGTGGTCATCCCGGCCGCCAGGACCGCGGCGGCGACCACGAGACCCATCATGGGCCGATGCTAGACCAGCGCGGTGATCGCGTCGCCGATCGCGACGTCGCCGCCGACCAGGTTCCACTGGTGACCCACGCTGCGCGGATCGGCGAGCACGGCCACGAGGGTCTCGGCGACGTCGGCGCGGGGAACGTCGCCTCGGGGCACGTCGCCCAGCGCGACCCGACCCGTGCCCGGGTCGTCGGTGAGCCGTCCGGGGCGCAGGATCGTCCAGTCGAGCCCGCTGTCGCGGAGGGCTGCGTCGGCGTCGCGCTTGGCCTCGACGTAGGCGCGCCACACGGGGTCGGTGTCGTCGGGCAGCGGCTCGTCGACGCTGATCGCCGAGACCTGGACGAACCTCCGGATCCCGGCCCGGCGAGCGCCCTCGACCGACTTCAGCGAGCCCTCGAGGTCGACGGTGCGCTTGCGCTCGATGTTGCCGTCGGCGCCGCCGCCGGCCGCGAAGACGACCCCCTCGCATCCCTCGAAGGCCGCCGCGAAGGCCTCGGCGTCAGCGGACTCGAGGTCGAGCAGCCGGCTCTCCACCCCGGCCCCGCCGAGCGCGTCCGCCTGCTCCTGGCGGCGGACCAGCGCGACCGGCTGGTGGCCGGCCCCGAGCAGCATGGGGTGGAGCAGGCGGGCGATCTTCCCGTGGCCGCCGACGACGGCGATGCGAGTCATCCCCCCACCGTACGTCGGCCGGTGCTCAGCGGGAGGCGAGCGTCTCGGTCAGCCGCTCGACCGGCCCGCCGAGGTTGAACTCCTCGGCCAGGGCGGCCAGCAGCTCGGGGTCGCGCGGCTCGCGGGGCAGGGTCAGGTCGACGCTGCCCGGGTCGAGGTCGCGCGCGACCGCCACGACCTGCGGCGCGACCGAGAGGTAGTCGGCCGCGTCGCGGAGCTTGCTGCGGGGGTTGGGGCCGAGGTCGGAGTCGGGGTCGTCGACGGCCGCGCGGATGCCGGCCATGTCGCCGAACCGCTGGAGCAGCACGGCCGCGGTCTTGTCGCCGATGCCCTTGACGCCGGGGAGCCCGTCGGAGGCGTCACCGCGCAGCGTCGCGAAGTCGGCGTACTGGCCCGGGTCGACGTCGTACTTCTCGCGCACCACGTCGTCGGTCACCCGCTCGTGCCTGCTGACCCCGCGCGCGATGTAGAGCACCCGCACCCCGCCGGCGTCGTCGACGAGCTGGAACAGGTCGCGGTCACCGGTGACCACCTCGACCGGCATCCCGGCGTCGGTCGCGAGAGAGCCGATGACGTCGTCGGCCTCGTAGTGGTCGACACCGACGACCGCGATGCCGAAGGCGTCGAGCACGGCCCGGATCACGGGGACCTGCTGCTCCAGCGGGTCGGGGACCTCCTCGACGTCGGGCGCGTCCTGGCGGGCGGCGACCACCCGGTGGCCCTTGTAGGACGGGATCAGGTCGACCCGCCACTGCGGCCGCCAGTCGTTGTCCCAGCAGCAGGCCAGGTGGGTGGGGGAGTACTCGCCCACCATCCGGCTGATGAAGTCGAGCAGACCCCGCACGGCGTTGACCGGCGTGCCGTTCTCGGCGGTGATCTCGGGGACGCCGAAGAAGGCCCGGAAGTACATCGAGGCGGTGTCGAGCAGCATCAGTCTCGGGTTCGCGTCGGCCACGCGGGCACCCTACCGATCCCCTACGCTGTGCGCCGTGACCCAGGGACCGCTCGAGGACACCGACCACCGGATCGTGGAGCTGCTGGCGGGCGACGGGCGGATGTCGTTCACCGACCTCGGCAAGGCGACCGGGCTCTCGACCTCCGCGGTCCACCAGCGCGTCAAGCGGCTCGAGCAGCGCGGGCTCATCACCGGGTACGTCGCCTCGCTGGACCACACGGCGCTCGGACTCTCGCTCACGGCGTTCATCTCGATCACGCCGATCGACCCGGCGGCCCCCGACGACTACCCGGAGCGGGTCCGGTCGCTCCCGGAGATCGAGTCGTGCTGGTCGGTCGCGGGGGAGGAGTCCTACATCCTCAAGGTGCGGGTCGGCACGCCCGCCGCGCTCGAGGACCTGCTGGCCCGGGTCCGCGCCGCGGCCGGGGTCTCCACCCGGACCACCGTGGTCCTCTCCACTCCCTTCGAGAACAGGTCGGTGTTGTGATGCGCGTGGTCGTGACGGGCGGAGCCGGCTTCATCGGGGCCAACCTCGCGCGGTTGCTGCTCGACGAGGGCGACGAGGTGGTGGTGGTCGACGACCTCTCCACCGGCTTCGAGAGCAACCTCGCCGGCCTCGACGTCGACCTGCGGGTCGGCACGATCCTCGATGCCGCCCTGCTGGACGACGCCGTGGCCGGCGCCGACGCCGTGGTCCACCTCGCGGCGGTGCCGTCGGTGCCGCGGTCGGTGGCCGACCCGCTGACCAGCCACCTGGCCAACGCCACCGGCACCCTGATGGTGCTCGACGCCGCGCGACGGGCCGAGCGGCCGCCCCACGTCACCGTCGCGTCGTCGAGCTCGGTCTACGGCGCCAACCCCGAGCTGCCCAAGCACGAGGACCTGCGCTGCGTGCCCATGTCGCCGTACGCCGTCTCCAAGCTGGCCACGGAGTCCTACGCCACGGCCTTCGCCCACTGCTACGGCATGGACACGATGCCGTTCCGCTTCTTCAACGTCTTCGGCCCGCTCCAGGCAGCCGGCCACGCCTACGCCGCGGTGATCCCGCAGTTCGTGTCGGCGGCCCTGGAGGGACGGCCGCTGCCGCTGGACGGCGACGGCACCCAGTCGCGCGACTTCACCTACGTCGGGACGGTGGTGCGGGTGCTGGCCGACGCCGCCCGCCGCCGGGTCACCTCACCGCAGCCGGTCAACCTCGCCTTCGGCGGCTCCACCACGCTGGAGGTGCTGATCGGCATGATCGAGGAGCGGCTGGGACACCCCCTCGAGCTGGAGCGCCGTCCCACGCGTGCCGGCGACGTCCCCCACTCCCAGGCCGACCCCTCGCGGCTGCTGGCGCTGTTCCCCGACGTCGCCCCGGTGGCGCTGGAGCAGGGGCTCGACGACACGATCGCGTGGTTCGTTCAGGAGCGCGGGTGAAGCGGTCGCGCCGGCGAGCCGACCACGACCTCTCCCGCTGGCACGTCCCGCGTCACCACCGCGCCGGCACCCACGAAGGCACCGGCGCCCAGGGTGAGTCCCTGGAGCACCACCGCGCCGCTGCCGACCGTCACGTCGTCCTCGAGGGTCACCGAGCCGGAGACGTTGGCGCCCGGATAGATCGTCACGAAGTCGCCGAGGGTCGTGTCGTGGCCGACGGTCGCGTTGTAGTGGACCTGGCAGTGACGCCCCAGCGTGATGCTGCTCGAGACGTGGGCGCCGCCCAGCACCAGGCTGCCCTCGCCGAGGGTGACCTCGGGCGCGACGATCGCCCGCGGGTGCACCACGGTCACCGGTGTGCCGCCGCGCTGCTCCAGCCGCTCGACCAGCTGCCGGCGTACGGCGGGCGAGGCGACGCCGACGAGGTACGGCGACCCGGCGTCGACCTCGTCGGGCAGGACGACCCGCAACCCGCGCGAGGTGGTCCCCGCCAGCCCGTCGTCGGCGAATCCGGCCACGTCGACCCCCGCCGCGAGGCAGGCGTCGAGCGCCTCGCGTCCCACGCCACCCGCTCCACCGATGAACATCCGGACATCCTCGCACCGGAGCGGGCGGCGGGGCGGCCGTGAGACGGATCGTGTCCTCGCCCGTGCTCGGGGTCGCGCTGCTGGCCCTGCTCGCCGGCTGGGCGCTGGGATCCCACCCCGGAGCGCCCGAGAGCGGTGCCTGGGCCCTGTCGTGCGGCGTCGCGGGCGTCGGCCTGCTGGTCGGCGCGGTCGTGGGGCGGCTCGACCCCGCACTCGCCGGGCTGCTCCCCCTGGTGATCACCGTCGGCGCGGTGCTGGCCACGGCGCCGGCGTCGTTCTCCGGGTCGCCGCTCGCGCCCCCGCTCGGCTACATGAACGCCAACGGGGCGCTGGTGCTCGCCGGTGCGGCGGGCGGGGTCGTGGCCACCTCGGGGCGGCCGGTGGGCTGGCGGCTCGGCGCCGCCGCCGTCGCGTTCGTGTCGACCGGGGTCTGCCTCGCCGAGGGCGCGCAGGCGGCCGCCGTGGCCTGCCTCGGGGTCGCGGTGTGGGCGCTGCTGCGCGAGCGCGGGCCGTCCGTGGTGTGGGTGGTCACCGGGGTCGTCCTGATGTCGCTGCCGGTGGCCCTGACCGGCGTGTGGGCCGCTGGGGTGCTCGACCGCCCGGGCCTCCTGGTCGCCGCCCTGTCCGACGAGCGGTTCTCGCTCTGGGAGGAGGCGTGGGGACTGCTGCGGGACCACCCGGTGTCCGGGGTCGGGCCGGGGCGGTTCTCCGCGCTGGCGCCGACCGCGGCCGACCCCGACCTGGCGTGGGCGCACTCGGCCTTCCTCCAGGCCGGTGCCGAGCTGGGGTGGGTGGGCGCGGGCCTGCTGGCGCTGGTGTGCCTGTGGGCGCTGGTCGCGCTCGGTCGCGACGGGGTGCTGCTCGGCCTGTTGCTGCTGCCCGCCTCGATCGACTACGTCCTTCACTTCGGCGGGGTGCTGCTCGTGTCCTCGCTGGTGGTGGGCGGCGCGCTGGCCTCCGGGTCCGGGACGGTGTCGGCGCCCGGCACCGGGAAGCCCAGGTTGACCCCGCCCTCGCCGTAGATGCCGCTGGGGCGGAGCAGCCGCATCACGGTCCGCACCACGATGCGGGCGTCGAGGGCGAGCGAGCGGTGCTCGATGTACCAGAGGTCGAGCTCGATCCGCTCCGGCCACGAGATGGAGTTGCGGCCGTTGACCTGCGCCCAGCCGGTCAGGCCCGGCCGCACGGCGTGCCGCCCGTGCTGGCGCTCGGAGTAGTGCTCGACCTGCTCGGGCAGCGTCGGCCGCGGCCCGATGATGCTCATGTCGCCGCGGGCGACGTTCCACAGCTGGGGGAGCTCGTCGAGGCTGAACCCGCGCAGGGTGCGGCCCAGCGTGGTGTCGCGGTCCGCGTCGGGCTCGCCGGGGTAGAGCTCCGGGCGCATCGTCCGGAACTTCACGATCTCGAACGGGCGGCCCGCCAGCCCGATCCGGCGCTGCCGGAAGAGCACCGGCCGCCCGAGCCTGACGCGGACCAGCACGGCGACCACGGCCATGACCGGCGCCAGCACGAGCCCGGCCACGCCCGAGACCGCCAGGTCGATCGCCCGCCGCATCACGCGTCCTCCCGGACCCAGCCGAGACCGCGCCGGCGCGCCACCTCGGCGTACGTCGCCAGCGACCGGGCGGCGATCGCCCGCTGGTCGAACTCCTGCCGCGCGCGCTCCTCGGCGGCGGCGGCCAAGCGAGCGCGCAGCGCGGGGTCGGCGACCAGCCGGGCGACCTGGGTCGTCAGACCGTCGGCGTCGCGGGCGGGAGCGAGCAGCAGGTGCACCTCGTGGTCACCGACCTCGCGGCAGCCGCGGATGTCGGAGAGCACCATCGCGGTGCGGCAGGCGGCGGCCTCCATCGCCGAGCGGCTGAAGCCCTCGCGGTAGGAGGGCAGCACGAAGACGTCGAGCGCGTTGTAGACCGCCGGCATGTCGCTGCGCTCGCCGAGGAAGCGCACGCCGTGCGACCGCTCCGACCAGTGCGTCGGGCTTGTCGGGGTCGTCGGGACCGACCCAGATCGCGGCCACCCGGTCGCCGTGGGTCGCGTGGAGGCGGCGGCCATCGGCGAACTCGGCGATGCCCTTCTCGGCGACCATCCGGCCGACGCCGCCGACCAGCACGACGTCGTCGGCGACCCCGAGCTCGGCCCGCAACGCGGCCCGGGCGGTCGGGGTCGGGGCAGAACCGCTCGAGGTCGGTGCCGTTGCCGACGACCGTGGCGCGCGAGCGGCGCAGCCACGGGGTCAGCGTGCGCGAGGTCGGTGCCGTTCTGGAAGAGCTCGGCGTGGCTGAACGCACGACGCGACCACCTCGGCGCCGTAGACCGGCGCCCGACGCCGCAGCCGGTCGGTGGGCGAGGCCCAGAGCCCGTGACAGGTGTTGACCACGACGGGGATGCCGAGCAGCCGCCCGAGGACCCGGCCGAGCACCCCGGTCTTGGGGTTGTGGGTGTGCAGCACGTCGAGGTCGAGGCGGCGCAGCGTCGCGACCAGCTCGCGCGTGGCGCGCAGGTCGCGCCGCGGGTCCCACGAGCGGGTGAGCGAGGGGAGCGGCACGTGCTCGACCCCCAGCGCCTCAACGGCGGGCACGAAGCGGCCGGGCGAGGACAGCCCGTAGGTCGTCGTGGCCGGCCGCGACGTCGACGGCGAGCTCGGTGCCGAGCAGCAGGGACAGGCTCATGTCGACCGTCGTCAGGTGGGCCACGCGCAGCGGTCGGCCGCCCGGGCCGCGCCGAGCGGGGGACGGCCACGCTCTGCGGGGTCGAGGGCGGCGGGGGCTCAGCCACGCATCCCCACCCCCTTGGCGGTGTCGACGATCCGGCCGTAGAGCCGCTCGGGGAGCAGGGTGCCGCGCAGCTTGGCGCGGAAGAACGGCAGCGGGTCGGTGCGCCGCACCGGCACCCGGGCCCAGCGCAGCGGGTCGGCCCCGGGCAGGTTGCGCCCGAGCTCGCCGGTCGCGCACGTGGCGAACCGTTCGGCCAGCACCGCGTCCAGGCCCGGGACCGGGATGCCCCAGGTGTAGGCGAAGTGGCGCGGCACGACGCCGAGCTCCTGCTCGACCAGCTCGGTGCACCGGTCGAGCTCGGCGGCCGTGAGCTCCTCGGGCCGGACGTGGGTGTGGGTGTGGTTGCCGATGGTGCACAGCCCGGAGTCGACCATCTCGCGCAGCTGGTCCCAGGTCAGCGCCGGAGCGCCCTGCTCCTTGGCCGTCGAGCCCTCCCAGCGCATCGGCGCCGCCGACGTACGCCGTCGTGAGGTAGATCGTGAACGGCAGCCGGCGCTCGCGCAGCAGCGGCCAGGCGTTGTCGTAGACGTCGGCGAAGCCGTCGTCGAAGGTGAGCACCACCCGATGACCGGTGTCGCCGGCCACCACCGCGGCGTCCGCGTCGTCGAGCGAGGCCACCGGCTGGTCGGCCAGGGCGTCGACCTGCTGGCGGAACTGCTCGGTCGTCACGTCGAGCTCGTCGCGCGAGCCACCGCCGACCCGGTGGTAGATGAGCAGGGTCGCGCCACTCGGGCGGCCCCCGGGAAGGACCGCCAACCCTCGCTTCACGGCCTCGCGCACGGGCAAACCGTAGCCGCGCCGGGCGCGGGTTCGCACCCGATCGACGCGAACGCCGTCAGCGGGTGCGCCAGGCGCTCAGGTCGCACCCCGTGAGCTCCGCCAGGCGCGCCCGCTCCGGGAGGTAGGTGTCGAGGAGCATCCCCTCGGCCGTGCTCGACATCGGGCGGTACCTGGGCACCAGCGCGTCGTTGACGCGTCGCACGACGGTCGACGCGGGCGCGGGCAGCCGGGTCGCGAGCTTCTCGACCCTGCGGTAGCGCCGGCTGCGAAAGCTGTTGTGGGTCTCCCGGGCGTCGTCCGGTGAGATGCTCGCGGGGTCGAGGCCCAGGAAGTCGCACACCCGAGTCAGGGTGGCGGCGGGCTCGCGCACCATCTGCTCGAAGACCAGGACCAGCACCGAGTCGCGTCCCAGCAGACCGAACAGACGCTCCACCTGGTGCAGGTAGAGCCCCCGGTCGACGTAGGAGTGGCGCGAGCGGTTGAGCTGGTGGGAGGCGAGGTGCCGGCACTCGGACGCCACGACCCGGTCGAAGGGCAGCGCCTCGTTGCCCTGGGCGCGGAGCATGTTGTAGTGGGAGTAGGCCCGGCTGACGGGGTCGCGCAACGAGACGACGGCCTTGACCCCCGGGAGGTCCCGGGCCAGGCGCTCCGCGGCCCAGTCGTAGTACATGTAGCCGGGGGTCGACTCCCCGACCGCGGCGACCTCCCCGGCCTCGGCGAACTGGTCGCGGTACCAGTCGAGGCCGCGCTCGTAGTTGTGGTTGAAGAAGTGGAGCTCCTTGCCGGCCACGAAGGCGTCGGGATGGCTCCCCAGCCATCGCGTCAGGGAGCTGGTCCCGCACTTCATCCCCCCGGCGATCAGGAACGTCGGGAGCCGGCCTGCGGGCCCATCGCCGGACGGCGCGGCGTCCGGGTTCGGCATGGTCACGTTCTCCTCACCGCCACTCGTGGAGGTCGCGCCCGAGGAGCCGGGCCAGGTCGGCACGCTCACCGGCGTACTCGTCCTGCAACCGGCGCACGGTGGCGGGCTCGATGTCGGGGTAGCGGTCGACCTCGACCCGGTTGAGCCGGCCGACGGCGTCGCGCACCGGCTTGGGCAGCCGCTGGGCCGCGCGGCGCACCCGCAGGGAGCGGAAGCCCTGGTAGGCGTTGGCCTGCTCGCCCACCGTCTCGGGCACTTCCTCGGCATCGACCTCGAGGAAGGTGCAGACGTCGGCGAAGACCTCGCGGGGCCGGTCGCGCAGGTCCTCGAACAGGTGGATCGACACGTCCGCTGCGGGGAACAGCCCGAGCAGCCGCGTCAGCTGCCCGAGGTAGCGGCCGCGGTCGACGTAGGAGTAGTGCGCCCGCTCGAGGTCGTCACCGGCAGCCAGCCGCTCCGGCTCGGCCGCGACCGCGTCTGCGAAGGACAGCTCCTCGCCGCCCCGGGCGACGCGCTGCAGGTAGTGGGAGTGGGCCCGCGCCACGGGATCGCGGAGCAGGACCACGATCCTGACCCCGGGGACGTCGGCGCGCAGCCGCTCCAGCGCCGTGCCCTGGTAGAGGTAGTTGGGCGTCGCCTCCCCGACAGCGCGCTCACCGGCGTGGCCGGCGAAGTGGTCGGCGTACCAGGCGGCGCCCTCGTCGTAGTGGCGGTCGAAGTAGTGGATCTCCTTGGCGGGCGCGACGAACACGTCGGGATGGTCGCGCAGCCACGCCGCGAGCGCGGTCGTGCCCGAGCGCATCGCCCCGGCGATCACGAACGTCGGTGCCGACGTCGGCATGGGCAGACCCCCTCTCGTGTGCCAGCGCCGAGGATAGGGCAGGACGGCTCAGTAGCTGTGCCGCTGACCGAGCACCCGCTCCACCAGCGCGAGGTCGAAGGGCTCGCCGAGCCAGTCGAACAGGCCGGCCAGGGCCGCCGGGTCACCGGCGTAGTCGTCGTAGCGGACCCGGAAGGCGTAGTCGCCGAGGAGCTCGGCCTGGTCCTGGATGTCGGCGTCCATCCGCTCCAGCCGGACCCGGGCCTCGGGGCGGTCCTTCCAGAACCCGCTGACCGACGCGCGCTCGAGGTCGCGGGTGTTGACCACGAACCGCGCTCCCGGGAACACCTGCCGCACGAAGTCGACGTGGGCCGCCAGGTCCCGCCCGGCGGCCGTGTCGTGCTCGGACCAGCGGATCTCCTTGTAGCCGGTGACCCGGGTGTCGGGGCCGGGTCGGAGGACCAGGTCGAGCACCAGCCGCCGGATCGCGGCGAGCGCCTCGTCGTCGCGGTAGCCGCCGACGCCGAACCACGGGTGGGCCGGCAGGGCCGCGGGACCGAAGTCGTCGCGGGCCGCGGCGAGGGCGGCGTGGAAGTCCTGCAGGTGGTGGAGCACGCCACGGTTCTCGCCACGGATCAGGTAGCCGGGCACGACGTTGAGGACGCCCTGCAGGAGCGTGGAGCCGGAGCGGCCGTAGGTGAGCACGAACAGGAACTCCGGGTCGGGTGTGCCGTCGTGCGGCCGGTCGGCGCGCTGGGCCTCGAGCGCGACGATCCGCTCGCCCAGGGCGGTGTTGAGGTCGCGCAGCCGGTCGACCTGCTGCTGCAGGCGGTCCTGCTCGGCCCCGCCGACGCGCAGGAGGCGCGCGGCACGTCCGAGTGGTCCGTGCCTGCCGCCGTCCACGTGGGCCCCCGCAGTCCGTGCCGTCGCCGTCGCGCCCCGCCGCCCGGGGCGCGGCCGATGCTAGTGGGTCGTGCCGCTCGTCACCGGCCGGACGGCGTACGTCGGCGTTGCTAGGCTCCGCGCAGCCTCGCCGCGGTGGCGGGTGGAGGGGGTGCTCGCGGTGGACGCGCAGGCGGCGGGACCCGTGGTCGTGCTGGTCGTCGGCTCGGGCCGGAGCGGCACCAGCACCCTGACCGGCGTGCTGCAGCGCGCCGGGTTCCACGCCCCCGAGCCCCACGTGCCCGCCGACGAGAGCAACCCGCGGGGCTTCGGCGAGCCGCTGTGGGTCGTCGAACGCCACGACCGGCTGCTGGCCGAGGCGCTGGTGCGGATCACCGACGCCCGGCCGTCGGCGTGGCAGGCGTGCGACGCCGTGGGGGCCGCGCCGCGGACGGCGGCGACGCTGCGCTCGTGGCTGCGCGACCAGCTCTCCGACCACCCCCGACTGGTGCTCAAGGACCCGCGCCTGGTGTGGTTCGCCGGGGCCTGGGCCAGGGCGGCGACCGACCTGGGTGCGTCCGTGGGCTACGTGACGATGCTCCGGGACCCGCTGGAGGTGCTGGTCAGCCGGAGCATGCACTACCGCACCGCGATGGGTCCGGCCCACGGTGTCGCGCAGTGGGTCAACCTCACCCTGGGCACGGAGCGGCACACCCGCGGGGGTGTGCGCACCTGGGTCCGCTACGACGACCTCCTCGCCGACCCCGTGGCCGCGGTGCGTCGGGTCGGGGAGGCGCTGGGGTCGACGTCGCTGGCGGAGCCGGAGGCCTCCGTGGTCCGCGCCGTGCGCGACTTCGTCGACCCCGGCCTGCGACGCTCCTCGGGCTCGTGGGACGACGTGCCCGTGGCCGACGCGCTGCGCGGGCTCGCCCAGGACACCTGGAGCACCGTGGCGCGGCTCGGGTCGGTCGACGGGCCGGCGGTCCCCGACCGGCTGGAGGCCGAGCTCGACGCGTGCTGGCAGCGTTACGTCGGGATGTACCGACGACGCCGAGGCCCTCGTGGCCTCCAGCCTGGTCGCCGTGAGGCGCGAGGCGATCGCGCAGTGGTCGTTGCGGGGGCGCTGGTCCCGGCTGCGGACGGGGGCGCTCAGCCGGGTGGCACGCTCAGGCCGCGGAGCCGACCGCGGCACGCGGCCCTGACCGCCCGGGCACGCAGCACACCCCGGAGGTCGGGTGGGGTCGGGCGTCTCACACGGCCCAGACCCGGTGCCGCACCGAGCCCCGGACGCCACCCCACAGCGAGGCCGCCTTCACCAGCCACCGGCCCTGCCGCCACGACCACGGCATGGCGAGGTACCAGACCCGGGTCGCCAGCCACACCACGCGCTTGAGCACCTCGCGCGGGGTGGACCCCCGCGCCCCGTGGGAGCGGAAGCGGCGCAGCAGCGCGCCCCGCGCCTCGGCGTAGGCCACGGTCTGGCGCATGGTCGCTGTGAGCGAGTCGCGGACGCGGTAGTGGACGAGCGCGTCGTCGACCAGGGTCAACGTCGATCCGGAGAGCTGCGCCCGCCACGCGAAGTCGGCGTCGTCACCACCGGCGACGAGGTCCTCGTCCCACCCGCCCGTGGCCTCGAACACGTCGCGCCACAGGGCCACGTTGCACCCCTGGGGGAAGGGCAGGAAGCGCAAGGAGACGTTCAGCGACCTCGGGAAGATGTCGCGCCAGCGGACCGCGCGGGGTGCGTTGAGCAGCTCGAGCTCGAGGGTCCCGCCGAGCAGGTCGCCCGTGGGCGACGCCGCCACGAAGGCCTCGAGCCAGCCGGGCGTGACCACGTCGTCGGCGTCGCAGATCGCGATCAGGTCGCCCCGGGCGGCCCGGCAGCCGGCGTTGCGCGCGTGGCTGACGCCGCGGCGCTCGTGGGCCGGCACCACCCGCACGTCCAGCCGGTCGGCGTACGGCGCCACAGCGGCGGCCAGGTCGTCGGTCGAGCCGTTGTCGGCGATGACCACCTCGAAGTCACCGGCGAACTGCTGGCCGACCAGCGCGTCGAGCTGGTCGGGCAGGACGTCGGCGGCGTTGTGGACCGGCACCACGACGCTGACGCGGGTCGGGCGCTCCCGATCACGCGCCATCCCCCACCTCCGCCCTGCGTCGCACCGGACGAGCAACCTACTGAGGTCTCCTGCGCCCCCGCAATCGTTTCCGCAACTGTCAGGAGCCGCCCGTGCGGTGACGCCGCGCGTGGCATCCTCTAGGCGTGCTGCGCTGTCCGACCTCCACGTGCCGCGGCCTCCGCGGTCGTCGACCGGACTCCTGGAGCGGGTCGTGACCGGTGGTCGCGCCGGCTCCCTGCGGCAGGCGGGCGTGCGCGGCGCGTTCTGGAGCATCGCCGAGCGCTGGCTGACCCGGCTGGCGTCGCTCCTGGTGCTCGTCGTCCTCGGCCGACTGCTCGTGCCCGCCGACTTCGGGGCCGTGGCCGCTGCCTCGGTCATCGTCGACTTCGTGGGCCTGTTCACGACCGTGGGCCTGAGCACCTACCTCGTCCAGGCGCGCGAGATCACCCCCTCCCACACGAGCACCGCGTTCTGGCTCAGCGCGGCCCTGGGGGTCGTGCTGACGGCAGTGGTGGCGCTGACCGCGCCCTGGCTGGCGTTCCTGGTCGGCTCGCCCGAGGTGGCACCCCTGATCAGGGTGCTCTCGGTCGTGGTGCTGCTCGGCGCGGTGGTCCAGGTCCCGACGGCGCTGCTCCAGCGGAGGCTGGCCTTCCGACAGCTGGCGATGCGGTCCCTCACCGGCATCGTGGTCTCGAGCATCGCGGCCGTGGCCGTCGCCTTCGCGGGCGCGGGAGCCTGGGCCCTGGTCGTCCAGACGGTCACCTTCAACCTGGTGCGGGGGGTCTCGGTCTTCGCCGTCGCGGGCTGGCGGCCCGACCGGACCTTCGACCGCACCCGGCTCCGCGAGATGACGACCTACAGCGGGCAGATGTTCGGCATCGGGGTGGCGCAGTTCCTCAGGCAGCGCGGCGAGGACGTGCTGCTGGCGACGATGGCCGGCCCGGTGGCGCTCGGCACCTGGGTCGTCTCGCGCCGCCTGGTGCAGATCGTCATCGAGCTGTTCAACGGGGTGGTCCAGCGGGTAGCGACCCCCCTCTTCGCCGCGGCCAAGACCGACCCCAAGCGGGTTGCGCGGGGCTACGAGGAGGCGGTGCGCGTCAGTGCCTGCGTCGCCTCGCCGGCCCTGTGCATCCTCGCCGGCACCTCGCCCACCCTCGTCCCCCTCGTCTTCGGCGACCACTGGCGCGTGGCCGGTGTGATCGCGACGTACGCCGCGGTGGCGCTGGTGATCCCGTCGGCCAGCTACATGCAGCGCGGGCTGCTGCTGGCCCTCGACCGCGCCGACCTCGCCCTGAAGATCACGGTCTGGCTGGTGGTCGCCAACCTGACCACCGCGGCCGCGACCCTGGCCTTCGGCGTCGACCTGGTGACCTTCGCGCAGATCATGGCGGCCAAGACGATCCTGTTCTCACCGCTGCGCTTCTTCATCGCCCGCGAGGTGGCCGAGGTCCGGGTGGGCCTGCTGCTCTTCGACCTGAGCAGGATCTGGCTGGCCTCGGCGCTGGGGGGCGGCAGCGCGGCGCTGGTGCTCGCGGTGTCGGCCGGCTGGTGGGCGTGGCCCGCGCTCCTGCTGGCGGGCCTCGTCGGCGGCCTGGTCTACCTCGCGGTCCTCTGGCTGGTCCACCGGGGCGCCCTCCAGGAGGTCGTGCGGCTGGTCCTCGTCGTCCGGGGCGGCCGACCGGCCACGACGCCCGCCGCGGCCTCCGAGCTCAGCCCCGACTCGCTCTGAGGACCGTCGGGAGTGCGCCCCCGGCCCGACCCCGCGGGCTAGCGCCCTCTGGCGAGACGCAGGAGACGCATCGGCATCACCAGCTTGCCGTGCCGGGCCCACAACCGTGGCTCGCGGGGGCGCAGCCGGGCCGCCGCGAGCATGTGCCGGGCCGCGACGGCACGGCGCCCGGTCATGAGCGCCGCCTCACCGGCCACGGAGTGCGTGCGCGAGCGGTAGAGGGGATCTGCGGCCAGCCGCTCCTCGTGCGTGGTGAGGATGTACTCGGCGGAGCGGAGCTTGGCCTCGGCGTACTCGTCGAGCCGCGCAGGCCTCCGGTCGTGGTGCTTGACGACCAGCACCTCCTGCGTCCCCACGACGTCGCGGGGCTCGAGCCTGGCGGCGATCCTGATCCCCAGCTCGTGGTGCTCGCCGTAGCGCACGATCGGGTCGTAGCCGCCCACGCCGAGGAACAGGTCGCGACGTACGGCGAAGGCGCCCGGCAGGAGGAGCACCTCGAGTCCACCGAGGGCGGGGCCCCGCCGGCGGGGGCGCTTGGAATAGCTGGAGCCGTCGGGCTCGACGTAGCGCATCCCGCACGTGACCAGTCCGGGACCCGGGGGTGCGCCGGCCACCGCCTGCAGGAGGAAGTCGTGCCACCGGGGCTCGACGACGTCGTCACTGTCGAGGAAGGTCACGAACCGACCGCCGGCGGCCTGAACACCGGCGTTGCGGGCCGGACCCGGGCCGGTGTTGGCCTGCCGCACGAGGTGGACCGGGAACCCGCTCCAGGTCTCGGCCACTCCGGCGGTCCCGTCGCGCGAACCGTCGTCGACCACGACCACCTCGACGCCCGCCGCAGCGGCCGCGGCCAGGCTGGCCAGGCACTGTGGCAGCACCGCCTCCGCCTGGTAGGCGGCGACCACGACCGAGAGCAGGGGAGGGGCGTCCTCGTCGTGCGTCACGAGGTCCGTCCCAGCAGCAGGGCGAGCTGGGCCCGCAGCTCCTCCTCGAGCTCACCAGGCACAGGGGCGCGCTCGACCGCGGCCGACTGCTCGTGCAGCGCCCGGGTGGCCCCCGACGTGGCCCGGAGAGCGAGCCGGCGCACCGGGCGGGGCATCCGCCGCGCCCGGTCGAGCCAGCCCGACTCCCACAGCCTCAGCATCCAGGGCGTGAAGGCCGACTTCCCGGTCGTGACGTTGCTCCGTACGTCGGGCGCCGGGTGCGGGTCGAGCCCGAGGTGGTCGGTGACGGTGCGCCAGCCGCGGCCCTCGGCTCCGGCGAGGTCGTCGGTCGGGACGACGAGCAGCGCGTCGCCGAAGACCTCGCGGAACTGCTCGGCGGTGTCGGCGTAGCGGGAGAGGGCGACGTAGGGATTGTCCGCGGCGGCGATGGCCTCCGCGAAGGGCCGCCGTTCGCGGGAGCGCTGCCACTCGTGGAGGTAGTGGCTGCGCATGCGCTCGACCGGGTCGCGGACGAGGTAGACCAGCCGGACCGCGGGAGTCACCTCGGCGATGCGCCCGGCCACCTGCCGCGCGATGCGCGGGTCGGCGTAGGAGGCCGAGGCCTCGCCGGTGACCAGGTCCTCGGGGACGTCGGCGAACAGCCCAAGGTAGTCCGCCAGGGCCTGGGGGCCTGCCTCCTGGCGGGAGAAGAAGTGGGGCTCCTTGACCGGCGACAGCTGACAGCCGGGGTGGGAGTCGAGCCACCGGAAGAGCGTGGTGGTGCCGGCCTTCATGGCGCCGATGACGATCACGTCCGGCACCCGCCCGCGCACGGCGTTCAGGACCGGCCCCCGATCCCCGCGACCTCACGCGGGCAACGCCGGTCGCGCGAGGCACCGCCGACCCGCGCGTACGTCGTCATGGAACTACCCCGATCCCGTCATCTGGCTGGCATCATGCATGCTGCACCAACCGTCTGTCTGCCACTCAGGGAGGTACGTGTCCGTGCGGGTCACCTACGTGATCAACTCGCTGGGCGCGGGCGGGGCCGAGCAGTCGATCCTCGAGCTCGTTCCGCCGCTGCGGGAGTCGGGCGTCGAGCTCTCCCTGGTCACGCTGTCGCCTCCTGCTGCCGGGGTGCTCCCGGAGTCCGGCCGCTCGGTCGAGGTGGTGCACCTCGGCGGACGTGGTCTGCTCGACAAGGCCCGGCGGCTGCGCCGGCTCCTGCGCGAGACCGGACCCGACCTGGTCCACACCTCGCTCTTCGACGCCGACGTCGTCGGGCGACTCGCGGGGCGGGCGGCGGGGGTCCCGGTGATGACGAGCCTCGTGAACACGATGTACGACCCGGCGCGGCTGTCCGACCCGGCCGTCGACGCCCGCAAGCTGCGCGTCGTCAAGGCGGTCGACAGCCTGACGGCCCGTCACCTCACCACGCACTTCCACGCCATCACCCACGCGGTCAAGGCGTCGTGCGTGGAGACGATGGGACTCGACCCGGCCCGGGTCACCGTGGTCGAGCGCGGGCGCGACCGGTCGCGGCTCGGGCGACCCGGACCGGAGCGACGCGCGGCCACCCGTCGTGCCCTGGGGATCGCGGACGACGCGCGGCTGGTGCTCACCGTGGGCCGGCAGGAGTGGCAGAAGGGGCAGGCCGCGCTGATCGACGCCTTCGACCTGGTCGCCGAGCGCGTTCCGGACGCCGTCCTGGTGCTGGCGGGTCGGCCGGGCCACGCGTCGGGCGAGGTCGAGGCCGCGCGGGCGCGGTCCGGTGCGGCCGACCGGGTCCACGTGCTCGGCCACCGCGACGACGTGGGAGACCTGCTCGCCGCGGCGGACGTCTTCGCGTTCCCGTCCCACTACGAGGGCCTGGGCGGATCGGTGATCGAGGCCATGGCGATGGCTCTGCCGGTCGTGGTCACCCGGATCCCGGCGCTGGAGGAGGTGGTCGAGGAGGGCGCCAACGCGCTCGTCGTCGACCGCGGGGACACCACGGCCCTCGCCGGGTCGCTGGAGGCCGTGCTCACCGACGACGCCCTGCGTCGGCGGATGTCCGCCCGGAGCCAGGAGGTCTACGAGGAGCGCTTCACCCTCGAGCGCAGCTCCGGGGGGATGGCCGCGCTCTACGACGCCGTCGGGCGAGGCGGCCGATGAGCTCCTCCTCCGAGCCCACGACCACCCTGTCGGTGCTCCACGTCGTCACCCGCAACCACCGGCGGGGGGCGGAGTCGTCGGCGGTCGAGCTGGCCGGGCGCCTCGGCTCCCTCGGCCACCGCACCCAGGTGGTCGCGCTGGCCGCGGCGGACGCGGGCGCCACGCTGGCGGTGACCGTGCTGGGTCCCACGACCCTCGCACCGCAGACCCTGTGGCGGCTGCGGGGGCTGATCCGGGCGGCGGACGTCGTGGTGGCCCACGGCTCACGCACCCTCCCGGCCGTGGGCATCGCCGGCCTCGGGCTCGGCGTGCCGTCGGTCTACCAGAACATCGGCGACCCGGCCTACTGGGCGGGCCACCCCTCGCGCCGCTTCCGGGTTCGCCGGCTCCTCGGTCGGATGAGCGCGGTCGCGGCCCTCACCCGCTCGGCGGCCGAGACCCTCGTCTCCGACTTCGGCGTTCCCCCCGACCGGGTGTGGGTGGTCCCGAACTGGCGCGACGGCGAGGAGTTCCGCCCGGCGTCGGTGGCCGACCGGACGGCGGCGCGCGCGTCGTTCGGGCTCCCTCCCGACGGCCCGGTGGCCGTCATGGTGGGGGCGCTCACCGAGGAGAAGGACGTCGACCTCGCGCTGCGCGCCGTGGGGCTGTTGCCCGACGTCCGGCTGGTGGTCGCGGGCGACGGGCCGGACCGCAGGGCCCTCGAGGCGCGCGCCGAGCAGCTGGCCCGTGGGCGGGTCCACTTCACCGGCGCGCTCACCGACGTCCGCCCGGTGCTGCACGCCGCCGACGTCTTCCTGCTCACCAGCGCCTCGGAGGGGGTGCCGGGGGTGCTGATCGAGGCGGGGTTGTGCCGGCTGCCCGCGGTCACCACCGACGTCGGGTTCGTGCGGGACGTCGTCGAGCAGGACGAGACCGGCCTGGTGGTCGCCGACCGGCGCCCCGAGTCGGTCGCCAGCGACCTCCGGCGGGCGCTGGAGGACGGCGACCGGCTCGGTAGCCGGGCCCGCGAACGGTGCCTGGAGCTCTACGACACCGCGCGCGTGACCCGGCTCTGGCAGGACCTCCTCGAGCGGGTCCGACCCGCCTGCTGAGGCCGTCTGCTCAGACCGCAGCCCGCTTGAGGGACAGCGTGAGCCTGGTGGGCTCCGCCGGCGGACGGAACCGGGGGAGCTTCGTCGTCCTGGCGTGCCACTCCTTCTCGACCGTCCCCGTGGGGAAGGACATGGGCCGCGCGGAGTAGCTGCCGCTCCCCGTCGTCAACCGGACCTGCGAGTCGGACCGGACCTGGTCCGCGATCCACAGCTGGTTGCCGGAGAACGAGCAACCCACGATGTCGATCAGGTCGACGTTGGGGGCCGGGTCGCCGTTGTCGGAACCGTTCACGGAGACCGCGAGGTCGCGGTAGCCCCTGAAGCGGCACCCGGAGATGAGGGTGCGCTGCTGGGTGGCCAGCTGGTGGAAGCCCACGTTGACCGCCGTGTCGGACAGGCCGGCCGCGTCGATCAGGAGGTTGACCAGCGAGAGCCGCCGGTCGTCGCGGCTCACCGCGTGCAGCAGCACGCCGCCGAGGACGTTGCCGTAGAGGATCGCGTCCCGGTAGAGGTAGGAGTTCCGGTAGGCGCCGTGGGACAGGCCGTGACCGCTGTTGTGGTAGCTGACGAACTGCTTGACCACGTGGTTCATGTTGCTGTTCTGCCAGGTGAAGATGCCGTGCCGGGCGTTGTTGTGGGTGATGCACCCCGCGAACTCCCAGTTGCCGATGGAGCCCTCGGGCCAGTGGAAGCCCGAGGAGTCCTTGGCGCCCAGGACGCCGGTGGCCACGCAGTTGACCGCCGAGTTGCCCTCGCCGGCACCCAGCTGGAAGCCCGCGAGCCGGAACCCGCGGAACCACGGGATCGACGCGACCTTGGCGGCCACGCAGCTCTCGAAGGCGATGTCGTGGCTCTCGTCGGCGAGGGCGCGCGTCGTCGCGGGCAGGTCCCACCAGTACGGCGTCTCGACCGTGTCGTAGCTCAGGCAGGAGCGGAAGGTGATGCCGTGACTCTCGTGCGGGACGTAGGCGTGGTTGCCGCCGTCGCGCATGACCACGCCCTCCAGCACCGTGCCACGGCTGCCGTCGCCGCACATGTGCCAGTGCATGCCGTAGCGGCCGAGCACGCCCTCGGTGTAGGCGCCGTCGGCCTGGCGGGGCCCGAAGTGGCGGAACGCGGCGTACCGCACCTGCGAGGGCTGGGTGTTGTGCATCGCCACGGTGTGGGTGCGGCCCTCGGGCGTGCCCTCGACCTTCACGTTGCGGGTCAGGTTCATGACCTCGGCCGTCATCACGTAGCCGTCCCCGACCGAGATCGCCGGGTGGCCGTAGCGCAGGCCGCTGGTGAGGGTGACGGTGCTGCCGCTGACGGCGGCGATCCTGACCTCGTCGAACCGCTCCTTGTGGCGGTTGTCGACGGGGGAGCCGGTGGGCGTGACCACGAGCTCGTCGCCGACCTGCCAGCCGACCGGCGAGGCGGCCAGCCTCAGCGTGCGGGTCCCGGGGGCCAGCGAGCCGTCGGCCCGGACCCAGGCGGTGCGGGGCGTGCCCCGCAGGTCGAGCTGGCCGTCCTCGTGGAGCCACAGGCCCACGTCGGTCGGGACGATGTCCATGCCACCGCCGACGAACTTCCGCTCGTCGATGCCCTCGAAGCGGAGCAGGTGCTCCACCTTGGGGCCGTTCGGGCGCATCTCCAGCACGCCGCAGACCTCGACGTTGCCGGTGGACCGGATCGAGACCGACTTGGCGGGGTCGAGCACCAGGCGGCCGCCGCACGCGATGTGGAGGCCGGCGACCTGGACGTCGCGGTCGAGGCGGACGGGGAAGTCGATCGCCACGACGGTTCCCGGCCGGGGCACGCCGGCCGTTCCCCAGGTCGCGGGGTCGGACCAGGCCGGCAGCGACTGCGCGCCGATGGCCGAGCTGCCGCCGGCGGCGGTGACGACGCCCGCAGCGGCGGCGACGGCGATCGTGCCGCGCATCAGGTGGCGACGGTCGATCTGCGGACCCCGGAGGGCGGGGAGCCCTGAGGTGAGGTCGGGGGTGAGGTCGGAGGTGGGGGAGGGGGATGGCATGGCTGGCTCCTCGTGGGCACCTGGCAGGTACCCAACGGGCTCGGGGGGCTGAGCAACCGTGGTGGGGGGTTCCGCGGCGATCACGGCGGGGGTCCGTGATGAGGAAGACCGTAGGGGAGGGGGCGGCGAAATGTTGCCGAATGGAGAAGAAGGTAAACGTTCCCCGGCAATTGGTGCACGATCGTTCCCTCCCCTTGTGGCTTCCCATAGTGTGCCCGGTGAAGGCCACGTCGTGGGGGGTGTGGGCCGTGATTCATGTCCGTGGGGGACATATGCAGATGCGCGCAGCCGCGCCTCTGGTGGTGGGGGACATGCTCCTCACCGTTGCCGCGTGGGGCGGGGCGCTGCTGTTGCGCTACGACGGCGACGTGCCAGCAGAGGCCTGGGTCGGCTTGGGCTCGTTCCTGCCCGTCGTGCTGGTCGTGACCATCGGGGGCTACGCCTCGGTCCGGCTCTACTCCGGCCTGCTCCGCTTCGCCAGCGTGCTCGAGGCCCGTCAGGTGCTGCTGGCGCAGCTGTGCGTCGTGACCCTGCTGCTGCCGCTCGTGCTTCTGCTCGACCGTCCGGTGCCGGTCTCGGTCCCGATCATGGCCACCGTCCTCGGCTGCGGGATGGCCGGCGCCGTCCGCTTCTGGTCCCGGTTGCTGCGCTGGCGCGAGTTCGCCGACCGGGGCGAGCACGACCAGGAGCGGCTGCTGGTCATCGGCGCGGGTGAGGTGGGGGTCGCGCTGGTCCGCGACGTGCACCTCCACCACTCGGCCCACGTGGTCGGCCTGGTCGACGACAACCGGCGGCTGCGCGGCCGCCGCGCGCTCGGCGTCCAGGTGCTCGGTGGCATCGACGAGCTCGAGGAGATCGTGGAGCGGACCGGCGCCACCCGGGCCGTGCTCGCCATCGCCCACGCCGATGCCGCGCTCGTACGGCGCGTGGCGACCCTGTGCGGCGACGACCTGGGGATCGGCCTGTCCATCGTCCCCCCGGCCTCGGAGCTGGTGGGCCGCCAGGTGTCCCTGCAGGACGTCCGCGACATCGAGATCGCCGACCTGCTCGGCCGTGCCCAGGTCGACACCGACCTCGACTCGGTGCGCGAGCTGATCCGGGGGCGGCGGGTGCTGATCACCGGGGGCGGCGGCTCGATCGGCTCCGAGCTGGCCCGCCAGGTCGCGCTCTTCGAGCCGGCGTCGCTGACGCTGCTCGACCACGACGAGACCCACCTCTTCGACGCGGTCGCCGACCTGCCCCGGCACGTGCGGCAGCGGCTGGCCGACATCCGCGACACCGGGGCGCTCACCCGGGTCTTCGAGGAGGAACGTCCCGAGCTGGTCTTCCACGCCGCCGCGCTCAAGCACGTCCCACTGCTCGAGACCCACCCGGTGCAGGCCGTGCACACCAACGTGCTCGGCACCCGCAACGTGATCGAGTGCGCCGAGCGGGTCGGGGTCGAGCGCTTCGTGTTCATCTCCACCGACAAGGCGGTCCGGCCTTCGAGCGTGATGGGCACCACCAAGCTGGCGGGCGAGCACCTGGTCCTGGGCCGGGCGAGCGCCATGACGGCCTGCGCGGTCCGCTTCGGCAACGTGCTGGGGAGCCGAGGCAGCGTGGTGCCGACGTTCGTCAAGCAGATCCGTCAGGGGGGCCCCGTGACCGTGACCGACGGCCGGATGACCCGCTACTTCATGAGCATCCCCGAGGCGGTGCGGCTCGTGCTGCACGCGGCCGCGCTGTCGTCCGGCCGCGAGATCTTCATGCTCGACATGGGCGCCCCGGTCCGGATCATCGACCTGGCGCGCCGGATGATCCAGCTCTCCGGGCAGCGTCCGGGCATCGACGTCGAGATCCGGGTGACCGCGATCCGACCCGGCGAGAAGCTCGCCGAGGAGCTGCACTCGCCCGACGAGGAGCAGCACTCGACCAGCCACCCCTCGATCGTGAGGCTCGACCCGGTGTCCCTGCCGGCCGGTGCCCTCCACTCCACGGTGACCTGCGCCCAGCGGGCCGCCACCCACCAGGACACCGCCGCCGCCCGGGAGGCGCTGGCGCACGTCCTGCAGGCCCGCGACCACGTGGTCGCGGAGTCCGCGGACGACAACAGCTCGACCCAGGAGGTCCTCGCATGGAACTGACCGCGTATCTACGCATCCTCAAGCAGCGCTGGCGCCTGTTGCTGGTGCCGGTCGTCGCCGCCCTGGCGATCGCGGCGATCACGCTGCCCCAGCAGGACGCAACGCCGGTCACGCCCGTGGCGACGACCTACAACGCGACCGCGACCCTGATCACCTCGCCCACCATCACCGCCACGCCCAACGCGGCGGGCCTGTCCACGGTGGCCCTCTACGCGACCGTGGGCGAGATCCCCGACCGGGCCGCCAAGATCCTCGGCTACCAGGGCGAGCCGCAGCTGCTCGCGACCATGGTCCAGGTCGCGGCCCAGCCAGAGACCGGGACGCTGACCATCACGAGCTCGGACCCCATCGGCAAGGAGGCGGCCGCGCGCGTCAACGCGTTCTCGAGGGCCACCATCGAGTTCTTCCGGGACCAGGCTACGAGCCAGGGCGCCGCCCAGGAGAAGGCGCTGCAGCGTGAGATCGAGTCGACCAAGCGCGAGCTCACGGCGGCCCAGGCCAAGCTGAACAACGGTGACAACGCCGTCAACCGGGCCGAGGTCGCGGCGCTCGAGAACCTGCTCACCGACCAGATCCAGACGAAGAACACCGCCGCGAGCACCACCTCGGGCCCGTCGTTCCTGACCGTCCTGCAGCCCGGTGTGCCGATCCCGGCCGACGGTGGCGAGGTCGCCAGCACCTCGCTGGGTGCGCCGGCGAGTCCCTACTTGCGGATCGGCCTCGCGGCCCTGCTCGGGCTGCTGCTCGGCGGCGCCCTGGCGCTGGTCGTCGAGCGGCTCGACTCCCGGATGCGCACCCGGGAGCAGGCCGAGGACGCCATCGGGCTGCCCGTGCTCGCCGAGATCCCGCTCATGCCCAAGCGGCAGCGGGAGGGTGTGGCGAGCGCCGAGCGTCCGGCCAGCACCGTGGCCGAGGCGTTCCGGGGCCTGCGCAGCTCGGTGCTGCTGCTCAGCCCGAGCCTGAGCCGGGCCGCGACGACGGGCGCGGCCACGCGTGGCTCCATCGTGGTGATGGTGACCAGCGCCCTGCCGGGCGCCGGCAAGACCACGACGGTGGCCAACCTCGCCGCGGTCATGGCCGAGGCGGGGCGGCGGGTGCTGGTCCTCTCCCTGGACCTGCGCAACCCGACGATCCACACCCAGCTGCGGGGTGGCCAACGGGACCGGGATCTCCGAGCTGCTGTCCGCCGACCGCGGCCACCACCTCGAGCAGGTCGTCCACGAGACCTCGATCCCGGGGGTGTCCCTGGCGAGCAGCGGGCACGACACCGACCACCCGGGCGCGCTGCTCGCGTCCGTGGGGCCGCTGATCGAGGCGGCCCGGGCACTGGCCGACGTCGTGATCGTGGACGCGCCGCCGATGCTGACGGTCTCCGACGCGCTCGACGTGGCACGCCACACCGACGTGACCCTGCTGGTCAGCCGGCTCAACAAGACCACGCAGTCCCAGGCGCTGGAGTGCCAGCGCCTGTTCAAGAGGCTGGGCGTCTCGGCGCTCGGCACGGTGCTCGTCGGCTCCAAGCCGGCCGGTGCGCGCTACGGATACCCCGTGGTCGCCCCGGCCGACGGGGCCGCACACCACACGCTCGACGACTCGGTGCTCGCACGCGACGAGCGCTGACGCAGGACCAAGCGCCGACGTGGGGTCGGCGTACGTAGGCCCGGGGGGAGCCCAGAATGAGTGAATCGAGCAAGGCGGCGCTGCGTCGCCGCATCGACAGCAGGACCGCACGGGTGTGCGTCGTGGGCCAGGGGTACGTCGGGCTGAGCCTGGCCGCCGCGGCCGCGGTCGAGGGTTTCGAGGTGACGGGCATCGACGTCGACGCCGACCGCGTCGCGGCCCTGGGCCGCGGGGAGCTCGTGGTGCCGGGCGTGGAGGAGCTGGTCTACCTCGACGCCGTGGAGACCGGACGGATCTCCTTCGCCAGCGACTGGGAGTCGGTCGCCGACGCCGACGTCGTGGTGATCTGCGTGCCCACGCCGGTCCACGAGCACCGGCCCGACCTCTCGATGGTCGAGTCCGCGGGCGAGGAGGTCGGTCGCCGGTTGAGCCGCGGCGCGCTGGTCATCCTGGAGTCGACGACCTACCCGGGGACGACCGAGCAGGTGCTGCAGCCGCTGCTGGAGCGGCCACGCTTCCGCGCGGGCCAGCAGTTCTGGCTGGCGTTCTCGCCAGAGCGGATCGACCCGGGCAACCTCAAGTACGGCCTGCGGACCACCCCGCGGGTGGTGGGCGGGATCGAGGACGCCTCCACCGAGCTGGCGGCCGCGTTCTACGGAACCGTGGTCGACGACGTCAACCCGGTCTCGGGCTGCCGGACGGCCGAGATGGCCAAGCTGCTCGAGAACACCTTCCGGATGGTCAACATCGCGCTGGTCAACGAGCTCTCGGTGCTGTGCGCCGACCAGGGCATCGACACCTGGGAGGTCATCTCGGCCGCGGCGACCAAGCCGTTCGGGTTCATGGCCTTCCAGCCCGGCCCCGGCGTCGGCGGTCACTGCATCCCGCTCGACCCGACCTACCTGGCCTGGCAGTCGCGCCGCGACACGGGTCGTCCGTTCCGGCTGGTCGAGCTGGCCCAGGACATCAACGCCGAGATGCCGACCTACGTGACCCGCCGGGTCATCGACGCGCTCGCCGCCACCGGGGTCGCGATCACGCAGGCCAAGGTGCTCGCGCTCGGGGTGACCTACAAGCCGGACGTCGGCGACCTGCGCGAGTCGGCCGCGGTCGAGACCCTGACCAACCTGGCCCGCAAGGGCGCCACGGTCAGCTACCACGACCCGTTCGTGCCGCGGCTGCGCAGCCACGGCATGTCGTTGCGGCGTACCCCGCTGACCCGCGCCAACATCGAGGCCGCCGACCTGGTGCTGGTGCTCACGCCACACACGCAGTACGACCTGCCCGACGTGCTCCGCCACGCGCGACTGGTCTTCGACGCGCGCAACGCGCTCGGTGTGCGCGACGACGACCGGGTGGTGACCCTGTGACCGCGCAGGTGGCCGAGCAGCAGTTCGCGCGGGTCGTGGCCACGCTGTGGCGCGACACCGGCATGCACGTGCTGGCCATCCCGGAGGGCGAGCGCACCGACGTGACGGTCCTCAGCGGTGGCAGCGCCCTGCTCTGGCGGATGCTCGACGAGCCGCAGGGCGTCGCTGCGCTCGTGGCGCGGTTGAGCTCCCCGGAGGGCGTCGAGCAGGTGCCCGCCGAGGGCGAGATCCGCGCCTGCCTCGAGGACCTGGTCGAGCGCGGCCTGGTCCAGGCCCAGTCGGAGCCGTCACGATGATGTCCACCCGCTGGGCTCCGCGGACCGAGCACGAGCTGCTCCCGCGGACCGTCGCCGGGCACGGGCTGGCGGGGAGCATGCTCGCCTTCCCCGACCAGCCGCTCGACGACCGCGCGTTCGCCGACCTGGTGACCCAGGTGCGCGCCCAGCGGCTGACCGGGTTGCTGTGGTCGGCCGTGCGGGAGGGTGCGCTGCCCGTCACGTCCGCGCAGGCCGAGCAGGCGGAGTGGATGCACGTCGAGAAGCTCGCCGGCGTCCTGGCGCTCGAGCACCTGCTGCTCGACTCGGTGACGGCGCTGGAGCAGGCCGACATCGAGGTCCGGGCGCTCAAGGGGCCGGTCCTCGCCCACCTCGACTACCCCGAGCCCACGTGGCGGACCTTCGGCGACATCGACCTTCTGGTGCGCGGAGAGCACTTCGACCGGGCCACCCGGCTGCTGCACGCGCGCGGCTACAAGCGCCTGCACCCCGAGCCGCGCCCGGGCTTCGACCGCCGCTTCAGCAAGGGCACCAGCTTCCGGACCGGCGACGGGCTCGAGGTCGACCTCCACCGCACCTTCACGATGGGCCCATTCGGCGTACGCCTGTCCCTCGACGACCTCTGGGAGTCCTCCGAGGCGCTGACGATCGGGGGACGCACCGTGCACGCCCTCCCGGCCGAGGAGCGGTTCGTCCACGCCTGCTACCACGCGGTGCTCGGCGGGTCGAGTCCCCGGCTGGTCCCGCTGCGCGACGTCGCCCAGCTGCTGCTGACCCGCTCGCTCGACCTGGGCCGGGTCCACCGCCTGGTCCGGGCGAGCAAGGGGGAGTCCGTCGTGGCCCGGGCGATCCGACACTCCTGGCACGCCCTCGACATCGCCGACGTCGTGTCGCTCTCGGCCTGGGCCGAGACCTACCGCACCGACCGCCGCGAGATCGCCGAGCTCGACGTCTACGCGAGGGGCTCGACCTACACCCGGCGCTCCCTGGCCGCGATGCGGGCGCTGCCGCGCTGGCGCGACCGCGTGGCCTTCGTCCACGCGCTGGTCCACCCGACCCGCGACTACATCGGCAGCCGCCACAGCGGGCAGCTCAGCCGGCTCCGCACCGGGCTCACCCAGTCCTCGGGGCGGCGGCCATGAGCAGCGTCAAGGTGCTGTGGCTGACCAAGGGTCTCGGCCGCGGTGGCGCCGAGATGCTGCTGGTCGCGCTCGCCCGCGCCATGGACCGCAGCCGGCTCGAGATCGAGGTCGCCTACCGGCTCCCGGCCAAGACGGCCCTCGTGACCACGCTCGAGGAGGCCGGGGTGCGGGTCCACTCGCTGTCGGCCGACGGGCACTGGATCGGCGGGCTGCGCCGGCTGCTGGCGGAGGGCGACTACGACATCGTCCACACCCACGCGCCCCTCGTGGGCGCCGCGGCGCGGCTGCTCGCGCCCCGGGGCACGGTCGTGCTCCACACCGAGCACAACACGTGGGGGCGCTACCACCCGCTGACCCGCTGGGCCAACGCCGCCACGATCGGCCGCAACGAGCGGGTGTGGGCGGTCAGCGACGAGGTCGCCCGCTCGATCCGGGTACCCCTGTCGTGGTCGTCCACTCCCGTGGAGGTCATGCTCCACGGTGTCGACCTGGAGACCACGCGCCACGGCGAGGCCGCGCGGGTCGCGGCCCGCGCGCGGCTCGGCCTGGGCGAGGGGGAGTTCGTGTTCGGCACGGTCGGCAACCTCGCGCCCAAGAAGGACCAGGGCTCGATGCTGCGCGCCTTCGCGCGCGTCCAGCGGGCGCTGCCGCAGAGCAGGCTGGTCGTGATCGGCACCGGCCCGCGCGAGCGTGACCTGCGCGGGCTGGCCGACGAGCTGGGCGTGGGCCAGGCCGTGAGCTTCCTCGGCATGCGCGACGACGTGCCCGACCTGCTGCCGGGCTTCGACACCTTCGTGCTCTCCAGCCTCCACGAGGGTCTCTCGATCGCCCTGGTCGAGGCGCTCGCGGCCGGGCTGCCGATCGTGGCGACCCGGGTGGGGGGCATCCCCGAGCTGATCACCCACGGCGAGTACGGCCTCCTGGTCCCGCCGCACGACCCGGAGTCGCTGGCGGCAGCGATGATCGGGCTGGCCCGCAACGACCAGGCCCGTGAGCGCCTGTCAGCGGCCGGACCGGTGCGTGCCGCCGACTTCGGCATCCAGTCGGCCGCCGACCGGCTGACCGCCCACTACCTCGTGCACGGTGGTCGCAGCGCCACGACGCTGAAGGAGGCCTCGTGACGACGACGCCCACCCTGACCTTCCGCCCGCTGCGCGACGACGACTCCGCCGCGGTGCTCGAGCTGCTGACGACGGCCCTGGCCGGCGGACCGACCGGCGAGCGCTCCCAGGCCTTCCTGGACTGGAAGCACCGCGACAACCCGTTCGGTCGCTCGCCGGGAATGGTGGCCACCCACGAGGACCGCATCGTCGGCGTACGACTCTTCCTGCGGTGGGAGCTGCACACCGGCGACCGCGTGCTGCGCGCCGTGAGGGCGGTCGACACCGCGACCCATCCCGACTACCAGCGGCAGGGGATCTTCCGCGAGCTGACCCTGCGCATGCTCGACCAGCTGGACCGCGAGGACGGCCTCGACCTGGTCTTCAACACCCCGAACGCCGACAGCCGCCCCGGCTACCTGCGGATGGGTTGGCAGCCGGTGGGTGAGCTCGGGGTCCGGATCAGCCCGGTCCGCCCGCTGCGCTTCGTGCGTGGCCTCTCCGCGGCCCGCTCGGCCAACGCCTCCGGTGGCGCCTCGGCGGTGGCCCCGGCCGCCCGTCCCGTCAGCATCGACAGCGACCTGCCGACCGCCGCCTCCGCCCTCGCCGACGTCGAGGAGGTCGCGGCCCTGGTCGCCCGACGCGCCACGCCCGCGGGCATCCACACCCCGATCACGCCGACCTACCTCGACTGGCGTTACGCCCAGCCGCCCGGACTCGACTACCGGGCGATCGTGGTCCGCCGCGGCGGCCAGCTGGTCGGTCTCGGTCTGGGCCGGGTCCGATCGCGGGCCGGACTGGCCGAGCTGACCCTGGGCGACGTGCTGGTCGCCGACGGTGACGTCGGTGCGGCCCGGCGCGTGCTCCGCGCCGCCCGGCGCGCCGGCGTCGACCACGTCGCCCTGCACGCGGCCCCCGGCACCGAGGTGGCGCGCGCCGCCCGCGCCTCCGGCTACCTCACCGTGCCCGGGCAGGGGATCGGCCTGGTCGCCAACCCCCGCGACCGCTGCCCCGTCGACGTCCTCGACGCCGCCGACTGGCGGCTCTCCCTCGGCGACCTCGAGGTCTTCTGATGAACATCTCGCTCTCGCCCCGTGCGCTCAGGACGACCATGGTGCTCGGCCTGGCCGCGATCTGCGGCTACCTCTGGCTGGTGCTGCACGTCTCCGAGACGGGCAGCTACAACCTGTGGGCGGCGCTGATCGCGGTGCCCGTCATCGTGATGCTCAACGTCCCGCTGCTGCTGCGGGCGGGGCGCCGGGATCCCGACCCACGGTTCCTCAACCTGCTGCTGCTGGCGTTCGCGGCCAAGCTGGCGGCCACGGTCGCGCGCTGGGTGATGGCGTTCGTCGTCTACAACGGAAACGACGGCCGCACCTACTCGGAGGAGGGCGCCCGGCTCGCGGAGGCTTACCGGCAGGGCGACTTCGGGGCCGAGATCGGTCGCGAGTTCATCGGGACCGGGTTCATGCGGGTGGCCACCGGTGCGCTCTACACCGTCACCGGCCCGAGCTTCATCGTGGCCTGGCTGGTGTTCGCGCTGCTCGGCTTCTGGGGGACCTACTACCTCTACCGCTGCCTTCCGCGTGGCCGTCCCCGACGGCGACACCTGGCGCTACGCGATCCTGCTGCTGTTCCTGCCCTCGATCCTGTTCTGGCCGGCCAGCCTCGGCAAGGAGGCCTGGGTCACCCTGGGCATCGGGCTGATGGCCTACGGCAGTGCGCTGCTCCTCAGCGGCTACCGCACCTGGGCCGTGCCCCTGTTGGTCGGGGTGCTGGTCACCGGTGTGGTCCGGCCCCACATCACCGCCGCGCTGTTCACCGCGCTCGCCCTGGCGTGGTTCCTGCGCCGCAGGTCCCGCCCGGCCAACGAGCTCACGCCGCTGACCTACGTCGGGGGAGCGGCGGCGATCCTGGCGGGCGGGGCGCTGGTGGCGTCGTTCGCCGCCGCCTTCCTCGACGTCGACCTGAGCGTCTCGGGCATCGAGGACGCCATCGGCGGCACGACCGAGCTCACCGACGAGGGTGGTTCGACCTTCACCCCCGCCACCGTCCACAGCCCGCTCGACATGCCGTGGGCGGCGTTCACGATCCTGTTCCGCCCGCTCCTGTTCGAGGCGTCCAACCCCCAGATGCTCCTGGCTGCCGCCGAGGGGGCGCTGCTGCTGGCCCTGGTGGCGCTGTCCTGGCGCTCGCTGGTCAAGATCCCGGGACGGCTGCGGCGTCAGCCCTACCTGATCTTCGCCCTCGTCTACACCGTGGTGTTCGTCTACGCGTTCTCCAACTTCGGCAACTTCGGGATCCTCACCCGGCAGCGGGTGCAGGTGCTGCCGTTCCTGCTCGTGTTCCTCGCCCTGCGCCCTCCACGTCACCCGGAGCAGCCCCTCGTCCACACCGATCGGGACCAAGAAAGAGCACTCACATGACCGTCACGCTCACCACCACCGACCTCCCCGCCGTCCTGGGCGGTGACCCGGTCTTCGCCGAGAAGATCCCGCTGGTCCGCCCCGCTCTCGGCGACACGGACGCCCTGGCCCACCGGCACGCCCGGATCCTGGAGTCGGGCATGCTGACCAACGGCCCCACGGTCCGCGAGCTGGAGGAGACCGTGGCCGAGCGGCTCGGCGTCCCCCACGTCGTCGGCGTCGCCAGTTGCACCTCGGGCCTGATGCTGGTCCTCCAGGCGATCGGCGCCCGGGGTCCCGTCGTGTTGCCGAGCTTCACCTTCGCGGCCAGCGCCCACGCGGTGGTCTGGGCCGGCGGCACCCCGGTCTTCGCCGAGGTCGCCGAGGACTCGCTGACCCTCGACGTCGACGACGCCGCGGCCGCGCTCGAGGAGCTGGGCGGGCAGGCGGTCGCGATGACCGCGACCCACGTCTACGGCACGCCGTGCCGCACCGAGGCCCTCCAGGAGCTGGCGGACCGAGCCGGCATCCCGCTGGTCTACGACGCGGCCCACGGCCTCGGCTCGGTGCGCCAGGGCACACCGATCGGCGGTTTCGGCGTCGCGGAGGTGTTCTCACTCAGCCCCACCAAGGTGGTCGTCGCAGGGGAGGGTGGCCTGGTCGCCACCCACGACGAGGAAGTCGCCCGCGCGATGCGGCTGGGTCGCGACTACGGCAACCCCGGCAACTACGACTGCCAGTTCGCCGGCCTCAACGCGCGGATGTCCGAGGTCCACGCGGCCACCGCGCTCCACTCGCTGTCGCTGCTCGACGAGGCCCTCGTACGCCGTCACGAGCTGGTCCGGCTGTTCTGGTCCGAGCTCGGTGAGGTCGCGGGGGTCCGCGGCCCGGTCATGGAGGCGGGCGACGTCTCCACCTACAAGGACCTCACGGTCGTGGTCGACGAGTCCGTGACCGGCATCTCGGCCTCGGCCCTCGGTCGGGCGCTGGCCGCCGAGGGCATCGACTCCCGGCACTACTACGACCCCCCGATCCACCGTCAGCGCGCCTACGCCCACCTGGACCACCGGCCGCTGCCCGTGACCGAGGGCCTCGCCCGCTCGGTGATCTCGCCCGCGCTCTGGTCGCACATGAGCGACCACCAGGTCCGGGGGATCGCTCGGGCGGTCCGGCGCAACCTCGACCAGGGCACCGAGGTCACCACGGCCCTCACCGCTCGGGAGGACACATGAGCCCCAAAGTCCTGATCGCGCCCGTGGGCTCGCTGGAGGCCCACTGCGCCAGCCTCGCCCTGTTCGACGAGGGCGTCGACGTCACCTGCGTGCCGACCGACGACGTAGAGGCGGTCGTGCTGTTCGCCGACAGCGACGCGGCGGTCTCCGCCGCCGAGCTCTTCGACGACGAGCGGGAGCGGCCGTTGCTGCTCGTGACGCCGCGGGTCGACGGACCCGCCGCCGAGCGGGCGCGTCGCGCGGGAGCAGCGGGCATCCTGGCCTGGGACTGCCCGGTGCCGCGGCTGGCCTCGACCATCGCCGGACTGGTGGCGGGTGAGCGACGTCACCCGGTCCCGTCCGGCGAGGACGACCCGATGCGCCGACTCACCACGCGCGAGCGCGACATCGTGTTCCTGCTCCGCGAGGGGGCCAGCAACGAGGACATCGCGGCGAGCCTGGGCATCAGCTACCACACGGTCCGGACCCACGTCGCCCACGTGCTGGCCAAGCTCGGGGTGAGCCACCGCTACGCCGTGGCGACCATGGCGCGGGGGAGCGAGCGGCTGCCGACCCGCCCGCGACGGCGGGTGGCCGCCGGGGGCCGCACGTGATCATCGTCGTCGCCCACCCCTCCCCGGCCGTCGGCTCCGGCATGGCGACCGCGCTCGAGCGCGACCTCGAGGTCTCGGCGTCGTCGGTGACGACGGTCGGTGAGCTGTGGGACCGGGTCGCCGACGACCGCCCCGACCTCGTGCTCCTCGACGTCCTGCTCGCCCCCAACCAGGTGCCGTCGCTCTGCGGTGAGCTCGCCCAGCAGCAGGTCCGGCCGCTGGTGCTCACCCGCGCCGACTCCCGGGTGCCCCACTACGCGCTTCTCGAGAGCGGGGCGGTGGGCATCGTCCTGGCCGGCGACGGCCTCGCGGGGGTCGTCAGTGCCGTGCGAACCGTGATGGCGGGCCACACGCACGTCCCCCCGCACCTGCTCGGGACCGTGCTCCACGAGCTGATCGTGGACCGGCGGGCCTCCCAGGAAGCAGCCCCCGGCGACCGGATCGACAACCTCAGCCCCCGCGAGCGGGAGGTGCTCGCCCTCCTCGGGCACGGCGCCGACACCCGCGAGATCGCGACCCACCTGGTGATCTCGCCGCACACGGCGAAGACCCACATCAACCGCGTGCTCGGCAAGCTCGGCATCAGCTCCCGCACCGAGGCGGCGGCCTTCGCCATCACCCACGGACTGCGCTCCCCACTCCTGGAGGCCACCCATGAATGACCTGATGCGGGCCCGTCCGCGGCGCACCGTCACCGCACCGGCCGAGCTGCTGGCCGAGGGCGCGGTGGTGCGTCCCGAGGACGCCGACCCGGTGGCGCTCAACCCCACCGCGCTGGCGCTGTGGGAACTGTGCGACGGCGAGACCGCCGTCGCCGAGATGGTCAGCGCGGTCGCCGTGCTCTTCGCCATCGACCCCTCGGCCGCCCGCGTCGACGTCGAGTCCGCCCTGCACGACATGCTGGCCACCGGAGTGATCCGGTGACCGCCGTGCTCGACGAGAGGGCGCCGGCCGCCGGTGAGCCGTACTCCGACCTCACCGGGATGGTCCGGTTCGGTCCCTGTCGGGCGCTCGAGCACCGCTTCGAGGTGTTCGTCCCCAACCACGCCAAGCAGGTGCGCGAGATCGGCTCCCTGGTGCGGACCTTCCGCGACCAGACGGGGGCGTCCGGACCGATGGCGCGTTACGTCCTCGCGCACCCGAGCCCGACCGGCAAGAGCATCTTCTACCGCGACGGCGAGCGGCTGTGCGAGGGACGGATCGCGTCGCTCGACTTCCGCGGCGCGCTGGCCTGGAACATCAACCAGGCGGTGATCGCCAGCTCCGTGGAGCGCTACTGGCTGATGCACGCGGCCTCCGTCACGCGGGAGGGTTACACGATCATCCTGCCCGCCGACATGGAGAGCGGGAAGACCACGACCACGGCCGGCCTGCTGCGGGAGGGCTTCGGCTACGTCACCGACGAGGCCGTGGCTGTCGACCCCGACACCTTGTGGGTGACGCCGTTCCCCAAGACGCTCAGCATCGATCCCGGCAGCTGGCACCTGTTCCCCGAGCTGGAGCAGCAGCACGCGGTCCCCAAGGCCCGCCAGTGGCACGTCCCGGCGGCCGACCTCGGCACCGAGACGGCGCAGGCGCCCGTACCCCCGCCGAGCATCGTGGTCATCCCGAAGTACGTCGGGGGCAGCTCCACCGACGTGATCCCGATGACCCAGGCCGAGGCTGCCTTCGAGCTCTCGCGGATGACCTTCCACTTCCACCACCACCCGCGGCGCAACCTGGCGGCCGTCGGACGGCTCGTCCGCAGCGCCTCGGTCGTGCGGATGCGGATCGGGACCCTGGAGGGCGCCGTCGACGCGGTCGAGGACCTGCTCAGCCAGCGGATCCTGGGGGAGCGATGAATCACCCCATTCGAATGCTCACGGAGTTGTCGGTTGAGGAGCGAGCGCAGCGAGCGTCTCGAAACCTCCGCTTCGAACAGGGGCCCCGAAAGTGAGCGGCCTCGAGGTCGTCGCCGACCGGGCGACGACGCTGGTCCTGCAGCGTGGCGGCGACGACGAGCTCGCCTGGATCGAGCTGGAGGGCGAGTGCCTCGTGTGGTGCGACGCAGGCGAGCAGCTGCACCGCCTCGACCCGGTCGCGACCCTCATCTTCCACCAGTGCGACGGCCGGACCACGCTGGCGCAGGTCATCGAGGACCTCGCCGAGCGCTTCGGCCTGGCCGACCAGGACATCGAGGCGGACGTCGTGCAATGTGCGCGCGTCCTGGTCGACGCGGGACTGGTCCACGTCCGCGAGGCCTGACCGCAGGACTTCGTCCTTGCTGGGCCGGCACCGTCGACCGGTGCCAGGACCGGACACACCGAAGGGGCCCGCCGTGTCGGCGGACCCCTTCGATGATGGTGTGGTGCGGCCCTCTCAGGCCGTGGTGGTGACGGTCTCCCCGTCGAGCTTCACGGTGACCTTCTCACCCGCGTCCACAGCGCCCTTGGACTTCGCGATGTCGGCCAGCTTGTCGGCCAGTTGCTGAACGTTCATGTCAACTCGCTCCTCTCTGGTCAGTTGCTGCAGTCGCCGGCGGTGAACACCGGGGTGCAGGCGCCGGTACCGGTGCAGATGGCGACCGCGGGTGCGCCGCTGCCGTTGGACGTGACGCAGTCGCAGCAGCTGCCTGCGCCCTGGCCGTCGACGAAGGTGAACTTGCCGATGCACTCACCCGGGTCGTTGAAGTCGCCGTCACCGTTGCGGTCGATGCCGAGGATGGCGATCGGCGTACACGGAGACCCGGCGGCGAACGCCGGTCCGGCGATGGTCTGCACGGCGGGTGCCGTCCAGACGAGCGCGCCGCCGAGGATGGCGCCGCGGCGAATCACGGTGCGGCGGTCGAGCCCCGCCTTGCTGTCACCCTGGATGGGTGGTTCCATCGTTGTTCCCCCTCTTGTTTCGGTTTGTACGGCCCTGAGCCGGCCGATCCCATGACCCCACCGAACCCCGTCGACGGAATCCCCCTCTTGATCTACGAACCTAGAACTTCCTGACCACGACCGGCATCCGCACTTGGGAGTAATCCCGCTACTCCCCGGCCGGGATGACCGTCGGGACGCCCTGCGTCCCCGGCGCCCGCTCCGGCGGCGGCGGGTTGCGGTCCTGCTTGCCGCACACCTTCGTCGGCGTACCGCAGACCGAGCAGCCCGCGAGGGCGTCGGCCAGTGAGATGTTCGGGTTGGCCGCGGCTGCGTCCTCGATGCACTGACAGCAGTCCGGGCTCTCCTGGTAGGTCAGGACGCAGTTGTCGACGACGACCTTCACGTCGCACAACGGCGATCCTGCGGCGAACGCCGGCGAGGCGAGGGACTGGACGACCGGGGCCGTCCACACCACCGCTCCGCCCGTGACCGCCGCGCGCCGGAGCACCGTACGACGATCGACGGCCCGAGCCGGTCCGTTGTCGTGCTGCTCCACTGCTGTCTCCTATCGCTGTTGCTGATGAAGCACATGGAGTCCGCCCTGTGGGGTGGGACGGACTCCATGTGGTCTGTGTGGCCCCCTCGGCCCTCGGCTCCCTGCCGCGCGGCCTACACGCAGCCGGAGCAGTCGTGCTCCAGCGGGCCCAGACCCTGGTGGATCTGCAGGTTGCCCCGGTCCAGGGTTCCGGTACCGGTGAGCAGCGTCTGGCCCGCCGAGTTCTTCACGGTGATCGAGACGTAGTCGACGTCCTGACCGGGCTCGCCGTTGTCGATCAGCGTGAAGTAGAGGACGTTGCCGCTGGAGTCCGTCGCCGTGCCCACGAACTGGTTGGCGCAGTCGGCCGTCTGCGGCGGCGGCGCCGGGTTGCCGTTCTTGGTGCACGTCAGTGAGGCGGTGGTGAAGTGCCAGCTGATGTCGTCCTTCTTCTTCCCTGTCGGGTGCGCGTTGACCTCGATCTGCTCGGTCTTCCAGTCCGTGCAGCACAGCTGGCCGAGGCCGAAGCTGAGCTTGGGGATCGGCTGGCCGAGGTAGATCACCGGAGCGCCGGCCATGCCGACGATCTGCCCGCCACCGGTCATGCAGGAGTTGCACGCCCCCGGAGGTGAGCCGTTCGCGAACGCCGGCGAGGCGATCGTCTGGACCACGGGCGTGGCCCATGCGGTCGCGGCGCCAGTGACGGCGGCGCGCTTGATGAGGGTCCTCCTGTTGAGGCCCCCCTGTGAATCGTGCTCTTCGTGCACGTTGATCCCCCCTGTCGTAGTTCAACGTCCGAGAGGAGCCTACGGCCGGGGGAGCCGCCGGGGACATACGCATCCGGGGGTAACCCGCTGCGGCCGCCTCTGGTCCATACCGGCCTCAGTGGGCCTGGAGGGCCGCCGTACGACGCGACGCCTCGGCCATCTCGGCGGCCTTCAGCGCGGTCTCGTCGAGCCGGCCGTGCTCGGCCCACCACTGCCGGCCCGCCTCGGGGAGGGTGTGGATCGGGTCGTAGTACTCGTAGGTGCGCTCGAGGGCGGCGGGGTCGGCGGCCTCCAGGGAGGTGCGGTAGTTCTTCGTCCAGTACGAGATGCCGCGCTCGGTGTCGTAGTCGGCGAGCTGGTGGACCCAGCGCTTGCCGACGAACGGCACGTCGCAGACGATCCGCGGGGTCGCGAAGCCCGGCAGGTAGCCCATGATGTGGTGCTGCAGCCGCTGCGCGTCGGCGACCGAGACCCGCCAGTGCTCCGAGAACGGGATCATGTCGCACATGTAGAAGTAGTAGGGCATGATCTGTGCGCCGTCGAGCAGCCGGAAGCACAGGTCGAGCAGCGTGTGCGGGTCGGCGTTGACCCCGTTGAGCAGGACGCCCTGGTTGCGGACGTCGCGGATGCCGGTGTCCAGCATCGCGCGGGCGGCCCTGGCCACCAGCGGCGTCACCGAGTTGGCGTGGTTGACGTGGGTGTGGAGGGCGATCGAGGCCCCGCGCTCGCGGGCGATCGCGGCCACCCGGCCCATGCCGTCGACGACGTCGGGCTGGAGCCAGTGCTGGGGGAGGCCCATCAGCGCCTTGGTGGCCAGCCGGATGTCGCGGACGTTGTCGACCTCGAGCACCTGGGTGAGGAACGCCTCGAGCCGCGGCCAGGGCATGTTGGCCACGTCGCCGCCGGAGACCACGACGTCGCGCACGCTCGGCGTCCGTCGCAGGTAGTCGATCATGTCGCCGAGCCGGTCGTTGGGCTTGCCGATGAACTTGAGCTTGTCGACCACCGCGGTGGAGTTGCCGACGAGGTCCATCCGGGTGCAGTGGCCACAGTACTGCGGGCAGGTCGGCAGCAGCTCGGCCAGCACCTTGGTGGGGTAGCGGTGGGTCAGGCCCTCGGTCGCCCACATGTCGTGCTCGTGCAGCGAGTCACGCGTGGCGTGGGGGTGGGAGGACCAGTCGGTGCGGCGGTCGGAGAAGACCGGGATCATGTAGTGCCGGATCGGGTCGGAGTAGAAGGCCTCCGTGAGCGAGCCGGGGCCGGAGGGCTCGACACCCGGCGCCATGGTGTTCATCATCTGCGGCGGCACCAGCATCGACATGGTGGCCCGCTCGGCCTGGTCGCGCTCGAGGTCGGCGTAGAACCGCTCGTCGACGAGGTCGCCCAGCAGCTCGCGCAGCTGACGCACGTTCTTGACGCAATGGGCGCGCTGCCACTGCACCGACTCCCACTCGGCCGTGGTGACGTCCTTCCAGCCGGGGAAGCGGGTCCAGTCGGGCTCGACCAGCTCGACACGGGAGTACGGGTAGGGCTGGCCCGCCCTTCCCAGGGAGTCGGCCGTGCCGATCGCAGTCTCGATGCTCATGGGACCAGCGTAGGCGGCGATCATCCGGGCTGTCGAATGACTCACCGGAATATTTGTCGTTAGAGTGGTCCTGTGCGATCAGACGTCCTTAGTGACCCCACTGGACTCCACCGGGTCCTCGACGATGCCGCGGTGCTCCCGCAGGCCGCCCGGCGGCTCGACACCCGGCCCGAGCTGTGGCCCGACGAGGTGCGGGTGCGGGTCGAGCGGCTCAACCTCGACGCCGCGTCGTTCCGCCAGCTCGAGCGCACGCACGCGGGTGACGGGGAGGCCGTTCGCCGTGCGGTGCTCGGGATCGTCGCGGAGCGCGGGAAGATGCAGAACCCCGAGACCGGGTCGGGCGGGATGCTGGTGGGCACCGTCGAGGAGGTGGGGGAGCAGTCCCTGCTCGGCCTCCGGGTCGGCGACCGGGTCGCCACGCTGGTCTCGCTCACCCTGACGCCGCTCGTGCTGGAGGACGGGCTCGAGCGCTGGGACGGCCGGAGCGAGCAGGTGCCGTGTGACGGCTACGCGATCCTCTTCGGCCGCTCCATCGCGGCCGTGCTGCCCGACGACCTCGCCCCCGAGCTGAGCCTGGCGGTGATGGACGTGTGCGGCGCGCCGGCGTTGACGGCGCGCGTGGTGGCGACGTACGACGCCCCGACCGTGGCGGTCATCGGCGGCGCCGGCAAGTCCGGCTCGCTGAGCCTGGCCGCCGCCCGGGACGCCGGCGCCACCCGCACGATCGGCGTGGTGCCCCACCGGGCCGAGGCCGACCGGTTGCGCGCGGCCGGGATCGCCGACGAGGTCGTGGTGGCCGACGCCCGCGACCCGATCGCGCTGCGCGACGCCGTCGCGGCCGCCGGCGGACCGGCCGACGTGACCGTCGTCTGCGTCGACGTCCCCGGGTGCGAGGGCGGGGCGATCCTGACCACCGCCGAGCGCGGCACGGTCATCTTCTTCTCGATGGCCACCTCCTTCTCCGCCGCCGCCCTGGGAGCCGAGGGGTTGGCGGCCGACGTGACCATGCTGGTCGGCAACGGCTACCTGCCCGGCCACGCCGAGCACGCCCTGCGGCTGCTGCGGCACCATGAGGGCGTACGACGACTCTTCGAGGACAGACTGTGACGACCACCGCGACCGGGGGACCCCGGCTCGACCTCGACCCGGCCCGCGTGGACCGGGCCCGCACCCTGGCCCGGACCGTCGGCCAGCCGGTCGTCGAGCTCGCCCAGCAGCACACCACCGTGTCGGTCGAGCGCGCCACGCTGCGGCTCGCCGGCCTGGCCGGCGCCGACCCCGACGGCACGCCGTGGGTCAACCGGCTGGCCGACGCCGTGCGGGCCGACGTCGGGCTCGAGCACGGCCTGGCGCTGCCCGTGTGGGACGCGCTGCTGCGAGGCGACGCCGACGACCTGACGACCCTGGCCCAGAAGGCCGGCGCGGGCTCGGTCCGGTTCCGGGTGCCCGCGGGCGGCGACGCCGTCCGGGCCACCGACGCCTCCCGGTCGGCCGTCGGCGCCGGGATCGCCCGGATGGACCAGCGGCGGGCCGAGCGGGAGCAGATGATCGCCGAGGTGGGCGACGCGCCCGCCACCCCGTGGGTCTACCTGATCGTCGCCACCGGCGACATCCACGAGGACATCCCGCAGGCCCAGGCCGCCGCCCGGGCCGGGGCCGACGTCATCGCGGTGATCCGCAGCACCGGCCAGTCGCTGCTCGACTTCGTGCCCGAGGGAGCCACCCGGGAGGGCTTCGCCGGCACCTACGCGACGCAGGAGAACTTCCGGCTGATGCGCGCCGCGCTCGACGAGACCTCGCGCGAGCTCGGCCGCTACATCCGGCTCACCAACTACGCCTCGGGCCTGTGCATGCCCGAGATCGCGGCGCTGGCGGGCCTGGAGCGGCTCGACATGATGCTCAACGACTCCATGTACGGGATCCTCTTCCGCGACATCAACCCGGTGCGGACCTTCGTCGACCAGCGGTTCAGCCGCCAGGTCCACGCCCGGGCGGGCATCATCATCAACACCGGTGAGGACAACTACCTCACCACCGCCGACGCGGTCGACGCGGCCCACACGGTGACCACCTCCCAGCTGCTCAACGAGTTCTTCGCCCGCGAGGCGGGGCTCGACGACTGGCAGCTCGGGCTGGGCCACGCCTTCGAGATCGACCCCGACGTCCCCGACTCCTTCCGGCTCGAGCTCGCCCACGCGATGCTCGCGCGGGCGCTCTTCCCGGACGCGCCCCTGAAGTGGATGCCGCCGACCCGCCACATGACCGGCGACGTGTTCCGCGGTTACCTGCTCGACGGGTTCTTCAACCTCGTCGGTGCGCTCACCGGCCAGGGGATCCTGCTGGTCGGCATGATGACCGAGGCCGTCGTGACGCCGTGGCTCTCCGACCGCGACCTGGCGCTCCAGAACGTCCGCTACGTCATGAACGCCGCGGGCAGGCTCCACGAGGACTTCCGCCCCGCCCCCGGCGGCTTCATCGAGCAGCGGGCCGAGCAGGTCCTCGACGAGGCGATCGGGCTGCTCGACACGATCGCCTCCGACCAGGACGCCGCCGGCCACCCGCCGCTGCTCGCCGCCATCGCCGACGGCACCTTCGGGCTGATGAAGCGCCCGCCCGACGGCGGTCGGGGCCTCGAGGGGGTCGCGCGCAAGGCCGACGCCTACTACAACCCGGCCACGGAGCTCCTCCAGGAGGGGACGTCATGAGCGAGCGCAGCACCGGCCCGATCCGGCCCTACGGCGACACCACGGGCGACGGCATGGTGCAGCTGTCGTTCACCTTGCCGATCGCCCACTCCAAGGTCGCCGACGGCGCCGCCCTCCAGCTGGCCCACAAGATGGGGATGGACCCCACGCTGGTCGTGCACAGCAAGCCGATGGGGGAGGGGTTCTCCTTCTTCGTCGTCTACGGCCGGGTCAACCACCTCGTCGACCCGAGCCAGGTGAAGGTCGTCGAGCGGGACTTCCCGCTGCTCACGCCGAAGGAAGCCAACGCCGCGATCAAGCAGACGCTGCGCCGACGGCTGGTGGTCGTCGGCGCCTGCATCGGCACCGACGCCCACACGGTCGGCATCGACGCGATCCTCAACATCAAGGGGTTCGCCGGCGAGAAGGGGCTCGAGTACTACCGCGAGATCAAGGTGGTCAACCTGGGAGCCCAGGTCTCGGTGCCCCAGCTGGTCGAGCGCTCGCTCGCCGAGCACGCCGACGCCGTCCTCGTCTCCCAGGTCGTCACCCAGCGCGACGCCCACCTGCTCAATACCCGCGAGATGTCCGCGGCGTTCCGCGAGGCCTACCCTGCGGGCCGGCAGCCGCTGCTGGTGGTCGGTGGTCCGCGCTTCGATGAGGCCATGTCCGAGGAGCTCGGCGTCGACCGGGTCTTCGGGCGTGGCACCACCCCGGCCGACGTCGCGAGCTTCCTGGTGCACCGCGTGACCGGACCCGCCGGCCACCCCACCGAGAAGGCCTCCTGATGACCGCCGAGGTCGGGACCCGCGTGGTCCACCGCCGCTACGTCCCCTACTCCCACGCCCACTACGCCGGCAACCTCGTCGACGGCGCCTACAGCCTCGGGCTGTTCGGCGACGTGGCGACCGAGATGTGCATCGTCACCGACGGCGACGAGGGACTGTTCGCGTCGTACGCCGACGTGCAGTTCACGGAGCCGGTGAGGGCCGGCGACGTGCTCGAGATCGCGTGCGAGGTCACCCGCGTCGGCCGCCGCTCGCGCGAGCTCGCCTTCACCGTGCACGTGGTGGCCCGGGGGTCTGCCACCGACGACCGACCCGGCGCCGCGACGGTCCTCGACCCCCCGCTGCTGGCGACCACCGCGACCGGCACCGTCGTCGTCCCCGGCTGAGCCCGGCGGACGTCCTCGTCGCTGTGACCCCAGTAGCATGCCGCCACTACGTCCACGTCGGGTCGAGGGGTCATGAGCAAGCCACGGGTACTGATGATCTTCGGGTTCCCGCGCAGCGGCTCGACCGTCATGGGCCTGTTGGTCCAGGAGCGGGTGGGGGCCGCCTTCTGCGGCGAGCTCAACAACTTCTGGAAGCGCTACGTCCGCGGCCGTCCGTGCTCCTGCGGCCTGCCGCTGAGCGAGTGCCCGACCTGGTCGGCAGTCGCCGAGCGGGTGCTCGCCGAGGGCCCGGGGTTCCACACCGCCGAGGAGGCGGCGGCGGTGCAGACCGAGGAAGCCGACCGGCTGGCTCCCCGCCACCGCGACGCCTACGGTCCCCACCTCGCCGCGCTCTACGTCGAGATGTCGAGGGTCTTTGGGACCGAGCTCGTGGTCGACAGCTCCAAGGGGGTCGGTGACGCCCGGCTGGTGCGGGAACTGGACGAGGTGGAGCCGTGGTTCCTCTACCTGGTCCGCGACCCGCGTGGCACGGCCTACTCGCGGTCGCGGGGCCGGACCGAGCACCTCACGGGCAGCACCGGGAGGCGCTCCCGCATCGAGGGCTGGGACGACTACTGGCTCGCGCGCGACGGCCTGGAGTGGAGCCGGATGGATCGCCAAGCGGCCTCGCTGCTCACCCGGGTCCCCCACGCGCGGCACCGTACGGTGCGCTACGAGGACTTCGTCGCCGCGCCCGAGGAGACCCTGGACGCGCTGGTCGACTGGCTCGGCGGCCCGCTCGCCTCCTCCGGTGTGGCCGGGGGCGAGGCCCACGTCCTGGGGGGCAACCAGGGCGTGCTGCGGTCGCAGGGCACCCAGGTCACCGTGCACGCGGACGAGCGCTGGCGCAGCGGTCTGCGGCCCTACAAGCGGCGGCTGCTCGAGGCCGTCACGGTGCGCGGACGGCGCCGCCACTCCTACCGGTGACGGACACGCCGACGACACGCCCGAGCGTCGAGACGTTCGACGCGGATCGGGGCGTCAACACGCCGACGTTGACCTGCGCGTTCCCGCATTCCCGCAGGTCATCCGCCGGTTGACAGACCGGCCCGGAACGTCCGAGGCTTCGGGTGTCCGTCATGCAGTTCGCGGACTGCGGGACCGCCGCCCGAGTGATGGGTCGGAGGTGGGGTGCCACCACCGTCCGACCTGGTTCACGGGGGTCGGCCCCGCACCGTGAGGTCGGACGCGGAAGGGCCTCGGGTCCCTAGACAACGTCGCGCCGCCGGCAGCCAGCCGGTCGCGCGTCGGCCCGAAGGACATGGGGTCCTTCCGCGCCTGCGGTCGCGATCATGCATGGCCGCGGCCCGTACCCTTGCCCCGTGCTCCTCCGGTCCGCGTGCGCGCTGCTCGCGGGGGTCCTCCTCGCGCAGGCCTTCGAGCCGATGGGCCTGGCTCCGCTGCTGCCCGTGGGCGTGGCCGGCTTCGTGCTCTGCGTCCGCGGCCTGCCGGCCCGGCGGGCGTGGCTCCCAGGGCTGGCCTTCGGCATCGGCTTCCAGCTCGTGCTGCTGTTCTGGATGCGGGCGGTCGGGCTCGGCCCCTGGTGGGCCCTGGCCGGCATCGAGGCGGCGTTCATGGCCCCGCTGGGGGCGGCGACCGCGGTGCTGCTCAGGCGGCGCGGCGGCGCCTGGTGGTGTGCGGCGGCCTGGGTGGCGGTGGAGACCCTCCGCTCCGACTGGCCCTTCAGCGGCATGCCCTGGGGTCGGCTCTCCTACGCGGTCGCGGACACCGGCTGGCAGGCCTCGCTGGCGTACGTCGGCATGACCGGCCTGTCGTTCCTGCTGGCCCTCCTCGGCGTGCTGATCGCCCAGCTCGTGGTCGGCCCCGCCAGGGCGAGGACCGCGCTGGTGGCCGCCGGGGTGGCCGCGGTCAGCCTGGCGCCGACGCTGTGGCCGTGGACCGTGCCGGCCACGGGGGAGCGGACCGTGGCCGTCGTGCAGGGCGACGTGCCGGGCGACGGCACCGACGTCCTGCTCGACTTCCGGCAGGTGACCCGCAACCACGTCGACGCCTCGGTGAAGCTGGCCGACGAGGTGGCCGACGGCGAGCAGGAGGAGCCCGACTTCGTCGTGTGGCCGGAGAACTCCACCGCGGTCGACCCGTTCTACGACAGCGAGACCAACGCCGGCATCCGGCGCGCCAGCGAGGCCCTGCAGGTGCCGCTGCTGGTGGGGGCGATGGTCGACGCCGGGACCCGCCACGTGCTCAACCAGGGCATCGTGTGGGACCCCGGTACCGGCGCCGCCGACCGCTACTCCAAGTGGCACCCGGTGCCGTTCGGCGAGTACATCCCGTGGCGCTCGCTCGGCATCGGCAGCTTCGGCCAGCTGCGGCTGATCCCGCGCGACATGCTCGGCGGCACCCGCACCGAGCCGCTGGAGGTCGGCGACACCCTCGTCGCCGACGCGATCTGCTTCGACGTGGCCTACGACGACGGCATCCACGCCCAGGTCCGTGCGGGCGGTCAGGTGCTCGCCGTCCAGACCAGCAACGCGATGTTCGTCCAGACCTCGCAGATCGACCAGCAGTTCGAGATCTCGCGGCTGCGGGCGGTGGAGACCGGGCGCTCGGTGCTGGTGGCCGCGACCAACGGCGTGTCCGGGATCATCGCGCCCGACGGCAGCATCCAGGCGCGCGCCGGCGTCCGGACCCGGCAGGTGCTGGTCGACGACGTCGCCCTGGCCGAGCAGCTCACCCCCGCCGTACGCCTCGGCGCGTGGCCGGGGAGGCTGGCCGTCGCGGCGACCGTGGTCGGGCTGCTGCTGGGTCTGCTGCCCTATCCTCGACGGCGTCGGGAGAGCGGAGGGCAGGCATGAGCGAGCAGGCGTCGTCGCCGCTCGGCCGGGTCTGCATGGTGATGCCGACGTACGACGAGGCGGCCAACCTGGCGTGGATCCTCGGCCGGCTGCGGAGCACGCACCCCGAGGTCGACGTCCTGGTCGTCGACGACGGCTCGCCCGACGGCACCGGTGCGCTGGCCGACGGCCTCGCGGCCGAGGACGACGGGATCCGGGTCGTCCACCGCTCACGCAAGGCGGGGCTCGGCGCGGCCTACCTGCACGGGTTCGCCGTCGCCCTCGACGCCGGCTACGACGTCGTCGGCGAGATGGATGCCGACGGCTCCCACCAGCCCGAGCAGCTCCACCGCTTGCTGGACGCGCTGGCCGACGCCGACCTCGTGATCGGCTCCCGCTGGGTCCCCGGCGGGTCGGTGGTCAACTGGCCGCTCCACCGCCAGGCGCTCTCCCGCGGCGGCAATCTCTACGTCCGGCTGCTGCTCGGCATCCGGGTCCGCGACGCGACCGCCGGCTTCCGGCTCTACCGGCGCGCCACGCTCGAGAAGGTCGACCTGGCCTCGGTGCGCTCCACCGGCTACGTGTTCCAGACCGACCTGGCGGTCCGGGCCGTGCGGGCCGGGCTCGTCGTGCGCGAGGTGCCGATCGACTTCGTCGAGCGGGTGCGCGGTGACTCCAAGATGGGTTCGGCGATCGCCCTCGAGTCGCTGCGCCGGATCACCGCCTGGGGAGTGCGGGAGCGCGCCGGCCGGCTCCGCGCCCGGGCGGGCCGACGATGACCAGGAGGCGCTGGCTGCCGGCGCTGCTGGTGGTGCTCTTCGTCGGCGTGCCGCTGCTGGAGATCTACGTCCTGGTCCAGATCGGGCAGGAGATCGGCGCGTGGTGGACGATCCTGCTGCTGATCCTCTCCAGCATCATCGGCACCTGGCTGGTCCGCCGGGAGGGGGGCCGGGCGTGGCGGGCGCTGACCTCGGCGCTGCAGACCGGCCGGATGCCCCATCGCGAGCTCGCCGACGGCGCCCTGATCCTGATCGGCGGCACCCTGATGCTGACGCCCGGATTCGTCTCCGACGCGGTCGGAGCAGTGCTGATCCTGCCCTTCACGCGCCCGCTGGCCCGGCGTGCGCTGGCCCAGCTGGTCTCGCGGCGGTTGCTGGCCTCGGACCCGCCCCGCGACGTACGTCGCCCCGGACCCACCGGCCAGGGGCCGGTGATCCGGGGCGAGGTGGTCGACGACGACTAGGTCGTCGAGGCAGTCAGCTGACCTTCTTCTTGCGCGAGGCCGGGCGGTGCAGGTGGGCGGGGCCGATCTCGCCGCCGCGCAGCAGCTCGAGGCGCTCCTTGAGGATGTCCTCGAGCTCCTTCTCCGAGCGGCGCTCCAGCAGCATGTCCCAGTGGGTCCGCACCGGCTTCTCCGCCTTGGCCTCCGGCTCGATGCCGTCGACGCTCAGCGACTTGGCGCCGCAGCGCGGGCACTCCCAGTGGGCGGGCACGTCGGCCTCGACCGACATCGTGATCTCGAACTCGTGGCCCCGCTCGCAGCGGTAGCCGACCTGCTGGCGCGCGGCGAACTCGATCCCGCGCTCGTCCTCGAAGCTCTGGCCTCCGAGGCGGGCACCACGCAATGTGCGCTCCGCCATGAGCCACCTCCCTGATTGATGTCCCCTGTGGTTCGGTGCCGCGGCGGGAGGAGATTTTCGCTCCGCTCACTGGCGCACCAAGGGCGTCATCCTGCTTAACGTCTCGCTGTGTTCAACGGTACGGGCGAGGCCAAGATTCCCGGAATCCGCGACTCGGGTCTCGGTGACGAGACCGGAGCGTCGTTCGAACGTGCGTGCGGCCTCAGATGACCGACGGCACGGTGTTGCCGGCCTCGCGGATGCCGCGCTGGGTGTCGACCTTCATCAGCAGCAGCCCGCCGATGACGAAGAACACGATCAGCGCGAAGATCGCCGGCCGGTAGGAGTCGGTGAACTGGTAGACCAGGCCGAAGACCAAGGTGCCGAACCACGACGTCCCCCGGTCCATGGCGTGGTAGAAGCTGAAGTACTCGGCCTCCTTGCCGCGGGGGATGAGCAGCGAGAAGTAGGACCGGGCCAGCGCCTGGGTGCCCCCGAGCACGACCCCGATGGCGAAGCCGAGGGCCAGGAACGGCAGCAGCTGCTGGCGTGGGAGGACGAGGGCGGCGGTGACGATCAGCGACCAGATCGCCAGGCCGGCCAGGATGACCCGCTTGGCGCCGTACTGCCCGGCCAGCCGGCCGAACAGCAGCGCGCCGCCGAAGGCCACGAACTGCACCATCAGGATGGTGATGATGAGGATCGACTGGTCGAAGCCGAGCTCCTCGCTCCCGTAGGTCGACGACGACGCGATCACGGTCTGGATGCCGTCGTTGAAGAACAGGTAGGCCAGCAGGAAGGTCACGGCCATCGGGTAGTGGCGCATCTCGCGCATCGTCTGGCCGAGCTGGCCGAAGCTCCGGGCGAACACGTTGCCGGTGACCAGGGCCACGTCGGCGGGCGTGTGGTTGCGGAGCCGCAGGAACGGGATGAAGGTGAAGCCGGCCCACCACACGGCCGCGGAGAGCATGCTCCAGCGTGCCGCTCCGGCGGCGTCCAGCCCGAAGGGCTCCAGGATGACCAGGGCGAGGTTGGCGGCGAGCAGCAGCCCGCCCCCCAGGTAGCCCCAGGCCCAGCCCCGGGAGGAGACGCGGTCACGCTCCTCCTCGGTGGAGATCAGCGGGAGGATCGAGTCGTTGACGACCAGGGAGGCGGCCAAGCACAGGTTGGCGCCGATCACCGCCACCGCGCCGATCTGCCAGTTGTCACCCCGGCACCCGAAGAGCATCGCCGCGAAGGCCGCCCCGGACCACGCGAAGCCGGCCAGCCAGTTCTTCTTCTTCTCGGTGCGGTCCATGAGCGCCCCGAGCGGAGGCAGGACCACGGCCGAGAGGATCGTCGAGAAGGTGATGAGGTAGGAGGGGAGCGAGCCGGGGGCGACGGAGAGGCCGAGCACGGAGACCCGGTCGTCGACGGCGGCGTTCTCGGCGATCCCGATCAGGTAGGGCGCGAACAGGACCGTGGCGATGGTGGTCACGTAGGCGCTGTTGGCCCAGTCGTACCAGTACCACGCCTTCTGCTCGCGGGAGCGGTTCAGCGGTCCGAGGTCGGCGACGCCGGCAGGCGGTGCACTCATCGTCGTTCCCTCTCCCCACCCGGCCACTGGCCGCGCTGCACGAGCACGTCCCTGAGTATGTCCGTGCGGTCGGTCATCAGTCCGTCGACACCACGGTCGAGCAGGACGATCATCTCGTCGGGGTCGTCGATGGTCCATGAGTGCACGTGCTTACCCGCGCGGTGTGCCCGGCGGACCAGCCCCGCGGTGGTCACCGTGAGCGGGCCGCGCCGGTGCGGCACCTGCAGCGCGGCGACCCGGCCGCGGGTGAGCCGGTCGGCCAGCCGTCCCGAGGGCAGGAACCGGAAGGCGATCACCTCCAGGGGAGCGGCCGAGGTCGGCACCCGGCCGCGGGTCAGCTGCCGGAACCGGTTGAGACGGCGTACGGAGAAGGAGCCGACGAGGACCCGGTCGTGGGCCTGGCGCTCGTCGAGGAACCGGGCCAGCAGCGGGCCGGCCGCGTCGGCCTTGAGGTCGATGTTGAAGCGCGCGTCGGGCAGCGCGTCGAAGAGCTCGGCCAGGGTGGGCACGGGCTCGGTGCCCCCGATCCGGGCCTCCCGGACCTCGGCGTACGTCGCGTCGACGACCCCGCCGCTGGTGTCGCTGACGCGGTCGAGGACGTCGTCGTGGAAGGCCAGCAGCACGCCGTCGCGCGTGGCGTGGACGTCGGTCTCCAGGTAGGTGTAGCCGAGGGCCGCGGCGTGGCGGAACGCGGCGAGGGTGTTCTCGAGCCCGGGGAGCTCCGGGTGGTGGGCGCCGCCGCGGTGGGCGAAGGCGATCGGGCCCTCCGGATCGTCGAGGTAGGGGTGGCCCGTGGGCCGCCTCGTGCTCTGCGTCACGGCGTGCAGTATCCACTGCGCGCCCCCGGCTGCGGGCGCGACGCGGGGAGTACCGTCGGCGCCATGGAGGAACTCACCTGCCCCCGTTGCGACTCCCCGATGACCAGCCGCCCGCTCGGCGGCAGCGGTCAGGTGAACCAGTGCCCCGAGGGACACGGCGTGTTCCTCGAGCGGGCCGAGCTCGGCAACCTGATCGAGGCCGAGTCCGACTGGCACCGGCACTCCGCTCAGTCGACCGCCCCGCTCCCGCGGATCACCCCCGACATGACCGCCCCGCCCACCAGCCGCCGCCCCGCCCGCGCCTGGGTGGAGACGCTCTTCAGCTGATCCCGCCGGCCACTTCTCGGCCGATCCCTGCACTTCTCGGGTGTTGCAACGGCCGAGAAGTGCATGATTCCCCGGCTAGCCGGGGAATCATGCAAGCCCCGGGCCTCAGATGTCGCGGAACGTCTCGATGTTGGCGCCGAGCAGGTTGAGGCGCTCGGCGAGGTCCTCGTAGCCACGGTGGATGACGTACGTCGAGCGCAGGACCGAGGTGCCCTTGGCGGCGAGCATGCCGAGCAGCAGGACGACGGCCGGCCGGAGCGCGGGCGGGCACATCATCTCGGTCCCGGTGAAGCTGCTGGGCCCCTCGACCAGCACCCGGTGCGGGTCGAGCAGCTTGACCTGCGCGCCGAGCTTGTTGAGGTCGGTGAGGTAGATCGCGCGGTTCTCGTAGACCCAGTCGTGGAGCAGGGTCTGGCCGGTGGCCACCGCGGCGATCACCGCGAAGAACGGCAGGTTGTCGATGTTGAGGCCGGGGAACGGCATCGGGTGGATCTTGTCGAGCGGCGCGTGCAGCACGCTCGGGAACGTCGTCAGGTCGATCAGCCGGGTGTGGCCGTTGAGCGCGACGTACTCCTCGGAGCGCTGGTAGTGGAAGCCCATCTCCTCCAGCAGCGCGAGCTCGATCTCGAGGAACTCGATCGGGACCCGTTCGATGGTGATCTGGGAGCCGGTCACGATCGCGGCGGCCAGCAGTGACATCGCCTCGATCGGGTCCTCGGCGGGCGCGTAGTCGACGTCGACGTCGATCCCGGCGCGGCCGGTCACGGTGAGGGTCGTCGAGCCGACGCCCTCGACCTCGACGCCGAGCCGCTGCAGGTAGAAGCAGAGGTCCTGGACCATGTAGTTGGACGACGCGTTGCGGATCACGGTGGTGCCGGGGTGGAGCGCCGCGGCCATCAGGGCGTTCTCGGTGACCGTGTCGCCGCGCTCGGTGAGCACGATCGGCCGCGCCGGCGCCAGCTGTGCCTCGACCTGCGCGTGATAGCTGCCCTCGGTCGCCTTGACCTCGAGGCCGAAGGGCCGCAGCGCGGTCAGGTGGGGCTCGACGGTGCGGGTGCCGAGGTTGCAGCCGCCGGCGTAGGGGAGCTGGAAGGTCTGCGCCCGGTGGAGGAGCGGGCCGAGGAACATGATCACCGAGCGGGTACGTCGCGCCGCGGTGACGTCGATGTTGGAGAGGTCGAGCTCGGCCGGCGGGATGATCTCGAGGTCGTTGTCGTCGTTGAGCCACCGGGTCTGGACACCGAGGCTCCCGAGGACCTCGAGCAGGCGGTTGACCTCCTCGATCCGCGCGACCTTGCGCAGCGTGGTGCGGCCGCGGTTGAGCAGCGAGGCGCAGAGCAGCGCGACGCCGGCGTTCTTGGACGTCTTGACGGCGATGCTGCCCGAGAGCGTCGTCGGGCCGGTCACGCGCAGGTGGGTGGGGCCAGCGCCGAGCGCCACGATCTCGGAGTCGAGCGCGCTGCCGATCCGCGCGAGCATCTCCAGGGAGAGGTTCTGGTGACCCTTCTCGATCCGGTTGATGGCGCTCTGGCTGGTGGAGAGCCGCTCGGCCAGCTGCTGCTGGGTGAGGCCGCGGTGCTTGCGTGCGTCGCGGATCAGGTTGCCGATCCGGCCCTTGTAGTCCTGGGTCATGCTCGCCACGGTATCTCAGATATGAGATACCGCAAACCCGGGTTTCGGGAGGGTGTGTCGGACGGGGGAGCCGGGCGGCTGGGACCGCCTTGCAAGGATGGCACGCATGCGTGCCACCACCATCCATGCCCCCCGCGACGTCCGCCTCACCGAGGTGCCCGACCCGATCCTCGAGCATCCGACCGACGCCATCGTCCGGGTCGTGGCCGGTTGCGTGTGCGGCTCCGACCTGTGGCCCTACCGCGGCGCCAACGAGATCGAGGCCGGCTCGACGATCGGCCACGAGTGCGTCGGGGTGGTCGAGGAGGTCGGGGCGGAGGTGCGGTCGTTCGCGCCGGGCGACTTCGTGATCGTCCCGTTCTGCCACAGCGACAGCACCTGCGCCCACTGCCGGGCCGGCGTCACGTCGGCCTGCGAGCAGCAGGGCTTCACCTCCAGCGGCCAGGCCGAGCTCGCCCGGGTCACCCAGGCCGACGGGTCGCTGGTGGCGACCGACGGGATGCCCGACGACGCGATGCTGCCCTCGCTGCTCGCCCTGACCGACGTGATGGCGACCGGCTGGCACGCGGCGGTGTCCGCGGGCGTCCGCGAGGGCGGTACGGCGGTCGTGGTCGGCGACGGCGCCGTCGGGCTGTGCGGGGTGCTCGCGGCCGCGCAGCTGGGTGCCGAGCGGGTGGTGGCGATGTCGCGCCACGAGCCGCGCCAGCAGCTGGCTCGCCGCTTCGGGGCGACCGACGTCGTGGCCGAACGCGGCGAGGAGGGCGAGGCCGCGGTCCTCGAGCTGACCGGGGGAGTGGGGGCCGACGCGGTCCTCGAGTGCGTGGGCACCGGCGCCGCGATCGACACCGCGTTCGCCGTCGCGCGGCCGGGCTCGACGGTCGGCTTCGTCGGCGTACCCCACGGGGTCGAGCCGCCGGTGCGGCGGATGTTCCAGAAGAACATCGGGCTCGCCGGAGGCATCGCACCCGTACGCCGCTACCTGCCCGACCTGCTCGAGCGGGTGACCTCCGGGGCGATCGAGCCCGGGCTGGTCTTCGACCTCGAGCTGCCGCTCGACGAGGTGGCCGAGGCCTACCGCGCGATGGACGAGCGGCGGGCGATCAAGGTGCTCCTGCGGCCGTGAGCCGGGCGCGCGCGCTGCGTGCGAGGATCACGCCATGACGACGCTGGTGCTCGGCCCGTTGCTGCGTCACGTCGACGAGACCACCGCGGCGATCTGGGTGGAGGTCGCCGCGGCCGGCACCGTCACGGTGACCGCCGGCGACCGGGTGGCGAGCGCCGCGACCTTCGCGGCCCACGACCACCACTACGCGCTGGTGGAGGTCGACGGCCTCGAACCGGGCAGCCACACGCCCTACACGGTCAGCGTCGACGACCGGGTCGTGTGGCCCGAGCCGGACTCGCCGTTCCCGCCGTCGGTGATCCCGACCCTCGAGCCGGGCAAGCCGCTGCGGCTGGCCTTCGGCTCGTGCCGGGTCAGCGTGCCGCACGACGAGGCGGGCACCAAGGCGTTCGGCGTCGACGCGCTGCGCTCCTACGCCCTCCACATGGCCACCGACGGCGACGCCCGGTGGCCCGACCTCGTGCTGTTCCTCGGCGACCAGGTCTACGCCGACGAGACGAGCGAGGAGATGCAGGAGTTCATCGCCTCGCGGCGCAGCATCGACGAGCCGCCGGGGGAGGAGCTCAAGGACTTCGAGGAGTACGCGCACCTCTACCAGATCGCGTGGGGTGAACCGTCCAACCGTTGGCTGCTCTCGACGCTGCCCAGCGCGATGATCTTCGACGACCACGACATCCGCGACGACTGGAACACCAGCTGGACCTGGCGCCAGCAGATGGCCGAGACGTCGTGGTGGCACGAGCGCATCGTCGGCGGGCTGGCGTCGTACTGGATCTACCAGCACCTGGGCAACCTCAGCCCGGCCGAGCGGGCCGACGACGAGACCTGGCGGCTCGTCGCCGACCACCGGGGCGAGGACGAGGTCGACCTGTCCGCCGAGCTCGACGCGCTCGCCGAGCGGACCGACCAGGAGCCGACGTGCTACCGGTGGAGCTTCTCGCGCGACTTCGGCGACCAGGTCCGGCTCGTCGTCGTCGACTCCCGCGCGGCGCGGGTGCTCGAGCCCGACTCCCGCTCGATCCTCGACCCCGACGAGATGGACTGGCTCGGCGAGCAGCTCCGCGGGGACGTCGACCACCTGCTGATCGGGACCTCGCTGCCGTTCCTCATGGCCCCCGGCCTCCACCACGCCGAGGCCTTCAGCGAGGGGCTCTGCGGCGGCGCGTGGGGGTCGCTGGCCGCACGCATGGGAGAGGTGCTGCGCCAGGCCATCGACCTCGAGCACTGGGCGGCCTTCCAGCAGGGGTTCCGCGACGTCGCCGACCTGGTCCTCGACGTCGCGAGCGGCCGCCGCGGCCGGGCGCCCCACACGATCACGTTCCTGTCCGGCGACGTCCACCACAGCTACGTCGCGACCGCCCGTCCCGATCCCGAGGTCACCGACCTCGAGGTCACCAGCCAGATCGTGCAGGCGGTCTGCTCGCCGATCCGCAACCCGCTGCCGCCCGGCATGGAGCGGGTGACGACGTGGGGCGCCCGGCCCGGCCTGGCGCGGAAGGTGCAGCGGCTCGCCCGGAGGGCCAAGGTGCCGCCTGGGCCGTTGACGTGGGGGGTCGACCGCGGACCGTGGTTCGACAACAACCTGGCGGTGCTCGAGGTGCGCGACGGGGGAGCGCTGCACCTGCGCTGGGTGGCCGGCGACATCGAGGGCCGGCCGAGCGACCAGCCGCGGTTGCGGACCGTCGCGGAGGTCGACGTACCGATCAGGCGATGAGCAGCTGCACCGCGCGCACGGCAGGAGCAGCGTCGGGGCGGCACTCGCAGGTGTCGGAGCAGGCGAGGTAGGTGTGGCGGCCGTGGCCGCACCTCGAGCACGGCATGTCGTGGCTGAGCCGGGTGCTGGTCGTGTCGACGGTGTCCCACATGGTGCTGAACCGATCCTCGGGGTGGACGGGGAAGTGACGCTGGTCACGACGATAGGCAGCGTCGACGCGATGCCGTGGCAGGACACGGGAAAGTTGGCACGACAGCACTAGTCCGGGGTGACCAGGTGGGCCATGGGCTCGGTCCGATCGACCGGCGCGTCGCGGTTGCGCGCGTCAGCGAAGGTCGGCGAGGGCGCCCAGCAGCCGGTCGACGTCGGCGTCGTCGGTGTAGGGCGCCAGCCCGACCCGGGCCGCGCCGGCCACCCCGAGGCCCAGCGCGTGGCAGGGCTCCCAGGCGTAGCAGTTGCCCGAGGAGATGCTGATGTCGCGGGCGCCCAGCGACGCGTGGACCTCCTCGGGCGCGTGGCCCGCGAGGGAGAAGTAGAGCGTCGAGGTCCGGAGCGCGGCCCGCGACCACAGGGTCACGTCGTCGCGCGCCAGCAGTGCCTCCTCGATGCGAGCCCGGAGCCGGTCCTCGTGCGTCTCGAGAGCGTCGTACGCCGACACCAGCCGTTCGCGGCGGGTGGTCGCACCGGTCGGGTCGAGCGAGGCGAGGAAGTCGACGGCCGCCGTCACCCCGGCCATCAGCTCGTAGGGGAGGGTGCCGAGCTCGAAGCGCTCCGGCACCTGGTCGGTGGAGGGCGCGAGCTTGTCCGGGTGCAGCCGCTCGAGCAGCGCCGGGTCGGCCGCGAGGACGCCGCAGTGCGGACCGCCGAACTTGTAGGGCGAGCAGGCGTAGAAGTCGGCGCCGAGCGCACCGAGGTCGACCGCGCAGTGCGAGGCGTGGTGAACCCCGTCGACGAAGAGCAGCGCGCCGGCATCGTGGGAGAGCCCGGCGAGGGCGGGGACGTCGGGGCGGGTGCCGAGCACGTTGGAGGCGGCGGTCAGGGCCACCAGCCGGGTCCGCTCGGAGAGCACGGCCGCCAGGTGGTCGGGCCGCAGCTCGCTGGTCTCGACGTCGAAGTCGACCCAGCGCACGGTCGCCCCCGCCCGCTCGGCCGCCTGCACCCAGGGCCGCACGTTGGCGTCGTGGTCGAGCCGCGAGACCACGACCTCGTCACCGGCGCCCCAGTCGCGGGACAGGGTGCGGGACAGGTCGTAGGTGAGCGCGGTCATGCTGCGTCCGACGACGACACCGGCAGGGTCGGCGGCCAGCAGGTCGCCCAGCGCCAGCCGGCACTCGTCGACGGCGGTCGCCGCGGCCCGCTGGGGGCGAGAGTGCGGGCTGCGGTTGGACAACGGCCCGGCGAGGGTCCGGCTCACCGCGTCGACGACCGGTTGTGGCACCTGGGTGCCGCCGGGTCCGTCGAAGAAGGCCTCGCCCGAGGCCAGCGCGGGGTAGTGGGACCGGACTGCGGCGACGTCGTAGGCCATGACGTCGTTCCTAGCAGGCGGTGCCACGCCCCCGACCACCCGGTCAGGAACCGAGAAGCCGGTGTGGGTCGCGGCCACTAGCCTGTGCCGCATGACCAGGACCACGGGGGAGGGGGCGGCGCACGCCGCCGACGGCCACGCGATGATCCGCGTCCAGGGGGCGCGGGAGAACAACCTCAAGGACGTCAGCGTCGAGCTCCCGAAGCGGCGGCTGACCGTCTTCACCGGCATCTCGGGGTCCGGCAAGAGCTCGCTGGTCTTCGCCACGATCGCCGCGGAGAGCCAGCGGATGATCAACGAGACCTACAGCGCGTTCGTGCAGGGCTTCATGCCGACGCTGTCGCGACCCGAGGTCGACCACCTCGAGGGCCTGACGACCGCGATCATCGTCGACCAGGAGCGGATGGGGGCCAACCCGCGCTCCACGGTCGGCACGGCGACCGACGCCAACGCGATGCTGCGGATCCTCTACAGCCGGCTGGGTGAGCCCTACGTCGGGCCGCCGACGGCGTACTCCTTCAACGTCCCGACCCGCAAGGCGAGCGGGATGATGACCACCGAGAAGGGCGGCCGGACCGAGCGGAGGATCGCGCGCCAGGAGGTCTACCTCGGCGGCATGTGTCCGCGCTGCGAGGGCATGGGCAAGGTCAACGACATCGACCTGACCGCGCTCTACGACGAGGACAAGGCGCTCTCCGAGGGGGCGCTCACGGTGCCCGGCTACTCGATGGACGGGTGGTACGGCCGGCTCTTCGAGGGCATGGGGCTGCCCATGGACAAGCCGATCAGGTCGTTCACCAAGAAGCAGCTCGAGACGATGCTCTACGCCGAGCCGACGAAGCTGAAGGTCGAGGGCGTCAACCTCACCTTCAACGGGATCATCCCGCAGATCCAGAAGTCGATGCTGTCCAAGGACCCCGAGGCGATGCAGCCGCACGTACGCCGCTTCGTCGATCGCGCGGTGACCTTCCAGACCTGCCCCGACTGCGCGGGCACCCGGCTCACGCCCGAGGCCCGGAAGTCCAAGATCAAGGGCCGGTCGATCGCCGACCTGTGCGCGATGCAGATCAGCGACCTCGCCGCGTGGGTGCGCGACCTGGAGGAGCCGTCGGTGGCGCCGCTGCTCAAGGGGCTGCAGCACCTGCTCGACTCCTTCTCCGAGATCGGGCTCGGCTACCTCTCCCTGGACCGGCCGGCCGGCACCCTCTCGGGGGGCGAGGCCCAACGCACCAAGATGATCCGCCACCTCGGGTCCTCCCTCACCGACGTCACCTACGTCTTCGACGAGCCCACGATCGGGCTGCACCCCCACGACATCGAGCAGATGAACCACCTGCTGCTCCAGCTGCGCGACAAGGGCAACACGCTGCTGGTCGTGGAGCACAAGCCCGAGACCATCGCCATCGCCGACCACGTCGTCGACCTCGGCCCGGGGGCCGGCGCCGGCGGCGGCGAGATCTGCTTCGAGGGCGACGTCGAGGGGTTGCGGGCCAGTGACACCACCACCGGCCACCACCTCGACGACCGGGCGCGGATCAAGGAGTCCACGCGGGAGGCGACCGGCCGGATGGAGGTGCGCGGCGCCGCCACCCACAACCTGCGCGACGTCGACGTCGACGTGCCACTGGGCGTGCTGACGGTCGTCACCGGGGTGGCCGGGTCGGGCAAGAGCTCGCTGGTCCACGGCTCGCTCGCCGGCGGTGACGGGGTGATCGTCGTCGACCAGGGCGCGATCAAGGGGTCGCGACGCAGCAACCCGGCGACCTACACCGGGGCGCTGGAGCCGATCCGCAAGGCCTTCGCCAAGGCCAACGGCGTCAAGCCGGCGCTCTTCAGCTCCAACTCCGAGGGCGCCTGCTCCACCTGCAACGGCGCCGGCGTGATCTTCACCGAGCTCGGCCCGATGGCGACCGTCGAGTCGCCGTGCGAGGAGTGCGAGGGCCGGCGGTTCAACGCCGACGTGCTCCAGCACACCCTCGGCGGCAAGGACATCGCCGAGGTGCACGAGATGTCGGTCGAGGACGCGCTCGCTCTCTTCAGCGACGGCGAGGCGAAGATCCCCGCCGCGGTGAAGATCCTCGAACGGCTCACCGACGTGGGGCTCGGCTACCTCACCCTCGGCCAGCCGCTGACGACGCTCTCGGGTGGCGAGCGGCAGCGGCTCAAGCTGGCCCACCAGATGGGGGAGAAGGGGGAGGTCTACGTCCTCGACGAGCCCACGACCGGCCTCCACCTCGCCGACGTCGCGAACCTGCTCGGCCTCCTCGACCGGCTGGTCGACTCCGGCAAGTCGGTGATCGTGATCGAGCACCACCAGGCCGTGATGGCCCACGCCGACTGGATCATCGACCTCGGGCCGGGCGCCGGCCACGACGGCGGCCGGGTGGTCTTCGAGGGCACGCCGGCCGAGCTGGTCGCCGACGGGTCCACCCTCACCGGCGAGCACCTGGCGGCGTACGTCGCGGGCTGAGGCGGTGATCCGCTCCGCTGCGCCATGATGGACGGCGTGGCGCGACGATGGCAGCAGTTCCTGCGCGACGAGGTCGTGCGGGTCCGCACGCGCGGGCCGGCGGCGCTGCGGTGGTCGCTGCGGATCACGATGGCCGCCACCCTCAGCTATGTCGCCGGAACGCTGATCTTCCCGGGGACCCAGCCGATCCTGGCGCCGCTCACCGCCATGGTCGTGATCCAGGTCGCCCCGGTCTCGCTGCTGGTGAGCGGGCTCGACCGGGTCGTCGCGGTGGTGGCCGGCGTGTCGCTCGCGGTCGGCTTCGCCGCCGTCGTCCCCCTGGAGTGGTGGAGCCTCGCGCTGCTGCTGATGGCCTCGATCACGATCGGCCAGTTCCTGCGGCTGCGCAACAACCTGGTCGAGGTGGGCATCAGTGCGATGCTCGTGTTGGGTGTCGGAGGCCTCGGCGCGGAGGACGCGGCCGGCCAGCGGATCGCGGTCACCCTGGTCGGTGCCGCGGTCGGCATCGGGGTCAACCTGCTGTGGCCGACCAAGGTGCCGAGCGCCGACGCCGGACGGGCCGTCGACAGCATCGCCGACGCCCTCGGCGAGCTGCTCGGGCGCGGTGCCGGCGAGCTGGAGCGGATGGCGGCGGGCGACCGGGGCCGGCTGCCGGCGGCGGCCCGGGTCTGGCTGGCCGACGTCCGCAGGATCACCCTGCGCGTCGCCGAGGTCGACGCCGAGCTGCTGCGGATCGAGGAGCTGCGCCGCCTCAACCTGCGGGCCGCACGCCGCCCCCGCGTCGAGCCCGGGCTGCGGCAGGGGCTCGAGGCGCTCGAGCACACGGCCCTCGCCGTACGGTCCCAGATGCGCACGATCAGCGACGTGGCCGAGGGGGAGTGGCGCGACGACGACGCCGCCGAGGCCACCCTGGCCCGGGTGGCGCGGCTGTGGAACCGGATGGCCGACGGCATCGACGCCTTCGGCGAGCTGGTGCGCAACGAGGGCGACGTCCAGGTCGAGCTCAGCACCGGAGACGTGGCCCGGCTCCGAGCGACGCTCGAGGCCCTCCGGGAGGAGGTCGCGGGCCTCGACGCGGAGATCGCCGGTGGTGGCGAGCCCGACCTGCTCGAGCTGCTCTCGGTGGCCCGCTCGACGGCGCGCCGGCTGCTCGACGAGCTCGACCTCGAGTCGCGGCTGCGCCGCCAGCTGACCCGGACGCCGCCGCGGCGCAGGATGCCCCGTCCGCCCGTACGCCGCCGCGACCGACCCGAGCTGTGGGCGCCGGCCGAGCCCGACGACGTGACGCAGCCGCTGCCGCAGCTGGACCCCGGCAGCGGGCGTCCGGACCGCGACCGGTGATCCTGCCGACGGTGCGTGACCCACGCCTGGTCACGATCCGGCGCGGCGGGAGCCTCACCGACGACGACCACCGGCTGCTCGCGCTGTGGGCGGCGGAGTGCGCCGAGCACGTGCTGCCGCTCTTCGAGGCCGAACGCCCCGACGACCCGCGGCCCCGCGAGTCGATCGCCCAGGTACGCGGGTGGGTGCGCGGCGAGGTGCGGATGATGCAGTCGCGGGCCGCGGGCGGCCACGCGATGGGCGCGGCGCGCGACCTGCGCGGCGCCGCCCGGCACGCCGCCTACGCCGCCGGCCAGGCCGGCGCGGTCGCCCACGTCGCCGCCCACGACCTCGGGGCCGCGGCGTACGCCGTCAAGGCGGTCCGCGCCTCGGTGCCCGCCGACGACGCGCTCGCGGCCGGGCGTCGCGAGGTGGCCTGGCAGCGCGACCGGTTGCCCGCCCCGGTCCGTGAGCTGGTCCTCGACGACATGCGGGCGCGCGACGAGCTGTGCTGGGGCGTGTTCGGGGCCTGAGGCTCAGTCGTCATCCGGGGAGCGTGCCCGACCCGGCTGGGGGGAACCGGTCGACGGACGTGCCAGACTCGCCTGCGTGGCGCGTCGGGACGTCTTCCTGTCGGAGTCGTTCCTGCGGTTCTGGCGGGCTGATGCGGTCTCGGGGCTCGGCACCTACGTCACGCTCTTCTCGCTGCAGGTGCTGGTCGTGGCCACGCTCCACGGCTCGACCACCGACGTCGGGTGGCTCAACGCGGCCCGGTGGCTGCCCTTCCTCGCGTTCGGCCTGGTCGTCGGTGCGCTCGTCGACGGCCGGCGACGGCTCCCGCTGCTGGTGGGTACCGACCTGGTCCAGGCGGTGCTGCTCGCCACGATCCCGGTGATGTGGTGGCTCGACGTGCTCTCGCTGCCCGCCCTGCTGGTCGTCGTCCTCGCCTACGGCACCGCCTCGCTGGTCAACGGGGCCGCCTCGATGTCGTTCCTGCCACGGCTGCTCGAGCCCGGCCAGCTGCAGCCCGCCCACGCCCGGATCGACGGCGCCGACGCGGCGTCCTCGACCGCGGGTCCGGCCCTGGGCGGGGTGCTGGTCAGCACGGTGGGCGCGCCGCTCGCCGTCCTCGTCGACTCCCTGACCTACATCTACTCTGCGTCGACGCTGCGGCGGATCGACCACGAGGAGCCGCCGTCGCGCACGGCCGTCACCGCCCGCGGGCTGGCTGCCGACGTCGTCGACGGCGTCCGCTGGGCCTACCGCGGCTCCGGGCTGACGACGCTGGCCATCGCGACGCACGGCTGGTTCGTGGGCCATGCGATCGTCGGCGTCGTGCTCGCGCCGTACGCCCTGCGCTCGCTGGACCTCTCCCCGGCCGAGTTCGGCGTCGTGGGCGCCGCCGGGGGACTCGGCGCCGTGGCGGGTGCCGGCATCACGACGTGGGTCGGACGACGCCTCGGCACCGGTCGCACGATCATCGCCTGCCACGTGGTGACGACGGTGGGCGTCGCGGTCATGGTCGTGGCGGGAACCGGCCTGCCAGGTGGTGGAGCACTGGTCGTGCTGATGGTCGGCCAGGGCGTCTACGGGCTGGCCATGGGCATGAGCAACTCCCACGAGATGAGCTACCGGCAGCTGGTGACGCCGGACGAGCTCCAGGCGCGCACCAACACCACCCTCCGGTCCTTCAACCGCGGCGTGATGGTCGTCGTCGCGCCGGTCGCCGGCGTCCTCGCCGACGCCCACGGCATCCAGCCGGTGCTGGCGGCGGCCGGCGTCGTCTTCGCGGCCGTCGCTCTCGGCCTGGCCGCCACGTCGTTCCGCAGCGTCCGGGCACCGGTCTGAGGTGCGTGCTGTGCCGGCCACGTCAGCGGAGCCGGACGCCCACCTCGGCGGCGACGGCCTCGACCATGACCGTCAGGGCTGCGGTCCGCTCGGGCATGGTCGGCCGGTAGTTCGCGATCGTGAGCAGGCCGGGACCGACGAACGCCCAGGCGCGGGCCCGGGCCCAGGTCGCGTCGTCGGCCGCCGCCGCCTCGCGGAGCACGGCGCGCGCCGGAGCGTCGAGCAGGCTCCACGCGTAGAGCAGGTCGACCGCACGGTCGCCCCTGCCGAGGCCGCCGAAGTCGATCACCCCCGCCAGTCGCCCGTCGGGACCGACCAGCACGTTCTCGACCGACAGGTCGGTGTGGACCCAGCAGGGAGGCGTCGTCGCCGGCGGTACGTCGCGCAGCCGCAGCCAGGCCCGGCGTACCGCGTCGGGGTCGAGGACGTCGGCGAGCCGCCCGGCCGCGTCGTCGGCCCACCCGTCGATCATGTCCGTCACCGGCTCGCCGCAGCGGTAGCCCCAGTGCTCGGCGCCGGCGGGCACGCCGGAGGCGTCGGCCCGGTGCAGGCTCTCCACGAACTGCCCGAGTGACTCGGCCAGCTCGCGCTGCTGTGCGCCGTCGAGACCCACCGGGTGGTGACCGGGCACCCAGGACACGACGGCCCAGGGCCGGGGGAACAGGTCGGAGGGCTCGCCCACGCGCTCGACCTCGGGGACGGCCACCGGGAGCGTCGGGCCGAGCCGCGGGAGCCAGCGCACCTCGGTGAGCAGGTCGTCCACGTAGCCGTCAGATCGCGGCAGCCGCACCGCCAGCGCGTCGCCGAGACGGAACACCCAGTTGCTGCTGCCGGAAGCCCGGCTCGGCGTGACCTCCAGGCCGGCGAGGTCCGGCGCCTGCTCCCGCAGCATCCGGACCACCAGGGCGGGGTCCGGGGCCAGCGGGCGCGCCGCCGCGGGTTCGTGGTGCACCGGCGTCACGATAGGGGCCGCACCGGGTGCAGCCCCTCTCGGCTCCCCGTCCCATATCGCCGATAACTGACATTATGTCAGTACGTCGTGAGGTCGTGGGGGTCCAGCACGACGGACCCCTCCCCTCCGGAACCGCCTCTACAGTGACGCCCATGACCACAGCCCCGGGGTTCACCGCCGGCGAGCCACCCGCCTGGGACGTCGAGCGGTTCCTGCACGGCGACGCGACCGACACCGCGCTGATCACGCTGGAGCGCAACCGCCGGACGTTCGCCTGGAAATGTGCGGACGTCGACTCCGCGGGCCTCACGCTGCGGCTCGAGCCGTCGACGATGACGCTGGGCGGCCTGCTCCAGCCCCTGGCCTGGGTCGAGGAGGACTACTTCCAGGTCCGGCTGGCCGTGGCGCACCGCGGCCGACACCCCCGAGGCGCTGCAGGCCCGGTGGACCGAGACGGTGCCCCGTCCCCCGGGTCGCGCTCGGCGAGGCGCTCACCGACGGCGGGCTCGACCATGCCATCGGGAGCGGGACGAGCCTGCGCCGGCTGCTCGCCGACATGATCGAGGAGTACGCCCGCCACACGGCCACGCCGACCTGCTCCGCGAGGCCGTCGACGGCACCACCGGCGAGGGACCGCCGCCGCACTTCCCCGTCCCCTAGACGGGGTCGCCGAGCGCCTCCGCGATCATCCGGTGCCCCTGCTGCTCGAACCGCTCGTCGCCGACCAGGTGCGCCCACACGGCCGTGCCGACCGCCTCGCACACCTGCTGGCGGTGCCACGCGGCCGGTTCGCGGGGGTCGGCGCCGTAGCCGTCGAGGAAGGCCGCCTCCAGGGCGGGGTCGTCGCGGAACTGCTGGACCGCGAGCCGCGAGAGGTCCGTGAGGGCCGGCCGCAGGTCGGCGCGCCCGAGGTCGATCACGCTCACCGTGCCGTCGTGCCACAGCCAGTTGCGCGGTTGCCAGTCGCCGTGGGTCGGCACCAGCACCGACGGCGGGGTCGGCCACGACGACACCTCCGCCCGCAGCCGCTCCTCGACCTCGGCCGCGATCCGGTGCTCGCGGTCGAGCCACTGCAGCGTCTTGTCACGGGCGCGCTGCTCGTACGTCGCGTCGTCGACCGCGAGCTGGGCGTGGTGGGTCGCCAGCAGCCGACCGGCCTGCCGGTAGGTGTCCGGGTCGACCTCGGCCGGCGTCCCGCTCACGAGCACGCCGGGCAGGTAGTGCGTGACGAGCAGCCTGGCCGACTCGTCGCCGTGCACCAGCACCGCCGCCCGTCCCGCGTCGGTCCACGGCCGGAGCCACTCGCGGTGGGCGCGCAGCTCCCGGGCGAGGTGCCCGTCCCGCTCGTCACCCGCCTTGACGACGTAGGACTCCCCGCCGTGGCGGACGTGGAGGACCGTGGTCCCGACCAGTCCCCAGCTCATGTCAGCGACCACCTCGAGGCCGGGCAGCCAGGCGCCGAGCAACCGGCGCTGGTCGTCGCTCAGCTGGTCGAGGGACACCGCAGGAGCCTAGAGGGCCGCGATCGGATCCCGCCGGCGGCTGGCTAGCATCGGCGCCATGCCCTCCCGCCTCCTGCTCCTCTCCGCCGCTCTCGTGCTCGCCGTCGGCCCGACCGCCTGTGGCACGGACGACGGCGGGGGCGGCTCCGACAACGGCTCGGCCGAGGAGTCGACGCCGTCGGGGCCCACCACCGACTGCAGCTACGACAGCGACGGGCAGGACCCCGCCAAGGCCGTCGACCCGCCCTCGTCGGAGGCCCCGGCCAGTGGCGAGGTCTCGGTCACCCTGGCCACCAACCAGGGCGACATCGGCGCCACCCTCGACGCCGAGGCGGCTCCGTGCACCGTCCACTCCTTCGTGTCGCTCGCCCAGCAGGGCTACTTCGACGACACGCCGTGCCACCGGCTGACGACCCAGGGCATCTTCGTGCTGCAGTGCGGCGACCCCAGCGGCACCGGGATGCAGGGGCCGGGCTACTCCTTCGACGACGAGCTGACCGGCCAGGAGAGCTACGGCGTCGGCACCCTCGCGATGGCCAACGCCGGACCCGACACCAACGGCTCGCAGTTCTTCCTCGTCTACGACAAGACCGAGCTGCCACCGAGCTACACCGTCTTCGGCACCATGGACGACGCCGGGGTCGACGTCGTCCAGAAGATCGCCGACGCGGGCGTCGACGGCGGGGCGCCCGACGGTCCCCCGGCCGACCCGGTGACCATCGAGTCGGCCCAGGTCGACTGAGCGCGACCGGCTCAGTCGTCCTCGCCGGCCAATCGGTAGGCGACCGGTTCGCCGAGCTGGACGGTGCGCGACACCGTGCACAGCCGGTCGCGGCTCTGGGCCACCGCGCGCGGCAGCACGGCGCGCGCGGCGTCGCCCTCCTCCCCCGCCGGGAAAACCACGTCGAAGGTGAGGGCGAGGTCGGTCAGGTGGTTGCCGCCCTCGTCGCGCACCTTCTCGCCGTCGGCGGTCACCGCGAAGGTTTCCGCCGCCGACCGCTTGCGGGTGATCAGGTCGACGTCGGTGGCGCTGCAGCCGGCGATCGCGGCCAGCAGCAGCTCCACGGGAGTGAACGTCGGGTCCTCTCCCCCGCTGCCGAGGACGAGCTCACCACCGCGGACGTTGGTCGCTCGCCACCGGCCGTCGGCCAGCTGGGTGAGCGCGATCGCGCGGTGGTGGTCGGGCCGGTCGGTCATGGCGCCACCCTGCCAGAGCCCGGTGGCCGGCCCGCTCAGCGCAGGAAGCGCCGCAGGCCCGTGTCGGCCCGGCGGGCGCGACGGGCGTCGTGCCGCTCGAGCTCGACGGTCCTCAGCAGCGCCAGGTCGCGGTCGGTCTGGCTCCGACCGTCGGTGATCCCGTAGGACAGGTACTGCGTGCTCAAGATGCTTCCAGCTCCTCTCGACCCGCGAGGCAGGTCGGTCGTGACGTGAACGTCAGGGTCTCGCACACTTGCGAGCCTCTTACATCCTACGGTGCGGGAGCCCCTGGGACACGGTCGGCGACGACGTGACGTCGCGCACGCGAAGGGCGGGCCGGGAGCCGTGCTCCCGACCCGCCCTGTTGGTGCGGGGTGGATCAGCGACGCACGACCACCGGCGCGCCGCGGTGCCCCTCGACCACGAGTGACTGCGGGTCGCTCACGGACTTCCGGGTCATGTCGGAGCGCCTCGACCAGAAGTCGAGACGCGTCTCCACCTGGTCGTTGCGGACGTCCTCGGCGACCGCCTGCTGGACGTCGGCCAGCGACTGGGCGTCCCACAGGTCGTCGTTGTAGGACCACGCGCCACCGACGACGTCCAGGCGACCCTCGTGGCCGGCGGCCGTGCCCGGCACCCGCACCTGCTGGGCCAGCCACTGCGAGCCGTCGGGGCCCTTCATCTCGATCCGCAGCGAGAGCAGGTCGCCCGCGGAGGCCTTGGCCGGGCTGCGCCGGCCCAGGGTGACCCACTCGCCGCCGCGGCGCTGCTGCAGCTTGCCGACGCGGAACGTGTCGGTGCTGTCGGTGACCGTGCTGTCGGTGTCGACCGCACTGATCTCGACACCGTCGACCCGCGAGAGCGCGTAGAGCAGCTCGAAGGTCGGCCACAGGCCCTCGTAGGCGATGTCGTAGTCGGAGACGTAGCGGTCCATCGACACGATGTCGACCGGCGCGCCGCCGTCCTCGCTGGCGGTGATCGTCACGTCGGTCCCCTCCGAGCCGGGCTGGATGCCGTCGATGGTGACGTCGTGCATCGCGAGCATCTGCATCAGCGTCACGTCGGTGACCCAGTCGGAGGACAGCGCGTGGCTCAGGCCGTCACGCGTGCGGGAGCCGTAGGTCACGGTCGACGCGATGTCGGTCTCGGTCGGCGGCTGGCCCACCGCCCCGGTGATGCCGGCGAGGCGGTCCTCGGTGATGGTGCCGGCCGGGTCGGCGAGGTTGGCCACCTTGAACGGCGCTCCGAGCGACTCCTTCTGCACGTAGAGCGCGTCGGCGGGCATCAGGCCCAGCGACGTCGAGCCGCTGAACATCATCGGGTGGCCGAAGCCCACCACGGCGTCGCCGCAGCGGTCGGTCACGGTGCCGACACCGCCCGCGGTGATGGTGCCGTAGCTGAGCGCCGCGCCGAGGTTGCCGCCGTCGACGACGTCGCTCGCGTCGGCGCCCACGCCCGGGGCCGCCGAGCCGACGAGCTTGGTGACCTTGCCCTGACGGTGGAGGTACTGGCGCTGGTCGCCCGAGCGGACGTCCTTGAGCCGGGCCTGGCTGATGCCGTTGATCGAGAGCGGCACGCGCAGCTGCGACATGCCGTCGTCGGCCTGCCGCGCGGAGACGTCGCTGTGGGCCGCGACCCGGCGGGCCATGGCGGCGGGCAGGCGGACGTCGTCCTGCGGGGGCAGGTAGTCGTCCATCTCGGCGTACGGCGTGATGCCGGCGACCGTCGAGGGACCCCACGACAGCCCGTAGGAGACCGCGCCCAGCAGCTGGCCGTTCTCGGCGTAGACCGGGGAGCCGGACATGCCCTGCCAGATCCCGCCGACCTCGTCGATCGTGGTGTCGTTGGCCGGGTCGTCGGTCGGGTTGGCCAGGTCGGCCAGGATCATGTCGATCCCCGGGGCGATGCCGTCCTCGAGGACCCCGATCACCTTCCCGGAGAACGGCGAGGGGTCGGTGCCCTCGGTGACGGTGAGGCCGTCGACCACCTGACCCCGGGTGATGTCGGCGATAGGGAAGGCCTCCGCACAGTCCTGCTCGGGCGGCGCCGACTGTGCCGGCGAGGTCGTGATCGCGGCGCCGCTCCCGAGCAGCGCCAAGCTCGCCACGACCGCAGCCACCCCTCGGCTGCGTGCGGACCGTGTGTCCATGCGGGTCTCCCTCGTGAGAGGAGGCGATCGCCTCCCGTTCACAGTGATGGACGCGCGACCCGACGGTTCGGTTGCCACGCCGGTCGACCCGGCCGGTCCGGGGACCCGACGGACGTCTCGGGGATGCGCCTACGCTGGACGGGTGACGTCCCTCGAGCGACCGGGTCCGACCCTGCGACTCACCACCGAGGAGCACGCGGAGGCCGGTGCCCGCACCCGCGAGGACCGGGTCGCCGCGGAGGAGCCGCTGGAGATCCGGCTGGCGTGGCCCGCCGCCCCCGCCCGCCGGGTGTGGGTGACGATGCGGACCCCCGGCCACGACTTCGAGCTCGCGGCCGGCTGGCTGGTCCACGAGGGGATCACGGCCCCCGGCGGCCTGCACGCCGTGGCCTACTGCACCGACGAGGAGCTCACCCCGCAGCAGGAGTTCAACGTCGTCACCGCCACGCTCGACGCTCCCCCGGCCCGCGACGTCGGGCACCGTCACGTCGCGGCGTCGACCGGCTCCTCGGCCTGCGGGGTCTGCGGCAAGGACTCCGTCGAGGACGCCCTGGCCACCCCGCGGGCGGCGCGCTGGGAGGGACCGGAACCCGACGCCGCGGTGGTCCGGACGCTGCCCGACCGGCTGCGGACGGCCCAGCCGGTCTTCGGGACCACCGGCGGCGTGCACGCCGCCGGGCTGGCCACGGCCGAGGGCGAGCTGCTCGTCGTCCGCGAGGACGTGGGGCGCCACAACGCCGTCGACAAGGTGACCGGCGCGCGGGTGCTCGCCGGCGCCTCCCCCGCCGAGGCGGTGCTCGTGGTCAGCGGCCGCGCCGGCTTCGAACTGGTGCAGAAGGCCGTCGCCGCGGGCGTCGGGAGCCTGGTGGCGGTGGGAGCGCCGACGTCCCTGGCCGTCGGGCTCGCGCGCGAGGCGGGCCTGGGGCTCTGGGGCTTCACCCGGGCGGCCCGCACCGTGCGCTACGCCTGACCCGGTTTGAACCTCAGCGGCAGGTGCGTCACGGTGGAGGGGTACTGCACTCGAACGGAAGCGAGCACATGCTCACCCTCACCGAGAACGCCAGCACTGTCGTGAAGGGGATCGCCGAGCAGATCCCCGAGGCCAACGGCCTGCGGATCGCCGCGATCCCCACCGACGACTCCCAGCCCCCGTCGTTCGACGTGGCACCCGCCACCGAGGCCGAGCCCGGCGACGAGGTCGTCGAGGCCGCTGGGGCCACCGTCTACCTCGACGGGGGCGCCGCCCAGGAGCTCGACGACAAGGTCCTCGACGCGAGCGTCGACCAGGAGGGCCGTGTGGAGTTCGCCCTGGCCCCCCAGGGCTGAACCTTCGGGACCCAGGAACGGACCTGACTGGTCCAGACAGGTCCGTTCCGGCCGCACGGGACGGCACCGGCGTGGTTCCCCGGTGTTGTCGGTGACCACACCTACGGTCGTCCCGTGCGGATCCTCCACACCTCCGACTGGCACCTCGGGCGGTCCTTCCACCGCGAGGGGCTGCTCGGCGCCCAGGCGACCTGGGTCGACCACCTGCTCGAGGTCGTCGAGCAGGAGATGGTCGACCTCGTCGTGGTCGCGGGCGACGTCTACGACCGCGCGCTCCCCCCGGTCGACGCGGTCCACCTGGCCGACGAGGCCTTCGCCCGGCTCGCCGCCTCGCGCGCGCGTGTGGTCGTCACCAGCGGAAACCACGACAGCGCGCAGCGGCTCGGCTTCGGCTCGCGGCTGATGGACGCGGCCGGTGTGCACGTCCGCACCGACGCCGGCTCCGTCGGCACGCCGGTGCTGATGGGCGACGAGCACGGCCCGGTCGCGGTCTACGGCCTCCCCTACCTCGACCCCGACCTGCTCCGCGAGCCGTGGCAGCTGCCCGGCCGCTCCCACGAGGCCGCGCTGGCCGCCGCCATGGCCCGGGTCCGGGCCGACCTCGCCGCACGCCGGCGCGGCACCCGGTCGGTCGTGCTGGCCCATGCCTTCGTCGCCGGCTGCGCGCCCAGCGACTCCGAGCGCGACATCAGCGTCGGTGGCGTCTCGATGGTCTCCTCCGGGGTCTTCTACGGCGTCGACTACACGGCCCTCGGCCACCTCCACGGCCCCCACGTGGTCGGCGACACCGTGCGCTACAGCGGCTCGCCGCTCGCCTACTCCTTCTCCGAGGCCGACCAGGTCAAGGGCTCCTGGCTGGTCGACCTCGAGGCGCGAGGCGTGGCCGCGAGCGAGTTCGTCGAGGCGCCGGTGCCGCGGCCGCTGGCGGTGCTCCGCGGCGAGCTCGACGCGCTGCTGGCCGACCCCGGCCTCGCCCGGCTCGAGGACGCGTGGCTCCAGGTCACCCTGACCGACGCGCGGCGGCCCGAGCGCGCGATGGAGCGGCTGCGGGCCCGGTTCCCCCACACCCTCGCGCTGCTGCTCGCTCCCGACCGGCCCGCGCCGGCCGCCACGCCGGCCGCCCGGTTGCGCGGCCGCTCCGACCACGAGGTGACCCTCGACTTCGTCTCCGACCTGCGCGGCCGCCCTGCCTCGGAGCAGGAGGCCGCCCTGCTGGCGCTGGCGTGCGACTCCTGCGGCGACGGGGCCGAGGCCGACACCCTGCTGACGGAGGCACCCGCGTGAGGCTCCACCACCTCCGGGCCGAGGCCTTCGGCCCGTTCGCCGACCCGGTCGAGGTCGACTTCGACGCGCTTTCCGAGGCCGGGCTCTTCCTGCTCACCGGGGCCACCGGTGCCGGCAAGACCAGCGTCCTCGACGCGGTCTGCTTCGCGCTCTACGGCGCGGTGCCCGGCGACCGCCAGGGGGCCAAGCGGCTGCGCTCCGACCACGCGCCACGCGAGGTCTCCCCGTCGGTGTCCCTGGAGCTCACCGTCCGCGGCCGCAGGTTCCGCATCGTGCGCTCCCCCGCCTGGGACCGCCCGCGCAAGCGCGGCCGCGGCACCACCCGCCAGCAGGCGTCGGTGCTGCTGACCGAGCGTGTCGACGGGTCCTGGACCCCGCGGGCGACCCGGCTCGACGAGGCCGGCCACCTGGTCTCCGAGCTGCTCGGCCTGACCGTCGGTCAGTTCTGCCAGGTCCAGATGCTGCCCCAGGGCCGGTTCCAGGCGTTCCTCCGCGCCGACTCCGAGGAGCGACACCGGTTGCTGCAGCGGCTCTTCCGCACCTCGCGCTTCGATGACGTCGAGCAGTGGCTGCGCGAACGTCGCCGGGCGCTGCGCCGCGACGACGACCGCCGCCGCGACGTGGTGGCCGCCGTGGTCGGCCGGATCAGCGAGGCCTCCGGCCAGCCGTTCCCCGAGGCCTGGGACCTCCACTCGCTGCGGCCCGTCGTCGATCAGGTCGGCCCGTGGGCCGTCGGTCTCCGCGACCGGGCCGCCGCCGAGGCCGCCTCGGCCGGGAGCGGCGCCGAGTCCGCCGCCGTCGGCGAGCGCGCGGCCCGCGAGGTCCTGGCCGAGGCCGAGGCCCTCCTCGACCGGCAGCAGCGCCGACGCGAGGCCGAGTCGCGAGCCGAACGGCTCGCCGCCGGACGAGAGGCCCACTGGGCACGGGTCGTGGCCCTCGACGCCGCTCGCCGCGCGGACAGCGTGCTGCCGCTGCTCGACCAGGCCGACCGGGCCGAGGCGGAGGCCGTCGAGGCCGAGGCGGAGGCGGCGCTGCGGTTGGCTGCCGTCGGTGACGACGCCGTCGGCGACCTCACGACCCTCGCCGAGCGGGCCACCGCGAAGGCGGCCGCGGCCCGGTCCCGCGAGCCCGACGTGGCCGAGCTGGCCTCGCTCGAGGCCGAGCTCGCCTCGGTCGACGAGCGCGCCGGCGAGCTGGCCGAGCTGGTGGCCGGGGTCGAGACGCGCGCCGATGCCCTGCCCGACGAGCTGAGCCGCGCCCGGTCCGCCGAGACGGCGGCGCTGCGCGCCGAGGAGCGGCTGCCCGTCGCGCGGGCGGCCAGCGCGGACGCCGCCGAGCGGCTCGAGGCCGCCCGAGCCGTGGTGCTGCTGGTCACCGAGAAGGCGGCCGCCCAGGCACGGCACGCCGCGTCCGTCGACGCCGCCCAGGACCTCCGCGAACGATGGCTCCAGGTGCAGGAGGCGCGGCTGCAGGGCATGGCTTCCGAGATCGCCGGTGCCCTGGCGGTCGGCGCCAGCTGCCCGGTGTGCGGCTCGGCCGACCACCCGCACCCGGCGAGTCCGACCCCCGGGACCCCCGGCGCCGAGGCCGAGCGGTCGGCCCGCCGCGCGGTCGACGACGCCGAGACCGAGCGCCACGCCCGGTGGCTGGCCGTGCACGACCTCCAGACCCGGATCGACCTCGCCCGCGAGCGCTCCGCACACCGCACGGTCCCGGTGCTCGAGCGCGAGGACGCCGCCGCCCGGGCCGCCCTCGGCCGGCTCGAGGCGCACGCGGCGACGCTCCCCGCCCTGACGCGCGACCGCGAGGCCCTCGAGGCCGAGCAGGCCGGGCTGCTCGAGCGACGTACGTCCTGGCAGAGGGAGGCGGCCGCCCTCGAGGCCCGCACCGGGGAGCTCACGGCCCGTGCCGCCCGGCTCCGCGACGCGATCGAGGCACTGCTCGACGGCACCGGGCAGGCGAGCGTCACCGCGCTGGCCGACCACCTCGAGTCCGTGGCCGCAGCCTCCCGCCAGGCGGTGTCGGCGGCCGCCTTCCGCGACCGGGCGGGCTCCGCCGCCCGGGCCGACCGGGAGCGCGCCGACGCCGCAGTTGGCGCGCAGCGCTTCGCCGACGGTGACGCCGTGCGGGCGGCGGTGCTGCCCTCGTTGCTGGTCGAGCGGGTCGAGCACGAGGTGCGCGACCACGAGGCGGCGCTGGTCGCGGTGGCCGAGGTGCTCGCCGACGCCACCCTCGAGTCCGCGGCCTCCGCCACGGTGCCCGACGTCGAGGCGCTGGCCGCCGAGCACGCCCGGGTCCACGAGGAGCTCACTGCGGCACGGGCCGCGGTCGCGGTGTCCGAGCGCCGACGCGACCGGCTCGACCTGCTGCTGCGCGACCTCGACGCCGCCCTGGGCGACTGGGCGCCGGTGCGGGCCGACCTCGAGGTCGCCGAGCGGATGGCGTCGCTCGCCGACGGCTCCTCCCCCGACAACCGGCTCCGGATGCGGTTGTCCGCCTATGTCCTGGCCTCGCGGCTCAGCCAGGTGGTCGACGCCGCCAACGAGCGGCTGGCGCGGATGTTCGACCACCGCTACGCCCTCGAGCACACCGGCAGCCGCGGTGTCGGCGAGTCCCGGGGTGGGCTGAGCCTGCGGGTCCGCGACGACTGGACGGGCGAGGCGCGCGACCCGGCGACGCTGTCCGGCGGTGAGACCTTCGTGGTCTCCCTCGCCCTGGCCCTCGGCCTCGCCGACGTGATCGCGCACGAGGCCGGCGGCTCCGAGCTCGACACGCTCTTCGTCGACGAGGGCTTCGGCGCGCTCGACGCCGAGACCCTCGACCAGGTCCTCGACACCCTCGACTCGCTGCGCGAGGGGGGCCGGGTCGTCGGCGTCGTCAGCCACGTCACCGAGATGCAGACCCGGATCCCCGCCCAGCTCCACGTCCGCAAGCGCCGGGTCGGCTCCACGCTCTCCCAGACCCGCTGAGGCTCGTCACCGGGACTGGTCGCGCGTGGGTTAGGTTCGCCACATGACCGGCGTGCTCGATCCCGCGTTCACCACGCTCCCCTACCGGGCCCTCGGCGACGTGGCCCTCGACCGGGCCCGTGCCCTCGGCGTGACCCACGCCGACTTCCGCTTCGAGCGGGTCCGCTATCAGCGGCTCGGGGTGCGCGACGGGGTGCTGCAGGGCGCCGCCGACTCCGACGACGTGGGCTTCGCCGTCCGGGTGATCCACCGCGGCGCGTGGGGGTTCGCCGCCGGTGTCGTGCTGACGCCGGAGGAGGCCGTGGCCGTGGCCGAGCGGGCGGTCGAGGTCGCCGTCGTGGCTGCCGGCATGACGACCGCGCCGGTCGAGATCGCCCCGGAGCCGGTCCACGACGACGTCACCTGGATCTCCGCCTACGACGTCGATCCCTTCGACGTACCGACCTCGGAGAAGGCCGCGCTCCTGGTCGACTGGACCCGGCGGCTGCTCCGCCACGACGCCGTGCAGCACGCGACGGCCTCGCTGCAGCAGGTGCACGAGAACAAGTACTACGCCGACCTCACCGGCACCCGCACCACCCAGCAACGGGTGCGGCTGCAGCCCGGCTTCGAGGCGATGGGCACCCACGAGGCCACCGGGGTCTTCGACTCGATGTCGACGATCGCGCCGCCGGTGGGCCGGGGTTGGGAGTACCTCACCGGCGACCATGCCGACCCCTGGGACTGGGACGCCGAGCTGGCCGAGACCCCGGAGCTGCTCGCCGAGAAGCTGGTCGCCCCCGGCGTCGAGCCCGGCACCTACGACCTGGTGATCGACCCCTCCAACCTGTGGCTGACCATCCACGAGTCGATCGGCCACGCGACCGAGCTCGACCGGGCGCTCGGCTACGAGGCCAACTACGCCGGGACGTCGTTCGCCACCTACGACCGGCTCGGCACCCTGCGCTACGGCTCCGAGGTCATGAACGTCACCGGCGACCGCACCGTCGAGCACGGCCTGGCGACGATCGGCTACGACGACGAGGGCGTGCAGACCCAGGGCTGGGAGATCGTCCGCGACGGCGTGCTGACGGGCTACCAGCTCGACCGCTCGATGGGGCACATGAAGCCGGAGCTCAACGGGGGCCGCTCCAACGGCTGCGCCTACGCCGACTCCCCCGGCCACGTCCCGATCCAGCGGATGGCCAACGTCTCGCTCCAGCCCTCGCCGGACGACCTGTCCACCGAGGACCTGATCGGGCGGGTCGAGCACGGGCTCTACGTCGTCGGTGACAAGTCGTGGTCGATCGACATGCAACGCTTCAACTTCCAGTTCACCGGGCAGCGGTTCTTCCGGATCGAGGACGGCCGCCTGGCCGGGCAGGTCCGCGACGTGGCCTACCAGGCCACGACGACCGACTTCTGGGGCTCGATGGAGGCGGTCGGCGGCCGGGACACCTGGGTGCTCGGCGGGGCGTTCAACTGCGGCAAGGCGCAACCGGGACAGGTCGCGGCCGTCAGCCACGGCTGCCCGACGTCGCTGTTCCGCGGCGTCCGGATCCTCAACACCACCCACGAGGCAGGCCAGAAGTGACCACCACGCCCCAGGACCTCGTCGAGCACGCGCTGGCCACCTCGCGCGCCGACGACTGCATCGTGATCGTGCGCGACCAGACCCGGGCCAACCTCCGCTGGGCCAACAACACCCTGACGACCAACGGCGTCACGCACGGCCTCGACGTCACCGTGATCAGCTTCGCCCGCGGCGCGGAGGGGATCGGCACCGGATCGGTCACCGGCAGCGCCACGAGGACCGAACAGGTCACCGCGCTGGTCGAGGCCGCCGACGCGGCCGCCCGGTCGTCGTCGGCCGCCGAGGACGCCGCCGAGCTCACGACCGGTGACGCGGCACCCGACTGGGCCGAGCCGCCGCTGCCGACCGACGTGCACGTCTTCGACCGGTTCGCCCCCGCGTTGGGCGAGGCGTTCGGCCGGGCCGGTGACGGCGGTCGGGTCCTCTACGGCTTCGTGTCGCACGAGCACGTGACGACGTACCTCGGCTCCTCGACGGGGCTGCGCCGGCGCCACGTGCAGCCGACGGGCCACTGGGCCTGCACCGGCAAGGACGCCGCGCTCACCCGCAGCGCCTGGGTCGGCGGGGCCACCCGAGACTTCTCCGAGGTCGACGCCCTCGGCATGGAGCGCGAGCTCGCCGAGCGGCTGCGGTGGGCCGAGCGCCGAATCGACCTGCCGGCCGGCCGCTACGACACGGTCATGTCCCCCTCCACGGTGGCCGACGTCATGATCGACACCTACTGGTACGCCGGCGCGCGCGACGCGCTCGACGGCGCCTCCGTCTACAGCCGGCGCGGCGGCGGCACCCGGATCGGCGAGCGGATCGCACGGGAGGGCGTCCACCTGTGGTCCGACCCGGCCGCGCCCGGGCTCGAGTGCGAGCCGTTCGTGACCGCGTCGACGTCGGGCAACGAGCAGTCGGTCTTCGACAACGGACTGCCGCTGGGCCGCCACGACTGGATCACCGACGGCACGCTCACCTCGCTGATCCAGACCCGGCACTCCGCCGGGCTCACCGGCCAGCCCACGACGCCGTACGTCGACAACCTGGTGCTGGAGGTCGACGGCGCCACCAGCTCCCTCGACGACCTGGTCGCGGGCACCGAGCGCGGGCTGCTGCTGACCTGCCTGTGGTACATCCGCGAGGTCGACCCGCAGACCCTGCTGCTGACCGGGCTGACCCGCGACGGCGTCTACCTGGTCGAGGGCGGCGAGATCACCGGCGTGGTCAACAACTTCCGCTGGAACGAGAGCCCGGTCGACCTGCTCAACCGCTTCACCCACGCCAGTGCGACCGTCCCGAGCTTCAGCCGCGAGTGGGGCGACGACTACTTCTCGCGCACCGCCACCCCCGCCCTGCGGATCCCCGACTTCAACATGTCGAGCGTCTCCCCCGGCGTCTGAGACCGCTCAGCGGCGCGGGTGGCCGCCGGGGATCTCGACGTCGGGGTCGTAGGGCGTCCGGGTGTAGACGAAGGTCGCGCACTCGAGGTGGCTGATCGCCCCGTCCGCCCGGCGGTGGACGACGAGCGTCTCGCCGCGGTGGTAGCCGGAGACGCCGACCAGCCGGTCGCCGGCGAGCTCGAAGCGCCACGGGTCACGCTCGGGGGTGGCGAGGGCGCGCAGGTCGAGGCCGTCGTTGTGCCAGCGCAGCTCGACCGCGGTGTTGCCCCAGAACCACAGGCCGGGCAGGCCTTCCGCAGCGCTCGGGACGGCCAGCGTGGGCACCCAGGCGGCCGGGACGTCGTCGATGAAGTCGCCGTCGATCAGGTCCATGGCCAGCTGCTCGGGATCGACGCCCGTCGTCGCGTTGGTCAGCAACGCCGCGCCGATTCCCGACCCGGGGTCGACGAAGAGGGCGGCGAGGAAGCCCGGCATCGACCCGGTGTGGCCCACGAGCACTCCCCCGGCGTTGGCGGTCAGCCGCAGGCCGAGGCCGTAGCCGTCGGTGACCGGCACCGTCATCTCGTGCAGCGTCGAGGGGTCGAGCAGGTCGGGCCGCCCGCCGGCGAGGAACTGCCCCCACACCACCAGGTCGTCCACCGTCGACCACAGCTGCCCCGCAGGGGCCATCGCCCCCGTGCTGGTGAGCGGCTCGAGGGTCCGTACGCCGGTGAAGTGGTCGACGCTCCAGCCGGGCTGGGCGTGCGGCCGCGGGAGGTACGACGTCTGGCTCATGCCCAGCGGGGCCAGCAGCACGTCGTGGACCAGCGACCGCCACGGCCGGCCGGTGACCCGGAACAGCAGCTCGCCGAGCAGGCCGTAGCCGAGGTTGGAGTAGTGGTAGAAGCTGCCCGCGTCAGTCACCCGCCCGGTGCCGTCGTTGGTCGCGGCCAGCGTCGCGAAGTCGTTCCCTCGGCTGCGCTCCCACCACGACCCGACCGGCTCGCTCTGCATCCCCGAGGTGTGGCTCAGCAGCTCGCGCACCGTCGCCTCGGCGTACCCGACCTCACCGAGGTGGCGGCCGACCGGGTCGTCGAGCCGCAGCAGGCCGGCGTCGCGGGCCTGCATCACCAGCACGGCGGTGAGGGTCTTGGTGATCGAGCCGATCCGGTACTGCCCGGCCACCCCGGGGCACGTCCCCGACGCCCCGGCCCACACCACGCCGTACCGGTCGAAGACCGCGCCGACCACCGAGGTCAGCCGACCCCGGGCCTGCGCGACGTCCAGGCACACCTGCCGCCGCTCGGTCGTCATCCCTCGGCGAAGGCTTCCGGGGGCGGGCAGGCGCAGACCAGGTTGCGGTCGCCGTAGGCCTGGTCGACCCGGGCGACGGGCGGCCAGTACTTGTCGGCGTCGTGGCCCCGCGGGAAGGCCCCCAGTGCCCGGTCGTAGCCGCGGTCCCACTCCCCGACCACGGCCCGCGTGGTGTGGGGCGCGTGGCGCAGCGGGGAGTCCTCGGCGCTCCACTCCCCCGCCGCCACCCGGTCGATCTCGGCGCGGATCGCGATCATCGCGTCGACGAAGCGGTCGAGCTCGGCGAGGTCCTCGGACTCGGTCGGCTCGACCATCAGCGTGCCGGCGACCGGGAAGGACATGGTCGGCGCGTGGAAGCCGTGGTCGATCAGCCGCTTGGCGACGTCGTCGACGCTCACGCCGGTCTGCTTGGTCAGCGCCCGCAGGTCGAGGATGCACTCGTGGGCGACCAGCCCGTTGTGCCCGCGGTAGAGCACCGGGAAGTGGTCGCGCAGCCGGTGGGCGACGTAGTTGGCGCTGAGCACCGCCACCGAGGTCGCCGTGGCGAGCCCGGCGGCACCCATCAGCCGGACGTAGGCCCAGGAGATCGGCAGCACCCCCGCCGAGCCGTAGGGCGCGGCGCTCACCGGGCCGATGCCCTCGCGCCTGCCGACCTCGGGGTGGTCGGGGTGCGAGGGGAGGTAGGCGGCCAGGTGCTCGCGCACGGCCACCGGACCCACCCCGGGGCCGCCGCCCCCGTGGGGGATGCAGAAGGTCTTGTGGAGGTTGAGGTGGGAGACGTCGCCGCCGAACTCGCCCGGCCGGGCGTGCCCGAGCAGCGCGTTGAGGTTGGCGCCGTCGATGTAGACCTGGCCGCCGTGCTCGTGGACGATCTCGCACAGCGCGGTGATGCCGTCCTCGTAGGCGCCGTGGGTCGAGGGGTAGGTGACCATGATCGCGGCGAGGTCCTCGGCGTGGGCGGTGCACTGGGCGCGCAGGTCGTCGAGGTCGACCGAGCCGTCGTCGTCGGCCTTGACCACCACGACCTTCATGCCGGCCATCACCGCCGAGGCGGCGTTGGTGCCGTGGGCCGAGGACGGGATCAGGCACACGGTGCGCTGCTCCTCGCCGCGCGCCCGGTGGTAGCCGCGGATCGCCAGCAGCCCCGCGAGCTCACCCTGGGAGCCGGCGTTGGGCTGGATCGAGACCCGGTCGTAGCCGGTGACGCTGGCCAGCCAGCCCTCGAGGTCCTCGACCAGCTGCCGGTAGCCGAGCGCGTCGTCGGCCGGTGCGAACGGGTGCAGGTCGGCGAACCCCGGCAACGACACCGGCTCCATCTCGGTGGTCGCGTTGAGCTTCATCGTGCACGAGCCGAGCGGGATCATGCCCCGGTCGAGCGCGTAGTCGCGAGCGGAGAGCCGGTGCAGGTAGCGCAGCATCGCGGTCTCGCTGTGGTGGGTCGCGAACACCTCGTGGGTGAGGTACGGCGTCGCGCGGCGCAGGTCGTCGGGCAGCGCGTCGCCCGTGGCCCGGTCGATGCCGTCGAGGTCGTCGAGCTGCGGGCCGGTCACGCCGAAGGCTGCGAGCACGCCCTCGAGGACCTCGCGCGTCGTGCGTTCGGAGGTGCTGACGCCGACCCGGTCGTCGTCGACGTGGCGCAGGTGGATCCCCCGCTCGCGGGCCGCGGCGACGACCTCGCCGGCCCGGCCGGGCACCCTCACGGTGAGGGTGTCGAAGTACGCCGCGGTCTCGACCTCGACGCCGCCCTGCTCGAGCGCGGCCGCCAGCACGGCGGCGTAGCGGTGGGTGCGCGTGGCGATGGTCCGCAGCCCCTCGGGCCCGTGGTGGACGGCGTACATCGAGGCGACGACGGCCAGCAGCACCTGGGCGGTGCAGATGTTGGACGTCGCCTTGTCGCGGCGGATGTGCTGCTCGCGGGTCTGCAGGGCGAGCCGGTAGGCCGGGCGCCCCTCGGCGTCGACCGAGACCCCGACCAGGCGGCCGGGCAGGTGCCGCTCGAGGCCGGCCGCCACGGCCATGAAGCCGGCGTGCGGGCCGCCGTAGAACAGCGGGACGCCGAAGCGCTGCGAGGAGCCGACGACGACGTCGGCGCCGAGCTCACCCGGCGACTCCAGCACCGTCAGCGCCAGCAGGTCGGCCGCGACCACGGCGAGCGCGTCGCGCTCGTGGGCCGCCTCGATGACCGGGCGCGGGTCGCGGACCTGGCCGGACGCCCCGGGATACTGGACGAGCACGCCGCAGAGCTCCCCGTCGGGGAGCCCCTCGGCCAGGTCGGCCACGACGACCTCGATGCCCATCGCCTCGGCGCGGGTGCGGACCACCTCGATGGTCTGCGGCAGCGCGTCGGTGTCGACGACGAACGGCCCGGTGGCCTTCCGGTTGGCCCGGCGTACGAGGGTCATCGCCTCGGCCGCGGCGGTGGCCTCGTCGAGCAGCGAGGCGCCGGCGGTGGGCAACCCCGCCAGGTCGCCGACGACGGTCTGGAAGTTGAGCAGGGCCTCGAGCCGACCCTGCGAGATCTCCGGCTGGTACGGCGTGTAGGCGGTGTACCAGCTGGGGTCCTCGAGCACGTTGCGCCGGATCACCGCCGGCGTGATCGTGCCGTGGTAGCCCAGCCCGATCATCGACTCGGCGGGACGGTTGCGGGCGGCCAGCTCCCGCAGCTCGCGGGCGACGGTCTCCTCGTCGGCGGCCGCCGGGAGGTCGAGCTCGGCCGTGGACCGGATCGTCTCCGGCACGGCCGCGGCCATCAACGCGTCGAGCGAGTCGAAGCCCAGGGCCGAGAGCATCGCCTCGACCTGGTGGGGACGGGGGCCGACATGGCGGTCCACGAACGGGACGGCAGCGTCGAGGTCGGCGAGGCTGGGGTGATCGGACACGCAAGGCTCCTCGGATCGGTCGGCGATCGGCTCGATCGAACAACCTCCCCCTCTGTCGGTCCGGATCGCGGTCCTCCAGAGTTGCCTGCTCCGCGCGGTCCGGGTGGCCTGAGAGGTTCCGGGGAGGAATTGCCCCTTCGGCGCTCCGTCACCGGGAGGCCGCGGTCAGCGGCAGCCCGGACGAAGTCTCTCCCGCACGGGATCGACAGCTCCTCCAACCTATCACCGGGCCGGAGCCCGGCCCGGTCAGCCGGTGTGGCGGGCGGCGCGGCGCGCCGCGAGCTCGTCACCGGCGCTGGGCTCGGTGTCGACGGCCTCCGTCGCGGTGCGCTCGCTGGGCAGCTCGGCGAGGGTCCCCTCGATCTCGCGCCACACACCGCCGATGGCGATGCCGAAGACGCCCTGGCCGCCCTGCAACAGGTCGATGACCTCGTCGTTGCTCGTGCACTCGTAGACCGAGACGCCGTCGCTCATCAGCGTGACGCGGGTCAGGTCGTCGGTGCCGCGCTGGCGCAGGTGGGAGACGGCGGTGCGGATCTGCTGCAGCGAGATCCCGGCGTCGAGCAGCCGCTTGATGACCTTGAGGATCAAGATGTCGCGAAAGGAGTAGAGCCGCTGGCTGCCCGAGCCGCTGGCGCCGCGGACCGTGGGCTCGACCAGACCGGTGCGGGCCCAGTAGTCGAGCTGGCGGTAGGTGATGCCGGCGGCGTTGCACGCCGTGGGGCCGCGGTAGCCGGTGTCGCTGGGCAGCGGCGAGACGTCGTCGGTGAAGAGCAGACCCTGCTCCTCCGCCTCCACCGCGGCGCCGGCCGCCTCGTCGGTGGGGCCGGTCTCGAACTCGTTGCGGGCCACGTGGTCCTCCTGCGCTACTCCGTTGTGCGTAACTCAAGGGAAGACCGGACCGTGACCTCGATGGATGAGAACAACGGTGGAGTTACAACGAAGACAGTTCACGGTACGGCCGGGCACCGGGGTGGTCAACGAGGACGGCGGCGTGTCGCAACCCTCAACCTCCACCTGAGGGTCAGGGTTGGCTAGCCCTCGCGGGGCTCGAAGTCGTCCGGGGAGACCTGGTCGAGGAACTCGCGGAACCGCTCGACCTCGTCCTCCTGCTCGGCCGGGACCGCCAGGCCCGCGGTGTCGAGGACGTCCTCGCTGCACACGATCTTGGTGCCGGTCCGCAGCGCGAGCGCGATCGAGTCCGAGGGCCGGGCGCTGACCTCGGCGCCGGAGGAGAAGACCAGCAGCGCGAAGAACACGCCGTCCTTGACCTCGGTGATCCGCACCTCGTCGAGCTCGTTGCCGGTGGCCGCGAGCACGTCCTTGAGCAGGTCGTGGGTCAGCGGCCGGGGCGGGACGACGCCCTGCTGGGCGAAGGCGATCGCCGTCGCCTCCACGGCGCCGATCCAGATCGGCAGGTAGCGCTCCCCGGAGACCTCACGCAGCAGCACGATCGGCTGGTTGGAGGGCATCTCGACCCGGACACCCATGACGTCGACTTCGCGCACACCAGCACCCTACTCCCGGGCTGTGCGGCCCCCGGCTCACCCGGGCAGGGGTCAGGACGAGCGCAGGCCGGTCTTGACCAGGGTGGCGTGGAGCCGCACCGAGAGCGCCGCGATCTGGCTCACGGTCTCCTCGGCGCGGGCCGCCGCGGCGGCGTCGCGACCGCGCTTGTGGGGTGCCACGACCTGCTCGACGAGGCCGACCTCGCGGTCGGCCGCGGTCTTGAACGCGCGCAGGTGCCGGGGCTCGAACCCGTACGCCGCCAGCTCCCGAGCCGTCGTGGCGATGACCAGCGCGTCGGTGTCGTAGTGGCGGGTCCCGGACCGCCGGCGGATCAGGCCGTACTGCTCGAGCTCGTCGAGCAGCGCCTCGTCGATCTCAGCGATCTTGAGCAGCTCGGGGCGCGAGAGGCGCACCTGGTCGTGGCGGGAGAACGACGCCGGGCTCGGCAGCCCGTCGGCGGACAGCGCGACGCGCGGGACGGTCGGCACCACCGACTCCACCGGCGGCGGCTCAAGCCCGCGGTCGATGGCGTCGAGGTGCTCGCCGATCACGCGCAGCGGCAGGTAGTGGTCGCGCTGCATGGTCAGGATGTAGCGCAACCGGTCGACGTCGCCGCTGGTGAACTTCCGGTAGCCCGACGGCGTGCGCTCCGGCTTGATCAGCCCCTCGGCCTCGAGGAACCGGATCTTGGGGATCGTGATGCCCGGGAACTCCGGACGCAGCCGGTCGAGGACCTGGCCGATGTTCATGCGGGTCGATCGTCCACTCGACGCCGTGGACGCTGCGGTGTCCGACATCAGCTGTCCGGGTGCCCCGCGAAGAACACCAGGCGGTACTTGCCGATCTGCACCTCGTCGCCGTCGTTGAGCTGCACCCGGTCGATCCGGTCGCGGTTGACGTAGGTGCCGTTGAGGCTGCCGGTGTCGGCGACCGTGAACGCCCCGCCGTCGCGGTGGAACTCCGCGTGCCGGCGCGAGACCGTCACGTCGTCGAGGAAGATCTCGCTGTCGGGATGCCGGCCGGCGTTGACCTGGTCGGCGTCGAGGAGGAACCGGCTGCCGGCCCCGGGGCCCCGTTGCACCACCAGCAGCGCGTGGCCCGTCGGCAGCGCGTCGACCGCCGCGGCGTCGACCGGGCTCAGCGCCCGGTCGGAGGTGTCGGCCTTGTCGCGGGCGGCGGCGATGTTGATCGTCGCCGTCGACTCCCCCGCCGCGTCGGCGGTCACGAGCTTGGTCCCGCACTGCGAGCAGAAGCGCGCGTCGTCGGGGTTCTCACGGCCGCAGGCGGTGCAGAACGGCATCGGCGCAGTCCTCCTCGGGGGTCGGCCCGGCAGCTTCGGTGGGCTTCGGTCCAGCAACCCCAACCCTCAGCCGAGGGTTGAGGTTGACGGTGCTCCGAACCTATCACCCGGCACCCGACCTCCACCCCACCTTCACCCGGCCTCGCGGCGGTCCGGTGGAGGTCAGTGAGCAGGTCCGGGGTCGGGTCAGGAGTCGAGGCTGGCCTGGTAGGTGGCGGCGTCCATCAGGCCGTCGGTCGCGCCCGTGTCGGAGAGGGCCACCTCGAAGAGCCAGCCGGCGCCGTACGGGTCGCTGTTGACGAGCTCGGGGGTCGCGTCGAGGGTCTCGTTGCGGGCCGTGACCTCCCCGGAGACCGGCGCGTAGACGTCGCTCACCGACTTGGTCGACTCCAGCTCGCCGCAGGTCGAGCCCGCGGCCACGCTCTCCCCCACCTCGGGCAGGGACACGTAGACGATGTCGCCCAGCGCCTCCTGGGCGAAGTGGGTGATGCCGACGCGCACGGTGCCCTGGGGCCCCTCGGACTCGCCGGGGCTGCGGACCCACTCGTGCTCGGCGGTGTAGGACAGGTCGTCGGGGTACACGTGCGTCTCCTCGTCGGCGGGCGGTGCGGCGTCGGCGGCAGGCTACCGCGCCGGCTCGCCGCACCCCTAGGGGCTGGTGGGCTGGGCGTAGTCGAGCCGCTCGGGCTCCACCGTCGACTCGATGTCGAGGGAGTCGAGCTCCTCGACCGCGACCTCCGCGCCGTCGTTGCGCAGCTGGGCGATCGGCCCCTCCGGGAAGGTGAGCCCGCCGTGGAGGGTGTGCGGGTCGCCGATGACGTCGAGGACGTACGGCGGCTCGAGCAGCGTGCCGTCGACGTAGATGCCGCCGGGCCCGTCCTCGAAGGAGGTCTGCGCCACGACCCGGACCTGCCCGTTGAACTGCATCGCCTCGGCGAACGCCGTCCGCATCTCCTGGACCGTGTCGAGCATCGAGTCGATGTCGACCTGTCCGGTGTCCTCGGTGATCGTCACCCGGATCCCGGGCCCGGTGACCGGCACGACGCCGGCGAGGATCTCCAGGTTCTGGGTCTCGCGCCGGGCCTCCTCGAGCGCGGCCTGCTCGGCGCTGGAGTCGTCGCGGAGGTCCTCGCGGGTCTGCTCGAGGCGGGCGATCTCCGCCTCGGCGCGGCGGGTGGTGCCCGAGAGTCCGTCGAGCACGTCGATCAGGGCCTGCTGACGGTAACCGGAGTAGGTGTCGTCGACCCCGAAGGAGGTCACCTGGGTGACGAAGGCGAAGCCGAAGACCGCGAGCAGCACCCCGACCACCGTCTGGCTCCGCGAGGGGCGGCGCAGCGCGTCGAGCACCCGGCGGCGGCCGCTCTCCTCGGGGGCGGCGTCGAGGCGGTCGTCGTCAGGCATGGAAGAGGTGGCGGCGGATGGCCGCGACGTTGGAGAAGATCCGGATGCCGAGCACCACGATCACACCGGTCTGCAGCTGGCCGCCGACGCCGAGCTGGTCGCCGAGGAAGACGATCGCCGCAGCGATCACGACGTTGCTCAGGAAGGAGACGACGAAGACCTTGTCGTCGAAGATCCCGTCGAGGTAGGCGCGCAGGCCGCCGAAGACCGCGTCCAGGGCGGCGACCACGGCGATCGGCAGGTAGGGCTCGACGCCGAGCGGCACGTCGGGCTGGAAGAACAGGCCCAGCAGAATGCCGAGCAGCAGACCCAGGACCGCGATCATCCTGACTCCTCCTCGATGCCGGCCCCCGCGCCGGCAGTCTGCTCCCTGACCTGGCGCAGCGGGCGTTGGCGCGCGGCGGGCAACGTCAGCTGGTCGACATTCTGCCTCGTCACCTCGAAGCCGAGCTGGCCGGCCAGCGAGAAGAACTCGGCGCCGTGCGTGGTGTTGAGCAGGTCGGCCTGGAGGGTGGCCTCGTTGCCGATCGCGCGGACGACGTAGGGCTCGGTGAGCGGGCGGGTGTTGACGTGGATCGCCGCCCCGGTGTTGCGGATCGCGCCGAGGTTGTTGAGGCGCTGGTCGTTGATCGAGATCGCCTCGGCGCCCGCGGCGAAGAGGCCGTCGACGAGCAGCGCGAGGTCGGAGTCGCGGACCTGCTGGTCGGCGTCGCCGACGGGGTTGCCCTCGACGGTGATCCGGACCCCCTCCCCCGTGACCGGCAGGAAGCCGGCGCCGGCCTGCAGCCGCCGCAGCCCCGCCTCGGCGTCCTGACGCGCCGCCGTGCGGGTCTCGACCTCGGAGGTGAGCGACTGGTTCTCGCGGTCGAGCTCGGCGAGCTGGTCCTGCCGGGTCTCCAGGGTGGCCCGCTGCTGCTCGATCTGCGCGATCAGGCTGGCCCGGCCCGCGTCGTCGACGGCGGCGTTGCGGGAGTTCTGGACCGCGGCGATGCCGACCAGCAGGCCGAACGCCGCGATCGCGGCCACCCCGGCGAGCCGGTGCGGTCGCGCGGGCTCCGGTGGCTCCGCCGGCCCCGGGGGACGGCCGGCCTGGCGGTCGACGGCCTGCGCGACCCGCCGCCGGGCGGCCTGGCCGTACTCCTCCTCCAGCGCCTGCTGGGTGATCAGCGTCAGCAGCGGCGTGGTGACGTGGGAGGGAAGCGGGCGCGGCTCAGCCATCGGGGGCCACCGCCCGCCGCGGCGTGCTCTGGATCAGCCGGTAGACCTGCCAGGCGTAGAGGATCCCGGCCCACCAGTAGAGGCCGATCCCCCATCCGGCGAAGGCCCAGCCGAACACGTCGGCCAGCGTCGCCAGCGACCCGTCGCCGTCGCCAAGCAGCATCAGCGGGAAGGCGTAGAGCAGGTTGAAGGTCGCCGCCTTGCCGAGGAAGTGAACCGGGAGCGCGCTGTAGCCGCGGGTGCGCAGGAAGGGCACCAGCCCCCAGAGCAGCGCGTCGCGCAGGGGCAGGATGATCACCACCCACCACGGGATGATCTCGCGCAGCCCCAGGCCGATGACGACGGCGAGGATGTAGAGCCGGTCGGCGACCGGGTCGAGCACCTGCCCCACGCGGGAGAACTGGTCGAGCTTGCGGGCGAGGTAGCCGTCGAGCCAGTCGGTGAAGCCCGAGACCATCAGCAGGGCCAGCGCCCAGGCGTCCTCCTCGGGGCCGAGGACCAGCCACAGGAACACGGGCACACCGGCCAGCCGCAGCATGCTGAGCAGGTTGGGCACGGTCCACACGCGGTTGTCGCGTGTCGGGTCCTCCGCCAAGGTTCCTACCTGCGCTTCTGTCGGGCCGTCCGGAGCTGTCGGGTGCACCCGAACGACCTCGAGTGCCCTCCGGTGCGCAGCCACCCTATCCGCCGGGTCGGGGGGTCCGGCTGAGGCGGGTCACGCGGGTTCGTCGTGGTGGGCGGCGTCCCGGATCTCGCCCACGAGCTCCTCGATGACGTCCTCGAGCGTCGCGATGCCGAGCACGCTGCCGGCGGGGTCGACGACCCGGGCCATGTGGGCCCCGCGGTGCTGGAGCCGCTCGAGCGCCTCGTGGAGCTGGTCGGTGAGCCGCACCGGCGCGAACGGACGGATCCACTTGTCGTCGACGACGCGTTCGCGCAGCGACTCGTCGGTCTCGAGGACGTCCTTGATGTGCAGGTAGCCCAGCAGCTCGCCGTCCTCGGAGCGCACCGGGAACCGGCTGTAGCCGGTCGCGGCGCACAGCGCCTCGACGTCGGCCACGGTCGACCCGCGCTGCAGGGTCGCCAGGTCCTCGGTGGGCATGAGGACGTCGGCGACGGTTTTCTCGGTGAAGCCCAGCGCCCCGGCGAGCCGGTCGTACTCGTCGTCGCGGAGCAGTCCCTCGCCCCGCGACTCCTCCACCATCGCCGCGACCTCCTCGCGGGTGTACGTCGAGCTCACCTCGTCGCGCGGCGAGACCCCCAGGCTGCGCAGGACCAGCCGCGCGACCGCGTTGACGACGACGACCACCGGCCGCAGCACCGTCACGAAGCCCCAGATCGGCGGGCCGAGCGCGAGAGCGGCGCGCTCGGGACCGGCCAGGGTGATGTTCTTGGGCACCATCTCGCCCAGCACGACGTGGAGGTAGACCACGAGCGAGAGCGCCAGCGCGAAGGCGATCGGGTGGAGCAGCCCGTGGGGCACCGCGAGCGCCTCGAGGCCGGGTTCGAGCACATGGGCGATCGCGGGCTCGGCGACGGCACCCAGCAGCAGGGAGCACACGGTGATGCCGAGCTGGATCACGCCGATCACCAGGGAGATGTTCTCCATCGCCCGCAGCGTGGTCCGCGCCAGCGCCGACCCGGCCTCGGCCCGAGGCTCGATCTGGGTCCGGCGGGCGGAGATCAGCGCGAACTCCGAGGCGACGAAGAACGCGTTGCCGAGGAGCAGCACGGCCGAGAGGACGAGCAGGCCGAGGGTCATCGGTCGCCACCCCCCGGGGTCCCGGTCGGGCCGTCCGGCGCGTCGACCCCACCGAGCAGCCGGAGCGTGAGCCGGTCGACGCGCAGCCCTTCCATGTGGACGACGGTGAGCGTGGCGAGCTGCTCGCGCAGCTCCTCGGGGTCGGACCGGTCGGGCACCGCGACCTCGGCGACGTCGTCGGTCTCCGGGATCCGGCCCAGCCGCTGCACGACCAGCCCGGCGACGGTGTCGTAGTCCTCGCTCTCGGGCAGCTCGATCCCGGTGAGGTCCTCGACCTCGTCGGGCCGGAGCAGCCCCGAGAGCAGCCAGCTGCCGTCAGCCCGTTGCCGGGCCCGCGCCCCGAGCCGGTCGTGCTCGTCGGCGATGTCGCCCACGATCTCCTCGATCACGTCCTCGAGGGTGACGATGCCGGCGTGGCCACCGTACTCGTCGAGGACCACGGCCATCTGGAACCCGTCCTGCCGCAGCAGCGCCATCAGCGGGTCGAGACGCATCGTGTCGGGGACGACGATCGGGCGGGCCATGATGTGCTTGATCCGGGTCGTGCTCCGCTCCGGCACGGGCAGCGCGACGGCGTGCTTGACGTGGACCGTGCCGACCACGGTGTCCTCGGCGTCGAGCACCGGGAACCGCGAGTGGCCGCTCTGCCGGGCCAGCTCGATCACCGTCGCGGCGCGGTCGCCGTCCTCGACGCTGGTCGTGCGCACCCGGGGGGTCATGATCTCGCTCGCGGTGCGGGCGCCGAACTCGACCGAGCGCTCCATCAGGTCGGCGGTCTCGTGGTCGAGCGTGCCCTGGTCGGCGGAGCGCTGCACGAGCGAGGCGAGCTCGGTCGAGCTGCGCGCCGAGCGCAGCTCCTCCTGCGGCTCGATGCCGAGCCGGCGCACGATGGCGTTGGCCGAGCCGTTGAGCAGCCGGATCGGCAGCCGGTTGGCGGCGGTGAAACCGCGCTGGAAGGCCTGGGTCGCGCGGGCGGTGGCCATCGGCCGGGCGATCGCGAGGTTCTTGGGCACCAGCTCGCCGAACACCATGGTGAGGAAGGTGCTGAGCAGCAGCGCGACCGTCAGCGCCACCGGGCGTACGGCGCCCTCCGGGACGCCGGCGGCCGCGAGCGGCCCGTCGACCAGCGTCGCCACGGCCGGCTCGGCGAGGTAGCCGACGGCCAGGTTGGTGATCGTGATCCCGACCTGGGCCCCCGAGAGCTGCGTCGAGAGCGCCTTGACCGCGGTCTGGACGCCGGCGGCCCGCGCGTCGCCGGCCGCGGCCTCGCGTTCGACCTGGCCCCGGTCGACGGTCACGAGCGAGAACTCGGCGGCGACGAACATCCCGCTCAAGGCGATCAGCGCCAGCGAGACGGCGAGCAGCAGCCACTCGGTCAACGCGACCACCCGGTCGCAGGAGCAGGCTCAGGCGGAACGGAGGAGTGGCGACATCGAGGGCCGTCCATGGAGCGCGTCGGGTCCTTCGGTCGGTGGCCGGACGATCACACCATAGCGAGGCCATCCGGTCGGGTCATTTCCCTAGTGCATCTGGGTGGTTGTCCCCCGGATCGGCCCCTCCCCGACCCGGCCCCCGCGTAACCTGTGGCCGACCGCGGCACTCCCCCCGGCCGTGGTTCCCGGGAGACACAACGATGACGGTCGCACCCCCCTCCGGCGGTCTGCTGCCACCTCGACCGTGATCGTTGCTGCCGGTGTGGCCTCCGCTGCAGCGTTGGCCGCACCGGCAGCTCCCGCTGGGGCGGCTCACACCGGCTCCTGACCTCGCTCGAGGATCACCCTTGAGGGTGAGGCAGGAGGCCGAGGGCGCCGATCACACTCGATCGCACGGGGACCAGCGGAGACGACGATGCGCCTCGTCGGAGCCGTTGGCCCCCGACCAACGTCCCGGCCCCGTCAGACGCGACGGAGCGGCCGGACCCTGCGGGCCCGGCCGCCCAGCGGCTTCTCGACGGTCAGCCGACGTCGTAGCGGTCGAGGTCCATCACCTTCGCCCACGCGCGGACGAAGTCGGTCACGAACTTCTCCGCCGCGTCGTCGCTGGCGTAGACCTCGGCCACGGCCCGCAGCTCGGAGTTGGAGCCGAAGACCAGGTCGTTGCGGGTACCGGTCCAGCGCACGTCGCCGGTCGCGGCGTCGCGGCCCTCGAACACGTCCTGCCCGTCCGACGTGGCGTGCCAGGTGGTGCCCACGTCGAGCAGGTTGCGGAAGAAGTCATTGCTCAGCACGCCGACCCGGTCGGTCAGCACGCCGGCGGTCGACCCGCCCTGGTTGGCGCCGAGCACCCGCAGCCCTCCGACCAGCACCGTCATCTCCGGGGCGCTCAGCGTGAGCAGGTTGGCCCGGTCGACGAGCAGGTACTCGGCCGCGAGCCGGTGCCCCTTGCCGAGGAAGTTGCGGAACCCGTCGGCCGTCGGCTCCAGGTAGGAGAACGACTCGACGTCGGTCTGCTCCTGGGTCGTGTCGGTCCGGCCCGGCGTGAAGGGCACGCTGACGTCGTGCCCGGCGTCGGCCGCCGCCTTCTCGACGGCCGCGGTGCCGGCGAGCACCACCAGGTCGGCGAAGGACACCCGGACATCGTCGGAGCGGCCGCCGTTGAAGTCGTCCTGGATCTGCTCGAGGGTGCCGACGACCGAGGCGAGCTGGTCGGGGTCGTTGACCTCCCAGCCCGACTGCGGCTGCAGCCGGATCCGGCCACCGTTGGCCCCGCCGCGCTTGTCGCTCGCCCGGAACGACGCCGCGGCGGCCCAGGCGGTCGAGACCAGCTGGCCGACCGGCAGCCCGCTGCCGAGGATCGCCTGCTTGAGCTCGGCGACCTCCGCCTCGCCCACGACGGGGTGGTCGAGCGCCGGCACCGGGTCCTGCCAGAGCAGCTCCTCCTGCGGCACCAGCGGGCCGAGGTAGCGCTGGATCGGGCCCATGTCGCGGTGGGTGAGCTTGTACCAGGCCCGCGCGAAGGCGTCGGCGAACTCGTCCGGGTTCTCGTGGAAGCGTCGCGAGATCTCCTCGTAGGCGGGGTCCATGCGCAGCGACAGGTCGGTCGTCAGCATGGTGGGTCGCCGCTTCGGGTCGCCCTCCTCGGGGCCGGGGACGTCGGCCTCGGCGTCCTTGGCGACCCACTGCCAGGCACCGGCCGGGCTCTTCTCGAGCTCCCACTCGTGGCCGAACAGGTTGTCGAAGAACGCGTTGGACCAGCGGGTCGGCGTCTGGGTCCAGGTGACCTCGAGCCCGCTGGTGATCGCGTCGCGCCCCTTGCCGGAGCCGAAGCTGTTGCGCCAGCCGAAGCCCTGCTCCTCGATCCCGGCGCCCTCCGGCTCGGCCCCGACGTGCTCCTCGGGGTCGGCTGCGCCGTGGGTCTTGCCGAAGGTGTGGCCGCCGGCGATCAGCGCGACGGTCTCCTCGTCGTTCATCGCCATCCGGCGGAAGGTCTCGCGGATGTCGCGGGCGGCGGCGAGCGGGTCGGGCTCGCCGTTGGGGCCCTCGGGGTTGACGTAGATCAGCCCCATCTGGACGGCGGCGAGCGGGCTCTCGAGCTGCCGGTCACCGGTGTAGCGCTCGTCGCCGAGCCACTCCTGCTCCGGCCCCCAGTAGACGTCCTCGTCGGGCTCCCAGACGTCGGCGCGGCCGCCGGCGTACCCGAAGGTGGCGAAGCCCATGTCCTCGAGCGCGACGTTGCCGGCGTAGACCATCAGGTCGGCCCACGAGATCGCGCGGCCGTACTTCTGCTTCACCGGCCACAGCAGCCGACGGGCCTTGTCGAGGTTGCCGTTGTCGGGCCAGCTGTTGAGCGGCGCGAACCGCTGCATGCCGGCGCCGGCGCCGCCGCGGCCGTCCTCGACGCGGTAGGTGCCCGCGCTGTGCCAGGCCATCCGGATGAACAGGCCGCCGTAGTGGCCGAAGTCGGCCGGCCACCAGTCCTGGGAGGTCGTCATGACCTCGACCAGGTCGCGCTTGAGCTCGGCGAGGTCGACGGTGGCGAACGCCGACGCGTAGTCGAAGTCGCCGCCCATCGGGTTGGCGACGGCGGGGTGCTTGCGCAGGATCGTGAGGTTGAGCTGCTCGGGCCACCAACCGCGGTTGGTGGCGCCGCCCTCGGTGGGGTGCTTCCCGGCGGCGACGGGGCAGCCGCCGGCCTCCTCGACGTTCATGTCCCCGACCTTGGCGTCGGGCTGCTCGTGTTCGGACACGGCGAACCTTTCTGGAGTGGGCGATCAGGACGGTCGTGCGGTGGAGCAGTCGGGGCAGGTGCCCCAGTAGACGACCTCGGCCTCGTCGATGGCGAAGCCGTGGTCGGTGCGTGCGGTCAGGCAGGGGGTCTCACCGACGGCGCAGTCGACGTCGGCGATCGATCCGCACGAGCGGCAGACCACGTGGTGGTGGTTGTCACCGACCCGCGACTCGTAGCGCGCCACCGAGCCGGACGGCTGGATGCGACGGACGAGCCCGGCCGTGGTGAGGGCCCGCAGCACGTCGTAGACGGCCTGGTGGGACACCTCCCCGAGCCGCTCCCGCGCCGCGCCGATGAGCGCATCGGTGTCGGCGTGCGGGTGGGCGTGCACCGCACCGAGCACCGCGAGCCGCGGCTGCGTCACCCGCAGGTCGGCGTCCCGCAGCAGCTGCTGGAGCTCCTCGGTCGTGGGCACCACCGCACCCTTGCGGGTTTTCTTGAACGAGTCAAGAAACGTGGGCGGCGCCTCAGCGGTAGTCGGGGTTGGCGTAGTCGTGGCGGCAGCCGGCCTCCCACGCGGAGCGCTGGTTGCCGTACGCCGGGACGCCGCCCGCGTCCTTGAGCAGCCGCGCGAGGTGCAGGAGGTTCCAGGTCATGAACGTGGTGTTGCGGTTGGTGAAGTCGTTCTCGGGGCCGCCGGAGCCGGGGTCGAGGTAGGACGGGCCTGGCCCCGCCTCGCCGATCCAGCCGGCATCGGCCTGGGGCGGGATCGTGTAGCCGATGTGCTGCAGCGTGTAGAGCACGTTGTGGGCACAGTGCTTGATCCCGTCCTCGTTCCCGGTGATCAGGCAGCCCCCGACCCGGCCGTAGTAGAGGTACTGGCCCTGGTCGTTGAGGAGGTGCGAGCCGCCGTAGAGCCGCTCGTGGACCCGCTTCATCACCGAGCTGTTGTCGCCGAGCCAGATCGGCCCGGCGAGCACCAGGATGTCGGCGGCCGTGACCAGGTCGAAGATCGCCGGCCAGGCGTCGGTGGCCCACCCGTGCTCGGTCATGTCGGGCCAGACACCGGTCGCGATGTCGTGGTCGATCGCGCGCACGACGTCGACGTGGACGCCGTTCTCCTCCATGATCCGCCGGCTCAGGACGATCAGGCCCTCGGTGTTGCTGGGCTCCGGCGACGGCTTCAGCGTGCAGTTGATGAACAGCGCCCGCAGGTCCGCGAAGTCGCGGTCGGGTGCATGGGGAGTCGGTGGTCACGGGACGGTCCTCTCGAAGGCGGATGCGTGCGCCCGAGGAGACGAGTCGACCACCCGAGCGCCCGACCCGCAACCGGCTCCTGCGAGCAGGTCATCCGCGACGTCCTCGCGGCGTACCCTGACGCCATGCCCAGCCGCCCCGTGGCCGTCCGGGCGTCGATCTCGGGCGTCGCCCTCGTGCTGGCGCTGGTCCTCCCTCTCCTCGCAGCCGCCCCCGCGCACGCCGTCGGCGGCACCCTGAGCGGGACGCTGACCGGCCCCGACGGCAGGAGGTTCGAGTACTTCCAGGTCGACGTCTACCGTGCCGCAGGCCCAGGGATCTGGGAGCACGCCGTCCCACCGCGCACGATCACGTCCTGGGGCACCGGGCTCCCCGTGGGCGACTTCGCGATCGGCCTGCCGGCCGGCAGCTACCGGGCATGCTTCCGCCCGCTCACCTTCGAGAGCCTCGAGGTGGCCGGGCAGGGCTGCTGGCAGGGAGCTCTCGACGTCTTCGGTGCGACCGACGTCGTCGTCACCGAGGGCGGCACGACGACGATCACCCCCTCGCTCCCCCGGGAGTCCCGGCTGCGCGGCCGGGTCCTCGCGCCCGGGGGCACCGGCGTCTCGGCGTACGTCGCGCCCTACCGCCGCCAGCCGGACGGGTCCTGGGCCCGGCAGGGCGGCACCCAGAGCGCGTCCGAGGGTCGCTTCGTGGTCCCCGACGTCGACCCGGGCGACTACCGGATCTGCCTGCTCGACGTACCCCGCGAGTTCCTGCCGGAGTGCTGGGACGACGTGCCGACGCTCGAGGAGGCCGGGGGCCTGACGGTGCCCCCCGGCAGCAGCGTCCCCCTCACCTTCCGGCTCGCCCGGCGGGCCACCATCTCCGGCACCGTCGCCCGACCTCCGGGCTCGAGCGAGCCCGTCTACGTGACCCCGCACCAGTGGAACGGCGAGCGGTGGGCTCCGGTCAGCGGCGGGGTCGGCATCGACACGGACGGCAGCTACCGGATCACCGGGCTCGACGCGGGCACCTACCGGGTGTGCGCAGCGGGCGACGACGTCGTCCGCACCTGCTGGGGGCGGGGGACGCTGCCGGCCCAGGCCAGCGACATCGTGCTCGCCGAGGGTCAGCCCCGCCGCGGCGTCGACCTGGCTCCGGGGCCGGCCGGCTTCGTCACCGGCGCGCTGCCGGAGATGTACCTCGGCGCCCAGGGCTATCCCGGCGTCACCGCCTGGCGGCAGGTCGGCGGGTCCTGGGAGGCCGAGGCGACGGGTGAGGCGTCGCCGACCGGCGTCGGCAGCACGTGGACCTATCGCGTCGGGTCGCTGCCGACCGGCAGCTACGTCGTCTGCGTCGAGCACCTGGACCCCGAGTTCGTGCCGGCGTTCCCCCACACCTGCCGCGGCGACAGTCCGACGCCCCAGGGTGGCGTCCCGGTGGACGTGGTGGCCGGGGAGACGACGACGGGGGTGGACATCCCCACCGGCCGGCCCGGCGAGCTCCGGGGGCGCGTCGGTGGCGTGACCACGCCGGTCCGGGTCGACCTCGTCACGGCGGCCGGGCGGCTCGCCACCAGCCGGATGACGGAGGCCAACGGTGCCTACCGGGTGCGCGACCTCCCGCCGGGCACCTTCTACGTCGGCTTCCACCGGGAGTCCGCGTCGTCGTCACTGGCCGCCGAGTGGTGGCGCAACCGCACCGACGGGCTGGGCCTTGCCGGCGCCACGCCGATCGTCCTCGACGGCGGCGTCGTCTCCGGCATCAGCGCCACGCTCGCCCCCGGCGGCACCCTCACCGGTCGGTTGGTGGACGACACCGGCTCCGCCGTCACCGGCTGTCCGGTCCGGGCCCGCGCCGCCGACGGTTCGCTGGCGGTCCGCCTGGCGGTCACCGACGCGAGCGGCGAGTTCGCGATCGGCGGCCTGAGCACGGCGTCCTACCTCGTCGCGGTCGCCCGCCGCTGCAGTCGGACCCCCACGGCGATGCTCTACGACGCCGACTCACCGACCTCCACCAGTGCGCGGGCCCTGGACGCCGACCCGGTCGCCGTGACCCGGGGCGTGACCTCCTCGCTGCCGGCCGACCTGGTCACCGGCGTACCGCGCATCGCCTCGACCTCCGAGCCGACCATCACCGGCACCCCGGCGGTCGGCCGCACCCTCACGGCGAGGAACGGCACCTGGACGCCGACCTCCGGTCTCGGCTTCCGCTACCGGTGGTACGCCGGCACCGGCCGGATCGCCGACGCGACCGGTCGCCGCCTCCTCCTCACCCCCGACGTCGCCGGCACCCGGATCCGGGTCCGCGTGGTCGCCACGGCGCGCGGCTGGGCGAGCGCCGTGGGCCGGTCGGCGTCGGTGGGCCCGGTCGCTCCCTGAGCCGGTCCGGTGCCACCGGTGCGCACAGCGAGGGCTCACGTGGAGGTCAGCGGGACCTCCCAGGTGAGCACCGTGCCCCGGGGCTCGTTCGGCCGCAGGTCCACCGTGCCGCCCAGCCCGGCGGCGCGCCGGCGGGCGTTGCGCAGCCCACTCTCCTCCCGCTCCCGGGGCAGGCCACCGCCGTCGTCGGTCACCCTCAGCACGACCGACTGGTCGCGAACCTCGAGCTCGACCTCCGCGTGGTCGGCGAGGGCGTGCCGGGCGACGTTCGAGATGGCCTCCCGGAGGACCGGCAGCAGGTGAGCGCGCACGTCGGGGGTCACCAGGGTGTCCACCGCTCCCGAGGTGCGCACTGTGGGCGTGAACCCGAGCACCGGGACGTACTCGCGCACGAGGCTGCGGATCTCCTGGCGGAGCGACGTGGGATGTCGGCTGCTCAGCTCGAAGATCGTGCCGCGGATGTCCTTGATGGTGAGGTCCAGGTCTGCCACCGCCTGCTCGAGCCGCTCGGCAACCGTGGTGCCTGCAGCCAGCATCGAGATCCCCTGGAGCTGCAGGCCTGTGGCGAAGAGCCGCTGGATGACGACGTCGTGCAGGTCGCGGGCGATCCGCTCGCGATCGGAGATCACGGCCAGCTCCTCGCGGTCGGCCACCGCCCGGGCGCGGTCGAGGGCCAGACCGGCCTGGTCGGCGAACGAGGCGAGCAGCTCGCGCTCCTCGACGTTGCTCGTCGCCGCCCCTGGTGCGAAGAACGCCACCAGCACGCCCGCATCGCCCAGCTGGGCGCGGAGCGGGATGGCGAGCGCCCCGATCCCCCCGACCTCGAGCTCGCTCACCTCGGCCCCGGCCACTCCGAAGCCGGGTCGCGCATGGATCTCGTCGAGGGCCGCCGAGACCAGCTCGGCGTCCTCCGGGTCGACGTCGGTGGCCAGCACGCCGCGGCTGTCGGTCGTGCTGAGGAGCGCCGTGGCCCGAGCCCCCGACACGGTGCGTGCGGTGGCCGCGATCCTGCGCAGGGCACCCGTGAGGTCCACTGGAGGCTGCAGCGCCTCCGCCAGCTCCGAAGTCGCCTCCAGCCACTGCCGGCGACGCTCGCTGACACCGAAGACGCGGGCGTTCTCGATCACGAAGCCGGCGGCCCGGGCCAGCGCCTCCACGAGCCCCTCGTCCTGGTCGGTGAAGTCACCGCCGTCCGTCTTCTCGGTGAGGTAGAGGTTCCCGAACACCGTGCCCCGGATCCGGACGGGTACGCCGAGGAAGGTCGACATCGGCGGGTGGTGGGAAGGGAAGCCGGCGGACTGGGGGTGGGCCGTCAGGTCGTGCATCCGGATCGCCCGCGGCTCCTTGATGAGAAGCCCCAGGATGCCGCGTCCGTGCGGCAGGTCACCGATCAGCCGGTGCGTCTCCGGGTCGACGCCGGTGGTCACGAACTCGGTCAGGAAGAGGCCGTCGGAGCCGATGACCCCGAGCGCACCGTACCTCGCGGAGGTCAGCTCGGTCGCGGCCTCGACGATCCGCATCAGCACGCTGCGCAGGTCGAGGTCGGAGGAGATCGCGGTCACCGCGTGCAGGAGCGCGCCGGCGGGGCCGCTCAGCGCAGGATGCTCCCCGGTGCCCATGCCCCGCATTGTCCAGCATCTGCGGGCCGGCGACGGGAGCGCGGTTGCGCCGGAGGACGGATGGTCCGGGGTCTCGGGACCAACGGCCCTGCACGGCCTCCGGGACGCAGGGTGAGGATCGACGCACACGACCCGACCTTGGTGGAGGTGCCCGATGCCGGAATCACGCGAGCTCAGCTATTCGGAGTGCGAAGCGCTGCTTCGCGCGGGCTTCGTGGGACGCGCCGCTCTGTCCACCCAGGCCGGTCCGCAGATCGTGCCGGTCAACTACTCCGTCGTCGACAGCAGCATCGTCGTCCGCACCGCGCCCTACAGCGTGCTGGGCACCTACGGCCGTGACACCACGCTCGCCTTCGAGGTCGACCACTTCGACTACGCGAACCACCGCGGGTGGAGCGTGGTCGCCCGGGGCCGCTCGGAGCCGGTCCAGGACCCCGACGAGCTCCGTCACATCATGGCGGTGTGGGAGCCCCGTCCCTGGCCGAGCGGGCCGCGCGCCCTGTTCTTGCGGATCGGGTGGACCGAGCTGACCGGTCGACAGCTCGGGACCGACTGGCAGCCGTTGCTCGACCTGCCCAACCGCCGGGTCGTGTGAGTCCGAGCGACGGGACTGGGGTGCCACCCACCTACACTGCGAGCGTGGGACGCGTCCGGGTCTACCTGGTGGACGACCACGCCGTGGTGCGCGAGGGACTCCGCTTCCTGCTGGAGCGACACGACCTCGAGGTGGTCGGGGAGGCGGGCACCGCCGCCGAGGCGATCGCCCGGATCCCGGCACTCCGTCCGGACGTCGCGGTGCTCGACGCCCGCCTGCCGGACGGCTCCGGGATCGAGGTCTGCCGCGCGGTGAGATCGGTCGACCCGAGCATCAAGGCCCTCATCCTGACCTCCTACGACGACGACGAGGCGCTCTTCGCCGCGATCATGGCCGGCGCCTCCGGCTACGTGCTCAAGGAGATCAAGAGCAGCGACCTGGTGAACTCGGTCCAGCAGGTCGCGGCCGGCAACTCGCTGATCGACCCCAGCCTCACCGCGCGGGTCCTGGAGCGGGTCCGCAACGGACCCACGACCGCGCCGGAGCTGGCCCAGCTCACCGAGCGCGAGCTGGAGCTGCTGTCGCTGATCGCGGAGGGCCTGACCAACCGGCAGATCGGCGAGCGGATGTTCCTCGCCGAGAAGACGGTCAAGAACTACGTGTCGGGCATCCTGGCGAAGCTCGGGGTCGAGCGACGGACCCAGGCCGCGGTACTGGCCTCCCGGTTGCTGCGCCCCTCCGGGGAACCGCGGCCCTAGCTCGCCGTACGGCGTCGGCCGGACCTGCGCGGTGGGCGTGCGCCGGGTCCTTGGTCCCGCCGGTCCGGACCGTACGCCCCTGCCGGGGCCTCCTCCGTGCAGAGCACGGTGAGGGGACACGAGGGCGGGTGCCGCCCAGGCCCTCGGTGACCCGAGAGAGGTGCGTCATGAGCTCTGCCATCCACGACCACGCCGGAACGGTCCTCGTCGGTGTGGACGGGTCGAGATCAGCGGCCCGCGCCCTCATGTGGGCGGTCGACCAGGCCGGCGCCGAGGGCCGCGCGCTCACCCTCGTGCACGCGGTGCCGCCCCTCGCCGCGGCCTGGCTCGACCCGGCGGGGGCCGACCACCGGGTCGGCGTGGACCCCGAGGCCACCGCGGGCCACGAGGTGCTCCGCCTGGCCCACCGGGCCGCGACGGAGCGCGCCCCGGGCCTCGCGGTGCGCGAGGTGCTCCGAGTCGCGGACCCGCGAGACCTGCTGCTCTCGATGTCGGCGCAGGCCGCCCTCGTGGTCCTCGGCTCCCGGGGTCGGGGGCCGGTCCGGAGCCTGCTCCTCGGGTCCGTGGGAGCGGCGCTCAGCCGGCACGCCGAGTGCCCGGTCGTGGTCCACCGGCCCACCCACCCGGGGACGGTGCGACACGGCGTCCTCGTCGGCGTGGACGGCACTCCCGATTCCCTGCCGGCACTCGAGTTCGCGTTCCGGCAGGCCTCGCTGCACGGCTGGCCGCTGACCGTGCTGCACGCCTTCTGGGACGTGCAGGCGGCCGTCGCCGGGCCACACCGGGTCGACGCGCGCTCGGCCGAGCTCGAGCAGGAGCGCCTGCTGGTCTCCGAGTCGGTGTCCGGGATGGGAGAGAAGTTCCCGGACGTGCACGTGACCAAAGAGCTCGCCCGCGGACTGGCCGCCGACTGCCTCGTCCGCGCCGGCGCCCGGATGAACCTCATCGTCGTCGGCTCACGCACCGGGGGCACCGCGTCGCCGTCGTTCCACCGCTCCGTCGCCCTCGCGGTCGTGGAGCACGCCACCAGCACGGTCGCGGTCGTTCCCGGTGAGGGCGGTGGCCGCCATGTCGCACCGTGACGGCCCGAGCGTGCTGAGCCCCGACCAGTGCTGGGAGATGCTGCGGCGGCACGAGCTCGGTCGGCTCGCGTTCCGCCTCGTCGACGAGCTGCACATCGTGCCCGTGAACTACGTGGTCGACCACCGGACGTTGCTGTTCCGGTCGGCCGCGGGCGACAAGCTGCTGAGCGTGGTGATGAGCTCGGAGGTGGCCTTCGAGATCGACGAGCGCGACGAGCAGACCGCCCGCAGCGTCGTGGTCCGGGGTCGAGCACGCCTGTTGGACGAGTACGAGGCGCACCGCGCGGAGAGCCTCCCCCTGCAGCCCTGGGTGGGGAGCCACAAGGAGAACGTGGTGGAGATCGCACCGGAGACGGTGAACGGCCGGGCCTTCGAGCTCGTCCGACCGCGGGCCCACGCGCCCGCGGAGGACGGGTGATCGCTCGCGCGGCCTCGGGACCTTGGTCCCACCACCTCCCGACCTCGGCCCCTGATCCCCGACCCACCGCCGGCGCCATGGTGGGAGTGCCACCACGAGGTGGCACCACCACAGGAGGAGCCATGAACACCACCAGCACCCACGCCGGGCAGGTCGCCGCCACGTCCGGCTCCACCACGCCGGTCGTGAGCGGTCCGGCCCGCAAGGCGCTCGCTGCGCTGCGCATCGGCTTCGGTCTCACGTTCCTCTGGGCCTTCTTCGACAAGCTGCTGGCCCTCGGCTTCGGGACCGGCCGGACGGTCGATCCCGAGACGGGCGTGGAGACCGTGGACCGCTTCGGAGACGCGGGGTGGATCAACGGCGGGAGCCCCACCGACGGCTTCCTGTCCTTCGGGACCAAGGGTCCGTTCGCCGACGTCTACCAGTCCCTCGCGGGCGCCGCGTGGGCCGACTGGCTGTTCATGCTCGGCCTCCTCGGCATCGGCCTCGCCCTGACCCTGGGGATCGGCATGCGGCTCGGGACCACCGCCGGCGCCGTGCTCTACGTGCTGATGTGGACCGCCGCGCTGCCACCCCAGAACAACCCGGTGATCGACGACCACGTCCTGGGTGCGATCAGCATGATCGTCCTCGGCCTGACCGCCGCCGGCACCACGTGGGGACTGGGTCAGTCGTGGAACCGCACCGCGCTGGTCCGGGAGAACCACTGGTTGCGCTGACGAGCGCAACGACGCCCCCGCCGCCACGGCGGGGGCGTCGGTATGCCGCCCTGTCGTCCAAGGCCAGCAAGCAGGCTCAAGAGAATCTGATGCATCGGTCGGCAGATGTTCCAGTGGAAGCGAGATCTCTTCACAGAGGTCAGAGAAGAATGTCGTGCAGCTGTCCGTGCACCGCAACGCGCTCGGCGTGATGCGTCATCGGGAAGGTACCGGCGGTCCTGAGCATGAACGCGATTCCTTTGCGAGCGGCCGGTCGCTCCCTGAGCCGGGCGACGGTCACGGGCGACCGGGAGCGAGGTCCACGTCCGCCGCGCTGAGGGCGGACGCATCCGTGGTCCGTCGCGGTCGGGTCGAACAACACTTCCGGATCGAGCCGGTCGTCGACTCGGCCAGCCACTGTGCGGCCTGACCCGAGCCCGGTCCACGATGGTGGGAGCCCTACGCGACTCGGCTACTGTGGGGAGGACACTGCAAGTGGCAGGTCGCGCGCCGTGACTCTCACGGCGTCTCGGCACTGGCGCCGGCAGCAACGTCAGGCGGTAGCGCGATGACCTCGCGGCTCAGCACGACACCACCCCCTCTCTTCGACGCCACGCCCGCGCTCGCGCCGGACCTCGCGTGATCTCCTTCGTCTGGTCGCCCGGTCAGCGGTTGCCCGCGGGCACCGGCGGCTCGGAGAACTACACGATCGGCCAGGTCCGGGAGCTCAACCGCCGTGGGGTCGACGCCCGGGTGGTGACCGTCGGCCTCGGGACGGCCGACGGGCGCGAGGAGTTCTCCGACATCCCGTTCCTCGCGGTCGACACGCTCGCCCACCTGAGCCGGTTGGACGACACGCTCGTCTTCGTCAGCGAGGCGCCACCGGTGGCAACCCGTCATGCCGCGTACCAGATCTTGCACGTGCCGCCGCCGCTGCGCCGCGACGAGCAGCGGTCGGTGGTCGCCGGCACGCGCGACCGCACGCTGATCGCGACGAGCCGGTATGCGGCCACCCTGTGGGCAGACTTCCTCGACGTCAGCCTCGAGACCGTCCACGTGGTGCACCCGTTCGCCGAGCCGGTCTTCGCGGTCCAGCCTCGTTCTCCGCATGCCGGCGACGTCACCCGCGTGCTGTACGCCGGCAGGCTGACCCCGGAGAAGGGCATCTACACCCTGATGTCCATGCTGCACACCGATCTGTTCGAGGGCGGCGACCACCAGGTGTCGTTCACCGTCACCACGGCCGGCTCGGACAAGCCGCAGGGCGCGATCATCGAACGGATGCTCCGCACGCACCCGGGCATCGAGGTGGTGCCCGCCCGTCGCACCCCGGCCGCCATGGCCGCCCTGATGTCCGAGCACGACATCGTGGTGATGCCGTCGAACAGCCAGTACTGGCACGAGACCTTCGGGATCGTGTCGATCGAGGCCCAGCACGCCGGGTGCCGGGTGGTCGCCTCGGACGACGGCGGCCTTCCCGAGACCGACTGCGGGGCGCTCCTCCTGGTCGCTCCCGACGACGCCGAGGCCCTGGCACAAGGGATCCTCACCGCTCGTCGCCTCGGTCGCGTCCCGGAAGCCCCGCGCCTGAGGGCCGGTGATGACTTCACCGTCGGCGACTCCGTCGACGCGTTGCTGACCGTGCTCGGTGCGCCTCGAGCGCCGACCCCCGGCGCCGTCATCCAGGCGCTCGAGACCATGGTGCGGCTCCCGTCCGTGGATCCGCCCCGCCACCGGTCGGACGACGGCCGCGTCCTGGAAGTCAGGTGACCGCATGAAGACGGCTCCTCGGCACGACACCGCCACCCACCGTGGGACCGGCGGAAATGGCGCCGACCTCCTCTACCTGGAGGAGGCGCGCGCGGCGCTGCGTCGGATGATCCCCCTCAGCAGTGCTGCCTCGGTGGGCGCTGTCGATCATGACGTGCGCGCGCTGGCGCGCGAGACCCTGGTCGCCCAGCGCGGCCGGCTCGAGGAGATCTCGGTCTGCCTCCTCGCCTGGGGCCGACCGGAGGTCGTGCACCCGCAGTCAGCCGAGGCCGAGTCCCTCCCGGGTCTCCACGGCACGGCACTCGACCGGGCGTACGCCGACCAGCTCACCGCCCATGTCCAGTCCTCGATGGCGGCCGCCCGCGCCGAGATGGTGGCCGGAGTGAGCGGTGGTGCCAGGACCATCGCCGAGGGTGCGCTCAGCACCCAGAACCACCAGCTCGCCGCTCTCGACCTCCTGGCGCTGAAGGGCCGCAGGAACCAGTAGCCACCGCTTCGAACGCGAGGCAGGGATCCCGGGTCCTTCGGGACCGGCGTGGCTCCACGTCAGGACGAGAGCCCGCTCTGACCTGCGTCGCCGCAGACCAGAGGGGGCTTTCGGTCGGGCTGACAGGATTTGAACCTGCGACCCCTTGACCCCCAGTCAAGTGCGCTACCAAGCTGCGCCACAGCCCGAAGCCCTCCCGGGATCGCCGGTCGAGCGAGTGCGACCCTACAACAGCCGGGGGGCCGGTCCGGCATCGGGATCAGCCGGTCGCGGCGCTGTCCGGGTCGACCTCCAGCGGGGAGGTGTCGACGGCCACGAACGCCGATGCGGGGATCTGCTTCAGGTCCTCGAGGAGCCCGCCGGGCCAGTGGGTGTTGCGCTCGCCCTGGAAGAACCAGGGCGAGCCGTTGTCGGCGAGCACCAGCCCGTAGGTCTGCATCGCGCGGACCACCTCCCGGGCGCCGGGCCCGAACCCGGACGGCGGCTCGTAGTCCGCCTGCAGCCGGAACCGGGCGCCCATCGGCGGGAACCGGTGGCTGGCGTGGGAGCCGGCGTCGTGACGCGCCGGCCAGAGGTGCCAGCGGGACGTGACGTCGGTGGTGAACCGGATCGCGTGGTCGACGTCGCGCTCGCGGACCTCCTTCCAGCGCAGCAGGCCCGGCAGGATCGGCAGCCCGGCGGCGTCCGCCGAGGTCCAGCCGTCGGGTCGCAGCGCGTTGCTGTCGAGCGGCCAGGTGGCACCCGAGCCGGCCCGCCAGCGGCCGTGGCGCACCCGGGTGGCGTAGGTCTCGTAGAGCCGGCAGCGGTCGCGGTCGACGACGATCGTGTGCCGGTCACCCGACGAGCGGCGTCCGCCCTCGACCAGGGTGTCGTGGCCGAGCGGGTAGCGCACGTGGTCGCTCTCGTCGGCGTACGCGAACCGGACCCGCACCCGGCGGTGCCGCTCACCCACCACCGTCACCGGCAGTCCGTAGTCGGGGCCGGACCCGCCGGCGGGCCCGAAGTCGGGGTGCAAGTCGAGGTCGGACGACATCCGCGCCAGCCACTGGCGGCTCCGCGGGTGGCGGGGCAGGTCGGAGACGTCGGTGTTCCAGTAGTTGTCGGCAGGGAACACCGCGCATCCCGCGACCGGCCGGGCTGGTGACACCGGATGGGGCGCGGTGGCGGCCGCCGCGCCGCCCGCGGTCAGGACGAGCACGAGGCCGGCGGCGGAGAGGCGCATTCCCCGACGCTAGCGGTGGTGCGTCAGCGACGCCGCAGCACGACCCAGGTGAAGGGCTGCACCGCCTCCCACGGGGTGTGGTGCTCGGCTCGTCGGGCGGTCACCGGCTCGAAGTCGTCGCCGAAAGCGGCGGCGAGGGCCTCGGCGTCGTAGCGGGCGACGGGCAGCCCGGAGCAGGTCTCGGGGCCGCCGTCGGCGAAGGCGCCGACGACCAGCAGGCCGCCGGGCACCAGGGCGCTCCGCGCCCGGGCGACGTACGCCGCCCGCTGCTCGGGCTCGACCAGGAAGTGGAAGACCGCGCGGTCGTGCCACACGTCGTAGCGCTCGTCGAAGTCGTGGGTCAGGACGTCGGCCACGATCGTGGTCACCTGTGCGGCCCGGTCGTCGAGCCGCACCGCGGTCAGCGCCAGCGCCGACATCGAGAGGTCGAGCAGCGTGACGTGGCCGACCCCGGCGTCCAGCAGCGCCTCGGGGAGGAACGACGACCCGGCACCGACGTCGACGACGCTGCGCGGCACGCCGCCGGAGAGCACCAGCTCGGTGGAGGTGGTCGGCGTCTCCTCGTACCAGGAGACGTCCTCCCGGCCCCTCTCGGCGTGGACGGCCTCCCAGTGGGACGCCGACGGTTCGCCACGCGGGTCGGTGGGACGGTCGGGCATCAGCGCTTCCGCCTCTCCCGGGGTCGCTGCTGCAGCACGATCGGGGTGCCGGCGAACCCGAACTCCTCGCGCAGCCGGCGCTCGACGAAGCGCTCGTAGGACGCCTCGAGCTTGCCCGACGTGAACAGCACGAACGTCGGCGGCGCGACCGACGGCTGGGTGCCGAAGAGGATCCTGGGCTGCTTGCCGCTGCGGACCGGGTGGGGGTGCTCGGCGACCAGCCGGCCGAGGAAGCTGTTGAGCGCGCCGGTCGTCACCCGGGTCTCCCAGCCCTCGATCGCCTTGTCGATCGCCGGCACCAGCCGGTCGACGTGCCAGCCGGTGCGCGCGGTGACGTTGATCCGGGGCGCCCAGCGCACCTGGACCAGCTCCCGCTCGATCTCGCGCTCGAGGTAGTAGCGGCGCTCCTCGTCGACCAGGTCCCACTTGTTGAAGGCGATGACCAGCGCGCGTCCCGCCTCGCGGACGGTCTGCAGGATCCGCAGGTCCTGCTCGGAGATCGACTGCCCGGCGTCGACCACGAGCACGGCCACCTCGGCCCGGTCGATCGCGGTCGAGGTGCGCAGCGAGGCGTAGTACTCGTGGCCCGAGGCCTCCTTGACCCGCTTGCGGATGCCGGCCGTGTCGATGAAGCGCCAAGTCCGCCCGCCGAGCTCGACCATCTCGTCGACCGGGTCGACGGTCGTGCCGGCGACGTCGTCCACGACCACCCGCTCGCTCCCGGCGAGCCGGTTGAGCAGCGAGGACTTGCCGACGTTGGGCTTGCCGACGATGGCGATCCGGCGCGGCCCGCCGACCTCCGCGTCGCGCTCGGGCGGTGCCTCCGGCAGCGCGGCCAGGACGGCGTCGAGCATGTCGCCCGAGCCGCGGCCGTGCAGCGCCGAGACGGCGTACGGCTCACCGAGCCCGAGGTTCCAGAGCGCGTGGGCCTCGGCCTCGGTCCGGGCGTCGTCGACCTTGTTGGCCGCGAGCACCACGGGCTTGCCGGAGCGGCGCAGGATCTTGACGACGGTCTCGTCGGCGTCGGTGATCCCGACGGTGGCGTCGACGACGAACAGCACGGCGTCGGCCAGCCCGACCGCGATCTCGGCCTGGGCGGCGATCCGCTCGGCCATGCCGCGGGCGTCGGGGTCCCAGCCGCCGGTGTCGACGACCGTGAAGGCGCGGCCGGCCCAGTCGGCGTCGTAGGGGACGCGGTCGCGGGTCACCCCGGGCACGTCCTCGACGACGGCCTCGCGGCGACCGATGATGCGGTTGACCAGCGTCGACTTGCCGACGTTGGGGCGGCCGACGACGGCCAGGACCGGCACCGGTCCCGGGTCGGTCGGGACGCCGGACGTGGGCTCGAGGTGGTCCTCGCTCATGATGCTCCTCGGTCGACGAGCCCGGTGTCGGGGTCGTCCTCGTGCTGGCCCGGTGGTAGCGGGCCGGGCAGGTCGAAGCCGGTCCGGGCGCGCGCCTCGTCGAGGGCAGCCCGGAGCCGCTCCCGGAGCAGCGCCGAGGTCGCCCGAACCATTCCCGGTGTGCGCGGCCACGGCTGTGGCTCCACCCACACCGGGTCGCCGAAGCTCACGTGCACCTCGCTCCCCCGCGGTGGCCGGGAGTCGACGCCACCGCCCGGCTCGCGGGTGCCGAGCATCACGGCAGGCACGACGGGGGCGCCGGTCACCAGCGCGAGGTAGGCCGCGCCGTGGTGGAACCGGTGCAGCTCGCCGTCACCGCGCGTGCCCTCGGGGAAGACGCCCACCACGCCGGACTCGCGCAGCACCCGCAGCGCCGTACGCACCGCACGCGGGTCGGGGTGGAACCGGTCGACGGGGATCTGGCCGGCACGGGTGAGGAACCGGCCGGTCCGGCCGGTGAACATCTCCTGCTTGGTCAGCGCGTGGACCGGGCGCGGGCTCAGGATCGCCAGCAGCGGGCCGTCGATGACCCCGATGTGGTTGGCGGCGAGCACGACGGGCCCGGTCGCGGGCACCCGGTCGGCGCCGTGGACCGCGACCCGGTAGCGACGGCGTACGGCGGCGCGGGCCGCCGGTCGGGCGGAGCCCAGCAGGGCCCGAGCGGGGTGGGGCACTCCCGTGGTGGCCGGCCGCTCGTGGTGGAGGTCGGGACTCACCGTCGGGATCCCCTGAGCATGGGGTGGCTCACGCGCGCTCCCGGGCCGCCTCGGCCAGCGCGACGACCCGGTCGATCACCTCGTCGAGGGTGTGGCCGGTGGTGTCGACGTCGACGGCGTCGTCGGCGCGCGTGAGCGGCGCGGTGGTGCGGCCGGAGTCGATGCGGTCGCGGTCGAGGAGGGAGTCGCGGGTGCCGGTGAGGTCGATGCTGCCGGTCTCGGCGGCCCGGCGACTGGCGCGGGCCTCCGCCTCGGCGGTGAGGTAGACCTTGACCTGCGCCTGCGGCCAGATCACCGATCCGATGTCACGCCCCTCGACCACGATGCCGCCGCCGCCGATGATCTCGCGCTGGAGGTCGCGGAGCCGGCTGCGGACGGCCGGGACGACGCTGACGTGCGACACCGCCGCGTTGACCTCGTCGGAGCGGATGGCGACGCCCACGTCGACGCCGTCGACCATGATGCCCGGGCCCTCGGGGTCGGTCCCCGACAGGATCTCCGGTTCGGTGCAGCGGGCCGCCACGGCCCGGTCGTCGCGTACGTCGACGCCCTCGCGCAGCATCCACCAGGTCATCGCCCGGAACATGGCGCCGGTGTCGAGGTAACGCAGTCCCAGCCGCGCGGCCACGCCCCGCGACGTAGTGGACTTGCCGGACCCGGAGGTGCCGTCGACCGCGATCACCAGGTCGGAGGGGAGGTGAGGCACGCGCGCAGACTACCGGTGGGTCTGCCAGCCCCGGGATTCGAGAGCGTCGTGCAGCACCTCCGCGCGACCCTCCGCCACGACCAGCTCGACCAGGCCGACCGGGCGGCCCGGGTCGTGGTCGATGTGGACGTCCTCGATGTTGACCCCGCTGGCCCCGGCGTCGGCGAACAGCCGCGCCAGCTCGCCCGGGTGGTCGGGCACGGCGACGTAGACCGGCCGGGTCGGGCTGACCGGTCCGCCGTGCTTGCCGGGGATGGCGCGGGTGCCGGCCACGCCGCGGGCCAGCAGCTCCCCCACGACGTCACGGTCGCCGCCGGCCACCGCACGCTGGAGGACGTCGAGCTCGAGCCGCACCTCGTCGAGCAGGTCGTGGAGCGCGTCGGCGTTGAGGGCGACGATCTGCTGCCACAGGTCCGGGTCGCCGCCGGCGACCCGGGTCACGTCGCGCACGCCCTGGCCGGAGAGGGCGAGGTGGTCGGCGGGGGCGCCGGCCAGCTGCCCGGCGACCAGCACCGCGAGCAGGTGGGGCAGGTGGGAGGTGCGGGCCACCGCGCGGTCGTGCTCGTCGGGTTCCATCCGCACCGGCACGGCGCCGCAGAGCCGGGCCAGGTGCTCGACCAGGGCGACCGCCGCCGGAGCGGCGTCGCCGGTCGGGGTGACCGCCCAGGGCCGGCCGTCGAAGAGCGCCGTGGTGGCCGCCAGCGGGCCCGAACGCTCGCTGCCCGCCATCGGGTGGCCACCCACGTAGCGCGCGGCGTCGTCGGCCGCCTGCTCGACCACCACCCGGGCCGGCTCGCCCTTGATGCTGCCGACGTCGGTCACCACCGCGTCGCTCCGCACCAGCGCGGCGACGATCTCGTGGCCGAGGTGGTCGGGCGGGACCGCCACGACGACCAGCTGGGGATGCTCCTCCCCCGTCGCCGGGCGGCCGGCGCCCAGGCCCGAGGCGGTGCGGAGGTTCTCCTCGGAGACGTCGCGGAGGACCACGTCGAGCCCGGCGTCGCGGCAGACCAGGGCGACCGAGGTGCCGAGCAGCCCCGCACCGACGACCTCGACCGGACCGACCAGCCGTGGGTCACTCATCGCGGTCCCGGATGACCTGACCCGGCACGTCGGGGACCTCGCGGGTGCGGGTGAGGTCCTTGCGCAGCGCCGCGGCGCCGTGGAGGTAGCAGTGGGTCAGCTCCGCGCGCGGCAGGTCGGTCTCGACGTGGGCCATCATCCGCACGACGCGGGGCATCGAGCCGGCGATCTCCAGCTCGCGGGCGCACAGCAACGGCACCTCGCCGAAGCCGAGCTGCCGGGCGGCGTACGCCGGGAACTCCGAGACCAGGTCGGTGGTGGCGGTGAAGATCACCGAGATGAAGTCGTCGACCGCCAGCCCGTTGGACGCCATCACGTCGAGCACCATCTCGGCGACCCGGTCGAGCATGTGCTCGCGGTCGTCGCGCTCGAGCTGGGTGGCGCCCCGGACGGCACGGACTGGCATGGCGGCAAGGGTAGGCGAGCCGGCGGGCTCACATCTCGGCGCGGTCGAGCAGGGCGCCCAGCTCGTCCTTGGTCAGCGGGCGCAGCGCGCCGGGCCCCAGCTGGCCGAGGGACACCGGGCCCAAGGCGGTCCGGGTCAGCCGGCGTACGGGGTGGCCGACGGCGTCGAGCAGCCGCCGCACGATCCGGTTGCGCCCCTCGTGGATGACCAGCTCGACGATGGACTTGCCCGGCCCGGTCGTCACCACCTTGATCGCACGCACCTCGACCGGGCCGTCGTCGAGGGTCACCCCGTCACGCAGCGTGCGCAGCGTCGCGCGGGTCACCTCGCCGTCGACCTCGGCGACGTAGGTCTTCTCGACCTCGTAGGAGGGGTGGGCCATCCGCTGGGCGAAGTCGCCGTCGTTGGTGAGGAGCAGCAGGCCGGAGGTGTCGGTGTCGAGCCGACCGACGTGGAAGAGCCGGCCGGCATCGGGCGCCTCCTCGGCCAGAACGTCGCTGAGCGTGCGCCGACCCTGCGGGTCCGACATGGTCGAGACGACGCCGCGGGGCTTGTTGAGCACCAGGTAGGCGTGGGGCGAGGCGGGTGGCAACCGCTGCCCGGACACGCGGATCACCGCCGTACGCGGGTCGACCTTGGTGCCGAGACGGGTGACGACCTCGCCGTCGACCTCGACCTCGCCCGCGAGCATCAGCTCCTCGCACCGTCGTCGCGAGGCGACCCCGGACTGGGCGAGCAGCTTCTGCAGCCGGACCAGGTGGTCCTCGTCGTCGCCGTCCTGCTGGCTCACCGGTCGCCGTCGGCCGGGGCGGCGGCCGCAGGGACGGCGACCGCCTCGGCGAGCTCGTCCTCGAGGTCGTCGAGGTCGGGGAGGTAGGGGGCGAGCTCGGGCAGCTCGTCGAGCGAGGTGACCCCGATCCGCTCGAGGAAGTAGCCGGTCGTCCGGTAGAGGGTCGCGCCGTGCTCGCCGTCGCGCCCGGCCTCCTCGACCAGCCCCCGGGTGAGCAGCGTGCGGATCACGCCGTCGACGTTGACCCCGCGGATCGCCGAGACCCGGGCCCGCGACACCGGCTGCTTGTAGGCGACCACGGCGAGCGTCTCGAGCGCCGCCTGGGTGAGCCGCGCCTGCTGGCCCTCGAGCACGAAGCTCTCGACGACCGCGGCGTACTCCTCGCGCGTGTAGTAGCGCCAGCCGCCGGCGACGTTGCGCAGCTCGAACCCCCGGCCCTGCTCGTCGTAGTCGGCCGCGAGGTCGACCAGCGCCTCGCCCACCGCGCCGACCGGGTGGCCGGCCGCCGCGGCGAGCACGGCGACGTCGAGCGGCTGGTCGGCCACCATCAGCAGCGCCTCGAGCGCCGGTCGCAGCTCGGCCAGCGCGACGTCGAGGGTCTGCTCACTCGTCTCGGTCATCGTCGTCCTCCTCGGGCCCCGAATCCTGCCCCGTGTCCTGCCCCGTGTCCTGCCCCGATCTCGGGCCCCACCTCGGCCTCGGGTGGGGCGCCGTCGAACTCGTCGATCTCGAAGTCGTCGTCCTGCTCGTCCTCGCCCGTCCAGCGCACGGTCAGCTCGCCCAGCGGGGAGACCTGGTCGAAGCCGACCGCCCCCTCGCGGAAGAGCTCGAGCAGCGAGAGGAACCGGGCCACCGTGGTCAAGGTGTCGGGCGAGTCGCCGCACAGCGACCGGAAGGTCATGGTGCCCGAGCGTCGCAGGCGCTCGACCACGAGCGGCGGCCTGCTCGCGCACCGACACCGTCGGGGCGTGGATGTGCTGGAGCGAGAGCTCGGGCACCGGCTTCGGCTCCAGCGCCCGGCCCGCCAGCGCGGCGAAGGCGTCGAGGCCGATGCCGATCAGCACCTCGGGCAGCAGGCCGGCGTACCGCTCCTCCAGCCCGACCGCGCGCGGGTGGCGGCGCGCCTCGGCCGCCAGCCGCCCCTCGAGGACGCCGGCGACCTGCTTGAACGCCTTGTACTGGAGGAGCCGGGCGAAGAGCAGGTCGCGGGCCTCGAGCAGCGCGAGGTCCTCCTCGTCCTCGACGTCGCCCTGCGGCAGCAACCGGGCCGCCTTGAGGTCGAGCAGGGTCGCCGCGACCACGAGGAACGACGAGGTCTGCTCGAGGTCCCACGCCGCGCCGAGCGCCTTGACGTGGGTGATGAACTCGTCGGTGACCTGCGAGAGCGCCACCTCGGTGATGTCGAGCTTGTGCTTGGAGATCAGCGACGAGCAGCAGGTCGAAGGGGCCCTCGAAGTTGTCCAGCCGCACCGCGAACGGCGTCGGCCCCGCCCCGCCGGGGTCCCCGGCATCGTCAGGGGTCACGACAGCGTCCACGGGGGCGTCGATCAGCTCGGTCATCCCCCGCTCAGGCCCCGGAGAGGCGCCGGACGAGCGCGCTGTCGTCGCCGTGCCGCTCGAAGTCGGCGAGCACCATCGCCACCGCCTCGCGCACCAGCCGACCGCGGTCGACGGCCATCCCGTGCTCGCGGCGCAGCGCCAGCCGGGTGTGCTCGAGGTCGAGCAGCTCATCGGAGGTGACGTAGACCGTCATCTTCTCGTCGTGGCGGACCCGGCCGCTGGGACGCCTCTCGGCCGGAGCATCGGCCTCGACGTCCGCCGCCCCCTGCTCGGGGGTGTCGGGCACCGCACGGACGCGGGTGGCCTGCTCCTCGGTCCGACGGAACAGGTCGTCCGCCTCCGGCATGCTCACCCGTCGAGACACCGGGCGGACACCTCCCTGGCGAGCTGGCGGTAGGCCTCGGCACCGGTCGAGGTGCCGGCGTACGACGTGATCGGCTCGCCGGCGACCGTGGAGTCGGAGAACTTCACGGTGCGGCGGATCACGGTGTGGAAGACCTTCTCGTCCCACGCCTGCACCAACCGCTCCATCACCTCGCGGCCGTGGAGGGTGCGGCCGTCGAACATGGTGCCGAGCACGCCGTCGATCACCAGCCGGGGGTTGAGCCGCTCCTGGACCTTGTCGATGGTGTTCTTGAGCAGCGCGACGCCGCGCAGCGCGAAGTACTCGCACTCCAGCGGCACGATCACGCCGTCGGCGGCGGTGAGCGCGTTGACCGTGAGCAGGCCGAGCGAGGGCTGGCAGTCGATCAGGACCACGTCGTAGTCGGCGATCGCGGGCGCGAGGACGCGCGAGAGGGTCTGCTCGCGGGCCACCTCGTGGACCAGCTGCACCTCGGCGGCCGAGAGGTCGATGTTGGAGGGCAGCAGGTCCATGCCCGGGACGCCGGACTCGACGATCACCTCGCGCACGTCGGTGTCGCGCTGCATCAGCAGGTTGTAGACGGTCAGGTCCATCTCGTGCGGGTTGAGCCCGAGGCCGACCGACAGCGAGCCCTGCGGGTCGAAGTCGACCAGCAGCACCCTGCGGCCGTACTCGGCGAGCGCCGCCCCGAGGTTGATGGTCGTCGTGGTCTTGCCGACGCCGCCCTTCTGGTTGCACATCGCGATCACCCGCGCGCCGCCGTGGCTGGCCACGGGCGGCGGCTCCGGGAAGTCGGGCAGCGGGCGCCCGGTCGGCCCGAGGACCGGCTCTGCCGACCGGCTCCGGCTCGGTGGGGCGTTCGAAGGGGATGGGCTGGCTCACGTGGTCGTCTGCTCCGGGGGAAGGGTGGCTGGTCTCACCTGGCGGGGCGGTCGGCCTGACCAGCGGTGGCATCTCCGGGGCACTGCTCCCCTGGCTGCCGAACAGTCCTGAGAAGGACCTGTCACCGCTCATCTGACACTCCCGGTGGTGTGGTTTCGAATTGTCGACTCGGCGACATGTTGCCGAGCATGTCGCGAGGCTAGGACGGCGGGTGGCCCGGTTTCGACCGACGCACCGGGCGGGTCGCGGATTTGTGAGATGGGGTGGATGCGGGTGGGCGTCACCGCCCCCTCACAGCCGCCGCAGCGCAGTCGCGGCGAGCACCAGCTCGCCGGCGTCGTCGGAGGCGTCGCAGTCGACGAGGGCCTCGATGACCCAGTCGCGGTGGCCGGCGGGGTCGGCGAGGGTCTGCACCACGCGGCGTACGCGCGCCACGGTGCCCTCGTCGGTCCCTGCGGGCTGGGCCGGGCTCCTCCTCCCCCACCACCAGGTACGTCGGTCCGCGCGCGTCGGGGCCGGTGCCGATCGTGTCGTGCTCGGCGTAGTAGTCCTCCAGCGCGGTGTCCCAGGCGCTTCTCTTCATCACCACCTCGCGCGGCGGGTCGACCCGGTCGGCCGCCTCCCGCTCCAGCCGGACCAGCCCGTCGAGGTCGTCGCGGGCGGCGAGCTGCACCCGCGCGAACATCGCGTTGCGGATCATCACCGCGAAGGCCCGCTCCTGCCGCGACACCGGTCGCGGCGGCGGGGGCGGCGCGTGCTCGACCACGTCCCGCCGGGCGTGGTCGGGGTGGCTCAGCGACTCCCACTCGTCGAGCAGCGAGGAGTCGGTCTGGCGGATCGTCTCGCCCAACCACTCCACGACGTCGTCGACCTCGGGCGGCCGGTGCCGCTCGGGCACCGTCTGGCGCAGCGCCCGGTAGGCGTCGGTCAGGTAGCGCAGCACCAGCCCCTCGGACCGCGCCAGCTGGTAGCGGGCCACGAAGTCGGTGAACCCCATCCCCTGCTCCCACATCTCGCGCAGCACGGACTTCGGCTCCAGCGCGTCGGCGGGTAGCCAGGGGTGGCTCTCACGATAGGTCTCCAGCAGCGGCTCCAGCAGCTCGGCGAGCGGCTCGGGCCAGGTGACCTCCTCGACCAACGCCATCCGCTCGTCATAGTCGACGCCGTCGGCCTTGAGCTCGGCGATCAGCTCGCCGCGGGCGGCGTGCCGCTGGGCGAACAGCACCGGACGCGGCCCTTCGAGCACGGCCTCCACGACCGAGATGACGTCGAGCGGGTACGTCGGCGCCTCGGGGTCGAGCACCTCCAGCGCGGCCAGCGCGAAGAGCGAGAGCGGCTGGTGCAGCGCGAAGTCGGCCGGCAGGTCGACGGTCAGCACGTAGCGACGGCCCAGCGCGTCCGGCTCGTCGAGCCGGGTGACCGTGCCGGCCCGCACCAGCGCCCGGGCCAGTCGCAGCGCCCGACGCGCCAGCCGCAGCTGTTGGCGCCGGGTCTCGTGGTTGTCGGTCAGGAGCCGGCGTACGACGGGGAACGCGTCCTCCTCGCGGGCCAGCACGTTGACGAGCATGGAGTTGTCGACCTTCATCCTCGACTCGAGCAGCTCCGGGACCCCTTCCACCAGCTTGTCGAAGGTCTGCTCGTTCCAGACGACGGTGCCCGGCGGCGGCTTCCTCAGCTGCGCCTTCGAGCGCTTGTTGGTGCTGGCCGCGGCCTTCTTCTTCGCCCTCTCGTTGTCGATGACGTGCTCGGGGGCCTGGACCACGACCGAGCCCGCGCTGTCGAAGCCGGCCCGTCCGGCACGGCCGGCGATCTGCTGGAACTCGCGCACCTTGAGCACCCGCTGCCGGTGACCGTCGAACTTGGCCAGGCCGCTGAAGAGCACGGTCCGGATCGGGACGTTGATCCCCACGCCGAGGGTGTCGGTGCCGCAGACGACGGTGAGCAGGCCGGCTTGGGCGAGCTGCTCGACGACCCGTCGGTACTTCGGGAGCATCCCGGCGTGGTGGACGCCGATCCCCGCCCGCAGCAGCTTGTGGAGAGTCTTGCCGAAGCCTGCGCCGAACCGGACGCCGCTCGTGCGCGCCGAGATCGCCTCGTGGTCGGCGCGCTTGGCCAGACCGGCCGTGCGCAGCAGCGAGGTGGCGTGCTCGACCGCGGCCGCCTGGGTGAAGTGGACGACGTAGACCGGCGCCTGCCCCGTCGTCACCAGCTCCTCGAGCGTCTCGGCGAGGTGCTCGGTCGACCAGGTGAAGGTCAGCGGGACCGGCCGTACGGCGTCGGAGACGACCGCCGTCTCCCGACCCGTACGCCGCGTCAGGTCCTCGGTGATCGTGCTGACGTCGCCGAGGGTGGCCGACATCAGCAGGAACTGTGCCCGCGGCAGCTCGATCAGCGGCACCTGCCACGCCCACCCGCGACCGGGCTCGGCGTAGAAGTGGAACTCGTCCATCACCACCAGCCCGACGTCGGCCCCCTCCCCCTCGCGCAGCGCGATGTTGGCCAGCACCTCGGCGGTGCAGCAGATGATCGGGGCGTCGGTGTTGACCGAGGCGTCGCCGGTCAGCAGCCCGACGTCGTCAGCGCCGAAGATCTCGCACAGCGCAAAGAACTTCTCGTTGACCAGCGCCTTGATGGGGGCCGTGTAGACGCTGACGCGGTCATCGGCCAGGGCCGCGAGGTGCGCGGCGACCGCGACCAGCGACTTGCCCGAGCCGGTCGGTGTCGAGAGCACCACGTTGCTGCCGCCGAGCAGCTCGAGCACCGCCTCCTGCTGGTGCGGGTAGGGCTCGAGACCCTGCTCGGACACCCACGCGGTGAAGGCGTCGTAGGCGGCGTCCGGACCGCGCAGGACGATGTCGTGGGTCGCTGGGCGCTCGTCGCGGTCGGCGAGCCGGCCGCGAACCCGCGCGAGCAGTTCTCGGATCGAGAAGGGCTTGCCAAGGAAGTCGACCGCTCCTGCCTCCAAGATCTCCACGCGGGTCCCGACATGGGACTCTGCGGAGAGCACCAGGACCCGGACCTCGGGCAGGGCGGCCTTGAGGGCCCGCAACACCTGCCGTCCATCGATTCCGGGCATCACGAGGTCCAGCAGCACGAGGTCCGGAGCCTCGCTCAGAGCCTTGCTCAAGCCGAAGGCGCCGTCGGTCGCCGCGGAGACCTCGTGACCGTCGGCCTCCAGGGCACGGCGTACGAACCGCACCAGGTCGGGCTCATCATCTATGACTAGTATGCGCGCCACCTCGGACCCCCAGTCCCCCAGCAGGGCCTCCCACGATCGCCCGCCGTTCGGGGTCCTGGAACGGCGACGGCTCATGAGGCCCTCGGGCAGAGGGTACAGCAGAAGGAAATGCTCGGGAGCCCGGCCCAAAGCGCCGTTACTCAACTGTGGGGGAACGGTGGGAAGCCCACCACGGCGGCGTGGCACGCCGTGCGCGCGAGCTCGTCGGCTCCGACGGGCCTCCGCAGTCGACCACCAGCCAGGGTGGTCCGCCGGAAGGGGTCCGCGCTTCGGTCAGTCCGGGCCCGCCGTCGCGGTGAGTCGTGGAGGGCCGGGCACGGGTCCGATCCAACCACCTACCGGACGGCGCGCGTCCGCAGTAGCATCGGCGGGCTGCGGGGCGAGGGTCACGCCCCGGTCACGGGGCAGCCGTCCAGGAGGTCGCCCATGACTGCCACGCTGCTCCGCGTCCCGGCTCGACCGGGACCCACCGCCCGGGCACGCCGGTTGGTGCTGCGCCAGTGGGACCGCACCCCGATGGGGTCGGCCCGGCTGTCCCCCCTCGGCTACCACCTGTCGGTGAGCCACGCCGGGCGCTTCCTGTGGTTCCGGGTCGCCAAGGTCGCGACCCGCACCATCCTCGGCCACCTCGACGCCCACGCCACGCTCGACGTCCGCCACGGCAGCGACCTGCGCTACCCACGGGAGGCGCTGGCCGACTACGTCGCCTTCGCCTTCGTCCGGCACCCCGTCGACCGGTTCGTGTCCGCGTGGCGCAACAAGGTGGTCGACACCAACCACTTCGACTTCGACCCCGCGACCCTCGCGCGGATGCAGCGGATCGAGGAGTTCGCGGCGTGGGCCGGCGACCAGGACCTCAGCGACATCGCCGCCACCGACCGCCACATCATGCTGCAGGTCCGGCTCGTCGACCTGACCCGCGTCGACCGCCTCGGGCGGCTGGAGAGCTTCGACGAGGACTTCGCCGGGATCTGCGAGACCCTCGGCCTTCCGGTGACCCCGCCGGAGACGCGCAACCAGTCCGTCGGACGCGGCTTCACCAAGGCCGACCTCACTCCCGCTGCCCACCGTCGGATCGAGGAGCTCTACCGCCGCGACCTCGACGTCCTCGGCTACGCCTGACCCAGCCCCGGTCCCGGGAGGGGAAGGCCCGGGTAGCCGGGTGATGGCCGTGATGACCCCTCGCGACACGAACGCGTGCCGCGCCTCGACGGCGTGGGCCCTCGCTCACCGTGCCAGCGCACCCCGTCGAGCAGGGCCAGCGGCGGGGCGGCGCCCACGCCTCAGTCCCGCGCCCGGGGGTGGGCGGTGGCGAAGACCTCGCGCAGGTTGTCGACGGTGACCAGCGTGTAGACCTGGGTCGTGGTCACCGAGGCGTGGCCGAGCAGCTCCTGGACGACCCTCACGTCGGCGCCACCGTCGAGGAGGTGGGTCGCGAAGGAGTGGCGCATCGTGTGGGGCGAGACGTCGCGCGTGACACCGGCGCGCTCGGCCGTCCGGACCAGCACCGACCACGCGCTCTGCCGGGAGAGCCGGCCACCGCGGGAGTTCAGGAACAGCGCCCCGGCCGGCGTCGTGGCGGTGACCAGCTCGGGCCGCGACCGGACCAGGTAGCCGTCGACCGCCGTCGCGGCGTACGAGCCCAGGGGCACGAGCCGTTCCTTGGAGCCCTTGCCGCGCAGCAGGACGGTGCGGTCCACCCCCTCGAGCCCGCCCAGGTCGTCGATGTCGAGACCGACGGCTTCCGAGATCCGGGCGCCGGTGCCGTAGAGCACCTCCAGCAGCGCACGGTCGCGGAGCGCGAGGGTGGTGCCGGCCGCGCCCGCCGCCTCGAGGATCGCCTCGACGTCCGAGAGCGGCATCGCCTTGGGCAGCCGCTTGGCCGGGGACGGAGGCTTCACGCCTGCGGCCGGGTCGGCCGTCGCGAGGCCGTCGCGCACCGCGAACTTGTGGAAGCCGCGGACGGCCACCACCGTGCGCGCGGCCGATGACGCGGTCAGCGGCGGGTGGTCGGCGTCGCCCTCGCGCAGCCGCACCAGGAAGTCGGTGACCAGCTGCTCGGTGACCTCGTCGAGGGAACCAACCCCGCGACCGCGCACGAACTCCAGGTAGCGCCGCAGGTCGCGCCGGTACGACGACAGGGTGTTGGCGGCCAGCCCACGCTCGACCGAGAGGTGGTCGAGATAGGTGCGGACCGCCCGGGTGAGGCCGTCCGGCGTGGTCGTCGACGGGCCGTCAGGCAAGCGCGTCCTCCAGGGAGACGGTGTCGATGCCGACCGCCTCGCCGACCGGGCCGTTGGTGAGCCGGCCGTCGTGGGTGTTGAGGCCGAGGGCGAGGCTCCGGTCGTCGCGGCACGCCTGCTGCCAGCCCTTGTCGGTCACCGCGACGACGTAGGGCAGGGTCGCGTTGGTGAGCGCGTAGGTCGAGGTGTTGGGCACCGCGCCGGGCATGTTGGCCACGCAGTAGAAGACCGAGCCGTGCACCTCGTAGGTGGGCTCGGCGTGGGTCGTGGCGTGGGTGTCCTCGAAGCAGCCGCCCTGGTCGACGGCGATGTCGACGAGCACCGAGCCGGGCTTCATCTGGGCGACCAGGTCGTTGCTCACCAGCTTGGGAGCCGCGGCGCCGGGGATCAGCACCGCGCCGATCACCATGTCGGCCTCCATCACCTGCTGCTGGATCGCCAGCTTGGACGACGCCAGGCCGTGGACCCGGTTGTTGTAGCGCCAGAACGACATCCGCAGCTTGTCGAGGTCGGTGTCGAGCAGGGTGACGTCGGCCCCCATGCCGAGCGCGATGTTGGCGGCGTTCTGGCCGGAGACGCCGGCCCCGATGATCACGACCTTGGCGTTGGCGACCCCGCCGACACCGCCCATCAGCACACCGCGGCCGCCCTGCGCCTTCATCATCGCGTGCGCGCCGACCTGGGGCGCCAGGCAGCCGGCGACCTCCGACATCGGGTAGAGCAGCGGGAGGCCGCCGCTGGGCAGCTGGACGGTCTCGTAGGCGATCGCGGTCACCTTCTTGGCGACCAACTCCTCGGTGAGCGGCTTGTCGGCGGCGAGGTGGAGGTAGGTGAAGAGCGTCAGCCCCTCGCGCAGGCGGTGGTACTCCTCGGCGACCGGTTCCTTGACCTTGAGCACCGTGTCGGCAGCACCCCAGACCTCATCGGCGGAGTCGAGGATCTTCGCGCCCGCGGCGACGTACTCCTCGTCGGGGATCTGCGAGCCCTGTCCGGCCGCCCTCTCGACGAAGACCTCGTGGCCGTGCTGGGTCAGCTCGTGGACCCCGACCGGGGTGACGGCCACCCGGTACTCGTGGTTCTTGACTTCCTTCGGGACGCCGACCTTCACCTTCGCACTCCTTGCTGTCGGGTGGCCCCCGGAGCCGACCCCGGGTGACCTGCGCCACGTCGGTGGCGACGGCAGGACACTACTCCGCAGCGGGTCCGCGGTCGTCGAGCGCCCTCCCCACCACCAGCAGCGCGGCCAGCGCGACCGGGGCGTCGGTGACCCGACCGTCGAGCACCGCCTTGACCAGGTCCTCGAACGGCGCCCGGAACACCTGCATCACGGCCTCCTCGTGCTGCGGGGTGAAGTCGCCGCGCTCCACCTCGCGCAACCCCTGCGCGAGGTAGAAGTGCATGACCTCCTCGGAGATCCCCGGCGAGGAGTGGAAGCTGCCGAGGTGGGTCCAGTCCTCGGCCTCCAGGGCGGCCTCCTCGCGCAGCTCGCGGCGGGCGGTCAGACCGGGGTCCTCGCCCTCGACGTCGAGCAGCCCGGCCGGGAGCTCGACGAACTCGACCCCGGCGGGGTGGCGGTACTGCCGCAGCAGGCACACCTGCCCGTCGTCGTCGACGGCCAGCACGACCACGGCGCCCGGGTGCTCGAGCACCAGCCGGCGGAAGGACTCGCCGTCCGGCTGGTCGGGCCGACGTACGCGGTCGGCCCGGAGGGCCAGCACCCAGTCGTCGCGGAACAGGTCGTCGCTGCCCTCGACCGGCCAGCGCACGGGTCGGTCGGCCAGCGGCTGCTCCTCGTGGTCCTCCATGACGGTGACGCTACGGTGGCCGGATGGACGCCGCCAGCCTGACCCGCGGCGAGGCCGAGGAGCGGGCCCGCCTGCTCGCGGTCTCCCGCTACGACATCGAGGTCGACATGACCGGCCTGCTCGAGGGCGACACCCTCCGCGCGGTCTCGACGATCAGCTTCCGCTCCACCGAGCCCGGGTCGTCGACGTTCGTCGACTGCGTCGCGACCGTCGAGAGCGCGGAGCTCAACGGGCGGCCGCTCGACCCGGCGTCCGCGCAGCACGGTCGGCTGCCGCTGGCCGACCTCGAGGCCGACAACGTCCTGGTCGTGCGGACCTCGCAGTCCGACACGAGCAGCTCCAGCGGCATCCTGCGCACCGTCGACCCCAGCGACGGCCTGGTCTACGTGTGGACCAGCTTCGAGCCCGACGAGGCCCGCCGCGTGTGGGCCTGCTTCGACCAGCCCGACCTCAAGGCGCCCCACCGCTTCGTCGTCACCGCCCCGGAGTCGTGGACGGTCACCTCCAACACCGGGCCCGAGCAGGTCTCCGAGCCCACCGACGGCGCCCGGGTGTGGACCTACCCCGACACGCCGCGGCTCTCGACGTACGTCGTGGTCGTCAACGCCGGGCCGTTCCACGAGGTGCGGCGGCAGCACGACGGCTACGACCTCGGCTTCTACTGCCGCCAGTCGCTGGTGCCCGCGCTCGAGCGCGACCTCGACGACCTGGTGACCATCACCCGGCAGGGCCTGACCTTCTTCGGGCAGCAGTTCGGGACGCCGTTCCCGCAGCAGCGCTACGACCAGGTGTTCGTGCCCGACCTCGGCGGCGCGATGGAGAACTGGGGGTGCGTCACCTACGGCGACGCCCAGCTCTCCCGTACGCCGCCCAGCCACGCCCAGCGTGCGCTGCTGGCCGAGTTCGTGCTGCACGAGATGGCCCACATGTGGTTCGGCGACCTGGTGACCATGCGCTGGTGGGACGACCTGTGGCTCAACGAGGCCTTCGCCTCGTGGGCGTCCAACTGGGCGCTGGCCCGGGCCACCGAGTTCGTCGACCAGTGGGCCGGCTTCCTCGCGCTCTACAAGCGGGCCGCCTACGACATGGACATGGGTCCGGCCACCCACGCGATCCGGGCCGAGGTGCCCGACGTCGACCACGCGACCGCCAACTTCGACTCGATCACCTACGTCAAGGGTCAGAGCGTCCTCCACCAGCTGATGGCCTGGATCGGCGAGGAGGCCTTCGTCGGCGGGCTGCGGAGCTACTTCCGCGACCACGCCTACGACAACACCGTGCTCGACGACCTGATGAGCGCCTTCGGCGTGGCCGCCGGCACCGACCTCTCGGGATGGACCGCCGCCTGGCTCGACCGCTCCGGCACCGACACGTTGCGGCTGGTCGACGGCGAGGTCCGCGCCGAGTCGCCGGACGACCAACCGCCGCGGCCCCACCAGGTCAGCGTCGCGAGCTACGACGCCTCCGGCGACACGCTCGTGGCGGTGGCGCGCACCGATCTCCGCCTCGAGCAGGCGGTGACCCCGGTCTCGCTGCCGGACGTCGACCTCCACCTGCTCAACGCGGGTGACGAGACCTTCGCCGCCGTCCGTCCCGACGAGGCGTCGCTGCGCACCATGCTCGACCGGCTGGGCGAGCTGCCCGAGCCGCTGTCGCGCGCGCTGGTCGTGGCCACGGTCAACCAGCTGCTGCTGCTCGGCGAGCTGGCTCCCCGGGAGGGCGCCACCGCCGTGATCCGTGCGCTGGAGACCGAGCGCAACCCCTCGCTGGTCGAGCCGTTCCTCAGCGTCGCCCACTCGATCTCCGACCGCTGGGCCTCACCCGAGGACTCCCCCGGGCTCAAGCGCGCCCTCGCCGACAGTGCCGCCGGCCTGGCCGAGGTCCCGGAGCACCGGCAGCCGGCGCTGCGGACGCTGGCCGCCAACGCCACCACCGACGAGCACTGGGCGGTGCTGGACGAGGCGATCGCCGCGGCCGACGACCTCGACCTCGCCTGGCGGGTGACGACGCGTCGCGCCGAGCTCGACGGCTACGACGACGGGGCGGTCAAGGCGCTGCTGGGACGCGACGACGACCCGGAGGCCCACGTCAAGCAGCTCCGGACGCTCGCGGCCGCCGCGGAGGTCTCCGCCAAGGAGCAGGTCTGGCGGGCGATGTACGTCGACCACTCCGTGCCGGCCGGTCGCGACACCCTCGAGCTGGGCGCGACCTTCTGGCGGCCGACCCAGGCCGAGCTGCTCAAGCCGTTCACCGAGCGCTACCTCGAGGAGCTTCCCCGGCTCACCGGCGGCCTGCTCCAGCAGGGCCTGGTGATCCGGGCGATGTTCCCCTACGGCGCGGGCGACGAGGCGTTCCTCGCCGACGCCCGGGCCCTGGCCGAGGACGGCTCCCTGAGCGCCTACGCCCGCAACCAACTGCGCGCGGGCTCCTTCACGCTCTCGCGGATCCTGGCCGCGCGCGCCCTCTGAGGGCCGGTCCCTCAGTCGTCGAGCTCCTGGCGCCGCAGGCCGGTCTCGTCGATCCCGAGCCGCTCGGCGCGCTGCCGCTCGAGGGCCGCGCCGACCAGCCCGGCGAACAACGGGTGGGGCCGGGTCGGCCGTGAGCGCAGCTCGGGGTGGGCCTGGGTGGCGACGTAGTAGGGGTGCACCTCGCGGGGCAGCTCGACGAACTCGACCAGCCCGAGATCGGAGTTGGTGCCGGAGAAGACCAGCCCGGACTCGCCGAGCTGGTCGCGGTAGTCGTTGTTGACCTCGTAGCGGTGGCGGTGCCGCTCGTGGATGATCGCCTCGCCGTAGGCCTCGCGGACCACGCTGCCCTCGGCCAGCTCGGCGGGGTAGAGACCGAGCCGCATGGTGCCGCCGAGGTCGCCGGCGCCTTCCACGAACGACTTCTGCTCCTCCATGGTCGCGATCACCGGCTCCGGGCTGTCCGGGTCGAACTCCGAGGAGCCCGCCTTCTCCAGCCCGGCCACGTTGCGGGCGTACTCGATGACCATGCACTGCAGGCCCAGGCACAGCCCGAGAGTCGGGATGCCGTGGGTGCGGGCGTAGGTGAGCGCGCCGAGCTTGCCCTCGATGCCGCGTACGCCGAAGCCGCCCGGCACGCAGACCGCGTCGACGTCGGCGAGCTGGCGCGCCGCGCCCGAGGCGGTCGCGCACTCGTCGGAGGCGATCCAGCGCAGCTGGACCCTGGCCTCGTGGGCGAAGCCGCCGGCGCGCAGCGCCTCGGCCACCGAGAGGTAGGCGTCGGGCAGGTCGACGTACTTGCCGACCAGGCCGATCGTCACCTCCTCGGCCGGGTGGTGGACCCGACGCAGCAGGTCGTCCCAGTCGGTCCAGTCGACGTCGCGGAAGGGCAGGTCGAGCCGGCGGACGAGGTAGGCGTCGAGGCCCTCGCGGTGGAGCACCTTGGGGATGTCGTAGATGGAGGGGGCGTCGGCGGCCGTGACCACGGCCTCGTCGTCGACGTCGCACATCAACGAGATCTTGCGCTTGATGCCCGCCGGGAGCTCGCGGTCGGAGCGGCAGACGATCGCGTCGGGCTGGATGCCGATCGAGCGCAGCGCGGCGACGGAGTGCTGGGTGGGCTTGGTCTTCAGCTCGCCCGACGGGCCGATGTAGGGCACCAGCGAGACGTGGATGAAGAAGCAGTTGTCGCGGCCGATCTCGTGCCGGGTCTGCCGGGCCGCCTCGAGGAACGGCAGCGACTCGATGTCACCCACGGTGCCGCCGATCTCGGTGATCACCACGTCGACGGCCGCCTCGCCCTGGCCGCGGCCCATCTCGAGGATCCGGTCCTTGATCTCGTTGGTGATGTGGGGGATCACCTGCACCGTGTCGCCGAGGTAGTCGCCGCGGCGCTCCTTGGCGATCACGGTGGAGTAGACCTGTCCGGTGGTGACGTTGGCGATCTGCGAGAGGTCGGTGTCGAGGAACCGCTCGTAGTGGCCGATGTCGAGGTCGGTCTCGGCGCCGTCGTCGGTCACGAAGACCTCGCCGTGCTGGAACGGGTTCATCGTCCCGGGGTCGACGTTGAGGTAGGGGTCCAGCTTCTGCATGGTCACCCGCAGCCCGCGCGCCTTCAGCAGGTTGCCGAGGCTGGAGGCCGTGAGCCCCTTCCCGAGGGAGGAGGCGACGCCTCCGGTGACGAACACGTGCTTGACCGGCGTCGCATGCTTCACGGGCTTCGATCCTACCCGAGGGGCAGGACGCCGTCGGACCCCGACGCCCCGTAGGACCCCGGCGGATCCTTCTCCGGCGCCGCCAGCGCGAGCACGGCGGCCAGCCGGCCGGCCGCTCCTGCGGCTCCGTCGACCGTCGAGACCACCCCGGCCTCGTCGAGGACGTCGAGGTCACCGGAGCGGTCCGCGGCGGCCACGACGACCCGGGTGGCCTTCTCGGCGAGCCCGGTCGTGAGCCCCTCCACGACGGCGTCCTCGACGTCGCTGCCGAGGATCAGCAGCACCAGCGGCGCGTTGCGGGGTTCCTCGGCGTCCGTCGAGAGCAGCGAGGCGGCGTCGAGGCTCTGTCGGATCGTGGTCCCGTCGGGCCCGATCACCTTGGGGCGCTCCTCGTCGGTCGCCACGGCGGCCCCGAGCAGCTGCCCCATCCGTTCGTACGCCGGCGCGTCGGCGTCGGCGATCCGGCCGTCGAGCTGCTCGACCAGCTGGTCGCCGAGCGTGTCGACGAGCACCGTCTCACCGGCCGAGACCAGGGACCGGCCCACCTTCCAGCGGGCGGTGACCGTGCCGCCGGACTGCTCGACGGCGGCGGCCAGCGCCTCGACCGCGTCGGAGGACACGCCGGGGGTCGACACGACCGCGACGCTCCGGCCGGACAGCCGGTCGCGGGACACGGTCGGCGTGACGGCGTCGGCGAGCTCGTCGGCGGTCTCGGCGACCGGCGGCGCCTGCGGCCGCTGCTCGGCGGTCGTCGGGACGAGGGTGGCGCGGCTCAGCGGCCCGGCACCCAGCACGATACCGGTCGCCAGGGCGAGCACGATCGAGACGACCGCGACCAGGTGGCGGCGTACGAGGCTCATGTCAGCCACCCGCGGACCTGGTCCGGGAGGGTCTGCAGCCACGCCCAGGCGGTGACCACCCAGTCGTGCCCGACCGGCGAGGTGGCCAGGGCGGCCGTGAGCGCCATCATGCCCACGAGCAGCGCCAGGAACAGGTGGCGCGGGCGCAGCCGACCGGAGTAGAGGATCGGCACCGCGGCGGCGTCGACCAGGCGCTGGCCCACGCGGAGCCGGGTCAGGTAGGTGCTGGCCAGGCCGGCGCGCTGCCGGTCGAGGAACTCGTCGAGGGTGGCGTGCATCCCCACCCCGACGATCACCGCGGCCTCGCCGGCCTCGGCGAGGAGCAGGGCGATGTCCTCGGACGTCGCGGAGGTCTCGACGCGCAGCGGGCGGAGCCCGAGCCGCTCGAGGTGCTCCAGCGGCCGCCGGTCGCCCCGGTCGACCCGGACCACGACGTCGCGGGCCGCGCGCAGCGTCGCGGCCGAGGGCAGCTCTCCCCCGTTGTTGTCGAGGACGACGACGTCGGGGGTGTGCCCGGCGTCGCGGAGCGCGTCGGCGCCGCCGTCGACCCCGACCAGGACCGGGCGGCGCTCGCGGACGAACGCCGAGATCCGTCGCAGCTCGGCCTTCTGGCCCTCGAGCACCACCGCCACCGGGCGGCCGCTCATCCGCGAGCCGATCCGGGGCAGCCCCTCACCGTGGAGCAGCAGTGCCTCCTCGCGGCGCAGGAACTCGCTGCTGTTGTGGGTGAAGGTCTCCAGCTGGCTGGCCAGGCCGCTCCGGGCCTGGGTCATCTCCTGGTCGAGCAGGCCGAGGTCGACCTCGCGGCCCAGGGCCACCGGCCGGTCGTCGAGGTAGACCATCTCGTCGTGCAGCCGGACCCGGGCACCGTCCGGCACGTGCTGGAGCCCCTCGAGCCGGTCGAGCAGGAGGATCCCCGCTTCCGCGAGCAGCGCCGGGCCGAGCGCGGGATAGCGCCCCGAGAGGAACGGCGAGGCGTTGAGCACCGCGCTGACCCGGGCGTCGATGAAGGCCTGCGCGGTGGCACGGTCGAGGTCGAGGTGGTCGATGACGGCGACGTCACCGGGTCGCAGCCGGGGCAGCAGCACCTTGGTACGGCGGTCGACGCGCACGGTCCCGGTGAGCCCGGGCTGCGCGGCGTTTCTGTGGCGGACGGGCACCGGCCCATGGTGTCAGCCGGTGGTCGCCGCCAGACGCATCCGGGACCCTTCGGCGCGTCAGCCGCGAGCCCTCGCCGGGAGGGCCGACTCGAGCAGCTCGCGGGCGTGGGCGAGGGCGTTGTCGGAGTCGCTCATGCCGGCCATCATCCGGGACAGCTCGCGCTCGCGGCCGGTGTCGTCGAGGACGGTCAGCCCCGAGCTGGTGACCGTCCCGTCGTCGGTCTTGGCGACCACGACGTGGCGGTCGGCGTACGCCGCGACCTGGGGCAGGTGGGTCACCACCAGCACCTGCGAGGAGCGGGCCAACCGAGCCAGCCGGCGACCGACCTCGACCGCCGCCGCACCCCCCACACCGGCGTCGACCTCGTCGAAGACGAACGTCGGTGCCGGCCCGGTGCCGGCCAGCGCCACCTCGAGGGCCAGCATCACCCTCGAGAGCTCACCACCCGAGGCGCCCCGGGCCAGCGGCCGGGCGTCTCCGCCGACGTTGGCGGCCAGCCGGAACTCCACCTCGTCGCACCCCGCGGCCCCGAACCGCTCACGGCGGGTCACCGCGACCTCGACGCGGGCGTGGGGCATCGCCAGGTCGGCGAGCTCGGCGGTGACCTGCTCCCCCAGCCGGACGGCCGCAGCCTCGCGGGCCGCCGAGAGCTCGGCGGCGACCGCGCGCAGCTCGGTGCCGAGCCGGTCGCGGGCCGCGCGCAGCTCCTCGATCCGGTCGTCGGTGCCGTCGAGGTCGCTCAGCCGCACTGCGGAGCGCTGCTGCCAGGCCAGCACCTCGTCGATCGTCTCGCCGTACTTGCGGGTCAGCGCGACCAGCGCGGCCCGGCGCTCGGAGACCGCGGCCAGCCGGGCAGGGTCGGTCTCCAGGCCCGAGGCGTAGGACGCCACGTCGGCCGCCAGGTCGGCGAGGACGTAGGACAGCTCGGCCAGCCGGCCGGCCAGCTCGTCGGCCTGCGGGTCGTGCTCGCGCACGCCCTCGAGGGCGGCACGGGCGGCGGCGACGGCACCCAGGGCGTCCGGGCGGTCCAGCTCGCTCGACAGCGACTCGCGCGCCCCCTCGGCCGCGACCCGGAGCGCGTCGGCGTGCCCCAGCCGAGCCTCCTCGCCGGCCAGCGCCGTGTCCTCACCCGGCTCGGGGCCGACCTCGGCGACCTCGTCGAGCCCGAACCGCAGCAGGTCGGCCTCGCGAGCGCGGTCGCGAGCGTGGGCGGTGACGTCGTCGAGCGTCTGCTCGGTCGCCCGCAGCTCGTCGTGGAGGGCGCGGTAGTGCTCGAGCGGGCCGGCCACCGGTGCCCCCGCGAAGCGGTCGAGGGCCGCGAGCTGGGCGGTCGGCCGCAACAGGCGGTGCTGGTCGGACTGGCCGTGCACGGCGACCAGCGGCTCGGTGAGCTCGGCCAACCGGCTGATCGGCAGCGACGCGCCGCCGGCGAAGGCGCGGGAGCGGCCCTCGGCGCTGACGGTGCGACCCAGGACCACCCGGTCGTCCTCGACCTCTCCCCCGACCTGGTCGACCTCCTCGGCCACGTGGGGCAAGGAGTCGAGCAGCACGGTGCCCTCGACCCGGGCGGTGCGGGCGCCGGTGCGCACGGCCCCGCTGTCGGCACGCCCACCGAGCAGCAGCCCGAGCGCGGTGACGACCATCGTCTTGCCGGCGCCGGTCTCGCCGGTGATCACGGTCAGGCCGGGTCCGAGCTCCAGCGTCGAGGAGTCGATGACGCCGAGCTGGTCGATCCGGATCTCCTCAAGCATCGGGTCCGCCGTGTCGACGTCGCTCGCCGGCCCCGCGCCACCCCTCCACCGAGAGCCCGAACTTGGCGACCAGCCGGTCGGTGAACGGCGCCTCGTGGAGCCGCACCAGGCGCACCGGGCGAGCTCCGCGGCGTACCTCGATCCGGGCGCCGGGCGGCAGCTCGACCGTCCGGCGGCCGTCGCACCACAGCACCCCGGGGCGGTCGCTGCGCGAGAGCACCTCGACCGCGACCACCGAGGTGGGGGCGACCACGAGCGGCCGCGCGAACAGGGCGTGGGCGCTCAGCGGGACGACGCACAGCGCCTCGACCCCCGGCCAGACGACCGGACCGCCCGCGGAGAAGTTGTAGGCCGTCGACCCCGTCGGCGTCGCGCACACCACGCCGTCGCAGCCCCACCGCGACAGCGGTCGGCCGTCGATCTCGAGGACGACCTCGAGCATCCGCTCGCGGGCGGCCTTCTCGACGCTGGCCTCGTTGAGGGCGAAGGTCCGCCAGACCTCCTCGCCGTCGCGCAGCACCCGGACGTCGAGCGTGAGCCGCTCGTCGGTGGTGTAGCGACGGGTGGCGATCGCCTCGATGGTGGCGTCGACGTCCTCCACCTCGGCCTCGGCGAGGAAGCCGACGTGCCCGAGGTTGACGCCGAGCACGGGCGCGCCGTCGGCGTGCGCGAGCTCGATCGCGCGCAGGATCGAGCCGTCCCCACCGACGACGACGACGAGCTCGCAGTCGCGGCCCGCCTGGTCGTTGGCGCCGACCAGCTCCAGCCCCGGGCCTTCGACCAGGTCGAGGTCGGCGGCCTCCTCGGCGATCATCCGGACCGCGATGTCGTGGGCGTGCAGCCGGTCGACGAGGGCGCGCGAGATCTCCTGCGCATCGGCGCGAGCGGTGTGCGCGACGAGCAGCACGCGGCGGGTCTCCGGACTCACGGACCCACCTTCTCACCCGGGTCCGACGGTCCCGTTCCCGACCGTACGACGGCGTCCCGCTCCTCCTCGGCGAGCCCGGCGGGCCCGCGACGCAGCCGGAGGAAGAACTCCACGTTGCCCGAGGGTCCGGGCAGCGGGCTCGGCGTCACGCCCACCGCGCCCCAACCACGGGCGGCGGCGGCGTCGGCCACCCCGGCCACGGCGTCGACCCACAGCTCAGGGTCGCGGACGACGCCACCCTTGCCGACCCGGTCCTTGCCCACCTCGAACTGGGGCTTGACCATCAGCACCAGGTCACCGTCGGGACGGGTCACCCGCACCAGCGCGTCGAGCACGAGGACCAGCGAGATGAAGGAGAGGTCGCCGACCACGACGTCCACCGGCTCCCCCACGACGTCCCGGTCCAGCTCGCGGACGTTGGTCCGGTCGTGGACGGTCACCCGGTCGTCCTGGCGCAACGACCAGGCGAGCTGCCCGTAGCCCACGTCGACCGCCACCACCGCGCGCGCTCCGCGCCGGAGCAGGACGTCGGTGAACCCGCCGGTCGAGGCGCCGGCGTCGAGGCACCGGCGGTCGCGGACCTCGAACCCGTCCCGGGCGAACGCGTCCAACGCCCCCGCCAGCTTGTGCCCCCCACGGGAGACGTAGTCGGGGCGGTCGGGATCCTCGCGCACCACGATCGCCACGTCGGTCGTGACCCCGGTCGCCGGCTTGGCGGCGGTCGCACCGGCAACCCGGACCCGTCCCGCCGCCACCAGCTCGGCGGCGTGGTCCCGCGAACGGGCCAGGCCCCGCCGGACCAGCTCGGCGTCCAGGCGCAGCCGTCGCGGCACGGCCGGTCAGCCGGTGCCGTCGAGGGAACGACGCAGCTGCTCGTGAGCCGCCTCGAAGGCCGCCGGGTGCTCCTCGACCGGCCGCCCCTCCAGGGACTCGATCGCGGCCAGCACCTCGTCGACCTCGGCGACCCCCGTGCGGACGGGCGCGTCGGGCTCGGTCCCCACTTCGTCGGCGCCCTCGGGCTCGGTCACGCTCATGGCGCCGAGGCTACCGTTCCCGCGACCCGCCGGGCGGGAGCAGGTCTCTGGTGTCCGCGGGCTCCCCCGCGTCGTCGAGGTGGTGCCACGCGGCCGCGGCCACCGAACGCCACCAGTCGGCGACCTCCCCCTCCCCGCTGACCTCCAACCGGCCGTCGTCCACGCGTGCGAGCCAGCCGCCGGTGCGCCAACCACCGTCCTCCTCCTCGGGAGCCGGGTGCGGGGTGAGGAGTCCCCCCAGGTCGGCGGCGAGGTAGGTCGGACGCTCCTCGGGGCGGGCGGCGACCAGGTCGTCGAGGCCGCTGACGCCGGTCAGCACGAGCAGCGAGTCGACCTCGGCGCGACGGCCGCCCTCGATGTCGGTGTCGAGCCGGTCACCGACCATCAGCGGCCGGGAACCGCCGACGCGACGGATCGTCTCCTCCAGCAGCGGGGGTGCCGGCTTGCCCGCCACCTCGGGATCGACGTCCGAGAAGTCGGCCAGCAGCCGGACCAGCGCGCCGTGTCCCGGTGCGGTGCCGTCGGGGGTCGGCAGCGTGAGATCGGTGTTGCTCGCCACCCACGGCAGTCCGCCGCGGATCCGGGTGGCCGCCGTCATCACCTCGTGCCAGACCACCTCAGGTCCGTAGCCGCTCACCAGGGCGTCGGCGTCGGCCTCGACGGCGACCGGCTCGAGCCCGGCCTCGGCCAGCGCCTCCCGCAGGCCCGCCGCGCCGAGCACGGCCACCCGCGCTCCTTGCCCCAGCCGTTCGACGAGCAGGTGGGCGGCGGCTTGCGCCGAGGTCACCACGTCGGAGGTCTCGGCCCGGACGCCCAGACCGGTGAGCTTCTCGACCACGGCCGCCGGCGGCCGCGAGGCGTTGTTGGTGACGTAGGCGACGTGCACCCCGGACTCCCGCACCGTGGCCAGGTGCTCGGGTGCTCCCGGAACGGCCTCGTCGCCGACGTAGACGACCCCGTCGAGGTCGAACATCAGCAGGTCGTACCGCTCCACGAGCGGCTGCTCCGACGCCTCCAGCACCCGCAGCACCTCCGTCTCCTCCGTGGCTCACGGCACCCTACGATGCTCCGATGGACTCCGGCGCGCCCGACCATCGGACCGGCGTCGCCGGCCCGTTGAGCCTGGCGCCCTTCCGGGCGCTGATGCTCTCGCCGCACCGCGTCGGCGACCCCGCCTCGGCCCGGGCCTTTGGCAGTCCCTACGCCGCCGTGACCGAGCGGCTGGCCCGCTGGGAGCGTCAGGGCCACCTGCGCCGCGACCCCGAGCCGGCCCTCTACCTCCACGAGTACACGGCCGACGGGCTGACCATCCGCGGGCTGGTGGGCGCACTCGACGTCTCGCGCACGACCACCGACCTCGATGAGCGCGTGGTCCTGCCCCACGAGGCCGTCGAACCGCACCAGAGCGCCGAGCTCGCCGACCGGATGGGCCAGATGCAGCTCAACCCGGCGCCGATCCTGCTGGTCCACCGCGGGCCGGCCGAGGTGCGCGCCCTGGCCCACGACGTCGTCTGCGAGCCGCCGTGGGCGGAGTTCACCGATCGCGGCGACCGCTGGAACCGGATCTGGCGGATCAGCGAACCCGCCCGCGTGGCCGCCCTCGGCGAGCACCTCGCGGCCTCTCGCCCGCTGCTCGCCGATGGGCACCACCGCTACGCGGCCTACCTGCAGCTGCAGCGCGAACATCCAGGCACGGCTGCCGACCGGGGCCTGGCGATGCTGGTCGACCAGGACGACACCCCGCTGTTCCTGGGTGCCATCCACCGGACCGTCACCCGGACCACCCTGGCGGAGCTCGCTGCGGCCGCGGCGGGGGTCGCAGGCTACGCGCCGGCCAGTGCCGAGCAGGCCATGGCCGCGCTCGGTCCGAGCACCCTGGTCGTCACCGACGGGACCTCATGGGGCCGGCTCGAGCTGCGGATCCCCAGCGGGCGGGCCGCGGTCGAGACGCTCCACGAGGAGCTGCTGCCCCGGCTCGCGGGCGGGTCGCGACGCGTCGTCGCCTTTCACCACAGTGTCGAGGACACCCTGGCCCACCTTCCGCGGCAAGGGATCGGTGTACTGATGCCGGCACCCGACTTCGACGTGGTCGAGCAGATCGTGTCGGGTCACCGGGTCCTCCCCGAGAAGGCCACGTCGTTCCAGCCCAAACCCGGGCTCGGGGTGCTCATGCGCTCGCTGCCCGACGGATGAGTCGCGCCGCCCTCACCTCGACCTCCACCCGCGAGGCGGTCGCCCCGCCGCTGCGGAAGAACCTCCGCCGCAGCGCACCCGCCACCTCGACCCGGTCGCCGTCGCCCCAGCGCGACACCGTGCGCCGGGCGCGCCCGTCCCACGCGGTGCAGTCGACCACGTCGACGGTCTGGCGCCCGCGCGGCTTGTCGCGGGGTACGACCACACGGAAGGTCCACATCCGGTCGCCGCTGGGAAGCTCGCGCTCCTCGGGGTCTCCCGAGACCCGGCCCGCGATCCGCACCTCGTTGGCGCCGGCGCTGACGCCGACTTCGTCCTGTCCTGTCTCCATCTCCATCACCTCGGGACCAGCCTCGGGGCCGGCGGGGACAGCGGGGCGCTCCAGGGGGAACCCCTGTGGAGAGCGGCAGGCAGCACCGTGCTGTGGACGGAAGGTGGTGCGGCCAGGCGCCCTTCCACCAGGTCAACGGCCCGGGAAATGCAGCGAGGGCCACCCCGATGGGGTGGCCCTCGCGCAAAGGATGTCCGGCGGCGTCCTACTCTCCCACAGCCTGTCGGTTGCAGTACCATCGGCGCTGTACGGCTTAACTTCCGGGTTCGGTATGGGTCCGGGTGTTTCCCGTTCGCTATGGCCGCCGTAACTTTTTCGACCTGAACAAACACGTCCCCGGTTGGGGTGGGTTTGTTGGTCGGGATCTGGGTAGTGGACGCGAACACGCAGTGATTGCTCTGGTGGTGTGTGGGACAAGCCCTCGGCCTATTAGTACCGGTCGGCTGGGCATTGCTGCTGTACACCTCCGGCCTATCGACCCACTGTTCTGGTGGGGGCCTTACACCCCTTGCGGGGTTGGGAAACCTCATCTTGAAACGTGCTTCCCGCTTAGATGCATTCAGCGGTTATCACTTCCGAACGTAGCTAACCAGCGGTGCCCCTGGCGGGACAACTGGCACACCAGAGGTTCGTCCATCCCGGTCCTCTCGTACTAGGGACAGCCTTTCTCAAGTTTCCTGCGCGCGCGGCGGATAGGGACCGAACTGTCTCACGACGTTCTAAACCCAGCTCGCGTGCCGCTTTAATGGGCGAACAGCCCAACCCTTGGGACCTACTCCAGCCCCAGGATGCGACGAGCCGACATCGAGGTGCCAAACCATCCCGTCGATATGGACTCTTGGGGAAGATCAGCCTGTTATCCCCGGGGTACCTTTTATCCGTTGAGCGACCACGCTTCCACATGCCGTGGCCGGATCACTAGTTCCGACTTTCGTCCCTGCTCGACATGTCTGTCTCACAGTCAAGCTCCCTTGTGCACTTACACTCGCCACCTGATTGCCAACCAGGCTGAGGGAACCTTTGAGCGCCTCCGTTACTCTTTAGGAGGCAACCGCCCCAGTTAAACTACCCATCAGGCACTGTCCCTGGACCAGATCATGGCCCGAGGTTAGACATCTAGTACGACCAGAGTGGTATTTCAACGTTGACTCCACGTGAACTGGCGTCCACGCTTCACCGTCTCCCACCTATCCTACACAAGCCGAACCAAACACCAATACCAAACTATAGTAAAGGTCCCGGGGTCTTTCCGTCCTGCCGCGCGTAACGAGCATCTTTACTCGTAGTGCAATTTCGCCGAGTCCATGGTTGAGACAGCGCCCAAGTCGTTACTCCATTCGTGCAGGTCGGAACTTACCCGACAAGGAATTTCGCTACCTTAGGATGGTTATAGTTACCACCGCCGTTTACTGGGGCTTAAATTCTGAGCTTCACCCTTGCGGGTTGACTCGTCCTCTTAACCTTCCAGCACCGGGCAGGAGTCAGTCCGTATACATCGTCTTACGACTTCGCACGGACCTGTGTTTTTAGTAAACAGTCGCTTGGGCCTGGTCTCTGCGACCCTCCCCGCTTCCCCCAGCATGTGGGTTCACGGTTCGGGTCCCCCTTCTCCCGAAGTTACGGGGGCATTTTGCCGAGTTCCTTAACCATGGTTCGCTCGATCGCCTTGGTATTCTCTACCTGATCACCTGAGTCGGTTTGGGGTACGGGCGGCGCATAGCTCGCTAGAGGTTTTTCTCGACAGCATGGGATCATCCACTTCACCGTACGGTTCCCCGTCACGTCTCACACTCCCCTCGCGGGGTGAGCCCCGGATTTGCCTAGGACTCGTGCTACACGCTTGGCCGTGGTCTACCATCGCCACGGTTGGACTACCCTCCTGCGTCACCCCATCGCTTGACTACTACCGGATCGGGTCCCACGCTCCACACCCACCCGCAACACCCGAAGGTGCGCTAGATGAGGCTTTGGGTGGTTAGCATCACCGGACTCGTCATGGGCGCTACGTTGCCGGTACGGGAATATCAACCCGTTGTCCATCGACTACGCCTGTCGGCCTCGCCTTAGGTCCCGACTTACCCAGGGCAGATTAGCTTGACCCTGGAACCCTTGATCATTCGGCGCACGGGTTTCTCACCCGTGATTCGCTACTCATGCCTGCATTCTCACTCGTGCCGCCTCCACCACTAGGTCACCCTGTGGCTTCACCGCCGGCACGACGCTCCCCTACCCATCCACACCCCTGCACCCCCCGACGCATCAGGGGACGAGGTTACGCGTGTGAATGCCATAGCTTCGGCGGATGACTTGAGCCCCGCTACATTGTCGGCGCGGAATCACTTGACCAGTGAGCTATTACGCACTCTTTCAAGGGTGGCTGCTTCCAAGCCAACCTCCTGGTTGTCACTGCGACTCCACATCCTTTTCCACTTAGTCACCGCTTAGGGGCCTTAGCTGATGGTCTGGGCTGTTTCCCTCTCGACGACGAAGCTTATCCCCCGCCGTCTCACTGCTGCGCTCTCACTTACCGGCATTCGGAGTTTGGCTAACGTCAGTAACCTGGTCGGGCCCATCGGCTATCCAGTGCTCTACCTCCGGCAAGAAACACGCAACGCTGCACCTAAATGCATTTCGGGGAGAACCAGCTATCACGAAGTTTGATTGGCCTTTCACCCCTATCCACAGGTCATCCCCTCAGTTTTCAACCTAAGTGGGTTCGGTCCTCCACGTCGTCTTACCGACGCTTCAACCTGCCCATGGATAGATCACTTCGCTTCGGGTCTTGAGCGCGCTACTCAAACGCCCTGTTCGGACTCGCTTTCGCTACGGCTTCCCCACACGGGTTAACCTCGCAACACACCGCAAACTCGCAGGCTCATTCTTCAAAAGGCACGCCATCACCCACCACACCACCAAAGATGTGCACAGGCTCTGACGGATTGTAGGCGCACGGTTTCAGGTACTATTTCACTCCCCGCCAGGGGTACTTTTCACCTTTCCCTCACGGTACTTGTCCGCTATCGGTCATCGAGGAGTATTTAGGCTTAACGGGTGGTCCCGCCAGATTCACACGGAATTTCAGGAGTTCCGTCCTACTTGGGAAAACGCTCCACAGACACGCACTTACACCTACGGGACTCTCACCCTCTCCGGCGCCCCATTCCAAGGGACTTCAGCTTCACACGCGTTTTCTCACTGTGCACCCAGCCGGCAGACCAGGTCGAACGCTCCCACAACCCCCCACACACAACCCCTGCCGGGTATCACATGCATGAGGTTTAGCCTCCTCCGATTTCGCTCGCCACTACTCTCGGAATCACTATTGTTTTCTCTTCCTACCGGTACTGAGATGTTTCACTTCCCGGCGTTCCCTCCACACACCCTATTTGATTCAGGTGCAGGTAACACGACATGACTCGTGCTGGGTTTCCCCATTCGGACATCCCCGGATCACAGCTCGGTTGCCAACTCCCCAGGGCTTATCGCAGGCTCCAACGTCCTTCATCGGCTCTCGATGCCAAGGCATCCACCATGCGCCCTTCATAGCTTGTCTCACAAACCAACAAAACAATCACTACAAAAGATGCTCGCGTCCACTATCCAGATCTCAAACAACAACCCCACACCCACCAACCCCCACCACACACGACAAGGGCCACCAGGCCGGGAACCAAGCCACCACACACCCCCACACCCCACACAGGGACCCAGGGAGATCTGATGCCTCAGAACCCCAACAGTGCGCCAAACCCCCCACCACCAGCCCCCACGAACACGGGACCCACAGGCGAGGGGTGTCGATGATTCCACTCATGAACACCACCAAAGCCCACCAGACACTCGCTGGCGACGCAGGGTGCGTGCTCCTTAGAAAGGAGGTGATCCAGCCGCACCTTCCGGTACGGCTACCTTGTTACGACTTCGTCCCAATCGCCAGCCCCACCTTCGACGGCTCCCCCCACAAGGGTTGGGCCACCGGCTTCGGGTGTTGCCGACTTTCGTGACGTGACGGGCGGTGTGTACAAGGCCCGGGAACGTATTCACCGCAGCGTTGCTGATCTGCGATTACTAGCGACTCCGACTTCATGGGGTCGAGTTGCAGACCCCAATCCGAACTGAGACCGGCTTTTAGGGATTCGCTCCGCCTCACGGCATCGCAGCCCTCTGTACCGGCCATTGTAGCATGCGTGAAGCCCTGGACATAAGGGGCATGATGACTTGACGTCATCCCCACCTTCCTCCGAGTTGACCCCGGCAGTCTCCCATGAGTCCCCAGCACCCCGAAGGGCCTGCTGGCAACATGGAACGAGGGTTGCGCTCGTTGCGGGACTTAACCCAACATCTCACGACACGAGCTGACGACAGCCATGCACCACCTGTACACCCCCAAAAGAAGCCCCATCTCTGGAGCGGCAGGATGTATGTCAAACCCAGGTAAGGTTCTTCGCGTTGCATCGAATTAATCCGCATGCTCCGCCGCTTGTGCGGGCCCCCGTCAATTCCTTTGAGTTTTAGCCTTGCGGCCGTACTCCCCAGGCGGGGCGCTTAATGCGTTAGCTACGGCACGGAACCCGTGGAATGGATCCCACACCTAGCGCCCAACGTTTACGGTGTGGACTACCAGGGTATCTAATCCTGTTCGCTCCCCACACTTTCGCTCCTCAGCGTCAGGTCATGCCCAGAGAACCGCCTTCGCCACCGGTGTTCCTCCTGATATCTGCGCATTTCACCGCTACACCAGGAATTCCGTTCTCCCCTGCATACCTCCAGTCTGCCCGTATCGAAAGCAAGCCAGCAGTTAAGCTGCTGGATTTCACTCCCGACGCGACAAACCGCCTACGAGCCCTTTACGCCCAATAATTCCGGACAACGCTCGGACCCTACGTATTACCGCGGCTGCTGGCACGTAGTTGGCCGGTCCTTCTTCTGCACCTACCGTCACTTGCGCTTCGTCGGTGCTGAAAGAGGTTTACAACCCGAAGGCCGTCATCCCTCACGCGGCGTTGCTGGATCAGGCTTCCGCCCATTGTCCAATATTCCCCACTGCTGCCTCCCGTAGGAGTCTGGGCCGTGTCTCAGTCCCAGTGTGGCCGGTCACCCTCTCAGGCCGGCTACCCGTCAAAGCCTTGGTAGGCCATTACCCCACCAACAAGCTGATAGGCCGCGAGCACATCCCCCACCCAAAAAGTTTCCACACACCCAGATGCCTGAATGCGTCATATCCGGTATTAGCACCCGTTTCCGGGGGTTATCCCAAAGTAGAGGGCAGATTACTCACGTGTTACTCACCCGTTCGCCGCTCGAGTACCCCCGAAAGGGCCTTTCCGCTCGACTTGCATGTGTTAAGCACGCCGCCAGCGTTCGTCCTGAGCCAGGATCAAACTCTCCATAGAAAAACCATGAAAAACCATTCACCTGACAACAAACCCTGACAAAAAAGCCAGAATCATCATCAAACCCAAAAACCAACAACCCAACCCCAACACACAGAGCCAGACCATCAACAAAAGGGCATACAAATCAATTCATCGACTAAATGACACACTGTTGAGTTCTCAAACATCAGACGCACTCGAGCCGTCCTCTCGGACCGGTCTCGGGGCAACCTGCAAAAACTTACCGGTCACGCTCAGGCCCGTCAACTTGGGCCGCACGCGTCCGACGCTGCACTTTCCCGACCGGACCCGCCCATGAGGGGCGGTGGTCGCGTGCGCAACGAGAGTCAACTCTAGCAGCGCCGTCGCGCGGCTCCTAATCAGGGCCGGGGCACGGCCGGACGGTAGCTGCTGACGCTCCGCTCCCCCGGGATCCAGTACCGCCAGGGCCGGTCCGGCGCCTCGCGGAGCCCGACCCGCGGGCCGGTCACGAACTCGCTCGTGCGGGCTGCGGGCTCGAGGGTCAGCGGCGGCTCGGCGAGGTCGCTGCCGTCGTGGTCGCGGTCGAGCGCGAGGGCGCGGCAGAGCCGGGCGGGCCCGCGGGCCAGGTCGCGGTCGGAGGACCGCGGGCGCCGCCTCCGGGCGGCGTCGATCCCCTCGACCACCTCCCCTGCCCGCAGCAGCACGGCGCCGGCCCGGCCCTCGGGGCCGGTGACGACGTTGCAGCAGTGGTGCATGCCGTAGGTGAAGTAGACGTAGAGGTGCCCCGGCGGGCCGAACATCGCGGCGTTGCGCGCGGTCCTGCCCCGGAAGGCGTGCGACCCGGGGTCGTCGGACCCGTCGTAGGCCTCGACCTCGGTGAGCCGCACGGCGACGTCGCCGTGACGCAGCACGGCCCCGAGCAGGCGCGGAGCCACCTCGGTCACCTCGCCGGCGAGCAGCGCCTCGAGCTCAGCCGAGACCGACACGGTGACCGTCGATCGCCGAGGCGAGCTCGGTCAGCTGCTCGCGCACCCGGTCGGGAGCGGTGCCACCCCGGGCGCGGCGCGAGGCGACGGAGCCCTCCACGCTCAGTACGTCGCGCACCCCGGGGGTGAGGTCGGCCGACACCGCGGCGAGCTGGTCGTCGGTCAGGTCGGCCAGCTCGACGCCGAGCTCCTCGCAGCGGCGTACGCAGGCACCGGCCACCTCGTGGGCGACCCGGAACGGGACGCCCTGCCGCACGAGCCACTCCGCGACGTCGGTCGCGAGCGAGAATCCCTGGGGCGCCAGCTCGGCCATCCGGGTGGCGTCGAAGCGCAGCGTCGCCACCAGCCCCGTCATCGCGGGCAACAGCACCTCGAGGGTGTCGACGGAGTCGAAGACCGGCTCCTTGTCCTCCTGCAGGTCGCGGTTGTAGGCGAGCGGGAGTCCCTTGAGAGTGGTCAGCAGCCCCGTGAGGTTGCCGACCAGCCGCCCGGACTTGCCCCGGGCGAGCTCGGCGATGTCGGGGTTCTTCTTCTGCGGCATGATGCTCGACCCCGTCGACCAGGAGTCGTGGAGCTCCACGAAGCCGAACTCGCGGGTCGACCAGAGGATGACCTCCTCGGCCAGCCGGCTGACGTCGACGCCGATCATCGCCGTGACGAAGGCGAGCTCGGCCACCACGTCGCGGGAGGCCGTCGCGTCGATGGAGTTGGCCGCCGAGCCGGCGTAGCCGAGCTCGGAGGCGACCAGGCCGGGATCGAGGTCGAGGCTGGAGCCCGCCAGCGCCCCCGAGCCGTAGGGTGACTCGGCCGCGGTACGCCGACGCCAGTCGGCCAGCCGCTGCACGTCGCGCACCAGCGGCCAGGCGTGGGCCAGCAGGTGGTGGGCGAGCAGCACCGGCTGCGCGTGCTGGAGGTGGGTGCGTCCGGGCATGATCACGTCGAGGTGACCCCGGGCCTGCTCGGCCAGGGCGTCGGCCAGGTCGAGGACCAGCGCCTGGATCCGCAGCGAGTGGTCGAGCAGGTAGGAGCGGAACAGCGTCGCGATCTGGTCGTTGCGGCTCCGGCCCGCCCGCAACCGGCCGCCGACCTCGGGGCCGACCTCCGCGAGGAGCAGCCGCTCGAGGGCCCCGTGGACGTCCTCGTCGCTCGGGTCCGGGCGCAGCTCGCCGTCGGTGAACCGCTGCGCCAGCACGTCGAGTCCGCGGTGGATCTCGGCCTCGTCGTCTGCGGTCAGGTAGCCGGCCGCGCCGAGCGCCTTGGCGTGGGCGTGCGAGCCCGCGATGTCGTAGAGCGCCAGCCGCCAGTCGAAGTGGGTGGAGCGCGACAGCGCCTCCAGCTCCGGCGAGGGACCGCCGGAGAACCGGCCGCCCCACAGGGTCCCCCGATGGGTACCGGCCGCGTCGTCGGCGCCGCCCGGGGAGGTCTCGCTCACGCGGGCCAGTCTGTCAGGTGAGCGCCCGGCCGACCGCGCGCGCCCGGATGTCGGGGGCGACCTGCCGCTCGGCGTTGGCCTCCTGGTCGTCGAGCTCCTGCTGCGACTCCCGCTCGGCCGTGACCCGTGAGCTGTAGGCCGTCTCCTCGTCGCGCATCCGCGCCTCGTCCCAGCCGAGCACCGGCCCGACGAGGGCCGCCGCCGCGCCCGCGGCGGCGACGCCGCGGTCGGGGGTCTCGATGGAGATCCGGGTACGGCGCGCCAGCAGGTCGTCGAGGTGGAGCGCACCCTCGTGGGTGGCGCCGTAGAGCAGCTCGACCTTGAGGTACTCCTCGGCACCGGGCAGCGGCTTGAGCAGCGACGGGTCCTCGGCACAGAGGTCGAACAGCTCGGTGATCAGCGAGCCGTAGCGGTCGAGGAGGGCCGTCACGCGCCACTCGGGGAGGCCGTGGGCCGCCGCCAGCTTGTCGACCTGGTTGGTGAGCGCGTGGTAACCCTCGGCGCCGAGCAGCGGGATCTGGTGGGTGACGCTGTCGGGGACGCCGGCCCCGAGGTCGGCGCGCGCGGCGTTCACGGCGTCGTCGGCCATCACCCGGTAGGTCGTGTACTTGCCGCCGGCGATCGAGATCAGGCCCGGCTGCGGCCGCGCGACGGCGTGCTCGCGTGAGAGCTGCGAGGTCTTGTCGCTCTCGCCGGACAGCAGCGGCCGGAGCCCGGCGTACACGCCCTGGATGTCGTCGTGGGTCAGCGGCGTGGTGAGCACGGAGTTGACGTGCTCGAGGATGTAGTCGATGTCGGCCCGGCTGGCCGCGGGGTGGGCCTTGTCGAGGTCCCAGTCGGTGTCGGTGGTGCCGATGATCCAGTGGGTGCGCCACGGGATCACGAACAGCACCGACTTCTCCGTGCGCAGGATCATCCCGGTCTCGGAGTTGATGCGGTCGCGCGGCACCACGACGTGGACGCCCTTGGAGGCGCGGACGTGGAACCGGCCGCGCCCTCCGGCGAGGGTCTGGATGTCGTCGGTCCACACCCCCGTGCAGTTGATGACCACCTTGGCGCGTACGTCGACCAGGTCGCCGGTCTCGACGTCCTCGACCGTGGCGCCGACGACCCGCTCCCCCTCCCGCAGCAGCACCTCCACCTGGGCGGAGCTGAGCACCGTGGCGCCGTAGGACGCCGCCGTCCGGGCGACCGTCAGCGTGTGGCGGGCGTCGTCGGCCTGGGCGTCGTAGTAGAGCAGCGCGCCGGTGAGGGCGTCGTTGCGCAGCGCCGGCACCATCTGCAGCGCCTTGCTGCGCGTGAGCTGGCGGTGCCGGGGGACGGTGCGCGCGCCGCCCATCGAGTCGTAGAGCGTGAGCCCCGCGGTCACGTAGGGGCGCTCCCAGATGCGGTGCCGGAGCGGGTAAAGGAACGAGACCGGCTTCACGAGGTGGGGCGCGATCCGGGTCAGCATCAGCTCCCGCTCGCGCAGGGCCTCGCGGACCAGGGAGAAGTTGAGCTGCTCGAGGTAGCGCAGCCCGCCGTGGAACAGCTTGGAGGAGCGCGAGGAGGTGCCCGAGGCCCAGTCGCGCTGCTCGACCATCACCACGCTGAGGCCGCGGGTCACGGCGTCCAGGGCGACGCCGGCTCCGGTCACCCCGCCCCCGATGACGAGGACGTCGACCTGCTCACCCGATCCGAGCGACTCCCACGCCCGGGCTCGCTGGTCGGCATCGAGGCGGCTGGGCACCAGCATGGCGGCTCTCCTCTGGCAGGGGCTCGGGTCGATCGCCACTCTAGGACGCGACGTCCCGCGACGCTCACCGCGGTCTCGGGGTTGGCAACCGGGCGGCGGCTCCCTAGGGTCAGACTCCGGCCGGTGTGATCGCCGTCACCGAACTTCGTGCAGCACCCAACCTGTTCGCTCGTGAGAGGACGGCCCCGTGTTCACCGACATCTTCCTGCCCGAGATGCTGGGCACGGCCACGCTGCTGCTGCTCGGCTGCGGTGTGGTCGCCAACGCCGTGCTGCCGAAGACCAACGGCTTCGGCGGCGGCTTCTTGATGATCAACTTCGGATGGGGCTTCGCGGTGTTCGCGGGCGTCTACGTCGCGGTCGCCTCCGGTGCCCACATCAACCCGGCCGTGACGATCGGCCTGATCGCCTCCGGCGTCGACTTCACGATCGGTGAGGTGCTGACCTACCTCGCGGGCCAGATGGTCGGCGCCTTCCTCGGAGCCGTGCTCGCGTGGGCGGCGTACAAGAAGCACTTCGACGACCCCGAGGCCGACGAGGGCTCGAAGCTCGGCGTCTTCAGCACCGGCCCGGGCATCCCGTCCACGGCCTGGAACCTCGTGACCGAGATCATCGGCACCTTCGTCCTGGTCTACGTGATCATCGCCTTCGGGAGCACGCCCACCCAGCTCGGCCCGCTGGCCGTGGCGCTGCTGGTCGTCGGGATCGGCGCCAGCCTGGGTGGCCCCACCGGCTACGCGATCAACCCCGCCCGTGACCTCGGACCCCGGATCGCGCACGCGCTGCTGCCGATCCCGGGCAAGGGCTCCAGCAACTGGGCCTACTCCTGGATCCCGGTCGTCGGTCCGCTCGTCGGCGGCGCGCTCGGCGGCTTCGTCGCCGCCGCGGTCGGCTACCCGGCGGCCTAGCTCGACCAACCGAACCGTCCAACACAAGCCCAAGGGAGCATCAGACACATGGCTGAGAACACCTACGTCCTCGCGATCGACCAGGGCACGACCTCGACGCGGGCGATGGTCTTCGACCACTCCGGGTCCGTCGTCGCGGTCGACCAGGTCGAGCACGAGCAGATCTTCCCGAAGGCCGGGTGGGTCGAGCACGACGGCATCGAGATCTGGGACAACACCCGCAAGGTGATCGGCGGCGCCCTCTCGAAGGCCAACCTCAACAGCGGCAACATCGCGGCCATCGGCATCACCAACCAGCGCGAAACCGCGATCGTGTGGGACAAGAACACCGGCCAGCCGGTCTACAACGCCATCGTCTGGCAGGACACCCGCACCCAGAAGATCGTCGACGAGCTCGCCGGTGACGAGGGCGTCGACCGCTACAAGGCCACCTGCGGACTGCCGTTGGCGACGTACTTCTCGGGCCCGAAGGTGCGGTGGATCCTCGACAACGTCGACGGCGCGCGGGAGAAGGCCGAGTCCGGCGAACTGCTCTTCGGCAACACCGACACCTGGGTGCTCTGGAACCTCACCGGGGGTGCCGAGAACGGCGGCGTCCACGTCACCGACGTGACCAACGCCAGCCGCACCATGCTGATGGACCTCTCGACGCTGTCCTGGGACGAGTCGATCGCCTCCGACATGGGCATCCCGACCTCGATGCTGCCCGAGATCAAGTCGTCCTCGGAGGTGTACGGCGAGTGCCAGCCCGGCGTGCTCAAGGGCACCCCGGTCGCCGGCATCCTCGGCGACCAGCAGGCCGCGACGTTCGGCCAGGCGTGCCTGGAGAAGGGCATGGCCAAGAACACCTACGGCACCGGCAACTTCATGCTCCTCAACACCGGCACCGAGCAGGTGCCGAGCGAGAACGGCCTGCTGACCACGATCTGCTACAAGATCGGCGAGGAGGAGACCGTCTACGCGCTGGAGGGCTCCATCGCGGTGACCGGCTCGCTGGTGCAGTGGATCCGCGACAACCTCGGCATGATCGGCTCGGCCGCGGAGATCGAGGACCTGGCCAAGGGTGTGGACGACAACGGCGGCGCCTACTTCGTGCCCGCCTTCTCCGGCCTCTTCGCGCCCCACTGGCGTCCCGACGCCCGCGGTGCCCTGGTCGGGCTGACCCGCTACGTCAACAAGGGCCACATCGCCCGCGCCGTGCTCGAGTCCACCGCCTTCCAGACCCGCGAGGTGCTCGACGCGATGAACGCCGACTCCGGCGTCCCGCTCGAGGAGCTCAAGGTCGACGGCGGCATGGTCGTCAACGAGACGCTGATGCAGTTCCAGGCCGACATCCTGGGGGTCGACGTGGTGCGGCCGAAGGTCGCCGAGACCACCGCCCTCGGTGCGGCGTACGCCGCCGGGCTGGCCGTCGGCTTCTGGGACAGCACCGACGAGATCACCGCCAACTGGGGCGAGGACAAGCGCTGGAGCCCGCAGATGGACGAGGGCGAGCGCGAGCGGCTCTACCGCAACTGGAAGAAGGCCGTCACCAAGACCCTCGACTGGGTCGACGACGACGTGGAGTAGACCACTGGTTCGCCACCTGAACGTGGTGTGGCGCATGGCGATTCATCACGTGATGAATCGGTGACGTCGACCTTCGGTGGGTTCAGTCGGTGCCGTACTCCATCGCGGCGTGGTCGAGGGCGGAGTCGCTCTCGTCACCCTCGGCGGCCGGGTTGCGCGCGATCCGGTCGCCGCCGCCGCGCTCGATCTCGCCGAGCAGGGCGCCGTTCTCGACCAGCACCTGGCCCTCGTCGAGCGGCTGGGCGGCGTACTGCTCGAGCTTGAAGCGGGAGTCGGCGATGTCGAGGTTGCGCATGGTCAGCTGGCCGATCCGGTCGACGGGGCCGAAGGCGGCGTTGTCGGTGCGCTCCATCGAGAGCCGGTCGGGGTGGTAGGAGAAGGCGGGGCCGTCGGTGCGCAGGATCGTCCAGTCCTCGCCGCGCCGCAGCCGCAGGGTGACCTCGCCGGTGACCAGCGAGCCGATCCAGCGCTGGATCCCCTCGCGGAGCATCAGCGCCTGCGGGTCCAGCCAGCGGCCCTCGTAGAGCAGCCGGCCCACGCGCCGGCCCTCGAGCGCGTAGTTGGCGAGCGTGTCCTCGTTGTGGATCGCGTTGAGCAACCGCTCGTAGGCGATCCAGAGCAGCGCCATTCCGGGAGCCTCGTAGATGCCGCGTGACTTGGCCTCGATCACCCGGTTCTCGATCTGGTCGGACATGCCGAGGCCGTGCCGGCCGCCGATCGCGTTGGCCTCGTGGACCAGCGCCACCGGGTCGTCGTACGTCGTGCCGTTGATCGCCACCGGACGACCGCCGCGGAAGGCGACCGTCACGTCCTCGGGCTCGATCCGGACGGCGGGGTCCCAGAACTTCACGCCCATGATCGGCTCGACGGTCTCCAGCGACACGTCGAGGTGCTCCAGGGTCTTGGCCTCGTGGGTCGCGCCCCAGATGTTGGCGTCGGTGGAGTAGGCCTTCTCCTGGGAGTCGCGGTAGGGCAGGCCGCGCTCGGTGAGCCACTGGCTCATCTCGTGGCGGCCGCCGAGCTCGTGCACGAAGTCGGCGTCCAGCCAGGGCTTGTAGATCAACAGCTCGGGGTTGGCCAGCAGGCCGTAGCGGTAGAAGCGCTCGATGTCGTTGCCCTTGAACGTCGAGCCGTCGCCCCAGATGTCGACGCCGTCCTCGTGCATCGCGCGCACCAGCAGGGTGCCGGTGACGGCTCGGCCCAGCGGGGTGGTGTTGAAGTAGGCGCGGCCGCCGGAGCGGATGTGGAAGGCGCCGCAGGCCATCGCGGCCAGCCCCTCCTCGACGAGGGTGCGCTTGCAGTCGACCGACCGGGCGATCTCGGCGCCGTACTGGAACGCGCGGTCGGGGACGCCGTCGATGTCGGGCTCGTCGTACTGCCCGATGTCGGCGGTGTAGGTGCAGGGCACGGCGCCCTTCTCGCGCATCCAGGCGACCGCGACGGAGGTGTCGAGGCCGCCCGAGAAGGCGATGCCGACGCGACGGCCGGTGGGGAGGGAGGTCAGGACCTTGCTCACGGGTGGGGGTTCCTCTTCTGGTTACGGGTGGGGTGGTGGGACGGTCAGCCCGCGGGGTGGGCGTCGGCCAGCGCCAGGAACCGGCGGGCGAGGGCGTCGCCGCCGGCGGGGTCACGGCCGATCACCAGGACCGTGTCGTCACCGGCGATCGTGCCGAGCACCTCGGGGAGAGCGGACTTGTCGAAGGCGCTGGCCAGGAACTGGGCGGCGCCCGGCGGGGTTCGCAGCACCACCAGGTTGGCGGTGGCCTCGGCGCTGACGAGCAGCTCGCTGCAGAGCCGGGCCAGCCGCTGGGCGGTGGCGGCGCTCACGCCGGGCGCCGCGGGTCGTCGGTCGCCGCCCTCGCCCGGCACGGCGTAGACCAGCGCGCCGAAGGCGCCCCGCACCTTCACCGCCTGCAGCTCCACGAGGTCGCGGCTCAGCGTCGCCTGGGTGACGTGGAGCCCGCTCCCGGCGAGCAGGTCGGCGAGCTCGGTCTGGGAGCGGACCTCGCGTGTCGTCACCAGCTCCACGATCCGCTGGTGGCGGGCGTTCTTGGTGGTGGGGCGGAGCGCTGTGTCGGATCGGTCAGTCACGGTGCCCCTCCCCCAGCAGCCAGGCGAGGACTGCCTTCTGCGCGTGCCTGCGGTTCTCGGCCTCGTCCCAGACCACGCTCTGCGGGCCGTCGATGACCTCGGCCGCCACCTCCTTGCCGCGGTAGGCGGGCAGGCAGTGGAGGAACAGCGCGTCGGGCGCGGCCGCGCCGAGCAGCGCGGTCGTGACGGCGTACGGCGCGAAGGTGGCGGTGCGGGCCTCGGACTCCCCCTCCTTGCCCATCGACACCCACGTGTCGGTGACGACGGCGTCGGCCCCGGCGACCGCCTCGTGCGGGTCGTGGGTGAGCATCACCGAGCCGCCGGTCTCGGCCGCGAGCCCCGCGGCGCGCGCGGTGGCGGACGCGGCGGGCAGGAAGCCCTCAGGGGCCCCGATCCGGACGTGCATCCCGGCGGTCGCGCCGGCGAGCACCCAGCTGTTCCCCAGGTTGGAGGCGCCGTCGCCGACGAAGGCCACGGTCTGGCCGGCGAGGTCGCCCCGGTGCTCGCGCAGGGTGAGCAGGTCGGCGAGCAGCTGGCAGGGGTGGAACTCGTCGGTGAGGGCGTTGACGACCGGCACCCCGGCGTGGGTCGCCATCTCCTCCAGCGCCGACTGCGCGTAGGTGCGCCACACGATCGCCGAGGCCTGGCGGCCCAGCACCCGGGCGACATCGGCCACCGACTCGCGGTCGCCGATCCCGGCGAGCCGGCCGTCGACGAGCATGGAGTGGCCGCCGAGCTCGGCGATGCCGGAGGAGAAGGACGCCTGCGTGCGCAGCGTCGGCTTGTCGTAGATGGTCGCGACGGTCATCGGTCCCGCCAGCGGCCGGTGCTCGTACGGCGCCCGCTTCATGTCGGCGGCCAGCGCGAGCACCGCGGCCTGCTCGGCCGGCGAGAGGTCGTCGTCGCGCAGGAAGTGGCGGGTCACGACGCGCCGCCTGCGATGTCCGGCCACGTCGCGGCGAACGACGCCAGGTCCGCTTCGCCGATCGTGAGCGGCGGGGCGAAGCGCAGCCGGGCGGGGCCGGTGTTGTTGAGCAGGTAGCCGCGCTCCTGGGCGCGGGTGACGACCTCGGCAGCCGTCTCGTCGGCCAGCTGGGCGGCCAGCAGCAGGCCGCGTCCGTGCACGGCGGTCACCGCGTCGGCCGTGGCCAGGGCGTCGGCCAGCTGGGCGCCGCGGGTGGTGGCGGCCTCGAGCAGCCCCTCCTGCTCGATCGTGTCGAGCACGGCCAGGGCGGCCGCACAGGCCACCGGGTTGCCGCCGAAGGTGGTGCCGTGGCTGCCGGGGCCGAGCAGCGAGCCGGCCCCGCCGAGGCCGATGCAGGCGCCGACGGGGATGCCGCCGCCCAGCCCCTTGGCGAGGGTGACGACGTCGGCGCCGAGCGACGGGTCGTGGGCGAACCAGGAGCCGGTGCGGGCGATGCCGGTCTGCACCTCGTCGAGCCACAGCAGCGCGCCGTGCTCGTGGGTGATCCGCCGGGCGTCGGCGAGGTAGCCGTCGGGCGGCACCACGATGCCGGCCTCCCCCTGGATCGGCTCCAGGACGACGGCGGCGGTCTCGTCGGTGACCGCCTCGGCGAGGGCGGCGGTGTCGCCGTACGGCACGAAGGTGACCTCGCCTGGCAGCGGCTCGAACGGCTCGCGCGCCGCGGGCTTGTGGGTGAGGGCGAGCGCCCCCATGGTGCGGCCGTGGAAGGCACCCTCGGCGGCGACCAGGTGGGTGCGGCCGGTGCGCCGGGTGAGCTTGAACGCCGCCTCGTTGGCCTCGGTCCCGGAGTTGACCAGGAACACCCGGCCCGCGTCGTCGGCGCCCAGCAGGGACAGCAGCCGTTGGGCCAGCGCGACCTGCGGGCCGGTGGTGAAGAAGTTGGAGACGTGGCCGAGCGTCCGCAGCTGCGCGGTGACGGCCTCCACCAGCGCGGGGTGGCCGTGGCCGAGCGCGTTGACGGCGATGCCGCCGAAGAGGTCGACGTACTCCCGGCCGGACTCGTCCCACACGTGGGCACCCTCGCCGCGCACCAGCGCGAGCCGGGGCGGGCCGAAGGTGTTCATCAGCGCGTCGGCGTACTGCTCCTGGATGGTCATGAGTGCGCCTTCCGGGTCTTGGTCGCGACGCCCGGCAGCACCTGGGTGCCGACGCCCTCGTCGGTGAAGAGCTCGAGCAGCACGGCGTGGGGCTCGCGGCCGTCGACCACGGTCGCCTTGGCGACCCCGCCGGTGACCGCCTGGAGGCAGGCCTGCATCTTGGGGACCATGCCGCTGGCCAGGCTCGGCATCAGCTCGGCGAGCGCCTCGGGGCTGATCTCCTTGTAGACGTCGTCGCTGTCGGGCCAGTCGCGGTAGAGGCCCTCGACGTCGGTGAGCACCAGCAGCTTCTCCGCGCCGAGCGCGATCGCGAGTGCGGCGGCCGCGGTGTCGGCGTTGACGTTGTGGACGGTGCCCTCGACGTCGGGCGCGACGCTGGAGATCACCGGGATCCGGCCGGCCTCCACGAGGTCCTGCACCGCCTCGGGCCGCACCGAGGCGACCTCGCCCACCAGGCCGAGGTCGACCTCCTCGCCGTCGACGATGGTGTTGGTCGGCTTGGCGGTGAACAGGCCGGCGTCCTCCCCGGAGAGCCCGACGGCGAGCGGGCCGTGCTCGTTGACCAGCCCGACCAGCTCGCGCTGGACCTGGCCCACCAGCACCATCCGGACGACGTCCATCGCCTCCGGGGTGGTGACGCGCAGCCCGCCGCGGAACTCCGACTCGATGCCGAGCCGGTCGAGCATCGAGGAGATCTGGGGGCCGCCGCCGTGGACCACCACGGGGTGGAAGCCGGCGAACCGGAGGAAGGCGATGTCCTCCGCGAAGGCCTGCTTGAGGGTGTCGTCGGTCATCGCGTTGCCGCCGTACTTCACCACCACGACCTTGCCGTGGTAGCGCTTGAGCCAGGGCAGCGCGCCGGCGAGCACACGGGCCTGCGAGGCGGCGGTGGCGTAGGCGTTCTCGGGTGTCGGGTTCATGAGCTGTAGGCGCTGTTCTCGTGGACGTAGGCGTGGGTCAGGTCGTTGGTCCAGACGGTGGCGCGCGCGTCACCCGCCTTGAGGTCGACGGTCACGCTCACCTCCCGTCCGGTGAGGTCGACGTCGGCGGGGTCGGCGGCCGGGGTCGAGGCGCGGCACACCCAGGTGCCGTTCATCGCCACGTCGAGGTCGGCGGGGTCGAAGGCGGCGTCCGTGGTGCCGATCGAGGCGAGCACCCGGCCCCAGTTGGGGTCGTTGCCGAAGACGGCGGCCTTGAACAGGTTGGACCGGGCGATGCTGCGGCCCACCTCGACGGCGTCGTCCTCGCTGGCGGCGCCGAGCACGGTGATCGCGATCTCGTGGTCGGCGCCCTCGGCGTCGGCGAGCAGCTGCATCGCGAGGTCGGTGCAGGCGCGGGTGAGCGCGTCGGTCAGGTCGGCCGGTGAGGGCTGGAGGCCGCTGGCACCGCTGGCCATCACGGTGACCGTGTCGTTGGTCGACATGCAGCCGTCGGAGTCGAGCCGGTCGAAGCTGACCCGGGTGGCGGCGCGCAGGGCGGCGTCGAGGTCGGCCGCGTCGGCCACGGCGTCGGTCGTGAGCACGACGAGCATGGTGGCCAGCTGGGGCGCGAGCATGCCGGCGCCCTTGGCCATGCCGGCGACCGACCAGCCGCCGCCGTCGACGACGACCTGCTTGCTGACCGAGTCGGTGGTCATGATCGCCTGCGCCGCGTCGTCGCCGCCGTCGGCTCCCAGGCCGGCCCAGGCCGCGTCGACGCCGGCGAGCACCTGGTCGCGGTCGTTGGCCAGGCCGATCAGGCCGGTCGAGCAGACCACGACGTCGATCGCGCCGATCCCGAGGTGGGCGGCGACCTGCTCGGCGACCGCGTGGGTGGTCCGGAAGCCGTCGGGGCCGGTGTAGCAGTTGGCGCCGCCGGAGTTGAGGACGACGGCGCGGACGGTGCCGTCCTCGACGACGCGCTCGGACCACAGCACGGGGTTGGCCTTGCACCGGTTGGAGGTGAAGACGGAGGCGCTGTCGTGGCGCGGGCCGTCGTTGACGACCAGCGCGACGTCCTTCGCGCCGGTGGACTTCAGGCCGGCCGCGACCCCGGCGGCCCGGAAGCCGGCGGGGGTCGTCACGCTCATGGCGCGAGTCCCACGGTGGAGAGGCCGGTGGTCTCCTCCAGCCCGAGCGCGAGATTGAGGCACTGGACGGCGGCGCCGCCGGTGCCCTTGGCGAGGTTGTCGACGGCGCCGACGGCCACCAGCCGGCCGGCGGCCTCGTCGACCGTGACCTGGAGGTGGACCGCGTTGGAGCCGAGCACCGACTGGGTCTGCGGCCACTGGCCCTCGGGCAGCAGGCGGACGAAGGGCTCCTCGCCGTAGGCGCTCGCGTACGCCGCCCGCGCGTCGTCACCGGTCACGCCGCCGCGCAGGGGCGCCGAGCAGGTCGCGAGGATGCCGCGCGACATCGGCACCAGGAGCGGGGTGAAGCTGACGCCGACCGCCCCGCCCGAGACCCGGGTGAGGTTCTGGATGATCTCGGGGGTGTGTCGGTGGACCCCGCCCACGCCGTACGCGCTGGCACTGCCCATGACCTCGCTGCCGAGCAGGTGCGGCTTGGCGGCCTTGCCGGCGCCGCTGGTGCCGGAGGCGGCGACCACGACGACGTCGGGCTCGACCAGGCCGGCGGCCAGGGCCGGCACCGTGGCGAGCGTCGAGACGGTCGGGTAGCAGCCCGGCACCGCGACCCGGGTCGCCCCGCGCAGCCGGTCGCGCTGGCCCGGGAGCTCGGGGAGGCCGTAGGGCCACGAGCCTGCGTGGTCGCCGTCGTAGAAGCGCGCCCACAGCTCGGCGTCCTCGAGCCGATGGTCGGCGCCGCAGTCGATGACGACGGTGTCGTCGCCCAGCCGGGCCGCGACCGGGCCGGACTGCCCGTGGGGCAGGCCGAGCACCACGACGTCGTGTCCTGCGAGGGTCTCGGGGGTGGTCGGCTCGAGGACCCGCTCGGCCAGGGGTCCCAGGTGGGGCTGCAGCACGCCGAGGGACTCCCCCGCGTTGGAGCCGCCCGTGAGGGCGCCGATCTCCACCTCGGGATGACCGAGCAGCAGCCGCAGCACCTCCCCTCCGGCGTACCCGCTGGCGCCGGCGACGGCGACGGAAACTGGCATGTGCATGACCATACAGCCGATCACATGTCGACGCACATCCGGTCCGAAACGCGGATGACCGCTGTCGGCCGGGGTGGCTAGGTTCCTCCCCATGACCCGTCTCACCTTCGACTCCTACCTCCGACACCTCGAGGCCGAGTCACGGCGCTTCCGCGACGTGCTGGCCGACTGCGACCCGGCCGCACGCGTCCCCAGCTGCCCCGACTGGAGCGCCGCCGACCTGCTCTGGCACCTGGGGGCCGAGGTGCAGCACTTCTGGGCGTGGGTCGTGAGCCACCGCCCGCAGCACCCCCGCGGCGTCTACGAGGAGCCGGCGCGGCCGTCGTCCTACGACGACCTGCTGGCGCTCTTCGACGAGAGCTCCGCCGCCCTGGTGAGGGCGCTGCGTGACGCCGACCCCGCCGACGAGGCCTGGACCTGGTCGACCGAGCAGACCGTCGGCTTCACCTATCGCCGCCAGGCCCTCGAGGCGCTGGTCCACCGGGTCGACGCCGAGCTGACGGCCGGCACGTCCAGCGCGCTCGACCCGGCGCTGGCGACCGACGGCGTCCAGGAGGTGCTGTCGGTGATGTACGGCGGCGTGCCGGCCTGGGGCGCCTTCCACGGGCTCCCCCACCACCTGCGCTTCGACGTCACCGACACCGACACCTCGATCTGGGTGCAGCTCGGCCAGTTCACCGGAACCGACCCAGAGTCCGGCACCCACTACGAAGAGCCCGACATCGCCGTGGTCGACGACCCCGGGAGCGAGCCCGACGCCGTGGTCAGCGGCGCCTCCGACGTGCTGCTGCTCCGGCTCTGGCGGCGGGGCGACGGCGCCGAGACCCACCTCACCGGCAACCACGAGATCGTCGACCGGTTCCGCCAGATCGTGCACCAGCCGATCACCTAGGCCGGAGCCATCGAGGCCGCGCGGTCCAGACCGCACGGTCTAGGCCGGAGGGCCGCAAATTGATGGTTGTCGCCCGCTCAGCGGCTCCGCTCTGCCACCCTGCGCAGGGGTGTGTGGGACACCCCATCGTGGGGAGGTTGTGATGGTGCGGATCAGGAAGCGGGCTCTGGCGGCCCTGCTGATGGTGGGCATGGCGGGTGGTCTGGCGCCCGGCTACGCCGGTCCGGCGACGGCCGCGGACGGATCCTCGCAGCTCCTCGGCGAGGACGGCCTGCTCGGTGGTCTGCTGCCCGACGGGCTGTTCCTGGGCCTCCCCACCGACGGCGCCCTCGGCGACACCCTGTGGGGCGACGACGACACGGGTCAGGGCTCCGGCGCCTCGGCCGATGGCCGGTGGAACGCCGCCGCAGACCAGGGCTCGCTGTTCACGCTCACCCAGCAGATCGGCGCCCAGGCCGCCTGGCACGACGGCGTCACCGGCGCCGGCGTCACCGTCGCGCTGATCGACACCGGCGTGGCCCCGGTCCGGGGGCTGAACGCGCCGGGCAAGGTCGCCCACGGCCCCGACCTCTCCTACGAGAGCCAGCGTCCGGGCACTCGCTACCGCGACGGCTTCGGGCACGGCACCCACATGGCCGGCATCATCGCCGGGCGTGACCCCGGCTTCGACCCCCAGGACCCGCAGCCCTCGACCTTCGCCGGCGTCGCTCCCGACGCCGGACTGCTGAGCCTCAAGGTCGCCACCGGCGACGGCGGCGCCGACGTCACCCAGGTCATCGCGGCCATCGACTGGGTCGTGGCCCACCGTCAGGACCACGGCATGAACGTCCGGGTGCTCAACCTGTCCTACGGCACTGCCACTTCGCAGAGCTGGCAGGTCGACCCGCTGGCCGCCGCCGTGGAGAACGCCTGGCGCAACGGCATCCTCGTGGTCGCTTCCGGCGGCAACGACGGTGGCGCCCACCCCCTGCTGATGCCCGCGGTCGACCCGCAGGTGCTCGCCGTGGGTGCCGTCGACCACCAGGGAACCGCGCTGCGCCTCGACGACCGCGTGGCGTCGTTCTCCAACAGCGGTGACCGCACCCGCCGCCCGGACCTGCTGGCCCCGGGCAAGTCCGTGGTGTCCCTGCGCGTGCCCGGCTCCTACGTCGACGCGCTGCACCCGGAGGGGCTGGTCCCGGGTGACGCTGCGCACCGCTACTTCCGCGGGAGCGGGACCTCCCAGGCCGCAGCCGCAACGTCCGGGGCGGCCGCCCTCCTCTTCCAGGCCCGTCCGAACCTGACGCCCGCGCAGGCCAAGGCGGTCCTGATGCGGACCGCCCGTCCGCTGCTGAGCCTCGACCCGGCCCAGGGACACGGGGTGGTCGCGGCCGGCGCAGCAGTCGACTACGTCCGCTCGATCAGCCGGCTGCCGTCGGCTGCCACCCCCAGCCAGACCTCCACCGGGCTGGGCAGCCTCGAGGCCACCCGCGCAGGCGAGCACGTGGTCGACCCCGACACCGGCGAGAGCCTGAGCGGGGAGGTCGATGCCCTCGGCTCGCCCTGGGACCCCCACGCCTGGATGTCCGCCCTCGCGAACGGAACGAGCTGGAACCGTGGCCTCTGGAACGGTCGCCGGTGGACCGGCGCGGTGTGGAACGACAACAACCGGTTCCGTGCGGCACGGTGGGCCGGCCTCGCGTGGAACGGCAAGTCGTGGCAGGACTTCGCCTTCTCCGACGACCAGTGGGAAGCGCGATCCTGGCGAGGCACCAGCTGGGAGGCTCGCAGCTGGCGCGAGGCCTCCTGGAATGCCCGCAGCTGGCGCGGTACGAACTGACCCGCTAGCGATCCCTCCCAGGATGGGAGGGCTTGGGGTGTACCCCCGGGTCGCTGCCACCCTCTGACGACGCTCGACGGCACCTGGTCCTCCGTGCCCGGATGGGGGGGGGCGGCTGGTGACAGGCCTCGCGGCGTGACCCGTCCGGAGGAGGCTGCTGCACGCCGGCTCCGCTCGTTCCTCGCTGGTGTCGTCGGGGGCGCCTGCTCATCGCCTCGCCGGGGTTGCCGGAGTCAGGCGACCGGCTGGGCGTCACCGGCGAGCTCGGAGGTGGCGGCCTCGAGGAGTGGGATCCGGACGGTGAACGTGCTCCCCACGCCCGGCTCGGACTGCACCGAGACCGTCCCTCCCAGCAGCTCGGTCAGCTGCTTGCAGATGGCCAGTCCCAGGCCGGTGCCCTCGTACTTCCGCGTCGTCGAGGGGTCCACCTGGCTGAAGACCTCGAAGATGGAGACCTGGTCCTCGGGGGCGATCCCGATCCCCGTGTCCTGCACGAGGAGCTCCAGGTGGGACGCACTGTCCGCGGCGGGACGAGCGGTCAGGGTCACCTGGCCCTCGCTCGTGAACTTCAGGGCATTGTCGAGGAGGTTGTCGAGGACCTGGAACAGCCGACCCGAGTCGCCGATCACGGTGCGCGGTACTCCCTCGTCCACGTGGCTGGCGAACCCGCAGCCCGCACGCTCGGCGCGCAGCCCGTAGACCTCGGCGGCGTCACTCACCAGAGCGTGGAGATCGAAGGGCTTGGCGGCGAGCTCGACCTGGCCGGCCTCGATCCGGGAGAAGTCGAGGATGTGCTCCACGAGGGTCTTGAGCGATCCGCCCGAGCGCTGCATCCGCTCCAGCAGGCCGCGCTGCAGCGTGTCGAGGTCGGTGTCCTCGAGCATCTCGGAGCTCGCGAGCATGATGGCCAGGGGCGTGCGGATCTCGTGGCTCATGTTCGCGAGGAAGAGCGACTTCGCCTCCGAGGCCGCAAGGGCGACGTCGCGCGCCGCCTCCAGCTCCGCAGCGACCTCCACGAGGTCACCCACCGTGCGCGTGCGCTCGAGGGCCACGCCGGCGTGGGCGGCGAGCGCCTCGAAGACCTGGACGTCCTCCTGGCCGAAGGTCTCCTTCTCGAAGGACCTGTCGCAGACCATCAGCAGGTAACGGGCGTCGCCGGTGTCGCGCAGCCTGGCAGCGAGCCCGTCGCGCGGCGTGGCCATGGTGACGGCGAGGGCGGCATCCCGCGGTACGACCTCGGCGCTGCCGTGGGGTCGTTCGTGCTGCACCACTCCGGCCTCGAGGGCGGACCACCACCACGCTCCCCCGGACTGAGCCGCCGTGAGCGCGTCGACGCGCACCGCACCGTCGCACAGGTGGTGGCACCGTGCGTGGTCGGCGTCGACGAGCTCGACCAGGTAGGCGCGCTCGGCGTGCATCAGCTCGGCGGTCTCCTGCAGCACGATCCCGACCAGCTCCTCCGTCGAGCGCGCGGACGAGGTGCGGTCGACGAACCGGTAGAGCAACCTGGTCTGCGCGTGCCCGCGTGCCAGGGAGACGTAGACGCGGTAGCCCGGGACCAGGAGCGCGACGATCACGCCGAGGAGCGGCAGGGCCGTGGGCTGCACCAGCACCAGGGTCGCGATGAGCAGCGCGACACAGGTGTTGATGAAGGCGGCGACCGACCCCGACACGAGGGCCTCGCGCAGCACCTCGTCGTCGAAGGCACCCTCGGTGAGGCTGATCGCGAGGGTCACCGCGCCGGCCGACATCAGGTCGGTCACCAGGACGGCGACCAGGACCGCCAGCCACCCCTGCCACGAGAGCGGATCGCCGTCCTGGAGGATCGCCTGGTAGGTCAGCGCCCCGAGGGCTGCCTCCAGGCTGAACATGGCGGCGTTGAAGGCCAGCTTCACCCCGCCCATCCGGGCGGCGACCACGAGGGCCAGCACCGCGCCCACGGCGTACGCCGTCACGTACTGCTGCGGCGCGAGGAAGGTCAGGCCGAGCACCGCCGGGATCTCACGCAGTGTGTGACCGTGGGCGCTGCGCTGGGTGGGGAGGTGGATGACCACCACCTCGGCGACGGCGAACAGCGGGAGCAGGGCGAGCCAGCGCAGGTCGGGCACGGCAGAGCCGAGGTCCCGCAGGAACCACGGAGCCGCGATCCCCACCGCCACCAACGCCATCACGCCCGCCAGCAGCCAGATCAGCAGCTGGCGCCGCTCCGGGCCGGCGTCAGGCTCCCCGGCGGCGACGGCCGACGGCGTGTCGGGGCCCACGCCCACCGCACTCGTCTCGACGTCCATCTGCACTCCCGGGGTACGCCGCAGCTGCTGCGGCGAGCGGGCGCGCCGCCCACGCTCCTGCGAGGATAGGGCCGGCTGCGCGGGCTTGTCCGGGACTTCGCGGCATCCGGGCCACCTGCGGGCGCCGCCCCGTGGAGCGGCCACCTAGGGTCGGAGCATGAGTCCCCTCGCCCGCGCGGCCGGCCTGCTCGACACCGTCCTGGACCGCACCGTCGCGCCCGGCTACAGCAAGGTCGGCTATGCCGTACGCCGCCGGCTGCCCGGCTGGCCCGCCGACCCGGCCCCGGACGCCCTCGCCGGTCGGCACGCGCTGGTGACCGGCGCGTCCTCGGGCCTCGGCACGCAGACCGCCCGGGAGCTGGCCGGCCTCGGCGCCCACGTGCACCTCGTGGTCCGCGATCGGGCCAAGGGCGAGGGGGTGCGGGCCGAGCTGACGGCCGAGGTGGGCGACCGGTTCACGCTCCACGTGTGCGACCTGGGCGACCTCGACGCGGTGGCCGGCCTGGCCGACGACCTCGCGGCCGCCGCCCTCCCGCTGGCCGCGCTGGTCCACAACGCCGGTGCGCTGCCGGCCGCGCGCACCGAGTCGCCGCAGGGCCACGAGCTGACGATGGCGCTGCACGTCCTCTCCCCCGTGCTGCTGACCGAGCGGCTGCGTCCCACGCTGGTCGACCACCGCACCCGGGTCGTGTTCATCACCTCGGGCGGGATGTACGCGCAGCGGCTGCGCGAGGACGACCCGGAGTACCTCGACGGCGACTACTCCGGGACCACGGCGTACGCGCGGAGCAAGCGGATGCAGGTCGAGCTGCTCCCCGTGCTGCAGCGGCACTGGAGCGAGCTCGACGTCTACGCCACCCATCCCGGCTGGGCCGACACCCCCGGGGTCCTCGATTCGCTGCCGACGTTCCACAGGATCACCGGACCGGTGCTGCGCGACCTCCACCAGGGGGCCGACACCACGGTCTGGCTCGCGGCGGTCGAGCCGGCGCCCGAGGGTGGGTCGCTGTGGCACGACCGGCGCCGGCGTCCGGTGGCGCTGACCAGGAAGACCCGCAGCACGTCGGCGCAGGTCGACCGGGCGTGGGCGTGGGTGCGCGACACCCTCGAGCTGTCCGACTGATCCCTAGCCCCGCTGCACCGCCCCGCACCGCTCGGCCGCGAGCGCGACGGCGGCGGCCCGGGCGGCCGCCGTCTCGGCCTCGGTGAGGGTGCGGTCGGGGGCGCGGAAGCGGAGCGCGAAGGCGAGCGACTTCCTGCCCTCGCCGACCTGGCTGCCGGTGTAGACGTCGAAGAGCCGCACCGACTCCAGCAGCTCGCCGGCCCCATCGCGCAGCGCGGCAGCGACCTCGGCCACCGTCACCGCGGCGTCCACGACCAGCGCGACGTCCTCCTTGGCGACCGGGTAGTGCGAGAGCGACGGAGCGGTCACCGAGGCGGGCGCCAGCTCGAGCAGCCGGCCCAGGTCGACCTCGGCGGCCACGGTCCGCGGCGCGACGCCGTAGGCCGTGCACACGCGCGGGTGCAGCTCGCCGGCCCAGCCGACGACCTCCCCGCCCGCGACCACCTCGGCGCACCGGCCGGGGTGCCACGGCGCGACCGACGCGGCACGGACCTCGACGGCGACCCGCAGCGCGTCGGCCACCTCCCGGACGGCGGCCAGCGCGTCGGACCACTCCACCGGACGTCCCTGCCCCCACCAGCCCGACGGTGTCCGCTGCCCCGCCGCCACCACGCCGAGGTGGAGCGGCTGGTCGGGCACGGCGTCGAGCAGGGCGGCGTAGTCGTCGGCGCTGGGCCGTCGGTCGACCGGCAGCAGTGTCGTGCCGTCGCCGTCTCCGGGCAGGGTCACGGTGCCCAGCTCGAAGAGCGCGACGTCGGTGGCGCCGCGGCCGGAGTTGCGGGCGGCCGCGTCGAGCAGGCCGGGCAGCAGCGTGGTCGTCATCGACGGCCGCTCCGAGGAGAGCGGGTTGGCCAGCCGCAGCAGCCGGCGCCGCGGGTCTGCGGCCGGCAGCCCGAGCGCGTCGAGCTGCTCCTCACCGACGAACGGGAAGCTCACGACCTCGACCCAGCCGGCACCGGCCAGGGTGCGCCCGACGCGGCGCCGCAGCACCTGGCCACGCGTGAGCCCACCGCCCGACGGCGCGGTCGGCAGCACGGAGGGGACGTGGCCGTAGCCCACGACCCGGGCGACCTCCTCGACCAGGTCGTAGGGGTCGGTGAGGTCGGGACGCCACGGCGGCACCACGGCGGTCACGGTGCCGAGCGCGGCCGACACCTCGCAGCCGACGGCCGCCAGCGTGCGCAGCACGGTCGGCTCGTCGATCTCCATGCCGGTGATCCGGGCCGGGAGGTCGGCGGGGATCGTGATCCGGCGCGGCTCCGGAGCCCCACCGAGGTGGGTCACGCCGGGCTCGACCCTCCCCCCGCCGTACGTCGTCAGCAGCTCGGCCACCCGGTCGGCCGCCCGCAGCGTGATCGTCGGGTCGGTGCCGCGCTCGAACCGCTTCGCCGCCTCCGAGGGCAGCTTGTGCCGCTTGGCGGTCCGGAAGATCCGGATCGGATCCCAGTGGGCGGCCTCGATGAAGATGTCGGTGGTCGTCCCCGAGAGCTCGGTGGTCTCCCCGCCCATCACGCCGGCGAGGCCGATCGGTCCGGAGTCGTCGGTGATCAGGACGTCCTCGGCGCTCAGCGTGCGCTCGACGCCGTCGAGGGTGCGCAGCCGCTCGCCCGCCTCGGCCAGCCGGACCCGGATCGGACCGGTGAGCCGACGCGCGTCGAAGCCGTGGATCGGCTGGCCGAGCTCGAGCATCACGTAGTTGGTGACGTCGACGGCCAGCGAGATCGAGCGCATGCCGCACTGCTGGACCCGTCGCGCCATCCACGCCGGCGTGGGTGCGCTCGGGTCGAAGCCGGTGACGCTCCGTCCGGAGAACACGTCGCACCGGGTGTCGGCGTCCACCACCACCGGGTGGGCGACCTCGTCGGAGACCGGCTCGACCCGGTCGGCCGGGTCGCGGAAGGGCAGGTCGAGGGCGAGCGCCGCCTCGCGGGAGACGCCGCGCAGCGACAGCGCGTAGGCCCGGTCGGGGTTGATCTCGAACTCGATGACGGTGTCGTCGAGGCCCAGCACCGGACGGGCGTCCTCGCCGGGCTCGCCGGCGTCGGAGGGCAGCACGATGATGCCATCGTGGTCGTCGCCGAGGCCGAGCTCGGCGGCCGAGCAGATCATGCCCGCTGAGACGTGGCCGTAGGTCTTGCGGGCGGAGATCTCGAAGCCACCGGGCAGCACGCCGCCCGGCAGCACCACGACGACCAGGTCGCCGGGCGAGAAGTTGTGAGCCCCGCACACGATCCCCACCCCTTGACCCGCCTCGCCGGTGCCGTTGGCAGTGTTGTCGGGGCCGACGTCGACGGTGCACCAGTTGATGGTCTTGCCGTTCTTCTGCGGCTCCGGCTCCATGGTCAGGACCCGGCCGACGACCAGCGGGCCCGAGATGTCGTCGCCGGGCCGGTGCAGCGACTCCAGCTTGAGCCCGAGGTCGGTCAGCGACTCCGCGAGCTTCTCGACGTCGAGGTCGTCGGGCAGGTCGACGTGGTCCCGGATCCAGGACACGGGGGCACGCACGGTCAGATCTCCGTTCCGAAGGAGGACGAGAAGCGGACGTCGCCCTCGAAGAAGTCGCGCAGGTCGGCGGCACCGGTCGCGAACATCAGGGTCCGGTCGATGCCCATGCCGAAGGCGAAGCCGGTGTAGCGCGCGCTGTCGATCCCGCAGGCCGTCAGCACCCGCGGGTTGACCACGCCGCAGCCACCCCACTCGATCCAGCCCTCACCGCGGCAGGTGCGGCACGAATCAAGGGCGTCGATGCTCAGTCCACTTCCACGGCACACGAAGCAGCGGAGGTCGACCTCGGCCGAGGGCTCGGTGAAGGGGAAGTACGACGGCCGGAACCGGGTCGCGATCCCCTCGCCGAACATCTGGCCCGCGAAGTGGTCGAGCGTGCCCTTGAGGTGGGCCATGCTGATGCCCTCGTCGACGACCAGGCCCTCGACCTGGTGGAACATCGGGCTGTGGGTGGCGTCGTACTCGTCGGTGCGGAAGACCCGCCCCGGGCACACGACGTAGATCGGTGGCCGGCGGCTGAGCATGGTGCGCGCCTGCACAGGCGAGGTGTGGGTGCGCAGCACGAGGTGCTGGTCGGCGGGCTCGGTCCAGAAGGTGTCCTGCATGGTGCGCGCCGGGTGGTCCTCCCCCAGGTTGAGCGCGTCGAAGTTGAGCCACTCGGCCTCGACGACCGGCCCCTCGGCCACCTCCCAGCCCATCGCCACGAAGATGTCGGCGATCATCTCGGCGCCGGTGGTCAGCGGGTGGCGCGAGCCGCGCGGCGCCCGCGCGACGGGCACGGTGACGTCGACCGCCTCCTCGACCAGCATCCGCTCCTCGTGCTCGGCCTCGAGCACCTCGGTGCGTGCCGCGAGCGCCTGGGAGACCTCGCCCCGGGCGCGGCCGACCCGCTGGCCGGCCTCCTTGCGTGCTTGCGGGGGCAGTGCCCCGATCTCGCGGTTGGCCAGGGCCAGCGGCGAGCGGTCGCCGGCGTGCTCGAGCCGGACCTGCTTGAGCGTGGCCAGGTCGGGAGCGGCCTGGATCGCGGCGAGCGCGGCGTCACGCGCGGCCGCGACGTTCCCCTCCTCGAGCGAGGAGACCTGGACGGGGTCGTAGTCGGTGTTGGGGCCGGACATGGCTCCCTATCGGATAAGCGGGCGTGGACCCGCAGGAGTCTAGGAGGGTCGGGACGGAGGTTCTCCCCGGGTCCGGCGGCGGCAGGTGTCAGGAGCGGCGTACGTCGCGCTCCCGGACCGTCGTCGGCCCGGGGCTCGGAAATCGCCTGCTGCCCAGCACGCCGCCCATCCTAGCCTCCGGGGCCGGGGCGGTACCGCTGGATATCCTCCGGCGGGTGTCCGTCCGCCGCGCCGTCGCCCAGCTGCTGCGCTTCGGATGGCTGGAGGCCCGCGCGTGCGTCTTCGCGGCCGGGGTCTTCGCCGGGCTGGCGATCGCGTGGCTGGTGCCGCTGCCGGTGGCCGACTACGACTTCCTGCTGGGCTGGTGCGTCGCGCTCACGCTCGGCTTCTGGGCGCTCGGCATCGAGACCTGGCGCGAGGTGCTGGTGATCTGCGCCTTCCACGCGCTCGGGCTGGCACTGGAGGTCTTCAAGGTCAGCCAGGGCTCGTGGAGCTACCCCGGCGACGCCGTGCTGGAGGTCGGCGGGGTCCCGCTCTTCTCGGGGTTCATGTACGCCGCGGTCGGCTCCTACATCTGCCAGGCGTGGCGGCTCTTCGACCTCCGCGTCTCCCACTACCCGGCCGGCGCCACGACCGTGGTCGCGGTCCTGGTCTACGCCAACTTCTTCACCCACCACTACGTGTGGGACCTGCGGGTCCCACTCGCGGTCGCGATGCTCGTGGTGCTGCGCCGCTGCTGGGTCCACCTCACCGTGGGCGAGGTGCGGCACCGGATGCCGCTCGCGCTGTCGTTCCTGCTGATCGGCCTGTTCCTGTGGGTGGCCGAGAACGCCGCCACCTTCCTCGACGCGTGGAAGTACCCCGGCCAGGTCGACGTCTGGGTGGCGGTGCACACCTCGAAGGTCGGCTCCTGGGCGCTGCTGGTCTCGATGAGCTTCGTGCTCGTCGCGACCGTGAAGTCACGCGAGGGCGTGCTCTACCACGTGCCCGGGCGCGACGACGTGCCGCCGGTGAGCAGCGGCTAGGAGGATGCGTCGGTTGCTGGCCACTCCACGACGACCCGGGCGCCGCCACCCTCGGCGTCGCCCAGGGTGATCGAACCCCCGTGGGCGCGGGTCAGGCCGTTGACGAGGTACATGCCGAGACCCGACCCACCGCGTACCCCGCCGGTCCAGAACTTCGTGAACACCCGCCGCCGCATCTCCTCCGGGATGCCGCTGCCCTGGTCCTCGACGGTCAACCGCACGCCCGGCTCGTCGGCGGCGCGCGCGTCGAGGCTGACGGTCACGACGCCGTCGCCGTGCCGGACGGCGTTCTCGACGATGTTGGTCACGACCTGGGTGAACTTGTCGGGGTCGGCCCCGATCTGCGGCAGCCCGGCCGCCGGTGCGTAGGCGATGGTCCGGGCGGTGCCGGCCCGCACCGACTCCACGACCCGGCCCACGAGGACGTCGGCGTCACACGGCCGGGCGTGCAGCGAGAGCCGGCCGGTGTCGATCCGGGCGACGTCGAGGAGCTCCGCGATCAGGCGGCTGAGCCGGTCGGAGTCGGCGTGGACGGTGGTGAGCATCAGCTTCTTCTGCTCGTCGCTGAGCTTGTCCCAGCGGTTGAGCATGGCCTGCACGAAGCCCTTGACCCCGGTGAGCGGCGAGCGCAGCTCGTGGGCGACGGTCGCTACCAGGTCGGACCGGTCGCGGTCGAGCCGGGCCCGACCACGGCCGCTGCGCAGGCTGACCGCGACGCCGTTGATCTCCCCGGTCGCCTCGTCGCGGAGGAGGCGGGCCGTGGTGAGCACCTCCTCGCCGCTCGGTGTCAGCCAGGCCTGCTCGGGCACGCCGCGACGGATCGAGAACCGGGCGAAGGGCCGGTTGAGCTCCAGCCAGGAGCGACCGTCGTTGGTCTGCAGGCGCAGCACCTGCTCCAGCGGCGCCCCGATGGACTCCTCGGCCGGGACGTCGAGCATCCGGGCGGCCTCGGCGTTGAGCATGGTGACCACGCCGTCGGAGGTGGCGCCGAGGATGCCGTCGGGATAGGCGTCGGCCAGCTCGCGCAGGCGACCACGACCGGAACGCTGGATCCGGCTGGTCACGGGGGGCTCGGCCACGCGGCCAGCCTAGACGCGGCGGGCGCGCAGGGTCGTGTAGAGGCACACCGCCGCGGCGGTGGCGAGGTTGAGGCTCTCGGCGCGGCCCGGCACCGGGATCGCCACCCGGTGGTCGGCGAGGGAAGCGAGCTCGGTCGGCAGGCCCCGGGCCTCGTTGCCGAAGAGCCACGCCACCGGGCGCCGCAACAGCTCGTCGGCGTCGAAGAGGTCGACGTCGCCACCACCGTCGGCGGCCAGCACGGTCAGCCCGGCGGTCCGCGCGGCAGCGACGGCGGCGGCGGGGTCGGGCTCGACCGCAACGGGCAGGTGGAACAGGCTCCCGACGCTCGCCCGGACCGTCTTGGGGTTGTAGGCGTCGACCGAGTGACCGGCCAGCACGACGCCCGCCGCCGCCACCGCGTCGGCGGTCCGGACCAGGGTGCCGGCGTTCCCGGGGTCGCGGACGTCGGCCGCGACGACCGCGAGGTCGGCGCCGGCGAGCAGCTCACCGGCGGGACGGTCGAGGAACCGGCACACGGCCACGAGGCCGGCCGGGGTGACGGAGTCGCTGAGCGAGGCCAGGGCCCGGTCGTCGACCAGGGTCACCGCCGCCGCGCCGAGCAGGCCGGCGTGCTGTGCCGCTGCGGCCGGCGTGGCGAAGACCTCGACGACGCAGCCCTCGACGCCCAGGGCGCCCTCGACGGCCTTGGGCCCGTCGGCGAGGAACAGCCGCCGCCCGGAGCGTTCCGGACGACGGCTGAGCCGACGTGCGTCCTTGACGCGACCGTTGCCGGCCGCCAGCGGCGGCTGCACGGTCGTGGTCAGGACGCCTTGGGGGCGTTGACGTCCTCGGGCAGGGCGGCCCTGGCGGTCTCGACCAGCGAGGTGAAGGCGGCCGGGTCGTTGACGGCGAGGTCGGCGAGGATCTTGCGGTCGACCTCGACGCCCGCCAGGTTGAGGCCCTGGATGAAGCGGTTGTAGGTCATGCCCTGGGCGCGAGCGGCCGCGTTGATCCGCTGGATCCACAGGCGACGGAAGTTGCCCTTGTTCTTGCGCCGGTCGTTGTAGCTGTAGACCAGCGAGTGGGTGACCTGCTCCTTGGCCTTCCGGTAGAGGCGCGAGCGCTGGCCCCGGTAGCCGGAGGCCCGGTCCAGGGTCGTACGGCGCTTCTTGTGGGCGTTCACTGCGCGCTTGACGCGTGCCATGGTTCGTACTCCTCGGTGCTCGGTGGTGCAGGGGAAGGGTCAGCGACCCAGCAGCTTCTTGGCGCGCTTGACGTCGGCCTTGGCGACCTCGGTGGTGCCGGACATCCGGCGCGTCACCTTGGACGGCTTGTGCTCGAGGTTGTGGCGCAGGCCGGTCTTCTGGCGCCGGATCTTGCCGGACCCGGTCACCCGGAAGCGCTTGCTGGCACCGGAGTGCGTCTTGTTCTTCGGCATCTGTTCGCTCTCTCTTCTGTCGATGTCGAGGGTGGTCAGGCGTCGATCTCGGGGTCGAGGTTCTCGGAGCGACCCCGCTCCTTCTTGCCACCCGGCTTGTGAGCGGCCTTGTAGTCGCGCTCCTCGGCCTCGGTGGCAGCACGCTCGGCGGCGCGGGACTCCCGCTCGACCTTGGCGTCCGCCTTCGCGTCGGCCTTCTTGCGGTGCGGTCCGAGGACCATGGTCATGTTGCGGCCGTCCTGCTTGGGCGAGGACTCCACGAACCCCAGGTCGTCGACGTCCTCGGCCAGTCGCTGCAGCAGCCGGAAGCCCAGCTCGGGGCGGTGCTGCTCGCGACCACGGAACATGATCGTGATCTTGACCTTGTCCCCGGCCTTGAGGAACCGCACGACGTGACCCTTCTTGGTCTCGTAGTCGTGCTTGTCGATCTTGGGCCGGAGCTTCATCTCCTTGATGACCACGTTGGTCTGGTTGCGACGTGCCTCACGGGCCTTCTGGGCGTTCTCGTACTTGAACTTCCCGTAGTCCATGAGCTTGCAGACCGGCGGCCTGGCCATGGGCGCGACCTCGACCAGGTCGAGGTCGGCCTCCTGGGCCAGCTTGAGTGCCTGGTCGGTCGGGACGATCCCCACGGTCTCGCCGTTGGGTCCCACGAGCCGGACCTCCGGAACCCGGATCCGGTCGTTGATGCGTAGCTCGGTGCTGATGTGTCCTCCAGTGTGCTTGCCCAGTAGGTCCGTCAGCGGTGCCCACCTGCCCGAAGACACGAAAAAAGGCTCCCGCTGAACCACAAGCGGAAGCCAGTCGCGGCACCTCGCCCACCGGGGCGGTCCCCTCTCACGAGGGGTGGTGCTCGACGCCCACCGGGCCCTCCGGTGTACGTCGTGACCGGAACCCGACGACCTGGGACGGTCGGTGCGGGTGGGAGACGTGCTGCTGCTGGTCCCCGCTTGCATGATCGGTCCGTCTCCAGCCGGGCATCCGGGCAGATCGGGACTGATCGGTCAACTCCGGACTCTACCGGCTCATTCCCCGGCCGGTCGAATCCAGCCGGTCTGCCCGCTCTCCGGGGGGCCCACGCGCGCGAGCCGCCAGCCGGCGGCGAGGGCGCGCAGGTCGTCGCCGGTGACGGCGGCGGAGGCGGGGCCGCCGACATCGACCACGAGCGCGTCGACCTCCTCCTGGACGGCTGCCCGAGCGGCCAGCGGGGCCGCGACGGGGACCGGTCGCGCGGCGGGGTCCCAGCGCGCCAGCGACTCCTGCCCGCTGAAGGCCAGCAGCCCGCGACGTCCGTCGGGCCGGGTGACCAGCACCGCCGCCATGTCGCTGGTCTTGTCGTGGGCCAACCCCTCTGCGTCGAGCTGCACCTCGCCGAGGACGGCCACGACGGGCACCAGCAGCCGGGCGTCCTGCAGCACGACGAGCACGTCGCCGAGGCTCCCGCCGGCGGCGTACGTCGCGAGCGCGGCCGTGAGGGCGGGGTCGGCCGACCCGTCGTCGTCGCCGAACCCCGGGTCGGGGATCTGGCGGGCGGGCTGGTCGGACACGCGGCCAGTGTGCCGTGTGCCACGCTGGAGGTGTGGACGAGGTGACGTGGACCGCGCTGGCCGCCGTCCTGACCGCGCTCGGCGCGGCCTGGACCTGGTACGCCTTCCGCCACCGGGGAGTGGCCTCGGGTCTGCGCGGCGCGGGGCTGACGCTGCTGCCGCCCGCCGCCTTCCTGACCGGGACGATGCAGATGTTCACCGAGATCGGGACCTCGGTCCTCGACTGGGTCACCAGCGTCGCGCTCGACCCCGTCGTCTGGGCGGGCATCGTGCTGGCCGGGCTGTCGGTCGTGCTGCTCGGCACGTCCGCGGCGCTGCGCGGGCGGGGACGAGGCGGCAAGCCTTCCGGCTCCCGTGAGACCACGGGTCGCCCGGCCGATCGCGAGCTCCCGCGGGGCCGGCGCGGCGGCGGCGAGCCGGTGCTCGACGACGACCTGGCCGACGTCGAGGCGATCCTCAAGCGCCGCGGTATCAGCTGATGCCCGCACCCTCCGCCGCGCGGCGTCAGCTCGCGCGGCGGCTGGCCGCCGCGACGGCAACGGCCGGGCCGATGCCGACGCCGTTGATGGTCGTCGACCTCGAGGCCTTCGACGCCAACGCCGACGACCTGGCGCGCCGGGCCGCCGGCACCCCGCTGCGGGTCGCGTCGACGTCGGTGCGCGTCCCCGAGCTGCTGCGGCGCGTCCTGCGCCACCACGCCTTCCGCGGCGTCCTCGCCTACACGCTGCGGGAGGCGCTGTGGCTCCACGCCCACGGCGTCTCCGAGGACCTGGTGGTCGCCTACCCCACGGTCGACACCGGCGCCCTCGCCGAGCTGGTGGCCTCGCCCGCCGCCGCTGCGGCGATCACGCTGATGGTCGACGACCCGGCCCACCTCGACGTGGTCGACTCGGTCCGGCACTCCCTGGCCGTACCCGTCCGGGTCGCGATCGACGTGGACGCCGGGCTGCGGGTCGGGGGGCAGCACGTCGGTCCCAAGCGCTCGCCGCTCCACGACCCGTCCGACGTGGTGGCGCTGGCGCGGGGCATCACCGAGCGCCGCGGCTTCCGGCTGGTCGGGGTGATGACCGACGAGGGGCAGGTCGAGGGGCTGCCCGACACGGTGCCGAGCCGGAGGGTGCGCTCGCTGCTGGTGCGCGGCATGAAGCAGGCCTCCCAGGCCCAGCTGGAGGTGCGCCGCCGCGAGGTGGCCGAGGCGCTGGCCGACGAGGTGGAGCTGGAGTTCTGGAACGCCGGTGGCTCCGGCTCGGTCGAGTCGGCCGCCGCCGACCCGGTCGTCACCGAGGTCGCGGCCGGGTCCGGGCTGCTCGCCCCGGCCCTCTTCGACCACTACCAGTCCTTCGCCCCGCAGCCGGCCTCGTTCTTCGCCCTCCCCGTCGTACGCCGCCCCTCGGCCCAGGTCGCCACGGTCCACGGCGGCGGACTGGTCGCGTCGGGCGCGGGTGGTCGCGACCGGCTGCCGACCCCGTGGCTGCCCCCGGCGCTGCACCTGACCGGGCTCGAGGGGGCCGGCGAGGTGCAGACGCCGCTGACCGGCCCCGGCGCGGCCCACCTGCGGATCGGCGACCTGGTGTGGTTCCGGCACGCCAAGGCCGGTGAGCCGTTCGAGCACACGCGCACTGTGCAGCTGCTCGAGGGCGACGCCTTCGTCGACGCGGTCGAGACCTACCGGGGCCTCGAGCTGGCGTTCTGACGCCGTGGCGCCCGGTCAGCGGCGGAAGGTGCGGATGAACACCGTGCGCGAGAAGGACTTCGCGAAGCCGTTGCTCGCGTTGACCTTCACCCGGTAGTAGACCCGACCCACCTGGCGCAGGGCGCGGATCCGCTGGTGGTAGCGGCTCCGGTCGCTGGTGCGGAACTGGTGGTAGGAGGTCCAGGTGCCGTTGCGGCCGACACGGCGCTGCACGGTGGCGGCGCGGTTCTGGTAGTCGGGCCTCACGCGGCCCTTGATGAAGAAGTGGTTGGGGCGCGGCTCGCTGCCCTGGATGCTGATCTGGCGGTGCTGCGGGGTGCCGGCCTCGACCGGTGCGGACACGCTGGAGAGCGGCGCGGCGAGGGCGAGCAGGGCGGCCACGGCGGCCGCGCGGCTACGGAAGGTGGGCATGGGTGGATCTCCTCGAGACGTAGGGCAACTGGTCGTCGGCACCACCACTCGACGGGGACCGGGCGCGCACCGCGGCCGAGTCTAGGTCGCGCCTCCCTCGCTGTCCGGCGTTTCCGGGGACCTATCCTCGGCGCGTGGACGAGGACGGGACGGCGGGCCTCGTCGGGTGGCTCGCACGCCGGCGTCCCCCGACGCTGGGCAGCAGCCGGCTGGTGTGCGTCGACGGTCCCGCGGGGTCGGGCAAGACCACGCTGGCGACGGAGCTGGCCGCGACGGCGGGTGCCCGGCTGGTGCACACCGACGACCTGCTGCGCGGCTGGGACGGACTGTCCGGCCTGCCCGAGACCCTCGTGGCGCTGCTCGCCCCGCTCGCCGAGGACAGGCCGGGTCGGGCGCCGCGCTACGACTGGGACGCCCGCGGGCTCCACGGCGTCGTGGAGCTGCCCCCGGACGAGCTGCTGGTCCTCGAGGGCGTCGGCGCCGGGTCGCTCCCGGCCGCGGAGCGGGCCACGCTGCTGGTCTGGGTCGAGGCGCCGTACGACCTGCGGATGCGGCGCGGGATCGACCGCGACGGCGACGCCTTCGCACCCCACTGGGAGGCGTGGGCGGCGGCCGAGCAGGCGCACTTCGCCGAGCACCGGACCCGGGAGCGGGCCGACGTCGTGGTCGACGGCAGCGGCCAGGCACCGCCGCACGTCCGGCGTTGACCAGGCGCTGATCGGCGCTGATCAGGCGCTGATCAGCCCGCGCAGCTCGCGGACCGCGCGCTGGGCGCGGGAGCCGTCGGAGCCCTGGATGCCCATGGCCGACTGGCTGGTGCCGTCGGCGAGGTCGAGCACGGCCCACGGCGCCCCCGGGGGGAGGTGGACGGCGAGCACCTCGGCCCAGGCGTACTCGTGGCGGCGGTAGCCGTTGACCACGACCAGCCGCTCCCGCTCGGCCACCACCCGCGAGCGCGCCATCGCGTAGCCGACGGAGTAGAAGAGCAACCCGAGGAAGATCAGGGTGCCCCGCTGGAAGAGCGAGAACCGGGCCCGGATCTCGGCGTCGAAGCCGAACCAGGCGAAGGCCACCACGACCAGCAGCATGGTCCCGAAGACCAGGCCGGCCATCCGGACGCCGAGCGGGCGCCAGGTCCGCGGCAGCCCCGCAGCCGGTCGGGGCTCAGAGTCGGCAGGCATGGATGTCGGTCACCAGGATGCCGCGGGCACCGAGCCCCCACAGCGCATCCATCAGCCGCTGCGACCCGGCACGCGGCACCATCACCCGTACGGCGACCCAGCCCTCACGCTGCAAGGGCGAGATCGTGGGCGACTCGATGCCCGGGGTCAGCGTCGTCGCCCGACCGACGGCGTCAGCGGGCAGGTCGTAGTCCATCATCACGTAGGTCCGGGCCACCAGGACGCCCTCGAGCCGCCGGCAGAAGACCTCGAACCCGGCCGGCGCCTCGCCGCCGCGGGTCACCAGCACCGCCTGCGACTCGAGGATCACCTCGCCGAACGTCTCCAGGCCGGCGGCCCGCAGCGTGCTGCCGGTCTCGACGACGTCGGCGACCACGTCGGCGACGCCGAGCTGGATGCTGGTCTCGACGGCCCCGTCGAGCCGGGTCACGGTGGCCTCGATCCCGCGTTGCTCGAGGTACCCGCGGACGATGCCGGTGTAGGACGTGGCGATCCGGGCGCCGGCGAGGTCCTCGACGGCCGTGTAACGGCCGATCGGCCCGGCGAAGTGGAACCGGCTCGCCCCGAAGCCGAGCTCCATCACCTCCTCGGCCTTGGCGCCGGAGTCGCGCAGCAGGTCGCGGCCGGTGATGCCGACGTCGAGCGTCCCCTCCCCGACATACAGCGCGATGTCGCGCGGCCGCAGGTAGAAGAACTCCACGCCGTTGTCGGTGTCGACCAGCGTGAGCTCCTTGGCGTCGTGGCGCTGGCGGTAGCCGGACTCGCGCAGCATCTCCTGGGAGGCCTGGGAGAGCGCGCCCTTGTTGGGCACGGCGATGCGGAGCAGCGGACTGGGGCTGCTGGTGGTGGAGGTGGTCATCGGTGCCTCACAGGTGGGCGTAGACGTCGTCGAGGGTCAGGTCGCAGGCGAGCATCAGCACCTGGGCGTGGTAGAGCAGCTGGCTGATCTCCTCGGCCGCCCGTTCCGGCGACTCGTGCTCGGCGGCCATCCACGACTCGGCGGCCTCCTCGACCAGCTTCTTGCCGATCGCATGGACGCCGGCGTCCAGCGCGCGCACGGTGCCCGATCCCTCGGGGCGGGACGCCGCCTTGTCGCTGAGCTCGGCCCACAGCTCGTCGAACGTCTTCACACCGACCAAGCCTAGGCCCCGCGCTCAGGGGTAGCCGCGGCGGACCGAGCGCAACGTCTGGCCGGTGGTGAGCGCGGCGGCGGCCGCCTCGTAGCCCTTGTCCTCCCGCGAGTGGTCGAGGCCGGCGCGGTCGAGGGCCTGCTCCTCGTCGTCGCAGGTGAGCAGGCCGAAGCCGATCGACGTCTGGTGGTCGAGCCCGACCCGCACCAGTCCGTCGGTGGCCGCCCGGCACACGTAGTCGAAGTGCGGCGTACCGCCGCGGATCACGACGCCGAGCGCGACGACGGCGTCGTAGCCCTGCGCGGCCAGCGCCTGGGCGACCACGGGGAGCTCGAAGGCCCCCGGGACCCGCACGACCCGCGGCTCCTCGACCTTGTAGTCGCGGCAGGCCCGCCGCGCGCCGTCGACCAGGCCGTCCATCACGGCCCCGTGCCACGACGCGGCGACGATCGCCACCCGCAGCTCGTGGCAGTCGACGGGGCGTTGGTCGGGTGCTCCTGCTCCGCTCACGGTGCACCGTGCCTTCCAGGTCGGGGAGGTGGTGGCCCATCCGGTCCCGCTTGGTCGCCAGGTAGGCCAGGTTGTGGTCGTTGGGGTGCGGGGTCAGCGGGACCCGCCCCGTCACCGGCACACCGTAGTCCTCGAGGCTGGTGACCTTGTCGGGGTTGTTGGTGAGCAGCCGGACGCTGCGCACCCCGAGGTCGCGCAGCACCTGGGTCGCGGCGCCGTAGTGGCGGGCGTCGGCGGGCAGGCCGAGGTCGAGGTTGGCGTCGACGGTGTCGCGGCCGCCGTCCTGCAGCGCGTAGGCCTGCAGCTTGGCGACCAGGCCGATGCCGCGGCCCTCGTGGCCGCGCAGGTAGACCACGACCCCGGCCCCCTCGTCGACGACGCGCTGCAGCGCCTCCTCGAGCTGGGGCCCGCAGTCGCAGCGGCGGCTGCCGAAGACGTCGCCGGTCAGGCACTCGGAGTGGACCCGGGTCAGCACGTCCTCGCGGCCCGCCACGTCGCCGTGGACCAGCGCGACGTGCTCCCCGTCGTCGACGGCGATCCGGTAGCCGTAGGCGGTGAAGTCGCCGTACCGCGTCGGCAGCCGGGTCTCGGCCACCCGCTCCACGAGGACCTCGGTACGCCGGCGGTGACGGACCAGGTCCTCGATCGAGATCAGCGCCAGGCCGTGCTCGTCGGCGAACTCGCGGAGCTCGGGCCCGCGCTTCATGGTGCCGTCGTCGTTGACGACCTCGACCAGCACGCCGGCGGGGGTCAGCCCGGCGAGCCGCGCCAGGTCGACCGCGGCCTCGGTGTGGCCGCGTCGGACCAGCACGCCGCCCTCGCGGTAGCGCAGCGGGAAGACGTGTCCGGGCCGGGTGACCTCCCAGGGCTCGGTGGCGGAGTCGGCCAGCACCCGGGCGGTGTGGGCCCGGTCGGCGGCCGAGATGCCGGTCGTGACCCCGTCGCGGGCGTCGACCGAGATCGTGTACGCCGTCCGCAGCCGGTCCTTGTTGTGCGGCGTCATCAGCGGGATCTCGAGCCGGTCGAGCATCTCGGCCGGCATCGGCACGCAGATCACGCCGCTGGAGTGGCGGATCGTGAAGGCCATCAGCGCGGGCGTGGCCTTGCTCGCGGCGAAGATGATGTCGCCCTCGTTCTCGCGGTCCTCGTCGTCGACCACGACGACCGGCTTGCCGGCCGCGACGTCGGCGATCGCCCGCTCGATGGAGTCCATCCGGACGCTCATGACTGCTCCTTCCCCTCGCTGTCGACCCAGGTGAGCAGCCGCTCGACGTGCTTGGCCAGGACGTCCACCTCGAGGTTGACCCGGTCGCCGACCGCGCGGCGGCCCAGGGTGGTGCGGGCCAGGGTCTCGGGGATCAGGCTGACGGTGAACCGGTCGGTGTCGCCCCGCCCGTCCAGCAGGGCGACCACGGTGAGGCTGACGCCGTCGACGGTGATCGAGCCCTTCTCGACCAGGTAGCGACCCAGGCCGTCGGGCAGCGAGACCTCGACGACGTCCCAGTGCTCGCTCGGGCGGCGGCCGACGACCGTGCCGACGCCGTCGACGTGCCCCTGCACGACGTGGCCGCCCAGCCGGGTCTCGAGGGTGACGGCGCGCTCGAGGTTGACCGGGTCGCCGGGGGTCAGCGCGCCCAGCGAGGTGCGGTCGAGGGTCTCCTGCATCACGTCGGCGGTCCAGGTGTGCTCGCCGCCGGCTCCGTCGTGCAGCGCCACGACGGTGAGGCAGCAGCCGTTGACCGAGATCGAGTCGCCGTGCTTCGTGCCCTCGAGCACGACGGCGGCCTCGATCGTGATCCGGACCGCGTCGCCCTGGTCCTCCAGGGCGGCGACGGTGCCGAGCTCCTCGACGATGCCGGTGAACATCAGGGTCTCCTCATGACGAGTCGGACGTTGGTGTCCTCGCCGTCGTGGCCCTGGAGGACGTGGACGTCGGCCACGGACAGGTGGACGGCGTCGGCGATGGCGCCGATGCCGAGCTCGCCGACGGCCGACCGTCCCGCCCCGAGCAGCATCGGGGCGACGTACGCCACGACCTCGTCGACCAGCCCGGCCCGCAGGAACGCCGCCGCGAGGGTCGGCCCCCCCTCGAGGAAGACGTGCTGGCGGCCGCGGGCGTGGAAGCTCGGCGAGCACGGCGTGCGGGTCGCGGGTCCGCAGGTGGAGGGTCTCGGCGGTGTCGTCGAGCACGCGGCGGTCGGGCGCGAGGTCGCGCTCCCCCACGACGACGCGGAGCGGCTGGTGAGCGCAGCAGCTCGTCGACCTCGTCGCGGACGGTGAGCCGGGGGTCGTCGACCGCGACGGTGCCGGTACCGACCATCATCACGTCGCACTCGGCACGCAGGCGGTGGGTGTCGAGCCGCGCGGCGCGGCTGGAGACCCAGCGGCTGGAGCCGTCGGCGGCGGCGCTGCGGCCGTCGAGCGTGGTGGCGAGCTTCCAGGTGACGAACGGACGTGAGTGCTCGAGCGCGAAGGTCCACGCCCGGTTGAGGAGCCGGGCCTCCTCGGCCAGCAGCCCCTCCTCGACCTCGACGCCGGCGGCGCGGAGCCGCTCGGCTCCCCCGCGCGCGACGGGGCTGCCGTCGGCCTGGGCGAACACCACGCGCCGTACGCCGGCGGCGAGCAGCGCCTCGCTGCACGGTCCGGTCCGGCCGGTGTGGTCGCACGGCTCGAGCGTCACCACGGCGGTCGCCCCGCGTGCGTCGTCGCCGGCCGCGGTGAGGGCGGCCACCTCCGCGTGTGGCGTGCCGGCACCCCGGTGGAAGCCCTCGCCGACCTCGGTGCCGTCGGGGGCGAGCAGGACGCAGCCCACCCGCGGGTTGGGCCCCCGGGGCACCCCGGATGTCGCGGCCAGGGTCAGGGCGCGTCGCATCGCCTCGTGCTCCGCGGCGCTGGTGCCCATCCGCCCTCTCCCGGTCCGGGCCCGCGGACGCAGGGGCAGGGTGCGCTCCGGTCGGCCGTCCCCGCACGGAGGGTCGGACCACCGGCTGCGTGCTGCTTCTCATCCGGACTTTGACCGTCGGTCCAGGAGTTCCACCTGGTCAACCGGTGGCGTTCCCCTTGCGGGTGCTGCCACCGGGTCGCGGACTTCCGGGCGAAGCACGGATGCTTCCACCGGTCACCGCCGGTGCGGAGTTCCACCGCCCCCAGAGCACGCGAGCCCCTGTCAGTTCACAGTGACTCTTGCGCCACCGAGCCTACTCCGGGTCGCGTGGCGGCGACCTGTGAGGTCGCCCACGCGTTCCGCGGGGTGCTGTCGTCGCATCGCACCCGGCATCCTTGCAGCGAAATCGGACGATCCACAGCACGGATGCCGGGTACGACGACGGTCAGTCGCTCGCCGACAGGGCAGCAGCCGACGCAGCGGCGCGGAGGGACTCGACCATCGCGTCGGGGTCCTCGGCGCTGAACACCGCCGAGCCGGCGACGAAGACGTCGGCTCCGGCCTCGGCGCAGCGCTCGATGGTCTCCAGCGACACTCCCCCGTCGACCTGCAGCCAGGTCGAGATCCCGTGGCGGTCGAGCAGGGCGCGGGCGCGACGGATCTTCGGGACCACGAGGTCGAGGAACGCCTGGCCGCCGAAGCCGGGCTCGACGGTCATCAGCAGCAGCATGTCGAGCTCGCGGCAGCAGGTCCTCGTAGGGCTCCACGGGCGTGGCCGGGCGGAGCGCCATGCTGGCCCGGGCGCCGTGTCCGCGGATCTCGCGGGCCAGCCGTACCGGCGCCGCAGCGGCCTCCACGTGGAAGGTCACCGACCCGGCGCCGGCCTCGACGTAGGCCAGCGCCTCACGGTCGGGCTGCTCGATCATCAGGTGGACGTCGAGCGGGGTCGGCGTGGACGCGGCCAGCGCCGAGACCATGGTCGGCCCGAACGTCAGGTTGGGCACGAAGTGGTTGTCCATCACGTCGACGTGCACCCAGTCGGCCGAGGGGATCCGCGCCACCTCCGCCCCCAGGGCGGCGAAGTCGGCGTTGAGGATGCTGGGCGTGATCTGCGGAGTCATGGGAGGAGCCACGCCCCGGATCCTAGGGTGCGTCCTCCGGCTCGGCCGGTGGCGCCTCGCCCTCGGCGGCGTCGCGGTCGGACCACTCCAGCAGGGGCGCGATGTCGAACACGTGGGAGTCGATGCCCTCGTGGAGGTCGCCGAGCTCGGCGTACCGACCGGGCACCGTGAAGATCGTGAAGTCGTGCGGGTCGCAGTCGGGGACCTCCTCCCAGGTCACCGGCGTGGAGACGCGCGCGTCCGGCAGGCCGCGCACCGAGTAGGCCGCAGCGATCGTGTGGTCACGGGTGTTCTGGTTGTAGTCGACGAACAGGTGGTGGGGGTCGCGGTTCTTCTTCCACCACTCGGTGGTGACGTCGTCGGGCATCCGGCGCTCGACCTCCCGGGCGAACGCGTGCGCCGCCCGTCGTACGTCGGGGAAGCCGTGGTCGGGGTGGATCCGGACGTAGACGTGGAGCCCCTTGCTGCCGCTGGTCTTGGGGTAGCCGACCGCCCCGAGCTCGTCGAGCACCTCCTGGACGACGCCGGCGACCCGCTGCACCTGGCCGAAGTCCGAGAGCGGCCCGGGGTCGAGGTCGATCCGCCACTCGTCGGGCTGCTCGGTGTCGGCCCGCCGGCTGTTCCAGGGGTGGAACTCGACGGTCGACATCTGCACCGCCCAGATCACCGCGCCGAGCTCGGTGACGCACAGCTCGTCGGCGGTGCGGTTCCAGCGCGGGAAGTGGAGCCTGACGGTCTCGACCCACGGCGGGGCGCCGGCGGGGATCCGCTTCTGGTGGACCTTGTCGCCGGCCAGCCCCTTCGGGAAGCGGTGCAGCATGCACGGCCGCTCGTAGAGCGCGTTGACGATCCCCTCGCCGACCGCCAGGTAGTACTCGACCAGGTCGAGCTTGGTCGCGCCCGACTCCGGGAAGTAGACGCGCTCGGGGTTGGTCACCTTCACCACGCGGTCGTCGACCTCGATCTCCGTGAACGGCGACGCCATGGCGCCAACCTAGCCCGCGGCTCCCTCAGCCGCGGCGCAGCACCGCGAGGTACATCGCGTCGGTGCCGTGGCGGTGCGGCCACAGCTGCACCGTGCCGGCCAGGGTGGCCGCGGCGTCCGGGAGATCGAGCGGGACCGGCTCCAACCGGACGTCGTCCCGGCCCACGAGCACGGAGGACACCACGTCGGAGGTCTCGACGGTCACCGGCGAGCAGGTCGCGTAGAGCACGACCCCGCCGGGGCGGACCAGGTCGACAGCCGCCCCGAGCAGTGCCCGCTGCAGCGGGACCAGCTCGCGAAGGTCCTCCGGCTGTCTCCGCCAGCGTGCCTCGGGACGCCGGCGCAGCGCGCCCAGGCCCGAGCAGGGCGCGTCGACCAGCACCCGGTCGAACGAGCGGGGCTCCCAGGGCGGGCGGGTGCCGTCGTGGACGGTCACCTCCTCGACGCCGTCGGCCCCGGCGAGGGCACGGATCACCAGCTCGGCGCGGTGGGCCTGCTTCTCGTTGGCGACCACCCGGGCACCCCGCTGCGCGGCCAGCGCCGCCAGCAGCGCCGCCTTGCCGCCGGGTCCGGCGCAGAGGTCCAGCCAGCGCTCGTCCCGGCCCTCGAGCGGGGCGGCCGCCAGCGCGAGCGCCACCAGCTGCGAGCCCTCGTCCTGGACGCCCGCCCGGCCCTCGGCCACCGCGGCGACCGCGCCCGGGTCGCCGCCCTCCAGCACCACGCCGTACGGCGAGAGCGCGGTCGGCCGGCCCGGCAGCTCGGCCACCTCCGACCGGCCGGGCCGGGCCGCCAGCACCACCCGCGGCGGGGCGTTGTCGGCGGCCAGCAGGTCGGGCAGCTCAGCGTCCCGGTCGTCGAGGGCCGCGGCGAATGCCTCGACCACCCAGCGCGGGTGGCTGTGGCGGACGGCGAGGTGGCCGACCGGGTCGTCCGCCGCGTCGGGCGCCACCCGGTCCAGCCAGGTGTCGAGGTCGTCGGCGGCGATCCGGCGCAGCACCGCGTTGACCAACCCGGCCGACCGCGGGCCACCGCGGGCGCGGGCCAGGTCGACGGTCGTGCTGACCGCCGCGTGGTCCCCCACCCGCATGCCGAGCAGCTGGTGGGCGCCGAGCCGCAGCACGTCTCGGACCCGCGGTTGCACCTTCCCGCGGTCGAGGCAGGCGTCGATGATCGCGTCGTAGCTCCCCTGCCGGCGCAGGGTGCCGCTGGCGAGCTCGGTGGCGAAGCCGGCGTCGCGGCCGCTGAGCCCGTGGTGGCGCAGCACCTGGGGCAGCACCAGGTTGGCGTAGGCGTCCTCGGCCCGGACCGCCCGCAGCACGTCGTACGCCGCCAGCCGCGCGGCGTCACCCATCGCCCAGGTGCTCCTTGACCAGCCGCCGGGGGGCGCGCTTGGCCCAGGCGTCGGTGATGATCTCGCGCAGCTCCTCGACGTCGAGCTCGCCGAGTCGCGACTGCTGCACCAGCACGGCGTCGAAGCTGCGGAAGTGGTCGATGGTGAAGAACGGCGTCGTCGGGTCGTCGACGAGGGCCTGCTTCTCGGCCGCGGTCGGCGTCTGGATCACCAGCAGGTCGTCGTACATCTCTCCGGTGTCGGGGTCGACGGCGGTGTGGTGGGGCATCCGGTAGAGCAGGAACCCCTTGCCCTTCTCGCCGCGGGGGACCTTCCAGGTCGGCCGGTCGCCCCACGAGATGCCGAGCTCGGTCTCGGGGAGCCCGCCGCAGATGCGGTCGACGTCGTCGGGGGTCGCGGGCCTGCCCATGCGCTCAGGCTAGCGACCCCCTCGGTCGCCCTCAGAACAGCTTGACCGCCGTCACGGCCGTCTCGTAGACGCCGTAGACGAGCATCAGGCCCACGACCGCCCACGAGAGCACCAGCCGGGCCTGGCTGCTGCCCGGCGAGAGCTCGCGCTCGGCCTGGGTGGCGACCTGCCGCTCCTCGGCGTCCGAGGCCCGCTGCTCGGAGGTGTCCGTGTGGAACCGCGAGGCCACCGGCCGGATCAGCAGGTTGGCGACGAAGCCCACGGCGAGCACGCCGACCATCGTGAACAGCGCGGGGCGGTAGGACTCGGCCGTCAGGGTGCCCGCGCCGCCGGCACTGTCGAGGAAGCCGTTGATGATGAACGGCCCGGCCACGCCCGCGGCCGCCCAGGCGGTGAGCAGCCGGCCGTGGATCGCACCGACCTGGAAGACGCCGAACAGGTCGCGCAGGTAGGCCGGCACGGTGGCGAACCCGCCGCCGTAGAAGGAGATGATGACGCCCGCGAGCAGGGCGAACAGCGCGGTGGCCGTCGAGCCCACGAGGGCGAGCAGGACGTAGAGGACGATGCCGACCCCGAGGTAGAGCATGTAGATCGGCTTGCGCCCGATGTAGTCCGACGTCGTCGACCAGGCGAAGCGGCCCGACATGTTGAACAGCGAGAGCAGGCTGACGAACCCGCCCGCGGCGGCCAGCGTCACCGTGGAGGTGCCGGCGTTGTCGCGGAAGAAGTCCTGGGCCATCGGCGCCGCCTGCTCGAGGATGCCGATGCCGGCGGTGACGTTGCAGAAGAGCACGGTCCAGAGCAGCCAGAACTGCGGGGTCCTGATCGCGTCGGACGCCGCCACGTCGTGGCCGGCGGACTTGTCGGCGGGGACCTGCTCGGGGTCGAAGCCCTCGGGCTGCCAGCCGACGGGAGGGACCCGGATGTTGGCGACGCCGATCATCATGATCACGAAGTAGATGACGCCGAGGCTGACGAAGAGCCCGGTCAGCGCACCGCCCGAGGCGAGGGAGGTGGGGTCGGTCGGGTCGTAGCCGGAGTCGAAGTAGCCGAGCAGCTGCCGGGACGCGGGCGAGGCGACCATCGCCCCACCGCCGAAGCCCATGATCGCCAGCCCGGTGGCCAGCCCCGGCCGGTCCGGGAACCACTTGATCAGCGTCGAGACCGGGGAGATGTAGCCGATCCCGAGGCCGATGCCGCCGATCACGCCGTACCCGAGGTAGAGCAACCACAGCTGGCTGGTCGCGATGCCGGCCGCGCCGACCAGGAAGCCCGCCGCCCAGCAGCACGCGGCGGTGAACATGGCCTTGCGGGGCCCGACCCGGTCGACCCAGGTGCCGAAGACCGCGGCCGAGAGGCCCAGCATCACGATCGCGATCGAGAACACGAAGCCGATCGCGGTCAGCGAGGCGTCGAAGTGGGCGACCATCGAGTTCTTGTAGACGCTCGTGGCGTAGGCCTGCCCGATGCACAGGTGGATGGCGAGGGCCGCGGGCGGGATCAGCCAGCGGTTGTAGCTGTGAGGAGCGACGGTGTGTTCGCGATCGAGCACGCTCATGAGGGCCATCGTGGTCCTTCCGGGGTAGACCATCGTTCAACGAACCTCGGTCACCCTAACCGAGGCGTGACCTGGGTCACGCCAGGCGCGCGCCGGACTCGAGTCGCGTGCCGCGGGCCCAGTCGGCCGCGGGCATCTCCTGCTTGCCGAACGGCTTCACCACGCCGAGCCTGACGGGCACGCTCCCGGTGCCCACCACGACGGCCCGCTTGGAGATCTCCAGCTCACCCGGTGCGAGCGGCGGCAGGTCGGCGTCGGGCGTGACCGGGCCGAGCTTGATCCGCTCGCCCTCGTAGGTCGACCAGGCACCGGGGGCCGGGGTGCACGCGCGGACCCTGCGGTCGACGGCGACCGCCGGCTCGGTCCAGTCGACCCGGGCGTCGTCCACGGTGATCTTGGGGGCCAGGCTGATGCCGTCCGTGGGCTGCTCGCGAGCCTCCAGGGAGCCGTCGTCGATACCGTCGAGGGTCGCCACCAGCAGGCCCGCGCCCCCCTCGGCGAGCCGGCCGAGCAGGTCGCCGGCGGTGTCGAGCGGCCGCACCACCTCGGTCATCACCCCGAAGGTCGGCCCGGCGTCCATCGCCCTCACGATCCGGAACGTCGTCGCGCCCGTCACCTCCTCGCCCGCCCACAGGGCGTGCTGCACCGGGGCGGCACCGCGCCACGCCGGCAGCACCGAGAAGTGGAGGTTGACCCAGCCGTGGCGCGGGATGTCGAGCGCGCTCTGGGGCAGCAGCGCGCCGTAGGCGACGACCGGGCAGCAGTCGGGTGCGAGCCCCCGCAGCTCCTCCTGGAAGCCGGGGTCGCGCGGGTGGTCGGGCTTGAGGACCGGTACGCCGAGCTCCTCGGCGCGTTGGGCCACCGGGCTCGCCACGAGCCTGCGACCGCGGCCGGCGGGCGCGTCGGGCCGGGTGAGGACCCCGACCAGCTCGTGAGCGCTGGCCGCGACGGCCTCCAGCGACGGCACCGCGACCTCGGGGGTGCCGGCGAAGACGACCCTCACAGCCCGAGCCCGTTCGTGCCGTGCGGGCTGACCTCGACCCGGGGCTGCTCGAGGCCGAACCAGTCCGACTCGCGGATCGCCTTCATCGCGGCCTTGCGCGCGTCGGTGTCGAGCCGGTCGAGGAAGAGCACGCCGTCGAGGTGGTCGGTCTCGTGCTGGATCGCCCGCGCCAGCAGGTCGCTCCCCTCGATCGTCACCGGCTCGCCGTGCATGTCGAAGCCCGTGGCCACGACCGACAGGGCGCGACGGCACTCGATCCGCAGCTCGGGGATCGACAGGCAGCCCTCGGGCCCGAGCTGCTCCTCGCTCGAGAGGTCGAGGACCGGGTTGACCAGGTGGCCGAGCTCGCCGTCGACGTACCAGGTGAACACGCGGAGTCCCACGCCGATCTGCGGCGCCGCCAGGCCCGCCCCGGGCGCGTGGAGCATGGTGTCGGTGAGGTCGCCGACCAGCCGCTGCAGCTCCCGGTCGAAGTCGACCACCTCGACAGCACGCTGTCGCAGCACGGGGTCGCCGAAGAGGCGGATGGGTTGGAGGGCCACCCCGGAAGTCTAGGGAGGCGAGGTCAGCGACGTCTCGGAGGTTGAGGTGCGAGGCGGTTCACAGGGACATCGGGTCGACCTGCACTCGCACGGCGTCGAGCTTGCGCGCCGAGCGGACCCGCTGCACCTCGCCCAGGGCGCGGGACAGCTCGGCCCCGGACCGTCGCGGGACGCGGACGACGGCGCGGACCTCGTCGTCGTCGACGGAGACCGGGCCGAGGACCTCGGTCGCGTCGGGGGCCGACAGCAGCGTGAGTGCCTGGTCGACGGCTCCCGGAGTGCCGGTGATCGTCGCCAGCCGGGAGGCCGGGGGGAGGTGGGCCTCCGCGCGCGCCGAGCCCTCGCGCTCGGCGAAGCCGGCGGGATCCCAGCGGACCAGGGCCTGCAGTGCCGGGTGGTCGGGCGCCCCGACGGCCAGCACGCGGCCGCCGGGCCGGACGCCGCCGGCGGCGCCGAGCCAGCGGCGCAGCGCCTCCTCCTCGGCCCGCAGGTCGATCCGGGAGAGGGCGAGGCCGGTGTCGAGCAGCAGCACGGCGACGTAGCCATCGGCGGCGACGGGCTCGGCCCCCGGTGTCGCCACGACGATGGAGGGCCGGTCGGGCACCTCGGCCCTCACCTGGTCGCCGCCCGAGGTGAGCACGGGGACGCCGGGGTGGGCACGGCCGAGCTCCTCGACGGTGCGGGTGCGGCCGAGCACGGGAGCGCGGAGCCCGTGGTGGCCGCAGCTGGTGCACGCCCAGCCGGGCGCCGCGGTGCCGCACCAGCGACACGTGGGCGGCCGGGTCGGGCCGCTGAGGGCGAGGGGACCCGAACAGGTGGCGCATCGCGCCGGCGTCCGGCAGCGCTCGCAGGCGAGGCTCGGCGCGTAGCCGGAGCGCGGCGTCTGGACCAGCACCGGGCCCAGGGGGGCGGCCTCGCGCAGCAGGTCGTGGGCCTGCTTCGGCACCCGCGCGCCGTGCTCCCGCTCTCCCGCCTCGGTCACGCCCGCCCGGACCCGCTCGCGCAGCAGGGGGCGCGGCGCGGCGATCTCGCGCGCCCAGCCGGTGAGGACCAGCTGGTGGGCCTCGACGCTGCGGGCGAAGCCTCCCACCAGGGCCCCGCACCCGGTCTGCGCGGCACGCAGCAGCAGCACCTCGCGGGCGTGGGGGTAGGGCGCGCGGGGCTCGGCCAGGAGGTCGTCGCCGTCGTCCCAGACCGCGACCAGGCCCAGGTCGTGGACCGGGGCGAACGCCGCCGCACGGGTGCCGAGCACGATCCGGCGAGCGCCGCGGGACACGGCGAGGAAGTCGCGGTAGCGCGCGGCGGGTCCGGAGTCGGCGGTGAGCGTGACGTGGTGGCCGTCGCCGAGCGCCTCGGTGAGGGCGGCGTCGACCCGCGCGACGTCTCGGTGGTCGGGCACCACGAGCAGGGCGCCGCGGCCCGAGGCGTACGTCGACGCCGCGGCGTCGGCGAGGGCGGCCGGCCAGTCGGTGCCGGGCGCGGCCGCCCACACCGCGCGCGGCGAGCCGCCGTCGGCGAGGTGGGCGAGGAAGGTGTCGGCGTGCTCGTGCCCCGACCAGGCCACCGGGTCGCGACGCGGCGGTGCCGGCGCGTCGGCAGTGGCCGACGCCTTCGCCTCGGTCGTCGCATGGCGCGGGGGCACGGCGAGCCGCAGCACGTCGGCGCGGGAACCGGCCCAGCGCTCGGCGACCGCACCGGCGAGGGTGACGACCTCGGGCCGCAGCACGGGCTCGGCGCTGACCACCCGCCGCAGCGGCGACAACCGGCCGGTGTGGTCGGACCCCGCCACCCGCTCGAGGAGGAAGCCGTCGACGTCCTGACCGGCGAAGCGCACCTTGACCCGGGCGCCGGGCACGGCCGCGGCGTCGTCCTTGGCCGGCACGAGGTAGTCGAAGGGCCGGTCGAGGTGGGCCAGCGGGAGGTCGACCAGGACCCGCGCGACCGGGTCGGTGGCTGCCGGCTCGGCGCGGGCGGCGTTGCGCTTGCGGGTGGCCGCCGCCTTGGCCCGCGAGTCGGCCACCGTCGCCCGGAGCCCGGGCAGCATCTCCGGCTCGTCAGGCATGGCAGTTGTCTACCAGCGGCTGCCGACGCCGGGACCTGGCGAGCCTGACGCGGTCCCGCTCAGCGCCCGACGGCGGCCTTCAGCGCGTCGGCGCGGTCGGTGTTCTCCCAGGTGAACTCGGGCAGCTCACGGCCGAAGTGGCCGTAGGCGGCGGTGCTGGCGTAGATCGGCCGCAGCAGGTCGAGGTCGCGGATGATCGCGGCGGGGCGGAGGTCGAAGACCTCGAGCACGGCGCGCTGGATCTCCTCGTCGGACACGACGCCGGTGCCGAAGGTCTGCACGAAGACGCCGACGGGGGCCGCCTTGCCGATCGCGTAGGCGACCTGCACCTCGCAGCGGCGGGCGAGACCGGCGGCCACGACGTTCTTGGCCACCCAGCGCATCGCGTAGGCCGCGGAGCGGTCGACCTTGGAGGGGTCCTTGCCGGAGAAGGCGCCGCCGCCGTGACGGGCCATGCCGCCGTAGGTGTCGACGATGATCTTGCGCCCGGTGACGCCGGCGTCGCCCATCGGGCCGCCGACCACGAACTTGCCGGTGGGGTTGACCAGCAGCCGGTAGTCGGTGGAGGGGATGTCGAAGCTCTCGAGGACGCTGTCGATGATGTGCTTCTTCACGTCGCCCTCGAGGGTCGGGTGGTCGACCTCCTCGGAGTGCTGGGTGGAGAGCACGACGGTGTCGACGCGGACCGGACGATCGTCCTCGTCGTACTCGATCGTCACCTGGGTCTTGCCGTCGGGCCGGAGGTAGCCGAGCGTGCCGTCCTTGCGGACCTCGGCGAGCCGCTGCGAGAGCCGCTGGGCGATCACGATCGGCAGCGGCATCAGCTCGGGGGTGTCGTCGTTGGCGTAGCCGAACATCAGCCCCTGGTCGCCCGCCCCGCGCTTGTCGAGCTCGTCCTCGGAGAAGCCGACCCGCGCCTCGTGCCCCTCGTCGACGCCGGCCGCGATGTCGGTGCTCTGGGCGCCGATCGCGACCTGGACGCCGCAGGTGGTGCCGTCGAACCCCTTCTCGGAGGAGTCGTAGCCGATGTCGAGGATGGCCGCTCGCACCAGCTCGGCCACGGGGGCGTACGCCGTGGTCCGCACCTCGCCCGCGACGACGACCAGCCCGGTGGTCAGCAGCGTCTCGACCGCCGTGCGGAGGTTGACGGGGTCCTCGTCGTGCTCCATCAGGTAGTCCAGGACCGTGTCGCTGATCCGGTCGGCGATCTTGTCCGGGTGGCCCTCGGTCACGGACTCCGAGGTGAAGAGACGTCCAGGCACGGGCAGCTCATTTCCTTCGTTCAGGCAGGTCACCCCACCCTACTGGGGCGGCGTCAGGACGGGCCGTCGTCCCGGGTGCCGAGCCGCCGGGCCACCTCGTCCCAGACCACGTGGGCCAACGCGCTCTTGGTGCCGTGGGGCACCTCGACGTCGGCACCGTCGGCGGCGAGCACCACCGCCCGGGTGTCGTCGCTGCCGAAGACCGCGCCCCCGCTGACGTCGTTGACGACCAGCAGGTCGCAGCCCTTGCGGGCCAGCTTGCTGCGGGCGTGGTCGAGGACGCTGCCCTCGCCGTCACCGGTCTCGGCGGCGAAGCCGACGATCACGGCGCCGGGTCGCACCCGGTCGCGGGAGATCTCCGCCAGCACGTCGGGGTTCTGCTCCAGCGCGAGCGAGGGCGACGACCCGTCGCCCGCCTTCTTGATCTTGGCCTCGCTCACCGCCGCCGGACGGAAGTCGGCCGGCGCGGCGGCCATCACCACGGCCTCGGCGGAGGCGGTCGCCCCGACCACCGCGTCACGCAGCTGCCCGGTCGTCTCGACCCGCACCACCTTGACCCCGGCGGGATCGGGGAGCGAGACGTTGGCGCTGACCAGGGTCACCTCGGCGCCGCGGGAGGCGGCCGCGCGGGCGAGCGCGTAGCCCTGACGGCCCGAGGAGCGGTTGCCGAGGAAGCGCACCGGGTCGAGCGGCTCGCGGGTCCCGCCGGCCGAGACCACGACGTGGCGGCCGGCGAGGTCGGGACGGGGTACGCCGCGCGCCAGCACCTCCAGGGCGAGCTCGAAGAGCTCCCCCGGGTCGGGCAGTCGGCCCTTGCCGGAGTCGGCGCCGGTGAGCCGGCCCTCCGCCGGCTCGACCACGACCACTCCCCGCTCGCGCAGCGTGGCGACGTTGGCCGCCGTGGCGGCGTTCTCCCACATCTCGGTGTGCATGGCCGGCGCCAGCACGACCGGGCAGCGAGCCGTGAGCAGGGTGCTCGTGAGCAGGTCGTCGGCCAGGCCGTGGGCCGCGCGCGCCATCAGGTCAGCGGTCGCGGGGGCCACCAGCACGAGGTCGGCGGTCTGCCCGATCCGCACGTGGGGCACCTCGTGGACGTCGTCCCACACGCCGGTGTGGACCGGCTTGCCGGACAGCGCCGCCCAGGTGGGCGCGCCGACGAAGCGCAGCGCCGACTCGGTGGGCACGACGGTGACGTCGTGCCCGGACTCCGTGAACAGGCGCAGCAGCTCGCAGGCCTTGTAGGCGGCGATGCCGCCGGAGACGCCGAGGACGACGCTGCTCATCGGAGGGTCAGGTCACTCGGCCGCGGGCGCACCCGGGGCGGTGGTGCCGAAGGAGGCCTCGAGGGAGGCCTGGCGACGCGCCTCCTCCTCGGCGGCCAGCTCGGCCGGGTCGACGTCCTCGCAGGTCAGCAGGTCGGCGTTGATCTCGCGCAGCGCGATCGAGAGCGGCTTCTCCTGGACGTGGGTGTCGACCAGGGGGCCGACGTACTCGAGCAGGCCCTCGCCGAGCTGGGAGTAGTAGGCGTTGATCTGCCGGGCCCGCTTGGCGCTGTAGAGCACCAGCTGGTACTTGCTGTCGGTCTTGGTGAGCAGCTCGTCGATCGGGGGGTTGGTGACGCCCTCGGCGGACATGTTGGGTGCAGACACGCGTGAAGCCTCGCTGGTGTGGTGGGGATCAGGGCCGCTGGTCAGGAGCGGTGGCCCCGGGCGCAGTCGTCATCAAGGCTACCAACTCCTCCGCGGCAGCGTGAACTTCGTGGTTGACGATGGTCACGTCGAACTCCGCCTCGGCGGCCAGCTCCTCCCGGGCGGTCGCGAGCCGGCGCTCCTGGTCGGCGGCGCTCTCGGTCCCGCGGCCGGTGAGGCGGCGGACCAGCTCCTCCCACGACGGCGGCTTGAGGAAGCAGAACAGCGCCTCGGGCATCGACGCGCGCACCTGGCGCGCGCCCTGCAGGTCGATCTCCAGCAGCGCCGGGCGGCCCGCCGCCAGCGCCTCCTCGACAGGCCGCCGCGGAGTGCCGTAGCGGGCGGCGCCGTGGACCACGGCCCACTCGAGCAGGTCGCCCTCGGCGACCATCCGGTCGAAGGCGGCCTCGTCGACGAACCAGTAGTGCACGCCGTCGACCTCACCCGGCCGCGCCGTACGCGTGGTCGCCGACACCGAGATCCAGACCTCGGGGTGGTGGACGCGCACGCTGGCCGCCACGGTGCCCTTGCCCACGGCGGTGGGTCCGGCGAGCACGACCAGCCGGGACCGGCGCCCGCCGGCCGACGTCACCTGGTGGTGCCCTGGCCGAACTCGCGCTGCAGCGCCGCGACCTGCTTGGCCCCGAGGCCCCGGACCCGGCGGCTCTCGGCGATGCCGAGTCGCTCCATCACCTGGCGCGCGCGCACCTTGCCGAGGCCGGGCATGGCCTGGAGCAGGTCGAGGACCCGCATCTTGCCGATGACCTCGTTGGTCTCGCCGTCGGCCAGCACCTCGGAGATCGACGCGCCGGAGTGCTTCAGCCGGCTCTTCACCTCGGCTCGCTCCCGCCGGGAGGCGGCGGCCTTCTCCAGGGCTGCCGCGCGCTGTTCTGGGGTGAGAGGAGGCAGGGCCACGAGTCAGCGGTTCCTTCGGCGGTGGGGTCTGAGGGGGGTCAATCTAGCCACCCGGCGACAAGACCTGCAATCGCCACTGGCGAGGGCGGCGCTCACTGGAACAGCGGCGTCCGGCACACGTCGCGCGCCTGCTGGTCGACGGCCGCGACGGCGTCCTGGGTCCGCGGGTTGAGCAGCTCGGCGGCGGCCCGCTCGATGGTCCCGCGCTGCTGCCGGGTGAGGCTCTCCGGCGGGCGCTCGGGGTCGTACGTCGCGGGGTCGACGCCGGCGTCGGACAGGGCCTCGTCGAGCCCGCCGATCGCCGTGAGCACGACCTGCCAGTCGTCGGCGATGTCGCCCGGGGCGGCGTCGGCGAGCTGGCGGAGGACCGGCAGGGCCTCGAGCAGCGACGTGGGCGAGCGGTCGGCGAGCCGCTCGCTCAGCGCCCGCTGGTGCTCCTTGACGGATGCGCAGTAGTCGGCCCGGACCTCCTCGGCGCTGGGCTCACCACAGCCGCCGAGCAGCCCCGGCAGCACGGCCCCCAGGAGTACGCCGAGCGCCAGCGTCGGACTTGGGCCCGGCTCACGGCAGCGCCTCGGCCAGCTCGTCGCCGGCGCGGCGGGCCGCCTCGGCCAGCGCCGCCGGGTCGGGCCCGTGGCGCAGCACCTCGCGGGACGAGCTCGGCAGCACAGCCCGGGCCGCCGTGCCGAAGATGCGCGCGAGGTCGGCCGCGGTGCCGCCCTGGGCGCCGTAGCCGGGCGCCAGCAGCGGCCCGTTGACGTCGAGCCGCTCCCCGGTCTCCCCGATCGTGGCGCCGACGACGGCGCCGAAGGACCCGAGCGGGACCACGCCCTCGTTGAGGTCGCGCAGCCGGTCGAGCACGGTGGCGGCGACGGTGCGGCCGTCCTCGGTCACGGCATGCTGGACCTCCGGACCCTCCTTGTTGGAGGTCAGGGCCAGCACGAAGACGCCCGCGCCGTGGCGGCGGGCGGTGTCGAGGAGCGGGTCGAGCGAGCCAAACCCGAGGAACGGGCTGGCCGTGACCGCGTCGGCCGCCAGGGGGGAGGCGGGGTCGAGGTAGGCGTCGGCGTAGGCCTGGGTGGTGGACCCGATGTCCCCTCGCTTGACGTCGAGCAGCACCAGCGCGCCGGCGGCCCGCGACTCCGCGACCACCCGCTCGAGGACCGCGATCCCGCGGCTGCCGAACCGCTCGTAGAACGCCGACTGGGGCTTGACCACGGAGACCACCGGTGCCAGCGCCTCGACGGCGCCGAGCGCGAACCGCTCCAGCCCGGACACGTCGTCGGGGAGGCCCCAGTCGGCGAGCAGACCGGCGTGCGGGTCGATGCCGACGCACAGCCGGCCGCGCTCGGCGATGCTGCGGTGGAGTCGGGCGCCGAAGGGCTCGGGCGGGATCATGTCGGCTCATCCTCCTGCAGGCCGGCCAGCAGCCGGTGGGCGGTCGTCGGGTCGTGGAGCAGCGAGGTGCCGACCTGCACCGCGCTCGCCCCGTTGGCCAGCGCGACCCGGGCGTCCTCGACGGTCGCGATGCCGCCGCAGGCGATGACGGTCGCCCCCGACGTCGCGCCCGCCACCTCGACCAGGCAGCGCAGCGCGAGCGGACGGGTGGCCGGCCCGCTCAGCCCGGCCGGTCGGCCGTCGGGCATCGCGGCGGGCAGCGCGTTGCCCACGACCACGGCATCCGCCCCGGCGTCGAGCACCGAGCGTGCCGACTCGGCCACCCGCAGCAGGTCGCTGCGCAGCTTGGCCAGGACCGGGGTGCCGCGCGGCAGGTCGCGGTGGACCGCAGTGACGACGGAGGCGGCGTGGAAGGGCTCCCGGACGTCGAACACCCCCGCGGCCGAGGCGTCCGGCGGCGAGAGGTTGACCTCGATGCCGGCGACGCCGGGGGTACGGCCCAGCCGGCGCGCCAGCTCGGCGTACTCCCCCAGCGTGCGGCCGACGACCGAGACGAAGACCGGCGCCTGCTGCTGCAGCAGCCACGGCAGCTCCAGGGCGAGGAACTGGTCGATGCCGGGGTTCTGGAGGTCGACCGCGTGCACGAGTCCCGACGGCGTCTCGAGCACCCGCGGGGTCGCGCCGCCCGGGCGGGCCTGGATGGTGATGGAGCGGGTCACGAAGCCGCCGAGCAGCGCCAGGTCGCCGTACGACGCGAGCTCGCGGCCGGTGCCGCCACAGCCGGAGGCGACCATGACGGGGGCGGACAGGTCCAGGGTCACGTGACGATCTCGTCCCAGACGATGCGGTCACCGCGCAGCACCGGGCCGTCGACGCAGGCCCGGACCAACCGCCGCGACCCGCTCTCACCGACCACCGGCACCGGGCACCCCTGGCACAGGCCGGTCGCGCAGGTCAGCGGCTGCTCGAGGGCGACCTGGCTCCAGGCGCCCGCCCGCTCGGCGGCCCGGGCGACGGCGTGCAGCGTGGCCACCGATCCGGCGGCGTAGACGACCGCGGCGTCCGCACGCTGCAGCGCCTCCTCGACCGCGTCGGCGGCGGTGCCGCGCCGGCCGACCGACCCGTCCCCGGTGACGACCGTGACCGCCCGGGCCGAGCGGCGCGCCTCCAGGGCCGAGAGCAGGTGGGCCTCGTCGGCGCCAGCGACCAGCAGGCTGACCGCGCAGTCGCGCTCCCGCAGCCGCTCGGCGAGCGGGAACAGCGGCGCGGCGGCGTACCCCTCGCCGACCAGCAGGCACGGCACCGCCTCGGCGGGCAGGGCGAAGGGACGACCGAGCGGGCCGGTGACGGCGAGCGGCGTCCCGGGCGGTTGCGCCACCAGCCAGCGGGTGCCGGCGCCGTGCGCCTCGACCACCAGCTCGAGGGTGGCGCCGTAGCCGCCGGAGGTCTTGACCTTGTGGATCCAGAACGCGCGACGGGCCAGTCGCTCGGTGCCGGTGGAGACCGCGACGAAGGTGCCCGGCCGGAACCGCTCGGCGACCCCGGGCGCCACCACGGTGAGGTGGTGGTGGGCGCCGATCCTGCGGGAGGCGAGCAGCTCGCCGGCGACGTGGAGGGGGGTGCGCTCGGGGACGGCGTGGGGGGCGGAGGCGGTCATCGCGGCTCCAGGCCGCGGACGATGCGGCGCGGCCAGAGCGGGCCGCCGTAGATGAAGCCCGTGTAGGCCTGGAGCAGGGTCGCCCCGGCCGCCAGCCTGGCCCGGGCGTCCTCAGGGGTCGAGATGCCGCCGACGCCGACCAGGGTGAGGTCGGGGCCGACCCGGCCGCGGAGCAGGCTCAGCACCGCGGTCGCGCGCTCGCGCAGCGGACGCCCGGAGAGGCCGCCGTCCCCGACCCGCTCGACGGCCTCGGCGCCGCTGGCCAGGCCCTGTCGCGAGATCGTGGTGTTGGTGGCGATGACGCCGTCGAGGCCGCGGTCGAGGGCCAGGTCGGCCACGCCGAGCACGTCGTCGTCAGCGAGGTCGGGGGCGATCTTGACCAGCAGCGGCAGCCGCCGGTCGGTGACGGCCCGGTCGGCCTCCTTCCGGACGGCGTCGAGCAGTGGCCCGAGCCGTTCGACGGCCTGCAGGCCGCGCAGCCCCGGGGTGTTGGGCGAGGAGACGTTGACGACCAGGTAGTCGGCGTACGGCGCGAGCAGGCCGGCGCTGCGGCGGTAGTCGGCCTCGACGGCGGCCTGGTCGTCGTCGGGCACCACCTTGGTCTTGCCGATGTTGACGCCGAGCACCGGCCCGGGGCGGTCGCCGCGCCGCTGCCGACGCGCGGCGAGGCGGCGGGCGACCGCCTCGGCGCCCTCGTTGTTGAAGCCCATCCGGTTGACGACCGCGCCGTCGGCGGGGAGCCGGAACAGCCGTGGCACCGGGTTGCCGGGCTGCGGCCGACCGGTGACGGTGCCGACCTCGACGTGCCCGAAGCCGAGAGCCGCGAGCGCGTCGATGCCCTCGGCGTTCTTGTCGAACCCGGCCGCCACGCCCAGCGGGTGCGGGAAGGTCAGCCCCATCGCCGTGACCGGCGCCACCGCCGACGGCAGCCGCTCCAGCAGCGGCCGCCCCGCGCGCAGCGCCCGGAACCCCAGCAGGTGCGCACGCTCCGCGTCGACCCGGGTCAGGGCGTGCCGGAACACCAGGTCGTACGCCGTCAACGGGCGGCCCAGTCCTGCAGCGACCGCACCCCGATCTCGCCGGCCCGCATCGCCTCGATGCCCTGGACGGCGGCGCCGAGGCCCTGGACGGTGGTGATGCAGGGGATGTTGGCGAGCACGGCGGCGGTGCGGATCTCGTAACCGTCGGTGCGGACCGCTCCCCCGCCACCGGTGCCGGCCGGGGTGTTGACGATCAGGTCGATCTCGCCGGCGGCGATCAGCTGCACCGTGGTCTGCTCGCCCCCCGGCCCCTCGCCCTCGAAGTGCTTGCGCACGACCCGTGCGTCGATCCCGTTGCGGCGCAGCACCTCGGCGGTGCCCTGCGTGGCCAGCACCTCGAAGCCGAGGTCGGCGAGCCGCTTGATGGGGAAGATCATGGTCCGCTTGTCGCGGTTGGCCATGCTGGCAAAGATCCGTCCGGTCGTGGGCAGCGGTCCGTAGGCCGCGGCCTGCGACTTGGCGAAGGCCCGGCCGAAGAACCCGTCGAAGCCCATCACCTCGCCGGTCGAGCGCATCTCGGGTCCGAGCACCGTGTCGACGGTCTGCCCGTCGGGGGTCTTGAAGCGGTTGAAGGGCATCACCGCCTCCTTCACCGCGATCGGCGCGTCCGGCGGCAGGTCGCCGCCGTCGCCCTCGGCGGCCAGCACCCCGGCCGCGCGCAGCGAGGCGATCGACTCCCCCAGCATCACCCGCGCCGCGGCCTTGGCCAGCGGTACCGCCGTCGCCTTCGACACGAACGGCACGGTCCGCGACGCCCGCGGATTGGCCTCCAGGACGTAGAGCACGTCGGAGCCGAGCGCGAACTGGATGTTGATCAGCCCGCGTACGCCGACCCCGCGGGCGATCGCCTCGGTCGCCTCCCGGATCCGGCGTACCTCGGTGTCGCCGAGGGTGATCGGCGGCAGCGCGCACGAGGAGTCGCCCGAGTGGATGCCGGCCTCCTCGATGTGCTCCATCACGCCGCCGAGGTAGAGCTCCTCGCCGTCGTAGAGGGCGTCGACGTCGATCTCGACCGCGTCGTCGATGAACCGGTCGACCAGGACCGGCCGCTCCGGGCTGATCGCGGTCGACCGGGCGATGTAGGACTCCAGGGCCGCGTCGCCGTAGACGATCTCCATGCCGCGGCCGCCGAGGACGTAGGACGGGCGCACGAGCACCGGGTAGCCGACCTCGTGGGCGATCGCCTGGGCCTCCTCGAACGAGGCCGCCATGCCGTGCTTGGGCGCAGGCAGCCCGGCCTCGGCGAGCACCCGCCCGAAGGCGCCGCGGTCCTCGGCGAGGTGGATCGCCTCGGGGGTGGTGCCGACGATCGGGACGCCGGCGTCGGCGAGGCCCTGCGCCAGGCCGAGCGGCGTCTGGCCGCCGAGCTGGCAGATCACGCCGGCGATCGGCCCGGCCTGCTGCTCGGCGTGGACGACCTCGAGCACGTCCTCGAGCGTGAGCGGCTCGAAGTAGAGCCGGTCGGAGGTGTCGTAGTCGGTGGAGACCGTCTCGGGGTTGCAGTTGACCATGATCGTGTCGTAGCCCTGCCCCCCGTTGAAGGGAGCGCTGAGCGCCAGGGAGGCGTGCACGCAGGAGTAGTCGAACTCGATCCCCTGCCCGATCCGGTTGGGTCCGGACCCCAGGATCACCACGGCCGCCCGGTCGCGTGGCGCGACCTCGTTCTCCTCGTCGTAGGAGGAGTAGTGGTAGGGCGTCGCCGCCGCGAACTCGGCCGCACAGGTGTCGACGGTCTTGTAGACGGGCCGGATGCCGAGCGCGTGCCGGACCCCGCGGGCCACCGCCTCGTCGAGGTTGCGGATGCGTCCGAGCTGGGCGTCGGAGAAGCCGTGGCGCTTGGCCAGCCGCAACAGCCCCGGGGTGAGCTCGGGAGCGTTGATCAGCTGCTGGGCCACCTCGTTGAGCAGGCACAGCTGGTCGACGAACCAGGGGTCGATGCCGGTCGCGTCGTGCACCTCCTGCGGGGTCGCCTCCGCCCGGATCGCGTCCATGACGATGCGCAGCCGCCCGTCGTGGGGGGTGGCCGCCTCGCGCAGCAGCCGCTCCTTGTCGAGGTCGATGTGACGGTGGCTCCAGTCGAACGGCGCGTCCTTGGACTCCAGGCTGCGCAGCGCCTTCTGCAGCGCCTCGGTGAAGTTGCGGCCGATCGCCATCGCCTCGCCCACCGACTTCATGTGGGTGGTGAGGACCGGGTCGGCGCCCGGGAACTTCTCGAAGGCGAACCGCGGCACCTTCACCACGACGTAGTCGAGCGTCGGCTCGAAGCTCGCCGGCGTGCTGTGCCCGTCGGGCCGCGTGGTGATGTCGTTGGGGATCTCGTCGAGGGTGTAGCCGACGGCGACCTTGGCCGCGATCTTGGCGATCGGGAAGCCGGTCGCCTTCGAGGCCAGCGCGCTGGACCGCGAGACCCGCGGGTTCATCTCGATCACGACCACGCGCCCGTCGTCCGGGTTGACCGCGAACTGGATGTTGCAGCCGCCGGTGTCGACGCCCACCTCGCGGATGATGCCGATCGAGAGGTCGCGCAGGTACTGGTACTCGCGGTCGGTCAGCGTCATCGCCGGTGCGACGGTGATCGAGTCGCCGGTGTGGACGCCCATCGGGTCGAGGTTCTCGATCGAGCAGACGATGACCACGTTGTCGACGCGGTCGCGCATCACCTCGAGCTCGTACTCCTTCCAGCCGATGATCGACTCCTCGAGCAGCACCTCGCTGGTGGGCGACGCGGCCAGGCCGCCACCGCCGATCCGGCGCAGGTCGGCCTCGTCGAAGGCCATGCCCGAGCCGGAGCCGCCCATCGTGAAGGAGGGCCGTACGACGAGCGGGTAGCCCAGCTCCTCGGCACCGGCCAGCAGGTCGTCGAGGGTGTGGCAGATGACCGAGCGGGCCACCTCGCCGCCGAGCTTCTCCACGATGCGCTTGAACGACTCGCGGTTCTCGCCGCGGTTGATCGCCTCGATGGAGGCGCCGATCAGCTCGACGCCGTACTTCTCCAGGACGCCGGCCTCGTCGAGCGCGATCGCGGTGTTGAGCGCGGTCTGCCCGCCGAGGGTGGCCAAGAGACAATCGACAGGCCGCCCAGCATGGAATTCGGCGTCAATCACCTTCTCGACGTACTCCGGCGTGATCGGCTCGATGTAGGTCGCGTCGGCGAACTCCGGGTCGGTCATGATCGTGGCCGGGTTGGAGTTGACCAGGACGACCCGCAGTCCCTCCTGGCGCAGCACCCGGCACGCCTGGGTGCCGGAGTAGTCGAACTCGCAGGCCTGCCCGATCACGATCGGGCCCGACCCGATCACGAGCACCGATTCGATGTCTGTGCGCCGCGGCATCAGACGGCCCCCTCGGACGTGTCGAGGTGGTTTAGGGACGGTTGCTGCGCAACCTCGTCAACCACCGGAGCTTCGGTGGTCGAGGAAGGCGCGCCAGCGCCTGTCTCGAAACCACCCTTGCCGGACATCAGGTCGCAGAAGCGGTCGAAGAGGTACGCCGCGTCGTGGGGGCCGGCGGCGGCCTCGGGGTGGTACTGCACCGAGAACGCGACCAGCCGGTCGTCCCGCCGCAGCTCGAGCCCCTCGACGACCTGGTCGTTGAGGCACACGTGGGACACGCTCGCCTCGCCGAAGGGCGTGGTGGTCGTCGCGTCGAGAGGCGCGTCGACGGCGAAGCCGTGGTTGTGGGCGGTGACCTCGACCTTGCCGGTGGTGCGGTCCATGACCGGCTGGTTGATGCCGCGGTGGCCGTAGGTCAGCTTGTAGGTGCCGAAGCCCAGCGCGCGGCCGAAGAGCTGGTTGCCGAAGCAGATGCCGAAGTAGGGGATCCCGTCGGCCAGCGCTCCCCGCAGCAGCTCGACCTGGTCGGAGGTCGCGGCCGGGTCGCCCGGACCGTTGGAGAAGAACAGTCCGTCGGCACCGGTGGCCCGGACCTCGTCGAGCGACGTGGTCGCCGGCAGCACGTGGACCTCGATCCCGCGCTGGCTCATCATCCGCGGGGTGTTGGCCTTGAGGCCCAGGTCGACGGCGGCGACGGTGAACCGCTTCTCGCCCACCGCGTCGACGACGTAGGGCTCGGCGGTCGAGACCGCCTCGGAGAGGTTGGCCCCCGACATCTCCGAGGACGCCAGCACCCGCTCGCGGAGCGCCACCGGGTCGGTCTCGGTCGAGGAGATCCCGACCCGCATCGCGCCGCGCTCGCGCAGGTGGCGGGTCAGCGCGCGGGTGTCGATGCCGCTGATGCCGACCACGCCCTGCTCGCGCAGCGCGTCGTCGAGGCTGCGGCGGGCCCGCCAGCTCGACGGCATCCGGGCCGGGTCGCGGACGACGTACCCGCTCACCCAGATCCGGGACGACTCCGGGTCCTCGTCGTTCATGCCGGTGTTTCCGACGTGGGGAGCCGTCATCACGACCACCTGGCGGTGGTAGCTCGGGTCGGTGAGGGTCTCCTGGTAGCCGGTCATGCCGGTCGAGAAGACGGCTTCTCCGAAGGTCTCCCCCTCGGCGCCGTAGGAGTCACCGTGGAAGGTGCGGCCGTCCTCGAGGACGAGCAGCGCGGGGTGGGTCGGGGCGGGCAGCGTCAACTGCGTCGTACCTCCTTCTCCGCCTCACAGGACGGATCGTTAAAGGATGTCGAGCACGGCCGACCCTATCAGCGCCGCCCCCGCCACGGGACGCGCCACCACCTGTGCCCGAGATCACCGCGGCTCGGGGCGACAACGCCCTCCCGAGTTGCCATACTGACGGTACGTACTCTCGGTATGTCACTCGCCCAGGAGGTCCTTCCTTGTCACCCGCCCGTCGTACCGCCGCCCGCCGCACCGCTGCCGCTCTCGGCCTGCTCGCGCTGGTCAGCCCGCTCGGCCCGGCCCCGCTCGCGGCCGACTCGGCCGCCGCCGCCGTGACGGTGCCGGTCAACTGCGACCGGAACCCGGTTGAGCTCCGCTGGGACGACACGACCTACGACCTCGACGGCACCTGCGGCACGGTCCGCGTGCTGGCCGACGACGTCGTGGTGCGGATGCCGACCGCGGTCCGCCTCGTCGTGCGTGGCGAGGGCAACGCGATCGTCTCGAAGTCGCTCGGCCGCCTGGTCGTGCGCGGTCACGACCAGGAGGTGCGACCGGTCTCGGTGCGCAGCCTGTCCGTCGACTCCCCGGGCAGCAGGGTCGAGGTCGAGGGGCTGCTGGAGAAGGCGCGGGTTGCCGGTCGCCGGACGACGGTCACCGCCGACCGGGCCGCCACGGTGCGCGTGCCCGGCCACCACAACACGGTGCGGGCCGGGCACGGCTACGACGCCCGCGTCCCCGGCGACGACAACGCGCTCGCCTACCGCCGGCTGGAAGCCCTCGCGCTCTCAGGCGACGGCAACTCCGTCGGCGTTCGCCGCGGGGCGACGTCGGTGGACGACGACGGCCGCGGCAACCGGGTCAGGGTCGCGCGCCGGGGCTGAGCCCGACTCGCACGCGAGGTCCCCGGTCCCCCCTCACCGGCGCCTCGAGAACACGACGTCGGCCAGCCGGTCGGGAGCGACCACGCCGTCGCCGAGCGACCACTCCGCCACCCGCGCGACCTGGGCCGCGCTGACCGCCGGCGCGGAGCCGACCGCGGGCACGTCGTACGTCGTGTGGCCGTCGCGCGGCAGCACCACCGTCATCCCCCGCGCCTGCGCCCCCCGCGCCGTGCCGGCCACGCACATCTCCGACTGGATGCCGACCACGCACAGCCGGGAGGCGTCCCCGAGCAGCGCGGCGAGGTCGGTCCCGACGAAGCCGTCGTCCTCGGCCTTGCCGACCACCGGCTCGCCGTCCGCCACGTCGAGCGCCAGCTCCCACCCGGCCGAGCCGTGCGGGATCAGCGAACCGGGGTCGGCCCCGTCGTCCTGCAGGTGCACCACCACCACACCGGCGGCGCGCGCGGCCGCGAGGGCGGCCCGCCAGCGCGCGAGGTACGCCGGGGCCTCGGTCACCGCCCGCGGCCCCTCGACCAGGGCGCGCTGCACGTCGACCACGACCAGGGCGTCGGCGGAGGAGTCAGGACCGGTGGTCATGCGACGAGTCTGCCGTGGGCCGGCGGCGTGCGGGACGGCCCTAGGGTGACGTCATGGCCCACGGCACCCACGACCACGCCGACGACCCGCGCAACGCCGACGTCCTGATCTGGGTGAACGGCGAGCTCAAGCACCGCGCCGAGGCGGTGGTGTCGGTCTTCGACTCCGGCTTCGTGCTCGGCGACGGCATCTGGGAGGGGCTGCGGGTCTCCGGCGGCCACCCCGCCTTCCTCGAGGCCCACCTCGACCGGCTCTGGCAAGGCGCGGCCGCGATCATGCTCGACCTCGGGACCACCCGGGAGGAGCTCACGCGGGCGATCTACGCGACCCTCGCCGCCAACGACATGCGCGACGGCGTCCACGTCCGGCTGATGGTGACCCGGGGCGTGAAGTCGACGCCCTACCAGGACCCGCGGCTGACGATCGGCCCCGCCACGATCGTGATCGTCGCCGAGCACAAGGAGCCGATGCCGGCGACGGTCACCGACGGGATCACGCTGTTCACGACCCACGTCCGGCGGGCCACGCCGGACACGCTCGACCCCAAGATCAACGCCCACAGCAAGCTCAACGACATCCAGGCGTGCATCCAGGCCTTCACCGCCGGCGCCGACGAGGCGCTGATGCTCGACCCCCACGGCTTCGTCGCGACCTGCAACTCCACCCACTTCTTCATCGTCACCCCGGAGCAGGAGGTGTGGACCTCCGACGGCCGGTTCTGCCTCGGCGGCATCACCCGCGGCAACGTGCTCGACGTCTGCCGCCGCGCCGGCATCCCGGCGCGGGAGACGACGTTCAGCCTCACCGACGTCTACTCCGCCTCCGAGGCGTTCGTGACCGGCACCTTCGCCGGGCTGGTGCCGGTCCGCAGCGTCGACGGCCGCACCATCGGCTCCGGCGGGCGCGGACCGCTCGTCGAGCGGCTCCAGGGCCTGTACGCCGACCACGTCGCCGCCGACGTCGCGGGTCGGGTGGACCCGGGATCGGCCCCGTGACCGAGGTGCGGGTCGCGATGTGGAGCGGCCCCCGCAACATCTCCACGGCGATGATGCGCGCCTGGGAGAACCGGCCCGACACCGTCGTCGTCGACGAGCCGTTCTATGCGGAGTACCTGCGACGGACCGGCCTCGACCACCCGGCCCGCGACGAGGTGATCGCCTCCCAGCCCACCGACGTCGACGAGGTCGTGGCCGGGCTCCGCGCCCCGCTCCCCGACGGTCGGACCGTCCACTACGCCAAGCACATGACCCAGCACCTGGCGCCCGGGCAGGACCTGACGTGGGTGCGCGACTTCCGCAACGTGCTGCTCGTCCGCGAGCCGCGCGAGGTCGTCGCCTCCTACGTGAAGTCGCGCGAGGCCTGCGAGCCCGACGACATCGGGCTGCTCCAGCAGGCCGGGCTGCTCGACGAGCTCGAGGCCACCGGCGAGCCGCCGCCGGTGATCGACGCCGCCGACTTCCTGGGTGACCCCGAGGCACACCTGCGGTGGCTCTGCGACTGGCTCACGATCCCGTTCACCGACCGGATGCTCTCCTGGCCCGCCGGCCCGCGCGACTCCGACGGCGTCTGGGCGCCCCACTGGTACGACGCGGTGTGGGCCTCGACCGGCTTCGGCCCCCACCGGCCGCGCGAGACCGACCTCAGCCCCCACGACGCCGCCGTCGCCGAGGCCTGCCGGCCGGCGTACGAGCGGCTGCACTCCCTGCGGATCACGCCCTAGTAGCGCGACCGCTTGCGCAGCGGCCCCGGCCGGCCGTCCGGGTCGTGCAGCCACTCCAGGGCCGGCTTCGCCCACCGCCGCGCGAACCCCTCGACCGGCGGCAGCGGCAGCCGCCGCAGGCGACCCGCTGGGCGCTCCTCCACGCCCCCGGCCGCGTGCCAGGCGTCGAGGCGGTCGGCGCAGGCGGCGTAGGCGTCGTAGAGGCCGACCGGGTCGGCACAGTCGGCCATCACCTGCTCCAGGCCCTCCTCGTCGACCCGGTCGAGCCGGTCGAGGTGCTCGGCGGCGAGCGCCAGCCGCAGCGACCGCGCGTAGTCGTGGTCGAGCACGACGCACGACAGCTCGGAGTCGTGGGTCCACGAGCGGCGATTGAAGTTGTCGGAGCCCACGCTCGCCCAGGTGTCGTCGATGACGCAGACCTTCGCGTGGACGTAGACGGGGGTGCCCGCCCGGTTCTCGATGCCGTACGCCGCCACCCGCCCGGGCGCCGCCTGCATCAGCCGGGTGAGCGCCCGGTGGCGGCCGAGCATCTCGGGCACGCGCGACATCCCCTCCACGTCGGGGTGCAGCGGGATGACCGCGACCAGCCGGAGCTCGGGGTGGTCGCGCAGGGCCACGAGGAAGGGGTCGGCGACGTCGTGGCCCCAGAAGTACTGGTCCTCCACGTAGACCAGCCCGCGGGCCCGCGTGATCGCCTTGGTGTAGCCGCGCGCGACGCTGCGTTCGCCACCGCGCGCGAAGGGGAAGTCGCGGCCGTTGCGCAGGTTGGGGTAGGTCCGCAGCAGCTGCACCGTGTGGTCGCCGGCCTCCGGCGGGGGCGGCTGCTGCTCCGGGAGCGGGTCGGGGTCGAGGTCGAGCCCGCGCAGCCGGTCCTCGAGGCTGCGCAGCGGGCTGCGGCTCAGCGGCGTGGGGTCCAGCCACCGCTCCCGGAAGACGGTCTCGACGTCGTGGACGGCCGGGCCCTTGATCCTGACCTGCACGTCGTGCCAGGGCGGGTGGGGGCCGTACTCCTCCGCGAGCGGGAAGGGCTGCGGGTCACCCGCGTGGTCGGCGTCGTCGCGCCGGTTGTGGGCCAGGTCGATCCCGCCGACGAAGGCGACGTCGCGGGCGGGGTCGTCGCGGAAGCGGACCACCACGAACTTCTGGTGGTGCGACCCACCCGTCCGCACCCGCATGTCGAGCAGCACCTCGGCGCCCCGCCGCTGCAGCTGCTCACCGAGGTGCCGGTTCTCGGCGGCGAAGAAGCCGGTCTGGTCGAGGTGCGAGCGCCACACCAGCCCGCGCACGTCGACCCCTCGTTCGTCCGCCGAGCCGAGCACCTCCACGACCTCCGACCCGGGCTCGCCGGTCAGCCGTTCGTCGGCGTCCCCCTGCCAGTCGGTGAAGTAGACGATGTCCCCCTCGCGGGTCGCGGTGAGGACGTCGTACAGCTCGCGGAAGTACGTCGCGCCGTGGATCAGCGGGGTCACCCGGTTGCCCGACGACCACGCCCGGTCTCCGTCGTGCCGGGCGTCGAGCACGGTGCTCGGGTTGCCCCGCTCGGTGCGGGTGAGCAGCCAGTCCCGCGGGTCCGTCACGGGAGCCGGAAGGTGATGCCACGGTCGGCGAACCGGTCCCGGACCAGCCGCCCGGCCGCAGCCCCGTCCCGACTCCTCGCGTAGCGGAAGGTCGTGCGGGCCGCGTCCTGGAAGGAGGTGTCGGGCGCGTAGTCGAACTGGGAGTCGATCAGCGTGGTGTCCCAGTCACGGGTGGTCAGGCCGAGGTCCTCGTAGCCGAGCCGGATCTCCCAGAGCGCCTGGCTCCAGATCTGGCCGTCGGCGTGCACCTCGCCCTCGCGGTCCTCGAGCACCGTGTCGGTGTCGAAGCGCCGGATGCAGTGCGGCTCCTCGGAGGTGTAGGAGGTCGAGTCCCAGTCCATCGGGCAGGCCTCCTCGGCCGCGACCGGCCAGCCGAAGTGGTCGGCGGCGTCGAGCCCGACCGTGACGCCGAGGTAGTCGCCGAAGGCCTCGCCGATCGAGCCGGCGTCGAGCCCCTGTCCGAAGCCGGGCACCTGGTCGGCGTGCACCGCGTGGCCGTACTCGTGGACGATCACCTCGGCGTCCTCGGCGTCGTCGACCCCGCCCTTGCCGAGCCGGATCCGGTAGGGCTTGTCGGTCTGGTAGCTGTTGTCGCCGCCGTACTGGTTGATCTTGACGGTGAACTGCTCGTCGACGATCCCGGGCAGGGTGCTGCCGAAGCCGAGCGACTGCAGGTAGTCCTGCGCGCGGTCGACCCAGAAGTAGCCCATCACCTGCTCGAACTGGTCCTCGCTGCGGTCGTGGTCGTAGACGCCGCGGGAGGAGTACGCCGGGGTGCCGGTCGCCGACTTCACCTGCACCCACTGCCCGCGCAGGTAGCCCGAGCCGTCCAGCCGCAGCAGCGGCACCTCGGCGTACGCCGAGCGCGGCACCGCCGTGGCGGAGTCCTTCTGGTCGGTCAGCGACTGGTCGCCCGTCGACTGGACGGGGTTGACCATGAAGACCGTCCCGGTCCCGGTTGTCCGGCCGGGCGGCTTGGCCTGCGCCGGCGACCCGCCCCACGCGGCCAGCGACGCGCCCACCAGGGCACTGAGGGCGACGCCGGTGGCGAGGGTGGTCCGGGTGGTCGACGACATGGGTGGTGGTCCTCTCGGTCGGCTGCGGGCGGCGGCTCGCGCCGCCCGAGCACGCTAGCCCGCCGCCCTCCGACGCGGTAGCCCTACTGCAGCTTGCCGTCGAGCACGGTGGCCCGGCCGCGGAGGAACGTCGCCACGACCCGGCCGGGCAGCTCCCGGCCGGCGTACGGCGTGTTGCGCGAGAGCGACGCGGTGGCCGAGGCGTCGACGGTCCGGCGGACCGAGGCGTCGTAGAGCACCAGGTTGGCCGGTGCCCCCTCGGCGACCGGGCGGCCCTGGTCGACGACCCGGCCGATCCGCGCCGGGGCGTGGGACATCCGCTCGGCGACACCGGCCCAGTCGAGCCGGCCGGGGTCGACCATGGTCTCCTGGACGATCGACAGCGCGGTCTCGAGGCCGAGCATGCCGAACGCGGCCGCCGCCCACTCGCAGTCCTTGTCCTCGTGGGGGTGGGGCGCGTGGTCGGTCGCCACGATGTCGAGGGTGCCGTCGGCCAGCCCCTCGCGCAGCGCCTCGACGTCGGCGCCGCTGCGCAGCGGCGGGTTGACCTTGTAGATCGGGTCGTAGGTCGCCGCGAGCTCGTCGGTGAGCAGCAGGTGGTGGGGGCACACCTCGGCGGTGACGTCCCAGCCGCCGTCCTCGCGCGCCTTGCGCTTGGCCTCGCGCACGATCTCGACCGACCCGGCGGTCGAGACGTGGCAGACGTGCAGCCGCGACCCGACGTGGGCGGCGAGCAGGCAGTCGCGGGCGATGATCGCCTCCTCGGCGACGGCCGGCCAGCCGGTGAGGCCGAGCCGGCCGGAGAGCTCGCCCTCGTTCATCTGGGCGCCCTCGGTGAGCCGTGGCTCCTGGGCGTGCTGGGCGACCACGCCGTCGAAGGCCTTGACGTACTCCAGGGCCCGCCGCATCAGCACCGCGTCGCTGACGCACCTCCCGTCGTCGGAGAAGACCCGGACCCGCGCGGCGGAGTCGGCCATCGCCCCGAGCTCGGCGATCCGCTCGCCACCCAGGCCCACGGTGACCGCGCCGACCGGGCGCACGTCGCAGTAGCCGCCCTCGCGACCCAGCCGCCACACCTGCTCGACGACGCCGGCCGTGTCGGCGACGGGCTCGGTGTTGGCCATCGCGTGGACCGCGGTGAAGCCGCCCATCGCCGCCGCCTGGGTGCCGGTGAGCACGGTCTCGGCGTCCTCGCGGCCGGGCTCGCGCAGGTGGGTGTGGAGGTCGACCAGGCCGGGCAGGGCGACCAGCCCGTCGGCGTCCACCACCTCCGCGCCGTCCCCGGACAGGCCGGTGCCGACCTCGGCCACCACGCCGTCACGGAGCAGCAGGTCGGTGGGCTCGCCGCCGAGGAGCCGCGCTCCCCGGACCAGGTACGACGTCGCGGGAGCGTTCACAGGTCGGGGCCTTCCTCGGTGTCGGAGCTGAGCAGGAGGTAGAGCACGGCCATCCGCACCGCCACCCCGTTGGTGACCTGCTCGACGATCACCGACCGCTCGGAGTCGGCGACGTCGGCGGTGATCTCCATGCCCCGGACCATCGGCCCGGGATGCATCACGATCGTGTGGTCCTGCAGCGTGGCCATCCGCCGGCCGTCGAGCCCGTAGCGCCGCGAGTACTCCCGCGCGGTGGGGAAGAACGCGGCGTTCATCCGCTCCTGCTGCACCCGCAGCATCATCACGACGTCGGCCTTCGGCAGCACCGCGTCGAGGTCGTAGGACGTCTCGACGCCCCAGGTGTCGACCCCGACCGGCAGCAGCGTCGGCGGCGCGACCAGGGTGACCTCGGCCCCGAGGGTCTGCAGCAGCAGCGCGTTGGAGCGGGCGACCCGCGAGTGCAGGACGTCGCCGACGACCGCGACCCGGCGCCCGTCCAGCGCGCCCAGGTGGCGCCACATCGTGAACGCGTCGAGCAGCGCCTGGGTGGGGTGCTCGTGGGTGCCGTCGCCGGCGTTGACCACCGAGGCGTGCACCCACCCGGAGTGGGCCAGCCGGTGCGGCGCCCCGGAGGCGCCGTGGCGCACGACGACCGCGTCGGCGCCCATCGCCTCGAGGGTGAGCGCGGTGTCCTTCAGGGACTCGCCCTTCGACAGCGAGGAGCCCTTCGCCGCGAAGTTGATGACGTCGGCCGAGAGCCGCTTGGCGGCGGCCTCGAAGGAGATCCGGGTGCGGGTGGAGTCCTCGAAGAACAGGTTGACCACGGTCCGGCCGCGCAGCGCGGGCAGCTTCTTGATCGGGCGGTCGGCGAGCGCGCGCATCTCGGCCGCCGTCTCGAGGACGTGCTCGGCGTCGTCGCGCGACAGGTCGGCCGCCGACAGCAGGTGCCGCTTCACGACGTCCTCATCTCGCCGGAGCCGATGGGTGCCGAGCCCTCGATCGTCACCGCGTCGGTCCCGTCGGTCTCGGCCACGGTGACCCGCACCCGTTCGACCAGCGAGGTCGGGAGGTTCTTGCCGACGAAGTCGGCGCGGATGGGCAGCTCCCGGTGGCCGCGGTCGACCAGCACCGCGAGCCGTACGGCGGCGGGCCGGCCGATCTCGGTGAGCGCGTCCAGCGCGGCCCGGATGGTGCGGCCGGAGAACAGCACGTCGTCGACGAGCACCACGGTGCGGCCGTCGATGCCGCCGCTGGGGATCTCGGTGGGGAGCAGCGTCCGGGCCGGCTTGAGCCGCAGGTCGTCGCGGTACATCGTCACGTCGAGCGACCCGACCGGGACGTCGATCCCCTCCACGGCGGCCACCCGCTCGGCGACCCGGTGGGCCAGGGGCACGCCGCGGCTGGGGATGCCGAGCAGCACGAGGTCGGCGGCGCCCTTGTTGCGCTCGAGGATCTCGTGGGCGATGCGGGTCAGCGCCCGCGCGATGTCGGTCTCGTCGAGGACGGTGCGCCCGTCGACGGAAGGGACGGGCGAGGCAGACGACATACCGCCGGACCTCCTTCTCCGCCTCACGGGACGGCTCGTTAAAGGATGTCGATCGCGGTCACCCTACCCGACCCGGCGGCCCCGCGGACGCCCCACGGCGTCGTGGCTCCGCCACGACGGCTGGGCTCAGAGCTGGCCGGCCATGGCGGCGCAGGCGCGCACCCACGCCTTCTTGGTCGCGTCGGTCAGCTGCTCGTAGGGGATCACCGAGCCCGACACCAGCGCCGGGTCGTAGGGCACCCGGAAGACCGCCTTGGTGCGCTGCTCGTAGACGTCGACCATGTCCTCGGCGAGCTGCTCGTCGACGTGCGAGGAGGGCTCGGAGAGCACCGTGACCGTCTTGTGCTTGAGGTCCTGGTAGCCGGCGTCCTGCAGGGCGTCGAGCATCCACAGCCCGCTGTAGCCGGTGTCCTCGCGCAGCGTCGTGGTCACCACGAGCAGGTCGGCGGCCTCGGCGGCGGCCAGCCAGTTCTCGGCCCGCATGTTGTTGCCGGTGTCGACCAGGATCAGGCGGTAGAAGCGCTCGAGCAGGTCGTGGACGGCGCGGAAGTCGGTCGCGCGGATGGTGCCGGTGACGTCGGGACGCTCGTCGGAGGCCAGCACGTCGAAGTGGGCGTCGCCCTGCGAGCGCACGAACGCGCCCAGGTCGCCGATCCGCGCCTGGTAGACGTCGTTGAACCGCTCCAGGTCCTCCAGCAGCTCCCGGGTCGTGTTGCCGTGGCCGGCCCGCTGGCCGCGGATGCCGAGCGTCCCGCGGGTCTCGTTGTTGTCCCAGGCGACGACGCCGCCGCCGCGGATGGTGCCGAACGTGTAGCCGGCCACCAGGGCGCTCGTGGTCTTGGCGGCCCCGCCCTTGGGGTTGAGGAAGACGATCGTGCGCGGTCCGTCGAAGGCCCGCTGGATCGCGCTCCGGTCGTGGGCGTGCTGCCGCTCCTCCTCCCCCATCCGGGGGCTGATGGTGCCGCCCGTCCAGCGGTGCACCTTGCCGCGCCAGCCCCACGTCGGCGGCCCGTAGCCCTGCTGCTCGGTCCGCCGCTCGAGGAAGTCGGTCGCCGACATGAAGCGCGGTACGTCGGGCTCCGGAGCCGGCTGCTCGGCCCACGAGGGGCGGCCCTCCGTGTCCTGCGGCTGCTCGGGCGCGCGGGCGGTCTCCGGCGCAGGAGCGGCTTCCTGCTCGGACGGACGGGACGTCGGGGCGGCGCCGGCCAGCGGGCCCGTGAGCGGGTCGTGTGCGGGCGGTTGCGGGTCGCCGCGGTGGGCGGGACCGTGGTCGGGCGCAGGCATGTGGGACATCGGGGAACCTCCTGTGGCCACCCCGGGGGCTGGTGACCTCCCCGGCAGACTAGCCTCCGCCGGCTCCGGTCAGCGGATCGAGCCCACCGCCGTCTCCACCGCCCGGTGGAAGGCCGGGAAGGCGAAGTGCATCGAGGCGATCCGCTCCAGCGGGACCTCGGCGTGCACGGCGAGGGCCAGCAGGCCCAGCACCTCACCGCCCGACGGACCCGCCGACGTGGCCCCGACGAGCACCCCGCGCCGGGCGTCGGCCACCAGCTTGAGCAACCCGGCACCCCCCGCCTGGTGGATCCATCCCCGGGTCGACGCAGCGAGGTCGGTCTGCCCGGTGCGGACGTCGAGGCCCGCCTCGCGCGCCTGCTGCTCGGTCAGGCCGACCGACCCGATCTCGGGGTCGGTGAAGGTGACCCGGCTGACAGCGCGGTAGTCGGCGGTGAAGCCGGCCTCCCCCAGGACGTCGCGGGCCGCGACCTGCCCCTGGTACATCGAGACGTGGGTGAAGGCCCCGTGACCGGTCACGTCGCCGATCACCCAGAGCCGCTCGCCGGCCCTCATGTGCTCGTCGGTCGGCACCGTGTGCGCGGTCGGGTCGAGTCCGACGGTCTCGAGACCGACGTCGGGCAGGTTGGGCGCGCGGCCGGCCGACACCAGCAGCTGGTCGGCCACGACCTCGCCGCGGTCGGTGGCGATCCGGAAGCCGGCGCCGTCGTGGTCGACCCGCTCGATGGTCACGCCGGTCTCGACGCGGATCCCCTCGTCGGCGAACACGGTGGCGAGCAGCTCGCTCGACTCCGGCTCCTCGGCGGCGAGCAGCCGGTCGCCGACCTCCAGCACCGTCACGTCGGTGCCGAAGCGGCCGAAGGCCTGGGCGAGCTCGCAGCCGATCGCGCCGCCGCCGATCACGGCCAGCGACGTGGGCCGCTCGGTGACCTGCACGACCTCGCGGTTGGTCCAGTACGGCGTGGCCGCCAGCCCCTCGATCGGCAGCCGTGCCGGGGAGGTGCCGACGTTGAGCACGAGGCCGCGCGCGGCGACGTAGTCGTCCTCCCCCACCCGGACCGTGCCGGTCCCGGTGAGCCGGCCCTCGCCCCGCACCAGCCGGACGCCAGCGTCGCGCAACCGGTCGGCGGCGGCCGTGTCGTCCCAGGCGGCGGTGGCCTGCTCGGAGATCCGGGCGGCCACCACTCCCCAGTCGGGCGTGGCCTCGGCGTGGCCGGCGAGGCCGTCGACGCGCCTGGTCTCGGCGAGCACGCCGGCGGCGCGGACCATCATCTTGGACGGGATGCAGCCGTAGTAGGGGCACTCGCCGCCCACCAGGTGGCGCTCGACCCCCACCACCTCGAGGCCGGCGCCGGCCAGCGTCGCCGCGACGTACTCACCGCCGGGTCCGAGCCCCACCACCACCACGTCGACGTCATGGGTCGCCATGGAGCCACCCTCTCAGGTGGCGCAACCGTCAGCCGCAGGTGCGGGCGACCCGCTGGTTGAGCTGCTCGGAGAAGCCGGCGTCGCGCTCGAGCCGGTGGCGCAGCCGGCGCACGTCGGCCGCGTCCAGGCCACGGTAGTCGGGCTCGCTGTCGTAGGCGGCCGCGAGGTCCTCGGCGTTCTCGTAGACCTGGCCCTGCACGTCGCACACCTGCTGGGCGGTGAGGGTGAGGAAGGTGTCGACCGCGTCGTCGGCGGCCGCCTGCGCGGACGGGGACGACTCACCGGAGGTCCCTGCGGGACGGCCGGCCTCGCCCGAACCCGCCTCGTCGGTCCCGCACGCACTGAGCAGCAGGGGCACCACGAGGCAGGTGACGAGGACACGTCGCATCGTCGGCCCCCTCACCGGACGGTGAGCGAGAGCTCGGTGTCGACCGACCCCCCGTTCCAGCTCGCGCGGACGGGGATCCTGTAGGTGCCGGGATCCAGGGAGGTCGCCCGCAGCCGGACCGAGGCGGCGTCGGAGCCGCCCACCGGCAGCGCCGGCGCCTTGGCCAGCCCGGAGGAGGTCCCGTCGCCGGGGTAGACGACCTCCAGCCCCGACGGCGCGTTGAGCTGCACCCGGAAGTCGTCGAGTCCGGCGTACTGCGTGCGGAAGCTCAGCGGCACCCACGTCGGGTCGCCCGCACTGACCGATGCGGTCGTGGTCTCCAGGACCGCCCGCTCGCCACTCGGCGACCCGACGGGCAGGGTCACCGTCGAGGTCTCGGTGACCTTCTGGCCCCCGGTGCACTTGGGCTCCTTGACCGTCAGGTCGTCGCTCTTGGCGATCTGGCCAGGCGGGATCTTGGTGTACGTCGCCCGCAGCGTCACCGTGGTCGCCCGCGTCGTGCTGGGGTCGAGCGCGACGTTGAAGGCGGTGTAGTCGCGGTTGGTCGCGGCGAGCGCGTCGTTGGTGTAGAGCGAGGAGAAGCTGGCCGTGTTGGCGGGATAGCTGATCGTCGCGCCCGGCGCGGTCGCCGTCACCGCGACGTCGCAGACGTCGGTCGTCGCGGTCCAGGGCAGGCCGATCCAGCCGCGCTGCCCGGGGAGGAACGTCGGCAGCTGCGAGCTCAGCAGGACCAGCTGCCCGTCCTTCCAGCCCTCGTTGCCGGCCTGGGCCGGGGGCGCGAGCAACGCCAGCAGGGGTGCGAGCAGCACCGTCAGGAACAGGGGGAACGCGCGCCTCACGGCGACCTCCGGGGGGGTTGGGGACCCGCCCAGACTACGTCCGCCCCGTCCGCCGCGTGGTCGGTTTGGACGAGGTCAGCGCGAGAGGTGACGCGCGCGGGCGAAGCAGAAGACGCCGTAGCAGGCGATGCCGACGCCCACCGCGACGAGCAGGGCCTGGCCGAAGGGCTGCTGGGCGATCTCCGCGAGGGCCTGGTCCATGCCCGCGGACTTCTTCGCGCTGTGGGTGACGGCGGCGAACACGAAGAGTGCACCGATCACCCCGATGGCCACGCCCTTGGCGATGAAGCCGACCTTGCCGAGGATCCGGTAGGCCTTGCTGACCTCGCGGCGCTTGGGGCCACCGTCGAGCTTCTCCAGGAACTTCTCCGACCAGCCCTGCCAGGCGTAGTAGCCGGCGTACCCCATCACACCGAGCCCCACGGCGCCGACCAGGATCGTGCCGCCGGGCATGCCGAGCACCTGGGCGGTGAAGCTGTCGGTGCCGCCCCCGGAGCTCTTGCCGCCGCTCTTGCCGCCGCCACCGCCGCTGGTGGTGTCGCTGATCGCGGTCGTGATCGCCGAGAACGACAGCACGGCGTAGATCACGCCCTTGCCGAGGTTGCCGACCACGCTCTTGACGCGGTCGCCGCCGTCCTCGGTGCGCCACGCCTCCCACGCCTCCAGGCCACGCCAGACCACGAGCGCGAGCAGGCCGAACGCCACGACCCAGACCAGGAAGGCGCCGAGCGGCTGCGCGGCGAGCGTGTGCATCGCGCCGGTGCTCGACGCGTTCTTCGACTGCTCGCCGAACGCGACCTGGACGGCCAGCCAGCCGATGAGCAGGTGGACCACGCCGTAGGCCACCAGGCCGATCCTGATCGCCAGCTCCAACGCGTCGCTCTGGTCAGCGCGCCGCGCCGCCTGCTTGATCTCTCCCATGGCGAGCAGCGTAGGGCCACCGGGACCCGACCGGGCTCACCCGGTGAGGGACTCCTTGTTGCGGAGCACCGCACCGAGCACCCCGTTGACGAATCCGGGCGACTCGTCGGTCGACAGGTCGCGCACCAGCGCCACCGCCTCGCTGACCGCCACCGGGTCGGGCACGTCGTCGGCCCACAGCACCTCGAAGGTGCCGATCCGCAGCACGTTGCGGTCGACGGCGGGCATCCGGGCGAGCGTCCACCCCTCGGCGTACGTCGCGAGCAGCTCGTCGATCCGGGTCCGGTGCTCCGCGACCCCGCGGACGAGGAGGCCGGTGTAGTCGTTGGTCGGTCCCTCGCCCTCGGTGATGGCCCGGTCGAGCGCGACGACGGGGTCCTCACCCCTCAGCTCGGAGGCGAACAGCACGTCGAGCGCCCGCTTGCGGGCCTTGCTCCTGGCCGGCACGGGCCGCCGTCAGCCCTTCACTCGGCCGAGGTAGGAGGAGTCGCGGGTGTCGACCTTGACCCGCTCGCCCTGGGTGATGAACAGCGGCACCTGGATCTCGTGGCCGGTCTCCAGGGTCGCGGGCTTGGTACGACCGGTCGCCGAGTCGCCGGCGACACCGGGCTCGGTGAAGGTGATCTCGAGCTCGACCGAGGGCGGCAGGTCGAGGTAGAGCACGCGGCCCTCGTTGGTGGCGATGATCGCCTCGCCGTTCTCGAGCAGGAAGTTCCTGGCGTCCCCGACGATGGCGGGGTCGACCTCGAGCTGGTCGTAGGTCTGGGTGTCCATGAAGACGTAGGACGTGCCGTCGTTGTAGAGGTAGGTCATCGTCCGCTTGTCGACGCTGGCGACGTCGACCTTCACGTCGGCGTTGAAGGTCTTGTCGACGGTCTTGTTGCTCTCGACGTTCTTGAGCTTGGTGCGGACGACGGCCCCGCCCTTGCCGGGCTTGTGGTGCTGGAACCACATGACCTGCCAGAGCTGGCCGTCGAGGTTCAGCACCATGCCGTTCTTCAGGTCGTTCGTCGTCGCCATGGGGGCGAGGTTATCGGCCGCGCCGACCCAACTCCTATTCGAAGGCCCACACCACCTCGACGCTCACGTCGAGGTCGTCGCGCCCGGCGCGGACCGGCAGCGCCGCCGCCGCGTCGCGGCTCGCCGTCTCGTAGGAGAGGGCCACCTGCGGCCGCGGCGCGGAGCCGCGGAGCTCCCGCAGCGAGAGCACCTGGCCGAGCGACTGGCCGGTCGCGTCGGCGTACCGCTCGGCCTTGGCGGTGGCTTCCTCGACCGCGGCGTCGCGCGCCTTGCCGAGGGCGGCCTCGGGGTCGGAGACGCCGAGCTTGATGTCGCTTACCCGGACGCCGTTGCCGCCGGTCTCGACGGCCGTGCTGACGGCCTCGCCGCCGTCGGCGAGCTCGCGCACGACGACCCGCGCCCGTTGGGTCACGCGGTAGCCGCTGAGGATCGGCGGGCCGTACTCCGGGTAGTCGTACTCCGGGGACATCTGCAGCCCCGTCGTCTGCACGTCGGCCTCGCGCACCCCCTGGGCGCGCAGCGCGGTGAGCACGCGCCGCATCGTGCCGCTCGCCTGGCCGAGCGCCCCGTCGAGCTCGGCCTGCTTGGCGCTCACCGACAGCGTGAAGCCGAGCATGTCGGGCACCACGGTCGCCGTGCCGGTGCCCGACATGCGCAGCGTGCGCGGCCGCTCGTCCGGCGCCTGCGCGCTCGTCACCGCTGCTGCCTGGCTCGCCTGGGCCGGCGAGGCTGGGGAGCCCCCCGCGCTCCCCAGCAGGTAGGCCGCCAGCAGCCCGAGCAGCACCACGGCCGCCACCAGCACGCCCCGGATGCTCACCGTCACCGACCGGTCCATCTCGTCGCCTCCTCCGCACGGGTGTGGAGGTCCGACGCGCACCGGCCGTCGCCGGTTCCCGTCAGGAGAACCGGGCGACGTCCCGGGCCAGGTCGAGCACGGCGAGGACGAACACGACGGCGAGCACGCCGCGGGCCAGCCACGCGGCCGGTCCCGACCAGACCTCGCCGGCTCCTCGCGTCGTACGGCCGGCCGTGCGGAGCGCGAGGTGTCCTGCCGCCAGCAGGGCGAGCAGGACCAGCAGGGGGAACACGACCACCCACGCCGCCATCCCCGCGACCACGACCCCGACCGGCGCCCCGCCGCCCGCGAGCAGCCGCTCCGACGCGACGTGGAGCAGTGCCACGTAGAGGACGGGAAGCGCCACGAAGATCGCCACCGCCAGCCCCGCGGGGTCCAGCAGCCGGAAGTCGATGCCGTCGTGCACCGCCAGCGCGCCGACCGTGACCCCGCCGCCGACCGAGATGGAGAGCAGCCGGAACCAGCCGGGCCCGACGAGCAGGCCGCGGAGGGCGGCGTAGAGGCCCGAGCCCAGGACGCCGAAGAGCGTGCCGGCGAGGAACATCAGGTTGAACGACCCGCTCAGGGTGAACTGGCCCATGACGAAGCCGTCGTCGCTGGTCACACCCGCGGCCTGCGGGTTGAGGACGACCAGCAGGAACATCGCGAGGCGGGCGAGGACGCCCACGACCAGCCAGGCGGTGACCACGCCGACACAGGTGATCGTGCCCAGGGTGCGGGCGCCGTCCAGCAGGTCCTCGCGCACGACCTGCCGCACTCCCTGCGCCCCATCGGTCACCGCGGTCACGGCGTCCCCCCTCCCCTTCCGGAAGTGTGGCAGCGCCCCTCAGCGGCGTCGAGGCAGATTCAGTCCGAGCTCGCCGCGCCGGCGACCAGCTCGAGCGCCTGCCGGTAGCCGTCGACGCCCTGGCCGGCGACGGTGGCGAGGGCGTGGGGCTCGACGTAGGAGGTGTGGCGGAACTGCTCGGGTCGCTGCTTCGGGTCGGAGAGGTGCACCTCGACCAGCGGAGCGGTGAGCTGCGCGCAGGCGTCGTAGAGGGCGAGCGAGTAGTGGGTCCAGGCGCCGGCGTTGAGGACGACCGGGCACGACTCGTCGGCGGCCCGGTTGAGCCAGTCGAGGAGCTCGCCCTCGTGGTTGGTCTGCCTCACCTCGACGTCCAGACCCAGGTCGCGCCCCCACTGCACACACAGAGCGGCCAGCTCGTCGTGGGTCGTGGTGCCGTAGATCTCCGGCTGCCGGCGACCGAGCCGCCCGAGGTTCGGTCCGTTGAGCACCCACACCGTCATGCCGCGCCTCCTCCGATCCGTTCCCACGCAGCCCGCAGCTGCTCGTCGGTCGGCTCCAGCACTACCGGCTCGCCGACGCCCCGGAGCGCGACGAACCGGATCTGCGACCCGCGCGCCTTCTTGTCCACGCGCATCGTGGCGAGCAGCTCCTCGAAGCCCGCGTTGGCGTACGTCGTCGGCAACCCGACCCGCTGCAGCACCTCGCGGTGGCGGGCGACCAGCGCGGGGCTCATCAGCCCGGCAAGGCCGGCCAGCTCCGCGGCGTAGACGCAGCCGATGGCGACGGCGTCGCCGTGGCGCATCCGGTAGCCCTCGGCCCGCTCGACCGCGTGACCGAGGGTGTGGCCGTAGTTGAGCACCTCACGCCCGATCGACCCACCCGCGCCGCCGGTCTCGCGCAGGTCGCCGACGACCACGTCGACCTTCACCCGTACGGCGCGCTCCACCAGCTCGCGCAGCACCGGGGAGTCGGGGACCAGCGCGTCGGGCTCGGTCGACTCCACCAGCTCGAGGATCCGCGGGTCGGCGACGAAACCGCACTTCACGACCTCGGCCAGGCCGGCCACCAGGTCCTCGCGCGGCAGCGTGTCGAGCGTCGCGAGGTCGCACAGCACGCCGGCCGGCTCGTGGAAGGCGCCGACGAGGTTCTTGCCCGCCGAGGTGTTGATGCCGGTCTTGCCCCCGACGGCCGCGTCGACCATGCCGAGCAGGGTGGTCGGCACGTGCACCACGGCGACGCCCCGCAACCACGTCGCGGCCACGAAGCCACCGAGGTCGGTCACCGCCCCGCCGCCGAAGGTGACCACCGCGTCGGAGCGCGTGAAGCCGCGCTCCCCCAGCGCCTCCCAGCAGTCGTGGGCCACCGCGGCGGTCTTGGCGGCCTCGCCGTCGGGCAGCCCCAGCGCCAGCACGTCGTGGTGCTCGACCAGGGCGTCGACCAGCGGCTGGGCCAGCTCGCCCTGACGCTCGGAGAAGAGGACGGCCACCCGCTCGACGCCCGCGCCCAGCAGGCCGGGGAGCCGGTCGGCGAGGCCACGCCCCACCACCACGTCGTACGGCGACGCGCCGCCGACGTGGAGGGTGGTCGCGCTCATCGGGCGCCGTCCAGCAACCGACAGACGTCGGCAGCGACCTCGGCAGGGGTGCGGCCGTCGGTGTCGACGACGTGCGTCGCCACGCCCTCGTAGACCGGCGTGCGCTCGTCGAGCAGCGCCTTGATCCGCGACCGGACGTTGCCCAGCAGCAGCGGCCGGCCGGAGCCCAGCCCGACCCGCTTGACGGCGTCGGAGAGGCCGACGCGCAGGAAGACCACCGTGCGGCCGGCCAGCGCCGCACGGGTCCGTTCGTCGAGCACCGCTCCCCCGCCGAGCGCGAGGACGCCCTCGTGGGTCGCCAGCGCCTCGGCCACGGCGGCCGCCTCGATCGTGCGGAAGTGCTGCTCGCCGTCGTCGACGAAGATCTCGCCGATGGCGCGCCCCTCGGCGGCCACGATGTCGGCGTCGGTGTCGCGGACGGCCAGACCCTGCGCCTCGCCGACCAGCCCGGCGACCGTGGTCTTGCCGGCCCCCATCGGCCCGACCAGCACCACCTGTGGGCCCGTCACCTCGGGGTGATTCATCGGAAGCGCAGGGTGTCGAGGTAGGACTCGGCGTTGCGGCGGGTCTCCATCACCGAGTCGCCGCCGAACTTCTCCAGCACCGCGTCGGCCACGACCAGCGCCACCATCGCCTCGGCCACGATGCCCGCGGCCGGCACCGCGCAGACGTCGGAGCGCTGGTGGTGGGCGGTGGTCGCCTCGCCGGTGGCGACATCGATCGTCCGCAGCGCCCGCGGCACGGTCGCGATCGGCTTCATCGCCGCCCGGACCCGCAGCAGCTCGCCGGTGGACATCCCGCCCTCGGTGCCGCCCGACCGGCCCGACGTACGCCGGGGCCCGTCGTCGCCCGGCACGATCTCGTCGTGGGCCTCCGAGCCGGGGGTCGCGGCCAGCGCGAACCCGTCGCCGACCTCGACGCCCTTGATCGCCTGGATGCCCATCAGGGCTCCGGCCAGCCGGGAGTCGAGCCGGCGGTCCCAGTGGACGTGGGAGCCCAGGCCCGGCGGCAGGCCGTGGACCACGACCTCGACGACGCCGCCCAGGGTGTCGCCGTCCTGCTGGGCCTGGTCGACCCGGGCCACCATGGCCGCGGCGGCCTCGGGGTCCAGGCAGCGCACGGGGTCGTCGTCGAGCCGCGCCAGGTCTTCCGGAGCCGGGACGGTGCCCGCGGGCGCCGCGACACCGCCGAGCTCGACGACGTGGGAGAGGACGTGGGCGCCGACGGACTGCTCGAGGAAGTGGGAGGCCACCCGGCCGAGCGCGACCCGAGCCGCGGTCTCGCGCGCCGAGGCGCGCTCGAGCACCGGCCGCGCCTCGTCGAAGGCGTACTTCTGCATGCCGGCCAGGTCGGCGTGTCCCGGGCGCGGCCGGGTGAGCGCAGCGTTGCGGGCCAGCCCCTCGAGCTCGACCGGGTCGACGGGGTCGGCCGACATGACCCGCTCCCACTTGGGCCACTCGGTGTTGCCGATCGAGATCGCCACCGGCCCGCCCTGGGTGAGCCCGTGGCGCACGCCGCCGACCATCGTGACGTCGTCCCGCTCGAACTTCATCCGCGCGCCCCGGCCGTAGCCCAGCCGGCGCCGCGCGAGGGCGTCGACGAGGTCCTCGGTGGTCACCGCGACGTGGGCGGGCAGCCCCTCGAGGATCGCGACCAGGGAGGGGCCGTGGGACTCACCCGCGGTCAGCCAGCGCAGCATGGGCGTCAGTGTTCCATGCGGGTCAGGGTGCCCCGCACCGCACGCCCCGCCCGAGATGGCTAGCCGAGGAGTGCCGCGAGCCAGGGCCCGAGGAGCAGTCCGAGCAGCGCCCCGACCAGCATGAAGGGGCCGAAGGGGAAGGCGGTCTTGAGCAGCGTGCGGTCCCACCGGAGCAGCGCCAGCAGCAGGCCGGGCAGCCCGAAGATCAGGAAGCCCGCGTAGACCCCGCTGAGCAGCTCCGCCCAGCCGAGGTGCCCCAGGGAGAGGCCGATCAGCGCCGCGAGCCGGACGTCGCCGTAGCCCATCCCGGCCGGGTAGACGAACCACAGCACGCCGTAGACCGCCCAGGTCGCGGCCATGCCGACCACCCCGCGCAGCAGGTCGGCCTGGTCGCCCGTGAGCGGCCAGAGCACCAGCGCCACCACGAGGGAGTACGCCGTCGCCGGCAGCACGATCCGCTTGGGCAGCAGGCGGGTGTGCCAGTCGACCACCGCCAGCGCGACGCATGCGGGGACGACCGGCACCAGCGCCACCAGCCACGGGTCGCTCCCGAGCCGGAGGGCGACCAGCGCGGCGACGACCGCCGAGGTCGCCCCCGCCCACGCCGCGAACCGCGGCCGGGCCGCCACGTCGACGTACAACGGCTTGGGGTCCTCGCCCGGGGCGGCCTCGCTGTGCTCGGGCTCCGGCAGCGCCGCGACCGCCCGCGGCACGAGCGCGCCGAGCAGGCCGGCGACCACCGCGGCCGCGACGACGACGAGCACCACGTCGCTCACGCCGCCTCCCCCGCCAGCGCCGCCGCGCCGGCCCGGCGCATCTGTGCGAGCGGGGCCGGCAGGCCGGTGAACAGCGCGAACTGGTCGGCCGCCTGGTGCACCAGCAGGTCGAGCCCCGAGACGAGCACCCGGTCACCCACGGCCGCGGCGAGCGGCGTCGGCCAGGGGTCGTAGCGCGCCTCGAAGACCACCGGCACCTCGGCGCAGCGCTCGACCAGGTCGCGCGTCTGGGCCTCGACCGGCACCGTGGACACGACCACCTGGCCGGCCACCGCGTCCTCGAGGGTGCCGACCGAGACCACCGGCGTCGCCGGGTGGTGCCGGACGACCGCCGCCGTCTGCGCCGCCCTCTCGGCCGAGCGGACCAGCAGCCGGACCTCCCGCGCACCGAGGTCGCACATCGCCAGCGCGGTCGAGGCGGCCGTGGCGCCGCCGCCGAGCACGGTGATCGTCGAGACCGGGCCGTCCCAGCGCTCGCGCACGGCCGCCGCGGCTCCCGGCAGGTCGGTGTTGTCGCAGAGCCAGCCGTCGGCCGTCCGCACCAGGGTGTTGGCCGCGCCGACCAGCCGGGCCCGGTCACTCACCGGCTCCCCCAGCGCCAGCGCCTCCCGCTTGAGCGGCATCGTGACCGACAGGCCGCGCCACTCCTCGCCGAGCCCCGCGACCCAGGCGGCCAGCCCGCCGCGCGGCACCAGGAGGGCGTCGTAGGACCAGTCCAGTCCCAGCTCGGCGTACGCCGCCCGGTGGATGACCGGCGACAGGGAGTGTCCGACCGGGTCACCCAGGACGGCGCAGCGTGGCCCCGTGGGCCGGTCCGGAGGCGTGGGCATAGGCGGTCAGCAGGCGCCCTGGGACTCGTCGACGCAGTACTGCCGCAGCTCGTCCTTGTAGGTCAGGAACTGGTCGTAGGTCTCGGCGAACTTGGTCTCGCCGGTGCGCAGGTTGACCGTGACGTAGTAGTACCAGTCGCCCTGGGTCGGGTTGGCCGCGGCGGCGATGGCGGCGTCTCCCGGCGCCTCGATCGGACCCGGCGGCAGGCCCTCGACCTGGTAGGTGTTGTAGGGCGAGTCGACCCGCAGGTCCTCGGTCGTCGGCACCGCACCCAGCTCGTTGCCCGCGGCGTAGTTGACGGTGGCGTCGATCTGCAGCAGGCCGGTCGTGCCGGCGGTGCCCGGGTTCTCGATCCGGTTGTAGATCACGCGGGCGACCTTGCCGCGGTCCTGGTCGCGGGCCGCCTCGGCCTCCACCAGGCTGGCCACCGTCATCAGCTCGGCCGGTGTGTAGCCGAGGTCCTCGGCGCGGCCCTCGATGTCGGCCTCGTCGGCGGCCTGCCGCCAGCGGTCGACCATCGCGGTGAGGATCGTGGTCGGCGTCTCCTGGGGCCCGAAGTCGTAGGTCGACGGGAACAGGTAGCCCTCGGCGTCGCCCTGGGCGTAGGAGGGCAGCCCGAGCTTGGCGGGGCTGTCGAGCACCGCCTCGTACTGCGCCGCCGAGAAGTCGGTGCCCTTGGCGAGGACCGTGACGATGTCGTCGACCCGCAGCCCCTCGGGGACCGTGACGGTGTTCTTGAGGATGTTCTCGGGGTCGACGAGGACGTCGAGCGCGTCGACCGCCGGCAACCGCTTCTGGAGCTTGTAGAAGCCGACCTGGATCCCCGTGGCCTTCGGCTCGCCCCGGGCGGCGTTGAGGAACGCCTGTACCGAGGCCACCACGCCCTCGGACTTGAGGCCGCGGCCCATCTCGGCGATCGAGTCGCCCTCCTCGACCTCGAAGACGACCTTGCCCTTTCCGGGGCCGGCATAGTCGGCGGGGTCGGCGAACTGGTCGCGCAGGAAGTCGACGCCGCGGGTCACGGCGAAGTAGAGCCCGCCCACCACGATGGCCAGGGCCACGAGCACGGCCAGGCAGCCGGGGATGCTCCGGCCCCGCTTGCGTCGGCGGCCGCCCTCGGAGTACTCCTCGGCGGCCGGGGTCTCCCGCTGGTCGTCGCTCATCCATCCCTCTCGACGGGTTCCCCGGGGGGCGCCCCGGTGGCACGTTCGGTGTCCAGTGCGTGCTGCAGGATCAGGACCGCGGCGGCCTGGTCGACCACCGCGCGGCGCTGCTGACCCTTCCTCCCCCGGTCGCGCAGCATAGCCTCCGCCGACACGGTGCTCAGCCGCTCGTCGACCAGCCGCACCGGCACGGGGTCGACCCGCGCGGCCAGTCGGGCGGCGTACTCCCGCACCTTGGCGGCCGCCGGACCTTCCCCGCCCGCGAGCGATCGGGGCAGGCCGACCACGACCTCGACGACCTCCTCCGCAGCGACCAGCCGGGCGATCCCGGCCAGGTCGCCCTTCCCGCGGCGCAGCGTCTCGACCGGCGTGGCGAGGAAGCCGGAGGGGTCGCTGCGGGCGACGCCGACGCGGGCGTCACCCGGGTCGACGCCGAGGCGTACGCCGTGGCGCATCGCGCGGCCCGCTCAGGCGCCGACGGCGCGGCCGACCTCGGCCGGCACCAGCGCGAGGGCTTCGTCGACCCGCGAGGCGTCGCTGCCGCCGCCCTGCGCCAGGTCGTCCTTGCCGCCGCCCCGGCCACCGACGACGGGTCCGAGCGCGCCGACCAGGGCGTTGGCGGACAGGCCGCGGTCGCGACCGGCGTCGTTGACGGCCGCCACGACCGAGACCTTGCCCTCGGCCACGCCGATGACGACGACCGCGCCGGGCTGGCCGGCGGGCAGCCGGCCCCGCACGTCGAGCGCGAGCTGGCGGGCGTCCCCACCCGCGGCGCCGTCGGCCCGGTGGGCGACCACCCGGACGCCGGCCACGTCGGAGGCCTGCTCGGCGAGCCGGGCTCCGGCGCCGAGCAGCTGCTGGACGCGGACCTTCTCGATCTCCTTCTCGGCGCCGCGCAGCCGCTCGACGATGTCGTGGACGCGTTCGGGCAGCTCCTCCGGGCGCACCTTGAGCGCCTCGGACAGCTGGGCCACGAGGACGTGCTCGCGGGCCAGGAAGCGGTAGGCGTCGCCGCCGACCAGCGCCTCCACGCGGCGTACGCCGGAGCCGATCGAGGACTCGCCCAGGAGCTTGATCACGCCCAGCTGGCCCGAGCGCACGGCATGGGTGCCGCCGCAGAGCTCGCGGGCCCAGTCTCCGACCGAGATCACGCGCACCTGGTCGCCGTACTTCTCGCCGAAGAGCGCCATCGCGCCCGACTTCACGGCCTCGTCCTGGGTCATGACCTCGGCGTGCACGGCGAGGTCGTCGAGCACCAGGTCGTTGACGCGCGCCTCGACGTCGGCCATCACCGAGGCCGGGACGGCACCGGTGGCGGAGAAGTCGAAGCGGAACCGACCGGGGCTGTTCTCCGAACCGGCCTGGGTCGCGGTCTCGCCGAGGGCCTCGCGGAAGGCCTTGTGGACCATGTGGGTGGCCGTGTGGGAGCGCGAGATCGAGCGGCGGCGCTCGACGTCGACCAGCGCCTGGGCGCCGGCCCCGACGGTGACCTCGCCGGAGACGACGACGGCCTGGTGGACGACCAGGCCGGTGATCGGCGACTGCACGTCGCGGACCTCGACCCGGGCGCCGTTGTCGAGCTCGATGATCCCGGTGTCGGCCAGCTGGCCGCCGCCCTCGGCGTAGAAGGGCGTGCGGTCGAGGACCAGCTCGACCTCGTCGCCCTCGCGGGCCGACCGGACCATGCCGTCGGCCGCGCCCGCGCTGATCAGGCCGCGGACCGAGCCCTCGGTCACGACCTCCTGGTAGCCGGTGAACTCGACGGCCCGGCCGAGCGAGTCGGCGACGGCGCGGTAGGCCGAGGCGTCGCGGTGCTGGCCCTTCTTGGCGCGGGCGTCGGCCTTGGCGCGGTCACGCTGCTCGGCCATCAGCCGGCGGAAGCCGTCCTCGTCGACGCTGAGCCCCTGCTCGGAGGCCATCTCGAGGGTCAGGTCGATGGGGAAGCCGTAGGTGTCGTGGAGGCTGAAGGCCTTGGCGCCGGACAGCTGGGCGCCGCCGGACTGCTTCACCTCGGTGGTGGCGAGGTCGAAGATCGCGGTGCCGGCCCGCAGCGTCTGCCGGAAGGCGTCCTCCTCGGCGTAGGCGACGGTCGAGATCCGCTCCCAGTCACGCTGGAGCTCGCCGTAGGTCTCCCCCATCTTGTCGCGGGAGACCGGCATCAGCTCGGGCAGCGCCCGGTCCTCGTAGCCGAGCAGCCGCATCGACCGTACGGCGCGGCGCAGCAGCCGGCGCAGGACGTAGCCGCGGGCCTCGTTGCCGGGGGTGACGCCGTCACTGATCAGCATCATCGAGGAGCGGACGTGGTCGGCCACGACCCGGAACCGGACGTCGTCGGTGTGCCCGTCCGGGCCGCCGGCGCCGTACCGGCGCCCGGTGAGCTCCATCGCCTTCTCGATCACCGGGAACATCACGTCGATCTCGTACATGTTCTGCTTGCCCTGCAGCAGGTAGGCGACCCGCTCCAGGCCCATGCCGGTGTCGATGTTCTTCTTCGGCAACGAGCCGGCGATGTCGAAGTCCTCCTTGGACCGCACCGCGGAGAGCTCGTCCTGCATGAAGACCAGGTTCCAGAACTCCAGGTAGCGGTCCTCGGCGGAGAAGTCGCCGTCGGCGCCGTACTCCGGGCCGCGGTCGATCAGGATCTCCGAGCACGGGCCGCCGGGGCCGGGCACGCCCATCGACCAGTAGTTCTCGGTCTTGCCCAGCCGCACGATCCGCTCGTCGGGGAGGCCGGTGACCTTGCGCCACAGCTCGACGGCCTCGGGGTCGTCGTCGTAGACGGTCGGCCACAGCCTGTCCTCGGGGAAGCCGAAGCCGCCGTCGGCGATCGGCCGGGTGACCAGGTCCCAGCCGAGCTCGATGGCGCCTTCCTTGAAGTAGTCGCCGAAGGAGAAGTTCCCGCACATCTCGAAGAACGTGCCGTGCCGGGTGGTCTTGCCGACGTCCTCGATGTCGGGCGTGCGGACACACTTCTGCACGCTCACCGCCCGGTCGTAGGGCGGTGTCTCCTGGCCGAGGAAGTAGGGCTTGAAGGGCACCATGCCGGCGTTGACGAACAGCAGGTTGGGGTCGTCGAGCAGCAGCGACGCCGACGGCACCGCCTGGTGACCGGCCCGCTCGAAGTGGGCCGTGAACCGGCGGCGGATCTCGGCGGTGTCCATCAGCTGCTGCTCTCCTCGTCGTCTCGGCTGGCCAGCTCGGGTCTTCCATGGGGCACCACGGTGAACCGCTCGCGCAACTCGGTTTCGCGGTCGGCGGTGGCCTGCGCGACCTCGTCGCGCAGCAGCCGGGCGCCGAGGAACAGCGCGCCCATCCGGTCGTGGAGCCCCTCGGCGGTGAACGCCTCGGCGGCGCGACGTCCGCGGACCACGCCCCAGACGCCGGCCCCCGCCCCCGCGACGAACCACAGGGTGCGGCTCATGCCACGTCCCGCTGGCGGGCCTGCCACTCGCGGTAGGCCTCGCGCTGCTCGACCCGCCGCTGCTTGCGGGCGCGCTTGACCTCCTGGCGCATCCGGAAGCGGATCCGGTTGCGGGACTCCGCGGACAGCCCGCGCCGTACGCCATGGGCGAGCGAGCCGAGCCGGATCACGCTCTCGCGCAGGACGTGGTCGGCGAAGACCGCCCGCTCCAGCCCGCCCTCGGTGGTCGAGGAAGGCGCGCCGGCGGCTGTCTCGAGCCCTCCGAGGCCGGTGATCGTGTACTCCCGCTCGTCGACGACCGGCGTCCGCGCCCCCTCGACGCGTTCCTGCTCGAGCCGCTCCAGCCGGCTGCGCAGCTCGGCGGCCTCGGCGTGGGCGGCGGCGATCTCGCGCGCCGTCCGTCGGCGTACGCCGGCGAGAGCGACCAGCAGGACCAGTGCCACCACGGCGAGTCCCGCGAGCGCCAGCCACTCCCACGTCATGGTGTCCGACCCTAGCGGCTGTGCATTGCCCGGCGACCCGCTGGGCGCAAGGGTGGGGACATGACCACACGCATCGAGGTGCCCACGTCCGACGGCGGGATGCCGGCCTTCGTCTGGACGCCGTCGTCGGGCCGCGGCCCGGGGTTGCTGCTGCTCCAGGAGATCTTCGGGGTGAGCGCCTACATCCGTCGGCGCGCGGCCGACCTGGCCACCGCGGGCTACGTCGTCCTGGCCCCCGAGCTCTACTGGCGGCTCGACCGGCAGCGCGTCGACGAGCAGGCCCCCGACGCGGTCGACCAGGCGATGGGGCTGGCCGGCCGTCTCGACTGGCCGACGACGGTGGCCGACTCCGTCGCCGCCCTGGGGGCGCTCGCCGGTCTCGACGAGGTGGACGGGACGCCCGGAGTGGTCGGCTTCTGCTTCGGCGGCGGCCTGGCCTTCGAGGTCGCGGCCGAGGCCGAGCCGTCCGTCATGGTGAGCTACTACGGCTCCTCGATCCCCGGCCGGCTCGAGCTCGCCCCCCGCGTGACGTGCCCGAGCCTCTACCACTTCGGCACCGCCGACGACTACTTCGAGGCGGACGCCGTGGCGGCCATCACCGAGGCGGTCACCTCCGACGGGCGACCGGGTCTGGTCGAGCTCCACGAGGGCGCGAACCACGCCTTCGACAACGACGACTTCTTCCTCCACCACCCCGACGCCTCGGCCCGCGCCTGGGAGGCCACGCTCGCCTTCCTGCACGAGCACCTGGGCTAGGCGGTCTCACTGCCGGACGCTCCGCCGGCTGCTGGACCGACGGCCGAGGACGAGGATGGATGCCCTCAGGGGTGACCGAGTGGACTCCTTCAAGATCGGCAGCCCGGACCCGGAGGGCTCGGCAGCCTGAAGGGTTTCGACCTCCTTTGGCCGGTGTTCGAGGCGAGTGCGCGTCAGGCCCCGCAAGCAGAGCAAGCACGACGCCGACCGTCGCGATGAGCCCGGCGTCCGGGGTGCGCCACCAGCCGGTCGGAGGTTGTCCACAGACGGCGTTCGGCTCTTGATCCGAACGTGTGTTCGGACAAGAATGGAGTCATGAGCCTCGCACCCACCGCAGACCCCGTCCTCGCGACGGACACGCTTGCGCGGGTGCGGCACACACGGTCGGTGACGTTGGCGGCCGAGGCCGAGCTCCTCGCGCTCGCGGCCGAGTGGGCCGACTCCCACCCCAGCCTGGTCGACGACCCCGAACCCTGGCCGGCATCCCGTGCGACGGGCGACCCGGCCGAGGAGTGGTCGCGCGAGTTCGACGAGGAGAGGGGCATCCCAGCGTGGTCGTGGAAGGCGTCAGCATCCTTTGCCGCCGCACTCGGCCGTTCGACGGCGTCCGGCGACGCGCTGATCCGCGACACCCTCGTCCTGCGGCACCGACTCCCGCGGACGTGGCACCGGGCGCAGGCCGGCGAGCTCGAGGCCTGGCGGGCCCGGCGGATCGCGCAGGCCGTCCTCGGAGCCCCCGACGACGTCTGCGACCACATCGACCGCACCGTCGCCGCGATCGCCCACCAGGTCGGACCGACCACGCTCGCCCGGCTGCTCGACGAGGCGATGCTCCGGCTCCACCCGGAGGAGCGCGAGATCGCCCAGCTCGAGGCCCTCGACCGCCGCCACGCGACCCTGCACGAGACGTCGATCAACGACTCCGGCATCGCGGAGATGACACTCCGAGGCGACTGGAAGGACCTCCACGACTTCGACGAGGCGCTCAGCATGATGGCCGGAGCCCTCGCCGCCGACGACGCGGCCTCAGGACGCCACGAAGACTCCCTCGGCGTACGGCGCGCGCGAGCCGTCGGCGTCCTCGCCGACCCGGCCACGGCGCTCGCACTGCTCGAGCGGCGCCAGGCGCCGACGCCGACCAAGCGGGTCCAGCTGGTCGTCCACCTCTCCCAGGACGCGCTGGAGGGTCGTGACCCGGTCGCCCGCTGCGAGACGCTGCGTCGCCCCGTCCTCGACCAGGCAGTCCGCGACTGGTGCGGCCGGACCGACACCCACCTCACCGTGCTGCCCGTGGTCGACCTCAACGACCACGTCGCCTCCGAGGCTTACGAGATCCGCGGCCGCCTCGAACGTCGTACTGACCTGCTGCACGGCACCTGCGTCTTCCCCTGGTGCTCACGACCCGCTACCCGCTGCGACCACGACCACCGCGTCCCGCACGCAGACGGCGGGGCCACCTGCGACTGCAACGTCGCCCCGTTGTGCCGCCGCCACCACCGCCTCAAGACCCTCGCGGGCTGGCGCTACACCCTCCTGGAGCCCGGCACCTTCCTGTGGTCCGAACCCCACGGCCAGCAGTTCCTCCGCGACGGGCTCGGCACCCTCGACGTCACCCCACCCGACCGCCCTGTCACCCAAGGGTCAGGCTGCGCCAAGGCCGGCCCCTGAACCGCGGCAGGCGTTCTCCCGGTTGCCCCATGCTCCCGACGTGGTGGCTTGGGGCCGGACGTCGCTGGGGTGCGCGGCGCGGTACGTCACCGGACCGCGCCGCCTAGTGGACGGAGCCCATCCCGACCAGGTGCCGCAGCTCGGCGAGCTCGTCGTCGCGGCGGGTCGTCGACAGGCTCAGCGGCTGACAGCGGGGGCCAGCTCGACGGCCTCGGGGCCGGGCGGCTGCGCGCCGCGCTCGACCCACTCCGCGAGCAGGCCGACCTCCTCGGCGGAGAACACCGCCGACATGGGTCCGCCGGCACCGACCAGCCTGCTGAGGAAGATGCTCCGGGCGGGCTCGCCGGGAACGACCCAGCCGCAGTGCACCAACGCCGCCATCAGTCCCGCCGGCCGGTCGAACCACGTCTTGAGGGCCACCGCCTTCCCGGTCTCGTCCGCCAGGGCGATGCCGTCGTGGAACCTGGCGGCCAGCGCGGCCCGGTCGCGGATCAGGCTCTCGACCCGGCCGGGCAGGTCCTGGGAGGCCGAGGGCGGTGGTGAGGGGTCGACGCATCGCGTGGTCGAGGGGCGCAACGACTCGATCCAGTCGAGCACGACGTCCTGCTCGTCGGCGGTGAAGACCTCGTACATCGGCCCGCTGAAGCCCATCAGCTCGATCAGCCGGCTGTCCCTGGGCCGGTCCGGGTCGACCAGGCCGTCGTTCACGAGGGCGTCGAGCAACTTCGGCGGGTCGTCGAACAGCGCGTTGAGGGGCTGACCGTCCACGAGCCTCCCGCCGTGGATCTGCCGGGCGGCGAACGCCTTCCTGGCCACGAGCGCGAGCATCCGGTCGCGGTCGTGCTGCGCGAGGTCGGGCCAGCACGCCCTCCTGCCGGGATCGGCGGAGAGGTTGATCTGCGTGTGCTCGAGGACCAGCGTGCGCTCGACGAGGTCTCGCCCGAAGCCACCGAGGGTCGCCCACGTGACGTAGCCGTTCCAGACGCGCCGCCAGCTGACGTCCACGGCGGCCTCGCCACCCTCCTCGCGCTTCTCCGCGAGATAGGTCTCAGCGTGCGCGCCATCGGCGTCAGGGTCGGGCTCGCCTCCCACTCCAGGTAGAGGGTCATGCCCAGCAGCTCGGGGAAGAACTCCTGCGGGAACTGGCCCACCGCGAGCTGGAAGACCGCTCCGGTGAACGCCCCCGGCAAGAAGTCCTGGTCGAGGAACTCCCGTGAGGTGATCGGCGGCAGGTAGAGGTCGAGGCTCTTGAGCAGCGCGTCGTACACGTTGGCGTGGTTGTGGCTGACGTCGCCGTTCCCGGCCTCGTCCTCCCAGATCGCGAACAGGCTCGACTGCACCGCGTCGCTCGGGCCCGCCCTCAGGATGTTCTGCAACCACGCTCCGTCGACGAGGTTGAAGGGCGCCATCTGGAACAGCCGGTCCTTCACCACCCTGTCCGAGACGCGGCCGATGGGGAACTGCCGCCTGACCCCGCGCTCGTCGGGAAAGCCGAGGAGCCCGCTGTCGAACCAGTGCGGCCGGTACATGGTCGCGACGTATCCGTCGTAGATCCGGCGCGGGCGGTCGCGAGGAAGTCCGGGTGGTCCTCGAGGTTGACGAGCCGGTGGAAGTACTCCGGCTCGGCGGCCTGGACCTCGACGGGCGACATCTCGGAGGAGAAGTCGACCACGTCCCGCATGGCCTGCGCGCTGCTCGACTCGTTCATCGACGCCCCTTCCGCCTAGCGCTCGAAGCCCAGACCCTGCAGCGCCTCGCGCACGAGGGCGTCGGACTCACCGGTCAGGGCGAGTGGCGTCTGTCCGTCGTTGTTCTCCGCGTGGGGGTCGGCACCGGCAGCGAGCAGCACCTGGAGGCAGCGCGGCCCCGCGTCGAGCGCCAGGGTGTCGATCATCCACCGGACCACCCCGAACACGGGGGTCTCACCGTGGGTGTCCGTGGCTCCGACGTCGGCGCCGTTCTCGACGAGCGCCGCCAGCACGGTCGGCCGCACGTCGAACGCACCACCGTTGCCCGTCGCCGCCCAGTGCAGGGCGGAGCGCGACGCCTCGTCGCGGGCGTTGGGGTCGGCGCCGCCGCGGACGAGCAGCCCCACGGACTCGGAGGTGTCGCGCTGGTGGAACTGGGGGTCGACCATCCACATCAACGGCCGCTTGGCCCGGAGGTCGCCGAGGTCGGGGTCGGCCCCGCTCGAGAGCAGCAGCTCGACGGACTCTCCACCCCTGGCCATGCAGGCCATGATCAGCGCCGTGGCTCCGAGGTTGTTCGTGAGGTCGACGATCGCCCCCGCCGCGACGAGCGCCTCCATGATGTCGATCGCGCTCCGCAACGAGCTGCGCATCAACGCCGTGTCGTCACCCGGCCCACGGGCATCCACGTCGGCGCCGCACGCCAGCGCCGCCCGGACGCCCTCGAGGTCGACCGCGTCGGCAGCCGCGATCAGGTCGTCGTCGTGGTCGGACATGGAGGACCCCCTGGGCGTCGGACGGGCACACGGTCGTCGCTGACGCCGAGACCCTCAGGGCGACCGTCGCCATCATGTCGCTGATCGCGCCGCCGCGACACCACGCGACCCTGGAAACGCATCCGACCGACTCACGAGGCAACCAAACGGCCGAGTCCGGCGTCTGGTGAGTGAGTCGCCCACACCGGAGGAGCGTCATGCCCACTCGCCCCGCTCGACCCCGTCGCCACCTGCTCGCCGCCACCCTCGTGACCGCTCTGGTCGGGACCCTCGCGCTCGGGACGGCGCCGCCCACGTCGGCGACCGACCCGGGGTCGCCGGGTACGGGGCCGAGACCGGCCGCGGGAGCCAGCACGAGCGGCCAGTGGCAGGTCGTGCGGACCGGCGCGGGCAGCTACCAGGTGAGCTGGCGGGCGCCCAAGCGGTTGCCGGTGACCTCGGACCGACCGACGGTCGTCCTCGACGGCACGCCGGTCGGCTCGCCGGTGCTGCGCGGGGACGGGCGGACCGTGGTCGCCGAGGTGCGGGCCACGCAGCGGCCGGCGGTCGCCGACCTCGACGTCGTGCTCTCCGGCGACCGGCTCGACGAGCCCGGCACCGACACGACCTCCGAGCAGGCGGCGTCGACGTCGCCGCGCACGAGTCCGCGGCTCGCCGCCGACCCGGCCGACCCGGGCCCCTACGAGGTCGTGACCAGCGACTACGAGCTCGACCCGGTCAAGCTGCCGCGGATGAAGCAGCCGATCGAGATGGTCGGGCACGTCGTCGAGCCCGCGGAGGCGGCCGCCACCGGTCCGCGGCCGCTGGTGCTGTTCCTCCACGGCCGCCACTCCTACTGCTACAACCCGAGCAAGCCCCGCGACGGCGGCTGGGAGTGGCCCTGCGAGGCGCCGTACGAGGAGATCCCGAGCCAGCTCGGCTACGACTACATCCAGCGCGTGCTGGCCTCCCAAGGTTTCGCGACCGTCTCCGTGCGCGTCAACGGGATCAACGCCCAGGACTACCGCCTCTCCGACGGCGGTGCCGACGCCCGGGCCCAGATCGTGCAGGCGCACCTCGACCACTGGGTGTCGATCGCCGACGAGCACGACGTCGACCTGTCACGGGTGGTGCTGGTCGGCCACAGCCGCGGCGGCGAAGGCGTCAACCGCGCTTCGATCCAGATCCCGCTCGACGCTCCCTACCGGATCGTCGGGCAGGTCCTGCTCGCGCCGACCGACTTCGGCACCCAGACCGCTCCCTACGTCCCGACCGTGACGGTGCTCCCCTACTGCGACGGCGACGTCTTCGACCTCCAGGGCCAGCGCTTCACCGACAGCGCCCGCGACCTCGCCGCCGACGACACCTCGCTGAAGAGCTCGGTGCTGGTCATGGGCGCCAACCACAACTTCTTCAACACCGAGTGGACGCCCGGCATCGCCCAGGCCCCCGCGTGGGACGACTGGGGTGGGCGCGGTGGCGTGTGCGGCTCCTCCTCGCCCACCCGGCTCAGCGCGGCCGACCAGCGTGACGTGGGCGTGGCCTACGTCGCCGGGGCGGCCCAGCTGTTCGCCCAGGACGCCCAGGAGTTCCTGCCGCTCTTCGACGGCTCGGTCGTCCACCCGCCCTCGACCGGCGCGGCCGACGTCCGCTCCCACGCGATCGGCGGCGGTCGCGACGTACGCCGCCCGGCCGTCGACACCGGGCTGTCGCTGCCCTCGGGCGCCGACACGACGTTCTGCCAGGGCGTGCTCTCCCCCGGCTCCCCGGGCGCCTGTGGCCGCGAGGACCGGCTGTGGGGCCAGGTCCCCCACTGGTACGACGCCCGCGAGTTCGCGCCGCCCCGGCGCGAGCTGGAGCTGACCTGGGACCAGGCCGGCGAGTCGGGCGGGCTGGTCTTCGACGACCCGCTCGACCTGTCCACCGACCGGCTCGAGATGCGCACCATCGTCGACCCCCGGCTCGGCGACGTCCGGTTGCGGCTCCGGCTCACCGACGCCGCCGGCGACTCGGCGGTGGTCACGCCCGAGGGCGACGGCATCGTGCGTGCCCTGCCGGTCGACCGCCGCGTCGGCAAGCGCTGGGCCCAGGCCGTCGTGGCCGACCCGGACGACGCCACCGGCCTCGACCTGTCGCAGGTCACCCAGGTCGACGTCATCGGCGACAGCTCCGACGGGCACGTGTGGGTGCTCGACATGGCGGCGGCGCCCGACACCACGCCCGCGGCGCAGGACGAGCGGTTGCCGCTCGTCAGCCTGGGCCAGGTCACGGTCGACGAGGGCGACTCCGGCACCTCGGTCGCGCGGCTGCCCTACACGGTGACCGGCCCGGTCACCCGACCCGCCGAGCTCACGGTCGGCGTCGTCGACGAGGCCGAGCGCGGCTCCCGCTCCCGGATCCGGCTCGACCTGGCCCCCGGCCAGACCGACGGAACGATCCGGTACGAGTACGCCGGCAACCGGGTCGACGACTTCCCGAAGCGGCGGGTCGGCTACTCGGCGTACGCCGTGGAGGGTGCGATGACCGACGACTACGACGGCCAGGTCGTGATCCGCGACGACGACCCCGCGCCCGACGTCCGGGTCAGCGTCCCGCACCGGGTCGAGGAGGGGAAGGACATCGACATCGCCGCGACGCTGTCCGACCCGGTCGGCTACGACGGCTACCTGAGCGTCCAGGTGATCCGCGGGTCCGGCACCGGGACCCGGCTCACGGTCGCCGACGTCCCGAAGCGCTGGGTCGAGCAGCACTACGGGCAGAGCGACGACCCGAGCCTCGCGCTGCACCGCGCCGGCATGTACCTCTACGACCAGATCCGCTCCGGCGACCGTTCGGGGGGCGTCGTGGTTCCCACGCGCGCCGACGGCCGGCGCGAGGGGTCCGAACATGTGTCGTTCCGGATCACCCTGAACGGCTCGAGGCTGACCCGGACGGTGCGGGTGGTCGACTGACCCGGGCCTGCTGGTTCCGGAAGCCGACCGTCCGCGACCGCCCCTAGGCTGCCGGCATGGCCATCGCACGCTTCCCCACCGTCGTCCTCGACTGCCCCGACCCCGCCGGGCTGGCGCGCTTCTACGCCGGCCTGCTCGACTGGGAGGTCGTCGATCGCGACGACTGGGTCGAGATCCGGGCCGACTACGGCGACAGCATCGGCTTCCAACGAGTCGAGGGCTACCAGGCGCCGGTGTGGCCGGGTCAGGACCAGCCGCAGCAGATGCACCTCGACGTCGTCGTCGACGACCTCGACGAGGCGGAGGCGGCCGTGCTCGGTCTCGGCGCCACCCGCCACGAGCACCAGCCCGGCACGACCTTCCGGGTCTTCCTCGACCCGGCCGGCCACCCGTTCTGCCTCTGCCTCAGCTAGCCGGAGGTCAGCGGGTCGACTCCGCCTGGTGCACGACGACGTGGTGGACCGGCACCGAGAGCCTCTGCCTGGCCCTGGCGACGACGTCGTGGCGCAGCCAGGTCGACTGGTCGTCGGGCTGGGTGGAGATCACCACGTGGTCGGCCTCGAAGCGCTTCATCGCCTCCTCCAGCGCCACCAGCGGGCGGTAGTCGCCGAGCTCGCCGTCGACGGTGAGCCCTCGTTCGCGCAGCATCGTCAGCGTCTGCTCCAGCCGCTGCTGCGCGGCCTCGGTGGTCGCCTCCCAGACGAACGCCGCCCCCTCGCGGTCGGCCTGGCCGGTGTCGACCGGGTTGGCCGGGACGACGACGTGGTAGTCGGCCGAGTCGCTGCCCGGCAGCCCCTGGAGCGCGTCGTGGAGCTCCTCGCCGGTGAGGGTCCGGTTGGCGAGCACCAGCACCTTGCGGGCGGGCTCCTGCTCGCGGGTCGCACCACCGCCGCCGGAGCCGCCGCTGATCGTCCCGAGCTCGTCGGTCGACACCGAACCGCCCCGCCAGCGGGTGACGCCGTAGAGCAACAGCACGACGGCCAGCGACATCAGGCTGAGCAGCAGCTGGGGCCGGGTGTCGGAGGTGAGGGCCATCTGGGCCAGCACCGCGACGATGCCCACGGCGGCGAGCACGGTCAGCCACGGGAAGAGCCACATCTTCACCGTCAGCTCGGACTCGTCGGCCCGTCGCCGCAGCACGAACTGGGAGATCGCGATCAGCAGGTAGACGAACAGGATGACCGCGCCGGAGGAGTTGAGCAGGAAGAGGAACACGGTGTCCGGGGAGACGTAGGCGGCGATCACGCTGAGGAAGCCGACCACGGTCGACGCCAGGATCGCCCATACCGGAACCCCGCGGGAGTTGACCGTGATCAGCTTCATCGGCGCCTCGCGCCGCGCCCCCAGCACGAACAGCATCCGGGAGGCCGTGTAGAGCCCGGAGTTGAGGCACGAGAGGACGGCGGTGAGCACGACCGCGTTCATCAGGTCGTCGGCGTACGGGATGCCCATCTCGGTGAACGCCGCCACGAACGGCGAGGTGCCGAGCTCGTTGTCGTCCCACGGCAGGATGCAGACCAGCAGCAGCGCCGAGCCGACGTAGAAGGTCAGCACCCGCACGATCACCGACTGGGTGGCGCGGGCGATCGCCTTCTCGGGGTCGTGGGACTCCGCGGCCGCCACGGTGGCGATCTCGGCCCCGACCATGGAGAACACCACGACCACGATGCTGGAGAAGATCGCGCCGAGACCGTTGGGCATGAACCCGCCCTGGTCGGTCAGGTTGCTCACGTCGAAGCCCTGGTCGGGCCACAGCCCGACGACGAACAGCACGCCCAGCACCAGGAAGACCACGATCGCGGCGACCTTGATGCTGGCGAACCAGTACTCGAACTCGCCGTACGACGACACCGAGACCAGGTTGGTCCCGGTCATCAGCAGCATCAGCCCGAGCGAGAGCAACCACAGCGGGGCGTCGAACCAGAAGGTCAGGATCTGCGCGCCAGCGACGGCCTCGAAGCCGACCACGATCACCCAGAAGTACCAGTAGAGCCAGGCGACCGAGAATCCCGCCCAGCCGCCGAGGGCCAGCCGTGAGTAGTCGGAGAAGGAGCCGGTCGACGGGTTGGCCGTGGCCATCTCGCCGAGCATCCGCATCACCAGGACGATCAGCGCGCCGGTCACCAGGTAGGTGAGGAACGCGCCCGGTCCGGCCTCGGTGATCACCGCGCCGGACCCGACGAAGAGTCCTGCCCCGATCACGCCGCCGATGGCGATCATCGTGAGGTGGCGCTGCTTGAGCCCCTTGCGCAGCTCCCCGTCCTGGGGGGCGGCCTCCTGCGGGTCGGCGGTCTGGGTCATGCGAACCCTCCTGGTGCCTGGCGGCACTCGAGACGGCACCGCCCGTCGAGTCTCGACCTCGCCGTACGAGACCGCAACCACCCGAAGGGAGACCCGTCAGTCGCCGCGCACGATCGTCCGGATCCGCTCCCAGCGCTCGGCGACGGCCGCCTCGGCCCCCAGCGTCGTCGGCCGGTAGTAGCGGGCGTCGAGCACGACGTCGGGGGCGTACTGCTGCTCGGCGACGCCGTAGGGGGCGTCGTGACTGTAGACGTAGCCCTTTCCGTGGCCGAGAGAGTCGGCGCCGCCGTAGTGGGCGTCGCGAAGGTGCGGCGGCACGGTCCCGAGCTTCCCCGCCCGTACGTCGGCGAGGGCCGCGTCGATCGCCGTGATGACCGCGTTGGACTTGGGGGCGACGGCCAGGTGGATGGTCGCCTGCGCCAGGTTGATGCGCGCCTCCGGCATCCCGATCAGCTGCACCGCCTGCGCGGCGGCGACCGCGGCCTGCAACGCGGTCGGGTCGGCCAGGCCGACGTCCTCGCTGGCGTGGACCACCAGCCGACGGGCGATGAAGCGGGGGTCCTCCCCCGCCTCGATCATCCGGGCCAGGTAGTGCAGCGCGGCGTCGGCGTCCGAGCCGCGCATCGACTTGATCCACGCGCTCACGACGTCGTAGTGCTGGTCGCCCTGGCGGTCGTAGCGCACCGCCGCCTGGTCGACCGCGGCCTCCGCCGACTCCAGGTCGATGCTGCTCGCGCCCCGGGCGGAGGCGGCGCGGGCCGCCGCCTCGAGGTAGGTCAGCGAGCGGCGGGCGTCACCGCCCGCCAGCCGCACCAGGTGCTCGCCGGCGTCCTCGTCGAGCTCGTAGGCGCCACCGAGCCCGCGCTCGTCGACCAGGGCGGCCGCCATCACCGATCGCACGTCGTCGTCGGTGAGCGGCTGCAGCCGCAGCAGCAGGCTGCGCGAGAGCAGCGGCGAGATCACTGAGAAGAAGGGGTTCTCGGTCGTGGCGGCGACCAGGGTGACCCAGCGGTTCTCGACGCCGGGGAGCAGGGCGTCCTGCTGGGCCTTGCTGAAGCGGTGGACCTCGTCGACGAAGAGCACGGTCTCGCGACCGCCGCGGGTGAGCTCCGCGCGCGCCGCGTCGATCGCGGCCCGCACCTCCTTGACGCCTGCCGACACCGCCGAGACCTCGACGAAGCGGCGGTCGGTCTGCTGGCTGACGATCCCCGCGATCGTGGTCTTGCCGGTCCCGGGCGGCCCCCAGAGCATCAGGGAGGTCGCCTGGTCGTCCTCGATCAGCTGCCGCAACGGCGAGCCGGGCGCGCGCAGCTGCTCCTGGCCCACCAGCTCCTCGAGGGTCCGCGGGCGCATCCGGACCGGGAGCGGGGCCGAGGCGTGGGTGTTTCCGCCCAGCGAGCCGGACCCCGGGGTGCTCGCGGGGGCGGCACCCGGTACCTCGAAGAGCCCGGCGTCGTCACTCACTCGGCGACGGGCTCCTTCGGCTCCGGTCGTGCGTCGACACCGGCCTCCTTGCGCTGCTCGGGCGTGATCGGCGCGGGAGCCGCGGTGAGCGGGTCGAAGCCACCGCCTGACTTCGGGAAGGCGATGACATCGCGGATCGAGTCGGTGCCGGCGAGCAGTGCGCAGATCCGGTCCATGCCGACCGCGATCCCGCCGTGCGGCGGGGCGCCGTACTTGAAGGCGTCGAGCAGGAAGCCGAACTTCTCCTGCGCCTCCTCCGGGCCGAGCCCCATCACCTCGAAGACCCGCTTCTGGACGTCCTCGCGGTGGATCCGGATCGACCCGCCACCGAGCTCGCTGCCGTTGCACACGATGTCGTAGGCGTAGGCGAGCGCACTGCCGGGATCGGTGTCGAAGGTGTCGGCGTACTCCGGCTTGGGGCCGGTGAACGCGTGGTGCACCGCGGTCCAGGCTCCACCGCCGACCGCGACGTCGCCGCTGGCCACCGCCTCGGAGCTGGGCTCGAACATCGGGGCGTCGACCACCCAGGTGAAGGCGAAGGCGCTCTCGTCGATCAGGCCGCACCGTCGGCCGATCTCGAGCCGCGCGGCGCCCAGCAGGGCGCGCGTCGACTTCACGGCACCGGAGCCGAAGAAGACGCAGTCACCGGTCTGCGCGCCGACGTGGGCCACGAGGCCGGCCCGCTCCTCCTCGGAGAGGTTCTTGGCCACCGGGCCACCCAGCTCGCCGTCCTCCTGCACCAGCACGTAGGCCAGCCCCTTCGCGCCGCGCTGCTTGGCCCACTCCTGCCACGCGTCGAGCTGCTTGCGGGGCTGCGAGGCGCCGCCGGGCATGACCACCGCGCCGACGTACTCCGACTGGAAGACCCGGAACGGCGTGTCCCGGAAGTAGTCGGTGCACTCCACGAGCTCCTGCCCCATCCGCAGGTCGGGCTTGTCGGAGCCGAACCGGCGCATCGCTTCGGCGTAGGTCATCCGCGGGATCGGGCGCGGCACGTCGACGTCGATGAGCCGCCACATCGCCGCGAGCACGTCCTCCATCAGGGCGAGCACGTCGTCCTGGTCGACGAAGCTCATCTCGATGTCGAGCTGGGTGAACTCCGGCTGCCGGTCGGCGCGGAAGTCCTCGTCGCGGTAGCAGCGCGCGATCTGGTAGTAGCGCTCCATGCCGGCGACCATCAGCAGCTGCTTGAACAGCTGGGGGCTCTGCGGCAGGGCGTACCAGCTGCCGGGCTGGAGCCGCGCGGGCACGAGGAAGTCGCGCGCTCCCTCGGGCGTCGAGCGGGTGAGGGTGGGCGTCTCGATCTCGACGAAGCCGTGCTCGTCGAGGACGTCGCGGGTGGCCTTGTTGACCTTGCTCCGCAGGCGCAACGCCGCGGCCGGCCCGGGGCGACGCAGGTCGAGGTAGCGGTGCTTGAGGCGCGCCTCCTCGCCGACGTCCACGTGCTCGTCGATGGGGAAGGGCAGCGCCGCGCTCGCCGAGAGGACCTCGACGTCGGCGGCCACGACCTCGATGTCGCCGGTGGCCAGGTTGGGGTTCTCGTTGCCGGACTTGCGCGCGACGACCTCGCCGGTGACCTTGAGGCAGTACTCGCTGCGCAGGCTGTGGGCCACCGCTTCGTCGCGCACGACGACCTGCACGACGCCGCTGGCCTCCCGCAGGTCCAGGAACGCCACTCCACCGTGGTCGCGGCGGCGCGCGACCCATCCGGCGAGGGTGACGGTCGCTCCGACGTCCTCGGCGGTGAGGGTGCCGGCGTCGTGGGTGCGGATCACTGCGTCTGCTCCTTGCTGGAGGTGATGATGGGACGGAGGTCCCGCTCGGGCGGGCTCCAGGTCGCGGGATCCGCGGCGGCCTGCTCGCCGCTGCGGATGTCCTTGACCTCGTGGGCGCCCGGGTCGGCCCCCGGGAACCACACATACGGGATGCCCCGCCGCTCTGCATAACGGATTTGCTTGCCGAACCGCTGCGCGGAGGCAGCGACCTCGCACGCGATGCCGCGTGCGCGCAGCGCGGTCGCCACCTGCTCGCTGCCGGTCCGCGACTCCTCGTCGGCCAGCGCGACCAGCACCGCGCTCGGCACCGGGCGGCTGCCGGCGAGGGTGCCGTCGGCGATCAGCGGGAGCAGGGTGCGGGAGATGCCGAAGGAGACGCCCACGCCTGGGTACGTCGTCCGGCCGTCGCTCGCCAGCGCGTCGTACCGGCCTCCGCCGCCGACCGACTTCAGCCGCTCGTAGCCGTTCATGAAGATCTCGACCACGGTGCCGGTGTAGTAGTCGAGGCCGCGCGCGATGCGCAGGTTGGCCTCGACGCTGACCCGGCCCGCGGCGGTCGCCGCACAGCCCTCGACGACCGCGGCCAGCTCGGCCAGGCCCTCGTCGAGCAGCTCGTCCTGGACGCCGAGCGCGCGCACCCGGTCGACGAAGCCGGTGTCGGGCACCCGGATCGTCGCCAGCTCCAGGCACCGCGCCGCTTGGGCCGGGGTGGCCCCGACCCGCTCCACCAGCTGCTGGGCCACGTCGTCCTCGGGCTGCTTGTCGAGCTTGTCGATCACCCGGATCGCCGCCGTGACGTCGTCGATGCCGAGACCGCGGTAGAAGCCCTGGATCAGCTTGCGGTTGTTGAGCTGGAACGACAGCGGAGGCAGCGGCAGCGTCGCGAGGGCGTCGACCATCACCCGCATCACCTCGACGTCGTGGTGGAACGGCAGCTCGTCCTTGCCCACGATGTCGACGTCGGCCTGGGTGAACTGCCGGTAGCGGCCCTCCTGCGGCCGCTCGCCACGCCACGCGGGCTGGATCTGGAACCGCCGGAACGGGAACTCCAGGTGGCCCGCGTGCTCGAGGACGTAGCGGGCGAAGGGCACGGTCAGGTCGAAGTGCATGCCGAGGCCGGCCTCCGCACCGCTGTCGGGCCCCTCAGCGTGGAGCCGCCGCAGGACGTAGATCTCCTGCTCGATCTCCCCACCCTTGGCCAGCCGGTCCAGCGGCTCGACCACGCGCGTCTCGATGTTGGCGAAGCCGTGCAGCTCGAAGCTGCGCGACAGCGACGCGATCACCTCGCGCTCGACGACGCGTTGCGAGGGCAGCAGCTCGGGGAACCCGCTGAGCGGGCTGATCCTGGTGGCCACGGGTCTCAGAGCTCCTGCAGGAACGGGTTGGTCGCCCGCTCGCGGCCGATCGAGGTCTGCTCGCCGTGGCCGGGCAGCACGACGACGTCGTCGGCGAGCGGCAGCACCTTGTCGCGCAGGCTGCGCAGCATGGCCTGGTGGTCGCCGCCGGGCAGGTCGGTGCGACCGATCGAGCCGGCGAAGAGCAGGTCGCCCGAGAACATCAGCTCCGAGACGTCCTGCTGCTCGTCGTACGGCGTGCGGAACGTCACCGACCCCTCCGTGTGGCCCGGGGCGTGGTCGACGGTGAAGCCCACGCCGGCGAGCTCCAGGCTGGTGGTGTCGTCGAGCAGGCGTACGTCGTCGGGCTCGACCCACTGGTGGTCGCGGCCGCCCAGCAGCTGGGGCAGCATGTCGCGCGTCTCCCCGCTCATGCCGGCCAGCGGGTCGGTGAGCAGGTGGCGGTCGCGGGAGTGGATCCAGGCCGTCGCGTCGTAGGCGCCGGCCACCGGCGTCACGCACCAGATGTGGTCGAGGTGGCCGTGGGTCGCCAGCACCGCGACCGGCTTGAGCCGGTGCTCGCGGACCACCTCGGCGACGCCGTCGGCGGCGTCCTTGCCCGGGTCGACCACGACGCACTCCTGGCCGGCGCCGGTCGCCACGACGTAGCAGTTGGTGCCCCAGGGACCTGCGGGGAAGCCGGCGATGAACACCCCCGCACACTATCGAGGCAGGCGGCACGGGCGGTCATCGGCGTCGGCCGCATGACTAGCATGGGGCCCGTGACGAGCCACGATTGGGGACGCGTCGACGACGACGGGACGGTCTACGTCCGGACTGCCGACGGAGAACGCTCCGTCGGCCAGTACCCGGAGGGATCACCCGAGGACGCGCTCGCCTTCTACACCCGCCGCTACGACGCGCTCGCCCTGGAGGTGCAGCTGCTCGAGCAGCGGGTCAACGCCGGCGTCCTGGGTCCCGAGGAGGCCGCCGGGGCGATCCGGACGGTCCGCGGGCAGCTGGTCGAGGCCAACGCCGTCGGCGACCTCGGCTCGCTCAGCGGGCGGCTCGACGCGCTCTCACCCGTGCTCGCCAGCCAGCGCAGGGCGCGCAAGGAGCAGAAGGCCCAGCAGGTCGCCGAGGCCAAGACGGCCAAGGAGTCCATCGCCGCGGAGGCCGAGAAGATCGCCGAGGGCAGCGACTGGCGGGCCGGGGCCAACCGGCTGCGCGACCTGCTCGACCAGTGGAAGACGCTGCCCCGCATCGACAAGGGCTCCGACGACGCGCTATGGCACCGCTTCTCCTCGGCGCGCACCACCTACACCCGCCGCCGCAAGGCGCACTTCGCCGAGCAGCACGAGAAGCGCGAGTCGGCCCGCGTCGTCAAGGAGCGGCTGGCGACCGAGGCCGAGGGGCTGGCCACCTCCACCGAGTGGGGTCCGACCGCGGGCCGGTTCCGGGACCTGATGCGCGAGTGGAAGGCCGCCGGCCCCGCCCCGCGCGAGGTCGACGAGAAGCTCTGGCAGCGCTTCCGCGGCGCCCAGGACACCTTCTTCGGCGCGCGCGACGCGGCCCAGGCCGAGCAGGACCAGGAGTTCGCGGCCAACGCCGAGGTCAAGGTCGCCCTGCTGGTCGAGGCCGAGGCACTGCTGCCCCCGCTGCAGTCCGGGCAGGCCGACCTCGACACGATCAAGAAGGCGCTGCGTGACATCGCCGAGCGCTGGGAGGCGGCCGGCAAGGTGCCGCGCGACCGCATCAAGGAGCTCGAGGGCCGGCTGCGCCGGGTCGAGCAGCAGGTGCGCACCGCCGAGGACGAGCAGTGGAAGCGCACCGACCCCGAGAAGTCCGCCCGCGCCGACGACATGGTCTCCAAGCTGGAGGCGGCGATCGCCGGCATCGAGGCCGACCTCGCAGCCGCCCGCACCGCCGGCGACGACCGCCGGGTCAAGGACCTCGAGGACAACCTGGCCTCGCGCCGGTCCTTCCTCGACATGGCCCGCCGCGCCTCCGCCGACTACGGCGGCTGAGTCCGCCGCCCGTCACCCGGCCCTGGTGCGGCCGGGCGCGCCGATCACCGCCCGGGGTTCGGGGTGCCGGGCGGTGATCGCGGGGGGCGCGCCGGGCGGTGCGGCGACACCCGTGCCCTGGGGCGCCGCACCACCCCGTCGCGACAACGGCTGAGCTCGCACCACGGGGGGCGGCGCTGCTCGGGGGGAGCCGTTGGGTCCGGAGGGAGTGAGACGACAGTAGGACGGGTCCCGCGCCCCCGGGCGGGAATCGGGGAGGAGTGGACGACCGGTGGTCTGGACGACCCCCCGGATGGACTACTCCGCGACCGGCTCCACCGGGTGGTGCGGAGGCGTGAGCACCAGCTTGCCGACGTGGCGCCGCTCGACGAGGTCGGCCTGGGCCCGCGCCGCCTCGACCAACGGGTACGTCGCCGCGACGACCGGCCGCACCACGCCCCGCCGGGCGAGGTCGGCGAGCAGGTGGAAGTGGGCCGGCGTATGCATCGTCGAGCCGACCAGCACCAGGTTGCGCAGATAGAGACGGCGTACGTCGAGGTCGACCGCGTGGCCGGCGAGCGCACCGGCGACGACCCAGCGGCCACCGTCGCGGAGCAGGTCGAGCCCGGTGGCCAGCCCGGGACCGGCGACGACGTCGATCGCCGCGTCGAGCCCGCCGGGGGCGGCGGCGCGGATCGCCTCCCCCACCTCGCCCGCAGACCGGTCGACCACCGCGTCGGCGCCGGCGGCCCGCACCGCCTCTGCCTTCGCCCCGCTGCTGGTCGCGACGACGCGCGCTCCCCGGGATGCGAGCAGCTGCACCGCCGCCAGCCCGACACCGCCCGAGGCGCCGGTCACCAGCACCACGGCCCCCTCCCCCACGCCGCTCCGCTCGACCATGCCCAGCGCCGTGCCGTAGGCGATCGGGAAGGACGCGAGCTCGGCGTCGGTGAGCGGCGAGCCGGAGACGTCGTGGACCCGGGTGGCCGGCACGACGACCTGCTCGGCGTAGCCACCGTCGCGCTCGCTGCCGAGGATGTCGACCGGGAGCGCGTCGGGGCGGGCGGAGTCGTAGACCGCGGGGTCGACCAGGACCCGGGTGCCGAGCAGTCCGGTGTCGACGCCTGCACCGACCTCGACGACCGTGCCCGCGACGTCGCCGCCCGGGATCCTCGGGAAGTCGATCGGCCCACGCCAGCCCGCGGGCGGCCCCGGGAGGCCGTAGGCGCCCTCGCGGGTCCAGACGTCGGTGTTGTTGAGCGCGGCCGCCCCCACCTCCACCAGCACCTCGCCCGGGCCGGGAGCGGGCGTGGCGACCTCGCCGATCCGCAGCACCTCCGGCCCACCGTGGCCGGTCATCGTCACCGCGAGCACAGGGACCTCACCTAGGAACTCAGTGGGTGACCCGGTAGGCGTCGAAGACGCCGGGGACGGACCGGACGGCACGCAGCACGTTGTCGAGGTGCTTGGACTCGGCCATCTCGAAACTGAACCGGCTCTTGGCGACCCGGTCGCGGGTGGTCGTGAGCTGGGCGCTGAGGATGTTCACGTGGGCGTCGGAGAGCGCCATCGTGATGTCGGAGAGCAACCGGGCCCGGTCGAGCGCCTCGACCTGGATGTTGACCAGGAACATCGACTGCCCGGTCGGCGCCCACTCGACCTCCTGCAGCCGCTCGGGCTGGCCGAGCAGGTTGCCGGCGTTGGTGCAGTCCTTGCGGTGGACCGACACCCCGCCTCCCTTGGTGACGAAGCCGAGGATGTCGTCGGGCGGCACCGGCGTGCAGCACTTGGCGAGCTTGACCCACACGTCGGGCGCGCCCTTGACGATCACGCCGCTGTCGCCGGCCGTCTGCGCGGTGGTCCGCGGCCGGCCGGTGATGGTCACGGCCTCCGACAGGTCCTCGGCCGCGCCGTCGTCGCCGCCGTGCAGGTCGATGACCCGACGGACGACGGCTTGGGCGCTCAGGTTGCCCTCGCCGACCGCGGCGTAGAGCGCGGAGACGTCGGCGAGCTTGAAGTGGATCGCGACCAGCGTCAGCGTCTCGTGGGAGAGCAGCCGCTTGAGCGGCAGCCCCTCCTTGCGGACCAGCTTGCCGATCTGGTCCTTGCCGTCCTCGATCGCGCCCTCGCGGCGCTCCTTGGTGAACCACTGCCGGATCTTGGAGCGCGCCCGCGGGCTCTTCACGAAGCCCAGCCAGTCGCGGGAGGGGCCCGCGGTCGGCGACTTGGAGGTGAAGACCTCGACCACGTCGCTGTTGTCGAGCGTCGACTCCAGCGGCACCAGCCGACCGTTGACCCGGGCGCCGATGGTGCGGTGGCCGACCTCGGTGTGGACCGCGTAGGCGAAGTCGACCGGGGTCGCGCCGGTCGGCAGCGCGATCACGTCGCCGCGCGGGGTGAAGACGTAGACCTCGGCCCGGTTGATCTCGAAGCGCAGCGACTCCAGGAACTCGCCCGGGTCCTCGACGTCGTTCTGCCAGTCGAGGAGCTGGCGCATCCACGTCATGTCGTCGACGTCGCCCGGCCGATCCGTGTCGACGCCGTTGCGGCCGTCCTCCTTGTACTTCCAGTGGGCCGCGACGCCGTACTCGGCCCGTCGGTGCTGGGCGAAGGTCCGGATCTGCAGCTCGACCGGCTTGCCCTGCGGGCCGATCACCGTCGTGTGGAGCGACTGGTACATGTTGAACTTCGGCATCGCGACGTAGTCCTTGAACCGGCCCAGCACCGGGTTCCACCGCGAGTGGAGGATGCCGAGGACGGAGTAGCAGTCGCGGTCGTCCTCGACCAGGACACGGATGCCGACCAGGTCGTAGATGTCGGAGAACTCCCGGCCGCCGACGATCATCTTCTGGTAGATCGAGTAGTAGTGCTTGGGCCGGCCGCTCACCTTCGCCTTGATCTTGGCTTCCTTGAGCTCCTGCTCGACCTGGGCGATCACCTGCCCGAGGAACTGCCCGCGCGAGGGTGCGCGCTCGGCCACCATCCGTACGATCTCGTCGTAGATCTTGGGGTGGAGCGTGGCGAAGGCGAGGTCCTCGAGCTCCCACTTGATGGTGTTCATGCCCAGCCGGTGGGCCAGGGGGGCGTAGATGTCGAGGGTCTCGCGCGAGGTCCGCTCCTGCGAGTCGCGCTTGACGTAGCGCAGCGTGCGCATGTTGTGGAGGCGGTCGGCGAGCTTGATGACCAGCACCCGGATGTCGCGCGACATCGCGACGATCATCTTGCGGATCGTCTCGGCCTGCGCGGAGTCGCCGTACTTGACCTTGTCGAGCTTGGTGACGCCGTCGACCAGCCGCGCGACCTCCTCGCCGAAGTCGCGGGTCAGCTCGTCGAGGGTGTACGGCGTGTCCTCGACCGTGTCGTGGAGCAGCGCCGCCACCAGGGTGGGCTCGGTCATGCCCATGTCGGCCAGGATCGTGGTGACCGCGAGCGGGTGGGTGATGTAGGGGTCACCGCTCTTGCGCATCTGGGTGCCGTGGAACCGCTCGGCGGTGGTGTAGGCGCGCTCGAGCAGCGCCAGGTCGGCCTTGGGGTGGTTGTTGCGCACCGCGCGGAACAGCGGCTCCAGCACCGGGTTGGCGGGCTGGCTCCGGGTGCCCATCCGCGCCAGCCGGGCCCGCATGCTACGGGCGTTGGTGGGCGAGGGCGGTGGCGCGTCGGTGGCCGCCGCGGCCTGCGGCCCGGTGGCCGTCGACTGGTCCTCGCTCACACGGCCCAGTCTACGAGCCGGGCACAGTGATCAGGCTGTCCAACGACAGGTCGGCCCGCTGGTCGGTCACCGCGGACCGGCCGTCGAGGAAGCCGAGCTCCATCAGCACCGCGACTCCGGCGGTCGTGCCCCCGCACCGGTCGACCAGCTCGGCCGTCGCCAGGACGGTGCCGCCGGTGGCCAGCACGTCGTCGACCAGCAGCACGCGCTCCCCCGGCGCGATCGCGTCGCGGTGGATCTCGAGGGTGGCCTCGGCGTACTCCAGCGCGTAGGAGACGGCGTGGGTCTCGCGCGGCAGCTTGCCCCCCTTGCGGACCGGCACGAACCCGCAGCCGAGCGCCAGCGCCACGGGAGCGCCGACCAGGAAGCCGCGGGCCTCCATGCCGACGACCTTGTCGACCGCCGTGGCCCCGTGCTCGTCGCGGCCACTGGCGGCCAGTCCCTCCACCACGGCCGCGAAGGCGTCGTGGTCGGCCAGCATCGGGGTGATGTCCTTGAAGACGACGCCCGGCTCGGGGAAGTCGGGCACGTCGACGACCAGCTGCTCGAGCGCGCGCCGGGCCCGCTCGCGCGCCTCCTCGGCCATGCTCACCTCTTGCCCCGCTGCGAGCGCGGGCGTCGCGAGGGCTGGGCACGGCCGGAGGACCGGCTCGGGGTGACGTCGGAGTGGGGGCGCGGTGCGGTGCGGCCCTTGCCTGCGGCCGCCGGACGGCGCTCGGTCGGCGAGGCGGCCGGCGTCGCGGCCGGGGCGTCGTCGTCGGTCCCGACCTCCGGGGCGGGGCGGCCCGACGGCGTACGCCCGGCGTAGGGGTCGGCCTCGAGTGCCTTGCGCCGCGCCTTGGCGCGCTTCTCGGCCAGCTTGACCGAGTCCTCGCTCGACTTCAGGTGGGCCAGCAGCGGGGTCGCGATGAAGATCGAGGAGTAGGCACCGGCGGCCATGCCGACGAACAGGGCGAGGGCCAGGTCCTTGAGGTTGCCGGAGCCGAGCTGGACCGCGCCGACGTAGAGGATCGCTCCGACGGGCAGCAGCGCCACGAGCGAGGTGTTGATGGAGCGCACCAGGGTCTGGTTGACCGCGAGGTTGGCGGCCTCGGCGTAGGTCATCCGGGTCTGCTTCATGGCCTTGGTGTTCTCGCGGACCTTGTCGAAGACGACGACGGTGTCGTAGAGCGAGAAGCCGAGGATGGTCAGCAGGCCGGTGACGGTCGCCGGGGTGACCTCGAAGCCGGAGAGGGCATAGACGCCGATGGTGATGACGACGTCGTGGATCAGCGCGACGATCGCCGCGAGCGACATCTTCCACTGCCGGAAGTAGGCCCAGATGAAGAGCATCACGAGGACCAGGAACACCGCGAGGCCGATCAGCGCGCGTTGGGCGATCTCCTGGCCCCAGCTGGCGCCGAGCTCGGACTGCGACAGCCCGTCCTCGGTCGCCCCGGTGTCGTCCAGGATCGCCTGGACCACCTGCTCGCTCTCTGCGGTGGTCAGCGGCTGGGTCTGCACCAGGATCGCCTCGGTGCCCGAGGTGGTGACGACCGGCTGGGCGGCGTTGTCGATGCCGGTCGCGGCCACGGCCTCGCGCAGGTCGTCGGCGTTGGTCTGGGTGACCTGGTCGGCCGGCAGGCTGACGCGGTACTCGGCGCCGCCGGTGAACTCGATGCCGTAGTCGAGCCCGCGGGTCGACAGGCCGACGACGGCCACGAGGACGATCACCCCGGAGACGGCGTACCAGAGCCAGCGGCGGCCGACGAAGTCGATCGAGCGACGGCCGTTGTAGAGGTCGTTGCCGAGGCGTGAGAGGCGTCCCATCAGACCCTCCCTCCCGCGACGGCGCCCCGACGGGGCCCGTCGATGCCGAGCGTGCTGGGGCTGAGCCCGGAGAGCCGGTGGCCGGAGCTGAAGAACCGGAACCGCGAGAGCCAGGAGACCATCGGGTGGGTGAACCAGAAGAAGACCACGAGGTCGATCAGCGTGGAGATGCCGAGCGCGAAGGCGAAGCCCTTCACGACGCCCGCGGCGAAGATGTAGAGCACGACCGCGGCGAGCAGCGAGACCGCGTCGGCCGCGACACAGGTGGTCCGCGCCCGCTTCCAGCCGGCCTCGACGGCGGTACGCATGGAGCGGCCGTCGCGCATCTCGTCACGGATCCGCTCGAAGTAGACGATGAAGGAGTCGGCGGTGATGCCGACCGCCACGATCAGGCCGGCGATGCCGGGCAGCGACAGCGCGAACCCGGCGGCCGTGCTGAGCAGCAGCACCATCCCGTACGTCGCGGCGGCTGCGACGCCGAGCGAGGCCAGCACCACCAGGCCGAGGCCGCGGTAGTAGACCATGCAGTAGGCCATGACCAGCAGCAGCCCGACGCCGCCCGCGAGCAGGCCGGCGGAGAGCTGGTTGCCCGCGAGCGAGGGGCCCACGGTCTCGACCGGCGGGTTGGGCTCGAAGGCGATCGGCAGCGCGCCGTACTTGAGGCTGGTCGCGAGGCTGGTGGCGCTCGCCTGGTCGAAGTTGCCGCTGATCTCGGCCTGGCCGTTGGTGATGATGCCGTCCATGGTCGGCGCGGAGATCACCTGGCCGTCGAGCACGATCGCGAACTGCTTGCCGGTGTTGTAGAGCGAGCGCGAGATGTTGGTGAAGGTGCCCGTGGCGGCATTGTCGAAGTTGAGCGTGACCACCCAACCGACCTGCTGCTGGGGGACGCCGGCCTCGGCGCCCTGGAGGTCGGTGCCCTCGATCAGCGAGGTCGACAGGAGGTACTTCACGCCCTCGTCGTCGCAGGTGACCAGCGGCTTCGCGGGGTCGTCGTCGACCACGGCGGTCTTGCCGGGCGCCGGGCACTCGTACTTCTCGAAGGCCTTGACGGAGGCCTGGTCGGGGTTGTCCATCCACGTCAGGGGGTCGTCGGTCTCGGGAGCGGCCGGCTGCGGGGGCTCCGAGGCGCCGCCCGAGGCGCTGTCCGAGGGCTCCTCGGAGGAGGTCCTGGAGGGCCCTGGCGATGACTGGGCCTGCTTCGACGGCTTGCCGCTCGTGCCGTAGGCGACCGGCGGTCGGTTGGCCGAGCCCTTCGTGCCACCACTGCCACTGCTGCCGCCCGAGGGAGGCAGCGTGACGCCCGAGCCGGCGGGACCGGTCGGCGCCGGGCTGGGCGCGCCGGTGCTCGGTCCGGTGGGAGCGGGGGTCGTCGGGGCACCGCCGCAGCGCTGGTCGACCGAGGTGCAGGCGACCAGCCGGAACCGGAGCTGGGCCTGTCGCTCCACGGTCTCGACCAGGTCGCGCCGGCTGCTGCCGGGGATCTCGACGATCACGAACTGGTTGCCCTGCGTGGTCACCTCGGCCTCGGAGACCCCGGAGCCGTTGACGCGCTGGTCGATGATCGCCGCCGCCTCGGCGAGGTTCTGCTCGCTGGGGGAACCCTTGGCGATCAGCGTGATCCGGGTGCCGCCCTGGAGGTCGAGGCCCAGCGTCGGCGCCCAGGTGCCAGTCAGGGCGACCAGCCCGAAGACGACGCCGAGGCCGACGAAGAAGCCGATGAGGGTGCGTCCGGGGCGACGCTGGGTGTCACGCGCCACGGGTCACTCGCCCGCGGTGTGGGTGGGTGGCTGCTCGGGCTCGTCGGGGTCCGCCGGCTGAGGCGGAGCTACGACGTTGGCGATCGCACCGCGCGCGACCTGGATCGTCACGCCCTCGGCGACCCGCAGGTCGACCCGGTCGTCGACGATCGACTCGACGACGCCGTAGAACCCCGAGGTGAGCATCACCTCGTTGCCGGGCTCGAGGGAGCCCTGGAGCTGCGCCAGGGCGCGCTGGCGCTTCGACTGCGGCCTCACGATCAGCAGCCAGAACACCAGGACGATGCCGATGATGGGCAGGAGCGAGACGAGCTCGTTCACGTGTACAACCTCTTCGCACGGACGGGGACCGGCCAACGGGAGAGTGTAACGACCGCCACGCGCGGGCCGGCGCTCACTCCCCCGACAACGCTGGTCCGAACAACGGCGGGTCCTCGCCCGTGTCACGGTGGACGTCCCGGGGAGGGACGACGCCGAGGTGCTCCCAGGCGGCCCGGGTGGCGACCCGGCCGCGGGGCGTCCGGGCCAGCAGGCCGCTGCGGACCAGGAACGGCTCGGCGACCTCCTCGACCGTCTCGCGCTCCTCGCCGACCGCGACCGCGAGCGTGGAGACGCCGACCGGTCCGCCGCCGAACCGGCGGCACAGCACGTCGAGGACCGCCCGGTCGAGGCGGTCCAGGCCCGACTCGTCGACCTCGTAGAGGTCGAGCGCCTTGCGGGCGATGTCGAGGGTGACCACACCGTCGGCCCTGACCTGGGCGTAGTCGCGCACCCGGCGCAGCAGCCGGTTGGCGATCCGCGGCGTGCCGCGCGAGCGGGAGGCGATCTCGGCCGACCCGCGCTCGGTCAGCTCGACCCCGAGCAGCCCGGCGGAGCGACCGACGATCAGGTCGAGCTCGCCGGTCTCGTAGAACTCCAGGTGGGCCGTGAAGCCGAACCGGTCGCGGAGCGGACCGGGCAGCAGGCCGGCGCGGGTGGTGGCACCGACGAGGGTGAAGGGCGGGATCTCCAGCGGGATCGCGGTGGCGCCAGGCCCCTTGCCGATGACCACGTCGACCCGGAAGTCCTCCATCGCGAGGTAGAGCATCTCCTCGGCCGGGCGCGACATCCGGTGGATCTCGTCGACGAAGAGGACGTCGCCCTCGTTGAGCCCGGAGAGGATCGCGGCGAGGTCGCCGGCGTGGGTGATCGCAGGACCGCTGGTCAGCCGCAGCGGCGTCGACATCTCCGAGGCGACGATCATCGCGAGCGTGGTCTTGCCCAGGCCGGGCGGCCCGGAGAGGAGCACGTGGTCGGGCGCCCGCTCGCGGCGGCGCGCCGCTTCGAGCACGAGGCCGAGCTGGGCCCGGACCCGGGTCTGGCCGATCACCTCGTCGAGCGTGCGGGGACGCAGCGCGGCCTCGACGGCCCGTTCGTCGCCCTCGGCCTCGGCGGCGGTGAGCCGCTGGAGGTGGGCCTCCTCGGCGGCCGAGAGCTCGACGTCCTGCTCGTTCATCGCCGCGCTCACGCCCTGCTCAGCGTGCGGAGCGCGGCCCGGAGCAGGGCGCCGACGTCGGGGCTGCTGCCGGCCTGGTCGGCGACCGCGTCGACCGCCTGGTCGGCCTCACGCGCCGACCAGCCCAGCCCCATCAGTCCCTCCTGGACCTGGCTGCGCCAGTCGGCCGGCGGGGCCGGCGTACCGGAGGGGCGGACGCCGGTCGGCGCGCCGATCCGGTCGCGCAGCTCGAGGATGATCCGCTGCGCGCCCTTCTGGCCGATCCCCGGCACCCGGGTGAGCGTCTTGACGTCCTCGCCCGCCACGGCCACCCGCAGGTCGTCGGGCGAGAGCACGGCGATCATCGCCTGGGCCAGCTTGGGGCCGACGCCGGAGGCCGTCTGGACGAGCTCGAAGGTCTGCTTCTCGTCGTCGTCGAGGAAGCCGAAGAGGGTCAGTGAGTCCTCGCGCACGACCATGCTGGTCGGCAGGGTGGCGCTGCGGCCGGGACGCAGGGTGGCCAGCGTGCCGGGCGTGCACATCACCTCGAGCCCCACGCCGCCAACCTCGACGACGGCGGAGCTGAGCCCGACGTCGGTGACCTCACCGCGGACGAAGGCGATCACGATCGGCTCCTTGCTCTCGTCTGGGCCGCCGCTACGGCGGCGTCGATGCGGGCCTGGGCGCCGCCGCGCCAGATGTGGGTGATGGCCAGCGCCAGTGCGTCGGCGGCGTCGGCCGGCTTGGGTGGGGCGTCGAGCTGCAGGATCCGGGTCACCATCGCCCCGACCTGGGCCTTGGCCGCGCGGCCGCTGCCCGAGACCGCCGCCTTGACCTCGCTCGGCGTGTGGGTGGCCACGGGCAGGTTGCGGCGGGCCGCCGCCACCAGCGCGATCCCGCTGGCCTGGGCGGTGCCCATGATGGTGCTCGAGTCGGAGCGGGCGAACACGCGCTCCACGGCGACCGCGTCCGGGGCGTACTCGTCGAGCCAGGCGTCGATGCCCCGTTCGATGCTCACCAGCCGCTCGGCGACCGGCAGGTCGGCGGAGGTGCGCAGCACGTTGACGTCGACCAACCGCAGCGGCCGGCCCACGGAGCCCTCGACCACGCCCATCCCGCAGCGGGTCAGGCCGGGGTCGATCCCGAGCACGCGCATCGTCCGCCCCTCTCCCGGCTGGCCGTCGTCCGAACAGGTGTTCGTGCGACCACGCTAGGCGGCGAGCACGCCGGAACGCCGGACGACACGCGGGCTCGGCGCCCTCAGGCGTCGAGCTCGGCCATCACCGCGTCGGAGACGTCGAAGTTGGCGTAGATGTTCTGCACGTCGTCGAGGTCCTCCAGGACGTCGATCAGCCGGAACACCTTGGCGGCGCTGTCCTTGTCGAGCTCGACCTGCATGTCGGGCACGAACTGCGCCTCGGCCGAGTCGTAGTCGACCCCTGCCGCCTGCAGCGCGCTGCGGACGTCGACCAGGTCGCCGGCCTCCGAGATCACCTCGAAGGACTCACCGAGGTCGCTCACGTCCTCGGCCCCGGCCTCGAGCGTCGCCTCGAGCACGTCGTCCTCGGAGACGGTCCGGCCCTCCTGGTCGACCGGCACCAGCACGACGCCCTTGCGGTTGAACAGGAAGGACACCGAGCCCGGGTCGGCGAGCGAGCCGCCGTTGCGGGTCATCGCGGTCCGGACCTCCATCGCGGCCCGGTTGCGGTTGTCGGTGAGGCACTCGATCAGCATCGCGACGCCGGAGGGCCCGTAGCCCTCGTACATGATCGTCTGGTAGTCGGCGCCGCCCGCCTCGGCCCCCGAGCCGCGCTTGACCGCGCGGTCGATGTTGTCGTTGGGGACCGAGGACTTCTTGGCCTTCTGGATCGCGTCGTAGAGCGTGGGGTTGCCGGTCGGGTCGCCGCCGCCCATCCGGGCCGCGACCTCGATGTTCTTGATCAGCTTGGCGAAGAGCTTGCCGCGCTTGGCGTCGACGACGGCCTTCTTGTGCTTGGTCGTCGCCCATTTGGAGTGGCCGGACATGCGCTTCCCATCTACCTCGTACGGACCAGGTCCACGAGCAACCGGTGCACCCGGTCGTCGCCGCCCCACTCGGGGTGGAACGACGTCGCCAGCAGGTGCCGCTGCCGGACCGCGACGATCCTACCGGCGGCCTCGCCGTCGGCCACCCGGGCGAGCACCTCGACCTCCTCGCCGACCTGCTCGACCCACGGCGCGCGGATGAACACCGCGTGCACCGGCTCGGCCAGCCCCACGAAGGCGACGTCGCCCTCGAAGGAGTCGACCTGCCGCCCGAAGGCGTTGCGGCGTACGGTCACGTCGAGCCCGCCCAGCGTCTCCTGCCCTCGTACGCCGTCCTCGACCCGGTCGGCCAGCAGGATCATCCCCGCGCAGGTGCCGAGGGTCGGCATCCCGTCGGCCAGCCGCTTGCGGACCGGCTCGAGGAGGTCGAAGGTCCGGGCCAGCTTGGCCATCGTCGTCGACTCGCCCCCGGGCAGGACCAGCGCGTCGCAGTGGTCGAGCTCGGACGGGCGGCGTACCGGGACCGCGCGGACCCCGAGCCCGTCGAGCATCCGCAGGTGCTCGCGGACGTCGCCCTGGAGGGCGAGGACGCCGACGGTGGGCTGGTTCACCAGCCCCGCTCGGCCAGCCGGTGCGGCACCGGGATGTCGTCGACGTTGATGCCGACCATCGCCTCGCCGAGCCCGCGGCTGACCTTGGCGACGACGTCGGGGTCGTCGTAGAAGGTGGTCGCCTTGACGATCGCCTCGGCGCGCTCGGAGGGGTTGCCGGACTTGAAGATGCCCGAGCCCACGAACACGCCCTCGGCGCCGAGCTGCATCATCATCGCCGCGTCGGCGGGGGTGGCGATGCCGCCGGCCGTGAAGAGCACCACGGGGAGCTTGCCGGCCTCGGCGACCTCCTTGACCAGGTCGTAGGGCGCCTGCAGCTCCTTGGCGGCGACGAAGAGCTCGTCGGCCTCCATCGAGTGCAGCCGACGCAGCTCGGCCCGGATCGTCCGCATGTGGGTGACCGCGTTGGACACGTCGCCGGTGCCGGCCTCGCCCTTGGAGCGGATCATCGCCGCGCCCTCGGTGATGCGGCGCAGCGCCTCGCCCAGGTTGGTCGCGCCGCAGACGAAGGGCACCGTGAACGCCCACTTGTCGATGTGGTTGCTGTAGTCGGCGGGGGTCAGCACCTCGGACTCGTCGACGTAGTCGACGCCGAGGCTCTGGAGCACCTGGGCCTCGGCGAAGTGGCCGATCCGTGCCTTGGCCATCACCGGGATCGAGACGGCCTCGACGATGCCGTCGATCATGTCGGGGTCGCTCATCCGCGAGACCCCGCCCTGCGCGCGGATGTCGGCGGGCACCCGCTCGAGCGCCATCACCGCGACCGCGCCGGCGTCCTCGGCGATCCTGGCCTGCTCAGCGGTGACGACGTCCATGATCACGCCGCCCTTGAGCATCTCGGCCATGCCCCGCTTGACGCGCGACGTACCGGTGTGGGGCTGCTGCTCGGTGGTGCTCTCGGCCATGCCCCGATCGTACGGCGGAAGGGCCGCCCGGCCCTACTCGGGGACGGGCCCCACCGGGCTCGACTGGCGCCGGACCTTCCGGACCCGGTGGACGACGGTGGCGGTGCTCGCCAGCGCCAGCACCCACAGCGTCACCTCGTAGAGCACCGGCAGCCCCAGCACGTCCCCGAAGAACGTCAGCACCAGGATCGCGACCAGCCGGTCGGCACGCTCGGCGATGCCCCCGCGGGCGTCCATCCCGAGCGACTCCGCCCGCGCCCGTGCGTACGACGTCACCGACCCCATCACCAGGCAGGCCAGGGAGACGCAGAGGTAGAGGTAGGAGTCGCCGGGACCAGCGAAGTAGAGCAGCAGGCCGCCGAAGACCGCGGCGTCGCCGATCCGGTCGAGCGTGGAGTCCCAGAACGCGCCGAAGGTCGAGGTCCTCCCGCTGAGCCGCGCCATCTGGCCGTCGACGAGGTCGCTGAAGACGAAGCAGGTGATCACGACGACGCCCTGCCACAGCAGTCCTTGCGGGAAGAAGACCAGGGCGCCCGCGCAGACCCCGAGCGTGCCGACCAGGGTCACTGCGTCCGGGCTGATGCCCAGCCGCAGGAAGAGCCGCACGATCGGCGCGAGGACGACGCCCTGCCAGAACTGCTTGAACCGGTCCAACATGGTGGCCGCAGGCTACCGGGGCGGCCAGCGGACGTGGTGGGCGTACTGTGACAAGCACGGAGCCATTCAGGCTTCCGACCAGGGAGCCACGATGAGCGACAAGTCGCCGCGGCAGGGCATGACCAAGAAATCCGGCAAGTCGATCAAGCAGAAACGCGCGGACAAGCGGGCCAAGGGCGCCGCCGACGCCCTGTCCGACACGGTAGACCCCCGCAAGAAGTGACCCTCCTCGGCCTCGGGGTCATCGGCACCTCCGCCAAGGAGAACGAGCTCCGACTACCGCTCCACCCCGGGCACCTCGGCACCCTCGACGCGGACCTCCGGGCCAGGATCACGCTCGAGCACGGGTACGGCGACCGCTTCGGCTACTCCGACGCCGACCTCTCGGGGGTCGTCGCGGGGCTGGCCCCGCGGGAGGAGATCCTGGCCGGCTCCGACGTCGTCCTGCTGCCGAAGCCACAGCACGCCGACGTGGCGCTGCTGCGCGAGCACACCGTGCTGTGGGGGTGGCCGCACTGCGTCCAGGACCCCGTCCTGACGCAGCTCGCCATCGACCGACGACTCACCCTCATCGCGTTCGAGGTGATGAACCACTGGACCCGGGACGGCCGCGTCGGGCTGCACGTCTTCCACAAGAACAACGAGCTCGCCGGCTACTGCTCGGTGCTCCACGCGCTCCAGCTCACCGGCAGGACCGGTGACTACGGCCGTCGGCTGAGCGCGGTGGTGATCGGCTTCGGCGCCACCGCCCGGGGTGCGGTGACCGCGCTCAACGCCCACGGCGTCCACGACGTGTGCGTGCTGACGAGTCGCGGGGTCGCCGCCGTCGGGTCCCCCATCCACTCGGTCCGGATCCTGCAGTTCGACCAGGATGCCGAGGGTGAGCAGCTCAGCCACGTGATCACCGAGCGTGGGCGGGTCCCGGTGGCGCCGTTCCTGGCCGATCGCGACATCGTGGTCAACTGCACCTTCCAGGACACCGCTGCGCCGCTGACCTACCTCACCAACCGCGACCTGGACGACTTCCGCCCCGGGAGCCTGGTGGTCGACGTGTCCTGCGACGAGGGGATGGGCTTCGAGTGGGCCCGGCCCACCAGCTTCGACGACCCGATGTTCCGGGTGGGGCCGGTCGACTACTACGCGGTCGACCACAGCCCGTCGTACCTCTGGGAGTCGGCGACCTGGGAGAACAGCCTGGCGCTGATCCCGTTCCTGCGCCCCCTGCTCGAGGGCGCCGCGTCCTGGGACGCCGACGAGACGTTGAGCAGGGCGATCGAGATCCGCCAGGGCCGGATCGTCAACCCGGACGTCCTCGCCTTCCAGAACCGGTCCGAGACCTTCCCCCACCCGGCCGCCTGACCTCCCGGGTCAGCCCCAGGCGCCGGCCAACAGGTCGCGGGTGTCGGCGAGCAGCTCGGGCATGGTGCGGGTGCGGCCGATGATCGGCATGAAGTTGCTGTCGCCGAGCCAGCGCGGCACGACGTGCTGGTGGAGGTGGGCGCGGATGCCCGCACCCCCGGCCTGGCCCTGGTTCATGCCGAGGTTGAAGCCCTCCGCGTGCGACACCGAGCGCAGCACGGTCATCGCCCGCTTGGTGAGCGCGCCGATCTCGACGACCTCCTCGTCGGTCGTGTCGGTGTAGTCGGGGATGTGGCGGTAGGGGCAGACCATCAGGTGCCCGGCGGCGTACGGGAACAGGTTGAGCACGACGTAGGCCGTCGTGCCGCGGTGGACCACGAGTCCGTCGGCGTCGTCGCGCCGCGGGATCCTGCAGAACGGGCACTCGTCCTCACCCGTGCCGGAGGGGCGCTCCTCACCGCGGATGTAGGCCATCCGGTACGGCGTCCACAATCTCTCCAGCTGGTCGGGCTCTCCCACTCCCTGCTGGCGCACGGCATCCTCGGACATGTCCGCAACTCTAGGAGCCCCTGATGGCCCGGTCGCCGGTGGTCGAGCTCGCCCCCGGGATCTGGCGCGTCCCACTGCTGCGCGACTTCGTCAACGGCTTCGTGCTCCGCGACGACGACGGCCAGGTGACGCTGCTCGACATGGGCTTGCCGGGCCACGGGCCGAAGCTGCTCGACGCGCTGTCGGCGATCGGGTCGGGGCCCTCCGACGTGACCCGCCTGCTGCTCACCCACGCCCACCCCGACCACCTCGGCGGGCTGGCCCATGTCGTGGAGCAGACCGGCCTGGGCGTGGGCGTGCACGAGGACGACGCCGGCTACGTCCGCGACGGGGAGACGCCGCCGCAGGTGCCGGTCGGGGTGCTCGGTCGGCTGCTCCACCTGGTGACGCCCGACCTCGACCAGCCGCCGCTGCCCGTGGCCGCCGAGCTGTCGGACGGCGAGCTGCTGCCCGTCGCCGGCGGGCTGCGCGTGGTGCACATGCCCGGCCACTCCCCCGGTCACGCCGGCTTCGTCCACGAGCCCACCCGCGTGCTGGTCACCGGTGACGCGATCATGAACCCGGTCGGGATGCGCTGGTCGCCGAAGTCGGTGTGCAGCGACTTCCGGATGAGCCGCCGCACCGCGCACCGCCTCGGCGAGCTCGACTACGAGATCGCCGCGTTCACCCACGGACCCGAGGTCCGCGACCGTCCCCGCGACAAGGTACGGCGCTTCCTGCTGCGCCACGGATGGGCCGACTGAGTCGCCGAGCGGGTAGACCGGGGCCGTGATCCACCCCTCCCCCGCGGCCCATCAGCTGGTCGGCGAGCGCTTCGCCGAGGTTTCGAGACGATCGGTCCCTCAGACCTGACCTCGGGAGCTCACCGCGTTGACGACCCGCTGGATCGCTTCGTCGACGGGGACGCCGTTCTCCTGGTGGCCGTCGCGGTAGCGGAACGACACGGCGTGGGCCGCCACGTCGTCGTCGCCGGCGATGACCATGAACGGCACCTTCTGCAGCTGGGCGTTGCGGATCTTCTTCTGCATCCGGTCGTCGGAGTGGTCGACCTCCACCCGCAGCCCCATCACGCGCATCTGCTCGGCGACCTCGCTGAGGTAGTCGTGGTGCCGCTCGGCGATCGGGATCCCCTGCACCTGCACGGGCGCCAGCCACGGGGGGAACGCGCCGGCGTAGTGCTCGACCAGCACGCCGAGGAAACGCTCGATCGAGCCGAACTTGGCGGAGTGGATCATCACCGGCTGCTGCCGTGAGCCGTCGGCGGCCTGGTACTCCAGCCCGAAGCCGGCGGGCTGGTTGAAGTCGTACTGGACCGTCGACATCTGCCAGGTGCGGCCGATCGCGTCGCGCGCCTGCACCGAGATCTTGGGTCCGTAGAACGCCGCGCCGCCGGGGTCGGGCACCAGCTCGAGCCCGGTCTCGGCCGCGGCCTCCTCGAGCACCCGGGTCGCGACCTCCCACTGCTCGTCGCTGCCCATGAACTTGTCCTTGGCCTCGTCGCGGGTCGAGAGCTCGAGGTAGAAGTCGTCGAGCCCGAAGTCGCGCAGCAGGCCGAGCAGGAAGCCCAGCAGGTGCTTGACCTCGCCACCGGCCTGCTCGGGCATCACGTAGGAGTGCGAGTCGTCCATGGTCAGCCCGCGCACCCGGGTCAGGCCGTGCACGACGCCGGACTTCTCGAACCGGTAGACCGCGCCGAACTCGAAGAGCCGCAGCGGCAGCTCGCGGTAGGACCGACCGCGCGAGCGGTAGATCAGGTTGTGCATCGGGCAGTTCATCGCCTTGAGGAAGTAGCGGCTGCTCTCCAGCTCCATCGGCGGGAACATGGTGTCCTCGAAGTAGGGCAGGTGCCCGGAGGTGTGGAAGAGCCCCTCCTTGGTGATGTGGGGCGTGCCGACGTACTCGAAGCCCTCCTCGATGTGGCGCTGGCGGACGTAGTCCTCCATCACCCGCTTGATCACGCCGCCCCGAGGGTGGAAGACGGGCAGGCCCGAGCCGAGCTCGTCGGGGAACGAGAACAGGTCGAGCTCGCGGCCCAGCTTGCGGTGGTCGCGCTTCTCGGCCTCCTCGATCCGGTGGAGGTGCTCCTCCAGCGCTTCCTTGGACTCCCAGGCGGTGCCGTAGATCCGCTGCAGCTGGCGGTTGTTCTCGTCACCGCGCCAGTACGCCGCCGCGGTGCGCATCAACCGGAAGGCCGGGATCCGCTTGGTGGTCGGCAGGTGCGGCCCGCGGCAGAGGTCGGACCAGGCGACGTCGCCGTTGCGGCGGACGTTGTCGTAGATGGTGAGCTCGCCGGAGCCCACCTCGACGGAGGCGCCGTCGGCGTCGCCCACGCCGGCGCCGCCCTTGAGCCCGATCAGCTCGACCTTGTAGGGCTCGTCCTTGAGCTCGTCGAGCGCCTCGGCGTCGGTGGTGACCCGGCGCTGGAAGCGCTGGTTCTCCTTGATGATCTTGCGCATCGCGGTCTCGAGCTTCGCGAGGTCGTCGGGCACGAAGGGCTCGGCGACGTCGAAGTCGTAGTAGAAGCCGTTCTCGACCGGCGGCCCGATGCCGAGCCTGGCCTCCGGCCACAGCTGCTGCACCGCCTGCGCCAGGACGTGTGCGGTCGAGTGGCGCAGGATGTCGCGGCCGTCGGGGGTGTCGATCGTGACGGGCTCGACCTCGTCGCCGTCGGCCAGCTCGTGGGCGAGGTCGCGCAGCTCGCCCCCGATCCGCGCGGCGACGACGTCGGGCTCCTCGGTGAAGAGCTCCCACGCCTTGGTGCCGGTCGTGACCGTCCGCTCGGCGCGCGCCTCAGAGGTGCGGACGACGATCGAGAGCTCGGACACCAGGACTCCTCGGGAGGGGCGAGACGGACCCCGCGAGCCTAACGGTCGGCCACCGGCCCGCTCACGCCGATATCGGCTCAGAAGCCGCCGCCCCCGTCGCCGCCACCTCCGCCGTCGAACCCTCCGCCACCCCCGCCGCCGTCGTAGCCGCCGTAGCCGCCGTGGTCGTAGAAGGACGAGCCAAGGTCGGGGGCGGTGTAGATCCAGGCCATGCCGTAGCCGGCCGCGGCGGCGTCGGACGGGAAGTAGCCGCGGCTGTAGGGGTGCAGGCTGCCCCCCGCCTCCCAGTAGGGAACCGTGCGGGCCCCGATCTTCACCTTGCGCACCTCCGGCTTCTGGTGCGACGCCACCTGCTGGGCACACCGCGAGCAGGCGGGGACGCGGCGGGTGCCGTGGCGTGGGCTGGTCCAGCGGACGTCCTTCGACGACGGGCCGTGCTGGGGGTTGAAGAAGCACGGGACCCGCAGCTCGGGCGGCGGGTCCCCGGCCAGCCGGGCTCGGACGCAGACCATCGCGTAGCGACCCGTGGCCAGCGTGTCGACCAGGGCGCTGATCTCGTCGATGTGCTCCATCCGGGGCGCGTCCCACTTGGCGCGCTCGTAGGCGTCGAGCGCCGTCTGGTAGTCGGCGCGGCCGTCCTCGTCGAGCTCCTGGTCGCCGACCCTCTCCCCGAGCCGGCGGAGCTGGTCACCGAAGACGGTCACGTCCTCGTCGGCGATCTGACGCACCTGCACCAGCTCGGCAGCACGCCGGCGCCGGTCCTCGCGCATCGTGCTCAGCCGGCGTACGCCGTAGATCCCGGCACCGCCGGCGGCCGCGAGGGCGAGCAGCCACTCCATGCAGGAGTTCTAGCACGGCTGTCGTGGAGATGAGGGTGGGCGATACTGGGTTCGAACCAGTGACCTCTTCGGTGTGAACGAAGCGCGCTACCACTGCGCCAATCGCCCCGGGACGGGTCAGAGCGTACATGCCGCTCGGGGCCCCTCCGAATCCGACGTCAGCCGATGACCTTGCGCCGATCCTTGCGATCTTCCTTGCGCGTGGCCTTGTGGCGGGCGAGCTCCGCGTCGGCCTCCTCGACCTGGCGCGCGAGCTCGTCGACGGCCCCCGGATCATCGCGGAACTTCGACCAGCTGTAGCTGATCAGGGCCAGCGCGATCACCGCCGAGAAGATCTGGGTGAGCCCGACGCCGAGGCCGCCGAAGAGCCACATCCACTCCGGGAACGGCCACCAGCCGGGGGCCGGTGGCGAGACGATCCAGAGCACGCCGGCGCCACCCAGCAGCGCCACGCCACCGAGCGACATCAGGATCCGCGGCACGGAGATCACGCTCTCGGCGGCTGCTTTCAGCGCGCGCAGCTTGACCGGCTCGGTGTAGCGCTCGGCCCAGTCGTACTGCTGGGAGAGCAGTGCCAGGCCGGCGAAGACACCCAGCAGGCCGGGGCCCGGCAGCACCAGGGCCGCGATGCCGAGCAGCAGCAGGATCCAGCCCGCGCCCTCGAGGACGACCCGCTTGGCGGTCCGGCCGCCCGGGACGTTCACCTTGCCTCCCCCGTGATCACACGTGCGAGACTAGCGACGGCCTCCAACGCCGAGAGGGGTTTCGGCCGCGGGTCACGGGTCGGGGTGCTCGGCCTCATTGCGCGCCCAGGTCTCGCGGGCCGCCGCCGTGACCGGGCCGGGAGCGTCGAGCTCGCGGTCGTCCCACCGGGAGACGCCCTGCACGTCGCGCGTCGTCGAGGCGAGGAACACCTCGCTGGCCTCCTCGACCACCTCGATCGGCTCGTCGACCTCCACCGCCCCGGACCACTCGATGACCAGCGCGCGGGTGATGCCGGCCAGGCAGCCACTGGCGAGCGAGGGCGTCCTGAGCTGCCCGTCGACGACGTAGAAGACGTTGGAGCCGGTGCCCTCGCAGAGGTTGCCGGCCAGGTTGGGGAAGACCGCCTCGGTCGCGCCCCGCTCGGCCGCGTGGGCCAGGGCCCGCACGTTCTCGCCGTACGACGTGGTCTTGAGACCGGCGAGGGCCCCTCTTTCGTTGCGCGGCCAGGGCACGGTGGCCACCGAGGTCGCCGGCGACGCGGGGTCCATCGAGGAGGCCGCCACGATCAGGGTCGGCGTCCCACCGACGCGCGGCGAGCCCAGCGGTGCCCGCCCGGCGGTATAGGTGATCCGCACCCGGCCCAGTGCCATCGGCTCCTCGAGCACCGCCGCGATGCCCCGTCGTACGGCGTCCTCGTCGACCGGTGGCAGCCCTAGCCCGGCCGCGCTCGTGGCCAGCCGGGCGAGGTGCCGAGTCAGCGCGAAGGGCGTCCCGTCGACCACCTTGACGGCCTCGAACACCCCGTCACCGACGGTCAGTCCGTGGTCGTCGACGGCGACCGCCGGGGCGGTCGGATCGGCCAGCAGCTCACCGTTCACCCACGCACGCATGGCCTCACTCTAGGAGCCGACACGAGGGTCCCCACCCGATTTTGAGCCGTCCGGGGCATGGGCTACTGTTCTGACCGCACCGGCCTCCGGGCCTGGTCAGGCGGACGTAGCTCAGTTGGTAGAGCGCAACCTTGCCAAGGTTGAGGTCGCGAGTTCGAGCCTCGTCGTCCGCTCGGAGAGGTCCCCCAGCATTGGCCTCCACGGTGGGTTGGCCGAGAGGCGAGGCAACGGACTGCAAATCCGTCCACACGGGTTCAAATCCCGTACCCACCTCGCGACACCCACCACAACTCAACACCGGCATCACCCTGGGGCGATTGGCGCAGCGGTAGCGCGCTTCCTTGACACGGAAGAGGTCACTGGTTCAAACCCAGTATCGCCCACCAGCACGTTTACGCAGGTCAGAGCCCCTTTCGAGGGGCTCTTTCTGTCTCCCCGCAGCCCTACGCCCGGCCGGCCCCGTCAGCCGTCGCCCACAGGTGGCCTTCGTGCCCTACGTTCAGGGGTGGGCTCCGGTCGCCACCCCGCTATCCCCCCTGGCAAGAGGCGGCCGGAGTTCCCCGCGCAGGCAAGCGTCAGTGGACGTTCCGGCGGCCTGAGTTGAGCATGGCCCGGTACATGCCCAGCTCATTACGCATCCGGTAGGGCATGGGGTGCCCGTGGCGCTCCAGCGTGGCGGCGTAGTCCTCCAACGCCGCCAACAGTCGCCGCTCCCCCGAGGAGGACGAGGCCCGCACCACATGGTGCGCGCGTGCGTCGTGAAGCTCGGATCGGGCCCTCGTCACCGCTCGAAGTGACACGGTCATGTCGTGCGACTGCCCTTGGCTCATGCCGCGGCCTCTCGTCCCGGGCGAGTCTACGGCCTCGACCTTCTGTCAGCTCGTCCGGGCCCACTGCCGAGGCCGAACCCGGGTCGCTCCACCACCGCTCCACCATTGGGTGACGATCCGTCAACACCACCGCAAGAGGGCGCCACGGTCGCCTAGCGTGAGGCCTGCCGATGGGGTGAGCATCACCACGTCGCGGCATGTTGGGGTGGGTGCGACCACCACGGCACGCCGATGCCGCGGGAGCAGACCACAGTAGAGCGGTCCTACCTCTCGCAACCGTGCTGGGCAGCGCTGCTCGACCCGAGACGGGCAGCGTTGCCCAGCCACCCCGGACCTGCTTCCGTTCGCGCCGTCCCCGAGACCGGAAGACCATCGGTCGGGTCGAGTCCGACGCCGATCAGAGGGATTGCCCCGACCCCCGCCACCGTCCCCACGGCGTACGACGGAGGCCAGGACGCAGACGCCCAGACCTAGTCTCGGCGAGGCCCGGCTGCCTCTCGGGCCTGCCCTGGAGATTTCCGGAAGTCGAGCGCGTGAGTTCGGGGGACTCACGGTGCTGCTGCCGAGCGCGCGGCCCGCTGACTCAGGGGCGGACCGCGCGACTGGGCCGATCGCGGGCGGCGGAGGCCCCAGGACTCGCGCCGGAGCGTTGCGCGGGGTCACCCCCGTCGCTGCCGGCGCTGCCCCGCGCTCTGCTCGAGGAGCATCAGAGAGAGGATGCCGTGCAGCTTCTCGGCGACGGCGTTCTCCGCGGACACGCTCACCCGCTGCGCCGCGAGAGCGGCGGCGAGGAGGGCCGCGGGGTCCAGCCCGGTCGTGGGTGGGCCGGGGTGGCCGGCGTCGAACCCCACGATGTCTGCGTCCAGAGCGGTCATGGTGCCGACGCCGATGACGGGGTCGGACGGGGAGAGGCCGTGGTTCAGCTTGAACTCGGTCACGGCGTCGCCGGTGTCGCGACCGAAGGCGCCGTCGGCCCCGCCGGAGATGGCGAAGCCCAGGTCGATGAGCGCCTGCTGGACCCGGAGCACGGCGTCGCCCGCCTCGGGGGCCATCATCCGGTGCTGTCCGGCCAGGCAGGCCTCGAGCACGGGATCGCCGGCGAATCTGGGTGACTGGAGCGGCATCGCCGCCTCCTGGAGGTCATGGACCCGGGATCGGGGTCGCTCCATGGTGCCGCGCTCCCCCGCGCACGTCCACGGTCACCGGGGAGGAAGGTGACGCGTACGGCGTTCAGCTCGTCGGGGCGGCCGACTCGACAGCCGAGGGCGACGTGGACGTCGGTGAGGGCGAGGTCGACCCCGACGGGCTCGCCGAGGACTCCGGAGGGCTCTCCGTGGGCTCACTGCTCGGGTCGTCGCTGGTGGTCGCCCCAGGGGTCGGCGAGGTCGACTCGCTCGGCTCGATGGTCTCGGACTCCTCCGGGTCGGTGGGGCTGGGTTGCGGCACCGTCCCGGGTTGGTCGGCCTCGACGATGTCGAGGATCTGCTGCTCGATCTCGTCGAGCTGGTCGGCGATCTGGTCGAGCGGGATCGTGGTGATGTTGTCGGCGAGCTCGCCCAGCGCGTCCCAGACGTCGTCGAGCTGGGCCATCGCCTCCTCCGACAGCGGGCCGTCGAGGGTGATGAAGAGCTGTTGGGCCAGCGCGTAGGTCAGGCAGTTGACGCAGTCGTAGTTGATCGCCTCGGCGAGGTTCTGCGGGGCCGCGACGTCGTTGTCCCCCACCACGAAGACGACCTGGAAGGCGATCGAGACCGCCGCGCAGGTGTCGCAGGAGGCGAACGCGTAGGCCTCGTTGGTGTTGAGGGCGGGATCCTCGCCGTCGGCCCACACCAGGGCGAAGGCGACGTCGTAGGTGACCTCGCCGTCGTCGGTCGCCACCGCGAGCGCCTGGTTGTCGCCGGGCTCGGGTTCCAACGGCTGGTCGAACGGGAAGACCCAGCCCTCGGGCTGCTCCGCCTCGCCGCCGGTCGAGCTGTCCGTGCCGCCGTCCGGGTCGGGGGCGGCGCTCGGCTGCGAGGTCGGTTGCGCGATGACGACCAGCTGCGGCTCGTCCTTCGTCGGCAGGTCCTGGTCGTCGCTCCAGACGGTCTGCACGGTGCCGCGGTCGCCGACGGCGTACGGCGTGTTGGTGGTGGTCGTCGCGGCCGAGGCCTCGGGCAGCACGCCCGGGGCCGCCAGCGCCGCAGCCGGGCGATAGAGGTCGGTGATGGTGCCGCGCTCGTCGGGCGAGATCGGGCGGTAGGTGTCGGGGCGCGGCCACCACACCCACGTCACGAAGGCGATCACCGCCAGCGCGGTGATGACGGCGGTGGCCCGCTTGACCGGCTTGCCCGCCGTACGTCGCCAGGTGCCCAGGCCGAGCTGGCGCACCAGCCGCAGGAGCATGTAGAGCACTGCGGCCACCGGCAGGGCCACCGCGAGGATCGTGAACACCTGGGCCGACACCTGGAGCCAGTCGCCGCGGCTCGCGGAGCTCTCGACCAGCGCGACCTCGTAGGCGAGTCGCGCCCAGGCCGTGCCGAGGACGCGCGGGAGCGTGAGCACCATCCCGACCACGGTCAGCAGCAGCATCGGGACGACCAGGACGACCCACAGCGTGACGACCGCACGGGCCCACGGCTTGAGCAGCTTGGCCTCGGGGTCGCCCCAGCGCCACGGCAGGACGCCGAGCAGGGTCGGCTTGATCCGGTGGAACAGGTCGGGGACGCCCGTCACGTCGGCCAGCACGTGGTAGCCGTCGAAGCGCACCAGCGGCGTCAGCTGCTGGATCATCTGCAGGATCTGGGTCGCGACGACGAGCAGCAGCGCGTCGTAACCGGTCGCCCACCACAGCCCGGTCATGGCGACGGCCACGATCGCGTTGAAGTAGAGCCCACCGAGGTCGGTGAGCACCCGGCCCCAGCGGCCGAGCCGGTAGGAGTCGGTGACATCGGTGTAGAACGCCGGCCACACCAGGTAGAGCCCGGCCCCCATCACGCCCGGCGTCGCGCCACCTCGGCGGGCGGCCGCGGCGTGGCCGAACTCGTGGAAGCCCGCGGAGAGGATGGTGACCCCGAAGACCAGGAGCAGCAGACCGGGGTGCTGGAAGGCCTGGTAGGTCGCGCCGGCGAGCCCCTCGTGGAAGAACACCCACCAGAAGACGAACCCGAAGGTCGCCAGCATCGGCAGCATCACCAACGGGTGGAACAGCGCCGCGAACGGCGTCGTGAGCCGACGGGTGCGTTCGGGATCGGTGACGGAGTAGCGCAGTCGCAGGCCGAGCAACGGGTTGGACCGCTTCACCTCCGGCTCGCTGCCGTCGGCCCGGGTCATCAGGCCCAGCGGCCGCAGCTGCTGGTCGACGAGCTGGCGGACGTTGTCGGCGTTGACCGGCTTGCCCGTGTCGGCCGCGACGGCCGCGGCGATCCCGTCGAGGTCACGCTCCCCGTCGACCGCGGCGAGCACGGCGTAGAGCAACGGGGTGAGCTGCACGGTCTGCCCGTCGCCCCGGCGTACGAGCGAGGGAGGGACCCGGTAGCCGGATCCCTCCATCTCGCCGATCAGCGAGATGCCGTCGGAACGACGCAGCACCCCGCCACCGTCGGTGGCGAGGGCTGCGCTGGTGAGGTCGCCCGGAGGCTCCCGGGTGTCGGTCACGGGTGGCTAGGAGGCTTCGACTACTGCTCGATGTCGGAGTCCTGGCCGGCCGTGGCCGTGGCGTCTCCCTCGATGTTCTGGTTGATGATGGCGTCCTGCTGGGCGACCGCGACCGCGTCGCTGTCGATGGTGCCGATGTTGGCCGCGACACCGGCGTTGATCGGCGCCGCCACGTTGGCGTTGGCCCCGACCGCACCGTTGATCGGCGCGGCGATGTCGGCGTCGGCCGCGAGGTCGACGTTGACGTTGAGCAGGTTGCCGTCGAGCAGGCTGCTGTCGGTCGCACCGTCCACGGCGCCTCCGACCCCGTCGGTCACACCGCCCAGGTCGTCGGTCACACCACCGACGCCGTCGGTGACACCGCCCACGCCGTCGGTCACACCACCGGTGCCGTCGGTCACGCCGCCGACCGTGTCGCCCACGGTGCCGGCCGTGCCGTCCACCGTGTCGCCGACGGTGTCGCCGAGCGAGCCGGCCTCGGTCGGCGTCGCCTGAGCCGGGGTCGGCTCGGCGGCGGTGGCCTGAGCCGGGGTCGGCTCGGCGGCGGTGGCCTGGGCCGGGGTCGGCTCGGCGGCCGTCGTCGCCGCTGCCGCACCGGCGTCGGTGCTGCCGTCGTCGACCACGTCGTTGCCCTGGTCGAGGTCGCTGGTCTGGTCGGCGGTCGCGGTCGCGTCACCCTCGATGTTCTGGGTGATCATCGCGCCCTGGTCGCCCAGGGCCTGGGCCTCGGAGCCGACGGAGAGCACGTTGGCGCCGGCCGCGGCGTTGATCGGGGCCGCGACGTTGGCGTTGGCGGCGACGGCGAGGTCGACGGGGGCCGCCACGTCGAGGGCCAGGTCGAGGTCGGCGTTGAGGTCGAGGATCGACACGACCTCCTTGTCGGGAAGGGCGGTCGCGCCCTCGGCGCTCATCTCCTCCGGGCTCAGGCCTTGCTCGTCACTCATCCGGTCCTCCGATTCTCAGGGCAGCACAGTGCTCCCCACGTTTCCGCTCCTACTGTCCGGGAGAGTACGCCCTCTCGCCTCATCCGAACGGGCTAACCCGGACTAGACCTCGTCGGAGGCGAAGTCCTCGTCGTGGGTGCCGGGCCGCGGGGCCCACGGCAGCTCCTTGGACGGGCGTACGACGATCAACCGGTCGCCGCGAGCGAGCTGGGTGACCACCGGGTCGAAGTAGCGGTAGACCTTCTCGTCGCGCACCACCGCGATGACCTGGTCGGGCAACGACTGCGGCTGCTGTCCCACCTCGGAGACCAGCAGGTCGCGCTCGGCGACCTCGAGCCCCTCGCCGTAGGTCAACAGGTCCTCCATCACCGAGCCGAGCGTCGGCGAGAGCGTCGAGAGGCCGAGCAGCCGGCCGACGGCGTCGGAGGAGGTGATCACCGAGTCGGCGCCGGACTGCCGCATCAGCGGCGCGTTCTCCTGCTCGCGCACCGCGGAGACGATGTAGGCGTCGGGGTTGAGCTGCCGGACGGTCAGCGTCGCGAGGACGTTGGAGTCGTCGCGGTCGGTGGTGATGATGACCTGGCTGGCCCGGCCGACGCCGGCGCGCCGCAGCACGTCTCGCCGGGTGGCGTCGCCGGTCACGACCGCGAGGCCGTCGGAGTGGGCGTCCTGCAGGGCGGTCTGACCGCTGTCGACGACGACGATGTGGTCGCGGTCCTGACCGTTGCCGATGAGTGTCTCGACGGCGCTGCGGCCCTTGGTGCCGTAGCCGACGACGACGACGTGCTCTCCCATGTTCTTCCTCCACCGGGCGATCCGGATCATGTCGCGGCCCTGCGAGGCGAGGACCTCCAGGGTGGTGCCGATCAGCAGCACCAGGAACGCGATGCGGGCCGGGGTGATGATGAACGCGTTGACCAGCCGGGCCCGGTCGGTGACCGGCGCGATGTCGCCGTACCCGGTCGTGCTCAGCGTGACGGTCGTGTAGTAGATCGAGTCGACGAACGACACGGCCTTGGTCGGGTCGTTGTTGTCGGCGTAGCCGGCGCGGTCGACGTAGACGATCAGCACGGTCCCGACCAGGATCGCGATAGCGGCCAGCAGCCGCCGGCCGAGCTCCCACCACGGCGACCGGTTCTGCTCGGGGAGCGAGACCTTGCCGCGGGATCGTCCCGCGTCGTCGAGGAGGTCGTCGGCCACGCTTGGCAATCTAGTCGGTCTGGCTGCTCCGGGTGGGGAGCCGGTGCCGCAGCCGCTGCACGAGCTCGACCCGCGCGCTCGAGGTCGACTGTTGCGGGAACACCTGGTCGAACGACGCGTTGACGGCCGCGCCGATCAGCACCGCGAGCGCGAGCAGGTAGAGCCACAGCAGGACCGCGATCGGCGAGGCCAGCGGTCCGTAGATGGAGCCGGACTCGGCGGCGGTCGCGGTCAGGATCCAGCGCAGCAGGAACGAGCCGAAGATCCACGACGCCAGGGCGAACGTCGCCCCCGGGAGGTTGAAGGTCCAGTTGGTCCGGACCGGCACCGAGACGTGGTAGAGCGTGGCCAGGAAGCAGATCGAGAGGATCACCACGGTCGGCCAGTAGAAGCGGGTCAGCAGGTCGAGCTGCTCGGGCAGCAGCTCGCGCACCAGGGTCGGCCCGGCCACCACCAGCGGGACGGTGAGGACGCCGGTGATGATGGCCAGGATGTAGAGGAGGAACGAGAGGGCGCGGGTCTTCACGATCCCGCGGTGCCCGCCGAGGCCGTGCATGATCGTGATGGTGTCGACGAAGACGTTGAGCGCGCGCGACCCCGACCACAGCGAGAGGATGAAGCCGACCGAGATCACGTCGAAGCGGCCGGGCTGCAGCACGTCGTTGATGGTCGGCACGATGATCCGGTTGACGGCGTCCTCCGTCAGCGCCCGGGACGACAGGTCGATCACGGCCTGCCGCACCTCGGCGATCTCCGCTGGGGAGAACTGCTCGCCGACGTAGCCGATCGCGCCGGCCAGCGCGAAGACCAGCGGCGGGACCGAGAGGATGGCGAAGAACGCCGCCTCGGCGGCCAGCCCGGTGACCCGGTAGCGGATGCACGACCCGGTGGTGGTGACGATCAGCCGCCACAGCAGGTCCCGCATGTCACTACGGTATCGACATGGTCCCGTCCGACCGCGCAACCGACCTGCGCGCCAGCAGCAACCAGGCACCCCTCCTGGCCGGGCACGACGTCGTCGCCGGCGACCCGGCGCTGGTCGAGGCGGTCACCCGGCACGCCTCGGCCGACGTGGTCGACGAGCTCTCACCGCTCGGGCTCGAGGCCGGCAGCGCGGAGGCCCGCGACCACGGTCGGCTCGCCAACGAGAACCCGCCCCGGCTGCGCAGCTACGACCGCTGGGGCCACCGGGTCGACGAGGTCGAGTTCCACCCGTCGTGGCACTGGCTGATGGAGCGCGGCGTCGGGCACGGCCTGGCCGCCGCGCCGTGGGAGTCCGACCGGCCCCACGCCCACGTGCGCCGGGCCGCCGGCTTCATGGCCTGGTCGCACACCGAGCCGGGTCACGGTTGCCCGATCTCGATGACGTACGCCGCCGTGCCGGCCCTGCGGGCCGACGACCGGCTCGCCAAGGAGTGGACGCCGCTGCTCGCCTCGACGACGTACGACCCGGGACTGCGTCCGGTCGCCGACAAGCGGGGCGCCCTCGCCGGCATGGGCATGACGGAGAAGCAGGGCGGCTCCGACGTGCGGGCCAACCTCACGCGGGCCGAGCCGACGTCGGTCGACGGCGAGTACACCCTCCACGGCCACAAGTGGTTCACGTCCGCGCCGATGAACGACGTGTTCCTCGTGCTGGCCCAGGCGGTGGGCGGGCTCAGCTGCTTCCTGGTCCCCCGCGTCCTGCCCGACGGCCGCCGTAACCGGCTCGACGTCGTCCGGCTCAAGGACAAGCTCGGCAACCGCTCCAACGCCTCCAGCGAGCTCGAGCTCGACGGGACGCTCGCCCACCGGCTCGGCGACGAGGGTCGTGGCGTGCGCACCATCATCGAGATGGTCGCCGCGACCAGGCTCGACTGCGTGCTCGGGTCGGCCTCCCTGATGCGCCGGGCGGTCAACGAAGCGGCCTGGCACGTGGCTCACCGCCACGCCTTCGGCTCGCTGCTCGCCGACCGGCCGCTGATGCAGAACGTGGTCGCCGACCTGGCCGTCGAGGCCGAGGCCGCGGTCGCGTTGGCGATCAGGCTGGCCGCGGCGGTCGACGCGATCGACGACCCGCACGAGGCGGCACTGCGGCGGATCGCGCTGCCGCTGGCGAAGTTCTGGGTCTGCAAGCGCACGCCGGGACTCGTGGCCGAGGCGCTCGAGTGCCTCGGCGGCAACGGCTACGTCGAGGAGTCAGGGCTCCCGCTGCTCTACCGCGAGGCTCCGCTCAACTCGGTCTGGGAAGGGTCCGGCAACGTCAACGCCCTCGACGTGCTCCGGGCGCTGGGTCGCGAGCCCGAGGTCCTGGACGCCTGGATCACCGAGGTCGGCCTGGCCCGCGGCGCCGACTCCCGCCTCGACCGCGCGGTCGACGACACCCTCGCCCTGCTCGGTGACGCGGCCTCGCTGGAGGTCTCGGCCCGGCGGCTGGCCGGCCGGATGGCCGCCTGCCTGCAGGGCGCGCTGCTGGTGCGCTTCGCTCCCCCGGAGGTCGCCGACGTGTTCTGCGCGAGCCGGCTGGCCGACGGCCACGACGGCACCTACGGCGCGCTCGCCGCCTCCCACGCCCCCGACCTGCGCTTCCTGCTCGACCGCGCGACTCCCCACGTGGACTGATCAGGTCCGGGTGGAGAGCTCAGGCGAGGTCGAGGCCGGGGTAGAGGGGGTGCTTGGCGAGGAGCTCACCGGCGGCGTCCTTGACCTTGGCGGCCACGCCGTCGGCGGTGGAGTACGACGCCTTGGAGGCGCCGCCGGCCTTGGTGGTGCCGGGCTGGGTGGCCGAGAGGACGTCGACGATCAGCTCGGCGACCCGGTCGAACTCGTCGTGACCGAAGCCGCGGGTGGTGAGCGCGGGGGTGCCGAGGCGGATGCCGGAGGTGTACCAGGCGCCGTTCGGGTCCTGCGGGACCGAGTTGCGGTTGGTGACGATGCCGGCGTCGAGCAGCGCCGACTCGGCCTGCCGGCCGGTGATGCCGAAGGACGAGACGTCGAGCAGCACGAGGTGGTTGTCGGTGCCGCCGGTGACCAGCCGCGCGTCGCGCGAGAGGAACCCGGCGGCGAGCGACTGCGCGTTGTCGGCCACCCGGCGCGCGTAGTCGCGGAACTCGCCCGTGCGGGCCTCGGCGAGCGCGACCGCCTTGGCGGCCATCATGTGCGAGAGCGGGCCGCCGAGGACCATCGGGCAGCCGCGGTCGACGGACGGGGCGTACTCCTCGGTGGCCAGCACCATGCCGCCGCGCGGGCCGCGCAGCGACTTGTGGGTCGTCGTGGTGGTGACGTGGGCGTGCGGCACCGGGTCCTCGTCGCCGGTGAACACCTTGCCGGCGACCAGCCCGGCGAAGTGGGCCATGTCGACCATCAGGGTCGCGCCGACCTCGTCGGCGATCTCGCGCACCTTGGCGAAGTCGACCCGTCGCGGGTACGCCGAGTAGCCGGCCACCAGCACCAGCGGCCGGAACTCGCGGGCCTTGGTGGCCAGCGCGTCGTAGTCGAGCAGCCCGGTCTCGGGGTCGGTGCCGTACTGGTTCTGGTGGAACATCTTGCCGCTGATGTTGGGCCGGAACCCGTGGGTCAGGTGACCGCCGGCGTCCAGGCTCATGCCGAGAAGCCGCTGGTTGCCGAGCTCGCCGCGCAGCGTCTCCCAGTCGACCTCGCTGAGCTCGTTGACGTTCTTCGCACCGAGCCTCTCCAGCGCCGGCGACTCCACCCGGTGGGCGAGGATCGACCAGAACGCGACGAGGTTGGCGTCGATGCCCGAGTGCGGCTGCACGTAGGCGTACGGCGCCCCGAACAGCTCGCGCGCGTGCTCGGCGGCCACCGACTCGACGGTGTCGACGTTCTGGCAGCCGGCGTAGAACCGGTGGCCGATCGTGCCCTCGGCGTACTTGTCGCTGAACCAGGTGCCCATCGTCAGCAGGACGGCGGGGGAGGCGTAGTTCTCGCTGGCGATCAGCTTCAGCGACTCGCGCTGGTCGACGAGCTCCTGACGGGTCGCCGCGGCGATCCGCGGCTCGACCGAGCCGATCACCTCGAGGATCTGGGAGTAGGCACTGCTGACGAGGGCGTCGCTCATGCCGGCAGCCTAGTGGTGTGACGTGGGCCGCAGCAGCACGGCGTGGCAGCGTGGACAGCGCACGTGCGTCTCACGTCGTGGACACCGAGTCCCACATCATGAGAATCCGAGTTGTGGGAGGACCGTCCACCGCTTGAGACTTCCTCCATGATCTCCGCTGCGACGCACGCGCACCTCGTGGTACGACGCCACGTGGACCTGATGCGTACGCGCACCATGATCTGTCGGCCTCGCTGAAACGCCGCCCCCGCACCCCGGCGCCTGCGTCCTTCCCAGGACCGCGCCAGCCGCCTTCAGCCAAAGGACGACCCTCCCCATGTCAGACCTGCGCTACGCCGCTTCGCCTGCGACCCGCACCGAGGTCCCGCGCCCCAAGCGCGGTGAGGGCCAGTGGGCGTTCGGCTACTCCGAGCCGCTCAACAAGAACGAGCAGTCCAAGAAGGACGACGACCCGCTCAACGTCCAGGCGCGGATCCAGCACATCTACTCCAAGCGCGGCTTCGCCTCGATCGACCCGGCCGACCTGCGCGGCCGGTTCCGGTGGCTGGGCCTCTACACCCAGCGCGCACCGGGCTTCGACGGCGGCAAGACCGCGATGCTCGAGGAGGAGGAGCTCGACGACGAGTTCTTCATGATGCGGGTGCGCTCGGACGGCCAGCTGCTCTCCCCCGCGGCCGTCCGGACGCTCGGGACGATCGGGCAGGAGTTCGCCCGCGACACCGCCGACGTCACCGACCGCGAGAACATCCAGTACCACTGGATCCGGATCGAGGACGTCCCCGAGATCTGGGAGCGGCTCGACGCGGTCGGCCTGACCACGCTCGAGGCGTGCGGCGACTCGCCCCGCCCCTTCCTGGGCTCCCCGGTCGCCGGTGTCGCCGAGGACGAGATCATCGACGGCTCCGACGCGCTGGCCGAGATCAAGCGGCGGATCCTGGGCAACCCGGCGTACTCCAACCTGCCGCGCAAGTTCAAGACCGCGGTCACCGGCCACCCGAGTCACGACGTCTCCCCCGAGACCAACGACGTCGCCTTCGTGGGCACCGTCCACCCCGAGCACGGCCCCGGTTTCGACCTGTGGGTCGGCGGCGGGCTGTCGACCAACCCGATGCTGGCCCAGAAGCTCGGCGTCTGGATCCCGCTCGAGGAGGTGGCCGACGCCTGGGAGGGCGTCGCCGGGATCTTCCGCGACTACGGCTACCGCCGGCTCCGCTCCCGCGCCCGGCTGAAGTTCCTGGTCGCCGACTGGGGTGTCGACACGTTCCGCGAGGTGCTGGAGAACGAGTACCTCGACCGCCCGCTGGTCCGCTGCGAGTCGCCCGCCTCCCCGGTGGGTCACCGCGACCACGTCGGCGTGCACCCGCAGCGCGACGGCAAGCGGTACGTCGGTCTCGCCCCGACCGCCGGCCGGGTGTCCGGGTCGATGCTGGCGCGGCTCGCCGACCTGATGGAGCAGTTCGGCGTCGCCGGTGCCCGGCTCACGCCGTACCAGAAGATCGTGCTGATCGGCGTCGACCCCGACCTCGTCGCCCCGCTGCTCGACGGGCTCGACGCGATCGGCCTCTCCGGACGACCCTCCGGGTTCCGCCGGAACACGATGGCCTGCACCGGCATCGAGTTCTGCAAGCTGGCGATCGTCGACACCAAGAACCGGGCCCGCGACCTCGTCGCCGAGCTGGAGCGCCGCTTCCCCGACCTCGACCGGGTGCTGCCCGAGGGCATCACGGTCAACGTCAACGGATGCCCCAACGCCTGCGCCCGCACCCAGGTCGCCGACATCGGGCTGAAGGGCCAGCTGGTGATGTCTGAGGGCCAGCAGGTCGAGGGCTTCCAGGTTCACCTCGGCGGCGCGACCGGCCTGCAGGCCAACTTCGGCCGCAAGCTGCGGGCCCACAAGGTCACCAGCGCCGGGCTCGACGACTACGTCACGGCGCTCGTCAGCAACTTCCTCGCCGAGCGCCGGGAGGGTGAGACCTTCGTCGACTGGGTGCAGCGGGCCGACGAGGCGCTGCTGCGGGGCGAACGCGTCCTGGAGGCGGCAGCGTCATGAGTGAGCGTGCCGTCCCGTTCCACTGCCCCTACTGCGGCGAGACCGACCTGTGGCCCCACGAGGCTGCGGACGGCCCCGGCCACGGGCAGTGGGAGTGCCGCGGCTGCCTGCGCGCCTTCTCGCTGAAGATGCTCGGGCTGGTGCGCCCGCAGGGACAGGGAGGGGCGTCGTGACGGCGCTCACCACCCGTGTGGCCGGTGCCGCGCGCGGCACCCACACCGAGGGCCGCTCCCCCGAGGAGCTGCGCGACCTGGTCTCCCACGTCGGGGCCGAGCTCGAGCTCGCGCCGGCCGAGCACATCATCGAGTGGGCCGTGGCGACGTTCGGCGACCGGTTCTGCGTGACCTCCTCGATGGGCGATGCCGTGCTCGCCCACGTGGTCTCGCGGGTCGCCCCGGGCACCGACCTGGTCTTCCTCGACACCGGCTACCACTTCGCCGAGACGATCGGCACCCGCGACGCCGTGGCCGCCACGCTGCCGCTCGAGGTGGTCACCGTGACGCCGGAGCACTCCGTGGCCGAGCAGGACGCGGCCCACGGCAAGGACCTCTACAAGACCGACCCCGACCTCTGCTGCAAGCTCCGCAAGGTGCAGCCGCTGGAGCAGGCGCTGGCCGGCTACGACGCCTGGGCGACCGGGCTGCGCCGTGCCGAGACCCACAACCGCGTGGTCGCGCCGGTGGTCGGCTGGGACGCCCGCAAGGGCAAGGTCAAGGTGTCTCCCCTCGCTCGGTGGACCGACGAGCAGGTGGAGCGTTACATCGAGGACAACGGGGTCCTCGTCAATCCCCTGGTCCACGACGGCTACCCGTCGATCGGCTGCTGGCCCTGCACCCGCCGGGTCGCCGCCGGAGACGACCCGCGCAGCGGGCGCTGGGCGGGGACGTCGAAGACCGAGTGCGGGATCCACTGAGGACCCCGGACACGCACAGGAAGAAGGACCCACACATGGCTGCACCCGCACTGGTGGCCCTCGCCCACGGGAGCCGCGACCCCCGCTCGGCAGCGACGATCGGCGCGCTGGTCGACGAGGTCAAGGCGATGCGCCCCGACCTGACCATCGAGAAGGCGTTCCTCGAGCTCTCCCGCCCGTCGTTCCAGACCGTGGTCGACCGGCTGGTCCGCAAGGGGCACGACGAGATCGTGGTCGTCCCGCTGCTGCTCACCGAGGCCTACCACGCCAAGGTCGACGTCCCGCGCGCCGTCGCCGAGGCGACCGAGCGCCACCCCGGCCTCTCGATCCGCGCCACCGACGTCCTCGGCCTCGGCACCGGGCTCCTCGACATCCTCGACCTGCGGATGCGCGAGGCGCTCAAGGCCGCACGGGTGCGCGAGCTCGACGCGCTGGTGCTGACCGCGGCGGGCTCCTCCGACGCCATGGCCAACCAGGCCGTCACCCGGTTGGCGCGGCTCTGGGGCACCCGCCACCGGCTCCCGGTCACGGCCGCCTTCGCCTCCGCGGCTCCGCCGGCCGCCGGCGAGGCGGTCCGGACCTTCCGCGCCGAGGGGCGCCGCCACATCGCGGTCGCCTCGCTCTTCCTCGCGCCGGGATTCCTGCCCGACCGGGCCCAGGAGCTGGCCCTGGAGGCCGGGGCGGTCGCGGTGTCCGCTCCCCTGGGCGCCCACCCCGAGCTGGCCCGCACGGTCCTGGCCCGGTACGCCGTCGGCGCGGTCGAGCTGGTGCCGGTCTAGGACGTCAGACCAGGCGCTCCAGCAGGTGCTCGAGCTGGCGCGCCGGGTCGTCGGTGAGCCCGCCGTGCACCGGCCCGGGCTGGATCACGGTGCTGCGCGGCGCCTTCAGGAAGCCGAAGCGCTGGCCCAGCGGGGCCTGGCCCGCCGCGCCCGCGTCGGGGTCCCCGGCGCAGACCGCGGCGGCGAAGGCCAGTCCGGCCCGGACCTGGTCGAGCGGCAGCCGCGAGTCCAGGGCGCCCAGCCGCTCCTCATCGACGCGGCAGGCCAGGTCGAGCAGCCCGGCGGCCTCGCAGTAGAGCACCACGCCGACGTTGACGAACTCCTCGCGGTCGGGCCGCGGGACGCAGCGCAGCACGACGTACTGGTAGGCGAGGCGGCTCATGCCGCCACCGCCGGCAGCCAGTCGCGGCTCCCCAGCCGCGCGGTCAGGTGGGCGACGTACGCCGCCCGCTCGGCGTCCGGTTCGCGACCCAGCCACGCGTCGGGCACCAGCGCGACCAGCTCCCGGAACCGGTCGGCGTCGAGCTCGACGCGCAGCCGCTCGTCGACCGCTCCGAGCGCTCCGGCGCGCTCCGCCATCACGTGTCCGGTCGCGTCCCAGCGCTGGTGGGCGAAGCGCGTCGGCTCGCCGGGCCCGGTGTCCCAGGAGTGGTGGAAGTAGAGCGCGGCGCCGTGGTCGATGACGTGGAGCCGGCCGTTCCAGACCAGGAGGTTGGGGTTGCGCCAGGTGCGGTCGACGTTGGCGACGAACGCGTCGAGCCACAGCACGCGCGCGGCCAGGTCGGAGCCCTCTGTCCCGTCGCCGTCGGGGAGGGTGCCGTCGTAGCCGAACGCGCCCGGCAGGAAGTCGACGCCCAGGTTGAGCCCGGCACTCGCGGTGAGCAGGTCCTGGACCTCCTCGTCGGCCTCGTAGCGGGCGATCTCCGGGTCGAGGTCGAGGGCGACCAGCCTCGGCGTGTCGAGCCCGATCGCGCGGGCGAGCTCGCCGACGACCACCTCGGCGACCAGCACCCGCGGCCCCTGGCCGGCGCCGCGGAACTTGCAGACGTAGGTGCCGAGGTCGTCGGCCTCGACCACGCCGGGCAGCGACCCGCCCTCGCGCAGCGGGGTGACGTAGCGCGTCACCCGGACGGTGGGGATCACCGGACCGGCGCCTCGTCGGCGAGCCGCCGCTGCTCGGCCTCGACGTCGAAGTCGGCGGCCGGCCACTGCGGGTTCATCCGGCGCAGCGTGTCGAGGAGCAGCCGGCCGATGGCCAGGTTGCGGTACCACTTGCGGTCCGACGGGACGACGTACCAGGGCGCGACCTCGGTGTTGGTGGCCTCCAGCGCCGCCTCGTAGGCCTCGCGGTAGGAGGGCCACAGCCCACGCTCGTCGAGGTCGCCGGGGTTGTACTTCCAGTGCTTGGTGGGATCGGCCAGCCGCTGGGTCAGCCGCTCGCGCTGGGTGTCGGCCGAGATGTGGAGCATGCACTTCACGACCACCGTGCCGCCCTCGACCAGCTCGCGCTCGAAGTCGTTGATCTGCTCGTAACGGTGGGTGATCGTGCGCGCGTCGACCAGCTCGCGCACCCGCGCGATCAGCACGTCCTCGTAGTGGGAGCGGTCGAAGACGCCGACGTAGCCCGCCTCGGGCAGCACCCGCTTCACCCGCCACAGGAAGTGGTGAGCCCGCTCCTCCTCGCTCGGGGCCTTGAAGCTGGTGATCCGCACGCCCTGCGGGTCGATCAGGCCGACGGTGTGGCGGAGCACCCCGCCCTTGCCCGCGGTGTCCATGCCCTGCAGCACCAGCAACAGCCGGCGCTCGAAGCCGCTGCGACCCTCCGCGAAGAGTCGCTCCTGCAGGTCGGCCAGCTCGTCGCCCAACGCCGCCAACGCCTCCTTGCCGTCGGACTTCTTCCCGGAGAAGCCCGGGGTGTCGTCGGTCGGGATCGCCGACAGGTCGACCGCCCCCGGCGGCAGGCGCAGCGTGGTCATGGGGCCATCATGGCCGATCCGTCGGCACCGGTCGGCGCAGCAGGGCGGGCAGGAAGGCCGCCCCCGGGCCGCCGTACGTCGCGGCGCTGTCGTCCGGGTTGGACACCTGGCACCGCTGGAGCGACAGGCAGCCGCAGCCGATGCAGGAGTCCAGGCCGTCGCGCAGCCGCTCCAGCGCCTCGATCTGCTCGTCGAGCCGGCGCCGCCAGTGGCGTGAGATGCGCTGCCAGTCGGTTTTGGTCGGGGTCCGTCCCTCCGGCAGCCGGTCGAGCTCGTCGCGGATCTCGGCCAGCGTCAGCCCCACGTTGCCCGCCGCGCGGACGAAGGCCAGCCGACGCAGCACGCTGCGTTGGTAGGTACGCCGACCGCCACCGGTCCGGCCGGCGGTGATCAGGCCGCGCTCCTCGTAGAAGCGCAGGGCCGATGCAGCGAACCCGCTGCGCCGGGTCACCTCGCTCATCGACAACTGGTCACGGGTGTCCACGAGCTCCTCCTTGACTTCAAGTTCACTTCAACTTGAACACTAGACCGAAGATCCCGAATCCCCAACGAGGAGATCCATCGATGCACACCGCACTCGTCACCGGCGGCTCCGCCGGTCTCGGCCGCGCCCTGGTCCACGCCCTGGCCGGCCGCGGCGTCGCCGTCGTGACCGACGGCCGCTCCGCCGACCGACTGGCGACGCTCGACCTGCCCGGCGTCCGCACCGTGCCCGGAGACGTCGCCGACCCGGAGCACCGGGCCGCGCTCGTCGCCGAGGTCGAGGCGCTGGGCGGGCTCGACCTGCTGGTCCACAACGCCAGCACGCTCGGGCCGCTGCCGATGCGCCCGCTGCGCGACCTGACCGCCGCCGACCTGAACGCCGCCTGGCAGGTCAACGTCGCCGGGCCGCTCGAGCTCACCCGCGCCCTGCTGCCCTCGTTGCGGGATCGCGACGGCATCGTCCTCAGCATCACCTCCGACGCGGCCGCCGAGCACTACCCGACGTGGGGGGCCTACGCCGCGACCAAGGTCGCGCTGGAGCACCTCACCCTGACCTTCGCGGAGGAGGAGGGGCTCACGGCCTACGCCGTCGACCCCGGCGACATGCGCACCGCCATGCACCAGGACGCGTTCCCCGACGAGGACATCAGCGACCGACCCGAACCGGGGTCGGTGGCCACCGTCCTGCTTGCCCTGCTCGACCGCCGGCCCGCCTCCGGGCGCTACCGGGCAGCCGACCTGGCTCTGCCGGAGGAGGCGACCAGCCGATGACCGTGCTCCAGGAGGTCCCGACCACCGTCTTCCCCGAGGACGCCGAGCACGTGGCCGACCGGCCCGCCGAGGCCCGCGGGGGCGCGCGGGACGACGTGCGCCTGCTCGTCGCCCGGCCGACCGGGCTGACCCACCGCCGCTTCGCCGACCTCGTTTCGGAGCTCTTGCCCGGCGACCTGGTCGTCGTCAACAACTCCGCGACCGTCGCCGGCCAGCTCGACGTCGTCGACAGCCGCGGCCGGCTCCGGGTCCTCCACCTCGCCACCCCGCTCGACGACGGCGGCTGGGTGGTCGAGCTGCGCACTGCGCCCGCGGCAGCCCGGGCCGTGCTCGACGCTCGACCCGGCGAGGTCCTCACCGCGGTCCCCACCGACGGAGCGCCGGTGCGCGTCGAGCTGCTGGCGGCGTACCCCCGTGAGAGCTCCTCGCCCACCGGCCACGGCAACCGGCTGTGGCGAGCCCGGGTCTCCGGACCGCTGGAGCGGCAGCTGTCCCGCCACGGGCGACCGATCGCCTACGGCTACCTCGACCGGGCCTACCCGCTGGAGTCCTACCAGTCCGTGTTCTCCACGGTGCCCGGCAGCGCCGAGATGCCCTCGGCCGGGCGTCCGTTCACCGCGCCGCTCGTGGCGGCGCTCGTGGCTCGCGGGGTGGCCGTCGCCCCGATCACGCTGCACACCGGGGTCTCCTCGCAGGAGGCCGGCGAGGCGCCCCAGGGCGAACGGCTCGAGGTGAGCGCTCCGACCGCGCGCCAGGTCAACGCGACCCGCGCGGCCGGAGGCCGGGTGGTGGCGGTCGGGACGACGGTCACCCGCGCCCTCGAGTCGGCGGTGGACGACGACGGGGTGGTCCGCCCCACGCGGGGCTGGACCGAGCGCGTCGTCACGCCCCTCCACCCGCCGCGGGTCGTCACCGGCCTGGTGACCGGGTGGCACGACCCCCAGGCCAGCCACCTGCTCCTCGTCGAGGCGGTCGCGGGCGCCGAGCTGGCCCAGCGGGCCTACGACGAGGCGCTGCGCGAGCGCTACTGGTGGCACGAGTTCGGCGACGCGGGGCTGTTCCTGCCCTGAGCCGGCTGGTCACCCCACGCCGCGGCCGACCAGGTGCGGCTCGCGCACGTACGCCGCGCGGCCGCGCGCCACGACTCCCCCGGCCGTCTAGGCGTCGAGGTCGGTGGCGTCAGCCGATTCGCCGAGCTCGTCGCGGACCACCCGGTAGCACATCGCCGGCGGGTAGCCCTTGCGCGCCAGCATCCCCACCAGCCGCCGGGTCTGGGTGGCCTGGTCGAAGCGGGCGAGGCTGCGCACCTTCTTGGCGACCAGGGCGCGAGCGGTGGCCTCCTGCTCCTCGTCGTCGAGCCGGTCGAGGGCCTCCCTCGCCACGTCGTCAGCCACGCCCTTGCGGCGCAGCTCCTGGGCCAAGGCCCGGGGAGCCAGCCCCTTGGCGGCGTGCCGCCCGCTCACCCAGGCTTCGGCGAAGGCTGCGTCGTCGACCAGCCCGACCTCCTCGAACCGGTCGAGCAGCCGGCTCGCGAGCTCGTCGGGCACCTCGCGCCGGCGCAGCTTGTCGGCCAGCTCGCGGCGTGAGCGAGCCCGGCCGACCAGCTGGTCCAGCAGGATGGTCCGTGCGACCGACTCGGGATCGGCGTCCGGGTCGGCCTCCCGGTCAGAAGTCACCGACACCGATCGGCTCGTCGGACAGCTCCTCGACCGGGGCGTCGACCTGGGGACCGACCCCGAGCTTCTCGAGGATCTTCTTCTCGAGCTCGTTGGCCAGGTCGGGGTTGTCACGCAGGAAGCCGCGCGCGTTCTCCTTGCCCTGGCCGAGCTGGTCGCCCTCGTAGGTGAACCAGGCGCCGGCCTTGCGGACCAGGCCGGCCTCGACGCCGACGTCGATCAGGCCGCCCTCCCGCGAGATGCCCTTGCCGTACATGATGTCGAACTCGGCCTGCTTGAACGGCGGGGCCACCTTGTTCTTGACGACCTTGATCCGGGTGCGGTTGCCGACCATGTCGGTGCCGTCCTTGAGGGTCTCGATGCGGCGGACGTCGAGACGCACCGAGGAGTAGAACTTCAGCGCGCGGCCACCGGTCGTGGTCTCGGGCGAGCCGAACATCACGCCGATCTTCTCGCGCAGCTGGTTGATGAAGATCATCGTGGTGCCCGAGCCGTTGAGGGCACCGGTCATCTTCCGCAGCGCCTGGCTCATCAACCGGGCCTGGAGGCCGACGTGGCTGTCGCCCATCTCGCCCTCGATCTCGGCACGGGGCACGAGCGCGGCGACGGAGTCGATCACGACCAGGGTGAGGGCACCCGAGCGGATCAGCATGTCGGCGATCTCGAGCGCCTGCTCGCCGCTGTCGGGCTGGCTGACCAGCAGCGCGTCGGTGTCGACACCGAGCGCCTTGGCGTAGTCGGGGTCGAGCGCGTGCTCGGCGTCGATGAAGGCCACGATCCCGCCCTGGCGCTGGGCGCTGGCCACCGCGTGCAGCGCGACCGTGGTCTTGCCGGAGGACTCGGGGCCGTAGATCTCCACCACCCGGCCACGGGGCAGGCCGCCGATGCCGAGCGCCACGTCGAGCGCGATCGCCCCGGTCGGGATCACCTCCAGCGGGGCCCGCGTCTCGTCGCCCAGCCGCATCACCGATCCCTTGCCGAACTGCTTCTCGATGTTGGCGAGGGCGACGTCCAGCGCCTTCTCGCGGTCTCCACCAGCCATGTGAGCCTCTTCTCGTGTCGTGTGGTCCAGGTGCGCCTTCGACGCTAGGGCCGAGCACCGACAACCGGAGCCGGGCGGGCCGGGGGCTGTGGAGAACTCGTCGTGCGTCGCACCTGTGGACACGACCCTAGCCGAACAACTGTTCGACCCGGCGTACGACGCGCCCGCGTGTCCGGCTCAGGCCGGACCGCCGGGGAGCACCACCCGGAACCGGCAGCCGGGCGGGCGGTTCTCGACCTCGACCCGCCCCCGGTGGGCCTCGACCAGGCCGCGCACGATGGCCAGCCCCAGGCCGGCCCCGGCCCCGAACTCCCCCGGCCCCGGGGTCGGCGTGCGGGCGGGCGCGCCCTGCCAGGCGACGTCGAAGACCCGGGACCGGTCCTGCTCGTCGATCCCGCCGCACGCGTCGGAGACGCTCAGCTCGACGCCGTCGGCCACCTGCCGTCCGGACACCTCGACCACCCCGTCGGCGGGGGTGTGCCGGATCGCGTTCATCACCAGGTTGCCGACGATCCGTGCCAGCCCGTCGGGGTCGGCGGTGACGCGGAGCCGGTCGCTCACCTCTCCCCCGAGCCGGACCCCGCGCTGCCGGGCCACGGGGTCGGCCGCGGCCAGCGCCTCGCTCACGACGTCGCGCAGCACCAGCGGCTCGGGCGAGAACCGCATCGTGCCGGCGTGGAGCCGCGACAGCTCGAAGAGGTCGTCGACCATCCGGACCATGCGCTCGACCTCGGTCCGGATCTGCCGGTGGTAGCGCGGGGGGTCCTCGGCCAGCCCGTCCTCCAGCGCCTCGGTCATCGCCCGCATGCCCGCCAACGGCGTGCGCAGGTCGTGGGAGACCCACGCCACCAGGTCCTTGCGCGCCGTCTCGAGGCGCTGCTCCCGCTCGCGGGACGCCTCGAGCCGCTCGTGGGTGCGGGCGAGCTCGCGGGACAGGTCGCGCAGCTCGCTGGGCCCCCCGCCCCCCGCCCGGTCGGACGCGGGAGCGCTGCCGCCACCGACCCGGTGGGCGTCCTCGCGCAGCTCCGCCGACCAGCGGGCGAGCGCGCCCCCGACGACGAGGGCGACACCGAGGGCGACGAGCCCCGCGACCAGCGCGACGACCAGAACGACGCCGAGGTCGTGGTCGGAGAGGAACATCGCGCGGGCGGTGCCGAGGGTCCCGGCGACCACCGCCGCGACGGCGACCAGGGCCACCACGGCGGTCTGCCAGCGCAGCGAGGCCCGTCGCACCACAAAGGCGAGCAGCAGCCCGAGCACGCCGGCCGCACCGGCCCAGCCCGCGGCGGTCAGCACGATCTCGACGCCGTCGCTCACCCGACGGGCTCCCAGCGGTAGCCGACGCCCCAGACGGTGAGCAGCCGCTCGGGCCGGGTCGGGTCGCGCTCGACCTTCTCGCGGAGCCGGCGTACGTGCACGGTGACGGTGGACTGGTCGCCGAACGTCCAGCCCCACACGTCGTGGAGCAGCTGCTCGCGGGTGAAGACCCGCCCGGCGTTGGCGACCAGGAACCGCAGCAGGTCGAACTCGCGCGCGGTCAGGGTCATCGTCTCGCCGCCCCGGGTCACCTCGTGCCGGGCCGTGTCGACCACCAGGTCGCCGTCCTCCCAGCGCTCGACCGCCTCGCGTGCCCGGTCGCCGGCCCGGCGCAGCACCGAGTCGACGCGCAGCGCCAGCTCGCGGGGGCTGAACGGCTTGGTGACGTAGTCGTCGGCCCCGCGCTCCAGCCCCACGACGCGGTCGGCCTCGTCGCCGAGGGCGGTCAGCATGATGACGGGTACGTCGCGCCGCGCGCGCACCCGCTCGCAGACCTCGAGCCCGTCGACGTCGGGCAGCATCAGGTCCAGGACGACCAGGTCGGCCGGACGCTCCTCCATCAGGGACAGGGCCGTGGCTCCGTCGGCGGCCTCGTCGACGGTGTGCCCCGCTGCCCGCAGGTAGCTGACGACCACCTCGCGCACCGTGGGGTCGTCGTCAACGACCAGCACCAGCGCCACGACGCCTCCTGACGGTGCGGACCACCACGGCCGCCAGCACCCCGGCGACCACGAGTCCCGCCACCTGCGCCCAGCCCGCCACGTAGTCGCGGTCGAGCAGGGTGGGGTTGCCGGGCGAGGCCCCGAACCGGCCCAGCACCGGGATGGCGACCAGCGTGACCGAGACCAGCACCACCGCTCCGACGACCACCGGCCCGCGGACCTGGTCCGGGATCCGGCCCCGGGTCACCCAGCCGAGCGCCGTCGCCGACGGGGCGAGCACGAAGTCGTGGAGCACGACCCCTGCGGCGAGCCAGACCACGACGTTCACCAGGTCGGCGAACGGGTCGTCGAGCAGCATCCACGCGCCGTACAAGCCCGCGGCGACGCCGAGGGCACCCAGCACCAGCCGCGTCCTCACAGGACCTCCAGCCGGGAGACCCACTTCGTCTGACGCACGCCGGGGCGGTTGGGCGCCATGATCCGCGCCGGGAAGCCGTGGTCGACGTCGAGCGGTGCTCCGTCGAGCTCGAGGGCCAGCAGCGTCCGGTCGTCGTCGGCGAAGTTGGACCACAGCAGCGAGCTGCCGAAGGAGTAGCGGGTCTGCAGCGACCGCACCCGGACGTCGTGGCCGCGGGGCGCCCCGACGAGGTCGAGCAGGTCGCGCAGCCGTACGCCGCCCCAGGTGGCCGACGCGCTCCACCCCTCCACGCAGGCGATCGGCAGGTCCTCGCGCCGCTGGGTCATGGCCAGCAGGTCGTCGCGCGTGAGGACCTGCTCCTGGTCGCCGTAGGTGATCGTGAGCCGGTAGGCCGGCCCGAGCGCCTCGGCCGGGATGCCCGCCTCCTCGGCCGTGCGGTTGATCGGCACGCCGCCGGGGCCGTCGCCGGTGGTCACGCCCAGCACCGAGACCCGCCGCAGCAGCGGCACCGTGGCCCCCGCGGTCGCGAGCACCGCGACCGCCGAGGCGCCCAGTCCGGTGCGCACCACCCCGCGCCGCGACAGCGAGCCCGGCTGCGTGGCGGAGGGCCGGTCGTGGATCGTCTCGTCGATGTCGCCGCGCAGCATGTCGCGGATCACCGGGAGCTTGACCGCGACGTGCACCACCAGTGCCCCGATCAGCACCCACGCCATCGCGTAGTGGGTCGAGCGGAACGAGAAGCTGAAGGGGTACCACTGCGTGGAGTTGCTGAGGCCGGTCGCGAGCTGGAAGACCGCCGAGGACACGAGGACCGCGACCGATCCCTTCTCGAGCACGTCGAGGAGCAGCTCGCGGCGGACCCGCGGCAGCGACCGGAACAGCCGCGGGTAGACCGACCACAGCTTGACCAGCAGCAACGGGATCGCGGCGATGCCCGAGGTGACGTGGAGCCCCTGGGTCACCCGGTAGCCCCAGGCCGGGCTCGTCGGGAAGGGCACCGGCTGGGAGGCCGCCTGGGCGTAGTGGCTGATGAGACCCGTCACGAAGCAGACGCCGAAGGCCACGCCGAGCCAGACACCCACCCGCGCCGCGACGGCGGGGCTGCGCAGCCGCGAGGTGAAGCCGCTCTCGCCCGGGGGTCGCATCACGCGCCGGCCCCGTCGAGCACCGCGAACCAGCGCGCTCCGCGTCGGCGTACGTCGACCCCGGCGAAGCCGGCCGCATCGGCGACCGGCGCCACCGCGTCGGCGGCCACCGTCGACCACACGAACGTCCGGCTGGCGCGGCCGCCGACGTGGAGGCGGGCGTGGCCGCTGCGGATCCCGGAGCCGGGCGGGTCGAGGTCGACGACGACCCGGCCCGCGCGCGACAGCAGGTCGCGGACCCGGACCAGCAGGGCCAGCGGGTCGCCCCCGATGCCGATGTTGCCGTCGGCGAGCAGGACCGTGTCCCAGGCACCCTCGCCCGGGACCGGGTCGAAGACGTCGCCGAGGAGGGCGGGCACCCCGCGGCGGCCGGCCTGGGTGACCGCCTCCGACACGCGATCGAGAGCCAGGACGTCGTGACCGCGGTCGGCGAGGTACTCCGCCATCCGGCCCGGCCCACAGCCGACGTCGAGCGTGGCGCCGACGCAGTGGTCGAGCACCGCACGGTCCGAGCGGTCCGCGGCCCGCCGCCACCGCGACACCGGGACGAGGGTCAGCGCCTCGTCGAGCCACTGCACGTGCCCCTCGAGCCCCCGCAGCACGGCTGCGTAGAGCGGCTCCACCGGCAGTCCCGCGTCGACGGCCAGCGAGCCGTTCGCGTCCACGACGTCCACGGGCCCCACGCTAGGGGACGACTGGGCAGCCGGGTGCTGTCAACCCCTTACGACCCCGTGACGCCTCGACGCCTCAGCGTTCGGAGTCGGGGAGCTCGAGCACCCGCCACACCTCGCGCCAGACCACCTTGGGGTCGGTGCCGGCGTCGAGCGCCTCGACCACGGTGCGGCTGCCGAGCGTCCCGATGACCTGGGTCTCGGCCCACACCCGCGACGACGCAGGGCCGAGCGCGGCATCCATCCGCGACCAGAACTCGGTGTGCCTCATGTGCCCTCACGTACGCCGAGCGGTCAGGTCGAGCCACGTCTCCCCGCGCTGGCCGTCGGTGCGGGCGAGCTCGACGACCTCCCAGCCGTGGGCCGCCAGCACGTCGCGCAACGGTCCCTCACGCCAGAAGGTGAAGTGCCGCGGACCGCCGACGCCGCCGTGGGTCGAGAAACGTGCCCCGTCTCCCTCCTTGACCGCGAGGTGGAGCAGCCCGTCGGTGCCGGTGGCCGCGGCGAGGTTGCCGAGCACGCGGGGCAGGTCCTCCCGGCGTACGTGGAGGAGGCTTGCGGCCGCCCACACCGCGTCGTACGGAGCATCCCGGGTCGGGTCGGCGAGGTCGTCGGTCAGCGGGTCGACGACGTCGGCGTCGTGCCCCGCCGCCCGCAGCAGCCGCACGAAGCCGGGCGTGATGTCGGTACGCCGGACGGAGAGCCCGTGGGCCTCCAGGGCCTCGGCGTCGCGGCCCGAGCCGCTGCCGATCTCGAGCACGCGGGCTCCCGCAGGCAACCGGGCGGCGAACCCGTCGAGCGCGGCGCGGACCGGCTCGGACATCGGCGGGGCGTGGTCGCGGTAGACCTCCGCGTCGGCGTCGTAGGAGGCCACCGTGACCCGCTTGGTGACGTGGGAGACGTCGTGGGCGTGGTGGACCACGTCGTGGAGGTGGTAGCGGGCGAGGCTGTCGACGGAGAAGGCGGCGCCGTCGCTGCGGCGTCCGGTCCGGCGCCACTCGTCGTCGGCGAGCCCTTCGTAGCGGGCGGCCACGGTCTCGGCTGCGGCGACCACCGACCGCCCCACCTCGTCGGGGTCCTGGCTGCCGTAGTCGTCGTCGACGGCGGTGGCGTCCTGGTCCCAGTTGTCGAAGGCGGGGTCGTCCTCCGCGAGCATCTGCCCCAGCCGGGCGTCGAAGAGCTGATGGACGTCGCGCACGTGACAGGCGTACTCCAGCGGCGACCAGAGGTTGGCCTGCGGCCGCACCGCTGCGTCGTCGGTCTGCAGCACGACCTCCCACAGGGTGGCGTTGTCGCGGATCGCCTGCGGCACCCGGGCGACGTCGAGCCCTGCGGCGTCGAACTGGCACTCGGGGCAGGGTCGCTCCAGGACCCAGGTCCAGTCCTTGGTGTCGGGCTCGATGCTCACCGGGCCATCCAACCAGCCTGGGTCACTTGAGCAGGAGGGTGTCGAGGCGGCGGCGTACGACGGCCAGGCCGATCGCCCCCATCGCCAGCAGGTAGACCACCGAGACGGCGCTGGCCCAGGTCAGCGAGCCGGTCGTCAGCTCCCGGCACAGCACGACGCCGCGGTAGAGCGGGGTGGCCTCGACGACCCACTGGAGCCAGCCCGGGAAGGTCGAGAGCGGGAAGAAGGTCGCCGAGAACAGGAACATCGGCAGCTGGGCCAGCGTGATCTTGTCGAAGTCCTGCCACGACGTCATGAAGGTCGTCAGGGCCATGCAGACCGCGCTGAAGGCGAACCCGATCAGCAGCGTCGCCGGCAGCGCGAGCAAGGCCCACCACGAGTCGAGCAGCCCCATCGCCCACATCACCAGCAGGAAGGCCGCCGAGTAGCTCGCGCCGCGCAGCTGGCCCCACGCGATCTCGCCGCGCGCGATGTCGGCGGTGGTGAGCGGGGTCGCCAGCATCTGGTCGTAGAGCTTGTCGTACTTGAGCTTGAAGAACACCGAGAAGGTGGAGTCCATCAGGGCTCCGTTGAACGCCGACGTGGCCAGCATCCCGGGTGCCACGAAGGCGGCGTAGTCGATCGGCTCGCCGTTGAACTCGAAGCCGGTGACCAGCTGGCCGACGCCGATGCCGATGGAGAACAGGTAGAGGACGGGCTCGAGGAAGCCGGTGAGGAAGAGCTTCCACTCGCGGCGGTAGGTCAGGAAGTTGCGCAGCACCAGGAGCCGGAGCGCCTGACCGGGACCGAGCGGGGTCACGGTCGTCATCAGGTCACCAGCCGCTTCGTCAGGCCAACGACCGACCAGCGCCACCCGGCCGCGAGCAAGGCGACCAGGACCGCGACGTTGACCAGGGCCAGCGACCAGTCGACGTGGTCGACGCAGAACATCCGCGAGAGGTTGACGCCGTGCCAGAGCGGCGTCAGCCTCGCGACCCAGGCACCGGCCTCGCCGAGGTTGGTGATCGGGAAGAAGGCGCCCGAGAGCAGGAAGAGCGGGATGATGCCGAGCCGGAACAGCACCCCGAAGCCGGCCTCGCTGCGCAGCCGGGCGCTCCAGCCGAAGACCAGCGCGGCGAAGGTCATCCCGACCAGCACCTGGGAGCCGAAGGCGAGGATCGGGCCCCACCAGGTCTCGAACACCCCGAACGGCGCCAACACCAGCATGAAGACGCTGCAGGTGGTGGCCAGCCGGAAGAGCACGAACATCAGGTGGCCGGCCACGAGGTGGGCGGGCTCGAGCGGGGTGGCGATCTGGGCGAAGTAGCTCTTGTGCCACTTGATCGCCCCCATCACCGGCCAGGTGACCTCGCCCACGGCGGTCTGCATGGCGTGGGCGGCGACCAGGCCCGGGACGACGAACGCGAGGTAGCTCGTGGCGCCCTCGAGCCGCTCCGGGTCGCCGGCGATGAAGCCGCCGAGGAGCACACCCATGGCCAGCACGTAGAAGATCGGGCTGACGAAGCTGTTGACGACGCTGGCCTTCCAGGTGCGCCGGTAGACGATCCACCAGTAGTCGACCTGGCGGGCCAGCCCGTCGCCGATCGTGAGTCCCGTCGAGGTCGCCATCAGTCGACCAGCGTCCGACCCGTGAGGCGCAGGAAGACGTCCTCGAGCGTCGCACGGCGTACGAGGACCGCCGCCGGCTCGAGACCGCGCTCGTGGACCCGGGCGATCACGTGCTCGCCGTCGTGGGTGTAGACGAGCACCCGGTCGGGCAGCACCTCGACCCGGTCGCCGAGGTCGGCGAGCTTCTCGGCCATCTGCTCGTTCTCGCCGACGCCGAAGCGCAGCTCGGCGACCTCGCGGGTCGCGTGGGCCTCGATCAGCTCGCGCGGGCTGCCCTCGGCCGCGATCCGGCCCTTGTCCATGACCACGAGCCGGTCGCACAGCTGCTCGGCCTCGTCCATGTAGTGGGTGGTGATCACCAGCGTCACGCCGGCCTGCTTGAGCCGGAACAGCTGGTCCCACAGCACGTGGCGGGCTTGCGGGTCGAGCCCGGTCGTGGGCTCGTCGAGCAGCAGCAGGTCGGGGCGGTTGACCAGGCTGCGCGCGATCGTGAGCCGGCGCTTCATGCCGCCGGAGAGGTCCTCGACCTTGCTGGTCGCCTTGTCGGTCAGCGAGACGAACTCCAGGAGCTCCTCGACCCGCTCGCGCACGGTCGCCCGGTCGATGCCGAAGTAGCGGCCGTAGATGTAGAGGTTGTCGTAGACGTTGAGCTCGTTGTCGAGGGTGTCCTCCTGGGGGCAGACGCCGAGCCTCCCCCGGATCGCCGGGCCGTCCTGGGCCGGGTCGAGGCCAAGGATCCGCAGCTCTCCCCCGCTGACCGGGCTCACGGCGGCGATCATCCGCATCGTCGAGGACTTGCCGGCGCCGTTGGGGCCGAGGAAGCCGAACGCCTCACCGCGGCGTACCTCGACGTCGATCCCCTTGACCGCCTCGAAGTCGCCGAAGCTCTTGCGCAGCCCCCGGGCCGAGATCATGGGGTCCGAGATCGTCGCGTCAGTCACGATGCTCGATCCTACGAACGACCACCGACAGCCGACCACCGGGTTTCGGTGGCGCGGCGTCGGCAGCTCAACCGGCCATCCGGAATCCGGGTGGGGCCGGCGCCCGCGACTCGTGGTGCTGGCCGGCGGGTGTGGTGATCTCGACGGTGTGACCGGGTCCGGGTCTCGGTCTCGCCGTCCACCCGGTCGTCTCCTTGGCCTGGTTGCACGCCTCGCAGAGCCCCTGCCCGTTGACCAGGCTGGTGACACCGCCTCCGGTGGCGCTCTCGGAGTGGTCGGTGTGACGGACGGGCGCATCGCACCAAGGCGTGCGGCACTGCTGGTCGCGGAGTCGGATCAGCCGGCGGAGTCCTGCCGGGAACCGGCGGGCCGTGCTGTCGGTCGCCACCAGGGCGCCGGTGTCGGGATCGGCGAAGAGCCGGCGCAGCCACACCCGGTCGGCCTTCGCCAGCTCTCGGGCCAGCTCGGCGTCGACCACGCCGTAGCCGTCGACCCAAGCCGGGTCGTCGGCGGTGCCGAACAGGGTCCGGTCGGTCATCACGAGGTTGATCGCGGTGCCGGGGGTCGGCCGCTCCTCGGGCCCTGCGCCGGCGAGCGCTGCTGCGCAGGCGTCGGCCATCACCTGGCCCCGGCTGCGCGGGTCGCCGCTCGCACGGGCGGTGTCGGCCGCGCGGGCGAGGACGGCGTACGACGCGACCCCCTGACCCACCGGGAGCAGCGCGGTCAGCCACACCATGCAATCGGGGGCGGGGCGGATCGTGACGCAGCGCTCGGCCTCGGCGTAGCGGCGGCGGGCCACGACCGCGGCCGGGTCGAGGGTGGCGGCCCGCTGACGGCAGTAGCCGATCAGCTGTCGGTCGCCCATCGCCTCCAGGCGGTCGGGGTCGGCCGCCAGCTCGGCGTCGATCTGCCGGCGGAGATCGAGGCTGAGGCACGAGGTCTCGCGAGCCACGAGCGTCACCCGCCACTCGCTCACCTTCCCGGCCCGCCAGGCCGCCCAGGTGTGCGGGAGCTCCTGCAGCGCCACGCGGGCGAGGCCGAGGTGGCGACGACCGCGGTGGGGCGATTCGCGCCGGGCCAGCGCGAGCTCCGTGGCGGTCGCCTTGGACTCGGTCAGCGCGGCCGCCAGCCCGGCCTGCCGCGCCTCGGCCGCGCACTTCAGCTCCTCCAGCGCCCGGATCTCCGCCACCCGCTCCGCGTCGCTCGAGCACGTGGGCTCCGCCGCGAGCGCACCGGTCACCCGGGCCACGGCCTCCGCATCGATCGTCTCGAACATGTGTTCGATTCTACCCTGCCCCACCGACACCGCAACGGGTTGGCGAGCACCTGTGGAGAAGCGTGAGTGAAACCATCGTCGGCTTGCCGATGCGGGTGCCACCCCCTCACCCCACCCCGCGATGCCCCGCCCAGCGAGCAGACGCCACCGACGCGGCTGCCTCCACGAGCGCGACCCGCTCGGGTCGGTCGCGGACGGGGAAGGACACGTAGGCGCCGCGGCCGCCGGCGACGGGACGGCCGTAGGCCTTCGCGGCGAGCCGGCCGTCGGGGAGCAGGCGGATCGTGAGGGTGAGGAGGCGGAACTTTTCGCCGCGGCGTACGTCGGTCCACTGCAGCTCGTCGGGGATGGCGACGTTGGTGGCGAGCGCGCTGATCTCGGTTGCGGGGGCGTGGTCGGCCATGCGCGGATGGTGCCATGTCGCGGGGACCCGAAACGGCGTTGCGGCCCCGACCCTCTCCCGGGGTTTCGAGCCTCGGTGCTGGCGCGCCCTCACACCTCAACCTCCGACGCTGGCCTCACCGAACACTCGACCACCGGCGGCGCCCATCACCGAATATTCGACCTCATGCGGAGGTGGCTCACTCCACCAGGTGGCGGTGCTCCCGGGTCCAGCGGACACGCGACCTGAGCTCGTCGAGGTAGCCGGCGAGGACCCAGGACGACCAGGGTTCGAGGCCGCGGTCGGCGAGGTCGGTGATCCGGTCGAGGGTGGCCTGCTGGCGATCGATGACGCGGTCCACGAGGCCGGCGGTGCCACCGAGGCCGTAGGCCTCGGCGAAGGCCCGCAGGCGGGCGCCGCGGTCGGGCGAGGTGAGCCCGTGCACCTCGAGGGCCTCGTCGTCGGAGCGGAACGGCGCGAAGGTGTCGACGGCGTGGGCGACGTCGTCCAGGGCCGGACCGGGCGCGGCGTAGTCCCAGTCGACGAGCGCGACCGCCTCGCCGTCGCGCCACACGAAGTTCCACGGCCCGGGGTCGCCGTGGGTCACCACGGTCGACCCGGGGATCGCGGTGAACGCCCACTCGGCGCCCTCCGGTGGTGTGAAGTCCTCGGTCGCGTCGTGGATGCGCCGCAGCAGCGCCCCCGCCGACCGGACGGCGTCCTCGGAGCGTTGGTGCCGCCACGCGTCGGGTCCGCAGTCGCCGGGGATCCAGCGCAGCGCCTCGACGCCGTCGCGGATGCCGACGGGCTCGGGCACGCAGTCGAGGCCGGCGTCGCGCAGGTGCGTCAGCAGCGTGTGGACCGTCGCCGTCCACGGCCGAGCGGGGCGCAGCACCAGGTCGTCGACCACGGTGACCCCGCCGTCGACGAGCACCCAGTCGCCCCGAGCCGCCACGGCGGCATCATGGCAGGTCAGCGGTTCAGGAGACGTCACTTCGCAGCAGGTCGTAGCGCACCGAGTCGCGCCACAAGCCGTCGGCCGACCGGGTCGCAGCCCGCTCGGTGCCGACCAGGCCGAACCCCGCCCGTTCGGCCAGCCGTCGCGAGGCGTCGTTGCGGGCGTCGGTGAGCACCTCGAGCCGGCGTACGCCGAGACCGCCCTCGGCCTCGGGGGCCGTCGCGTGCGCGACCACCGCCCGCAGCGCCGTGGTCATCGCGCCCCGGCCGCGACCGGCGGGGTGGGACCAGTAGCCGACCTCGGCGGTCCACTCGTCGGTCCCGGAGCAGTCGTCCTCGAAGTGGGAGACCGCGATGCCGCCGAGCACGGCATCGGTCCCGGCGTCCGCGACGCACCAGGCGACCCGGTCGCCCGTGGCGTGGCCGAGCCCGACCCGCACCAGGTAGGCCGGCACGTCGTCGAGCGAGCGCGGCAGCGGCCCGCCCGGGACCCACTCCTCATAGGCGCGGTCGCGCGCGACCTCGACGAGGGCGGGACCGTCGGCCGCGCGCCACGGCCGGAGCCGCAGGTCACCGGCCTCGATCACCGGCGCCACCAGCCACCGGTGGACGGGCTCGCGGACGTCGTCGGCGCCTAGCCAGGCGGTCCACCCGTCGCGCCGTTCGCCGCGGTGGGGCAACAGCCCCGGCACGGTCGGACCCGGGGTGAAGCCGAGCGACCAGGCCGTCCGGCGCGAGGCCCAGTTGCCGACGAAGGCGCGCCACCACACGACCGCGAGCTCGCGCTCGGTGAAGCCCCAGTCGAGCAGCAGCTCCAGGGCCCGTCGCATCACGCCCTGACCTCGTGCGTCCCGGTGGAGGCCGAAGCCGATCTCGCCCTCCCCTCCCCCACGCACCCGCAGGTCGACGGTCCCGGCGAACCTGCCGCCGTGCTCGATCGCGAAGCAGTACGTCGTCCCGGCGACCCAGCCGGCCGGGACCACCTCGCCCAGCCACTGCTGCGCATCCGCCTCGCCGTACGGCGCGGGGACGGTGGTCCAGCGGACCGACTCGGCGTCGCGGCACTGCTCGATGACGCGCGGCACGTCGCCCCGGGAGTGGGCGCGCAGCACCACCTCGCCGTCGGTGAGCGTCGGGACGTCGTCGGGGTAGCGCACGCGCACAGTCTGCACGGGCGGGGCGTGTCACCACCCGGTGGGAGGATGTCACGGTGAACCCGCTCGAGCGCTTCAGCGCACCCACGCGCGCGTGGTTCGAGGCAGCGTTCGCCGCGCCCACCCCCGCCCAGTCCGGCGCGTGGGAGGCGATCAGCCACGGCCGCCACGCGCTGGTCGTCGCGCCGACCGGTTCGGGCAAGACGCTGAGCGCCTTCCTCTGGTCCCTCGACCGGCTGCTGACGAGCGAGCCGCCGCCCAAGGAGAAGCGTTGCCGGGTGCTCTACGTCTCTCCGCTCAAGGCGCTCGCGGTCGACGTCGAGCGCAACCTGCGCGCTCCGCTGACCGGCATCCGACACACCGCCGCGCGACTGGGCGAGACGCTGCCCGAGCTCACGGTCGGCCTGCGCAGCGGCGACACCTCCGCCGCCGACCGGCGCCGGCTGGTCACGACGCCGCCCGACGTCCTGATCACGACGCCGGAGTCACTGTTCCTGATGCTGACCAGCCAGGCCCGCGAGTCCCTGCGCGGCGTCGAGACCGTGATCCTCGACGAGGTCCACGCCGTCGCCGGCACCAAGCGCGGCGCCCACCTCGCGGTCAGCCTCGAGCGGCTCGACGCGCTGCTCCCGAAGCCCGCGCAACGGATCGGGCTCAGCGCCACCGTCCGACCCCACGAGGAGGTGGCCCGCTTCCTCGGGGGGCAGGCGCCGGTCGAGGTGGTCGCGCCGCCGAGCGAGAAGGCGTGGGACCTCAGCGTCGTCGTCCCCGTCGAGGACATGTCGGCCCCGGGAGAGTACGACGAGGAGAGCGGCGACCCGAGTCGCGCCCAGTCGATCTGGCCCCACGTCGAGGAGCACGTCGCCGACCTGATCGGCCAGCACCGCTCGACCATCGTCTTCGCCAACAGCCGCCGCCTCGCCGAGCGACTGACCGCCCGGCTCAACGAGATCGCGGCCGAGCGGGCCGGGGTCGACCTCGACGACGACGCGACGCCACCGGCCGAGATCATGGCCCAGTCCGGCCGCTCCGAGGGCGCCGCACCGGTGCTGGCGATGGCCCACCACGGGTCGGTGTCGAAGGAGCAGCGCGCCAGGATCGAGGACGACCTCAAGCGCGGGCGGCTGCCCGCCGTCGTCGCGACCAGCAGCCTCGAGCTCGGCATCGACATGGGCGCGGTCGACCTCGTCGTCCAGATCGAGTCGCCCCCGAGCGTGGCCAGCGCCCTCCAACGGGTCGGCCGCGCCGGCCACCAGGTCGGCGAGACCAGCCGCGGTGTGCTCTTCCCCAAGCACCGCGGCGACCTCGCCCAGACGGCCGTCGCCGTCCGCCGGATGCGTGAGGGGGCGATCGAGAGCCTGCGGGTGCCGGCCAACCCGCTCGACGTCCTCGCCCAGCAGGTCGTGGCCACCGTCGCGGTCGACGCGTGGGACGTCGACGAGCTCTACGCCGTGGTCCGCCGCAGCGCGCCGTTCGCCTCGCTCCCGCGCAGCGCCTACGACGCCACCCTCGACCTGCTGAGCGGGCGCTACCCGTCGGATGAGTTCGCCGAGCTCCGCCCGCGCGTCGTCTGGGACCGCGTCACCGGCCTGATCACCGGGCGTCCGGGAGCGCAGCGGCTGGCCGTGACCAGCGGCGGCACGATCCCCGACCGCGGCCTGTTCGGCGTCTACCTCGTGGGCGAGGGGACTGGCCGTCGGGTCGGCGAGCTCGACGAGGAGATGGTCTACGAGTCGCGGGTCGGCGACGTGTTCGCCCTCGGCGCCACCAGCTGGCGGATCGAGGACATCACCCACGACCGGGTGCTGGTGACGCCGGCGCCCGGCGTCCCCGGCCGGCTGCCGTTCTGGAAGGGCGACGCCCTCGGCCGCCCGGTCGAGCTCGGCGAGGCCGTCGGCGCCTTCACCCGCGAGCTCGCCGCGATGCCCGCCGCCGACGCCGAGCGCACCGCCCAGGACGCCGGCCTCGACGCGTACGCCGCCGGCAACCTGGTCACCTACCTCACCGAGCAGGTCGAGGCGACGCGCACCCTGCCCAGCGACCGGTCGCTGGTGGTCGAGCGGTTCCGCGACGAGCTCGGCGACTGGCGGCTGGTGCTCCACTCGCCGTACGGCACGCCCGTCCACGCACCCTGGGCGTTGGCGATCAACGCCCGGTTGCGCGAGCGCTACGGGATCGACGGCCAGGCGGTCGCCTCCGACGACGGCATCGTGGTGCGGATCCCCGACACCGACGCCGAGCCCCCGACGGGCGAGGTGGTCGCCTTCGAGCCCGACGAGATCGAGCAGATCGTCACGACCGAGGTGGGCGGCAGCGCGCTCTTCTCCAGCCGGTTCCGGGAGTGCGCCGCCCGCGCGCTGCTGCTCCCCCGCCGCGACCCCGGACGCCGGAGCCCGCTGTGGCAGCAGCGGCAGCGGTCGGCCCAGCTGCTCGAGGTCGCGGCCCGCTACCCGTCGTTCCCGATCGTGCTCGAGGCGGTCCGCGAGTGCCTCCAGGACGTCTACGACCTGCCGGGCCTGGTCGGGCTGATGCGTCGGGTGCAGCAGCGCGAGGTCTCGGTCGTCGACGTGGCCACGACCCAGCCGTCGCCGTACGCGCGGACCCTGCTGTTCGGCTACGTCGCCCAGTTCGTCTACGAGGGCGACTCCCCGCTCGCCGAGCGCCGCGCCGCCGCCCTCAGCCTCGACCAGGGACTGCTCGCCGAGCTGCTCGGCCGGGCCGAGCTGCGCGAGCTGCTCGACCCCGAGGTGCTGGCGGAGGTCGAGGCCGAGCTGCAGCGACTGGCGACCGACCGCCGCGCCCGCGACGCCGAGGGGGTGGCCGACCTGCTGCGCCTGCTCGGGCCGCTCACGACCGCCGAGGTGCGCGAGCGCTGCGTCGACGACGCCGACGTCGAGGGCTGGCTGGAGGCGCTCGCCGACAGCCGGCGGGTCGTCGTGGTGCGGGTCGCCGGCGCCGAGCAGTGGTCGGTCGTCGAGGACGTGGGCCGGCTGCGCGACGCCCTCGGCGTCCCGGTCCCTCCCGGCACCCCCGAGGTCTTCGCCGACCCCGTCGACGACCCGCTCGCCGACCTGGTGGCCCGCTTCGCCCGCACCCACGGCCCCTTCACCACCGAGCAGGTCGGCACCCGGCTCGGGCTCGGCACCGCCGTCGTCCGTCACACGCTGGAGCGGCTGGCGGCCCAGGGCCGCGTGCTCGACGGCGAGTTCCGGCCCGCGGGTGCCGGGCCGGAGTGGTGCGACGCCGAGGTGTTGCGCCGGCTCCGGCGCCGTTCGCTGGCCCGGCTGCGGCAGGAGATCGAACCCGTCGAGCCAGGTGCGCTCGCCCGCTTCCTCAGCGCCTGGCAGTGGGTGGGCCAGCAGGGCGGCGGCCGGCCGCGCGGCGTCGACGGCGTGCTGACCGTGGTCGGCCAGCTCGCGGGATGCCCGCTGCCGGCCAGCGCCCTGGAGTCGCTGGTGCTCAGCGCGCGGGTGTCCGACTACGAGCCGTCCTACCTCGACGAGCTGACCTCGACCGGCGAGGTGCTGTGGGCCGGCCACGGCACGCTGCCCGGCACCGACGGGTGGGTCTCGCTCCACCTCGCCGACCAGGCGCCGCTGACGCTCCCCGAGCACCACGCCTTCGAGCACTCCGAGCTGCACCAGGCCGTCCTCGACGCGCTGACCCCGGGCGGCGCGTGGTTCTTCCGCCAGCTCGGCCAGGCGGTGCAGGCTCCGACCGACGCCGCCCTGGCCACCGCCCTGTGGGACCTGGTGTGGGCCGGCCGGGTCGGCAACGACACGCTCGCGCCGCTGCGGTCGCTGATCAGCACCGGCCGCGGCACCCACCGCAGCCGACGGCCGGGGCCGCGCGTCATGCGCAGCGGACCTCCCCACACCGCGGGCCGCTGGGCGCTGCTGCCCGAGATCGATCGCGACCCGACCCGGCGCGCGCACGCCGCCGCCGAACGGCTGCTCGACCGGCACGGCGTCGTCACCCGCGGCGCCGTGCAGAGCGAGGGCACCCCGGGCGGCTTCGCCGCGGTCTACAAGGTGCTCTCCGCCTTCGAGGACTCCGGGCGCTGCCGCCGCGGTTACTTCGTCGACGGCCTCGGCGCCGCCCAGTTCGGTACGGCGGGTGCGGTCGACCGCCTGCGCACGTTCGCGGAGACCCGGCCCGACGACAAGCCGACGGCTCTCGCCGTGGCCGCGACCGACCCGGCCAACCCCTACGGCGCCGCCCTGGGCTGGCCGGAGGCCACGGAGGGCGGCCACCGGCCCGGGCGCAAGGCGGGCGCCCTCGTGGTGCTGGTCGACGGCCGGCTCACGCTCTACGTCGAGCGCGGCGGCCGGACCCTGCTGACCTGGAGCGACGAGCCCGACGTCCTCACCCCGGCCGCCGAGGCGCTCGCCACCGCCGCGCGACGCGGACAGCTCGGCCGGCTCACCGTCGAGAAGGCCGACGGCAGCCAGCTGCTCGGGGGCGGCCCGACGCCGTTGCGCGACGCGCTCGCCGCCGCCGGCTTCGTCGCCACGCCGAGGGGGCTGCGACTCCGTGCCTGAAGGCGACACCGTCTACCGCGCAGCCCGGCTCCTCGACCGGACCCTCGCCGGACACGTGCTCAGCGGCAGCGACTTCCGGGTGCCCCAGCTGGCCACCGTCGACCTCACCGGCGGCCGGGTGCTCGGCACCCACTCCCGCGGCAAGCACCTGCTGACCCGGATCGACGCGGCACCCTCCGGCCAACCCTGGACGCTGCACACCCACCTCAAGATGGAGGGCTCCTGGCACAGCTACCTGCGCGGCCAGCGCTGGCGCCGCCCGGTCCACTCCGCGCGCCTCGTGCTGACGACCGGCGACCGGCTGGCGGTCGGCTTCTCCCTCGGCATCGTCGAGCTCCTCCCCCGCGAGCAGGAGGAGGACGTCGTCGGCCACCTCGGGCCCGACCTGCTCGGCCCCGACTGGGACGAGGACGAAGCCCGCCGCCGGCTGCTCGAGGATCCCGAGCGGCCCCTCGCCGACGCCCTCCTCGACCAGACCCGGCTCGCCGGCGTGGGCAACATGTACATGGCCGAGCTGTGCTTCGTCAGCGGCCTCCACCCGCTCACGCCGGTCGGCCAGGTGCCCGACGTGCTGCGTCTCGTACGCCGGGCCCACCAGATGCTCGACGTCAACAAGGAGCGCGCCCAGCAGTCGACCACCGGCGACCTGCGCCAGGGCCGCCGGATGTGGGTCTACCGGCGTGACCGGCAGCCGTGCCTGCGGTGCGGCACCCCCGTGGAGGTGGCGATGCGCGGCGAGCCCGGCCGCGAGCGCGCGTCGTACTGGTGTCCGAGCTGCCAGCCCGAGAAGCCCGTCTAGGCCGCGGAGGCGACGACCTCGGGGCCGGAGGACACCGGCAGTCCGGGCAGGGTCGTCGGCACGGCGGCCTCCTCGAGGGCGACCAGCGCCGAGACGTCGCGCAGCACCTCGGAGAGTGGGACGTCGAGGGCGGCGCAGAGCGAGTAGAGCAGCTCTGACGACGCCTCCTTCTGGCCGCGCTCGATCTCGGAGATGTAGCCCAGCGAGACCCGGGCCTCGGCGGACAGCTCGCGCAGGGTCAGCCCACGCTGCATGCGCGTGGCGCGCAGCACCTCGCCGAGCAGGCGACGGAACAGCACCATGCGCGTCTCCTTCCGGGACCGACGGGGTCGTGTGGGGCCCAACGCTACCCGAGACCGGGTTCTTCCCCGGGAAGGATGCCACCGAGCACCGACAGTGTTGACAGGGTTGACAGGGCCTCGCGGCAGGTCCGCTCCTGGACGGCGGCCCGGTCGCCGGTGAGCTCCAGGGCGGTGACGATGGCCCCCGCCGGGCCGGCCACGCCGACGTAGACCGTGCCGACCGGCTTGCCCTCCTGCTCGTCGGGCCCGGCGACACCGGTCGTGCTGAGGCCGTACGTCGCCCCCAGCGCGGCGCGGACCCCCTCGGCCATCGCCCGCGCGCACTCCGCCGACACCACGCCGTACCGCGCGACCAGCTCCTCGGGCACACCGAGCAGCCGCTGCTTGACCTCGGTGGCGTAGGCCACCACGCCACCGACGTAGGCCCGGGACGCGCCCGGCACCCCGGTCACCAGCGCCGCCAGCCGGCCGCCGGTGAGCGACTCCGCCGTCGCCACGGTCGCCTCGCGACGGACCAGCTCCTCCAGCAGCCGCTCGACGTCCATGCCACCGACCGTAGGACATCATGGGGCCATGCCCGGGCCGATCGAGGACTACGCGCTGGTCGGCGACCGGCACACCGCCGCCCTGGTCGGCCGCGACGGCTCGATCGACTGGCTGTGCCTGCCGCGCTTCGACTCCTCGGCCTGCTTCGCGGCTCTGCTCGGCGACGAGCGGCACGGCCGCTGGCTGATCGGGCCGGTCGACGAGGCCGAGGTCGACGCGCCGCTACCTGGGTCACACGGCGCTGCTCGAGACCACCTTCACGACCGCGACCGGCAGCGTGACCCTGCTCGAGGTGATGCCGACCGGCGACGACCGCGCCGACCTGGTCCGCCGGGTCACCGGCGTCTCCGGGTCGGTGCGGATGCGGCACGAGTGGGTGGTGCGCTCCGACTACGGCCGGGTGCGGCCGTGGGTCAAGCGGCGTCGACCTCGACGGCGAGGAGGTCATCGTCGCGATCGCCGGCCCCGACCAGTTCATGTTGCGCGGCGCCCGGCTCCCGCGGGCCGTCGACGGTCGCCACCAGGACGAGTTCGACGTCAGCGAGGGCGAGGTGCTCACCTTCTCGACCACCTGGGCGCCCTCGTGGCAGGAGCTGCCGACCCCGATGGGCTGGGAGGACCGGATCGAGGCCACGACGGCAGGAGCAGGCGGCGTGGGCGGACCGTTGCAGCCCCGGGCTCCCCCACCTCGACCTGGTCGTGCGCAGCCTGGTGACGCTGCGGATGCTCACCCTCGTCGAGACCGGCGGCATGGTCGCCGCCGCCGACCACGGCCTGCCCGAGGACTTCGGCGGCGGGCGCAACTGGGACTACCGCTACTGCTGGCTGCGCGACGCCGCGCTCACCCTGGAGCGCTGCTCGACGCCGGCTTCACCGAGGAGGCGCGTGAGCTGGCGGGCGTGGCTGCTGCGTGCGGTGGCGGGCGACCCGCAGGACCTGCAGATCATGTACGCCGTGGACGGCTCGCGCGAGCTCACCGAGCGCGAGCTGGACCACCTCCCGGGCTACGCCGGCAGCCGCCCGGTGAGGGTCGGGAACGGGGCGGTCACCCAGCGCCAGTCCGACGTCCTCGGGGAGGTGATGATCGCCCTCGACCGCGCCCGGGACGAGGCGGATCACCGAGGACCGGCACACCTGGTCGCTGCAGCGCTCGCTGGTCGAGGACCTCGCCGACCACTGGGAGGAGCCCGACCACGGGCTCTGGGAGGTCCGCGGCCCGCAACGCCACTTCACCCACTCCCGCGTCATGGTGTGGGTGGCCTTCGACCGGGCCGTCCGCGCGGTGGAGCAGCACGGGCTCGAGGGGCCCGTCGAGCGGTGGCGCGAGCTGCGCGACGCGGTACGAGCCGAGGTGCTGGACGCGGGGCTTCGACAGCGACCGCGGGACCTTCACCCAGCACTACGACACCCGCGAGGTCGACGCCAGCCTGCTGGTGATCCCCCTGGTCGGCTTCCTGCCGCCGGCGACGACGAACGTGTGCTCGGCACGATCGCGGCGGTCGAGGAGGACCTGATGCGCGACGGCTTCCTGCTGCGCTACCGCACCGGCTCGGGGGTCGACGGCCTCGACGGTGACGAGCACCCGTTCCTCGCCTGCTCGTTCTGGCTGGTCTCCGCCTACGCCGCCGCCGGCCGGGTCGTGGAGGCCGCACGCCCTGATGGACCGGCTCTGCGGGCTGCCCAACGACGTCGGGCCTGCTCTCGGAGGAGTACGACGTCGCCGGCGACCGTTTCGTGGGCAACTTCCCGCAGGCGTTCAGCCACCTGGCGCTGGTCCGGGCCGCGCTCGGGCTCGCCGAGGCGGACGCGGGCCGGCCGGGACGACTGACCCGGCGGGTCAGCCCTTGCCCTTGACCACCGTCAGGATCGCGCTGTCAGAGCTCCCGCCTGGAGAAGGTCGTCCCCGAGGTAGCGGGCCTCGACGGTGTGCTCACCGGGAGTCGTCGAGCGAGACCGCTCACGCGGCTGGCCCGGCCGTCCACCAGGGTCGCCGTACCTTACCCGCTGCGACCGACCGTCGACCCAGACCTTGACGGTGCCCGAGGCGGGCCCAGCCGCCGACCCGACCACCGCGCTGGCCGTCGACCTGCCCTTGCGGGCCCGGATGGTGTCGGGCGAGAGCGTGAGGTCGGTCGTGCTCTCGGCGACCACCGGGTCGCGCCTGGACGCTGACCGACGCGGATCGCCTCGGTGTGGGTCGTCGCCCCGCGCACCACCAGGTCGTGGTGCCGGTGGCCAGCCCGACCGGCAGCACCACGTCGACCGAGGCGGTGCCGACCTCGTCGCAGCATGCCGGGCAGCGTGGCCTGACGCGTCGGTCGGTGACCGGCGCACGTGCCGAGCGTGCGTGGCCGTCGAGGCGTGACGGTGACCTGGCTGTCGGTGACGTCGCCGGGGGCGGTCATCGACAGCGACGACAGGTCGAAGGTCGACCTGGTCGCCCGCGGCGTACGTCGCCGGCGCGCCGGCCGGGAACCTGACGCCGACCGCCCGCTGGCTGTAGTCGACCGGCAGCGGGCGTCGCCTGGCGGTGTCGCGAACTCGCCAGGTAGTCGACCATCGCCTGCAGGTCGGTCTTGCCGGTGTCGCGCTTGCCGGTGCCCTCGGTGAAGCGCGGTGAAGTTGTCGCCGCCGGTGGCCAGGAAGGAGTTGACGGTCACCGAGTAGGTCGCGCGTCGTGCTCGATCGGCTCGCCGTTGAGCCACATCGCCGGTGATCCGCGTCGACCCGGCCGCCGGCGCGGCCGGGTCGTAGGTGTACGTGAAGCCCTCCGAGACACCGAGCTTCAGGAACGGTCGCGACTGCACCCGGCCGGCTGCCACTGCTGCTCGAGGACCGGCTTGATCTGCGCACCGGTGAGGTGCATGTTGACCAGCGTGTTGGCGAACGGCTGCACGTCGGCGGCCTGCTTGTAGGTCAGCATCGCCGGGTAGCCGCCGGTGCCGTTGCCCGACCATGTCGGCACGCAGGCCGCCGGGGTTCATGAAGGCGAGCTGCGCCGCGCCCGGCTCGGGCTCCGGTGGCCCACCGCTGGACCTCGGCGACCAGGTTGCCCAGGGTCGACTCGCCGCCGCGGTTCTCGGTGGTGCCGTCGGCCGAGCTTGCCCCGGTTGAACGGCGCCGCCGATCTGGCCGAGCGGCTGCGTCGCCGAGCACCGTCGGCCTCGGCGACCGCGGCGTCGACGATCCCTGCGGTCGCCGGGTCGGCCGGGTAGTCGGCGTCGGCCGGTGCCGTCGTCGAGCGGCAGGATCGCCTGCGGTCTAGCCCGACCACGTCGCCGGTGTCGTTGTCGACGGTGAAGACGCAGCTGGTTGAGGTTCATGCCGTACTGGCCGGCCGAGACCACCGGACGGGTCGGTGACGGGGCGGCCCTGCGACCCACGCCGGCACCGGGACGCGAGCAGTTGTAGGCCAGGTGGGTGTGGCCGGAGATGATCGCGTCGACGTCGGCGTCGACACCGTTGACGATCTTGCCGAAGTCGCGAGGTCGGGTCGGTCGCCGATCGTCGCGCGTCGGTGCCCGGCGCACCCTCGTGGACCAGCAGCACGACCAGGTCGGCGCCCGTCCGCCTTGAGCGTCGTCGGCCTCGCGTTGATGGCGTCGACGATGTCGGTCGACCGTCGAGCCCGGCGATGCCCGCCGGGCGAGACCAGCTCGGCCAGGTGCTCGGTGACCGCGCCGACGAAGCCGACCTCGACGTCGCCGAAGTCCTTCATCCAGGTCTCCGGCAGCGCCGGGTCGCCGTCGGCCTTCATCGACGTTCGCGCCGAGGTAGTCCCACGTCGGCGCCGCCGAACGGGTTGCTGTCGCGTCGTACGGCGCCATCACCCGGTCGACGAGGTCGTCGTAGCCCTGGTCGAACTCGTGGTTGCCCACGGCCGAGACGTCGAGGCCCGGCCTCGTTCAGCGCGTCGATGGTCGGCTTGTCCTGCTGCGATGAACGACTCGAACGTCGAGGCCCCGATCAGGTCACCGGCGGCGGCGAAGACGGTGTTCGGGTTCTGCGCCGCGCAGCTGCTTGACCGCGCCGGCCATCCGGCCGCGCCCGCCCTCGACGTCGGGCGTTGTTGGCAGGATGCGGCCGTGGAAGTCGTTGGTGCCGAGGATCTGCACGTCCACGGGGCCGGCGGCGTCGGCCAGGTCGAGGCCGACGATCTCCGGGTCGTGGTCGGAGGCCGCGGAACGGGTCGGCGGCGTAGAAGTCGGTCGGCGTTGTAGTTGTAGCGGCTGTACTCGAAGGCCACCGACTCCTCGGCGTTGATCTCCCAGACGTCGGCGCCGGTGACCGTCGGCCAGGGCGGCGCGTTGGCCGAGCACGTGGTCGAGCGAGCCGGCCAGGCCGTCGAAGGAGTACGAGTATCGTCACCCGGGTCGTCGGACTCGAGCGTTGGTGTAGCCCGCGCCGTAGAGGACCTGCATCGGGTCCTCCTGCGGTGTAGGAGTTGAAGTCGCCGGCGAGGAAGACCTTCGTCGATGCCGCGGTCGGCGGCGAAGTCGTCGGCGAAGTCGACCAGCGCGTCGGCCTGGCGCGACCCGGTCGGCGTTGGCGCTGCCCTGGCCGGTGTCGTCGTCCCCGGTCGCGGCGCCGCTGAGCCCTTGGACTTGAAGTGGTTGACGATGACGGCGAAGGCGTCCGCGTCGGCGCCGCCGCTTGGCCTTGAACGCCTGGGCGAGCGGCTCGCGGGCGTTGGCGAAGGCCGCCGGTCGCCGACGAGCACGTCGCGAGCGCGCCGACGAGCTCGACCGTGGCGGGCTTGTAGATGAAGGCGGTGCGGATCACGTCCTGCTCGGCGAGCGGCGGCAGGTCGGCGGCGGCCGGCGACGGCACGTAGGCCCAGCGGGTCGAGCCGGCGGCGGCGTTGAGCGCGTCGACCAGGGTCGACAGCGCGTCGTCGCGGTCGGTCTCGCCGAAGCCGACCGAGTTCTCGATCTCCTCCAGGGAGACGATGTCGGCGCCGAGGCGGTTGATCGCCGTGACGATCTTGGCCTGCTGGCGGCCGAGGTCTGCCGGCGTCGCCGGCGCCGCGCGGGCCGTTGGCGCTGCAGGTGTTGACGGTGATCGCGGTTGCCGGCGCGGTCGGTGTAGAAGGTGCAGGTGCCGCCGGCCGCGCGACGTAGTCCTCGCCGGTGGTGTTGAAGTAGTTCAGCACGTTGAAGGTCGCCAGCGAGGTCGCCGCCGACGTCCGCCGGCCGGGTTGCCGGTGCGGGTGTCGCCGAACGTCGCCGACGGCGGCGCCGTCGTCGGTGACCTGCGCGGTCGGCTGGAACTTCCAGGCGTGTTGCGGAAGTCGAGGACACCGGCGCTGGTGAAGCGTGGCCGGCGCGCCGACCCGGACCGGGTTGGTCGTGCGTCAGCCACGGCAGCGGGGTCGTCCTTGTTGGCGCGCGGTCAGGAAGTTGTGCTGGCGCCGTCGTCGAGCGCGACCGCGCGGGCGGCGTTGTCGGCCGCGACGCCGGCGTCGTCCGCGGGTCCTGGGCGTCGCGCGACCTCGGTCGGGCTGGACAGCGGGTGGTCGCCGGTGGCCAGGCTGATCTCGCCGAACTGGTTGGTGTCGTAGTTGTTGGTGACCGTGAACGTGGTCGGTCGGCGCGAGCAGCTCGCCCTCGTGGGCCTCCGCTCGGCCGTCGGTGGTCGGGTAGGCCGGTCGCGAGCGGGGTGACCGGCGGCCGAGCGCCGGTCGGCCAGCGGTCATGACGCCGGCGCCGTCGGCGGTGATCTCGGTGCAGGCCGACGAACTCGCTGACCGTGCCGGTGACCTCGACGGAGTCGCCGACTGCCGGTCGACGGCGGCGGCGCCGGCGCCGAAGACGAAGACGCCGTCGGAGGCGCCCGGGGTGGCGTCGGTGGCGCCGCCGGTGCCGGCGGTCTGCAGGAAGAAGCCGTTGAAGCCGCCGGTCGGGTAGGCCGCGGTCACGACGCCCTCGGTGGTGACGGTGTCGCCGACCGCGGGGCTGGCGGCGCCGGTGCCCTGGATCTCGGCGATCGTCTCGTCGGTCGGCCGGCGGTCGGGGCTCGGTCGCCGCCGCGCCGGGCGCTCGGCGTCGGCGTCGCCGCGTGAAGTCGGCGGTGTTGTCGTCGGTGTCGGTGCCGTCGCGTCGCGCGCTCGCGGACGTGGTGCTGGTCGGGTCGGCGGCGCGCGGTGCCGTCTCGAGCTGACGTGGCGCGTGCCGTAGCCGACCAGGTCGACGACCGTCGGCCGGTCGCGTCGCCGCGCCGGTCGACGGTCGGCGGTGGTCGCCGGTCGACCAGCGCAGACCTGGCCGGCGGTGCCGCTCATGCGCGAGCGTCGCCGGTCGGCGTCGGGGGCCGGGCAGCGCCGTCCGTGCCGCCGGTGCCTGCGCCTCCTGGACCAGGTAGTGCCGCCCGGCCGGCACCGAGCCGGTCAGCGGCGACGACGCCGGCGGCCGCCGCTGCCGCCGCTGCGAGCGGTACTGGACCGACAGCCCGTCGAGGAGATCCGGCGCGCGGTCGGGTTGTAGAGCTCGACGAAGTCGTGGTGTAGGTGGCGCCGGCGTTGCCGCCGCCGCCGTAGACCTCGCTGATGACGAGGCCGGTGCCGGCGGCGTTGGCGCGCGGCGGCGGCGGCGAGGGCGAGCGCGGGCGAGGCCGAGCGGCGAGGACGCCAGGCGGCGGATGGTCGCCGCGAGCGTCGACGGGAGGAGCTCGAGGACACGACGGTGGCGGCCCTTCAGAGCTCGGAGATCCGAGCATGAAGAGAGCGCGGGAGAGCGCGCCAGCACACGTAACCCGGTCCGGACTGCGGTCGCGGCCGGCACCGGCAGATCGGTGACAACGTTCGGATGCACGAACTGTCGTCAGGGGCTCGGCGCTGCCGGCGCGATCGCGTGCCGCTGGCGCCAGACGTCGCGGAAGAACTCCTAGCCCGACCACAGCGTCATCGCGACGGCGCCGGCGAGCGCGACCTGGGCGAGGTAGAAGAGCACCTCGCCGAGCACGCCGAACGTCGAAGGCGCCGTCGTGGGCCGGCCCGGCGTGGGGCAGCGGCAGCAACAGCGCCGAGAGCGCGACGGCCTGCAGCGCGGTCTTGAGCTTGCCGCTGCTCGGCGGCGGCGATCACGACGTGCCGGAGGATCGAGAGCCGCAGCAGGGTGACGCTCCACTCGCGCAGCAGCACCACGATCGTGACCCACCACCAGATGTCACCGACGATCGAGAGGCCGATGAAGGCCATCCCGGTGATCGCCTTGTCGGCGATCGGGTCGGCGATCTTGCCGAAGTTGGTGACCAGGTTGCGTGCTTGCGGGCGATGTCGCCGTCGATCTTGTCGGTGATCATGGCGCCGACGAAGATCACGAAGGCGACCAGCCGCCAGGTGATCGAGTCGCCGCCGTCGTGCAGCAGGGCCCACGCGAAGAACGGGCACCAGCACGATGCGCAGCGCCGTCAGGGCGTTGGGCAGGTTCAAGTTGCCGTGCTGCTTCGCGGCTCAGGCTGCCGGTCACGGCGAGCTCCTTGGCGTAGAGGTCGACGCCCTCGGTGTCGACGACCTGCGGCCGCACCAGGTCACCGACCGCGGGTCGCCCGACGCAGCAGGTAGGTCGCCCCGTCGACCTCGGGACCCTGGTGGGCGGCGCGACCGCTCGACCGTCCCCGTCGTCGACCGACTCGACCAGCACCTCGACCGTCTCGCCGATCCGCTCGTCGGCGCGCTGGCGAGGTGAGCTCCTCGACCAGCCCGGTGACGTGCTCGACCCGCGCCCGGAGCTCGTCGTCGTCGAGCTTGCCGTCGAAGCCCGCGGCCTCGGTGCCGTCCTCGTCGGAGTAGCCGAACACGCCCGTGACGTCGATGCGGGCGGCGACGAGGAAGTCGCACAGGGTCTCGCAGGTCGTCCTCGGTCTCGCCGGGGAAGCCGACGATCACGTTGGAGCGAACGCCGGCCAGCGGCGCGAGCGCCGCGCACCTGCTCGAGCAGCCCGAGGAAGCGACTCGGGGTCGCCGAAGCGGCGCATCCGGCGCAGCACCGGCGCCGCTGGCGTGCTGGAAGGAGAGGTCGAAGTACGGCGCCACGCCCGGCGTCGTGGCGATCGCCTCGATCAGGCCGGGCCGGGTCTCGGCGGGCTGGAGGTAGGAGACGCGCACCCGGTCGATGCCCTCGACGGCGGCGAGCTCGGGCAGCAGCGTCTCGAGCAGCCGCAGGTCGCCGAGGTCCTTGCCGTAGGACGTGGAGTTCTCGCTGACCAGGAAGACCTCGCGGACGCCCTCGCCGGCCAGCCACGCGCGCCTCGCCGAGCACGTCGGAGGGCCGGCGGCTGACGAAGGAGCCGCGGAAGCTCGGGATCGCGCAGAACGAGCAGCGGCGGTCGCAGCCGCTGGCCAGCTTGAGCGGGGCCATCGGCCCGCCGTCGAGCCGGCGACGTACGGCCCGGGGACCGCCGAGGCCGGGGACGCGTCAGGTCGTCGACGCTGGTCGCCGCGGTCCACCGGAGTGATCGGCAGCAGCCTTCGGCGGTCCTGCGGGGTGTGCGGGTGGTGGACCTCGCCGGCCACGATCGAGCGCAGCCGGGCGGCGATGTCGGGGTAGTCGTCGAAGCCGAGCACCGCGTCGGCCTCGGGCAGCGACTCGGCCAGGTCGTTGCCGTAGCGCTCGGCCAGGCAGCCGACGGCGACGACGGCCCGGGCCCGCCCCTCGCTCTTGAGGTCGGCGGCCTGCAGCAGGGTGTCGACGCAGTCCTTCTTGGCGGCCTCGACGAAGCCGCAGGTGTTGACCACGACCGTGTCGGCCTCGTCGGCGTCGGCCACCAGCCGGAACCCGTCGGCCGCGAGCCGACCGGCCAGCTCCTCGGAGTCGACCTCGTTGCGGGCGCAGCCGAGCGTCACCAGGGCGACGGACAGGGAGGCGGTCATGATCCGACGAGTATGCCGGGTCGGCGCCACCCCGCCCGAGTCGGGAGGCGCGAGACCCCCGTCACTCCGTGACCGTGAACATGTTCTGCGCGGGCTCGCCGGTCGCGCCCAGCGCGCCGCGGTCGTCGCCGTCGATGCTGACCATGAGCGAGCCGTCGGTCGACTGCACGCGCACCGGGGGCGAGACCTCGAAGCTGCGCGTCTCGCCGAAGGCGACGTTGCCCTGGAAGACCATGGCGCCGCTGCCGTCGCGCAGCCGCACGAAGGCACCGCCGCCCTCGGCGGTCAGTCGCACCGGCACCGCCGGGGCCGCATTGCCGGGTCCGTTGTCGACGCCGGCCGAGCCGTTGAGCACCGGGGTCTGCTGGCGGAGCTCGACCGGGCCGTCCATCACCAGCCGGGCGACCGACCAGGCCAGCACCAGCGCCATCACGGCCGCCACGAGCACCGACCAGTTGGGGCCGCCGCGGGTGCCGCGGATCGACCCGTGGGAGCCGGTGGCCAGCTCGGCCTCGAAGACCCGGCGCGGGTTGATCGGCGCGTCGGCGTAGCGGTCGTCGTAGGCCGAGAGCAGCGGGGCGACGTCGATGCCGAGCACCCGGGCGAGGGTGCGCAGGTGGCCGCGGGCGTAGAAGTCGCCGCCGCACGGCGCGAAGTCGTCGACCTCGATCGACTCGATCACGTGGGGCCGGATCCGGGTGCGCTCGGCGAGCTGGTCGACGCTCAGCCCGAGCCGGGTCCGCGCCGCGTGCAGCTCCGGGCCGACGACGGGGTCCTCGGCGGGCTCGATCGCGTGGTCGTCGATGAGCAGCGGCTCGACCGCGTGGCCCTCGCGGGCGATCGGCGTGACCCGCTCGCTCCAGACGACGGTGTCCTCGACCAGGTTGACGCTGCCGGGGCGCCGCAGCTCGCGGCCCTCGAGCTCCTCCTCGTCGTCCTCAAGCTCGTGGCGGACCTCGGCCCGGACGGCGGGCGTGTGCTCGCGCAGCGGGCTGGGCGTGGCGCTCGCGACCAGCTCCGCCCCGGTCTCCTCGACGCCGTCGGTGGGCTCCACGAGGACCTCGGTGTCCTCGACGGTCTCCTCCTGCGTCTCGGCGCGGTCTCGGGAGAAGAGGCCGGAGAGCCGGCCCAGGGTGTGGGCCAGCCGCGGGCGGGGGTCGGGGAGCCGACGCTCCTCCTCGTCCTCGACGACGGGCTCGGGCAGAACGGTCTCGTCGACGACCTCCTCGACGAACGTGGCCTCCCGCTCGGCCTCGACCTCGGGCTCCGGGACCACCTCGACCACCCGGCTGCTGCCGGCGGCCAGCTCGGCCAGGGCGGCGGTGAGGTCCTCGCCCGCGCCACGGACCCGGGTGGAGAGCCCGAGCGGTACGGCGAACGGGGCGCCGTACATCCGCTGGCTCAGCCACGACTGGCGACGGCCGCTGCCGTCGAGCTCCTCGACCAGGCGGGCCGGGTTGTGCACCACCATGACCAGCCGACCGTCGCGCAGCAGGCCCCGTCGCGGGGTGTGCTCGACCCGGCTCAGCGCACCCCAGGGCAGGCCGCGCCAGTTGCGGCCGAGACGCAGCCGGACGCCCTGGGTGTCGGCGACCAGCAGCGGGGTGCGGGCGTCGACCAGCGCGGCGAGGTTCCCGATGCCCAGCAGCGCCAGCCCGATCGCCAGCACCCAGTCGAGCACCGCACCGGTGGCGGTCGCGCGGGCCAGGTAGGCGATGGCGACGGTCGAGGCGAGGCCACCGACGAGCGCGGCCAGGCCGGCGTTGCGGCGTACCTCGAGCGCGGCCGGCGCGATCGTCAGCGCCGTGCGCTGCTGGTCGTCGGTGTCGTCGAACCGGTCACCCTCGACGACGGGTGCTGTCCCCCACGAGCTCATCAGGCCTCTCCCTGCACAGTGGCGATCACGCTGTCGACCTCGTCGGGCTTCACCAGCACGTCTCGTGCCTTGGAGCCCTCGCTGGGTCCGACGACCCCGCGGCTCTCGAGGATGTCCATCAACCGGCCGGCCTTGGCGAAGCCGACCCGGAGCTTGCGCTGCAGCATCGAGGTCGACCCGAACTGGGTCGAGACGACCAGCTCGATGGCCTGCACCACGAGGTCGAGGTCGTCCCCGATGTCGTCGTCGAGCTCCCGCCTCGACTGCGCGGGCGCCGTCACCTCCTCGACGTACGTCGGCTCGAGCTGCTGCTTGCAGTGGGCGACGACCTGGTGGATCTCGGCCTCGGTCACCCACGACCCCTGGACGCGCACCGGCTTGGAGGCGCCCATCGGGAGGAACAGCCCGTCGCCCTGGCCGACCAGCTTCTCCGCACCCGGCTGGTCGAGGATGACCCGGCTGTCGGCCAGCGACGAGGTCGCGAACGCCAGCCGGGAGGGCACGTTGGCCTTGATCAGACCGGTGACGACGTCGACGCTGGGTCGCTGGGTGGCCAGCACCAGGTGGATGCCGGCGGCGCGCGCGAGCTGGGTGATCCGGACGACGCAGTCCTCGACGTCGCGCGGGGCGACCATCATCAGGTCGGCGAGCTCGTCGACCACGACCAGCAGGTAGGGGTAGGGCGAGAGCTGCCGCTCGCTGCCCGCCGGCACCTCGACCTTGCCGGCGCGCACCGCCTTGTTGAAGTCGTCGATGTGGCGGAACCCGAAGTTGGCGAGGTCGTCGTAGCGCAGGTCCATCTCGCGGACGACCCACTGCAGCGCCTCGGCGGCCTTCTTGGGGTTGGTGATGATCGGCGTGATCAGGTGCGGGATGCCCTCGTAGGCGTTGAGCTCGACCCGCTTGGGGTCGACCAGGATCATCCGCACCTCGTCCGGGGTGCTGCGCATCAGCACCGAGCTGATCATCGAGTTGATGAAGGAGGACTTGCCGGAGCCGGTCGCACCGGCGACCAGCAGGTGCGGCATCTTCGCCAGGTTGGCGACCACGAAGCCGCCCTCGACGTCCTTGCCGAGCCCGGCCACCATCGGGTGGTGGTCGCCGCGGGCGACGCCCGAGCGCAGCACGTCGCCCAGCGAGACGATCTCCTTGTCGGAGTTGGGGATCTCGATGCCGATCGCCGACTTGCCGGGGATCGGGCTGAGGATCCGGACGTCGGCGGAGGCGACGGCGTAGGCGATGTTCTTCGACAGCGCGGTGACCTTCTCGACCTTGACCGCGGGGCCGAGCTCGACCTCGTAGCGCGTGACCGTGGGACCGCGGGTGTAGCCCGTGACCTGGGCGTCGATCCCGAACTCCTCCATCACCTGCATCAGCCGGTCGACCACGGCGTCGCTGGCCTTGGAACGGGCCTTGTGGACCGAGCCGGGCTTGAGCACGTCGTTGGCGGGCAGCGAGTAGGCGATGTCCCCGGAGAGGGAGAGCTGCTCGACGCGCTGCGGGATCGGGGTGTGCGGCGGCGGCTCGAGCTCGCCCTTGTCCACCGCGGGCGTCTGCTCGGTCGGCTGGTCGTCGTCGACCGGCGGCTCGGCCTTGCGGCGCCGCTTGCGCAGCTCGCGGTCGGCGAGCACCGGGCTGTCGTAGGCGGGGTCGCCCATCTCGGGGTCGATGTCTCCCTCGCCGGCGGCGCGGCGACGACTCCGGACCGGCTGCGTGACCGCGGCCTCTGCGTCCTCACCGCCGGGGGTGGCGCGGCCCAGCAGCACGTCGCGGCCGTGGGCCAGCCGTCGCGGCACCTGGTAGAGCGGGGTCGCCGTGATCACCAGCACGCCGAAGAAGGCGATCAGCGCGAGCACCGGCACCACGACGTACGCCGAGCGGAGCAGGTCGAGCAGCAGGCTGGAGACCACGAACCCGATCGCGCCGCCGCCGAACTGCAGCTGGGTGGCGTCGCCGAGCTCGGGCTGCGGGTTGCCGCTGGCGATGTGGACGATGCCGAGCGCGCCGAACCCGAGGGCCAGCCAGCCGATCACCTGGCGCCCGGCCGGTCCGTTGTGCTCGGGGTCGCGCATGTTGCGCCAGCCGATGAGGACCAGCATCAGCGGCACCAGCCAGCCGACCTTGCCGACCGAGCCGGAGACGATGGTGCGGGCGACGTCCATCACGCCGCCGGGCAGCTGCCACCAGACCGCCGCCGCGGCGACCACGGCGAGGCCGATCAGGAACAGCCCGACGCCGTCCCGGCGCTGCTCGGGCTCGAGGTCGCGAGCCGCTCCCCCGACCTTGCGGGCGCCCGCGCCGACGCCGTGGGCGGTCGCCATCCAGGTCGCGGCGGCGCCGCGGCCCAGGGCCCCGAAGGACCGCGCCACCGGCCCGGTGCCGCTGCGCACCGCGCGAGGCGCGGGGCGGCGCGTCGAAGCGCCGCTGCGGCTGCGCGAGGCGCTGCGGGTGCTCGTGGTCGCGGTGCGGCTGCGGGTGGTGGTCGGCTTGCGGGCACTCCGTGATCGGGGGCTGGAGGTGCCTCGTGACTTCCCGGAGGACCGGGACGAGGACGTGCTCCTGCTCCGCGACCCCGGCGGGGAAGACGTACGGGTCGCCATGGTGAGAAGGCTAAGCCACAGTCACACCAGTCACAGGGACCACACGGGTGCGTGTCTCCGCGCCTGCTCAGTCGTCCTCGGGCAGCGGCACCGTGAGGGTGAAGGTGCTGCCCTTGCCGAGGTCGGAGTCGACGGTGATGGTGCCGCCGTGCGCCTCGGCGATGGTGCGCGAGATGGCCAGGCCCAGGCCGGTGCCGGGGATGGTCAGCGCGTCGGGGTTGGTCGAGCGGTGGAACGCCGAGAACAGGTGGACCTGGTCCTGCGGGGAGATGCCGAGCCCGGTGTCGGTGACCGCGACGTGGGCGGCCTCCTCGTCGTCGCTGAGCCGGACGTCGACCCGGCCACCGCGCGGGGTGTACTTCACCGCGTTGCTGCACAGGTTGTCGACCACCTTGGGCAGCTCGTCCTTGTCGCCCATCACCAGCACCGGCCCGTCGGGCAGGTCGAGCTCGAGCTCGACCCCGGCGGCGTCGGCCTGGATCCGGAGCATCTCGACCGCCGAGCGGCACAGGTCGCCGAGGTCGACCGGCGAGCGCTCGAGCTCGCGTCGGCCCTGCATCCGCGAGTAGTTGAGGAGGTTGCTGACCAGCCGGTCGAGGCGGGCGGCGTTGCGGCCGATGGCGCCGACCGAGGACGGAGCGACGCCGGCGTCCTCGAGGAGCTCGGTGTGGCCCATGATCGAGGTGAGCGGGGTCTTGAGCTCGTGGGAGATGGTCGCGATCAGCTCCCCCTTGTAGCGGTCGAGGTCGCGCAGCTCGCGCACGAGTCGCACCTCCGTACGGCGGACGCGGGCGTCGAGCACCAACCGGCCGAGCTCGCGGCCGGCCTCGTGGACGGCGTCGACCTCGTCGTCCTCGAACGGGTGCTGGTCGGGGGTGCGCAGCACGACGAGGTAGCCCAGCACCTCCTGGTCGACGCCGACCGGTGCGATCAGGCACCGGCCCCAGTTGTGGCCGGACAGGTGGGTGCGGCTGAGCTGGAGGACGTCGTCGGCGACGCCGAGGGTGTTGGCCTCGAGGTCGAGGAGCAACGGGCGCAGCTCGCCCTCGGCGGCCCGCCGCTGGAGGCCGGCACGCACTCCCGAGACCGTCGACGCCGGCGCCCGGGGCTCGTCCGGGTAGCCGGCGGCGTGCTCGACGGGGTCGTGCACCGTGTCGGGGAAGCAGCGGACGGTCACCTGCGTGGCGTCCAGCGCCTCCGAGAGGGCCTGAGCCGCCTCGCGCAGGCCGGCATCGAAGTCGCGGTGGACCGCGAAGGCCAGGGTCTTGAGCGCCTCACCGAGCCGGACCTGGCGGCTGAGCTGCTCGCGGCGCTGGGCGTGCTCGAGCGCGAGCCCCGCCTGGACCACGAACATCTCGAGCAGCTCGCGTCCCTGCTGGTCGGGGATCTTGTTGTCGGGCGGCAGGTCGACGGACATGTTGCCGAGCAGGTCGCCGCTGGAGGAGTAGAGCGGGGCGTAGAGGGTGTCGAGCGGGTGCCAGGCCTCGGGGTCCTCACTGGCCTCGATGTCGGGGACCCACAGCGCCTCGGCGGTGTCGGCGGGCAGCCGCTCGTGGGGCAGGAAGCGCAGGATGCCCCAGTGGTCGGCCATCTTGAACTCCTCGAGGATCATCGAGGCCCGGGTCCGTCGGCCCATGAGCTGCTCGCGCAGCTCCTCGGGTCCACCGACACCGTGGACGACCAGCGTGTCGCCCTCGAGCCGGGAGATCGCGGCCACGCCGTAGCCCAGCCCCTCGACGACGCCGAAGGCGATCTCCTCGAGCACCTCGGCCAGGTCGGTGGAGCCGATGACCCGTCGCGTCACGTCGTAGAGGCGCCGTACGCCGTCGGCGTGGAACGTGTCGGACCGCGGCATGGCTCCCCCTTCCGATCAGGCTTCGACCACCACCGGGATGATCATGGGACGTCGACGGTGCGTGTTGTTGACCCAGCGGCCCACCACCCGCCGCACCGTCTGCTGGAGCTGGTAGTGGTCGGAGACACCGTCGGACGTCGCGCGGTCGAGGGCCTCGATGATCGGCTGCTTGATCTCGTCGAAGGTCGCATCGTCCTCCGCGAAGCCCCGAGCATGGATCTCCGGACCGCCCGACACCTTTCCGGTGACCGAGTCGACGACAACGATGACAGAGATGAACCCCTCTTCGCCGAGGATTCGCCGGTCCTTGAGGTCGGACTCGGTGATGTCGCCCACGCTGGAGCCGTCGACGAAGACGTAGCCGCACTCCACCTTGCCGGCGATCCGGGCGACGCCGTCGACCAGGTCGACCACGATGCCGTCCTCGGCGACGACCACCCGGTCGGCCGGGACACCGGTCGCGCGGGCCAGGGCTGCGTTGGCGAGCATGTGCCGGATCTCGCCGTGGACCGGCATCACGTTGCGCGGCTTGACGATGTTGTAGCAGTAGAGGAGCTCACCGGCGCTGGCGTGGCCGCTGACGTGGACCAGCGCGTTGCCCTTGTGGACGACCCGCGCGCCCCAGCGGGCCAGGCCGTTGATGACGCGGTAGACGGCGTTCTCGTTGCCGGGGATCAGCGAAGAGGCGAGCACGACGGTGTCGCCCTCCTCGATGTGGACGAAGTGGTGGTTGCGCTGAGCGATCCGGCTCAGCGCGCTCATCGGCTCGCCCTGGCTGCCGGTGGAGATCAGCACCTGCCGCTCGGGGGCGAGGTCGGCGAGCTCCTTGGCGTCCACCAGCACCCCGGGCGGGACCTCGAGGTAGCCGAGGTCGCGCGCGATGGCCATGTTGCGGACCATCGAGCGGCCGACGTAGGCGACCTTGCGGCCGTGCACGACCGCGGCGTCGAGCACCTGCTGGACCCGGTGGACGTGGGAGGCGAAGCAAGCCACGATCAGCCGGCCGTTGCTCTCGTGGAAGACCCGCTCGAGGACCGGCGAGATCTCCTTCTCGGAGGTGGTGAAGCCGGGCACCTCGGCGTTGGTCGAGTCGGTGAGGAAGAGGTCGACGCCCTCCTCGCCGAGCCGCGCGAAGGCGCGGAGGTCGGTGATCCGGCCGTCGAGCGGCAGCTGGTCCATCTTGAAGTCACCGGTGTGGAGCACCGTCCCGGCGGGGGTGCGGATCGCGACGGCCAGCGCGTCGGGGATCGAGTGGTTGACCGCGACGAACTCGAGGTCGAAGGGCCCGAAGGAGATCCGGTCGCCCTCGCTGACCGTGTGGTGGACGGTCTCCTTGAGCCGGTGCTCGCGCAGCTTGCTCGAGAGCAGGGCCAGCGTCAGCTCGGAGCCGACCAGCGGGATGTCGTCGCGCTCGCGCAGCAGGAACGGCGTGGCGCCGATGTGGTCCTCGTGGCCGTGGGTGAGCACCAGCGCCTCGACGTCGTCGAGCCGGTCCCGGATCGGTTGGAAGTCGGGGAGGATCAGGTCGACGCCGGGGTGGTTCTCCTCGGGGAACAGCACGCCGCAGTCGACGATGAGCAGCCGGCCGTCGTACTCGAAGACGGTCATGTTGCGGCCGACCTCGCCGAGACCACCGAGCGGGATCACACGCAGCGCTCCGGGCTCGAGGTCGGCGGGGGTGGTCAGCTCGGGATGGGGGTGGGACATCGACTCGCTCTCGTCAGATCAATCCGGACGCCGCGAGGCCGGCGCGCAGCGCCGCCACCTCGTCGTCGTCGAGGGGCAACAGGGGTCCGCGCACCGCGCGGTTGTCGATCACGCCGAGCAGCTCCAGCGCAGCCTTGGCGGTCGTGGCGCCGTAGTTGGGCACCGACATGATGGCGTCGACCGCCGGCAGCATCCGGCGGTAGGCGGCCAGGGCTCCGGCGGTGTCGCCGGCGAACCACGCGTCCGCCATCGCGGCGAGCAGGTGGCCGGCGGCGTGGCCGGCGACGGACACGAAGCCGCAGCCGCCGTGGGCCAGCCAGCCGAGGTTGGCGTGGTCGTCGCCGGAGTAGACGGCGTAGCCGAGGTCGACCAGCCGGGTGCCGCGGACCAGGTCGCCGGTCGCGTCCTTGACCGCGACCACGGTGCGGAACTCGCGCAACGCCTCGTAGGTCTCCAGGCCGATGGTGCTGGCCGTGCGGCCGGGGACGTCGTAGAGCATCACGGGGACGCCGGTGGCCCGGACGACCTCGGTGAAGTGGTGGCGCATGGCGGCCTGGCCGGGCTTGCTGTAGTAGGGCGAGACCAGCAGCAGGCCGTCGGCGCCCAGCTTCTCGGCCTGCCGGGCCAGGTCGACGGAGTGGGCGGTGACGTTGGTCCCGACGCCGGCGACCACGCTGGCCCGGTCGCCCACCGCGTCGCGGACGGCGCGCAGGATGTCGCCGCACTCGGACGGTGAGGTCGTCGGCGACTCGCCGGTGGTGCCGCTCACCACCACGCCGTCGTGCCCGTGGTCGACCAGGTGGACCGCGACCGCAGCGGTCTGCTCCAGGTCGACCGAGCCGTCGGCGGCGAAGACCGTGGCCATGGCGGTCAGCACCCGGCCGAAGGGCGCCTCCGCGGGAGGAGCGGGCGTCATGTGCTCAGGGTATCGGCTGGGCCGTCCTGACTAGTCCGTCCGGGCCATGTTTCGCCGTTCCGCCGCGCGCGTCGGCCGCGCTCACCCAGCATGGACCCACGGCACCCAGGGGTCGTGACCGCACGACCCGGGGTGCCGCTCCACGTGATCGAGCGAAGAGGACGAATCGTGTACGACGCAGGGCTTGTCGGGCCGTTGCCGGGGCCGCGGCCGACCACCGGGTGGTGGCGGGTGCCCGTCGCCGTCCTCGTGACGCTCGCCGCGCTCGCGCTGCCGATGACCACCGCACGCGCCGACGAGGGCACGCCTGCCCCGGGCGCGACCCCTGCGGCGGGCGCCCCGGGCGCCGGCCAGCCCGGCGCTCCGGCCAAGCCCGAGAAGCCTCCGGTCTGGACGGGTGTGCCCGGCACCAACGCCGCCCACGACACCTACGGCTACCCCTGGCCCGCCGCCCCCGACTGCGACGAGAGCAGCGTGGGGTCGGGCTGCGTCGACGACGGCCTCGGCTTCTTCCAGGGCCAGTGCACCTCGTGGGTCGCCTTCCGGCTCGGCCAGCGCAACGGGCTGGGCTTCAGCAACTGGTTCGCTGGCCGCCACTGGGGCAACGCCACCGAGTGGTCGAAGGTCGCCAAGGCGGCGGGCTACGTCTCCAACAAGGTCCCGGCGGCCGGCGCGGTCGGCTGGTACGCCCGCGGCCACGTGTCCTACGTCGAGGACGTCAACTCCGACGGCAGCGTCGTCATCTCCGAGATGAACACCGACGGCCACAACGGGTTCGTCGTCCACACCGTCTACCCCGGCGACAGCAGCTGGCCCGACCGGTTCGTCCACCTGGCCGACGTCGTGCCCGTCGACCTCACCGCCCCCGGTCGCCCGTCGGACCTGACCGCGTCCCCCGCGCCCCGCGGCGTGGCCGTCTCGTGGTCGGCGCCGTCCGACGACGTCGGGGTCACCGGCTACCGGGTGCTCCGCAACGGGGTGCCCCTGGCCGAGACCGCCACGGCGTCGTACGTCGACCGGCAGGCCTCGCCCGGCCAGTCCTTCACCTACTCCGTCGTCGCCCACGACCTGGCGGGCAACGTGTCGGCCCCGTCGGTGACCGTGGTCGACCCGGGCGTCGCGGCGACGCCGCGTCAGCAGCGGCCGTTCGTCCCCGGCAGCGCCTCGGTGATCGCCGCCGGCGACAGCAGCGCCGTCTGCGGGTTGCTCGGGACGCCGCGCGACTCCCGCGTCGGCTGCTCGCTGCGCACCCTCGGCGGCTGGAAGACCGTCCGCACCGGCCGCTCGGTGCCGTGGGGCCTCGAGCACAGCCGGACCTTCGTGGCCGGTGACGAGGGCACGGTCTGGTTCTGCCGCGTGCTCGCCCCGGGTGGCGCCCAGGCCCCGGCGGCCACCGCGTGCCTGCCGCTCGACCTGGCCACCCAGAGCTGGGGCTTCGACCGGGTCTCCGACACGCAGTCGCAGCCGGCGTACGCCACCTGGGTGCCGGGCGCGGTCGACCCGACGCGCTGCGGGGTCGCCACGGACCGGGCCTCCTGCTCGGTGCTGCGCGACCGCGGCTGGCGCACCCGCACCGCCGCTCCGACCGTGCGCGTGGGCGACCCGCTGTCGCGCGCGTTCGTCGGCACCGAGCACGGGACCGCCTTCTGCCGCACGGTCGAGAGCCACGCCACCTGCACCGGGCTCGACGCCCGCCACCTCCGGTGGGGACGCACCGACCGCTCGCGCGAGGTGCTCCCCCACGGCCGCTGGGTGCCCCGCCCGGCCGGTACCGCCCTGTGCCTGCCCGCCGGGTGCCGGACCCTCCCCACGAAGGGCTGACCCATGACCGTCCTCACCACCCCCTACGTCACCGCGCCGCACCTCGAGATCGGGCCCGAGAGCGGCGACCACGTCTCGCTGCGCGTGCTGCGCCGGCTGCACTCACGGCCGCTCGACCACGTCGAGGCGGGCTGGCTGGTCTGCCCCGTGCACGTCCACGTCGGCGGCTTCAGCGGCGACGTCGCCGTCGCGCTGCGGGTCGAGGAGCTCCACCGCTTCGCCGGGGCCCTGCGCGCGGTCCGGGACGGCGTACGCCGCTCGGCGGTGCTCGAGAGCATCGAGGAGTGGATCGACCTCACCGTGACCCGTGAGGCCGACGGCACGCTCAGCGCGACCGGGTACCTCTCCGACGAGCCGGGCAGCGGCAGCCGGCTGCGGTTCCGCATCCCCGGCCTCCAGGTGGCCGCGATCGACGGCTGGGTCGAGGCCTGCACCGGCGCCGTCAACCACTACGGCGCCTCCGTCCCCGCCTGATCGGGCCTTGGAGGCCCTGATGGGCTCTGGTGGGGCCTGCCGGAGAGGTCTACCGTTCGACCTGGAGCGGGCTCGGGCACTCCCTGAACCCGAGGAGGTCCACCATGCTGAAGGACAGCACCGTGACGGCCAACATCCCAGCCTCCGACCTGGGACGCGCTCGTGACTTCTACGCCGACAAGCTCGGCCTCACGCCCAGCGGGGAGAACCCCGGCGGGCTGATCTACACGACCGGCACCGGGTCGGCGTTCTTCCTCTACGAGACCGAGCACGCCGGGCGGGCCAGCCACACCATCGCCCAGTGGCACGTGGCCGATGTCGCCGGCGAGGTGGCCGAGCTGGAGTCGCGCGGCGTGGAGTTCCAGCACTTCGACCTGCCGGGGATCACCTGGGAGGGCAGCGTCGCCTCGCTCCCGGGCGAGGGCAACGCCGCCTGGTTCCTCGACAGCGAGGGCAACGTGCTCTGCATCGACGACGCCGGCACCTGAGGTCGGGCCGCTCGGCGCTCCGGTGGCGAGCGTCGTACCCGACATCTGAGTCGTGGAACGCCGGGTTCGACGACGCAGATGTCGGGTGCGATGAACGGCCGACCCGCGTCAGAGCCGCTCCAGCCAGACCCAGTCGAGGTCGGGGCGTGAGACCCGGCGGGTCTCGCGCCACTCGGCCGCGTCGAAGTCGGGGTAGTAGGCGTCGCCCTCGACGACCAGGTGCACCTCGGTCAGCACCTGGTGGGTGAGGCGGGGCATCGCCTGCGCGTAGACCTGCCCACCGCCGGCGACGACCGTGTCGCCGCCGAGGCCGGCGGCGAGGTCGAGCGCGTCGTCCACCGAGTGGGCGACCACCACCCCCTCGTGCGCCCAGGCCGCGTCGCGGGTGACGACGATCGTGCGGCGGCCCGGCAGCGGCCGCCCGATCGCGTCGAAGGTGAGCCGCCCCATGACCAAGCGTGTGGCCGAGCGTCTCGGCCTTGAAGTGCGCGAAGTCCTCGGAGATGTGCCACGGGATCCGGCCACGGTCGCCGATGACCCGCCCCTCGGCGTACGCCGCGACCGCGACGACCCGCGGCTCAGACGGCAATGGGTGCCTTGATGCCGGGGTGCGGGTCGTAGCCCTCGACGCTGATGTGCTCGAGGTCGAAGCCGTCGATCTCGGTCACCGACGGGTCGAGCACCAGCGTGGGCAGCGGCCGCGGCTCGCGGGTGAGCTGCAGCCTGGCCTGCTCGAGGTGGTTGGAGTAGAGGTGGGCGTCACCGAGGGTGTGCACGAAGTCGCCGACCTCGAGCCCGGTCACCCGGGCGACCATGTGCGTCAGCAGGGCGTAGGACGCGATGTTGAACGGCACGCCGAGGAACACGTCGGCGGAGCGCTGGTAGAGCTGGCACGAGAGCCGGCCGTCGGCGACGTAGAACTGGAAGAGCGCGTGGCAGGGCGCGAGCGCCATCTGGGGGATGTCGGCGACGTTCCAGGCCGACACGATGTGGCGGCGCGAGTCGGGGTCGCGCTGCAGGTTGGCGACCAGCTGCGCGACCTGGTCGACGTGCTCGCCGGAAGGGGTCGGCCACGAGCGCCACTGGTAGCCGTAGACCGGCCCGAGGTCGCCGTCGGCGTCGGCCCACTCGTCCCAGATCGTGACCCCGCGGTCCTGGAGCCACTTCACGTTGGTGTCGCCGCGCAGGAACCACAGCAGCTCGGCGAACACCGACCGGGTGTGCACCTTCTTGGTCGTCACCAGCGGGAAGCCCTCGGCGAGGTCGAAGCGCATCTGGTGGCCGAAGACCGACCGCGTGCCGGTGCCGGTCCGGTCGCCCTTCTCCACGCCCTCGTCGAGGATCCGTCGGAGGAGGTCGAGGTAAACCTGCATCCTCCGAATCTAGTCGATCGAGACCTCGCCGGAGACCACCGTGCGCGCGTCGCCGCCGACCCAGGTCGTGTCACCGTCCGTCTCGACGTGGACCCGGCCGGAGCGACCGATCACGGTGCCCTGGGCGGCGACGTACGACGCGGGGAGGACGGTGCCGGCGAGCCACTGCGCGAGGCCGGCGTTGAGGCTGCCGGTGACGGGGTCCTCGGTGATGCCCGAGCCCATCGGGCACAGGGCCCGCACCTCGCAGGCCGTGTCGCCACCGGTGCGGACGCCGACCACCCCGACATCGTGGCGCAGGGCGGAGAAGTCGGGCTCGAGGGCGAGCACGGCGGCGGCGTCGCGCAGCAGCACGCCCACCCAGCCAGGACCGTTGTCCACCCACGCCATGTCGAGGACGTCGTCGGCGCCGAGCCGCAGCGGGCCGAGGATCGCTGCCCGGTCGTCGTCGGAGACCGGCCCGGAGCGCAGCAGCGGTGGTGCGGCGAACGCCCACCGCTCTCCCCCGGCGGCGTCAGCGGAGCGTCGCAGCGTGACCAGCCCGGCCCCGCACTCCTGCACGAGCTGCCTGCCCGACCGCGGCGAGCCGCCCTGCTCACGCCAGGCGTGGGCCGAGCCGAGCGTCGGGTGGCCGGCGAAGGGCAGCTCGGTGGACGGGGTGAAGATCCGCAGCCGGTAGTCGGCCGCGCCCGTGGTAGGCGGCAGCAGGAACGTGGTCTCGCTGAGGTTGGTCCACCGCGCGAAGCGCTGCATCTGCTCGTCGTCGAGCCCCTCGGCGTCGTGGACCACGGCGACCGGGTTGCCCCCGAGCGGGGTGCTGGAGAAGACGTCGACCTGCCGGAACGTGCGCATCCCCGCAGCGTAGGACCCGGCGCCGACGCTCGGTCACGACGGGAGGATCGGCGGGTCGGCCACTTCCTCGGGCACCGTCAGCGGCAGCTTCTCGCACGGTTGCGGCCGGCCGGGCCGGCAGGCGTAGAAGCGGTAGTCACCCTCCGACGGCATCTCCAGCATGTCCTGGAACCGCTTGTCCTGGAGCATGTGGGTGACCGCGAAGTAGAAGGTGCCGTCCTGGTAGGTCCACGCCACCGCCTCGTCGCTCGGGGCGTACATCTGCAGCGGCCGCCCGTCCTCGACGCGGAAGACCTGCAGCTGGTCGTAGGCGTCGGTCGACTGGATCCCGAACGCGTAGCGCCCGTCGTGGGTCAGCCGGGCGTCGTCGGCGTCGATGACGGTGCCGGTGCGGTAGGGCAGCGGGGTCACCCGCAGCACGCCGTCGCTGCGCGAGACGCGGGCGTCCTCGGCGGTGTCGAGCATGGCCCCGGACAGGGCGTAGGACACGTCGATCGACGGCTCCCACGCGAAGTCGCCGTCGGCGGAGCTGTAGTAGACGCGCTCACCGTCGATCGCGATCGGCCCGTGGGTGCCGAGCGGCTCGCCACCGCCGGAGCCCGGAGGCGTGAGCGGTCTCCGGCCGACCTCGGCGCGGGCGAGCGTGTCGTTGACGACCAGCTCGGGCACCCCGTCGCCCGGATCGGCCCAGGCCACCCACCCGGTGGCGGGTTCGACGACCAGCCGCGACCCCGGGACGGCCCGGCCGATGGTGCGCTGGCGGCCGTTGTTGTCGACGTGCACGACGTGGCCCCCGGTGTCGGCGTAGACGACGCCGTCGGGCACCTCCAGCAGCGTCTCGACGTGGTCGGCAACCACGGTGACGCGAGCCAGGTGGAGGGTGCCGTCGGCGAACCACGGCACCGGCAGCGGGTTGGTCTCGGCCGAGACCTCGCCCTGCTCGGGCGCCCCGTCGTCGCCGGAGGTCCACCAGGTGGTGGCCCCGAGCACGACCGCGACCACGGCGGCCACGACGGCGCCGCGCGTCCACGCCGTACGCCGGCGGCGGCGCGAGCGGGCCAGCACCGCCGACACCGGGGCGGGCGCGACCGGCACCGCCTCGCCGGCGTCGCGGACGTCGAGCGCGCTCAGGGGCAGCAGCGGGGTCGGGCCGGCGGCCCCGACCACGTCGGCGACGTCGTCGTCGTCGAGGCCCGCTACGTGAGCCAGGACGGCACGGACCCGGTCCTCCTCGTCCAGCGTCGCCAGGTGGGCCTCGAGCTCGCGGCGCCGCTCGATCCGGTCGGCGAGGCCCGGCGGCAGGTCGGGCTCGTCGTCGAGGCTCGGCGGCGCGCCCGGGTCCCGTCGGCGTACGACGCGGGCGTGCTCCTCGACCAGGGCGCGGTAGGCCAGCAGGTCGACGTCGCCGTCGCGGCGTTCCCGCTCCCAGGCGGGCAGCAGCCGGGCCACCGCCTCGCCGGCCGCGACCTCGGCCTCGGCCTGCGGGTGCCCGAGGAAGACCAGGCTCCGCACGAGCGCGGGCCAGCGCGCGGACAGCCACGTGGCGAACTCCGTGCTGCGGCGCATGGCTCCCATCCTCCGACCCTCGGCACCGGCTGTCAGCAGCCGCGGGCCCTCGTCGGGTGTTCGGCGCGGGGGCCGCGGCGGATCGGGCGCGTCAGGCGTGGAGCGACATCGGCCCGTAGACCGCGCGCTCGAGCTCGAAGAGCGTCACCTGGTCGACGCCGTGCTCGGCGAGCTCGGCCCAGGTCTCGCCGACCCACGACTCGGCGTCGGCCTGGCTGGCGAACCGCTGGTCGGCGAGGTCACCGATCACGGCCACCTCGCTCCCCGAGCCGTCCTCCAGCCGCCACCACCACGGGCGCTCGGAGGGGCCCGGCGAGCGGAAGGTCGCGGGCTGGTCGGGCAGCATCAGGACCCCTCCCGCACGCTGGTGTCGACGAAAGGCGGCTTCACCAGCGCGAACACCTCGCGACGCCCCCGGACGTCGACGCCCACCTCGGCGTCGGCGGCGACCATCGTCGGCACCAGCGCCAGCCCGATGCCGGTCCGCAGCGTCGGGCTGAAGGTGCCCGAGGTGATCTCGCAGAGCGGTACGTCGGGCGTCAGCGACACCCGCATCCCGGGCCGTGGGATGCCGCGACCGACCGCGCGCAGCCCGCGCAGCAGCCGCTCGGGGCCGGCCTCCTTCTCGGCCAGCAGCACCTCGCGGCCCCAGAAGGCCTCCTTCTTCCAGCCGACCGCCCAGCCCAGCCGGGCCTGCACCGGGGTGACGTCGAGGGTGATGTCCTGGCCGTGGAGCGGGTAGCCCATCTCGGTGCGCAGGGTGTCGCGGGAGCCCAGGCCGCACGGCAGGATGCCGTGCTCCTCCCCGGCGGCCAGCAGCGCGTCCCAGAGGCTGCCGGCGGCCTCGGCGGCCAGGACCAGCTCGTAGCCCCGCTCACCGGTGTAGCCGGTGCGGCACACGACCACGGGCACGTCCTGGCCGTCGGAGGGCCAGACCCCCTCGACGAAGGACATGTAGTCGTGGCCGACGGGCAGCCCGACCTCGGTCAGGACGTCGTCGCAGCGGGGGCCCTGGACGGCGAGGACGGCGTAGTCGGTGTGGTGGTCGACCACCTCGACGCCCTCGGGTGCGGTCTCGCGGAGCCGTCGGCACACTTCTGCGTGGTTGGCCGCATTGGGGACCAGCAGCACGTGCTCGTCGTCGTGGAGGTAGGCGATCAGGTCGTCGACGACGCCGCCGGTCGCGTCGTCGCAGCACAGCGTGTACTGCGCCTGGCCGGGGGCGATCCGGCCGAGGTCGTTGCTGAGCGAGGCGTTGACGTGGGCGGCGGCGCCGGGGCCCCGGACCATCGCCTTGCCCAGGTGGCTGACGTCGAAGACGCCGACGGCGGTGCGGACGGCCAGGTGCTCCTTGACCGTGCCGGAGGGGTACTCCAGCGGCATCGACCAGCCCCCGAAACCGGCGAGCTTCGCGCCCAGCGCGACGTGGCGGTCGTGGAGCGGCGACTGGCGCGGTGCGGCGGTCGGGGCATCGCTCATGCCGGTGAACCTACCGCAGCGGCAGCCACTCGCCGGCTGGCTATCCTGCCCCGGTGACGAGTTACCAGCTGCGCGCGGCCAACCCCGCCAAGACCCGGGCCGACGCCGTCGTCGTCGGCGTCCTCCAGCACGACACCGGGGCCGTGCTGGCGCCCGGCGCCGAGGAGGTGGGCAAGGCCTACGGGCGCAAGCTCCGGCCGCTGCTGGCGTCGCTGGGCGTCACCGGCAAGGCGGGCGAGGTCCACAAGCTGCCGACCAACGGCACCCTGTCCTCCCCGCTGCTGGTGCTGGTCGGCATCGGCCGCGAGACCGACCAGGTGGCCTGCCGGCGCGCTGCCGGGTCGGCCGCCCGCGCGGTCACCAACGCCGCCACGGTCGCGGTCGCGCTGCCCGCCGACACGCCGGGCCTGGTGCGCGCGGTGGTCGAGGGGTACTCCCTCGGCGGCTACACGTTCACGACGTACAAGAAGGAGACGAAGGACACCCGTCCCGGCACGGTCACGGTGCTGAGCAGCATCGCCCGGCAGGACGTCGCCCAGGAGGCCTTCGAGGTCGCCCAGGTGCTCGCCGACGCCGTGACCGGCACCCGCGACTGGGTCAACACCCCGCCGGGCGACCTGCGTCCGCCGGCGTTCGCCGACGCGGTCGTCGAGGCGGCCCGTACGGCGTCGAAGGGCCGGGGCCGCCCGACGGTGAAGGTCACCGTCCACGACGAGGCGGCGCTGGCCGAGCTCGGGTGCGGCGGCATCCTCGGGGTCGGCAACGGCTCCTCGGCACCGCCGCGGCTGGTCGAGCTCACCTACTCCCCGCGCGGCGCCAAGGCCCACCTCGCGCTCGTCGGCAAGGGCATCACCTTCGACTCCGGCGGGCTGTCGATCAAGCCCGCGCAGAGCATGGTCGACATGAAGTCCGACATGGCCGGCGCCGCGGCGGTCGTGCAGGCCACGCTGGCGATCGCCGCGCTGAAGCTCCCGGTCAAGGTCAGCACCTACGTGCCGATGGCCGAGAACATGGTGTCCGGCTCCTCGACCCGGCCCGGCGACGTGCTCACGATGTACGGCGGCCGCACCGTCGAGGTCATGAACACCGACGCCGAGGGCCGGCTGGTGCTGGCCGACGCGCTGGTCCGCGCCACCGAGGCGAAGCCCGACGTGGTGCTCGACGTCGCGACGCTCACCGGCCACATGGTGATCGCCCTGGGCGACCGGGTCGCCGGGGTGATGGGACGCGACGAGGTGGTCGCCGCCGTCATCGCCGCCGGAGCCGCCGCGGGCGAGACGCACTGGCAGATGCCGCTCTCGGAGCAGATGACCGAGCGCGTGCGCGCGAGCAAGATCGCCGACCTGCTCCAGCACGACTGGATCCGTTGGGGCGGCGGTCTCTACGCCGGCGCGTTCCTCCAGGAGTTCACCGACGGCCTGCCGTGGGCCCACCTCGACATCGCCGGGCCGTCGTTCAACAACGGCAAGGCCTACGGCCACGTCACCCCGGGCGGCACCGGCTTCGCCGTCGGCACCCTCGTCGACTACGCCCGGTCGCTGGTCGAGCCGGCGACCTGACCGGCCGTCAGGCCTCGCCGGCCTTCTTGCGCCGGTTGTAGTCGCGCATCCGCTGCGGGATGCCGACCAGCGCAGCGTCGTAGGACGGCACCTGGTGCTTGTTGCAGAACTGGTGGGCCCACTGCACCGACGGCACCCGGCGGCGGGTCCACTCGCCGTCGTGGGCGACCAGCAGCAGGGTCACGTCGCTCACCGCGGTCCGCGGCTCGACGAAGCCCTCGACGCCGCGTCGTGCGCCCACCCACGACTGCAGGTGGTCCTCGTCGGCGCGGTCGGAGGCGCGCACGGTGGTCGAACCGGTGCGTGCGCCGCCCGTGGGCCGGCTCATGCGCGAGCCGCGGCGGAATCGGTCGAGGAAACCCATGTCCCCAGTGTGCCCAATCGACGGGCCGGTGCGCCTGAGGGCGGTGTGGACTCGCCCGCAAAGAGTGCAAGGATGGGCCGGGACCGCGAGGCGCGGTCCCGCTGACCGGAGGGAGCACAGTGGCCGACGCTGACGCCGACTTCGACGTCCTCGTCCTCGGGGCAGGCTCGGGCGGCTACGCCTGTGCGCTGAGGGCCGCGCAGCTCGGCCTGCGCGTCGGGCTCGTCGAGAAGGGCCGCCTCGGGGGCACCTGCCTCCACGTCGGCTGCATCCCGACCAAGGCGCTCCTCCACGCGGCCGAGGTCGCCGACGCCGCCCGCGACTCCGCGACGTACGGCGTCCGCGCCACCCTCGAGGGCATCGACATGGCCGGGGTCAACGCCTACAAGGACGGCGTGGTCTCCCGCCTCTTCACGGGCCTCACCGGGCTGGTCAAGGGCCGCGGCATCACCGTGATCGAGGGCGAGGGCCGGCTGACCGGCCCCCGCGAGGTGACCGTCGACGGCACCGTCCACACCGGCGCCCACGTCGTGCTGGCCTCCGGCTCCACGTCGCGCTCGCTGCCCGGCCTCGAGGTCGACGGCGATCGGGTGATCACCTCCGACCACGCGCTGCGGCTCGAGCGGGTCCCGGCGTCGGTGGTGGTGCTGGGCGGCGGCGTGATCGGGTGCGAGTTCGCCAGCGTGTGGCGCAGCTTCGGGGCCGACGTGACGATCGTCGAGGCCCTCCCCCGCCTGGTGCCCGCCGAGGACGAGGCCTGCTCCAAGGCGCTCGAGCGGGCCTTCCGCAAGCGCGGCATCGGCTTCCGCACGGCGACGCCCTTCCAGAGCGTCAAGACCACCGACGACGGCGTCGCGGTCACCGTGGAGGGCGGCGACGTGCTCGAGGCCGAGCTGCTCCTGGTCGCCGTCGGGCGCGGCCCGGTCACCGGCGGGCTCGGCTACGACGAGCAGGGCGTGGCGATGGAGCGTGGCTTCGTGCTCGCCGACGAGCGCTGCCGCACCAACCTCGAGGGGGTCTACGCCGTCGGGGACATCGTGCCGGGCCTCCAGCTGGCCCACCGCGGCTTCCAGCAGGGGATCTTCGTCGCCGAGGAGATCGCGGGCCTGGCCCCCGCGCCCATCGACGAGGCCGGCATCCCCCGTGTCACCTACTCCCACCCCGAGGTCGCCTCGGTCGGACTCACCGAGGCCCAGGCCGTGGAGCGCCACGGGGCCGACGCGGTCGAGGCACTGACCTACGACCTCGGCGGCAACGGCAAGAGCCAGATCCTGAAGACCCTGGGCTTCGTCAAGCTGGTCCGGGTCACCGACGGCCCCGTCGTCGGGGTGCACATGGTCGGCGACCGGGTCGGCGAGCTGGTCGGCGAGGCCCAGCTGATCCACGGCTGGGAGGCCTTCCCCGAGGACGTCGCCCCGCTCGTCCATGCCCACCCCACCCAGCACGAGGCCCTCGGCGAGGCCCACCTGGCCCTGGCCGGCAAGGCGCTGCACGCTCACTCCTGACCCATCCACCCTCCGACCCCACGCCCGACCGACGCGAAGGAAGACAGACACCAACATGGCCACCGAAGTCACCCTCCCGGCCCTCGGCGAGTCCGTCACCGAAGGCACCGTCACCCGCTGGCTCAAGGAGGTCGGCGACACGGTCTCGGTCGACGAGCCGCTGCTGGAGGTCTCGACCGACAAGGTCGACACCGAGATCCCCTCCCCCGTCGCCGGCACCCTGCTGGAGATCAAGGCCGGCGAGGACGAGACCGTCGAGGTCGGCGCCGTGCTCGCGATGATCGGCGAGGAGGGCGAGTCGTCGGGCGGCGGCGACGACGGTGGCTCCGAGGAGTCCGGCGAGCCCGAGGACTCCGGCTCGTCCAAGGACCAGCCCGACGAGGCCGGCGGCGGCGAGGACCTCGAGCAGGAGCGCGCCGAGGAGCAGGCCGAGGAGCAGCAGGGGCAGGGCGAGAAGGAGGAGGACGACGAGCCGGCCGAGGAGCAGCAGCCCGCGGCCGAGTCGTCCGGTGACAGCAGTGGTGGCGGCGGTACGTCGGTGACGCTGCCCGCCCTGGGCGAGTCGGTCACCGAGGGCACCGTCACCCGCTGGCTGAAGCAGGTCGGCGACGAGGTGGCCGTCGACGAGCCGCTGCTCGAGGTCTCCACCGACAAGGTCGACACCGAGATCCCCTCGCCGGTCGCCGGCACCCTGCAGGAGATCAAGGTCGAGGAGGACGAGACCGTGGAGGTCGGCGCCGAGCTGGCCGTGATCGGCTCCGGCGACGCCGGCTCGTCCGGCTCCTCGGATGAGGACTCCCAGCCCGAGCAGGCCGAGCCCGAGGCGCAGCCCAAGGACGAGGAGCAGGCCGAGAAGAAGGCCGAGCAGGAGGAGCAGATCGCCGAGGAGCAGGGCGAGCTCCCGGCCGGTGACGAGACGCCCGAGGCCGAGAAGCAGGACGACAGCCAGGGCGACGCCAAGCCAGAGCCGGAGCCCGAGCAGGAGCAGTCGGCAGCCCCCGCCAGGGACCGGTCCGAGCCCTCGACGTACGTCACGCCGCTGGTGCGCAAGATGGCCGACCAGCACGGGGTCGACCTCGCCAGCGTGAGCGGCACCGGCGTCGGCGGCCGGATCCGCAAGCAGGACGTGCTCGACGCTGCCAAGGCCGAGGAGGCACCCGCCGAGCAGCCCGCGGAGGCCGAGCAGCCCGCGGCCGCGGCGCCGGCGGCCACGCCGAGCCCGTTGCGGGGCAAGACCGAGCCGCTGTCGCGGCTGCGCAAGATCATCGCCAAGCGGATGGTCGAGTCGCTGCAGTCCTCGGCCCAGCTCACCCAGGTCGTCGAGGTCGACGTCACCAACATCGCCCGGACACGCGACGCGGTGAAGGCCGACTTCCTGGCCCGCGAGGGCGTGAAGCTGTCCTACCTGCCGTTCTTCGCCAAGGCGACGATCGACGCGCTCAAGTCACATCCCGCGCTCAACGCGACGATCGACACCGAGGCCGGCGAGGTGACCTACCACGACGACGAGCACGTCGCGTTCGCGGTCGACACCGAGAAGGGCCTGCTCACGCCGGTCGTCAAGGAGGCCGGTGACCTGTCGCTGGCCGGGCTGGCCAAGAAGATCGCCGATGTCGCCGAGCGCACCCGGACCAACAAGATCGGTCCCGACGAGCTCTCCGGCGGCACCTTCACGATCACCAACCTCGGCAGCGTGGGCGCGCTCTGGGACACCCCGATCATCAACCAGCCGCAGGTGGCGATCCTGGGCCCGGGCGCGGTCGTCAAGCGGCCGGTCGTGATCGACGACCCCAACCTGGGCGAGACGATCGCGGTGCGCCACATGGTGTTCCTGGCCCTGACCTACGACCACCGCCTGGTCGACGGCGCCGACGCGGGCCGATTCCTGCGCGAGGTCAAGCAGCGCCTCGAGTCGGGCAAGTTCGAGGTCTGAGGTCTCCGTGCGCATCGTCATCGCCGGCGGCTCCGGCTTCCTCGGCACCCACCTGACCGAGCACCTCGGCTTCGGGGGCCACGAGGTGACCCGTCTGGTGCGGCGTCCGCCGGAGGGAGCCGGGGAGTCGGAGTGGCACCCCGACCGCGGCGAGGTCGATGCCGACGTCGTGGGCGCCGCTGACCTCGTGGTCAACCTGGCGGGCTCGCCGACGGTGGGCAACCCGCACTCCTCGACGTGGGCCCGGGAGCTCCGCGAGAGCCGGGTGTCGACCACCGACCTGCTCGCCCGGACCATCGCCGCGACCGGCGGCACCGCGGCGTTCCTGGCCGGCAACGCCATCGCCTGGTACGGCGACCACGGCGACCAGCCGGTCACCGAGGAGTCCGACAGCCGCGGCGACGCGCTGCTCACCTCGGTGACCCGCGAGTGGCAGCAGGCGGCCGAGCCCGCCGCCGCGGCCGGGTCGCGGGTCTGCGTGCTGCGCACCTCGCCGGTGATGGACCGGCAGAGCCCGCCCCTCCAGCAGCTGCGGCTGCTCTTCAAGAGCGGCCTCGGCGCCCGGCTGGGGAACGGCCGGCAGCGGATGCCGATGATCACCCTGCGCGACTGGCTCGGTGCGGTGACCCACCTCGCCGAGCACCCCGACGCCTCGGGACCGTTCAACCTGAGCTGCCCGCGGCCCCCGACCAACGCCGAGTTCACCCGCGCGCTGGGTCGCGCCCTGGGCCGGCCGACGCTGCTCGCCGTGCCCGCCTCGGTGATCCGGCTGGGGGCCGGACCGGCCTCCCCCGACCTGCTCGGCTCGATCGACGCCCGGCCGGCTGCGCTGGTCGCCAGCGGCTACGACTTCTCCGACCCCGACGTCGACGCGGTGCTGGCAACGGCGCTGGCCTGAGCGACGGCGGACGCGACCCGCCACCGCTCGCCGTCGTCGACCAGCACCACCCGACGGCACGACCAGCCGTCGCCGGGCAGGCGCAGGTCCCCCGGGGCCCCGGTCGCGGTCGCCGTGGCCGCGAGCCGCTCGGTCAGGCGCAGCACGATCCGGTCGCCGTCGGCGTACTGCACCTCGGCGGAGGCCACCTGCATCCGCAGCCCGGTCACGCGCAGTCCGCGGTCGAGGTAGGCGGCCAGCATCGCGCGGTCGGCGCGCCCGGCCGCCGAGCCGGCGACGTAGAGCCGACGCAGCGCGCGGGGGTCACCGGACCGCCAGGCGGCGGCCCGGTCGCGGTCCCAGGCCCTGAGCACGGCCAACGGGACGGTCCGGTCCTCGGCCGCCGGCCCGGCCGCGGCAGGTCCTGCCTCGGGCGGTCGTCCCCCGGGCAGGAGGAGGGCACCGAGCAACAGCACCAGCGCGAGCGCGACGCCGAGCAGGACCGGGTGGACCCTGGTCGCGCGTCGCCTCATCCACCGAACCTAGGACGATCCGGCCGACGGCGTCGTCGCTCCTCCACAGGCAGCACCCGTATGCCGGGAGGTAGCGTGGCCACGTGCCACTCCACCACCGCGCCGTCGGCCTGGGCGACCAGGCCATCGACTACCTCACCGCCTGGGACCTGCAGCGACAGCTCCACGCCGAGGTGGTCGCGGGCGCGGTGGGCGACCAGGTGCTGCTGCTCGAGCACCCGCCTGTCTACACCTGCGGCAAGCGCACCGCCCCTCACGAGCGGCCCGCCGACCCCGGTGGCGCGCCCGTGATCGACGTCGACCGCGGCGGCAAGATCACCTTCCACGGCCCGGGCCAGCTGGTGGGCTACCCGATCGTGCGGCTTCCCGACCACGTCAAGGTCGTCGACTACGTCCGCCGGGTCGAGGAGGCGTTGATCCAGGTCTGCACCGATCTCGGTGTCACCACCGCCCGGGTGCCGGGGCGCAGTGGCGTCTGGCTGCGGGCCGACGCCCGCGGCCCGGAGCGCAAGATCGCCGCGCTGGGCATCCGCGTCAGCCGTGGGGTGACCATGCACGGCTTCGCCCTCAACTGCGACGTCGACCTGGGCTGGTACGACCGGTTCGTGCCGTGCGGCATCGCCGACGCCGGCGTGACCACGCTGAGCGCCGAGCTCGGCCGCGACGTCACCACCGCCGAGGTGCTGCCGTTGGTGCAGCGGCACCTGTCCTCCTACCTGGCGTGGCGTCCCTACGAGGCCACCCCCGACTACGAGCCGCGCCCCGAGCCCGGGCGCGTTCCGCGGGTCCCGCTGGTCACGCCCTGAGCGTGCTCACCCGCGACGACGTCGCCGAGGCCGCCCGCCGGGTCGCCGGTCGGGTCCGGCGTACACCGCTGCTCGCGCTCGACCGCGACGACGCGCCCTGGGCCGCCGACGGGTGGCTCAAGCTCGAGCTCACCCAGCACACCGGCTCCTTCAAGGCCCGCGGCGCGGCCAACCGGGCGCTGGCGGCCCGCGAGCGCGGGGAGCTCGACCCGGCGGTCGGGGTCGTGGCCGCCTCGGGCGGCAACGCCGGCATGGCCCACGCCTGGGCCGCCCGCGCCGCTGGTGTTCCGGCGACGGTGTTCGTCCCCGAGACGGCCTCCCCCACCAAGCTGGCGCGGATCGCGGCGTACGGCGCCGAGGTGGTGCTCACCGGGACGGAGTACGCGCACGCCCACGAGGCCGCGACCGCCCACGTCGAGCGGACCGGCGCGCTGTTCTGCCACGCCTACGACCAGCCCGAGATCTGCGCGGGGGCCGGCACGCTCGGCCTCGAGCTCCTCGACCAGCTCGCCGCCCTGGGGCAGGGGGCCGACACCGTGGTGGTCGCCGTCGGCGGCGGAGGGCTACTGGCCGGCGTCGCGACCGCGCTCGACGGCCGGGCCCGGGTGGTCGGGGTGGAGCCGGTCACCGCGCCGACCCTGGCCCGGGCCCTCGAGGCCGGCGAGCCCGTCGACGTCGCGGTCTCGGGGGTGGCCGCCGACTCCCTCGGCGCCCGGCGCCTCGGCGACATCGCGTGGGACGTCGTCTCGCGGGTCCCCGTCACGAGCGTGCTGGTCGACGACGAGGCGATCCTGGCGGCCAGGCACCACCTGTGGGACCGGCAGCGGCTGGTCGTCGAGACGGGCGCGGCGGCGGCGTTCGCAGCGCTCAGCTCGGGCGGCTACGTGCCAGCGGCCGGCGAGCGGGTGGCGGTGGTGCTGTGCGGGGCCAACACCGACCCCTCCGACCTGGCAGCGCGGCCCCCCGGTGGATTCGGGTGACCTCGGTCACCGACGTAGAGTGAGCGTCGTGACGACCGCTCCTGCCCCCGAAGGACGCAAGCTGCTCCGCCTCGAGGTCCGCAACGCGGAGACCCCGATCGAGCGCAAGCCCGAGTGGATCAAGACCCGCGCGAAGATGGGCCCGGCCTACACCGAGCTCCAGAACCTGGTCAAGGGCGAGGGCCTCCACACCGTCTGCCAGGAAGCCGGCTGCCCCAACATCTTCGAGTGCTGGGAGGACCGCGAGGCGACCTTCCTCATCGGCGGCGACCAGTGCACGCGACGGTGCGACTTCTGCCAGATCGACACCGGCAAGCCGCAGCCGCTCGACCGCGACGAGCCGCGACGGGTCGCGGAGTCGGTGCGGAAGATGCAGCTGCGCTACGCGACCATCACCGGGGTCGCCCGCGACGACCTCCTCGACGGTGGGGCGTGGCTCTACGCCGAGACCGTCCGCGTCATCCACGAGCTCAACCCGGACACCGGTGTCGAGAACCTGATCCCCGACTTCAACGGCAAGCCCGACCTCCTCCAGGAGGTCTTCGAGTCGCGGCCCGAGGTGCTGGCCCACAACGTCGAGACCGTGCCGCGGATCTTCAAGCGGATCCGTCCGGCCTTCCGCTACGACCGCTCGCTCGACGTGCTCACCGCGGCTCGGGCCTTCGGGCTGGTCACCAAGTCCAACCTGATCCTCGGCATGGGTGAGACCCGCGACGAGGTCAGCCAGGCGCTGCGCGACCTCCACGACGCGGGCTGCGAGCTGATCACCATCACCCAGTACCTCCGCCCCTCACTGCGCCACCACCCCGTGGAGCGGTGGGTCAAGCCGGAGGAGTTCGTCGAGCTGGCCGCCGAGGCCGAGCAGATCGGCTTCGCCGGCGTCATGTCCGGCCCGCTCGTGCGTTCGTCCTACCGCGCCGGTCGGCTGTACCGTCAGGCCATGGAGAGCAGGGCCGCGAGCGCTGTTCCGACTCCCGCCTCCTGACCCGCCACGATCACGGAAAGCACACAGAGAGCACCGATGTCGACGACCGACCCCTCGGAGATGTCCCGCCGCCAGCAGATGGTGGCCACCTACCGCATGACCAAGACGACCGACCCGTTGATCGGGTTCTGGTTGCTGGGCGCCTTCATCGTCGGCGGGGCCGTCGGGTTCGCGTTGTTCACGGTGCTGCCGGGGTCGGGGACGCTCAGCCTGGTCCTCTCGATCGTCGGCGGGCTGATGCTCGGCCTGCTCGCGACGATGGTCCTCTTCGGCCGCAAGGCGCAGAAGTCGGCGTACGACCAGATGGAGGGTACGACGGGAGCGGCCGCACGTGCCCTTGCCTCGCTCCGCCGCGGCTGGAAGACCGACCAGGTGGTCGCCTTCACCAAGCAGCAGGACATGGTCCACCGGGTCGTCGGCCCGCCCGGCATCGTGCTGGTCGGCGAGGGCAACCCCCACCGGCTGCGCGCGCTGCTGGCCTCGGAGGAACGACGCCACAAGCGTGTCGTCGCCGACGTCCCCGTCCACCAGGTCGTCGTGGGCGACGGCGAGGGTCAGGTGCCGCTGCGCAAGCTGGTCCGCCACGTCTCCAAGCTCGGCAACCAGGTCAAGGGCCCCGAGCTCACCGACGTCCTCGGCCGGCTGCGCGCCATCGACGCCCACCGGTCCGCGATGCCGATCCCCAAGGGCCCCGTTCCGACCAGCATGAAGGGCATGCGCGGCCAGATGCGAGGCCGCTGAGCCCTCGCCGTGGGACTCGCCGGTCCCACCCACGCTCGCTCAGGCAGCCGGCCCCTGCACGATGTCGGACTTGGCGGGTGCCGCCACGTCGACCGGCTCGCCCCACTCGGTCGCGTCGACCACGGCCTTGACCGGGCCGAGCTCGAAGGACACGCGGCGCATCAGGTCGTCCTGGTCGAGCCACACGTCGTAGGTCAGCTCCTTCGGGGCGCCGGGGACGGCGGGCTCCCCTTGCGCCTCGAACGCCTTGGCCGCGTCGACGGTGAAGACGTAGTGGTCGGTCGAGGTGCCGTCGATCTCTTCCTTACCGGAGTAGCTGACCTTCTCGAGGCCGGCCTCGAAGGCGTCGAAGGTGCTCTGGAGGTCACCGCTGCGGGCCAGGCCCGCGAACTGCTGGGCCATCGGGTCGCTCGCGTTCTGCGGGTCGACCTCGAGCCACTTGCCCGCGGGCGTCGCCGGCGGGCCGGAGACGTAGATCAGGCCGTCGACCAGGCGGAGCTCGAGGCTCTGGCCCTGGAAGTCGACCGTCATCTCCATCTCGCCGTCCTCGAAGCTGTCGGCCATGGCCATCTGTCCGTCGACGCTCATCTCGACCTGCCCCGACATCTCCATCTGCACCCGCGCGGACGACTGGTCGCCGAGCGCGTCCTGCATCGCCGGGATGATCGTGTCCGCGGTGTAGGGCTGGTCGCTGTCCGCGGCCGATGCGTCGCCGGAGTCTGAGGCCTTCTCGTCGCTGCCCCCGCACGCGGCGGTGAGCGCTAGAACGGGCACGAGCGCGACGAGCGCGAGCCGACGACGTACGCCGGCGCGGCTGGTGAGGACGTCCATGGCTCCACGGTAGCCACCGGCTCGAAGCGCGGGGGTCAGCGCACCACCGTCTGCGAGCCGGCGGCGAGGTCGTGCAGCCCGCGGCCGTCGGGGCGGAAGACCAACGGCGGGACGACCAGGCAGACCAGGACCGCGCGCAGCACGCTGCGCAGGAGGTCGACCGGCCGTCCGCTGCCGTCGGCGCGGAGCACCCGCAGGCCGGTGACCAGCTTGCCGAAGGAGCCGCCCAGGAGCGCGGTGAACAGCGCCGACTCGCCCGCGAAGACGCCGAGCACGAAGAACCCCGAGGCGGGGTCGTCCAACCACCGGGCGGGACCGATCAGCAGCACCACGACCAGGGTGCTGGCGACCCAGTCGACCACGAGGGCCAGGGCCCGGCGCAGCCAGCTCGCGGAGTCGGTCACCGCGCCAGCCTAGGTGCCTGTTACACGTGCGAAACACTCGGGATACGGTCGGGAAACCGGGTCCGCCTAACCTCGGGCCAACCGTTGCAGAGCCGCACCGGGATGGTGTTCCGCACTGAACCAGGGGCCACTCCCCACCGGGAGGGCCGAGGAGGACTGATGTTCGCAAACAGCGACGAGCTGCTGAAGTTCGTAAAGGACGAGGGCGTCGAGATGGTCGACGTCCGGTTCTGCGACCTGCCCGGGATCATGCAGCACTTCACGGTGCCGGTCTCGTCCTTCGACCAGTCGGTCTTCGACGACGGGCTCAACTTCGACGGCAGCTCGATCCGCGGCTTCCAGGCGATCAACGAGTCCGACATGGCGCTGTTCCCGGACCCCTCGACGGCCTACCTCGACCCCTTCCGCGATGCCAAGACGCTCGTGGTCAACTTCTTCATCCACGACCCGATCACCGGCGAGGCCTACAGCCGCGACCCGCGCAACATCGCGCGCAAGGCGCTGGCCTACCTCTCCTCCACCGGCATCGGCGACACCGCCTACTTCGCCCCCGAGGCCGAGTTCTACATCTTCGACAGCGTCCGCTACTCCACCGACGTCAACGAGAGCTACTACCACATCGACTCCGTCGAGGGCTGGTGGAACTCCGGCAAGGAGGGCGAGAACCTCGGCTACAAGACGCGGCTCAAGGGCGGCTACTTCCCGGTGGCTCCCTACGACCACTACACCGACCTGCGCGACGCGATGGTGAAGAACCTCGAGGCCTCCGGGCTGACCGTCGAGCGGGCCCACCACGAGGTCGGTACGGCGGGCCAGGCGGAGATCAACTACCGTTTCGACACCCTGCTCAAGGCCGCCGACGACGTCATGAAGTTCAAGTACATCATCAAGAACACCGGCTGGGCCCACGGCAAGTCGGTCACCTTCATGCCCAAGCCGATCTTCGGCGACAACGGGTCGGGCATGCACGTCCACCAGTCGATCTGGAACGACGGCGAGCCGCTGTTCTACGACGAGACCGGGTACGCCGGCCTCTCCGACACCGCCCGCCACTACATCGGCGGCATCCTCAAGCACGCCCCGTCGGTGCTGGCCTTCACCAACCCGACGGTGAACTCCTACCATCGGCTGGTCCCCGGCTTCGAGGCGCCGATCTCACTGGTCTACTCGTCGCGCAACCGGTCGGCGTCCGTGCGGATCCCGATCACCGGCGCCAACCCGAAGGCCAAGCGGATCGAGACCCGGTTCCCCGACCCCTCGGCGAACCCCTACCTCGCCTTCTCCGCGCTGCTCCTCGCCGGCCTCGACGGCATCAAGAACAAGATCGAGCCGGCCGAGCCCGTCGACAAGGACATCTACGAGCTGCCGCCGGACGAGCTGGCCGAGATCGACCAGGTCCCCACCTCGCTGAACGCCGTCCTCGACAACCTCGAGGCCGACCATGAATTCCTCACCGAGGGCAACGTGTTCACGCCCGACCTGATCGAGACCTGGATCGACTACAAGCGCACCTCCGAGATCGCGCCCGTCCAGCTCCGCCCCCACCCCCACGAGTTCGAGCTCTACTACGACATTTAAGTCGGGGGTCTCTGTGACCTGCGACTAGATGCCCGAAACGGCGCCTGACCTGCGAAAACGTCTTTCAACGTCTTCCAGCGTCAGGCGCCGTTTCTCATCCTTGTGCGTACCCAGTGCACCCCACGCGGCCCGCGCGGCGAGCGGCGTCGCACACGCCCTCGCCCCAATGGTCCTAGCGAGAACGTGAACTGTCCGCGAACCGTCGGAGCCCGCCGGTATCGTGTCTCCGTCCAGCGATGCCGAGCAGGAGGTGTGCCTTGATCGATGTCCTGGCGCGGCGACGCTCCAATCCGAGCCCGCTCCGCTATCCCGGCGGAAAGGCGTCGCTTGCGGGCTTCTTTGAGGACACGATCCAGGCTCTCGGGCTGGTCAAGCCGACGTATGTCGAGCCGTACGCCGGTGGAGCCGGGGCCGGCCTTGATCTGCTGTACCGAGGCATCGTCGGCCGTGTGGTCATCAACGACTTCGACTATTCGGTCTACTCGTTGTGGGACTCCATGCTCCACCGCCACGAGGAGTTTCTGGACCGCTTCGACTCGGTGCCGCTCACTGTCGAGGAGTGGAAGCGGCAGCGTGAGATCTATCGGCGTCGCGACGAACCGGGACTCGACAAGCTGGACCTCGGATTCGCAACCTTCTTCCTCAACCGGACCAACCGATCCGGCGTTCTGCGCGGAGGCATGATCGGCGGCCTCAAGCAAGAGGGGACGTACAAGCTCGACGCACGCTTCAACAAGGAGACCCTCAGGACCCGGATCGAGGCCGTCGGCAAGCACCGGTCCAAGATCTTGGTGAGCACACCAGGACGGCGTGCGTCGCCTCCGAGACTGGCTTCCGAAGGAGAACGTCTTCGCGTACGTCGATCCGCCGTACTACGAGAAGGGCAGTGCGCTCTACCTGAACTCGTTCAACGACGACCAGCATCGTTCGCTTGCACAGTGGCTCAATGCCTTGGCCGACGCCAACTGGGTGCTCACGTACGACATCGCCGACTTCATCAAGAACCTGTATCGGCGACCGCACATCGCTGGAGTTCAACCTCCACTACTCCGCGAACCGCCGCGAGGTGGCGAGCGAGTTCATGGTTCTGTCGAACACCGTGGCGAAGGCGCTGGAGCTCCGAGACGCTAACTGCCCTGGGCCAGTCCCAGGCGCTGGGTAGCGACGAGACGCAGGACGTCGGTGCCGACACCGATCGGGAAGGCAGCCTTCCCGTGCGCAGCCGCGACAGGGATGATGCCGTCGACGTACATCGACGAGCCCGTGCGGTCGATGACGTCCAGGATCGCCGGCAGGGTCGGATAGTCAGCCGGGTCTGGCTTACCGCCGTTGGCGTCGTAGGGAGCGCCGGCGCCGGCATGACAGTCGGAACGACGACGCGACCGTCGAGAGCGCGGTAGATGAACTTGCGACCCCAGTACGTCTCCTTGCCGTATGCGCGTGCGTTCGTCGCGTTCGTGACCCTGCCGAGGATCTCTTCGTCGCAGACCATGAGCTGGCCTGGCTCGAGGACGTCGTGGCGCGCTAGCTGCCGCGCGAAGTCGACCATGGCTCCTGTCTTCTCGAGCCCGCAGAGGTACGGTGCGATCGCCCGGCGTGTCGCGTCCATGAACTGGAAGTACTCCAGGGCACGGCCGCGGAGCTTCGCCGGCGGGCCGTACATCGCAAGCGGGCCGTCGACGATGAAGAGCGTCGTCGGCAGCAGCTCGTGCCGCGACTGCTCCCACAGCAGCGTCGCGAGCCCGACGAGGACCAGCAGCTCGACGACCGACATCAGCCGTCCGAGAGCAGACTGGTTGGCACCTTCCTCACCGACCTCCTCATGGATCCGCAGGACGTCGGTCGGGAACAGCCACCCGTTGCACGCGATGCACTCGACGCCGGCCGCGCGGCACCGGGACGTCCTCCGTGGCAGTCCTCGGTCGGGCAGTTGACGGGAACTCTGGACGCCGGCGCTCCTGGCCGCCCGTGGAGGAGGAAGAGCAGGTCGAGCAGAGATTCGTCGAGTCGGTTGACCTCGATCTTCTTCGTGCGGAACAGGTGGTCGATCGACTCGCGCCACGAGGTGGCGATGTCGACGCCCTCACGCGTGTACGCCCCAGCGACCGGTAGGTCGAGGGTGACCAGCGCAGTGTTGACGGCGCGTTCGATCTCGTATGGGTCGACGAAACGCTCGGCACGCTGGGTCTCCATCACCGTCAGGTCGACGAAGGCGGCGGCTGCCTGCGCGAACCCGTAGAGCACGGACGGCAGGCCGTCGCGGATCTGCTCGACGACGTACGACCCGTCGATGGCCAGCGCGGCGGTCAGCCGGGCGTCCTTGTCGGGGAAGGCGAAGTCGGCACGCGGTCGGACCTTCTTGCGCAGATCGTCGGCGTCGCGCAGTTCCTCGGCCGGCACGTGGAACGTCCGTTGAGTCGGCGATCGCTCGGACGGCCGCCGTCGAGTGGCCGAGCCGCGACGCGAGTTCGTGCGTACCGGCGACGGTTTCGTAGGGCATCAGGACCCTGCCCGGACGGCGTCAGCGGCGGGTCTCCGGCCGCCGCCCGCGCCTCGTTGACCAGCTCGACGTCGTAGCGGTCGATCTGAACCGGCACGATGTAGGGCGACGACAAGCGTCTTGAGCCGGACGTAGCCGCGGTCCTCGGAGGCGATGATCGCGTCCTTGAACGAGCCGAAGTCGTAGAACTTCGCGAGTTCGTTCACCTCGGTGGTGTTGTTGAGGTGCGCGACTACCCAGTTGGCGGTGTTGGCCTTGACCTGATGGGCGACGCCGGAGACCTCCTGGGTCGCGTACGTCATACCGAGGTTGAGCTTGCTCGCCTCCTTGGCGAGCTTCACCCAAACGTCGAGTTCGTTCTTGTAGCGGTCGGAGGAGAACAGGTTGTGCGCCTCTTCGAGCATGACCTGGATACGCGGGGGCTCCTTGCCTGAGGTGAACACCTCGGTTTGCTTCGCGAGAAGGCGCCGGGTGATCGACTCGCTGAGCGCCTTGGTGACCGACTCAGCGCCGACGTGAAGGTCGACGATCACGATCTTGCCCAAGACGAGTTCGTCGTAGATCTCGAGGGCGGGATCGTTCTGCGTCAGCGGACTGTGGAACGGCCGCAACGGGTTGAGGTTGCGCCAACCACGCACACTGCGGTTGCCGCTACGGGTCGTGAAGATCGGCTCGACACTTTGCCAGCGAACATCGCTGGAGAACGCCGTCGCGTCGGTGTTCCCGCCCTCCCGCAGCGCGACCACTTGATCAACGACTGCCTCCAGGTCATCCCCGTCGACGGTGACGATGTTGGCCTTCGAACCAGCTTGGGTGAACGGATTCCGGCCGAGCTCTCCCGCGATTGCTTGCTGGAGGGCGCCGCCCATGTTGACCCGGACCCGGAGCTGAGCCGGAGTGGCGAAGCCGGCCTTCTTGAGCGCCGCATACAGGACCATCCGAGCGCGAGCCGGATTGGGGTTGAAGGGGTTGTCAGGGTCGTCTGAGAAGGAGGTCCCAGCGAAATCCTTCACGTATCCCGCGTCTTCGCCGCTGAGGGTGTCGGAGATCAGGCCCTGAACCGCGTCGATCTGGTTCTCAGAGTAGAAGTTGATGTTGAGCGGCTTCACGTGCGACTGCGACCCGTCGGCACCGAACTTGTAGATGCTGACGTGGTTCGCGCCAATGGCGGCGATCTCAGTGCCGTCCTGGGTGTTCGCGTTCGCGTACTCACCCTGCGGGTCGAAGATGAGCTGGCCGATCGGACTATTGCCAGCAGCCCGCTCACGCTCGGAAATGACAAAGGTGCGGGCGATGATGGTCTTCGCGGTGTTGGACTTGCCCATTCGGGTCATGCCGAGCAGGGCAGTCTTGTTGCCGATGAAGTCGTGGATGTTGACCTCAACCGCGGCGTCGGCCTGCTTGGATGTCTTGGCGCGACGTCGGGTCGCGGAGTAACGCACTGCGCCGATCCGGACACGTTCCTGCTCGCGCCCCGTGGGCTTGAGGTAGGAGGCGATCGTCGACAGTCCGTCTCCGACCGGCTTCAGGACCCGGTAGGTGGACGTGGCGTAGAAATTGTCGACGTCGGCGCCGAACTCCAGGACCTTCTGCCCGTCAACGTCGTCCTCGTAGAACGTGCCGAGGATGCGGCAGCGCAGGCCCGTGAACGAGACACGGTTCCGCGTGAACGGGTCGAGATCGACGTCGAGCACAGCGGAAGGCGCCGGGTCGTTGTTACCGGATAGCGCAGAACGCAACGACTCCTCGCGGACCGCGTGCAAGTCGTTCTCCATGGACAACGGCGCAGTCCCCTCGACCCGCAGCAGGAGCACCTCGTCATCATCGACCTCTGGCGTGTTGATGTCCTGGGCCGTAGCAAGCAGGAACGAGTACTGCGGGATGCCGCCGGCGTCGAACTTCCACTTGTCGTGCGTGAGCACGATGGCCTCGCTGTAGTCGAGGCGATAGATCGCGCCGATGCGGGTGGAGCGGTCGTCGGCCAGCAGCTGCGAATGCAGCAGCGAGCCGGCGCCTACGCCAGGGAAGAGTTCGGTCATGTCCAGCCTTTCGCGCGAGTTCAGGTTTCGGGACTGAGACTGGCACAGCCCTCCGACAGTTGGAGGCGTTACCGACCCGACGCCGCTCGTCGAGCTCGCCGATCCTCGGCCGGCACGTCCCGACAGAGCTCCGCAAGATCGCACTTGGAGCACTTGTCCTCCCAGACTGGGAGGCGTGGAAGATCGTTGTCACGCAGTGCGTCGCCCGCCGCCTTGATCCGACCACGGACGGCGGTGAGCAACGGGTCCTCAACGAGCTCGCGGATGGTCTTGCCCTGTTCGTCGAGGTTGAGGACCTCAATGAGATCGGCCCGTTCGCCGGTCAGCTCCTGATAACCAACTGCGTAGACATGGAGCTGGTCGCGCGTAACGTCCTCGTCCTGGGCCCGAGCCGTCGACTTGAAGTCGACAATCGCGACCTCGTCACTGTCGAGGCGACGGACAAGGTCGATGCGGCCGTCAACCGTGATCCCAGGCGCCACGTGCACCTGGATCTGCTTCTCGCTGTGGACCGTTCGCTCCAAGTCCGCAGCGTGATCCGTCAGGTAACGCTCGACAGACTTGATGGCGGCGGCACGCAGCGTTGCCTTCAGCGCCGGATAGGCGTACGGAGCGTGCAGGTGTCGGTCGACGAGGTCCTCGGCGGCGCCCGCACCGAGGATGTCCCCATCGAGCGCGCGCTTGTGCGCTTCGGCTAGCGCGTCATGGAGACCCTTCCCGTAGCCGAGCGCCTCGTGCAGGGGCGGATTGAAGCCGTAGAGAAAGCGCAGCTTGAACTGATACGGGCACTCGAAGAGGTACTTGAGTTCTGAGAAGGAGAGGGTGACGTTCGGCAGCTCCTGCTTGGCATGCGGCTCGAGCGTGGGCGCGGGAGCTGCTGGCTCGCGAGTCAGGAACCAGGGCTGCCGAGCGCAATGGTCGAAGAACTGCGAACGTCTGCCATACAGCCGATTGCCCGGCACCGGAGAGTAGGAGACGAATAGGAACTTCTGGGCCCGGGTCGCTGCGACGTAGAACAGGCGAGTCTCGTCCTCGACGGTCCCGCGATAGCGATCGGGGCTCGCGACGGCGGTGTCCGGGATGACGTGGAAGAGACCGAGCCCGCCTTGCCGTTTGGCGGGAAACCGGTTGTTGCGCAGGCACGGCACGAACACGACCGGCCACTGCATGCCCTTGGCTTGGTGGACCGTCGAGATGACGACCGCATCGGGTGCGGCGTACCCGACGTCTGCATCAGCGTCGGCGTAGTAATCGGGTGCTTGGTGCTCCAGCCAGTCGGCGAACGACCTGTACTTCTGGGCTGGGTCGGTGTTGAAGTAGATCGCTTCGAAGTCCGAGATGGCCTGGCTGAACTTGCCGAGTTGGTAGAAGACCAGCTCGGCACGTGCGGGATCGCCGGGGACGGTGTCTTCGCGGAGCGTCAGCGCTTCGAGGAATTCTAGGTACAGGCGCTGGATGTTGTAGACGCCCCACCTCTCGCCGCGGTCGAAATCGCGGCCCTCGTTCAACACTCGCATCGCAGCCGCCCAGTCTCCGCCGGTCGGGACGAGCGAGGCGTCATCGAACAGAGCCCGAAGCGCCACGTCGTCGATCTCGCTCACGATGTAGCGGAAGACGCCGACAACCGCCTGGATCTCCGGGCTGTCAAACAACCGGTTGAGACCCTTGATGACGAACGGAATGCCACGGCGGCGCATCTCGTCCACGAGTGGTCCAGCGTCACGTGCAACCGATCGGAACAGCACCGCGCAGTCCGACCACGAGAGGCCCCGCGGATCCGCGCTCGGGCCGTCAGCGAACGCGACTCCACGCATGGCCTGCACCCGGTCGCAGATCCACGACGCTTCGGCATCAGGATCGGCGAACTCGAGAGCCAAGAGGTCACCGCGAGCAAACTTCTGATGCCCCGAGGCAACCATCGCCTTCGAGAGCCTCGCCCCGGTTGGGATGAGTTCAGCGACCGACCTACCTACTTCGACAACGCCCTCGCTCGAGCGAAAGTTGTCGTCAAGAGTGACCTGCCGGACGCCGGAGTGGCGATCCTTGAAGGTCAGGATGTTGCTGACCTCGCTGCCGCGCCACTGGTAGATCGTCTGGTCGTCATCCCCGACGACGCAGAGGTTCGCGTCGAACTGCACGAGCCCGCGGATGAGTCGTTCTTGAAGCGGGTTGACGTCTTGGTACTCGTCGACCACGACGTAGCGGATCTCGTCACGGATGTTTCGCTGGACCAGGCCGGCCTCCGCATCCTCGTCCGGATCGCCCTCAAGAAGTTGCACTGCGAGATTGATCATCTCCGTGAAGTCGAAGTAGGCGTTGTCGTACAGCAATTTCATGTAGTCCCAGTGGGACTTGAGTACGCCGGACGGGACCTGCGCCTCGTCGATGGTGTCTTCCCGGAGCACGCTCGTGGCCTGCATGTAGAGCTTCGAGTGGATGAAGCGCCGGAGGCGAGGTGTACCCGGCGACAGGGTGGGGCACTCGGTGAGCCCGGACTTCCGGCTGTTGCGATCGATGAACAGGCGCGTCGTGATGTCGGTGAGCACGGAAAACTTGAACGTCTCCGGGACGAGGCGCTGGACGAGATCGAGCGCATATCCGTGCATGGTGCCGACATACATCTCGGCCATGCCTTGGGTGCTCACGCCCTCGGCCTCGAGGACCGTGTGAATTCGCTCCTTGAGCTCGGCCGCAGCCTTCTCAGTGAAGGTGAAGGCGATGACGTTGCGCGGCTCGACTCCTGGCTGCTTGAGGATCTCGGCGACGCGCTGCGAGATGACCTGCGTCTTGCCCGATCCCGCGCACGCGATGATCTGGAGTGGCTCGTCCAGGCAGGCGATGGCGTCTGCTTGCGCAGCGGTGTAGGCGGTCATGATTCCCTCACAGGATCAGATGCTCATCGAGTGACATTCGGCTCGCGATCCCGAGCAAGAAGTTCTCACACGCTCGGTCGACCCAGCTCGTAAAGAGCCACCAGTACGAACTGCCCCGGAGCGCCTCGACCTGCTGCGGTCGATACCGCACCATGTTGCTCAGATGGTGCAGCAGGACGAATGTGACTCCCTCCTGCGACAACAACTCGGGGCGCGCCGACAACACCACGTGGTCGATGCCTGCCTTCGCGGTGCGATCCCGAAGGAGGAGTGACCTGTCGAACGCCTGCCGCATGCGGCACCAAGACATCCGAGGTCCGTGAGAAGGCGACCGGGTCAATCGATTCGTAGGTGCAGGTGTCTACGTCCGAGGAGTCGTGAACCAACTGAAATCGTGCTCCGAAGATCGCGGCCTGGTCGAGGAGCGAACGGGCCGTAAGCCCACGTTCCTCGAGGACCATGCGCGAGACGTTGACCGTTAGCCACGCCGTCCGGGACTTGCCGGAGCCAGCACTCCGAACGGCCGTAGCGTCGACCGGCACCAGCTTCGGCTTCGTTCCGAGCGCGTCGCTGTATAGATCGGCGCCTTCAACGAGATATGCCGCGAGACGAGAGATCTGGATCTTCGAACCGCTTGGCCAGCAAAAGCCCTGCCCGGTCCTGACTGCGAGCATTCTGAGAACGCCGTCCTGCGAGACCTTCGCGTGCTCCTGAGTGAAGCGGTACCGCTGACCGGGCATCGAGGCATCCGAAGCGCCATGAGGGACTTTCGCTGGCGCCGTAACGGATGGATCCACAAGCGTCAGGTAGGCCTTGGTCAAGTTCAGGGCGAAGTAGTAGGCAGGCAACGGTTTCGTGGCAGGGTCGAGGTGAGCGATCACGTCGTAGTACTGGCGAGCTTGGTGGATGTATGCGCTCAATCGACGCTCGGCGGAACGATCGTGGGCGACGGCGTGGAGTTTGCCCAGACGCGCTAGACCGTCCGACGTGGCCGCTGATTCGACCGATGACCAGAGATCGGCCGAACTGGCGCGCGGAGAAAGGAATCGCGGATGCGAGCCGATGCCTGCGGCGACCGGGCGGCCTGTGACCGCGATTGGGAGTCCCTCACGCGCGTCGGGCGGGCGACCAGACGGCAGCGTCTTCGGTGTCGACCTTGCCACGGTCAGACCTCGAAGACCTTCATGACCTCGTCGCCGTAGTCGTTGATGACCTTGACCGCGATCTTGTTGCCCTCTGCCGGAGCCGGGAACGGGCGCGAGACGGTCTGGTACATCGACTCCCAGGCGTCCTCGTCGATGTCGGCCTTCAGCGCCGTCTTCAGCCGCTTGTACGGGTCGTTGCCGCCGGTGAAGTAGCAGTGCCGGACGAAGAACGACTCGCCGTTGTAGTCGGTGTCGATCATCCACAGCGCGATCTGGCTGGTGTCGTTGCTCCGGACCTCGCCAGTCGTCGGGTCGTAGATGTCGACGCCCTTCAGGTCGACGACGTAGCCGTCGGCGGTCTTCGAGATGTCGATGTCGGGCTCGCCGAACACCGTGAACAGGTTGCCGGCCCCGGTCTTCTTGAGCTCCTCCCCCATCAGCAGGTCGGCGTTCATCCGCACCATCAGGACCGGAAGCTTGCCGAGCAGGCGTGCGCCTTCGACCTGGGCGAAGCCCTCGTCGGTCGCCTCGACCGTCACGCCGTCGGTCTCGGTCACGTTGGTGACGTTCGGATCGAAGGCGAAGCCGAGGATGCAGAGCAGGTCGACGTTGTCGGCCTGGATCGCCTCCTTGGCTGCGTTCTTCACGTACGACGCGCTCACCGTGCCGTACTGCGGGCCGACGGCGATGCCGATCGCGCGACGGCTTGGCGTGATCGCCGGTCGGGATCTGCTCGCCGATCGCCTGGATGTACGAGCCGGCGTAGGTCTCGAACGCCGCGAACTTGATCCGCTCGGCCTTGGTGCCGTTCTGGATGCCGGCCTTGGACGAGGTTGTCCAGGATCGACTGCTCGAAGTTCGGCGCGTCGGCGTCCTTGGCGGCCTCGGTCTCCGACGCCGGCTCCTCCCAGTCCTTGAACGAGAGCGCCCGGTGTGGGCTGAGCGACTCGACCGTGAACGGCCCAGCGACTCGGACCTTCTTCGGGTCCTCGAACGGCTTGTCGTACAGCAGCTCGAAGTCGGCGTGGCGCTTGATCGCAGCATCGATCTCGGCTCGGGTCATCCCCGTGCTTGATGTCAGGGTTGTTCGCGATGGACTTAGCGTGACGTGCGGAACCCGGTCGTAGACGAAGCCGTGGCGGATGTCGTCGCCGAACTGACTGTCGCGGAAGCACGTGAGCTGTCAGTGACTGCTCCTTCTTGTGGCCCTCAGACTGAGTCGGCAAGCAGGTACCACGGATACCGCGACGCCCATGATGCGCTGCCGCGCGAGCGCGAGCGCCACTCGCGACGTGTCGATCGTGATCCAGCGCCGCCCCCACTGCTCTGCCACAAAGGCAGTGGTCCCGACTGCCGCAGGTCGGGTCGAGCACGAGGTCACCCGGGATCCGTGCACATCAACATGCATCGCTCGATGACCTTGGCGTGCGTCTGGACGACGTAGACCTTGTCATCGCTGAGTTGCCGCGGGCGTGTCCGTCCACAGAGTTCGTCCATCTGGAATGCAGGGAAGTCGTCGAGGTACCGCACGTACGTAAGGCGTCTTGCCGAGGACGGAGATCGCGTCCGGCCACGACCAGTCGCGCCATTCCGTCGTCGGTGGTCTTCCAGCGTGCTCGCCGTCGGAACGCATGAACGTCGCCCCATCTGAACTCGAACCGGGAACGTGCCGGTCGCCGTGTCGCCAGACGAGGTCAGCGTTGATCGCGAAGACGTCCGAGTCGCCGTCGGTGGCGCGGCTCGTCGGACGGCATCTGTCGGCAGCGCGACGGCACGTTGCATCGTCGACGTAACCGTCTGGTCAACTCGCGTATAGTGTACGCCGCCGGCACCGTCTGCTGCCTTCTGCGTAACAGCTGTCGGTACTTCAGCTGTCGCGGTCCTTGGCGTACCAGAGGATGTAGTCGTCGGTCTCCGCCAGAAGTCCCTGCTGGCTCGCGAACCCGTGCGTCTTGGAAAGTCGATCTGAGCGACGAAGTTCTCGGGGCCGAAGACCTCGTCCATGAGCGCGCGGACCAGGTGCACGTTCTCGTCGCCGATCTGGACGAAGCACGACCCGAATCGGTCAAGCAGATCGCGCGCCGCCAGCAGCCGGTCGCGCAGGTATGACAGGTAGGAGTGGATGCCGAGTTCCCAGGTGTCGCGGAACGCCTTGATCTGCTCGGCCTCGCGAGCAGCGTCGTCCATCTTGCCGTCCGTGACGTCGCGGTTTCGAGCCGAGACCTGCCAGTTGGAGCCGAACTTGATGCCGTAGGGCGGGTCGATGTAGACCATCTGGACCTTGCCGCGGAGCTTCTCGCGCTCGGCGAGCGACGCCATGACCTGGAGGCTGTCGCCGAGGATCATGCGGTTCGACCAGTTGGCGTCGTGCTCGTAGAACTCGATCTGCTGGAGGTCGTCGAGGCCGTCGAAGGAGTCGAAGAGCGTGAGCTCGGGCTCCTCCTCGGGACGCTCGGCCGTCCGACGGAGGTTCTCGATCAGCACCCGCGGGTCGATCTTCTCCTGGATGTAGATCGGCGGCGCGTCGGTGACAAGGTCATCGTCGTAGCCCGTCCATCTCCGTCCGCAGACGGGTACTTGCCGCGCCACACCAACTGCGGGTCAAGCGACTCGTCTCGCGCGTAGCGGACCTGGCGGACCTCCTCCAGGACGGCGCTGTCGTGGAACTCCACGCTGTCTGCCGTGGGGATGTTGGTTCGCTTCTCGTCGTGGGTGATCGAGTTGACGGGGGTCGGGCCCTTGGACGTGTTACGCGCCACGAGCGCTCCTATCGCTGCCGGTCTCGGTGAAGTCGAGAAGGTCGGGGTCGCCGATGATCGGCGCGTCGTCGTACAGGGCCTGAATCGCCTCAGCGATGCGGACCTTGAAGCTGTTGGGGTCGGTCATCTCGATGTAGCCCCAGCGTCCGAAGCCACCGTGGTTGTTGACCGCGACGCACCACGAGTCGCGGGCCGTGGTCGCCTTCTGCTGGGTCGGCCCAGGGCTCTTCTGGCTTCCGGAGACCTCGATGATCAGTGTGCGCTCGACGTCGGATTCATCCTGCTTGATCAGGCGGACGAGGAAGTCGGGCACGTACGAGTGACTCCGCCCCTTGTGCACGTACGGAATCGTGAAGCCGAGGTGGTCGTTCTTGACGTAGGCATGCACGTTCTTGTTCAGCTCGAGCTCGCTTGCCAAGAGCTGCTCCCAGGTGTTGCCGTCCTTGCCGTCAAGAGTGACGTGCGAGACCTCGGACTTCTCGGCAGTGACCACTCGCTTGCGAGTTACGAAATCGACGTCGCCAGTCGAGCCTTCCGGGTCGAAGCGATTGATCATCGGGCGCAGCCGCTCTCGCCGGTTGCCCACGTGCCGGGTGATGGCATTCCAGACCTGCTCGGCCGCGAGGACTCGCGCCTCGGTGATGGTCATGAGGTAGCCCAGGTTGTAGTCACCCTTGAGCACGACCTTCTGCTCGATCCAGTCCTGGCAGAGCTTCACAAGCTTCGGGAAGAGCCATGGACGCTTGTCGCCAGCCGTCGTGAACTGCTCATCGAGAATCCGCTTGGCCAGGGCGAAAGCGACCTGCTGCGGGCGGTACGCAGCGGGGTCCCCTTCCTCGAGCTCGCGCCTGCCGACGACTCCTCCCATTTCGACCCAGGTCGGAACAGTGTTCGGACCGATCTCGAAGACGGGCGCGTTGTCCAGATCGAGCCAGATGTCCTCGTCGGGAAGCTCCACGCGGTAGCCGTCGAGCTTCGGGAAGGTGATGCGCAGGTCCTCACGCTCTTCGAGTGCTCGCACCTCGATGGACGGCTTGGGCGGGGCAGGGTCGACGATCGGCTTGTCGCTGGAGATGAACTGGAACGGGATGCCGTAGACGTTGGCGTACTCCGGCTCGAAGTAGCCGTCCTCGTTGGTTGCGTAGTTGCGCCGGCGCAGTCCGCGACCAACGACCTGCTCGCACAGCAGTTGGCTGCCGAATGCTCGAACACCGAGGATGTGGCTGACCGTGTTGGCGTCCCAGCCCTCGGTGAGCATCGAAACGCTGACGACACAGCGGACGTCGGCGCCGAGCTTGCCCTTCTTCCCAACGGTGTTCATGACCTCGCGCAGCAGGTCCTGGTCCGTCAGCTTGTCGGTGTCAGCTCCTGGGTTGCGCTGGCGGTACTCGGCCTTGAACTTGGCGATCTCGAGGCCGGCCGCCTTCTTGAAGTCGTCCTTGAGCGCCTCACCGGACTCGAGTTGGGCCGAGTCGACCAGGATGCTGAACGGCCTCGCGACCGGCTGTCCGGCGACGATGTTGCTGAACAGCGCAAGGTTCCCCGGCTTGTGGGCGATGACTTCGCCGTCCTCGACGATCGCCTCGCCGGCGATCCAGTCGTAGACCAACTTGCTCACGACCGTGTTGGGGCAGACGACGATGAAGACCGGGGGTGTCTCGCCGTACGGCTTGAGCACCGTCTCCCAATGCGAGTACGCCTTCTCGTAGCTGCGGTAGAGGCTGCGTAAGGCGCCCTCAAGCTCCTTGGGCGGGAGCCAGTCCTTGACCGTGTCCTTCGCGGCACGCTTCGGCAGCAGCTGGCCAACGTAGTCCCAGAGCCGCAGGTAGGTGACGAGGTCCTCGTCCGCGTTGTCGTCGACCGGCGTTCTCGGCACCTTGACGATGCCCGCCTCGATCGCGTCCATCAGCGAGAAGTCGCTGACCGTCCACGGGAAGATGAAGCCCTCGTTGTAGCCGCTGCCTGAGAGATAGAACGGCGTCGCCGACAGATCCCAGACCTGCTTGATGCCGACGTGCTTGGCGATCGCCTGGAGGCCGGAGAACCAGACGCCGGCCTGTTCGTTCTCGTCGTTCTGCTCCTTGGCGCGCTTCTCTCCGGTCTGGATAGGGCGCGCGAGGTAGCAGTGATGCGCCTCGTCGTTGAGAACCATGATCTGCTGCTTGTCGGCGCCCAGGTCCCGGAGAACCCGGCTCACCATGGCCTTCGGCGTCTCCTTGAACGGGTCATCCGCGCGATCACCCTTGAGCAGCAGACGCGTGTTCTTCGCTACGCCCTTGATCTCCTTGGCGTCCTTGAGAAGGAACGAGTGGTAGTTCGTGATGACGATGCGCGCGCTGTCGAGGCCACCCTTGAGGTCGGCTGGCACCAGGTCGCGCAGGTCGTAGTAGTTCTCAGCATCCTCGGGCAGCAGAACCCGGAGGCGGTCGCGGATGGTGATGCCCGGCGCGACGATGAGGAACCGGTTCGTGAACCGCACGTCCCGCGGGGCGTACTGCTTGTTCAGGGTCTGCCAGGCGATGAGCATCGCCATGACGATGGTCTTGCCGGAGCCCGTGGCCATCTTGAGCGCAGCCCTCGGGAGACCGTTGTTGTGCGCCGCGTTCTCGGGCTCCAACCGCTTGCGCCAGTCGGCGTACGGCGCATGTCGGCCCGCTACCTCAGTGAGGAAGATGGCTGTCTCCGCAGCCTCGCGCTGCGCGAAGATGACGCGGTTCTCGCGGGTCGGGTCGGCCCAATGCTGAAGGAGCTTCCGCGAGATGGGGGTGACCCCCGCGTACTGCCCGTCCCGGCGCCACTTGTCGACATCCCGACGGAGGTCGTTGATCAGGCTGTTCTTCTCGCGACGCTCATGGGTCGCGTCGAAGTCGAATCCCTCCTGCTCGGACCCGTCACCGCCCTTCTTGCCCTTCTTGCTGACAGCGATCGGGATGAAGGACTCGCTCGGACGCCGGCCGTCTTTGATCTCTCCGGTCGGCCCCTGCGGGCCGATCACGTAGTGGCGATCCGGCTGCTCGTAGGGCGAGTTAAGGATGGGGTTGTCGATGGTCCGTGCTCATGCGCGCCCCCTGGTCTTTACTCCCACGTGGACCACCCTAGTGAGGTCGTCCGACGGATTGGGTGGGTTCGCACGACACAGGGCAGGTCGGACTCTCGATGCCCTGCGAATTCGACTGACTGTGTCGGCTGTCCTCGGTAGCGTGCTCTGGAACGGTGGGGGAGCGGGCATGACGGGAACGACGGGCGAGCCGACGACGCTGTCGAGGGCATCGGACCACCTTGGGAACCTTGCGAACATTCTCAAGGACCTCGGGGGCGGCGGGACCCTCCTGCACGAGCTGACGCAGAACGCGAACGACGCGGAAGCGGACCGCATCACCTTCGTCGCGTCCCGCGAGGAGCTGACCGTTTGGAACTCAGCTGTGTTCACCGACTGTGGGCACCAGGAGGACCTGAAGCGGTGTCCGTGGAAGGTTGACGAGGGGAGGCGCAGTTGCGACCTGCACTCGTTTCGCCAGGTCGCCGGTCGACACAAGGCCGATGACGCCCGGACGACGGGAGCGTTCGGCGTGGGGTTCACCGCCGTCTACCAAGTTGCGGATCATCCCGAAGTCCTGACGGCCGGGCGACATCTGATCCTCGACGAGTCCCGCGACGAAAACGAGCGGATAGTCCTGTGCCCCGGAGGATGCGCGCGCGATCACACGTCCATCGGAACAACCTTCTACCTGCCTTGGGCGCGACAGCACACGCCGTTGCGCCGAGATTTGAGCGCACCCCCACTCAGTGATGCCGACATTGCCCGGCTCGTCGAGGAACTGCACGAAGCAGCCGGAACCGCGCTGATGTTCCTCGATCGAACGCAACTACTCAGCATCGAGTCGTCCGGACGAGCGACCAAGGTGGACCGGAACCGGCAAGAAGACCGGATCACCATCACGGTCAACGGCGACTCCTCCGGTTGGCTGCTCCTCGAAGGCGAGGCGGAGGGCGCGGCTCGCCTAAAGCAGGAGTACGAGCCAGATTCGAAGAGATCCTCGGTCGTCCAAGTTGCCGTACCTGTCGAGGAAAGCGTTGTGGGCAGGATATTCGCTGATCTGCCGACCGAGACTCGAACCGGTTGGAGCGGCCACATCAACGCGACGTTCTTCCCCCGACAGGACCGAAAGGGCGTGGAGTTCGACAGTCGAGGATTTCGCGGCAGATGGAACGATCTCCTCCTCGACGCCGCAGCCATCCTCCTCGCTGACAACTTGGAGACGATCGCGCAGGAGCTCGGTCACCGGGTCGCGTGGAGCTACCTGGTCGATGTCGAAAGGGTCAACCGCGAGATCGCCAAGGACGAGTACCCCGCGGTGTTCAGCGGCTTCTTCGAACGGGCGAAAGAGCTCGCCCCGGCGTCGCGGATCGCCCTGCTGGCTGACGAGACCGCCGTCCTTCCGGCCGGCACCCTCGTGCCACGAGACGAGGAGGAGTACGACGCTGTAGAGGTCCTCCTCCGACTGGGTGTCCCGGTCGTGGCTCCATCGATTCGGCCGCTGGCGAGGCAGACGACGCTCACGCAGTACGGCATGAGTCTGCTCGGGATTCCGGATGTCGCCTCGGCCTTGGAGGAATCTGGGGTAACTGAGGCGTGGGATCCGGAGGATGAGCGCGCACCTCTCTCCGTCTCGGACGTCGAGGCTGTGCTCCGACTGCTCGACCACCTTCAGGAGCGCGGGAAGTCACTGTTGGTGAACTCCACCATCGATGACGTGGCGATCGTGCCGTGCATAGATGGAACGTTCGCCCCAGCAAGTCAGGTCTCCCGGCTCGAGGAGGACGACCGCGCCCTCTTCGAGCTCCTCGATCCGCAGTTGAAGATCGTTGACACAGAGCGATTGACGGCGCTCTGTCCGAACCTCGTCGACTTGTGTGACGACATCACTCCCGAGCGAGCGATCGAGATCTTCGAAGCCGATCCAGCCGCTCTCGAAGTGGCCCCCGACCTGGTACTGGACTGGCTGGACAACCACCGGGCGGTCCTGACTCAAGAGCTTGGAGTCCGTGTCAGCGCGCTTCCTGTCTTCCCGAGCACTGGCGGCGAACTGCGGCCGCTCACGGAACTGTCGCTGTCGTCCGATTTTGACGACCTCCTAGGCGTCGCCGACGTCGTGGACCGCGACAAGACTGCCGGCCATACCGACCTGTTGCGCCTTCTCGGCGCTCGGGAGCTCGACGCTGTGGAGTACCTGCTGCGCCATGTTGCGCCGGCCGCAGTCAACGGCCTCACAGCCGATCAAGCGCGGCAGGTGCTCGAAATCATTCAGCGCCACCGCGTCGAGTTGAGCGATGCCCCAGGCGCCCAAGAAGTTCTCCGCCGGACGCCGCTGGTCCCTTGCTCCGACGGACTACACCCGGCACACGACGTCCACTTGCCTAACCCGGCGCTCACCCTCATCGCGCCTGATGCACCCACCGCTGACACCCGTGGCATGGCGTCGCACCTTGTCGAGACGCTTGTTTGGCTTGGGGTGTCGGCGCATCCGAGCCATGAGGTTCTGGCCGAGGCTGCGCTCAGACTCGGCCAGCAAGACGAGACCCCGGACGCAGACGTCGTTCTAGCGATCCTCGATGCTCTTCCCAACCCGCCCGACTTGGACGCCGTACCCGGTTCGTTGCGATCACTACAGACCGCGCCCTGGCTACCGTGCGAGGGAGGTGGCCGCAGCAAGCCAGCCGAAATTTTCGCGACGTTCCAGCGGTATCTATTCGAATCGCAGGGCAAGAAGCTGGCGATTCATGTAACTGACCAAGGTCGCCTCGCCCCGGTCCTGGAGTGGCTAGGCGTCCAGAGGACGCCCTCGACGGCGATGGTCATCGCGCACCTGCGCCACTGCGTGACGGCCGGCAGTCGACTACACCCCGAGGTATACCGCGCCCTCGGCCAGGCGAAGGAAGAGCATGCCGTCCGGGCGCTGAGCCGCGAGGCGTGCGTCCAGATCGGTGACGGCGTGTTCGTCGAGCCGAGCACCGTGTTCTGGTCAGATCCCGGACTTGGCGAGTGGGCGCACGTGCTGGCGCCGGGCAATCGGGACTTCCAGGCCTTCTTCGATCGGGTCGGCGTCAGCGAGTCTGCGGGACCGGCTCACGTCGAGGAGATACTTCGCGGGATCAGCCGTACCGCCGGCAACACACGGCTCGATGATGACGCCAAGCGGGTTGTTCACCGCTGCTGGGAACTCCTCGACCAGAATCTCCACGAGTCGACGGAGTCTCTGACGAAGCTTGGCGCGATCAAGTCCGCCGTCGGCCCGCGCGATCTCTTGGAGAAGCCCGAACTGCTGCTGTTCGCGGACGGTCGTCGGCTTGCGGAGAGCATTCTGCTGATCAGGGACAATTTGATCAGACGTGATCGCTCCACTCACCGTGCGTTGGCCGCAGCCGGGGTTCGTCCGGCCGAGGACGTGATCACCCCGAACATCAACGAGGAGGCGCCATCGACGGAAGCGTCGTCGCTCGCCGAGCTCTTGGACGATCGCATGCCCGCACTCGAGCGTCTCGCCGAGGCGCAGCGCGTTGAGGACGGCGCCCAATACGACCTCGAGCGACTAGCCGAGACCGGCATCGAGGTGATGCCTGACCTCACCGTCGAGTACGTCACCCGATTCGCTCACCAGCATCAGGTCGATCCTCCCAGAGCAACGGAAGCGATCTACTTACCCGACGACAGGCGCCTGCTTGTTCGGACGGAGACCCCCAACCGTCACACCGCTCGGGAGCTCGCACTATGCATCGCTCCCGACGTCGACGTCAGCTCCTTGGCGCCATCCATCCTGGAGATCCTGACCGCCTCCGATCTCGCGGATGCCATGACCGTGCTCGACGAATACGGGGTGCGGGATCTGGACCACACGGAGTGGGAGCTGGTGGGCAGCCAGACCTCCATCGAGGTCCAAGATCTCGACCTCGAGGCCCCTCCTCCATCCGACGATGACCTCGACTCAACTCACACCGACGAATCGGCCCATTCCTCCGACGAGGAATCAACGGGCGACGCCGAGTCCGGCGGCAAGACGGGCGGTGGCGTTTCGTCGTCGACCAAGTCGGGTGGGAAGCGAACCCAACGTCGCTCAGGCGGTGGGCAACGGCGGACTCATATGGCTTCCTTCGTGTCGTTCGACGACGAGGACCGCGGCCACGAAGACAACGGCGACGAGGCAGCTGACAAGTCACCCGTCGATGTAGCCGGCGTCCGCCGTGTCCTGGAGTACGAGCGGTCCTGTGGCCGAAACCCGGAGGAGCAAGCCCACAACAACCCTGGCTACGACGTCCTGTCGAAGGACACGAATGGTGTTGTGCTCCGACGCATCGAGATCAAGTCAATCGGTGGCGCGTGGACTGGCTTCGGCGTATGGATGTCCGCGACGCAGCTCGAGGAGAATCGCACCCACCCAGATGACTTCTGGCTGTACGTGGTGGAGCACGCGGAGGACGACGACGCCGCGATCATCCACCGGATCCACAACCCCGTCGGCGAGGCGACAAAGTTCGGATTCGACGCGGGGTGGCAGGCACTCCGCGAACCTGAGATTGAGCGCGACGAGACCGGGAAGGCGCTCGTCAACTCGACACGTCGGCTTCTCGGATGGGGTCAGTCCGACGCTTGAAGACCGCATACCGAGTGAATCCGCTCAAACAGCAGTCAGAGCCGGTCGATCCACGTGTCTTCGTCGCGGTCGTCCCACAGAGAGTTCGTGCGTCCGCGACCGGCGCCCTTCTCGCCGAGCCGATTCAGAATCATGATGGCTTCTTCGTTCGTGAGGGCCCGCAGCGACTCGACCGGGTGCCCCGCGGCGCCCTCAATCGCCTGCTGACGTTCAGACATCGCGGTCAGCCCGCGGGCGTCGAGGGCTTTGCGCAGGAGGTCGATCTGCCAGTTCGCGATCGGCGCGGGACCACTCACCTGTGTCCGCGGAACGGCAGGCTCGTCGTCTCCGAAGAGCGAGAGATCATCAGACACATGACAATCCTACGAAGTGGGCAGCGCGACCTGGTGACGAGCGCCCGCGGCGTGGCGCACACCGACGGAGATCCTGCGAAGGACGACACCCAGGGCTAGGCATCCGACCTTGAGCGCGTCCCATGCGAGAACGAGCACCACCAGGTTCAGCCAACCGGGGGCACCGGCTGCGATGGCCTCGGCGAGGACGTGCATCAACGTCAGCAGGACTGCCGCGAGTGCCACGAGCGCGATGCCCATGCGGAACGTGGGCAGTGCCGTACTGACTCGACGCGCGAGCAGGTTCGACGGCGCTTTGAGCTGCAAGTAGCGGTGCATCGCCGCAACGGCGATGAGGACCGGCAACGCGAGCATGAACAACATCAGTGCCTCCCGAAGGTTGGGACTTCCTCGATACGCCGTGCCGCCCACGATGGCGGCTGGCGTCACCCACTCCCTGTGGAGGACGACGCCACACAGCCACCTATGGAGTCGAAATGGCTCGGGCCTCCATCGCCGGCTGCGGAGTGGCGCGCTCGGGAGCGGCCGCCGAGCCGGGCGCTCGAAGGGCGGTGAGAGCACGCTGACGCTCCGCACGCTGAGCGTCGTTCTCCGCTCCACCGCCAACCGGCAGGTCGGAGGTGATCTTGTAGCGGTCGCGGTACGCCGCGACCGTGATCGCCGCTTCGAGCCAGGCTGCGTCGCCCGCGTCGACGAGGCGCGACTTGATGCGTCGAGTCCAAGCCGCGTGGTTGGTGACCGCGTTCTCGGCCAGTGCCCGCGCACGCGACTCGATGAGCTCCCTGCGCTCGTCGATCGCCTGGCGGTCCTCCTGACTCATCTCCCCCAGCGGCTCGGGGATGAGGCCGGCGATCAGGCGCGGTCGGAGACGGCAGCCACGCGGCGCACTCGATGCCACATTGTCGACGCGGTAGCGGAGTACCGCCGCGATGTCGTCGGCGTCGTCGAGTCCGTGTCGTCCGACGACTCGAGGAACCAGCCGTTCGAGATCGTGGTGGTATGCCTCGGCGCGACGAAGAGCAGCCGTGAGCGGGCCGAAGGCCGTCGACTCGACGACCGCAGCATGCTGCTCGGCAGTCAGCCCCGATCGGCTCAGCAGGTCGGCGAAGCGATCGTGCTGAGCCTCGGCGGCGATCGTCTCGAGTTCGGCGGCGAGGCGGTCGATGCCACCGTGGAGCTCGTACTCGGCCTCGATCGTCTGGGTGGCCGAGAGGTCGGCGCCGCTGTGCTGGAGGACGCCGTACAGCACGGTCCTCGCGGTGACGTCGTCCGCCTCAGGCGTGGAGTGGCTGTCGTCGGGCTGGTCGAGGGCGACGTACGCGATGTTGGAGTCGCGGCCGCGGGTCATGGACACGTAGAGGTTCTCCCTCGTCGTCGACGAGGTCACGACGACGTGCGCCGTGTCGACGGTGATGCCCTGGGCACGATGCGCGGTCACGGCGTACCCGAGGTCGACGTGTTCCGCGACGTACTCCGCTGGGAGCACGGTGCGTCCTCCACGGCCCGGTCCCATGCGCTTGACCACGACGGCGCCGTCGCGCCGGATGTCGGTGACCTTCCAGCGGTCGCCGTTCTTGACCCACCCACCGCGCATCGTGCGGATGCGTCGGTCGTTCTGGCGCGTGATGACGATGTCCCCGACCGAGGCTCGGCAGCCGTCGACCAGGTCGACCTCGTGCTGGTCGACCGCGCCGTCCAGGAGCAGCCGCTCGGCCCGTGCGCGTTCGTTGAGCGCGCGGACGTCGCGAGCCGACTCGGTCACGAGGATGCTGGCACGGCCGGCGGCGCAGTCGGCTCGCCAGGCGACGTACGCGGCATCGACCATCTCGTCCGTGACGCCCTCGCGGATGCGCTTGTGACGGCCGTAGGCCGAGATGGCCTGGACGTCGCCGCGGCTCAGCGCGAGGGACGCATCCTTCTCCCACTCGTTGGTGAAGCGGTGGATCTCGACCAGTTCCGGTGCATCCGCACGTCGATCGACGAGGAGCGCGAATGCGCCTCCGGCGTCGACGGACTGGAGTTGGTGGGGATCGCCGACGAGCAGCACCTTGGCGCCCGCGCCTGCGGCGATCCCGGTGAGCCGATCGAGTGTCTTGGTGTCCGCGAGGGTCGCCTCGTCGACGATCATCAACTGGCCACGGCGGAGTTCGGTGCGGCCGTGGTCGTACTCGTGGAGCCACTTCGCCGTGTTCTCGCACGCGACGCCGAGGTCGTCGGCCAACGCTTGGGAAGCAGCGGCGGACGGCGCCAGACCGACCACGCTCCCCCGCCCGCGCTCCGCGGTCCACGCTGCTCGGAGCGCTCGCATCGTGGTGGTCTTGCCTGCCCCTGCCGGCCCGACCAGTACGTCGACCTGGCGTCCCGAGCGGCAGATGCTCTCCACCGCACGACGCTGTTGCGCGCTCAACCGGACCTTTCCAGTCGCGGCCGCTCGCGCCGCAAAACTCGCGGCCACCGTCGGCGCGGTCACCTTCTCGGCGCGAGCCAACAGGCGCGCTTCGGCATCCAGCACCGCGGCCGAGGAGTACTTCTCGCCGTGCCGCGGACGGAACCGGCTCGTGCCATCCTCCCTCTGGAATCGGATCGGGCTGAGTCGCGAGCTCCGGCGGGGTCAGGACGACGGACCGCAACTGCGCCGCGTCGACGACCAGCCCGACGACAGCCTCACGGTCCTCGCTCGTCGCGAACCTCAGATCCATGGTCTGCTTCGACGCTTCGGCCATCAGGTTCCAGTGCGTCCACACCGCCCGCTTCACAGACACCGCCGCGACCACGTCGGCGCTGATCGCCTCGATCGCAGCCAGCGGCACGTCGTCGGCAGTCAGCGGGTTCCCGCCGTGGCCGATCACGTCGCGAGACCATGTCGACGGCTCGGTCCCCAACCGCTCGGCGGCGCGCTGTCGCCAGTCGGCTGTCAGGTCGGCGAGCGATCGGACCTCCTTCGGCGGGCGTGTGGCCAGCGTCGCCTGGGCTCGGAGTTCGACGATGGTCTTCGCTGACGGCGTGCGTCCGTGGCGGGCGGCGTACTCGGCGATGAGCTCGTCCTTCTTGAGTTCGATCTCGCGGGTGCGACTGGAGAACTCGGTGATCAGGTCGTCGCTGACGCCAGCGATCTCCCATCGAGCGTTCCGGTCGGGTCCCCGCTGCCGTAACTCCCACTCGATGCCGAGGTCGCGCGACAGGCGATCCGCGACCAGCGCGTCGTAGTGCGCCGACAGGCCGGTTCGGGAGGCGAATACCGGGCGTCCGTCGAGGCTGCGCCAGCGGCCGTCCATGACGGTGAGGACCTTGTTGGCGATGACGACGTGCGTGTGGAGCTGCGGATCGCCGGCTCGCGAATCGAAGTGGTCGTAGGCAACGGCCGCAACGCCTGCCACGTCGACCTGGGCCACGGCGCCGTCTCTGTCGGAGATGCCTGCCCGGGTGGCAGCGACCTCTCGCTCGAACAGGTCGATCACGTCGGCGACCGCCGCGTGGTGGGCGGCGACGATCCGCTCCTGGGTGACGGCGTCGGCCACACCCCAGAGCACGGAGACCGACTTCGGGACGCTGAAGGTGAGGTCGAATCCGGCGACCGCTCGACGCATCCCGGCCGCGGTCTCCTCGGCCTCGATCCGGGTGGTTTCGGCCGCGCAGTCCTCCTGGGTCATCTCCGGGTCGAGCGCGGCGACGCGCTCCTCGATCCGGTCAGCGAGCCGCTTGTACGACGGATACGCCCGGCCGAGTTGTTCTCCCGTGACGGGGTCGCGGCCCATGCCGACGAGCAGGGCGAGCTGCTCCTCAGTCACCTGCATGCCCGGCCGGATCTGGCCGGCACCGAAGGCTCCGACGCCGGATCCGAGCCAGCGGCCCGGCGGCGTACCGACCTCGGAGTAGTAGCGAGTCAGGGGCGTCGACATCGCGCGCTGGCCATCACCGGCCGCGACGCTGCGCAGCAGGTACTGGTAGCCGCTGCCCGCGGACATCCGGCGCATCGAGACCGTCACGGCCGTTTCCGTCCCACAGCGCTCAGGTGCGCGTCCTTCTCCACAACCCCCTCGATCTGCACACCGTGTGAAGCGAGAGAAGGGGTGAGGTGGAGGAGGAAGGAAGACAGGTGGGGGCGAAGGGAGGAGGACGGTGTGGTGGAGCGGACGGGGTGAGGGCGGAGGAGCGGAAGAGGTGGACGAGGGAAGAGATGAGGGAGAGGGGTCGAGGGAGGCGAAGTTGGCAAGGGCCGAGCACCTGACCCCTGAAACCCGGCAAAGAAGCCAGGGTCCGAAACTCAGAAACAGGCTTACGATGAGGCTCAGACGATGCACGCACCGCCCGCGGGTGTCGTCTGCGCCTCGAGCCGAACGGCGAGAGGTAGCAGGACAAGCGCTATGAAGATTCGACTCGGGTTCATCTCCTGGGCGACCGGCACACTTCTGTTGGCCGCAGTCTCCGCCTGTGGCGCCAGCGACACCGACCCTCCTCCGGATTCAGAGTCCTCGTCGTCATCGCCGGCCACTCCGACGCCGAGTGCGACTCCGACCGCACCGACGGCGAGTGCGACTCCGACCTCGCCGTCCGACGCAGCGACCGCCGACGCAACCTCGGCTGTGCGGAACTACTTCGCGGTGGTCGATGACCTCCGCAGCGATCCGGCCACGGGCCTCAAGCAGTTGAAGGCAGTCGCGACCAGCGTGCAGCTCAACGCCGTCGAGACGCTGATACGTCGTCAACGCGGCGAGGGACAGCGCCAAACCGGTACGACGGCGATCAGCGAGCTCAAGGTTCAGTCAGCCAACCTGGACAACTCCGACCCCGACGCCGGCAAGGTGCCGACGGTCGTCATCGACGTCTGCTGGGACGTCAGCAAGGTCGACGTGCTCGACAAGAGCGGCAAGTCGATCGTCTCCGCCAACCGCCCGGACACCGGGTGGACGCGCTACACCGTCGCGAACTACGAGTACCGCGCCGAACCGACCGGCGGCTGGCGCGTGGCGACTGGCCAGGACCTCGAGAAGACGCCATGCGCGGCCTCCTGATTCGCCTCCTGGTGGCTGTCGCTCGCCACCGCCGGCCTCGCCGCTCTCGTCCACGCGCCCTCGTACGCCGACGGCACGGTCTGCGGGCAGACCGACCCTGCGACCGGCGAGTGCCTGCTGTGGATCCAGGTCCCCGGCAACCCGGGGACACCCGGCACGCCGAGCGACGATGGGCCGCAAGACACCGGGAGCGGTGCGGCCTGCTACTGGGACGGCACGAGCCAGGGCATCACGACGCCACCGCCCGGGCCAGTGCCGTGCTCATCGCCCGAGGGCTATTGGTCCAATTCCTACAACTGCTACATCCGGTACGTGGACCCGCAACCGGGGCCCGGAGACCCCTTCTGGGAAGGGGTCTACCTGGACTACGGCGCGGTCTACAGCTGCTACCAACCCCAGACCGGGATGCTGATCAACATGTGGGCGCCGACCCCGCCGCCGAACTCTGGCTCGGGGCCAACACCTCGCGAGGTGGCGCAGGTCGCGATCGAGCAGATGCACTTGTCAGCGATCAATATCGGCATCGCCCCCGAGCCTGGTCCCGACAGCATCGGTCTCGTCGGCATGCCGGTGTGGATGTGGGCGAAGGCGCCGAACGGCCACACCTTCGGCCCCATCACCGAGAGCGCCTCCGCTGGCGGCATCACGATCACGGCGACGGCGGAGGTCCTCCACGTCACCTGGGACATGGGCGACGGCACCGAGGTCGTCTGCGACACGGCGGGGACGCCGTACAAGCCGGAGTACGGGCGGAAGGACTCCCCCGACTGCGGCCACACCTACCAGTTGTCGAGCGTGCGCGAGACCGATGACGCCTACACCGTCACCGCCACATCGAGTTGGGTCATCACCTGGGCGGGCGCCGGTCAGACCGGGACGATCCGCCTCGACGGCCTCAACCGCTCGACCCAGATCCGGATCGGCGAGGCGCAGGTGCTCGTGAACTGACGAGCGCTGCGCGGGAGGTACGACGATGACAACGACAGCCCGAGAGGACCGGAAGCCCGGCCCCCGCACCGCCACGCCAGATACCGGTCCGAGCGTCACTCCCCCGGTCAAGCTGCGAAGGCGTCCGGCCCTGGTGGTCATCGCCGTGGTCGTCACTGCGCTCGGCTGCCTGCTCGGGGCCTGGGCTTGGAACGCGACGACCAACACGCAGGAGGTCCTCGCAGCGCGCGACACCATCCACCGTGGCGAGGTGATCGAAGCGGGAGACATCCAGCGGATCAGGATCAGTGGGGATCCCGCTCTCGCGCCGCTTCCTGCATCGACGTACGACGAGGTCGTCGGCCAGCGCGCAGCACTCGACATCTCCGCCGGCGGGCTGTTGACCACCGAGTCGACCAGCGATGCACCGCTCCCGCCGCAAGGGCAGTCGATCGTCGGGATCTCCCTCACTCCGGCGCAAGTGCCCGCGCTACCGATGCACGGCGGCGACCAGGTCCGGATCATCGTCACGCCCGGCGAGAACGGTGACGCCGCCTCGGGCGCACCGCAGTTCACCGTCGCGGAGGTCGTCGACACGGCCTTCGATGAATCACCGGCAACACCGTGGTGAACGTCCTGGTCCCGTACGCCGACGCCGGAGTCCTCGCGGCCCGCGCCTCTACCGGCCACGTCGCGCTCGTCCTCGACTCCGAGGCTGAGTGATGGCCGTCGTCTGCCTGACCTCCGCATCCGGCTCCCCCGGCGTCACGACGACCGCCGTCGGTCTGGCGTTCTGCTGGCCGCGCCCGGTGCTGCTGGTGGAGGCCGACCCGACAGGTGGCTCCGGCATCCTGGCGGGCTTCTTGAAGGGCACGACGCCGTACGACGTCGGGCTGATCGAGCTCGCCCTCTCCCCGCTCGGCGTGGCCGACGCACTGCGCGGCGTCGTACGCCCGCTGAGCCCGAACGTGTCGCTCGTGGCCGGGACGCGCACGCACGCGCAGGCGCCCGCACTGCGGGACGTGTGGGAGCCGCTCGCCGCTGCGCTGAGCGAACTCGAGGCGAGCGGGCAGGACGTCATCGTGGATGCGGGTCGGCTCGGTCTGACCGGGTCGCCGCAGCACCTGCTGGAAGCAGCCGACCTCACGTTGCTGCTGACGCGAGCGACCCTGCCTTCGATCTCGCCGGCCCGGTCGTGGGCCGAGGCGGTCCGCCAGCCCGCGACGGGTTGGCGGCACCCAGGACTGATGCTGATCGGCGAGGGCCGGCCATACCGGGACACCGAAGTCGCCAAAGTGCTCGGCTTGCCGGTGGTCGCCGACCTTCCGGACGACCCCGACGCCGCGGCGGTCTATCACCGCGGTGCGACACCGCCGCGTCAGTTCGAGACCGGCGCCTACGTGCGAAGCCTTCAAGCGGCGGCACAGTCCATCCAGGCGCAGGTAACGCGAGGCCGATTCACCATGGTTGAGGGGGCAACGCGATGAGCGGGGCATTCCGCTACCTCAGCGAGTACGGCGAGCTGTCGAACCTGCCGCTCTTCAGCCGCCGACCAACGGATCAGCACCTGCCTCAGTTGGTCTCGACGGCCCGGTCAGCACGCCACCGACGCTCAGCGCCGACATCGACTGGTCGATCGTCTCGACGCTTCGCGCCCAGGCCTCCGAGCAGTTGAGTCAGGTGATCGCGTCCGATCGCAATCGCCTCGACAGGGCCGCTCAGCAGGAGCTCGGACGGTCGATCGTCCTCGACCTCATCGAGTCGGCCATGGCCGAAGCGGCCAATGCCGGTGAGGGCGCATGGAGCCCGGCGCGACAACAGGCGACCGCCCAGGCCACCTTCGACTCGCTCTTTCGGCTCGGCCGCCTCCAGCCGCTGGTCGACGACGACCGCATCGAGAACATCATCATCGTCGGCTACGACAACGTGCAGCTCGAACTGGTCGACGGCAGTCTCATCGACGGCCCGACCGTGGCCGACTCCGATCAGGAACTCATCGACTTCCTCGTCTTCCTTGCCTCTCGGAGCGAGGTCAACGCCCGGTCGTTCTCCGAGGCTCAACCCCGCCTCCACCTCCGTCTCGATGGTGGCGCCCGGCTCGCCGCCGCCGCGTGGGTCACTCCTCGGCCGTCTGTGGTGATCCGCCGTCACCGACTGATGCACGTCACTCTCGATGAGCTGGTCGGCAAGGACATGCTGACCCCGGTCGCCGCTTCCTTCCTTCGGGCAGCGGTCCGGGCAAGGAAGTCGATCGTCGTCGCAGGTGCCCAGGGCGCGGGCAAGACGACCCTTGTCCGCGCCCTCTGCTCGGAGATCGACGCGCTGGAGGCGATCGGCACCTTCGAGACCGAGTACGAGCTGCACCTTCACGAGCTCGGTCGGCACAAGATCGTTCACGCCTG
>CAVUFP010000002.1:0-2767500 GCA_963740885.1 uncultured Actinomycetota bacterium
GGCCATCAGGGCTGCACCGGTCGACGTCATCGCGACCGCGGGTACGTCGGCCCAGGGCTGGGGGCGAGCCGTTCGCCCGGAGAGGACGTGCAGCATCGCCCAGCCGAGGCCGAACCCCAGCAGCGCCGCACCAGCCGTCACACCTTCGGTGGCGCCCGGGAAGACCACCATGGTGAGGAGGGCGGCAGCGCCAGACCTGCGGCCAGCGAGCCGACGACGACCCGGGTGCCCGGTCGGCCCCCGGGGCTGCGTGACGTTCGATCGGACGCGGCGGTGGACGTCGATGCTCATGGACTTCTCGCTCTCGCAGTGTGGGTGGTGGCACTGCGGTCGAGAGTGGTCGGTCGGGCGCACGGTCACCCCGGTCAGATGGCCGGGATGTGTCGGACAGGGCAGCGAGCGACTCAGCCGAGGTCGAGCCGGGCCAGCTCGCCGCGCGAGGTGACACCTGCCTTGGCGAAGACGTTGCGCAGGTGGAAGGCCACCGTGCGCGGAGAGATCCAGCACTGCGCGGCCACGTCCTTGTTGGACATGCCCGAGCTGACGAGCTGGGCGATCTTGAGCTCAGTCGGCGTGAGCTGCAGCAGGGTCGAGGGGTCGCGCTTGCGCGCCGTCTCTCCCGAGGCCCGCAGCTCCGAATCCGCCCGCGAGGCCAGCCACTGGGCCCGGACGTCGTGGAAGGTCTCGAGGGCGCGACGCAGGTGGATGCGGGCGTCCACGCGCCGCTGGCTGCGACGCAGCCACTCGCCGTACGCCAGCTCGACGCGCGCCACGTCCAGAGGTCGACCTCCGGTGGCAGCGTCCGACAACGCTCGCTCGAACAGCAGCTCGGCATCGGCGTCGGCCGTGAGCGCCTTGCCGAACGCCACGGCGGAGAGCGCCCACGGGCGACGGGTGGCCTCGGCGAAGGCCGCGAGGTCCTCGGTCCAGGCCCGTGCCGTCGCGACCTCACCGGCACGGACGGCGGCCTCGATCCGCTCGGTGGCCGACAGGCGCTCGAGCACCGGCATCCGCATGCGGCCGAGCTGGTGGAAGGCGCCGGAGGCGTCTCCCGTGCTCGCCGCACGGATGCCCATGGCCCACCGCGTCAGGTCGTGCACCGGATCCGCCATGATCCCGAGCGGATGGGTCGCGACCAGCTCCTCCAGCCGCATCAGGAGGTCGTCGTAGTCGTCCCGGTCCTGCTCGGCCGCCAGGAGCAGGAGCCAGGCGATCGGGAGGGCGGTCACCGCGGGTTGGCCGATGCTCGTGCCCAGGGCGCACGGCTTCCTCGGCACTGACCCGCAGGGCGACGTGGTCGCCCCTCGTCCAGTGACCGAAGCAGAGCCGCTGCAGGCAGTAGGTCACCGCGGTGGCGGCACCCGCCTCGCGCGCGCGTGAGAGGGCGAAGGAGTAGAACTGCTGCTGCGGTCCGTCGGCACCGAGCTGGAGGGCGGCGTTGCCGAGGTTCCACAGCACGTCGCGATCGTCGACAGCGGCACCGATCTCGAGGGCGACGTCGAGCGCATCCGCTGCGGCTCCCCAGTCCGCGTCCGCGACCAGGGTCATCGCCACCAGCATCTGCCGCAGGCACCGTGTCCGCGGAGAGGGGTCCGCGGTGGTTGCCGTCAGGAGGTCATCGGTGTGCATCGGCGTCCCGCTGTCGGCACCGAAGGTGCGCATCACGGCCGCGGCGACGCCGATGTCCAGAGCTCGGACCGGGTCGGCCGGCAGCACCGCGTGCGCGGCGTCCACGAACACGCGGTGCGCCTCCGGGGCCGAGCCGATGTTGACCTCGATGTGCCCGCGCAACCGTGCCACGTCACACAGCAGGAGTGGGTCCTCCGTGCCCTCCCGGGCAGTGCCGAGCAGGGACTGGGCGCGGGCCGCCTGCCCGCATGCCCAGGCACTGCGTGCCGCGGCGAAGCCCAGGTGGGCGCGTCGAGCAGCGTCGGTGGACAGCTCCGCCGCCCGCTCGTACGCCGCCAGCGCCGCGACGTGCCCACCGCGGCGTTGCGAGCGCTCCCCCACCCCCTCGAGGGCGTCGACCAGGTCGGCGTCCGGTCCCTCGGCGGCGTAGGCGCGGTGCCAGACCTCGCGGTCCTCGTGCCCCGACCCGGCCAACGCCCCGGCCAGCGCCCGGTGGGCTCCCCGGCGGTCCGCCGCGGTGGCGGCCTGGTAGATCGCCGAGCGCACCAGAGGGTGTCGCAGCGAGACCGAGCCGCCCGCGTCCACCAGCAGCCCGGAGTCGATCGCGCGCTCCAGCACGTCGTCGTCCAGTCCCCAGCGCGCGCCCGCACGACGCAGCACGTCGGGCTGGCCGGTGTCGTCGGCGGCCGCGAGCAGCAGCAGGCGCTGCACCGGGGCCGGCAGTCGGCGGCTGCGGTCCAGCAGCGCCTGCTCGACCCGGGCGGTGAGGTGGAGCGTCGTCGGCAGTGCGGCCGAGCCCTCGAGCTGGGCTGCCGTGAGCTCGCCGGGCAGCTCGAGGAGGGCCAGCGGGTTGCCGCCTGTCTCCGCGATGAGCCGTTGGGCGACCTCGTCTGCCGGGTCACCGCCCAGCCTGGCGGCCAGGAGGGCGCGGGATTCCTCGGCGTCGAGACCAGTGAGGACCAGCTCGGCCAGTCCGGGCGCCTCGAAGGCCGCCGCCGCATCGTCACGCGCCGCGAACACCATCGCCACCCGGTCCGCCCCGAGCCGCCGGGCACAGAACAACAGCGCTCCCGCGCTGGCCGGGTCCAACCAGTGTGCGTCGTCGACGACGCACAGCACGAGGCTCTCCTCGGCAGCCGCCGTCAACAGCGAGAGCGTGGCCACCCCCACCAGGAAGGGCTCGACAGCGGGACCGTCATCCTCCCCGAACGCGACCGCGAGGGCACGTGCCTGAGGAGGCGGAAGCTGCTCGCGCAGACGGGTGAGCGGACGCAGCAGTCGGTGCAGAGCGGCGAAGGCGAGCGGCGCCTCGACCTCGAGGCCCTGGGTGCGCAGCACCGTAGCCCCCTCGCTGTCGGCGACCACGGCGTCGAGCAACGCGGACTTGCCGACCCCCGGCTCGCCTCGGACGACGACGCTGCCGGCCGTCCCGTGGCGGGCCTCATCGACGAGCGCCGCCAGGAGCGCCCGCTCGGGGCCCCGACCGACCAGCACATGGCGAACGTACACGCTCACGAGCGCCGAATAGGTCCGGCCAACCCGGCATTTTGACCGGGGCGACCCCACCGGTCCAGCCCGCAGGATCGGTCACGTCGGACGACTCATCGCGCCCCACCTGACGATCGCCCACCAGGAGGCACCCCATGCACGACCCAGTCCCCCACCGACCCCGCCCACGACGGATCCGCGCGGGTGCCGCCGCGTCGGCAGATCGGCGTCCTCGTCTTCGACGGGGTGGAGGAGCTGGACGCCGTCGGCCCGTGGGAGGTCCTCTCCCACTGGACCCAGACCTTTCCCGAGGACGGCTGGGACGCCTTCTGCCTGTCGGCCGACGGGGCGCCCGTCGTCGGTGCGAAGTCGCTTCGTGCTGGGGGCGCACCACTCGTTCGACGACGCTCCGCCACTCGACGTGCTCCTCCACCCGGGCGGGCCCGGCACCAGGCCGATGCTCCTGGACCCCGACCACCTCGGATGGGTCCGCGACACTCCGGGACTCGGTGCCCCTGATGACGTCGGTCTGCACCGGGAGCCTCGTCTACGCGGCCGCAGGCCTGCTCACCCGACGTCGGGCCACCACCCACTGGGCGTCCCTGAACCTGCTGTCCGAGCTCGACCCCACCATCATCACCGACGTCGCGTCACGCTTCGTCGACGACGGCGACCTCATCACCAGCGCCGGCGTCAGCGCCGGCATCGACATGGCCCTGCACCTCGTGGCGCGGCTCACCGACGTCGAGCGCGCCCGCGAGGTCCGTCGCTACATCCAGTACGACCCCATGCCCCCGATCTGATCCCCACCCCGTCCAGCACACCCGACAGCAAGGACACTCCCCCATGAACCCCGAAGCCACCGCCACGTCGACCGACACGATGCGGGCCATCACCCAGACCCGCTACGGCAACTCCGATGTGCTGCGACTCGCGCAGGTGCCTCGCCCCGTCGTCCGGGACGACCAGGTGCTGATCCGCGTGCACGCCGCCGGGCTCGACCGCGGCACCGAGCACCTGATGACCGGCAAGCCGTACGCCGTACGCCTCGCCTCCGGCATCCGCCGACCGAGGAATCCAGTGCCCGGCCGCGACGTCGCGGGCACCGTCGTGGACGTCGGCGACAAGGTCACCCGCTTCTCCCCCGGCGACCAGGTCTACGGAGTCGCGCCCGGGTCCTTCGCGGAGTTTGCCGTCACCGGCGAGGACCGGTTGGCGCACAAGCCGGCCAACCTCTCCTTCGCCGAGGCCGCCGTCATCCCGATCTCGGCAGGCACCGCGCTTCAGGCACTCACCGACGCCGGCAAGGTCCAGCCCGGCCAGTCCGTGCTGATCACCGGTGCCTCGGGCGGCGTCGGCAGCTACGCGGTGCAGCTCGCCGCCAGCCTGGGCGCCGAGGTGACCGGCGTGTGCAGCAGCGCCAAGCTCGACCACGTCGCCGCCCTCGGCGCCCACCACGTCATCGACTACAGCCACGACGACTGGGCCGACGGCACGCGCCACTACGACCTGATCCTCGACATCGCCGGCAACCCGCCCGTCAGCCGGCTGCGTCGTGCCCTGACGCCACGCGGGACGGCTGTCTTCGTCGGCGGTGAGCGCAGCGGCGTCATCACAGGTATGCGTCGACAGCTCGGCGGAGCGCTGCTCTCCCCCTTCATCGGCCAACGCCTCGTCCTGCTGCTGGCCCGTGAACGCTCGTCAGACTACGAGCGGCTCGCCCGGCTCGTCGAGTCCGGCCAGCTCATGCCCGCCCTGGACCGCTGCTACCCGCTCGAGCGCGCGGCCTACGCGGTGCGGCGCCTTGAGGACGGGGCCATCCGCGGAAAGGTCGCCATCACGATGTGACGGCGTCAGAGTTGCTGAGGCGGAGCGCCGTGCCTGGGTATGACGTGGCCTCGATGTGAGAGCACGCCCAAAGCGCGCCGCAAAGGCGGGTCGCCGGAGATTTGGGGCTTCATCTCGAATCGCGCCACCGCAGGTCAGAGCCGACCTTCTCCAGGAGCGCCACGCACTCCGCGTGGCTGGTCATCGGGAACGGGTGTCGGACGCTGAGCACGAACGCAATCCTTTGCGGTCGACTGAGTTCTTGAGGCGCAACCGGGCGGTCTTTGACCTGCGCCGAGGCCGGTCTCGTGGCCTAGCGCAGAGGTGCAGGAACCGCTCGGACAGCCATCCAGCTGGGGCATTCCGCCGCGACTGCACTCCCCCAGGAGGCTGGATAGCGGCCCGGTGGAGCGCCCGCTCCGCGGCTTCAGAGCGAGCCATAAGGGCCTCAAAGTGAGCCTTAAGGCCAGATTTCGGCTTTCGACCTGCTGTGCGGGAATCGCGTTACCGCAGGTCAGGGCCGGTTCTGGTGAGCAAAGCGACGCACTCGACGTGGTGCGTCATCGGAAACAGGTCGAAGGCGCGGAGGGCCTCAAGCCGGTAGCCGTGCTCGGCGAAGGTCTTCACGTCGCGGGCGAGCGCGGCGGGGTCGCAGGCGACGTAGGCGACGGCGCGGGGACGGCGGTCGGCGACCAGGTCGACCACCGCAGCCCTCGCCCCCTCGCGGGGCGGGTCGAGCACCACGAGGTCGATCGGTTCGTCGTACGCCGACGCGAGCACCCGCGCCACGGGGCCGGCGGCGACCTCGGCCCCGGGGCCGAGGTTGCGGCGGGCGTGCTCGGCGGCGGTGCGGTCGGCCTCGACCGCGATCACCCGGGCGTCGGGCCCGACGACGTCGGCCAGGAACCCGGCGAAGAGACCGACGCCGGCGTAGAGGTCGAGCACCGACTCCCCCGGCTGCGGCGCGAGCAGCTCGAGGACCGCGGCCACCAGCGCTTCCGGCGCGCCGGGGTGGACCTGCCAGAAGCCGTCGTCGGCCACGGAGAAGGTCCGTCCCCGGACCGTGTGGTCGGGGTCGGCGTCGGCCTCGAGCAGGCACTCCTCGACGGGGACGACCTCGTGGGACCGGTGCTTGCGCATGCCCAGCCGGCCGTCGGGCAGCGCGACGTAGCGCTGCCGGGTGCGCCAGTGGAGCCCGTGGTCGTCACCGGGGACGGGCTCGACCTCGACGGCGACGTCGATCCCGGCCAACCGCGCCAGCTGCTCGCGCACGACGGCGGCCTTCAGCGCACGCTGGGCGGGCAGGGCGACGTGCTGGAAGTCGCAGCCGCCGCACGCGTCGGGGCCGGCGTAGGGGCAGGGCGGCTCGACCCGGTCCGGTGAGGCCACGGTGCACCGCCACCGCGTCCCCGCGCCAGAACCGGTCGCCCTCGGTGCCCTCGGTGACCACGACCTCGACGGTCTCGCCGGGCAGGGCGTGCCGCACGAACACCACGCGGGACCCCTCGCCGTCGGGCACCCGGGCGACGCAGTGGCCGCCGTGGGCGACCGGGCCCACCTCGACCGCGAACCGCTCCCCCACCCGCGGAGCGGCCGCGCGGCCGGCGGGCGCGCGGCCTGCGGCTCACCGCCGGACCTGGTGGTCGCTGTCGGAGTGGTCGACCACTCGTCCGCGCCGCAGGTCGCCCGAGCGGATCCTGCTGTCACCGCGGCCGGCCCGCTCGCGCGCGATGACCGAGGAGCGCAGCTGGTAGGGCACCGAGATCACCATCACGCCCGGCGTGAAGAGCAGCCGGCCCTTGAGCCGCAGCGCGGTCTGGTTGTGGAGCAGCCTGCTCCCACCAGCGCCCGACGACGTACTCCGGGATGTAGACCGCGACCACCCCACGCGGGCTGGCCGAGCGGATCTCCTGGGCGTAGTCGACGATCGGCCGCACGATCTCGCGGTAGGGCGAGTGGAGCACCTTGAGCGGGAGGCCGAGGTTGCGGTCGTCCCAGTCGCTGAGGATCCGGCTGGTCGCGGCGGCGTCCGTGGAGACGTAGACGCCCTCGAGGACGTTGGGGCGCGAGGCCTTGGCGAAGGCGATCGCCCGCAGCGTCGGCTTGTGCAGCTTGCCGACCAGCACGATCGCGTGCACCCGGGTCGGCAGCACCCGGTCCTCCTCGTCGGCGGCGAGCTCGCGGGCCACGTTGCCGTAGTGGCGGCGGATCCCCTGCATGATCGCGAAGAAGATGGCCATCGCGAGGATCGCGATCCACGCGCCGGCGAGGAACTTGGTGAGCAGCACGATCACCAGGACGACGGCGGTCAGGCCCAGGCCGAAGGTGTTGATCGCGCGCGAGCGCATCATCCGGCGGCGTACGCCGCTGTCGCGCTCGGTCTTGAGCGCGCGGGTCCAGTGGCGGATCATCCCGAGCTGGCTGAGGTTGAAGGACACGAAGACGCCGACGATGTAGAGCTGGATCAGCTTGGTCGTCTCGGCGTCGAAGGCCCAGATCAGCAGGATCGCCATGATCGCCAGGAACAGGATGCCGTTGCTGTAGGCGAGCCGGTCGCCGCGCGAGCCGAGCGCCCGCGGCAGCAGCCCGTCCTGGGCGAGGATCGAGCCGAGCACGGGGAAGCCGTTGAAGGCGGTGTTGGCCGCCAGCACGAGGATCACGCCGGTGACCGTGACGACGAAGTAGAAGCCCGGCTGGAAGTGGTCGAAGACGCCCGCCGCGATCTGGGAGATCACCGGGTGCTGGTCGTAGCCGGCCGGTACGGCGTCGCCGGACGCGGTCCGCAGCCGCTCGAGGTCGTGCGGGTCGACGTAGCGCAGGCCCATCTGGTGCGCCAGCACGATGACACTCATCATCATCGAGATCGCGATCACGCCCAGCAGGAGCAACGTCGTGGCGGCGTTGCGGCTCTTGGGCTTGCGGAACGCCGGCACGCCGTTGGAGATCGCCTCGACTCCGGTCAGGGCGGCACATCCCGAGGAGAACGCGCGAGCGAGCAGGAACAGCAACGCCAGCTGGCCCAGCGGCTGCTCCCACCCGCTGTCGGGCTGGATCTGCAGCTGCGCGCTCTCGGCCTGCGGCAGCTCGCCCATCAACAGCTGGAACAGGCCGTAGGCGCACATGCCGAGGATGGCCGCCATGAACAGGTAGGTGGGCACGGCGAAGAACGTGCCGGACTCGCGGACGCCTCGCAGGTTGAGCGCCGTCAGCACGGCCACGGCCAGCACGGCGACCAGCGCCTCGTGTCCGTCGAGCGCGGGCAGCGCTCCGGCGGCGTACTGGGCGGCGGAGGAGATCGACACGGCGACCGTCAGGACGTAGTCGACCAGGAGCGCGCTCGCGACGGTGACGCCGGCGGTGCGGCCGAGGTTCCTGCTCGCCACCTCGTAGTCGCCACCACCGGAGGGGTAGGCGTGCACGGTCTGCCGGTAGGACGCGACGACCGTGAGCATGACCAGGGCGACCGCGATGCCGATCTTCCAGGACCAGACATAGCTCGAGGCGCCGGCCACCGCCAGCATGATGAAGATCTCGTCAGGCGCGTAGGCGACCGAGGAGAGCGCGTCGCTCGCGAAGACCGGCAGCGCGATCTTCTTGGGCAGCAACGTCTCACCGAGCTGGGAGCTGCGCAGCTTGCGGCCGAGCAGGATCCGCTTCGAGACGTCGCCGACACCCACGAGCGGCAAGGCTAGACCCTGGCGGGGCGGAGGGAGGTATCGACTGGGATACGGTGTCCGCGTGCACGTCGTGATCATGGGTTGTGGCCGTGTCGGCTCGACCTTGGCCCGCAGCCTCGAGGATCGCAACCACACCGTCTCGGTCATCGACAACGAGCCGGACTCCTTCCGTCGGCTCGGCCCGTCGTTCAACGGCGACAAGGTCACCGGGTACGGCTTCGACCAGGAGGTCCTGCAGAAGGCCGGCATCCGTCGGGCCGACGGCTTCGCCGCCGTCTCCAGCGGCGACAACTCCAACATCATCGCCGCGCGCGTGGCTCGCGAGACCTTCAGCATCGACAACGTGGTCGCGCGGATCTACGACCCCGGCCGCGCCGAGGTCTACCAGCGGCTCGGGATCACCACCGTCGCGACGGTCAAGTGGACCGCGGACCAGGTGCTGCGGCGGCTGCTGCCCGTCGGCGCCGAGCCCGACTTCCGGGACCCGTCCGGCACGATCCGCGTCGACCAGGTGCCGGTGCCCGAGAAGTGGATCGGCCAGCGCACGAGCCAGTTCCAGGAGCACACGAGGGCACGGATCGCGTGGATCGACCGGCTCGGCGAGGGGATGCTGCCCAGCCGCGAGACGGTCGTCCAGGAGGGTGACCTGCTCCACCTGGTGATGCGCGAGGAGAACGCCTCGCACGCCTACTCCATCTTCGACGAGGGCCCGGAGGAGCAGTAGATGCGCGTCGCCATCGCGGGTGCCGGTGCGGTCGGTCGCTCGATCGCCCGTGAGCTGATCACCAACGGCCACCAGGTGCTTCTCATCGACAAGGCGCCGGCCGCGATCCGCCCCGAGCGGGTGCCCGACGCCGAGTGGCTGCTCGCCGACTCCTGCGAGCTCTCCTCGCTCGAGGAGGCGAGGCTCGACCGCTGCGACGTCGTGATCGCCGCCACCGGCGACGACAAGGCCAACCTGGTCACCTCGCTGCTGGCCAAGACCGAGTTCGGCGTGCCGCGCACCGTCGGCCGGGTCAACCACCCCAACAACGAGTGGCTCTTCAGCGAGGCCTGGGGCGTCGACGTCAACGTCTCGACCCCGCGGATCATGTCGGCGCTGGTCGAGGAGGCGGTGACGATCGGCGACCTGGTGCGGCTGTTCACCTTCCGCCAGGGCAACGCCAACCTCGTCGAGCTCACGCTGCCCGAGGACTCCCCCTACGTCGGCAAGCCGTCGGGCCTGATCCCCTTCCCCGAGAACTGCGCGCTCGTCACGATCCTGCGCGACGGGCAGGTCTACACCCCCGACAACGAGCAGCCGGTCGAGTCCGGCGACGAGCTGCTGTTCGTCGTCAGCGCCGACAAGGAGGAGGAGCTGGAGCGGCTGCTGGCTCCGTCGCTCCACGGCGGCTGAGCCCTCACCGCCCTGCGTCGCTCAGCGGTCTCACCGGTCTCACCGGGGGTCACTGATTCACCACGTGATGTAGGCGAGTGCCCACGTCACACGGCCTGCTGACCGTGTGAAGTCCCGATCGACCTGCTTCACATGGTGAATCGGGGGCCAGAGAGAGACACACGCTCACTCCGCGGCGGCCGAGTCCTCACCACGCGCCTCGGTCGCTTCGCTGACCGAGTCGCTGCTCGCGACAGGCGTGTGGTTGCGGGCGAGCAGCCAGATCATGGCCGACCAGGCGACGGCCCGCAGCACCCAGCCGACGCCGACGCGCAGCACGCCGAGCACCGCGACGGCGGCGTCGGGGTCCATCGCGTCGGTGGTGCCGAGCAGGTAGACCGAGCCCTGGAGCAGCACGTTGATGCCGCCGGGGGCGAGGAACAACCAGGTCAGCCGTGAGCACAGCCTCACCACCTGCCGGTCGTCGTGCCAGGCCGTGGGGTCGCCGGTGACGCTGCCGATCAGGAACCCGAACGCCGGCCAGCCGGTGAGGCAGCTGGTCGCCATGAGGATCGTGTAGACGCCGGTGATCAGGATGCCGGGCAGGAAGTAGGCCAGCGCCTGGTCGGACTCGGAGCCGCCCCCGCTGGCGGCCCAGCGGATGAAGAGGTAGCCGAGCCCGATCCCGAAGAACGCGTTGGCGACGTACTGGATCGTCGAGCGCTGCACCAGCCGCACGACCAGCGCGGCCCCGGCGGCCACCAGGCTGCCGACGAGGGCGAGCGTGACGTCCTTGGTCGTCAACCACAGCACCGTGAACAGCGCACCCGGGATCGCCGCCTCCACCATGCCGCGGCGGCCGCCGAGCGAGGCGGCCATCTGACGGCGTACGACGGCCTCGACCGTGTCGACGGTCGGCTGCGGCCGGTGCTCGCTCACGGGAGCAGCTCGTAGCGCGGGTTGTACATCAGCCGGGTGCCCTCGTGGCGACCGATCCGGCCGGTGGCGCGCAACGAGCGGCCGGGCGCGACGCCGGTGATCCGGCGCCGGCCGAGGAAGATCAGCGTCAGCACGCCGGAGCCGTCGAAGAGCTCGGCCTCGAGGGCGGGGACGCCGCCGCGCGGGCGGAGCGTGACGGTGCGCAGCACGCCGCGCACGGTCACCGGCTCGCGGTCGGGGGCGTCCTCGATCGACACCTCGCCGTGGTCGCGCTGGTCGCGCCGCATCTCCTCGGCGTGCATCTCCTCGCTGCTGACCGTGAGCCGCCGCAGCCCGCGGCGCAGCCGGCCCTCGCCGGTCACGAGGGCGTGACCCGCCTGGCCTGCTCGGGCAGCACGACCGGCAGCGGGTCGCCGACGGGCATGGCGTGCTCGCCGCGGCGTACGGCGACCGCGGTGAGCGCGTCCTCCCAGGGGGTCGCGCTCTCGGCGTCGAGCGCGGGCTGGCCGATGAAGGTCGCGCGCAGCATCCAGCGCGAGCCGTTGATCCCGACGATGCGGGAGGGTTGCTCGCCGGTCCGGCCGTCGGGCGACTGCACCGTCAGCCGGCAGGCCAGCTCGGTGCCGAACCGGCCCTCCTGCTCGGTCGCGGTGCCGCCCCGGCGCGCCATGTCGGCGGCCAGCTGCGGCCGGATCTCGCTCCACAGGTCGCCGTGGCGCGGGGCCGCGAAGGCGCGCAGCTCGAGGGCGCCGTCGGACCCGGCGAGCAACACGGCCTGCACCTGCTGGGTGCGCTCGTCGACCTGGATCCGCAGCTCGGTGCCCTCGACCGGCGGGATCAGCAGCGAGCCGAGGTCGACGCGCTCGACGCTGTCGCCCTCGACGTCCTCGGCGTCGAACGGGCCGGCGCCGGTGGGCTGCTCCTCGGCGGTGGCGTCCCGGGGGGACTCCCCGGTCGTCGCCTCGTCGGCGGCCCCCTCGGGGCGGGACCTGCGGCCGAACCTCACGCTTCCTCCGTCGTGCCGGGGTGGGAGGTGAATCCTCCGGTAGAACCGTAGCCCCCCGCTCCGCGCGCGGAGTCGGGGAGGACGTCGACCTCGACGAACCGGGCCCGCTCGAAGCGCTGCACGACCAGCTGGGCGATGCGGTCGCCCCGCCGCAGCTCCACCGGCTCGACCGGGTCGTGGTTGACCAGCAGCACCTTGATCTCGCCGCGGTAGCCGGCGTCGACGGTGCCGGGGGTGTTCACGATCGAGAGTCCGTGGCGCGCCGCGAGCCCCGACCGCGGGTGCACCAGGGCGACGTAGCCCTCGGGCAGCGCGAGCGCCACGCCGGTCGGCACGACCACCCGATCGCCCGGCGCCAGCCTGACGTCGACGGCGGTGACCAGGTCGGCGCCGGCGTCGCCGGGATGGGCGTACGCCGGCGGCGGCAGGTCGGGGTCGAGCCGCTGCAGCAGCACCTCGAGGTCGGGCGGCGGGGACTCGGGCGTCGGGGGAACCACGGGCGGTGACCCTACCGCCCGCGCGCGCGTGGGCCGCTTCTACGATTCCCCCGTGGATGACGGCGTGGGGCTGCCCTATGCGGAGCGGCTGAGCGTGCCGCTGCGCTGGTGGGTGCAGGGGACGATGCTGGTGGCGAGCCTGTGGCTGGCCATGGTCGTCGCGCTGCCCGGCGCGGTGGCATGGGCGATCTCCGGCGGGGCGCTGCTGCTGGTCGCCGGCCTGCTGCTGTCGTACGGCTCGGTGCGGGTCACGGTCGGCGAGGGCCGGCTCCAGGTCGGCCGGGCCCGGATCGGCGCCGAGCACCTCGGGCGGGCCACCGCGCTCGACGCCGACGCGACCCGGCGGTTGGCCGGGGTGGACGCCGACGCCCGTGCCCACCTGCTGCTGCGGCCCTACCTCAAGCGCTCGGTGCGGGTGGACATCGCCGACCCGGCCGACCCCACGCCGTACTGGCTCGTCAGCACCCGTCATCCCGAACGGCTGGCGGGTGCGGTGAGCACGCTCACCCGCACGGGGGCGGCGGGCTGACCCCGCATGTCCTAGGGTCGAGTGTCATGGGCAAGGACAAGGACGCCGAGGGCGGCTCGAAGGTCTGGACGCTGATGTCGATGGTCGCGGTGCTGGGCGCTGCGGCGGTCGCCAAGAAGGGTCTCGGCACGGGGTGGAAGGCGGCCACCGGCAAGACGCCGCCGTCGAACCCCGCCGACCCCGACGTGGAGGTGCGCGAGGCCGTCGCCTGGGCGGCCGTCAGCGGCGCCCTGATCGGGCTGGCCCGGATGTTCGCGGCGCGGCGCGCCGCCAACTACTTCGCCAAGTCGACGGGCCACCTGCCCCCGGGGCTGCAGAAGGGCGAGGACGACGACCAGGGCGTCACGCCCTGAGCATCAGGTCCTGAGCGCCGTCGGCGCCTGAGCGATCAGGCGCAGTCGACGCAGAGCAACCGCTTCTCGTCGGCCAGCTGGCTGCGGTGGCGCACCAGGAAGCAGCTCATGCAGGTGAACTCGTCCTCCTGCTTGGGCTTGACCTCGACGGCCAGCTCCTCGTGGGAGAGGTCGGCACCGGGCAGCTCGAAGGACTCGGCCGCCTCGGCCTCGTCCTCGTCGACCTTGCCGGAGTTCTTGTCGTGGCGGCGGGCCTTCAGCTCCTCGATGCTCTCCTCGGACTGGTCTTCCTCGTTCTTGCGAGGTGCGTCGTAGTCGGTCGCCATGGCTCGCTCCACTCCCTCCCGGTGGTCCTCGCGCGGGTCCCCGCGCTATCTCGTCGGCGCGGCAGATTGTGCACCATCGCTCCAAGAGGACGCACACCGGATTCCGACGTGTGGCAGCAACCGGTGCGGAGGTGCTGCTATTCCCCTCCGGGCAGGAGGAACCCGCACTCCGTGAGCAGGGTCACGAAGTCGTCCCAGCCCTCCTCCGGCGCGGCCACCACGACGGTCGGCTGGCGCCATCCCTCGATCTGCTCGCCGAGGGATCCGCGCAGCAGCGCGAACCGCGCGCCGGCCTCGGTGGCGACCAGCGAGCCGGCCGCGTGGTCCCACAGGTGGGGCCCCTCCTCGACGTAGCCGTCGGCGCTCCCCTCGGCCACGTGGCACAGGTCGAGCGCGCACGATCCCATCCGGCGTACGTCGCGGACGCGCGGCAGCATCCGGGCCACCCGCTCGGCCTGGCCGGCCCGGACGTCGGCGCGGTAGCCGAAGCCGGTGAGCACCAGCCGCTCGGCCACCGGCGGCACCGGCCGGACCCGCAGCGGGCGGCCGTCGCGGGTCGCGCCCCGGCCCTGCGCCGCGGCGTACTCGACCCCGGTCGCGGCGTTGACGACGGCACCCGCCACCACCCGGTCGGCGACCTCGGCGGCCACCGAGACGGCGTACTCGGGCAGGCCGTAGAGGAAGTTGACGGTGCCGTCGACCGGGTCGAGCACCCAGCGGACCTCGCTGGTGCCGACGTGGTCGTCGCCCTCCTCGCCCAGGATCGAGTCGTCGGGCCGGGCCTCGAGCAGCAGCCGGCGCAGCAGCCGCTCGCTCTCGCGGTCGGTCTCGGTCACGACGTCGACGCTGCTCGACTTGGTCTCGGCGACCCGGACCTCGCCGTGGCCGCGGGAGCGGACCAGCGCGGCGGCCTCACGCGCCACGGCCAGGGCGAGGTCGCGCAGCGCGACCGGGTCGGTCACAGGAACGCCCCGCCGACCGTGGGCCGCTCGCCGCGGGGGTTGGGGCAGCAGCGGCCGGGGCAGAGGTCGTGGGAGGGCGGCACCCGGCCGACGGTGGTGCGGGTCGGAGCCTCGCCCCGCTCGGCGGCGGCCCGCTCGACGAGCAGGTCGCGGACCATCGCCACGAACCGCGGGTCGACCCCCGGGGTCGCGGCCCGCACGGCCGGCAGCCCGAGCTCGCGGGCGGTGGTCAGCGCCTCGGTGTCGAGGTCGTAGATGACCTCCATGTGGTCGGACACGAACCCGATCGGCACCAGCACGACGCTCCTCGTCCCGCCGGCGACGAGCTTGGCGAGGTGGTCGTTGACGTCGGGCTCCAGCCACGGCACCGAGGGCGGGCCGGAGCGCGAGCAGTAGACGAGGTCGTGGGCGGGCCGGTGCCCGGTCTCGAGCCGGACCCGCTCGACGACCTCGACCGCGGCCGCGCGGTGCTGGGCGACGTAGGCCCCGCCGTCCGGGCCGCTGTTCTCGCTCATGGCCTCCGGGATCGAGTGGGTCACGAAGACCAGCCGCGCGTCGTCGCGTACGTCGGCAGGCAGCTCGGCGAGCGCGGCCAGCGTGGCGTCGACGACCGGCTCGACGAAGCCGGGGTGGTTGAAGTAGTGGCGCAGCCGGTCGAGCCGGGGTGCCCCGTCGACCTGACCGGCGGCCGCGGCGAGGTCCTCGCGGTACTGCCGGCAGCCCGAGTAGGAGGAGTAGGCGCTGGTGACGAAGCAGGCCGCCCGGGTGACGCCGTCGGCGGCCATCTCCTGCAGCGCGTCGGCGAGGTAGGGGTCCCAGTTGCGGTTGCCCCAGTAGACCGGGAGGTCGATGCCGGCGCCGGCGAGGTCCTCGCGGATCGCGGCCAGCAGGGCGCGGTTCTGGTCGTTGATCGGCGAGCGGCCGCCGAAGAGGTGGTAGTGCTCCCCCACCTCGGCCAGCCGATCGCGCGGGATGTTGCGGCCGCGGGTCACGTTCTCGAGGAAGGGGATCACGTCGTCGGGCCCCTCGGGGCCGCCGAAGCTCACCAGCAGCAGGGCGTCGTACGGGCGGAGCTGCGGGGACATGCGGCCATCGTAGGGAGCCTCCCCGACCGGCCGTAGGCTCGCCCTCGCCATGTTCGACAGCTACCGCCGGATCCTCAGCGTCCCCGGCGGCCTGCGGTTCTCGAGCGCGGCGTTCGTGGCGCGGATCCCGATCTCCATGGTCGGTCTCGGGATCGTGCTGCTGGTCGAGGGCGCGACCGGCTCCTACGGCACCGCCGGAGCGGTCTCGGCGGTCTACGTCGCCACCTCGGCGCTCTTCGCCGTCGTCCAGGGACGGCTGCTCGACCGGTTGGGCCAGGGTCGGGTGCTGGTGCCGGTCGCGGTCGTGTTCGCCCTCGGGCTCGGCCTGTTGGTGGTGGTGGTGCGGCTCGGGTGGGCGCCGCCGGTCTGGTACGTCCTGGCGGCCGTCGCCGGCGCGGCGATGCCCTCGGCGGGCTCGTGCGTCCGCGCCCGCTGGTCCCACGTGCTGCGGGGGCGACCCGCGCAGCTCCAGACGGCGTTCGCCCTGGAGGCGGTGGTCGACGAGGCCGTCTTCATCGTCGGTCCGATCCTGGTCACGCTGCTGGCGACGGCGATCGACCCCGTCGTCGGGCTCGCCACGGCGATCCTCACCGGCACCGTCGGAAGCCTGCTGCTCGCCGCCCAGCGGTCCACCGAGCCACCGCCGCGGCCACCGCGCGAGCCCGGCGAGGTGGTGGCCCGGCTCCCGTGGGCGACGCTGGTGCCGCTGCTGGCGGTGGTGCTCGCCCTCGGCGCCGCGCTCGGTGCGGCCGAGGTGGTCACGGTGGCCTTCGCCGAGGAGCGCGGCCACCCGGCGTACGCCGGGCCGCTGCTGGCGCTGTGGGCCTTCGGCAGCCTGCTGGCCGGCCTGGTCACCGGCACCGTCGAGTGGCGGCGCGGGCCGGCCGACCGACTGCGGCTCGGCGCGCTCGGCCTGTTCGTCTCGATGTTGCCGCTGCCGTGGGTCGAGCCGATCCCGCTGATGGGCGTGGTGCTCTTCGCCAGCGGGTTCGCGGTCGCGCCGTCGCTGATCGCCGCCACCTCGGTGGTCGAGCGGGTGGTACCGCCCGGCCGGCTGACCGAGGGGATGGGGCTGCTCCACACCAGCATCGTGGCCGGCGTCGCGCCCGGGGCGGCCGTGGCCGGCCGGGTGATCGACGCGGGCGGGTCGGGGCCGGCCTACCTCGTCGCGGTCGGCGCGGGTGGCGTCGCCGCGCTCGCCGTGCTCGCGCTGCCGCGGAGTGCGCCTCAGTAGGGTCGGCGCACCGCACGCCCGCCGACGTCGTGACCGCCGTCGAGGTGGCCGGTCCGGCCGGCACCACCGTGACGATGACCGGCACCGCGCTCGCCGGCACGCCGCTTGACCGCGGTGCGACGCGCGGTCGAGTCGTCGGGATGGCGGGTCGGCTTCCCGGTGCGCGACCGGCTGGACCCCGACCGGCCCTCGGCAACGACCAGCTGTCGCACGTCCTCGGCGCCGGAGTCAGACGCTCGCCGGTCCCGACGGGAGCGGCGCCTGCCACTTGCGCCAGAGCGCGAGGAGCCGCCAGACCAGGCAGACGCCGCCACCGACCAGGGCGCTGACGAGGACCGGCAGGTCGAGCCGCTCCCCCACGACGGCCAGCGCGGCGCCGGCCAGCGCAGGCGTGGCGTACAGCTCGCCGCCGAAGACCGCCGGCACCCGGCCGGTCAGCACGTCGCGGAGGATCCCGCCGCCGATGCCGGTGGCCATCCCCATGAGCGCGGCAGGGAGCGGGCCGAGGCCGTGCTCCAGCGCCTTCAGCGCGCCGGTCACGCAGAACAGCGCCAGGCCGAAGGCGTCGAAGACCGTGACCTGCCGCTCGACCCGTCCCACGGCCGGGTGGAAGAAGAAGGTGAGCAGCCCGGCCGCCACCGGGACGGTGAGGTAGCGCCAGTCGGCGAGGGCCGCCGGCGGCGTCGCGTCGATCAGCACGTCACGCAGCAGACCACCCCCGAGGCCCGTCGTACCGGCCAGCACGAGCACCCCGAACACGTCGAGCTCCTTGCGCACCGCGACCAGCCCGCCGGAGATCGCGAACACGAAGATGCCGACCAGGTCGAGGACGACGAGGGTGGGCGAGGACACTCCCGGAGGTTAGCCGGGTGCGAGGGCCTCGCTGGCGTAGTCTCGGTCCACCGGACCGACCACGACAGGGACAGAGAGAAGCGCACCGCCGATGGCCCACCTCACGCTCGCGGGACTGAGCGATGACGGCAAGCGCGTGCTCCTGGTCAGCGACGCGGGTGTCGAGTTCACCCTCGACGTCGACGAGCGTCTCCGGGCCGCCCTGCGCGGCGACCACGCACGACTCGGCCAGTTGGAGATCACCATGGACTCAACCCTGCGCCCGCGCGACATCCAGGCCCGGATCCGGTCCGGCGAGTCTCCGGAGTCGGTGGCCCAGGCGGCGCAGACGACGGTCGACAAGATCATGCCGTTCGCCGCGCCCGTGATGGCCGAGCGGCAGCACGTCGCGCAGCGGGCCCAGCGGTCCTCCGTACGCCGTACCGGTCAGGCCGGCGGTGCCCGCACCCTCGGCGACGCCGTGGCTGCCCACTTGCGCGGCGCCAACGTCGACCCCGACACCGTCGAGTGGGACGCCGCCCGCCGCGAGGACGGCCGCTGGGTGCTGACCGCCGAATTCAGCGCCGGGTCGCGCAGCGGGGTCGCGAAGTTCACCTACGACGCCCCGGGCAACTACGTCGTGGCCGACAACGACGACGCCGGCTGGCTGCTCGGCGAGGGTCGCGACGCCCCACCCGCCGCCCGCCCCGCTCCCGGCGACGACCTGACCCGGGCCCGTGCCCGCCGGCTCACCGCCGTCACCGACTCCGAGCTGCCCCTCGACCACGAGCTGGGCGACGACGCGATCTCGCTGGTCACCGACGAGAGCGCCTCGATCGGCGCCGAGCAGCCCGTCGAGGCCTACCTCGACGACGTACCTCCGGCCGCGCCGACCGAACCCGCCACGCCTCCCGCCCCCGCCGACCCCGTCGACCACCTGGACGAGGTCGACGAGGCCGCCCAGACCGCGACCGACTCCGAGGACGACCCCTCCCCCGAGCCCGCCCGCAAGAAGCCGGCCAAGAAGCGCGGCCGCGCCTCCGTCCCCAGCTGGGACGAGATCATGTTCGGCGGGGGCTCCGGCTCCGACCGCTGACCGAGGTGCTGCTGCGGCCGCGCTCAGGGCGATGCCGGTCCCCACGGAAATGGTTCGCCAGACACTCATCACAGGGGTATACCTGAAGTCCGGCGCGCGGCCGCCGGTGCCGGCGAGCGGGGGACCTCATGCAAGGGCCAGTCCTGGCAAGACGCACGGTCGTGGCCGCGATGCTTGGCCTCGTGCTGGTGGCGACCGGCTGTGGCGGCCGTGAGGCCGATCAACCCGGCGCGGAGCAGTCCCCTCGTTCCGGGAGTGCCAGCCCGTCGGCCGAGCCAACCCTGAGCCTGGTCGCCATCGGCGACTCCATCCCCTACAACAGTCCCGAGGACTGCCCGGGCTGCACCGGCTTCGTGGATCGCTACGCCGAGGCGATGTCCGAGGCGACGGGTCAGGAGGTGGAGATCCTCAACTTCTCTGATCACACCGGTCTGACGCTGCCGGGGTTGTTGCAGCAGCTCCCGTCGTTCAAGGACTACCTGCGCGACGCCGACGCCATCATCGTCGGCATCGCCCACAACAGCATCGTGCTCAACGAGGACGAGCCGTGCGGGACATCCTTCGACGAGGCGACCTCGACCCTGAAGGACTGGTCGAAGGTCACCCAGGAGTGCGCCACCGAGTCCGCCGACCATCACCAGCCCCAGTTCGAGGAGCTCTACTCGACCATCACCTCGTGGCGTGAGGGCCGACCGACGCTGCTGCTGACGATCAACAAGTACAACGACTGGATCGGGTGGCGGGACGCCCATCTCACTCCCGACCAGGAGCAGCGCACGGCGATGGTGCACCAGACGTGGAACCGGATGCTCTGCTCCACGGCTGAGCAGAACGGGTTCACCTGCGTCGACCTCGGTGAGGCCTTCAACGGTGCCGAGGGCAGCAAGCCGTCCGGCGACCTGTTGGCCGCCGACTACACCCACCCTTCGGACACTGGCAACGCGCTCATCGCTCGGCTGCTGATCGCCGAGGGCTTCGTGCCGTCCAGATAGCAGGAACGGACGACAGCCCCGGGCACGCCGCCGACCAGACGGTCTCGCCCTCGGCGCCAGGGGGCGAGGACGTAGCCCAGGACGTGGCACCAGAACGCAGCGACCCGGGCCGGCTCGCGCCCGGCGCCGGCCCGCCGTCTGCATCCAGCCAGGTACAGCCGCCTGACTCCTCGGGGGATTACTTGGCACAGCCCGGGTACGTGGACCGGTGAGCACCCCGTCCTAGCCACCCAGCCAGGGGAGACCCATGTCGACCGACGCCATCGTCCTGCTCAAGGACGAGCACAAGCAGATCCGCAAGGCCTTCGACGATTTCGAGAGGACCGGCGACAAGGCGTACGCCGCGAAGGGCGCCGCCGTGGACCGGATCATCAAGCTGCTCACGATCCACACCTACATCGAGAACGAGGTGATGTACCCCCGAGTGCGGGCCCAGCTCCCCGCTGTCGAGGATGACGTGCTCGAGTCCTTCGAGGAGCACCACGTCGCCGATGTCCTCGTCGTGGAGCTGGCCGCGATGAAGCCGGATGCCGAGCGCTTCGTCGCCAAGACCACGGTGCTCATCGAGAACGTCCGACACCACATGGACGAGGAGGAGCAGGAGTGGTTCCCCAAGGTCCGTGAGGGCCTCGGCCGCAAGGCCCTCCAGGAGATCGGGGCCGAGATGATCGAGGCCCGCAAGAAGGCCCCGACCCGCCCCTCACAACCGAGCGCACTCAAGAAGACGATCGACGCGGTCATCGCCTGACCGTCCGCCTACCCACCCGCACGACCAATCCAAGGAGCACCGGATGAAGGCAGTCACCTGGCACGGCAAGCGGGACGTTCGCGTTGACGAGGTACCCGATCCCACCATCCAGCAGCCGAACGACGCGATCGTCCGGATCACCTCCAGCGGCCTGTGCGGCTCGGACCTGCACCTCTACGAGACGCTCGGCCCGTTCATGGGGGAAGGTGACATCCTCGGCCACGAGCCGATGGGCATCGTCGAGGAGGTCGGCCCCGACGTGGGTGACCTCAGGGTCGGCGACCGCGTCGTGATGCCGTTCCAGATCTGTTGCGGACACTGCTGGATGTGCAGCCGGGGCCTGCACACACAGTGCGAGACGACCCAGGTGCGTGACCAGGGCACCGGGGCGGCGCTCTTCGGGTTCAGCAAGCTCTACGGCGAGGTGCCCGGCGCCCAAGCCGAGCTGCTGCGCGTCCCGCAGGCTCAGTTCATGCCGATCAAGGTCCCGGAGGGCCCGCCGGACGAGCGTTTCCTGTTCCTCTCCGACGTGCTGCCCACCGCCTACCAGTCCGTGAAGTACGCCGACACCCCTGAGGGGGGCACGCTGCTCGTGCTCGGTCTCGGCCCCATCGGCGACATGGCGTGTCGCCTCGCGATCCATCAGGGGCTGCGGGTGATCGGCGTCGACCGGGTCCCCGAGCGCCTGGACCGGGTCAGGAGCCGCGGTGCCGAGGTCATCGACCTCGCGGCCGTCGACGACGTCGGCGAGGAGGTCCGCTCCCTGACCCAGGGGCGTGGGGCCGACGCGGTCATCGACGCCGTCGGGATGGAGGCGCACGGCTCGCCTGTCGCGGAGATGGGGCAGAAGCTGTTCAACGTGCTCCCCCAGCGGCTGTCCGCGGCCATCATGGACAAGGCGGGCCTGGACCGGATGTCGGCGATCTACACCGCCATCGACGCCGTACGGCGCGGTGGGACCGTGTCGCTGATCGGGGTCTACGGGGGGCAGTCCGACCCGATGCCCTTGCTCACGATGTTCGACAAGCAACTGCAGTTCCGCATGGGCCAGGCGAACATCAAGCGTTGGGTCGATGACCTGATGCCGCTGCTGCTCGACGACGCCGACCCGCTCGGCACCGAGCAGTTCGCGACCCACCAGGTGGCGCTGGCCGACGCGCCCTCGGCCTACGACAACTTCCAGAAGAAGCAGGACGGCACGATCAAGGTCGTCTTCAAGCCCTGACCACCCGACACGAGGGACGTGCCCGCTGACGACGTGCACAGCGCGCCCTCGCGCTCAGCCGGGCGAGCGTGGTCGTGCCCAGCCCGTGGCCGTCACCGGGTTTCGGCCCTCGGGTCTGGCCCTCACCCTTCAACCTCGCGCCCAACCTCAGTCGAGGCAGAACTCGTTGCCCTCGACGTCCTGCATGACCAGGCACGACTCGTTCTCCTCGTCGGCGAGGAGGAGCTCGACACGACGAGCGCCGAGGGGGAGGAGCTCGGCCTCCTTGGCCTCGAGGGCGGCCACCCGCTCTGCGCCGACCAGCCCGGTGCCGACGCGGACGTCGAGGTGGAGCCGGTTCTTGACGACCTTGCCCTCGGGCACCTGCTGGAAGAACAGCCGCGGGCCGGACCCGGCCGGATCGACCGCCGCCGACCAGACGGTCTCGCCCTCGGCGCCTGGGGCGAGGACGTAGCCCAGGACGTGGCACCAGAACCCAGCGACCCGGGCCGGCTCGGCGCAGTCGAAGGTGACCTGGAACTCCAGCGCACTCATGGCGCCACCCTAGGGAGCCGACCGCTGAGCCGCACCCGGACATGCCACTCGATATCCTGCGACCATGTCGCACCGCGACGCGGAGGAGAAGCGTGCTCAGGATCGGCGTCTGCGAGGACCAGGAGGCCATTCGCAAGGTGCTCGTGCGCGCGCTGCGCGAGGCCGGCCACGAGGTCGTGGTCGCCCATGACGGACGTGAGGCCCTGGCCGTGCTCGGACCTGGGGTTCCTCTGGACGTGCTGGTCATGGACATCGGGCTCCCCGACGCCGATGGGCGCGACGTCGTCCAGGCGCTGCAGTCGTCGGGCCAGCGCGCACCCGTGCTCTTCCTCACCGCCCTGGGCACGACCGCCGACCTGCTCTCCGGCTTCGCCGCCGGGGCCGACGACTACGTCGTCAAGCCGTTCGAGGTCAAGGAGGTGCTGGCCCGACTCGCCGTGCTGGCCCGGCGGGGCGCCGGGGGCCGGGGCGAGACCGGTGGGCTGATCCTCGACCCCGTGGCCCACGCCGCCCGCACGGAGCACGGCCAGGTGTCCCTCACCCCGACCGAGTACCGCATGCTGGCGGCGATCACCTCCCGTCCCGGCGAGGTCGTACGCCGCCGCGGCGTGGTCGCAGCGGCGTGGCCCGACGGCTCGGTCGTCTCGGAGAACACCGTCGACTCCTTCGTCCGCCGGCTGCGCGCCAAGCTCGACGAGATCAGGTCGCCGACGGTGATCGAGACGGTCCGGGGCGTCGGCTACACCACGGCCCCGCGACCATGAGGCGCCCGGTCCCCGTCGTGGACCTGGCCGGCGTGCGCCGCCAGCTGGTCCTGCTCACCGGTGCGGTCGCCCTGGTGGTGGCGGCGGCCCTGGTCGTGATCGTCCAGGTGGTCCTGGCCGAGACCTCCACGACCTCGGTGGGACGGGTGCTGGAGGACCGGGCCACGGCGCTGGTCGGTGCGGCCGACCTCGCGTCCGCGGGCGGGACGCTCACGGTCCCGGTCGAGCGCCTCGAGCCAGGCGTGGCGGTCTACGACGACGCCGGCCGGCGGGTGGCGGGCACGGTCCCCCCGTCGCTGCGGGAGGACTTCGCGTCCCTGTCCACCGCCGCCACGCAACGCCGGCGCACCAGCGGTGAGACCTACGGCGTCCTGGCGCGGCCCTTCGAGGCCGGTGGCGCTCGCGGGGTCGTCGTGCTCGCCGAGCCGCTGGCGCCGTACGAGCAGGACGAGCACGCCGCGCTGGTGGTCTCGATCGCCGCGGGTGCCCTCATGGTGGTGCTCGCGATCGCCCTCGCTGCCTGGACCAGCCGGCGCGCCCTCGCGCCCGTCCAGCGGATGGCCCGGACCGCCGAGGAGTGGAGCGAGCACGACCTCGAGCGCCGCTTCGGCCTCGGCCCGCCTACCGACGAGATCCGTGCCCTCGCGCACACCCTCGACGGGTTGCTCGAGAAGGTCGCGGCGACCATCCGCGCCGAGCAGCGGCTGACGTCCGAGCTCGCCCACGAGCTCCGCACGCCGCTGACCGCGATCCGGGGAACCGCCGATCTCCTGGCGATGCGTCCCGGCCTCGACGACCAGGTGCGCGAGGACGTCGCCGACATCCAGGCCGCCTGCCACCGCATGGCCGCCACCATGGCGGTCCTGCTCGAGGTCGCTCGCGGCCTCGGCGCTCCGCCCGACTCGTGCACCAGCCGCGAGGTCCTCGAGGAGTTGCGCGCCCACTACGGCCCACGGGAGGACCTGCTGCTCGAGCTTCCTCCCCTGCGGTTCCGCGCCCCGGTCGGCCCGGTCGTCCGGGCGTTGGTCCCCGTCATCGACAACGCGCTGCGCCTGGCCGACCGGACCACCGTGACCGCTCGGCCCGGTGAGGGACACGTCGACCTCGTCGTGGCCGACGACGGGCCCGGTGTGCCCGTGGACCTGATCGGGACCCTGTTCACGCCCGGCGTCTCGACCGGCAGCTCCGGCCTCGGCCTGTCGCTGGCCCGCCGCGTCGCCCGCAGCCTCGGCGGCGACGTCCTGTACGACGCGGAGTGGACCGGCGGCGCGGCCTTCGTGGTGCGGCTGCCCGCCGAGCCCTCCCGGGTCACGCTCGACGCAGTCAGGTGAACGGCAGGTAGGTGCCCTCACCCTTGCCGCATGTCGCACACCCTCGACGCCGGCCGGCCCGGCGCGCGCACCCTCCTCAACAAGGTCCCCGAGGTCACCCTCTGGTTCTGGGTGATCAAGATCCTCTGCACCACCGTCGGCGAGTCCTTCGCCGACTGGATCAACATGCAGCTCGGCGTCGGTCTCGTCGACACGGCCCTGATCTTCACCGCCGTGTTCGTCGTCGTCCTCGTCGCGCAGATGCGCCAGGACCGCTACGTCCCGATGGCCTACTGGCTGACCGTGGTCGTCGTCAGTGTCACCGGCACCCTCTACACCGACCTCCTCACCGACCAGCTCGGCGTCCCGCTCTGGATCAGCACCAGCGTGTTCGCGACCCTGCTCGCGGCAGTCTTCGCCGTGTGGTGGCTGCGCGAGCGGACCCTGTCGATCCACAGCATCATCACGCCTCCCCGGGAGGCCTTCTACTGGCTCGCCGTGCTCGTCACGTTCGCCCTCGGCACCGCCACCGGCGACTGGACCCTCGAGCTCACCGGCTGGGGACCGGGCACGTCCGTCCTGCTCCCCTTGGCGCTGATCGGCATCGTCACGGCGCTGTGGCGGTACGGCGCCAACCCCGTGCTCGCCTTCTGGGTCGCCTACATCCTCACCCGTCCGCTCGGTGCCAACATCGGGGACTGGCTGGCGTCCCCGCGGGCCGAGCAGGGCCTGGGCCTGGGCACCTTCGTCACCAGCGTCGTCTTCCTCGCCGCGATCCTCTCCACCGTGATCTACCTGTCCGTCTCCCGCACCGACGTGACGGAGGAGCGCGAGCCCGAGCCCGAGGCTCCCCGGGACGAGCGCCGGGAGAGGTACGCCCTGGTCGGCATGGTCGCGGCCGCGGCGGCGACGCTCGCGCTGCTCACCTGGACCAACGCCCAGCCGCACGCCAGCGCCCTCGACGCCGAGGAGGGCACCGCCCCCAGCTGCTCCTCCGGCAGCGCGCTCAGCGGCGACCGGGCCACCCAGGCAGCCGTCGCCCACTTCCCTCAGTCGCGCATGGAGACCTACCGGAGCATCACGCGCGACACCCTCGGGAAGGTGCGCTCCGGCGACCAGGCGGGGGCCGCGACCCGGATCACCGACCTGGAGACCGCCTGGGACGACGACCAGGTCTCCCTCCAGCCGGCCGACTGCCAGGCCTGGACCTACCTCGACCAGCAGATCGACCCGGCCCTCTCGGCGGTCCGCGCGTCGCACCCCGATCCACAGGCCGAGGAGGCCTCGCTGACCCACCTGTTGACCGCCCTCGGCTAGGTGGGGCGCCGCGCGACGGTGTCGCGCCGGGATTACCTGTCGGTACCCTCCGGTCATGTCGTACTTCGTCACCGGTGCCACCGGCTTCATCGGCCGCTACCTCGTCGAGCAGCTGCTCGACCACCGCGAGGGCGAGATCCACGTCCTGGTCCGTGAGGGGTCGCTCCCCCGGATGCAGCGGATGATCGAGCGCTGGGACACCGCCCGCGTGATCCCCGTCGTGGGTGACCTCGGTGCCGACCTGCTCGGGGTCGACGCCGAGTGGATCGCCCAGCACAGCGGCGCGATCGACCACTTCTTCCACCTCGCCGCGATCTACGACATGACCGCCGACGACGCCACCAACGAGGCCATGAACGTCGAGGGCACCCGGCAGGCGCTGGCGCTGGCCGCCGGGCTGGAGGCCGGGTGCTTCCACCAGGTGTCCTCGGTCGCCGCGGCGGGCGACTTCCACGGGCTCTTCGAGGAGTCGATGTTCGCCGAGGGCCAGGGCCTTCCCTCGCCCTACCACCGCACCAAGTTCGAGTCCGAGCAGCTGGTGCGCGAGCAGACGGCCGTCCCCTGGCGGGTCTACCGCCCGGCGATCGTGGTCGGTGACAGCCAGACCGGCGCGATGGACAAGATCGACGGCCCCTACTACTTCTTCCCGATGATGAAGGCGCTGCGCGACCGGCTGCCCGCGTGGCTGCCGCTGATCGGCGCCGACCTGGGCGACACCAACGTCGTGCCGGTCGACTACGTCGCCGCGGCGATGGACCACCTGGCCCACCTGCCCGACCACGACGGCGAGGCCTTCCACCTGGTCAACCCCGAGCCGCAGCCGGTGGCCGAGATGATCAACCTGTTCTGCGCGGCCGCCGGGGCGCCGCAGTTCGCGACGCCGGTCGACCGGAGCCTCACCCACGCCGGCCCGCTCGGCCTGGTCCCCCGCGCGCTGCGACCGCTGACGATGCTCAACGCCGCGGTCCGCTCGAGCGCCGGCCAGCTGGTGCTCGACCAGACACTGGGCCGGGTAGGGGTCCCCGCCGAGGTACTGGCACACACGAGCTTCACCGCGACGTTCGACGCGCGCCGTACGACCAGGGCACTGGCGGGCTCGGGCATCGACGTCCCCGACCTGGAGTCCTACGCGCGGACGCTGTGGAGCTACTGGGAGTCCCACCTCGACACCTCCACCGCCCGCGACCGCTCGGCGCGCGCCGCGCTGCAGGGCAAGTTCGTCGTGATCACCGGCGCCTCGTCCGGGATCGGCCAGGTGACCGCGCTCAAGGTCGCCCAGGCCGGCGGTACGCCGGTGCTGGTCGCGCGAGGCAAGGACAAGCTGGAGGAGACCCGGGCTGCGATCGAGGACCGCGGCGGGACGGCGCACGTCTTCCCGTGCGACCTGTCGGACCTGGAGGCGATCGACCGGCTCTGCGAGCAGATCACCACCGAGCTGCCGACGGTCGACTTCGTGGTCAACAACGCCGGCCGCTCGATCCGCCGTTCGCTGAAGCTCTCGCAGGACCGGTTCCACGACTTCGAGCGCACGATGCAGCTCAACTACTTCGGCGCGATCCGGCTGGTGATGGGCCTGCTCCCCGCGATGCGCCACCAGAAGCGCGGCCACATCGTCAACATCTCCTCGATCGGCGTCCAGACCAACCCGCCGCGGTTCTCGGCCTACGTCGCCTCCAAGTCGGCGCTCGACTCGTGGAGCAACGTGGTCGCCTCCGAGCTGGTCGGCGACGGCATCACCTTCACGGGCATCCACATGCCGCTGGTGCGGACGCCGATGATCGCGCCGACCAAGCTCTACGACCGGTTCCCGACGATCAGCCCGGCCCAGGCGGCCGACCTGGTGATCAAGGCGATGGTCGAGCGGCCCCACGAGATCAACACCCTGCTCGGCAACGCCGGAGCCGTCGCCCACACGGTCGTGCCGAAGACGGCGTTCCGGATCCTCAACATGGCCTACCACGTCTTCCCCGACTCCGCGGCCGCCAAGGGCGACCAGGGCTCCCGGGGCACCCGCGAGTCGGAGCAGATCATGCTGGCGCGCGTGTTCAGGGGCGTGCACTGGTAGGTCGCCCGGCCGACCTCGCTACCCCCGCGTAACCCCCGCGCCCCGGGCTCGTTGGGCCTTGCGGGAGGGGGTGCAGCCATGGGTCAGCTCGTGTCGCTGTTGAGCCGGGTGGTCGTCGGCTTCGTCGCGCTCGCGCTCGTCGCCACCGTCGTCCTCGTCCTGGGCTCGGGCCGCGACCACCACAAGAACCGGGTCGAGCCGGTCGCGCTCGACCGCCTGGTGGCGGCCACCACCTCGGCGCGACTGCCGAAGGCGCCCCGCGACCGGACGCCCCTGGCGACGACCGACGGCCTGGTCGTGCGCCCCGGGGGGATGCAGCCGATCTACGACGCGCCGTCCGGCCACGCCTTCGCCAAGCTGCCCGCCGAGCAGTTCGGCCAGACCTGGCTGCCCGTCATCGACCGGCGTCCGGGCTGGGTGCGGGTCCTGCTCCCGTCGCGGCCCAATGGCTCCACCGGCTGGCTGCGCGCCTCCGGCGTCGAGCTCCGTACGTCGGCGTACCTGGTCCGGGTCCACCTCGGCTCCCGCACCCTCGACCTCACCTACGACGGCCGCTCGGTCGGCAGCTGGCCGGTCGCGGTCGGCAAGCCCAGCACGCCCACCCCCACCGGGCGCACCTTCGTGCTCGGGTCGGTCGTCGACGATGCGCAGTCCTTCTCCCCCGTGATCCTGCCGCTGGGCGCCCACAGCGACACCCTCGACACCTACGGCGGCGGTCCCGGCACCGTCGCCCTCCACGGGTGGCCGGACGCGTCCGTCTTCGGCACCGCCGTGAGCCACGGCTGCGTCCGGGTGCCCACGGACGCCCTCGACCGGCTCTCCGACGTCCCGCTCGGGACCCTCGTCATCGTCGACAACAGCTGACTCCAACGAAAGGCACCACCATGCGTCCCTCCTCGCTCGCGGCGACCGCCGCAGCCGTCCTGGTCGGCTCGGCCCTCCTGGTCACGACGCCGGGAGCCAGCTCGGCCGCTCCGACCCGCTCCTCGGCGTACGGCGTGGCCGTCTCCGGCGGCGGGCAGCAGGTCGTGCCGCCCTCCCCGACCGTCGAGAGCACCGACGGCTCCACGCAGCACCAGGGCGGCTCGATCCCGCCGGAGGCCGACCCGCTGCTCTCGGGCGGCGTGCTCGAGCTCAGCGCGGGCGACGACGAGGCCAGCGTCACGGTCACCGACCTGACCATCGGCAACCTCGCCTCCCAGCTGCCGCCGGAGCTCACCGACCAGCTCGCCCAGCTGCAGCAGGCGTGCGACGGCCTCGCCCAGGCGCCCGGTGAGGAGATCCCGGACATCCTCGGCCAGCTGCCGATCAACGGTCCCGACCAGCCGACCGAGGAGGACCTGATCGCCTTCTGCGACGGCCTGACCAGCGGTGAGATCGCCAACCTGGCCACCCTCGACACCTTGCAGGTCGAGTGCCACGGCGACTCCGGGACCGTCACGGTCGCCGGCGCCAGCGCCCTCGGCTCCGGAGTGCCGCTCGACCTCGAGAACGTCGAGCCGAACACCGAGCTGTTCCCCGACAACCCGCTGATCAGCGTGACCCTCAACCGGCAGAGCGCTGGACCGCGCGGCAGCTTCACGGTCGACGGGTTGGTCGTGTCGCTGGGCGAGGGCCAGGCCGAGGCCGTCGTCGCCTCGACGACCTGCGGCGAACGGATCAAGGTGGCGGGCGAGCAGGACAACGACCCGCCGGCGGAGGCGCCGGCTCCCCAGCCGCAGCGCGACAGCGCGCCCGTCACCGGGTGACGGTCGGCGCCTCGCGGATCCGGCGGTAGCGCTCGAGGACCACGCGCCCCGCGAACGTCCGGGTGTCGACCAGCTCCAGCGCGACGTCCGTCGTGACCGGCGGGAAGAACGGCGTCCCGCCACCCACCACGACCGGGTTGCGGAACAGGCGAACCTCGTCGACGAGGCCGAGCTCGAAGGCCTGCGCTCCCAACGTCGCTCCCCCGACCGCGAGCACCTGGTCGGTCGACGCACGCAGCGCCGCGGCCTCCACCTCCAAGGACCCCTGCGCCAGCCGTGCGTTGCCCTCGACCCGGTCGAGGGTGCGGGTGAAGACGATCTTCGGCAGCGCCGTCCAGGCGTCCGCGAACGCCGCCTCGAGCCCGGTCTCCCGCATCGCGGGGTCGGTCTCCCAGGGCAGCATCGTCTCGTAGAGACGGCGCCCGCACAGGAACCCGCCCAGCTCCTGGGTCTCCTCGAGGTGGAACGCGAACTGCTCCTCCGACGGCACCGACCACCCGAACCCGCCGTCGCGGTCCGCGATGAAGCCGTCCAGCGACACGCTCATCGAACAGATCAGCACGTGGTGCCCCTCATGGCGTCCTCGACCCGGTCCAGCGTGCTCATCCTGGAGCAGGAAGGTGCTCCTGGGAAGGCGCGCGGCGTCAGCGCCGTGCCCGTCGATGGGGATGGGCACGATCGAGCAGCAGCAGCGATGCGCTGGACGGCTGGACGGTGTCGTTCACGACGGCGATCAGGTCGGCCCGCGCCGCGTCGAGGTCGACCTCGTTGCGCAGCCGCGCACTGAACTCCCCGAGCGTGCGGTCGGCGTCGTAGTGCGCCCGATCGAACCGTCGGTCGACCACGTTCTGCATGCGTCGACGCAGGGGGTGGAACAGCGCCGCCACGGACAGCGTGGACACAGGGACCGGCAATGAGGAGTCGCCGGGAAGCAGCCGGGAGGACGCGGCGACCAGCACCAGGTAGACGCACAGGAGCAGCCCGGTGACGACGGCGTACGACAGGGTGCGGCTGACCAGTCGGTCGATGTCGTAGAGCCGGTAGCGCAGGATCGCGACGGCCACGGCGACTGCCGGCATGGCGAGGACCATCGCGAAGAGCGTGTTGCCGAGCGTGGACGGCACGGGTACGACGAGGGCCAGGGCGTTGAACGAGCCCAGCATCAGCAGGCCCAGGACGGCCGCTGCAGCCACCCACTTGACCTGCTGGCGCTCCACCCCGCGGGCGCGGTGGAAGCGCCAGACCAGCGCGGCAACGCCTGCTACCGAGCCGGCCAGCATGCCGGCTGACCCGACGCCCCCCAGGAGGTCGATGAAGGGCGCGAGCGCTGCGGGCTGGAACGGGTTGTCCCCAGCGTCGCAGCCGCCGCTGCCGCAGTCGCCGGGCCCGACCATGTAGCGGAGGATCTCCGCACCGAGCGCGAGGGCGACGAGCCGGACGGGCCAACGCCAACCCGGGGAGGCCGGGCGACCGTCCGGGAACAGGAGGAAGAGCAGGGGGATCGTCGCTATGGCGGCGATGAAGTACCACCCGCCGATCCACACGGCGACATCCTCCAACGGCCATGACGTTCCGCGCTGGTGGTACAGGTCCGCGATGCCGCCACCCAGCATCGGGAAGAACCCCACGGCGCCGACCAGCCAACCCACCGTGTTCGTGGGCTGGCGGACGAGGACCAGGACGCCGACCGTCGCATAGGTGAGGAACATGACGTACACCGCGAGCAGGTCGCCGGGAGACTCGTCGTAGGCGCGGTTGCCGCCCGGCAGCCACGACGACACGAGACCGGCGACCATGCCGACCACGGCGACCGCATAGAGCGCGACCGCCAGGATGGATCTCCAGGGCATGATCATCGGCCGCCTCCCTCCCTCCGAGCGTGGCTGACCACCCGACATCCTGCTGGGTCGGTGTCCGCGAAGCGTTACGGACCCGGGCATGCCCCGGACCCGCGACCACGACACGCAGGTCGACGACCTCTCGAAAGGTCGACCGAGGAAAGGCTGCTCCGGGCTCAGTACGGCGCCACGTAGGCGCGCGGCGACCGGGGGACCGCGACCCGGCAGGTGCCGTCGGGAAGCCGGCACACCAGCAGGTCGCCGTGCTTCGCCGGGAGGTCGCCGCCGCCGTCGTCGGCCCACAGCGCGACGCGGTCGTCGTCGAGCCACTGCGACACCTGGATCAGGGACCCGCTGCCCTCCGGCCCCGGGTGGGTGTAGCCGGCGGGGAGCCGCAGCCCGACGGGGTCGCCGCCGGCGGTGCTGAGCTCCCGGGGTGCGCCGTCGAAGTCCACGCCCACCAGCCGCTGCCCGACCTGGGCCAGGTAGGGATGCGCGTCGAGGGTCCGGCCGGGGCCGGTCGCCGACGACGAAGGTCCGGGCCGGGGTGCCCACGTCGGTCGGCTGGATCGTCGTCGTCTCGCCCGAGGCGACGTCGTACCGGTACAGCCTCGCGCCGGACCGACGGCCGAACACGACCTGGTCCCGGCCGATCAGGACCGGCCCTCCCACGTGCCGCACCCGGCCCACGATCTCCTGCCGGGCGGTGTCGTAGACGACACGGGCACCGGAGGCCTCACCCTGGCGGCGCGAGAACTCCGACCAGACCACCAGGGAGCCGGTCTCGCCGGTCGTCACGTTCCCGCTGTGCGCGGTCGGTGCCGCCGTCCAGTCCGACAACCCGATCACCGAGGACGTCGTGCCGTCGGTGAACCACAGCGTGTGCTGGAGGGTGGCCTGGTAGACGGCGCCATCGTCGGTGGGGGCGATGAAGGCGACCGGGTCCCGCGCCTCGACGGTCCGGTCGCCGACGTGCACGGTCGTGCCCTCGGCGTAGACGACGGGACGGGTCCCGTGCTCGTCGACGGCCACCGTGCCGGTCGGCGTGGACGGCGTGGGGCCGAGCGGCGCGGGCTCGTCGGTGCGCGAGCCGAGGCCGGAGACGGCGACGGCACCGGCGGTGATCGCGACGACGGCCACGGCGGACGTCGCCACCAGCGCGCCGCGGCGACGACGCTGCCGCCGGCCGGCCTCGGCGAGCACGACGTCGAGGTCGAGGTCGGGTACGGCGACCCGGTCGGCGTCGCGGCGCAGCAGGTCGCCCAGGGTCTCGGTCATGACGTCACCGTCCGTTCTGTCGGGGCGGTGTCGTCGAAGGCCAGGCTCCCCCGGAGCCGGGCCAGGCCGGTGGAGACCTGGCTCTTGACCGTGCCGACCGAGCACCCCATCACCTCGGCCGTCTGGGCCTCGGTGAGGTCGGAGTAGTAGCGCAGCACGATGGCGGCGCGCTGTCGTGGCGGCAGCCTGCGGAGCTGGGCCACCACCGACGCGTGGGTCGTGACCGTGTCGCCCGGGTCGGGTGCCGTCGCCTCCGGCAGCGTCTCCGTGGGCCGCTCGTGGAAGGAACGACGGCGACGCCACGAGATCGCGGTCGTCACGATCGTGCGGCGGGCGTAGGCCTCGGCCTTGCTGACGTCGCGGATCCGCGACCAGGCGAGGTAGGTCTTGATCAGTGCCTCCTGCAGCAGGTCCTGGGCGAGCTGGTGGTCGCCGACGAGCAGGTACGCCGTACGGAAGAGGCTCGCGGAGCGGGCGGACGCGAACTCGGTGAAGGCCGTGGCCTCCGTCGACCCGCGCACCGCCATGACGTCTCCCGATGTCCAGGAACTACCCGAGATCCTCCACCTGTCAGACGCTCCGAGGACAGGTGATGGTTGGGACGTCTCCGCTCTACAGTGGGCGGATGGATCCGTGCTCGAGCGCATCACCGCGTTGCAGAACGACCACGACGCCGCCGGGTTCGCCGCCTGCTTCGCCGAGGACTACCGGAGCGAGCAGCCGGCGCACCCCGGCCGCGCCTTCACCGGGAACGCCCAGGTGCTCGCGAACTGGACGTCGCTCTTCGCCGGCGTCCCCGATTTCCGGGCGCGACTGGTCGCCTCGGTCAGCGACGGCGACGTCGAGTGGGGCGAGGTCGCGTGGGACGGCCATCACGCCGACGGCTCGACCTTCGCCATGCGCGGCGTCCTGGTGCTGACGGTCCGCGACGAGCAGATCTCCCGCGCACGTCTCTACGTCGAGCCCGTCGAGGACGACGGCGGCGACATCGCGACCGCCGTCGACGAGCTCTCCCGACCGGCCGACCGGTGAGTCAGCCGGTCTCGACCGGCCGCCGGGCGTCGCCGACCCAGTCCGACCAGCCGCCCGGGTAGAGGGCGGCGCGGATGCCGGCGACCTCGAGCGCGAGCACGTCGTGGCAGCCGGTGACGCCGCTGCCGCAGTACGTCGCCACGTCGACGCCCGGGGCGGCACCGACGGCGGCGTAGACCGCCCGCAGGTCCTCCGGCGACAGGAACCGGCCCTTCGCGTCGAGGTTGGCGCCGGTGGGCACGTTGACGGCGCCGGGGACGTGACCGGCGACCGGGTCGATCGGCTCGGTCTCCCCGCGGTAGCGCTCGGGGGCGCGCGCGTCGACCAGGACGGAGACGCCCATCGCGTCGAGCGCGTCGACCACCGGCATCGAACCCGGCTGGCCGGCAAGGTCGCCGGTCGCCCGGGGCGTCTCGGCACCGGTCTCCACCGCGCACCCGGCGTCGCGCCACGCCGTCCAGCCGCCGTCGAGCACCCGCACGTCGTCGTGCCCGTGGTGACGCAGCAGCCACCAGCAGCGCGCGGCGGCCCGGCCCGCCCAGTCGTCGCAGACCACGACCGGTCGGTCGGACCGGACACCGGCCCGCCGCATCGCCGCGAGGAAGACGTCGCTGTCGGGCAGCGGGTGACGTCCACCGGTGCCCGGCTCACCGGCCAGGTCGTCGTCCACGTCGACGTACGCCGCGCCGGGCACGTGCCCGGCCTCGAACTCCGGTCGCCCCGGCGGCCCGCCCAGCCGGTAGCGGACGTCGAGCACCACGACCTGACCCAGCAGCCTGTCGAGCTCGGTCACCGAGATCAGCGCTCCGGTCATGCCGCCATCCTGCCCCAGGTCGACCGCCGCGGCATGACAGGATGACGCCCCGTGGCGGAACTGCACTTCTTCACGGGGACCATGGACTCGGGCAAGAGCACGCTGGCCCTGCAGACCAACCACAACCACGCCGCGCGTGGGCGGGTCGGGCGGATCTTCACCACCCACGACCGGGCGGGCGAGGCCACGCTCTCCAGCCGGCTGGGGCTGACCCACGAGGCGATCGAGGTCGCCCGGGACTTCGACTTCTGGCGCTACGTCGTGGAGTCGCTCACGCGGGGCGGCCGGATCGACTACCTGATCTGCGACGAGGCGCAGTTCTACACCCGCAGCCAGGTCGACCAGCTGGCCAAGGTGGTCGACGAGCTGCAGATCGACGTGTTCGCGTTCGGCATCCTCACCGACTTCCGCACCGCGCTCTTCGAGGGCAGCTCACGGCTGGTCGAGCTCGCCGACCGGATGAACGTGCTGCAGGTCGAGGCCCTGTGCTGGTGTGGCAAGCGCGCCACCCACAACGCCCGCACCGAGAACGGCGCCATGGTCACCGAGGGCGAGGTGATCGTCGTGGGCGACGTCGAGGACCCGGACGCCGCTCCGGCCGAGGTGGCCTACGAGGTGTTGTGCCGCCAGCACCACCGCCGCCGGCTCACCGCCGCCCGCGCGCAGGCGGTCAGCCTGGCCCCGGAGCCACTCCCGTTCGGCTGACGTAACGATTCCGTAGCGCTGTTACCCGAAACTGGACGAAATGCGCGTGACAGCCACGCGCTGGAGCGGGATCATGCGCGACGAGAGCTTCGGGCGCCGCGTCCGATGCAATGGGGGGGAACATCATGAGAAAGACCTATCAGGTGCTGGCCAACACGCTGGCGGTGCTCGTCGTCGTCCAGGCCGGCGCGATCGCGTGGGCCTTCTTCGGGCTCAACCGTGCCATCGACCAGGACGGTCTGGTCGTCAACAAGGCATGCCTCGAGGCCAACGGCTGCCCGTTCGACGGTGAGATCGGGTTCGCCATCCACATGGGCTACAACGGCATGATGCTGATCCCCGCGGTCACGCTGGCGCTGCTCATCGTGTCGTTCTTCGCCAAGGTGCCCCGCGGCGTCGTGATGGCCGTGGCGCTCGTGGTGCTCTACCTGCTCCAGGTCATCCTGCTGCCGCTGCTGTCCGCGGAGGTCGGACCGGTCTTCGGCGCGCTCCACGGGGTCAACGCGCTGGTCTTCATGGGTGTCGCCGGGTACGCCGGCAGGCTGGCCGCGGCCCCGAAGCAGGCCGGCACCATGACGCCGACGACGACCGCCAGCGTCTGACGGAGTGGCGCTGCAACGGCGCACGAGGCTGTGGGTCGCCTCGGCGGCCACCGCTGCCCTCGTGCTGCCGCTGGGCTGGCTGTGGTGGAGCAGCCTGCTGCCCGACCAGTACGACCTCGCCACGATGGGCGAGGTCGACTGGGGCGGCGGGCCGCACGGCATGCCCGCCATGGATGCCGGGCACGGGACGCCCGTCTCCGAGCTGACCGCCGATCCCGACCGGCCCGCTGACGTCACCGAGACGCTCACCGTCGCCAGCGACGGTGAGCGCTTCACGGTCAACGGCTCCTCGCCCGGGCCCGATCTCGAGGCGACGGTCGGCGACCTGGTCGAGGTGCGGCTGGTCAACGACGACGTGACCGACGGCGCGACCCTGCACTGGCACGGCGTCGACGTGCCCAACGCGGCCGACGGCGTGGCCGGCGTGACCCAGGACGCGGTGATGCCCGGTGAGAGCTACACCTACCGCTTCGTCGCCGACCAGGCCGGCACGTTCTGGTACCACTCCCACCAGGTCTCCCACGAGCAGGTGCGGCAGGGGCTCTTCGGCGCCCTGGTCGTCCACCCCGAGCGCCCCGACCCCCACGTCACCGAGCAGCTCGCGGTCCTGCACGAGTACGACGACATCGGACCCACCCTCAACGGCGGCTCCGGGACCGCGACCGTCGACGCCCAGCCCGGCGACGAGGTGCGGGTGCGGGTGGTCAACACCGACAACGGGCTGACCCGCGTGTGGGCGACCGGAGCGCCCTACCGCGTCCTCGCCGTCGACGGCACCGACCTCCACGAGCCCGGCGAGGTGACCGACCGGACCGTCGACGTCCCCGCCGGCGGCCGGGTCGACCTCGGGATCACGGTGCCCGAGGGTGGCGCGCGGGTCGACTTCGGGGGGACCACGGCGCTGGTGCTCGGCGAGGACCCGACCGGTGGCGCCCAGGCCACGCCGCCGCAGGCCTCCGTCGACCTGCTCTCCTACGGCGAGCCGGCCGACCTGGGGTTCGACCCGGAGGACGCCGACCGCCACTTCACCTACCGGATCGGCAAGCGGCCGGGCTTCCTCGACGGCCGTCCCGGCATGTGGTGGACCATCAACGGCAAGCTCTTCCCCGACGTCCCGATGTTCATGGTCAGCGAGGGCGACACGGTCGTCTTCGACATCGACAACGCCAGCGACGACGCCCACCCGATGCACCTCCACGGCCACCACGCCGTCGTGCTCTCGCGCAACGGCACCGCCGCGACCGGCAGCCCGTGGTGGATCGACTCGCTCGAGGTCAGGCCGGGTGAGAGCTACCGGATCGCGTTCGTGGCCGACAACCCCGGCGTCTGGATGGACCACTGCCACAACCTCCCGCACGCTGCGCAGGGGCTGGTCGCCCACCTGATGTACGACGGCGTGACGTCGTCCTACCTGGTCGGCGGCGACCACGGCAACGAGCCGGAGTGACTGCTCAGCAGACCAGCAGCGGCACCAGCATCTCGACCGGGGTGAGCGACCCGTGGAGGCCGACCAGCGAGGCCTCGTAGGGGAACGCGTCGGAGTCGAGCACGGCGGTGTCGCCGGTGCAGGCGACGACCACGTCGCCGAGCCGCGGCCGGACCGCCGCCTCGACGGCGCCGAACCAGCCCCGGCCGATGGCCTCGTCGCGGGTCAGCACCTCGGCCCGGCCGTCCAGTCGCTCGCGCCAGGTCGCGACGACCTCGGGGACGGCGCCGCCGCGCGCGTAGAGGTGGCGGAACCGCGCCTCGCCGCCGATGAGGGCCAGTCCGTCACGCAGCTCGGGATGGTCGGCGAGGTCGATCCGGCTCTCCGGCGGCGAGTCGACCATGCCGTGGTCGGCGACCACGACCAGCCGGACCTCGGCCGGCAGCGCCTCGCGCAGCTGCTCCGCCTCGGCGTCGACCATCGCCAGCTGCTGGAGCCAGGCGCTGGAGGCGACGCCGAAGCGGTGGCCGGTCCAGTCGAGGTCGCCGTCGTAGACGTAGGTGAACGACGGCCGCTCGACCGTGGAGGCCATGACCGCCGCGATCCGCTCCCCCACCCGGTCGGCCCCGACGTAGTCGGCGCCGCGGTGGGCCGCCACCGTCAGGCCGCTCGCCCGGAACTCCCGCTTGTTGACCGCCGTCACCCGCACCCCCGCGCCCGCGAGCCGGGAGAACGCCGTCGGGTGGGGCTGCCACTCCAGCGGGTCGACCGCCTTGTTCCACGTCAGCGCGTTGAGCAGGTCGTCGGTGCCGGGGATCCGTGAGGTGAAGCCCACCAGTCCGTGCGCTCCCGGCGGCAGGCCGGTGCCGAGCGAGGTCAGGCTGGTGGCCGTGGTGGAGGGCACGCCGGCGGTGAGTCCCTGCCCGGTCCGGTCGGCGTGGTCGAGCAGCGAGCCGAGCCAGGGCGCCGCGTGCCGGTGGCGGCGCAGCAGCTGGGCGCCGAGGCCGTCGACCAGGAACACGACGTACGCCGGCGCGTCGGGCAGGTCGAGACCGGCGGGCGCGGGGCCGATCGGGTGGCCCAGGGCGGCGGCGACCGCGGGGACGAGGTCGGCGAGCGAGTGGTCGTCGTAGGCCGGCGCGACGAAGGCCGCCGCGTCGGGGATCACGCGGGTCGGGTGCGTGCGGAGAGCGACTCGGCGAAGGCCAGCAGCCGGTCGACGCCGTCGGCGCCCTCGGCGGCGGCCGAGACGCGCAGCGAGAAGTCGTCGGCGGTGACGGTGCCGGTGTAGCCGTGGTCGGCCTCGCACTCGGGGTCCTGGCAGCCCGCGGGCTCGAGGTCGAGCCGACCGACCGCGCCCCAGCCGATGGTCACCATCGCCTCGGCGGGCTGGCTCGGACCGTCCTCCGGGGTGGTCACCATCCGGGTCACCACGACCGACTTCACTGCCGAGAGGGCGATCGCCTCGGTCGAGGTGGAGGTGTAGGGCTCGGGCAGCAGGTCGTCGCCGGCGTGCTCGTCGGTGTGGGCGAGCACCAGCCGGGTGGGCGTGAGCACCACGACGGTCAGGTGGCGGCGTACCTCGTCCCGCTCGAAGGTCGGCTCGTGGTGGACGAAGAAGGCGACCACCTCCTCGCCCCCGATCGCGGAGGCGACGCCGTCGGCCACGACCTCGGGGTAGTAGCCGGCCTTCTCGATCGCCTTGCCGAGCTCGCGGCTGCGGTCGCCCGGGTGGTGGACGAGCCGGTCGCCGGTGGTGCGGGAGCGCATGGCGGTCAGTGTGTCACGCCTGCCCGGTCCCTCGTCCGCAGCCGTCCACCGGACAGCGACGGGCCCTGCCGGCGGTTCGTGGCCAGCGCGGCCCGATCCGACGTAGGTTGCCCCTACCAGCGGCCCACGCGCGGCCGCGGCAACCATGGGGGACCACATGACCACGACCACCGCCCGGCTCCGCCGCGCCCTCGCCACCACCCTGCTCGCGTCGGGGCTCCTTGCCACGAGCGCCGGCGCCGCCGGGGCCGCCACCGGCATCTTCCTTGACAGTGAGGGCGACACCTGGACGACGATCTATGACAAGGCGTCCGACAGCTCGAGCGGCTACCAGGAGTCCGAAGGACCTCAGCCCAACGCCGACATCACCGGGGTCCGCGTCCGTCACACGACGAAGGTGGTCGAGCTGACCGTCCGCTACGCCCAGCTCGACGAGGCCGCCCCGCCGTTCCTGCTGGCCGAGCAGATGCGGTTCGACTCCGGCCCGCAGCGCCGGGTGGAGGTCAACACCTACGGGGGTCCCCGCGGGCGCATCGACCTCCTCAAGGGCACCCGCCGGACCCCGGTCGACTGCGGGGGCCTCAAGCACGTGATCGACTACTTCACCGAGACCGTGACCATCACGATCCCCCGAACGTGTCTCGGCAGCCCCCGCTGGATCGAGACCCAGGCCTTCTCGGACGCCACCTTCGAGAACGAGCAGTTCGTCATCGACGTCGTCGACAACGGCCAGGACGCCGGCGCGGAGCCGATCGGCTGGACCACCCGGGTCCTGAAGGGCTGAGCGGCGGGCGCTGACCTGCCGCTAGCCGCCCGGGGCGGTGTCGCCCGCCTGGGTCGGCATCCGGCGCGCGAACCAGTCGGTGCGGGCGTCGGCGACCGGGTCGACCCGGATCGTCGCGCGCAGCACCGACGCCTCGTCGGGCCCGGCGAGCACCAACGGCATCTCCAGCGCGCTGACCTGGGGCAGGTCGTGCTGCAGCTCGGCGACGCGCAGGATCAGCCGCTCGACCTGGGAAACGTCGACGACCTCGGAGCCGCGGTAGCCGAAGAGCATCGGCGAGGCCTTGATCTCGCGCACCATCGCCGCGGCGTCGCGCTCCCCGATCGGCGGGATCCGGTAGGCCCGGTCGCCCAGCAGCTCGGTCATCGGTCCGGCGATGCCGAAGGACACGACCGGGCCGAAGAGGGGGTCCTCGAGGCTGCTGATCGCGACGGGTACGCCGGGCGGGGCGTTGCGCTGGACGACGAAGCCCGCCTGGTCGGTGCTGGTGATCAGCGCGTTGAGGGACGTCCAGGCGTCGGCCATCTCCGCGGGCGTGTCGATGTTGCGCCACACGTGGGCGAGGTCGGGTCGCTCGCGCAGGTGGCCGGCCGTGGCCTTGAGGACGACGTCCCAGCTGAGCTCCTCGGCCGCCGCCTGCGCCTCGTCGAGCGTGGTCGCCGACAGCTCGGGCCAGATCTGGATGTCGTAGGCGCCCAGCAGCGCGCGGACCTCGTGCTCGTCGAGCTCGGCGCCCTCGGGGTGGCGCCGCAGCACCGAGGACACCAGCGACCGGGCCGCCGCGACGTCGGTGTCGGAGGTGTCGAGCGAGGCGCTGTCGGGGGTGCGCAACCACACGGCGTACCCGACGACGCGCGCGAGCGCGCGCACCGCCGACTCGACCCCGGGGTAGGACGGCACCGAGCCGCGGCCCGCGGCCTGGCCCGCGACGTCGGGCACGCGCAGCAGCTCGGGCACGCCCTCCGCACCGAGGAAGGAGGAGACCAGCGGCTTGTCGGACTGCTCGCCCACCGCCGCCAGCACGTTGGCGACGTCGTCGCCGGAGACGTTGAGGGGCGGGATGTAGACCGCCACGACCGCGTCGACGTCAGGGTCGTCGATGGCCGCGTCGAGGGCGTCCTCGAAGTCCTCGGCCGTCGCCTCGGCACCCAGCGCGACCGAGCGGTTGACCACGAGCCCCACCTCGGCCGCGGCGTCGGTCGCGAGCAGCCCGAGCGCGTCGGAGTTGCCGACCACGGCGACCCGGCGCCCGCGCGGCAGCGGCTGGTGGGCCAGCAGCTGGGCGACGTCGAACATCTCCTCGAGGGTGTCGACCTGGATCACGCCGGCCTGGCGGAACATCGCGTCGACCGCCTGGCTGGGCGCGGCGATCTTGCGGACCAGCTGACCCATCGGCACGCCCTGGGTGGTGCGACCCGAGCGGACGGCGATGATCGGCTTGCGCAGCGAGACCCGGCGGGCGATCCGGGAGAACTTGCGCGGGTTGCCGATCGACTCGAGGTAGAGCAGCACGACCTCGGTGGCGTCGTCCTCCTCCCAGTACTGCAGGAGGTCGTTGCCCGAGACGTCGGCCCGGTTGCCCGCGCTCACGAAGGTCGAGAGGCCCAGGCCGCGGTTGTTGACCTTCTCGAGGATCGCCGAGCCGAGCGCCCCGGACTGGCAGAAGAAGCCGGCCCGGCCGCTGGGCGGCATCAGCGTCGACAGCGAGGCGTTCATCGAGACCGCGGGGTCGGTGTTGATGACCCCGAGGCAGTTGGGGCCGATCAGCCGCAGCCCGTAGGAGCGGGAGAGCCCGAGCAGCCGGCGCTGTCGCAGCCGGCCCTCCTCGCCGGTCTCGGCGAAGCCCGCCGAGATGACCACGAGCCCGTGGACGCCCTTGGCCGCACAGTCGAGGACGACGTCCTCGACCGACTCGGCGGGGACGGCCACGACCGCGACGTCGACGTCGTCGGGCACGTCGGTGACCGAGGCGTAGGCCGGGAGCCCGGAGACCGCGTCGGAGGTCTGGTTGACGGCGTGGACGCGGCCGGTGAAGTTGCCGGTCACCAGGTTGCGGACCAGCGCGGCGCCGATGGAGTCCTGGCGCCGGCTGGCCCCGATGACCGCGACCGACCGGGGCCGGAAGAACCGCACGATCGAGGCCGCCTCGGCCCGGTGCTCGCGTGCGGTCATCACACCGACGGAGGTGTCGGTCGGGTCGATCGAGAACTCCAGCGCCATGACGCCGTCCTGGTAGCCGCTGGCCAGGCGGTAACCGGCGTCGCGGAAGGTCCGGATCATCTTCTGGTTGTCGGGGAGCACCTCGGCGACGAAGCGGTCGACGCCGCGCTCGCGACCCGCCTGCGCCAGGTGCTCGAGCAGCAGCTGGGCGATGCCGCGGCCCTGGTGGCGGTCCTCGACCAGGAAGGCGACCTCGGCCTCACCGGGCTCGACCACGTCGTAGCGGCCGACGGCGATGATCAGCCCGCCCACCAGCATCACGAAGGCCACCCGGTCGCGGTGGTCGACGTGGGTGAAGCGGTGGACGTCCTTGGGCGACAGCGTCGGCATCGGCGAGAAGAACCGGTAGTACTTCGACTCGTCGGAGACCCGGCCGTAGAAGTCGACCAGCAGCCCGGCGTCCTCGGGCCGGATCGGCCGCAGCTGGGCGGTGCGCCCGTCGCGCAGCAGGACGTCCGCCTCCCAGTGCCGCGGCGGCACGACCTCCACGCTTCCCTGCTCGACCTCGGGCATGCGCCGAATGTATCGGGCGCCGGTGACGGGAGCCCTCGTCGTCCTCGACGCGGGAGGCGGCCACCACCCGGTGGGTCGGCGCCGGATGGGGGGTGGCGGCGGGGAGAATGGCGGGATGGCACGACGGACGACGAAGCAACCGCCCCCGGAGGACTTCGAGGAGCACATCCTCGACACCGACATCAAGGACGAGATGCAGTCGTCGTTCCTCGAGTACGCCTACTCGGTGATCTACTCGCGGGCACTGCCCGACGCGCGCGACGGCCTCAAGCCGGTGCAGCGCCGGATCCTCTACACGATGAACGAGATGAACCTGCGTCCCGACCGCGGGCACGTGAAGTCGGCCCGCGTCGTCGGCGACGTGATGGGCCGGCTCCACCCCCACGGTGACACCGCGATCTACGACGCCCTGGTCCGGCAGGCGCAGTCGTGGACGATGCGGCTGCCGATGGTCGACGGCCACGGCAACTTCGGCTCGCCGGACAACGGCCCCGCCGCGATGCGCTACACCGAGTGCCGGATGGCGCCGCCGGCCGTCGCGATGACCGCCTCGATCGACGAGGCAACCGTCGACTTCCGGCCCAACTACGACGGCCGCGAGACCGAGCCCGTCGTGCTGCCCGCCGCCATCCCCAGCCTGATCGTCAACGGCACCACTGGCATCGCCGTCGGGATGGCCACCAACATCGCCCCCCACAACCTGGTCGAGGTCGTGCAGGCGCTGCGCCACCTGATCGGCCACCCGGACGCCACGACCGACGACCTGATGCGCTTCGTCCCCGGGCCCGACCTGCCGACCGGAGGCAAGATCGTGGGCCTCGACGGCGTCCGCGACGCCTACGAGACCGGCCGGGGCTCGTTCCGGATGCGGGCGACGGCACGGGTCGAGAACGTCGGCCGCCGCAAGGGCATCGTCGTGACCGAGCTGCCCTACGGCGTCGGCACCGAGAGGGTCGTCGAGCGGATCAAGGTGCTGGTCCAGGGCAAGAAGCTCCAGGGCATCGCCGACATCAAGGACCTCACCGACCGCGAGCACGGCCTGCGGCTGGTGATCGAGGTCAAGAACGGCTTCGTCCCCGAGGCGCTGCTCGAGCAGCTCTACCGGCAGACGCCGATGGAGGACTCCTTCGGCATCAACACCGTGGCCCTGGTCGACGGCCAGCCCCGCACGCTGGGCCTCAAGCAGCTGCTCGAGGTGTTCCTCGGCCACCGCTACGACGTCGTACGCCGGCGCTCGCAGTTCCGTCGCGACAAGAAGGCCGAGCGGCTGCACCTGGTCGACGGCCTGCTGATCGCGCTGCTCGACATCGACGAGGTGATCCAGGTGATCCGCACCTCCGACGACGCCGGGGCGGCGCGCGAGCGGCTGATGGGCGTCTTCGACCTCTCGCAGGCCCAGGCCGACTACATCCTCGAGATGCAGCTGCGCCGGCTCACGCGCTTCAGCCGGATCGAGCTGGAGAAGGAGCAGGAGACGCTCAAGCAGGAGATCGAGGAGCTCGAGGCGATCCTGGCCGACCGCGAGCTGCTCCGCTCCGTCGTGGCCCAGGAGCTCTCGGACGTGGCGAAGACCTACGGCACCCCGCGCCGCACCGTGCTGCTCCAGTCGGCCGGCTCCGCCGCGGTCACGGCCGCCGCGGCGCCGCTCGAGGTCGCCGACGAGCCGTGCTTCGCCTACCTCTCCTCCAGCGGCCTGCTCGCCCGGTCCGGCGACGACCAGGCGCTCGGCAGCGGCGAGTCGCGGGCCAACCACGACGTGATCGTGTCCGCGGTCCGCACTACCGCCCGCGGTGAGATCGGCGTCCTCACCTCGCAGGGCCGCTGCCTGCGGCTGGGGGTGCTCGACCTCCCGGCGCTCCCGGGCTCGGCCAGCGACCCCAACCTCCAGGGCGGGCTCCCGCTGAGCGAGATGCTCTCGCTGGCGCCCGGTGAGACGGCGCTCGCGCTGACCTCCCTGGCCACCGACGGCCCGGGCCTCGCCCTCGGCACCCGGCAGGGCGTCGTGAAGCGGGTCCACCCCGAGGTCCTCAACCGCGACGAGTGGGACGTCATCTCGCTCAAGGACGACGACGAGGTGGTCGGCGCGGTCGAGCTGACGACCGGCGAGGAGACGCTGTGCTTCGTCACCGCGCAGGCCCAGCTGCTCCACTTCCCCGCCTCGCTGGTCCGGCCGCAGGGGCGCTCCGGCGGCGGCATGGCCGGGGTCAAGCTCGGCGCCGGTGACCGGGTCGTGTCGTTCACCGCGCTCGACCCGGCGGGCTCCGTGCTGGTCACGGCCTCGGGGTCGAGCACCGCGCTCCCCGGCACCGAGCCGGGTTCGGTGAAGGTGACGCCGTTCTCCGACTACCCCGCCAAGGGCCGCGCCACCGGCGGCGTCCGCAGCCACCGGTTCCTCAAGGGCGAGGACACGCTGGTCTTCGCCTGGGCCGGTCCGGCGCCCGCGCGGGCGGCCGCGAGCAGCGGCGCCCCGGTCGACCTCCCCGCCGCCGACGGCCGCCGCGACGGATCCGGGGTCCCCGGGACGCAGCCGATCGCCGCGTGCGCGGGCCCGGTCGCCGTACGCCTCGGGGCGACCAGTCGTGTGGAAGGCTGAGCGCATGTCACGCCGTCCGCAGCTGCTGGCGGCTGCCCTGGTCCCGGTCCTGCTGGCGCTGCCGGCGTGCAGCGGCGACGACCCGGCCGACGAGCGGCCGGCGCCCGAGCAGATGATGGCCGACGCCAAGACCACCCTCGACGAGACCAGCGGCGTGTCGATCGCGCTGACCGCCGAGGACCTCCCCGAGGGCGTCACCGCGGTGCGCAAGGCCGAGGGGGTCGGCACCCACGACCCGGCCTTCGACGGCACCCTCACCGTCGTCCTGTCCGGCACCGACTTCGACGTGCCGGTGATCTCGGTCGACGGCAAGGTCTACGCCCAGATCCCGCTGACGCCCGGCTGGTCCGACGTCGACCCCGCGGAGTACGGCGCTCCCGACCCGGCCCGGCTGATGAGCCCCGAGGACGGGCTGTCCTCGCTGCTGCCGGCCACGACCGGGCTCGAGGCCGGCGAGAGCGTGCGCGGCGGCGAGGACAACCGCGAGGTGCTGACCGAGTACACCGGCAGCGTGCCCGGCAAGGTCGTCGACGGGGTCATCCCCAGCGCCTCCGGCGACTTCGACGCCGCCTACACGGTGACCGACGACGCCGAGCTGCGCAGCGCACGGCTCACCGGCGTCTTCTACCCCGACACCGAGCCGATGACCTACGTGATCGACTTCGCCGACTACGGCTCCTCCCCCACCATCACGGCGCCCGAGAAGTCATGACCGCCCCGGCGCCGGCGCCCGCGACCGGCCGGGCCCGGTTGCTGCTCGCGCTGGCCGCCGTCGCGGTGGCCTTCGCGGCCGCCGACACCTACGTCGTCGTGCTCGCGCTGCCCGACATGATGGGCTCGGTCGGCGTACCGATCGACCAGCTGCAGCGGGCGGCCCCGATCGTCTCGGGGTTCCTGCTCGGCTACGTCGCGATGCTGCCGATGATCGGCCGGATCGCCGACCTGCGCGGGCGGGTGCCGGTGCTGGTCGCGGCGCTGGTGCTCTTCGCCGTCGGGTCACTGGTGACCACGCTGGCCTACGACATGCCGAGCATGGTCACCGGGCGGTTCCTCCAGGGCGTCGGCGGCGGCGGGCTGGTGCCCGCCACGCTGGCGTTGGTGGCCGACCTCTACCCCGCCGAGCGTCGCGGGGTCCCCCTCGGCGTCGTCTCCGCCGTCCAGGAGCTCGGCAGCGTGCTCGGCCCGCTGCTCGGCGCGTTCGTGCTCGCCGTGGCCGACTGGCGGGCGATCTTCGCGCTCAACCTGGCCGTCGGGCTGGTGCTCGCCGCCGCGATCCGCGCCACCACCCGGGGCCGTGGCGGGCACTCCCCGGGGCCGCCCGACCTGACCGGCGCCGTCCTGGTCCTGCTGGCCGTCGCCGCCGGTGCCCTCGCGGCCACCCAGCCTCCGCCGCTGTTGCGCGACCTCACGTGGGGCCGGCTGTTCATCCCCGTGCTCGGCAGCGGCCGCTGGCTGACCCCGGTCGGCCTGGTCGCGGTGGTCGCGCTGCTCCTGCTGGTGGTGCGCTGCCTGACGGCGGCGCGGCCGCTGGTCGACCTGCGCGGCTGGGGCCGCGCGGCCCGGGAGGCCGACTTGGTCGGGTCGCTGCTCCTGGCACTCGCGCTCGGCGGCGTGATCCTGGCCTTCGCCACCGCCGACCCCAAGATCCAGGTCTTCTCCGACCAGGGCCTCTGGTACCTCCTCGGCGGTGCGCTGGCGGCGACCGCCCTGGTCGTCCACCTGCGGGGGTCCGAGGCCCCGCTCGTGCCGCGCGGCGCCCTGCGACGGACGCCGGCGTGGGGATCGGTGGTCGTCAGCTTCTTCGTCGGTGCCGCGCTGATCGCCGCGCTCATCGACATCCCGCTCTTCGCCCGCACCACGGTCTACGGCGACTCGCAGCTGCTGGCCGCGCTCGTGCTGGTGCGGTTCCTCGTGGCGCTGCCGGTGGGGGCGGTCCTCGGCGGCTACCTCGTGCGGAGCCTGCCGTCCGGCCTGATCACGGCCCTCGGCATGGCGTGCGCGGCGGCGGGCTTCGTGCTGCTGAGCCGGTGGGGACTCACCTCGCTGGAGCAGTGGACCGCGACCCCGACCCTGCTGCTGGGCGGCTTCGGATTCGGGCTGGCCCTGGCGCCGGTCAATGCCGCGGTGCTCGCCTCCACCGACGACGACGTGCACGGGCTCGCCTCGGCGTTCGCCGTGGTCGCCCGGATGGTCGGCATGCTGGTCGGCGTCTCGGCCCTGACCACGCTCGGGCTGCGCCGCTACTACGCCGAGCAGGCCGACCTGCCGTCACCGCGCGAGGTCTGCGACGGGTTGAGCCGCTGCGACGCGTTCACGCTGCTGCTCAAGCAGGCCGGCATCGCCCAGGAACAGACGGTCTTCCTGGGCGCGGCCGGCTGCGCCGTGGTGGCCGGCGTCCTGGCGCTGGTGCTCTTCCGCAGCGCCGCCACTCGCGGCGTGCGGGTGCTGCCATGAGGCCCCGGGGCTCACCATCAGGGGTGGTCCCTGACGGCCCCAGCGCGTGATGGAGTGCGGCCATGGGTGACATCGACCTGGTCGTGGTGCTGGTGGTCGTCGTCGGGCTGCCGCTGGTGGTGTGGGCCGGCGTACGGATGCTCCGGGCGCGACCGCAGCGACCGCTGAGCCGACGGGCGGGCGGCGGCACCGGCGCGTCGGCGTACGCCTGCTCAGGTGGTGCGTCGCCGCTCGGCGAGCCACTCGGCGCCGAAGGTCAGCACCACCACGGCCAGCACGATGCCCATCGCCCCGACGAACGCTCCGGACCCCTGGACCGCGGCGAACGCGGTGACCGCGACCAGCAGCGCGATCAGCGGCAGCATCGGCACGAACCGCCGGTGGTAGACCCGGGCCGCCGGCCCCCTGCCGCGCAGGTCCTTCTTCCGCGCGCGTCGGGCCAGCCGCCAGCTCCACACGACGAGGACCACCGACGAGGCGACGATCAAGAGCTTGGCCACGGGATCAGGCGTCGAGGGTCTCGACGTCGACCTCGTAGGCCCCCTGCACGATGAACTCCTTGCGGGGCGCGACGTCGGAGCCCATCAGCAGGTCGAAGACCCGCGCGGCCTCGTCGGCGTCGTCGACGGTGATCCGGCGCAGCGTGCGGTGGCGCGGGTCCATCGTGGTCTCGGCCAGCTGGTCGGCGTCCATCTCGCCGAGGCCCTTGTAGCGCTGGACGGGGTCCTTCCACCGGACGTTCTTCTTCGTGAGCTCGGCGAGCTTCCGCTGCAGCTCGTCGTCGGAGTAGGTGTAGACGTACTTCTCCATCCCCTTCTTGGGGTTGGAGAGCTCGATCCGGTGGAGCGGGGGTACGGCGGAGTAGACCCGGCCGGAGTCGACCAGGTCGCGCATGTACTTGAAGAACAGCGTGGCCAGCAGGGTGCGGATGTGTGCGCCGTCGGAGTCGGCGTCGGCCATGAAGATGATCCGGCCGTAGCGCCGCGCCTCGACGTCGAAGTCACGTCCCGAGCCGGCGCCGACGACCTGGAGGATCGAGGCGCACTCGGCGTTCTTGAGCATGTCGGCGACCGAGGCCTTCTGGACGTTGAGGATCTTCCCGCGGATGGGCAGCAGCGCCTGGAACTCCGAGTTGCGGGCCAGCTTGGCCGTGCCGAGCGCCGAGTCGCCCTCGACGATGAAGAGCTCGGTGCGCTCGTTGTCGGTGGCCCGGCAGTCGGCCAGCTTGGAGGGGAGGGCGGAGGACTCCAGGGCGTTCTTGCGGCGTTGGGTCTCCTTGTGCTGGCGCAGCGTCTGCCGGGTCTTGGCGGCACCGGCGACCTTCTCCATCAGCCGCTTGGCCTCGGCCTTCTCCTGCCGCTTGGTCGAGGTGAGGAACCGCTTGAGCTCGGCCGACACGACCTTGCGCACGACCGAGCGCGCCGCCGGCGTACCGAGGATCTCCTTGGTCTGGCCCTCGAACTGGGGCTCGGCCAGGCGCACGGTGACCACCGCGGTCATGCCCTCGAGGACGTCGTCCTTGATGACGTCGTCGTCGTTGACCTTGAGCGCCTTGGTCGACCGCATCGCGTCGTTGAAGGTCTTGGTCAGCGCCGCCTCGTAGCCGCTCACGTGGGTGCCGCCCTTGGGCGTGGCGATCACGTTGACGAACGAGCGCATCTCGGTGTCGTAGCCGACGCCCCACCGGACGGCGACGTCGACCGTGAGCTCGCGCTCGACCTCCTGCGGCGTCATGTGGCCCTGGTCGTCGAGCAGCGGGACGGTCTCGGTGAAGGTATCGGCGCCCTGCAGCCGCAGCACCTGGGTCACCGGCTCGTCGTGGGCGAGGAACTCCGCGAACTCCGCGAGGCCGCCGTCGTGCCGGAACTTCTCCTCGACCGGCGTGTCACCGCGCAGGTCGCGGATCACCAGCTCGAGCCCCGGGACGATGAAGGACGTCTGCCGCGCGCGGCCGAGCAGCCCCTCGAGCTCGAAGCCGGCGTCCTGGGTGAAGATCTGCCGGTCGGGCCAGAACCGGACCCGGGTGCCCGACCTGCCCTTGGTCACGCGCTTGCCCTTGCGGGTCAGTCCGGACCTGGCCGTGAAGGGGGCGGCCGGGGTGTCGCCCTCGAAGATGCCGGGCACGCCACGCCGGAAGCTCAGCCCCTGCTGGGACGGCGCGCGCTCGACGTCGATGTCCATCCGCGAGGACAGCGCGTTGACCACCGAGAGGCCGACGCCGTGCAGGCCGCCCGTGGCGACGTAGGACCCGCCGCCGAACTTGCCGCCGGCGTGGAGCTTGGTCGCGACCACCTCGACGCCGGGCAGGCCGGTACGCGGCTCCTTGTCGGTGGGGATGCCGCGGCCGTCGTCGTGCACCTCGACGGAGTCGTCGGGGTGGAGGGTGACCTCGACCCGCTGCGCCGAGCCGGCCAGCGCCTCGTCGACGCCGTTGTCGATGATCTCCCACAGGCAGTGCATCAGGCCCCGGGTGTCCGTGGAGCCGATGTACATGCCGGGACGCTTGCGGACCGCCTCCAGCCCCTCGAGGACGAGGAGGTGCGCTGCGTTGTAGGTGTTGTCGACGATGGTGCTCTGCTCCGTCTTGGGCGGGTGTGCCGCGGACAGCCATCCGCGGCGGGTGCTGCACCGAATCTACCTGCGACACGCCGTACGCCGACGCAGGCACGCCTGCCCGGGCCGCCCGGCGGGAGAGGACTACGGTGGAGCCACAGCACCACCGGGATCCACGGCAGGGAAACATTCGGGCATCGGTTCGGGCGTTTCGCGACCGTGGGACCCGCACCCGCGTCACACTCATCACCACTACGGGGCAGGACGTGTCCAGTCCCACAGGACAGCACGGGGGGTACGGGAATCTTTGGCTCCTGTGACTACGTTGGACCCACGTACGACCGGGTAGGACGACGAGAAATGAGGCCGATGTGAACACCGCCGTTGCTCCAGACGCTGCCACGCTCAGCGCCGCAGACCGCTGCGACCGCTGCGGTGCCCAGGCCTACCTCCGTGTCGAGCTGCAGTCGGGCGGTGAGCTCCTGTTCTGCGCCCACCACGCTCGCGAGCACGGCGAGCGCCTGCGCGAGGTCGCCGCCGCGGTCCACGACGAGACCCACAAGCTCTCCGACACCCCGGCCACCGACACGGGGCGCTGAGCCCGAGCACAGACCTTCCACCGCACGGCCCCGGACCACCACGGTCCGGGGCCGTTCGCTGTGACAGGCTGGCGCGCGTGAGCCTGCTGGAGGTCGTGGTCGCCCTCGCCATCGCCGTCGGCGTGGCCGGCATCGTGGTGCCCCTCGTGCCCGGCACGCTGCTGGTCGGCGCCGCGATCGTGGTCTGGGCCCTCGACACCGGAGGTCGTACGGCGTGGAGCGTCACCCTCGTCGCGGTCGGGGTGCTGCTGGTCGGGATGCTCCTGAAGTACCTGGTCCCCGGCCGGCGGCTCTCCGAGGCCGGGATCCCCGCACGCACCCTGTGGGCGGGTGCCGCCCTTGGCGTGGTCGGCTTCTTCGTGGTGCCGGTGGTGGGGCTGGTGCTCGGCTTCGTGCTGGGCGTGCACCTCGCCGAGCGTGCCCGCGTCGGCGGCCGCGCGGCGGGAGCCTCGACCGTGGGCGCACTGCGGGCCGTGGGCCTGAGCCTGGCGATCGAGGTGCTCGCCGGGCTGCTCGCCGCGGCCACCTGGGCCACCGGCCTCGTGCTCACGTGATCGCGGTCGCCCTGGCCCTGCTCTCGGCGGTCGCCTACGGGCTGTCCGACTTCCTGGGCGGGGTCCTCTCCAAGCGGGCCACCCCGTGGAGCGTCGCCCTGGTCGCCCAGACCGCGGGCGGCCTGATCGTCCTCGCCGTCGCCACCGCCACGCCCGGGACCCCGACCGGCACCGACCTCGCGTGGGCCGTCGTCGCGGGCATCGGCAACGGGCTCGGGACGGCGTTCCTCTACCGCGGCTTCTCCTCGGGCCGGATGGGCGTGGTGGCGCCGGTCTCGGGCGTCGGGGCCGCCCTGGTGCCCGTCGTGGTCGCACTGGTCACCGGTGAGCGGCCGCAGGCGCTGGTGTGGGTGGGCGTGGTGGCCGCGCTGCCCGGGATCTGGCTGGTCGCGCGGGAGCCGGGCGATCGGGCGCCGGCCGGGGGACCGGCGGGTTCCACCGGCCTCACCGACGGCGTGCTCGCCGGGCTCGGCTTCGGCTCGCTGTTTGCGGCGCTCGCCCAGATCCCGGAGTCGGCGGGGTTCTTCCCGCTGGCGCTCAACCAGCTGGTCGCCGGCGTGGTGATCGTGGTGACCGCCTCGCTGCTCCGGTCGTCCTGGGTGCCCCGCTCGTGGGCCGCGGCGTCCGGCGTGCTCACGGGCACCCTCGGCACGCTGGCCACCGGCGCCTTCCTGCTCGCCGCCCAGCAGGGGCTGCTGACCGTCACCTCGGTGCTGGCCTCGCTCTACCCGGCCGTGACCGTGGTGCTCGCCGCCACCGTGCTGCGCGAGCACGTCCACCGGGCCCAGGCGGCCGGTCTGGTGCTCTGCGGGGTCGCCGTGGCGCTGGTCGCCGCGGGCTGAGGCCCGCGTAGTGTTGCTGCCATGAGCGAGAGCCAGCCCACGCCGGCCGATCCGGGCACGCCCACCGACCAGTCCGCGCCCACCCGGCCCGAGACCGGCGGGTCGGCCGAGCCGGCCCCCACGAAGCGCGCCACGCAGGGCGGGCGCCAGCAGGACCCGCTGCGCGGCTCGCGCACCAGCGGCCTGTGGACGGCCGTGGTCGCCAGCGTCGTGATCCTGGTGCTGCTGATCATCTTCATCGCCCAGAACACCGACCCGACCAGCATCCGGTTCCTCGGCTGGGAGGGCGAGACGCCGCTGGCGGTGGCGCTGCTGATCGCGACCGTGGCCGGCCTGTTCCTCGCGGCGGTGGCCGGCAGCCTGCGGATCCTCCAGCTGCGCCGCCGGGTGAGACGCGACAAGCACTGACGATCGAACACCTGTTCGATAGCATGCCGGCATGGCCGGTGGCATGCGACGACGTACGTCACCCTCGCTCGCCGAGCGGGTCGCCGAGAGCCCGACGGTCTCGCCCTCGGGCCCGCGCCCGGCACCGCCCGGGACACCGGCGCTCAGGCACTGCTGGGTCGACGGCCCCTGCGGGCGACAGCCGGGCCTGCTGCTGACCTGGCGGCAGGGTCCTGGCGGCTGGCAGGGCCGGGTGGTCCACCCGGTCGAGGAGACGGCCGGCTGGGTCGTGGTCGAGGAGTGGCTGCCGGCGACGCTGCTCTCGGCCGCGGACGGCGACGGTCGCTGAGCTCAGTCGCGCCGGTCGTGCAGCAGCGCGGGAGGCTCGTCACGGCGTATCCGCACCGGCCTGGGCGCCTCTTGGCGCTCCACCGCGACCGCGGCGAGGAACAGCAGCAGGACTGTGCACACGACGAACGTCATCATGACGGACTCCCCCCGTCGGTCCCACCCCACAGTGCGGCCGACGCGGACGAGCGTACGGCGAGCGCGACCGGCGGCGGAAGGGCGGCGCGCGGTGGTCCAGACCGGCGACGCAGGTCTGGTGCCGTAGCCACACGTCCGGGCTCGACCAGCCGGCCCGTCAGCCGGCGTGGCGGCCGGGACCGCGTGGCAGGTGGCGCCGGGGCAGATGGGCGCGGACCAGCGAGGCGTGCCGGCCGGCTCGTCCGGGCGAGCCGCCCGGTCTGGCGAGCAACAGGCCGACCAGCACGCAGAGCACGCCGGTGAAGAACACGACGGCAGGCAACATGACGGACTCCCCCCAGCCGACGGCACCCCCCGCGCCGTCGGGCAGGGAGGCAGCCTAGGCCGGGCGGGCCGGTCGTGCGACCCTCGGCGGGCGTGGTCCAGACCATGCCGACGTACGGCGAGCCGGACCGCGCGGGTCAGTCGAGGTAGTCGCGGAGGACCTGGGAGCGGCTGGGGTGCCGCAGCTTCGACATGGTCTTGGACTCGATCTGGCGGATCCGCTCGCGGGTGACGCCGTAGACCTTGCCGATCTCGTCGAGGGTCTTGGGCTGGCCGTCGGTGAGGCCGAAGCGCATCGACACCACGCCCGCCTCGCGCTCGCTGAGGGTGTCGAGGACGGCGTGCAGCTGCTCCTGGAGCAGGGTGAACGACACGGCGTCGGCCGGGACGATCGCCTCGGAGTCCTCGATCAGGTCACCGAACTCGGAGTCGCCGTCCTCGCCGAGCGGGGTGTGCAGGGAGATCGGCTCGCGCCCGTACTTCTGGACCTCGACGACCTTCTCGGGCGTCATGTCGAGCTCGAGCGCGAGCTCCTCGGGGGTGGGCTCACGACCGAGGTCCTGCAGCATCTGGCGCTGGACCCGGGCGAGCTTGTTGATGACCTCGACCATGTGGACCGGGATCCGGATGGTGCGGGCCTGGTCGGCCATGGCGCGGGTGATCGCCTGCCGGATCCACCACGTCGCGTAGGTCGAGAACTTGTAGCCCTTGGTGTAGTCGAACTTCTCGACCGCACGGATCAGGCCGAGGTTGCCCTCCTGGATCAGGTCGAGGAAGAGCATGCCGCGGCCGGTGTAGCGCTTGGCCAGCGAGACGACGAGGCGCAGGTTGGCCTCGAGCAGGTGGTTCTTGGCGCGGCGGCCGTCCTCGGCGATCCATTCGAGCTCCTCGAGCACCTTGGGCGTGATCTTGCCGCCCTTGCCGAGCTTCTCGTCGCTGAAGAGGCCGGCCTCGATCCGCTTGGCGAGCTCGACCTCCATCTCGGCGTTGAGGAGGGGGACCTTGCCGATCTGCTTGAGGTAGTCCTTGACCGGGTCGGCGGTCGCGCCGGCCACGGTGACCTGCTGCTCGGGCTCGCCGCTCTCGTCGGCGTCGGAGACGACGAAGGTGGCTTCCTTCTCGTCCTCCTTGATCGTCGGGTCGGCGACGACGTCCTTCTCGAACTGCTCGTCCGGGACGTCGGGCAGGACCTTCTTGCCGTCGGGGCCGACGACGGCCTCGGTCGCGGCCTTGGCGGCCGCCGTCTTGGCGGTCTTCGCCGCTGCCTTGGAGGGGGCCTTCTTGGCGGCCGGCTTGGCCGGAGTCGCCGTCTTGGCCGGAGTCGACTTGGCGGCGGCCTTCTTGGCCGGCGCCTTCTTGGCGGTGGCGGTCGAGGTCGATCGCTTGGTCGAGGTCGCCGCGACGACGCGCGTGGTCGCAGGGATGCTGACCGAGACGCCGTTGCTGCTCAGGTGGACCATCAGCGCCTTGAGGTGGCGGGGCTCGACCCCGGCCTCGTCACTGGCGTGGCGCACCTGCTCCGGCGTGATGCTGCCGGTCGGACGACCCTGCTCGATGAGAGCCTGCACGGCGGGGTGGGCCAGCACCTCGGCAGGGATGGACTTGCGTGCGTTCGAGGACACGAACACCTCTCGTCAGGGGCAACGGGCGCGGCAGGGCCCGGAGTCGTCAAGAGCCGCTCGTGTCATTCTGCCACGCACCCCACCATCCCCCGAACCTGAGGGGGCACCTCAGGCACCCGTCGCGGACGCCGCCTTCATCTGCTTCTTGTGGTCGCGCACCTTCTGGAGCGAGTCGGCGTCGACCACGTCGGCCACCGACCGGTAGCCGTCCTCGGCGTACGCGCCGACCTGCTGCTCCCACCCCTCGGGCCGTACGTCGAGCTGCTTGGCCAGGAGCGCGACGAAGATCTGCGCCTTCTGCCTGCCGAACCCGGGCAGCGCCTGCATCCGCTTCATCAGGTCCTTCGCGTCGGCCGCCTCGGTCCAGATCCGGGACGCGTCGCCGCCGTACTCCTCCTCGACGATCCGGGCCACCTCCTGCAGCCGCGCGGCCATCGACCCGGGGAACCGGTGGATGGCCGGCGGCGTCGAGCTCAGCGCCTTGAACTCCTCGGGGTCGGCCGCCGCGATCGCCGCGGGCTCGAAGGTCCCGAACCGGTCGAGCACCTTGGCGGGTCCCCGGAACGCGTGCTCCATCGGGTACTGCTGGTCGAGCATCATCCCGGCCAGCAGCGCGAAGGGGTTCTGCGACAGGACGTCGTCGGCGTGCTCGTCCTGGGTGATGTGGATCGCCATGGGCCCATCCTGCCCTGCTAGGGCCGCAGGACGAAGAACCGGAACATCTCGTGCTCGATCGGCGCGATGCTCACCCCGGAGTACCCCGCCTCCGCGGCGTAGCGCCGCATCGTGGCCGGACGGAACAGCGCACCGGTCCCGGCGGAGCCCGGCTCGGACATCCCGACCGGCAGGCAGTGGAGCACGCTGGCGGCCGCGAAGAGCCGCTCCGGCGGCGGGCCGTCGGGCGCGAACTCCTCGGCCGCTCCCTCCTCCATCACGACCACCCGGCCGCCGGGCCGCAGGCCGGCGCGCACCGAGCGGAGCGCGTCGACCGGATGGGCCATGTCGTGGAGGCTCTCGAAGAAGAACGCGACGTCGTAGACCGCGCCCACCTCGCCGGCCGCCGTGCGCACCTCGAAGCGCGCCCGGTCGGAGACGCCCGCCTCGGCAGCGTGGGTGCGGGCGTCCATCACCGACGCCTCGTCGCTGTCGACCCCGTCGACGACCAGCCCGGGGTAGGCGGCGGCGAGCCCGACGCCCGACCACCCGACCCCACACCCGAGGTCGAGCGCCCGGGCGCCGTCGCGGCGCAGCAGCGCATCGACCTCGGGCATCGCCGGCAGCCACTCCTCGGTCAACGGGCCGAGGAATCCCTGCTTGTTGAACATGCCCTGGCCGACCCGGACGTCGTCCCCGTAGCGGGAGAACGACAGCCCGGTGCCCGTCCGCCACGCGTCCAGGACGGCCGGCAGCAGCGATCCGGCCCCTCCGGCCAGCAGGCCCAGGCTCCCGGCGTACGCCGGCCCTGCGCGGTCGGCGAGCACGAGCTGCTGGGCCGCGGTCAGGTGGAAACGTCGCTGCTGCGGGTCGGTCGCCTCGTCGACGGCGACCAGTCCGGCGATGGCCTGCTGCTCCAGCCACTCCTGGGCGTAGCGGGGCAGCAGCCCGGTCGACGCGGACACCTCCTCGACGGTCACCGGCTCCACGAGAGCGTCGTAGAGGCCCAGCCTGACCCCGAGCCAGACGGTGAAGAGCTCCATCGTGCCCAGGGTCGCCTCGAAGAGTCGGCCGGCCAGGGCGCCGGCCTGTTCCTCGATCCCGACCGCGACGGTGCTCACGACGGGACCGACTCGGCGCCGAGGATCTCGGCCTCCGCCGCGCGGTCCCACGAACCGGCGCAGGTGAGGACGCACCGCGAGATCCGGCCCGCGTCGACGGTGGCCAGCACGACACCCAGGGAGACCTCGGCCACCTGGTTGCCGACGGTGCGGTAGCGGTACTCGGCCGCGAAGCCGCTCTCGGTGGCGACGACCTCCCACCGCTCCATCGCGCGGCCAGGCGCCTCGGCCAGCAGGCCCTCAAGGACGGCGTCACGTCCCCGGAGCTCCAGGACCGTCTGCGGGAACCAGCAGTGCAGCTCGACGTCGTCGGCGTAGACAGTGTCCGGCGCCTCGGAGGACTCGAGGCTGGCGCGCATCCGCGCTGCCAGGTCGAGGCGCGCGTCGAAGGCCGCGACCAGCTCGAGGTCGGTGAACTCCGGCTCGCCGTCGACCAGCCGGCCGGCCTCGAGCGGCCATCGCGGAGGTCTCGGGCAGCGCGGAGTTCACCATCGCCGACTCGTAGGAGGCGAACTCGTTGACGGAGACGTAGTGGCGGGGGTCGTGGCGGTCGACGTAGACGGCGTCCCGCAGCAGCGTGCGCCGGCCCTCGGTGGCCTGCTTCCACCCCTCCTCGAGGCGCTGGAACTCCTCGGGGTGGTCGGTGCGCATCGAGACGATCTGGACGAAGGACATGGTCGCTCCTGGTTCCTCGGGATGTGTCTGTCGTCCCTGAGGCGTGGGGATCCACCCCACATCGTGGGGTCAGGTCTCCCACCGGTGGGGCTGCTCGGGCTCGTAGCAGCAGAAGACTCCGGTCCTCACCGAGGCGCGCAGGTGGCCGGCGAGCTCGGGGTGTCCCTCGTCGATGCGCTTGATCGCCTCGCGGATCCGCCAGGTCACCGTCGTACGCGCCCGCTCGGCGGGGTCGCCGGCCCGCCGTGCGCGGCCACCCAGCCCGTACGCCGCAGTGAGCTCGGCGACCAGGAACTCCTTCTCGGTGCGCGCCCGATCGGCCGCGTCGACGTCACCGCGGCGGTCGGCCTCGGTCAGGTCGTCCTCGAGCTCCTCCAACCGACGCCGGTAGGCCGCCCGGGCCTGCGGGTCGATCACCTCGCCCGCGTCGCCGGTGACCTGCGCGCGGGCGCCCGCGAGGTCGAGGACGTGGACCTCGCGTCCGGGCAAGGCGAGCAGCACCGCGAGGTCGGCGTAACCCTTCAGCGGGCGCAGGCCGACCTCACGGCCGCGGAACACCGCGCGCCACAGGTCGCCGTCTCGTCGGAAGACGCCGGTGCCGGGCGCAGTCGCAGGCACGGCCGGACCACGCCCTTCCAGCTGCTCGGCGACCATCGCGGCGCGTGAGGCGATGCCCATCGCGGCATACTCGTCGGCGGCGGCGGCCAGCTCGGTCACCGACCGCTCGGCGTCGCCGGGACCGCCCCGACGGCGGAGCATCTCGCCGTACATCCAGCGGGTGTGCGCCGCGTCGAGCCGGTCACCGAAGTCGCGGTTGGCCGCCAGCGCCCGCTGGAAGTGGCCCTCGGCCACCTCGTGGTCGCCGCCGAGGGTCGCGAGCGCGCCGAGCAGCCGCTCGGCCGACCCGTGCGACCCGGCCGCGATCCCGTCCACGACGAAACGGTGGGCGTGCGGGAGCAGCGCGTCATAGAGCGGGCGGGCGAAGCGAGCGTCCTCGTCGGCCTCCCACAGGGAGTACGCCGCGTGGCAGAGCGAGGAGACGTACTCCGCGTCGACCGGCAGCGCGGCCAGCAGCGCGTCGATCCGTTCGCACGCCGCACGGCGGACGTGGTCGGGCTGACCGGGGAAGAGTCCGAGCATCAGCCCGCCGTCGGGGGACAGCTCCCCCAGCTCGGCGTCCACCTCGAACAGATGGCTGAGCTCGGCCATCTTGGCGGCACCCCGCAAGTCGGCGACGGCCGACCAGATGCCCTGCACGAAGGCCAGCGTCTCCGCGTTGCGGCTCTCGGCCTGTCGACCGATCCGGGCCGCCTCGGTGCTCAAGCGCTCGACGGCCGGGAGGTCACCGGCCAGGAGCGCGTCGAACCCGTGCCAGAGCGGGACGTACCACGCGAACAGCGGCTGCCCGAGCGCCTCGGCCGCCCGCTCGAAGCTCCGCATGTCGGCGGACGCCTCACGCCGCCGGCCCTGTTCGAGGTGGGCGACGACGCGCAGCCGCAGTCCGAGCAGCTCCAGCCCCCGCTCCCCTGACCCACGCGCCGTGGCCACGATCTCGTCGGCGGCCCGCTCCCGCCGCTCGGCGTCGTCGGGTCCGGCGTAGGCGTCGCACCAGGCGGCCAGGGCACGGGCGACGGTGAGCGGCGCCCCGGCGCGGCGCGCCATCGCCACCGCGAGCTCGGCAAGGGCCGGCCGCTGCTGCTGACGGTCGGTGAAGGAGACCGCGACCGACAACCGGGCCAGCAGGTCGGCGCGCACGGCGCTGTCGGCCTCGGGCAGCGCAACCAGTGCCTCGTCGATCAGGTCGATCTGGGTCTGGTCCCACAGCCGCACCTCGAAGCCCGAGAGCCCAGCGGAGAAGGCGAGCGCCGAGCGGGCCAGTCCGGCGGCGTCGCCCGTGGACCGGGCGAGGTCGGCCGCCGCGAGATGGGTGCGCCGCGCACCGTCCACGTCGCCCAGGGACAGCAGCACCTCGCCGTACCCGATGAGGAGCGTGAGCCGGTGGGGCGAGCCCGGGCCGGCCAGCTGGAGGTGGCGGGCGTAGTGGGCGGCGGCCTCCTCGTAGGCCGTGGCCGCCGCGGCGTTCTGCGCGGCACGGAGGCCCATTGCGGTGGCCTCCTCGGCCGAACCCAGCGGGAGCGCGGCGACCAGGTGCTCGGCGACCTCGGCGGCGAGCAGCGGCTCGGCGGCCAGGGCGGGCTCGAGCAGGTGGGCGAGGTCGAGATGGAGCCGGCGAGCCCGTGCGGCGGGCAGCTCGGCGACCAGGGCGCTGCGCACCAGGGGGTGGGCCAGCACGACCCGGCCCTCCTCGACGGCGGCGAGGCCGGCTGCCACGGCCTCGTCGAGCTCGCCGACCACGTCACCGGGGTCCCGGCCCAGCACCCGGCCGATGAGGTCGAAGCCGGCACGCGGCCCTGCGAGGGCGACCGCGGACAGCAGCTCGTGGCAGGACTGGGAGACCCTGCCCAGACGGCGCCGGATGATGGCCTGGGCGCTGGCCGGGACGGCGTCGACCATCCGCTCGCCGGCCTCGTCGCCCCGGTCGCGGGCCAGCCGGCTGAGCTCGGAGACGAAGAGCGGGTTGCCGCCGGTCAGGGCGGCGATCCGCCGCGCCCTGTCCTCTCCGACGCGGAAGCCCCCGACGCTCTCGACCAGATCGGCGACGGACCTCGCCCCCAGCCCGGGCAGCGACATCGACTCCGCCCGGCTGACGAGAGCCCCGGCGGCCAGGCCGAGCTCCGAACCCGGGTCGACCTCGTGGTCGCGCCAGGCCCCCACCGCAAGCACCGGGAGCGTGGCGAGCCGGGGCTCCAGAAACTCCAGGAGCCGCAGAGACCCGGGGTCGGTCCAGTGGAGGTCGTCCAGGACGAGCAGCAGCGGCGACTCGCCGGACAACGCGGCGAGGATCGCCACCACCGAGTCGAACAGCGAGAACCGCGAGGCGTCGGGGCCGAGCTCGGCCGCTCGTCCGAGGCCGAGCTCGGGTAGCAGCCGCAGGGCCTCGCGGACCCGGGGGCCCCACCGCGCCTGGACCTGCGCCGGGTCCGCGCCGGGGAGCGCGTCGCGCAGGACCTGGGTCCAGATCCAGTACGGCGGCGTACCTGGGTCCTCCCAGCCGCGGCCGGTGAGGACGCGCACACCGGTGGCCGTGGCGAGCCGGCCGGCCTCGGCGAGCAGCCTGGTCTTGCCGATCCCTGCGTCACCGGAGACCCACACCAGGCCGCCGGCCCCGCCCGCGGCCTCCTCCACCCGGGCGGCGAGCCGCTCGACCTGCTGGTTTCGCCCGTGCAGGGCGGGCGAGGGCCCCGCCGTCAGTCGGCCTTGACCGCGAGCACCGGGCACTTGGCGTCGAGCAGGACGCGCTGGGCGTTGCTGCCCAGGATCAGCTTGCCGACCGGCGAGCGGCGTCGCAGGCCGATCACGATGAGCTCGGCGTCGGCGTCCTCGGCGATGCCGATCAGGTCCTCGGCCGGCTCGAAGCCCCGCACCAGCTTGCGCAGCTCGTGCTCGACCCCGGCGCCCTCGAGCTTGGCCCTGACGGCGTCCATCTCCTGGTCGGCGCGGGCGGAGTCCTCCTGGTCGAACTCGCCGCCGCCCCGGTGGGAGTTGACGACGACGACCCGGGCCCCGCGGAGCCTGGCCTCCTCGATCGCCCGGTCCAGGGCCGCTTCACCCTCCGGCTTGGGGACGAACCCCACCACGACGGTTCCCATCGACTCCTCCTCGCTCGTCGGCGTCACGACGCCCTCCCCGGCACGCTACCGAATCCGCAGCGCCGTGGTCACCTGTGGAGGCGCGGCGCCGGCCGGTGCGGGATCGGGCAGGCTGGACGGGTGCCCGTGCTGCTCGCGACCGCCGACCGCGAGGGGCTGCGGTTGCCCCGGGCCGCGGTGCGGGCCCACGCGGCCACCGAGCGGCGTCGGCGCTTCGCGCCGCTGGTCCACCTCGGGACGCCGGGGGTGCGCGAGCTGACGACGCCCGCCCACCCCGCGGCGAGCGACCACGCGCTGCGCTGCGACGTGGTCGGCGCGATGCTGGCGGCCACCGAGGGACGCCACCTGGCGTGGCTGACGCGGCCCGGCGAGCTGACCCTCCACGACGTCGACGCGGCGTGGCTGTCGGCCGCGATGGCGGCCTACGCCGAGGCCGGTCGCGACCTGACGTGGGTCGTCGTGACCCGGCACGGATGGTGGGACCCCCGCAGCGGCGTACGCCGGGTCTGGCAGCGGGTGCGGGTGTGAGGCGCCACCCCGCGCGACTACTCCCAGGTGTGGACCGGGCGGTTGGCGTGCATCTGCTCGCGGTAGTCCTGGAGCGTGCGGCGCAACGCGTCGTAGCGGTCGAGGTCGGAGCGGGCGTGCATCCGCCGCGCGAACCACTCCGAGCCGTTGACACCGGTCAGGCAGCGGCCCTCGATGACCTCGAGCAACCGGTCGCTCTCGTCGTCGGGCACGCCCCAGGCCTGCAGGCCGGCCCGCGCCATCGGCAGCAGCCGCCGCAGCACCAGCTCGGTGGCCCGCACCTGCCCGACGCCCGGCCAGTAGACCTGGGTGTCGATGCCGTGCTCGGCCGCGACGTGGAAGTTCTCCTCGGCCGCCGAGAAGGACATCTGCGACCACAGCGGCCGCTGGCTCTCGACGAGGTGGCGCACCAGGCCGAAGTAGAACGCGGCGTTGGCCATCATGTCGATCACCGTCGGCCCGGCCCCCAGGCAGCGGTTCTCGACCCGGAGGTGGGGCACGCCGTCGGAGATGTCATAGACCGGCCGGTTCCAGCGGTAGACCGTGCCGTTGTGGAGCCGCAGCTCCGCGAGGTGGGGCACCCCGCCGCCCTCGAGCACCTCGAGCGGGTCCTCGTCGTCGGTGATCGGCAGCAGCGCAGGGAAGTAGCGGACGTTCTCCTCGAACAGGTCGAACACCGAGTTGATCCACCGCTCGCCGAACCACACCCGGGGCCGGACCCCCTGCGCCTTGAGCTCCTCGCTGCGGGTGTCGGTGGCCTGCTCGAACAGCGGGATCCGGGTCTCGCGCCAGAGCTCCTTGCCGAGCAGGTACGGCGAGTTGGCGCCCAGCGCCACCTGGATCGCCGAGATCGCCTGGGAGGCGTTCCAGTACTCGGCGAACTGCTCGGGCGAGGTCTGCACGTGGATCTGGAAGCTGGTGCACGCCGCCTCGGGGACGATCGAGTCGGCGGTCGTGGCCAGCCGCTCGGGTCCGCCGATGGCGATCGAGATGTCCTCGCCCCGCGCGGCCATGATCTGCTCGCTGAGCAGCCGGTAGCGCGGGTTGGGCGTGATGCTGTCGATCCCGAGGTGCCCCTCGGCGAGGGTCGGCAGGATGCCGATCATCACCATGTGGGCGCCGACCTCCGCGGACTTCTGCTCGGCGTCGTTGAGGCTGGCCCGCAGGGTGTCCTCGAACGTCGTCAGCCCCCGCTCGCGCAGCTTCGCCGGCGGCACGTTGATCTCGAGGTTGAACTGGCCGAGCTCGGTGACGAAGTCGGGGTCGGCGATCCGCTCGAGAGCCTCGGTGTTCTTGTAGGCGGGGTCGCCGGCGTCGTCGACCAGGTTGAGCTCGACCTCGAGGCCGACCATCGGGTCGTCGGTGTCGAAGCGGGCGTCGCGCAGCATCCGGGCGAACACGTCGAGGCAACGCCGTACCTTCTCGCGGTGCCGGGTCCGGTCGGCCCGCGAGAACTCCTGTGCATCGACCTCTTCGCCCATGGGAGGACCCTAGGGTCGAACGGCCGCCGGGGCGAGGCTCAGGAGGCGGATGCGGGCTCCTGGTCGTGGGAGCGCGCCACCTCCCACCGGCTGGGCGGGACGGCGCCGGTCAGCAGCTCGGCCACCAGCGCGGCCAGCGTGTGCTCGGGATCGGCGGCCTGCGAGCGGTCGACGGCGCACCAGGCCAGCGCCCCGTCGCCGGACAGCCACGCGCAGAGCGCGAGGACCGCGGCGGCGTGGGCCACGAGGTCCTCGGGTGCCCGCCGCACCAGCGAGGCCCACAGCCGGACGTGGTCACGGGCCCTCGCCCGCGAGACCCCCAGCAGGGCGCCGTCGCGGGCGGCCGGATCCGCCACCGCCTGCAGCAGCGCCGCGGCCACCGGATCCGGTGGGTCGGGGTCGCGCCCCGACCACTCCCGGACCACGGCGGCCACCTCCGCGGCCGTGGTGACCCGCGCACTCCCGGGCTGCGCGCGCGCCGCCTCGAGCGCCGTGACCCCGACGGCGTCGGGCTCCAGCGTGGCCGCGAGCTCGGCCCGGGAGCCGTGGAGCACCCGCCCGGAGACGACGGCCTCGAGCACGAACGGGTGGCAGGAGACGTCATAGGGCACCCCCGCGGTCCCCGGCCCCTGCCGGTGGCGCAGCAGCGGGAACCAGCGGCCGTCGTCGACGCGCAACGCCTCGACCAGGTCGGGGCCACGGGCGGCCCGTCGCACGGCGCGCACGACCGCCCGGGCCGCCGCGTCGTCGGCCGTGTAGACCAGCAGCACCACCGAGCGGACCCGGTGGCGGCGCGCCGGCTCCAGCAGCACGTCGACGACCGCGCCGACGTCGCGCCGGTCGGGGGGCAGGTCGACCCGCGCGTGGAAGGGCTCGGCCGACGCCACGGTCAGCATGACGATCGACTGGTCGGGCTCGAAGCCGAGGACGACGGGCACGACGGCGAGCAGGTCCTCGGGGGCCCGGGCGGTGAGGGTGGTCATGGGTCCACGGTGGCCGGACAGTCCGACGGGCGCAGCCCCTCCGGGCGGGGGCTGTGGAGGACCGGGGGTCCGGGCCCGTTGTGGACGGAAGGTGGTGCACGCGGCTGCACGGGCGTGTCGGTGCCCGCCGGTAGGTTGGGTGCCCGTGCGGGAGCCATGCGAGACCTAGCCTCGGTGCTCCACCTCGACCTCGACGCGTTCTTCGCCGCGGTCGAGCAGCGCGACAAGCCCTCGTTGCGCGGCAAGCCGGTGGTCGTGGGCGGCGTCGGTGGCCGCGGCGTGGTCGCGACGGCGTCCTACGAGGCCCGGCGCTACGGCGTCCGGTCGGCGATGTCGACCCGGGAGGCACGCTCGCGCTGTCCGCACGCGGCCTTCCTCACCGGCCGCTTCCAGGCCTACACGGCCACCAGCCGGGTGGTGATGGCCGCGCTGCGGGAGGTCTCCCCCCTGGTGGAACCGCTGTCGCTGGACGAGGCGTTCATCGACCTCGCGGCCGCCGACCTGCCCGACCTCGAGGTCGCGACGGTCCGCGACTGCGCCGAGCGGCTGCGCCGGCGGGTGCACGAGGTCACCGGCGGCCTCACGGCGTCGGTCGGCCTCGGCACCTCCAAGTTCATCGCCAAGGTCGCCAGTGACCTCGACAAGCCCGACGGCCTCGTGGTCGTCGCCCCCGGCACCGAGCGCGAGCTGCTCCGGCCGATGCACGTCACGGTGATCCCGGGCGTCGGTCCGGCCACCGCCGAGCGGCTGCGACGGGCCGGCATCCACACCGTCGCCGACCTCGAGGAGGTCACGCGCGAGGAGCTGGTGCGGTTGCTCGGCAAGGCCCACGGGGCCGGGCTCCACGCCCTGGCACGGGCCGAGGACGACCGGGCGGTGGTGGCCGAACGGGAGACCAAGTCGGTCTCGGTGGAGGGCACCTACGACACCGACCTCACCGACCGGCGGCTGATGGAGGGCCTGCTCACCCGCCAGGCGGGCCAGGTGGCCGAGCGGCTCCGCAAGCACGGCCTCTCGGGGCGCACGGTGACGATCAAGGTCCGGCTGCACGACTTCACGACCCTCAACCGCTCGACCACGCTGCCCTCGCCCACCGACCACCCGGCCACGATCGCGCGGCTGGCCCGCACCCTGCTCGGCGAGCTCGACACCTCCGACGGCGTACGCCTGCTCGGGGTCGGGGTCTCCGGGCTCGCCGACTGGATCCAGGAGGACCTCTTCGGCGACGAGGACGACGACGAGCCGGAGCCGGACGCCGCGACGGCCGAGGCAGAGGCGACCGCCCGGCGCCGGGCCACCTGGGCGCCGGGGATGGACGTGGTCCACGACGAGCTCGGCCGGGGCTGGGTGTGGGGCTCGGGCCGACGCGTGGTGACGGTGCGCTTCGAGACCGCCGAGACCGGGCCGGGGCCCGTCCGCTCGCTGGACCTCGACGACCCGGCGCTGCGTCCCTGGCTGCCCGAGGAGGAGCCGTCGGGGCTGGACCCGGGCTCATCGGGGGCCGAACATGGGTGAGGGGCTCCCGATGGTATGAGCACCAGGAGCCCCTCGATGTGACCGGGGAGGTGACGTCCGGTCGACCGCACCGGCTCTCCGACCCCACCGCCCCCGTCACCGGGCCGGCGCGGCGAGCAAGTCGCCGGGTGGGTCGTGCTTCCGATTCGATCCCCGACCTGCCGCGAACGACTGGCCGGTGGGAGAGTTCTACGCCGCCGCGAGACCGCGGCGCAAGGGGTCCGCGCCACATTCCTCCAGTCCCACAGGGCCCTCCACAGACACGCCGGGGAGCGTCCACAAGAGGGCCCTGTCCTTCCACAGATCTGGCCCTCTCCTGTGGATCAGGCACCGCTCCGGTCGCGCTGCACGAACTCCTCCTCGACGACGTACCCGAGACGGCCGTAGAGGTCGCGGGCGTGCTCGTTGTGGGCGAAGACGTTGAGCCCGAGCCACCCGTGCCCCCGGCGCCGCGCCTCGACCGCTGCCCGCGCCAGGAGGGCCGCCCCGAGGCCACGGCCGCGCTGCGCGGGCAGCAGCTCCACGTCGTAGATCCACGCCTGGTCGGTCCACCGGTCGGCGACCCACAGCACCCCGCACTCCTCGCCGTCGTGACGCGCGGTGAGCAGGTGCTGCCCGGCCGTCGCGGTCCCGTCCGGCAGCAGGTCGTCGAACGACGCCCGGGCCCGCTCGCGCGCCAGCTCCCGCGACTCCCCGGCCCGCTCCCGCTCCTCGGCGTACGTCGCCGCGGCGAGGGCGCGGAAGGCAGCCAGCTCCGGCGCGGTCATCGGGGCCAGGTCGACCCGCCCGGCCAGCTGCTCCCCCGGCACCTCCCGTGCCAGGTCGAGCCGCATGGTCGCGGACGCGGCGTGGAACGTCCCGTCGCCGGCGAAGGCCTCGAGCAGCGCCTCCCCGGGGACCCGCGACACGCTCAGCGGCGACCCGGCCAGCCCGGTCGCGAGCTCACGCACCGCGTCGACGTCGGCGGCCGGGCAGTCGACGTCGTGGACGTGGGTCCGCTCCCCGTCGCCGCCCAGCCAGAGGAAGCCGTCGGGGAGCTCCAGCAGCCGCGTGGCGGGCAGCAGGTCGAGCACCCGTGCGCGGGCCGCCTCGTGGGCGGCCCGCTCCTCGGTGTGTCGGAAACGGTCGTGCCAGCGGTGCTGCCGCTCCACCAGCGTGCCGACCAGCGGATGTCCGGTGTCGGTGACCGTCGCGAGGGGCTCCACCGGCGGCACTCTAGATTGGCGCCATGTCCGAGAGCACCCGCGAGACCGCCCCGGTCCTCGTCCCGCCGGTGGCCGAGCGCCGGCCGGAGACCCGCACCCACCACGGTCACGTCCGCGTCGACGACTACGAGTGGATGCGCGACAAGGCCGACCCCGCGGTGACGGCGTACCTCGAGGCCGAGAACGAGCACACCCGGGCCCGCACCGCCCACCTCGCCGACCTGCGCGAGACGATCTTCGGCGAGATCCGCGGTCGCACCCGCGAGACCGACCTGTCGGTCCCGAGCCGGCGCCGCGGCTACTGGTACTACGGGCGCACCTTCGAGGGCCGGGAGTACGGCGCCAGCTGCCGGGTCCCGGTCGCCGACGAGTCCGACTGGACTCCCCCGCGGCCCGACGAGGACTCGGGACCCGACCGGCCGGCGCTGCCGGGTGAGCAGGTGCTGCTCGACCTCGACGCGCTGGCCGAGGGCCACGACTTCTTCTCCCTCGGCGGCTCGGCGGTCTCGCTCGACGGCCGGCTGCTCGCGTGGAGCACCGACACCACGGGCGACGAGCGCTACACGCTGCGGGTCAAGGACCTCGACACCGACGAGCCCCTCGACGACGTCATCACCGGTGTGCTCGGCGGCGCCACCTGGTCACCCGAGGGCGAGTCGTTCTACTACTCGACGATCGACGACACCTGGCGCCCGGACAAGATCTGGCGGCACCGGCTCGGCACCGCCCAGGCCGACGACGAGCTGGTCCACCACGAGGCCGACGGCCGGTTCTGGCTCGGCGTCGGACGCACCCGCAGCGACAGGTTCGTGCAGATCGTCTCGGGCTCGAAGACCACGACCGAGGTCCGGATGCTCGACACCCAGGAGCCCGGCGCCGAACCGTGGGTCTTCGCGCCCCGCCAGGAGGGCCTCGAGTACGGCGTCGAGCACGCCGTCCTGGGCGGCGAGGACGTGCTGCTGGTGCTCCACAACCACACCGGGCCCGACTTCGAGCTCGGCGTGGCACCGCTCGCGCCGACCGCGCCGGCCGACTGGCGCCCGCTGGTCCCCCACGACCCGGCCGTCCGGCTGGAGGAGGTCGACGCCTTCGCCGGCTACCTGGTGGTCCACCAACGCAGTGCCGGCCTCACCCAGCTGCGGCTGCTCACGCTCGGCCGGGACGGGGTCGACGACGACTTCCTGGTCGAGTTCGAGCAGGAGATCTACACCGTCGGCTCGGCCGGCAACCCCGACTTCGACTCCCCCGTCGTCCGGCTCGGCTTCACCTCGATGAGCGTGCCCGCCTCCCTCTACGACTACGACGTCGCGGCCCGCGAGCTGACCCTGCTGCGGCGGACGCCCGTGCTCGGCGGCTTCGACCCCGACGACTACGAGGAGCACCGGCTCTGGGCCAGCGCCCCGGATGGCGAGCAGGTGCCGATCTCGCTGGTCTGCCGCCGCGACGCCCGGACCGACGGGCCGATCCCGCTGCTGCTCTACGGCTACGGCTCCTACGAGGCCTCCATGGACCCCGGCTTCTCGATCCCCCGGCTCTCGCTGCTCGACCGGGGCGCCGCCATGGCGATCGCCCACGTGCGGGGCGGCGGCGAGCTCGGCCGGCGCTGGTACGACGCTGGCAAGCTGCTCTGCAAGACCAACACCTTCGACGACTTCGTGGCCTGCGCCGAGCACCTCGTCGCCTCCGGCTGGACCACGCCCGAGAGGATGGTCGCCGAGGGGGCCAGCGCCGGCGGGCTGCTGGTGGGCGCGGTCGCCAACCGGGCGCCCGCCCACTTCGCCGGGATCGTCGCGGGCGTGCCGTTCGTCGACAACCTGACCTCGATGCTCGACTCCTCGCTGCCGCTGACCGTCGCCGAGTACGAGGAGTGGGGCAACCCCGAGGACGATCCGGAGGCCTACGACTACCTGGCGTCGTACGCGCCCTACGACAACGTCGTGGCCCAGGACTACCCGCCGATCCTGGCCGAGACCTCCCTCAACGACACCCGGGTGCTCTACGTCGAGCCGGCCAAGTGGGTCGCCCGGCTCCGCGCCACCGCCACCGGCCGCCGAGACTTCCTGCTCCGCACGGAGATGTCGGCCGGCCACGGCGGCGTCTCGGGCCGCTACCAGGCCTGGAAGGACCGCGCCTTCACCCTCGCCTGGATCCTCGACCGGATGGGCCTGGCCGGCTCCGACCACCCGGCCGGGTGAGGGCGCCCTGAGAAGTCCCTGAGATTCCGCCGCCGGGGCAACTTCTGCGCATGCTCACCCGTCGTCATGGGCAAGGGCGACGAATCACGACCACGGGATCCCCGGGAATCTGCGGGGCTCGCGATCCGTTGCAGAGAGTGTGACGGCGCCACGGGTGCCGTCGACACGACAGGAAGGCGGCTCCACCATGGCGACACGCACCCGCACCGCCGGCACCCGCGAGATCGAGGGACGCGACAGCGTCGGCCTCTACCTCGACGAGATCGCCCGCAACCCGCTCCTCGACGCCGCCACCGAGGTGGAGCTCGCCAAGACCATCGAGGCCGGCCTGATGGCCCAGCACCTCCTCGACACCGGCCGGGTCGCCCGCGCCAAGGGCGGTGCACCGATGCGCGCCAGCCGCGAGGAGCTCGAGTGGCTGGCCGAGGAGGGCCAGCAGGCGATCGACACCTTCATCACCGCCAACCTGCGGCTCGTCGTCTCGATCGCGCGCAAGTACGGCCGTGCGCAGATGCCGATGCTCGACCTGATCCAGGAGGGCAACACCGGCCTGATCCGCGCGGTCGAGAAGTTCGACTACGCCAAGGGCTACAAGTTCTCCACCTACGCCACCTGGTGGGTGCGCCAGGCCATCACCCGCGGCATCGCCCAGCAGGCGCGGGTCGTGCGGCTCCCGGTCCACGTGGTCGAGGAGCTCAACCAGATCGGTGGCGCGCGCCGTACCCTCGAGCGGCGGCTGGGCCGTGAGCCCGAGCCCGAGGAGATCGCCGGCGAGCTCGACATGGCCGTCGAGCGGGTGATCGACCTGCTGGCCTGGGGTCGCGAGCACGTCAGCCTCGACACCCCGGTCGACGAGGACGGCGACACCTCGCTCGGCGACCTGATGGCCCAGGAGTCGACGCCCGGCCCCGACCTCGAGGTGCTCGACGTCGAGGCCCGTGACCGGCTCAGCGCGCTGGTCGGCCGGCTCGACGACCGCTCGGCCGACATCATCCGGTCGCGCTACGGCCTGGTCGACGGCCGTCAGCACAAGCTGGCCGACATCGGCCTCAAGCACGGCATCTCCGCCGAGCGGGTCCGCCAGCTCGAGCGCGAGGCGCTGCAGCGGCTGCGCCGGCTCGGCGACCCCGACCTGGCCGCCTGACCGACCTGCACCTCCACGGCCCGCGAATTCCCCCTCGCGGGCCGTGGGCCGTCAGGAGCCAGCCGCGGCGAGCTCGGCGGCCGCCTGCTGCGCGAGGTCGGTGACGTCCTCGGGCACCCGTACGTCGCCCGCGACCCGCTGCTGCCAGAGCTGGGTCGCCACGACCCGGGTGGCCGCCTCCTCGACCCGCTCCCGGGGCAGCGACCCGTCCTGGAGCCCTTGGACGACGAGCTGGTGGGTCTGGGACGGATCGACCGGCATCAGCAGCAGGTCGGCCCCGGCCCGCAGGGAGCGGATCGCCGGGTAGGGCCGCGCCAGCGCCGCCCCCATGCCGAGCGAGTCGGTGATCGCGAGCCCCTCGAAGCCGAGGTCGTCGCGCAGGAAGTCGTAGACCTTCGGTGCCTGGCTCGACGGCACGCCCGGCTGGAGCGCCGTCACGTCGAGGTGGGCGACCATGACGGCAGGCGCCCCGGCGTCGATCGCGGCCTCGAACGGCCGCAGGTCGCGCCCGCGCAGCTCCTCAAGCGAGGAGCCGAGCACGGGCAGCACCTCGTGACTGTCGGCGGTGACCGAGCCGTGGCCCGGGAAGTGCTTGGTCGTCGAGACCAGGCCCGCCTCGTCGTAACCGGCGACGGCGGCGGCGACCGCGCGGGCAGCGAGCGCCGGGTCGCCCGACGGTGAGCGGGTGCCGATGGTCGGGTCGGCGGCCCCGATCGTGACGTCGGCGACGGGCGCGAAGACCCAGGTGAAGCCCAGGCCACGCAGCTCCAGCGCGGTCGCGCGGGCGGCCTCGGTGACCACCCGCTCGCCCGACGCTCCCTGCGCGACCGCGGGCCCGGCGCTGGCGAAGGGCGGGAACTCGGTCGCGACGCCCCGCAGGTGGGAGACCACGCCGCCCTCCTCGTCGACGCCGACCACCGCCGGCCAGTCGCGGCCGTCGGCGGCGTGGGCCCTGGCCACGGCAGCGGTCGTCGCGCGCACCTGCGCCTCGTCGACGACGTTGTCGGAGGTGACGCAGACGCCGGCGAGGTGCAGCCGGCGAACCATCTGCGCGGGGACGACCGGGTCGGTACCGACGTACCTCCCGACGATGACCTGGCCGGCCAGCTCCTCGGTCGACATCCCCGCCACGGCCTCCCGGGCCTGCGCGAGCTCGCCGAGGGTCGGGCCCCACGACGTGGGTTCGTCGGGGTCGGTCGTGGGCGTGGTCCGCTCCGGCCTGGGAGTCGCGTCCGGGGTCCCCGGGGCCGACGCGCTCTCGTCCGGGGTCACGGCGGCGGGCATCGGCGAGCACCCCGAGGCCAGCACCGACACCACGCCCACGAGCAGCAGCGCGGGCAGCACAGGGCGACGTAGGGGGCCGGGGAGCACCGCCCCACGCTAACCGGTGAGGGCGGCGTGGACCTCGGCCACCCGGGCGCGCAGCTCCTCCAGCGAACCGGTGTTGTCCACGACGTACGTCGCGACCGCGAGCCGCTCCTCCCGGGAGGCCTGGGCGGCGACGCGCGCCTCGGCGTCGGCGCGGGTCATGCCGCGCTGCTCCACCATCCGCTCGACCTGGGTCGCCATCGGGACGTCGACGACGACGACCGCGTCGAAGGAGCCGGCCTGACCGGTCTCCGTGAGCAGCGGGATGTCGTGGACGACGACCGCGTCCGCCGGCGCCGCGGCCTCGATCTCGGCGGCCCGGGCCCGGACCCTCGGGTGGACGATCGCCTCGAGCTCACGCCGGCGAGCCTCGTCGCCGAAGACGACCGCCCCGAGCGCGGGCCGGTCCAGGGACCCGTCGACGGCCAGCACGCCCTCGCCGAACGCCGCCACGACCTCTGCCAGCCCGTCGCTGCCCGGCGCCACGGCCTCCCGCGACAGCACGTCGGCGTCGACGACCACGGCCCCGAGCTCGGCCAGCATCGCCGAGACGGTGCTCTTGCCGGACGCCACGCCACCGGTCAGCCCCACCCGCATGGTGGCGAGCCTAGTCAGCAGCCGTGGTGGTCTGGTCCTGGTGGCTCGGCCCGGCTTCCGCGCCGACCTGCGCGCCCGGCCACCACGCACGCCGCTCACCTGGGCAGCGGCCGGGCCTCCCGGGAGGCCGAGGCCCTCAGGCCGAGCGGGCGCCGCCGAACGTCCGCCGGTACTGCACGGGCGAGACACCGCGCGACCGCGTGAAGTGGTGGCGCAGCGCGGCCGCGTTGCCGAACCCGACCTCGCCGGCGATCCAGTCGATCGAGTGGTCGGTCTGCTCCAACAGCTCCTCGGCCACCTGCAGCCGCTGCCGCGTCACCCACGCATGCGGCGTGGTGCCGGTCTCGTCGCGGAACCGGCGGGCGAAGGTGCGCGCGGACATGTGGGAGCGCCGGGCCAGCTCCTCCACCCCGAGGTCCTCGGCGAGGTTCTCGTTCATCCAGGTCAGCAGCGGACCCAGCGTCTCGGCGTCGCACGCCGGCACCTGGCGCGCGATGAACTGGGCCTGGCCGCCGTCGCGATGGGGCGGGACCACGATCCGGCGGGCGGTAGCGGCCGCCACCTTGGCTCCGAACTGCTGGCGCATCAGGTGCAGCGAGGCGTCGATCCCGGCCGCCGAGCCGGCGCCGGTGACGATGTTGGCGTCCTGCACGTAGAGCACGTCGGGGCGCACCCTCGCCTGCGGGTACATCCGCGTCATCAGGTCGGTGTAGCGCCAGTGCGTGGTGCACTCGCGTCCGTCGAGGAGGCCGGCGGCGGCCAGCTCGAAGGCGCCGGAGCAGTGGGCGTAGACGATCGCTCCGCGCTCGTGGGCCGCGCGGGCGACCTCGAGCACCGCCTCGTCGTGGTCGAGGAAGTCGTACTTCGGCGAGAGGCAGACCAGGTCGGCGTCCGCCGCCGCCTCCAGCCCCTGCTCGACGTGGAGGTCGAATCCGGAGCGGCCCCGGACCCGGCCCGGACGGGGCGTGCAGACCCGGAAGTCGAAGACCGGGTTGCCGTCGTCGGGGTGGTAGGGCTCGCCCCACACCTCGACCAGCGAGCCGAGCCCGAATGCCTCGGCTCCGTCCTGCACCACCACGGCGACCTTCTCCATGGGGACAGCCTGCCGCATGACTGGCAGAAAATCAACGAACAGTGTCATCCCTGCCACTGGTGGCACATTCTCGATGCACGCAGAATTACTGCCATGAACACCATCATCCTCATCGCCATCGCCGTCCTGTTCGTGCTCGCCATCGCGGAGGTCCTCCGCGAGGTCTTCGCGGACCGCCCCTCCTCCGCCCCGCAGTCGCACTTCCAGGACCCGGGGCTCCGCTCCCCCGGCGCCTGGAGCTGACGCCGCGGACGGACCTGCTGATCTCGGTCGACAGCCCGGACCACGCACCTACCCGCGACGGGGGAAGCGCAGGACGGCCCGCCCGGGATCCCCGGGCGGGCCGTCCGTCGCGCTGGTGTCAGGCGGTCACTGACCGCCGCCGGTGAGCTTCTCGCGCAGCGCCTGCAGAGCCTCGTCGGAGGCCAGCGAGCCGCTGGACTCGCCTCCCTCGCTGCTGCCGGAGTCGGTCGAACCCGAGCCCGAGCCCGAGTCCGAGCCGGAGCCGGAGGAGTACGACGTGGCCTCGCCGGCCTCGACCTCGGCCTTGGCGGCCTCGGCCTGCTGCTTGACGTGAGCCTCCCAGCGGGTGTGCGCCTTGGCGTACTGGTCCTCCCAGGTCGCGCGCTGCTCGTCGTAGCCCTCGAGCCACTCGCCCGTCTCGGGGTCGAAGCCCTCGGGGTAGACGTAGTTGCCCTGCTCGTCGTAGGTCGCGGTCATGCCGTAGAGCGTCGGGTCGAAGTCCTCGACGTCGGCCGCGGTGCTGGTCTCGTTGGCCTGCTTGAGGGACAGCGAGATCCGGCGCCGCTCGAGGTCGATGTCGATGATCTTGACCATGACGTCGTCGTTGACCTGGACGACCTGCTCCGGGATCTCCACGTGGCGCTCGGCCAGCTCGGAGATGTGGACCAGGCCCTCGATGCCCTCCTCGACCCGGACGAACGAGCCGAACGGCACCAGCTTGGTGACCTTGCCGGGCACGATCTGGCCGATCTGGTGGGTGCGGGCGAAGTGCTGCCAGGGGTCCTCCTGCGTCGCCTTGAGCGACAGCGAGACCCGCTCGCGGTCCATGTCGACGTCGAGCACCTCGACGGTGACCTCGTCACCGACGGTGACCACCTCGGAGGGGTGGTCGATGTGCTTCCAGGACAGCTCGGACACGTGGACCAGGCCGTCGACCCCGCCGAGGTCGACGAACGCACCGAAGTTGACGATCGAGGAGACGACGCCCTTGCGGATCTGGCCCTTCTGCAGCTGGGTGAGGAAGCCGTGGCGGACCTCGGACTGGGTCTGCTCGAGCCAGGCACGGCGGGACAGGACCACGTTGTTGCGGTTCTTGTCGAGCTCGATGATCTTCGCCTCGAGGGTCTGGCCGACGTACGGCTGGAGGTCGCGGACGCGACGCATCTCGACCAGGGAGGCGGGCAGGAAGCCCCGCAGGCCGATGTCGAGGATCAGGCCGCCCTTGACGACCTCGATGACGGTGCCCTCGACGACGCCGTCCTCCTCCTTGACCTGCTCGATGGTGCCCCAGGCGCGCTCGTACTGGGCGCGCTTCTTGGACAGGATCAGGCGGCCTTCCTTGTCCTCCTTCTGGAGGACCAGGGCCTCGACCTTGTCGCCGACCTCGACGACCTCGTTGGGGTCGACGTCGTGCTTGATGCTCAGCTCGCGCGAGGGGATGACGCCCTCGGTCTTGTAGCCGATGTCGAGCAGGACCTCGTCCCGGTCGACCTTGACGATGGTGCCATCCACGATGTCACCGTCGTTGAAGTACTTGATGGTCGCGTCGATCGCGGCGAGGAAGTCCTCCGCCGAGCCGATGTCGTTGACGGCCACCTGGGGGGCGTCGGCGTGCTCATCGGTCAGGGCGGGTACGTAGGTGCTGCTCGTCATGAGGTAAGTGGATCCTTGGTGGTCAGAAGTCGTCGGGCACGCACAGCAGACCCGTTTCACTACCGATGGAGAACGCCCGAGCCCCGGAACCGGGGCGAAGCGGTGATAGCGAGCCGTTGCGATCCACTCCGGTGGGACCCGGGCAGACCTGCTGGCGCAGTGTCCTAGGCTACGCCGCTCGGCGTGTCGCCGTCCAACTCGCCCTACCCTGTCAGCCATGACCCGTCTCGGACTCCGGCGTCCCGCTGCCGTCGCCGCCCTCCTGCTGGCCCTCGCCCCCGTGCTCTCCGGCTGCTCCGGCGGTGACAGCACGTCGGCCGAGGAGCCGGCCGACGACTCCTCCTCGTCCAGCTCCAGCGGGAGCGACGAGGCGGTCAGCGACATCGCCGCCAGCTTCCGCTCCGGCGCCGGCGAGGACGTCGTGAGCAAGGAGGACAGCGAGTGCTTCGCCCAGCGCATGGTCGACGAGCTGGGTGAGGACGCCGCCCGCGAGGTCAGCGCCGTCGACGACCCGAGCTCGCTGCCGGACGACCAGCGCACCACGGTCATCGACGGCCTCAACGAGTGCGTCTCCCCCCAGGCCCTGGCCGAGCCGTTCACGACCCAGTTCTACAAGTCCTTCGGCGCGACCTCCCCGCCGAGCCCGAAGGTCGTGAGCTGCATCGGAGACGGCCTCGAGGGCCACAGCGGCGACCTCCTGGTGGAGAGCCAGCAGCTGGCCTCCGGCGGTGCGGTCCCCGACTCGATGCTCGACGCGCTCGAGAAGTGCGTGCCCGACGACGTGATCGCCGCCCAGTTCGTCAAGGAGTTCCAGGCGCAGGGGATCCCCGAGTCGGCGGCCACGTGCATCGCCGACGACGTCGTGCAGGACGTCAGCCTGACCCAGCTGATCGAGATCGGGCTGTCCCAGAAGCCGAGCCTCCCGGCCGACTTCAAGAAGGCCCTGCAGGCCGCGATCACGGCCTGCGCCTGACCACTCGGGTCAGCGGCCGCCGGACACCCGCTCCGTGAGCAGGGTGGCCGTGCGGCGTGCCGCCGCCGAGCCGTCGGACCGGCCGTCGCCGTCGAGCACCTGGAAGACCACGGTGGTGCGCGCCGGCAGCACCCGCGCGGCGTACCTGAGCAGGTAGGGGCGCCACCGCCGCTCCTCCGCGTGGACCGCGATCACCACCACCGGCGAGGGGTCCCGCCGCGGCGAGGCGGCGACGTCGATCCTCCACCCCTCGAAGGCCTCGGCGAGGTCGGCGGCCGTGCCCTCGGGCAGCCCGCGCCCCACCACCTGCCCGGAGACGGGGATCTCGGTGGTCGTCCGGGTCGCGCCGGCGACCGGGGTCGGCGCGGAGGGCGCCGTGGAGAAGGTGAGGCCGGTCGCCACGGAGACGAGGACGGCGACGATGAGCGGGGTGACGAGCGAGCGGCGAGACACGGGCGGAGATGCTTTCGTGCGGCCCGGGGCGAGCGGGCGGGACAGACGGTGACCACTCCATTGTCCCGCCCCACGACCGGGCCCACCTCCGGGATCGCCGTCCTGGTTCCGTGATTCGCGCCACCTTCGAGGCCCGCGGGAGCCCGCGCGCGGCGCACGTACCATCGTGACCGTGGAGGAAGCGTGGCCGCACCCCGCGGTGCGGGTCGAGCGCCGGGCGGTCGACGAGGCGGAGTCGCGCGCGGCCAACGGTCCCGACTGGGACCGGTACGCCGACGAGTACCAGGCCACCCACGGCTCCTTCCTCGGCGACGTCGGCTTCGTGTGGGGCCCCGAGGGCCTGACCGAGGAGGCCGCGGGCGTGCTCGGCGGACTCGCCGACCGCGACGTCCTCGAGGTCGGCTCCGGAGCCGGCCAGTGCTCGCGCTGGGTCCGGTCGCAGGGCGCCCGGGCGGTCGGGCTGGACCTCTCCCACCGCCAGCTCCAGCACTCCCGGCGGATCGACCAGCAGACCGGGCTGTCCGTGCCGTCGGTGCGCGGGACCGCGACCCACCTGCCCTTCGCCGACGACTCCTTCGACGTCGTCTTCTGCTCCTTCGGGGCGCTGCAGTTCGTCGCCGACCTCGACCGCGCGGTCGCCGAGACCGCGCGGGTGCTGCGGCCGGGGGGCCGGTTCGCGTTCTCGATCACCCACCCGACCCGCTGGATGTTCCCCGACGACCCGGGCGAGCCCGGCCTCACGGCCAGCCAGCCCTACTGGGACCGGACGCCGTACGTCGAGATCGACGACGCCTCGGGGCAGGTCTCCTACGTGGAGCACCACCGCACCCTCGGCGACTGGGTCGCGCTGCTGGCCGACGCCGGTTTCAGGATCACCCGGCTGCTGGAGCCCGAGTGGCCGGCCGACCACGACCGGGTCTGGGGCGGCTGGTCGCGCACCCGCGGCCTGCTGACCCCCGGCACCGCGATCTTCGCCGCCGACCTCGCCTGACCGCGCGACCCACGACTCGCGGAAGATGCACCGCGGCACCGCCCCCGGGGGGACGGCGCCGCAGTCGCGCGGCGGGACCCGCTCAGAGCAGGCGGCGACGGAGGAAGAACGCTCCCCCACCCGCACCCAGCAGGCCCAGCGCGGCCAGGCCGCGCGGTCCCGTCATCACGAGCGAACAATCTCCAGTCGGTGTGGGCTTGGTCTCACCGATCGTCCGGCCAGCGGACGGCGAGACCGCACAGACGTGCGCTCTGCGGACCACTTACGCTCGTACCCGTGCCCCCACCCGCCTCCTCGCGTGCCCAGGCCCCGGGCCGGGGCGGGGTGAGCATCGCCGTCGCGATGGGCGTGATGAACGTGGCCACCTACGGCTTCACCATCCTCGCGGCACGGTTGCTGGGCCCGGTCTCCTACGGCGGCGTGGCCGCCGTGATGAACCTGCTGCTGGTGGTCTCCGTCGTCGCCCTCGCGCTGCAGGCGACCGCCGCGCGCCGGATCGCGGCCGATGCCGACCACGTCGCCCAGATCGAGCGCGGCGTGCTGGGGGTGACCTGGCGCGCGGGCCTGGCGCTCGGCGTCGTCCTGCTGCTGGCCGCCCCGCTCGTGGAGCGGGTGCTGCGCCTCGACAGCCTGGGGTCCGCCGTCCTGGTGGCCTGCACCGCCGTACCGGTCACCGTCATGGGCGGGCAGGCCGGGGTGCTCCAGGGCGAGCGCCGCTGGGTCCCGCTCGGTGCCGTGTACGTCGCCGCCGGCGTCCCCCGGCTAGTGATCGGGACCGGGCTGCTGCTGTGGCGGCCCACCGAGGAGCTCGCCGTCGGCGCCGTGGCGCTGGGCAGCCTCGCGCCGGTCGTCGTCGGGTGGTGGGCGCTGCGCGGCGAGCGGTCGCCGGGCTCGGAGGCCGACCGGCACGCGGGCCGGGCGCTGCTGGTCGAGTCGCTGGTCAACTCCCAGGCGCTGCTGGCCTTCTTCGCGCTCGCCAACCTCGACGTCGTGGTGGCCCGCAACGTGCTGAGCCCGCACGCGGCCGGGCTGTACGCCGGAGGGCTGATCCTGACCAAGGCGCTGCTGTTCCTGCCGCAGTTCGTCGTGGTCGTCGCCTTTCCCGCCCTGGCGACCGCCCACGAGCGGGCGCGTGCGCTCACCCTGAGCCTGGTGGCCATCGGCGCCGCCGGCGCCGTCGGGGCGCTGGCTTGCTGGCTGCTGCCCGAGCTGGCCCTGGTCTTCGTCGGAGGCGGCGCCTACGCCGAGATCGCCGGCGGCCTGTGGCTCTTCGCGATCCTCGGCACCGTGCTCGCCGGCCTCCAGCTGGTCGTCTACAGCGTGCTCGCCCGCCAGGGGCGGCGGACCAGCCTGTTGCTCTGGATCGGCCTGGCGGCGATGGTCGTGGCCGCGTCGACGGCCGGCTCGCTGGGCGGGCTGGTGGTCCGGGTGCTCACCGTCGACGCCGTGCTGCTGGTCGTGCTGGTCGCGTTCAGTGCCTGGCTGGTCCGGCGCGACCAGGAGACCGCTGCCGCCTGATCCGTCAGTGGGCGGCCTCGTGCCAGCTCCGGCCGGTGCCGACGGAGACGTCGAGCGGGACGGTGAGGTCGGCCGCGCCGGCCATCTCGCGACGGACCAGGGTGTCGAGCTCCTCGCGCTCCCCCGGCGCCACCTCGAAGACGAGCTCGTCGTGGACCTGGAGCAGCATCCGCGAGGCGAGGCCCGCCACGCCGAGCGCGCGTCGTACGCGGAGCATGGCGACCTTGATCAGGTCGGCTGCCGAGCCCTGGATCGGGGCGTTGAGGGCCATCCGCTCGGCGGTCTCTCGGCGCTGACGGTTGTCGCTCGTGAGGTCGGGGAGGTAGCGGCGCCGGCCCCAGATGGTCTCGGTGAAGCCGGAGCGCCGGGCCTCGTCGACGACGCCGGTGAGGTAGTCGCGCACCCCACCGAAGGTCTCGAAGTACTCGTCCATCAGCCCGCGCGCCTCGGAGGGGTCGATCCGCAGCTGCTGGCCCAGGCCGAAGGCCGAGAGCCCGTAGGCGAGGCCGTAGTTCATCGCCTTGATCTTCGCGCGCATCTCGGTGTTGACCGCGCTCGGCTCGACGTCGAAGACCCGGGCCGCGGTGACGGCGTGGAAGTCGCGACCGGACCGGAACGCCTCGATCAGCAGGGCGTCCTCGGAGAGGTGGGCCATGATCCGCATCTCGATCTGGCTGTAGTCGGCCGTCATCAGGGACTCACCGCCACGACCCACGACGAACCCTTCCCGGATCCGGCGGCCCTCCTCGGTGCGGATCGGGATGTTCTGGAGGTTGGGGTCGGTGCTCGAGAGCCGGCCGGTCGCCGCGATCGTCTGGTTGAACGTCGTGTGGATCCGCCCGTCGGGCGCGATCGTCTTGAGCAGCCCCTCGATGGTCTGCCGCAACCGGATCACGTCGCGGTGCCGCAGCAGGGCGATCAGGAACGGGTGCTCGGTCTTCTCGTAGAGCGTCTGCAGGGCGTCGGCGTCGGTGGTCCACCCGGTCTTGGTGCGCTTGGTCCGCGGCATGTCGAGCTCGTCGAAGAGCACGACCTGCAGCTGCTTGGGCGAGCCGAGGTTGATCTCCTTGCCGATCACGGCGTAGGCGTCCTCGGCGGCCCGCTTCACCTCGCCCGCGAAGTGGGACTCCAGCTGCTCGAGGTGGTCGAGGTCGACCGCGATGCCGACCTGCTCCATCTCGACCAGCAGGTCGACCAGCGGCAGCTCCATCTCGGCCAGCAGCCGGGCGCCGCCGTGCTCGTCGATCGCGGAGTCGAGCGCCTCGGCGAGGTCGAGCACGGCGCGGGCGTGCAGCATGGCGACGTCGCCGGCCGTGCTGCCACCGGTGACGTCGCTGTCGTCGTCGAAGGAGAGCTCGCCCTGCCCCTGGTCCTCGGCGGCGCTGCGCAGCTCACGCTTGAGGTAGCGCAAGGTGAGGTCGGCCAGGTCGTAGGAGCGCTGGTCGGGCTGGACGAGGTAGGCGCCGAGCGCGGTGTCGCTGACCAGGCCGCGCAGGTCCCACCCCCGCGCGGACAGCGCGAGCATCGCGCCGTTGGCGTCGTGGAGCACCTTGCGGCGCTCGGGGTCGGCGAACCAGCCGGCCACCGCGGCGTCGTCGTCGGGCGTCACCTCGGAGGCGTCGAGCCAGGCGGCGGTGCCGTCGGCGGCGGCCAGCGCCACCGACCACACCTCGCCGGTGCCCCCGCCCCACGTCCCCTGCACCGTCACGCCGGTGTGGACACCGGGTCCCGCGTGGGCGTCCAGCCAGGCGCCGACCTCGCCCTCGCCGAGCCGCTCGCCGGACAGCTCGAAGCCCGACTCGTCGATCACGTCGGCGGGGTCGGGGTCGACCACCTCGAGCAGGCGGGTGCGCAGGTCGCCCCGGAACTCCAGCTCATCGAGCAGCGCCAGCCCCGTCTGCCGGTCCCAGGTGCGCCGGCCCATCTCGTCGGGACCGAGCTCGAGGTCGAGGTCGCGGACCAGCGCGTTGAGCCGGCGGTTGCGGATCACGTCGGCGAGGTGGGCGCGCAGCGACTCGCCCTTCTTGCCGGTGATCTCGTCGGCTCGGGCGATGACGTTGTCGAGGCCGTCGTAGGTCGTCAGCCACTTGGCGGCGTAGCCCTGGCCCACCCCCGGGACGCCGGGCAGGTTGTCGGAGGTCTCCCCCACCAGGGCGGCCAGCTCGGGATAGCGCGCGGGCGGTACGCCGTACTTGGACTCGACCGCCTCGGGAGTCATCCGCGCCAGCTCGGAGACCCCGCGCATGGGGTAGAGGACGGTGCAGCGTCTCGTCGACCAGCTGGAGGCTGTCGCGGTCGCCGGTGAGGATCAGCACCTCGTCGAGCCCCGAGCCCGGCGCGGTGGCCCGGGTCGCCAGGGTGGCGATGATGTCGTCGGCCTCGTAGCCGTCCTTCAGCAGGAACGGGATGCCGAGCGTGGTCAGCACCTGCTGGATCAGCGGCAGCTGGGAGGAGAACTCGCTGGGGGTCTTGTTGCGGCCGGCCTTGTAGTCGGCGTACTCCTCGAGCCGGAAGGTCTGCCGCGACTTGTCGAAGGCGACGCCGACGTGGGTGGGCTGCTCGTCGCGCAGGACGTTGACCAGCATCGAGGTGAAGCCGTAGACGGCGTTGGTGTGCTGGCCCGAGGTGGTCGAGAAGTTCTCCACCGGCAGCGCGAAGAACGCGCGGTAGGCCAGGGAGTGGCCGTCGAGCAGGAGCAGTCGGGTGGTGTCGGGCACGCTCCGACCCTAACCGTGGCCACCGACGGTGACAGGGGCCGCGGGGGCCCCGTGCCGGCTCAGCCCTCGGTGGGCTGGTGGCGTCGCGACGAGCGCCGGGCGGCCAGCACGTGGGTCAACGGCCGGACGCCCCCACGGGCGAGCGCAGGACGGTGGCTGGCCATCAGGCGCCCCTTGACCGTCGCGGTCGGAGCCACCCGCAGCGTGGCCGCCGGGCCGAGCGCCAGTCGCGCCATGAACCGGTTGGAGTCGCGGGCGCCGGCCGTCACGGCCACGCCCACGTGGCCGATGCCGAGCTCCTCGGCGAAGTCGACGGCCGCCTTCACCAGCGCGCTGCCGATGCCGTGGCGGCGGAACTCGGGCAGGACGTGCGGGGAGACCACCTGCACGACCGGCTCGAGGTTGATCGCGCTGTAGGTCGTCGCGCGCAGGTGGACCGCGCCGACGACCCGGTCCTCGACGTCGGCGACGACGATCCGCTCCTCGGGCATCGCCGAGACCCGGTCGATGACGTGCCCGACCTCGGCCACCTGCTGGGCGTGGTCGCCCCGGCGCAGCACCGCGCTCCACAGCTCGACCAGCGCCGACGCATCGGTGCCGTGCGCCGCGCGCAGGTGTACCGGAGAACGCATCCGAACTCTCCTCGGGCTCCCTCACCGGGTAGCTCTTCGTCCCCCGAGCCCGGCGCCTCGTCGCCGAGACTACGCTCAGGCCAACCCGAGTGACTAGGAGGCCCGTGTTCCCCGGAATCGGCACGCTCGTCAACGTGGTCACGGTCCTCCTCGGGGCAGGTCTCGGGGTGGCCCTCGGCCACCGGCTCCCCCAGCGCACCCGCGACGTGGTCACCGACGGGCTCGGACTGGTCACCCTGGTGATCGCGCTGCTCTCGGCGTACGCCGTCACCGACCCGGTGCTCGTCGCCCACCTCGGCAGCAGCGCACCCATGCTCGTGGTGCTCGGCTCGGTGCTGGTCGGCGGGATCGTCGGCTCGCTGCTGCACCTCGAGGAGCGGGTCGCCGGGATCGGCGGCTGGCTGCAGCGCCGGCTCACCTCCGAGACCGGCTCGGCCGAGCGGCACCGGTTCGTCGAGGGGTTCGTGGCCTCCTCGCTGCTGTTCTGCACCGGGCCGCTGACGATCCTCGGCTCGCTCAACGACGGCCTGGGCCGCGGCGCCGACGAGCTGTTCCTCAAGGCGGTGCTCGACGGGTTCGCGTCGATGGCCTTCGCGGCGTCGTTCGGGTGGGGTGTCGCGGCCAGCGCGCTGACCGTGCTGGTGGTGCAGGGCGGGCTGACCGTCGCCGGGTTCCTGCTCGGGGACGTGCTCCCCGCGCCGTACGTCTCGGCGCTCGCGGCGACCGGCGGGGTGCTGCTGATCGGGGTGTCGCTGCGGCTGCTGCGGATCCGCGAGGTCCCGGTCGCCGACCTGCTCCCGGCCCTGCTCGTGACCCCGTTCCTGGTGGCGCTGGCAGCGACATTTCGGTAACGCCTCGGCAACGCCGCGGGTCGCCCCCTGACCACGGGGCCCCAACACTCGCTATTGTCCCCACGGCAACGTTGCCCAGTCCGGGTGACCGGGACGGAGGAACATGCACATCCAACGTTCACGACGCAGGCTCGGGATCGGCGCGCTGCTGGCGCTGCTGGTCGCCGCGCTGGTCATGGCCGTGGGGTCGGCGGCCACGGCCTCCGGGGGCGGCAGCGACTCCTCGGGATCCACCGAGTGTGCCCTGCCCAAGCCCAACGACGACGACAACAAGATCTCGATCCTGGGCCGGATCTGCGACCGCCGTGAGTCCCCGGCGGTCGGGGTCGAGGGTGTCGCGGTCACCGTGAAGGACGAGGGTGGCCAGGAGGTCGGTGACGCCACCAGCGGCGCCGACGGCACCTTCGTGATCGACCTCCCCGGCGACCCGTCCACCCTGCTCGGCAAGAGCTTCTCCGTCGCCCTCGACAAGGAGTCCCTGCCCGAGGACACCGAGCCCGACGTGCTCACCCGCACGGTGCCGATCAACCTCGACAGCGACGCGTCGGTGACCTTCCCGATCGGCGACGCCGGCCCCGGCGCCGGCAGCAAGGCGATCGAGGGCGTGCAGCTGGCCATCGGTGGTCTCGTGTTCTCGTCGTTGCTGGCGATGGCCGCCCTCGGGCTCTCGATGATCTTCGGCACGACCGGCCTCACCAACTTCGCCCACGGCGAGCTGATCACCTTCGGGGCCATCGTCGCCTTCGCGGTCGACCGGTTGCCCGGCGAGATCAGCATCGCCGGCGCCAACGTGACCGTGATCGTGGGCGTGATCGTGGCCTTCATCGTCTCGGCCGCCTTCGGCTGGCTCAACGACGCCGCGCTCTGGCGGCCGCTGCGCCGGCGCGGCACCGGCGTGATCGCCATGATGATCGTGAGCATCGGCCTGTCGCTGTTCCTCCGCAACGTCTACCAGTACGCCGCGGGCGCGCAGAGCCAGAACTACTCGCAGTACTCCGCGGTGACGCCGTACGAGATCGGGCCGTTCCTGGTGACGCCCAAGGAGATCATCGTCTTCGTGCTGGCGATGGCGGTGCTGCTCGCCACGACCGCGCTGCTGCGCTACACCCGGATCGGCAAGGCGACCCGGGCGGTGGCCGACAACCCGGCGCTGTCCTCGGCGACCGGCATCAACGTCGAGCGGGTGATCGCGATCGTGTGGATCGGCGGTGCGGCGCTGGCCGGACTGTCGGGGGCGCTGCTCGGCCTGACCCAGGGCTTCGACTACCAGATCGGCTTCAAGCTGCTGCTGCTCGTGTTCGCCGCCGTCGTGCTCGGTGGTCTCGGCACCATCTGGGGCGCCATCGTCGGCGCCTTCATCATCGGTCTGTTCACCGAGCTCACCACGCTCTTCGTGCCGGCCGAGTTCAAGTTCGTGGGAGCACTGCTGATGCTGATCCTGGTGCTGCTCGTGAGACCCCAGGGCCTGCTCGGCAAGGCTCAGCGGGTCGGCTGAGGAAAGGGACGGACGACATGGACTTCGGGAGCCTTCTCTACGACTCGGTCCAGCAGGCGCTGGGGCCGACGGCGATCATCTACTGCCTCGCGGCGATCGGCCTCAACGTGCACTTCGGCTACACCGGGCTGCTCAACTTCGGCCAGGCCGGCTTCATGATGGTCGCCGGCTACAGCATCGGCGGCGCCGTGACGATCTTCAGCTCCTCGCTGCTGCTCGGCACCCTGGTCGGCCTGCTGCTCTGCGTGGTGCTGGCGCTGTTGCTGGGTGTGCCCACGCTGCGGCTGCGCGCCGACTACCTCGCGATCGTGACGATCGCGGCCGCGGAGATCATCCGGCAGACGGTCGGCGCGGCGGCGTTCTCCGACACCTTCGGCGGCCAGGACGGCATCACCGACTTCATCGGCGGTTTCCGGGCGTTCAACCCCTACTCCGGACAGATCCTGCTGTGGAGCGGCTACGACTTCTGGGTGATGACGGTCGGCTGGGTGCTGGTCGCGGTGAGCTGCCTGGTCGTGTGGTTGCTCATGCGCAGCCCGTGGGGCCGGGTGCTCAAGTCGATCCGCGAGGACGAGCTCGCCGTCCGCTCGCTCGGCAAGAACGTCTACTCCTACAAGATGCAGGCGCTGGTCATCGGCGGCGTGATCGGAGGCCTGGCGGGCATCATGACCTCGCTCCGCTCGGCCGCCGTCGGCCCGTCGTTCTTCGCGACCGACGTGACCTTCTTCGCCTACACCGCGCTGCTGATCGGCGGTGCCGCCCGCGTGCTCGGGCCGGTCGCCGGCGCGATCATCTTCTGGTTCCTCATCAACGCGTTCGGCTCGTTCTTCAGCCAGGCCACCGGCGGGGCCGAGCCGCTGATCCCGACCTGGCTGATGGACTCCAACCAGGCCAGTGTCATGCGCTTCATCCTGGTCGGCCTGGGACTGATGCTGTTGATGATCTTCAGACCACAGGGGATCTTCGGAGACCGAAGGGAGCTGGCCATCGATGCCCGCTGAGCAGACCCATCCCGATGCCGAGATCGTGACGCCCGACGTCGACACCTCCGCCGCCCGCAAGGCGCTGCGCGACGTGCCCCGCGAACCGGGGGCCCCCAAGCCCGACCCGATCCTCGTGGCCGACAACATCGTGCGCCAGTTCGGCGGCCTCACCGCCGTCGACGTGGCCCACGTCGAGGTCCAGCGCGGGGTCATCACGGCCCTGATCGGCCCGAACGGCGCCGGCAAGACGACGTTCTTCAACCTGCTGACCGGGTTCGACCGGCCCAGCTCGGGCACCTGGTCCTTCAAGGGCAAGGGACTCAACAAGGTCCCGGCCTACAAGGTCGCCCGGCTGGGGATGGTGCGCACCTTCCAGCTGACGAAGGTGCTGGCCAAGCTGACGGTGATCGAGAACATGCGGGTCGGCGCCACCGGCCAGCGCGGCGAGGGTCTGTTCTCCGCGATGTTCGCGCCGTTGTGGCGGGCCCAGGAGACGGCCAACACCGAGAAGGCCGACCGGTTGCTCGAGCGCTTCCTGCTGATCAAGAAGCGCGAGGACTTCGCCGGGTCGCTGTCCGGTGGGCAGCGCAAGCTGCTCGAGATGGCGCGGGCCCTGATGGCCGACCCCGAGCTGGTGATGCTCGACGAGCCGATGGCCGGGGTCAATCCGGCGCTGAAGCAGTCGTTGCTCGGCCACGTGAAGTCGCTGCGCGACGAGGGCCGGACCGTGCTCTTCGTCGAGCACGACATGGACATGGTCCGCGACATCTCCGACTGGGTCATCGTGATGGCCCAGGGGCAGGTCGTCGCCGAAGGGCCCCCCGACTCGGTGATGAGCGACCAGCGGGTGATCGACGCCTACCTCGGCTCCCACCACGACCAGGACCTGAGCGAAGAGGTCGAGCAGGAGATCCTCGCCGCAGCGGCCGCAGAGCTCGAGTCCCGCCACGAGGAGGAGAAGTCATGAGCGAGGCTGCCGCGACCCAGGACGATGCTCCGGCCATCGACCGGAGCGCCCACCTCAAGGCCGCCGAGGGCGCCGTGCTGCGCGCCGACGACCTGATCGCCGGCTACCTGCCGGGCGTCAACATCCTCAACGGCTCCGACCTCTACTGCCAGGAGGGCGAGCTGGTCGGCATCATCGGGCCCAACGGCGCCGGCAAGTCGACCCTGCTCAAGGCGCTCTTCGGGCTGGTCAAGGTCTCCAGCGGCACGGTCAGGCTCAAGGGCGACGACATCACCAACGAGCGGGCCGACACCCTGGTGGCCAAGGGGATCGGCTTCGTCCCCCAGTCCAGCAACGTGTTCCCGTCGCTGAGCATCCAGGAGAACCTCGAGATGGGCGTCTTCCAGCGCCCCGCGTCGTTCAAGAAGCGCTTCGAGTTCGTCGGCGACCTGTTCCCCGCCCTGATCGACCGGCGCAGCCAGCGTGCGGGGTCGTTGTCGGGCGGCGAGCGGCAGATGGTCGCGATGGGGCGCGCCCTGATGATGGAGCCGTCGGTGCTGCTGCTCGACGAGCCCTCCGCCGGCCTCTCCCCTGTCCTGCAGGACGAGGTGTTCGTGCAGACCCGGCGTATCAACCGCGCCGGCGTCTCGGTGGTGATGGTCGAGCAGAACGCCAGCCGCTGCCTGCAGATCAGCGACCGCGGCTACGTCCTCGACCAGGGCCGCAACGCCTACACCGGCACCGGCGCCGAGCTGGCCAAGGACCCCAAGGTCATCGAGCTCTACCTCGGCACGCTGGCCAAGCGCGACTGACCCTCGGCGACCCACTCACCACCTGGCCGCCGCACTACGCCCCCACACAGCACCGCACAGCAACGGACCCCCGGCTCTTCGAGCCGGGGGTCCGTCGGTGTCGTGCGTCAGGTGGAGCTGGTCACTCGACGATGCCGGAGACCTGGTCGACCTGCTTGTACTTGTTGCCCTTCTCGTACTCGTTGATGCCGATCGTGCCCGACGCCGGGCTACCGGTGTCGTTCATGTCGGTCGGGCCGCTGGCACCCTCGTAGTCGATGTCCTCGCCGTCGTCGAGGAGCTGCGAGCACTCCTCGAACGTCGAGCACTGGGTGCCGTCCTTGGTGACGTTGATGATCTCCGAGCCGATCGCCGTGCCGTCGTCGCTGTCAGCGGCGATGGCGGCGAGGGCGATGATGATCGCGGCGTCGTAGGACTGCGGGCCGTAGCTGAAGTCCTTCAGCTTGGGGTCGACCTCGAGCAGCCGGTCGTTGAACTTCGGGTCCGGGTCGCCGGAGACCGGGCACGGTGCCCTTGACGCCGGTCAGGTCGAAGGTCTCGTCCGAGTAGTCGGCCAGGTTGCCGTCCACGAAGTAGATCTGGATGTCCTGCGGGCCGATCCCCTTGGCGATCAGCTGCGGGATGATCTTGGTCGTCTCCTCGAACCCGATGAGCACCAGGGCGTCGGGCTTGGACGCCGCGACCTGGTTGACCTCGGCGGTGTAGTTCTGCGCGTCGGCCGCGTAGAGGACGAAGTCGGCGACCGTGGCGCCCTTCTCCTCCAGCGTCGCCTTGACCTGGTCGGCCAGCCCCTCGCCGTAGAAGTCCTGGCGACCCATGACGGCGACGTTGCTGAAGCCGTCCTCGACCGCGAGGTTGCCGAGCACCTGGCCCTGCAGGCGGTCCGACGGGGCGGTCCGGAAGTAGAGGCCGTTGTCGTCGTAGGTGTCGAAGCCCGCGGCGGTGTTGGCCGGGGAGAAGTGGACGACTCCCGCGCCGGTGATCTTGTCGATCACGCTGACCGACACGCTGGACGCGGCGGCGCCGATGATGGCGTCGACGTCCTGGTTGAACAGCTTGTCGACCTCGGAGCCCGCGATGTCGGGCGTGCCGTCACCGGAGTCGGCCTTGACGTTGACGACGTCCTGGCCGAGGACGCCGCCGGCGGCGTTGATGTCCTCGACCGCGAGGTCGACACCCGCGAACTCGGGCGGGCCGAGGAAGGCGAGGTCACCGGTCTGCGGCAGCAGGGTGCCGAGGGTCAGGGTGCCGTCGCCCTTGGGTGCCGACGACGAGCTCTCCTCGCTGGAGTTGTTGTCGCTGGCGTTGCTGTCGTCGCCGCCGCCACCGCATGCGGTGAGGGCGATCGCGGACACGGCGAGCACGGCGCCGAGGCGGCGTGCACGGGTCAGGCGGATCATGGGGCCTCCGGCTCAATTGGGCGTCTCCGGACTACACACGGTCCAGAACTTGGCCAGAAACTATCGGTGCCAGCGTGCGGATTGGAACAATCTCGGGCCAACCAGCGGTGTCGTGTCCCATTTGTGACCTAACCGTGGCCCTGCCGTGGATCAGGAGGCGTACGCCGGGCGGGATCCCGCTCAGGCGCCCGGGGAGCTCGCCCCGCCGGCGCCGTGCGTCACCACGCCCTCGGCGACCTCGCGCATCGACCGGCGCAGGTCCATGGCCGTCTTCTGGATCCAGCGGAAGGCCTCGGGCTCGCTGAGCCCCAGCTCGGCCTGCAGCACCGCCTTGGCCCGGTCGACCGCCTTGCGCGCCGCGAGCTGGTCCTGGAGGCCCGCGACCTCCTGCTCGAGCGCGTCGATCTCGGTGAAGCGGCTCAACGCCATCTCGATGGCCGGCACCAGGTCCGAGGGCGAGAAGGGCTTGACCAGGTAGGCCATCGCGCCCGCGTCGCGCGCCCGCTCGACCAGCTCGCGCTGGGAGAACGCCGTGAGGATCACGACCGGCGCGATCCGCGCGGCGGCGATCCGCTCGGCGGCGGCGATGCCGTCGAGCACGGGCATCTTCACGTCGAGGATGACCAGGTCGGGCCGCAGCTCCTCGGCGAGCTCGACCGCCCGGGCCCCGTCGCCGGTCTGGCCGACGACGTCGTACCCCTGCTCGCCGAGCATCTCGGCCAGGTCCATCCGGATCAGGGCCTCGTCCTCGGCGATCAGCACGCGCCGGGGCTGGGGGGACTCGGTCACCCGGTCAGGTTAGCGAGCGACCTCCGCCGCGGCGGCATCCTGATTGACGGGCACCAGCCGGACCGGACGGTCGGCGTGGCGGCCGCGCAGGTAGATCTCGACCTCGTCCCGCTCCACGCGCCGCCGGCTCAGCAGCGTCGTCGCCGTCCGCGCGTTCGCCACCGCGCGGTCGTTGCTCCTCACCCCGAGCTGCCACCACCAGGCCATCGTGTCCCCTCCCCGCACCGATAAGTCTACTTTCTTGATTGACTTTAGCCGGTGAACGCCGCCACGCCAAGAGTCGGCTACCGTGGCCCCGCCCAACAGCCCCGGTAGCCCAAGGGCAGAGGCGATGGTCTCAAACACCATTCAGTGTGAGTTCGAATCTCACCCGGGGCACCATTGCTCGTCGCACCCGACATCCAGGTCGTGGAATCGCCCGTACGACGACACAGATGTCGGGTACGACGCTCTCCACCCTGCGGACGGGTCAGCGGGAGAGGCGGCGGTAGGCCGGTGCGGCCTCGTTGATCGCGTCGCCCATCCGGTGGATCCGCAGCGCGTTGGTGGAGCCGGGGATGCCGGGCGGGCTCCCCGCGATGATGACGACGAGGTCGCCCTCCTCGACCCGGCCGATCATGAGCAGCTGCTCGTCGACCTGGCGCACCATCTCGTCGGTGTGCTCGACCGCGTCGGTGCGGAAGGTCTCGACGCCCCAGGTGAGGGCGAGCTGGCAGCGGACCTTGTCCTCGGGGGTGAAGGCCAGGATCGGCACCGCGCCGCGCAGTCGGGAGAGCCGCTTGGCGGAGTCGCCGGACTGGGTGAAGGCCACGAGGTACTTGGCCTCCACCCGCTCGGCCACCTCCATGGCCGCCTTGGCGATCACGCCGCCGCGGGTGCGGGGGTTCCAGTCGATGGCGGCCACGCCCCGCGGGGCGTGCAGCTCGACCTGGGCGACGATCCGCTCCATGGTCCGCACCGCCTCGAGCGGGTGCTTGCCGACGCTGGTCTCCCCCGAGAGCATCACGGCGTCGGCGCCGTCGAGGACGGCGTTCGCGACGTCCGAGGCCTCGGCGCGCGTGGGCCTGGGGTTCTCGATCATCGACTCGAGCATCTGGGTGGCGACGATGACCGGCTTGGCGTTGCGGCGGGCGAGCTCGACGACCCGCTTCTGGAGCAGGGGGACCTGCTCGAGCGGCATCTCCACGCCGAGGTCGCCGCGGGCCACCATGAAGCCGTCGAAGGCCTTCATGATCTCCTCGAGGTTGTCGATCGCCTGCGGCTTCTCGATCTTCGCGATGACGGGGAGCTCGACCCCCTCCTCGCGCATGATCTCGCGCACCCGGTCGACGTCCTGGCCGGTGCGCACGAAGGAGAGCGCGATGAAGTCGACGGACACGCCCAGCGCCCAGCGCAGGTCGTCCTCGTCCTTCTCCGAGAGCGCCGGCACGCTGACCGCGACGCCGGGCAGGTTGATGCCCTTGTGGTCGCTGACCTTGCCGCCGACCTCGACCTCGGTGACGACGTCGTCGCCGTCGACGTCGGTGACCCGCAGGTGGATGTTGCCGTCGTCGATGAGGACCTGGTCGCCCTTCTCGACGTCGCCCGGCAGACCGTCGTACGTCGTCCCGCAGACCTCGGCGTCCCCGTCGACGTCACGCGTGGTGATCGTGAACGACGCCCCCTCGCGCAGCTCGGCCGAGCCGTCGGCGAAGGTGTCGAGCCGGATCTTGGGGCCCTGCAGGTCGGCGAAGACCGCCACGCCCTTGCCGAGGGCGTCGGCGGCGGCACGCACCCGCCGGTAAGCCTGCTCGTGGTCGGCGCGGGAGCCGTGGCTCATGTTGAGCCGTGCGACGTCCATGCCGGCCTCGATCAGGTCGCGGATCGACCCGGGGTCGCTGACCGCCGGTCCGAGCGTGCACACGATCTTCGCCTTGGCCACGCCTCGATCCTAGCAGTTGGATCGATCCAAGAGCGGGGATTCAGACGGAGAGCGGCCGCGCGGTCGGCGGGATCGGTGCCGGCAGGTTGGTCGAGCCCGTGAGGTGGCGGTCGACCGCGGCCGCCGCGGCCCGTCCCTCCGCGATCGCCCACACGATCAGCGACTGCCCCCGGCCCGCGTCGCCGGCCACGAAGACGCCGTCGACGCTGCTGGCGTAGCCGTCGTCGCGCCGGATGTTGCCGCGCTCGTCGAGCTCGACGCCCAGCTCCTGGACCAGGCCCGGCTGCTCCGGGCCCGTGAAGCCCATCGCCAGCAGCACCAGCTCGGCCGGGATCTCGCGCTCGGTCCCCTCGACCGGCTGGAACTTCTCGTCGACGTCGACCAGGCGCAGCGCCCGCACCCGCCCCGCGTCGTCGCCCAGGAACTCCTGGGTGGAGGCGGCGAAGACCCGCTCACCGGCCTCCTCGTGGGCCGAGGACACCCGGAAGGTCATCGGGTACGTCGGCCACGGCTGGCCCGCCGGACGGTCCTCCGGCGGACGGGCCATGATCTCGAGCTGGGTGATCGAGGCCGCGTGCTGACGGGTCGCCGTGCCGAGGCAGTCGGCCCCCGTGTCGCCGCCGCCGATGATCACGACGTGCTTGCCGTCGGCGCTGACCTGGTCCTCGACCTCCTCGCCGAGCGAGGCCCGGTTGGACTGGGGCAGGTAGTCCATCGCCTGGTGGATGCCGGCGAGGTCGCGGCCTTCGAGGGGCAGCTCGCGGCCGACGGTGGAGCCGACGGCCAGCACGATGGCGTCGTACCGGTCGCGCAGCGCCTGCGCCGTGAGCCGGTCGGACCCGACGTCGACCCCGGTGCGGAAGACGGTGCCCTCGCGGCGCATCTGGTCGAGCCGTCGGTCGAGGTGCTTCTTCTCCATCTTGAACTCGGGGATGCCGTAGCGCAGCAGCCCGCCGATCTTGTCGGCCCGCTCGTAAACGGCGACCGTGTGGCCGGCGCGGGTCAGCTGCTGGGCGGCGGCGAGGCCCGCGGGCCCCGAGCCGACCACCGCGACGGTGCGGCCCGAGAGCCACTCCGGCGGCTGCGGTCGCACCGCGCGCGACTCCCACGCCCGGTCGATGATCGCGACCTCGACGTTCTTGATCGTGACCGGGTCCTGGTTGATGCCGAGCACGCACGCCGGCTCGCAGGGTGCCGGGCACAGCCGCCCGGTGAACTCCGGGAAGTTGTTGGTGGCGTGGAGCCGCTCGATCGCGCCGTCCCAGTCGTCGCGCCAGACCAGGTCGTTCCACTCGGGGATCAGGTTGCCGAGCGGGCAGCCCTGGTGGCAGAACGGGATGCCGCAGTCCATGCAGCGCCCGGCCTGGGTGTTGATGATCGGCAGCAGCGCCCGGCCCACCCCGTCGGGGTAGACCTCCTCCCAGTCGTTGACCCGCTCGTCGACCGGCCGCCGTCCGGCGACCTCGCGGCCGTTCTTGAGGAAGCCCTTGGGGTCAGCCATGCAGCACCTCCATGATCCGGGCGTCCGCGTCGTCGTCGTCGAGCCCGTCGGCCTCGGCCTGGGCTCGTACGTCGAGCACGCGCTGGAAGTCGCGGGGCATCACCCGCGTGAACCGCGCGAGCGCGGCGTCCCAGTCGGCCAGCAGCTCCTCGGCGACGGTCGACCCGGTCTCCTCCCCGTGGCGCGACACGAGGTCGCGCAGCTCGTCGTGGGAGCTGGCGTCCTCGAACTCGGCCAGCGGCTGGAGCTCGACCAGCTCGGGGTTGACCCGGTCGGCGTCGAGGTCGAGCACGAAGGCGTAGCCGCCGGACATGCCCGCGGCGAAGTTGCGCCCGGTCGGGCCGAGCACGACGGCGCGGCCGCCGGTCATGTACTCGCACCCGTGGTCGCCCACGCCCTCGACGACCGCCGACGCCCCCGAGTTGCGCACGCAGAACCGCTCCCCCACGTGACCGCGCAGGAACACCTCGCCGGACGTGGCACCGTAGGCGATGACGTTGCCGGCGATGACCTGCTCGCTGGCCTCGAAGGTGGCCGCCCGGTCCGGCCGCACGACGACCCGGCCGCCGGAGAGTCCCTTGGCGACGTAGTCGTTGGCGTCGCCCTCGAGGCGCAGCGTGATGCCGGCCGGGAGGAAGGCGCCGAACGACTGCCCCGCCGAGCCGGTGAAGGTGAGGTCGATGGTGCCGTCGGGCAGGCCCTCGCCGCGGTAGCGCTTGGTGACCTCGTGACCGAGGATCGTGCCGACCGTCCGGTTGACGTTGCGGATCTCGAGCTGGGCCCGCACCGGCTCGCCGCGCTCGAGCGCGGGCTCCGCCAGGGCGACCAGCTCGTTGTCGAGCGCCCGGTCGAGGCCGTGGTCCTGGGTCGTGGTGCAGTGGAGGTCCTGGTCGTCGAACTGCCCGAACTCCCCCGACCGTGCGGCCTCGTGGAGGATCGGGGTGAGGTCGAGCCCACCGGCCTTCCAGTGGTCGACCGCCTCGCGCACGTCGAGGGCGTCGACCCGGCCGATCGCCTCGTCGAGCGAGCGGAACCCGAGCTCGGCCAGCAGCTCGCGCACCTCCTCGGCGACGTACTCGAAGAACGTGACGACGAACTCCGGCTTGCCGCTGTAACGCTTGCGCAGCACGGGGTTCTGGGTGGCGACCCCGACCGGGCAGGTGTCGAGGTGGCAGACCCGCATCATGATGCAGCCCGAGACCACCAGCGGCGCGGTCGCGAAGCCGTACTCCTCGGCGCCGAGCAACGCGGCGACCACGACGTCGCGGCCGGTCTTGAGCTGGCCGTCGGTCTGGACGACGATCCGGTCGCGCAGGCCGTTGAGCAGCAGCGTCTGCTGGGTCTCGGCCAGGCCGAGCTCCCACGGCCCGCCGGCGTGCTTGAGCGAGGTCAGCGGCGCCGCCCCGGTCCCGCCGTCGTGCCCGGAGATCAGCACCACGTCGGCATGTGCCTTCGAGACGCCCGCGGCGACGGTGCCGACGCCGACCTCGGAGACCAGCTTGACGTGGATCCGCGCGCTCGGGTTGGCGTTCTTGAGGTCGTGGATCAGCTGCGCGAGGTCCTCGATCGAGTAGATGTCGTGGTGGGGCGGGGGGCTGATCAGGCCGACACCGGGCGTCGAGTAGCGGGTCTTGGCGACCCAGGGATAGACCTTCTGGCCGGGCAGCTGCCCGCCCTCGCCGGGCTTGGCGCCCTGGGCCATCTTGATCTGGATGTCGTCGGCGTTGGTGAGGTACTCCGAGGTGACGCCGAAGCGGCCGGACGCGACCTGCTTGATCGCGCTGCGCCGCTCGGGGTCGTGGAGCCGGTCGGCGTCCTCGCCGCCCTCGCCGGTGTTGGACTTGCCGCCCAGCCGGTTCATCGCGATCGCCAGGGTCTCGTGGGCCTCGCGACTGATCGAGCCGTAGGACATCGCCCCGGTCGAGAACCGCTTGACGATCTCTGACGCCGGCTCGACCTCCTCGATCGGCACCGGCTCGCGGTTCTTGAAGCGGAACATCCCGCGCAGCGTCATCAGTCGCGTCGACTGCTCGTCGACGCGGCTCGTGTACTGCTTGAAGACGTCGTACTGCCCGGTGCGGGTGGCGTGCTGCAGCCGGAAGACGGTCTCGGGGTCGAACAGGTGCGGCTCGCCCTCACGCCGCCACTGGTACTCCCCGCCGATCTCGAGCTGGCGGTGGGAGGGCTGGATGCCCGCCCGCGGGTAGGCCGTCGCGTGCCGACGCGCCACCTCCTCGGCCACGGTGTCGAGGTCGATCCCGCCGAGCTTGCTGGTCGTGCCGGTGAAGTACTTGTCGACCAGTGCCTGGTCGAGCCCCACGGCCTCGAAGATCTGGGCACCGGTGTAGGACGCGACGGTCGAGACGCCCATCTTGGACATCACCTTGAGCACGCCCTTGCCGAGCGCCTTGACGAGGTTGGCGACCGCCTCCTCGGGCTCGGCCCTGACGTAGTAGCCGTCGCGGGCGAGGTCCTCGACGGATTCCATCGCCAGGTAGGGGTTGACCGCGGCGGCGCCGTAGCCGATGAGCAGCGCGACGTGGTGGACCTCGCGGACGTCGCCGGCCTCGACCAGCAGTCCGACCTGGGTGCGGGTCTTCTCGCGGACCAGGTGGTGGTGGACCGCGCCGGTGAGCAGCAGCGACGGGATCGGCGCCTGCTCCTGCGTGGCGTGGCGGTCGGAGAGCACGATCACCCGCGCCCCGTCGGCGATGGCGGAGGAGACCTCGGCGCAGATCTCGTCGATCCGCTCGGCCATCGCCGCCCCCCCGCGCTCGACGTCGTAGAGCCCGCGGGAGACGTGGGTGATGAACCCGGGCATGTCGCCGTCACGGTTGACGTGGCGGATCTTGACCAGGTCGTCGTTGGAGATCACCGGGAACGGCAGCACCACCTGGCGGCACGAGGCGGGTGCCGGCTCGAGCAGGTTGGCCTCCGGGCCGATGGTGCCCGCGAGCGAGGTGACCAGCTCCTCGCGGATCGCGTCGAGCGGCGGGTTGGTGACCTGGGCGAAGAGCTGGCTGAAGTAGTCGAAGAGCAGGCGGGGCTTGTCGCTCAGCGCGGCCACGGGGGTGTCGGTGCCCATCGAGCCGATCGGCTCGGCGCCGGTGTTGGCCATCGGCGTCAGGAGGATCCGCAGCTGCTCCTCGGTGTAGCCGAAGATCTGCTGCCGCCTCGTGACCGAGGCGTGGGTGTGCACGATGTGCTCGCGCTCGGGCAGGTCGGCGAGGTGGATCAGGCCGCCGTGCAGCCACTCGTCGTAGGGGTTGTCGGCGGCGAGGTCGGACTTGATCTCGTCGTCCTCGATGATGCGGTGCTCGTCGGTGTCGACGAGGAACATCCGGCCCGGCTGGAGCCGGCCCTTGCGGGTGATGGTCGCCGGGTCGAGGTCGAGGACGCCGACCTCGGAGGCGAGCACCACCAGGCCGTCGTCGGTGACCCAGTAGCGCGAGGGGCGCAGCCCGTTCCGGTCGAGAACGGCGCCGATCTGGGTGCCGTCGGTGAAGACCACGCACGCCGGCCCGTCCCACGGCTCCATCAACGAGGCGTGGAACTCGTAGAACGCGCGGATCTTGGGGTCCATCTCGCCGCCGGCGCGGTTGTCCCCGCCGGCGCGGGTGTTCTCCCACGCCTCGGGGATCATCATCAGCACCGCGTGGGGCAGCGAGCGGCCGCCGAGGTGGAGCAGCTCGAGGACCTCGTCGAAGGACGCGGAGTCGGACGCGCCGGGCGTGCAGATCGGGTAGAGCCGCTCGAGCTCGCCCGGGATCAGGTCGGAGGCGAGCAGCGCCTCGCGGGCGCGCATCCAGTTGCGGTTGCCCATCACGGTGTTGATCTCGCCGTTGTGGGCGACGTAGCGGAACGGGTGGGCCAGCGGCCAGCTCGGGAAGGTGTTGGTCGAGAACCGCGAGTGGACGACCGCCAGCGCCGAGGCCATCCGCTCGTCGGTGAGGTCGGGGAAGAAGGTGTCGAGCTGCTCGGTGGTGAGCATCCCCTTGTAGACCAGGGTCCGGCACGACAGCGAGGGGAAGTAGGCGTCCGTCTCGTGCTCGACGCGCTTGCGCAGGCAGTAGGCCTGGCGCTCGAGCGCGATCCCGCCGGTGCGGGCGCCGGCGCCCGCGACGAAGAGCTGGGAGAACGTCGGCATCACGCTGCGCGCGGTGGCGCCGAGCGACTCCGGATCGACCGGCACCTCGCGCCAGCCGAGGACGGCGAGGTGCTCCTCGGCGGCGAGCTCCTCGATCCGGCGCCGGGTCTTGGCGACCGCGTCGGCGTCGCCGCGCAGGAACGCCGTGCCGACGGCGTAGCCGCCTGGGCCGGGGAGCTCGAAGTCGGTGACGGCGTCGAGGAAGCCGTGCGGGACCTGCAGCAGGATCCCGGCCCCGTCGCCGGAGTTGGTCTCGGCCCCGGCCGCGCCCCGGTGGTCGAGGTTGCGCAGCGCCGTACGCGCCTTGACCACGATGTCGTGGCTGGCCTCGCCGGTCAGGGTCGCGACGAACGCCACCCCGCACGCGTCGTGCTCGTGGCGAGGGTCGTAGAGCCCTTGGGCGGGTGGGAACGCGTGCGACACGGCATTCTCCCGTCGTCTTCGAATCGGAGCCCCGGGAGCCCGGGGCGCCGACTGCGTCGGCAGTGGTTGACCTGTGGTGCGTGCAAGGGACGACGTTGGCCCGCGCGGAGAGGGCAATCTACCAAAGCGCGGGCCGCTCCCTGAGACGCGTATCCGGGTGCTGGACGCCGGGATCGTCCGCCCGGTGCCTGCGAACGTGCGTCCGCTACGACGCCGGCACCGGGTCCCGCCCCACCCGCACCTCGGTCTCGCGGCCGGGGTGGTGGCGGGCGGACCAGAGGAAGAACGCGGCCGCGGCGAGGAACAGCACGATCGAGGTCCAGACGTTGAGGCGCAGGCCGAAGACGTCGTCCAGCTGCACGTCGTCGATGCGGAGCGCCTCGATCCAGCCGCGGCCGGCCGTGTAGGCCATGACGTAGAGGGCGAGCACCCGGCCGTGACCCAGCCGGTAGCGGCGGTCGGCCCACACCACCACCACGAACGCGGCCAGGCACCACACGAACTCGTAGAGGAACGTGGGGTGGAAGGTGGCGACGTCGAGGTAGCCCACCGGACGGTTGGCGGGGTCGATCTCCAGCCCCCAGGGCAGGTCGGTCGGACGGCCGAAGAGCTCCTGGTTGACGTAGTTGCCCCACCGGCCGACCGCCTGCGCGACCAGCACGCCGGGGGCGAGCGCGTCGAGGACGGGCAGCAGCCGGATCCCCTTGCGCCGCGCACCGATCACGACGCCGACGGTGCCGAGCGCGATCGCACCCCAGATGCCGAGCCCACCACGCCAGACGTAGAGCGCGCCCCACGGGTTGTCGGGGAAGTAGAGCTGCCAGTCGGTGGCGACGTGGTAGAGCCGCCCGCCGACCAGGCCGAAGGGGACCGCCCACACCGCGAGGTCGGTGACCTCGCCCGCTCGGCCCCCACGCGCGACCCAGCGCCGCTCACCGATCCAGACCGCCAGCACGATGCCGAGGACGACCGCGAGGGCGTAGGCCCGCAGCGGGACCGGGCCGAGGTACCAGACCCCCTGCACCGGGCTGGGGATGCTGAGGAGGGTCACGCCGGCGCCTCGCCGGAGAGCAGCGCGTGGACGTCGGAGGCGAACTGGGCCGCCGAGGTCCCCTCGGTCCAGACGATCGGGACCCGGTCGTCGGGATCGATGCCGACCACCGGCGTGCTGTGGAGCACCTCGTAGCCGCCGCTGGGCAGCTTCTCGCCCTTCTCGACCGCGATGCCGAGGTCGAGGCCGATCTCGGAGATGGTCGAGAGCTTGCCGGTGAGCCCGACGAACGACGGGTCGAACCGGTCGAGGTAGTCGCGCAGCACCTGCTCGTCGTCGCGCGCGGGGTCGGTCGTCACGAAGACCACGTCGACCTGGTCGCGGTCGCGCGGGTCGAGCCGCGTCATCGCGCTGGCCAGGCTCGCCATCACGACCTGGCAGATGTCGGGACAGTTCGTGTAGCCGAAGAACACGAGGGTCAACCGGGCGTCGGTGTCGCCGGCCAGCGAGAAGGGGTCGCCGTCGGTGTCGACCAGGGCGGTGTCGGGCACGGTGTAGGGCTGGTCGAGCACGGCGCCGGCGAGGTCGCCCTCCGCCGGCCGGTCGGCCCCGCAGCCGGCGAGCAGGGCGGCGCCCACCAGGCCGGCCAGGCCGCGGACGAGCCGGTCACGCACGCCGCGCCCCCGCGGCCAGGTCCTCGGTGAGTCGCGCCAACGCACGCAGTCCCGCCGGCCGGTCGTCGGCGTGGTCGAGCAGCACGCGGACGAACGCCGAGCCGACGATCACGCCGTCGGCGTACGACGCCACCTCGGCGGCCTGGTCGCCCGTCCGTACGCCGATCCCGACGGCGACCGGGAGGTCGGTGGTCGCCTTCGCACGACGGACGAGCGGGCCGGCCACCTCGCGGGTGGCGGCGGCGACACCGGTCACCCCCATCACCGCGGCGGCGTAGACGAAGCCGCGGCAGGCGGCGGTGGTCATCGCGATCCGGTCGTCGGTCGAGCTGGGAGCCACCAGGAAGACCTTGTCGAGGCCGTGCCGGTCGGCCGCGGCCACCCACTCCTCGCCGCTGTCGGGGGTGAGGTCGGGCGTGATCAGGCCCGCTCCCCCGGCGCCGGCCAGGTCGGCGGTGAACCGCTCGACGCCGTAGCGCTCGACGGGGTTCCAGTAGGTCATCACGACCGTCGGCACGCCCGTCGCCGCGACGGCCTCGACGGTGCGCAGCACGTCACGGGTGCGCACCCCGCCCTCGAGGGCGGCCTGGGCGGCGGCCTGGATGGTCGGGCCGTCCATGACCGGGTCGCTGTAGGGCAGGCCCACCTCGATGGCGTCGCAGCCGGCGTCGACCAGCACCCGCAGCGCCTCGATGCCGCCCGCGACGTCGGGGTAGCCCGCCGGGAGGTAGCCGACCAGGGCGGCTCGCTGCTCACCCCTCGCCTTCTCGAACGCGATCGCGGTCGTGGTGCTCATCCGACCGGCTCCTCGGTGGCCGACTCGGGGTCGAGGCCGAACCAGTCGATGGCGGTCCCCATGTCCTTGTCGCCGCGGCCGCTCAGGTTGACCAGCAGGATCGCCTCGGGGCCCTTCTCGTCGGCCAGCCGCTTGGCCGCGTCGATGGCCCCGGCCAGGGCGTGGGCGGACTCGATGGCCGGGATGATCCCCTCGGTGCGGCTGAGCAGGGCCATCGCCTCCATCGCCTCGGAGTCGGTGACGGGGACGTAGGAGGCCCGCCCGCTCTCGGCGAGGTGGGCGTGCTGCGGGCCGACCCCGGGGTAGTCGAGCCCGGCGGAGATCGAGTGGGACTCGACGGTCTGGCCGTCCTCGTCCTGCAGCACGAACGTGCGGGCGCCGTGGAGCACCCCGGCGACACCGGCCGAGATCGTGGCCGCGTGGCGGCCGGTCTCGACGCCGTCGCCGGCGGGCTCGAGGCCGAGGATCTCCACGTCGTCGTCGAGGAAGGCGGTGAACAGGCCGATCGCGTTGGACCCGCCGCCCACGCAGGCCGCTACCGCGTCGGGGAGCCGGCCCCAGCGGTCGAGGCACTGCTGACGCGCCTCGTCGCCGATGCCCCGGCACAGGTCGCGCACCATGCTCGGGAAGGGGTGCGGCCCGGCCGCCGTACCGAAGAGGTAGGCGGTGTGGTCCACGCTGGCGACCCAGTCGCGCAGCGCCTCGTTGATCGCGTCCTTCAGGGTCGCGCTGCCGGAGGCGACCGGCACCACCTCGGCGCCGAGCAGCTTCATGCGGGCGACGTTGAGCGCCTGCCGGCGGGTGTCGACCTCGCCCATGTAGACGGTGCAGTCGAGCCCGAAGTACGCCGCCGCGGTCGCCGCGGCCACGCCGTGCTGACCGGCGCCGGTCTCGGCGATCACCCGCGGCTTGCCCATCCGCTGGGTCAGCAGCGCCTGGCCGAGCACGTTGCGGATCTTGTGGGCGCCGGTGTGGTTGAGGTCCTCGCGCTTGAGCAGCACCGTCACGCCGAGCTGACGGCTCAGTCGCTCGGCGTGGTAGAGCGGGCTCGGGGTGTTGGCGAAGTCGCGCAGGATCGCGTCGAAGTCCTGCCGGAAGGCCGGGTCGGCCTTGGCGTCCTGCCAGGCGGCGTCGAGCTCGTCGAGCGCGGCGACCAGCGCCTCGGGCATGAACCGGCCACCCCACGTGCCGAAGTAGCCGCGCTCGTCCGCGTCCCACGTGCCACTGGAGGGCTGCTCCTGCGTCATGCCGTCACTCCCGTCATCGTCCGGACAGCACCCTCCGGGTCGCCGTCGCGCACCAGCGCCTCGCCGACCAGCACGGCGCGGGCGCCGAGGCCGACGTAGGTCGCCACGTCATCGGGACCGGTGATGCCCGACTCGGCGACCAGCACCCGGTCGCCCGGCACCAACGGTGCCAGCCGGGCAAAGGCGCCGAGGTCGACGTCCAGGGTGCGGAGGTCGCGGGCGTTGACGCCCACCAGCTCCGCGCCCAGCGCGACCGCACGCTCGGTCTCGGCCTCGTCGTGCACCTCGACCAGCACCGTGAGCCCGAGCTCGCGCGCCTCGTCGTGGAGCCGGCGCAGCGTGTCGTCGTCGAGCGCGGCCACGATCAGCAGCACCAGATCCGCGCCGGCGGCCCTGGCCTCGACCAGCTGGTAGGGCTCGACCATGAAGTCCTTGCGCAACACCGGGACGTCGACCGCAGCCCGGACGGCGCGCAGGTCGGCGAGGCTGCCGCCGAAGCGCCGCTCCTCGGTCAGCACGCTGATCGCCGCGGCGCCTCCCGCGGCGTAGCGACCCGCCAGCTCGGCAGGGTCGGGGATCTCGGCGAGGTCGCCCTTGCTGGGACTGCGCCGCTTGACCTCGGCGATGACGCTGGACCGAGCGTCGCGGAGCTGCGGCATCGGGTCGCGAGGCGGATCGACGTCGGCCAGCGCGGCGCGCAGGTCGGCCACGGGGGTCGCCGAGCGACGGCGGTCGAGGTCGATCCGTACGCCGGCGACGATGTCGTCCAGGACGGACATGAGAAACCTCTAGTGGTCGGGGTTGTTGAGGCCCATCTTGGCCATCACCGCGAACGCCACGAGGGCGACGACGCCGAGGCCGCAGCCCACCCAGAACAGGGTCATGCTCACCGGGTCGAGCATCAGGCCGACACCACCCACCACGAAGCCGAGCAGGGCGACGGTGACGCCGGTCCACGCGGCCGGGGTGTTGCCGTGGTTGTCAGCCATGCGTGGCGCTCCTCGATGGTCGGCCTGCGGTCGGGCGGTGCGCGCCCAGTGTAGTGAAACGGCTCAGGCCGTCGGGTCACGACCCTCGTCGAGCGACTTCCAGAGGTCGAGGTTGCTCCGCTCCTCCGGAGGTACGTCGCCGGCCGGCTCCTCGGGCCCCGACCCCGGGGCGTCGTACCGGCTCCCCATCTCGGGCCACACCGGGGACCAGGCGAGGGCGGCGACGCTCGCGGCGACCAGCACCGGAGCGGCGACCGCGGCCACCCAGAACCACGCGGTCGACGAGACCGACACCGCGTCGCTGCCGACGGTGTCGACCACCGCTGCCGACACCTGGTGGGGCACGGTGGACCAGCCGACGACGACGGTGACGACCAGTCCGAGGCTCGCGAGGAGGGTCAGGCCGGCGGCGGCGCGCCGGACCCGGCGTCGCGTCACCAGCACCACGCCCCACCCGGCGAGCACGACCAGGCTGAGCGCGGCCGCCAGCGGCATCTCCCCCACTCCGGCATCCTCGGGGAGCGCCTGGGACGCGGTGAGGCCCGCGCCCGTGAACCACGGGCGTGCCGAGGCGACCGCGGCCAGCGCACCGGCCACCACGCCCGCGCCGACCACCGGCACCAGCGTCCCGCGACGGTCGCGCTCAACCACCGTGGACCAGGTCGGCGTCGAAGCAGGTGTGTTCGCCGGTGTGACAGGCGGCACCGGTCTGGTCGACCCGGTAGAGCAGGGTGTCGCCGTCGCAGTCGAGCCGGACCTCGTGGACCTGCTGGGTGTGGCCGGAGGTCTCGCCCTTGACCCAGTACTCCTGCCGCGAGCGTGACCAGTACGTCGCCCGACCCGTCGCCAACGTCCGGGCCAGCGCCTCGTCGTCGACCCAGCCGAGCATCAGCACCTCACCGGTGTCGTGCTGCTGGACCACGGCCGGGACCAGTCCCTCAGCGTTCCACTTCACGCGGTCGGCGATCGCGGGGTCCAAGGAGGTCATGCCCCCAGTCTCCCACCGGGCCTCAGCTGGTCCTCTGCGTCACCCACGACGCGTGGAGGCCGGCGTAGACCGAGCCCTCCTGCTCGACGAGCTCGCGGTGGGGGCCGCGTTGCACGATCCGGCCGCGGTCGACGACCACGACCTCGTCGGCCGCCTCGGCGGTGGACAGCCGGTGGGCGATGGTGACGCTGGTGCGGCCGCTCATCAGCCGCTCGAGCGCCCGCTGGATCCGCATCTCGAGCTGTGGGTCGACCGCGCTGGTGGCCTCGTCGAGCACCAGCAGGTCGGGATCGGCGAGGTGGGCGCGGAGCAGCGCGACCAGCTGGCGCTCCCCGGCCGAGAGCGACTCGCCGCGCTGGCCGACCCGGGTGGCCAGGCCGCGGGGCAGCCCCTCCACCCAGTCGCCGAGGCCGAGCTCGTCGGCGCTGCGCAGGATCTCCTCCTCGCCGGCCGCGAGCCGTCCGTAGCGGACGTTGGCGGCGATCGTGTCGTCGAAGAGGAAGCCCTCCTGCGGCACCAGCACCACGCCCGAGCGCAGGCTGTGGGCCGCGATGTCGCGGACGTCGATCCCGTCGAGCAGCACCCGCCCCTCGCTGGGGTCCATCAGCCGGGTGAGGAGCTTGGCGAAGGTCGACTTGCCCGACCCGGTCTCGCCCACGATCGCCACCCGGGTGCCCGCGTCGATGGTCATGCCGACGTCGTGGAGCACCGGCGGACCGCTGGGGTAGGCGAAGGTGACACCCTCGAAGGTGACGTCGATCGGGCCGCGCGGCAGGACCTGCCCGTCGGCGCCCGGGTCGACGAGGTCGGCGGGCGTCTCGAGGATGCCGATCACCCGGCGCCAGCTGGCGATGGCGTTCTGGGCGTCGGTGAGGATCTGGGTGCCCATCTGGACCGGGCCCACGAACAGGGTCACCAGGAACGCGAAGGCCAGCACCCGCCCGGCGGTCATGTCGGTGGTGAACCCGAGCAGCACGCCGATGACCAGCACGCCGGCGTTGGCCAGGCCGGCGGAGATGCCGCCGAGGGAGAACGACACGACGGTGAACTGCTGGGCCTTGGTCGAGGCCGTCTTGAAGTCGTCGATGGCGGTGTCGATGCGCTCCTGGGTGCGGTGCTCGACGGCGTAGGAGCGCACCACCTCGGCGCCGACGACCGGCTCGGAGATCGCCGAGAGCAGCACGCCGACCTGCCGGCGTACGACGGCGTAGGCAGCGGTCAGCTTGCGCTGGAACCACCGGATGGACAAGAAGAGCGGCGCGAAGGAGACCCAGACCACGAGCGTGAGCTGCCAGCTGTAGACCAGCATGACCAGCGTCGCCACCAGCATCTGGCCGATGCTGACGATGAACAGCAGCCCACCGAAGACGAGGAACTGGCTCACCTGGTCGACGTCGGTGGTGACCCGGGAGACGAGGGCGCCGCGGCGCTCGGTGTTCTGGGTGAGCAGCGGCAGGTCGTGGACGTGGCGGAACGCCGTGACCCGCAGCGTCGCCAGCCCGCGCTCGGAGGTGCGGAAGAGCCGGCTGGTCATCAGGTAGGACGCGACGCTGGTGACCGCGATGCCGGCCAGGCACAGCAGCCCGACCAGGGTCACGAAGGACACGTCGGGACCGCCGGGACCGTTGAGGCCGCGGTCGAGCGTCTGCTGAACGGCGATCGGCACGATCACCTGGCCGAAGGACGCCACCACCGCGAGCAGCAGCGTGACCCGGAAGCCCTCCTTGAGCTCGGGGCTGATCGCGACGCCGCGGCGGAGGGTCTCGAGGGGGGCGAGGTCGTCGCCGGTGTCGAGCCGGGTGCCGCTCGTGGGACGCTCGGTGGCGGAGGCCGTCATCGTCGATCACCCCGCCCGGCGGGCTCGGCGGCCTCGTCGGCCGCCTCCTCGTAGGCGTTGACCAGTCGCGCGTAGGCGGGGCTGCGGTCGAGCAGCTCGGCGTGGGTGCCGCGGTCGGCGACCCGGCCGTCCTGGAGGTGGATCACCTCGTCGGCGAGGCCGATGGTCGCCTTGCGGTAGGCGACCACCACGACGGTGCCGCCCCGCTGGTCGGACCGCAGGGTGTGGAGGATCCGCGCCTCGACCTCCGGGTCGACGGCCGAGGTGGCGTCGTCGAGCACCAGCAGCCGGGGGCGACGCACGAGCGCTCGCGCCAGCGAGATCCGCTGGCGCTGGCCGCCGGAGAGCGAGGTGCCACGCTCACCGAGGGTGGTGTCGATCCCGTGGGGCAGGGCGGCCACGAAGCCGTCGGCCTCGGCGGCCCGCAGTGCCGCCCACACCTCCTCGTCGGCGACGTCGGCGCCGAGGGTGACGTTGTCGCGGACGGTGTCGTCGAAGAGGAAGGCCGTCTGACCGACGACCGAGACCGACCCGGCGAGCTCGCCGTGGGCGAGGTCGCGCAGGTCGACACCGTCGACGAGCACCCGGCCGCGGTCGGGGTCGAAGAGCCGGGCCAACAGGTGGGTCAGCGTGCTCTTGCCCGAGGCCGTGGCCCCGACCAGGGCGACCGTCCGCCCCGGCCGGACGTCGAAGCTGACCTCGGCGAGCACCGGGACGTCGGGGACGTAGGCGTAGCCGAGCCGGTCGACCTCGAGCAGGGCACCTCCCCCGTCGGGCAGCACCCGCTCGCCGTAGGGGATGGCGCCGGTGGCGTCGAGCACCCGCTGCGCCCGCCGGAACCCGACGACGCTGCGCGGGAACTCGCCCAGCAGCCAGCCGATGGAGCGGATCGGGAAGGAGACGATCGTCAGCAGGTAGGCGACCGTGACCAGGTCGCCGGCGTCGGAGGCGCCGCTGATCACCCGCTGCACGCCGACCCCCAGCACCACGAGGACCCCGACGTTGGGCAGCGACGCGAGGGCGGGGTCGAACGCCGCGCGGATCCGTCCGGCACGGGTGTTGACGTCGCGCAGCTCGTGGGCCTTGACCGCGAACCGCGCGGTCTCCTCGGCCTCGCGGCCGAGCGTCTTGACCACCAGCGCTCCGTCGAAGGACTCGTGGGCGATCTCGCTGACCTCGGCGCGGAGCCCTTGCGCCCTGGTCATCAGCGGCGAGGACAGCCGCTGGTAGAGGAGGTTGGCGACGACGACCGCGGGGAAGACCAGCATCCCCACGACGGCGAGCACCACGTCGGCCGCGAGCATCTGGATGACGGCGATCACCATCATCACCAGCGTCCCGACCGCCATCGGCAGCGGCGCGATCGGACCCCAGGCCGCCTCGACGTCGGAGTAGGCGTTGGAGAGCAGCTGACCGGTCGGGTGGCGCTGGTGCCACTCCATGGGCAGCGTGAGGTACTGCCGGGTGACGGCGCGGCGGGTGTGGGCCTGCATCCGGTACTGCATGATGCCGGCGCCGAGGCGGCGGGCCACGATCCCGACCGCGCGCAGCAGCGCGACGCCGAGGAACAGGCCGAACACCGCCCACAGCAGGCCGCTGCCGATCTCGCCGTCCCGGAAGGCCGGGATCACGACGTGGTCGGTGGCCCACCCGAGCACCCACGCGTCGGCGACGGTGAGCGCCCCGAAGAGCAGGCTGCCCACCGTGGACAGGGCGAAGATCGTGGGTTCGCGCCGGATGGCGACGCCGAGGACGGCGAACCCGTCACGTGTCGTCGACCCGCGCTGCTCGGTCCACTCGTCCGTCACTGCGGTCCCGGCTCCCTTCGTCCGTCACGCCCGACGAGGCTCAACGGGGCGCACCGACAGGCTATTCCGGTCCACCGACAGCCACCCCATCGGCGGCGGCGCCGGAGATCAGGTGCGCAGCCGGGAGAGGAAAGCGCGGGTGCGGTCCCGCTGGGGGTCGCCGAGGACCTGGTCGGGCGTGCCCGACTCGTGCACGACGCCGTCGTGGAGGAAGCACACCCGGTCGGCCACCTCGCGCGCGAACCCCATCTCGTGGGTGTTGAGCAACATCGTCACGCCCTCGGCCTTGAGGTCGCTCAGCAGGTCGAGCACCTCCCCCACCAGCTCCGGGTCGAGCGCCGAGGTCACCTCGTCGAGCAGCATCAGGGCCGGCCGGGTCACCAGGGCCCGGGCGATGGCCACCCGCTGCTGCTGACCGCCCGACAGGTCGTCGGGGCGGGCCCGGGCCTTCTCGCCCAGCCCCACGCGCTCGAGCATGCCGGTGGCGCGCTCCTCGGCCTCGCCCTGGGCGAGGTCGTGGACCTTGCGGAGGGCGAGGGTGAGGTTGCCGAGCACGCTCAGGTGCGGGAACAGGTTGTAGGACTGGAAGACCAGCCCCATCCGCGCGCGCACGGCGTCGGCGTCGACCCGCGGGTCGGTGATGTCGTCGCCGCGGAAGGTGATCACGCCGTCGTCGACGGTCTCGAGGAGGTTGGCGCACCGCAGCAGGGTGGACTTGCCCGACCCGGACGCGCCGATCAGCACGACGCACTGGCCGGGCTCGACCACGAGGTCGACGGACCGGAGCACCACGTGGTGGCCGAAGGACTTGCGCACCCCGGCCATCTCCAGCACCGGCGCGCTCACAGCATCGCCCCGGCGCCGATGTAGCCCTTCTTGCGCGCGTACCAGTCGGTGAAGCGCGCCATCGGGATCGTGAGGCACACGAACAGCACCCCGGCCACGACGTACGGCGTGTAGTTGAAGTCCGCGGCCGTCTCGATCTGTGCCGCACGGATCGCGTCGATCGCGACGCCGACGATCGCGATCAGGCCGGAGTCCTTCTGCAGCGACACCAGGTCGTTCATCAGCGGTGGCAGCACCCTGCGCCACGCCTGCGGCAGCACGACGTGGCGCAGGTTCTGGCCATAGGTGAGGCCGAGCGCCCGCCCGGCCAGCCGCTGCGAGGGGTGCACCGACTCGATGCCCGCGCGGAAGACCTCGGCCACGTAGGCGGAGTAGCACAGCACGAGGGCGGCGCACGCCCAGTAGAGCGCGTTGCGTGGGAGCCCGGACAGGTCGAGCGCCGGGCCGCCGAACCCGAGCAGCAGCAGGAGCAGCAGCAGCGGCAGGCCGCGGAACACGTCGACGTACAGGGTGCCGAGGAGTCGCAGCGGGAAGGCCACGGGGCCGCGCAGGGTGCGCATCACCGCGATGGCCAGGCCGATCACCAGGATCAGCACCGCCGAGACGAAGGTCACCCGGATGTTGAGCCACAGCCCCTCGAGCACCGCCGGGAACGAGTCGACGGCCTTGTCGGCGTCGAAGTAGGTCTGCTGCACCCGCTCCCAGCCCGGTGAGCTGGTGACGGCGACGGCCAGCAGGCCGACGAGCAGCACGGTGCTGACGCCCGCGACGACGGCGCTGCGGACCGTACGCCGTCGGCGGAACGCGGCGCGCTCGCGCTGGGCCTCCGACGGCTGCCAGCCGTCGGAGCCCCCGGCCGCGGCCCCGGTCGTGCCGATCCCGGTCAGGACAGCTCCGGGGCGCCCTGCTGGGCGAGCCACTGGTCCTGCAGGTCGGCGAGCGTGCCGTCGTCCTTCAGGGTGTCGACCGCCTGGCTCACGCAGTCGGTGAGCGGGCTGTCGAGGTCGAGCACCGCGCCGAACTGCTCGACGTCGCCCCCCGACTGCGGCAGCTGGCCGACGATCACGCCCTGGTCGAGCTGCGCGGCAGCCATGTAGTAGGCGGTCGGCAGGTCGACCACGATGCCGTCGATCTGGTCGTTGTTGAGCGCCTGCACCGCCTGGTCGTTGGTGTCGAACGGCGCTCCCTGCTCAGCGGTCTGGATCACGTCGGCGATGTCGGCGTAGCTGGTGGTGCCGACCTGCGCGCCGAGCCGCGCGTCCTGGAGGTCCGCGAGGCTGGTGACCCCGTCGATGGCGCTGCCCTTGGTGGTCACCACGACCTGGCTCACGTCGTAGTAGCCGCTGGAGAAGTCGACGGCCTGGGCGCGCTGCGGGGTGATGGAGACCTGGTTGAGGTCGAAGTCGAACTTCTTCTCCCCCGGGCTCACCACCGCGTTGAAGGGCACCTTGACCCAGTCGACCTCGTCCTCGGCGAAGCCGAGCTGGTCGGCGATCGCGTAGGCGACGGCGGACTCGTAGCCCTTGCCGTTGGTCGGGTCGTTGTCGACGAACCACGGCTCGTAGGCGGGGTTGTCGGTCGCGATCGTCAGGACCCCGTCGGCGTAGGTGTCGAGACTGTCCTTCTCGCAGTCGCCGGCAGCCGCGGAGGACCCACCGTCGCTCGCGGTGTCGGCCTCCTCACGGGGCGCGCAGGCGGTCGTGACGAGCAGGGCCACGGCGAGGGTGGCGAGGGCGGAGCCCCGGGCGGTCGTGCGCATGCGGGAAAGCGTAGGGCTTCGACCCCCCTGCCCGCCCCCGTCGGCCTCCGGCCGGACAGTCCCGGTGCGCGCGAACCGTGCCCAGACCAGTCAGCGCACCGGGTGGCCGGCCGCAGCCAACGCCTGCTTGACCTCGCCGATCCGCAGGGTGCCGAAGTGGAAGACCGTGGCGGCGAGCACGGCGTCCGCGCCCGCGTCGACGGCGGGGGCGAAGTGGTCGAGGCGGCCGGCGCCGCCGCTGGCGATGACGGGGACGGTCACCGCGCGGCGTACGGCCTCGATCAGGGGGACGTCGAAGCCGTCGGTGGTGCCGTCGGCGTCCATCGCGTTGAGCAGGATCTCTCCCGCCCCGAGCCCGGCGCCGCGGGCGGCCCAGGCGACGGCGTCGAGGCCGGCCGACTCGCGGCCGCCGTGGGTGGTGACCTCGAACCCGCTGTCGGTGGCCTCCGCGCGGCGCGCGTCCACAGAGAGCACGAGCACCTGGCTGCCGAACCGGTCGGCGATCTCGGCCACGAGCTCGGGCCGGCGGATCGCGGCGGTGTTGACGGCCACCTTGTCGGCGCCGGCGCGCAGGAGTCGGTCGACGTCGTCGGTCGAGCCGACGCCGCCACCGACGGTCAGCGGGATGAAGACCTCCTCCGCGCACCGCGAGACGACCTCCATCGTCGTGGCCCGGCCCTCGTGGGAGGCGGAGATGTCGAGGAACGTCAGCTCGTCGGCCCCCTCGGCGTCGTAGAGCCGCGCCAGCTCGACCGGGTCACCGGCGTCGCGCAGCTCCTGGAAGTTGACGCCCTTGACCACCCGGCCGCCGTCGACGTCGAGGCACGGGATGACGCGCACGGCCACGGTCACGGCCGGGTCAGCTCCAGCGCCTCGTCGAGGGTGAACCGGCCCTCGTAGAGCGCGGTGCCGATGATCGCGCCCTCGACGCCTTCACCCACCAGCCCCTGCAGCGCCCGGAGGTCGTCGAGCTCGGTGATGCCGCCGCTGGCGACGACCGGGCGGTCGGTGGCCGCGCAGACGTCGCGCAGCAGGTCGAGGTTGGGTCCCTGCAGCATGCCGTCCTTGGTGACGTCGGTGACGACGTAGCGGGCGCAGCCCTCGCCGTCGAGGCGGGTGAGGACGTCGTAGAGGTCGCCACCGTCCCGGGTCCAGCCGCGGGCGGCCAGGGTGCGGCCGCGGACGTCGAGCCCGACGGCCACCCGGTCGCCGTAGGCCGCGATCGCGCTGGCGCACCACGCCGGCTCCTCCAGGGCAGCCGTGCCGATGTTGACCCGGCGGCACCCCGCCTCCATCGCGGCGCGGAGCGAGTCGTCGTCGCGGATGCCGCCACTCATCTCGACGTCGATGTCGAGGCGGCCGACGATCTCGGCCTGGAGGTCGCGGTTGTGGCCGCGCCCGAACGCCGCGTCGAGGTCGACCAGGTGGATCCACTCGGCCCCGGCGTCCTGCCAGCGCAGCGCCGCCTCGACCGGGTCGCCGAACCGCTTCTCCGACCCCGCCACCCCCTGCACCAGCTGCACCGCCTGGCCGTCGGCGATGTCGACGGCCGGCAGCAGCTGGAGGTAGTCGGTCACGGCACCGAGGGTAGGGGGTGTGGGTGGGGGTGCTGCGGGGGTGTCCGGGGGTGCTGCATGATTCCCCGGCTAGCCGGGGATTCATGCGCTTCTCGGCCGTTGCAACACCCGAGAAGCGCATGAATGGGCCGAGAAGTGGGTTCCCGGTGGGGGCCGGGCGGGGGTCCCGGTCCCTGAGGTGGATCAGCGCCGCAGGCCGCTCACCCACGTCCGGAGCAGGGCGGCGCCGGCGTCGCCGGACTTCTCGGGGTGGAACTGGGTGGCGGAGAGCGGGCCGTTCTCGACGGCGGCGACGAACCGGTCTCCCCCGTGCTCCGCCCAGGTCACGAGCGGGGGGCGGGTGCGGTCGTTGGTGGCCAGCGTCCACTCGCGGACGCCGTAGGAGTGGACGAAGTAGAACCGCTCCTGCTCGACGCCGGCGAAGAGGGTCGACCCGGTGGGCACCTCGACGGTGTTCCAGCCCATGTGCGGGACCACCGGGGCCCGCAGGCGTTCGACCACCCCGGGCCACTCGTCGCAGCCCTCGGTCTCGACGCCGTGCTCGACCCCGCGCTCGAAGAGCACCTGCATGCCGACGCAGATGCCGAGCACGGGCCGCCCGCCCGCCAGGCGGCGACCGATCAACCGGTCGCCCCTGACGGCGCGCAGGCCGGCCATGCAGGCGGCGTACGCGCCGACGCCGGGGACGACGAGGCCGTCGGCCGCCAGCCCCGCCTCGAAGTCGGCGGTGAGCTCGACCTCGGCACCGGCGCGCTCGAGGGCCCGGACGGCCGAGCGGAGGTTGCCCGAGCCGTGGTCGAGGACGACAACGGTCGGCGACACGTCCTAGAGGGTGCCCTTGGTCGAGGGGACGCCGGTCTCGCGCGGGTCGTGCGCGACGGCGTCACGGAAGGCCCGGGCGAACGCCTTGAACTGCGCCTCCACCAGGTGGTGGGGGTCGCGCCCCGACAGCACCCGTACGTGGAGTGCGAGGTGGGCGTGGAACGAGAGCGTCTCGAAGACGTGCCGGGTCAGCGAGCCGGAGTAGCCGGGGCCCTCACCGATCACGACGTAGGCCTGGCCCTCGGGCTCGCCGGCGTGGACGCAGTAGGGACGGCCCGACACGTCGACGACGGCCTGGACCAGCGCCTCGTCGAGGGGCACGGTGGCGTCGCCGAAGCGGCGGATGCCGGCCTTGTCGCCGAGCGCCTCGCGGATCGCCTGGCCGAGCACGATCGCGGTGTCCTCGACGGAGTGGTGGGCGTCGATGTGGGTGTCGCCCGAGGTGTGGAGGGTCAGGTCGACCAGCGCGTGCCGGGCGAACGCGCTGAGCATGTGGTCGTAGAAGCCCACGCCGGTGGAGACGTCGTGGCGGCCGGACCCGTCGAGGTCGACCTCGACGTGGACCTTGGACTCGCTGGTCTGGCGGTCCAGGCTGGCGGTGCGGCTCATGCGGCTTCTCCTGTCACTGCTGTGAGTGCGTCCCGGAAGTGTCCCATCTCGTCGGGGGTGCCCACGGAGACCCGCAACCATCCGGACGGCCCGGTCTCCCGGATCAGCACCCCGCGGTCGAGCAGCGCCTGCCAGACCGCGTGCCGGTCGGCGAAGGTGCCGAAGAGCACGAAGTTGGCGTCGGAGTCGGCGACGTCGTGACCCCGCGCGCGCAGCCAGTCGACCGTGCGGTCCCGCTCGGCGCGCAGCTCCTCGACCTTGGCGAGCAGCTCGGGGGCGTGCCGCAGCGCGGCCAGCGCGGTCGCCTGGGTCACCGCCGAGAGGTGGTAGGGCAGCCGCACGACGCGGATCGCGTCGCAGACCGCCGGGTCGGCGGCCAGGTAGCCCAGCCGGGCACCGGCGAGCGCGAACGCCTTGCTCATGGTGCGGGTGACGACCAGGTTGCGGTGTCGGGGCAGCACCTCCAGCGCGCTCGGGGTGCCCGCGCGGCGGAACTCGCCGTACGCCTCGTCGACGACGACCAGACCCCCCTCGCCGGCGCTGCCCGCTGCCTCGCAGAGCGCGGTCACCGCCTCGGGGGCGAGCGCGGTGCCGGTCGGGTTGTTGGGGCTGGGCAGCAGCACGACGCTCGGCCGGTGCTCCTCGACCAGCGCGCGGGCGTGGTCGAGGTCGAGGGTGAAGTCGCTCTCGCGGTGACCGACCACCCAGTCGGTGACGGTGTCGCGGGCGTACTCCGGATACATCGAGTACGTCGGCGCGAAGCTCAGCGCCACCCGGCCCGGGCCGCCGAAGGCCTGCAGCAGCTGCAGCATCACCTCGTTCGAGCCGTTGGCCGCCCACACCTGCGCGGACGTGATCCCCTGCCCGCCGTCGCCGTTGAGGTAGTCGGCCAGTCGCGCGCGCAGCTCCGCGAACTCGCGGTCCGGATAGCGGTTGAGCGACGTCGCGGCCTCGCCCACGGCGCGCGCGATGTCGGCGGCGGCTTCGGCCGAGGGCCCGTAGGGATTCTCGTTGACGTTGAGCTGGACCGGCGCGACCTCGAGGGAGAGCTGCGGGGCGCCGTACGGCTCGAGGCCGCGCAGCTCCTCGCGCAGCGGGGGGAAGACCGGGCTCACCGGTCGAACCGCGAGGCGACGCCGGCGCCGTGGCCGGGCAGGTCCTCGGCCTCCGCGAGGGCGACCACGTGACCGGCCACCTCGGCCAGCGCGTCGCGGCTGTACTCGACGACGTGGACGCGCTTGAGGAACTCCTGCACGCCGAGCCCCGAGGAGTGGCAGGCGCAGCCACCGGTCGGGAGGACGTGGTTGGAGCCGGCGCAGTAGTCGCCCACGGCCACCGGCGAGTACGGGCCGACGAAGACCGCGCCGGCGTTGCGGACCCGGCCGGCCAGCGCGGCCGCGTCGCGGGTCAGGATCTCGACGTGCTCGGAGGCGTAGGCGTTGACCACCTCGAGCCCCTGGTCGAGGTCGTCGACCAGCACGACGGCCGACTGGGCGCCGCCCAGCGCCGCGGCGACGCGCTCGGAGTGGCGGGTGGCCACCACCTGCTTCTCGAGCTCGGCCGTGACGTCGTCGGCGAGCGACTCGGAGTCGGTGACCAGCAGCGAGGCGGAGGTTCCGCCGTGCTCGGCCTCGGTGAGCAGGTCGGCCGCCACCCAGCGCGCCTCGGCGGTGTCGTCGGCGAGCACGACGATCTCGCTCGGTCCCGCCTCGGAGTCGATGCCGACGACCCCGCGCAGCAGCCGCTTGGCGGCCACGACGTAGAGGTTGCCGGGTCCGGTGACCAGGTCGACCGGGCGGCAGGGGCCGGCGCCGTGGGCGAACATGGCGATCGCCTGGGCTCCTCCGACGGCGTACACCTCCTCGACGCCGAGCAGCGCGCAGGCGGCGAGGATGCCGGGGTCGGGCAGGCCGGTCGCGGGGGTCGGCGGGGCGGCGAGGGCGAGCGAGCCGACGCCGGCCACCTGGGCCGGGACGACGTTCATCACGACCGTCGACACCAGCGGCGCCAGCCCGCCGGGGACGTAGAGCCCGACCCGGTCGATCGGCACCGAGCGGTGGGTCACCACGGCACCGGGCGCGACCTCGACCCGTACGTCGCCCTCGACGTCGGCCTCGCAGGTCGCCCGGAGCCGGCGTACCGACTCCTCGAGTGCGGCCCCGACGGCGGGGTCGAGCCCGGCGAGGGCCTCGGCGAGCGCGGCGGGCGGCACGGCGATGTCGTCGACCTCGACGCCGTCGAACCGGCGGGTGAGCTCGCGCACCGCCTCGAGGCCGCGCTCGCGCACCGCCTCGACGATCGGACGCACCTGGTGGGTCGCCGCCTCGACGTCGAAGTCCGCACGCGGCACGACGGTGCGGTAGTCGACGGCACCCCGGGTGCCGCGGAGGTCGATGCGGGCGATCACGCGAGCGAGTCTAGGTTCGCGGCCGCGACCGGCCGAAATGCGCGGGTGGCTGGACCGGGCGACCTAGAGTCGGGACCGTGAGCGACACGCTGCCGATGTTCCCGCTCGGGTCGGTGCTCTTCCCCGGCGTCAGCGTGCCGCTCCACGTCTTCGAGGACCGTTACCGCGCCCTGGTCCACCACCTGTTGCGGGTCTCCGACCCGGTCGAGCGGGTCTTCGGCTCGGTCGCCATCCGCGAGGGCTACGAGGTGGGCGAGCACGGCAACCAGTCGCTCTACCGCGTGGGGTGCCGGATCCGGATGACCGACGTGGAGGCCCACCCCGACGGCACCTTCGACCTGATCGGCGTCGGCCTGGACCGGATCGCCCTGGACCGGCTCGACACCAGCGGCCCCTACCCCGTCGGTCACGTCACCGCCCGTCCCGACGCGACCCCGCCGGTGCCCGAGGAGGTGGTCGAGCGCGCCCGGATCATGTTCACCGCCTACGCCTCGGCGCTGGCCGAGGTGCGCGGTGACCTGCTCCCCACCGACCTGCCCCAGGACCCGACGTACCTCTCCTGGACGCTGGCGGCGCTCACCCCCCTGCCGATGCCCGACCGGCAGGCGCTGCTCGAGGCCGAGGACGCCACGGCCCGGCTGCTGCTCGCCACCGACCTGCTGCGCACCGAGCTCCGCGCGATGAACGTCATCCCCTCGCTGCCGGCCACCGAGGTGGCCCGCACGCGGTGGTCCCCGAACTGACGGCGTGGCCGGTCAGAGGCAGGGCGGTACGCCGGCCACGGTCGCGCTGGAACGCGCCGGCGTCGCGTTCACGCTGCGCCCCTACGACCACGACCCGCGGGCCGAGTCGTTCGGGCTGGAGGCCGCGGCGGCGCTCGGGGTCGACCCGGCCCGGGTGTTCAAGACGCTCGTGGCCAGCCTCGACGGGCGCCTGGTCGTCGGCATCGTGCCGGTGGCGGGGCGGCTCGACCTCAAGGCCCTGGCGCGGGCGCTCGGCGGCAGCAAGGCCGCGATGGCCGAGGTGGCGGCGGCCGAGCGGGCCACGGGCTACGTCGCGGGTGGCATCTCCCCGATCGGGCAGAAGCGCACCCACCCCACCGTGCTCGACACCAGCGCGCTGGACCACGCGACGGTGCTGATCTCCGGCGGCCGCCGGGGCCTGGACGTCGAGCTGGCCCCGGCCGACCTGGTCGCGATCACCGGGGCGATCGTCGAGCGGGTCGGTCGGGACCAGTCAGAGCGCTAGTCGGTGGTCAGCCGCACCAGGGCGTGGGTGGTCTCACCCTCGACCCGCGAGCTGATGCCGAGGGCCGAGAGCGGCTCGAGGTTGTCCTGCGCCTCGGTGTCGCCCTGGGTCAGGCTGGTCAACCAGTCGCCGGCGTCGAAGTCGACGTAGAACACCCCGTTGGCGCGGTCGGCCTCGGGCACGACGTCCTGGAACGTCTCGGAGTCGCCCAACCCGCCGTCGCCGACCAGGCTGCTGCGGTAGTCGGGGTTGAGGCTCCAGGCGACCGTGTCACCCTCGGTCTCGGTCTGGAACATGTCGGGCAGACCGGAGCTGGACCCGAGCTTCTCCATGATCGCGTTGATCTGGTCGGCGTCGCCCTGCACCTTGACGCCCACCGGGAGGCCCGAGGGGTCACCGGAGTTGACGAGCTGCTCCATGTCGAAGCCGCTGCCGAGGGCCACGGCGACCTGCTGGCCGAGCAGCGTCTCGACGTCCTCGGGCAGGGTGAGCCCGGTCTGGGCCTCGGCCTGCGCGAGGCCCTGGTCGATCTGCTCCTGCGGGATGCCGTAGGACTCCAGGGAGTCGATCAGCTGCTGGGCCCAGCCGCTGGGCAGCGCGACGCCGTAGGCCACGGCCGTGTCGGTCGGCAGCGTGCCGACCAGGTCGGCGGTGTTGTCCGGGTCGGCCTTCGGGGTCATCATCGCCGACTGCGGGACGGCGCCGGCGAGCTCGACCTCGACGCCACCGTCGGCGAACCGCACGGTCGCGGCCGCGCCGCCGAAGTCCTCGAACGCCTTCTTCAGCTCCTCGGGCATCGCCTCGGTGGGGGCCTCGACGGCCGGCTCGGCCGTGGCGGCGCCGGACTCGGTCGTGCTCGAGCTCGAGCTGGCCGCGTCGCCGCCCATGGCCATGTCGCTGGCCATCAGGTCACCGAGCACGGGCCCGGCGTCCGGGGAGGCGTACATGGTGATCACGCCCGGGTCGCCGACCTCGCCGGTCCACTTCTGGAAGTCGGTGTTGTCGGCGAGGGTCCCCTCGTCGGCACCGTCGGCGACCTGCTGGGCGATCTCCTCGGTCTCGGCGACGTAGGCCCAGTCGCCGTCGACGACGAACCCGCCGCCGTCGCCCTCACCCTCGCAGTCGGAGAGCGTGGCCAGGCCCTTCTCGGCGGCGGCGTCGTCGGTCACCGCGAGGACGCCCACCGGAGAGGGCTGGTCCTCACCGGCGTCGACCGCGGCCACGGCGAACGTGGTGCCGATCCACGGCGCCACGTCGTCGTCGTAGCTGAGCCCGTCGCACTCGGCCTGCTCGAAGATCTTGCGGCGCAGGTCGTCGTCGGCGTTGAAGCCGTCGAGCTCCTCCTTGATCGCCGGGAACTTCTCGAGCATCCGGTAGGCCGCGATCTTCTGCGAGCCGCTGGGGTCGAGGTCGACCGAGGCGTAGGCGAGGGTCCCCGAGGGCAGCGCCTCGGCGGGCTGGGCGCCGCTGCCGAGGAAGCTCACCGCCGCCCAGGTGCCGGCGCCGGCGATCGCGAGGACCGCGACCGCACCGCCGGCGAGCAGCGCGGTGCGCCGGCTGCCGGACCTCTCCGAGGACGCGGGCGGGGCGGGATCGCCGCCGCCCTGCTCGAGGTATTCGGGTCCGCTCTGGCCGTCGGACGGCGGCGGGCTGGTCGTGCTCACGATGCTCCCCCTGATCGCTGCAAGGACGATGTTCCGAGATGGTGGACGCGCGCGGGCAGCAGCTGGTTCCGCGTGCGAGGGCAAGCCTAACCGGCGGTGTCCGCGGAGATGGGCTGATCCACCGGTTTGCGTGTGATCCCGACGAAGACCACGAAGACGCCGATCATCGCGCCCGCCGGCAGCGCCCCGAGCGGGCTCCAGCCGTGGACGGTCAGGGTGGCCGGGAGCATCGTGCGGTCGGCCACGTGGCGCGCCACGACGCTGGGATCGGCGGGCATCCCGAGCTTGCCCACGCCGAGCATGATCCAGGCGGCCAGGCCCGATCCGGCGAGGACGAGGGCGAGGGTGAGCAGCTCGCGCCGGTCGGCGACGATCGCGCTCAGCGCCCCCAGCAGCACACCGATGCCGAGCCCCACGAGCACATAGGTCCCGGTGCCGGCGAAGGGCGAGCTGTTGACCTGCGGATACCAGACGCCCTGGAAGGCGGTGCCGCGGAACGGCGTCCAGAGCCAACGCCAGAGCAGGCCCCCGCCGAGCCCGCCGAGCGCGAAGAGCCCGAGCACCAGCGCGACGTCGCGGGGCACTCCTCCGCGCGCGTGCCGGGCGCCGATCAGCCGGCCAGGCACCCCGGCCCCAGCAGCGCCTTGAGATCGGCGAACAGCGCCGGGCTCGGCGTGACCCGGTGGGTGTCGCCGATCCGCATCACGAGGGTCTTGTCGCGCATCAGCACCTGCACGTGGACCTCGGTCAGGCCCGGATGGGTGCGCAGCACGTCCTTGAGGTGGTCGACGGTGCCGGCGTTGACCCGGGTCTGCGGCAGCCGGACGACGACCGGGCCCGACGGCCCGTCGCTGAGGTCGGGCAGGCTCACCTCCTGGCCGTGGATCTCGGGCTGGTCCTTGCTGCGCGAGAGCCGGCCCTTGACGGTGATGATCGCGTCCTCGGTGAGCAACGGGCTGGCCAGCTGGTAGGAGCTCGGGAAGAGCAGCACGTCGATCGCGCCGTCGAGGTCCTCGACGGTGACCATCGCCCAGTTGTCGCCGCGCTTGGTGATCTTGCGCTGCACCGAGGTGACCAGGCCGGTGATGGTGATCGGCGAGCCGTCGGCGCGGTCCTCGTCGAGCATCAGCTGGCCGATCGAGCAGTCGCTGCCGCCGGCCAGCAGGTGCTCGAGGCCGAGCAGCGGGTGGTCGGAGACGTAGAGGCCGAGCATCTCCCGCTCGTGGCCGAGCAGGGTGGTCTTGTCCCACTCGTCGAGGTCGGGGATCGCGACCGAGATCCCCCAGCCGTTGCCGCCGCCGCCGTCGTCGTCGAGGCCGGCGAAGAGGGAGTCCTGGCCGATCGCCTCGTTGCGCTTGATGTCGACGTACTGGTCGACCGCGGTCTCGTGGACCGCGACCAGGGCGCGGCGCTTGTGCTTCATGTCGTCGAAGGCGCCCGCCTTGACCAGCGACTCGATGACGCGCTTGTTGCAGACCAGCGCCGGGACCTTGCCCATGAAGTCGTTGAAGTCGTCGAAGCGGCCCTGCTCCTCGCGGGCGGCCACGACCGCGGAGACGACGTTGCCGCCGACGTTGCGGATCGCGGTGAGCCCGAAGCGGACGTCGTGGCCGACGGGGGTGAACGTCGCCTGCGACTCGTTGACGTCGGGCGGGAGCACCTGGATCTTCATCCGGCGGCACTCGTTGAGGTAGATCGCCATCTTGTCCTTGTCGTCCTTGACGGACGTCAGGAGCGCGGCCATGTACTCGGCCGGGTAGTTGGCCTTGAGGTAGGCGGTCCAGTAGGAGACCAGCCCGTAGGCCGCGGAGTGGGCCTTGTTGAAGGCGTAGTCGGAGAAGGGCAGCAGGATGTCCCAGAGCGTCTTGATCGCTCCCGCCGAATAGCCGCGCTCGGTCATGCCCGCCGCGAAGCCCTCGCGGTTGCGCGCGAGCTCCTCCTTCTTCTTCTTGCCCATCACGCGGCGCAGGATGTCGGCCTGTCCCAGCGTGTAGCCCGCGACCTTCTGGGCGATCGCCATGACCTGCTCCTGGTAGACGATCAGGCCGTAGGTCTCCCCCAGGATCTCCCCGAGCGGCTCCGCGAGCTCGGGGTGGATCGCCTCCACCGGCTCGCGACCGGTCTTGCGCCGGGCGTACTTGTTGTGGGAGTCGGCACCCATCGGGCCGGGCCGGTAGAGCGCGCCGACCGCGGAGATGTCCTCGAAGCAGTCGGGTCGCATCGAGCGCAGCAGCGCGCGCATCGGGCCGCCGTCGAGCTGGAAGACGCCGAGGGTGTCGCCCTTCTGGAGCAGGGAGTAGGTCGCCGGGTCGGTCAGCTCGAGCTCCTCGAGCACGACCTTCTCGCCCCGGTTGGCCTCGATGTTGCGCAGCGCGTCGTCGAGGACGGTGAGGTTGCGCAGCCCCAGGAAGTCCATCTTGATCAGCCCGAGCTTCTCGCAGGTCGGGTAGTCGAACTGGGTGATGATCGCGCCGTCCTGGGGCCGCTTCATCAGCGGGATCACGTCGAGCAGCGGTGCCCGGGACATGATCACACCGGCCGCGTGGACGCCCCACTGCCGCTTGAGGCCCTCGAGGCCGATCGCGGTGTCGACGACGGTCTTGACGTCGCCGTCGCCGTCGTAGAGCGACCGGAACTCCCCGCCCTCGCCGAAGCGCTGGTGGCCGGAGTCGAAGAGGTCCTTGAGCGGGACGTCCTTGCCCATCACCGCCGCGGGCATCGCCTTGGTGATCCGGTCGCCCATGGCGAAGGGGTAGCCGAGGATCCGCGAGGAGTCCTTGACGGCCTGCTTGGCCTTGATGGTGCCGTAGGTGACGATGTAGGACACGCGGTCGTCGCCGTACTTGTCGCTGACGTAGCGGATCACCTCGCCACGACGACGCTCGTCGAAGTCGATGTCGAAGTCGGGCATCGAGACGCGGTCGGGGTTGAGGAAGCGCTCGAAGATCAGTCCGTGGACCAGCGGGTCGAGGTCGGTGATCCGCATCGCGTAGGCGACCATCGAGCCCGCGCCGGAGCCGCGGCCGGGGCCGACCCGGATGCCGTTGTCCTTGGCCCAGTTGATGAAGTCGGCGACGACGAGGAAGTAGCCCGAGAAGCCCATCTGGGTGATGACGCCGATCTCGAACTCGGCCTGGGCACGGACGGCGTCGGGGACGCCCGCGGGGTAGCGCAGGAGCAGGCCCTTCTCGACCTCCTTGACGAGCCACGACGTCTCGTCCTCGCCCTCGGGCACCGGGAACTCCGGCATGTAGGTGCCGTTGCCCTCGCTGAAGGAGACGTCGCACCGCTCGGCGACGAGCAACGTGTTGTCGCAGGCCTCAGGGAGCTCGCCCCACAGCTCACGCATCTCGGCGGCGGACTTGACGTAGTAGCCGTCGCCGTCGAACCTGAACCGCTTCGGGTCGCTCATCACGCTGCCGGAGGAGACGCAGAGCAGGTGCTCCTGGGCCGGAGCGTCCTCGCGCAGGACGTAGTGGGAGTCGTTGGTGGCGATCGGCGGGATGCCGAGGTCGTGGCTGAGCCGCAGCAGGTCCTCGCGGACCCGCCGCTCGATGGTCAGGCCGTGGTCCATCAGCTCGAGGAAGTAGCTGTCCTTGCCGAGGATGTCCTGGAAGTCGGCGGCCGCCTGGCGCGCCTTCGCGTAGTCGCCGATCCGCAGCCAGGTCTGCACCTCGCCGGAGGGGCAGCCGGTGGTGGCGATCAGGCCGCGGGAGTACTCAGCGAGCAGCTCGCGGTCGGCGCGCGGCTGGTAGAAGAACCCCTCGATGCTGGCCCGGCTGCTGAGCCGGAACAGGTTGTGCATGCCCTCGGTCGTCTCCGCGAGCAGGGTCATGTGGGTGTAGGAGCCGGAGCCCGAGACGTCGTCGTTGCCGCCGTCGTTCCAGCGGACGCGCTTCTTCTCGTAGCGCGAGGTGTTGGGCGTGAAGTAGGCCTCCATGCCGATGATCGGCTTGACCCCGTGGGCCTTGGCCTTCGACCAGAAGTCGTAGGCGCCGAACACGTTGCCGTGGTCGGTCATCGCGATCGCGTCCATGCCGAGCTCGGCGGTACGCCGGAAGAGGTCGTCGAGCCGGGCCGCCCCGTCGAGCATGGAGTATTCCGTGTGGACGTGGAGGTGGGCGAAGGAGTCTCGCGGGGATCCAGCCATGGGTGCTCGGAGGGCTCCCCTCGTGGTCGGGCCTCGGGTGTCGGACGGGCGTGCAGCAGCGACTCCGCCGGCGGCGGCGGGTCGTTCAGGGGGAAGACCTGCAGCCTACGGCAGCCGTCGGGACGATCGTGACAGGACGCACCGACAGGCTCGCCGACCGGGACGCCCGGGTCAGCGGAAGCGGGCACCCCAGGTGTGGGTGCGGTCGATGCCGACCCAGGCGCTGACCCGGGGGCGGTCGCGGGTGGGGTAGCCCTCCTGCCGGCCGTAGTGACGGGCCAGCCGGTCGATGTCGGCGAGGTCCTCGTCGTCGCGCCACTCCACGACGCTGCCCTGGATGCTCACGTGGGTGTACCAGTCGCCGTCGGCCAGCACGGTCAGCGAGACCCGCGGGTCCTCGCGCAGGTAGCGCAGCCGGGCGCGGCCGGCGTCCATGTTGAGCAGGATCCGGTCATCCTCGAGGAGGTACCAGGTGGCCACGGAGACCGGCATCCCGTCGGGCCGGGGGCTGGCCATGACGGCCGGGTTCGGCTCGGCGAGGAAGGCGGCGACGTCGGGGTCGAGAGGAGGGCTCATGGCGCCCATCCTGCCCCGCGGGGTTCAGGACGAGGCGCCGCGGACCGCGTCGAGCGACTCGGTGATGATCGCGTGCACGATCCGGGCGACCCGCTCCTCGCCGAGCTCGGGAGCGCGGGCGCCGATGCGGGCCGCGACCTCCCGCTCGCGCCCGGGGTCGCGGCCGGTGTCGCTCTTGTGGCCCTGGACGGTCCTGGTCAGCGCGACCCGCCGGGCCAGCAGCTCGCCGAGCTGGTCGTCGACGTCGTCGATCAGGTGGCGCAGGTAGGCGAGCGGGTCGCGGCCCGGCCACGCCATCCGGACGTCGGGTGACTGCTCGGCGTTGCCGGAGCCGTCGGTGTGCTCGAGCTCGACCAGTCCGTGCCGGCGGTAGAAGCTCCGGGCGCCGGCGTTGCTCTCGAAGACCCACAGGCAGAAGCCGTCGGGGAGCTCGGACTTGGCCACGTCGAGCAGCGCGGCCCCGAGCACCGTGCCCGGTCTCACCGGGGGCCAGGAACAGGTCGTCGACCCACTCACCGGTCCTCACGAGGTAGCCGACCACGCGGCCGTCGCGCTCGGCGACCCAGCCCGTGCTCTCCGCCGCGAGCCGGCCGGCCATCCAGCGGTGCGTGGTCGGGCGGTCGTGGACCATCGCGGGCATGCTGCCGACGTTGGCCGCGCGGCAGTCGACGTGGACGTCGGCCATCGCCGGGGCGTCGTCCGGGGTGGCCGGGCGCAGCACCAGCTCAGCGCTCATCGCGGATCACCTCGAGCGCGTGGTGCAGGTCGGCGGGGTACGCCGCCTCGTACTCGACGTGCTCGCCGGTGTCGGGGTGCTCGAACCCGAGCCGGACGGCGTGCAGCCACTGCCTCCGCAGGCCCAGCCGGGTGGCCAGGGCGGGGTCGGCGCCGTAGGTCAGGTCGCCGACGCAGGGGTGCTTGAGCGCCTGCATGTGGACCCGGATCTGGTGGGTGCGCCCGGTCTCGAGGTGCACCTCCAGCAGGCTGGCGAACCGGTGGGCCTCGAGGGTCTGGTAGTGCGTGACGCTGTGGCGGCCGCCCTGCTGGTCCGACATCACCGTGAACCGGTGGTCGTGGCGCGGGTGGCGGCCGATCGGGGCGTCGATGGTGCCCTCGAGCGGGTCGGGGTGGCCCTGCACGAGGGCGTGGTAGGTCTTGTCGACGGTGCGCTGCCGGAACGCGTTCTTGAGCAGCGAGTAGGCGTGCTCGGACTTGCAGATCACCATCACGCCCGAGGTGCCGACGTCGAGCCGCTGCACGATGCCCTGCCGCTCCGAGGCGCCACTCGTGGCGATCCGGAACCCCGCGGCGGCCAGGTGGGCGACGACGGTCGGCCCGTTCCAGCCGGGTGAGGGGTGCACGGCGACACCGACGGGCTTGTCGATCACGACGATCGAGGGGTCGTCGTGGATGATCCCGATGCCCTCGACGATCTCGGGCACCACCGCGAGCGGGTCGGCCCGGGCCGGGATGCTGACCTCGAGCATCGAGCCCGGCTCGACCCGGTGGCTCTTGGCGACGTGCTCGCCGTCGACCAGGACGTGGCCCTCGGCCACCAGCTCGGCCGCCCGGGTGCGGGAGAAGCCGAAGAGCCGGGCCATCGCCGCGTCGACCCGTTCGCCGTCGAGACCCTCGGGGACCGCCAGGGTGCGGTGGTCGGCCTGCGTCACCGCGCGGGCGCCTTCTCCCGGCTGCCGTCGAGCGCGACCCCTCGCAGGGCCTGCAGCACGATCAGTCCGGCGGCGAGGTTGATGCACACGTCGGCGACGTTGAAGACCGGCCAGTGCGGGATCATGAACAGGTCGACGACGTGGCCGCGCATCGGCCCGGGCTCGCGGACCAGCCGGTCGGTGAGGTTGCCGGCGACCCCGCCGAGGAGCAGCCCCAGCGCCGTACCCCACACGGTGCTGCCGACCCGGCGGGCCAGCACGAGCACCACGCACGCGGCCGTGATCGCCAGGAAGCTCAGCACGACCGTGAAGTCGGTGCCGAGGCTGAAGGCCGCACCCGGGTTGAAGGTCAGGTGGAGCACGAACCAGTCGCCGATCACCGGGACGTCGCCGTCGGCCAACCGGGTGACGGCCAGCTGCTTGGTGAGCAGGTCGACGCCGTAGGCGAGGAGGGCGACACCGGCCAGCAGGACCTGCGGTCGGCGCCGGGACCGGACCTCGAGACCGCCCGGACCGGAGTGGGTCGCCTCGTCGCTCAGCGACGTTCCTCGCGCTGCTTGCATGTCAGGCACAGTGTGGCACGGGGGAAGGCCATGACCCTCATCTTGCCGATGGGGTTGCCGCACGACTCGCAGATGCCGTAGCTGCCGTCCTCGATGCGGGCCAGGGCCCGGTCGATCTGGGCGAGCTTCTCCCGCTCGTTGTTGACCACGATCAGCTCGTGGTCGCGCTCGAAGCTGGTCGCGCCCATGTCGGCCTGGTCGTGGCCGGCGCCGTCGCCGGCGTCGCGCATCAGCCCGGCCAGCTCCTCCTCCTGGGCGGCGAGGGTGGCGGTGACCTTCTGACGGTGCTCGGTGAGCTCGCCGAGCACCTCCTTGATCTCGGCCTTGGTCCAGGCGCTCTCCCCCTCCCTGACCACCAGGGCCGAGACCTTGCGGGGGGCGGCGCTCTTCTTGGCCGCGGTCTTCTTGGCCGGCGCTGCCTTCTTCGCGGCCGGGGCCTTCTTGACGGGCGCGGACTTCTTCGCGACGGCCTTCGTGGCGGCCGCCTTCTTCGCCGGAGCGGCCTTCGTGGCGGCTGCCTTCTTCGTCGCCGGCGCCTTCTTCGCGGGCGCTGCCTTCTTCGTCGCCGGGGCCTTCTTCGCGGGCGCTGCCTTCTTCGCGGGCGCTGCCTTCTTCGTGGCCGGGGCCTTCCTGGCGGCCGGGGCCTTCTTCGCGGCCGCCTTCTTCTCCGGAGCGGCCTGCTTCGCTGCCGGGGCCTTCTTCGCGGTGGCCGACTTCTTCGCGGCCGCCTTCGTGGTGGTCGCGGCCGACCCCGTCGCAGTGCCGTTCTGGGGGCCGTTCTGGGGGTCCTTCTGCGGCGTACGCCGGATCGCGCGGCGGGCGGCGGACACGGCGTTGCCGGCGAGCGACTTCCTGGTGCTACGAGCCATGGCTGGGGGGCCTCCTTGGTCCCGGATGACCTGTGGCGACCGCCACCGTGTCGGCGGAAGGCTAGCCCGCTGGCAGGGCCCCTTCAAGCAGCGGCACGTGTCCCCCGGGACACACATCGGCCCGGTTCACCCGTGAGGGTGAGATCCGGGCCGACGGTGTGCCTGCTGGTGCGGGAGGAGGCCGTGCTCAGCCCTCGTCCTCGCCCAGGATCGAGCGAAGCCGCTTGGGGCCGGAATCGCCCTGGGCGGCGGAGGTCTGCGCATCCTGCGGGGTCTCGAGCGCCTCGAGCTGCTGGGTGAAGTAGGACTTCAGCCGCGCCCGGTACTCACGCTCGAAGGACCGCAGGTTCTCGACGTCGACGTTGAGCTTGTCGCGCTCCTGCTCGAGCTCGCCGAAGAGCTGCTGGCGGCGCTCGGCGGTCTCGGAGTCGAGCAGCTCGGCCCGGCGACGGGCGTCGGCCTCGAGCCGGTCGGCCCGGCCCTTCGACTCCGAGTCGAGGCGCTCGGACTTGGTGCGGGCCTCGCCCACGATCCGGTCGGCCTCGTCCTTGGCCTCGGCGACCAGCTCGTCGGCGTTGCGGGTCGCGATCTCCAGCAGCCGGGCGGCCGCGTTGGACGCCTGCGGGACCGTCTCGACGCGCAGGGTCTCCGCCGAGGACGACGCCGCGGCAGCCACGGGGGCGGCCGGTGCGGCCACCTGCGGCTCGGGCTGCGGCTCGGGCTCCGGCTCGGGCTCCGGCTGCTTCTGCTCCACCGGCGGCTCGTAGGCGGGCTGGCCACCGGACGGGCTGCCCGACTGGGCCGCCGAGAGCTTGGAGCGCAGGTCGTCGTTCTCCTGGGTGAGCCGGGAGAGCTCGGCCTCCACCTCGTCGAGGAACTGGTCGACCTCTCCCATGTCGTAACCCTCGCGGAGGCGGACGGGAGTAAAGCGCTTGTTGCTCACGTCCTCAGGCGTCAGCGGCATGACCTCACCCATTCAGTTCGTCGGGGATCGAAAAGTCTCATCGAAGCCACACAATAGCGCCTGCCCTGCAGCCCCGTGACACGGTCGCCCCGGGTCGCCTGCGAGGCAGCACCTCAGGCGAAGAACACGCTCGCCACGACCGTGCGGAGCAGGTACGCCGCCACGATGACGATCAGGAAGGACAGGTCGAGCGCGACCTGTCCGAGGCGCAGCGGCGGGATGACGCGGCGCAACGCCTTGATGGGCGGATCGGTCGTCGAGTAGACGACCTCGAGCACCACCAGCAACGGACCCGACGGGGTCCAGGACCGGGCGAAGACCTGCACCCAGTCGACGATGAACCGGATCCAGAGCAGCCAGATGAACGCGGTGAGCAGGCCGTAGAGGACCTGCCCGGTGATCAGCAACGAGGCCTCAGCTCTGGTTGAAGAAACCGCCCTCGGCGAGGCGCTGCTTGTCCTCGGCAGCGACGGTCACGTTGGGCGGCGAGAGCAGGAACACCTTGTTGGTCACGCGCTCGATGCTGCCACGCGTGGCAAACACGAGACCGGCGGCGAAGTCGACCAGCCGCTTGGCGTCGGTGTCGTCCATCTCGGAGAGGTTCATGATCACCGGGATGCCCTCGCGGAAGTTCTCGCCGACCGTGCGCGCCTCGTTGTAGGTGCGCGGGTGCAGGGTGGTGATGCGAGACATCTCGACGACTCCGGTGGGACCGGCCTGCGGGCCGGCGGTGGCCCGAGCGCCCGGACGTCGACGCTCGGAGAGATCGGACACGGGGGCGGGGTGGGACTCGCGGACCTGCGGGCTGCGGCCACCCACGACCGCCGGGGTGTCGGCGGTCTCGTAGTCGCTCTCGTAGTCCCTCAGGTCGTCGTCGTACCGGCCGGTGTCCTCGAGCAGGCCGAGGTACTCGCCGATCTTGCGCATCGCGCCGCTCATGACGTTGCTGTCCTCCGGGTTCCCGGCGCCTGCGAGGGCGCTGTTGGTGATGTCGACACTACTTGTCCTGCGGCCTCGGGCCGAGGATTGCGGAGCCGACGCGCACGTGTGTCGCGCCGGCGACGACGGCCGCCTCGAGGTCACCGGACATGCCGGCGGAGAGGGCGGTCGCGGCCGGGTGGAACGCGACGAAGTCGCGATGGGTCGCGGCCAGCCGCGCGAAGGCCGCGACGGGGTCCTCGCCGAGCGGGGCCACGGCCATCAGCCCGCGCAGGCGCAGCGATGCGGCCTCCTCGACGGCGGCCGCCAGCGCGTCCAGCTCCGCGACGTCGGCGCCGGCCCGTCCCTGGGCCCCCGGCGGGTCGAGGCTGACCTGCAGGAGCACGTCGAGATCGTGATCGCGCTCGTGGGCGCCGCGGTCGAGCCCGCGCACCAGCTTGGCCCGGTCGACCGACTCGACGACGTCGGCGTAGGACGCGACGGCGGCGGCCTTGTTGCTCTGGAGCCCGCCGACGAAGTGCCACGTGAGCCCGAGTTCGGCGCACTCGGCGGCCTTGTCGACGGCCTCCTGGTGGCGGTTCTCGCCCACGTGGGTGACGCCGAGGTCGGCGAGCAGCCGCACGTCGGAGGCGGGGAAGAACTTGGTGATCACCACGAGCGTGACCTCGCCGGGGTCGCGGCCCGCGTCGGAGCAGGCCCCCACGATCCGGGCGTGGACCCGCTCGAGCCCGGAGCGTACGTCGTCGGCCCGGCTCATCGTGCCGGCTCCGCGGCGTGCATCCAGACCACCCCGGCGAACCGGGTGGCGGCGGCTCCGTCACGCCGGTAGGAGGGCCACGCGCGGTCCTCGCGGGTGCAGACCGCGACCCCCCGGACGTCGGAGACGCCGGCCGCCGCGAGCTGGGCGCGGACCCCCGCGCCGAGGTCGAGGGCCGGGGTGTCCCAGCTGGTCGTGGCCCACGCCTCGGGGACCGTGGCGGCGACCTCGGCCCGCATCTCCTCGGGCACCTCGTAGCAGCGCCCGCACACGTGGGGACCCACCCAGGCGGTCACGTCGCGCGCCCCGAGCTCACGCAGCCGGCCGACCGCCGCGGGGACCACCCCCGCCGCCAGGCCCGGTCTCCCGGAGTGGGCGGCGGCCACCACGCCGACACCGGCGTCGGCGAGCAGCACCGGGACGCAGTCGGCGGCCCGGGCGAGCAGGGCCAGGCCGGGCTCGGTGGTGACCAGCGCGTCGCACGACGGTGCGGCGCCGGCGGGGTCGGGCACCGCCCCGACGGTGGCCACGGCGGCGCCGTGCACCTGGTGCATCAGGACCGGCGCCGCGCCGGTCTCCTCCGCGAGCACCGCCAGGGCCGCCGCGCGCACCGCGGGCTCGGCCCGGTCGCCGACGTCGAGGGTGGAGCCGGTGAAGGCGACCTCGATCACGAGGTCGCCTTCGAGCCGGTCGCGCAGCAGGAGCGTCACTTCAAGAAGTCGGGCACGTCCAGGTCGTCGTCGTCGAACTGCACCTGGCGCGGTTGCGTCCGGGGCGCCGACGTCGACTGCGGGGACTGACCCTGCGGGGCCGGGGACCCCGGTGCGGGCTGGGCCGCCTGCGGTGCCGACTGGTGGGCGGGCTCGACCTGCTGGGTCGGTCGCGGCCGCGTGGAGGTCCGGCCGGCGAGCGCCTCGGCGGCGTTGCGGGTCTCGGCCTGGCTCTGCTGCTGGCGGAGCACGGTGCCGGCGTCGCGCCGCTTGGGCATCCCCCCGTCGAAGCCGGCGGCGATCACGGTGACCCGCACCTCGTCACCGAGCGCGTCGTCGATGGTGGCACCGAAGATGATGTTGGCCTCGTTGTGCGCCGACTCCGAGACCAGCGCCGCGGCCTCGTTGATCTCGAACAGGCCGAGGTCGGAGCCGCCCGCGATCGAGAGCAGGACGCCGTGGGCACCCTCGATGCTGGCCTCGAGCAGCGGGCTGGAGACCGCCATCTCGGCGGCGGCGACCGCACGGTCCTCGCCCCGGGCCGAGCCGATGCCCATCAGCGCCGAGCCGGCGTTGGCCATCACCGACTTGACGTCGGCGAAGTCGAGGTTGATCAGGCCGGGGGTGGTGATCAGGTCGGTGATGCCCGAGACGCCCTGGAGCAGCACCTGGTCGGCCTGCTTGAAGGCGTCGAGCACCGAGACGTTGCGGTCGCTGATCGAGAGCAGCCGGTCGTTGGGGATCACGATGAGGGTGTCGACCTCCTCGCGCAGCTGGGCGATCCCCTCCTCCGCGGAGTTGGCGCGACGCCGGCCCTCGAAGGAGAACGGCCGCGTGACCACGCCGATGGTGAGCGCGCCGAGCGCGCGGGCGATCCGGGCCACGACGGGCGCCCCGCCGGTGCCGGTGCCGCCACCTTCGCCGGCGGTCACGAACACCATGTCGGCGCCCTTGATGACCTCCTCGATCTCGTCGGAGTGGTCCTCGGCGGCCCTGGCGCCCACGTCGGGGTTGGCGCCCGCGCCGAGGCCGCGGGTGAGCTCGCGGCCGATGTCGAGCTTGACGTCGGCGTCGCTCATCAGCAGCGCCTGGGCGTCGGTGTTGATGGCGATGAACTCGACGCCCTTGAGCCCGACCTCGATCATCCGGTTGACGGCGTTGACGCCGCCTCCGCCGATGCCGACGACCTTGATGATCGCCAGGTAGTTCTGTGCTGCTGCCATGGCGCTGATGCCTCTCCCTGTGGTGGCGGTGCGGTGGGGTGTGGAGCTGGGTCCGGTGGCCGGCGAACCGTAACCCTGAACCTGAGGGTTATAGTTATGTCAACCTCGCGTTGCACAAGAACCTAGGAACCGACCCGCTCCCCGTCGCGCAGACACGCCGCGCGGCGCGGTCGCAATCTCGAAAGATTTCTCAGCGACGGATCGTCGGCTGGCCCGGCACGCTGACGTCGTACGTCGACCCGGGCTGCTCGAGCAGGGCGGTCAGCACCTCGGCCTTGGCCGCGGACTCCTCCGCGCTCCCCCACAGCACGGTCCGGCCGTCGCGCAGCTCCAGGGAGATCTGGTCGACGGTGGCGACCTCGACGTGGTCGACCCGCCGGGACAGGTCCTCGGGCAGCGCGGAGACCACGCCGGCCGCCTCGAGCAGCGCGTCGCGGTCGGTGTCGGGGGGCGTCTCGACCCGAGGCAGTCCCTCGGGCGCCGTGCGGTAGTCGCGGAACACCACCCCCTCGTCGTCGAGCCCCCGCAGCCGGCCGCCGATCTCGACGACGGCCACCGGGGTGCGCTCCTCGACGGTGATGGTCACGGTGTCGGGCCAGGTCCGGGTCACCTCGGCGCTGCGCACATCGGCCAGCGCCTGCACCCGCGAGCGCACGGTCCCGAGATCCAGGCGGGCCAGCGGCTCGCCCGCGGCCACGTCGGCGGCGGCGAGCACCTCGCCGTCGCCGATCCGGTCGGCGCCGGTGACCTCGACCGTGCGGACCGCGAGGTAGCTGGAGAACCAGACCAGCCACACGGTGCCGATCGCGGCGGCGAGGAGGACCAGGACGAGGAGGAGGTACTTCCAGGTCAGCCAGCGCCGGCGCCACTGCCGGCGGGCGAAGGCCCGGCGGGTGCGGACGGTCGCGGTGTCGACCTCGGGACGCTCGGAGACGCGGCTAGGCATCGGCCCGCTCCAGCAGCTCCAGCACCCGGGGACCGAGCTCGGTCACGTCGCCGGCACCGAGGGTGAGCACCAGGTCGCCCGGCCGGGCCAGCCCGGCCAGCAGGGCGGGTACGTCGTCGCGACCGGACGCGTGGTGGACCCGGTCGGCGGGGAGCGGCACGGCGTCGGCGACGATCCGGCCGGTGACCGCGGGGTCGGGGTCCTCGCGGGCGAGGTAGACGTCGAGCACGACGACCTCGTCGGCCGCGCCGAGCTCGCGCCCCATCGCCTCCCCGAAGATCCGGGTGCGCGAGACCAGGTGGGGCTGGAAGGCGACCAGCAGCCGGCCCTCCCCCGCCACCGCACGCGCGGCCTGGAGGTCGCCGGCGATCTCGTGGGGGTGGTGGGCGTAGCTGTCGTAGACCCGGACCCCGCCGGCCTCGCCCTTGCGCTCCATCCGGCGCTGGGTGCCGGTGAAGGCCTCGAGCCCGCGCCGCAGGGCGCCGAAGTCGTGGCCGAGCCGCAGTCCGACCGTCAGCGCGGCGGCGGCGTCGAGGACGTAGTGGCGACCGGGGATCTGCAGCCGCACCCGCCCCAGCTCGTGGCCGCCGTCGACGACGGTGAAGGCGGACGTCGTCCCCTCGAAGACGAGGTCGACGACCCGCACCTCGGCGTCCTCGACCTCCCCGACGGGGACGACGCGCAGCCCCCGCTCGCGCGCGGTGCGGGCCAGGTCGGCTGCTCCCGGGTCGTCGACGCAGCAGACCAGGAAGCCGTCGGGGTCGATCCGGTCGAGGAAGTCGACGAACGCCGCCCGGTAGGCCTCCTCGCTCCCCCACTGGTCGAGGTGGTCGGCGGCCACGTTGGTGACCAGGGCGGCGTGGGGGCGGTAGACGAGGAACGCGCCGTCGCTCTCGTCGGCCTCGGCGACGAACAGGTCGCCGCTCCCGGCCTCGGCGTTGTGGCCGGTCGCGGAGAGGACGCCGCCGACGGCGTAGGTCGGGTCGGCCCCGGCCTCGAGCAGCGCGACGGTCAGCAGCGAGGTGGTGGTCGTCTTGCCGTGGGTGCCGGCGACGGCCAGCACCGTGCGCCCGTCCATCACCGCGGCCAGCCCGGCCGAGCGCGGCAGCACGCGGAGCCCGCGGCGGCGGGCCTCGAGCACCTCGGGGTTGTCCTCGCGCGCGGCCGTGGTGACCACCGCGGTGTCGCCCTCGCCGAGGTCGCCGAGGTGGGCGGCGTCGTAGCCGAGGTGGAGGGTCACGCCGAGCTCGCGCAGCGACGGCAGGAACGGCGTGTCGTGGTCGTCGCTCCCGGTGACCGGGACCCCACGGGCGGCCATGATCCGGGCGATCGCCGACAGCGCGGCACCACCGATGCCGACGAAGTGGACCCGGCCGAGCCGGTCGGCCGGCAGCAGCTCGTCGGGGACGGGGATCCTCATCCGGCGGACCCCGCCGTCTCCTGCACGATCCGCGCGAGCTGCTCGTCGGCGTCGCGCGGGATCAGGGCCGCGGCGGCCGAGCCCATCACCGCCAGCCGCTCGGGGTCGGTGGCCAGGGCCGGGACGCTGCCGGCGACCCACTCGGGGGTGAGCGCCTCGTCGGCGACCAGCAGCCCGCCCCCGGCGTCGACCACGGGACGGGCGTTGTGCTCCTGCTCGCCGTTGCCGATCGGCAGCGGCACGAAGACGGCCGGCAGCCCGACGGCGGCGGCCTCGGTGACGCTCGAGGCGCCGGCCCGGCACACCACCAGGTCGGCGGCGGCGTAGGCGAGGTCCATCCGGTCGACGAAGGGCACGGTGAGGTAGGGGACGCCGGTGACCTCGGGGGTCGCCTCGCCCTGCGGCCCGACGACGTGGAGCACCTGGACGCCGGCCTCGGCGAGCGCCCGCGCCGCGCCCGAGACCGACTGGTTGAGCCGGCGCGCACCCTGCGAGCCGCCGGTGACCAGCAGGGTCGGCCGGTCGGCGTCGAGGCCGAAGTGGTCGCGCGCCTCGGCGCGCAGCGCCGCCCGGTCGAGGGTCGCGATCATGCGGCGGATCGGGAGCCCGACGTACTCCGCCCTCGGGAGCGGGGTGGCCGGGAAGGACACGGCCACCCGGCGCGCGACCCGGGCGCCGACCTTGTTGGCGATGCCGGGCAGCGCGTTCTGCTCGTGCACCACCAGCGGCAGCTTGCGACGCCGGGCCGCGAGGTAGGCCGGCATCGAGACGTAGCCGCCGTAGCCCACCACGACGTCGGGGCGGACCCGGTCGAGCACCGCCTCGGTCGCGCGTACGGCGCCACGCAGCCGGGCGGGCACCTTGAGCAGGTCGACGCCCGGCCGTCGCGGCAGCGGCACCGGGGGGATCAGCTCGAGCGGGAAGCCGGCCTCGGGGACGACCCGGTTCTCGAGGCCGCGCGGGGTGCCGAGGCAGGTGACCTCGATGGTCGGGTCGAGCCGGCGCAGCGCCTCGGCGGTCGCGATCAGGGGCGAGGTGTGTCCGGCGGTGCCACCGCCGGCGAGCAGGACGCGCATGTCGGGCCCAGCCTAGGCGCGGCCACGGCCGCGGCCGGCAGCGGTCGGCGCAGGTGCGGCCAGCCCCGCCGAGCGCGAGCGGCGCCGCGTGGCCAGGGCCTGGGCGGCCTCCGGCTCGCGGCGCGCGAAGCCGATCAGCAGCCCCAGCGCGACCAGGGTCGGGAGCAGCGCCGAGCCGCCGTAGGAGATCAGCGGCAGCGGGATGCCGATGACGGGCAGCAGCGCCAGGACCATGCCGACGTTGACGATCATCTGCCCGAGCAGCCAGGCGACCAGGCCGAAGGACATGTAGCGCACGAACGGGTCGTCGGTGTTGATGGCGACCCGGATCGCGGCGTAGGCGATCACCAGGAACAGGCTGACCACCAGCAGCGTGCCGACCAGTCCGAGCTCCTCGCCGAGGACGGCGAAGATGAAGTCGGTGTGGGCCTCGGGCAGGTCGCCCCACTTCTGCTGGCTGGCGCCGATCCCCTCGCCGAACCAGCCGCCGCTGGAGAGCGCGAAGAGCCCGTGGGCCGGCTGCCAGCCCGCGTCGTGGTAGTCCTTGAACGGGTCGACGAAGTTGGTCAGCCGTTCGCGGCGCTCCGAGCTGGTGGTGGCCAGGAAGATCGCGGCGACGCCCACGACCGACATCGCGATGGTGAACAGCCGGGCCGGCGCGCCGACCACCCAGAGCATGGAGAGCAGGATGGCGCAGAGCACGAGCGCGGTGCCGAGGTCGCGGCCGACGATGACCAGCAGGATGATGCCCAGCAGGACGGGCACCACCGGCACCATCACCTGGTGGAGGTTGCCGAGGCGACGTTCCTTCTGGGCGTAGACGTGGGCGGCCCACAGCACGATCGCCAGCTTGGCGATCTCCGACGGCTGGATCTGCAGCGGGCCGACGGCCAGCCAGTTCTTGTTGCCGTTGACGACGACGCCCCACTTGGCGGTCAGCGCGAGCAGCACCACCGAGACCAGGATCGCGAGCCAGGAGATCTGGCGGATCGCGCGGTAGGGCAGCCGCGAGGCCACCCAGGCGCAGGGGATGCCGATCGCGACCCACATCAGCTGCCGCTTGACGATGGCGTAGGAGTCGCCGTCGTAGACCTCGAAGGAGTGCACGCTGGAGGCCGAGAGCACCATGATCAGGCCGACCGTGAGCAGCAGCGCCGAGGCGCCGAGCAGCAGGTAGTAGGACGTCAGCGGCCGGTCGAGCGCCGCGTGGAGCGCCGCCCACCACGAGCGGGCGCGGTCGCGGCGCCCGGAGGCCGTGGCAGCGTCCGGGGCGGGGCTCGACGTGGGACCCGAGGAGGACCCGGCGGTGGGGTCGGCCGTCGTGGTCACTGCGGCGCTCGCCCTCCTCGGTAGCCCGTCGCTCCTGGTCGTGCCCCTACTGGTCCTGCCCGGTCCTGCGTCGTACGGCGGCGGCGAAGGCGTCACCCCGGGCCGCGTAGTCGGTGAACATGTCCATCGACGCACACCCGGGCGCCAGCAGCACCGTGTCACCGGGTCTCGCCAACCGGTCCGCCGCCGCCACGACCCTCGTCATCGGATCAGGCTCGGCCCCAGTCTCGCCGTCGGTCACGTCGATGACCGGAACATCGGGCGCGTGTCGCGAAAGGGCCTGGGCGATGACGTCGCGATCACGCCCGAGCAGCACGACGCCGCGCAACCGACCGGCCACGGCCTGCACCAGCTCGTCGAACCGGGCCCCCTTGGCCAGCCCGCCGGCGACCCACACGACGGGGTCGTAGCCGGCGAGGGAGGACCGGGCCGCGTGGGGGTTGGTGGCCTTGGAGTCGTCGACCCAGGTGACTCCCCCGGCCTCGGCGACGGTGGCGATCCGGTGGCCGTCGGGACGGAAGCCGGCGAGCCCGGCCTTGACCGCGGCCTGGGGCACGTCGTGGGCGCGGGCCAGCGCGGCGGCGGCGAGCGCGTCGGCCACGAAGTGGGGCGCTCCCGAGGCGAGGTCGGAGACCGTGCAGAGCTCGGCGGCGCTGGTGCGGCGCTCCTCGACGAAGGCGCGGTCGGCCAGGATGTCGTCGACGACGCCGACCATCCCCACCCCGGGCATGCCGAGGGTGAAGCCGATCGCCCGGGCGCCCTCGGCCACGTCGGCGTCGCGCACCAGCTGCTCGGTCACCGGGTCGGCCACGTTGTAGACGCAGGCCCGCTCGACCCCGTGGTAGACCCGCCCCTTGTCGGCGGCGTAGCGGCGCATCGCCCCCGGGCCGTCGTACCAGTCGAGGTGGTCCTCGGCGACGTTGAGCACGACGGCCGACTCGCAGGCGGGCGAGCGCGTGTAGTGGAGCTGGAAGCTGGAGAGCTCGACGGCCAGCACGTCGTAGGGCTCGGGGTCCATCACCGCCTCGACCACCGGGCGGCCGACGTTGCCGACGGCCGCGCTGCGCAGCCCGGCGGCGGTGAGGATCGCCTGCAGCATCTGGGTGGTGGTGGTCTTGCCGTTGGTGCCGGTCACGGCGAGCCACGGCGCAGGGCGCTCCGGGTCGCGCAGCCGCCAGGCCAGCTCGACCTCGCCCCAGACGGGGACCCCACGGGCGGCCGCCTGCTGGAGCAGCGGGTGGTCGGGACGCCAGCCCGGGCTCACGACCAGCAGGTCGGTGTCGTCGGGGAGCGTGCTGGTGCTCCCCTCCCCCAGGCGGACGTCGGCGCCCAGGACGCCGAGCAGCGTGGCGCGCTCCTCCTTCGCGTCGTCGGTGCGGTCGTCGAGCGCGGTGACGGTGGCGCCGAGGTGGGTGAGGTTGTCGGCGGCCGCGAAGCCGGTGACGCCGAACCCGGCGACGGTCGCGCGGACCCGGGACCAGTCGCTGTCGCGGCCGTAGGTCGACACGTCGGTCGTCACGACCCGGCCACCCACTCGGCGTAGAAGACGCCGAGCCCGGCGGCCACGCACAGCCCGGTGATGATCCAGAACCGGATCACCACCGTCACCTGCTCCCAGCCGAGCATCTCGAAGTGGTGGTGGATGGGTGCGATCCGGAAGATCCGGCGCCCGGTGCCCGTGAGCCGCTTGGTCGTCTTGAACCAGGTCACCTGCATCATCACCGAGACCGTCTCGAGCACGAACAGCCCGCCGAGGATGATCAGCAGCAGCTCGGTGCGGGTCATGATCGCGAAGCCGGCGACCGCGCCGCCGAGGGCGAGCGAGCCGGTGTCGCCCATGAAGATCTGGGCCGGGGAGGCGTTCCACCACAGGAAGCCGAAGCAGGCACCGGTGATCGCCGCGGCGACCACGGCCAGGTCGAGCGGGTCGCGCACCTCGTAGCAGCTGTTGCCGGGGGTGATCGCGCACGACTGGTTGTTCTGCCAGATGTTGACGATCGTGTAGGCGCCGAAGACCATCACGCTGGCGCCGGTGGCGAGCCCGTCGAGGCCGTCGGCGAGGTTGACCCCGTTGCTGGTGCCGGCGACGATCAGCCAGATCAGCAGCACCGCGATCACGGCCGGGAGCGTGATCAGCTCGAAGTCGCGGATGAAGGAGATGTGGAGGCTGGCCGGCCGCTCGCCGCGCCCGTCCTCCAGTGCCGGCAGCAGCGCGAGCACGCCGAAGGTGATGGCGACGGAGGTGAGCCCGATCATCTTGGCCTTGCTGCGCAGGCCCAGGCTGCGCTGCTTGACGATCTTGATGAAGTCGTCGAGGAAGCCCACCAGGCCGCACCCGACGAAGAGGAAGAGCAACAGCACGGCCGAGGCCGAGGGCAGGTCGAGGGTGATCGCCTTGGCCGCGAAGTAGCCCAGGAGCGTGGCCAGCACGATGACCACGCCGCCCATGGTCGGCGTACCGCGCTTGGTGTGGTGGGTGGTCGGACCGTCGTCGCGGATCTCCTGCCCGTAGCCGAGCTGGGTGAAGGCACGGATCGCGACCCGGGTGCCGAGCAGCGACACCAGCAGGGCCAGCCCACCCCCGAGCAGGATCGCTCTCATCCGTCGCTGTTCCTCTCCTGGCCCCGGGGGTCGTTGCCGTCGTCCCCGCCGTGGTCGGACACGCCGGGCCCATTGTGGCCCAGCGGAGCGCCCGCGCCGGTGTCCGGGGTCGCCTCCGCGAGCCGCTCGCCGAGCCACCGCAGGCCGGAGTCGCGGCTGGACTTGAGCAGCACGACGTCGTGGGGGCGCAGCAGCCGGCCGAGCAGGTCGAAGGCCGCGTCGGTGTCGGCGACCCAGTGTCCCTCGCCGGTCCCGCCGGACCCGTAGCCGGACACCACGTCGCGGGCGAGCTCGCCCACCCCCACCAGCAGGTCGACCCCGAGCTCCGCGGCCGTGGCTCCCGTGGCCCGGTGCTGCTCCTGCGAGGCCTCGCCCAGCTCGAGCATCCCGCCGAGCACCGCGACCCGTCGGCCGGCCACCTCCATGTCGGCCAGCGCGCGCAGCGCCGCCCGGACCGAGTCGGGGTTGGCGTTGTAGGCGTCGTTGACGACGGTCACGCCGTCGGCGCGCTCGGTGACCTCCATCCGCCACCGGCTCGCGGGACCGGTCGTGGCGAGCGTGGCCACGGCCTGCTCGAGCGGCACGCCGAGCTCGAGCGCGGCCGCGAGCACCGACAGCGAGTTGCCGACCTGGTGACGCCCCGGCTGGGCAAGGCTGACCCGGACGTCGTCGCTCCCCCGGCGCCGGAGCGTGTACGTCGCGCGGCCCCGGGCGTCCAGGCCGACCTCGGTCGCCCGCAGGTCGGCGTCGTCGTGCTCACCGACGGTGACGACCCGACAGGCCAGCCCGTCGGCCATCGCCGCCACCCGCGGGTCGTCGCGGTTGAGGACGGCGAGACCGTCGGCGGGGACCGAGCGGGGCAGCTCGGACTTGGCCAGCGCGATGTTGTCGACCGAGCCGAACTCGCCGACGTGCGCCATCCCCACGTTGAGCACGACGGCGACGCGGGGCGGGGCGATCGAGGTCAGGTAGCTGATGTGCCCGATCCCGCGGGCGCCCATCTCCGCCACGAGGAACCGCGTCCCCTGCTCCACCCGGCACACGGTGAGCGGCACGCCGATCTCCCCGTTGAGGGAGTTGACGGGGGCGACGGTGGGGCCGCTGGTCGCGAGCACGGCAGCCAGCAGGTCCTTGACGGTGGTCTTGCCCGAGGAACCGGTCACGCCCACGATCCGCAGGTCCGGCAGGCGGTCGACCACGGCGCGCGCCGTACGCCCGAAGGCCACCTCGACGTCGTCGGCGACCAGGGTCGGGACGCCCGGCACCGGGCGCTCGCCGAGCACCCCGACCGCACCGGCCTCGACGGCGGCGGGCGCGAAGTCGTGCCCGTCGGCGTGCTCGCCACGGCGGGCGACGTAGAGGCTCCCCGGCCCGCACTCGCGCGAGTCAGTGGTGACGCGGCCGTCGACGACGACGTCGCCACCGCCGCCGACGAGGCGGGCGCCGGTGGCGGCGGCGAGCTCGCCCAGGGTCAGCGGGATCATGCGGAGAGCTCCTCGCGCACGACGGCGCGGTCGTCGAAGGGATGGACCACGTCGCCGACCTCCTGCCCGGTCTCGTGCCCCTTGCCCGCGACCAGGACGATGTCGCCGCCACCGGCGCGCGAGAGCGCCTCGCGGATGGCCAGCCGGCGGTCGCCGACCTCGACCACCTCGGCGGTGGCGCCCCGGGTGCCGTCGAGCACGGCGGCCCGGATCGCCGCCGGGTCCTCGGTCCGGGGGTTGTCGTCGGTGACGACGACCACGTCGGCGAGACGGCCGGCGATCTCGCCCATCAGCGGCCGCTTGCCGGGGTCGCGGTCGCCGCCGGCGCCGATCACCACGATCAGCCGGCCCTCGGTGAGCGGGCGCAGGGTGCGCAACGCCGACTCGACAGCGTCGGGCTTGTGGGCGTAGTCGACGACCACGACGAAGTCCTGCCCGGCCTCGACCCGCTCCAGACGGCCGGGCACGCCCGGCCCGACGGACATGCCCCTGACCACCACCGCCGGGTCGTAGCCCGCCTCGGCGGCGCCGGCGATCGCGGCCAGCGCGTTGGCGACGTTGAAGTCGCCGGGCAGCGGGCACGAGGCGGCCAGCGCGAGACCGTCGGGGCCGTGGACGGTGAAGGTGCTGCCCGTCGCCTGGGGCACCACGTCGTCCGCGCGCCAGTCGGCCTCGGCGCCGGTGGCCGAGAACGTGCGGAGCGGGATGTCGGCCTCCTCGAGCAGCCGCCGGCCGTGGGCGTCGTCGACGTTGACCAGGCCGCGCCGCGCGCGCCCGGGGGTGAAGAGCGAGGCCTTGGCCGCGAAGTAGTCCTCGAGGTCGGTGTGGAAGTCGAGGTGGTCGCGGCCGAGGTTGGTGAAGACGGCCACGTCGAAGACCACGCCGTCGACCCGCCCGAGCACCAGGGCGTGGCTCGACACCTCCATCAGGCAGCCGCTGACGCCGCGCTCGCGCATCAGCGCGAACAGCCCGTGCAGGTCGGGGGCCTCGGGGGTGGTGAGCACCGTCCGCACGTCCTCGCCCGTCGACGCGCGTGCCGACGGTGCCGACCACGGCGACGTGCTCGCCGGCCGCCTGCAGGCCGCCCTCCGCCAGCCGGGTCGTCGTGGTCTTGCCCTGGGTGCCGGTCACGCCCACCAGCCGCAACGAGGCGGCGGGGTCGCCGTAGACCCGGGCGGCGAAGCCACCCAGCACGGCCCGCGGCCGGTCGACGACCAGCAGCGGTACGTCGGGAGCGGCGCTCGCGCCCTCCTCGTCGGTGAGCACCGCGACGGCGCCGGCGGCGACCGCGTCGGGCGCGAACCGGATGCCGTGGACGCGGCTGCCGGGGAGGGCGGCGTAGACGTCGCCGGGCTGGATCCGCTGCGAGCTCAGCGACACCCCGGTCACCGCTCGCGACAGGTCGCCGCTCGCCCGCGCGCGGGGGGCGTGCGCCTCCAACCACCGGGCGAGCTCCGCGAGCGGGGTCGCGACCGGGTCGGCCGGGCGGGTCCGCGTGAGGTTGTCCTCCGTCACGCCGGCGAATCTATCGCTGGGCCCGGTTGCGGAAATGCCCGGTGGACCTCTCGCCTCACCACTCGATCGGCAGCTGCGAGGGCCGGGTGCCCGTCGGCGGGACGGCGTAGCGGCGCAGCGCGTAGCTCATGATCTTCGAGAACGCCGGACCGCCGACCGAGCCGCCGCCGCCGCCGTTGCTGGGGTTCTGCACCACGACGTAGACGGTGAACCGCGGGTCGTCGGCGGGGGCGAACCCGGCGAAGGAGACCGTGAACGTGCCGTCGTAGCACCTGCAGTCGGCGCCGACCCGCTGCGCGGTGCCGGTCTTGCCGGCGACGCGGTAGCCGGGGACGGCGGCGGCGGGCGCGGTGCCGACCTCGGGGTCGACGACCCGCTCCATCATCTTCATGGTCTCGGTCGCGGCGCGGGCGCTGACCACCCGGTGGGTGCTCGTGTGGTCGGTGCCGACGTCGACGCCGTCCTCGGTGGTGGCGCTGCCGCTGATCAGCGAGGGGTCGACCCGGACCCCGCCGTTGGCGATGGTGTTGACCGCCGAGGCCATCTGCACGGCGTTGACCGACAACGACTGGCCGAAGGCGACCCGGTCGGCAGTGAGCCGGTTCCAGAGGCTGGCGGCCGGCAGGATGCCCGCGGTCTCGCCGCGCACACCGATGTCGGTGGGCTGGCCGAGGCCGAACCTCGTGAGGTAGCGGCGCAGCTCGGTGCCGCGGTACTCGTCGGCGGCACGGACCACGCCGATGTTGGAGGACTGGGCGATCGCTCCCGCCAGCGTGAGGTGGAGCAGGCCGTGGGGGAACCAGTCGTTGATGACCCGGCCGTCACGATCGAGCTGGGGCGGCACCACCAGCCGGGTGCGCGGGGTGACCTTGCCCTCGTCGAGCAGGCCGGCCACGGTCAGCACCTTCTCGACCGAGCCCGGCTCGTAGACGTCGCTGACGGCCCGCGAGCCGAGGTCCTCCTTGGGCGAGACCAGGGGGTTGCCGGCGTCGAACGTCGGGTCGTCGGCCAGCGCCAGGACCTCGCCGGTCCGGGTGTCCATGACCACGGCCATGCCCGACTCGCCGCCGGAGTCCTCGACGGCCTGGCGCAGCACGCGCTGGACGTACCACTGCAGGTCGAGGTCGATGGTGGTGTGGAGGTCGTGGCCGTCGACCGGTGGCTCGATGGTGCTGTCGCCGAGCGGGATCCGGTTGCCGTCGCCCACCTGGTAGCGGGCCCGGCCGTCGGTGCCGGCCAGCATCCCGTCGAAGGTGCGCTCGAAGCCGGCCAGCGGCTCGTCGGTGCCCATGAAGCCGACCAGGTTGGCGGCGACGTCGTCGGCCGGGTAGTCACGCACCGGGTCGCGCGCCGTGGACAGCCCCTCGTAGCCCTTGTCCTCGGCCTCGGCCAGCACCTTGTCGGCGAGGGTCGAGGGGATCCGGCGGGCGACGTACTCGTAGCGGCTCCCCTCCTCGCGCAGCCGGGGCAGGACCGAGAAGTAGTCGACGTCGAGGCGGTTGCTGAGGAACTTGGCGATCTCGGGCGCCTGCCCGGCCGTGACTAGCGGGTCGGCGATGATCGTCACGCCGTCGATCGAGCGGGCCAGCGGCTCGCCGTTGCGGTCGAGGATGTCGCCGCGGGCGGCCGGCAGCACGGCGTCGACCGTTCCGGCCGCGGCCGCCATCTCGGCGTACGCGCCGGGGTCGAGGCCCTGCAGCTGCACCAGCCGGCCCCCGAAGACCGAGAGCACCATGGCGATCAGGATGAAGCCGAGGCGCAGCCGGAACAGTGGTGAGCCGCGCATGCTGCCTCGGGGGCGGTGGGTCCGTGCGGGTCGTCCACGCATCGGTGTGGTCGGCACCGGCACTCCCCCCTCCTAGTCGCGGTCGCCGTCGGCCCGGGCTCCCGCCCCACCACCGCGGGCCTGTCGGTCCTGCCCGGTCGTGGCGGCGGGGGTCCCCGTGGGGAACACCTGCCGGACGACCGGCTCCGGCGAGAGCACGGCGGGCTTGGCGGGAGGGCGTGGGAGCAGTCTGAGGCCGTCGGCGGCCACAGCCGGAGCAGGCTCGCCGAGGACCGTGCCGGAAGGCAGCTCGAGGTAGGCCGGGCGGTGGGAGGGCACCATCCCCATCCGCTGTGCGGCCTCGGCGACCCGCTGGGGGTTGCGCAGCACGTCGAGCTCCATCTCCAGGGTCTGCTGGCGGGCGTTGAGCGTGCGCGCCTGCTCCTCCAGCGCGGTGGTCGCGAAGGCCGCCTGCTGCATCGAGGTGTTGAACAGCAGCAACCCGACGACGCCGCCGAGCATCAGCAGCGTCATCAGCACCACGAACGGCACCCGGGAGGCCTGCCGACGACGGCGCGGCACCACCCGCAGCCGGGTGCCGGGCTCACCGCGCAGCGGGGTGATCCGCGGGACGCGGGCGCGGAGCTGGACGGCGGGACTGCTCACGATGCGACTCCTCGGGTTCTCTCGATCGCCCGCAGCCGCACCGACGCGGCCCGGGGGTTGTCCTCGATCTCCTGCTGGTCGGCCTTCTCGGCCCCGCGGGTGACCAGTCGCAGTGCGGGCTCGTGGCCCTCCGGCACGAAGGGCAGGTCGGGCGGGACGTCGCTGCGGGTGGCCGCCGCGAACGCCTGCTTGACCAGGCGGTCCTCCAGGGAGTGGTAGGACTCCACGACGACCCGGCCGCCGACCCGGATCGCGTCGACCGCGGCGGGGAGCGCCCGGCGCAGCACGGCCAGCTCGTCGTTGACCTCCATCCGGAGCGCCTGGAAGGTGCGCTTGGCGGGATGGCCGCCGGTCCGCCGAGCGGGCGCGGGGATCGCCGCGTAGAGCAGCTCGACCAGGCGCGCCGAGGTGGTGAACGGCTCGCGGCTCCGCTCGCGCACCACGGCGGCGGCGATCCGGCGGGCGAACTTCTCCTCGCCGTACTCCCTCAGCACGCGGGCCAGCTCGCCCTCGGGGTAGGTGTTGAGGACCTCGGCGGCGGTGGGGCCGCCGCTGCGGTCCATCCGCATGTCCAGCGGCGCGTCCTCGCGGTAGGCGAAGCCGCGGTCGGTGACGTCGAGCTGCAGGGAGGAGACGCCGAGGTCGAAGAGCACGGCGTCGACACCGTCGAGCCCGAGGTCGGCGAGCACCTCGGGGATCTCGTCGTAGACCGCGTGGACGCCGGTGAAGCGGCCGGCGTACGGCGCCAGCCGCTCGCCGGCCAGGTCGAGGGCGGCGCGGTCGCGGTCGATGCCGACGACCCGGGCCAGCGAGCACTCCCGCAGCACCGCCTCGCTGTGACCGCCGAGGCCCAGGGTCGCGTCGACCATCACGGCACCGTCGTGGTCGAGCGCGGGCGCGAGGAGGGCGACGACCCGGTCGAGGAGGACCGGGACGTGGGAGGGGCCGGTCATGCTCAGCCCTGGTGCCCGAGCGTCGCCAGGAGGAGCAGGCACCCGGCGAGGGTGGTCGACGCGAGCGCCGAGAAGGCCATCAGGCCGACCGCCTCGCGGGCGAGGTGGCGCACCCGGGGCCTGGGGGTGGGCACCTCGAGGGCGGTGCCCCCGGTCGCCCCGGTGCCCCAGGCGGTGTGGCTCATGGTCTCGACCCCAGTGGTGTGCTCGGTGGTGGGTGTGCTCGGCGGTGCTGTGTCGCGGTGCGGATCGCCGGGCCAGGTCCCAGCCCGCTCCCGTGACCGGAGGTGGGTCCGGTGGTGGGAAGTCGACGTCAGGAGCCGGGGAAGTGGCCCCAGAGGTCGGCGGGAGCGGGCTCGAGACCTCGTCCTGCGATCCGTCTGTGGAGTTGTCGGGTGGTGCTGGTTGCTGCGCGGCTCACGTCGCGGTCGGGAAGACCTCGTCGCTGAGGTCGGAGAACGCCTGCTCGCGGCCGTCGGAGTAGTCCTGCCACCGGGCGGCGTCCCAGATCTCCAGCCGGTTGCCGACCCCGATCACGATCACGTCCTTGGCGAGCGACGCGTACTCGCGGAGCATCGGGGGGATGGTCAGCCGGCCCTGCTTGTCGGGCTGGTCGTCGGAGGCGCCGGCGAAGAGCAGTCGGGTGTAGTCCCGTACCGCCTTGTCGGTCACCGGAGCCTCCTGGGCCTTCCCTGCCACCTGTGCGAAGGCGCCCATCGGCCACACGGTGAGGCAGCGTTCCTGACCTCTGGTGACCACGAGCCCCTCCGTCAGCTGGTCCCTGAACTTCGCCGGGAGGAAGAGCCGCCCCTTGTCGTCGAGCTTGGGGGTGTAGGTGCCCATCAACATCGGGCCACCTCCGCTCCCTGTGCCCCGATGTCGGGACTCTTCCTCCACTGCGCACCACTCTACGCCACATTGCTCCACCGTCAACCATCTTTCGCGTGTTCCCGGGCTGTTTCCCGGCGCGAGTCCGGCGGTCTGGTCCGCCCCCTGCCCCGCGGAAACGGCTCCGGCCAGGGCCGCGGGCCCCCGGACAGCGGTCGTGGGGAGCGTGGTGGAGCGCGGGGTGGAGCGGGGTGGAGCGCGCGGTGGTGGGTGGTGGAGGAGCGAGCCCGGCGATGGGGCGGATCGCAACCAAACCGTGACTGGCCCGGGGGTGAGGTCGACCGCTCGCCCGTCATAGGTTTTTCGCGCGCTGCTCTACCGTGGGCGCACCACGACCGACCAGGAGGACACGGGTGACCACCCCAGACTCGGGCCACCGCACGGGCCAGATCGCCGACGGTGCCGACCTCGAGACCCTCGGCGGCGTCGTCGCCCGGGTGCGCGGCAACATCGAGAAGGTCATCGAGGGCAAGCCCGAGGTCGTCTCGGCCAGCCTGATCGTGCTGCTCGCCGAGGGCCACCTGCTGATCGAGGACGTGCCCGGCGTCGGCAAGACCCAGCTCAGCAAGGCGCTCGCCCGCAGCATCGACTGCACGGTGCGCCGGATCCAGTTCACTCCGGACCTGCTGCCCTCCGACGTCACCGGCGTCTCGGTCTACAACCAGGAGTCGCGCACCTTCGAGTTCCGCCCCGGCGGGATCTTCGCCAACATCGTCGTGGGCGACGAGATCAACCGGGCCTCCCCCAAGACCCAGTCGGCGCTGCTGGAGTGCATGGAGGAGCGCCAGGTCACCGTCGACACCACGACCTACGTGCTCGAGGCGCCGTTCATGGTCATCGCCACCCAGAACCCGGTGGAGATGGAGGGCACCTACGCCCTCCCCGAGGCCCAGCGCGACCGCTTCATGGCCCGGGTCTCGATCGGCTACCCGGTCGAGACCGCCGAGATCGCGATGCTCGGGTCCCACACGCGCTCCAACCCGCTCGACGACCTGGAGCCGGTCACCGACGCGGCCGAGGTCCGCAAGCTGTCCTCGATCGTGGGGCAGGTCTACGTCTCCGACGCGGTGCAGCGCTACGCCGTCTCGATCAGCGCGGCGACCCGCCGCTCCCCGGAGCTGACCCTGGGCGCCTCCCCGCGCGCCACGCTCCACCTGGTCCGCGCCGCGAAGGCCCGGGCCGCCATCTCCGGGCGCGACTACGTGCTGCCCGACGACGTCCGCGGCCTGGCCGGCCCGGTGCTGTCCCACCGGCTGCTCCCGGGCGTGGAGGCCGCCATGACCGGCCGCACGACCGACGCCATCCTGGCCGACGTGCTCGAGCGGGTGCCCGTGCACGACAAGCAGGCCTGACCCGGCCGGAGGGAGGGCTCGTGCGCGAGGCGTTGTCGGCCCTGACCCTGCGGGGACGGGCGTTCCTGGCCGCCGGGATCACCGCGGTCGCCTGCGCGGTGGTCATGGGCCAGGACCAGCTGGTCCGGGTGGGCGCGCTGGTCGCCGTGCTGCCGCTGCTCGCGGCGGCGCTGATCGGCCGCAGCCGTTACCGGCTGGCGCTGGTGCGCACCGTCAACCCCCAGCTGGTCAGCGCCGGCTCGCCCGCGACGGTCACGCTGGCGCTGAGCAACGAGGGCCGCAAGCCCAGCGGGCTGCTGATGCTCGAGGACCACGTCCCCTACGTCCTCGGCACCCGGCACCGGTTCGTGCTCGAGGGCATCGGCCACGGCTGGCGCCGCCAGGTCACCTACCAGGTGCGGTCCGACGTCCGCGGCCGGTTCGAGATCGGCCCGATGACGGTGCGGGTGAGCGACCCCTTCGGCCTGGTCGAGCTCGGCCGCTCGTTCCGGACCACGATCCCGCTGACCGTGACGCCGCGCACCACTCCCCTCCCCCACATCCCCCTCGGCGGCGCCTGGACCGGGTCCGGCGACAACCGACCGCGGGCCTTCGCAACCGGCAGCGCCGAGGACGTCACCGTGCGCGAGTACCGCCGGGGCGACGACCTGCGCCGCGTCCACTGGCGCAGCTCCGCGCGCGTCGGCGAGCTGATGGTGCGCCGGGAGGAGCAGCCGTGGCAGTCGCGGGCGACGTTGTTCGTCGACAACCGGGCCGGGGCCCACCGCGGCCGCGGGGTCGCCTCGTCCCTGGAGACCGCGGTCTCGGCGGCGGCCTCGATCGCCGTCCACCTCAGCCGCCGCGGCTTCACCGTGCGGTTGGTGACGGCCGACGGCGAGGACCCCGCCAGCGCCTGGCACTACCGCGACGCCGAGCTCAACACCGGGCCGCTGCTCGAGGCGCTCGCCGTCGTCGAGCCGGCCGCCCGCAAGCGGCTCGACGTCGGCTGGCTGACCGACCCCACCCACGGCGGCCTGCTGGTCGCCGTCACCGGCAGCATCGACGACAGCGACCTGCTGGTCTTCACCCGGATGCTCCACCACTCGACCGCCGCCCTCGCCGTCGCCCTCGACGTCGACTCGTGGCTGGGGGAAGGGAGTCGGGGCTCGGCCGCGGGCGTGCTCGGCAGCCACGGCTGGCGGGCTGCCAACCTGGGGCCGCGCGACCGGCTCGACACCGTGTGGCAGGACCTCGGCTCCAGCGCGGCCCGCGCCGGCCGGCGCGCCACCTTCGAGCGGGAGCGGGTGCGATGAGGAGCCGGCGACCCGGCCTGGTCGAGGTCGCGGCCACGAGCGCCGCCGCCGCCGGGACCACCTGGCTCGCCACGCTGGCCTGGCGCGGCTTCACCCAGGACCCGTCCGGCTACCTGTGGCCGCTGCTGGCCCTCGCGCTGCTGGTCGCGGTCGTCGGCGCGGCGCTGCGTCGCTTCCACCTGCCCGGCGTCGTGGTGCTGCTGGCCCAGCTCGTGCTCGGGCTGATGGCCCTCACCGCGCTGCTGACCGGCAGCCCGCTGCCGGTCGGCGCCGCAGGGGTCGACCTGCTGGAGGCGCTCGGTACGGCGGTGACCAACGCGCAGCAGTACCGCGCGCCGGTGCCCGTCGAGGGCTCGGTCGACGCGCTGCTCCTCGTCGGCGGCTGGGTGTGCCTGGTCCTGGTCGACCTGCTCGCCGGCACCCTGCGACGGGTGCCGCTGGCCGGGCTCCCGCTGCTCGCGATCTACAGCATCCCCGTGGGGCTGCTCGGCGGCGGCGTCGCCTGGTGGGCCTTCTCGCTCACGGCGATCGGCTTCATGCTGATGCTCTATCTCCAGCACGGCGAGGCCGTGTCGCGGTGGGGCCGCAGTCTCGAGGGCCAGCGGGGCCCGCTCGACGGCCAGTCCTCGACCGTGCGAGCCGGCGCCGGCTCGCTCGGCGTGGCCGCCACCGCGATCGCCGTGGTCGCGCCGGTCCTGGTGCCGACGATGTCACTGGGGCTCTTCGGCTTCGGCCCGGGACAGGGCGCCGGCGACGACATCTCCGTCGTCAACCCGATGACCGACCTGCGCCGCGACCTCCTGCAGACCGAGGACGTCCCGCTGCTCCGGGTCACCACGGCAGACCCGTCGCCGACGTACCTCCGGATCGCGGCGCTCAACCGGTTCAGCGACGACGAGTGGAGCACCGGCGACCGCGACATCCCGATCGAGCAGCGGGCCGAGGGCGCGGTGCCGCTGCCCGACATCGACCGCGGCGTGGCGCGCACCCCGTACGACTACGAGGTCACCGCCAGCGCGGACTTCCGGTCCCGGTGGCTGCCGACGACCTCGGTGGTCAACCGGATCACCGCCGACGGGGACTGGCGCTACGACGCCACGACGCTCGACTTCCTCGCCGCCGACGACGACCTCGACACGGCGGGGATCGACTACACCTTCACCGCCGTGAGCCTCGACCTCGAGGCCGACGAGCTGGCCAGCGCCCCGTCGTCGGCCGGTGACGTCGACAGCTCCTACCGGGACCTGCCGACCGACCTGCCGCCCCTGGTCGGCAACCTCGCGACCGAGGTGACCCGCGACTTCCCCACGCGCTACGAGAAGGCGGTCGCGCTGCAGGACTGGTTCCGCGAGGACGGCGGCTTCGAGTACTCCCTCGACAACGTCGCGCCCGGCAACGGCGCCAGCGCACTCACGGAGTTCCTGACCGAGGGCGGCACCGGACGGACCGGCTACTGCGAGCAGTTCGCCTCGGCGATGGCGGCCATGGCCCGCTCGCTCGGCATCCCCTCCCGGGTCGTCGTCGGCTTCCTGGAGCCCGACGAGGTCGGGCCGCGGACCTACGAGTTCTCCACCGACGACCTCCACGCCTGGCCCGAGCTCTACTTCAGCGGGGCGGGCTGGGTGCGATTCGAGCCCACGCCCTCCGAGCGCGCCGAGGACGTGCCGACCTACACCGCCGACGACCTCCCGGCGCCGCCCACCGACGACCCGAGCGCGAGCGCGAGCCAGGGCGCCGGGCAGCAGCCGAGCCTGAGCCAGAACCCCCGGCTCGACGAGGGGGCGTTGCCCGAGAAGCAGTCACCGCGGGCCCAGCAGGGCTTCCCGTGGGCGCCGGTGCTGGGCGGGACGGTCGGTGGCCTGCTGGTGGTCGCGCTGCTGCTGCTCCCCCGGCTCGTACGCCGACGCCAGTCGCGGCACCGGCTCCGGGGCGCTCCCGAGCCGGCGTGGCAGGAGCTCGAGGCGACCGCGCGTGACCTCGGCGTCCCGTGGCCGACGGGTCGTTCGCCCCGGCAGACCCGCAACCGGCTGGTCGACCACCTCGGGCCGACCAGCCCGCACGACCAGCTCGAGCGGCCGCCGCGCGGGCCGGAGGCCTCGCCGGACGGCGTCGCGGCGCTGGACCGGCTGGTGCTGGCCCTGGAGCGGCTGCGCTACTCCCGCGGGCGCGACGCCGGCGACGCCGAGGGCGTGCGCCACGACGCCCGGACGGTGGTGGCCGCCCTGCGGGGCGGCGTCGACGACCGCGCGCGGCGGCGGGCCCGCTGGTGGCCGGCGTCGGTGCTGCCGTGGAGCCGCACCCGGACCACGGCCCCCCAGGAGGAGCCGGTGCTGGTCGGGCACGGCTCGGTGGTCGACCACGTCGGCTGACGCGGCTCCACCCCGAGCGATCCCGATCGGTCAGGAGTGATCCCGCGTGATCCGGTGACGCCGGGGCGGGACGACCTAGTAGCCGCCGTTCTCCCGACGGCGGCGCCAGCGCTCCTCCATGCGCTCCATGAAGGAGCCGCGGCTGGCGCGCGGGGTGCGGCGGGGCTTGCGGGTCTTGCCGGAGCCCTGGATGACGGTGAACGTGCGCTCCTCGCGCGGCTGGTGCGGCTGCTCCGCCTCTTCCTCGGGGCCGGCGGCGCGCTGGCCGCGCAGGGCGGTCAGGCCCATGGTCGCCGAGGCGAGCATCACGAGGAACCCGATGATGCCCACGGGGATCAGGTTGGCGACGACGCCGGTCATCATGACCGCGATCCCGGCGACGAAGCAGACGCCGGCCAGGATGGCGCGGCGGCGGGCCATGCTGCGCAGCGAGGTGCCGCGGAGCGTGGAGGCGAACTTGGGGTCCTCCTCGACGAGGGCGCGCTCCATCTGCTCGAGCAGTCGCAGCTCCTCTTCGGAGAGACCAGGCACGTTGCCTCCCTGGCGCCGGTGTCGGGACGAGTATCCAGCATAGGCAGGTGGTGGGCGACCGGGTACACCCGTTCGGGATTTTCTTCCCGGTCGCGCCGGCCCTGCCCCCTGTTCAGGCCAGCAGGGACGCAGGACGGACCGCGTCGCTGCCGAAGCGGCGGGTGGCCCGGTCGACCGCCCGGTCGGCCTCGGACCACCCCCGCTCCCGCTCGCCGAGCACGAGCTGGCGGTGCACCCGCTCACGGGGCACCAACCCCTCGGCCCGGACGCCGACCAGCCGGATCCGGGCCCGCTGCAGGCCGAGGCCGTCGAAGAGCCGGGTCGCGGCCCGGTGGAGCTCGACGGTGACGTCGGTCGCCTCGGGAAGGGTGCGGGAGCGGGTGATCGTGGTGAAGTCGGCGAACCGGACCGTGAGGGCGACGGTCCGCCCGGCGACGCCGGCCACCCGCATCCGGCGTCCGACCCGGTCGGCCAGCCGCAGGATCTCGCGCACGACCACCTCCCGGTCGTCGGTGTCGCGGCCGAAGGTCTCCTGGGCACCCATCGAGTGCTCGGGGTCGGCGGTCCCGAAACCACCGAAGGCACTCCCGTTGCGGGCGGTGATCGGCCGCCGGTCGGCGCCGCGGGCGAGCTCGTGGAGGTGGCGGCCGAGGTGGTGGCCGAGCGCGCGCTCCAGGGTCCGGGTGGGGGTGCGGGCCACGTCGCCGACGGTGACCAGGCCGAGCCGGTGGAGCATCGCCGCGGTCTTCTCGCCCACGCCGTAGAGCTCGCCCACCCCGAGCGGGTCGAGGAACTCACCGGCCCGGTCGGGCGGGACGACCACCACGCCGTCGGGCTTGGCGCGCCGGCTGGCCAGCTTGGCGACCGAGGGGGCGGCGGCCGCCCCGACCGAGCAGGTGATGCCCTGCTCGTCGTGGATGGTGGCGCGCAGCTGCTCGGCGACCTGCAGCGGCGAGCCGAGCCGGCGGGCGGCGCCCCGTACGTCGAGGAACGCCTCGTCGAGCGAGAGCACCTCGACCAGCGGGGTGACCCGCCGGAAGGTCTCCATCACCGAGGTCGACACCTGGCCGAAGGTCTCGAAGTCGGGGGCGATCACCACCGCCCGCGGGCACAGCCGGCGGGCGCGGGTCATCGGCATGCCGGAGTGGATGCCGTCGCGGCGCGCCAGGTAGTCGGCCGAGAGCACCACGCCCCGGCTGCCGCCCCCGACGACGACCGGCACCCCGGCCAGGTCGGGCCGCTCCCGGACCGCCACGGAGGCGTAGAAGGCGTCCATGTCGACGTGGAGGACCGGGCAGTCGGCTGAGTCGTCAGGGTGGTCAGGGGCGTCGGGGTTCACGACGCCTCCCGGCGGTGACCGGCGGGGTCAGTGGCGCGCGAGGACGTGCAGCTGCGCGGCGAGCGGGAAGAACTCCGGTCGCCCGGCGACCGCCTGCTCCAGCTCGAGCAGGTGGTGGGCCGCGCCCGGCTCGAGGTCGAGCAGCGAGCCCGGCACCAGGTCGGAGAAGACCCGGACCCCGTGGACACCGGTCGGGGTGAACCCGGCCGCGACCAGGAGCCCGTCGAGCTCGGCCGCGGTGAACCGGCGACCGGAGCGACCGGCCGGGTCGCGGGAGTCGAGCAGCGCGTGGGCCTGCTCGAAGTGGCCCGCCATCGCCCGGGCGACCACCGCGGCGTGGCGCTGGGCCACGAGCAGGCTGAGCACGCCGCCGGGCTGCAGCAGGCCACCGATCGCGGCCAGCGCGGCGGCGGGGTCGTCGACCACCTCGAGGACGCCGTGGCAGAGCACGACGTCGGGCGCGTCGGCGGCGTCGTCGAGATCGTCGAGGTCGCCCTGGCGGCCGGTGACCCGGTCGGCCACGCCGGCCTCGCGGGCGCGGCGGTCGAGCGAGGCCAGGGCGTCGGGGCTGGGGTCGACCACGGTGACCCGGTGACCGAGCTCGGCGAGCGGGACGGCGAAGCCGCCGGTGCCGCCGCCGATGTCGACGATCCTGGCCTGCGCTCGGCGAGCTGCCGGGCTGGTCGAGCACCTCGCGCAGCGCGGCCCACACCACGGCGGTCCGCACGGAGTGGCGACGCTCGCTGGGGGGTCCGGGCCGGCATGGGGCAACCCTAGGGGGTGACTCATCCGGGACTCCCGGGGCTGGTGTGCCACAGCTTGCGGGCGACGTCCTTCATGGATCGCCGGCGGGCCGGATGTCGGCGTAGGGGGACATCTGGAAGCCGCTGGAGTGGACCAGCACCCGCTGCTGGGTCGGCGAGGTGTTCCCCTCGGGCACCGTCTCGAGCACGGCGTGGACCGCCGCCATCCCCTCGCGCTGCCACAGGTCGTGGAGCGCGGGCAGCTCCCACGCGCCGGTGGCCCGCAGCGAGACACCGCGGTGGCCGGTGCGGCGCAGCACCCCGCGGACGACCAGCAGCCAGGAGCCGAAGATTGTGGCGGCGTAGGGACCCTGGGCGTCCTCGAAGAACGTCGCGTCGACCGGGCCGGTCGCATCGTCCAGGGTCAGGAACACCACCCGGCGCCCGGAGCGCACCGGCGGGGTCTGGGTGGCGACCTTGACCCCGGCGACCAGCAGCTCGGCCCGGCTGCGGCGGGTGAGCAGGTCGCGGCTGCGGGTCACGCCGAGCTCGTCGAGGAACTCGGCGTAGCGGTCGACGACGTGGCTGCTGACGTCGAGCCCGAGGATCTCCAGCTCGGCACGCAGCCGCTCGTCGGCGTCCATCTCCGGCAGCCCGCTGGGGTCGGTCTCGTCGGGGCGGTCGCCGAGGTCGAGGGTCAGCTGCACCGAGTCGACCGGTGCGGCGGGTGGGGTCGCCCGCGACTGGGCGCTGGCCCGGGCCCACACCCCGCCCGCGGCCAGGGCGTGCCGCTCGGTCATCGGCGCGCCCTCCCGGCTCACCGGGTCGGTGCTGTTGCGCGAGGCGACGTCGGCGACCGGCTCGCGGCCCCGGGGCAGCGCCGGCCGCCGAGCGGCCAGGCCGCGGCCCCGGGTGGTGCGGTCGAGGTTGCGGGCCCAGCGGTCGAGCTCGCTGACCTGGAGCAGCAGGTCGCGGCGGGTCACCCCGCTTCCCCGGGCCTGCTCCTCGGCGGGAGCGATCCCGTAGAGCCGGTCGAAGCCCCCGGTGAGCACCAGTCGCTCGACCACCGGTCGCGACACCCGGGCGCGGTGCCAGAAGTCGGAGAGCGAGTGGAAGGGCCGACCCGCCAGGATCCGCGACACCTCGGTGTCGCTGATCCCCTTCACCTCCGCCAGCGCCAGCCGGATGCCGTGGACCTCGCCGACCCGCTCGACGAGGTGCTCGCGGCCGCTGGCGTCGACGTCGATCCCGAGCACCGGGATGCCGCACTGCCGGGCGTCCTCGAGGATCAGCCGCTTGGGGTACATGCCCGGGTCGTGGGTCAGCACGCCGGCCAGGAAGTGGGCCGGCCAGTGGGTCTTGAGCCACGCGGACTGGAAGGTCGGCAGCGCGAACGCCGCCGCGTGGGCCTTGCAGAACCCGAAGCTGGCGAAGGCCGCCAGCACCTCCCAGACCCGCTCGACCACCGGTCGGGGGTAGCCGCGGCCCAGCGCCCGCGGGAAGAACCAGGTCCTGGTCTCGGCCATCCCCTCGACGTCGCCGAGCGCCCGCCGCCACTCGTCGGCCTCGGCCAGGGTGACCCCGGCGAACTGGGCGATCATCTCGATCACCTGCTCGTGGAAGACCACCACCCCGTGGGTGCCCTCGAGGATCGGGCGCAGGTCGTCGTGGAGGTAGCCGACGTCCTTCCAGCCGTGCTTGACCTCGAGGTAGGGGGTGATCATGTCGCTCTTGACCGGCCCGGGCCGGAACAGCGAGATGTCGGTGATGATGTCGGAGAAGGACTCGATGCCCGACTTGCCGACCAGCTCGCGCTGGCCGGGCGACTCGATCTGGAAGATGCCCAGCGTCCGCGCCGAGCTGATCAGGTCGTAGGTGGCGGGGTCGTCGAAGGCCACCTGCGCCTCGTCGTCGAGGTCGACCGACTCCCCGTCGACCCGCGCGATCTCGGCGACGGCGTGGGCCATCGCCGACTGCATCCGGATGCCGAGCACGTCGAGCTTGAGCATGCCGAGGTCCTCCACGTCGTCCTTGTCGAACTGGCTCATCGGGAAGCCGGCGTACGACGCCTCGACGGGGGTCCGGTCGAGCAGGGTGGCATCGGAGAGCAGCACCCCGCAGGGGTGCATGGCGACGTGGCGGGGCAGCCCGTCGAGCCGCTCGACCATCCGGAAGAACAGGTCGAGGCGCTCGTCGGTCAACCCGCCGGCAGCGAGCTCGGGCAGGTCGCGCAGCGCGGTGCGGGCGTCGCGGGCGCGGATGTGGGGGAAGGCCTTGGCGATGGCGTCGATCTCGCCCGGCGGCATCCCGAGTGCGCCGCCGACGTCGCGGACGGCGTGGCGGACCCGGTAGGTGTCCATCATCGAGACGCAGACGCACCGCTCGCCGCCGTAGCGGTCGAGGATCGCCTCGTAGACCTCCAGCCGCCGGGCGGACTCGACGTCGAGGTCGATGTCGGGGAGCGAGTCGCGCAGCGGCGAGAGGAACCGCTCCATCAGCAGGTCGTGGCGGATCGGGTCGATGCCGGAGACGCCGATCAGGTAGTTGACCAGGCTGCCGGCGCCCGAGCCGCGCGCTGCGCACCGCACCCCCATCGTGCGGACCAGGTCGGTGATGTCGCCGACGGTCAGGAAGTAGGGGGCGAAGCCGAGGCCGCCGATCACCTCCAGCTCGTCGTCGAGCCGCTTCCAGATCCGCTGCCGGGGTGCGGAGCCGTAGCGGTCGCCGATCCCGGCCTCGCAGCGCTCGCGCAGCAGCCGGTCGGCCTCGCCCGTCCGGCCGGCGGTGGCGAGCTCGGGCAGGTGGACCTGGCCGATCCCGAGGTCGGCGGCGGGGTCGAGGGCGCAGCGGTCGGCCACCGCCCGGGTCCGGGCGAGCAGCCTCGTCGCGGCTCGCGTCGGGTCGCCCTCGAGGCCGGCCATCCGGCAGACCTCCTCGGCGACCTCGGCCATCTGCTTGCCGGACTTGAGGAACCCCTCGGCGTTCCCCCGATCGACGTGTCGCCGGTCGAGCGCGACCAGCCGGCGGGCGGCGTCGAGGACGTCGACGGTCGGGGCGTCGAGCCGGTCGGCGTAGCGGACGGCGTTGGTGAGCACCGCCCCCAGCCCGGCGGTCCGGGCCAGCCCGGCGGTCCGGGCGGCGTGGGGGGCGGTGCCGGGCCCCCAGCTGCCCTCGCGCCCGGGGAGCCGGTGGGAGACCAGCTCGAGCAGCAGGTTGTCGGCGGGGACGACCTCGCGCCAGGCGGCGATCGCGGCCAGCGCCTCGTCGTCGCGGCGCCGGGTCACCGCCCCGCCGACCTCGGAGGCCGGGCCGAGCAGCACCACCACGTCGCCGCCGGCCAGGTGGGGGGCGAGCAGGTCGAGGGTGGCCACCGGGCGGCCGCGCTCACCGGCCAGGTGGACCTCGGAGACCATCCGGCAGACCGCCGCCCAGCCGGCCCGTCCCCCGCCGGGACCGCCCGCGTGGGCCAGCAGCGTCACCCGGGGCAGCCCGCCGCGGTCGCCGGCCAGGTCACGGAAGCTGCCGCCGCGGACCGGGGTCCGGGACCGGCCGGCCGGCCGGGCAGGCACCCGGGGGCCGGTCACGGCCAGCGGCTCGTAGGCCAGGTCGACGCCGAGCAGCGGCCGGACCCCCGCCGCACGGCAGGCCCGCGCGAACTTCACCGCGCCGTAGGTGCCGTCGCGGTCGGTCAGCGCCAGGGTGTCCATCTCCTGCTCCGCGGCCCGCTCGACCAGCGTGTGCGGGTGGGAGGCGCCGTACTGGAGGGAGTAGCCGGAGGCGACGTGGAGATGGACGAACGGGTCAGGCACTGGTCCGGACGGCGGGGACGGGACCGGTCGAGCACCGACGCGTGCGGGACCAGGCCGAGCGACTGCTCGACGACGGCGAGGAACCGGTCGGCGTCGCGGACCAGGTCGTCGGCCTCCCGCTCGGTGACCGCGCGGGTCGAGCCGGCCTCGGCGGCGGCCCGCTTGGCGGCCCCGGCGGCGAAGAACCGGGCCCACTCCTCCAGCTCGGGGGCGACGCCGGCCAGCAGCACCCACGCGTTGCGCTGCTGGCGGCCGCGGGCGGGCGCGGGTCGGGCCCGGGCGGCGAGCAGCGCGGCGGCCGCCCGCAGCGCTGCGACGTGGGCGGCGGCGTAGCGCGCCGGGACGTCGGGCGTGGTGACCGCCTCGGTGAGGGAGGCGACCGACCGGGCGAGGTAGGAGTGGGTCGTCGCGGGCAGGTCGAGCACCGGGTGGGGCTCGAGAGGAGATCGGTGGCTCATCGCGCGCCCCCTAGTCGGCGCAACCGACGAGCAGCCAGCTGCCCTCGGTCCAGTCGAAGGACAGGTCGAAGACGCCCCCGCCGGCGCCGTCGGGCCCGTCGACGACCGGGCCGCGGCCGGCCTCGACCCGCCACAGCTCACGCTCGACGAGCAGGTCGTCGCGGGTCCTGGTGGTGAGGTCGGTGCCGCTCCCGCCGTCGGGCACGGGGTCGTCGGAGCCGATGACGGCCCGGACCCCCGCCGACTGCCACCACGGGCCGGTCTCGACCCAGTGGGCGAGCACCGCCCGCACCTTCCACAGCCGGCCGCGCCACAGGAACTGCTCGGGTCCCTCGCCGCGGTGGACCGGGCCCTCCATCCAGCCGCTGCGGACCTCCACGGGGTCGTCGTACCGTCTCACCGCTGCTCCTCCCGACCGGTGTGTTCGAACAGGTGTTCGAACCTCAGGCCACGGTACACCGCCGCTCCCCGGGCCCGTCAAGGCTCACGGAGAACGACGTCAGGAGGAGTGCTCGCGCTCCTCGGCCAGCAGCGCGCCGCGGATGAACTCACTGGTGTCCCGGCTGGACAGGAGCCACAGCAGGACGCCGTTGAGGACCACCCCGAGCGCACCGAGCACCACCAGCGGGGCGGGCGGGTCGGCGCGGTAGATCACCAGCATCACGAAGACGAACGAGAGGGCGGTGGCGCCCAGCGCGTAGCGGGCCCAGCGGTGGCCCTTGCCGAACAGCGAGCCGATCACCCACACCAGCAGGGCGTAGACCAGGAAGGTGACCACGGCCACCGGGACGAACGCCGGCGGCGAGAGCTGGCTCACCCGCACCGCGTCGAGCCCACCCTGCTCCACGGCCCAGGCCCGCACCAGCTCGTCGCGCAGCACGGCGACCGTCGCCGTGCCGAGCGCGCCGACCAGCACCACCAGCCCCTGCACGCGGATCGCGTTGGTGACCGACGCGGGTCGCTGCCGCCCCACTGGCCCTCCTCGAAGTCCGTGCCGGGAACCCGGCCCGCCGTGCCGGATAGGGTCGCACCATGCCAGACCAGCGGCCAGACCAGGGGTCGGAGCACGCTGCCATCACCCGGTTCCGCCAGGAGCACGCCCGGCGCGGCGGCACCGGTGAGGTCGTGATCCTGCCGGCGTCGGTCCACACCGCGGCGCTGGCCGCCGAGGCCCTCGGCTGCGAGGTGGGTGCGATCGCCAACAGCCTGGTCTTCCGGACGGGTCCGGACGACCACGGTAGCCCGTTGCTGCTGCTGACCTCGGGCGCCCACCGGGTCGACACCGCGGCGACGGCCGCCCGGATCGGGGTCGACCGGCTCGGCCGGGCCGACGCCGCCTTCGTCCGCGAGCACACCGGCCAGGTCATCGGCGGCGTCTCCCCGCTCGCCCACCCCGCGCCGGTCCCCACCTGGATCGACCCGTGGCTGCGGCAGCACCCCGTCGTCTGGGCCGCGGCCGGGCACCCCGCCGCCGTCTTCTCCACGACGTACGACGAGCTGGTGGACCTGACCGGCGCCCGCCCGGTCGACGTCGGCCCCGACCCGGGGCAGGGCCCGGCGCAGGGCTAGGGCCGGGTCGTGGAGTCGCTCGCCCTGGCCTTCTCCAGCGGCTGGGCCAGCGGGGTCAACGCCTCCCTCGTCGTGCTGGTGCTCGGCGTCGCCGACCGGCTCGGTGACCTCGAGCAGGTGCCCGACGCGCTCGGCCGCTGGGACGTGCTGGCCGTGGCCGCGGTGCTGTTCACGCTGGAGTTCGTCGCCGACAAGGTCCCCTACGTCGACTCCACCTGGGACGCGGTCTCCACCGCGATCCGGCCCACCGTCGGCGCCGTGGTCGGCGTGCTGCTCGCCGGCGACGCGGGCAGCCTGGACCAGGCCGTGCTCGGCGTGGTCGGCGGTGGTACGGCGCTGGCCTCCCACCTGGTCAAGGCGGGGAGCCGGCTCGCGATCAACACCTCGCCCGAGCCGGTGACCAACATCGCGGCCAGCCTCGCCGAGGACGTCGCCGTCCTGGGCGTCGTGTGGTTCGCGATCGAGCACCCGCGCGCGGCCGCCGGGATCGCCGGCGTGCTGCTGGCCGTCGGCCTGGTGGTGCTCTACCTGGCCGCACGGCTGGTCCGCCGGGGCTGGCGACGGTGGCAGGCCTCGTCCCGGTCACCGGCGCCGAGCGGCTAGGTTCGCCACCGTGCGCGTCGTGGTGATCGGGGGCGGCCTCGGCGGTCTGGCCAGCGCCGCCCGGTTGGCCAAGCTCGGCCACGCGGTGACGTTGCTCGAGCAGGGCGAGCGGCTCGGCGGCGCGCTGTCGCCCTGGACCGCGGCGGGCTTCACCTGGGACCGCGGCGCCCACACGACGCTGCTGCCGGCGGTGCTGCGCGACCTGTTCCGCAAGTCCGGCCGCCCCCTGGAGCGGGAGCTCGAGCTGGTCCCCCTCGAGGTCGTGCGCACCCATCGCTTCGAGGACGGCAGCACCCTCGCCCTTCCGGGCGGGTCGCGGGCCGCGCAGCAGCGGGCGGTCGACGCGCTGGCCCCGGGGCTCGGCACCGCGTGGCTCGAGCACGTGGCGTCGTACGCCGACACCTGGGAGCTGGTCCGCCGCCACCACCTGGAGGCGCCGACGTCGTGGGAGCGACTGCCCCCGGAGGTGAGGTCGGTGCTCGGGAGCCGGGAGACGCTCCACCAGCGGCTGCGCCGCAGCCTGCGCGACCCGCGGCTGCGGCTGCTGGCCGGCCACCCCTTCGTGGCGGAGGGCCACGACCTGCGCAACGTGCCGGCGTGGCTGGGCGTCCACGCCTACCTCGAGCAGCGGCTCGGTTCCTGGACGGTGCCGGGCGGCCTCTTCGCCCTCACCGACGCGACTGGCCGCCCGGATGGCGACCCGCGGCGTCGAGGTCCGCACCTCGACGCCGGCACGCGACCTGGTCGTGCGGGACGGCCGGTGCGTCGCCGTCTCGACCGATGCGGGCGACGTCGACGCCGACGCGGTCGTCTGCGCCGTCGACCCGCGGCGGCTCCCCGCGCTGGCGCGCCACGTCGCCGCCACGATGCCGGCGCTCCCGCCGGCGCTGGTCCACCTGGGGCTCGCCGGCACCCCCGGCGACGGGCTCCCGGACGTCGGTGCCGAGCTGGTGCTCCACGGCGACCCGCTGCTGGTGGTCCGCGGCGGCGGGACGGCCCCGGAGGGCCACACGGCGTGGACCGTCCACGGCCGGGGCAACATCGCCGAGGACCTCACGCTCGCGCTCGCCCGGGTCGGCCTCGACGTCCGCGACCGGGTCGTCACCCGCGTCGACCGCTCCCCGCTCCATCAGGTCGAGGGCGGCGGCTCGGCGATGGGGGTGCTCTGGCAGGGCCGGCAGACCGTACGCCGTCGGCTCGGTCCCGAGACCCCGGTGCCCGGCGTCTGGGCGGCCGGCGCCCACGCACGACCCGGCGGCGGGGTGCCGATGGTCGGGCTCTCGGCCGCCCTGGTCGCGCAGGCGATCGGGCCCGCCTGACCGCCTGGCCTCAGACGGTGATCCGCAACGCGGCGAAGATCTCTCGCGTGGCCCGTGACCGGTTCAGCGTGTAGAAGTGCAGGCCGGGCGCGCCGCGGTCGAGCAGCTCCTCGCACAGCTCGGCGGCCATCGCGATCCCCTCGGCACGCAGCGCGACCGGGTCGTCGGCCCACCGCTCGACGCGGGCCCGCACCTCCGCGGGCACCTCGCGGCCGGACAGCTCGGCCATCCGGGTGACCTGGCGCAGGTTCAGGATCGGCATGATGCCGGGGAGGATCGGCAGGTCGGCGCCGGCGGCCGCGGCCCGGTCGGCCAGCTCGGCCCAGTCGTCGGCGCGGAAGAGCATGTCGGTGATCGCGAACTCCGCGCCGGCCCGCTGCTTGGCGACCAGCACCTGGGTGTCCTGCTCGACGGACGACGCCCCCGGGTGGCCGCCGGGGAAGGCCGCGACCCCCACGCAGAAGCGTCCGCTGGCCAGCGAGACCAGCTCGCGGGCGTGGGTCGGACCGCCGGCGGTCGGGGTCCACGGCGCGCGCGGCCCCTCCTGCGGGTCACCGCGCAGCGCCAGCACGTTGCCGACCCCCGCCGCCGCGTAGGAGTCGAGGATGCCGGCCAGCTCGGCGTGGGTGTGCCCCACGCAGGTCAGGTGCCCCATCGGGACCAACGAGGTCTCGCGGGCGATCCGGCCGGTCACCCGCACGGTCGTGTCGCGCGAGGAGCCGCCGGCGCCGTACGTCACGGAGACGAAGGTCGGCGCGTAGGGCTCGAGCTCGCTGATGGCGGTCCAGAGCTGCTGCTCGCCCGCGGCGTCCTTGGGCGGCATGAACTCGAAGGACCACGAACGGCCCCCCTCACGGATCAGGGAGGCGATGCGCGTGGTGCCGGGGGGACCGCCATGTCGCCCGAGTCTACGGAGCGGGCCGGGGGCGGCCGGCCGCCGTCCACTGGCTAGGCTCGGTGAGCGTGACCAGCTGGGACGGTGCCGCCTTCCGCGCCCGCCTCCAGGAGGTGCTCGAGGAGTTCCTCGACGAGATGGCCGGCCGCCTCGCCCCGCTGGGGCCCGACGCCGAGCGGCTGCTGGCCGAGGCACGTCGCTGCGTGAGCGGCGGCAAGCGGTTCCGCGCCGCCTTCTGCTACTGGGGCTACCGCGCCCGCTCCCCCGAGGTCGCCGACGAGCCCGCCCTGCTCCGGGCGTGTGCGGCGCTGGAGCTGCTCCACGCCAGCGCGCTGGTCCACGACGACTACATGGACGCCTCCGACACCCGGCGCGGCCGGCCCGCCACCCACCGCGCCTTCGAGGCCGAGCACCGGGCCGACGGGTGGCGCGGCGACCCGGGACAGTACGGCGCCGCGGCGGCGATCCTGCTCGGCGACCTGCTGCTGAGCTGGTCGGAGGAGCTGCTGCGCCGGTGCGGCCTGCCGCTGGACCGGGTCGCGGCCGCGATGGGCGTCTTCGACCTGTGCCGCAGCGAGGTGATCGCCGGCCAGTTCCTCGACGTCTCGGTGCAGGCGCGCGGCCGCGCCGACGTCGACGCGGCGATGACGGTGCTGCGCTACAAGTCGGCCAAGTACTCCATCGAGCGGCCGCTCCACATCGGCGCCACGCTGGCGGGCGCGGACGACGCCGGGCTGGCCGAGCTGTCGGCGTACGGGCTCCCGCTCGGCGAGGCCTTCCAGCTCCGCGACGACCTGCTCGGTGTCTTCGGCGACGAGGCGACGACCGGCAAGCCCGCGGGCGACGACCTGGTCGAGGGCAAGCGGACCGTGCTCGTGGCGCTGGCCCTCGACGCAGCCCCGGCCGAGGAGGCGGCGCTGCTCGACCGCAGCCTCGGCACCAGGCTCGACGCCCCGCTGCTGGCCGAGCTGCGCGGGATCATCGACGGCTCGGGAGCGCACGCCCAGGTCGAGTCGGTGATCGACGCCCTCGTCGAGCGGTCGACGGCCGCGCTCGCGGCAGCGCCGGTCGCCGAGGACGCGCGGGTGGTGCTGGCCGAGCTCGCGGCGGCCGCCACGGACCGCACCGTCTGAGCGCCACCTCGCCCGGCTAGCCTCGGCGTCATGTCCACGTTGCCGCCGTTCCACCTCGCGATCCCGGTCCACGACATCGACGCCGCCCGCGCCTTCTACGGCGAGGTGCTGGGCTTCCCCCGCGGCCGCTCCGACGAGCGCTGGACCGACTGGAACGTCGAGGGCCACCAGGTCGTCACCCACCAGGTCGACGGCCATTCCGCCCACGTCGCGGGCACCAACCCGGTCGACGGCCACGACGTGCCGGTCCCCCACTTCGGGCTGGTGCTCGCGGTCGACCGGTTCCGGGAGCTGGCCGAGCGGTTGACGGTCGCCGGCACCGACTTCGTGATCGAGCCCTACGTGCGCTTCGAGGGCGAGCCCGGCGAGCAGTGGACGATGTTCTTCCTCGACCCCTCCGGCAACGCGCTGGAGTTCAAGGCGTTCGCCGACCCCTCCCGGCTGTTCGCCGTCTGATCAGTCGAGGTCGCCCACGCCGGGCACGGCCGGGCCCTCGCCCCGCAGCAGCACCGCGAACGGGCCGCCCCGCTCGGCGTGCACCCGGCCGCCGAGCACGCTGAGCGCCACCGAGAACGCCTGCGGGTCGCTGCGCGCCAGCGGCCCCCAGCCGTCCCACAGCAGCACCGTCCCGGCGCCGCCGTCGACGCCGCTCAGGCAGTCGTCGAGGGCGTCGAAGTTCTGGCCGTACCACTCCGGGAACGCCAGCGCCTCGCCGATCGCGCGCAGGAACTCCGCCTTCGTCTGAGCGGTCAGCCCGTCGACGTGGGCGAAGCGCCAGCCCGCGTGCTCGACGGTGTGGCGCACCTCGGCCGCGTCGAAGCCGGAGTGCCAGGTGTGGACGCCGGGCGCGACCCGGCCGGCCAGGAGCGCCGCCAGCCCGCTCATCGTGCCCTCATCTCGCGATCCTCTCGAACGACGCGTAGTGGTCCTCGGTCCAGTAGAACTCCAGCTGCTCCCCGACCACGATCCGCCGCGGCCCGCGGTCGCCCTCGCCGGGGGTCTCGACGGTGTACTCCCGGTAGTAGCCGTCGGGGTGGTCGGGCAGCAGGCCCTCCCGGTTGTGGAAGGTGTCGTCGTCCTCGGGGTGCGGGAAGGGGCCGCCGACGTCGACCAGGTGCAGGGTGTCGGCGGCCTCGGCCGGCAGCTCGTCCTCGGCGATCCACCGCAGCCCGCTCTCGGGGTCCTGCTCGCCGGTGGGCGAGCCGGCGGCCCGCTCGGGGCCGGCCGTGCCGCTGAGACCGCCGTCGATCACGCCGAGGCCGAGCCCGACGGCCAGCACCACGACCGCGACGACGACGAGCCCGAGCGCCCGACGCAGGCTCACGGCGTACCCCTCAGGCCAGGGCCTGGGCGCGCCGCTTGACCTCCGCGCCGCGGTTCTCGCGCAGCGCGTCGATCGGGCGGCCGGGCAGGCCGGCGTCGGTGAAGATCCAGGCGATGCACTCGCGGTCGTCGAAGCCCGAGTCGTGGAGCAGGGTCAGCAGGCCCGGGAGGCCCTTGACCGGCAGCCCGTCCTGCAGGAAGTCGGCCGGGACGTGCGGCCCGCCGCCGGATGCGGGCACCGCCGCGGCCAGCTCGTGGTCGCGGACCATGGTGCGGACCTTGGCGGGGCTCACGCCGAGCTCGGCGGCCACCTGCGACCAGTCGAGCCAGGCCGTGACCAGGGCGTCGAGGTCGGCGGGGGAAGCAGCGGGAAGATCGCTCACGGGGTCAGCCTAGGCACCAACGCGAGCGACCGGGCAACACGCCGGGCCGTCCCGGGTCCGGCCCCGCCGGTCGAGGCCGCCCTACCGTCGGGGGTTCGTGCCTCGCGACGCTTCCCCTTCTCGGCGGCACGTGCTGTCGGGTGTCGCGCGGCGGACGGGAGATCTCCGTGCGCCTGCCCAGTTGCGCCACCCTGCTCGCCTCCGTCGTCGGCGGGACCCTCGTGGTCGGAGCGCTGGCCGCACCGGCCGCGGCGACCCACGACCCGCTGCCGCCCGGTCGCACCCTGCGGGTCCACGTCGTCGAGCCCGGTGACACCGCGACCAGCCTGGCCGTGCGCTACCACGCCTGGACCGACGAGCTGATCGCCCACAACCACCTCGGCTCCTCGGCGACGCTGGTGCCCGGGCAGCGGCTGGAGATCCCGGTGGTCCGCGCGGCCGTTCCCGACCGGCGGACCCGGTCGCGGGACGCCGGCTCGTCCTTCCCCGCCGTCGACCCGTCGCGCCACCGGGTCCGTGACATGGTCCGGACCGTCTCGCGGCGCCGCGGCGTCGACCCGCAGCTCTCGCTCGCGGTGTCCTGGCAGGAGGCGGGCTGGCGGATGCGCCACGTCTCCTCCGCCGGCGCGATCGGGGCGATGCAGGTGCTGCCGTCCACCGCCCGCTGGATGGAGTGGTACGTCGGGCAGCCGCTGCGCCCGCGGCGGCTCCACGACAACGCGCTGACCGGTGTCACCCTGCTGCGCGTGCTCGGCGAGGAGACCCGGTCGCGGCGGCACCGGGTCGGCGCCTACTACCAGGGCCTCGGCGCGGTCCGCGAGCACGGGCTCTACCGGGAGACCCGCCACTACGTCGACAACGTGCTGGCCATCAAGCGGCGGCTCGAGGCGGGTCAGCCGCCCGCCTGAGCCTCGCCTCGGCGTACGAACGCCACGCCGAGGGCGGGGCAACCGGCCAGCGGGTCGGCCGCTCCGTACGATTGAGGTCCGGATCTCCTTCCCCGTCCGGCCGCAGGAGGGTCGTGGTGCAGTCCGATCAGCGCGCTCGTGTGGGCGACGAGACGGGCTTCGGCGACCCCGTGACCGGGCGGCTCCTCGAGGGCCGCTACCGCGTCGGGCCCACGGATCGCCCGCGGCGGCATGGCCAGTGTCTACGAGGCCACCGACGTCCGGCTCGACCGCACCGTCGCGGTCAAGGTGATGCACCCCGGGCTCGGCGACGACGACGACTTCGCCGCCCGGTTCGTGCGCGAGGCCCGCGCCGCCGCCGGGCTGTCCCACCCCCACGTGGTGGCCGTCCACGACCAGGGCACCGACGAGGGCACGGTGTTCCTGGTGATGGAGCTGGTCGCCGGCCACACCCTGCGCGACGTCGTCCGCAAGGAGGCGCCGATGCCGCCGGCCCGCGCGCTCGCGCTCGTCGAGCCGGTGCTCTCCGCGCTCGCCCACGCCCACCGGGCCGGGCTGGTCCACCGCGACATCAAGCCCGAGAACGTCCTGATCGCCGACGGACCCGGCGCCGGCACCGTGAAGGTCGCCGACTTCGGTCTGGCCAAGGCGGTCAGCGCCGACACCCAGCACACCGCCACCGGCGGCGTCCTGATCGGCACCGTGTCCTACCTCGCGCCCGAGCTGGTGGTCGACGGCCGCTCCGACGCGCGCGCCGACGTCTACGCCGTCGGCGTCGTCCTCTACGAGCTGCTCACCGGCCGCAAGCCCCACGAGGGCGAGTCGCCGATCCAGGTCGCCTACAAGCACGTCCACCACGACGTCCCGGCCCCCTCCGAGGCCGTGCCCGGCATCCCGGCGTACGTCGACGCGCTGGTCGCGCGGGCCACCGCTCGCGACCAGGGGCAGCGCCCGGCCGACGCCGGGGTGCTGCTCCACCAGGTGCACCGGGTGGCCCAGGCGCTGGCCAGTGACGTGGTCGAGGACGACGAGCTGGTGACCGACCTGCTGCCGGTCGTGCGCACACCGTCCCCCGACACGCAGCCGGAGCCGTTCGACCCCGACGAGATGGCGACCCTGCTCGCACCTGCCGAGGCCGTCGCCGCGGCCGGCCGACCCGGCCACGCCGCGCCGGCGGAGCGGACGACCAGCCTCGAGGCGGTGCGCCCGGCTCCCGCGCGGCCGACACCGCCCACGCCGGCCCGCCCCGCGCGGCCGCGTCGCCGCTGGCGTGGGCCGTTGCTGCTGCTGCTCGCCCTGCTGCTCGCCGTCGGCCTGGGCGTCGGCGCGTGGTGGTTCGGGTCGGCCCGCTGGACCCAGACCCCGAGCGTGCTCGGCGAGCGCGAGGCCGCGGCCACCGACCACCTCGAGGCCGCCGGGCTCGACGTCGCCACCGGCGACCCTGCCTACTCCGAGACCGTGCCGGCCGGCCGGGTCCTCTCCACCGACCCCGCCGCCGGCGACCGGGTGCTCGACGGCGGCACCGTCACCGTGGTCCTCTCGCTGGGCAAGGAGCGCTACGACGTCCCGCGGCTGCGCGGCCTCACCGAGGACCGTGCCCAGGACGCCCTCGCCGACCGCCAGCTCGGCTTCGGTGACTCCGTCGACGCCTGGTCCGAGACGGTGCCGGAGGGCACGGTCATCAGCAGCGACCCCGCCCGCGGCACCACGCTGCGGCCCGGCACGCCGGTCGACCTGCGCGTCAGCAAGGGGCCCGAGCCGATCGAGGCCAAGGACTGGACCGGCTCCGACGCCGACCGGGCCGAGCGGTCCCTCGAGCGCAAGGGGCTCGAGGTCGACCGGTCCGAGGCGGCGTACTCCGACACCGTCCCGGAGGGTCGCGTCATCAGCCAGTCCCCCGCGAGCGGCACGCTCTTCCGCGGGCAGACCGTCGAGCTCGTCGTCTCCCGCGGCCCCGAGCTGGTCGAGGTGCCCGGAGGCCTGGTCGCCTCGGGCGTCGACGCGGCCACCGCGCGGCTCGAGGACCTCGGCTTCGACGTCGAGGTCGTGCGCGGCGGGCCCGGCTACATCGGGCTCGAGTACGTCTTCTCGGTCGACCCCGGCTCGGGCACCATGGTCCCCCGCGGCAGCACCATCACGCTCACCCTGGTCTGAGCGACGTGCCGGATCCGGCCGCTCGGTCCCTCTAGGGTGTCCGCGAGGAGGTGAGCGCCGTGGACGTCTGCAGCCAGTGCGGGCACGAGCTCGGCATCGGCCGGTTCTGCATCAACTGCGGCCAGCCGGTCACCTCCGGCGGCCCGGCGCCCGCGGCCGTCCACACCGTGCACGACGGTGACGCCACCGACACCGCCGAGCGACCGCGCGTGGTGGCCGCTCCGCCGGCGACGGGCGGGACGCCGGTGCCCGCCCGGTTCCCGCTGTACGCCGACGAGGGACCGGCGCCCGCCACCCCACCCGAACCGGACGACCCGCCTGCGGGGGAGACGACCGCCGTCGCCGCCGTACCGGTGATCGACCAGGCGGGGCGCCACCGCCACGTCGACGAGGACGCCCGCAGCGGCGCCGCGGCGACCTGGGTCCCCTGGGTCGCCGGGCTGACCCTGCTGCTGCTGGTGGCGGCGGGCGGCCTGTGGCTGCTGCTCGGCGGCGACGACCAGCAGCCCGTGCGCCGGGCCACCGAGCCGGTCCGCACCGAGAAGCCCAGCCGCGACCACCGCACCCCCGAGGGGCGGGCCACGGTCTCGCCGGCGCCGGAGGTGCCGGCCGGCGACCTCGCGGCATCCGTCACGGTCCGCGCCCCGCGCCCGGCTCCCGCGACCGAGGACGTCACCGGCAACCCGGTCACCTTCGCCGCCGCCCACATGCTCGACGGGAACCCCGAGACCTGCTGGCGGATGGCCGGCGACGGCACCGGCGAGGCGATCACCTTCAGCTTCGAGGAGCCCACGGAGGTCGTCGAGGTGGGGGTGGTCAACGGTTACGCCAAGACCGCGGTCGACGACTCGGGCAGCTATGACTGGTACGCCGGCAACCGGCGCACGCTGCGGGTCGAGTGGACCTTCGACGACGGCACCGTCCGCACCCAGGACCTGCGTGAGACCCGGTCGATGCAGACCGTCCGGCTCGGCGAGGGCGTGGAGACCGAGCAGGTCACGATGCGGCTGATCGAGGTGACCCCGCCCGGCACCGGCCCCGCCTCGCGCGACTACACCGCGATCTCCGAGGTCCGCCTGATCGGCGCCGCGGCCGGCTGAGCCCGGCAAGGCCCGGCCGGCGAGCCTCAGCCCAGCGACGCCAGGGCGGCGGCCGCCTGCTCGGCCGCCCGGCGGTCGACGTCGAGGTGGGTCACGAGTCGCACCGTTCGCGGCCCGACCGCCCCCACCAGCACGCCGGCCTCGGCCGCCCGCGCGACGTAGCCCGCCGAGTCGTCGGTCGGGACGACCACGATGTTGGTGTCGACGCCCGCCGGGTCGACGCCGCACGCCTCGGCCAGCAGCCGGGCGTGCTCGTGGTCGTCGGCGAGCCGCTCGAGGTGGTGGGCCAGCGCGTGCCGGCCCGCGGCGGCCAGCACGCCCACCTGCCGCATCCCGCCGCCCATCCGCTTGCGACGGACGCGCCCCTCGGCGACGGCGTCGGACGACCCGACCATCAGCGAGCCGACCGGGGCGCCGAGCCCCTTGGAGAGGCAGACCGCCATCACGTCGGCCAGCCCGCCGTACGTCGCGAGCGGGGTGCCCGTGGCGACGTGGGCGTTCCAGATCCGGGCGCCGTCGACGTGGACCCGGGTGCCGACCTCGTCGGCCCACGTGCGGAGCGCCTGCAGCTGCTCCAGCGGCACGACGGCTCCGCCCGCGAAGTTGTGGGTGTTCTCGACCGCGACGGCGGCAGTCGGGACGAAGTAGGGGCCGAGGTCGGGCGCGAACAGGTCCTGGATCCGCGCCAGCGGGAGCCGACCGTCGGGGGCGTGCCACGTCCGCATCGTGATGCCGCTGTGGGCGCCGTGGGCGCCCAGCTCGGCGCGGGCGATGTGGGCGCGCTCCTCGCAGAGCACCTCCTGCCCCGGCGCCACCACGCTCCGGACGGCCAGCACGTTGGCCATCGAGCCCGTGGGCGTGAACAGCGACGCCTCGTGGCCGAGCAGGCCCGCGACCTCCTCCTCCAGCGCCGTGACCGTCGGGTCCTCGCCGTAGACGTCGTCCCCCACCTCCGCCTCGGCCATCGCCCGCCGCATCCCCGGCGTCGGGCTGGTCAGGGTGTCGCTGCGGAGGTCGATCACGCCGGCGCCGTCACGCCCGACGCAGCATCTTGGCGACGAGGAAGGCGAGCTCGAGGCTCTGCACCCGGTTGAGGCGGGGGTCGCAGACCGACTCGTAGCGGTCGGACAGGCCGGCCTCGTCGAGGAGCTCGCCACCTCCGACGCACTCGGTCACGTCGTCGCCGGTCAGCTCGACGTGGAGCCCGCCCGGCCAGGTGCCGAGCGCGTGGTGGACGTCGAAGAAGCCCTGCACCTCGTCGATCACGTCGTCGAAGCGCCGGGTCTTGTAGCCCGTGGACGTCTCGAAGGTGTTGCCGTGCATCGGGTCGCAGACCCACGCCACCTCGACGCCTGCCGCGGTGACCTTCTCGACCAGGTGGGGCAGCCCGTCGCGGATCCGGCCGGAGCCGAAGCGGGTGATGAAGGTCAGTCGCCCGGCCACGTTGTCGGGGTTGAGCCGCTCGGCCAGCGCCAACGCGTCGTCGGCGGTCGTCGTCGGGCCGAGCTTCACGCCGATCGGGTTGCGGACGTGGCGCATCAGCTCGACGTGGGCGCCGTCGAGCTGGCGGGTGCGCTCGCCGATCCACAGGAAGTGCGCCGACACGTCGTACGGCGCCTGGGTGCGCGAGTCGATCCGGGTCAGCGCGTGCTCGTACTCGAGCACCAGCGCCTCGTGGCTGGAGTGGACGTCGACCCGGTGGAACTCGTCGGGGTCGGCGCCGATCGCCTTCATGAAGGTCAGCGCCCGCTCGATGTCGTTGGCCATCGCCTCGTACTGCTGGCCGGCCGAGGACTCCCGCACGAAGTCGGTGTTCCACGTGTGCACCTGCCGCAGGTCGGCGTAGCCGCCGGTCACGAAGGCGCGGACCAGGTTGAGCGTGGCCGCGGAGGCGTTGTAGACGTCGACCAGTCGCTGCGGGTCGGGGACCCGCGACTCCTCGCTGAACTCGAAGCCGTTGACCGCGTCACCGCGGTAGGCCGGCAGGGTGAGGCCGTCGCGGGTCTCCAGGTCGCTGGAGCGCGGCTTGGCGTACTGGCCGGCGATCCGGCCCAGCTTCACGACCGGTACCGAGGCGGCGTAGGTCAGCACGACCGCCATCTGGAGCAGCACCCGCAGCTTGTTGCGGACGTTGTCGGCGGTGACGCCCGCGAAGGTCTCGGCGCAGTCGCCGCCCTGGAGCAGGAACGCCTCACCCCGGGCGACCTGGCCGATCTTCGCCGTCAGGTCGTCGCACTCGCCCGCGAAGACCAACGGCGGCTGGGTGCGCAGCCGAGCCACGGCCGCCTCCACGGCGGCGGGGTCGGCGTAGGTCGGCTGCTGCGCCGCGCCGAGGGCGTGGAGGGCGCCGAGGTCGGGCACGTGACTCACCGGTCCAGCGTACGCGTGGCAGCGGGCGTGACCCGATTCGCCGTCGGCCGTTGAGACCGGTGAAGCCCCCACCACCGAAAGGTCGAGCATGCGCCCGCGTACCGTCCTCTCGACGCTGGCCGCCACGGCGGCCCTCGTCGTCACCACCGCCTCCCCCACCCTGGCGGCCACCAACGACCCGCTGCGCGACCAGCAGTGGGGCCTGGACCAGATCCACGCCGAGCAGGCCTGGCCGACCTCGACCGGTGCGGGCACCGTCGTGGCCGTCGTCGACTCCGGGGTCGACCTCACCCACCCCGACCTCCAGGGCCAGCTCGTGCCGGGCGTGACGACCGTCGGCTGCGGCGGCCAGCAGCAGACCTGCGGCAACGGCAGCTGGGTCGGCATGGACGGGACGCCGCAGGCCAGCGACAGCCACGGCACCCACGTCTCCGGCATCATCGCCGCCGCCACCGGCAACGGCCGCGGTGTGGCGGGGGTCGCCCCCGACGCCAGCATCATGCCGGTCAAGGTGCTCGAGGACGGGAGCGGCTCCTTCGAGGACATCGCCACCGGCATCCGGTACGCCGCCGACCACGGCGCGGACGTCGTCAACCTCAGCCTCGGCGCCATGCCCGGCGTCCAGGCGCTGACCATCACCGGTGTCGAGTCCTCGGTGAGCGACGCCATCTCCTACGCCACCGACCAGGGCGTGCTCGTCGTGGCGGCCGCCGGCAACGAGTCGTTCCCGGTCTGCGACACCCCGGCCTTCGAGGCCGGCTCGCTGTGCGTGACCTCCACCGACCGCAACGAGCTGCCGTCGTACTTCTCCAACGGCGCGATCAAGCCCGACATCACCTCGGTCGCCGCACCCGGCGGCCAGGGCCTGGTGTCGTGCGGCGAGGACATCGTCTCGACCGTCCCCGTCGGTACCGGGAGCGCCGCCTGCGGCCAGTCCGACTACGACTACTACGCCGGTACGTCGATGGCGACGCCCCACGTGGCGGGCGTCGCGGCGCTGCTCTACGCCCAGGGCCGGGACCGGGCCGGCGTGCTCGACGCGCTGACCAGCACCGCGCACACCCCGGGTGACGCCGCCCAGGGCGTGTTCACCCCGACCTACGGCTACGGCATCGTCGACGCCGCGGCTGCGGTGGGCTCCGCGCACTGACCGGCTTCTCCGGACGGCGAAGGCCCCGACACCGTGAGGGTGTCGGGGCCTCCTGCCGTCGTGGGGAGAGCCTCAGCGCGCCTCGTCCTCCATGTGCTCGACGTCGCGGAATCCGGTCTTCTGGGCCCGGATGCCGCGGTTGGTCAGCCACGTGAACACCCACAGCACGATGCCGAGGGCGAGCAGCACCGCGGCGATGCGGTACTGGATCCAGTCCTCGGGGTCACGCGCCCACGGGCCGACCAGGAAGGCGCAGCAGACCGCGCCGATGATCGGGAGCGGGGTGGGCGCCTTGAACGACGCCGTCACGCTGGTGTCGCGCCGCAGCACCAGGCACGCGACGTTCACGATCGTGAACACCACGAGCAGCAGCAGCGCGGTGGTGCCGCTGAGGGCGCCGACGACCGTGCTCTCGGCGTCCAGCGTGACGTAGGTGATCAGGCCGAGGGCCAGCAGCGTGGTGAAGGCGATGCCCGCCCACGGGGTGTGCCGGCTCGGGAGCACCTTGCCCAGCGAGCGGGGCAGCACGTCCTGGCGCGCCATGCCGTAGATCAGCCGGCTGGCCATCAGCATGTTGATCAGCGCGGTGTTGGCCACGGCGAACACGGTGAGGAACGGGAAGATCTGCACCACCGGCAGGTTGGGCAGCCCGGTCTTCACGACCTCGATCAGGATCCCGGTCTCGCCGTCGAAGTTCTGGATCTCGCCCAGCGGCAGCACCAGCACCACCGAGATCGCGACGAGCATGTAGATCACCACCGCGATGCCGAGGCCGGTGAGCATGGTGCGCGGGAAGATCCGCTCCGGGTCCTTGACCTCCTCGACCATGTTGACCGAGTCCTCGAACCCGACCATGGCGAAGAACGCGATCGCCGTCGCCACGGTCGTCGCGGCGAACAGGCTCCGGTCGGTCGAGCCCTCGAAGACCACGATCTGGCCGACGTCGGCGCCCTTGGTCGCCATGACGTAGAAGCCGATCAGGATCACGATCGCCAGCGCCGTGAGCTCGATCAGGGTCAGGACGACGTTGAACTTCACGCTCTCGCCGACACCGCGCAGGTTGATCAGCGCCAGCACGACCATGAACGCCAGCGCCACGACCAGGGTGAGGTTTCCGCTGGGGACGCCATCGCTCACCTTGAGTCCCGCGAGCAGGTTGGCCGCGAGCAGGTTGGACGACGTCGACGCGCTGGTGACGCCGCTGCACACCACGGTGAAGGCCACCAGGAAGGTGACGAAGTGGATGCCGAAGGCCTTGTGCGTGTAGAGCGCGGCGCCCGCGGCGTGGGGGTACTTGGTGACCAGCTCGATGTAGGAGAAGGCGGTGATCGTGGCGACGGTGAAGGCGAGCAGGAACGGCAACCAGGCCACCCCGCCCACCTCGGCGGCGATGTCGCCGGTCACGGCGTAGATGCCGGCGCCGAGGATGTCACCGACGATGAAGAGCAGGAGCAGCTTGGGCCCCATCACGCGGAGCAGCTTCTCCTCCTGCGGTCGATCCTCCTCGACGTGCGATGTGCTGGACATGGGAAGTTCCCTTCAGCAGGGTGCAGGTGGGGACATGGTGACCCACCCGGTGGGCCAGAGGAAGCACCTGCGGTTGCCGGCCACGTCACGGTTCCGCCACGGAACTGCCTCCACGGTCGCCACCCTGCGCGGGTGCGACGCCGACAGCGGCGCCGACGAGCACCTCGAGCGCTGCCTCCGGGTCCCGGACACCCCGGTCGGGCACCGTCGCTGGAGCGTCCGGCGGGCGACCCTCCTAGCCGAAGAAGACCTCGGCCTCGGCGTACTCCTCGGGCGTCACCAGCTTGAGCGCGCCGGTGCCCTCGATCAGCGGCACCCGCACGATCTCGGTGCCGCGCAGGGCCATCATCGTGCCGTGGTCGCCGTCGGCCACGGCGTCGATCGCCTGCAGGCCGAAGCGAGTGGCCAGCCAGCGGTCGAACGCCGACGGCGTGCCGCCGCGCTGGACGTGGCCGAGCACGACCGCGCGGGCCTCCTTGCCGGTGCGTGACTCGATCTCCTGGGCGATCCGGTCGCCGATGCCGCCGAGGCGGACGTGCCCGAAGGCGTCCTTCTCCCCGGACACCAGGGACATCGCGCCCCCCTCCTTCGGCACCGCGCCCTCCGCGACGACCATGATCACCGCGAACCGCGACTCGAAGCGCGACTCGACGAGCGCACAGACCTGCTCGATGTCGAAGGGCTGCTCGGGGATCAGCACGATGTTGGCGCCGCCGGAGATGCCGGAGTGGAGCGCGATCCACCCGGCGTGCCGGCCCATGACCTCCACCACGAGCACCCGGTGGTGCGACTCGGCCGTGGTGTGGAGCCGGTCGATCGCCTCGCTGGCGATGTTGACCGCGGTGTCGAAGCCGAAGGTGAAGTCGGTGCCGGAGAGGTCGTTGTCGATGGTCTTCGGGACGCCGACGACGTTGACGCCGAGGTCGGCCAACCTGGTCGCGACGCCGAGCGTGTCCTCGCCGCCGATGGCGACCAGCGCGTCGACGCCGTCGCGCTTGAGGTTGTCCTTGATCCGCTCGACGCCGCGGTCGATCGTGAACGGGTTGGTGCGGCTCGAGCCGAGGATGGTGCCGCCGCGGGGCAGGATGCCGCGCACCTGCGGCACGCCGAGCTCCATCGTCTCGCCCTCGAGCGGGCCGCGCCAGCCGTCGCGGTAGCCCACGAACTCGAAGCCGTGCACCTTGACGCCCTTGCGGACCACGGCGCGGATGACCGCGTTCAGGCCGGGGCAGTCGCCGCCACCGGTGAGCACTCCGACGCGCATCGAGACTCCTCGTCGTCCAGTCCGGGATTGGATCGTTCAAGTCGGGCGCCACGACTCTAGCGAGGTCCGCTCCGCGCGGCCAGTTCCGCGACCACCACTAGGGTCCGGTGGCATGACGTTCTCGATCGTGGCCCGCTCGTCCGACGGAGAGTCCTGGGGCGTCGCGGTCGCCTCGAAGTTCCTCGCCGTAGGCTCGGCGGTGCCCGCGGCCGTGGCCCAGGTGGGGGCGGTCGCCACGCAGGCCGACGCCAACGTCGCGTGGAAGGGTCTCGCCCTCGCCCACCTCGACGAGGGCGCCACCGCGCCGGTCGCCCTCCAGCGGCTGCTCGAGGAGGACGACCGGCGCGACCACCGCCAGGTCGGCATCGTCGACGGCGAGGGCACCGCGGTCACCCACACCGGCACCGCGTGCCTGGACTGGGCCGGCGGCGCCACCGGCGACGGGTACGCCGTGCAGGGCAACGTGCTGACCGGCGAGGAGGTCGTGATCGCGATGCAGCACGCCTTCGAGGCGAGCGGGCCCGACCAGCCGCTGGACCGGCGGTTGCTGGCCGCGCTCACGGCCGGCGACGAGGCCGGCGGCGACCGCCGCGGGCGGCAGTCGGCCGCGCTGCTCGTCGTCCGGGACGGGGCCGGCTACGGCGGCCTCGACGACATCGCGGTCGACCTCAGGGTCGACGACCACGCCGCCCCGGTGGCCGAGCTGGCGCGGCTGCTCGACCTCAACGACCTCTACCTCACCGCCTCGACCGAGGGCGAGCAGGTGCCGGTCACCCCCGAGCTCGCCGAGGAGCTGGAGGCCTTCGCCCGCGCCCGGGGCCACCGCGACTTCTCGGCCTGGGTCGGCAACGAGAACTACGAGATGCGGGTCGACCCCGACCTCGCCTGGATCGACGAGGTCGTCCTCGACGTCGTCCGCTCCACCGCCGCCACCGACGAGGACGCCGACCCCGCGCCTGCCACCTGAGCCCCGGTCACCCCGGTGGGGTCAGCCTCTCCAGGGCGGAGGTGGCGTCGGTGTGGTCGCGGGTGGCCTCGGTGAGCGCGGCCTGGGCCTCGGCGCGGACGTCCTCGGCGTCGGCGAGCTCCTCCTCGACCTCCTCGCGGGTGGTCTCGAGGTCGGAGAGCCGGCGCCGGAGCTCGTCGACCTCGGCCTGCAGCTGCATGCCGCGGGCCTCCAGCTCGGAGGCCTCGCCGGCGGCCGCGTCGAGGGCCTCCTGCGCGGCGGCCAGCGCCGCCTCGGTGGCCGCCACCCGCTCCTGCGCCGCCGCGACGGCCTTCTCGTCCGCGTCGGGATCGGGCACCACGTGCAGGTCGGGAGGGGCGGGCTCGGACGCCGTGACCGGGGTGGCGCTGAACCCGAGCGCCTCGGGCGTCGCCACGGCCCTGGTCAGGTCGACCTCGTCGACCCCGGTCGAGGCGAGAGCGGTGACCAGCAGCCCGCTGCGCACCGCCTCCGCGCACCGTACGTCGACCATGGCGGCGGTCAGCGTGGCCTCCACCTGGTCGGCGACGGCCTGGGTGAGGCGCACGTCCTCCCCCGCGGCCAGCGACCGGGCCCCCGTCGTGACCGCCGCGGTCAGCTGCCGGCGCTGCCGGGTCAGGGCACGCAGCTCCTCGCCGGCCATCCCGGCCGCCGCCTCGCGCAGCGCCGCGCCGAGCTCGAGCACCTGGGTGAGCTGGTCGGCGTCGCGGCGGACCAGGAGGTTGACGACCCACGCCGCCAGCGACGGCTTGCGCAGCGCCTTGACCGGCGCCGCGAGCTCGGAGCCCTTGAGCGCCTTGGCCCGCGCGTCGCGCGCAGGCGTGAACTCGCCCAGCGGCAGACCGTAGAGCACGTCGGCGATCGCCAGCAGCTCCTCGGTCACGTGCGCGATCCTAGGATGACCGGGTCGACCCCCGAGCGACGAGGAGGTGCCGTGGAGGTCTGGGTGACCGTCGCGTGCAGCAAGACCCGTGCGGCCCTCGACGGGCTGCAGCGGGCAGGCGAGCGCTACGCGACGCGGTCGTGCCTCGACTCCCCGCCCACCCCGGAGGAGCTCCAGGACGTCCTCGGGCGACTCGGTGCCGAACCCTGGGAGGTCGCACGCGACCGCGAGAGCGTCGACGCGGGGTTCGCCGACCTGCCGCGCGACGCCGCCCACCGGCACGACTGGGTCGCGGCGCTCGTCGCCCACCCGCGCGCGATCCAGCGGCCGATCATCCTGCTCGACGACGGCAGCGCCGTGGTCGCCCGCGACCCCGAGACGCTCGACCGGGTGCTCGGCCTCTGACCGACGGCGGCTAGTCGACGCGCCCCGTGTCGAGCGCCAGCTCGACCTCCGTCGGGTACGGCGGCCACGGAGCCTGCCGGCTGCGCCCGGTCTCCTCGTAGCCGAGGTGGTCGTAGAGCCCGCGCGCCCGGTGGTTGTCGACCAGGCACCACAGCCGGGAGGCGCCTGCGGCCAGCGCCCGCTCGACCGCGACCCGGGCCAGGCCGGTGCCCCAGCGTTCCGGGTGGACGGCGAGGTGCCGCAGGGTGACCCCGTCGTGGGCGAGGAAGACCTCGAGCCGCCCGGCGCCCTCCACCACCTCGACGACGACGCCGGGCTCGTCGAGGGTCGCGGCCCACCGCTCGCGCACGCCGTCCCACGGGAACGGGAACCGGTCCGGCGGGAACACGTGGCCCAGCGCGGCCAGGTTGGCGTCGCGCTCGAGGTCGGTCAACGGGTCCGCGTCGCCGGGACCGGCCCGGCGCCACTCAGGCATCGTCGCCGTCGAGCCCTCGCTCGATCGCGTAGCGCGTCAGCTCGACCCGGTTGTGCATCTGCAGCTTGCGCAGCGTGTTCTGGACGTGGTTCTGGACGGTGCGGTGCGAGATCACCAGCCGCTCGGCGATCTGCTTGTAGGACAGGCCCTTGGCGACCATCTTGAGCACCTCGGTCTCACGCTCGGTGAGCTGCTCGTCGCCGGGCCCACCCGCCGGCTCGTCCGCCATCCGGCGGAACTCGCCCAGCACCAGCCCGGCCAGCCCGGGGGTGAACACCGTGTCGCCGGCCGCGACGCGACGTACGGCGTCGATCAGCTCGGTCCGCGACGCCGACTTGACCAGGTAGCCGGTCGCCCCGGCCTTGACCGCCGCCAGCACGTCGGCCTGCTCGCCGGACGCCGAGAGGATCAGCACCCGCGCCGACGGGTCGTGGGCGAGGACCGTCCCGGTCACCTCGACGCCGCCGGGCCCGGGGATCTGGAGGTCGAGCACGACCACCTGCGGCCGCGCCGCCGGGAACCGCGCGATGGCCTGGGTCCCGTCGGCCGCGACCCCCACGACGTCGAACCCGGCGGCCTGGAGGTCGCGCTCGACGGCGTCACGCCACATCGGGTGGTCGTCGACGACCATGACCCGGATCGGTGCGTCCATGGACGCCGACCCTAGTGCTCGCCGGGTGCCGGCGGGCGGACCCAGCGACCGCGGCGGTGCAGCAGCGGCTCGGACTCCTCCTCGATCGCCACCGACCGCACCGTGCAGGTCACCAGCCGCGACCAGCCGACGTCGCGCACGTCCTCCAGCGCGACCTGGGCCGAGGCCTCGGCACCCACCAGCTCGGGGCCGGCGTCGGTGTCGCGGAACTCCCCCACCCGGAACGCGCCACCCGGCGCGGGCGATGTGCCGGCGAAGGCCTCGGCGAGCTGCCGGTGTCGCCACGACAACACCGAGACGATGCCCCGCCCCGTCTCCTCGAGGACGCCGGTGAGGTCGGCGTCCGGGTCGAGCAGGGCCAGCACCCGACCCGGCTCACCGTGCGCGACCATCACCGAGGTGACCGTGAGGCCCGCCCGGCCGGTCCCGGTACCCGCCGTCCACAGCGTGACGGCGCCGCCGAGGCGGCCGCGGAGCCGGCGTACGGGATCGGGCTCGGGGTCGGCGAAGGGGTGGCTGTCGTGGATGGTCACCGGGCCACCTCGCGCGGGACCGTGAGCTCCCACTCGGTGCCGTGCGCGCCGCTGTCGAGGCTCGCCGAGCCGCCGAGCTCGCGGACCCGGCCCACGATCGACTCCGAGACGCCGAGCCGGCCCTGCGCCTCGGCCTCGGCGAGCCGGTCGGCCGGGATGCCGGGACCGTCGTCGCGCACCGAGACCGTGACGGCGTCGCGGCCGTCCTCGAGCAGCACCCACGCGGGCGCGTCGGGGCCGACGTGGGTGGCCACGTTGTCGAGGCAGGCGCGTACGGCGGCGACCAGCTCGGCCACGGTGCGCGCCGGGAGCTCCACGGACCGGCCGGGCGTCGACACCGTGACCGGCGCCCGCACCTCCCGGGTGAGCTCCTCGAGCGAGGCGGCGAGGTCGGCGGCGCCGGGCGCCTCCTGGACGTCCTGCTGCCGGATCAGCGAGCGCAGCGCCGCCTCCTGGGCGCCGGCCAGTCGTCCCAGCTCGGCGAGGTCCGCCGACTGCGGGGCCAGCTCGGCGCCGCGGCGCTGCACCAGCGCCAGCACCTGGAGCACGCCGTCGTGGACCGCCCGGGCCAGCCGCGCCCGCTCCTCGCCGGCGATCACCTCCCGCTGCGCGGCGTCCCGCTCGCGTTCCATGCGCTGCAGCGACTCGCACAGGAACCCCACGATCGGACCACCGATGACGAGCAGGAACACGTTGCCGTAGTTGCTCTGGGTGACGCTCTGGCGGACCGACAGGTCGGCGACGCTGACCAGCACGCCGGCCGCGAGCCCGCCCCGCCAGTGCCAGTGGACCGCCCAGACCAGCACCGGCACCATCACCCAGAAGCCGGGCACGGTCGCCCGCATCCCCTCCCCCTTGATCAGCGGCGAGGCGAGGACCAGCCCGAGCGCGACGGCGAGGTCGGCCGCCAGCAGGGTCGCCGTACGCCGGGCCGGGTCGGCGTACCGCGCGATGACCAGCACGGTCCAGCCCAGCATCACGGCGCAGGCGGCCACGGCCAGCACCGGGTGACGGACGTGGTCGGCGCGGTAGAGGTTGAGCGCGAGCGCGTTGACCAGGACGACGACCCGCAGGATCGCCAGCGCCCGGAACAGTCGGTCCTCGACCGCCAGCGCGGGGTGGGACCACAGCCGCATCTGGGTCAGGACGCCTTCTGCTGCGCCGCGCCCGGGTCGTCGGGAGCGGCGGGCGCGTCCGCGTCCGCCGCGCCCCCCTTCGCCGCCTTCTCGGACCGCTTCGCGTCCTCCTTGGCCAGCTCCTTGGCCTGGGTCGCGTAGAGGTCGACGTACTCCTGGCCGGAGAGCCGCATGATCTCGTACATGACCTCGTCGGTGATCGAGCGCAGGATGTAGCGGTCGTTCTCCATCCCCTCGTAGCGCGAGAAGTCCAGCGGCGGTCCGAACCGGACGCCGGGCCGGGTGAAGGAGCCGAAGGTCTTGCCCGGCGGCGCGACCACGTCGGTGCCCAGCACCGCGACCGGGATGACCGGGACCCCGGTCTCGAGCGCGAGCCGGGCGACCCCGGTCTTGCCCCGGTAGAGCCTGCCGTCGTGGGAGCGGGTGCCCTCGGGGTAGATGCCGAAGAGCTCGCCCTCGCCCAGGATCCGCTTGGCCGAGGACAGCGCGCCCTCGGCGGCCGAGGCGCCGGAGCGGTCGATCGGCACCTGGCCGGCGCCGGAGAAGAACTTCTTCTGGAACCAGCCCTTGATGCCCGGTGTCGTGAAGTACTCCGCCTTGGCGACGAAGGTGACCCGGCGCTGCAGGGTGAGCGGCATGAACAGCCAGTCGGCGTAGGAGAGGTGGTTGCTGGCGAGGATGGCCGGGCCCTCGTCCGGGACGTGCTCGGCGCCCTCGACGACCGGCCGGAACACGATCCGCAGCACGGGTCCGATCGCGATCCACTTGAGGAACCAGTAGAACACCCGACGACCTCCGACCCCGGCCCGTGACCCCGACGCCGGAAGCCTAGACCCTCCACCCCCGGACGCCGCACCACCTGAACCCGGCCTCGTGCACAATCTCGCCATGACCATGCACCCCCTGGCCCAGCCGTTCGCGCGCGAGGCCAAGCCGGAGCTCACCGGCAACCGCAGCATCGGCGTGCTGCTCCTCCACGGGTTCAGCGGCTCGCCCGCCTCGATGCGGCCGTGGGCCAACCACCTCGCCGGCCAGGGGTACGCCGTGGAGGTGCCGCTGCTGCCCGGCCACGGCACCCGCTGGCAGGACCTCAACCAGGTGCGCTGGACCGACTGGTACGCCGAGGCGGAGGCCGCCCTCGACCGGCTGCTCGACGCCTGCGACGCGGTCGTGGTGACCGCGCTGTCGATGGGCGGCTCGGTGGCGCTGCGGCTGGCCGAGGAGCGGCCGGGCGACGTGGCCGGCCTGGTCCTGGTCAACCCGTTCGTCTCCAGCGCCCGCAAGGAGCTGCTCGCGCTGCCGCTGCTCAAGCGCGTGCTGCCCTCGCTGAAGGGCGTCGTCAACGACGTCAAGAAGCCCGGCCAGGACGAGGTCGGCTATCCCCGGCTGCCCCTCAAGGGGCTCTCGGAGGTGACGTCGATGTGGCGCTCGGTGGTGCCCGACCTGCCGAAGGTGACCCAGCCGCTGCTCTACTTCCGCTCCGCGGTCGACCACGTCATCGACGACTCCTCCAGCCGCACGGTGCTGGGAGCGGTGAGCTCGCGCGACGCCGAGGAGCGGATGCTCACCAACAGCTTCCACGTCGCCACCCTCGACCACGAGGCCGAGATCATCTTCGCCGAGTCCGCCGACTTCGTGGCCCGCGTGACGGCCTGACGTATCGTCGTCCCGGTGAGCACCGGCCGCAGCGAGGACGAGGCCTGGGCCTCCATCGTCGCCAACTACGGTGACCGACCCGAGCTCGACGAGCAGCCGCCCGCCGCACCTCCTCCGCCCCGGGCCGTCGAGCCGGTGCCGGTGGCCCGCGACGCCGGTGACGACGTCGAGCCCGAGGAGCGTTTCGTCCCGCCCGAGCCGCCGCCGGCTCCCCGGCTCCCGGCCGCCAAGCGGGCGGCCTGGCTCGGCGTCGTCGGCAGCCCGGTGCTGCTGCTCGGGGCGATGCTGCTCTCCCTCGACGTACCCCGGCTGATCGGCTGGGCCCTGGTCGCCGGCTTCGTCGGGGGCTTCGGCTACCTGGTGTGGACCATGCCCCGGCGCGAGGACCGCGACCCCTTCGACGACGGCGCGCAGATCTGAGCCCAGCCGTGTGCGTGGCTAACGTGCCCGTTCCGACGCTTCGGTCCCGCAGCACGGGGACCCGAGCGCGCCTGGGGGCACGTTAGCCAGACGGAAATCCCTCAGCCGCGGGCCCGCCCCGCGGCCAGCGTCGCGGCGCCGACCAGGCCCGCGGCCGGGCCGAGCGCGGCGGCGACCACGGGCGGGACGTCGCGGTGCCCGCCACCCACCAGCGAGCCGGCCAGCGCCTCACGGGCCGGCGCGAGCAGCCGCTCGCCCGCGTCGGCCAGGCCGCCACCCACCACCAGCAGGGCGGGGTCGAGGGCGGCGACCAGGTCGGCCAGGCCCACGCCGAGCCAGCGGCCGACGGAGGTGAACGCGGCCCGGGCGGCGAGGTCGCCGGCGGCTGCCGCCTCGGTGACCATTGGCCCGGTCAGCCGACCGGGGTCGCCCTGGCACAGCTCGAGCATGACCGTGGGCTCGGACACGACGCGGGCGCAGGCGTCGCGCACGAGCGCGTGGCCGCTGGAGTACTGCTCCCAGCAGCCACGCCCCCCGCACTCGCAGGGCAGCCCGTCGGGCACGACCCGCATGTGGCCGAACTCCCCCGCCATGCCGTGGTGGCCGCGCCACACCCTGCCGCCCACGACCAGGCCGCCGCCGATGCCGGTCCCGAGCGTGACGAGCAGCATCGACTCGGCACCACGCCCCGCGCCGTACGCCGCCTCCGCGTGCGCGGCACAGGTGGCGTCGTTGTCGAGCAGCACCGGCACACCGAGCCGCGCCTCGAACCGGCCGCGGACGTCCTCGCCGCGCCACGGCAGGTGCGGCGCGAAGGCGACCCGGGCGCCGTCGCGGTCGACGAACCCCGCCGCGGCGATCCCCACCCCCGCGACGGGCTCCTCCGCCGCGGCCGCCGCGACCGCGTCGACGACGGCGTCCTCGACCTCGACCGCGGGCACCCGCTCGCCCGGCGTGCGGCGCAGCACGGTCCGCAGCACCTCACCCGAGTCGGTGACGACCCCGGCGAGCACCTTGGTGCCGCCCACGTCGACGCCGACCCAGCGGCCCTCGTCGGCCTGCGCCACGGCGCCGCCTAGTGGCGGGCCAGGTCGGCGACGCCGACCAGGCCGGCGTCGTTGCCGAGGGTGGCCTTGCGGATCTCGGCGACCGGGCGGTGGTCGCCCCCCGGGAGGTGGTGGGCGAAGGTCGTGCGAGCGGGCTCGAGCAACAGCTCCCCGGCCTCGCTGAGCCCGCCGCCGATGGCCACGACCGCGGGGTCGAGCACCGCGACCAGCGAGGCGATGCCCTCGCCGAGCCAGTGGCCGACGGCAGCCAGCCGGCCGACGGCGAACGCGTCGCCCTCCTGCGCGGCCCGGGTGATCATCGGCCCGTCGATGTCCTCGACCCGGCCGCCGGCGCGCTCCAGCAGCGTGTCGGAGCCGGTCGACTGGCCGGCCGCGAGGTCGCGGACGTCGCGCACCAGCGCCGACCCGCTGGCGTACTGCTCGAGGCAGCCTCGACGGCCACAACCGCAGCGCACCCCGCCCGGCACCAGCCTCAGGTGCCCGATCTCGGCGGCGACGCCGAAGCCGCCGCGGTAGAGCCCGCCGTCGACGACGAGCCCGCCCCCGACGCCGGTGCCGAGGGTCACGAGCAGCAGGTCGTCGACGTCGGACCCGGCGCCGTAGCGGAACTCGCCCCACGCGGCGGCGTTCGCGTCGTTCTCGATCACGACCGGGAGCTCGCAGCGGGCCTCGAGCGCGGCCTTCACGTTCGCGTCGCGCCAGGCGACGTTGGGGGCGAACATCACGGTGGCCCGGGCCGCGTCGACGTAGCCGGGCGCCCCGACCCCGACGGCGGAGACGTCGTGGCGCGAGGCCAGCTGGCGGACCAGGTCGGCGATCGCCCCCTCGATCGCCGCGGGGTCGGTGGCCGGCGACTCGACGCGCAGCTTCTCCAGGATGGTGCCGTCGTCGTCGACCACGCCCCCCGCGATCTTGGTGCCGCCGACGTCGATGCCGCACGCCAAGGTCATGAGTCGTCCTCCGGCCAGTCGTCGTCCAGGTCGATGTGCTCGACCCCGGGCTCGGTGCGCTCGCGGGGCGCGGCCGCCGCGAGGAGGCCCGCGGCCGCCTGGGCCAGGGACGCGGCGGCCGAGGCGAGGTGGTCGCGGACCTCGGGGCTCGCGGCGCGGACCAGGTGCACGGTGCGGCACACCGGGCACCACGCGCACTCGGGCGCGCCGGTGTCGACGTGCTCGCTGAGCCCCTGGGCCACCTCCTGGACCGCCGCGGCGGCCCGCCCGGCGACGGCACCCAGCCCCTCGCCCGCCTGCGCCGCGTCGGGCTGGTGCTCGCGGGCCCAGTCGGAGAGCGCGCCGAAGAGCTTGGCGGCCTCGTCGGCCACGCTGCCGACGGGCTCGTCCGAGGTCGCGTCGTCGCGGGGACCCTCGCTCACCGCACCGCCTCCTCGAACCTGACCTGGAGCTCACCGTGTTCCACCCGGGCGCCCGCGACGCGATGGCGCGCGAGCGCCGAGGGCAGGGTGAGCAGCCGACGATACGACCCCACGGTCACGACCAGCTCGTCGCCGTTGCGGGCGAGGTCGACCTCGGAGCGGGTCACGAGGGGCAGCGCGAGGTGGAGCACCGAACCGCCACCGGCGCGGGTCACCCGGAACGGTCCGTCGCCGGCGGGCGCCGCGAGCGGGTCGTCGTCGCCGTACAGGTCGGCGGCCAGCGCGGCGAGGGCCTCCACCCCGACCGGCTCCTCGTCGCGGTAGAGCGACCGCCAGACCGGCAGCCCGTCGAACGACGCGGCCACCTCGGACATCACGGTGTCCTGCGCCCTGACCCAGCCCGCACGCCATGCGTCGGCGCCCTCACGCGGGAAGACCCGGTTGGCGACCACGCCGTCGACGCGGTAGCCGAAGAGCGACAGCGTGGTCCACGACCGCCGCGCCTCGGCGAGCACGACCGCCTCCGGGGTCAGCACCAGCCGGACGCTCGCGCCCGGCCCCGACAGCAGCCTCGCGCACGTCGTCGAGCTCGGCGTGCAGCCGCTCGACCGCGTCGAAGACGGAGTCGCCCGGCATCGGCACACCGGCGGCCCGGGTGAGCACCGGCTTGAGCGCCTTGACCACCCGCCGCTCGACCGGGAAGACCCGCTGCATGTACCAGCCCAGCGCCTCCGGCAGCGCCAGCAGCCGCAGCGTCTCCGCGCTCGGCGCGCAGTCGACGACGACGACGTCCCAGTCACCCGAGCGGGCGTGCAACCGGAGCTCGAGCAGCGCGAGCACCTCCTCGGCCCCCGGCACCACCGTGAGCTCCTCGGCGGCGACCGGGTCGAGCCCGGCCACGTCGAGCACCGAGAGCAGGTAGCCCTGGATCTCGGCCCACGACTGCTCGAAGCGCAGCTGGGCGTCGACCTGCTGCACGTGGAGCCGCTCGGCGACCTCGGTCGGCTCCGGGCCGACGGCCACCCCGAAGGCGTCGGCCAGCGAGTGCGCGGCGTCCGTCGAGAGCACCAGCGTCCGGTGGCCGGCAGCGGCGGCGAGGGCCGCGGTCCCGGCCGCGACGGTGGACTTCCCGACGCCGCCCTTGCCGGTGAAGAGGAGGGTCCTCACTGCTGCTGTTCGACGCGCTTCTTCAGGCCCTTGAGCGCGGTGTCGATGAGGATCTTCTCACCCTTGCGCTTGAGCATCCCGATCAGCGGGATCGACACGTCGAGGGCCAGCCGGTAGGTGACCTCGGTGCTGCCGCCGCGCTCGCGCAGCGTGTAGGCGCCGTCGAGGGCGCGCAACATCTTGCCCTCGACCAGGGTCCAGGTGACCTCGCGGTCGCCGTCCCAGTCGTAGACCAGCGTGTACTCGTCACGGATCGGCGAGACGTCGAGCCGGAAGAAGACCTGGCGCGCCCGGCCGTCGGCGCCCTCCTCGACCACCGTGGCCTCCTGCACCCCCTTGGCCCACTCGGGGTAGGAGGCGAAGTCGGCGATGACCTGCATGACCTCGGCCGGAGGTGCGTCGACGACGATCGAGGACGTCGTCTGGTCGGCCATCGGTCCTCCTGCTGGTCGTTCGGGCGCCGGCTGGGCAGCGAGCGTACCGGACGCCGACGACGGCCCGGCCCACCGGTAACCTGCCGCGCAGGCCCTCCCGCGACCCCGGGACGAGCCGGCTGCTGAGCAGACCTCGAGGAGGCAGAGTGCGGGAGTACGCCACACCGCTCGGCACCGAGGTCCCCGCGACCGGCAACCTCACCGACGACGTGGTCCGCAACGCCGCGGAGCGACCCGACCGGGTCGTGATGGCCCGCAGCGGCCCGGAGGGCTGGAGCGACGTCACCGCGGCGCGCTTCCTCTCCGAGGTGCAGGCCGTGGCCCGGGGCCTGGTGGCCTCCGGCCTGGCCCCCGGCGACCGGGTGGCCCTGGTCTCGCGGACGCGCTACGAGTGGACGCTGCTCGACTACGCGATCTGGTTCGCGGGCTGCGTCTCGGTGCCGGTCTACGAGACCTCCGCCGGCGACCAGCTCGCGTGGGTCATGGGTGACTCCGGTGCCCGCGCCGCCGTGGTCGAGACGGCGTCCCACCGCACGCGGCTCGCCGAGGTCCGCGACGCCCTGCCCGCCCTCGAGCACGTCTGGTGCCTCGACGAGGGCGCCGTCGACACCCTCACCCGGGTCGGCACCCCGATCGGCAGCGACGTCCTCGAGGGACGCAGGCAGGCGGCCACGCCGCTCGACCTGGCCACCCTCGTCTACACCTCGGGCACCACGGGCCGGCCCAAGGGCTGCATGCTCACCCACGGCAACTTCATGTTCGAGCTGTCGGTCACGACCAGCGAGCTCCACGAGCTGTTCGCCGACGACGACGCCTCCACGCTGCTCTTCCTGCCCCTCGCGCACGTGTTCGCGCGGGTGATCCAGGTCGGCTGCGTGCGCACCGGCACCCGGCTCGGCCACTCCTCCGACGTGACCGACCTGGCCGGCCAGCTGAGCGGCTTCCGGCCGAGCTTCCTGCTCGCCGTGCCGCGGGTCTTCGAGAAGGTCTTCAACACCGCCTCCCAGCAGGCGGCCGCCGACGGCCGGGGCGCGACCTTCGACCGGGCCGCCCGGACGGCGATCGAGTGGTCGCGGGCCCTCGACCGCGGCCGTCCGGGCGTGCGGCTCCGCACCCGGCACGCCCTCTACTCCCGGATGGTCTACCCGCGCCTGCTCGACGCGATGGGCGGCCGCTGTCGCCACGCCGTCGCCGGCGGCGCACCGCTCGGTGAACGGCTCGGCCACTTCTACCGCGGCATCGGCGTCACCGTCCTCGAGGGTTACGGCCTCACCGAGACCACGGCGGCGCTGAGCGTCAACATCCCCGGCAGCCACAAGGTCGGGACCGTCGGCCGGCCGCTGCCCGGCACGTCGGTGCGGGTGGCCGACGACGGCGAGCTGCTCTTCTCCGGCGGACAGGTCTTCGCCGGCTACTGGCAGGACGAGGACGCCACCCGGGACGTGCTCGACCGCGAGGGCTGGCTGCACACCGGCGACGTCGGCGAGGTCGACGACGAGGGTTTCGTGCGGATCACCGGGCGCAAGAAGGAGATCCTCGTGACCGCCGGCGGCAAGAACGTCTCGCCGGCCGTGCTCGAGGACGCCGTACGCGCGCACGCGCTGGTCAGCCAGTGCCTGGTCGTGGGTGACGGCCGCCCGTTCATCGGCGCCCTGGTGACCCTCGATCCCGAGCCGTTCGCGGCCTGGGCCGAGGCCCACGGCAAGAGCGGCTCGCTGGCCTCCCTCACCGAGGACCCCGACCTGCGCGCCGAGGTGGAGACGGCCATCGAGGAGGCCAACGCCGCGGTGTCGCGGGCGGAGTCGATCCGGCGGTTCGCGATCCTGCCCCATGACTGGACCGAGGAGGAGGGGCACCTCACGCCCAGCCTCAAGCTGCGCCGGGCCGTCGTGCTCGGCCAGTCGCGGGAGCAGATCGAGGCCCTCTACCGCGGCTGACGCACGATCGCTCCGACCCGGACCTCCACCGTCCGGCAACAATTCCTGAAACGTCTGTGACGGGCGGGGATTCTCATTACAGTGATCCAGCGTCCCGGTCTAGCCCCCCAATGGACCAGATCCACCGGGACCGCCTTCTCCACATCCGCCCCCCGACCCCCTGGGTCGATCTTGACTCGAAGAGGTACCCGATGGACCGCCGACGCATCTTCCTCGTGGTCGCCGTCGTCGTGGCGTTGCTCGGCACGGCCCTGGTGTTCTTGTACGTCCGCGGCGCCGACGTGCGAGCCGAGAGCCGCTTCCAGACCGTCCAGGTGCTGCGCGCCACCCAGGCGATCAAGGCCGGCGAGTCGATCGACGACGCCGCTGCGGCCGGCAAGATCGCCATGCAGCCCGTCGTCCGCGACTACCTGCAGCCCGGCTACCAGACCGCACTGGACGGGCTCTCCGGCGAGGTCGCGAGCGTCGACATCTACCCCGGCGAGCAGATCGTGGACGCCAAGTTCGGCGACACCGTCGCCGTGACGTCCGCGCTGCCCATCGGTGAGGGCCAGATGGCCGTGTCGGTCAACCTCACCGACACCGCCCGGGTGGCCGGCTTCGTCAGCCCCGGCTCCGAGGTGGCGGTCTACTTCAACGGCGCCGACGCGTCGGGGGCGCCGTTCTCGCGGGTGCTGCTCGAGCGCGTGCCCGTCATCGGTGTCGGCTCGACGAGCTCGACCCAGACGACCACCACCTCGCCCGAGGGAGAGCAGACCACAGAAGCGCTCCCGAGCACCTTGCTGACGCTGTCGCTGGACCAGGACGACGCCCAGAGGGTCATGTACGCCCAGGGCAACGGCGAGCTCGCGTTCGCCCTGCTGACCGACAAGAGCAAGATCAACAGTGGCCCCGCTGTGACGGCCGCAGACCTGTTCAAGTGAGGACACATGCCTGTCGTCGTCGATCCTGACAATGAGACCATCGAGACTCTGCTCACGACGGTCCCGGCGGGAGCGCACGCCATCGACCAGCCCGACCGGCTGGGGACCTGGCTGACCAACCGCCCCGAGGAGTACGTCGTCGTGCTCGGCCCGCAGGTCGAGCTCGGCGCCGCGCTGGCCCTGGCCGACAGCATGCGGCTGAGCCGGCCCTCGACCAGCGTCGTGCTCGTGCGCGACGAGGTCGACGCGATGGTGATGCGCGACGCCATGCACGCCGGCGTTCGCGACGTGGTCCCGCTCAAGGACACCGACGCCGTGCGCGCGGCCGTCGACCGGGCCTACCAGCTCTACCTGGCCCTGCGCGGCCCCGGCGGTGCGATGCACCAGGGGCGGATCGTCACGGTCTTCTCCCCCAAGGGCGGGGTCGGCAAGACCACGGTCTCGGTCAACCTCGCGCTCGCCCTCGCCGACAAGGGGGCCCGCAAGGTCTGCCTGGTCGACCTCGACCTGGCCTTCGGCGACGTCGCGATCACGCTCCAGCTCTTCCCGAGCCACACCCTCGAGCACGCCATCGGCTCCGAGGACTCCGTCGACGCCCCGCTGCTGGAGTCGTTGCTGACCCGCCACGCCGACTCGGTGATGGTGCTGGCGGCCCCGAGCCACCCCGACGTCCGCGAGCGGGTCTCGCCGATGCTGGTCTCGCGGGTGCTCAAGGCGCTGCGCGACTCCTTCGACTACATCGTCGTCGACACCGCACCCGCCTTCGACGAGCAGACGCTGACCGCGCTCGACGAGACCGACGAGTGCCTGATCATCGCCACCCTCGACGTCCCGACCCTCAAGAACGTGAAGGTCGCCCTGGAGACCCTGGAGATGCTCGACATCGCCCGCGGCCACCGGCACCTCCTGCTCAACCGGGCCGACGAGGAGGTGGGCCTCGGCGCCGACCGGGTCGAGTCCATCCTCGGCATGCAGATCGCCAGCCGGCTCGGCTCCTCGACCGAGATCGCCGCGGCCACCAACGCCGGCCGCCCGATCATGAGCGAGAACCCGCAGCACGCGTCGAGCCAGGCGCTCCGCGAGCTCGCCACCCGGCTCACCGGGCAACCCATCGCGCCGGACTCCCCCGGAGCCGCCTCGAGCGACCCGAGCCACCAGGCCCAGCTGGACAAGAAGTCCGGGCTGTTCCGCAGGAAGAAGTGAGGTACCTGTCATGAGCAGCCTCGGAGACCGCCTCAGCGCGGCCCGCCGCACCTCCGGGCCGGAGGACGCCCCCGAGGGCGAGACGACGGCGGAGGTCACCGACTCCGTGCCCGTCTCGTCCGCGGGTACGCCCGCTCCGGCGCCAGCGCCCGCCGTTGCGGTGCCGGCAGCCGACCTCGAGGACCCGTTGACGAGCCCGACGTTCGCCGTACGCCCGGCCCAGACGGCCAGCCACGTGGCCGCGCCGCCGGCGGCACCCAAGCCCACGCCCACGCTCACCTCCACGGCGCCGCCCCCGGCCGCCAAGGCCGAGGCCAACGGCGCCAGCCCGGGCCGTCGCGTGATGAGCGGCCAGGCCGACCGGCTCGAGGAGATCAAGCAGACGGTGCACGCCGAGCTGCTCAAGCAGCTCGGGCCCAAGCTCTACGCCTCCGACATGGACGCCAACGAGCTCGACCGCCAGGTGCGCGGCGTGCTGTCCGACGTGCTCGCGCGCCAGGACAAGCCGCTCAGCAACAGCGACCGGTCGCTGATCACCCAGGAGATCAGCGACGACATCCTCGGCTACGGACCGATCGAGCCGTTCCTGCGCGACTCCGAGGTCTCCGAGGTCATGGTCAACGGCCCCGACTCGATCTGGGTCGAGCGCAAGGGCCGGCTGACGCCGGAGCGGGCCCAGTTCACCGACGAGCGCCACCTGCGCCGCACGATCGACAAGATCGTCTCCCGGATCGGCCGTCGGGTGGACGAGTCGAGCCCGATGGTCGACGCGCGGCTCCCCGACGGCAGCCGCGTCAACGCCGTGATCCCCCCGCTGGCGGTCGACGGCTCCGCCCTGACGATCCGGAAGTTCTCCACCGACCCGCTGACCGTCGACGACCTGATCCGCTTCGGATCGCTGAGCCCGCAGACCGCGGCGTTCCTCGACGCGTGCGTCAAGGGCCGGCTCAACGTCATCGTCTCCGGCGGCACCGGCTCCGGGAAGACCACGACGCTCAACGTGCTGTCTTCCTTCATCCCCAGCGACGAGCGCATCGTCACGGTCGAGGACGCCGCCGAGCTGCAGCTCAAGCAGGAGCACGTCGTCCGGCTGGAGTCGCGCCCGTCCAACATCGAGGGCAAGGGCGAGGTCACGATCCGCGACCTGGTCAAGAACTGCCTGCGGATGCGCCCCGACCGGGTGATCGTCGGTGAGGTCCGCGACGCCTCGGCGCTCGACATGCTCCAGGCGATGAACACCGGTCACGACGGCTCGCTCTGCACGCTCCACTCCAACGGACCCCGCGACACGCTCTCCCGCATGGAGACGATGGTGCTGATGGCGGGCATGGACCTGCCGATCCGCGCCATCCGCGAGCAGGTGGCCTCGGCGGTCGACCTGGTCGTCCACCAGACCCGGTTCAAGGACGGCACCCGACGGATCACCCACATCACCGAGGTGGAGCGGATGGAGGGCGACATCATCACCCTCCAGGACGTCTTCGTCTTCGACCACAAGGCGGGCTTCAACGCCGACGGGAAGTCCATGGGCTTCCTGCGCGCCACCGGTCTGCGGCCCAAGTTCCTGGAGAAGATGGAGCACTCGAACGTGACCGTCGACCCCCGGATCTTCGCGCAGGGCAGGCTGTGATGCGCGCTCGGCTGCTCGTGGCCGCGACCGCCGCATCGCTGTCCGTCCTCTCGCCCGCCGCGGCCTCCGAGGCACCCGCCGACACCACCATCGGCTACGTCGAGGGCACCGACTCCGGGCTGCAGATCCTGGTCAACGTGCCGGCCGACGCGACGGTCGACGTCGACGACGTCGCCGTCACCGTCGAGGGGGTCGACGCCGAGGCCACCGCGGCCCCGGCCGACTCGACCACCACGGTCCGGCGTACGGCGGTGCTGGTCATGGACACCAGCAACTCGATGCGCGGCGACCGCTTCGCGGCCGCCCGCTCCGCCGCCCACACCTTCCTCGAGGTCGTCCCCGACGACGTCTACGTGGGCATCATCTCCTTCGACAGCGACGTCACACAGGCGCTCGCGCCGGGCCTGGACCGCGACGAGGCGTCCGACGTGGTCGACGGCCTCCAGCTCAGCGAGCAGACCCGCCTCTACGACGGTGTGCAGGCCGGCCTCGACATGGCGGGCACCGACGGACAGCGTCAGCTGCTGGTGCTCTCCGACGGCGCCGACACCGGCGGAGACGCCTCCCTCGACGACACCACCAGCGCGATCGAGGACTCCGAGGCCCTGGTCAACGTCGTGGGCCTCGAGCAGTCCGGAAGCGCGGTCGACGCCCTGGAGTCGCTGAGCGACGCGGGCGCCGGGTCGCTGATCAACGCCGACTCCAAGGCCCTCGAGCAGGCGTTCAGCGCCCAGGCCGACGTCCTCGCGCGCCAGGTGCTGGTCTCCGCGACGGTTCCCGCCGAGGTCACCGCCAGCGACGCCACCGTCCGGGTCTCGCTCGGCTCGGACACCGGCACCCTGACCGCCGAGGCGTTCACGCCCCTCGGCCAGGCGGCGGGGACCGGCGCCGGCGCCGGCACGGTCGCGGCGGCCCCGAGCGCGATGGTGCTCGGCAACCTCTGGCTGTACGGCGGCCTCGGCGCCCTGGGCGTCGGGCTGATGACGCTGCTGCTGGTCCTCGCCCCGCGCAAGGTCAAGCCGATGCGCGCCGACGAGCTCGCCCTGAGCTACACCGAGCACGTGAGCGGCGGCGGCTCCCACCGCGCCGCGGCCACCATGCAGGCCGGGCAGGTCACCGAGACCGCCGAGAAGGTGCTGCGGGCCAACAAGTCGCTCGAGACCCGGATCGAGGAGCGCCTCGAAGGTGCCGGCAACCCCTTCAAGCCCGCCGAGTGGGTGCTGGTGCACCTGGCCGTGTTCCTCGGGACCGGCGCCCTCGGCTTCCTGGTCGGCGGCGGCAGCATCGTCATCGGCATCCTGTTCCTGGCGCTCGGTGCGATCGGCCCGTGGATGTTCCTCGGCTTCAAGCGCAAGCGGCGCCGCAAGGCCTTCGAGCGCAGCCTGCCCGACACCCTGCAGCTGATGTCGGGGTCCCTGGCCGCCGGCCTCTCGCTGGCCCAGTCGATCGACACGATCGTGCGCGAGGGCCAGGAGCCGGTCTGCAGCGAGTTCCGCCGGGTGCTGGTCGAGACCCGGCTCGGCATCGCGCTCGACGACGCCCTGGAGGGCGTGGCGGACCGCTTCGACAGCAAGGACTTCGGCTGGGTCGTCATGGCGATCCGGATCCAGCGACAGGTCGGCGGCAACCTGGCCGAGCTCCTCGACACGGTCGCCGCGACCATGCGCGACCGCGAGTACATGCGTCGCCAGGTCTCGGCGCTCGCCGCGGAGGGCAAGCTCTCGGCCTGGGTGCTCGGCGGTCTCCCGCCCGGGTTCCTGGGTTACCTGATGCTCGCGAAGCGGGACTATGTCATGGTCATGTTCACCGACCCCCGGGGGTGGCTGATGCTCGGCGGCGCAGGACTCTTCCTGGGTCTCGGTGTGTTCTGGATGAGCCGTCTGGTGAAGGTGGAGGTGTGAGATGACGCTGCTCTTCGTGATGGGCGTCGTGCTCGTCCTGGTCTCGATCAGCCTGGTGGCGATGGCGGTCGCCAAGCCGCAGCCGATGGGCGTCCACCGCTCGCTCGCGGTGCTGGAGGCCATGTCCTCGGCTCCCAGCGAGCTCACCGAGGACCTCAACCGCCCCTTCTCCGAGCGCGTGCTCGAGCCGCTGCAGGCCCGGGCACTCTCGCTGGGCAAGCGGTTCACCGGCGCCGACAGCGCCGACCGGATCCGCAAGAAGCTCGACCTCGCCGGAAACCCGCGGGCGATCACCGTCGACCGGATCATCGCCGGCAAGGTGATCGGCGCCGCGATCGGCTTCGTCGCCGCCGTGGCCGTGACCTACCTGCTCGGTACGTCGATCTCGCTGCGCATCGTCTTCGTGGTCGGCGGCACCGTGGCCGGCTTCCTCGCCCCCGGCTTCTACCTCTACCAGGTGGCCTACGACCGCAGCGGGCAGATGCAGCGCGACCTGCCCGACGCCATCGACCTGATGACGATCTGCGTGGAGAGCGGCCTGGGCTTCGACGCCTCGGTCCAGCAGGTGGCGACCAACACCGAGGGTCCGCTCGCCGACGAGTTCGGCCGGGTGCTGCGCGAGATGCAGATCGGGCAGAGCCGCTCCGACGCCCTGCGCGGGTTCAGCGACCGGACCACGATCCCCGAGGTCAAGTCGTTCGTCAGTGCGATGGTGCAGGCCGACGCGTTCGGCATCCCGATCGGCCAGGTGCTCCGGGTGCAGTCGACCGAGATCCGGGCCAAGCGCCGGCAGCGCGCCGAGGAGAAGGCCCAGCAGGTGCCGGTGAAGATCACCATCCCGCTGATCTTCTGCATCCTTCCGTGTCTCTTCGTCGCCGTCATGGGTCCCGCGGCCATCAGCATCATGGACAACTTCGCGGGCGCCTGACATGACGCTCGCGACCCTGCCCCCCGAGTACCACCGGATGGCGGTGGGGGCACGCGTCCTGGCGATGCTGATCCTCGGCATCCCGGTCCTGGTCTACGGCACCACCGAGTCCCTGCTCTCGCTCGGCGCACTGGGGGCGACCTGGTTGGTCGTCACGCTGCTCGAGCGGACGCGCCTCCCCGGCTGGCTGCTCAGCCCTGCCGAGGCCACCCTGATCGCCCTGTTCGTCAGCCTCAGCCTGGGCCACGGCGCCTCACTGCTCGCGGCGCTCGCCGTACCGCCGTTCACGGCCGGCATCCGCCGCGGCGTGCGGGGCATGGCGCTGGCGCTGTCGCTGGAGCTCGTGGTCCTGGTGCTGATGACCGCCCGGCTCTACGGCGCCCTGGAGGCCGAGCTCGCCTCGAGCGTGCTCACCTCGGTGCTGACCGGCGTGGGGCTCGGCCTGATCGCCAGCTACGTGCACTCGCAGCTGCAACGGCCACCCGACCCGCTCACGCCCTACCGCGACGCGCAGCGGCTGCTGCGCGACCTGATCGACCTCTCCGGCAACCTCGGCTCCGGCCTCGACGCCTCGACCCTGGGCAACCGGGTCGCGGTCACGGTGCGCGACCAGCTGCCGCTGCTCGCCGTGGCGGTCTTCGTGCCGCGCCAGGAGGAGCTCGCCGCGCTGACCGCAGGCGCGGTCTCGACCACGGTCGACGACGCGGCGCTGCTCGACGTCGCCGACCGGGCGCGCGCGGCCGGCAGCTCGCTGGTCCACGGCCAGGCCTTCGCGATCCCGCTGCTCACCGAGGGCGGCGTCGTGGCCGTCGTGGCCGGGATGCTCCCGTCGCGGCTCGATCCGCGCCGGCTGCTCTCGACCGGCCGGCTCGAGACCGTCGCGTCCTCGCTGGCGGCGACCGCCGTGCACCTCGACACCGCCCTGCTCTTCTCCAAGCTGCGCGACGCCGCCACCGTCGAGGAACGTCGCCGGCTGGCGCGGGAGATGCACGACGGGGTCGCCCAGGACATCGCCTCGCTCGGCTACCTCGTCGACGCGCTGGCCGCCAGCCCCTCGACGCCGGCGCAGGCCGAGACGCTGCGCCGCCTGCGCGAGCGGATCACCGCCGTCGTCACCGAGGTACGCCGCTCGGTGCAGACGCTGCGGACCGACGCCGAGGCAAGCGAGAGCCTCGGGGCGGCCATCAGCGGACTGGCCCGGCACCTGAGCGAGAGCTCCGGCCTGCCGATCAAGGTGACGGTGAGCGAGAAGACGACCCGGCTGCGCGCCGAGGTCGAGTCCGAGCTGCTGCGGATCGCGCAGGAGGCGATGACCAACGCCGTGCGGCACTCCGGTGCCGACGACATCGAGGTCGACTGCAAGGTGGCCGCCCCCCACGCGGAGATCGTCGTCCGCGACAACGGCAACGGCCTGGGGCGCGCCCGGCCCGACTCCTTCGGGCTGGCCATCATGCGGGAGCGCGCGGCGCTCGCCGACGCCGACCTGGTGATCGAGCCGGTCGACCCGCGCGGCACCGTGGTCCGGGTGACGGTCCCCTCCAGGAACGCCCGCCCCTCTCCCGCTGTGGGCGGCACGAGTGACAAGGTGACGGTGTGACGACTGCGACGAGCGTGCTCCTGGTCGACGACCACGACCTGATCCGTGACGGGCTCACGGGCGTCTTCTCCGCCCAGCCCGACATGGACGTCCTGGGCGCCGCCGCGAGCGTCAGCGAGGCCATCTCCCTCTATGACGAGCTGCGCCCGCAGGTGGTCGTGACCGACCTCCAGCTCCAGGACGGCACCGGGCTCGACGTGGTCCGCCACGTACGCCGCGACGACGACCGCGCCGGCTTGGTCGTGCTGACCATGCACTCCGGCGACGACCAGATCTTCGCGGCGATGGAGGCCGGGGCCTCGGCCTTCGTCGGCAAGGACGCCCCCTCCACCGAGGTGGTCAAGGCGGCCCGCCACGCCGCGGTGTCGCCCCGCTCGTTCCTGTGCGCCGGGCTCGCCCAGGCCATGATGCGCCGCGCCAGCGGGGAGTCCACGCGGCTCTCCGACCGCGAGCACCACGTGCTGCTGCTGCTCGCGGACGGCCTCAGCGCCGCCGAGATCGCCCCCCAGCTGCACCTCTCGGAGTCGACGGTCAAGTCGCACGTCGCGAAGATCTACCAGAAGCTCGGCGCGGCCAACCGCGCGCAGGCCCTGGTCACCGCGATGCGGATCGGCCTGCTCTCCAGCATCAACCCGGACGCCACCGCGCGCTGAGCCACGAGCGCCCCGCGGGAACCGGCCCACTCATGAACACCTGGATCGCCCTGATGGCCCTGGCGGCCTTCGGCGTCGGCCTGTGGTCCACGTTCTACCGGACGCCGCCCACGGCGGCAGGAGGTGCCTCGCGCTACGTCGTGCAGACCCACCTGATGGCGGTCGACGAGCACGGACCCGACCGCCGGGTGCACTCCTACGACCAGATCACGGTCCCGCAGCTCGAGCGCGCCCGCCGTCTGGCGCGCCGGCTGCGGCAGGACCCCAGGGCCGATCCGCCGGGCCGCTACGCGGTCGTCACCGTCAGCGACGAGCACGGCACCGTCGTGTGGCTCGACGGCTGAGTCGCCGGCCTGCCACCGGGCAGCAACGCCCCAGGTCACGTGGTGTGAGCGGGCTAGCCGGGAGGTAGTCCCAAGTGACTATCAGGTCGAACCGGAATTCCGCTGCGGACTTTCCCCGGTGAAGGAAGAATTCTGATCACAGGAGGTCGACCGGCCTCTAGGGCGAGAACACCAGGTTCTCGCGAACAACACACAAGGAGCCCCCCAATGTTCGACTTCCTCAAGACCCTGCTCGACGCCCGCCTCGCCAAGATGGAGGAGCGCGGCGCCTCGGCCGTGGAGTACGGCCTGCTGATCGCCGGCATCGCCGCCGTCATCGTCGTCGCCGTCATGGCGCTCGGCCCGGTCATCTCCGGTGCCTTCACCGACACCACCGACTGCATCAACGCCGGCGCTGCTTGCTGACCTAGCCTCGTCTCCGGGCCCCGGCGCCTCCCGGTCCTCGGGATGGCGTCGGGGCCCTCGGCGTTGAAGGAGTGAATCCATGGCAGTGCAACGACACCGCCAGGAGCGCGGCGCTTCCGCCGTCGAGTACGGCCTGCTCCTCGCAGGGATCTGCGGCTTGATCATCGCCGCGATGTTCCTGTTCGGAGACGCGACGTCGGGGCTGGTCAACGGCTCCTGCGAGTCCATCGTCCAGCAGATGACGGGCGCTGGTTGCTGATACCCGGTGGGGCGTGCCGCGCGAGCGCGACACGTTCCACCAGGGTGGGGTGAGTTCCCCACCACAGCTGCGACCACGACGGTGGCGTCGGGTCGGCCAGCGCTCGCAGCGCCAGTCGGCGCTGCAGCCCGACGAACGCGTCGGGAGCCCCGGTGGCCGCCAGTGCGTCCACATCGGCCCGGGTCTCGATCGCGCGGCTGATCGTGGACTGCACCGGGCTGGCGAGCAGCATGGCCACGGCCACCAGGGCCAGCACCCGCGGCACCCCCTCCGGCCGGCCGGGATCCCGGTCGGCGCCCTCCTCGGCCTCCTCCCGTCGCCGGCCCACCAGGCCCAGGGCCAGGGCCAGCAACCCGACTCCCCCGGCGCTGCCCAGGGCCCCCAGCACCGACCCGACCAGCACGTCGTCGTGCTTGGCGTGCGCCAGCTCGTGGGCCACGACGACCAGCGCCTGCTCACGGTCGACGTCGTCGACCAGGGTGTCGTAGAGCACCACCCTCCGGGTCGAGCCGAAACCGGACACGTAGGCGTTCAGGGTCGTCGTACGGCGGGACGCGTCGCTGACCAGCACCTCGTCGACCGGCATCCCCTCGGTCTCGGCCAGGGCGAGGATCCGGGAGCGCAGCCCACCGCCCGGGAGTGGTCGGAAGTCGTTGGTGAGCGGTTCGACGAGCACCGGGTAGACGAACGACCCCAGCACCACGAGCGCCGCCACCAGCAGCCCGGCCACCGCCGGCCACGCGGTGCGCCAGCGGCGCGCACACCCGATCACGACGACCAGCGCGAGAGTGGTGGCGAGGATCGCGACCAGCTCGCCCACCAGCAGCTCCCAGGCCCAGCCCGGCCACGACTGGGTCGAGAGACCGGCGTCGAGCCGGTGCTGCTGGCCGGCCGCGACCAGGGGCAGCGTGGCCAGGCGGCCCGCGACCCCGCACAGCAGCACGGCCACCAGCACCCGCCACGGCCAGGGTCCGCGGACCCGCGCGACCAGCCGGGCGCCGGTGCGGGTGAGGCCCAGCCAGCAGGCCACCGCCAGCGACACCGCCAGCGCCGACCAGCTCCAGACCCGCGCCCACCACGAGTAGTCCTCGGCCCGGGCGACTTGCGCCGCCGACAGCACGCTGCGCGCGGGCACGGGCGGCGGCGTACCGCCCGGCACGGGGTGCCACGGCACCAGCCACCACGCGACCACCACGAAGGCCAGCAGCCCGGCGAGCGCCGTCACCAGGGCGGTACGACGGGCGGCCGGGGTCACGCCGCCAAGTCTGTCAGGGCCTTCCGCCACTCCCGGGTGAAGGCGGGCACCGAGAGCCCGAAGGCCCGGCGGAAGCGGGCCGCCACGTCACCCCCCGCCCCCAGCCCCGTGTAGAAGCGGACCAGAGTGTCCTCGCCCGACAGGTCGGCGAGCAGCACGCAGGCCAGCCAGGCGGCCTCGTAGGAGGCCCCGAGGTGGGTGGTGCGGGTGTCGAACTCGGCCTCGCCCGGCAGCCGGCGCGGCGGCCCGTCGCGGCGCACCTGACGGGTGATCTGGGCCGCGGTGACCGAGAGCGGCAGATCGACGTCGCGCAGCGCGACGTAGTCGGCGAAGCCCTCGGTCAGCCAGGGCGGCACCGAGCCGGGCTCCGTGGCCGCACGGGTGGCGACGTGGGTCGCCTCGTGGTCCATCACGACGCGTGCCCCCCGCGCGTCCAGGGCACCGAAGACGTCGGGGTTGACCAGGACGTGCACGGGGACGCCCGGGCGCAGGGCGTCGCCCACGCCGCTGGTCACGGCCGCGATCGCCGCGTAGGTGCCGTCCTCGGCGCCCAGCGCGGCGTCGAGGGCGGCGCCGGTCGGGGGCACCTCGACGACCAGTCCCGAGCGCCACTGCGGCAGCACGCGACGGACGACGGGGACGGCGTCGCGGGCCAGTCGGTCGTAGCGCCCGACCTGGGTGGCCGCCACCACCAGCGCGCCGCCGCCGCGCCGCACCTGCACCGGTCCGGTGAGCCAGACCGGGGAGCGGCCGGCGTCCCCGCCGATGCCGGCGATCGTGGTGCCGCCGGCGCCGGACTCGAGGACGACCTCGACGTCGGCCACCGAGGCGGTGCGGTCGAAGCCGGCGAACCGCCACCGGGCCTCCACCGTCGCCGACCAGCGGCCCTCGGCGTCGAGGCCGCCGAGGGCGTCGAGGTAGCGCACCTCGAAGTCGTCGACGTCGATGGCCGCGGCGTTGGTCACCACGCTCCGCAGCAGGTCGGCCGCCTGCGCGTCCCCCTCGGGCGCGAGGGCAGCGGCGGCCGCCGGGTCCTCCCGCCGTACGGCGTCCGCGAGCTGCTGGAGCACGGCCGCCGCGGCCCCGGGCTGCACGGAGGCGGCCGGGGACTCGGGCCGCGGGGCGACGTAGGTGCCGTCGCGCAGCACCGTCCAGCCGACCACGCCGACCACCAGGACGAGGAACAGCGAGAGGCCGGCCACCCACGATCGTGGGCGACCGGCCCCTGGCGGAGTCGGGGTCGTCGTGGCGTCAGCCAGGACGGACGGCGCCGGAGAACGGCATCGAGTAGAGGCTGGCCACCTGGACCCCCGTGCTCGGGTTGGCCGCGTGGACGATCTGGCCGTTGCCGATGTACATGCCGACGTGGCTGATCGGGCTGTAGTAGAAGACCAGGTCGCCCGGCTGGAGGGCGCTGGCCGCGATGTGCGGACCGGAGCCGTACTGGGCGCTGGAGGAGTGGGGCAGGCTGACGCCGGCCTGGGCCCAGGCCATCATCGTCAGGCCCGAGCAGTCGAAGGCGTCGGGGCCGGCCGCGCCGTAGACGTAGGCGTCGCCGACCTGGCCCATCGCGTAGCTGACGGCGGCCGCGGCGTTCCCGGAGGCGGCGACGTCGACCGTCGGAGCCGCCGGGGCAGCAGGCGTGCTGCGGGAGGTGAGCTGCTCGCGCTGCTCGGCCTCGAGCCGGCCGAGCAGGTCCTTGGCCTCGGCGAGGTTGTCCTCGACGGTGGCCTTGTCGTCGGCGAGCTCCTGCTCGATGTCGGCGATGTCGTCGAGCCGGCGCTCGGTCGCGCCGCGCCGGATGTCGAGAGCGGTGGCCTCGCGCGAGTAGGAGCTGAACAGCTGGTCCTGGAGCTCGCTGTAGGAGGTCATCGTGGAGAGCTGGTCGAGGAAGGCGCGGGGCTCGTCGCTGACGACGACCTGGCCGACGGCCGAGAGGCTCTCGCCCTGGTACTGGCGGATCACCGAGTCGCGCACCTGGTCGCGCACGACCTCGAGCCGGTCGTCCTGGCGGCGCTGGTCGGCCTTGAGCGAGCCGAGGTCGCTGCGGAGCTCGTCGAGCTCGAGCTTGGCGTCGTGCCAGCGCTCCTGGGCCACCTCGGCGTCGTGGTAGAGGCGATCGACGCGGGCCTTGACGTCGCTGATCTCGGGCTCTGCGTTGGCGCTGCCGGGCACCAGACCGATCACGCCTGCGAGGGCGAGGCCGGTGAGGGCGCTGACGAGCGGCTTCCGTCCGTTGGGCACGAGCGGAGGATCTCCCTTGCGTGTCGTACGCCTACCGGGTGAGCTGACGGGTTCGGGCACGACATGCCCTACTCCTGCTCCTCGACCCACCCCGAAGCGGGCCGCCTTGCAGGAGATTCACCCCAGACGGTGTGGTTCCCCGGCTCCGTGCTGGACCGTCCCCCCGGCCCTGGACTCGGCGCGGCGCCCGCGCGGATCCGGTCTGATCCACGGCCACGAGCACCTGGCGAGCCACCCTAGTAGCGATCCCGCGGTGCGACCAAGTTTCCGCGCAGATGTGGCGGAGGCCATGGGGGAAACCCGCGCGTGGGTGTCACGCACGTCACATCCACCACACCCGACCCGCGGACGGACCTCACGCGGACTCCGTCGCCGGCGGGTCGAGCGGGGTCACCAACCGCAGCGGCGGCACCAGTCCGCTCTCGGCCAGGACGTCGAGGGTGCGGCGCTCCTCGTCGTCGAGCTCGAGCTCGGGCGGCGGCCCGAGCAGCACGGTGACCACGCAGTCGTGGCACGCGAGGCCGCGGACCACGCAGGTGTCGCAGTCGATTCGTGTCGTCATGCCACCGAGCGTGACGACACCCACTGACAACGCCCCCGGGACCGGCCGGCGCGGACCCGGATCAGGACCCGGACGCCCCCGGCTCCTCGGTCGTCACGGCCGCCCGCTCGACCACCTCGACGGCGTCGGAGCGACCGCACCACCGGCAGGTGACCCCCTCGACGACCTCCTCGCGTACCTCGGTCTGCTCGACCTCGTGCTCGCCCGCGAGGTCGAAGTGCCAGTACTCGGTCGTGCGCCTGGCCCGGCTGACGTCGAAGCGGGTCAGGTTGCCGCACCCGCCGCACCGCCACCGCTGGGTGGGGCCGGGGGTCCGGGTGCTCTGGGGGCTCACGCCGGGAAACCCTATGCCCGCGCGTCGTCCCGGCGCTGTCGGTGCCCACGCCTAGCGTCGATCCCGTGACCGCGACCACGCTGCCGACCGGCCCGGGGACCTCCCGGTGGGAGGACCAGCGCACGTTCGACGAGCTCGGCCGGCCGCTGCGCGACGTCACCTTCTGCGTGGTCGACCTCGAGACGACCGGTGGGTCGGCGGCCGCCGGCTCGATGATCACCGAGGTCGGGGCGGTCAAGGTCCGCGGCGGCGTGGTCCTCGGCGAGTTCCAGACCCTGGTCAACCCGCACGCCGAGATCCCGCCGTTCATCGCGGTCCTGACCGGCATCACCAACTCCATGGTGAGCGAGGCGCCGGCGATCGAGTCGGTCCTGCCGGCGTTCCTCGCCTTCGCCGAGGGCAGCGTCTTGGTGGCCCACAACGCCCCCTTCGACGTCGGGTTCCTGCGCCACTTCGCCGAGCGGCAGGGGCGGGCCTGGCCGGCCTTCGAGGTGCTCGACACCGCGGTGCTCGCCCGGCGCGTGGTCACCCGCGACGAGACCCCCAACTGCAAGCTCTCCTCCCTCGCCCGCGTCTTCCACGCCTCGACGACCCCCAACCACCGCGCGCTCTCCGACGCCCGCGCCACCGTCGACGTGCTCCACGGGCTGATGGAGCGGCTCGGCGGGCTCGGCGTGCACACCCTCGAGGAGCTGCAGACCTTCTCCGCGCGGGTCTCGACCGCCCAGCGGCGCAAGCGCCACCTCGCCGAGGGCCTGCCCCACTCCCCCGGCGTCTACCTGTTCCGCGACGACCAGCGGCGGGTCCTCTACATCGGCACCTCCCGCGACCTCCGCACCCGCGTCCGCACCTACTTCACCGCCTCGGAGACCCGGTCGCGCATGGGCGAGATGGTCGGTCTCGCGACCCACGTGCAGGCCATCGTCTGCGCGACGCCGCTGGAGGCCGAGGTGCGCGAGCTGCGGCTGATCGCCGAGCACAAGCCGCGCTACAACCGGCGGTCGCGCTTCCCCGAGAAGGCCCACTTCCTCAAGCTCACCCGCGAGCTGTGGCCGCGGCTCTCGCTGGTGCGCCGGGTCGCCGACGACGACGCCGACTACGTCGGACCGTTCGCCTCGCGCCGGACCGCCGAGAAGTGCCTGGCGGCGCTCCACGACACCTTCCCGATCCGCCAGTGCACCGACCGGCTCGGCCGGGTGCCGGGTCGGGCTCCGTGCGTGCTCGCCGAGATGGGTCGGTGCCTCTCGCCCTGCGACGGCAGCGCCGACGAGACGACGTACGCCGCCGTGGTGCGCCAGCTGCGCGACAGCCTGGTCCGCCGGCCCGACGACGTGGTCGAGGCGATCAACGAGCGGATGGCCCGGCTCGCGGGCGACGAGCGCTTCGAGGAGGCCGGCACCCACCGCGACCGGCTCTCGGCGTTCATCCGCGCCACCGCCCGCACCCAGCGGCTGGCCGCGCTCACCCGCTGCCCCGAGGTGGTGGCGGCCCGCCGCGAAGACGACGGCCGGTGGGCCGTCCACGTCGTCCGCCACGGCCGGCTCGCTGCCGCCGGTGTGATCCCGGCCGGCGGCGACGCCCACGGGTTCGTGGCCGGGCTGCGGGCGAGCGCCGAGTCGGTGCGCCCCGGTCCCGGCCCGGTGCCGGCGGCCACCGCCGAGGAGACCGAGCGCGTGTTGCGCTGGCTCGAGGCGCCGGGGGTGCGGCTGGTCGAGGTCGAGGGCGAGTGGACCTGCCCGGTCCTGGGCTCGACGCGACACCTCGCGCTCCACGACGCGGTGTCGACGTCCCGGCTCTCGCTGGTCCCCTTCGACGAGCGCCGCTCCCTCGCCCCGGTGCACCGCCCCGCGCGCTAGTCCGTGCCCTAGTCTCGGCCCATGATCACCGCCATCGTGTTCGTGAAGGCCGACGTGGCACGGATCCCCGAGGTCGCCGAGCAGATCGCGGCGCTCGACGGGGTCAGCGAGGTCTACTCCGTGACCGGCCAGGTCGACCTGATCGCGCTGGTGCGGGTGCGCGACCACGACGACGTCGCCGCGGTGGTGGCCGACCGGCTCAACAAGGTCGCCGGCGTCACCGAGACCGAGACCCACATCGCCTTCCGCACCTACTCCCGCCACGACCTCGAGTCGGCGTTCTCCCTCGGCCTCGGCTGAGCGGTCCGGTCAGCCCCCGGACCTAGTCCATTCGGGCCATTTCGCACCATCTCCCCCGGCCATGCCCGGCCGCTGCGACACGCTCTCCCCATCTCTGTCGACCATGGGGAGAACCCGGACATGTTCCGTCGCACCGTTCTGGCCTTCTGCGGGCTGCTGCTGACCCTGCCGCTGCTGGCGACCACCTCGCCCGCCGTGGCCGCCACGAGCGCGCCCACCGGCCTGTCCGCGGGCGTCCCCAGCGCGTTGACGATCCCGACCCTGTCGTGGGACCGGGTGCCCGAGGCGACCACCTACACGGTGGAGGTCCACTCCAGCAACGCCTTCACGTCCGGGTCCCTGCTGTGGTCGACGACCACCTACAACGTCAACGCCGTCCCGACCAAGCAGCTGCCTACGGGACAGCTCTGGTTCCGGGTCCGGGCGACCGGGCCGACCGGGTCCAGCGAGTGGTCGACGATGAGCTTCTCGCGGCAGAAGGCCCCAGGCCCGCGCCCCACCTACCCCGCCGACGGCGCCACGCTGCACCAGCCCGACGACCCGGTCCTGGTCGCCTGGGCACCGGTCCAGGGCGCCGAGAACTACGTGGTCGAGCTGAGCAGCGACCAGGGCTTCACCGACCCCACCCTGGTCAAGTCCTACGAGACCCAGACCACCACCCTGGTGCGCCCCGACCAGCAGGCCGCGCGTCCCTACTACTGGCGCGTGTCGGCGGTGCTGGGTGACGGCATCACCACCAACTGGAGCACCGTCCGGTCCTACGTGCTCGCGCCGCTCCCGGCGGCCGAGCTCGTCTCGCCCGCCGACGGCTCCACGACGACGGTCGACGACGTGGCCCTGGACTGGCAGCCGGTGACCGGGGCGACGTCGTACGACGTCGAGGTCTCGCTGGTCCCCGACTTCAGCCAGCTGGTGACCACGCAGACCCGCGTGGTCGGCACCCGCTGGAGCCCGCCGGTGACCCTGGACAACAACCAGTACTACTGGCGGGTCCGCGCCCGTGACGTCTTCGGCAACCTGCAGGGAGGCGGCGACGTGTCCACGTGGCGCTTCCGGCGCGCGTGGCCCGACCAGCCGCAGCTGCAGTACCCCGCCGACGGCGCCACCGTCGGTGCGCCCTTCTACTACCAGTGGTCCCCGGTCAAGCTCGCGAGCCGCTACCAGCTCGAGCTCACCAACACCTCGGGCACCCCGGTGACGCGGACCTGCATCACCGATCAGACGACCTTCACCCCGGCCATGTTCGGCAACGCGAGCAACAAGGACTGCTGGCCGGATGCCGGTGGGACCTACACCTGGCGCGTGCTCGCCCTGGACGACCCCGCCTCGCCGCCCGTGCAGACCGACCCGGTGAGCGCGCAGGTGGGGAGCTTCAGCTACCACCCCGGCCTGGTGCAGCCGCTGAGCCCGGTCGGCAACGCGCAGGTGACCGTGCCGACCCTCCGCTGGACGCCGCACCCCGGCGCCGCCGCCTACCGCGTGACCGTCACCAACGTCACCTCCGGCACCAGCACGACGCTGGACACGGCCGCGACCAGCTTCACCCCGCGGACCAAGCTCGTCACCGGCGACTACCGCTGGTCGGTCCGCTGGATCGCCCAGGACGGACGGATCGGCCCGACGGTCGGACCCGACGTGCAGCCGACCTTCACGCTCGTCGCGCCGCCCTCGCCCACCGCCAGCACCCCCGAGCCGACCCTCGCGCCGGCGACGTACGACCGGTTCCCGACCCTGACCTGGACCCCGGTGCCCGGCGCCACCCACTACAAGCTGCTGGTGCGCCCGGTGGACGGGATCACCGAGACCACGCTGAGCCCCACCTACGCCTTCCCCGCCGGTGAGGACGCGACCGAGCAGTTCCTCAAGGCCGGCGACTACGAGTGGCGGGTCCAGGCGTGGAACAGCGGCGTCTACCTCTCGACGAGCACGAGCGCCGGTCGGTTCACGATCGCTGAGCGCAAGGCCGTCACCGGCCAGAAGATCGCCCTGTCAGGCACCGACACCGGCAACCCGCTGACCTCGTGCGCGCTGACGACGCCGAGCTCCTGCGAGGGGGTCCGCAACACGCCGGTGCTCCGCTGGGACTCCGAGCCGAACACCGGCTACTACAAGGTCTACCTCTCCTACGACCGCGAGCTGACCAACCTGGTCGGCAAGAACGACGGCTACCCGACGGTGTTCCCGATCACCACCACCAACACGATGTTCGTGCCGTCGGACTCGCTGCCCGAGGCCGACGCCGGCACGGCGTACTTCTGGACGGTCCAGCCGTGCAGCGTCAACGGCGTCTGCCGTCCGCTGGAGTACCCCGTCAACTCCTTCAACAAGCTGGGCCACCCCGTCAAGCCGCTCTCACCGGGCGTCGCGTGGAACCCGAACGGCAACACCTCGATCCCCCGCCTGCCCGACGACATCACGTTCACCTGGCAGGACTACCTCGCCACCAACCAGAGCGCGTCGACCAACGCGTCGACGCTGAAGACGCAGGGCCGCAGCGAGGCGCGGCAATACCGGATCCAGGTCGCCGACAACCCGCAGTTCAGCAACAGCAACGGCAAGAAGCTGCTCGACAGCGTGCTGGTCGACCAGACCACCTTCACCTCCTACGCCAACACCTACCCCGACACCCAGCTCTACTGGCGGGTGCAGGCCGTCGACGGTGGCGGCCGGGCCCTGCCCTGGAGCCCGGTGTGGACCTTCGAGAAGAAGTCGCCCGCTCCCGCTCCGCTCGACCCCGTCGGGGACATCAGCAGCGGCGGCACGCCCTACGACGGCAGCACGCCCCTGCGCTGGGCCCCGCTCGACTACGCCGCGGGCTACGACGTCGAGATCTACCGCGACTACACCGGCGACCCCAGCTGGAACCCGGACCCCTCGAACCTCGTCGACGAGGGCACCGTCGCCCAGACCGCCGTGAGCTGGCGCGACCCGGTCGGCCCGGCGGCGACGCCGTACGCCTGGCGCGTGCGCCGGGTGGACGCCAAGGCGCGACGCGGTGACTGGAGCCCCTGGTCGGGCTACAGGGTGAGCGCCGACAGCGTGATGCTCAGCGGTCCTGCGGTCGACGCCAGCGTGGCGCCCGCCGAGGGCCTGTTCACCTGGCAGCCGGTGGCCGGGGCGGCGAGCTACCGCTGGGAGCGTCGTCTCCCGGGGAGTGCCACCACCACCGACTCGATCCCGACCGTCGCAACGGCCTACGCGCCCACCGCGGTGCTGGGCGACGGCAACTGGCAGTGGCGGGTCGCGGCCTACGACACCGCGGGCCAGCTGCTCAACCGGTCCGACTGGCGCAGTTTCAGCGTGATCGGCGGCCCGACCGCCACCGCGGCACCCACCATCGACGGAACCGGCGTCGTGGGAACCATGCTGACCAGCAGCGACCCCTCGTGGGACTTCCAGGGAGTCACCAACTACTACCAGTGGATGCGCGGCCTCTCGCCGATCGCGGGCGCGACCTCGCCCAGCTACGAGGTCACCAGCCTCGACGTGGGCAAGGCGGTGTCGTTGAAGGTGACCGGGCGCAAGCCCGGCTACCGCGACGTGGTGACCACCTCCACCACGAGCATCACCGGCGTGACAGGCCCCGCTCCCACGACCAAGACCGCACCCAGCATCACCGGGTCGGGACGCGTCGGCGAGACGCTGACGGCCACGTCCGCCACCTGGAACGAGCAGGGCGTCACCGAGAGCTACGCCTGGTTGCGTGACGGCAGGGTGATCTTCGGCGAGGAGACCACGACCTACGAGCTGGTCGGCGGCGACGCCGGCAAGGACATCACCTTCCGAGTCACGGGCGAGAAGCCCGGGTACGCCGACGCCGTCGTCGCGAGCAACTCGATCCGCGGTGTGCCGGGCGACGCCTCGGTCGTCGTCACCCCGCCTGCGGTCACGGGCGTGGCCACGGTCGGCGAGACGCTCGAGGCCGACCACGGGACGTGGTCGCCCGTCGCCACGACCTACCGCTACCAGTGGCTGCGCAACGGCGCGCCGATCCTCGGCGCCACCCGGTCGATCTACCGCCCGGTCGGCGAGGACGCCGGCAAGCCGGTGCTCCGTCCAGGTCCTGGCGCTGCGGACCGGCTACGAGGACGGCGACGCCACGTCGGAGGCCGTGCAGGTCGCCAAGGTCGTGTCGACCACCGACGCGAGGTTCCGGGACTCCAAGATCAGCAAGCGCTCGCGCGGCGTGGTCGAGGCTCACGTGAGCTCGCCGGGCATCGCGGCACCGACCGGCAAGCTCACGGTCAAGAAGGGCAGCAACACCCTGGAGTCGGTCAAGCTCACCGAGGCCAAGCGTGGCCGGGTCGACATCACGCTGCCCAGGCTCCCGAAGGGCAAGCACAAGCTGAAGGTCACCTACAACGGCAACGACCAGGTGGTCGGATCGACCTCGAGGACGATCACCCTGACCGTCACCCGCTGACCTCGGGTGCCCTAGGGTGCCCGGCGTGAGCTGGGTCGACCTGCTGGGCTGGCTGGGCAGCGCGCTGCTCGTGGTGTCGCTGCTGCAGACCCGGGTGCTGCGATTCCGGGTGCTCAACCTGGCGGCGTGCCTGAGCCTCGTGGTGTTCAACGCGATGGTGCAGGTGTGGCCGATGGTCGGGATGAACCTCGCGACCAGTGCCATCAACGTGTGGTTCCTCGTGCGGCTGCTGCGCGACCGCCACGACGAGGACGCCTTCGTGGTGCTGCAGGTGGAGCCTCGCGACGCCTACTTCCAGCACTTCCTCGCGGTGCACCACGCCGACCTCACCCGGATCCACCCCTCGTTCACCGGCACCGAGCCCGACGACCTGGCCTTCCAGGTCGAGAGGGGTGACGAGACGGTGGGGGTGGTCCTGGTCCGGCGCGAGGGGGACGTCGCCCGGGTGCTGCTCGACTACGTGACGCCGCGGTTCCGCGACTTCTCCCCGGGCGAGTTCGTGTGGCGGCGGGCCCACCGGCTCCGTGAGCGGGGCTTCCGGCGGGTCGTCACGCCGCCGGGCATGCTCAACCCCTACTACGACCGGATCGGCCAGGGATTCCGGCGCGAGGGCGACGCCTACGTGCTCGAGCTCTGAGACGCCGCCACCCAGCGGTCGAGCAGGTCGCGGGCGGCGCCGGTGTCGACGGCCTCCGCGGCGCGGGCGTATCCGTCGGGCAGGGCGTCCTCGACGCGCTGCTCGGGTGTGGCGTGGACGGCGAGCGCCGCGGCCGCGTTGAGCAGCACGGCGTCGCGCACCGGCCCGGGCTCGCCGTCGAGCAGACGACGTACGACGTCGGCGTTGTGGTCGGGGTCGCCACCGCGCAGCGACGCGGGAGTCGCCGGGGCGATGTCGAGGGCGCGCGGGTCGACGGTGGTCTCGCGGACCTCGCCGCCGTGCACCTGCCACACCGAGGTGGTGGTCGTGGTGGTCAGCTCGTCGAGCCCGTCGTCACCGCGCACGACGACCGCGTCGACGCCGCGCCGGGCGAACACCCCGGCCATGACCGGCGCCTTGCGCGGGTCGGCACAGCCGATGGCCTGCGCGGCCGGCTGCGTCGGGTTGGCCAGGGGGCCGAGCAGGTTGAAGGTCGTGGCGACCGCCAGCTCGCGCCGGGGCGCGGCCGTGAACCGCATGCCGGGGTGGAAGGCGGCCGCGAAGCAGAAGGTGATGCCGACCTCGGTGGCGAGCGCCGCCACCCGGTCGGGCGGCAGGTCGAGCCGGATGCCGAGCCGCTCGAGGACGTCGGCCGAGCCGGACGCCGAGGACGCCGACCGGTTGCCGTGCTTGACCACGCGCGCCCCCGCCCCGGCGGCGACGATGGCGGCCATCGTCGAGATGTTGACCGACATCGAGCGGTCGCCGCCGGTGCCGACCACGTCGAGGAGCCGGCCCTCGACCTCGATCGGCGTCGCGACGGCGTACATCGCCTCGAGCAGCCCGGTCAGCTCCTCGACGGTCTCGCCCTTGGCCCGCAGCCCCACGGCGAAGCCCGCGACCTGGGCCGACGTCGCCGAGCCGGCCACGATCTCGCCCATCGCCCACGCGGTCTGCGTGGCGTCGAGGTCACGGCCCTCGATCAGTGCCGTGAGCACCTCGGGCCAGCTGGGAGTCATCGGGGCGTGGGGTTCCGGAGCGTCCGGGGCGCTCAGGACGTCGCCGGGACCTGCGAGCGCAGCAGGGCCACGACCGCCTCCGCGAGCCGGACCGGGTCGATCGGGTGCGGGACGGCGGCCTCGGCGCGCGACCACGTCGCCAGCCAGGCGTCCTGGACCCGGCCGGTGATCACCACGACGGGCGGGCACCGGTAGATCTCGTCCTTGAGCTGCTTGGCGATGCCCATGCCGCCGACGGGGACCGCCTCGCCGTCGAGGATCACCAGGTCGATGCCGCCGGCGTCCATGTTCTGGATCACGACCGGCTCCGTCGCGACCTCGACGTAGTGGAGCTCGGGCAGGTCCGGGTGGGGCCGACGGCCCAGGGCGAGGATGACCTGCTGACGGGTGTTGACGTCGTCGGAGTAGACGAGCACCCGCAGCGGCTTGGCGTCGGCATCGGTCACGGGCCGCATGCTACCGGCCGGCCCCGGCGTCACGGGCGTCGCCGGGTCGTGCCGCCGCCGACCGGGCCTCGAGGAGGTCCAGCCTCCGGTCCTCGCGCCGGGCCTCGCGCATCGAGGAGCGCACCCACTGGGTGAAGAGCACCGCAAAGAACGAGAGCCCGATCAGGTCGCCGCTCCCCCACAGGATCCCGCCGGCGAGGTGCTGGTCGGCCAGCGGGTCGGGCAGCCAGGCCCCCATCGGCCCGTCGTGCAGCGACGGGTACCAGTCGCCGCCGAGCAGCGACTCCTGGCCCATGATCGTGACGCCGAGGAAGGCGTGGAAGGGCAGCGTCAGCACCACCAGCAGCATCCGCGCCGGGTAGCCGACCCTCCCCGGCACCGGGTCGACGCCCATCAGCGGCCAGAAGAACAGCGCGCCGACGACGACCAGGTGGACGTGCATCATCTCGTGCACGAACGGCGACTCCAGGGACGCGGGGTACCAGCCGGAGAAGTAGAGCGCCCACGGCGAGACGACGTAGAGCGCCAGGGTGAGCGGCGGGAACGACAGCACCCGGGCGACCCGGGAGTGCAGCACCACCAGCAGCCAGCGCCGGGGCCGCCGCGGCAGCGTGCGCAGCGCGAGGGTGACCGGCGCCCCGAGGGCGAGCGCCAGCGGGACCACCATCGAGAGCAGCATGTGCTGGACCATGTGGGCGCTCAGCAGCGTCGTGTCGTACGCCGCCAGGCCCGACATCGTCGCGAACCCGAAGACGCCCAGGCCGACCCCGACGAAGGCGACCGTGCGAGCCACCGGCCAGCGGTCGCCGCGCCGCCGCAGGACGACCACGCCGACGACGTAGAGGCCGGCGGCCCAGGCCACCACGACGAAGGGCAGGGGGGCCAGCGCCCAGTCCGAGAGGGCCCGTTCGAGGGTGAACGGGGGCAGGTCGAGCCCGCTCGTCTCCCCTGCTGTCAGCACCCTCACAGGGTAGGCGCCCGAAACGCAGGGGGTCGGGGTGCCTCTGGGCGCCTGCTCCGTCCATAATGATCGTGTGGCGACAGCAGCAGCGACGATCCCGGCCTCCCGACTCCACGGGCACCACGACCGACCCAGCATGGTCAGCGTCGGCACCATCATCTGGCTCTCCAGCGAGCTGATGTTCTTCGCCGCCCTGTTCGCGTCCTACTTCACGATCCGCGCGGTCTCCGAGGAGCTGTGGGCGCAGAACACCGCGCTGCTCGACGTGCCGTTCGCCGCGGTCAACACCACGATCCTCGTGCTGTCCTCGCTGACCTGCCAGCTCGGCGTCTTCGCGGCCGAGCGCGGTCAGGTCGGCCGCAGCGGCGGGCTGCTCAAGGTCGGCGGCTGGGGGCTGCGCGAGTGGTTCATGCTGACCTACGTCATGGGCGCGATCTTCATCGCCGGCCAGGCCATCGAGTACACCACGCTGATCCAGGAGGGCGTCACGATCCCCGCCTCGGCGTACGGGACGATGTTCTACCTCACCACCGGCTTCCACGGCCTCCACGTGACGGGCGGGCTGATCGCCTTCCTGTTCGTCCTCGGCCGCACCCTCATCGCTCGCAGGTTCACCCACGAACAGGCCGTCAGCGCGATCGTCGTGTCCTACTACTGGCACTTCGTCGACGTCGTGTGGATCGGCCTGTTCGCGACGATCTACCTCATCCAGTGACCCCCGCCATGACCCAGCCCCGGACCCGGACGAAGGACTCGATGTGCGCTTCCTGAACCGCTCAGTCAACGGCTGGGCCGGTCGCCTCTCCCGGCACCGCCGCGGTCCGGTCGCCGGCCTCCTCGTGCTGGTGCTCGGACTGCTGCTGACCGGCGGCCTCTACACGGCCTTCGCGCCGGCGCAGGCCCAGGAGGCGCAGACCGACGAGGAGATGGTCGCCCAGGGCCGCGAGCTGTTCCTGGTGAGCTGCTCGTTCTGCCACGGCCAGAACGGCGAGGGCGTCCGCACCGACGACGGCAACCAGCTCGGCCCCTCGCTGGTCGGCGTCGGCGCCGCCGCGGTCGACTTCCAGGTCGGCACCGGCCGGATGCCGATGGTCCAGCCCAGCCAGCAGGCGCCCCGGAAACCCCCGGTGTTCACCGACGACGAGCGCGCTGCGCTCGCGGCGTACGTCGCCTCGCTCGGCCCCGGCCCCGACGTGCCCGACTCCTCCGACTACTCCACCGAAGGACTCTCGGAGGAGGAGCGGCAGGAGGCCATCGTCCGCGGCGGCCAGATCTTCCTGACCAACTGCACCGCCTGCCACAACTTCACCGGCTCCGGTGGCGCCATGCCGCGCGGTGGCCACGCCCCGCGGATCCTCGGCGTCGACGGCCGCTACGTCTACGAGGCGATGCTGTCCGGCCCGCAGTCGATGCCGACGTTCTCCAACGGCAACCTCACGCCCGAGGAGAAGCGCGACGTCATCGCCTACCTGCAGTCCATCGACGACAACCCCGACTACGGCGGGTTCGGCATGGGTGGCCTCGGTCCGGTGGCCGAGGGCATGTACGCCTGGATCGCCGGCATCGGCGTCCTGATCGGCTTCGCCGTGTGGATCGCCGCCCACGGCGCCCGCTCGACCAAGGAGAAGGTGGAATCGTGAGCCCAGAAGAGCCCGGTCACGACTCGTCCGGCGAGCCCGGCCGTCACCTGCCCGAGCGGGCCGCCAACACGACCCCGGCGACCGAGCCGATCGCCGACCCCGGTCTGCCCGCCCACCAGTGGCGACCCACCGACGTCGACCCCAGGGCCGAACGGCGCGCCGAGCGCCAGGTGGCCGCGCTCTTCGGCCTCTCGGCCGTGTGCACGGTGCTCTTCGTCGTGTCCTACTTCGTGTTCCAGATCGGCGACGTCACCACGACCATCGGCGGGCTCGGCGCCTCGACGGTCGCCCTGGGACTGACCCTCTCCGGCGCGCTGCTCTTCATCGGCATCGGCGCGATCCAGTGGGCCCGCAAGCTGATGGCCGACCACGAGATCGTCGAGATGCGCCACCCGGCCGCCTCCAGCGAGGCCGACCGCACCGAGACCGTCGCGGCCTTCAACACCGGCCTCGAGGAGTCGGGCATCGCCCGCCGGCCGCTGGTGCGCAACTCGCTGCTCGGCGCGATCGGCGTCCTCGCGCTCCCGGTCCCTGTCGTGCTGCTGCGCGACCTCGGTCCGCTCCCGGGCAAGTCCCTGGAGTCGACGATCTGGACCAGCGGCATGCGGGTCGTGCGCGACGTGACCGGCACCCCGATCCGGGCCTCCGACCTCGAGGTGGGCGACCTGGTCAACTGCGAGCCGGCCGCGATCTTCGAGACCGACGACGAGGGCGAGCCGCTCGTCGAGGGCGTCGACCTCCAGGTCGCCAAGTCCAAGGGCGCGGTGATCCTGGTCCGGATGGAGCCCGAGGAGATCACGCCGGGCGCCGGCCGCGAGGACTGGGGCGTCGACGGGATCCTGGCCTACTCCAAGATCTGCACCCACGTGGGCTGCCCGATCTCCCTCTACGAGCGCACCACCCACCACGTGCTGTGCCCGTGCCACCAGTCCACCTTCGACCTGGCCGACTCGGCCCGGGTCATCTTCGGCCCCGCCGCCCGACCGCTGCCCCAGCTGCCCATCGAGGTAGACTCGGAGGGGTACCTCGTAGCACGCAGCGACTTCCACGAGGCGGTCGGACCAAGTTACTGGGAGCGTGACCTGATTCGATGAGCATCGACACCAGCAAGGTGGCGACCACCAACGCCACGACGGCTGCCACCGCCCGCAAGCCGAGCCCGGTCGGCGCCATCGCCACCTGGGCCGACGACCGGCTCGGGCTGGCGACCGCCGGCAAGAAGCAGCTGCGCAAGGTCTTCCCCGACCACTGGTCCTTCATGCTCGGCGAGATCGCGCTGTGGAGCTTCGTGATCCTGCTGCTGACCGGCACCTTCCTGACGCTGTGGTTCGACCCGAGCATGACCGAGGTCACCTACGACGGCAGCTACGACCAGCTGCGCGGCATCCACATGTCGCAGGCCTACGCCTCGGCCCTCGACATCTCCTTCGACGTCCGCGGCGGCCTGCTGATGCGGCAGATGCACCACTGGGCGGCGATGCTCTTCATCGCCGCGATGATGGTGCACATGATGCGCGTCTTCTTCACCGGCGCGTTCCGCAAGCCGCGCGAGCTCAACTGGGTGATCGGCTGCCTGCTGCTGCTGCTCGGCACCCTCGAGGGCTTCACCGGCTACTCGCTGCCCGACGACCTGCTCTCCGGCACCGGCATCCGGGCCGCCGACGGCTTCATGAAGTCGATGCCCGTCGTCGGCACCTACATGTCGTTCTTCCTCTTCGGCGGGGAGTTCCCGGGTGACTCGATCATCCCGCGGCTCTACGTCGTCCACATCCTGCTGATCCCCGGCATCCTGCTCGCGCTGGTCGCCGCCCACATGCTGCTGCTCGTCTACCACAAGCACACGCAGTGGCCCGGCCCCGGCCGCACCGAGCAGAACGTCGTCGGCTTCCCGCTGATGCCGGTCTACATGGCCAAGGCCGGCGGCTTCTTCTTCATCGTCTTCGGCGTGACCGCCTTCATGGGCGGCCTGCTCTCGATCAACCCGGTGTGGAAGTACGGGCCCTACGACCCGTCCAAGGTCACCGCGGGCTCCCAGCCCGACTGGTACATGGGCTGGCCGGACGGGGCGCTGCGGATCATGCCCGGCTGGGAGACCCACCTGTTCCAGGATCCCGGCGGACTGCCCGGCGTGACCCTCTCGTGGAACGTGTTCCTGCCGATCATCGTGCTGCCCGGGCTCGCGTTCACGGTGCTGCTGCTGCTGCCGTTCCTCGAGGCGTGGATCACCGGTGACAAGCGCGACCACCACCTGCTCGAGCGACCGCGCAACGCCCCCACCAGGACGGCGCTGTTCGTCTCGCTGATGACCTTCTACGGGCTGATGTGGGCCGCGGGTGGCAACGACATCATCGCCATCACCTTCGACCTGAGCATCAACCAGATCACCTACTTCATGCGTGCTGCGGTGTTCATCGGTCCGGTGATCGCCTTCATCATCACCAGACGCTGGTGCATCTCGTTGCAGCGCTCCGACAACGACAAGCTGCTCCACGGCTACGAGACGGGCATCATCATGCGCTCGGCCGAGGGCGGCTACTCCGAGCGGCACCTGCCGATCGCCGAGTCGGCGGCCTACACCCTCACCTCGCGCAACCGCGACGAGGTCTACACCGCGGGCTCACCCGCCGACCACAACGGCGTCGCCGCCCGCGGCAGCGCCCTCGAGCGACTGCGGGCCCGGCTCTCGCGGGGCTGGTACGGCCACAACGTGCAGAAGCCGACGACGGCCGAGCTCGACGAGGCCCACCACCACGCCGAGCACGAGCACGAGCTCCAGGCCGGCCTCGACCACCCGGCCGACGGCCACCAGTTCGACGGCCACCACACCGTCGACGAGGAGTCGCTGCGCCACTAGCGGCACGAGATGACGAACGGCCGGCGCCCCGAGGGTGTCGGCCGTCCGTCGTCCAGGTGTCGCACGAGGTAGCCGTCGATATCCCCGAGGCGTAGGCACTCACCAGCAAACGTGGGACGTCATGCGTCTCCGATCTCTGGAGACTCGACAGAACGCCCTCGACCTCAGGACGAATGACGTCCCAGCAACACGCGGCGCCACACTCGCGCCCGTGGTGTCAGCAGATGGCACCAGACGTCCACTGGACGAGTGCACGCTCATGCGAGAAACAAGGTGGTCGTCCTCGCCGTGACCCCGAGGGCTTCTGCCACGGTTCCGAGTCGGCTGATGGCATGGATCCGGCGCACTGTCATGCCGATGAGCGCACAGGCTCCTCGGGGCAGCATCATTCTGTGGAGACTCCTGCACCGCAGCCTGTAATGCGCTGGTTCACCCGACACTGGCACGAGGGCGAACTCACCGACGACGAAGTCGAACAAGCCATCCGGGACTACGCGGGGCACTTGACCGAGCTCGTGCCGCGACTGCCCCCTGATGTCCGGGCCCTCACCAGGTTGAATCTGCACGACGGGCAGGTGCAGGAGTGGACGACAACCGATGTGGGGTTTGCTTGGCGCTTGCTCATCGGCGACCTTCAGCGCGGCTACCAATATGCGGAGATCAGCTATAGCGATGCGGAGCTGGTCGGGACGGATGGGAAAGGATTGCGAGACCTAAACCTGACCGGGAGCCCGTTCGAACTCGTCTCTGACGAAGTCGACGTCGCGTTGGATGGTCGCTACGAGCATCGGTTCTACTTCTGGCCCGGCCATGAGTTCGGCGTCCGCTTTGGGTCTGTAAGCGTGCATTTCGCCCCGCCTCCGGGGACGCCCGGCGCTAAGGTCCCGGCTCCAGAGACTCCGCGAGGCCATGGCCGGCCGCGCCTCTCTTGGCCCCTACAAGACGCACGCTCTTGCCGCAGAGCGGTCATGCCGATGAGAGGGCGATTGAGTGCGGGACGCTGAACATGGGTTACCCGAATCCACGTTCCCCTGGGGAACGCGGGCCCTACTGTTCGCCTCATGACGAGTGAGGGTGTCGCTGGCCCAAGGCGCCCTGCCACGGTCTTGTGGTCGGCTGGCATAATCCTGATCAACCTCGTGATCTCCCTTGCTGCCCTCTTCTGGATAGTGGCGCGGGACCCGGGCGATCTTCTGCCGCAAGACGTCTGGATGACGTTCCCCTTCGTCCTGTGGGCGCAGGCTGCGTTGAGCGGGCTGCTCATGCTCGGATTCCCACGAACTAGACGAATTGGCCTTGGCATCCTTCTGGGCACCATCGTCACTGTCGGCCTCTTCTTCTCCTGGCTCTGGTTGTGGTCCTCCCCAACTCTATTGAGGGACCCTGCTCCGCCCGCTCTTGCCGCGTAGCGTGCGCGAGCCGTGAACTGCATGGACTACGGGACACCTGCGCCTCGACTCCTCGATACTCGTCCCATGGACGTGGATTACTCAGAGCCGGACGACGAAGACTCGGGGTGGTTCCGATACGGGGAATGGGGACAGCAGCGCCTACTTGTCGAGGCCGCTCGTGGGCTCGCTCCAGAGTGGCTGACTGGGCTGATCCCGATCGAAGCAACGAACGGCATGGGTGGCCTGTGCGTCTCCCTTCGAAAGGTTCCGTTCATGAGGTTTCGCCCGACGAACAACTGCCTTGTGGCGTACTTCAGCCCCGACGATCAGGGCAGGCTCTACGGAGGCTGGGGAACCGCAGACCCGATGGACCATCATCCGCTCGACCCCGAGTCGCAATTGCTCGCCGAGCCCGACGAAGCTCCTGACGTTCAGGCGCGAGCCGCCCTTCGCTGGTTTGCGACGCAGTTGGTCCGCCCGATCGAGCGCCGCACGTGGAGAAGGTTGGGATTGAGGTGCGACGCGTGGCACCTGAGCGACACTGGGTTCCGCCTGAGCCGCACGGGACATCCGCACCTAGTTGGCGCGCGCTGGCGGCCTCCCGACTCCGTCGCTCGGGTGCGCGTTACGCCAGCCTGAGGAACGTGGGTCCCCAGCACATTCCGGCTGATGTCGCCGGTGTCTCAGCTACGCACGCTCTTGCCGCGTAGCGTGCGCTCGAAGACGCACGCTCTTGCCGCTGACAGCTCGGTCGTGCCGACGAGCGTGCATGCAGATGAGCGGACGGTCAGACCGCTACGCTCACTGCGTGTTCCGGGACCTGATGCTGACGACAACCGCGCAGGGGGATCCGCCCGCGTGGGTCATGATCTTGGGAGGAATCGTCGTGGTGGCGATGGTCTGTCTGATCACTTATCGGCGGATGAAATGAACGACCCCGAGGAGTTGGACTCCAGGCTCACGACCGCTCATGCCGCTGCCAGTACGACATGGCGTGACCGCTGATGGGTCCCTACTTCATCGCCCTCGCGGCCCTGCTCCTCGGTGTCATCAATTGGCGACTAAGGAATCGACACGCGCGTGGCCTTTGGGACTTGCTCGGTGCTCGGGCGAACATCCGCCGGTGCTGGCAAAGGTTATCGGCCTATCGTCCGTGCTGGGCGCTCTCGTGTTTGCCGCTGTGGCAGTCTCTCTAGCGTCCTGACGGTCGGAGACAGTCAACGCGCGCTCTTGCCGCGTAGCGTGCGCTCGAAGACGCACGCTCTTGCCGCTGAGTGAGCGGTCGAGCCGAGGGTGTTTCTGCGGTAGTACCTGCGGCGAATATCCGGCACGCCGCTCATCCTTGCGGTCCCGCCGGTCCACTTGGGTTCCCATGGCACTTCTTGAATTTGCGGCCACTGCCGCAGTCACGGCTCATTCCGTCCCACCTTCGGCGGAATCGCTTCGGAACCTATCCTCATCACATCAAGGCAAATACGCTCGACTTCTTGCTGATTCGGAGTCGATTGATCGGGATGCTGTCGCATCGGTATGAGAATGGCCAGAATCGCCAAGACTGCGAAGACGAGATGCCAAAGACGTTGCTCTCGAAGCGACATCGTGTCGCGAAGCTCTTCGTTCCCAACGATCCCGGCGGACCCGAGAGCTTTCGCTGCCGCAGCTAGGTTGTTAGCCGCGTGTGCCGCCCGGAGGTCGTGGCTCAGTTGCGTAAGGTTGCCGTGTCGATGCCAGCCAGAACCCTGCTGACTCGTTCAATCCTTCCCGTGAGCGGGGACTCGGAAAACACCCCATCGCCTGGAGGCAACACAGGTGTCCTGTGGCCGCAATGTGGGCAGACCTCGGGAGGGAAGACCCGGGAATTGTCGCCAAAACGCACGACCTTCACGTTATGGAGGGAGATGCTCCCCTGGAAGTGGCGCAGACAGTTACTGCACCTGACCGTTGACATGCCAACACACTAGGGGGACCGCTCTCCGCGTCTGTCGTGCGATGGGAGTGCGTCGTGGCGTATTTAGGACTCCAGAGTTGAGGCTGCCCAAGACTTCTGAGCTGGAGATGCGGGGAGTTTGGCAGACGCTCAGTGACCGCTCCGCCGCGTAGCGTGCGCTCGAGGACGCACGCCTCGCCGCGTAGCGTGCGCTCGAGGACGCACGCTCTGCCGCGTTCCGTCCGCGATTCCGCCGATGTGCGCGCGAACGGGCATGAGGTCGAGCAGACTCAGGCTGTGCATCCCTACGACCCGCTGCGCTTCACGGGACCGTGGTGTGGCTGACCGAAGACCAGGGTGGACGGCGCACCGGACCACCAGTGCTATCTGGCGAACGCGACTACGCGGCCAATGCTTCGTTCCGCCGCTGACCGTGGCCACCGGGCTGCATCGCTGGTGGTTCGTCCGACCGTGCCGGGCGCGTGGCGATCAGCCGCTGAGGCGGGCTGGCTCGTCGGCGACGACCGATATCCACATGAGGTGGTGGCGGGCGACGTCATCGTGGTTACCGAGGGACCGACGGTCATCGGGTATCTCCACGTCGAGTCAGTGGGCTGACCGAACGCACGCCATCGCCGCGTAGCGTGCGCTCGCCGAGGGCACGCCCTTGCCGCGTAGCGGGCATGTCGAGGTGCGTCGACCCCTGGTAGGACTGTGAAACGATGGAATGGTGCGGAGATCGAATCGCGCGAAGGCGTCTGACTCGGCGGCCGGCCGAGCACCCTTCGACGCGGCGCTGACTGATTGGATCTCGGTTAGAGCAACCTCGTACTTCTTTGAGCCCTGGTGCGGCGAGTTCACGCCCGATGGTCCCGGCGCGGTCGTTGTGTGCGTCAGCGGGACCGGTGGGCGGCAACGGGGAGTGGAAGTGGACATGTGGGAGGACGGCACGGGCGTGAACTTCTTGGCCGCCGGACTGGTGCACGGATTTACTGGTTGCCGGACGGCTAGCTGCATTCTGCGGGTGTCCGTGGGAGTTCCGGCTTGCGCAGCTCGATCTGGGTCCGGCTCCTTCCTCCAGGCTGAGATCGGGAGACTTAATCGGCGGCGGGGAATGCCTGCTCCTGCCGCTGAACTTGATGGTGGCGTGACGCACGCTCTTGCCGCGTAGCGTGCGCTCGAAGACGCACGCTCTTGCCGCTGAGTGCGCACTCCACTGCGTCGCTGCGCCCTAGCATGCGTCCATGCCGCCCGAGAGGTTCGAAGTGGACGTGGCGCGGCGTGTAGGGCTCGCTCCTCGGAGGGGTACGCGGTCCGGCTCCTAGGCCTGGACGGACCTTCAGGTACGCGGACGAGTTCGGCGAACTCCACATCTTCGCCGAGACCATGAGCAAGCCATACACGGAAAGAACTTCTCGGTGGTCTACACCTCGACCATTCCTGACCGCCCGGAACGTTCGCGCCGGGAGGTCCTGGCGCGTCTGCATCGCGCCTTCGAGTACCGGGCTGTGATCGAAGAGGCAGGAGTCGCACGCTCTTGCCGCGTAGCGTGCGCCGAAGACGCACGCTCTTGCCGCGTACCGATCGGTCAACCGGTAGCGGCGCGTCAGGAGTCGTCGCGCGCGAGGCTGATTTCACTCGGAAGTCAGCGGACGGAACGTGGGCGTGCCATGGCTCGTCCGGTTGGAGCAAGTCGTTGAGCGCGTCGCGCAGTTCGGCGGCCTCGGACTCGGTCAACCAGAGATACACCGTTCGCAGAGCCTCGCCGGGAGCAGATTCGATACGCACGCCTCCGAGGCTATGTGTAACGAGTCCCACTGCTCGCCTTGCCGCGTAGCGTGCGGTGCACGGGGAAAGGCGCCGCTGTCAGTGGCGAGGAACCCGGTCGCTCCACTTCATCACCCTCGGCCTGCTCCCGTGGCGCTGTCCTGGAAGAGCCCGGCGGTCTCGCGGTATGACTGGCGAGCCCCGGTAGCGAAGTCGCAGCGTGGCTTGCGCGAAGAGCACGCTGACGCGTAGCGTGGTAGAAGATGCAGGATCTGTCGCGTAGGTGCGCTGAAGACGACGTTGTGCCGCGATCGCAGTCGACCTGTGCTCCAGACGGCCACGGTGGCTAGATGTTGAGGCCCGCGGTTAACGATGAACACGTACACGACGTACTAGCGCGGTTGGTGCGCATCAAGAGATGCTCCCGAACCTCGATGTAGATCCCCTCAGTTCTTGTAGTCGCTGCGGCGCGAGGCCGGCGCCGCGACAGTTGGACTCGAGGTTGCGGACGAGCCCGCGTGAAGTGCGATGGTGTTGGCGACCAACGTCCGTCGCGCCCAGCAGACCACCGAGCGGCGTTCGCCGACGACAGCGGCGACAGCAGTAGCGAGAGCGCGAAAGCCAGAGTTGCCCAACGAACCATTCCGACACGCCCCATGAGGCTCCACCTCGTCTCCTCCGCGCACCGTGCGCAGTGGCGGGACGGTACCGCGCGACGCAGATGCCCGCCGCATTTGCTCCACGAAGGCGCATCGGTGTCACACCATCAGATCCGCACGCTCTTGCCGCGTAGCGTGCGCTCGAAGACGCACGCTCTTGCCGCGCAGCGCGCGCTCGAAGACGCACGCTCTTGCCGCGTAGCGTGCGCTCGAAGACGCACGCTCTTGCCGTTGTCAGGACGGCACGGCGTGACCGCTCATGCCGTGAAGTGCGGCTCACCGGAACCTGACTTCAGGGTCTCTTCGCAGTTGAGGGTGTAGTCCGGTAGGCGTGTCGGTGGCCGGGTGGGGGTTGAGGTCTCCCGAGGATGGAGGTGACTATGATCTCGGGCTCGAAGTGCTCGGGCAGCGGTTGGAGCCCGATCGGGCGAATCCCCGGTGCCGGGTTGTCGAGCCCGACAGATGGTGTCGACGCTGCGGATGCTCTGGCGCGGCCAGGGACACGGTGGTCCGGCGGTTGGCGCACGAGCCGTTCGGGTGGCGGCCCACGGTGTTGGAGGTCAGCCTCCGCCGATACCGGTGTAACGCCGCGTCCGACGACCCGGAACACGGACCGACGACGCGCCGCGAGCCGTCAGTCGCCGACGCTGCCGTCGATCATCTCGCGCAGGATGTCCGCGTGGCCCGCGTGCCGGGCGGTCTCCAGGATCACGTGCAGGTACATCCACGTCAGCTCCCTGCCCCGCGGTGTGGTGACGGCGTAGTCGAGGCTGTGCTGGGCGGCGATCTCGCGGGAGCGGTCGCACTCTGCCTGGTAGGCGCCGATGACGTCGTCGAGCTTCTCGTTCGGCTCCAGCCGCAGGTCGGCCTCCGGGTCTGCGTCGGTCCACGGCGGCGTGGGCAGCTCCGCGGCGGGGATCTGCCCGATCTGCTGGGCGAACCCGCCCAGTTCCACCCACCGCAGGTGTTTGATCAGGCCGCCGAGGTTGGTGCCGGTCGGCACCGGGCTGCGCCGGGCGTCCTCCTCCGACACCCCGCGGGCCTTGCGCACGACGGCGTCGCGCAGGTAATCCAGGAACGTCTCGAGCTGCTCGCGCTCGCTGGCGGCGAACACGCTGCCGAGGATCTCACTGGGTCTAGTCATGGCCGGCTGGTCTCGATCGCGAGCTTTCCCATGGGTTCGATCCCTTCTCTCGGTGTTGCGAACGGCGGCGAAGGCCACAGTGTCCGTACTCCTAATATAGGAGCGTCGACACCTGTTTTGCAAGTACACTCGGGTGCATGAGCAAGAAGCGGCTGTTCGACGACCCCTGCGGCATCGCGCGAGCGCTGAACGCGGTCGGCGAGCGGTGGGCGTTGCTCGTCGTGCGGGAGCTGGTCTTCGGCCCGAAGCGCTATTCCGACCTGCACCGCGGGCTGCCGCAGATGAGCCAGAACGTCCTCGCGCAGCGGTTGCGCGAGCTCGAAGCCGACGGCCTGGTGCGCCGAAGGCGCCTGGGACCGCCTGCGCCCGCCTCCGTGTACGAGCTCACCGAACGCGGGCAGGAACTGGAGCCCGTACTCCGCGCGCTCGCCCACTGGGGCAGCCGCGCACCGCTGCCCGAGGACGGCGCGGCGGAACTGAGCGTCGACGCGCTGCTGTTCGCTCTGCGCGCGACCTTCGATCCGGCACTGGCGGGTGAGCTGTCGCTGCGCTGCCAGATGGACGTCGCGGGCGACCGGTTCCGCGCCACCGTCGCTGGCGGGCGGTTCGAGCTGGCTCGCGGTGAGCACGCCGAACCCGATGCGTGGCTGACCGTGCCGGAGGCGGCGACCCTGCGCGATCTGGTGTTCGCCGGTGCGGCGCTGCACGACGCCGTCGAGCGGGCAGACACCGAGGTGGCGGGCGATACCGCGCGGCTCGCCGCACTGCTGGGCTGCTTTCCCGCAGCAGTGCGGTATCCGGCGCCACAGGACCCGGGCTGCCGGATCCGTGTCGCCGGCTTTTTCACCTGGCCCCGGGTCACCGAACGCCGAACTCCCGGATCCCGCCGTCAGCGTACGAGTCGTCGGGGATGAGCGGCAGTCCGCGGACCCCGGACACAGATGGCGACGTTACGCGGGCCGCTTGTCTAGCAGTGCACGCTCGCGCCGGAGCGACGAGCAGGAGGCCCCGGACCGCACGGTCCGGGGCCTCCTGCGTGTCTCAGCCGCGCTGCCAGAGGTACGGCGTGGTGGTGCCGACCTTGACCAGTCCCGCGCGTTCGAGGATCGGTCGGGAGTACTCGGTCGAGTCGCTCTGCAGCAGGGTCTTGCCCATCGCCAGCGCGGAGCTGGCGCGGGCGGTGGTGAGGGCGCGGTAGAGGCCGCGGCCGCGCCACGGCGGCAGCGTCGCACCGCCCCACAGGCCGGCGAAGTCGCTGTCGGCCACCGGCTCGAGGCGCCCGGCCGCGACCATCTCCCCGTCGCTCTCGGCCACCCACAGCTCCATGCCGTCGCGCAGCGAGAGCCGGTGGAGCAGCCCCTCGGCCATCCGCTCGGAGACCTGCTCGCCGAAGGCCAGGTCGAGCATCCGGCACATCCTGCGTACGTCGGCCACGTCGGTCACCGTCCGCAGCGTGACACCGTCGGGCAGCGGGGCGTCGCGGACCAGTGCCGAGGTCTCCCCCAGCATGATCGACTCGGGCTCGCCGGGGACGAAATCGTGGTCGAGCAGCGCGTCGTGGAGACCCGGCGCGTCGTCGTGCTGACGGGTCTTCCACTCCACGCGGGTGATCGCCTCGTCGGAGCGGTAGTGGGCGAGGCTCGCAGCCACCCAGCCGCGCAGCGTCGGCTCGTCGACGCCCTCGAGCCGCGGATAGGTGACCCATCCCCGACCCCCGCCGTAGGTGAACAGCCGGAGCGGCCCCAGCCGGGTCACCGAGCGCGCGCTGGCGCCCTCGATGCGCAGCTGGGCGTCGTAGGCCGCGAGCAGCGCTGCGGGATCGGCGCGGTCAGCCACGGGCCGTGCGGCTCAGGAGAGCGCCGAGCCCTTGGCGTAGGTCGCGAAGTCCTCGTTCCAGTCGCCGTAGCCGTTGGAGAACTCCATCGGCCGATCGGTGCCGGTGTACTCGACCACGTCGCCGCGCTTGCTCATGTTGTAGAGCCAGCCCGCGTCGGCCGTGGACATGCCGGTGCAGCCGTGGCTGACGTTGGCGACGCCCTGGGAGCCCACCGACCACGGCGCGGCGTGGACGAACTCACCGGAGTAGGTCACGCGCATGGCGTACTCGACGTTGCCGATGTTGTAGCCGTCGGGGCTGTCGTTGTCGATGCCGACGGTCTCGGAGTTCATCCGCTTGCTGCGGAACTTCTCGATGATCACCTTGACGCCCGAGCGGGTGGTGAACTTCGGCTCCTCGCCGGTCGTGATCGGGATGGTCCGCAGCATCGAGCCGTTGCTGAACACGCGCATCTCGTGGGTGTCCATGTTGACCTTGTAGACGTTGGCGTCGCCGACCTGGAAGTCGACGTTGCGGTCCTCCTGGCCGTAGATGCCGTTACCCGCGTCGACGCTGTTGACGTCGACGTCGACGTCGACGTCGGTGCCGGCCTTCCAGTAGGTCTTGGGCCGCCAGTGGGCCTCGTTGTCGCTGAGCCAGTGCCAGCTGCCCGGCTGGCGCGGGGTGCTGGTCACGCTCATGTGGCGCTCGAACGCCGCCTTGTCGGTGACCGGCACGTCGAAGGTCACGATGACCGGCATGCCGACGCCCACGGTCTCGCCGTCGAGCGGGGCCACCGAGGGGTAGGTCTGCTCGTCGAGGGTGAGCGCGTCGGTGCGGAAGGAGTCGGTGCGGACCTGGCGGGCGCCCTCGGCGTCCTCGCCGACGCTGCGCACGACGTAGCGCTGGCCGGGCTCGAGCCGACCGGTGGCGGTCCACGTCGAGCCGTCCTTGCTGAGCTCGCCCGGGAGCCTGGCCGAGCCGGAGGTCACCGAGACCTGGCGCAGCGATCCGTTGCGGGCGCTGACCTCGACCTCGCGGTCGACGGCGACCTCGCCGTCGCCGACGTTGGTCGTGACCCGCAGCGGCGCGACCTGGGCCGCCTCCTGCTGCTCCTCACCGGCAGCGGCCGTGCCGCCGCCGTCACCGCTCGGGGCGGTCTGGTCGGACGAGCAGGCGGCCATCAGCGCGCTCGTCAGCACGAGGGCGGCGACGCCGGCGATCCTGGACCGAGACATGCAGTGCTCCGGGAAGAGAGAGGACAGAAGAGGACCCTGCCAATGTAACCGCGCCCGGTGACGGATCCGAATTGCGGGACGGTGTGGCGTTCGTCCCACCTCGGTCGGACAGCCGCTGGGACGGCCTGCCGCTAGTGGGCGTGCTCGCCGCGGTAGTACTCGAAGACCAGCCCGCTGAGCGCGATCGCCCCGAGCGCGGCGCCGATGATCAACAGCCACCAGGCACCCAGCGCCACGCCGTAGACGATCACGGCGAGGGTCAGCGCGCACCACAGCGGCCACCAGGAGTAGGGCGGGAAGAAGCCCAGCTCGCCGGCGCCGTCGGCGATCTCGCCGTCCTTGCGGTCCTCGGGGCGCGGGTCCATCTTCGCGGCGTGGAAGCCCAGGTAGAGGGTCATCATGGTCATCAGCAGCGTGGTCATGACCAACGCCGAGGTGCCGGTCCAGTCGCCGGTCACGAACCAGTAGGCGGGGCTGACGATCACGAAGAACGCGGTCGCCATGCCGAAGATCCAGGCCTCGGCCTTCATCGGTTCTCCCCCTCGCCGTCGATCCGGTCGCGCAACGTCCCGGCGCGACCCTGGGTGTCGGGCACGTCACCGACCGAGGAGGGGTTGTCGACCGCCTCGTTGTCCTCGACCTCGAGGATCGCCACCTCCGGGTGGTGGAGGTCGAAGGCCGGCGACTCCGAGCGGATCCGCGGGATGGTGACGAAGTTGTGACGCGGCGGCGGCGAGCTGGTCGCCCACTCCAGGGAGCGCCCCCAGCCCCACGGATCGTCGACCTCGACCATCGGCGAGCGGCGGGAGAGGTAGACGTTGTAGAAGAACGGCAGCGTCGAGGCGCCGAGCAGGAACGCACCCACCGTGGAGAGCTGGTTGAGGAAGGTGAAGCCGTCCTCGGGCAGGTAGTCGGCGTAGCGCCGCGGCATGCCCTCGACACCCAGCCAGTGCTGGACCAGGAAGGTGGTGTGGAACCCGACGAAGAGCAGCCAGAAGTGGATCTTGCCCAGCCGCTCGTCGAGCATCCGGCCGGTCATCTTGGGCCACCAGAAGTAGAAGCCGGCGAACATCGCGAACACCACGGTCCCGAACACCACGTAGTGGAAGTGGGCCACCACGAAGTAGGAGTCGGACACGTGGAAGTCCAGCGGCGGGCTGGCCAGGATGATGCCCGTCAGGCCGCCGAAGAGGAACGTCGTCAGGAAGCCGATCGACCAGAGCATGGGGGTGTCGAAGGACAGGCTTCCGCCCCACATCGTGCCGATCCAGTTGAAGAACTTCACTCCTGTGGGCACCGCGATCAGGAACGTCATGCCCGAGAAGAACGGCAGGTCGACCGCACCGGTGACGAACATGTGGTGGGCCCATACGGCCACCGACAGGATCGCGATGCCGAGCGTCGCGCCCACCAGGCCGACGTAGCCGAAGATCGGCTTGCGGCTGAAGACCGGCAGGATCTCGGTGATGATGCCGAAGAACGGCAGCGCGATGATGTAGACCTCGGGGTGCCCGAAGAACCAGAACAGGTGCTGCCACAGGATCGGCCCGCCGTGTGCCGGGTCGAAGACGTGGGCACCGAGCAGCCGGTCGGCCTCCAGGGAGAGCAGCGCGCCGGCGAGGATCGGGAACGCGATCAGCACCAGCAGCGAGGTGACCAGCGTGTTCCAGACGAAGATCGGCATCCGGAACATCGTCATGCCGGGGGCGCGCATGCAGATGATCGTGGTGATGAAGTTGACCGCACCCAGGATCGTGCCCAGACCGGCCATCCAGAGCCCCATCACCCACAGGTCTCCGCCGATGCCCGGCGAGCGGACGGCGTCGGACAGCGGGGTGTAGGCGAACCAGCCGAAGGACGCGGCCCCCGAGGGAGTGAGGAAGCCCGAGCCCGCGATCAGGCTGCCGAACAGGAACAGCCAGTAGGACAGCATGTTGAGCCGCGGGAAGGCGACGTCGGGCGAGCCGATCTGCAGCGGCATCACCACGTTGCCGAACCCGAAGAACAACGGCGTCGCGAAGAGCAGCAGCATGATCGTGCCGTGCATGGTGAACAGCTGGTTGTAGAACTCGTCGTTGACGACCTGGAGGCCGGGGTAGGCCAGCTCGGACCGCATGACCAGGGCCATCAGGCCACCCACCATGAACCAGCCGAAGGACGTGGCCAGGTAGAGCTTGCCGATCAGCTTGTGGTCGGTCGTGGTCACGAGCCGGACCAGCTGCTGGCCCAGGGTCCTGCGGGGCGCGGCCGTGGTGGGCTGCGCGGCGGTGGCGGTCACTCGGACTCCTCCTCGCCGGTGTCGAGACCGACCTGGTCCCGGACGTTGGAGCCGCCGAGCAGCGGCTCGTCTGCGGTGTTGCCCTGGTCCTCGAGGTCCTGCAGGTAGGCGTCGTAGTCCTCGGCGCTCACCACACGGACGTTGAACAGCATCCGGGAGTGGTAGGTGCCGCAGAGCTCGTAGCACTTGCCACGGTAGGTGCCCTCGGTGTCGGGCGTGACCTCGTAGTGGTTGACCCGGCCCGGGATGACGTCCATCTTCATGAGGAACGCCGGGATGCCGAAGTCGTGGATGACGTCGGGGCTGTGCAGGTTGAACTGGGTGGTCTCCCCCACCGGCAGCACCAGCGTCGGGACGTTGCCGCCGGCGCCGGAGGTGTAGACGACCGGGCCTTCGTCGCCCTCGAGCCGGTAGTTGAAGGTCCAGCTCCACTGCTGGCCGACGACCTCGATGGTGTTGTCCTGCTCGGTGTCGTCGAGGACGGCGTTCTGGACGTTGACCGTGTGGTAGAAGAACACGATCACCATCACGACCGGCGCCACCGTGTAGAAGATCTCCAGCGGCAGGTTGTAGCGGGTCTGCACCGGGATCTCGTCGTCGCTCTTGCGGCGGTAGCGGACCACGACCCAGAAGATCAGGCCCCAGACCACGACGCCGGTGGCCATCGCGGCCACCCAGCTCCAGCGCCAGAGCTCGAAGATGTGGTGGGCCTGCTCGGTCGCCGGGTCGGGCATCGCGAGGTTGCTCCACTCGTGCTGCGTCTGCTCGGAGCAGCCGGCCAGCAGCGTGAAGGTGGCCACGAGGGCGACCAGGCCGACCCGACGGAACGCCACGGACCTGCGCCGGTGGAGTTGGTGACCCACGAAGCAGCCTCTCTGTTCACCCAGCACGGACACCGCACAGCGTAACGCCATCCGGCCTCCGTACCGCCGCAGGGTCGGGTCGCGTTCCGGGTACGTCGGAGGCGGCCCGATCAGGCGCGCAGGGTCTGGAGACGGTGGCCCACCTCGGCGGCCGCGTCGGCGCCGTACGCGTCCTCGCAGCGCCGCAGGAACGGCGCGTGGGAGAGCGTGTACTCCTGGGTGCCGACCTGCTCGACGACGTAGACCGCCAGCAGGCAGCCGAGCTGGGCGGCCCGCTCCAGCCCCAGCCCCCAGTCGAGGGCGGCCAGGAAGCCCGCCCGGAAGGCGTCGCCGACCCCGGTCGGCTCCACCTTGCGCACCTCGGGGACCGCCGGCACGTGGAGCGGCTGCTCCCCCTCGCGCTCGATCCGGACCCCGCCGGGACCGAGCGTGATCACCCAGGTCCCGACCCGGGAGAGCACCTCCTCGTGGCTCCAGCCCGTCTTCTGGATGATCAGCGACGACTCGTACTCGTTGGAGAACAGGATCGAGGCGCCGTCGACCAGGGGTCGGATCAGCTCACCGTCGCCGAAGGCCAGCTGCTGGCTCGGGTCGGAGACGAAGCGGTAGCCCCGCTGCCGGCACTCGTCGGTGTGGCGCAGCATCGCCTCGGGGTCGTCGGGACCGATCAGGACGTAGTCGGGCTCGCCCACCCGGTCGACGATCGGCTTGAGCTCGATCTCGCGGGCCTCGCTCATCGCGCCGGCGTAGAAGCTGGCGATCTGGGCGTGCGCGGAGTCGGTGGTGCACACGAAGCGGGCGGTGTGCCGGGTGGCCGAGACGTGGACCGAGTCGCAGTCGACGCGGTGGCGCTGCAGCCAGGCGCGGTAGTCGGCGAAGTCCTCCCCCACGGCCCCGACGAGCACCGGCCGGAGCCCGAGGTTGCCGAGCCCGAAGCAGATGTTGGCCGCGCAGCCGCCCCGGCGTACGTCGAGGTCCTCGACCAGGAAGGAGACCGACAGCTTGTCGAGCTGGTCGACCACCAGGGAGTCGGCGAACCGGCCCGGGAAGGTCATCAGGTGGTCGGTCGCGATGGAGCCGGCGATCAGCAGGGGCACGCCACGAGACACTACCGGCGCGACCGGCTTCGGATACCCGGCGGTAGCCCCTACCGTCGAAGGCATGAGCGACCCCGCGACCCCCCGCGCCTCCTACGCCGACCTGGAGTCGCCCGCCGAGATGCGGGCCGACGCCCGGCGGGTGGGCGACAACCTGCGGCTGGAGCGAGTGGCCCGCGCGGCCGCCCGGCCGGCGCCGCGACTGACCTACGACGAGTTCCCCCGTGAGGTCCACAAGCGCGACATCGCGATCAGCGAGGCCGCCGCCCGGCTCGCGGGCGCGCTCCACCTGCACTTGAACTGACGTCCGGGGACGACACAGCCCCCGCCGTTCGGCGGGGGCTGTCATTGTCGATCTAGGTTCGCTCGCGACTCACCGGGTTTCGACACGCTCCGTCGCGGCTTCGTTCCTCAGCCGCGGTCGCTGCTCAACCACCATCGGTCACGCCCGCTGACGCGGTCGTGATCAGTGAAAGCTGTCACCGCAGGCGCAGGAGCCGGTGGCGTTGGGGTTGTCGATGGTGAAGCCCTGCTTCTCGATGCTGTCGACGAAGTCGATCATCGCGCCGTTGAGGTAGGGGACGCTCATCCGGTCGACCACGACGGTCACGCCGTCGAAGTCGGTGGTCACGTCGCCGTCGAGGGTGCGCTCGTCGAAGAAGAGCTGGTAGCGCAGGCCCGAGCAACCACCGGGCTGCACCGAGATGCGCAGCGCGAGGTCGTCGCGACCCTCCTGCTCCAGCAGGCTCTTCACCTTGGCGGCCGCGACGTCGCTCAGGTTGATCTGGTCGGTGCGGCGCTCGGTCTCGACCTGCTCGGTCATGTGGTGGCTCCCTAGGTGCGCGGGGTGAACTGGTAGGTCTGACTCCTCCCCATGGTCGCACACCCGGGGTTATTCCCCGACCTCCGCGCCCGGTCCGTCAGGCACCGGGCAGCCGCACCTCGAACCGCGCACCCCCCGGCTCGTCGGCGACCCGCACCGTTCCCCCGTGGCGCTCCGCCACCGCGCGGACGATCGCGAGCCCGAGACCGGTGCTCCCCGCGGCGCTGCGCGCGGTGTCGTCGCGCCAGAACCGCTCGAAGACCCGCTCCCGGGCCTCGGGCGCCACGCCCGGGCCGTCGTCGGAGACGGTGAGGAGGACCCCGTCGACGTCCACCGCGCAGGCCACCTCGACCCGCGAGGTGGCGTGGCGCGCGGCGTTGGCCAGCAGGTTGCGCACCAAGCGGCCCAGGTCGCCGCGGTGGCCGCGGACCGGGGCGGCCGACACGCCGGTGGTGTCGACGTCGATGGTGGTGCCGGGGCGCAGCCGGGCCACCTCCTCGAGCACCACGTCGTCGAGGTCGACCAGCGTGTCGGGGCTCGGCGCCGGCTCCTGCTCGCGCGCCAGGAACAGCAGGTCGCGGACCAGCCGCTCCATCCGGTCGCTGTCGGCCAGCAGCTCGCGCGCGGTCTCGCGCCACTGCCCGTCCTCCCCCTGGTCGAGGGCCACCTCCAGCTGGGCGCGGTACGACGCCAGCGGCCCCTGCAGCTCGTGGGCCGCGTCGGCGACGAACTCGCGCTGCCGCCGGTGGCCCTCGTGGACCGGCCGCAGCACGCGGCCGACCAGCAGCCACAGCAGCAGGGTGGAGACCACCAGCAGCACCGGCACGCCGAGCGCGAGGCTGGTCACGAGGCGGCGTACAGACTCGGTGACGACTTCGTGGGCGGTGCCGACGTAGACCGTCGTGGCGCCCTCGGGGCCCTGCACGGTGGTCGCCCAGGTGCGGTAGTCCTCGGTCTCGTCGTCGTCGGGGACGCCGTCGAGGTCCCGGACCGCCACGACGCCCTCCTCCGGCCGCCACGACGAGACGGGCGGCGCGTCGCCCAGGCCGACCGAGGCGCCGACCACGTGGTCGCCGGCCACGACCTGGGCGAACCCGTCGGCGCCGACGTCGGTCAGCACCCGCGGCGCGGACCCCTGCTCGGCGCGGGCGGCGAGCTCGGCGAGCCGCGCGCGGGCCACGTCGTCGCTGGCTGAGGACTGCGAGCGCGCGAAGGCGAGCGTCAGGCCGGCCGCCGCCACGAGCAGCACCGCCAGCGTGGTCGCGGCCGCGACGGTGGTCAGCCGGGTCCGGACCGGGTCGCCGTCCATCAGCCGCCGTCCTCGTCGAGGCGGTAGCCCGCCAGCCGCACCGTCTGCAGGCTCCGGCGGCCGAAGGGCTCGTCGATCCGCTGCCGCAGCTGGCGCACGTAGACCTCGACGATGTTGGGGGCGCCGTCGAAGGCGAAGTCCCAGACGTGCTCGAGGATCGTGGCCTTCGACAGCACCTCGCCGGGTCGTCGCAGGAAGAACTCCAGGAGCGCGAACTGGCGCGGGGTCAGCTCGACCGGGGTCTCGCCGCGCCACACCCGGTGGCGGGCCGGGTCGAGTCGCAGGTCTCCGGCCACGAGCTCGACCGGCCGCGCCTCGCCGCCCCGCCGGAGCAGGGCCCGCAGCCGGGCCGCCAGCACGACGTAGGAGAACGGCTTGGCCAGGAAGTCGTCGGCGCCGCCGTCGAGCGCCCGCGCCTCGTCGGCCGGGTCGTCGAGCGCGGTGAGCACCAGCACCGGCGTCCAGTCGCCCGCGTCGCGGAGCCGCCGGCACAGGTCGAGCCCGCCGATCCCCGGCAGCATCACGTCGAGCACGATCGCGTCGTAGTCGTTCTCGGTGGCCAGCCAGAGGCCTTCCTCCCCCGAGGCGGTCACGTCGACGGCGTACCCCTCGGCCTCGAGGCCGCGCTTGACCGCCCGCGCGACGCGGGTGTCGTCCTCGACCACCAGGATCCTCACGGACGACACGGTGGCACGGCGGCGCTGAAGCCGGGCTGAAGTCACGCTGAAATTCGTTGCCTTCAGGGTGGCTTCAGCCGTCGTGGGCGATGCTGGTCCCATGAACACGAAGAAGACCCTGATCTCCGCGGCCGCCGCGGCGGCCGTCGTGCTCGGCGGCGGCGGTGCCGCCCTGGCCGGATCCGACGACGACGCCACCGAGCGCCCGATCGAGGGCGCGGCCCTGCAGAAAGCCGAGGACGCTGCGCTGCAGGAGACCGGCGAGGGGAAGGTCACCGGCACCGAGGTCGGCGACGAGGACAGCTACTACGAGGTCGAGGTCACCCTCGACGACGGCAGCCAGGTCGACGTCCAGCTCGACCGCGGCTTCCAGGTGGTCTCCTCCGACGCCGACCACGAGGACGACGCGACGGACTGACCCCTCGCGTCAGGTCGACCAGGAGCGGGCGACGCGAGCCGCGACGTCGGCGAGCGAGCCCGCCGGGTCGGCGAAGGAGCGCTGCTCGCCGACCATGTCGACCAGGGAGTACGCCGACTCCACCCCGAGCGCGCGCATCTCCCGCGCGCCGACCAGCACCCGCCCCGCCAGCGCGATGCACGGGCGCAACGCCTCGCCGGCCACGACGGCGACGCCGTAGGGCACCTTGCCGGCCCGGCTGGAGAAGTCGAAGGCCCCCTCACCGGTGATCACCAGGTCGGCCTCCTTGGCCCGGCGGGCCAGGTCGACCGCCTCGACCACCAGCTCGATGCCCGGCTCGCGGGTCGCCCCGAGCAGCAGCAGCCCGAAGCCCAGCCCGCCGGCGGCCCCCGCACCCTTCTCCAGGGCGGTGCGGCGGCCGGCCACCTCGGCGAAGCCCTCCAGCCAGCCGTCGACCGCGGGGATGCGCTCCTCGGCCAGGCCCTTCTGCGGCCCGAAGACCTTGCTGGCGCCGAACAGTCCGGTCAGCGGGTTCTCGACGTCGGTCGCGGCGACCACCTCCACCCCCGCCACCCGGTCGCGGGCCGCCCCGAGGTCGACCCGGGTCACCTGGGGCAGTCCGGCGGCGCCGGCGTCGAGCGGGCCGTCGGCACTCGCCCCGAGGGCGAGCAGCAGGCCCGCGCCGGCGTCGTTGGTGCCCGACCCGCCGAGGCCGACGACGACCCGGCGGGCGCCACTGTCGACGGCCGCGAGCAGCAGGTCGCCCACGCCCGTCGTCGTGGCGTCCTCGACCGAGCCCTCGAGGAGGTGCAGCCCGCACGCCTGCGCCGACTCGACGTACGCCGTCCCGCCGGCCAGGAGGACCGCCGCCGGCACCGCCTCGCCGTGGGGCCCGCGGGCGGTGACCGCGAGCAGCTCGCCCCCCATCGCGGCGTGCAGCACGTCGACGAACCCGGGGCCGCCGTCGGCCATCGGCGCCAGGTCGATCTCGTCGTCCGGCGCATGGCGCCGCCAGCCCTCGGCGATGGCCTCGGCGGCCTCGACCGCGGTCAGCGTGCCGGCGAACTTGTCGGGGGCGACCAGGACTCGCATGTCCCCATCCTGTCCCCCTCGTGCCGGCGTGCGCCACGATGGGGCCATGGAGCCGCCCGACCCCGTGGTCGCCGAGGCCGTGGTCCCGCTGCCGCCCCGCGACGCGTTCGTCGCCTTCACCGTCCACATGGGCGAGTGGTGGGACCCGATCCTCACCCCCGACGCCGCGTCGTTCACCAGCATCGACCTCGACCCCGGCGGGGAGGTCGCGATGCGCCACGGCAGCGAGCGCCACGTGTGGGGCGAGGTGACGACGTGGGAGCCGGGCTCGGCCTACGGGCAGACGTTCTGGCTGGGTCACTCCCCCGACCACCCGACGACGCTGGAGGTCTCCTTCGAGGAGGACCCGGCCGGCACCCGGGTCCGGCTGGAGCACGGCGGATGGACCGAGGCCACCGCGGAGGCCCGGGAGCGCTGCACGCACTGGGAGGACCTGCTCGCCCGGTTCGCCGCCCACGCCGCGCGATGAGCCGCCGATGACCGACGCGCGGGTGCGGGCGATGCGGCTCGAGGACGTTCCCGCCTGCGAGGCGATCAGCTCGCAGGCGTTCTACGAGCTCGACGTCCGCACCGTCCCGCGGGGGTGGCCCGACCCGGCCCCGAGGGCGCCCCACCGCACCGAGGCGTGGCAGGTCCGGACCCGCCACCTGCTCACGACCGACCCGGGCGGCTGCTGGGTGGCCGAGTCCGACGGCGAGGTGGTCGGGTTCGCCACCTCGCTGGTGCGCGAGCTGATGTGGATCCTCGCCTCGTACGCCGTCCGGCCCGGCCTGCAGGGCCACGGACTGGGCCGGGTGCTGCTCGACGCCGCGCTCCACCACGGGCGCGGCTGCCTGCGCGGGATGCTGAACGCCTCGGACGATCCGCAGGCGCTGCGTCGCTACGCCGTGGCCGGGTTCCGGCTGCAGCCGCAGATGCTGCTCCACGGCACCGTCGACCGGTCGGTGCTCCCGGTGGTGAGCAGCGTCCGCGAGGGCACCCCCGGCGACCGCGACCTGCTCGACTCCCTCGACCGGCGGACCCGCGGTGCCGCCCACGGAGCCGACCACGAGCTGCTGGCCCGGGAGCTGCGGCTGGTGGTGACCGACCGACCTTCGGGCTCCGGCTACGCCTACCTCGACACCGCGGGAGCTCCGATCCTGCTGGCGGCCACCGACCGCCGGGCGGCGGCGGCGCTGACCTGGGAGGGCCTGGCCGCCTCCGACCCCGAGGTGCCGGTCTCGATCGGGCACGTCTCCGCGGCCAACGACTGGGCGGTCGACCTGGCCGTGGAGGCCCGGCTCGAGGTCTGGTCCCGCGGCTTCCTGGCCCTGCGCCGGATGCGGGACCCCGCGCCGTACGTCCCCCACCCCACGCTGCTCTGACGGGCCGGGCCCGCCACCCGCGGGGCGTGGAGGGACACGGTCAGAGCCAGCGCCGCACCCGGCGGGCGTAGTCGTCGTAGGACGTCTCGAAGCGGGAGCGCAGGAAGCGCTCCTCGGGGAGGATCGCGCCCCAGCGGACCAGCAGCACCGACACCGGGAACAGCACCAGACCCCACACCGTCGGCACCAGCAGCGCCACGGCGAGGTGGAGCGCGAGCAGGCCGAGGTAGAGCGGGTTGCGGGAGAGCCGGTAAGGCCCCTCCTCGATCATCGCGAGGGTGGGCTGGCCAGGCAGCAGGCCGGTCCGGTGCCGGCCGAAGAGCCACAGTGCCCACGAGTTCCACCCGGCGAAGAGGAGCAGCAGGGCGAGACCGAACGGCACCCGCCAGCCGCCCAGCGTCACCGGGTCGCCCCACGCCGCCGTCGCCAGCCAGCCCGCCAGCAGCGGCCCCCCGATGGCCACCGGGGGCCAGAGCCGGAAGCCGACGGTGTCCGCGGAGCCGGCCACGGCTCAGCCCGGCAGCTCGAACCACACCACGGAGCCGCCGCCCTCGTGGTCGGAGATGCCCATCCGGCCGCCGTGCGCGTCCACGATGCGGCGACAGGTCGCCAGGCCGATGCCGCTGCCCGACGTCGACCGGTCGAGCCGCACCAGCGGCTCGAAGGCCCGCTCACGGTCGGCCACCGGGATCCCCGGGCCGCGGTCGGCCACGCCCACCCACCAGCCGGCGGGCAACGGCTCCGCGGCGACGGTCACCGGGGCGCCGGCCGGGGAGAACTTCACGGCGTTCGCGACCAGGTTCTGGAGCAGGGCCCGGAGCTGGACGGCGTCGCCGCGCACCACCGGGAGCTCGCCGACCTGCACCTGTCCCGCGCCGACCGCCTGGTCGAGGTCCTCGAGCACGTCGGACATCTGGGCCCCCAGGTCGACGTCGACCGGGACCGGGTCGCCGCCGCCGCGGGCGAAGCTCAACAGCTCGCTGATCATGGCGTCCATCCGCCGCGCTCCACGCTCGGCGCGGTCGAGCAGCCCGACCAGGGCGGCGTCCTCCGGCACCTCGTCGCGGGCCAGCTCGACGGACATCCGGATCGCGGCGAGCGGGTTCTTGAGGTCGTGGCTCACCTGCCCGGCGAACGCGCCGAGCCGCTCGTTGGCCACCCGTAACCGACGCGAGGTCAGCTCGAGCTCGAGGACGTCGACGACCCGGTCGGCGATGGTGGCGAGGGCGCCGGCCAGGACCGGCCCGACCGGGTGGGGCTCCAAGTCGAAGACGCAGAGCCGCCCGACCACCACCCCATCGGGACTGACCAGCGCCTGCGAGGCGTAGAACCGCACCGCGCCGATCTGTCCGGTGACGAACGGGTTCTTCGCGAACCGCGGGTCGAGGCTGGCGTCGGGGACGAGGACCGGGCGCCGCTCCTCCAGCACACGGGCGCACATCGAGTCCTCGCGGTCGCAGACCGAGGCCTCGAAGCCGTACGCCGCCACCTGCCACTGCTGGCGGCCGGTGATCAGGTTGATGGTGGCCATCGGCACGCCGGCGCACACCGCGGCCAGCTCCGTCAGCGCGTCGAGCTCACGGCGCGGCGGACCGGCGAGGACGCCGTACTCCTGGATCGCCTGCTCCCGGACGCGGTCGTCGATAGCGCTCACAACCCCGGAGCATCCCACACGGCGAGCCACCGGTTCAGGTCTTTCTCGACCGGCAGCTCGCCCGAGATCGCGTCGCGCACCGAGATCTCCAGGAGGTTGTCGCGCTGCTGCGGGCCGGTCGGTGCGAACGGGTAGAAGCTGCCCTGCTTGTAGAGGTAGACCAGCCCGACCCGCCGTCCCCCGCCGTCGCCGAAGGGCACCACCGAGCACAGCAGCCCGGACCCGAAGCCCTGGGCCTCCAGCGTGGTGTTGACCGCGTGGAGGTCGGTGCACAGGCCCGCGATCGCGTCGGCGTCGGCCGGGTCGCCGGTGACCGTGAGCCAGCTGAAGCCGTAGGAGTCGGTGGAGACGGTCACGTCGGGCGCCTCCGCGTCGTCGTCGAGGAGCGCCAGGACCTCCTCCTGGAGCTGCCGGAACGCCTCGCCGGAGGCGGCGCGGTAGCAGACCGAGCCGGAGCCGGTCGGGGCGAGACCCAGCGAGGTCTGCAGCGTGATCGCCGCGCTGGGGACGAGGAACAGCGAGTCGAGGTCGGCCCGCTTCTCGGTACGGCGGCCGGTGAGCGCGTCCCACAGGCCCATCAGGCGGTCCTCACGAGGTGGGACGACCGAGCTCGGCCTGGATCCGGGCCAGCTGCTCGAGCCGCTGCTCCAGCGACGGGTGGGTCGAGGTGATGCTCGACATCGACACTCCGCGCAGCGCCGGTGCGATGAAGAAGGCGTTCATCGACTGCGAGGTGCGCAGGTCCCGCTTCGGGATGGTGTCCATGCCGCCGCTGATCTTCTGCAGCGCCGTGGCCAGCGCGCCCGGCTTCATCGTGAGGTAGGCACCCGACCGGTCGGCGCACAGCTCGCGGTAGCGCGAGAGCAGCCGGGTGAGGAAGAAGCTGATGGCGTAGACCACGAGGCTGACCACGAGCGCGACGACGAAGAACGCCGCCCCGTTGCGGTCGCGCCGCCCCGCGAGGGCGCCGAACCGGGCGCCGTTCATGAGCATCCCGGCGACGATGCCGGCCGAGGAGGCCACCGTCATCACCAGCACGTCGCGGTGGGCGACGTGGGACAGCTCGTGGGCGAGCACCCCCTCGAGCTCCTCGTCGGTGAGCAGGCCCTGGATGCCGGTGGTCACGCAGACCACGGCGCGGTCGGGAGAGCGCCCGGTCGCGAACGCGTTGGGGATGGAGGACTCGGCGATCCCGACCCGCGGCTTCGGCATGTCGGCGAGCGCGCACAGCCGGTCGATCATGCCGTGCAGCTCGGGCGCCTCCTCGGGGGTCACCTCGCGGGCACGCATCGCCCGCATCGCGACCTTGTCCGAGCTCCACCACTGGTAGATCGCGACGCCGATGCCGGCGATCCCGATGAAGGGGATCAGGTTGCCGTAGCCGGAACTGCCGGCGGCGAACATCAGCACGACGACGAGCGCGACGAACAGCGCCCCCAGCAGGAACATGACGGTGGTCATCCGGACGGTCAGTCCGGTGTCCTTGACGAAGCGTGATCCGGCCATCGGGATCAGCCGGGGATCAGACCGTCGCCGCTGAGCAGGTCGCGCACTTCCTCGAGGGAGGAGTCGGCCGGCGGCAGGATCAGGTCGGAGGCGTCGAGGGTGCCCTCGTCGTGGGGCTGGGATGCCGCGCGCACCCCGGACAGCAGCGCCCCGAGCGCGCTCGCGAACGCCGCCTCGTCGCCGGCCTCGACGGCCGACTCGACCGTGGCGTCGAGCTCGTTGAGGGCGTCGACCCGGTCGTCGGGGACGTCGTACTGGCCCTCGCCCAGGATCCGGACGATCATGATTGGTTGTCCTCGGTCGAGGCGGGCTCGCCCTCGGCCCGGAGGATGTCGCCGTCGCCGGCCTCGATCGCCTCGGGTGCCGACCCCGACTTGAGCCGGGCGAGCTCGGCCTCGACGTCGGTTCCGGAGCTCATCGCGTCGAGCTCGCGGGAGATGTCGTCGCCGGAGTTGACCTGGCTGACGTCGTCGAGCGCGCCCGAGGCGATGAGCTCGTCGATCGCCCCGGCCCGGGCCTGCATCTGCGCGGTCTTGTCCTCGGCCCGCTGGATCGCCAGGCCGACGTCGCCCATCTCCTCGCCGATGCCCGACATCGCCTCGTTGATCTTGGTCTGGGCCTCGGCGGCGGTGTAGGTCGCCTTGATCGTCTCCTTGCGGGTCCGGAACGACTCGACCTTCGCCTGCAGCCGTTGCTGGGAGAGGGTGAGCTTCTCCTCCTCGCCCTGGAGCTGGGCGTGCTGGGCCTTGAGGTCGCCGATCTGCTGGGTGAGCCCCGACTTGCGGGTCAGCGCCTCGCGGGCGAGGTCCTCGCGGCCGACCGAGATCGCCTTCTCGGCCTGGCCCTGGAGCTTGGCCGACTGCTGCTCGAGCTGGTTGACCTGGAGCTCCACGCGCTTGCGGCTGGTGGCCACGTCGGCCACACCGCGACGGACCTTCGCGAGGAGGTCGAGCTGACGCTGGTAGCTGTAGTCGAGCGTCTCGCGAGGGTCTTCCGCGCGGTCGAGGGCCTTGTTCGCCTTGGACCGGAAGATCAGGCTGATGCGCTTCATGAGGCTCATGGGCCAACCCTAGGCCGGATGAGCAAGCAGGTGCGAGGGGTCAGCGCCCGTCCGGGTAGGGTTTCCGCGGACCCATCGGATCGAGCAGCACGAAGGCCCACGTTGTTCCGACGCACCAAGCAGGAGCCGGCAGCCACCGCCGCCGGTGCCGTGACCGCGCCCGAGCAGCAGCAGGGCGGGAAGGGTCGGCCCACGCCGACCCGCAAGGAGGCCGAGGCCGCCGCACGTGCGCGTGCGCGCCCGCCGCGCACCCGCAAGGAGCAGGCCAAGCGAGAGCGCGAGCACCGCGCCGAGTCCAGCCGCAAGGTTCGCAGCGCCATGAAGAGCGGCGACGAGCGCTACTTCATGCCGCGCGACAAGGGCCCGGTACGCCGCTTCATCCGCGACTTCGTCGACGTCCGGTTCTCCTTCGTCGAGCTGATGATCCCGATCATGATCGGCGTGCTCGTGCTGGGCTGGACCGGCAACGCCAGCATGATGCAGGCCGGCAACACGATCATGCTCGGCATGCTGCTGCTGGTCCTGGTCGACCTGGTGCGGCTGCGGTTCAAGCTCCGCAAGGAGCTGGCCACCCGCTTCCCCGACGAGCCCACCAAGGGGACCACCTACTACGCGGTGTCGCGGGCGATGCAGATGAAGTTCATGCGGCTGCCCAAGTCCCAGGTGCGGATCGGCCAGCAGCTGCCCGAGCGCTACCGGTGAGCGGGCCCTCGGCCGACGTCTCGTGCCGGGTGGCGTGGGGCGACGACGCCACCGCGGTCGCGCAGGTGCAGCTGGCCGCGCGGCGCGCCGACCTCATCGGGCTGCTGCCGGCCGAGCTCGTCGACGTCGACCTCGACGTCGCGGCCGACGCCTGGCGGACGCTGCTCGTGCGGCCGCCCGACGCCCGGCTGCGGGTGCTGGTCGCGCTGGAGCGCAACCGGGTGACCGGCTTCGCGATCACCTCCCCCGCCCTCGACCCCGACTGCGACCCGGTCGCCGACGCCGAGCTGATGGAGCTGACCGTCGACCCCGACGTGCGCGGCCAGGGGCACGGCTCGCGGCTGCTGCAGGCGGGGGCCGACACGATGGTGGCCGACGGTTTCCGCCGGGCCGTGCTGTGGGCCGGCGCGGGCGACGACGACGTACGCCGCTTCCTGACTGCGGCGGGGTGGGCGGCCGACGGCGCCCACCGCGAGCTCGACCTCGACGGCACCGGCGCGACGACGGTGAAGCAGGTCCGGCTCCACACCGCGCTCGCCTGAGCCCCGTGCGGCGCTAGGGTCGCCGCGTGCCCGCTCCCCCACCCCCGGCCGGGAACCGGGGGTCCGTCGTCCGCGACGGGATCGGCGTCGGGATCGCGACCGGGCTCTACGGCACCTCCTTCGGCGCGATCGCCGTGGGCTCCGGGCTCAGCGTCGCCCAGACCTGCGTGCTGTCGCTGCTGATGTTCACCGGCGCCAGCCAGTTCGCGCTGGTGGGGGTGATCGCGGCCGGGGGCTCGCCGGTCGCCGCCTCGGCGACGGCGCTGATGCTCGGGTCGCGCAACACCCTCTACGGGCTCCGGGTGGCCTCGCTGCTGGGTTGGGTCGGCGTACGCCGGGCGGGTGCGGCGCACCTCCTGATCGACGAGTCGACGGCGATGACGGTCAACCGGCCGACGCGCGAGCTGGCCCGGACCGGCTTCCTCGCCACCGGGCTCGCGGTCTTCACGCTCTGGAACACCTTCACCCTGGTCGGCGCGATCGCGGGCGAGGCGCTCGGCGACCCCCGCACCTACGGGCTCGACGCCGCCGTCGGGGCGGCGTTCCTGGCCCTGCTGTGGCCGCGGCTGAGCGACCGGCGCAACCAGCTGGTCGCCCTGCTCGCGGTCGCCGTCGCGCTCGGGCTGGTGCCGGTGACCGCCGCCGGCGTGCCGGTGCTGGCCGCCGCCGGTGTCGCCCTGCTGGTCGGCGCGCTCTCGCGTCGGCCCGACCCCACCGAGCTCCCCGAGGCCCCGCGATGATCTGGGCGGCGGTGATCGGGGCCGGGGTCGGCTGCTACCTGCTCAAGCTGGCGGGACTGTCGATCCCGCCCCGGGTGCTCGACCACCCGGTCGTCGAGCGGGTGACCGACCTGATCCCCGTCGCGCTGCTCGCCGCGCTGGTGGCCGTGCAGGTGCTGGCCTCCGGTCCGACGCTCGTGGTCGACGCCCGGGTCGCCGGACTCGCGGCGGCGTTCGTGCTGCTGCTCCTCCGCGCGCCGTTCCTCGTCGTGGTCTTCGGTGCCGCGCTGGTCGCCGCGTTGCTGCGGCTGGTCGTCTGAGGGCTGCGTCAGTCGAGACCGAGGAACGACTCCAGGCCGACGGTGAGCCCGGGGCGGTCGCCGATCCGGCGCAGCGCCGTGAGCACGCCGGGGGTGAAGGAGACCCGGTCCATCGAGTCGTGGCGCAGCGTGAGCGTCTCGCCGAGGCCGCCGAGCAGCACCTCCTGGTGGGCGACCAGGCCGCGGGCCCGGACGGCGTGGACCCGGACCCCGTCGACGTCGGCCCCGCGGGCGCCGTCGAGGCCTGTGGAGGTGGCGTCGGGGACCGGCCCGAGTCCGGCGTCGCGGCGGGCCGCAGCCACCAGCTCCGCCGTACGCCGTGCGGTGCCCGAGGGGGCATCGGCCTTGTCGGGGTGGTGGAGCTCGACGACCTCGACCGACTCGAACCACCGGGCCGCCTCGGCCGCGAAGCGCATCATCAGCACCGCGCCGATCGAGAAGTTGGGGGCGACCAGCACGCCGACCGCAGGCGCGTCGGCCAACCAGCCACGCAGCGTCTCGAGCCGGTCCCGGTCGAAGCCGGTCGTCCCGACCACCGCGTGGAGACCGTGCTCGACGCACCACCGCAGGTTGTCCATCACGACGTCCGGGTGGGTGAAGTCGACGACCGCCTCGGCACCCTGCTCGGCCAGCGTCTCGATCCGGTCGCCCTGGTCGACCCGGGCGACCAGCTCGGTGTCAGGGGCCTCCCCGACCGCCTGGCAGACGGCCGCACCGACTCTGCCCCGCGCCCCGAGGACGCCCACCCTGATCGTGTCGGTCACGGTGCCCAACCTAGAGGGTCGGGAGCGTCACGCGGCCGCCCGGCGCGTCCCCGGCTGACTGCGGCGGTTCCGTAGTGGCAGGCTAAGGGCCATGCGGATGCAGGAGATCCCGCCGCGGATCCGGTGGGCGGTCGACGTCATGGACGTCCAGCCCAACGACAACGTCCTCGAGATCGGCTGCGGGCCGGGCGCCGGGGCCGAGCTGATCTGCGAGCGGCTGCAGACCGGCAGGCTGTTCGCCATCGACCGCTCCGAGTCGGGCGTCGACCGCACCAAGCGGCGGTGCGCCAAGCACGTCGAGGCGGGTCGGCTCACCGTGCGCCAGATCGACCTGGCGACACTCCGGGTCCCGGTCAAGCGGCTGACCAAGGTCTTCGCCTTCAACGTCAACCTGTTCTGGGTGCGCGACTGCGCCGACGAGGTGGCGCTGCTCCACGACCGGGTCGTTCCCGGCGGTGCGGTCCACCTGTTCTACGAGACCAAGATGCCCGGCCTGGTCCCCAACATCGTGAAGAAGACCTCCGAGAACCTCGCCAGCGCCGGCTTCCGGATCTCGGTCGTCGACCAGTTGGCGCCGCCGGTCGTGGGGATCATCGGCCGGCGCTGAGTCCCGGAGGTCGAGGTGGTTTCGAGACGGGCCTGACGGCCCTCCTCAACCACCGCTACCGGTCCGGTGGTCGAGGAGGTTGCGCAGCAACCGTCTCGAAACCACCTCACCCAGCGGAGGGGCCCACGACGGCGAGGATCTCGGGCTGGGTGAACAGGGTGTGGGCGATCGCGCGGACGTCGTCGGCGGTGACGGCGTCGACGCGGGCGAGGATCTCGTCGACCGGGAGCAGCTCGTCGTAGACCAGCTCGGCCTTGCCGAGGCGGGTCATCCGGGCGCCGGAGTCCTCGAGCCCGAGCACCAGACCGGCCCGCAGCTGGCCCTGGCCGCGCTCGAGCTCCTCCTGGGTGATCCCCGACTCCGCCACCCGCGCCAGCTCCGCGCGGACGGTGGCGAGCACCTCCTCGGTGCGGCCCGGGAGGCAGCCGACGGCCACCCCCACGAGCCCGGCGTCGGCGTGGTGCGCCGCGAAGCTGTAGATGCTGTAGGCGAGCCCGCGCCGCTCCCGGACCTCCTGGAAGAGCCGGGACGACGTGCTGCCGCCGAGCGCGGCGTTGAGGACGCCGAGCGCGTAGCGGCGTTCGTCGTGACGGGTGATCCCGTTGACGCCGATCACCACGTTGACCTGCTCGAAGGGGCGCTGAGCGGTGCTGGTGCCGGCGTGGACGCGACGTACCCGGCTGCCGGCGCGCGGCACCGACGGCGCCTCGTGGGAGGCGAGGAAGCCGTTGCGGCCGAAGGCCTTGCGGACCTGACGGACGACGGCGGTGTGCTCGACGTTGCCGGCGACCGCGACGACCGTCTGCGACGCGCGGTAGTGACGTCGGTAGAAGCGCGCGACCTGTTGCCGGCTGAGCGCGGACACCGAGGCGGCGGTGCCGGCGATCGGGCGGCCGAGCGGGCCCTCCCCCACGCCTGCTGCGCGAAGAGGTTGTGCACGACGTCGTCGGGGTCGTCGTCGTGCATCGCGATCTCGTCGAGGATCACGTCACGCTCGGCCTGGACGTCCGCCGGGGCGATCAGCGAGTCGGTGACGATGTCGCCGAGCACGTCGACGGCGAGCGGCAGGTCGTCGTCGAGGACCCGCGCGTGGAAGCAGGTGTACTCCTTGGCGGTGAAGGCGTTGAACTCCCCGCCCACGGCGTCGAGCTCGGCGGAGATGTCCATCGCCGAGCGACCGCTGGTGCCCTTGAAGAGCAGGTGCTCCAGGAAGTGCGAGCAGCCGTGGAGCGCCGGCGTCTCGTCCCGCGAGCCGACGCCGACCCAGACGCCGACGCTGGCCGAGCGGACCCCGGCCATCTGCTCGGTGATGACCCGCAGCCCACCGGGCAGGACGGTACGCCGGATCCGCGAGGTGACCTGGCCGGCAGCGTCCTTGACGGTCTCGAGGGTCTGGGTCGCCCCGACCTTCTGGGAGACGGACAACCGGCCAGCCGCGTCGCGCGGCTGGCCGGTCGTGCGGGTGGTGCGTGAGGTCACTCGGACTCGTCCGTGCCCTCGTCGCTCTTGTCGTCCTCGACGACCGGGACCAGCGACAGCTTGCCGCGGTCGTCGATCTCGGCGATCTGGACCTGGATCTTCTGGCCGACCGCGACGACGTCCTCGACGGCCTCGACCCGCTTGCCACCGGCGAGCGAACGCAGCTTGCTGATGTGGAGCAGGCCGTCCTTGCCGGGCATCAGTGAGACGAACGCGCCGAAGTTGGTCGTCTTGACGACCGTGCCGAGGTAGCGCTCGCCGACCTCGGGCATGGTCGGGTTGGCGATCGCGTTGACCGCGGCCCGGGCGGCCTCGGCGGCCTCGCCGTTGGTCGCACCGATGTAGACGGTGCCGTCGTCCTCGATCGACAGCGTCGCGCCGGTGTCGTCCTGGATCTGGTTGATCACCTTGCCCTTCGGGCCGATGACCTCGCCGATCTTGTCGACCGGCACGGTCACCGTGATGATCCGCGGGGCGTGCACCGACATCTCCTCGGGGGCGTCGATGGCCTCGGCCATCACGTCGAGGATCGTCATCCGCGCGTCGCGCGCCTGGGTCAGCGCGGCGGCGAGCACCTCGGCGGGGATGCCGTCGAGCTTGGTGTCGAGCTGCAGCGCCGTCACGAACTCGCGCGTCCCGGCGACCTTGAAGTCCATGTCGCCGAACGCGTCCTCGGCCCCGAGGATGTCGGTCAGCGCGACGTACTGGGTCTCACCGTCGACCTCACCGGAGATCAGGCCCATGGCGATGCCGGCCACCGACGCCTTGAGCGGCACACCGGCCTGCAGCAGCGACAGCGTCGAGGCGCAGACCGAGCCCATCGAGGTGGACCCGTTGGAGCCCATGGCCTCGGAGAGCTGGCGCAGGGCGTACGGGAACTCCTCGCGGGAGGGCAGCACCGGGAGCAGCGCCCGGCGGGCGAGCGCACCGTGGCCGACCTCGCGCCGCTTGGGCGAGCCCACGCGGCCGGTCTCACCGGTGGAGAACGGCGGGAAGACGTACTTGTGCATGTAGCGGCGGTGCTTCTCGGGCGAGAGCGTGTCGAGCTGCTGCTCCATCTTGAGCATGTCGAGGGTGGTGACGCCCAGGATCTGGGTCTCGCCGCGCTCGAAGAGCGCCGAGCCGTGGACCCGCGGGATCACGCCGACCTCGGCGTGCAGCGGCCGGATGTCGGCCAGGCCGCGGCCGTCGATGCGCACCTTGTCGCGCAGCACGCGCTGGCGGACCAGCTCCTTGTTGACGGAGCGGAACGCCGCGCCGATCTCCTTCTCGCGGCCCTCGAACGGCTTGCCCTCACCGGTCAGCTGCTCGAGCAGGCCCGACTTGATCTCGTCGAGCCGTGCCTCGCGCTCCTGCTTGCCGGCGATGGTCAGCGCCTGCGCGGTCTCGGAGGCCACGGCGCTCTCGACGGCGGCGTAGGCGTCGTCCTCGTAGTCGAGGAAGATCGGGAACTCCTGGACCGGCTTGGCGGCCTGCTTGGCCAGCTCGACCTGCGCCTCGACCAGCTGCTTGATGAACGGCTTGGCGGCGTCGAGGCCGCGGGCCACGACCTCCTCGGTCGGCGCCTGGGCGCCGCCGCGGACCAGCTCGATGGTCCCCTCGGGTGCCTCGGCCTCGACCATCATGATCGCGACGTCACCGGTGTCGGTGACGCGGCCGGCGACCACCATGTCGAACACGGCGGTGTCGAGCTGCTCGTGGCTCGGGAACGCGACCCAGGTGCCGTCGATCAGGGCGACGCGGACGCCGCCGACGGGGCCGGAGAACGGCAGGCCCGAGAGCTGCGTCGAGAGCGACGCGGCGTTGATGGCCAGCACGTCGTAGGGCATCTTCGGGTCGAGCGCCATCACGGTGATGACGACCTGGACCTCGTTGCGCAGCCCCTTCTTGAACGTCGGGCGCAGCGGGCGGTCGATCAGCCGGCAGGTGAGGATCGCGTCCTCGCCCGGGCGACCCTCGCTGCGGAAGAACGAGCCGGGGATCTGGCCCACGGCGTACATCCGCTCCTCGACGTCGATCGTGAGGGGGAAGAAGTCGAAGTGGTCCTTGGGGTGCTTGCCGGCGGTGGTCGCCGAGAGAAGCATCGTCTCGTCGTCGAGGTACGCGGTCACCGCGCCGGCCGCCTGGCGGGCCAGCAGACCCGTCTCGAACTTGACGGTGCGGGAGCCGAAGGAGCCGTTGTCGAGCACGGTCTCGACGGCGGAGATGGTGGGTTCGGAGCCGGTCATGGGGCTCACTTTCTGTGTCGCGGAGCGATCCCGCGATTGACCCGCGCGGAGCCGTTGCGACGGCCCCTGGAGCTTGGCCGGTCTTCGATCGAGGCTCGCAGATCGCGGTCGGGGACCGAAGGGATCTGAGGGCCACTACCGAGGACCGGGCCGACGTTCGCGCGGATCGCTCCTGTGGATGGTGTGCTGTTGTCCTGCGGTGAATCTAGCGCGCAGACGCAGAAGGCCCGCTCCCCGGGTGTGGGGGGCGGGCCCTCGCGATCAGCGACGCAGACCGAGACGCTCGACCAGCGAGCGGTAGCGCTCGATGTCGGTGTCACGGAGGTAGTTGAGCAGCCGACGGCGCTGTCCCACGAGGAGGAGCAGGCCACGACGGCTGTGGTGGTCGTGCTTGTGCTGCTTGAGGTGCTCGGTGAGGTGGCTGATGCGGTGGCTGAGCAGCGCGACCTGCACCTCGGGCGACCCGGTGTCGCCCTCCTTGGTGGCGTACTGCGCGATGATCTGCTTCTTGGTCTCCGCGTCGGTACCGATCGACATGGGGGCTCCTTCGGGTCTACTCGTTGCGCGGCGCCCCAGGTCCTGTTCACCTGAGGCTCTCTGGTTCCGCGGCCGGTTCACGGCATCCGAAGGAGGTTACCAAGCAGCGAGCCGGTCACCCAAAACGTGGGGACGGGCCCGGGACGAGCCGTACGGCGCCGCTCAGACGGCCGGCGGCGGGTCCTGCCGCTCGGTGCTGCGCTGCTCGGTGGTCTGGGTGCCGTCGGCGTGGGTGGTCGTGGCGACGGTGGTGTGCTGCCGCTTGGAGTTGGCCTGGACGGCGGTGAGCACGACGACCAGGAGCCCGGCGAGCACCAGGATCCAGCCGATCATCGTGAGGTCGATGCCGGAGATGACGTCGTCGACCGCCAGCGCCAGGATCAGGCCGAGCGCGGCGAGGAAGACTCCGAGTCCGTAACCCATGGTGTTGTTCCCTTCGCGTGGTCGGCCGCGGTGGCCGGCTCACCGGCAGGCTAGCCGTCGAGAGCGCCCGGACGACGCATCCTCGCCGCCACTCACCCCGAGGGGTGGCACGATGCGAGCGTGACCACGCGCACCGTGACCGGCGTCTGCAACATCTGCGAGGCGATCTGCGGGCTGCGGATCACCCTCGACGGCGACCGCGTCGTCGAGGTCCGGGGCAACCCCGACGACCCGCTCTCGCGCGGCCACATCTGCCCCAAGGGGGTCGCGCTCGGCGACCTCCACCACGACCCCGACCGGCTGCGTCGTCCCGTACGCCGCGACCGCGCCACCGGCGAGTGGACCGAGATCGGCTGGGACGAGGCGCTCGACCTGGTCGCCGACGGCCTGGCCGGCACGATCAACGCCCACGGCCGTGACTCCGTGGCGGTCTACCTCGGCAACCCCAACGCACACTCGCTCGGCTTCGCCACCCACGGCATCCCGATGGTGAAGTCGCTGCGGACCCGCAACCGGTTCAGCGCCAGCACCGTCGACCAGGTGCCCCACCAGCTCGTCGCCTCGCTGCTCTACGGCCACCAGCTGCTGATCCCCGTGCCCGACATCGACCGCACGGCGTACTTCCTGGTGTTCGGGGCCAACCCGATGGCCTCCAACGGCTCGCTGATGACGGTGCCCGACTTCCCGCAGCGGCTGCGGGACCTCCGGGCCCGCGGCGGCCGGATGGTCGTGGTCGACCCGCGCCGTACGGAGACCGCCAAGGTGGCCGACGAGCACGTCTTCGTGCGGCCCGGCACCGACGCGGTGGTGCTGCTGGCGATGGTGCGCGAGCTGTTCGAGGTCGAGGGCGCGGTGCGCCCGGCCGCGTACGTCGACGGGGTCGAGCAGGTCCGCGCGGCGGTGGCCGACTTCACGCCCGAGCGCGCCGAGGCGGTCAGCGGCGTGCCGGCCGCGACGGTCCGCCGGCTCACCCGCGAGCTCGCCGCGGCCGACGGCGGCGTCGCCTACGGCCGGCTCGGGCTCTCGACCCAGGGCTTCGGCTCGGTCTGCCAGTGGGCGGTCGCCTGCCTCAACGCCCTGACCGGCAACCTCGACCGCGAGGGCGGCGCGCTGGTCACCGAGCCGGCGATCGACGTCGTCGCCCAGCGGCTGATCGGGCGCGGCCACGTCGACCTCTACCGCAGCCGGGTCCGCGACGCCCCCGAGTTCGGCGGCGAGCTGCCCGTGGCCGTGCTGGCCGAGGAGATCGAGACGCCCGGCGAGGGGCAGGTGCGGGCGGCGCTGACGATCGCCGGCAACCCGGTGCTCTCGACACCCGACGGCAAGCGACTCGGCTCGGCACTGGAGTCGCTGGACTTCGTCGCGGCCGTCGACATCTACCTCAACGAGACGACCCGCCACGCCGACGTGGTGCTGCCGCCGACCACGATCCTCGAGCGGGACCACTACGACATCGTCTTCCACGGGCTGGCGGTGCGGAACACCGCACGCTTCACGCCGGCGGTCCTCGACAAGCCCCGCGACGCCCGCCACGACTGGGAGATCTTCCGCGACCTCACCCGACGCATCGAGGCGCGGCTCGACCGCAGGCCGGACCTCCGCACCCGTCTGGTGCGGCGGGCGCGACTGGCGATGAGCCCGACGTTCGCGATCGGGATGCTGCTGCGCCGCGGACGGCGTACGACGATCACCGACCTGCGGCGCCACCCCGAGGGTGTCGACCTCGGCCCCCTGCGGCCGACGTTCCCCGGCCGGCTGCAGACCCGCGACCACCGGATCGACCTGGCGCAGGAGCTGGTCCTGGCCGACCTCGACCGGGTGCGTTCGACGCTGACCGGGCCGACCGAGGGCCTGGTGCTGATCGGCCGTCGACACCAGCGGGACAACAACTCCTGGATGCACAACGTCGAGCGGCTGACCCGCGGCCGGCGACGCCACCACCTGCTGATGAACCCCGTCGACCTGACCGCCCGGGGGCTCGGCGACGGCGAGCGGGTGCGCGTGACCTCGCGGGTGGGGTCGGTCGAGGTCGAGGTCGCGGCCAGCGACGACATGATGCCCGGGGTGGTCTCGCTCCCCCACGGCTACGGCCACGAGCAGCCCGGGACCCGGATGGCCGGGGCCGCGCAGGTGCCGGGGGTCTCGATCAACGACCTCACCGACCCCGCGCTGCTCGACGTGTCCGGCAACGCCGCGCTCAACGGCGTCCCCGTCGCCGTGGAGCGGATCGGGGAGGAAAGTTCCGGGGAGCTGTCGATTTCCCGCTCGGGTGCTCGTCAGTAGCACGTCCGACGACCCACAGAGGAGACACTGCGATGACCGACACCTGGCTGTTCCTGATCCGCGAGGCCGACTGGGACTCCGACGCCTACACGCCCGACAAGCTCGGCCCCGAGCGGGCCGCCGAGGACCCCGCCATGCAGGCGCACGCCCGCTTCGGCGCGGCGGTCGAGGAGCTCGGCGCCAAGATCACCGGCGGGCAGGCGCTCTCCAGCGCCAAGTACGGCGGCCACGTCGACGTGAGCGGTGACGAGCCCGTCTACACCGACGCGCCGTTCACCGACAGCAACGAGCTGATCACCGGCTACTACGCCGTCGAGTGCGACGAGGCCACCGCCCGCAAGGTGGCCGCCCTGGTGCCCAGCGGCAACGTCGTGGAGTGGCGCAGGGTCCACGTCTTCGAGTGAGCCCCGGGGGTCTGCCCGACGACGGGTTCCGCACCGCCTGGCCCCAGGTGGTGCGGGCCCTCGCCGTCGCCACGCGCAGCCTCGACCTCGGTGAGGAGTACGCCGCCGAGGCGTTCGCCCGCGCGGCCGCCCGCCCACCGGGCGAGGTCGACGACCTCGCCGCTTGGTGCGTGGCGGTGGGCCGGCGTGCGTGGCTCGACGACGTACGGCGCCAGCAGCGGTTCGACCGGCTGCTCCCCGACCTCGCCCCGGGACCCGACCCCGACTCGGATCCAGACCTGGCCATGGACCACGACCGCTCCCCCGGCGACCGGCTCGACGACCGGCTCGCGCTGCTCTTCGTCGCCTGCGACGACGCGCTCGCACCCGGCGCCCAGCTGGTGCTCGCGATGCGGGTCGTGCTCGGCCTCGACACCCGCCGGATCGCGGCCCACCTCGGCATCGCCGAGGCGACCGCCGCCGCCCGGCTGACGCGGTCGAAGACGGCGCTGGCCCGCGCCCGGGGCGAGTTCTCGGTGCCGGAGGGCGAGGTCCGGCGGCAGCGGCTCCCGGTGGTGCTGGCGTGCGTGGCCGGGCTGCTGACGGTCGGCCAGCGTGACGTCGTCGCCCCCACCGACCCGGTCGACGACCCCGCCCGCGGTGCCCTCAGCCTGGCCGAGGCGCTGGCCGCCGAGCTGCCCGACGACCCGGAGGTGCTCGGGCTGCGCGCCGTCTGCCGGCTGGCCCTGGCCCGCCGCCCCGGCCGCGTCCGCGACGGCATCGCGCTGCCGCTGGACGAGGTCGACCGGTCGGCGTGGGACGCGCTGCTGCTGCGGGCCGGCCTGGACGACGCCACCCGCGCCGCCCGGCTCGCGCCCGCTCCCCCGGGACGCTTCGTCCTCGAGGCGGCCGTCTCCGGCGTGCACGCGACCGCGCCGAGCGCCGCGCGCACCGACTGGGACCGGCTCTCGATGCTCTACGACGCGCTGGCCGCGGCCTGGCCCTCACCCGCCGTCGAGGTGGCGCGGCTGGTCGTCGCCGGCCGGGTCGCGCTGCGCGACGGCACGCCGCTCGAGCCCGTCGAGACCCGGCTCGAGGCCCTCGTCGCCGACGGCCCGGCCTACGCCGCCCGCGACGCCGGCCTGGCCCTCGCCGACCTCAGCCACCGCACCGGGCGGACCGAGGAGGCGGCGGCCCGCTACCGGGAGCTGGTCGAGGTGGTGCCCGAGGGCCCGATGCGCGAGTTCTGCCGCCGCCGGGCACGCTGAGCCCGAGGTTTCGAGACGATCGGCGCCGGGGCGGGCTCCCTCCGAGCCGCTCCGACGCCGAACGCCGATCTCCGATCGGTCAGGCGCGTACTCCGTCGAGCACGGCCTGGACTTCCTCGGGGGATGAGGCCGACCGGAGTCGCTCGACCTGGTCCGCGTCGGTGAACACCTCGGCGATGCGCGAGAGCAGCGCGAGGTGGTCGTCGCCGGCGCCGGCGATGCCGAGCACGAACTCGGCCGGCTTGCCGTTCCAGTCGATCGGCTGCGGGTAGCGCACGAACGAGACCGCCGTACGTCGGATGGCCGACTTGGCCTCGTTGGTGCCGTGGGGGATCGCGAGCAGGTTGCCCATGTGGGTCGAGACCGACTTCTCACGCTCGTGCATCGCGTCGACGTAGGACGCCTCGACGGCACCGGCCGCCACGAGCAGCTGCCCGGCCTCGGTGATCGCGTCGTCGCGGGTGCCGGCCGTGCCGGCGAGCACGACGCTGTCGGCCGCCAGCACGTCCGAGGACGCCGACCCGCTCGCCGCGGGAGCCGACGCCGCCGCCGCGGCGCCGCCTCCGTTGGTCTGGTCGAGCAGCTCGACGATCTCGTCGTACTTCGGGCTGCCCATGAAGTTGTCGACCGACACGTGGACCGCCGAGCCGGTGCGCTGCCGCGCCCGGTCGGTGAGGTCCTGGTGGGTCACCACCAGGTCCCACTCGTCCTTGAGGTTGGCGATGGACTTGTTGACGACCGTGACGTCGTCGTGGCCGGCCGCCTGGACCTTCTTGCGGAGCACCGAGGCGCCCATCGCGGAGGAACCCATGCCGGCGTCGCAGGCGAAGACGATGTTGTGGATCGCCCCGCCCGGGGTCGCATCGGCCAGCGTCGAGCTCGCGATCGACTTCTTGCCCTTCATCGACTCCATCTGCGAGGTGGCCGCACCGAGGTCACCGTCGTCGGACTTGTCGGTCTTGAGCAGCAGCGCGGCGACCACGAAGGTCACGGCGGCGGCGCCGAAGACGGCGATGGTGATGCCGAGGAAGTCGCTGCCCGGCGTCTGCGCGTAGACCGCGAAGATCGATCCCGGGGCCGCGGGGGCGCGCAGGCCGTTGTCGAAGAGGACGTTGAGGAAGACGCCGGTCATGCCGCCGGCGACCATCGCGACGATCAGCCGCGGCTTCATCAGCACGTAGGGGAAGTAGACCTCGTGGATGCCGCCGAGGAACTGGATGACCGCAGCGCCGGGGGCCGACGCCTTCGCCATGCCGCGCCCGAAGACCGAGTAGGCGAGCAGCAGGCCGAGGCCGGGACCGGGGTTGGCCTCCAGCAGGAACAGCACCGACTTGCCGGCCTGCTCCGCCTGGTCGATGCCCAGCGGGGTCAGCACGCCGTGGTTGATCGCGTTGTTGAGGAACATGACCTTGGCCGGCTCGATGAACAGCGAGGTCAGCGGCAGCAGCCCGGCGTCGATCAGGTAGTTGACCGCGTTGCCCAGCCACTCGATGACCTGGCGCAGCACCGGGGCCAGGGTGAACATGCTCAGGACCGCCATCGCCGCGGCGAGGATGCCCGCGGAGAAGTTGTCGACGAGCATCTCGAAGCCCGGCTTGATCTTCCCGGCCCACAGCCCGTCGAGGCGCTTCATGAGGTACGCCGTGAGCGGACCCATGATCATGGCGCCGAGGAACATCGGCGACCCACCCTGGTCACCCACGAAGAGCGGGTCGCTGGTGGCGATGATGACGCCCATGACGGACGCGGCGCCCACGACGCCACCGCGGGTCTCGTAGACGATCCTGCCGCCGGTGTAGGCGATCAGGATCGGCAGCAGGTAGGTGATGGTGGGGCCCACCATCAGCGCGATCTTCTCGTTGGGGGTCCACCCCACCGGGATGAAGAACGCGGTGATCAGGCCCCAGGCGATGATCGCGCCGATGTTGGGCATGATCATGTTGGACAGGAACGTGCCGAACTGCTGGACGCGGACCCGGGCTCCTACGCGCGGGCTCGCGTTGTCGGTGGTGATGCTGGCCATGTCACTCCTCCGATTGCCACGACCGAGCCGTGAGCCCGGTCACATCAGACCCTGAGTACACCACGTAACCGGGCCTGTTGCCAAGCATCCGGGCAGCATTTTCTGCCCGTTATTGTGGCTTTGGCCCCGGAATGACCGTTACGGTGCTACGAGACCCACCCCGCGGAGAAGGAGACATCGATGAAGGCACTGCGCTTCTACGCCCCCGAGGACGTCCGGCTCGAGGACGTCCCCGAGCCCGACTGCGGACCTCGCGAGGTCAAGATCAAGGTCCGCAACTGCTCGACCTGCGGCACCGACGTCAAGATCAAGAAGAACGGCCACGTCAACATCACCGGCGAGACCACGCTCGGCCACGAGGTCGCCGGCGAGGTCGTCGAGGTCGGGGCCGAGGCGTGCGGGGGCTTCGCGGTCGGCGACCGCGTGCAGTGCATCGCCGCCGTACCGTGCGGGGAGTGCCACGAGTGCAGCAAGGGGTGGATGGAGGTCTGTCAGAACCAGACCTCGGTCGGCTACCAGTACGACGGCGGGTTCGCCGAGTTCATGGTGGTGCCCGAGCAGGTGCTCAAGGTCGACGGCCTCAACCGGATCCCCGACAACGTCGGCTTCGACGAGGCCTCGGCCGCCGAGCCGTTCGCCTGTGCGATCAACGCCCAGGAGCAGCTCGGCATCGAGGAGGGTGACTTCACGGTCGTCTTCGGCGCCGGCCCGATCGGCTGCATGCACATCCGGATCGCGCGCGGGGTCCACAAGGTCGGCACCGTCGTGCTGGTCGACATCAACGCCGAGCGGCTGCAGATGTCCGCCGACGCCGTCCAGCCCGACCACGTCGTGAACGCCTCCGAGGTCGACGTGGTCGAGACGATCATGGAGCTCACCGGCGGCCGGGGCGCCGACGTCGTGATCACCGCGACGCCGGCCAACGTCACGCAGGAGCAGGCGATCTCGATGGCCGCGCGCCAGGGCCGGATCTCCTTCTTCGGCGGGCTGCCCAAGAACGACCCCCACATCAAGGCCGACTCCAACCTGATCCACTACCGCCAGCTGCACGTCCACGGCGCCAACGGCTCCTCGCCGGACCACAACAAGCGGGCGCTCGAGTACATCTCCACCGGTCAGGTCCCGGTCAAGGACCTGATCACCCGCCACGTCCCCCTCGACGACGTGATGTCGGTCTTCGACATCGTCGCCAAGGGCGAGGCGATCAAGGTCACGGTCGAGCCGTGACCGGCTCCGCCGCCCACGGCGTTCGACCGGGAGGTTGATCAAGCCCCGCGGCTCCGGCCTGGCGGCCTTCGCACCTCAACTTCCGAGGGTCACAGGCCGAGCGCCTCGCGCGCGGCCTCGCGGGCGGCCATCGGGTCGCTGGCGGCGAGGGCGGCCTCGGCGGCCTCCTCGCACTGGCCCGAGGTGACGGCGGCCAGTCGCGCGCCGACCGGGCGTACGGCGGCGGCGGCCATCGACAGCGAGGTGATGCCCATGCCGACCAGCGCGCACGCCAGCATCGGGTCGGCGGCCGCCTCGCCGCAGACGCCGACCGACTTGCCGGCCTGGCGACCGGCCTCGGCGGTGATCGCGATCAGCTGCAGCACGGCCGGCTGCCAGGCGTCGGTCAGGTGGGCGAGGTCGGTGGCCATCCGGTCTGCGGCCATCGTGTACTGCGTCAGGTCGTTGGTGCCGATGGAGAGGAAGTCGACGACCTCGAGCATCCGGTGCGCCAGCAGCGCCGCGCTCGGGACCTCGATCATCACGCCGGCCTTGAGCCCGCGCGCGTGCACGGCCTCCCCGAACTCGGTCGCCTCGGCCACCGTGGCGACCATCGGCGCCATCACCCAGGTCTCGGTGCCGGTGTCCTCGGCCGCCTTCGCGATCGCGTCGAGCTGGTGCTCCATCAGGCCAGGGTTGTCGAAGGCCAGGCGCAGCCCGCGGACTCCGAGGGCGGGGTTCTCCTCGTCGGTCAGGTTGGCGAAGGCCAGCGGCTTGTCGGACCCGGCGTCGAGGGTGCGGACCACGACGTAACGGTCGGTGTCGCCGGGCCCGGCCCCGTGGAAGGCGCCGAGCACGTCGCCGTAGACGGCCGCCTGGTCGTCCACGCTCGGTTCCTCGGTGGCGTTCAGGAAGGACAGCTCGGTCCGGAAGAGTCCCACCCCCTCGACGGGCGCGGACACGGCCGAGCGCGCGGAGTCAGCGTCGGCGACGTTGGCGAGGATCCGGATCGGCTTGCCGTCCGCGGTCCGGCCGGGGCCGGCCCACGACTCCAGGGCGGCACGCTCCTCCCGGTCGGCGGCGACCCGGCCGGCGGCGGCCCCCTCGTCGGGGTCGACCTCGACGACGCCGCTGGTGCCGTCGACGAGCACCCGGCTGCCTGCGGGGATGTCGAGCGCCCCGCTGGTGCCGACCACGCAGGGGATGCCGAGCTGGCGGGCGATGATCGCGGTGTGGCTGGTGGGTCCGCCGCGCTCGGTCACCAGCCCGACCACCCGCTCGGGATCCAGGCCGGCGGTGTCGGCCGGAGCCAGGTCGACGGCCACCAGGATGCTGGGCTCGTCGGGCACCGGGACGCCGGGCTCGGGCTCCCCGACGACGCGCGCCACCATCCGGCGCTCGATGTCGCGCAGGTCGGTCACCCGTTCGGCCATCAGCCCGCCCATGCCGGTGAAGATCGAGACGAACGACTCCACGGCGGCCGACAACGCCGCCAGCAGGTCGTCGCCGGCGCGGAGCTGCTTCTGCACCGCGGAGCGCAGCCCCTTGTCGCGCGCGAGCCCGGCGCTGGCGGTCAGTACCTCCGCGGCCGGGCCGGAGGCCCTCGCGGCCTTGGCCGCGAAGCCCTCGGACACCACGGCGACCACCTCGTCGTAGCGCGCGAGCGCGTCGGCCTCGGTGAGCGCCGGGCCGTCGAAGGCCCCGATCGCGGCCTCGGAGACCTCGGTCCGGGCCACCAGGACCGGGCCGTGGGCGATGCCGGGGACGACCGGCGTGCCGGTCAGGGTGCCCGTGGTCGGAGCTGCGGAAGCGGAGGTGGTGGACGCGGCCATGGACACAAGTTACCCCCGAGCCCCCCTTGACAGTCAACACATTCGGGCGTAAAACAACATATACACAGACGAGGTGGAAAGGGGCGTCGATGTACGCCGAGGAACGGCAGCAGGCCATGGCCCAGCTGATCGGCCAGGAGGGCCGGTTGTCGGTCGTCCAGCTCGCCGGCACCTTCGAGGTCACGACCGAGACCGTGCGGCGTGACCTCTCCTCGCTGGAACGTATCGGACTCGTGCGCCGCGTGCACGGGGGTGCGGTGCCGTCGAGCTCGCTGACGGTCATCGAGTCCGCGCTCGGCGAGCGCGACCAGGCCAACACCTCCGCCAAGGACGCCATCGCCGTCGCGGCCCTCGGCCAGCTGCCGCCGCCCGCCTCGGTCGTCGTCCTCGACGCCGGGTCCACGACCGCCCGCCTGGCCGCCGTCCTCCCCCGCGAGCACCGGCTCTCGGTGGTCACCCACGCCGTCCCGGTCGCCGCCCGGCTGGCCGGCCAGCCCCACATCGAGCTGCACCTGCTGCCCGGTCGGGTCCGGCCGACCACCCACGCCGCCGTCGGTCCCGACACCGTCGCGGCGCTCGCCGAGCTGCGCGCCGACGTCGCGTTCGTCGCGACCAACGGCCTGAGCGCCGACTTCGGGCTGACGACGCCCGACCGCGACGAGGCCGCGACCAAGCGGGCGATCGTCGCCTGCGCGCGGCGTACGGTCGTGCTCGCCGACTCCTCCAAGATCGGCGTGGAGACGCCGGTCCGGTTCTCGACGCTGCGCGACGTCGACGTGCTGGTCACCGACGCGGGCATCCGCCACCAGGACCGCGAGCAGCTGGAGCGGGCCGGCCTCGAAGTGGTGGTCGCATGATCGTCACGCTGACCGCCAACCCCAGCCACGACCGGACGGTGACGCTCTCGGAGCCGTTGCGGCACGGCGCCGTCCAGCGCGCCGTGTCGGTGCTGTCGCAGGCCGGCGGCAAGGGCGTGAACATCTCCCGCGCGTCCGTGGCCGCCGGCGTACCGACCCTGGCGGTGCTGCCGGCACCGGGCGACGACGACCCCTTCGTGCTCGAGCTGCTCGCCGCGGGCATCGACTGCCGGCCGATCGACCACCCCGGTGACCTGCGCGTCAACATCACGATCAGCGATCCCGACGGCACCACGACCAAGCTCAACAGCCCCGGCCCGGCGATGACCGACGCCACCCGCGCCACGCTCACCGAGGCGCTCAGGCGCCGTTCCGGGGCGGGCGACTGGGTGGTGCTCGCCGGCTCGCTCCCGCCGGGCGCGCCGGCCGGGTGGTACGCCGAGCTGGTCGGCGCCCTGGCCGACACCGGCGCCAAGGTCGCCGTCGACACCAGCGACGAGCCGTTGCGCGCCCTGGTCGAGCGGCTCGACTCCTCCTCACGGGGCGCCCCCCACCTGATGAAGCCCAACGGTCACGAGCTCGGCTCGCTGACCGGGCACGACGGCGACGAGCTGGAGAAGGACCCCGTCGCCGCGGCCCGAGCCGGCTGCGAGCTGGTCGAGCGCGGCGTCGAGAGCGTGCTGGTGACCCTGGGCGGCAACGGCGCCGTCCTGGTCACCGACGGAGGCGCCTGGCACGCCAGCGCACCCCCGATCACCGTGGTGAGCACGGTGGGGGCCGGCGACTCCAGCCTCTTCGGCTACCTGCTCGCCGCCATCGAGGACCGCAGCCCGGGCGACCGGCTGGCCCTCGCCGTCGCCTACGGCAGTGCCGCCGCAGGCCTTCCCGGCACCACCATCCCCCACCCTCACCAGGTGGACCCCACCCGGGTCGGAGTCACCGACCTCGAGCTCAATCAAGGAGTCTGAACCGTGTCCGACCTCATCACCACGGCGCTGGTGCGCCTCGACGCCTCGCTCGGCGGGACCAAGGACGAGGTCATCCGCTCGCTCGCGGCCCTCGTGGGCGAGGCCGGACGATCGTCCGACGTCGACCAGCTCGTCAGCGACGCGTTCGCGCGCGAGCAGACCTCGGCCACCGGGCTGCCCGGCGGCATCGCGATCCCGCACTGCCGCACCACGGGCGTCGCCGAACCCACCCTCGCCTTCGCCCGGCTCTCGCCGACGGTCGACTTCGGCGCCAAGGACGGTCCGGCCGAGCTGGTGTTCCTGATCGCCGCCCCGGCCGGCGGCGACGCCGACCACCTCCAGATCCTCACCAAGCTCGCCCGCGCGCTCGTCAAGCCCGCGTTCACCGACGAGCTGCGCCGCGCCGGGTCCGCCGAGGACGTCGTCGCGCTGGTCAGCCACGAGCTCGGCGAGTCCCCGGCGTCGTCCGCTCCCGCTGCTCCCGCCGCCCCGGCCGCCACCACCGCACCGGCGTCCGGCGGCTCGTCGAGCGCGGGTCGCCGGCTGGTCGCCGTGACCGCCTGCCCGACCGGCATCGCCCACACCTACATGGCCGCGGAGGCGTTGCAGGCCGCGGCCGAGAAGGCCGGGGTCGCCCTCGAGGTCGAGACCCAGGGCTCGGCGGGCTCCAAGCCGCTGGCCCACGGCACGATCGCCGCCGCCGACGCCGTGATCTTCGCCGTCGACGTGGGGGTGCGCGACCGCTCGCGGTTCGCCGGCAAGCCGGTGGTCTCCTCGGGCGTGAAGCGGCCCATCGACGACGCCGACGCGATGATCGCCGAGGCGCTGCGCTACGCCGACGACCCGAACGCCCCGCGCGTCGAGGGCGACGCCGCAGCCGCGTCCGCCGGTGGCGGTGGCACCGTCCAGGAGTCCTGGGGCGGTCGCGTGCGCCGGGTGCTGATGACCGGCGTCTCCTACATGATCCCGTTCGTCGCGGCCGGCGGCCTGCTGATCGCGCTCAGCTTCCTGCTCGGCGGCTACGAGATCGTCGGTCCCTACGGCGACATCGCCGTCAACAACACGCTCTTCGACCCGCCGAACCCCGCGGCCCTGGGTCTCGACCACGCCTTGTTCGGCTCCGGGGTGCTGGCCTACATCGGGGCGATCTTCTTCATCATCGGCAAGACGGCGTTCATGTTCTTCGTGCCGGCGCTCGCCGGCTACATCGCCTACGCCATCGCCGACCGACCCGGCATCGCCCCTGGCTTCGTCATGGGTGGCCTCGCGATCAACATCTTCAACGTCCAGTCCTCGGCGGAGACCCCGGTGGGGCTGGCCCAGACCGGGTTCCTCGGAGCCATCGTCGGCGGTGTGCTCGCCGGGCTGATCGCGCACTGGCTGCAGCAGCGCAAGGTCCCGGCCTGGGCGCGCGGTCTGATGCCGGTCCTCGTGATCCCGCTGGTCACCGCCATCCTGGCCGGGCTGCTCATGATCCTGGTCTTCGGACGGCCGATCGCGTGGCTCATGACCCAGCTCAGCGACGGCCTGTCCAGCATGAGTGGGTCCAACGCCATCATCCTGGGCGTCATCCTCGGGCTGATGATGGCCTTCGACATGGGCGGCCCACTCAACAAGGTGGCCTACAGCTTCGCCGCCGCCGGCGTCGGGACGGCCGCCGCTGCGTCGGCCGACGCGCCGGAGCTGAAGATCATGGCCGCGGTCATGCTCGCCGGCATGGTGCCGCCGATCGCCCTGGCCCTGGCCACGGTCGTCAGGCCGGCCCTCTTCACGGTCCCCGAACGGGAGAACGGCAAGGCGGGCTGGCTGCTGGGCGCCTCGTTCATCACCGAGGGCGCCATCCCGTTCGCAGCGGCCGACCCGCTGCGGATCATCCCGGCGATCATGCTCGGGAGCGCCGTGACCGGCGGTCTGTCCGAGGCCCTCGACGTCAGCGTGCGGGCCCCGCACGGCGGCATCTTCGTGCTGTTCGCCGTGACCAACGTGATCGGTTACCTGATCGCCCTTGCTGCCGGCGTCCTCGTCGGCGCCGCGGCCGTGATCGCCCTCAAGTCCGCAGGGTCACGCGAGACCGACCTCGCCACCGTCTGACCCAGCACACCCAACCGAAAGGGAGCTCCATGCCCAGCAAGTCCGTCGTCGTCGGCTCCGCCGTCGGCCTGCACGCCCGCCCCGCCGCGATCATCGCCGAGAAGGCCGGTGAGCTCGAGGCCGAGGTCACCATCAACGGCGTCGACGCCAGCTCCTCGCTGATGATCATGACGCTCGGCGCCAAGAACGGCGACACCGTCGAGGTGGAGAGCGACGACCAGTCGGCGCTCGACACGATCGTCGGCCTGGTCGAGCAGGACCTCGACGCGGACTGACCCCGCGACCGGCGACGCCGGGGGCGACCACGCTCCCGGCGCCGCCGGTTCGCCGTGGGCCCGACCTCAGCCGCTCGACTCCGGCGGCGTCGGGGCGGGGCCGTCGGCGGCCTCGGCCAGGGCCAGGTAGCCCGCGCGGACGCCGACCGCCCGCTCCAGCTCGGTGAGCACCTCCCTGAAGAACTGCTCCTTGTAGGTCTCGTCGGTCATCACCGCGACCGCGAAGTAGAGCCCGGAGAACGCCGCGAGGAAGACCGAGACCTGCACCAGCTCGACGGAGAGGTTGTCGAGGTAGGGCAGGTGGGTCAGCTGCTCCTGGGCGGTCCACGCCAGCTGGACCTCAGAGGTCATCACGATCGACCCGAACAGCACGAAGAAGGCGAGCACGGCCACCGCCAGCAGCAGCACCTGGGCGACCTGGGTGACGAGGAGCACGAGGATCAGGTTCCAGCGCTCGTAGCCCGGCACGTCGCCGTACCGCTGCAGCGGCAGCCGCTCCCCCTCGCGGTCGAGCAGCTCGGCCACCGGCGCCTCGATCGGCGTCGTGCGGGTCGCCCGCCGGATCAGGTCGAGGTCGATCTCGTCGTCGACCTTGTCGACCTCCTCGGGCAGGCGCACCAGCAGGAACCCGATCGCGATCGCCCCGAAGAGCAGGACCGTCAACCACAGCACCGACCCGTCGAGGGTCGCCGAGAGCTGCCACACCTCCGCGTTGATGAACAGGAACGTGATGAAGAGCAGCAGCAGCGGCAGGGCCCGGGTCGCCATCGGGAGCAGCTGCCGCGTGCTCCCGCGCGTGCGCCGCAGCGCCCACGCCAGGATCGGCCGCGCGCGCAGCGCCGTCACCGCGTAGAACAGGGCGGCGAGCACGGCGATCAGCGTCAGCGTGGCCGGCGCGAACGACGGCTCGCCGGTGAGCCACGTCAGGGCGCCCGCGGCCGCGACCGCTGCGAGCGCCACCAACGCCATCAGCGGCACGGTCCGCCGCGGCCGGAGCGCGCTGCGGGCGCGTTCCCGCTCGGCGGGCACGAAGTAGGGCAGCCCGTTGCGGACGAACCACGGCTCGATCTCCTGCTCCCACGCGCGCGTCATCACGCCCCCAGCGCGTCGCGGGTCCGGCGTACGTCGTCGGCCATCGTCTCCAGCAGCGACTCCACGTCGTCGAAGGCCGTCATCCCCCGCAGCCGCTCGACGAAGGCGACCTCGACCTGGTCGCCGTAGAGCTCGAGGTCGTCGCGGTCGAGGGCGTAGGCCTCCACCCGGCGCTCGCGCTCGCCGGCGAAGGTCGGGTTGGTGCCGACGGAGATCGCGGCCGGCCAGCGCTCGCCGGCACCGACCCGCGTCAACCACCCGGCGTAGACGCCGTCGGCGGGCGCCGCGGTGCCGCTGGGCAGCGGCACGTTGGCCGTGGGGTAGCCGAGCTCGCGTCCGCGCCGGTCACCCTCGACCACGAGGCCGCGAACGGCGAAGGGCCGACCCAGCGCCTCGGCGGCGCCGGCCACGTCGCCCTCGGCGAGGCAGGTGCGCACGTAGGTGGAGGACCAGACCTGGGGCCCCCCGTCGAGGTCGACGCCCTCGACGGCGAAGCCTCGCTCGGACCCCGCCTCGCGCAGCGTCGCCACGTCGCCGGCCGCGCGGGACCCGAAGCGGAAGTTGGCGCCGACGACCACGGCCGAGGCGTGCAGGGCCTCCACGAGCACCCGGTCGACGAACTCCAGCGGTGACCAGGCGGCGATCTCGCGGGAGAACGGCAGCGCCAGCACGTCGCTGACGCCGGCGTCGGCGAGCAGCTCCGCGCGGGCCTCGAGCGTGGTGAGCACGGCCGGCGCGTGATCGGGCCGGAGCACCGCCATCGGGTGCGGGTCAAAGGTGACCGCGACGACCGGGTGCCCCGATCTGTCGGAGACGGCGCGGGCGCGGGCGAGCACCGCCCCGTGGCCGCGGTGGACACCGTCGAAGTTGCCGACCGTCACCACCGACGGACCGCTACCGGCGGGGACGTCGTCGAGGGATCGCCAGACCTGCACGGGCCGACCCTATCGACGGCGGTGACGCCCCCGATCAGCCGGTGAAGACGGCCAACGCCCGGGCGTGGTCGCCCTCGTGCCCGTAGAGGGCGAGAAACTCGCCGCCGGGCGCGAACACGGCGACCGGGCCGTCGGCGGGCAGCGTCACCGCGAGCCTGCGACCGACCCGGACGTCGCCGGCCTGCTGCTCGTCGAGGTCGAGGCTCGGGAAGGACGCCCGGGCCGCCTGGCTGATCGGCAGCACCTCGAAGTCGTCCTGGAGCTGCTCCAGGGTCCGCGCGCGGTCGAGCGTGAACGGCCCGACCGCCGTGCGTCGCAGGGCGGTGAGGTGGCCGCCGACCCCGAGCGCGGCGCCGGCGTCGCGGGCGATGGCCCGGACGTAGGTACCGCTGGAGCAGCGGAGCGACAGGTCGACCTGGTCCCGGCGTACGTCGCGGACGACGAGCTCGTGGACGGTGACCCGGCGGGGGGCGAGCTCGACCTCCTCGCCGTCGCGCACCCGGGCGTAGGCCCGCCTGCCGTCGACCTTGATCGCCGACACGGCGCTCGGCACCTGGGCGAGCTCGCCGGTCTGGGCCGCGAACGCCGCCCGGACCGCCGACTCGTCGAGGCCATCGGTCGCGGTGGTGGCGATGACCTCGCCGTCGGCGTCGTCGGTCGTCGTGGTGACGCCGAGCCGGACGGTGGCGTCGTAGGCCTTCTCGGTGAGCATCAGGTGGCCGAGCAGCCGGGTGGCCCGGCCGACGCCGACCACCAGCACGCCGGTGGCCATCGGGTCGAGCGTACCGGCGTGACCGACCTTGCGGGTGCCCGCGAGCTGCCGGACGCGCGCCACGACCCCGTGGGAGGTGAGGCCACCGGGCTTGTCGACGACGACCAGCCCCGCCTCGGCCGCCATCAGGCCCCGTCGTCCTCGGTGTCGCCGGGGGCCGCGTCGTCGTCCTCCTCGACGACGCGCGGCTTCTTGTACGGGTCGGCCTCGCCGGCGTACGACGTGCCCCGCCGGGCCGCCGCCTCCTCGTCGAGGGCGCGCGCCCGGGCCAGCACCTCGTCGAGGTGGCGGGCGTTCTCGGGCAGCGCGTCGTGGACGAACTCCAGCGTCGGCGCGTGCCGCAGGCCGAGCTGCTTGGCGACCTCGGAGCGCAGCAGGCCTCGTGCCGACTCCAGGGCGGCGGCCGTGCTGGTGAGGTCGGCCTCCTCGCCGAGGACGGTGTAGAAGATCGTCGCCTGCTGGGTGTCGCCCGTGACCCGGACGTCGGTGACGGTCACGAACCCCAGGCGCGGGTCCTTGATCCGCCGCTCCAGCATCTCGGCCACGATCACCCGGATCCGGTCGGCGATCTTCCTGACCCGCGGGTTGGTGCTGCTCATCGTTGGTTCCTCGTGGTGTCGGAATCCCCGGCTAGCCGGGGATTCATGCACTTCTCGGGTGTTGCAACGGCCGGGAAGTGCAGGTTTCCCCGGCTAGCCGGGGAAACCTGCACCTGTGGACGAGCCTCAGTCGCGCGGGATCTCGCGCATCTCGAACGCCTCGACGACGTCGTCGATCTTGATGTCCTGGTAGTTCCGGAGCACCAGACCGCACTCGAAGCCCTCGCGGACCTCGGTGACGTCGTCCCGCTCGCGCCGCAGCGAGGCGAGGTCCAGGTTGTCCTGGACCACCGCACCGTCACGCAGCAGGCGCACCTTGGCGTTGCGCCGCAGCACCCCGCCGGTGACCATGCAGCCCGCGATGTTGCCGGCGCGGCTGGAGCGGAAGATCTCGCGGATCTGCGCCTGGCCGAGCACCGACTCCTCGAACTCGGGCTTGAGCATGCCCTTGAGCGCGGCCTCGATCTCCTCGATCGCCTGGTAGATCACGGTGTAGTACCGGATCTCCACGCCCTCCTTGTCGGCCATCTCGGTCGCCTTGCCCTGCGGGCGGACGTTGAACCCGATGATGATCGCGTCGGAGGCGGCGGCGAGGTCGACGTTGGTCTCGGTGATCGCTCCGACACCGCGGTCGATGACCCGGAGGCTGACCTCCTCGCCCACGTCGATCTGCGAGAGCGCGTCCTCGAGCGCCTCGACCGAACCGGACACGTCGCCCTTGAGGATCAGGTTGAGCTCCTGGCTCTCGCCCTTCTCCATGGAGGCCATGAAGTCCTCGAGCGTACGGCGGACGCGGCGCTTGGCCTGCATGGCCGCCCGCTCGCGGGCCTCGCGCTTCTCGGCGATCTGCCGGGCCATCCGGTCGTCGTCGACCACGATGAAGTTCTGCCCGGCACTCGGTGCGGCGTTGAGGCCCAGCACCATCGCGGGACGCGACGGGTCGGCCGCCTCGATGTTGTCGCCGTGCTCGTCGAGCATCGCCCGGACCCGGCCGAACGCCGGACCTGCGACCAGCGAGTCGCCGACCCGCAGCGTGCCGCGCTGGACCAGCACGGTCGCCACCGGGCCACGGCCGCGGTCGAGGTGCGCCTCGACCACGAGGCCCTGCGCGTCCTGCGTGGGGTTGGCCCGCAGGTCGAGCGAGGCGTCGGCCGTGAGGACGACCGCCTCGAGCAGCGCCTCGAGGTTGAGCTCGGACTTGGCCGAGACGTCGACGAACATGGTGTCGCCGCCGTACTCCTCGGGCACCAGGCCGTACTCGGTGAGCTGGCCGCGGACCTTGGTCGGGTCGGCCTCGGGGAGGTCGACCTTGTTGACCGCGACCACGATCGGCACCTGGGCCGCCTTGGCGTGGTTGAGCGCCTCGACCGTCTGCGGCATCACGCCGTCGTTGGCCGCGACCACCAGCACCGCGATGTCGGTCGCCTGCGCACCACGGGCACGCATGGCGGTGAACGCCTCGTGACCCGGGGTGTCGATGAAGGTGATCCGGCGCTCGTTGTCGTCGACCTCGGTCGTCACCTGGTAGGCACCGATGTGCTGGGTGATGCCCCCGGCCTCCTTGGCGACGACGTTGGCCTTGCGCAGCGCGTCGAGGAGCTTGGTCTTTCCGTGGTCGACGTGACCCATGACGGTCACGACGGGCGGTCGTACGGCGAGGTCGTCCTCGTCGCCGACGTCCTCACCGAACTCGAGGTCGAAGGACTCGAGCAGCTCGCGGTCCTCGTCCTCGGGCGAGATGATCTGGACGACGTAGTTGAGCTCGTCGCCGAGCAGCTCGAAGGTCTCGTCGTTGACCGACTCGGTGGCCGTCACCATCTCGCCGAGCGAGAACAGCATCTGCACCAGCGACGCGGCGTCGACGTTGATCTTCTCCGCGAAGTCGGTCAGCGAGGAGCCGCGCGCCAGGCGCACGGTCTCGCCGTCGCCCTTGCGGACGCGCACGCCGCCGATGGTCGGCGCCTGCATCGCCTCGAACTCCTGGCGACGGGCCCGCTTGGACTTGCGACCGCGTCGCGAGGGACCACCCGGGCGACCGAAGGCGCCCTGGGTCTGGCCACGGCCGCTGGGGCGACCGCGTCCGGGAGGACCGCCGAAACCACCGCGGCCGGGAGCGCCGGCACCGGGGGCACCGCCGCCGGGACCACCGCGACCACGCGCGGGGGCACCGCCACGCGCACCGCCGGGACCGCCGCGGCCCGGGGCCGGACGGGCACCGGGACCGCTGCCGAAGGCGGCGGGCGACTTCGGCATCATCGCGGGATTGGGCCGCGGCATGCCCGGACGTCCACCCGCGGGCGGACGGGGCGGCCGGGTGTCGTCCTGGCCGCCCTCGCGCGGCGGCGGGGCGGGCCGGCGGCCCATCCCCTGGCTCGACGCGAACGGGTTGTTGCCGGGCCGGGGCGCACCGCCACGACCCACCGGGCGCGGGCCCGGGGTCTGCGGCTTCGGGCCGGGTCGCGGCGCGGCGGGCCGCGGCGCGTCGGTCGAGGCGGCCGGGGCCTCGGGCTCGGCGGGCGGCTCCTCGGCCGGCGGCTCCGGGGCGGCCTTCTTGGCCGGTCCGGGACGCGGGCCGGGCGCCGGCGCCGAGCGGGTCGGGGCCGGGGCGGCCTCGTCGGCCGGCGCTCCGGCGTCTGCGGTCTCGACCGCCTCGGCAGGCTCGGCGGTCACCGCGGGGGCGGCCTCGGGGGCCGCCGGGGCGGCCCTCTTGGCCGCGGGCCTGGGGGCCGGCTTCGGGTCCGGCTGCGGGGCCGGCTCGACCGTCCTGGCGGCGAGCAGCTCCTCGCCGTACGCCTTCTTGAACTTCATCTCGGCGGGAAGCTCGATCGTCGACGACGCCGTCTTCACGTACTCGCCGAGCTCGCCCAGCTTGGCGATCGCATCCTTGCTCGAGATGCCGTACCGCTTGGCGAGCTCCGATACTCGGGTCTTGGCCACGTTTCTCCTTCTGGCCTGAGACCCGGGTGTCGGGGGTTCCTCAGACCGTTGGTGGGTGTGCTGCGAACAGCGGGCTCATCGCGAGATACTCATCGAGTGCTCATGAGCTGTTGCTCCAGTTCCTAGGTCGGTCTGTCATGTCGGTGTCGGGTCGAGGTAGTCGCCCACCGGCGTGCCGTCGAGTCCCTCGCCGGACCGCAGGGCCCGGGCGAACGCCCGTCGACGCACCGCGAGGTCGTAGCACGCGGTCGTGGGGTGCAGGTGCGCCCCCCGTCCGGGAGCCGTGCCGTCGGGATCGGGTACGGCGGCCGGTCGACCGTCGCTGCCCGTGCCGGTGACGACACGCAACAACTCGCGCTTGGCAGCCCGTTCCCGGCACCCGATGCAGGTGCGGACCGGGGTCCGCGCAGGGAGGGTCGAGAGGCTGGCCACCGCAGGCAACCTTAGCCGGTCGCGCCGCCAATGTTCCAACCGGAGGGCCACGCGGGGCATTCCCGGGTCACCAGCGCACCAGCTTCCAGATCTCGGGCTGCAGCTCGCCGCCCTCCCCCACCTCCGCGAAGATCTCGACCGCGCGCTTGAGGTGGTCCATCGCCTCCTCGCCGCGACCGAGCGCGTGGAGCAGGTCGGCCAGGTTGTTGTGGAGGGCCGCCTCGCGGTGCCGGTCGCCCAGCGTGGCGCAGGTCGAGAGCGCGTCCTCGGTCAGCTCGACGGCGACCGCGAGGTCTCCGCGGGCCCGGTGGGCGAGGGCCAGGTTGTTGAGGGCGGCCACCTGCAGGTCACCGTCGTCGAGCCGGTCGGCGAGCTCGCGGCTGCGCAGGAGGTGGTCGATCGCGTCGTCGACGTCACCGTCGGTGGCCGCCATCATCCCGAGCAGGTTGTGCGACTGGCACAGCGCCCGCTCCTCCCCGGCCCGGTCGGCGAGCGAGATCGCATCGGCGGCCAGGGCGCGCGCCCGCTCCGGCTCACCGAGGGAGTGCACGGCCAGGGCGCGGTCGGCGGTGACACCGGCCCGCGCGGCCAGGTCGTCCTCGGCCAGCGCCTCGGTGGCCGCGGTGAGGTGCGCCTCGGCCAGCGCGTGCTCCCCGCGCCGTACGTGCAGCCGGCCGAGACGGTGCTCGAGCCCCGGCAGGTCACCGGGGAGCGCGTCGGCGGCCGCGGCGCGCAGGCTCACCAGCGCGCCGCCGTAGTCGCCGAGCACGACCTGGACGTCGGAGAGCGCGGTCTGCAGCCCGCTGCGGTCGGGGTGGCCGAGCTCGAGCGCCCGTCGGAGGTGCTCGAGGGCCTCCGCGTTGGCAAAGACGGCCCGCGCCTCCTCGCCCGCCGCTCGGTGCGCCTCCGCGGCGGCCTCGTCGCGCCCGGCCAGCTCGTGGTGGCGCGCCTGCGCCGCCAGCGACGGGACCACGGCGGCCGCCCGGCGATGGAGCAGCCGTCGCCGGGCCAGGCTCGTCTGGTCGTAGGCCACGGCGCGCAACAGCTCGTGATCGAAGTCGTAGTCGGTGTCGCGCTCGCGGACCAGCCCGCGACCGACCAGCTCCTCCAGCGCGGCCACCGTCTCGTCGTCGGTGCGGCCGCTGACGGTGCGGACCGTGTCGATGTCGAAGCTGCGGCCGAGGACGGCGGCCGCGGACAGGATCTGCCGCGCGGTCTCACCCGTCGGAGCGAGACGGCCCCGCAGCGCCTCGCGGACGCCGGTCGGTACGGCGTCGTCGACGTCGCTGGCGCGGAGGTACTCGACGAGCATCAGGGGCACCCCCTCGGTGGTGCTCCAGAAGCGGTGCACCACCTCGGCGTCGACCGGGGCGGTGCGCACCGACCGCACCAGGGCGGCCACGGCGTCCTCGTCGAGGCGACCGAGGCGGAGCTCGGTGCCGCCGTCGCGGGCGGCGAGCGAGGCCGCACGGCGTACGGCGTGGTCGTGGGGCGTGCGCCAGTTGAGGACGACCAGCAGCGGCCGCCCGGCCAGCCTGCGCAGCCCGAAGGAGAGCAGTCGCAGCGTGGCCTCGTCGGCCCACTGTGCGTCGTCGACGACCAGCACCCCCGGCGTCGTCCCGGCCACCGCGTGCGTGAGCGCCTCCCACAGTGCACCGAGGAAGCGGCCCTCCGCCCCGGGGTCGTCGGCGGCGGCCGGCCCCGCCGGACTCCGGGACGACCCCGAGACGGCGAGGTCGGGCACCAGCCGCGCCACCTCCGCGACCACCGGAGCCTCGAGTCCTTCGGCCCATCCCGTGTCGTCCCGCGCCCGGTCGCGCAGCAGGTCGGCGACCGGCCGGTAGGGCAACCCCGCCTCGTCCTCGTAGCAGCGGGCCCAGGCCACGCGGGCCCCGTCGCGCCGGACCCGCTCCGCCAGCTCCTCGGCCAGCCGGGTCTTCCCGATGCCGGCCTCCCCCTCGACCAGCGCGACCCGGCCGTCCGACCCGACCTGGCGGTAGGTGGCCAGCAGCGCGTCGAGGTCGACGGCGCGGCCGGCGAACGCCGGTGCGGTCGGGACCCCGGCACCCGGCACGGGCGCGGCCACGGGGTCGGGAACCGACGCCGCCCGTTCCGGGCGACCCTCGAAGGTGCCCTCGTTGATCGCCTCGTAGAGGGCGGTCGTCTCCCGCAGCGGCGGTACGCCGAGCTCGCGCGAGAGGATGCGCACGCACGCCCGGTAGCGGACCAGGGCGCCGGCCCGGTCGCCGGTCAGGGCGAGCAACCGGATCAGCGCGCGGTGGGCCGGCTCGTGCAGCGGGTCGAGCGCCAGCCAGCGCCGTACGGCGTCCAGGGCCGCGACCTCGTCGCCCACCGCCTCCCGCTCCGCGGCCAGCGCACCCAGCGTCGCGGCGAGCTCGCGGCGGAGTGCGGCCGCGCTGGTCTCGAGCCACTCCTCGAAGTCGGGGGCGTCCCGGACGACGAACCCCTCGAGCAGGTCGCCGCCCCACGCCGCGAGCGCACCCGCCAGGTCACCGCTCGCGCGCGCCGCCCGGAAGGTGTCGACGTCGACGGCCAGTCCGTCGCCACGGAGCAGGCTCACCTGGTCGCGGGTGGCGACCAGGTGCTCGGGGCCCAGCGCCCCCCGGACCGACGAGAGCGTGCGCCGCAGCGCACCACGAGCGTGGGCGAGGTCGGCGTCGGGCCACATCAGGTCGGCCAGCACGTCACGCGGCCGGGGTCCCTCGGCCAGGCACAGCAGGGCCAGCAGGGCCATCGCCTTGCGGGTGTCGAAGGCCACGGGACGGCCGTCACGGAGCACCCGGGGCGGCCCCAGCAGGTGCACCTCGATCATCGACCACCCCCACAGAAGGGCCCTCGCAGCGGTACGGGAACCCGACGGACCCTCGGGATCGTAACGGAGCAGGGGTCCGGCGTCGCGCCACCCGCCTCGCACCGGGGCCGCGATCATCGCCCCGGAGGGCCCGTTCGCCGTAACGTTTCCCGGACGAGGGACGTCGAACGTGGCCGACGAGCGCTCTGAGCACGGGAGGGGGTGGCAGGCGTGCGCCAGGAGTCGCGAGGGTCGACCTCGGTCCCGGTGCTGGCCTGGGGTCTCTGCCTGCTCTTCGTCCTGCTCTGGGTGGCGACGGCGGTCCTCGACGCCACCAGCGGCCGCCCCGTCGACGTGGCCGAGCTGACCGTGGGCGCCCTGGCCGTCGGCTACCCGCTGGTCGGGGCGCTGGTCGCCGTGCGCGAGCCACGCAACGCCGTGGGCTGGCTGCTGCTGGTCACCGCGATCGCGTTCGCCATCTCGGGCGTCGTGGACGTCTACGTGCTCGACCTCGGGCGTCCCTTCATCACCGAGGTCGCGTGGTTCGGCATCGTCGTCGGGGACAGCTGGGTGTTCCTGGCCGCCATCGTCCTGCCGCTGGTGTTCCCGAACGGACGCTTCCTGACCCCGCGGTGGCGGCGCGTGCTGTGGATCGGCGCGGCGTCGGTGACGTGCTCGGTCGTCGACGCGCTCTTCACGAGCGGGCCCCTCGTCGACGACGCGGTGTCCACGCCGAACCCCTGGGGTGCGACCGGGAGCGCCGCCACCGTGGTCGCCGCGGTGGGGACCATCTCCGACGTGCTGTTCGTCGGGGCCGCCGTGCTCGGCATCCTGTGCCTCGCGACGCGGTTGCGGTGGTCCCACGGGCGGGAGCGGCAGCAGGTCAAGTGGTTCGGCTACGTCACCGTCCTCGCCCTCGGGGGCCTGCTCCTGGCCAGCGTCGAGGGCTTCACCATCTCCGTGACCGGCGCGGCAGCCGAGCCCGAGTGGGCCAGTGCGCTCGGCGCCTTCGGCTGGCTGTGTGCCGCGCTGCTCATGATCATCGGGATCCCGGTCGCCGTCGGCGTCGCGATCCTGCGGCACCGCCTCTACGACATCGACCTGGTCATCAAGCGCACCCTGGTCTACGGAGCACTCACGCTCGCCCTGGCGAGCGTCTACCTCGCGCTCGTGCTCGGCCTCCGGGTGCTGGTGGACCCCGTGGCCGGCACCTCCGACCTCGCCGTCGCCGCCTCGACCCTGGCCGTCGCGGCGCTGTTCCGACCGGTCCGGAGCCGGATCCAGCAGGTCGTCGACCGCCGCTTCGACCGGAGCCGGTACGACGCCGGGCTGGCGGTGCAGGGCTTCGCCACCCGGCTGCGGCACGAGGTCGACCTCGACGCCGTGCGCCACGACCTCGAGGGGGTCGTTGACGAGACCGTCCACCCGGCTCACGTCTCGCTGTGGCTACGAGGCAGCGCATGAGCGCGGCCGGGCCTCGGCCCGCGGTCCTGGTCGCCGTGCTGGCCTGGGGGTCGTGCGTGCTCTTCGTCGTCATGTGGCTCCTCACCCTGGCCCTCTACCTCTCCGGCAGCGGCACCTTCGACCAGGCACTCGTCGTGCTGGCAGCGGGCTACGCCCTCGTCGGCGCCCTCGTGGCGATCCGCGAGCCCCGCAACGCGGTCGGCTGGCTGATGCTCGTGATCGCGCTGACCTTCGCCTTCCAGGGACTGGTCGACACCTACGTCGTCGACGTGGACCGCCCCCTGGCCACTGCGGCCGCCTGGGTCAGCGCCAGCATCTGGTACTTCTGGCTCTACCTCTCCACCCTGATGCTCCCGCTGCTGTTCCCCGACGGGCGCCTGATCTCGAGGCGCTGGAGGCCCGCGCTGTGGATCGGCATCGCCGCCATGGCCTGCACGCTGGTCTCGGTGACGTTCGCGCCGGGGCCCCTCGACGTGGAGTCGCCGACCCCCATCCCGAACCCCATGGGCATCGAGTCCGCCGCATCCCTGCTGTCCGCCCTGGGAGTCGCCGGCAACGTGCTCGTGTCGATCGGCTTCGTCCTCGGAGCGGCCTCCCTCGTCGTCCGGCTGCGGCGGTCGCGGGGGCGGCGTCGCCAGCAGGTCGCGTGGTTCGCCTACGTCGGGGCGCTCATCATGGCCGGCCTGCTGCTGGCCATGCCCGAGGTGTTCGCCGAGGACCTCGGCGCCGGCGGGAGCGTGGAGTGGACGGTGGTGCTCGGCAGCATCGGGTGGATCAGCGCCCTGCTGCTGATCACCATCGGGATCCCCGCCGCGGTCGGCACGGCCATCCTGCGCCATCGCCTCTACGACATCGACGTGGTCGTCAAGCGCACCCTGGTCTACGGCTCGCTCTCCGTCACCCTGGCTGCCGTCTACCTCGTCTCGGTGCTCGGGCTGCGCGCGGTGCTCACACCGGTGGCCGGCACCTCCGACCTCGCCGTGGCCGGCTCCACCCTCGCCGTCGCGGCGCTGTTCCGACCCGTCCGGGGCCGGATCCAGCAGGTCGTCGACCGCCGCTTCGACCGGAGCCGGTACGACGCCGGGCTGGCCGTGCAGGGCTTCGCCACCCGGCTGCGGCACGAGGTCGACCTCGACGCCGTACGCCACGACCTCGAGGGTGTCGTCGACGAGACCGTGCACCCGGCCCACGTCTCGCTCTGGCTACGGGACAGCGCATGAGCCCCAGGAGGCCGCGCTCGGAGGAATCGTTGCGCCGTACCGGATGGGCCGTCTGGGGATTCCACATGGTCGTGCTGGCCGGCGGCGGGGCTCTGCTGGTGGCCGCGCCCGCGGAGAGCAGCGCCTCCTCGTGGGGCTCCGCGACGGCCCTCGCCAACGCGCTGTTCACCGTGATGGTCTACAGCTTCCCGTGCGTCGGCATGGTGATCGTGCACCGCAAGCCGCGCAACCGGATGGGCTGGCTGCTGCTGCTCGGGGTCGGGGCGGCGATCTCGGTGCCCTCGCTGTTCGACTACTACGCCACGGTCACGATCACCTTCTTCCCCGACGCGCGGGTCGGGGGCGCCGTCGCGGCGGGCGTCGTGGAGAGCAGCTGGATCTGGCTGATCGGCTCGGTGGGGGTCTTCGTGATCCTGCTCTTCCCCGACGGCCGGCTGCCATCACCCCGATGGCGTTGGCTGCCCGTGGTCGCCCTGACGACGATGGTCGTGGTGGCGGGCGGCATCACCCTGGGCTCGCCCACGCTGACCGAGGGGCCGGTCCCGGGCATGCGCAACCCGCTCTACCTGCCGAGCCTCGGGCGCTCGCTGTTCGAGGTGTTCATCTACGTGCTGCCGTTGCTCCCTGCCAGCATCGTCGCCGCCGCGGTGGCCCTCGGGGTGCGGTTCCGACGCTCGCAGGGCATCGAGCGGGAGCAGCTGAAGTGGCTCGCCGAGGCCGGCATCCTGGTCGCGACCTTCTACCTGGCGGCGATGCTGGCGCAGTTCCTCAAGCCGGCACCCTTCACCGACGCACCCGACCCGGGATGGCTCGTGGTGCTGCAGAACCTCGCCCTTGCGTCCTTCGGCCTGATCCCCGTCGCCCTGGCGATCGCCCTGTTGCGCCACCGCCTCTACGACATCGACCGGATCCTCAACCGCACCGCGGTCTACGCCGTGCTCACGGCCGCGCTGGTCGGCACCTACCTGGTCACGGTGCTGCTGTTCCGGCTGGTCCTCGACCCGCTGATCGGCAGCTCCGACCTCGCCGTCGCCGCGTCCACGCTCGCCGTCGCCGCGCTGTTCCGCCCGGTCCGCAGCCGCGTCCAGCGCGCCGTCGACCGCCGCTTCGACCGCCGGAAGTACGACGGCGTACGTTCCGTGGAGGCCTTCGCCGGACGACTGCGGCAGGAGGTCGACCTCGACGCGGTCAGCAACGACCTGCGGGCCGTCGTCCGCGACACGGTGCAGCCGGACCACGTGTCGCTGTGGCTGAGGAGTGCCCCATGAGGCGGCTCCCCCTGGTCGTGCTCGCCGCCAGCGTCGCCGCGATGGTCGGCGCACTGGTGATCCCCCAGACGGTCTACAACCAGCGGGCCATCACGTGGCTGTTCTCGGTCTTCTCCGCGGCCTACGTCGGCGTCGGCGCGCTCGTCGCCGCGCGACGCCCGGCGAACCGGCTCGGTTGGCTGATGCTCGCCATCGGGGCGGTGAGCAGTCTCTCCGAGCTCCTCGGCGCCTACGGCGGCTACGTGCTCGCCGGACACCCGGACCAGCCGCTCGCCCTGGCAGCGGCCTGGGTGACCACGTGGAGCTACTGGTCGATGCTGGCGGGCATCGTGCTGATGGTGCTCATCTTCCCGACCGGGATCCTGGGCACCGGAGTCCGTCGCTGGACCGCGTGGACGTGCCTCGTGTCGATGATCGTCCTCAGCCTGGTGGTGGCCCTCACGCCGGGCCGGCTCGACGGTTTCGGCAGGGTGCAGAACCCCTACGGCCTCCTCGGCCTGACCTCCCAGCTGAAGGCCGTGTCCACGGTCGCGGCACTCGTCCTCGCCGGTACGTTCCTGGTCGCGCTCGGCTCGGTGTTCCTGCGACGACGGCGCGCCACCGGTCTCGAGCGCGGGCAGCTGAGCTGGCTGGCCTACGCCACCGTGCTGATGGTCGTGTCCCAGGCGATCAACACCCCACTCTCCGGGATCGAGGACACCTCGGTGGCCCTGCTCAGCGTGGTGGTGGCGATCGCCGCGTTCCCGGCGGCCGTGGCGATCGCCATCCTGCGCTACCGGCTCTACGACATCGACCGGCTGATCTCCCGCACCCTGGTCTACGGTGCGCTCACGGCGACCCTGCTGGCGACGTACCTGGTCTCGGTGCTGCTGTTCCGGGTGTTGCTCGATCCCGTGACGGGCACCTCCGACCTGGCCGTCGCCGGGTCGACGCTGGCGGTCGCGGCGCTGTTCCGGCCGGTGCGTGGCCGGATCCAGGCCGTGGTCGACCAGCGCTTCTACCGGCGCCGGTACGACGCGGCCCGTTCCGTCGAGGCCTTCTCGGGAAGGTTGCGCCAGGAGGTCGACCTCGACGCGGTCACCACCGACCTGCGCGGCGTCGTCCGCGACACCGTCGACCCCGACCACGTCTCGCTCTGGCTGCGCGGGTCTGCCGACGGCATCGTGACGGACGCTCCACCAGCAGCGGTAACGATTCCCGGACGCCCGGGTCCTAGAAAGGTCTCACCATGACGACCATCACCGCACTCCGACGCCGGTTCCTCGGCCGGGCGACCACCCGCCCCGCCGCGGCCCACGACGCCGTTGCGGACCCGGCGGCGACCACGGACGTCGCCCCGGTCGACATCGGCCCCAACGACCCACTGCTGGCCTACCTGCAGAGTGCCACCGGTGTCGTCGACGTCGAGGAGCTGGAGCTGCAGTCGCCGGCCCTCGAGCAGATGCGCGCCGCCGGGGTCAAGCTCGCCGTACCGCTGGTCAGCCAGGGCGAGCTGATCGGCGTGCTCAACCTCGGGCCGCGCCGCTCCGAGCAGGAGTACTCCTCCGACGACCGCAAGCTGCTCGACAACCTCGCCGCCCAGGCGGCGCCCGCGCTGCGGGTCGGTCAGCTGGTCCGCGAGCAGCAGGCCGAGGCCGCCACCCGGCAGCGCTTCGAGCAGGAGCTCGAGGTCGCCCGGCTGATCCAGCAGAACTTCCTGCCCAAGCAGCTGCCCGAGCTGCCCGACTGGCAGGTGGCGGCCTACTACCGGCCCGCCCGCGAGGTGGGCGGCGACTTCTATGACGTCATCCCGATCTCGGAGAACCGGCTGGGGTTCGTGATCGGCGACGTCACCGACAAGGGCGTCCCGGCCGCCCTGGTCATGGCCGCGACCCGCAGCGTGCTCCGCGCCTCGGTGCAGCGGATGGTCGACCCGGGGGCCGTGCTCGAGCGGGTCAACGAGCACCTGTGCCCCGACATGCCGGAGAAGATGTTCGTCACCTGCCTCTACGGCGTCCTCGACACCACGACCGGGCACTTCCGCTTCGCCAACGCCGGCCACGACCTGCCCTACGTCAAGACCGCCCACGGCTCGGAGGAGCTGCGGGCCCGCGGCATGCCGCTGGGCCTGATGTCCGGCATGGTCTACGAGGAGAAGGAGATCGTCCTCGCGCCCGGCGAGTCGCTGCTGCTCCACTCCGACGGCGTCGTCGAGGCCCACAGCCCCGCCGGCGAGATGTTCGGCTTCCCGCGCCTGAAGGAGGCGGTGGCGCACTACCCCGGCGGTCACGAGCTGATCGACCGGGTGCTGGCCGACGTACGCGACCACACCGGGGAGGACGCCGAGCAGGAGGACGACATCACGATGGTCACCCTCTGCCGCTCCGGCTCCGCCGCGGCCGAGTCGGCCCCGGCCTCGCGCCAGCTGGTCGAGTTCGAGGTGCCGAGCGCCGAGGGCAACGAGCGGATCGCGCTGGAGCGGGTCAGCGCCCTGGTCGAGCCGCTGGGGCTCGGCGAGGCGCGGCTCCACCGGCTCGAGACGGCGGTCGGCGAGGCCACCATGAACGCGATGGAGCACGGCAACAAGTACCGCGCCGACCTGCCGGTGCTGATCCGCGTGCTCACCGACGCCGACACGGTGCGGGTCCAGGTCGTCGACCAGGGCGGGCAGCCGGGCGACGAGCCCGGGCGGCGGGCCGAGGAGCCCGACCTCGAGGCCAAGCTCGCCGGTCTCCAGCGGCCCCGCGGCTGGGGGCTGTTCCTCATCAAGAACATGGTCGACGAGGCGCACGAGACCCACGACGACCAGCAGCACGTGCTGGAGCTGGTGATGCAGCTCCAGGCCGAGGACGACGAGCCACGAGCAGGAGGCAGCCATGCCGAGTGACGCATCCGGGACCACCGTCCGGAGCCGGGCCGAGGTCGCCGTGATCGACCTGGTCGGCGACATCAACGGCCACGCCGAGACGTCGATGGAGGCCGCCTGGAACGAGGCGATGGCCTCCTCGCCCAGCGCGGTGACGCTCAACTTCCACGACGCGGGCTACATCAACTCCACCGGCATCGCGCTGATCGTGGGGATGCTCGCCAAGGCCCGGGCCCGCGGGATCCCGCTGAGCGCCTACGGCCTGACGCCGCACTACCGGGAGATCTTCGAGATCACCCGGCTCGCCGACTTCATGGCGATCGAGGCCGACGAGGAGAGCGCGGTCCGCGGCGCCGAGCAGGACCGGGAACAGGCAGCACCAGATGAGGATCGCGTCGACGACGCGGGGGGGAGCACGACATGACCGAGGCCAACGCCACCTTCGACGTACGCCGAGAGGGCGCCGCCGGGGTGGTCGACATCAAGGGGGACGTGACGGCGGGCTCGGAGACCGTCCTGATGGCCGCCTACGACGAGATCGGGGACGCGCGTGGGGTCGTCCTCAACTTCAGCGGGCTGTCCTACATGAACAGTGGGGGGATCGGGCTGCTGGTGACCCTGCTGGTGCGGGCCCAGCGGCACTCGAGGCCGCTGCACGCCTACGGCCTGTCCGACCACTACCGGCAGATCTTCGAGCTGACCCGCCTCGACGAGGCGATCGGCATCCATCCCGACGAGCCCGCCGCGCTGCGGGCGCTCTCCTGAGGGGGAACGGCCATGACCGAGCACGAGCAGGCCGCGGCCCGCGACGCGGCCCACTGGGCCAAGCGGGTCTCGCAGCTGAGCGTCTCCGAGGTGCCAGCCGGCGCGACGGGCATCAACGTCGCCGGAAAGCGGCTGGCCAGCCCGATCCAGGGCTTCGGCAAGATGTGGCAGAAGACCTACCAGGTGCGGCTTCCGGCCGAGCGGGCCTCGGCCGTCGACCTGGTGGCGATGTGGAAGCAGCGGTTCCCGGAGTTCTGGCCCGCGGGCAACCACTTCTACGGCCCGCTCACCGGCATCGCGCCCGGCGAGGTCGCGCTGATCGAGGGCACGCTGCCCGGCAAGCTCAAGCTGTCGACGGGGGTGATGGTGCTCTACGCCGACGACGAGTCGTTCACCCTGATGACGCCGCAGGGGCACGTGTTCGCCGGCTGGATCACCTTCAGCGCGGCCGACCAGGGCGAGCACACGGTGGCCCAGGCGCAGGTGCTGATGCGGGCCTCCGACCCGATCTTCGAGCTGGGACTGGTGATGGGCGGCCACCGCCAGGAGGACGCGTTCTGGGACACCACGCTGCGCAACGTGGCGGCCTACTACGCGGTCACCGACCCCGAGGTCGAGACCGCGGTCGTCTGCGTGGACAAGAAGCGGCAGTGGCGACGCTGGACCAACGTCTGGCACTCCGCCGCGATCCGGTCCACGATCTACACGATGAACGCTCCTTTCCGCGCCCTGGCCGGGGTGTTCCGTCGCTCGCGTGCCGACCGCTGACGAGGGGTCCGTGATCCGGGGTCGCGACGCTGTCGTCGTCGGCTCCGGACCCAACGGACTCAGCGCGGCCATCACCCTGGCCGCCGCCGGCCGCTCGGTCACGGTCGTCGAGGCGGCCGGGACCGCGGGCGGGGGGTCGCGCTCCGCGGAGCTGACCCTGCCCGGCTTCGTGCACGACGTCTGCTCGACGGTGCACTCGCTCGCGCTGGCCTCGCCCGCGCTGCGCGCGCTGCCGCTCGCCGAGCACGGCCTGGAGCTGGTGCAGCCCGAGGTGCCCCTCGCCCACCCGCTCGACGACGGCTCGGCGGCCCTGCTGCTCCGCTCGGTCGAGGAGACGGGTGCCGAGCTGGGTGGCGCCGACGGCCGCGCCTACCGCCGGCTGCTCGGTCCGCTCGTCCGGCGTGCCGACGACCTGATGACCGAGGTGCTCGGTCCGCTCCGGCTGCCCCACCACCCGCTGACGCTGGCGCGCTTCGGGCTCTCCGGCCTGCGCTCGGCCGACGGGCTGGCCCGCGGCCGGTTCGACGGCGATGCGGGTCGCGCGCTGCTGGCCGGTACCGCCGCGCACTCGATGATGCGGCTCGACCAGGTGCCGACCGCCGCGGTCGGGCTGGTGCTGATGACCGCTGCCCACGCCGTCGGCTGGCCCTTCGCCCGCGGTGGCTCGCAACGCGTCGTCGACGCCATGGTCGGCCACCTGCGCTCGCTCGGGGGCGAGGTCGTGACCGGCCACCGCGTCGAGCGGATCGAGGAGCTCGACGACGCAGGCGTGGTGCTGCTCGACGTCGCGCCACGCCAGCTGCTCGCCATCGCCGGTGACCGGCTGTCGCCGACGTACCGGCGAGCGCTGCGTCGCTACCGCCACGGACCCGGGGTCTTCAAGATCGACTGGGCGCTGTCGGGGCCGATCCCCTGGCGGGCCGAGGACGCCCGACGCGCCGGGACCGTGCACCTCGGCGGCACCCTGCCCGAGCTGCTGCGCTCCGAGGACGACGTCAACCGCGGCCGGGTCCCGGAGCGACCGTTCGTGCTGCTGACCCAGCCCACGCTGTCCGATCCGACCCGTGCCCCCGAGGGCCGGCACGTCGGGTGGGCCTACTGCCACGTCCCCGCCGGAAGCGACGTCGACATGACCGCCCGGATCGAGGCCCAGGTCGAGCGCTTCGCCCCCGGCTTCGGCGACCTCGTCCTGGCCCGGGCGACCCGGACGGCGCCGCAGATGGAGGCCGAGAACGCCAACTACGTCGGCGGTGACATCAATGGCGGCGTCCAGGACCTGCGCCAGCTCTTCACCCGTCCCGCGGTCCGCGTCAACCCCTACACGACCTCCGACGACCGGCTGTTCCTCTGCTCGTCGGCCACCCCGCCCGGCGGCGGCGTCCACGGCATGAGCGGGTGGTTCGCGGCTCAGGCGGCGCTGCGGCGGCTCGGGCGCTGAGGCCCTGCGCCTCTTACGGGGTTTCGACGCGCGGTCCGCGCGCTCGCTGCGCTCGCTCGCGGCGCTTGCTCAACCTGCGCCGACCCACGCGCCGGGTTCGTGCCTCACCCGTCGCTGTCGGCTTCGTCGGAGCGGATGTCGATGCGCCAGCCGGTGAGGCGGGCGGCGAGGCGGGCGTTCTGGCCTTCCTTGCCGATCGCGAGCGAGAGCTGGTAGTCGGGGACGACCACCCGGGCCGACCGCTCCGCCTCGGAGACGACCTGGACCGAGGTCACCCGGGCGGGCGAGAGGGCGTGGGCGACCAGCTCCACCGGGTCGTCGGACCAGTCGACGATATCGATCTTCTCGCCGTGCAGCTCCGACATCACGTTGCGCACCCGCTGGCCCATCGGGCCGATGCACGCGCCCTTGGCGTTGACGCCGGACACGGTCGACGTGACCGCGATCTTGGTGCGGTGCCCGGCCTCGCGGGCGATCGCCGCGATCTCCACCGACCCGTCGGCGATCTCGGGCACCTCGAGCGCGAACAGCTTCTTGACCAGGTTGGGGTGCGAGCGCGACAGCGTGATCTGCGGGCCGCGCATCCCCTTGCGCACCGAGATCACGATGCTCTTGATCCGGGTGCCGTGCTCGTAGCGCTCGCCCGGGACCCGCTCGCCGAGCGGGAGCAGTGCCTCGAGCTTGCCGAGGTCGACCATCACGTCGTCGGGGTTGCGACCCTGCTGGATCACCCCCGAGATGATGTCCCCCTCCTTGCCGGAGAACTCCCCGAACCTGATGTCGTCCTCGGCGTCGCGCAGCCGCTGCAGCATGATCTGCTTGGCCGTCGTCGCGGCGATCCGGCCGAAGCCCTGGGGGGTGTCGTCGTACTCCCCCACCTTCTCGCCCTCGTCGTCGAGCTCCGCGGCCCACACCGTGACGTGGCCCGAGCTCCGGTCGAGCTCGACCCGCGCCTGCTCCTGTGCGCCGGCGGTCTTGTGGTAGGCCGTGAGCAGGGCCTGCTCGATCGCCCCGACGAGCACCTCGAAGGAGATCTCCTTCTCACGCTCGAGCATCCGCAGGATGGAGAGGTCGATGTCCATCACGCCTCCTTCGCGCCGGGACGGTTGAACTCGATCTGGACCAGGGCCTTGGTCACCTCGGCGTAGTCGACCTCGCGGGACTGCCCGCTGACGTCGAGCCGGGCGCCGACGTCGTCGCACCCGGTGATGCGCCCGGTGAGCACCTCACCGGAGCCGAGCGTCACCTTGACCAGCCGATCGGTGTTGCGGCGCCAGTGGCGCGGCAGCGTCAACGGCCGGTCGACGCCGCGCGAGGTCACCTCGAGGGTGTAGGGCTGCTCGCCCATCACGTCGGACTCGTCGAGCACCCGCGAGACCTCGCGGGTGGCGTCGGCGACGTCGTCGAGGCTGACGCCGCCGTCCTTGTCGACCGCGACTCGGAGCATGCGACGCTGGGCGACCGGGGTGATCTCCACGGCCTCGACGTCGAGGCCGTGGGCACGGAGGGGTTCGGTGAGCTCGGACTCGATGCGGTCGCGGATGGCGTCGGGTCTGCGGCTGCTCACGCCGGCCTCCTTGTGAAGTTGGATGAGCGCCCACGATAGCGGCTGCTCGGGAGCGGCCCACACCCGGCGATAGGGTCGCGCCGTGACCCCGGACCTGGACGCCCTCGCCTCCCGGCGCGCGCTCGTCGGCGCCCTGGTGCTGGGCGTCACCGCAGCGGGCTGCGACCTCGACCCGCCCGCCGATCCCGAGGCCGACCCCTCGCCGAGCAGGGGCAGCGACCGCCCGGAGCCCGCGGACCCCGACGAGCAGCTCGTACGTCGCGTGAGCGACGACCTGGCCGCCACCCTGGCCCTCGTGGCCGGTGTCGCCCGCGCGGGGCGACCGGCCGCCCGCCAGGTGACGACGTGGCGACGGCTCCACGCCGCCCACCTCCAGGCCCTCGAGGCCGACCGCAGGGTGCGGCCCACGCGGGTACGCGGACCGGTCCCCGCCCTGCTGGCGCGGGTGCGTCGCGAGGAGGCGGCCCTCCAGCGCCGGCTCGCCGAGGCCGCCGTGAGCGCGCAGAGCGGGGCGCTCGCCTCGCTGCTGGCCACCATGTCCGCCGGAGTCGCCCAGCGGCTGGCCGCCGACGCCGGCGGCGGCCGATGACCCCGCTGAGCGCCCTGCAGCGCGCGCTGGCCGCCGAGCACGCGGCGCTCTACGTCTACGGCGCGCTGGGCGCGAGGACCTCCGCGTCGGCGACACCGGACCTCTTCGGCGACCTGACCTCCGGCTACAGCGTCCACCGCTCGCGCCGCGACCAGCTCCAGACGCGGGTGCGCGACCACGATGCCGAGCCGGTGGCGGCCGAGGCCGCCTACGACATCCCGGAGCCGCTGGACACCGCCGACCAGGTGGTGTCGGCGGCCCGCGAGGTGGAGCGGGCCTGTACGGCGACGTACGCCTGGCTCTCGGGTCAGACCAGCGGCGAGGACCGGCGCTGGGCGATCGGCGCCCTGACGGACTCAGCGGTCCGCGAGCTCACCTTCCGGGGAAGTCCCGAGATCTTCCCCGGAGTCGGGCACACGGACCGCTGATCGCGTTCCTCGAACGCGGAAGCCGGGTGCGCCGGGGTGGGGTGGCGTCCTGCTCCCTCGTGCACGAGTGTGCAGGACCGCGCGCCGCCGCCGCGAGTCCGGGCCTTCCCCAGCTTTCTGCATTGCAGGTTGTTGCAGACGGACGTCGGGGCCCTGCGTGCGCGGGACCCCGACGTGCCGGACCGACCCGGGGCTCAGCGCCGGTAGGCGGTGAACATGTCGTTGGCGCGGGTGCTCTGACCGCTGGTGAACTCCGTGTAACAGGTGTCGTAGGAGTAGTCCATGTAGTTGTGGATCGGGTCGAGCCCGGGCAGCGGGCAGGAGTCACGACCGGCGGGGCACCCGCTGGTCGGGCTGCTCTGGGCCGGGGTGTCGGAGACCTCGTCGTTCGGCTCGGTGCAGCCGCCCTGGAAGGTGTGGTAGAGCCCGAACCAGTGACCCGCCTCGTGGGTGGCCGTCTCGCCCTTGTTGTAGTTCCTGATCGGACCGCCGGGCAGCGAGCCGTAGTTGACCCGGATGCCGTCGATGCCGGGCTGCCTGGCGTAGTCCCAGGGGAAGGTGGCGATGCCGAGGTACTTGAAGTCGACCAGCCAGATGTTGAGCGCGTCGGCCCCACCCTGACGGGTCCGCGAGCGGTAGTTGGCGGAGGAGCCGTCCTTGTGCCAGGTGTTGTTGTAGAAGCGGTCGATGCCGGCGAGGGTGAAGGTGAAGCCGGTGTCGGCCGCCGTGCCGGACTCGCCGCCCGCGAAGGTGTTGTTGAGCACCGCGACCTGGCGGTTGATCTGGGAGTTGGTGACGTTGCCCGTGCCGTCGGCGGCCGCCATCACGTGAACGTAGACCGGGACGTTGCCACCGGTCGTCGCCGCGCTGACGCGCTGCGCCAGCAGCCGGTCGGTGCGGCGGCTGATCTGGCGCTGCTCGTCGGCGGTGACCGGTCGGGTGTCGGGTCCGTGGCCACCGCGGGCCGAGGCCGAGGCGGCTGCCGTGCCGCCGGAGGCGTCGAAGCAGGGGTTGTCACCGGCGACCAGGGCCGCGTGGGCGGTGCCGGGAAGGCCGACGAGCGACAGGGCGGCGACGCCGGCGGCGGTGGCCGCGAGACGCCGGAGTCCGGTGGTGGTGCGCATCCAGGATCCTCTCGTTGGTGCCGCCCCGCGGCGGCAACCCGGCCCACCCTGCCCGAACCGGCGGCGGTTGGCGAGGCCCCGGCCGGGTGGTGTCGACCGGTCAGGACCAGCGCGCGACGACGTCCGCGACCTCGAGGAGGTCGTGGACGACCGCGTCGGGAGTGCCCTCGGAGTGGCCGACCTGGGTGCTGGGGATCCGGCTGTGGGGCACGTGGATGGTCCGCATGCCGGCGTTGGCCGCGCCCCAGACGTCGTCGAAGAGCCGGTCGCCGACGTAGACGCAGCGTCCCGGCTCGTCGATCCCGACCGCGGCCATCGCGGCCTCGAAGGCGCGCGGCGAGGGCTTGGTCCACGGGATCTCGCTGCTGTAGACGTCGCCGTCGATCAGGTCGAGCACACCGTCGCGGCGGAAGAAGCCCTCGTGCCACTCGCGCGGCCAGATCGTGTTGGAGAGGACGCCGACCCGGACGCCGCGTGAGCGCAGGGTCTCCCACAGCGGGCGCACGTCGGCGTCGGTGTCGGTGTGCGGCTCCCAGAACTCGTAGTAGGCCGCGAGCAGGTCGGGGTCGTGGTCGAGCCCGGCCTCGTCGAACAGGTCGGCGATGGTCGAGCTCTGCTGGCGGTCGCGGCTGCGTCCCCAGACGGCGTCGCCCGCGGCGTGCAGCCGCGCCGCCCACGCGTGGTGGTCGTCGTCGGGCGTGGGCGTGCGGGCGACCGCGTGGGCCAGGGCCAGCGACTCGGCGTGGAAGTCGACGTCGTGCCACCGGGTCAGGGTGCCGCCCCAGTCGAAGACGACCGCGGCGACCCCCGCTCCGCCGGGGCTAGCCACGGACGAGGGCGACGAGGTGGTCGACGGCCTCGCCCACCGCGACGTCCCGCCGCTCGCCGCTGGCCCGGTCGCGGACCTCGACCACGCCGTCGGCCAGGCCGCGGCCGACGGTCACGATGGTCGGGACGCCGATCAGCTCGGCGTCCTTGAACTTCACCCCCGGGCTCACCTTGCCCGTGCGGTCGTCGTAGAGGACCGTGACGCCGCGCCGGTCGAGCTCGTCGGACAGTCGGGCCGCGGCCTCGAACACCTCGCCGTCCTTGCCGGCCGCCACCAGGTGGACGTCGGCCGGGGCGATCTCGCGCGGCCAGCACAGTCCGAGGTCGTCGAGGGTGTTCTCGGCGATCGCGGCGACGGCGCGGGAGGGCCCGATGCCGTAGGAGCCCATCGTGACCGTCACCAGCTTGCCGTGCTCGTCGAGGACCCGGAGGTCGAGCGCCTCGGCGTACGTGCGACCGAGCTGGAAGATGTGGCCCATCTCGATCCCTCGTGCCGCGTGCAGCGTGCCCCCGTCGGAGTGCCCGCAACGCGGGCAGGCGTCGCCCTCGCGCACCTCGGCGGCCTCGATCGTGCCGTCGGCGGTGAAGTCGCGGCCGGCGACCAGGTCGATCACGTGGGAGCCGGCCCGGTTGGCGCCGGTGACCCAGCGGGTGCCGTCGACGACGCGCGGGTCGACGAGGAACCGGATGCCCGACGCGCTGTCCTCGCCGAGCACCTCGGGGCCGATGTAGCCCTTCACGAGCGCCGGGTGCCGCTTCATCTCGACCTCGTCCATGGCCTCGACCTCGATCGGCTCGAGCTGGCCGCCCAGCCGCTCGAGGTCGATGTCGCGGTCGCCGGGCACACCGATGGCCAGCGGTTCGCGGCTGCCGTCGGGGTGGACCAGGACGACCATCACGTTCTTGAGCGTGTCGGCGGCCACCCACGGCCGGTCCTCGCGGGGGAACCGGTCGTCGAGGTGGGCGACGAGGGTGTCGATGGTCGGGGTGTCGGGGGTGTCCTCGGCGTGCGCGGCCGGTGCGTCGCTGTGGTCCACCGGCGCCGGGACGTGCACCTCGACGGCCTCGACGTTGGCGGCGTAGTCGCAGCGGCTGCAGCGGACGTAGGTGTCCTCCCCGACGTCCGCCTTGGCCAGGAACTCCTCCGAGGCCGAGCCGCCCATCGCACCGGAGGTCGCCTTGACGATGACGTACTCGAAGCCGAGCCGGTCGAAGATCCTGATGTAGGCCTCGCGGTGGCGCTGGTAGGAGGCCGCCAGCCCGGCGTCGTCGACGTCGAAGGAGTAGGAGTCCTTCATCACGAACTCGCGCCCGCGCAGCAGCCCGGCCCTGGGGCGCGCCTCGTCGCGGTACTTGGTCTGGATCTGGTAGATCGCGAGCGGGAGGTCCTTGTAGGAGGAGTAGAGGTCCTTGACCACGAGGGTGAACATCTCCTCGTGGGTCGGGCCGAGCAGGTAGTCGCCGCCCTTGCGGTCCTGCAGGCGGAAGATGTTGGGCCCGTAGTCCCCCCAGCGGCCCGACGCCTCGTAGGGTTCCTTGGGCAGCAGCGCCGGGAAGAGCAGCTCCTGCGCGCCGATCGCCTCCATCTCCTCGCGGATGACGTCCTCGATCTTGCGCAGCACCCGCAGCCCCAGCGGCAGCCAGGAGTAGATGCCGGGCGCCGCCCGGCGGATGTAGCCGGCGCGCAGCAGGAGCCTGTGGCTCGGGACCTCCGCGTCCGCCGGGTCGTCGCGGAGGGTGCGCACGAACAGGCTCGACATCCGGAAGATCATGCGGCGAAGGCTACTGGTGGGGGTGACGGCGCCGCGAACCAGTTACGCGGCCAGCAGTCGTTGCAGGGCCGCTCGTACGGCGCCCGGCTGCTCGAGCCACACGAAGTGCCCGACGCCCTCCAGCACGTCCACCCAGGCACCGGGGATCAGCTCGGCGGTGTCGGTGGAGGTCGAACGAGGCATCGGGCTCGAGCCGCCGGCCAGGAACCCCGTCGGCACCCGGATGTCGGGGAGGGAGGCCTCGAGCGCCGGGAGCAGCGCGGTGGCCGAGGCCATGGTCTGCGACCCGGACACGGGCGCGTAGCGCACGTGAGGCAGCGGGGGCGCGGCCGCACGACTGGAGAAGTAGGCCGGCCAGATCAGGCGCATGTGCTCCTGCACCTGGTCGTCAGTGGCCTCGCCCGCCTCGAGCCCGGGGCTCAGCTCCGCCAGGCGCTGCAGGTCCTCAGCCGGCGTCCGCTCCATCAGCGTGGCCCAGAACTCGGCCCCACCGCCGTCGCCCACGCCACCGAGCGGGTCCACGATCAGCACGCCCGTCAGCCGGTCCGGCAGGGCGAGCGCGACGTGGAGCGCGAGGTGTCCGCCCCACGAGTGACCGAGCACGGCTGCCCGGTCCCACCCCAGACCGTCGAGCACGCGGCCCACGTCGGCCACGTGGTCAGCGACGTCGTAGGGGCCCTCTCCCTGCGACGGTGGCAGTCCCCGTTGCTGGTGGACCGCGACCGTGCAGGACTCGGCCAGCTCCTCGACCAGCGGCTCGAGGTAGTCGTAGCCGAGCCCGGGTCCGCCGTGCAGCAGCAAGACCCGCGGGCCCTCGCCGCTCACCGCGCCGCCCAGCGTCACACCGTCGACGGTGACCTCGAACTCCTCGGACACAGGGCGCAGCGTAGGGCTTCGCGTCCGGCTAGTACATGACCGTCGCGAAGGTCGAGGTCTGGCGGAAGCCGACCTGCTCGTAGACCCGGCGCGCCGCCTGGTTGTAGTCGTTGACGTAGAGCGAGACGACCGGGGCGAGGTCGCGCAGCACGTGGTCGACCACCGCCGCCATGCCCGCGGCGCCCAGCCCCTCGCCACGCCGGTCCGGGTCGACCCAGACCCCCTGGACCTGGGCCGCGGCCGGGGTCAGCGAGGCCACCTCCGCCTTGAAGACCACGCGGCCGTCCTCGACCCGGGCGAACGACCAGCCGCGCGAGATCAGCTGGTGGACCCGGGTCCGGTAGAGGTCCCCTCCCCCGCCGGCCTCCGGGGAGATGCCGACCTCCTCGGTGTACATCGCCACGCAGGCGGGGTAGAGCACCTCGGCGTCGGCCATCGTCGTACGCCGCACGGCGGGATCGGGCTCCACGACGGGCCGGTCGCTGATCTCGAGGTGGGGCTGGTCCCACCGCTGCTCGCGGGGCGTGCCCCAGGTGTCGGCGACGGTCTCCCACATCGGGCGTACGGCGTCCTGCGGGCCGACGATCGTGGTGACCGTGCGGCCCCGCGCGAGGGCGCGCTCGGCGAAGACCCGGGCGTCCTCGGTCGTGCAGCCGACCGGCACCAGGTTGGCCCCGACGTGGCAGGCGGCGGCCAGGTCCCCGTCGACGAAGCGGCCCCAGACCTCTCCGCCGAGCCAGCGCGGCTCCAGGTTGGTGGTGCGGGCGCGGTAGGACGCGAAGACGTTCACGACCGGGTCCTGCCCGGCCAGGCGCTGGAACGCGTCGAGGTCGGACGCGGACAGCACGCGCACACCGTGACGGGTCGTCAGCACACCCGGAGCCTACGGCCGGCCGCGACCGCCGGCACGGGGCCGCGGTGGATCACGGGCTGTCGAGCTCGCGCAGCCGCTCGCCCAGGTGCCCCGTCGACCTGGCGGGCGGCTACGACACCGACACGCTCGCCTGGCCGCCCTCGACGGGTTCCATGCCCTCGGCGATCCGCATGGCCTCCTCGATCAGGGTCTCCACGATCTGGCTCTCGGGGACGGTCTTGATGACCTCGCCCTTGACGAAGATCTGGCCCTTGCCGTTGCCGGAGGCGACGCCGAGGTCGGCCTCGCGAGCCTCACCCGGGCCGTTGACGACGCAGCCCATGACGGCGACCCGCAGCGGGACCTCGAGCCCGTCGAGGCCGGCAGTCACCTCGTCGGCGAGCTTGTAGACGTCGACCTGGGCGCGGCCGCAGGACGGGCACGAGACGATCTCGAGGCGACGCGGCTTGAGGTTCAGGCTCTCGAGGATCTGGATGCCGACCTTGACCTCCTCCACCGGCGGGGCGGAGAGGGAGACCCGGATGGTGTCGCCGATGCCCTGGGAGAGCAGGTGGCCGAAGGCCACGGCCGACTTGATCGTGCCCTGGAACGCCGGCCCCGCCTCGGTCACGCCGAGGTGGAGCGGCCAGTCGCCGGCCTCGGCGAGCAGCTCGTAGGCCCGCACCATCACGACCGGGTCGTTGTGCTTGACCGAGATCTTGAAGTCGTGGAAGCCGTGCTCCTCGAACAGGCTCGCCTCCCACACCGCGCTCTCCACCAGCGCCTCGGGCGTCGCCTTGCCGTGCTTCTCCAGCAGCCGCTTGTCGAGGCTGCCGGCGTTGACGCCGATCCGGATGCTCGTGCCGTGGTCCTTGGCCGCCTGGGCGATCTGCTTGACCTGGTCGTCGAACTTGCGGATGTTGCCGGGGTTGACGCGGACGGCGGCACAGCCGGCCTCGATGGCGGCGTAGACGTAGCGCGGCTGGAAGTGGATGTCGGCGATCACCGGGATCTGGGAGTGCTGCGCGATCTCCGCCAGGGCGTCGGCGTCGTCCTGGCTCGGGCACGCGACCCGCACGATGTCGCAGCCGGAAGCGGTCAGCTCGGCGATCTGCTGGAGGGTCGTGTTGACGTCGCTGGTCAGCGTCGTGGTCATCGACTGCACCGAGATCGGGCTCTCGCTCCCGACGCCCACCTTCCCGACCCGGATCTGGCGGGTGGGCCGCCGTGGAGCGAGCACCGGGGGCGGCGGCGCGGGCATGCCCAGGTCGATCTCGGTCATGTCGACAGTCTAGGGAGGCGGCGTACGGGCGCCGAACCCGCGAACCTCGTCAGAGTCCCCGGGGGCGTCCCCCGCGGACCTCGCGCGCGAGTCATGGGCCACCACCCACACGCACCGCCGGCGCGCAGGGCTCAGAACGGGAGCTGCACGGGCACGAAGATGTCGGCGACGATCAGCACCAGCCCCATGACGAGCAGCCCGCTGGCGACGACGTACGCGACGGGGAGCAGCTTGGCGGCGTCGACGTAGCCGGGGTCGGGGCGGCCGCTCAGCCGCGCGGCACCGCGGCGGATCGCCTCCCACAGCGCGCTGGCGATGTGACCGCCGTCGAGGGGCAGCAGCGGGATGAAGTTGAACAGCCCGATGAACAGGTTGAACGTCGCCACGGCGGTCGCGAGGATCGAGACCTTCTCGGAGAACGAGAACTGCTCCGACGCGGCGACCTCGCCCGCGATCCGACCCCCGCCGACGACCGAGACCGGGCCGTTGGCGTCGCGTTCCTCGACACCGGCGATCGCCTGGGCGACGTGCCAGACGCTGACCGGGAGCTTGCCGATCGCCACGACGACGTGACCGGTCAGGTCGACCATGTGGTCGGCGGCGACGACCGGGCCGCCGGTGGCGTAGACCTCACGCTGCACCGGCTCGACGCCGAGGAAGCCGACCCGCGTGAGCTCCTCGGGCTTCTGGGCGTCGAGGGGTCGCGGGGTGACCTCGGTGCGCACCTTGACCGACAGCTGCTCGCCGTCGCGCTCGATGCCGAGCGTGGCCTGCCGGTCGCCGTTGCCGCGGATCGCGTCCTGGATCTGCTTCCAGTCGGTCACCGGCTCGCCGTTGAAGGAGACGAAGCGGTCACCGGGCTGGAGCCCGGCCTGGCTCGCCGGGGTCGCGTGGTCGCGCAGCTCCTCGTCGGTGCAGGCGCGGCCGTCCTCGTCGGCGGGCACGATGCAGGGGACGACGGACTGCACGACGGGCTTGGTCTCGACGTGGTCGACGTAGCCGAGCGTGCCGATGACGCCCCAGAACAGGAAGAAGGCGATCAGGATGTTGACCGTGGGTCCGCCGGCCATCACGATCACCTTCTTCCACCAGGGCATGCGGTAGAAGAGCCGGTCCTCGTCGCCCGGCTTCACGTGCTCCCACTCCGCGGCGCGCGCGTCGGAGATCAGCTGGGTGAACATCCCGGTGTTGGACTTGCGCACCCGCACGACGCGCTCGCCGTTCTCGTCGAAGACCGGGTGGGCCCGGTCCTCGTCGAGGTCCTCGGCGCCGGGCGGCAGCATCCCGACGATCTTGACGTAGCCGCCGAGCGGGATGGCCTTGACGCCGTACTCGGTCTCGCCGATCTGCTTGCTCCACACCGTCGGCCCGAAGCCGATGAACCACTGGGTGACCTTCCCGCCGAACTTCTTCGCCGGGATCATGTGGCCGAACTCGTGCAGGCCGATCGAGGCCAGGATCGCGAACGCGAAGATCAGCACGCCCAGCGTGTAGTCGACGGCGTTCATCGGGGTCCTTCGATCAGGGCGGCGGCAGAGGTCCGGGCCCACGCGTCGGCGGCGAGCACGTCGTCGACGGTGAGCTGCTCCTCCGAGCGTACGTCGTGCGCGGCGAGCACGTGGGCAACCGTCGGAACGATGTCGGTGAAGCCGAGCCGGCCGGTGCGGAAGGCCTCGACGCACACCTCGTTGGCGGCGTTGTAGACGGCCGGGGCGGTGCCGCCGCGGGTGCCGGCGTCGCGGGCGAGGGCCACCGCGGGGAACGCCTGATCGTCGAGCGGGTGGAACTCCCAGGTCTCGGCGCGGGTCCAGTCGACGGGCGGAGCGGTGTCGGGCAGGCGGTCGGGCCAGGCCAGGCCGAGCGCGATCGGGATCAGCATCGTCGGCGGGCTGGCCTGGACGAGCGTCGAGCCGTCGACGAACTCGACCATCGAGTGGACGACGCTCGTCGGGTGGACGACCACCTCGATCCGGTCGAAGGGGATGCCGAAGAGGAGGTGCGCCTCGATCACCTCCAGCCCCTTGTTGACCAGGGTGGCGGAGTTGATGGTCACGACCGGCCCCATGTCCCAGGTGGGGTGGGCCAGCGCCTGCTCGACGGTCACGTCGGCGAGCTGCTCGCGGGTGCGGCCGCGGAACGGGCCGCCGCTCGCGGTGAGCACGAGGCGGCGTACCTCCGCGGGAGCGCCGCCCCGCAGGCACTGCGCGAGCGCGGAGTGCTCGCTGTCGACCGGGACGATCTGACCCGGCGCTGCGCGGCCCGTCACCACCGGTCCGCCGATGATCAGGCTCTCCTTGTTGGCCAGGGCGAGCGTGGTGCCGGCGTCGAGCGCGGCGAGGGTCGGCCGCAGCCCGACCGCGCCGGTGATGCCGTTGAGCACCACGTCGCAGTCCATCGCGGCCGCCTCGACGCTGGCCTCCTCCCCCACCCCGGAGTACGCCGGCGACAGCTCGGCCACCTGCTGCTCGAACAGCTCGGGCTGCGAACCGCCCGCGGTCAGCCCCACGACCCGGAACCGGTCGGGGTGGCGGCGCACGATCTCCAGCGCCTGGGTGCCGATCGACCCCGTCGACCCCAGCACCACCACGTCGCGTCGGCTCACGCCGCCATCCTCGCAGCCGGTCCGACGGGGCCCGCGCCCGTCCTGCACCTCCGGGCGTGGGTCAGGTGGTCGGCTCGCCCTTCGTCAGCTGGTCGTCGGAGGCGAGGTCGGCGTCGACCCGCGGGTCGCCGGCGTCGGCGAAGTAGTCGCCCGGACGGGTCCGGTCGCGGCCGTTGGACACCTTGGCGGCGTTGAGCACCAGCGTCAGCACGACCGCGATCGCGATGTTGAGCACGAAGGCGGTCATGGCGATGTAGCCGAGGTCGCCGATCCCCGGAAGGGCGGAGAGCGAGCCGCCGAAGTGCTTGCCGGTGACCGGGTTGACCACCTGGTAGGCGGCGTAGGTGCCGTAGGCCATGCCGACCGCCCAGCCCGCCAGCAGCCCCCACCGGTGGAACCACCGGGTGTAGAGGCTGAAGACGATCGCCGGGAAGGTCTGCAGGATCCAGATCCCGCCGAGCAGCTGGAAGTTGATCGCGTTCTGCCGATCGAGCGTCAGCACGAAGACCAGCGCGAACGCCTTCACCAGCAGCGACATCAGCTTGGACACCTTGGCCTCCTGGGCCGGGGTGGCGTCGCGCTTGATGAACTCCTTGTAGATGTTGCGGGTGAAGGTGTTGGCCGCCGCGATCGACATGATCGCCGCCGGCACCAGCGCGCCGATCGCGATCGCCGCGAAGGCGACCCCGGCGAACCAGTCGGGGAAGGAGTCCTCGAAGAGCTGCGGGATGACCAGCTGCGGGTTGGGCTCGCCGTCGAGTCCGACCGGCTCGGTGCCCGCCGCGATCGCGACCCAGCCGAGCAGGGCCAGCAGGCCCAGCACGAAGGAGTACGCCGGCAGGATGGCCGCGTTGCGGCGGATCGTGTTGCGGCTGCCGGACGACAGGCTGGCGGTGACCGAGTGGGGGTACATGAACAGGGCGAGCGCCGAGCCCAGGCCCAGGGTGGCGTAGGCCCACATCTGCCCCTCGACCGGGACGAACGCCCCGGTGGGTGCGCCCGTGACCTCGTTGGTCGTCGCCATCTTCTCCTGCGCCGCACCGAAGATCTCGCCCCAGCCGCCGACCTGCGAGGGGAGGTAGACGATCGCCACGATGATCACCAGGTAGATCAGGGCGTCCTTGACGAAGGCGATGATCGCCGGGGCCCGCAGCCCCGAGGAGTAGGTGTAGGCGGCCAGCAGCGCGAAGGCGATGAACAGCGGGAGGTCCTTGGCCAGCAGGCTGTCGCCGCCACCGAGGCCGACGACCTCGAGCACCGCCTGGATGCCGACGAGCTGCAGCGCGATGTAGGGCATCGTCGCCACGAAGCCGGTGACCGCGACCGCCAGGCTGAGCCCGCGGTCGCTGTAGCGGCCCTGGACGAAGTCGGCGGTCGTGACGTAGCCGTGCCGGTGGCTGACCGACCACAGCCGCGCCATGAAGACGAAGATGATCGGGTAGAGCACGATCGTGTAGGGCACCGCGAAGAACCCGGCCACCGCACCGGTGGCGAACATCGCGGCCGGCACCGCCACGAAGGTGTAGGCGGTGTAGAGGTCGCCACCGAGCAGGAACCAGGTGACCCAGGTGCCGAACTTGCGACCGCCGAGGCCCCACTCGTCGAGGCTGTCGAGGCTCTCGGCACGGCGCCACCGGGCGGCCAGGAAGCCCATCACGGTGACCAGCAGGAACAGCGCGACCAGCACGGCGAGCGCGACGCCGTTGACCCCGCTCATCGGCGCGCCGCCAGGACCAGCTTGTAGGCCGACCACGTCATGCCGGAGCAGAGGAACACCCAGAGGAACTGGTACCAGAAGAAGAACGGGAACCCGAAGAGCTCCGGCTCGTCACGGGCGTAGGACGGCACCCACATCAGCGCCACGATGGGGATCAGCAGCAGCACCCCTGCTGCGACCAGCTTGCCCTTGTCGGTGTGCGGGACCTCGGGGTCCGGGCCCCGGTCGCGCGGCGTGCTCTCTGGCGTCCCATGAGTCATGTGACGCAGGTTACCGATTTTCGGCCGGTCGGTGCAGGCCCCGTCAGGCGGTGGCGTCGAAGGCTTCGGCCACGACGTCGAAGGCCTCGTCGAGCAACGCGTCGGAGATCGCCAGCGGCGGCAGGAACCGGAACACGTTGCCCCAGGTGCCGCAGGTCAGGGTCACGACGCCCTGCCGGTGGCAGTACGCCGCCACGGCTGCCGTGCGGGCGGCGTCCGGCTCCGTGCTGCCGGGAGCCGTGAGCTCGATCGCCTGCATCGCGCCGCGGCCCCGGATCTCGCCGATCACCGGGTGCTTCCCGCGCAGCTGCTCCAGCCGCCCTCGGATGATCTCGCCGATCTCGCGGGCCCGGCCGGCGAGGTCGTGCTCGCGCATCTCCTCGATCGCGCCGAGCGCGGCCGCGCAGGCGACCGGGTTGCCGCCGTAGGTGCCGCCGAGGCCGCCGGCGTGGACGCTGTCCATCAGCTCGGCGCGTCCCGTGACACCGGCCAGCGGCAGGCCGCCGGCCATGCCCTTGGCGGTGGTGACCAGGTCGGGCACCACGCCCTCGTGGTCGCAGGCGAACCAGTCGCCGGTGCGGCAGAAGCCCGACTGGATCTCGTCGGCGACGAAGAGCACCCCGCGCTCGCGGCACCAGTCGGCGACGGCCGGGAGGAAGCCCTCGGCCGGCACCACGAAGCCGCCCTCGCCCTGGATCGGCTCGATCACGACGCAGGCCAGGTTGTCGGCGCCGACCTGCTTGTCGAGCACGTCGAGCGCCCGGGCGGCGGCGTCGGCCCCCGACAGCCCGTCGCGGAACGGGTAGGACATCGGCGCCCGGTAGACCTCACCGGCGAAAGGCCCGAAGCCGTGCTTGTAGGGCATGTTCTTGGCGGTCATCGCCATCGTGAGGTTGGTGCGGCCGTGGTAGCCGTGGTCGAAGACCCCCACCGCGTCGCGACCGGTCGCCACCCGGGCGATCTTGACGGCGTTCTCGACCGCCTCGGCGCCGGAGTTGAACAGCGCCGACTTCTTGGCGTGGTCACCCGGCGTCAGCTCGGCCAACGCGGCGCACACGTCGACGTACCCGTCGTAGGGCGTGACCATGAAGCAGGTGTGGGTGAACGCCTCGACCTGCGCCTGCACGTTGCGGACGACGGCCGGGGCGCTGTTGCCGACGGTGGTCACCGCGATGCCGCTGCCGAGGTCGATCAGGCTGTTGCCGTCGACGTCGCGCAGGATGCCGCCACCGGCCTCGGTGACGAACACCGGGAGCACGGTGCCGACGCCGTCGGCGACCAGCTGCTTCTTGCGCTCGAGCCGGGCCTGCGACTCCGGACCGGGGATCTCGGTGACGAGATTGCGCTGCTGCTCGATCATGGCGTGAGCTCCTGGATCCCCCACGGCGAGCCGTAGTCGTTGAGCAGGTCGAGGAACGGGACGGCGTCGAAGGCCTCCGGCCCGAGCACGCCGGCGCCGCTCCAGGCGCCGGTCGCCAGCAGCTCGAGGGCGACCACCGGGTTGATCGCGGTCTGCCAGACCACGCACTGGTGGCCGTACTCGGCCATGGTCCACTCGTTGTCCACGACGTGGTGCAGGTAGGTCGACCTGGGTCGACCGTCCTTGCCGGTGCCGGTGACCCACAGCCCCGCGCAGGTCTTGCCCGTCATCCGCGGGCCCACCGTGGCCGGGTCGGGCAGCGCGGCCGCCACCACGTCGCGCGGGCTCACCTCGACACCCTTGACGGTGATCTTCTCGGTGGAGTCGAGGCCGAGGGTGTGGAGCACCCTGAGGATGGTGATGAACTCCTCGCCCAGCCCGTACTTGAACGTCGCCCGCTTGCAGTCGACCCAGCGCGGCATGAGGAGCACCTCCTCGTGCTCGACGTTGACGCACTCGACGGGGCCGATCCCCTCGGGGAAGTCGAACACCTCGGGCTCGCTGAAGGGCGGCGTGGTGAACCAGCCTCCGTCGACCTCTGCCCGGGCGCTCTCGTAGATCACCGGCGGGTTGAGGCACTCCTCGATCGTGGTCCACATCGAGAACGACGGCGCGAAGACCTCGTGTCCCGCGTCGTCGGTCACGACGAGGTTGGCACCGTCGCGGGTGCCGAGCTCGTCGATCTCGGAGAACAGGTGGTCGGCGGCGTAGCGGGCGAACACGTCGGAGAGGCCGGGCTCGACCCCGATCCCGACCAGCGCGAGCCTGCCGGCGTCCTCCCACCGGCTCGCCACCGCGAACTGCTCGTCGCCGAGCTTGACGCCGCACTTGGCGTACGGCGTGTCCGGATGGGGCTTCGAGAGCGACATCGCCATGTCGAGGTAGTCGGCCCCGGCGGCGAACGCGCCCTCGAAGACCGGCATGTCGAAGACCGGGTCGACGGCGTTCATGACGTGGGTGATGCGGTGCTCGCGGCACAGTCCGGCGACCGACTCGGCGTCGGAGGCGTCGACCTGCGCGGCGACGTACCGCTCGTCGGTCGCCGCGGCCCGCTCGGCGCGCGCAGGGTCGTAGTCGGCGACCACGATCGCCTCGAAGAAGTCGCGTCGCGCGGCGATCGCGGCGAACGCGCCGCCGACCCCGCCCGCGCCGACCAGCAGGATCCTCATCTCAGCCACGGGTCACTCGCCGATGTAGGACATGACGTGCTTGATGCGCGTGTAGTCCTCGAGGCCGTACATGGACAGGTCCTTGCCGTAGCCGGAGTGCTTGAAGCCGCCGTGGGGCATCTCGGAGATGAAGGGGATGTGGGTGTTGATCCACACGCAGCCGAAGTCGAGCCGCTTGCTCATCCGCAGCGCCCGGGCGTGGTCCTTGGTCCACACGCTCGACGCCAGGCCGTACTTCACGCCGTTGGCCCAGCGCAGCGCCTCTCCCTCGTCGGAGAACTTCTGGACGGTCATGACCGGGCCGAAGATCTCGTCCTGGATCTGCTCGTCGTCCTGCTGGAGGCCGGCGAGCACGGTGGGCTCGTAGAAGTAGCCGCGCTCGCCCCAGCGGGCACCGCCGGTCTCGACGCGCGCGTGGTCGGGCAGCCGGTCGACCATGCCGGAGACGCGGTCGAACTGGTTGCTGTTGTTGAGGGGGCCGTAGTAGGTCCCCTCGTCGGCGGGGTCGCCGGTGGGCATGCCCTTCGCCGCCTCGGAGAGCGCAGCCACGAACTCGTCGTGGATGCCGGGCCCGGCCAGCACCCGGGTCGCGGCCGTGCAGTCCTGACCGGCGTTGAACAGGCCGGCTCCGGCGATCCCCTCCGCGGCGGCCGCGATGTCGGCGTCGTCGAAGACGACGACCGGCGCCTTGCCGCCGAGCTCGAGGTGGACCTTCTTGAGGTCCTTGGCCGCCGAGCCGGCGACCTCCATGCCGGCGCGGACCGAGCCGGTGATGGCGACCATCTGGGGCGTCGGGTGCTCGACCAGCGCCCGGCCGGTGTCGCGGTCGCCGCAGACGACGTTGAAGACGCCCTTCGGCAGGAACTCCTGCACGATCTCGGCGAACAGGGTGGTGCTGGCCGGCGTGGTGTCGCTCGGCTTGAGGACGACCGTGTTGCCCGCGGCCAGCGCCGGGGCGACCTTCCAGATCATCATCAGCAGCGGGTAGTTCCACGGCGTCACCTGACCGACGACGCCGATCGGCTCCCGGCGTACCCACGAGGTGTGGTCGGCCATGTACTCGCCGGCCGAACGGCCCTCGAGCACCCGCGAGGCCCCGGCGAAGAACCGGAAGTGGTCGGAGGCGTAGGGCATCTCCTCCTCCATCGTCAGGCCACGGGGCTTGCCCGTGTCGCGGCACTCGACCTCGTTGATCTCCTCGATCCGCGCCTCGACGGCGTCGGCGATCTTGAGCAGCGCGGCCGCGCGGTCCTGCGGCGTCGACTCGCCCCAGGTCTCGAAGGCGCGCTCCGCGGCGCCGTAGGCCCGGTCGAGGTCCTCGGCCCCGCTCATGGGGGCGTGCGCGTAGACCTCCCCGGTCGTGGGGTCGATGACGTCGTAGGTCTCGCCGGACGCCGCGTCGACGAGCTCGCCGTCGATCACGTTGCGGAAGGTGGTGTCAGCCATGGCGCGACCCTAACGGTCGAACCTACGGATTCGGTAGGGGTCTGCGGGGTATGAGCACGAAATCCGTCGTTGAGGGCAGGTGGACCCGGGATGACCCTCCGCCGAGGTCCCGCGCCGCCACACCCCTGCCGCGGACCACGATCGTCACCGGCGACGAGCTCGCCGACCCACGGAAGGTCAGCTGACGGCTCACGCCCCGTACACCGGCTCGCCCGCCACCCACGTCGAGGCCACTCGCGCCGCCCCGATCTCCTCGGGCGGCCCGGCGAACGGGTCGCGGTCGAGCACCACCACGTCGGCGGCCGCGCCGGGACGCAGCAGCCCGGCCCCGTCGTGCAGGTCGCGGTGGTTGGCCCACGCACTCCCCGCCGTGTACGCCGAGAACGCGGTCGTCAGGTCGACCGACTGCTCGGGCAGGAACGGCTCGACGGCCGCCCGACCGACGCCCTCGTGGGTGGTGCGCGTGACGGCGGTGTGGATCGCGGCGAGCGGGTCGGGCGTGCTCACCGGCCAGTCGCTGCCCATCACCAGCCGGGCGCCCGCCCGGTGGAGGTCGCCGAACGGGTACTGCCAGCGCCCCCGCTCCTCACCGAGGAACGGCAGCGTGAGGTCGGTCATCTGCTCGTCGAGGCACGCCCAGAACGCCTGGGCGTTGGCCGCGACGCCCAGTGCGCCGAACCGGGGCACGTCGTCGGGGTGGACCAGCTGGATGTGGGCGATGTGGTGGCGTCGGGCCGGGTCGGTGCCCTCGAAGGCGTCGAGCGCCTCGCGGACCGCCCGGTCGCCGATCGCGTGGACGTGGACCTGGAAGCCGGCGGCGTCCAGCGCGCGCACGCCCTCGCGCAGCACCTCCGGGTCGACGAAGGAGTGGCCCGAGCCCCCGGTCTCGCGGCCCTCGGCGTCGAGGTAGGGCGAGGTCAAGGCGGCCGTGCCGTTCTCGGCGACGCCGTCCTGCATGATCTTCACGGTCGTCGCCCGGAACCGGCCGCCCGTCATCGCGTCTCGCCGCCCGACCAGGTCGGCCACCTGCTCCACCCCGAGCCGCCGCTCCCACCACAGCGCGCCCACGACGAGGGAGCGCAGGTCGCCGTTGCCGGCGGCCGACACGTAGGTCGACGCCGGGTCGTCCATGCCGGAGTAGGCACCGACGATCGCGTCCTGCCAGCTGGTCACGCCCAGCGAGTGCAGGTAGGCCTGGCCGGACATCAGCGCGGCGTAGTAGTCCTCGCCGGTCGTGCGCGGCAACAGCCGCGACACCAGGGAGGTCGCTCCCTCGTGCAGGGTGCCCGTCGGGTGCCCGTCGGCGTCGCGCTCGATCCGGCCGTCGGGCGGGTCCGGCGTCGAGCGGTCGATCCCCGCCAGCTCCAGCGCGCGGGTGTTGACCCACGCGCCGTGGTGGTCGCGGTTGGGCAGGTAGGCCGGGCGGTCGGGGACGGCCTTGTCCAGGTCGCTCGCGAGCGGGGTGCCGCCCGGGAAGGCCGGCATCGCCCAGCCGCCGCCGAGGATCCACGGCAGGTCGGGGTGCTCGGCGGCGTACCGGCCCACCGCCGCGAGGACCTCAGGGGCCGTGCTCCACGGCGTCAGGTCGCACCGGAGCCGCTCGAGGCCGCCCTGGATCGGGTGCACGTGGGCGTCGGTGAACCCGGGCGCGACCAGGCCCCCGGCCACGTCGACCACCTCGGCGTCGTGCGCGGCGTCCGGCGGCAGGTCGCCGACCCCGACCACGCGACCGTCCTCGAGCAGCACCGACCCGGCGCCGCGGTGGCGTTCGCCGTCGAAGACCGCACCGCCGGTCAGGAGCACACGCGTCATGACGGACTTCCTATCAGCACGTCGGTTCCGCCGCCACGACGAAATCCGAACATCCACGCTGATTTCGCCACGGATTCACTTGCGTCACTGGAGCGTGGGCCGCATGATGGGCCGCATGGCGTACGACCACGATCAGCTCCAGAAGTCCGCGCGCGACCACCTGTGGATGCACTTCGCCCGGCACTCCTCCTACGACCACTCCGACATCCCGGTGATCGTGAAGGGCGAGGGTCCCTACATCTGGGACTCCCACGGCAAGCGCTACCTCGACGCGCTCTCAGGCCTCTTCGTGAGCCAGCTCGGCCACGGGCGCACCGACCTCGCCGACGCCGCGGCGGCCCAGGCCAAGGAGCTGGCCTTCATGCCGCTGTGGTCCTACGCGCACCCCTCGGCGATCGAGCTCGCCGACAAGGTGGCCGCGGCCGCGCCGGGCGACCTCAACCGCGTCTTCTTCACCAGCGGCGGCGGCGAGGCCGTCGAGACCGCGTGGAAGCTCGCCAAGAACTACTTCAAGCTCACCGGCAAGCCGATGAAGCACAAGGTCATCAGCCGAGCCATCGCCTACCACGGCACCACCCAGGGCGCGCTGTCGATCACCGGCCTGCCGCTGCTCAAGCAGCAGTTCGAGCCGCTGGTGCCCTCGACGTTCCGGGTGCCCAACACCAACTACTACCGCTCCACCGAGCACGGCGCCCCCGAGGGCCTGAGCCTGGAGGAGTTCGGGCGGTGGGCCGCCGACCAGATCGCCGTCGCCATCGAGAACGAGGGCCCCGACACCGTCGCCGCCGTCTTCCTCGAGCCGGTGCAGAACGCCGGCGGCTGCTTCCCGCCCCCGCCGTCGTACTGGCAGCGGGTCCGCGAGATCTGCGACGAGTACGACGTGCTGCTGGTCTCCGACGAGGTGATCTGCGCGTTCGGCCGGCTCGGCCACATGTTCGGCGCCGAGCGGTTCGACTACCTCCCGGACATGATCACCTGCGCCAAGGGCATCACCTCCGGCTACGCGCCGCTCGGCGCGATGATCGCCCGCGACAAGCTGATGGAGCCCTTCCTCCAGCCGGGAGCGATGTTCGCCCACGGCTACACCTTCGGCGGCCACCCCGTCTCGACCGCGGTGGGCCTGCGCAACCTGCAGATCTTCGAGGAGGAGAAGATCCTCGAGCACGTCCGCGACACCGAGGGCGCCTTCCGGGCCACCCTCGACCGGCTGCGCGACCTGCCGATCGTCGGTGACATCCGGGGCGAGGGCTACTTCTACGGGATCGAGCTGGTCAAGGACCAGACGACCAAGGAGACCTTCACCGACGAGGAGTGCGAGCGGATCCTCTACGGCTACGTCTCCAAGGGCCTCTACGAGGAGGGCCTCTACTGCCGGGCCGACGACCGCGGCGACCCGGTCGTCCAGCTGGCACCGCCGCTGATCTGCGAGCAGGAGCACTTCGACGAGATGGAGCAGGTGCTGCGCCGGGTCCTCGACAAGGCGTACTCGATGCTCTGAGACGGGAACGGCCCGTGGGGGGCCGCGGGGCGTCGCACCAGCGAGCGGTGCGGCGCCCCTTTCTCGTCTCCGGGAGCCGTGTGAAGCGACCAGGCGCACCGCCTCTCGTCGGGCCGGCCGGCCGCGGCGCCTCAGGAGTGGCGCGGGAACCCGAGGTCGACGCCGCCTCGCTCGGCCGGGTCGGGCCAGCGGGAGGTGACGACCTTCTGCCGGGTGAAGAAGTGGATCCCCTCGGTGCCGTGGGCACGGGTGTCGCCGAACAGCGAGGCCTTCCAGCCGCCGAACGAGTAGTAGGCCATCGGCACCGGGATCGGGACGTTGACGCCGATCATGCCGACAGTCACCTCGCGCTGGAACCGGCGCGCGGCGCCGCCGTCGGTGGTGAAGATCGCCGTGCCGTTGCCGTACGGCGAGGCGTTGACCAGCGACACGGCCTCGTCGTAGGTCGCTGCCCGCACCACGCTGAGCACCGGGCCGAAGATCTCGTCGTCGTAGACCGACATCCCCGGCCGGACCTGGTCGAAGAGCGTCGGGCCGAGCCAGAAGCCGCCTGCGGCGCCCTTCGGCTGGACCTCCCGGCCGTCGACGACCAGCCGGGCTCCCTCGCGCACACCGGCGTCGAGGTAGGAGGTGACCTTGTCGCGGTGGGCGCCGGTGACCAGCGGCCCCATGTCGGCGCCCTCGCGGCCGTCGCCGGTGGTCAGCCCGCCCATGCGTGAGGAGATCGCCTCGACCAGCTCGTCGCCCACCGGGTCGACGGCGACCACGACCGAGATCGCCATGCAGCGCTCCCCCGCCGAGCCGAAGCCCGCGGAGACCGCGGCGTCGGCCGCGCCCTCGAGGTCGGCGTCGGGCAGCACGACCATGTGGTTCTTGGCCCCGCCGAGGGCCTGCACCCGCTTGCCGTGGGCGGTGCCCGTCTCGTAGACGTAGCGGGCGATCGGCGTCGAGCCGACGAACGACACCGCCGCCACGTCGTCGTGGGTCAGCAGCGCGTCGACGGCGACCTTGTCGCCCTGGACGACGTTGAACACGCCGGGCGGCAGGCCCGCCTCGGCCCAGATCTCGCCCAGCAGCAGCGCGGCCGAGGGGTCCTTCTCCGACGGCTTCAGCACCACGGCGTTGCCGCACGCGATGGCGATCGGCACGAACCACAGCGGCACCATCGCCGGGAAGTTGAACGGCGAGATCACCGCGACGACGCCGACGGGCTGTCGCAGCGAGTAGACGTCGACGCCCCCGGAGACCCCGTCGCTGAAGCCGCCCTTGAGCAGGTGGGGTGCGCCGCAGGCGAACTCCGCGACCTCGAGGCCGCGCTGCACCTCCCCGAGCGCGTCGTCGAGCACCTTGCCGTGCTCGGCGGTGATCGCCGCCGCGACCTCCTCGCGCCGCCGCGAGAGGGCCTCGCGGAACGCGAACATGACCGACGTACGGCGGGTCAGGGAGGTCTCGCCCAGGCCTGCCCGGCGACGACCGCCTCGGCCACGACCACGTCGACGTCGTCACCGCTGGCCAGGGCCACCCGCCCGACTGACCTCGCCGGTCGCGGGGTCGTGGACGTCGCCGAACCGGGCGGCAGAGCCCTCCCAGCGCGCTCCGGACCGCCAGTGCGGGATGGTCGCGGTCATCGGACCGCCGCCGCTCGGCGCCGTCGCCACACCTCGCCGAGCGATGACGAACACGAAGGAGACCAGGAACATGATCGTCCCGACCACGAAGAGCTGCGGCGGGAACTCCTTGAGCTTGGCGCCGTAGACGTAGAGCGGGAAGGTCACCGACTGGCCGGCGGTGAAGTTGCTGACGATGAAGTCGTCGAAGGACAGCGAGAACGACAGCATGGCGGCGGCCACGATACCCGGCATGGCCAGCGGCAGGGTGACCAGGCGGAAGGTCTGCCACTCGTTGGCGTAGAGGTCCATGGCCGCCTGCTCGAGCCGGGTGTCCATCCCCGCGAGCCGCGCCTTGACCGTCACCACGACGAAGGAGAGGCAGAACAGCGTGTGGGCGATCACGAGGGTCAGGAAGCCGAGCAGGCCGTCGACGCCGAGCGAGACGAACATCGCGAGCAGCGAGGAGCCCATCACGACCTCGGGGGTGGCCATCGGCAGGAAGATCACGAGGTTGGAGGTCGCGCGGCCACGGAAGCGAGTGCCGGACCAGGGCGAAGGCCATCAGGGTGCCGAGCAGGGTCGCGAGGACCGTGGCGGTGAGACTGACGCCGATGCTGAGCCGCAGCGACTCGCACAGGCCCTCCGGCTCGCAGATCGAGGTCCAGTTGCTCCAGGTGAAGCCCTCGAACTCCGCGGTGGCCGAGCGGGCGGTCGGCTGGTTGAAGGAGAGCGCGAAGATGTAGCCGATCGGCACGAAGGTGTAGACGAGGACCAGGATCCCGACGATCAGCACCAGGTGGTCGGCCAGCCAGCGGCGCGGCGAGCGACGGAGAGCAGCGGGCGGAGCCGGCCGCTCACGGGCCTCGGGCGGACGTTGCGCGGTGGCGGTCACAGCAGGTCCTCCGTCCCGGCCCGGCGGACGTAGACGACCACCATCAGCACCACGATCACCATCAGGATCAGCGACAGGCTCGCGGCCAGCGGGTAGTTGTGCTCGGTGAGGAAGGCCGACTGGATGCGGTTGCCGACCATGTACTGGCTGGGGGTCCCGAGCAGCTCGGCGTTGATGTAGTCGCCGCACGCCGGGATGAAGGTGAGCAGCGTGCCCGAGACGACGCCGGGCAGCGACAGCGGGAAGGTGACCCTGCCGGAACCCGGTGAACGGGCTGGCGTAGAGGTCGCCGGCCGCCTCGATCAGCCGGTGGTCGACCTTGTCGAGCGAGGCGTAGATCGGCAGCGTCATGAACGGCATGAAGTTGTAGACGAGTCCGGCGATCACCGCGACCGGCGTGGCCAGCAGCCGCCCGTCGTCGGGCAGGATCGCGACCGCCTTGAGGACGTCGGTCACCGGGCCCTGGTCGGAGAGGATCGTGCGCCACGACAGGGTGCGGAGCAGGAAGCTGGTGAAGAACGGCGCGATGACGAGCACCAGCATGAAGTGCTTCCACCGGCCGGCCTTGAAGGCGATCGCGTAGGCCAGCGGGTAGCCCAGCGCCAGGCAGACCACGGTCGCGATGCCGGCGTACAGGAAGGACCGGACGAAGAGGTCCCAGGTGTCGACGACCGCGTCGTACGTAGTTGGCGAAGTGCCAGGTCATCGAGTAGCCCTGCTCGTAGGACCCGCTGGGGTCGTAGAGCGAGGTGAAGAAGAGCTGGACGGTGGGGAAGAGGAAGAAGATCGCCAGCCAGAGCATGCCGGGGACCAGCAGCAGCCAGCCCCAGCCGCGACGCTTGGCCTGCTCGCCGTCGACGACGGGCCCGGCGGGGCCCCGGTGGCGGGGGCAGCCTCGGTCGTCACTCGACGTCCTCGGGCCTCATCATGCCGGCGGTCGCGTCCTGCTGCGGCGTCGAGCAGGAAGGCGTGGGCCGCGGACCACGCGAGGTCGACCTCCGTGCCGTTGCGCAGCGGGGCCCGTTGACCGGTGTTCTGCTCGAAGACCATCAGCTCCTGCGCCCCAGGGCATGGCGACGAGGTACTGGGTGCTGACCCCCACGAAGCTGACGTCGGTGACCCGGCCGCCGGCGAGCCGGTTCTGGCCGTCGCGACTCGCGTGGTGCCGGCTTCGCTGACGAAGATCTTCTCGGGCCGGATGCCGAGCCAGGCCGAGTGTCCGTCACAGTGGTTGCGGGCACCGTTGACGGCGACCTTCTGGCCGTTGCAGTCCACGACCACCTCGTCGCCCGTGCCGTCGAGGACCTCGGAGCGGATCAGGTTGGACTGCCCGAGGAAGTTGGCCACGAACGTCGTCGACGGGTTCTCGTAGAGGTCGCCCGGCGCACCCATCTGCTCGATGACACCCTGGTTCATGACCGCGATGGAGTCGGCCATGGTCATGGCCTCCTCCTGGTCGTGGGTCACGTGGACGAAGGTGATCCCGACCTCGGTCTGGATCCGCTTGAGCTCGATCTGCATCTGGCGCCGCAGCTTGAGGTCGAGCGCACCGAGCGGCTCGTCGAGCAGCAGCACCCCGGGCTCGTTGATGAGCGCCCGGCCGAGGGCGACCCGCTGCTGCTGGCCACCGGAGAGCTGCGACGGCTTGCGCTCGCCGTATCCGCCGAGCTGTACCAGCTCGATCATGTCCTCGGTCTGCTGGCGGTGGTCCTTCACACCACGACGGCGCAGCCCGAAGGCGACGTTCTCGGCGATCGTCAGGTGCGGGAAGAGGGCGTAGGACTGGAAGACGGTGTTGACGGGACGCTTGTAGGGGCGCAGCTGGGTGACGTCCTCGTCGCCGATGTAGCACCCGGCCGAGCGTCGGGTCCTCGAGCCCGGCCACCATCCGCAGCGTCGTGGTCTTGCCGCAGCCCGAGGGACCGAGCAGGGCGAAGAAGGACCCCTCCGGCACCGTCAGCGTCAGGTCGTCGACGGCGATGAAGGTGCCGAACCGCTTGGTGACCGCCTCCAGCCGGAGGTCCTTGCCCGTCAGCCACTGATCACCTCGTTGAACTGGCGCTGGAACGTCGTCTCCTGCTCGCTGTCGAGCGCCATGAACATGGTAGCCGGACTCCAGCGCCTTGTCGTCGACGAAGATGAAGTCGCTGTTGGTGGCGGACTTGTCGAACTGGGCGATCTCGTCCTGGGCGCCGGCGACCGGGCAGAAGTAGTAGTTCCAGGCCGAGAGCTTCGCGGCGTTCACCGGGTCGTAGTAGAAGTTCATCATGGTCTCGACGTTCGTCTTGTGCTCGGCCTTGTTGGGGACCAGCATGTTGTCGGTCCAGATGCGCGAAGCCCTCCTCGGGCGGGATCCACTTGTACTTCCCGCCGCCGAGCAGGTTGATGACGTCACCGCTCCACGCCTCGCAGGCCACGATGTCGCCGGACTTCATGTCGTCGACGTAGTCGTTGCCGGCGAACCGTCGGACGTGGCCGCCGTCGACGAAGCCCTGGAGCGTGTCGACCGCGGCCGTGAACTCGTCGGCGGTGAAGTCCTCGGGGTCGCTGCCCTCCATGAGCAGCAGGAAGAGCATCGTGTCGCGCATCTCGGTCAGCAGCTCGACCTTGCCCTTGAGGTCGGGCCGGGTGAGCAGCTCCTCGAAGCTGCTGACCGGGTCGGTGAGCTCGGAGTTGTAGCAGATGCCGGTCTTGCCGCTCTGCCACGGGACGCTGTAGTCGCGCTGCGGGTCCCAGTCGGGCGACTTCAGGAAGTCGATGAGGTTGGCGTCGACGTTGGGCAGGTTGGAGTGGTCGAGCTTCTGGATCCAGCCCAGCTCGATCATCCGCGCCGCCATGTAGTCGGTGACGACGAAGACGTCGCGGCCCGTCGACCTGCACGCCTGGAGCTGCGGCGAGACCTTGGCGAAGAAGGTCTCGTTGTCGTTGACGTCGCCGTTCTGGTAGGTCGACGGTGATGCCGGTCTCCTGCTGGAACTTCTCCAGCGTGGAGGTGTCGGACTTCTTCACGGGGTCGACGTAGCCGATCCAGTTGGAGAAGACGATCTGCTTCTCCTTCGAGCTCAGGTCCGTGCTCTGGCACTCCCCCGAGGCGATGCTCGCGCCCTCGGTGCCGCAGGCGGCGAGCAGGCCGCTCGAGCTGAGCGCGAGGGCCGAGGCCCCGGCACCGCGCAGCAGGGAGCGCCGCGAGAAGCCACCGCGGCCCCCGAGCTGCTGGATGAACTGGTGTGCGACGCGATCGGCCTCGGACCGGCCGCCGGTGACGCGGGGCCAGGAACGGTCATGCCAGGTGCCTCCTCGGAGCGAATTGCCATTCGGATCGCTGTCATGCAGGGAGAGGGCAGACAAGGGATTCCGTATGTTTCGTTTGACGTGAACCTTCGGAATCCTTTGCATCACGGTGGTCGCTGCCACACCGCCTGTGACAGCATGCCAGCCATGAGCCGGAGGCAGGAACGCAACGGGGCGGTGCTCGACGAGGTCGCCAAGGCGATCATCGAGCAGCTCCAGCAGGACGGACGGCGTTCCTACGCGGCCATCGGCAAGGAGGTCGGCCTCTCCGAGGCGGCCGTGCGGCAGCGGGTGCAGCGGCTGATCGAGAGCGGCGTGATGCAGGTGGTCGCCGTGACCGACCCGCTCCAGCTCGGCTTCGCCCGGCAGGCGATGGTCGGCATCGAGGTCAGGGGTCCGCTGGAGCCGGTGGCCGACCGGCTCGCGGAGATGGAGGAGGTCGACTACGTCGTGATCACGGCCGGGGCCTACGACGTGCTGGCCGAGGTCGTCTGCGAGAGCGACGAGCGGCTGCTCCAGCTGATCTCGGAGAAGATCCGCCGGATCGACGGCGTGCTGCGCACCGAGACCTTCATGTACCTCACGCTGCGCAAGCAGACCTACTCCTGGGGCGTGCGCTGAGCCCGCACCGGCCCGCCCCGCGCCCCTCGCTCTGGGCCGACACCGCCCCGCCGCCCACCCCGTACGACGCCCTGCCCGGGGGACGTCGAGGTCGACGTCGCGATCGTCGGCGCCGGCTTCACCGGGCTCTGGACCGCCCACTACCTCGCCGAGGCCGATCCCTCGCTGCGGATCGCCGTGCTGGAGGCGGAGACCGTGGGGTTCGGCGCCTCGGGCCGCAACGGTGGCTGGTGCTCGGCGCTCTTCCCCGCCTCCCTCGACGCGCTGGCCCGGCTCGGCTCCCGCGAGGCGGCGCTCGCCCTGGACGCCGCGATGCGCGGCAGCGTGCGCGAGGTGGCCGGGCCGCCGAGGCCGAGGGCATCGACGCCCAGCCGGCCCACGGCGGCACGATCTCGCTGGTGCGCAACCAGGCCCAGCTGGCCCGGGCCGCGCGCGGAGGTCGCGCACGCCCGGTCGTGGGGCCTCGGCGAGGAGCGGGTGCGCCTGCTCGACGCCGACGAGGCCCGAGGGGTGCTCGCCGGCGAGGGCACGCTGGCCGGGCTCTACACCCCGGACTGCGCCGCGATCCACCCGCTGCGGCTGGTGCGCGGGCTGGCGGCGGCCGTCACCCGCCGGGGCGTCACGATCCACGAGCACACCCGCGCCGTACGACTCGTGCCGGGGCGGGTCGAGACCACCCGCGGCACGGTGCGGGCCGCGACCGTGCTGCGGGCCACCGAGGGCTACACCGCCGGTCTCGACGGGGAGCGGCGTACCCTCGCGCCGGTCTACTCGCTGGTCATCGCGACCGAGCCGCTGCCGGCCGCGACGTGGGAGCAGATCGGGCTGGCCCGGCGGGAGACCTTCACCGACCACCGTCACCTGATCATCTACGGGCAGCGCACCGCCGACGACCGGCTGGTCTTCGGCGGCCGCGGCGCGCCCTACCACCTCGGCTCCCGGGTGGCCGCGCGCTTCGAGCACGAGGAGCGGGTCTTCGCGGCGCTGCGCGCGACGCTGGTCGACCTGTTCCGGTGCTGCACGACGTCCGGATCACCCACGCGTGGGGCGGTGCCGCTGGGGATCCCCCGCGACTGGTGCGCGTCGGTCGGGACTGGACCGCACGACCGGGCTGGGCTGGGCGGGCGGGTACGTCGGCGACGGGGTCGGCACCACCAACCTCGCCGGCCGCACCCTGCGCGACCTGGTGCTCGGCCGCGACACCGACCTCACCCGGCTGCCCTGGGTCGACCACCGCTCACCGCGCTGGGAGCCCGAACCGCTGCGCTGGCTCGGCATCAACGCCGGCCTGCGCGCGATGACCCTCGCCGACGCCGAGGAGCGCCTCACCGGCCGCCCCAGCGTCGTCGCGAGGCTGGTCCAGCCCCTCGTCGGCGGCTGAGCACCTCGTGACCACGGGGCCGGCCGCGTTCGTCGTACCCGGCATCCGTGCTGTGGATCGGCCGGTTTCGCCACGCAGATGCCGGGTACGACGTAGAGCCGGACCGACGCGGCGTCGCGATGGCTAGGGAGTCACCAGCCCGTTGCGCCGGGTCTCGGCCGGCCGCGACGCGGAGTGGAGCCAGGCGTCGAAGAAGCCGTCGAGGTTCCTCCCGCTGATCGAGGCGGCCAGCTCCTCGAACTCCGCGGTCGAGCCGTTGCCGTCGCGGTGGTCGCGCAGCCAGGTGCGGAGCAGCGTCCAGAAGTCGTCCTCGCCGATCCGGTTGCGGAGCGCCTGGAAGGTCATGCCGCCGCGCAGGTAGACCGCCGTGGAGAAGATCCGCGCCGCGCCGGGATCGGCGATCGTCACGTTCCAGAGGGAGTCGCCGAGGGGGTGGCCCCGGTAGGAGCGCTGCAGCCAGTCGGCCGCGCTGCGCACGCCGATGCGCTCCTTGTAACGCTTCTCCATGAAGGTCGCCGCGCCCTCGTTGAGCCAGATGTCGCGCCAGCGCTCGATGGCCACGGAGTCGCCGAACCACTGGTGCGCCTGCTCGTGGACCACCAACGGGTTCCAGCCGTGCGCCGAGCCCACCGGGAAGTACGTCGGGATGGTCTGGTTCTCCAGGGCGAAGCCGACCGGGAGGCTGGTGACGAGGCCACCGGCCGAGGAGAACGGGTAGGGACCGAGGTCGCTCGCGAGCCCGCCCAGCAGCCGCGGCGTACGGCGCACCAGCTTCAGGCTCGCGTCGTACTGCCGGTCGGGCAACCGCTTGGAGACGTAGAGCCGCACCGGAGTGCCGTCGTACGCCTTCTTCTCGACGTGGAACGGCCCGGCGGCGAACATCGCCAGGTAGGTCGCCATCGGCTCGTCGGCCCGCCAGTGGTGGGTCGCCAACCTGCCGTGGCGCTCGCGGCTGACGCGGTTGCCGTTGGCGACGACCCGCTTGCCGCGCGGCACCGTGATGGAGATGTCCATCAGCGCCTTGTCGTCCGGGTGGTCGTTGGAGGCGAACCACCACGGCGCCATGTGCGGCTGGTTCATCGCGACGACCTCGTGGTCGTCGGCCAGCCAGTTCTGCTCGCCGTCGTAGGCGATCGGGCCGGGACGGCCCCGGTAGGACACCCGGACGGTGAACTCCTGGCCCCGGAGCAGCGGGGTGGCCGGCGTGATCGCGAGCTCGTGGCGCTGCGGCTTGTCGAAGTCGGCGTCCATGCCGTCGACCTTCACGGCGCGGGGCGCGAGCAGCAGGTCGAGGTTGAACGACGAGAGGTCCTGGGTCGCCTCGACCCTCAGCGTGGTGGTGCCCGAGAGCACCCGGCGACCGAACCGGTAGCGGTCCCGGATCCGGTAGTGGGTGACGTCGATGCCGCCGTTGCCGTCGAGCGGGAAGTAGGAGTCGCCGTAGCCGTCGCTCCCCGCCGAGGGCGTCACGCCCGCGACCGCGGGCGGGGCGACGAGCACCCCGGACACCAGGACGGGCACGAGGACGGCGAGCAGCGGGCGAAGCCGGCGCGAGCGCCCGGGCGATGTGATCACGACCACGAATCTAGACGACACGGCATGACGGGGTCGGACCACGGGTCGGCTTTGGTCCAGCGCTAATTCGCTTGCCCGGCCCGCGGCCCCACCGGCACCATGGTGGGGCCGCGTGGCGTCTGTGCCCCGTGTGCCCTGTTCCGGATCGAGAGGAGGCGTGACGTGACGACCACTGTCGCTGGCCTGTCCGCAGACCACATCCCCTCTCACACCCGGAGCACCGTTGAGCACCCACGCCTCACCCTCTGAGCACGACCCGATCGACCCCCGCTTCGTCTTCGACTTCCAGTCCTACGAGGACCCCACCGAGGACGGCCAGCGCTGGACCACCTGGTACGACGTCGAGCCGCTGTGCCGCGGCCCCGAGCCACGCCCCGACTGGGTCGTGACCTCCCAGGGGGCCGTCGACACCGATCTCGGCATCCTCAAGACCGGCAAGGAGGCCGACGTCTTCCTGCTGGAGCGCGCCGACCCCCACGACCCCGACGGCGGGGTGGTGATGGCCGCCAAGCGCTACCGCGGCGAGGACCACCGCAGCTTCCACCGCTCCTCGGCCTACACCGAGGGCCGCAAGCTGCGGCGCTCGCGCGACAACCGGGCGATGGCCAAGAAGACCACCCACGGCCGGGCCGTCGCCGCGGGCCAGTGGGCGTGGTCGGAGTGGCAGGCGCTGGTGCGATGCCACGAGCTCGGCCTGCCGGTCCCCTACCCGGTGCAGCTCGACGGCACCGAGCTGCTCATGGAGTGGGTGAGCGTCGACGGCGACAGCGCGCCGCGGCTGGCCCAGACCCGTCCCGACGCCGAGCTGCTGGCGTCGTACTTCGACCAGCTGCGCGACGTGCTGGCCGAGCTGGCCCGCCACGGCCTGGTGCACGGCGACCTCTCCCCCTACAACGTGCTGGCGGCCGGGGAGCGGCTGGTCGTCATCGACCTGCCGCAGATGGTCGACCTGGTCGGCAACCCGGCGGGGATGGACTTCCTCCTGCGCGACTGCACCAACGTGTGCCGGTGGTTCCGCGCCCGGGGCCTGGAGGCCGACGAGCACGCGCTGTTCGGGGATCTGCTGGCCCACGCCCTCTGAGGCGGCCGTCCGCCGCGTGGAGCGTCCTTGACACCCGAGGACGCCGCTTCCTACGTTCGAGGCCACGTGGTCCGAGGACAGGAGTTCCCGCATGAAGAAGCTCATCAACGATCCCGCCGACGTGGTCGCCGAGGCGCTGCGCGGCATGGAGGCGGCCCACCCGGAGCTGCGCTTCGACCACGTCAACCGACTGGTGCTGCGGGGCGACGCCCCGGTGCAGGGCAAGGTCGGCCTGGTCTCCGGCGGGGGCTCGGGGCACGAGCCGCTGCACGGCGGCTTCGTCGGCGACGGCATGCTCGACGCCGCCGTCTGCGGTGAGATGTTCACGTCCCCCACGCCCGAGCCGATCCTGGCGGCGACCACCGCGGTCGACGGCGGAGCCGGGGTGCTGCACATCGTGAAGAACTACACCGGCGACGTGATGAACTTCGAGATGGCCGCCGAGCTCGCCGCCGACACCGACGGCGTCCAGGTCGAGGCCGTCGTGACCAACGACGACGTCGCCGTCGAGGACAGCCTCTACACCGCCGGACGGCGCGGGGTCGGGGTGACGGTGCTGCTCGAGAAGATCGCCGGCGCCGCCGCCGCCGAGGGGCGCGACCTGGCCGACGTCGCCGCGGTCGCCCGCCGGGTCAACGAGCAGGGCCGCTCCATGGGCATGGCGCTCACCTCGTGCGTGGTGCCGAGCGCCGGTAGGCCGACGTTCGACCTTCCCGACGGCGAGATGGAGATCGGCGTCGGAATCCACGGCGAACCCGGCCGGTTCCGTCGCCCCGTCGCGCCGGCGAGCGAGGTCGCCGAGCAGCTGCTGGAGCCGGTGCTGGCCGACCTCCCCTTCGCCTCGGGCGACGGGGTGATCGCCTTCCTCAACGGCATGGGCGGCACCCCGCTGATCGAGCTCTACCTGATGTACGGCGAGGTCGCGCGGGTGCTGGAGGGGCACGGCGTGAGCGTCGCGCGCTCGCTGGTCGGCAACTACATCACCTCCCTGGACATGGCCGGCTGCTCGATCACGCTGCTCAGGGCCGACGACGAGATGGTGCGGCTCTGGGACGCCCCGGTGAACACACCGGCACTGCGGTGGAGCCGGTGAGCCCACGATGAGTGCAGCGTCGTTCGGAGAAGCGGAGCTGACCGACTGGCTGCGCCGGTTCGCGACGGTCGTCGACGAGCAGGCCGAACACCTCACCGAGCTCGACTCGGCGATCGGGGACGCCGACCACGGCACCAACCTGCGCCGCGGGATGACGGCCGTGGTGGCTGTGCTCGACGGCGACGAGAGGCCGGCCGGCTCCGCGGCCCTGCTGCAGAAGGTCGGCATGACCCTGGTCTCCACGGTGGGCGGGTCGAGCGGACCGCTCTACGGCACGTTCTTCCTGCGGCTCGGCAAGGGGCTTCCGGAGGGTGGGACCGCCGACACCGCCGGCCTGGGCGCGGCGCTGCGGGCCGGCCTCGAGGGCGTGGTGGCGCGGGGCAAGGCCGAGCCCGGGGACAAGACCATGGTCGACGCCCTCCAGCCCGCGGTCGACGCCTTCGACTCCACCGGCGACGACCTCGTCGCGTCGACCCGGGCCGCGGCCGACGCCGCCGCGTCGGGCCGTGACGCGACCGAGCCGCTGGTCGCCCGCAAGGGCCGGGCCAGCTACCTCGGCGAGCGCAGCGCCGGACACGTCGACCCCGGTGCCGCCTCCACCGCCCTGCTGCTGGAGGCGCTCGCGGGGGCGCTGGCCGATGGCTGACCCCCACGACGGAGCCGGCCGGGTCGCCATCGTGGTCGTCTCCCACAGCGCAGGCCTCGCGGCCGCCGCCGTCGAGCTGGCCACGGCGATGACGCCCGGCCGGGCACCCCACGTCGGCATCGCCGCCGGCACCGGCGACGGCGGGCTCGGCACCGACGCGGTGGCCGTGTCGGAGGCGATCCGCGCCGCCGACGACGCCTCCGACGGCGCCGGCGTCGTCGTCCTCATGGACCTCGGCAGCGCCGTGATGTCGGCCGAGATGGCCCTCGACCTCGTCGAGGAGCCCCGGGGCCGGATCGTGCTCTCCCCCGCCCCGTTCGTGGAGGGCCTGCTCGGCGCCGTCGTCCAGGCCGCCCAGGGATCTCCCCTCGACCGGGTGCTCGTCGAGGTGGACCGGGCCGCCGGCATGAAGGCCGCGCAGCTGTCGTCGTGACGTGCTGGGGCGGGGGTGAGTCGGTCTCCCCGCCCGAGCGGGCGGGTTGAATGGGCCCATGCCGCACCTGCCACGCGTCCGGGTCGGGTCACTCGAGGGCTACGACCCGCCGCCGCTGCCGGCCGCACCGGTCGACCCCGCCCGGACCGACCTCTACTCCCCCGAGGAGCTCTACGACGCCGTCCTGGCCGGCGGCGGCTACGAGGCCAGCCTCGACGGCCGCGCCTACGCCTGGTCCCGGCAGCCCCGCAGCCCCGGTGAGTCGCTGGTCCGCGCCCTCCACGACCACGCGATGGACGAGGCGCTGGCCCGGTTCGTGGCCGACCGCCGGATCGTCGGTGTGATGGGCGGGCACGCGCTGCGCCGCGGCGAGCAGGGGTACGCCGACGCGGCCCGGCTCGGCCACGCCCTCGGCGGTGGTGGGCACGTCGTCGCCACCGGCGGCGGGCCGGGCGCGATGGAGGCGGCCAACCTCGGCGCGTGGCTGGCGCGCCACGACTCCGGCACCCTCGACAAGGCGCTGACGACGCTCGCCGGCGTGCCGACGTACGAACCGTCGGTGGGCGGCTGGGCGCAGGTCGCCCTCGGCCTGCGTGCGGAGGTCGGGGACGGCGCCGAGTCGCTCGGCATCCCCACCTGGCACTACGGCCACGAGCCGCCCAACGTCTTCGCCAGCGCGATCGCCAAGTACTTCCGCAACGCGACCCGCGAGGCGATCCTGCTCGAGGTCTGCGACGCCGGCATCGTGTTCCTGCCCGGCGAGGCCGGGACGGTGCAGGAGGTGTTCCAGGACGCCTGCGAGAACTACTACGCGCGGGGCCGGGCGGTCGCGCCGATGGTGCTGGTCGGCCGCCGCCACTGGACCGACGAGCTGCCGGTGTGGCCGCTGCTCGGGCGGTTGGCGCACGGCCGGGCGATGGCCGACCACGTCCACCTGGTCGACACCGTCGACGAGGCCGCCGCCCTCATCGACTGATCAGGACTCGGTGGCGGCGAGCTGGCCGCAAGCTCCGTCGATCTCGCGGCCCCGGGTGTCGCGGACCGTCGTCGGGACGCCCTTCGCCTCCAGCCGACGCACGAACTCGCGCTCGTCGGCGGGGTCGGAGGCGGTCCACTTCGAGCCGGGGGTCGGGTTGAGCGGGATCAGGTTGACGTGGACCCAGCCCCAGTCGCCGAACGACGTCAGGACGTCGGCCAGCAGGTCGGCGCGCCACGCCTGGTCGTTGATGCCGCGCATCATGGCGTACTCGATGGACACCCGCCGCTTGGTGACCTTGGCGTAGTTCCACGCCGCCGCGACGGTCTCGTCGACGGAGAACCGGGTGTTGATCGGCACCAGCTCGTTGCGCAGCTCGTCGTCGGGCGCGTGCAGGCTCAGCGCCAGCGTGACCGGGATCCCCTCCTCGGTCAGCTGCTTGATCCGCGGCACCAGGCCGACCGTCGAGACGGTCACGCCGCGCGCCGACATCCCGAGCCCGCCCGGGGCCGGGTCGGTGAGGCGACGTACGGCGCCGATGACGGCCTTGTAGTTGGCCAGCGGCTCGCCCATGCCCATGAACACGACGTTGGACACCCGGCCGGCACCGCCGGGGACCTCGCCGCGGGCCAGCGACCGGGCCCCGGCCACGACCTGCTCGACGATCTCGGCGGTCGACATGTTGCGCTGGAGCCCACCCTGGCCGGTCGCGCAGAACGGGCAGGCCATGCCGCAGCCCGCCTGGCTGGAGACGCACACCGTGACCCGCCCCGGGTAGCGCATGAGGACCGACTCGACCAGCGCACCGTCGAAGAGCTTCCAGAGCGTCTTGCGGGTGGTGCCGCGGTCGGCCTCCATGGTGCGCAGCGGCGTCATCAGCGGGGGCAGCAGCGTCGCGACCAGCTCGTCGCGCTGGGTGGCCGGGAGGTCGGTCATCTCGGCCGGGTCGTCGACCAGCCGGGAGAAGTAGTGGGTCGAGAGCTGCCGGGCCCGGAACGCCGGCAACCCGGCCGCCGTCGCCGCCTCGGCCCGCTCGGTCTCGGTGAGGTCGGCGAGGTGGCGCGGCGGCTTCTTGCGGCCGCGCGGCTCGTTCATGACCAGCGGCAGGGTGCGGGTGGGTTCAGTGCTCTCGGACATCGCGGCCTCGATCCTCCCACGCGCGAGCGCGGCGACCGATTCCGCGAGCGGGCTCAGCCCTGCTGCTGGCGCACCATCGCGTAGAGGACCAGCGAGACCACCGCGATCATCACCAGGGCGGTGAGCACCATGCCGAGCACCATGTAGAGGCCGAAGCGGCGGGTGCGGCCGTTGGCCACCAGCACCGCGGGCACGACCAGCATGACCGCGGCGATCGGGAACAGCCGCTCCGCGGTCTCGAAGGTGAACAGCAACCGGAGCACGCCGATGAAGCCACCCGGGACGACCGTCACGAAGAACATGCCGGTGAAGAAGCCGGTCAGCGCGGTGAACGTCGTGCGGTCGCCGCGCCAGTCACGTGCGGGTCCGGGGGTCTCCTCGACCATCGTGGTCGGACCTCCTCCTGACCGCTGCTCGTCAGCGTCGGTGGTCATGCGTCCACGGTACGCGAGCCGGGCGGTGAGGTCAGGGAGACGCGACGATCACGAGTCGGGCGTCGAGCGCCTCCCGGGCGGCCGATCAGCCCGGGCCGGGGCCCTGGAAGACGGTGTAGTGGAGCAGCAGCCAGATCGGTGCGATCGTCGCCAGCAGCGAGTCGAGGCGGTCCATCAACCCGCCGTGGCCGGGGATCACCTGGCTCATGTCCTTGACGCCGAGGTCGCGCTTGATCACCGACTCGCACAGGTCGCCCAGGGTCGCCATGACCGCGGTGATCAGGCCGAGGGCGACGCCGACCCACCAGGGCCCGTCGAGCAGCTGGGTGACCAGGAGCCAGCCGACCAGCACGCAGGAGAGGACCGAGCCGGCCAGGCCCTCCCAGGACTTCTTGGGTGAGATCACCGGGGCCATCGGGTGCCGGCCGAAGAGCACGCCGGCGGCGTACCCCCCGATGTCTGAGGCGATGGTCACCAGGATGAAGACCACGATTCCGCGCACGCCGTCGTCCCACTGGTCGAAGTCCAGCGCCCCGCCCTCGGCGAGCAGCAGCGCGACGAACGAGCCGAGGAACGGTACGTAGACCAGGGTGAAGATCGAGGCCGTCGCGGTCTGGACGTAGCCCGGGACCCCGCGGCGCAGCAGCCAGAGCATCGTGACCAGGCCGCTGACGGCGGTGGCGGTCACCAGGGCGGGGGCGCCGTAGAAGTAGGCGACGACCACCATCACGACCCCGCCGGCCATCAGCGGCTGCTCGGGCAGGTCGATGTCGCGGGCCAGCAGCCCCTGCCGCAGCTCCCAGACCGCGACCACGACCGCGGCGGCGACGATCAGCAGGAACGCCGTCTTCCAGAACGCCAGCGAGGTCGCGATGGCCGCGAGCAGCACCACGGCCGAGCCGATCGCCGCGGGAAGGTTGCGGCCGGCCCGACCGTGGTCCTTCGTGGCGGCGGGGGTGGTCGTCATGAGGGGGTGGCTCAGACCTCGAGCAGCTCGGCTTCCTTGGCCTTGAGCATCTCGTCGATGGTGTCGGTGTGCTTCTTGGTGGTGCCGTCGAGCCGCTTCTCACCGCCGGTGACGTCGTCCTTGCCGACCTCACCGTCCTTCTCGAGCTTCTCCATGGCCTGCTTGGCGGTACGGCGCAGGTTGCGCACGGCGACCCGGCCGTCCTCGGCCTTGGAGCGCGCCAGCTTGATGTACTCCTTGCGGCGCTCCTCGGTGAGCTCGGGGAACGCGCAGCGGATCGACTTGCCGTCGTTGGCGGGGTTGACGCCGAGGTCGGAGTCGCGGATGGCCTTCTCGATGTTGGCCATGGCCCCCATGTCGAACGGCGCGACGATGATGGTGCGGGCATCCTGGGCGGTGAACGAGGCGAGCTGCTGCAGCGGGGTCTGGGTGCCGTAGTAGTCGGCCGTCAGCTTGGCGAACATCGCGGGGTTGGCGCGGCCTGCGCGAATGGTCGCGAACTCCTCCCGGGTCGCCTCGACCGACTTGTCCATCTTCTGGTCGGCCTCGGAGAGGATGTCGTTGATCACGAGGTGCTCCTGGGTGCTCGTCGATTCCGCGCCGGTCAGCTGACCAGCGTGCCGATCTTCTCACCCGCGACGATCCTCGCGAGGGCGCCCTGCTCGGCACCGAAGACGATGAGCGGCATCTTGTTCTCCATGCACAGCGCGAACGCCGTCGCGTCGGCGGCCTTCAACCCCTGCATCAGCACGTCCTGATAGCTGATCGTGTCGTACTTGGTCGCGGTCGGGTCGAGCTTGGGATCGGCGGAGTAGAGGCCGTCGACGCCCTGCTTGGCCATCAGCACCACCTCGCACTTGGTCTCCAGCGCGCGCTGGGCCGCGACGGTGTCGGTGGAGAAGAAGGGCATGCCGGCGCCCGCGCCGAAGATCACGACGCGACCCTTGTCGAGGTGGCGCATCGCCCGGCGCGGGATGTAGGGCTCGGCGACCTGGCCCATCGCGATCGCGGTCTGCACGCGGGTCTCGATGCCCGCCTTCTCCAGGAAGTCCTGGAGGGCCAGGCAGTTCATGACCGTGCCGAGCATGCCCATGTAGTCGGCCCGGGCCCGGTCCATGCCGCGTTGCTGCATCTCGGCGCCACGGAAGAAGTTGCCGCCGCCGACCACGATGCAGATGCCGACGCCCTCACGGGCCACGGCCGCGATCTCCGCCGCGATGGAGGCGACGACGTCGGGGTCGACCCCGATCCTCCCGCCGCCGAAGACTTCGCCCGAGAGCTTCAGCAGGACACGATGGTAGGCCGTCACGACCCCGACCCTACTAGCGCGTCACGTGCTCCCGTCAGGCGCCGACCTCGAAGCGGGCGAACCTGGTGACGCTGGTGCCGGCCTCGTCGAGCACGGCCTTGACCGACTTCTTGCTCTCCGTGACCGACGGCTGCTCCAGCAGCACGACGTCCTTGAAGAAGCCGTTGAGCCGGCCCTCGGTGATCTTGGCGATCGCCTGCTCGGGCTTGCCCTCCTCGCGCGAGGTCGCCTCGGCGATCTCGCGCTCCTTGGCCACCTGGTCGGCGGGGACCTCGTCGCGGGTGAGGAACCTGGGCCGCATGGCCGCGATCTGCATCGCGGCCCCGCGAGCACCCTGCTCGTCGCCGTCGTACTCGACCAGCACGCCCACGGCGGGCGGCAGGTCGGCGGCACGCTTGTGCATGTAGGAGACGACGGTGCCCTCGAAGTAGGCGACCCGGCCGAGCTCGATCTTCTCGCCGATGGTGATGGCGAGGCTCTCGACGACCTCGCCGACGGTCGAGCCGTCGAGCGCGACCGCCTTGAGCGTCTCGGCGTCGGCGGCTTTGGCCTCGGCGGCCGCGTCGGCGATCCGCTGGGCGGTGCCGACGAACTCGTCACCCTTGGCGACGAAGTCGGTCTCGCAGTTGAGCTCGACCAGCGCGCCGCCGGAGGTGGCGACCAGGCCGGCGGTGGCCTCGCGCTCGGCGCCGCGCGCGGCCATCTTCTTGCCGAGCTTGATGCGGATCAGCTCGGTGGCCTTGTCGAAGTCGCCGTCGGCCTCCTCGAGCGCCTTCTTGCAGTCCATCATCCCGGCGCCGGTGAGCTCGCGGAGCTTCTTGACGTCAGCGGCGGTGACAGCCATGTTTCCCTCTTCCTCGTACTCGTCGGTGGTGGGTGCAGGGTCGGGCGCCGCATGGCACCCGACCCGTGCGGGCCTCAGGCCTTGTCGTCGGCCTTGTCGTCGGCCTTGTCGTCGGCCTTGGCCTCGGCGTTGACGAAGCCGGCCGCCTCGGCGTCCGCGGCAGTGCGGAACCACACCTCGGCGTTGGTCCGGTCGTACCAGGGGCTGGTCGCGGCGTGGAACTTCTTCGAGGTCTTGTTGCCCTTGATCTCGAAGCCCTCCGGGGCCTCGCCACTCTCCAGCGGGGCGGCGGAGCCGGCACCGAACTCACCCTCGGCGACCTCCGTGCTGGTGGCCGCGTCGACGGGGGTCTCCTCGGCGGGGGTCTCCTCGGCGGGGGTCTCGACGGCGGGGGTCTCGACAGCCGTGGACTCCGCAGCGGCGGTCTCCTCGGCAGGGGCCTCCTCGGCGGGTGCCTCAGGCGCCTCGGTCGCGGCCTGCGCGGCGGCCTCGGCGGCGGGCGCCTCAGCTGCGGCACCGGTCGCCTCGGTGGCTGGGGTGTCCTCGGTGGCGGTGTCGCCGCCGGTGGCGGTCACGGCCGCCTTGTCGGCGTCGCCGGTCAGCAGCTCGCGCTCCCACTCGGCCAGCGGCTCGTCGGTGGCGACGTCGGTGCCGGTGGTGGCACCGTCGGTCTTCGCACCCGAGCGGGCGATCAGGCCCTCGGCCACGGCGTCGGCGACCACGCGGGTCAGCAGCCCGACGGCGCGGATGGCGTCGTCGTTGCCCGGGATCGGGTAGTCGACCAGGTCGGGGTCGCAGTTGGAGTCGAGGATGCCGATGATCGGGATCCGCAGCTTGCGGGCCTCCTCGACGGCCAGGTGCTCCTTGTTGGTGTCGACGATCCACACGGCCGACGGCGTACGACCCATCTCACGGATGCCGCCGAGCGACTTCTCGAGCTTGTCGCGCTCGCGGCGCATCTGGAGCAGCTCCTTCTTGGTGCGGCTGCTGCCGGCGACGTCGTCGAAGTCGATCTCGTCGAGCTCCTTGAGGCGGTTGATCCGCTGGTGCACCGTCTGGAAGTTGGTGAGCATGCCGCCCAGCCAGCGCTGGTTGACGAAGGGCATCCCGACCCGGGTGGCCTGCTCGGCGATGGCCTCCTGGGCCTGCTTCTTGGTGCCGACGAACATCACGGTCCCGCCGCGGGCGACGGTGTCCTTGACGAAGGCGTAGCAACGGTCGATGTAGGCCAGCGACTGCTGCAGGTCGATGATGTAGATGCCGTTGCGCTCGGTCATGATGAAGCGCTTCATCTTCGGGTTCCAGCGACGGGTCTGGTGCCCGAAGTGCACGCCGCTCTCGAGCAGCTGGCGCATGGTGACGACTGCCATGGGATCTCCTGTGGTCGCGGTGCGCGGCCCGTGAGCCCGACCTTCGACCGCGCGAGGCGGCAGGTCGAGCCGGGTCACACCCGCTCGTGGTGGTTTTCAGTTGCTTGCCTCCGGCGGGTGCCGTCGGCCCTGACGCTCGCGCGCGACCCGACCCGATCGTGATCGGGACCGAGGATCGACGCCCACGGGCGACCGGAGCCAGGGATGCACTCCGTCGTGGTCTGCGAACGTGCGAAGTCAGCCCAGTGCCACGGGCTGCTTCCCACAGACTAGTCGACGCTCGCGCACACCGACCAATCCGCAGCCGCACCACCTGTCGTCCACAGGGCGACCCCGGGCCGGCTCCTCCACAACCGCCCGGGTGCCCCCTCGCCTCCCCCCGGTACGCCGGCGGAGGCTGCTCCCATGCCGACCCACCGCCGTGCCTCGCTGCCGGTCCTGCTCGCCGTGCTCGCCACTGTGTTGTTCCTCGGCGCCCACCCGACCGCGCACGCCGCCACCGACCCGGTGGGGGTCTGGCCGCTGACGCCCCGCCCCGAGGTAGTCAGGCCCTTCGAGCCGCCGTCCTCGCCGTGGGGCGCGGGCCACCGCGGGGTCGACCTCGCCGGGACGCCCGGGCAGCCGGTGCGGGCCGCCCTGCCCGGGCGGATCGCCTTCGTCGGCACCATCGCCGGGCGACCGGTCGTCACGGTCTCCCACGGGGGCACCCGCACCACCTACGAGCCGGTCGGGTCCAGCCTGGCCCGCGGTACCCCCGTGGCCGCGGGCCAGGTCATCGGCAGCCTCGGCGTGGCCGGTTCCCACTGCTTCCCCGCGGCGTGCCTCCACTGGGGCTGGCTGCGCGGCAAGACCTATCTCGACCCGCTGCGCCTGGTCGGCGGCGGCCCGGTGCGACTGCTCCCGCTCGCCGGGCTCGCGCCGGCGACACCCGGCGCTGGACTGCTCCCGCGGGCCTCGCCGTACGCCGGCTGGGCTCCCCCGGTGGAGGCGGTACGGCTGTGGCGGTGAGCGGTCAGGCCCGCGGGTGGGCCTGCTGGTAGGCCCGACGCAGCCGGTCGGTCGAGACGTGGGTGTAGAGCTGCGTCGTCGCCAGCGAGGCGTGGCCCAACAGCTCCTGCACCGAGCGCAGGTCGGCGCCGCCCTCGAGCAGGTGCGTGGCGGCGCTGTGGCGGAGACCGTGGGGACCGAGGTCGGGGGCGCCCGGGACGTCGGCGATCCGGCGGTGCACCAGGGTGCGGACGGCGCGCTGGTCGATCCGCCGGCCCCGCGCCCCGAGGAACAGCGCTCCCGCGGCACCCTCCGCCGCCAGCCGCGGGCGGCCCTCGGCGAGCCAGCGGTCCAGCGCCGCGGCGGCGGGGCGGCCGTAGGGGACGCTGCGCTCCTTGCGCCCCTTGCCGAGGACCCGGGCCACCTGACGCTCCCCGTCGAGGTCGTCGACGTCGAGCCCGACCAGCTCACCCACGCGGACCCCCGTCGCGTAGAGCAGCTCGAGCATCGCGACGTCGCGCAGCCCTAGGGGTGATCCGTCGTCGGCGAGCCGCGCCGCGGACTCGACGAGCGCGCGCGCCTCGTCGGCCCGCAGCACCGACGGCAGCGTCCGGTGCGCCCGGGGGGCACCCAGGCTCGCCCCTGGGTCGCTGGGGACCCGCCCGGTGCGGGCCAGCCAGGCGGTGAACACGCGCGCCGACGTCGCCCGCCGGGCCAGCGTGGTGCGCGCCCTCCCCCGGGTCTGCTGCAGGGCCAGCCAGCTGCGCAGCGTCCGCAGGTCGAGCTCGTCGGGACGTTCGAGACCGAGCCGGCGGGCGTGCTCGAGCAGCGAGGCCAGGTCGCCGAGGTAGCTCCGGACGGTGTGCGGCGAGGCGTCCCGCTCGGAGCACAGGTGGCGCTCGAAGTCGGCCAGGGCAGCGGCGAACGGCTCCGGGAGGACCTCGTGCGGCGGCTCCTCGGTCATGGGCCGATCGTAGGCCGGTCACGACGCCACACCCGGGAGGCCGGAGCGGGCCAGGCGGCCGAGTCGCCAGCCACCGTCGTCGGCGACGACGTAGTCGCGGTCGGCGAGGTGGTCGAGCGCGCGCTGCGCCTCCAGCAACCCGATGCCCGCGGTCGCGGCGATCGAGTCGACGCCCGCCGGGCGACGCAGCGGCACCGCCTCGAGCACCTGCCGGTGGCGCCGGGTGAGCCGGTCGCGCGGACGCTCGGGCCCGCGGCGGGTGTCGGTGAGGTGCTCGCCTGCGCCGCCGACCATCTCGAGCACGTCGGCGACGCGCGTCACCAGCTCGGCGGAGCCGGTGCGGATCCGCTCGTGCACGCCCTGCGAGGGCGCGCTGGTCACCGGACCCGGCACACCCATCAGCGGGCGATGGAGGCTGGTCGCCCACGCCGCGGTGTTGAGGGCGCCGCTGCGGAGCGCGGCCTCGACCACCACGGTGCCCGCGGTGAGCCCGGCGATGATCCGGTTGCGGGCGAGGAACCGGATCCGGAGCGGCGCGCACCCGGGCGGCACCTCCGAGACCACAGCCCCCACCCGGGCGAGGTGGTCGAGGAGGGCCCGGTGCTCCGCGGGGTAGGCCCGGTCGACGCCGCAGGCGAGCACCGCGATCGAGGGGCCGTCGACGGCCAGGGCCCCGCGGTGGGCCGCCTGGTCGATGCCGAACGCCGCACCGCTCACCACGCACCGCCCGGCGCGGGCCAGCCCGGCCCCGAGGTCGCGGGCCACTCCCTCGCCGTAGGTGGTCGCGGAGCGCGATCCCACCACGGCGACCGAGTCGTCGACCTGGTCGAGGCGGAGCGGTCCCCGGACCCAGAGCCCGATCGGTGGTCCGGCGAGCTCGGAGACGGGAGCCGACCAGGCGAGCTGGTCGAGCTGGACCGGCCACTCGGGGTCGCCGGGGATGACGAACCGGATGCCGAGCGCAGCGGCCTGCTCGAGCTCGCGCACCGGGTCGAGGCGGGTCACCCGGCCGGCCGCGTCGGCGACCAGCTCGCCGTCGGCCCGGTGGGCGAGGACGTCGTCGTGGAGGCGGACCGCGCCGACGGCGGCCAGCGCGCCGGCGACGCGCAGGTCGCCCGGCTCGGTCAACCGGCTGAGTGCGGCGCGGGCCAGCCGCTCCTCGCTCACGACGCGGCCCGCCGCAGGGCCGCCGAGAGCAGCGGTGTGCCCGTGCGGAGCCGTAGCGCCGTCTCCGTGTCGGTGACCGAGGGCGCGGATGCGCCCCGGAGGTCGGCGACGGTCCAGGCGATCCGGTGGACGCGCGTCGCCCCGCGTCGGCTGAGCTCGCCCCGGTAGGTGAGCGCGTCGATCACCTCCTGGGCCTCGCGGGAGAGCGGCCACTCCTGGGACAGGGCCGGCCCGGGCGTCTGACCGTTGAGGCGCCAGCTGCGGCCGGCGTAGCGCGACGCCTGGCGGTCGCGGGCCGCCGCGACCCGGTCGCGGACCACTGCGGAGGACTCCGGTGTCGAGAACCGGTCGCGCTCGTCGTGCGGCTTGAGGGGCTCGAGGTGGCGCGTGATGTCGATCCGGTCGGTGATCGGGCCGCGGACGCGTCGCTGGTAGTCCATCCGCTGCGTCTGCCGGCAGGTGCACCGGTTGACCCCGGCGTCGGCCCGGTAGTCACCGCACGGACAGGGGTTGGCGGCGAACACCACCAGCCCACGGGCGGGGTAGGTCACGGCGTCGTCACCCCGCGCGATGGTCACCTCACCGCTCTCGAGCGGCTGGCGGAGCGCGTCGATCACGTCGGTGCGCAGCAGCGGGAACTCGTCGAGCAGCAGCACCCCGCAGTGGGAGCGACTCACCTCGCCTGGCCGCACCCGACCCGACCCGCCGCCGACGATGCTGGCCTTGCTGGCGTCGTGGTGGGGTGCGGAGAACGGCGGTCGGACGATCAGCCGGTCACCCTCCTGGAGGGCACCGGCCAGGGAGTGGAGCGCGGTCACCTCGATGGACTCGTCGATCGAGAGGTCGGGCAGGATCGAGGGGATCCGCTCGGCGAGCGTGGTCTTGCCGCACCCCTTGGGACCGCTGAGCAGCAGGTGGTGGCCACCGGCGGCCGCGACCTCGGCGGCGAAGCGCGCGTCGGCCATGCCGAGGACGTCGCCCATGTCGACCTCGTCGAGCCGGTGCTGGCCGCGCCACGAGAGCAGCGCTCGCCCGGACATGGGCGCGACCGGCGGCGCCTCGGGCACGTCGAGCCCGCAGAGCTCGGCGAGCACCTGGCCCAGAGAGCGCACCCCGAGCACCTCGATGTCGGGGACCAGGGTGGCCTCGTGGGCCTGGGGCTCGGGGACGAAGATCCGGCGGATCCCCCGCCGGGCAGCGGCGAGGGTCATCGGGAGCACGCCGGGGACCGACCGCAGCCCACCGCTGAGGGTGAGCTCGCCGACGAACGCCGACCCCTGCACCTCGGCCAGCGGCAGCTGGCCGTCGGCGCCGAGCACGGCCAACGCGATGGCCAGGTCGAAGTGGGTGCCGTGCTTGGGCAGGTCGGAGGGCGAGAGCAGGATCGTGACCCGCTTGCTGGTGGGCCAGGAGTGGTGGGAGTTGTGGACCGCCATCTGGCAGCGGTGCGGAGCCTGGTGGAGCGAGACGTCGCAGCGGCCGACCAGGGTCAGCCCGGCCTGCCCGGGGGACACGTCGGCCTGGACGTCGACGAGGTGGCCGACCGCGCCGTCGAGCGCGATGGTGGGGGTCGAGGCGACAGGCATCAGCCGATCCCCCGCACGTGCTCGACCACCGAGGGCCCCTTGCGGGGGCGGAGCACCGCGACCAGGTCGACCCGCATCTCGGGCGGCCGCACCGCCCGCGCCTCGGCCCACCGCACCGCCAGGCGCCGCAGCCGCTCCAGCTTGGCGTCGGTGACGGCCTCGTGGGGCGTCCCGTGGTCGAGGTTGCTGCGGGTCTTGACCTCGCACACCACCAGCGTCGCGCCGTCGCGGAGCACGAGGTCGAGCTCGCCATCGTCGCACCTCCAGTTGCGGTCGAGCAGCACCATCCCCTGGCCGACCAGGAGCTCGGCGGCGCGTCGCTCGCCGTAGCGGCCGAGCGCCTGGTGGTGGGTCGTCCCCGTCTGCGTCATCTGCTGCCTCCTCGCCGAGGAGCCTGTCCGGGCGTGGCGACAGCGAGGAGGGTCCGCGGGTGGACCTGTGGAGAAGCCGGCGTACGCCGGGGCTGTGGACGGAAAGTGGTACGTCGTCAGCCGACGAGTCGCACGATCGGTCGGTCCAGCGTGGTGCTGTAGGGGTTGACCGGCGACTGCTCACGCACCGGCAGCGCGGCCTTGTTGAACGCGAACGCGCGGATCACCTTGATCGAGTTGCCGTTGATGTCCAACCCGTTCTGGCTGGTGGCCGCCGTGGTCTGGGTCTCGTCGGTGATGAAGGCCGGCACGTAGTCGACGATCGGCTGGTAGCCGTGCTGGGCGCGGTCGGTGGCCATGACCACCGGCAGGTAGACGAAGCGCGGCGACTTGGTCACCGAGACGTCCAGCATGTCGGAGGTGACGCCGGTGTCCTTGGCGATGTCGGCGAGCGTCGCGCCGTTGCGCAGGAAGCACGAGAGCACGTCGTTGTTGATGGTTCGGCTGCCGATGGCCATGTTGCTCCGGCCACACGCGGGGTTGGTGTTGCGGTCAGCGCCGCCAGCGACGTTGAGGCGACCGGGGACGCCGTCGACGGCGTCCACGAGCCCGTCGAAGAGCCGGGGGCCGTCGTTGCCGCTGTCGCCGATGATGCAGTTGTTGCCCTCCCGGGAGACGTCGTCGAGCTGCGCGCCGGCGATCTTCCCGGCGCCGTTGGACGCAGCACACTCCTTCTCCACGGTGTAGTTGACGGTGTCGAACGGGATGGGCGTGTGGTCCAGGCCGAAGGCGAGGTTGCGCGCCAGCGCCTTCTGCTTGTTGGTCGTGTCGATCCGGGGGCTGAACATCTGCCCGAAGTTGCCCCGGGCGGACCCGGCGCATCCCACCGGGACCGTCAGCGTGCTGCTCGCGGTCGCCGTGGCGGTCGTTGTCGTCACGGGTGCCGACGTGGTCGGCGCCGTGGTCGTCGGGGCCGCGGAGGTGGTCGGCGCGGAGCCGGTGACCCGGACGACCAGGTTGTTCGACGAGTACTGCTGCGGCTTGTTGATGCCTTGCTCGCTGATGATCGCGTAGGACTTCCAGTCGCCGGGCTTGCTCGTGATCTCGGTGCCGACCTCGAACGGCGGCACGGTCATCGTGCCCTGCTTCGGCTCCGCCGAGGTGGCGTACTCGATGTAGTAGGTGCCGTCGGGCGAGACCAGCCGGATGCTGGCCTTGGCGGTGTTGGCCGGGACCCCGGTGATCGAGTAGTTCAGGATGACCCGGGTCTGGCCGGCCGCCGCCGCCACCGGGCTGCTGCCGGCCAGGACGTGGGTCCCGCGCGGGGAGATGGCGACCGGTGCGGCCGTTCCGGTGGCGGTCGCGGTGGCGGTCGCGGAAGCGGTCGCGGCCGAGGTCGAGGCGGTCGCGGAAGTCGTGGCCGGCGTGGTCGCGGTGGCGGCCGCCGTGGTCGTCGACGAGCTGCCGCCGCTGCTGTCGCCGTCGATCGGTCCGTACCCGCAGCCCGACGGCAGCCACAGCGGGACGACCTGTTTCTTGTCGGGCAGCTCGGAGAAGACTTCGACGGTGGCCGGTCGGGCGACGTGCGCGCCCGAGACGCCCATCACGTCGGCCAGCCCGTAGTCGACGTTCGCCTGCGGCGGGGTCAGGGTCAGCCGCACGCACAGGTTGGTGCACGCGGCGCCGCTGGCGTTCTGGAAGGTCAGGCTGCCGTTGGTGGTGTCGCCGTCCAGCAGGTTGGCGGCGAGCTGGGTCACCGTCATGCCGTTGTTCATCTGGGCGACGGCCTCGTTCTGCAGCAGCAGCGCCGCGGCACGGCGGGCGATGTCGTTGGGCGTGTGCCCCGACGCGGCGGTCGTCTTCATCGGCAGCAGGCTCGCGGCGCCGATGGCGCTCACGTCGGCCTGCTTCTGGACCTCGCGGACCCGGGCCCACGCCTGGCCGAGGTCGACGGCCAGGGACGCGACCGAGACGAGGACGAGCACCAGCACCGCCATCATCACGGCGACGGCGCCACCCTCCTCGTCGCGGGTGCGACCTCGCCACAGGCGGCTCACGAGCAGGTCTCCGGCTGGCTCGGGACGTAGTCGACGCGGGACCGGACGAGCTCGCGGACCTCACCGTCGTGCGGGAGGGGGATGTAGGGGAAGTTCAGGTCCAAGGAGTCGAACCGCACCTGGACGGTCACCCGGTCACCGATCTGGACGGTGGTGCCGGTGTTGCCCTCGGCCTTGCTGTAGGAACGCGTGATCGTGCCCGCGGAGGACGCGCCGCCGAAGCTGCTGATGTCGGCGCCGACGTCGGCGCGGAACGCCGTGCAGGTCGCCCTGGTGCCGACCGCCGCCACGCGCGCGGCGTTGCGCGCGATGTCGGAGCCGCCCTGCATCGCCCAGAAGTAGAGCCCGTACTGGATGATCCCGAAGACCAGGTAGAGCATCGGGAGCAGGACGAAGGCGAACTCGACGGCAGACGCGCCGCGCTCGGCTCGGCGGGAGCGAAGGGTGCGCAGGGGCACGCGAGGTCACCTCCTCGGGGGGTTGGGACAGCGTTGGCAACGGCGCCAGATTAGTGGCGGCCGAGCCGTCCCGTCCGGGGAATGAGGAACCTCGTGGGGCTGGTCTGGTCAGCCCTTCGGCGGGTCCATCTCCTGCGGCGAGAGCTCCTCGACGTTGACGTCCTTGAACGTCAGGACCTTGACGTTGCGGGCGAACCGCGCGGGCCGGTACATGTCCCAGACCCAGGCGTCGGTCATGCTCACCTCGAAGAACACGTCACCGGACTCGGTGCGCGCCTTCACGTCGACCTGGTTGCACAGGTAGAAGCGCCGGTCGGTCTCCACGACGTACTTGAAGATGCCGACGACGTCGCGGTACTCCCGGTAGAGCGTCAGCTCCATCTCGGTCTCGTACTTCTCGAGGTCCTCTGCGCTCATCCCCGCTCCTCCACCAGCTGCTCCACCCGCTCATTCTGCACATCCGGCAGCGGCTCGAGCCCGGCGGCCCGCCGCACGTTGACGAACCGCATCCGGTGCTCGTCGCAGGGACCGTGGCGGGTCAGCGCCTCGGTGTGGACCTCGGTGATGTAGCCCTTGTGCGTCTTGAAGTCGTACGCCGGGAAGCGCTCGTCGAGCCCGGTCATCATCCGGTCGCGCGTGACCTTGGCGACCACGCTGGCGGCCGCGATGCACGCGGCGACCCGGTCGCCCTTCCAGACCGCGAGGCCGGGGACGCCGAGCCCGTCGACGGGGAACCCGTCGGTCAGCACGTAGGACGGGGTGACGTCGAGCAGCGCCACCGCGCGGCGGAGCGCCTCGACGTTGGCCACGTGCATCCCGAGCCGGTCGCACTCGTCGGAGGAGATCGCGACGACCGACCAGGCGACCGCCCGGCGTACGACCTGGTCGTAGCAGCGCTCGCGGGCCTTCTCGGTCAGCAGCTTGGAGTCGGCCAGGCCGGGGACGATGCCCGTTTTGCCTGCGGGGAGCACCGCGGCAGCGGCGACCAGCGGCCCGGCGCAGGCACCGCGCCCCGCCTCGTCGACGCCGGCGATCGGCTCGATCCCGACCCGGCGCAGCGCGCGCTCGTAGCCGTAGAGCCCGGCATCGCGCCGGACGGTGAGGCCTCGGGGCAGGTGGGACACGGGGCTAGCCGCCGGAGGGCACGCCCGCGAAGGAATCGGGTCGCGACAGGACGTCGAACCGGTTCAGCGGCCAGAGCAGCATGAAGACCTTGCCGACGACCAGGTCGGTGGGGACGAACTCGTCGCCCGGCACGCACTCGGGGTCGCCGTGGGGCAGGCACATGTGGACCGTCGAGTCGGCGGAGTGGGCCCGGTTGTCGCCCATCACGAAGACGCTGCCCTCGGGCACGGGCCCGGCCGACCAGTTGCAGTTGGCCACCATCGGCCCGTTGCAGCGGATGCCCTGCTCGCGGATGTAGGGGTCCTCGTCGAGCGGGTGGCCGTTGACCGAGATCCGGCCCTCCTTGTCGCAGCAGGTGATCGTGTCGCCCGCCACGCCGATGACGCGCTTCACGAGGTGGCCGCCCTCGGGGTAGAGCCCGACCGCCGCGAGGCCCTTGGCCACCGGGTTGTCGGGTCCCGCCGACTCACCGGGCGTCAGCCAGCCGCCCGGGTCCTGGAAGACCACGACGTCGCCGCGCTGCGGCGAGCCGCCGAACCAGTAGGAGACCTTCTGGACCAGGATCCGGTCGTTCTTGATCAGCCCCGGCTCCATCGACTCCGACGGGATGTAGAAGGCCTGGGCCAGGAAGGCCTTGATGCCGACGGCCAGCACGAGCGCGAGCAGCAGGAGCAGCAGCGTCTCCTGCCACAGCGGCAGCTGCTTCTTGGGTGCCTTCGCACGGGACGGCCGGTCACCGGCCTCGTCGTCGGAGACGGAGGCGGCGGTACCGCGGTCGGAGGTCACCCGCAGAGCCTAACCACAGGGGGGTGGGCGGCGCTGGTGACTACCTGCGCTCCTTGATCTTGGCGGCCTTGCCGCGCAGGTTGCGCAGGTAGTAGAGCTTGGCGCGCCGCACGTCGCCGCGGGTCACGACCTCGACCTTGTCGAAGATCGGGGAGTGCAGCGGGAAGGTGCGCTCGACGCCGACCCCGAAGGAGACCTTGCGGACCGTGAAGGTGCGGCCGATGCCGGAGCCCTGGATGCGGATGACGACGCCCTGGAACTGCTGGATGCGGGACCGGTTGCCTTCGACCACCTTGACGTGGACGTTGACGGTGTCGCCGGCGCGGAAGTCGGGGACGTCGTCCCGCTTCGCCTGGGCGCCGAGCTCGGTGATCAGGTGGTTCATGGTCTCTCCTCGCAAGTGCCACAGGTCACCAGCGGAATCGAGGGTCTCGATCTCTGGGTGGCCCGGTCGCGTGGCCGACGGCGTCCGGCTCCCCCTGTGGCAGGAGCGGGGCGCAGGCCTCCCTTCCGGACTGACGTCCTCGAGGAGACCCGGTTCTGGCCGACGGGGCCGAGGGGCAAGTCTGCCAGAGCGCCCGGTCAGCGCGAAATCTCCGTCAGCGCACCCGCTTGGTCATCCGGACCGCCCCGGGCACCCCGGGCTCCTCGCCGCGCAGACGATAGCCCGCCCGCTTGTAGAAGCGCTGGTTGTCGAGGCTCCCGGCGCCGGTGAACAGGGAGTACGTCGTGGCCGCGGGCGGCGCGGCCGACTCGACCGCCTCGAGCAGCAGCCGGCCCAGCCCCTGGCCCTGGAGGTCGGCGGCGACCATCAGCCGGCCGACGTCCCACACCTCGCCCTCGAGCCTGGCCCGGGCGGCCGCCACCAGCCGGCCGTGGCGGCGCAGGGTGAGCACCGTCCACTCCGGCAGCCAGCGTCGTACGTCGTCCAGCGACTCGTGGAGGGCCGGGACCCGCGCCTCGGGGTTGGCCTGCTGCTCCTGCACCCAGCAGGCCCGCTGCAGGACGAACAGCTCGCCGGCGTCGGCCGGCACCGCCGGGCGCACCTCGTCGCCGTCGGCCAGCACAGCGGCGGGCAGCAGGTCGGGCCGCCGGGCCACGGTGCGGCGCACGGACTGCTCGTGACGCCACCGGGCGATGGCGGCGTGGTCGCCCGAGAGCAGCACGGGCGGGACGTCGAGCCCGCGCCAGCTCGCCGGCTTGGTGTAGCCGGGATATTCGAGCAGCCCGTCCTCGTGGGACTCCTCGACCAGCGACGCGGCGTTGTCCATGAAGCCGGGCAGCAACCGGGCGACGGCCTCCACGACCACGAGGGCCGCGACCTCGCCGCCGTTGAGCACGTAGTCGCCGACCGAGACCTCCCGCACGTCGTGGGAGGCGGCGTAGTGGTCGGGCACCCGCTGGTCGATGCCCTCGTAGCGGCCGCAGGCCACCACGAGGTGCTCGCGCTCGGCGAGCTCGCGGGCGAGGACCTGGGTGAACGGCACGCCGCTCGGCGTCGGCACCAGCAGCGTGGCGCCCGGGGTGAGCACCTCGTCGAGCGCCCTCCCCCACGGCTCGGGCTTCATCACCATGCCGGCGCCGCCGCCGTAGGGCGTGTCGTCGACGGTCCGGTGCCGGTCGTCGGTCCATGCGCGCAGGTCGTGGACACGGACGTCGAGCAGCCCGCGCTCCCGGGCCCGACCGGCGAGGGAGAGCTCGAGCGGCGCCAGGTAGTCGGGGAAGATCGAGACGACGTCGATCCTCATCCCGGGCCTACCCGAGCTCGATCTTGTCGACGTCCCGGACGTCGCGCAGCGGGTTGAGCGCGCAGCCGCCGATCGCGTAGATGCTGTCGCCGATGTGGACGTAGCCGAGACCGTGGCGCGCCAGCGGCAGCGCGTTGGCCTTCTCCCAGGTCATCGAGTCGAGGTCGAGCACGTAGGACAGCTCGTGGTAGGACACCCACACCCGGCCGTCGGCCACCGTGACCCCGGCCCGCGACACCGGCTTCGGCAGCCGCGGCCCCTTCTCCCAGGTGTCGGTCTCGGGGTGGTAGAGGTCGACCAGGTCGGTGGGCCCGTAGCCCTTCCAGCCGCCGACCACCATCAGCCCGTCGGGCGTGGCCACGGTGTCGTGGGAGTCGCGGACGTGCGCCATGGGCGCCTTGGCGGTCGACCAGGTCTCGCCGCGCGGGTCGAAGACGTCGACGGCGGACACGCGGCCGTCGTCGTCCCGGCCGCCGATGACGTAGAAGCTGCCGTCGTAGGCGGTGACGGTGTGGGCGTAGCGGGGGTGCGGCAGCGAGGGCAGGTCGCGCCACTTCCCGGTCCGGGTGTCGAGGACCCCGGAGAACGCCGTCGCGTTGTTGTCGTGGTCGAGCCCCCCGAAGGTGTAGATCCGCGGGCCGACCGAGACCGACTCGAAGGAGGCGATGCCGACCGGCATCTGGATCTTGGAGGTCTCCCAGGCGTCGGTGCGGGTGTCGAGCACCTCGATGGAGAAGAGCCGGTTGCCGCGGGCCCCGGTCATCCCGCCGAGCGCCCAGATCTCGTCGCCGACGACCGCCGTGCCGAAGTCGTCGCGGGGCACGTAGAGCCCCTCCAGCGAGCGCCACTGGGGGTAGTCGTCGGACCGGGTCGGGGGGCCGAGCACCTCACCGGACGGCGAGGGGGCCGGGGCCGTCTCCCCCGCTCCCGGCTCGTCGGCCGAGGTCGACGGGGGGTCCTCGTCGGGGGCACACGCGACCAGCGAGCCGCCGAGCAGGCCGCACACCAGCAGGCTCCGGAGCAGCGGGGCCTCCGCGCGCCCACCGCGACGCGACCGGCGAGCGACCCGCCGGGTGGTGCGGGGCGGCGGCACGATCAGGTGCCCTGCCCCTCGTCGCGGATACCGATGACGTCGCGGCCCTGGGCGAAGTGGCATGCCGAGGGGTGGTCGGAGCGGTCCCGGATCTGGAGCAGCGGCTCCTCCTGGGCGCAGATGTCCTCGGCCTTCCAGCAGCGGGTCCGGAACCGGCACCCCGACGGGGGGTTGGCCGGGCTCGGGACGTCACCCTGCAGCACGATGTGCTCGCGGCGGTCCTTCATCCGCGGGTCGGGCACCGGTACGGCGGAGAGCAGCGCCTGCGTGTAGGGGTGGGTCGGCGTGGTGTAGATCTGGTCCTCGTTGCCGATCTCGACCGCCTTGCCGAGGTACATCACCATCACCCGGTCGGAGATGTGGCGCACCACGGACAGGTCGTGGGCGATGAACACGTAGCTGAGACCGAACTCCTCCTGCAGCCGCTCGAAGAGGTTGACCACCTGCGCCTGGACGGACACGTCGAGGGCCGAGACCGGCTCGTCGCACACCAGGACCTTGGGTCGCAGGGTGAGCGCCCGCGCGATGCCGATCCGCTGCCGCTGGCCGCCGGAGAACTGGTGGGGGTAGCGGTTGATGTGGTCGGGGTTGAGGCCCACGACGTCGAGCAGCTCCTGGACGACGGTACGGCGCTCGCGCCCCTCGAGGGCGTCGGGGTGGAGCATGAACGGCTCGCCGACGATGTCGCCGACGGTCATCCGCGGGTCGAGGGAGGAGTAGGGGTCCTGGAGCACGATCTGGATGTCACGGCGCAGCCGACGCATCTCGCGCTGCTTGAGGCCGGCCATCTCCTGGCCGAGCAGCTTGATCGAGCCTTCGGTCGGCCGCTCCAGGCCCATCAGCAGCCGACCGAGGGTCGACTTGCCGCAGCCGGACTCGCCGACCACGCCCAGGGTCTCGCCCTTGTGGAGGTCGAAGGAGACCCCGTCGACCGCCTTCACGTGGCCGATCGTGTGCTGGAACACGATGCCCTGGGTGAGCGGGAAGTACTTCTTGGCGTCGCGGACCTCGAGGACCACGTCGCCGAGGGCGGCGGGTCCGGGCTGGCCGTGGGCCTCGGTGTCGGTGCTCACTTGCCCATGACCTCCTCCCAGTAGTGGCAGGCGCTGGAGCGGCCACCGGGAACGGTGTAGAGCTCCGGCTTGTCGGTCGTGCAGCGGTCGCGCGCGAAGGTGCAGCGCGGGTGGAAGGAGCAGCCCTTCGGCGGGTCGACCAGCGCCGGCGGGAGCCCCTTGATCACGGTCAGCTGCTGGCCCTTCTGGTCGACCCGCGGGATCGACTCGAGCAGCGCCTTGGTGTAGGGGTGGGCCGGCTTCTCGTAGATCTGGTAGACGTCGGCCTGCTCGACGGCGTTGCCGGCGTACATCACGCAGATCTTGTCGGCGACGTCGGCGACCACGCCCATGTCGTGGGTGATGAGGATCAGCCCCATCTTCATCTCCTGCTGGAGGTCGGCCAGCAGCTGCATGACCTGGGCCTGCACCGTCACGTCGAGCGCCGTGGTCGGCTCGTCGGCGATGATCACGTCGGGCTTGAGCGCGAGCGCCATCGCGATCATCACGCGCTGGCGCATGCCTCCGGAGAACTGGTGGGGGAAGTCGTTGATGCGAGCGCTCGCGGCCGGGATGCCGACCATGTCCAGCATCTCGATCGCCTTGGCCTTGGCTTCCCTGCGGCTCGAGCCGTGGTGCTTGCGGAACAGCTCCCCCAGCTGCCAGCCGACCGTGAACACGGGGTTCAGCGAGGACAGTGCGTCCTGGAAGATCATCGCGATCTGGTTGGCGCGGACGTGGCGACGCTTGGCCTCCTCCATCTGGAGCAGGTCGACGCCGCGGTAGCGCACCTGACCACCCGCGATCCGGGCGGGGGGCATGTCGAGGATGCCCATGATCGCCTGCGCGGTCACCGACTTGCCGCAGCCCGACTCCCCCAGGATGCCGAGGGTCTCGCCCTCGTGGAGCGTGAAGTTGACGCCCTGGACGGCCTGGGCGACGCCGTCGCGGGTGTGGAACTCCACCCGGAGGTCCTCGACCTCGAGCAGCGGGGCCGACTGGTCGAAGCGGATGCTGCTCAGCGGCGACTTGGCGGGGCCGGTCGACGTCTCGGTCTTGGTCTCAGTCATGGATCGTCCTCACCGGGTCCGGGGGTCGAGCGCGTCACGGAGCACGTCGCCGAGCAGGATGAAGGCGAGGACCGTGATCACGATGATGGCGCAGGGGAAGACCAGCAGGTGCCAGAAGCCGGCGAGGGCCAGGGTCTGGCCGTCGTTGACCAACAGGCCCCACGACACCGTCGGTCGCTGGTAGCCCACCCCGAGGAAGGTCAGCGTCGACTCGGCGCCGATGTAGCCGCCGAGGCTGATCGTCCCGAGCACGATCACCGGCGCGATGCTGTTGGCCAGGATGTGCTTGCGGATGATGAACAGGTCACCGGCCCCGAGCGCCCTGGCGGCGTCGACGTAGTCACGTTGCTTGGTCGCGATCACGCTGCCGCGCATGACCCGCGTGATCGAGGTCCAGCCGAGGACGGTCAGCACGGCGGCGATGGTGAGGACGGTGCGGTTCGGGAAGATCGCGAGGAACACCAGCGCACCCAGGATGAACGGCAGGCCGAAGAACACGTCGGTGATGCGGCTGATGATGGTGTCGACGAACCCGCCGTACCAGCCCGAGATGGTCCCGGTGATGATGCCGATGATCAGGGTGCCGCCCGTGGCCAGCAAGGCCACGTTGACCGACTTGCCCGTTCCGTAGACGAGCGAGGCCCACATGTCGCAGCCCTGCACGGTGTAGCCGAAGGGCTTGCTGGCCGTGGGCCCGACCCGGGCGTTCTCGAGCTGGCAGGCGCCGCTGGTGTTGGGCGAGGTGGAGGCGAAGATCTGGGGGAAGAACGCCATCAGCATGATGACGACCACCAGCACGGCGGAGAACCAGAAGACGGGGCTGCGGACCAGCTCGTAGCGGACGTCGCCCCACAGGGTGCGGCCGCTGTCCGAGCTCGGCTCACCTCCGGTGTCGGGGGTGGGGCTGGCTGCGGCTGCGCTGCCGATGTCACTCATAGCGGATCCTCGGGTCGAGAGCGGCGTAGAGGATGTCGACGATCAGGTTGGCCACCAGGAACACGATGGTCAGGATCGTCGCCACGCCGATGATGACGGGGGTGTCGTTGGCCTGGACGCTGATGAACACCAGCTGCCCGATGCCGGGGACGTTGAAGATGCCCTCGGTGACCAGGGCGCCACCGAGCAGGGTGCCGATGTCGATGCCGATGTAGGTCACCACCGGGATCAACGAGTTGCGCAGGGTGTGGATGCCGATGGTGCGGGAGTTGGTCAGGCCCTTGGCGCGCGCCGTACGGACGTAGTCGGAGCGCAGGTTCTCGATCAGGCTGGTCCGGGTCAGTCGGGCCACGGCCGCCAGCGAGAAGGCGCCGAGCACCATGCCCGGCAGGAACAGGCTCAGCCACGGGTAGTCGGGGTTGTAGCCCACCTGGAACATCTCGCCCAGCCACTCCGGAGCCCAGCTGCTGTCGCGCAGGTAGAGGCCGACCTTGAGGCCGAGGAGCAGCAGCATCAGGGAGCCGAAGACGAACGTCGGGAACGCGACCAGGACCGAGGTCATCATCCGGACGAAGTTGTCGACGAACTTGTCCTTGCGCAGGCCCGCCAGGACCCCGATGAAGATGCCGATCAGGGTCTCGAAGAGGATCGCGATCGTGGTGAGCCGCAGGGTCACGAAGATCCGCTCACCGAAGAGCTCGGTGACGGCACGGCCCTGGTAGTTGACGCCGAAGTCGAGCTGGAGGTACTGGCCCATCCGGTCGATGAACAGCCCGAAGCAGGGGTTCCAGCTGTCCTTGAGACAGGGATCGTCGAGGTTGTACTGGACCTGGAGCTGCTGGATGATCTCGGGCGGCGGGGCGTTCTCACCGAACAGCGCCCGGACAGGGTCACCGACGATCTGGATCGTCAGCACGCTCAACAGGTGGAGCAGGAACATCGTCAGGATGATGACGGGGATGAACTGGATCAGTCGGCGGGCTACGTAACGCCCCATTTCGACCCCTCTCGGTCACACAGCGAGCAACCGTACGCGGGGGCCGGGCGAGTGGCCCGACCCCCGCGGTGGTTGCCTGATGGCAGATTACCTCAGGCGGGGTGTCACTGGACGACCGAGATCTCCTTGTAGGCGATCTCGCCGTCACCCTGGTCGTACCGCACGTCCCCGACGTTGTCGGAGTAGGCGATCGCCGTCTTGCCGCTCCACATCGGGATGATCGGCATGTCCTCCAGCGCGACGTCGTCGGCCTGCTGGTAGAGGCTGATCGCCTCGTCCGTGGACGTGGCCTGGTCACCCTGCGACACGAGGTCGTCGACCTCGGAGCTGGAGTACCCGGTGTAGTTGGAGTCACCGCCGGTGCCCACGATCGGGCGGATGTAGTTCTCCGGCGACGGGTAGTCGAGCGACCAGCCGAGACGGAACGGACCGGTGAAGGACTCGCCGTCGAGGAACTTCAGGTACTGCGCCCACTCCTGGGCCTCGAGCTTGTAGTCGAAGCCGAGGTTCTCCTGCACCTGACGGGCCGTCGCCTCGACCCACTGGTCGTGACCCGCGTCAGCGTTGAAGTAGTAGGTGATGGTCTCACCCTCGGCGTCGACGCCGGCCTCCTCGAGCAGCTGCTTGGCCCGCTCGGGGTCGTAGGTGCAGTAGCCACAGGCGTCGTCACGCGAGCCGGGGATCGGCGGGGTGACGATGTCGGTGGAGGGGTAGGCGAGGCCGTTGAGGACCTGGTCGACGATCAGCTTGCGGTCGATCGACATCGAGATCGCCTGGCGCACCTGCGGGTTGTCGAAGGGCTTCAGCTTGGTCGGGAAGCCCAGGTAGGTCAGCGTCGCGCTCGGGTCCTCGATGATCTTGTCGCCGAGCGTGCCCTTGGCCTCGAGGTAGACCTCGGGAGCCAGGTTGAGGACGTCGAGGCCGCCGTTCTGGAAGTCACGGAACGCCGCGGTAGGAGTCGTGTACATGGCGAAGTCGACCGAGTCGGCGGTGGCGGGCTGCTCACCGGCGTAGTCGTCCCACTTGGTGACGGCGATGCTCTTGTTGTGGTCCCAGGCGCCGTCCATCATGTACGGGCCCGAGCCGATGGGCTCCTCGTTGCAGGCCTTGTAGTCGTCGTAGCACTCCTGGGCGACCGGGGAGAACGCCGGGGTGTAGGACATCATCTGGCCGAACTGCGAGAACGGGTCGCTGAGGGTGACCTCGAAGGTCTTGTCGTCCACGACCTTGAAACCGGTGAGGGTCTTGCCCTCGCCAGCGCCCTCGATGCGGGACATGAAGCCCGCGGTCGCCATGGCGTTCTTCGGGTCGGCGGCGTAGGCCCAGGCCCGCTCGAAGGACTCGGCGTCGACCGGCTCACCGTTCTGGAACGTGCGGCCCTCCTTGAGGGTCACCGTCCACTTCATGTTGTCCTCGGTCTCGATGCTCTCGGCGAGACCGTCGAAGATCAGCTCGCCGGTCTCGAAGTCGGTGGTGACGAGCGGGTCGTTGATCATGTCGAGGACCTGGGAGCACTCGGACTCGTAGCAGTTGGACGTGGGCGCGAGGAACGACGGCTCGGTGATCTCACCGGTGTACGAACCGCCCGGCGAACCGGTGGGCTCACCGGCGGAGCCGGTGTCCCCCGAGTCCGAGCTTCCGCCGCCACAGGCGGCGAGCCCGAGCGCGAGCACCGCGGCAGCGGCCGTCGCGCGCAAAGGCATGGTGACCTTCATGGGTCCTCCTTGAAAGGGGTGCGCATGAAACGCTTAGCGCCGCTTACCTTCGCTGCTGTAACAAGGGAGGGCAAGCACCCACACCGGCATCGTTATCGGACCGTATCCATCCGGTTTCGGACCGTGACCTCCCCGACACCTTGGGGGCCGGGCACGCGAGGGTCACGCGTCGTCGGGCAGCGGGGTGACCAGGCCCGGCCGGTCGGCGATCACGACCTGCCCCGCCTCGAGGTCGACCTCCGGGACCAGGGCGGCCACGAACGGGACCAGCGCCTCACGCCCGGTCGTGGTGCGGACCACGAGCAGGTCCTGGGCGCCGTGGACCAGGCGCACCACCTCCCCGAGCGGGCGGCCGTCGACGTCGAGCGCCGCGAGGCCGACGAGCTGGTGGTCGTAGAACTCCTCGGGGTCCTCCGGGTGCTCCTCGCCGTCGACGGTGGCGTGCAGGACGGTCCCGCGGACCGCCTCGGCTCCGGTGCGGTCGGCGAGCTCCTCGAAGCGCGCCAGCAGCACCCCGTTGTGCCAGCGCGTGGCCGCCACGGTGAGGGTCGTCGTCCGGCTCGCCGAACCGCGGGGCGGCTCGCCCCGCAGCCTCGCCCCCACGCCGTAGCGCCGGTCGGGCTCGTCGGTGCGGACCTCGACCGTGACCTCGCCGTGGAGGCCGTGGGGCTTGCCGATGCGCCCCACCACCACCTCGATCTCGCTCACGGCACCAGCCTAGGGAGGGTCCTCGCACGGCGACCGGGCGCCACCCACGAGGGGTGACGCCCGGTCGGGACGTGCCGGGTCAGCGGCGCCGGTCGGTGTCGACGAAGTCGATCCGCGCCCCACCGCGGCCCGCGAGGGCCGAGATGACGGTGCGGAACGCCGAGGCGGTGCGGCCGCCACGGCCGATCACCTTGCCGAGGTCGTCGGGGTGGACCCGGACCTCGAGCAGCGAGCCGCGGCGCAGCTGCTTGTCGCGGACGACGACGTCGTCGGGGTGCGCCACGATGCCGCGCACCAAGTGGTCGAGCGCGTCGACGAGCACGGCGCTCAGGCCTCGCTCTTCCCGGCGTCCTCGGCCGTGATCTCCTCGGCGGCCTCGGCCTCCTCGGCCGCGCCCTCCGGGGTCTCGGAGGCCGGCACCGCGGCGGGCGCCTGCTCGGCGGCCTCCGGAGCCTTCTCCTTCTCGGCAGCCTTCTCGGGCGCCTTCTCCTCGGCCTTGGGCTCGGCCTTCTTCGAGGCCTTCTTGGTCACCGCGTCGCCCTTGGGCTCCTTGGCGACGTCCTTGAGCGCCTCGTTGAAGATCTCGGTCTTGTCGCGCTTGGCCTCGGCGGTCCGCAGGGTGCCCTCGGAGCCGGCCTCGCCCTGGAACGTCTGCCAGTCACCGGTGACCTTGAGGATGGCGGCGACGGCCTCGGTCGGCTGCGCGCCGACGCCCAGCCAGTACTGCGCCCGGTCGGAGGTGACCTCGATCAGCGAGGGCTCCTCCTTGGGGTGGTACTTGCCGATCTCCTCGAGCACGCGTCCGTCGCGCTTCTTGCGCGAGTCGACGACGACGATGCGGTACTGCGGGACCCGGATCTTGCCCAGGCGCTTCAAACGGATCTTGACGGCCACGTCTGTGGTGTCTCCTCGAAATCAGTGTGGTGGTGAGGAACCGGGCGCCGGGTGGGGCACCAGGGCCGGGTCCTCGAGGGGCGAGCGGTACCGCCGGATGAGAGGGTCCGGGGTCCGCGCGACTCAGCGCCGCATTCTGCCAGACCCGGGCAGCGGTGCCGAAATCGAGCGGGTCAGGCGACGACGTTGCCGCGCAGCACCACGCGGGCGGGGGTCCGCAGCACCGAGAGGTCCTCGAGGGGGTTGTGGTCGTAGACCACGAGGTCGGCGGGCGCCCCCTCCTCGAGCAGCGCGTCGAAGCCGAGCCAGCCCCGGGCCCGCCAGCTGGCGGCGCCGAGCGCGTCGTGGGCGGGGATCCCGTAGTCGGCGAGCTCGAGCACCTCGGCCGCGATGCCGCCGTGGGGCAGCACTCCCCCGGCGTCGGTGCCGGCGTAGATCGGGACGCCGGCGTCGTAGGCCGCCATGATCGTCTCGCGGCGCCGGGCGTGGAGGTCGGTCATGGTGGCGGCGTACGCCGGGAACTTCCCACCGGCCGCAGCGGCGAACTCCGGGAAGTTGCCCAGGTTGACCACCGTCGGCACCAACGCCGTGCCGTGGGCGACCATCGCGTCGACCAGGTCGGGCGTCAGCCCGGTGCCGTGCTCGATGCAGTCGATGCCGGCCTCGATCAGCCCCGGCAGCACGGCCGACCCGAAGCAGTGCGCGGTCACCTTGGCGCCGTGGGCGTGGGCGACCTCGATCGCCGCGGCGAACGCCTCGGGCGGGAAGGACGGCATCAGGTCGCCGGCCTCGCGATCGATCCAGTCGCCGACCACCTTGACCCAGCCGTCGCCGCGCTGGGCCTCCTGCGCGACGTAGGCGGGGAGCTCGTCGGGCTCCACCTCGTGGGCGTAGTTGCGCATGTAGCGCCTGGTGCGGGCGACGTGGCGCCCGGCCCGGACCAGTCGGGGCAGGTCGTCGCGGTCGTGGATCCAGCGGGTGTCGACCGGGGAGCCGCAGTCGCGCAGGAGCAACGCCCCGGCGTCGCGGTCGGCCGTGGCCTGCTGCTCCTGGGTCGCCTCGTCGACCCCGCCGTCGGGGTCGAGCCCGACGTGGCAGTGGGCGTCGACCAGCCCCGGGACCACCCAGCCCTCGACGAGGGGCTCGGCCCCCGGCTGGCGCTCGAGCGTGATGCGCCCGTCGACGACGTAGAGGTCGCGCACCTCTCCGTCGGGCAGGACCGGACCGGAGACTCGGAGGGCGGCCATCCCCCGAACCTACTGGTCGAGGCGCTCCAGCAACCACGACGGCCCGACCACCCGGGCGGGGGCGACGTTGGCGGCGAGCGCCCGGTCGGCGGTCACCACCGTGACCTCGTGGCCGGCCGCGGCCGCCAGCTCGGCCTGCCGCCGGATCTCGGAGTCACCGTCGCGGTGGGCGTGCACCACCCGCAGCGAGCGGGCACCGCCCGCGCGCACCCCCTGCCTGGCCTGGCCCTCCAGCACCAGCACGATCTCCTCGTGGGGTACGTCGGCGTGGAGCAGCGCGTCGTGGAGCCGGGCCGCGGCTCCCGCGCGGTCCTTCCACCAGCCGTCGGGCCGGGCGCCGACCACGTTGGCGCCGTCGACGACCAGCACGGTGCGCATCAGGAGGGGATCACTTGAGGTACTTGGAGAAGTCCTTGGGCAGGTCGAGGGCCTGGGCGGCCTTCTCGTAGTCGACGGGCTCCGCGCCGGGGTCGCCGAAGGGGTTGCCACCGGACGTGCCGTCGCCCGGCGCCCTCTGCTGCTGGGCCTGGCGCTGGGCGGCGGCCTTGGCCGGGTTGCCGGAGACCCGCTTGCCCTTGCCCTTCTTGGGCTGCTGCTTGGCCTTGGTGCGCTTGCCGCCCCCGACCCCCGGCATCCCGGGCATGCCCGGCACCCCGCCACCGCGGGCGAGCTGCTGCATCATCTTCCGCGCCTCGAAGAACCGGTCGACGAGCTGGTTGACGTCGGAGACGTTCCGCCCGGCGCCCTTCGCGATCCGGGCCCGTCGGGAGCCGTCGATCATCTTGGGGTTGGCGCGCTCCCCCGGCGTCATCGAATGGATGATCGCCTGGATCCGGTCGACCTCGCGCTCGTCGAAGTTCTCGAGCTGCTCGCGGAACTGCCCCATGCCGGGCAGCATCCCCATGATCTTCGAGAGCGAGCCGAGCTTGCGCACCTGCTGCATCTGCTCGAGGAAGTCCTCGAGGGTGAACTCGCCGCCCTCGCCGCTGAGCTTCTGCGCCGCCTTGAGCGCCTGCTCCTGGTCGAAGGTCTTCTCGGCCTGCTCGATCAGGGTGAGCATGTCGCCCATGTCGAGGATCCGGGAGGCCATCCGGTCGGGGTGGAAGAGGTCGAAGTCGGTCATCTTCTCGCCGGCGGAGGCGAACATGACCGGCTTGCCGGTGACCTTGGCGATCGACAGCGCGGCACCACCGCGGGCGTCGCCGTCGAGCTTGGTGAGGACGACGCCGTCGTAGCCGACGCCGTCGAGGAAGGCCTGCGCGGTCGTGACCGCGTCCTGGCCGATCATCGCGTCGACGACGAAGAGCACCTCGTCGGGCGAGACCGCGTCGCGGATGTCGGCCGCCTGCTGCATCAGCTCGGCATCGACGCCGAGCCGGCCGGCGGTGTCGACGATCACCACGTCGTGGAGCTTGCGCCTCGCCTCCTCGACCGAGGCACGGGCGACACCGACGGGGTCGCCGACGCCGTTGCCCGGCTCGGGGGCGAAGACCGGTACGCCGACCCGCTCGCCGTTGACCTGGAGCTGGTTGACGGCGTTGGGCCGCTGCAGGTCGGCGGCGACCAGGAGCGGCGTACGGTCCTGCTCCTTGAGCCAGAGCGCGAGCTTGGCCGCGAGCGTCGTCTTGCCGGCGCCCTGGAGGCCCGCGAGCATGATCACCGTCGGACCGGACTTGGCGAAGCGCAGCCGACGGGTCTCGCCACCGAGGATCTCGACGAGCTCGTCGTTGACGATCTTGACGACCTGCTGGGCGGGGTTGAGCGCCTGGCTGACCTCCTCGCCGCGGGCCCGTTCCTTGACCGAGGCCACGAACTGCTTGACGACCGGCAGCGCGACGTCGGCCTCGAGCAGGGCGATCCGGATCTCGCGCGCGGTGGCGTCGATGTCGGCCTCGGACAGCTTCCCCTTGCCGCGAAGGTTCTTGAAGGTGTCGGCGAGCCGGTCGGAGAGAGTGGCGAACACGTGGCTTTCCTCAGACGGGGGTGGCGGGCGGTGCGAGGGCCAACCCTAGCCGCCGGGCCGGAGCGCTCCCTACTCGTCGTGCTCCTGGGTCAGCAGCCGCAGGTCTCCGCCGAGGACCTCGCGCACGGCGTGCGCCGCCTCGGCGGCTCGCGGCTCGGACAGCGCGCCGGCCCCCCACTCCTGCACGTAGAAGACGTCGACCGCCTGCGGTCCCAGCGTGTCGACGTGGGCCGAGCGGACGCTCACGTCGAGCCGCGCCAGCGCGGCCAGCGTCAGGTGGAGCACCCCCGGCCGGTCGGCCGCGCGCACCTCGAGCACCGTCGCCCCCCGCGAGGCCTCCGGTCGTACGCCGACGGTCGGACCCAGCCCGGCCGGGTCGGCCGGCCGCAGCCGCGCCGTCGGGTCGACCCGCCGTTCGACCACCGCGTCGAAGCGCTGCCGGAGCACGGCGGCGTCGACCGCCGGGTCGCCGACCTCCCAGACCGAGACGCCGAGGTCGCCCTGCGCCCACGCGCGGGCCGCCCGCACCGGAGCCCGCTGGAGGGCGAACATGGCCGCGACGTCGGCCAGCAGCCCGACCCGGTCGGCCGACACGACGGTCACCCGGACCCCGTCGCCCGCCTCCTCGACCCGCAGCCCGACGGGTCCGTCCCCGAGAAGTCCCTCGGCGTCGAGCCCGGGCACGTCGCCGGTCCCGCCGGACTGCTCCCCCCACGCGGCGACGACCCGGCGCGCGAGGTCGCGCACCAGCCCTGCCCGCCACGACGACCACGCCTTGGGGGCCGTCGCGCGGGCGTCGGCCTCGGTCAGGGCGAGCAGCAGCACGACCGTGTCCGCGTCTCCCAGCCGCCCGGCGACGTGGTCGACGGTCGCGGGGTCCCCGGGGTCGCGGGTGGTGGCGACCTCGGCCAGGAGCAGGTGCCAGCGCACCAACCGGGCGATCTGGTCGACTCCCGCCCCGTCGAAGCCCATCCGGGTCGCGACCGCGCGGGCGACCGGCTCTCCGGCGACGCTGTGCTCGACCAGACCGCCCTTGCCGATGTCATGGAGCAGCGCCGCCACCACCAGCACGTCCGGTCGGGCGACGTCACGGATCAGGGCCGAGGCCTCCATGCAGGTCTCGACGACGTGGCGGTCGACGGTGAACCGGTGGACCGGCGAGGCGTGCGGGAGCCCGCGGACCCGGGACCACTCCGGTAGCACCGCGTCGAGCGCGCCGGTCTCCTCCAGCGTCTCCCACACCGGCAGCAGGCCCCGGCCCGACGCGAGCAGCCGCACCATCAGCTGGCGCGCGGTGTCCGGCCACGGTTCGGGCAGCGGCGCCCCCTCGCGGACCAGGCGCGCGGCCGTCGCCGGGGCCAGCACCACGTCACGCTCCGCGGCCTCGGCGGCCGCCCGCAGCAGCAGCAGCGGGTCGTCGGCCGGCCGGGCGCGGCCCGCCAGCACCACCTCGCCGCCCGAGATCGCCAGCCCCGACCCGATCGGGAACAGGTCGGGCGTACGGGCGCGGTGGCCGGGCCTCGGCCGGGCGAGCAGGGCCTCGACCCGCCGCCAGGTGACCCGGGAGAGGTGGGTGATCCGGCGGCCGAGGTCGCGCACGTGCACCTGGGCCGCGCGCTCGCCGGGGAGCCCCAGCCCCTCGGCGATCTCGGCCCACAGCTCGGGAGCGACCCGGTCGGTCGCCCGGCCGGCGCGCTCGTGGAGCACGTCGCGGACGTCGAGCAGCGCCTGCCGCGACCGCTCGAGGTCGGCGTGGGGCACGTCGACCAGCCAGGAGGCGACCAGCGCCTTGAGGACGGTCGCGTCGCGCAGCCCGCCCTCGGCCTCCTTGAGGTCCGGCACCGAGAGGTGAGCCAGCTCCCCGAGCAGCTCGTGGCGCGCGTCCACCAGCCGCCGGAGGTCCGGCAGCCGGTCGCGGGCGTCCCGGCGCCAGGCGGTCAGCACCGCCCCGCGCAGCCGCAGGGCGAGGTTCGGGTCGCCGGCGAGGTGACGGACGTCGAGCAGCCCGAGCGCGACCTTGAGGTCGCCCGCTCCGGCCGCCACCATCTCCGGCAGGCTCCGGACCGCGTGGTCGAGCCGGGACCCGCTGTCCCACAGCGGGTACCACAGCTCCGCGGCCACGGCGCCCGGGTCGACGTCCTCGTCGTGCACCAGCACGACGTCGAGGTCAGACCACGGCGCGAGCTCGCCGCGGCCGAAGCCGCCGACCGCCACCAGGGCGAGCCCGGCGTCGGGAGCACCGGCCTTCTCGTACGCCGCCGCGCAGAGCTCGTCCGCGGACGCCGTACGAGAAGACCGGTCGGCTGCAGTCAGAGAGCTGCGCCGTCCTGCTCACCGGTGCGGACCCGGGTGACGGAGTCGACCGGGCTGACCCAGACCTTGCCGTCGCCGATCCGCCCGGTCTGGGCGGTCTTCACGACGATCCCGACCACGTCGTCGGCGTCGGCGTCGTCGACGACGATCTCGATCCGGATCTTGGGGACCAGGGCGATGTCGTACTCGGCGCCCCGGTAGACCTCGGTGTGCCCCTTCTGCCGGCCGTAGCCGGAGACCTCGCTCACCGTCATGCCGGTGACCCCGAAGGTCTCGAGGGCCTCGCGGACGTCGTCCCACTTGTGCGGCTTGATGACCGCGGTCACGAGCTTCATGCGTTGGCTCCTTCCTTGGCCGGCGCGGTCGCACCGGCGACGATGCCCGACTTCACGCCGCCGCCGACCCCGGTGTGCAGGTCGTAGGCGCTCTCCCCGTGCTCGGAGAGGTCGATGCCGCCGATCTCGTCGTCCTCGCTGATCCGCCAGCCGAGGGTGTACTTGATGCCCAGCGCGATGACCAGGGTCAGGCCGCCGGAGTAGGCGACGGCCACGAGGACGCCGAGCGTCTGGGCGACGAGCGAGTCGAGCCCGCCGCCGTAGAACAGCCCGTCGACGCCACCGGCTCCCGCCGAGGTCGAGAACAACCCGATCAGCACGGTACCGATGACGCCTCCGACGAGGTGCACCCCCACGACGTCGAAGGAGTCGTCGAAGCCGAGCCGGAACTTCATGCCGACCGCGACCGCGCACGCCGCGCCCGCGACCGCACCGATGGCCAGGGCGCCCACGATGTCCACGGCTCCGGCCGCCGGCGTGATGGCGACCAGGCCGGCCACGATGCCGGAGGCGGCGCCCAGGGTGGTGGCCTTGCCGTGCAGCATCCGCTCGACCAGCAGCCAGCCCAGGATCGCGGCCATGGTGGCCAGCGTGGTGTTGGCGAAGGTGCGGCCGGTCTCGGAGTAGAACTGGGTGAGGAAGGCGGTCGGGTCCTCGTCGAACGTGGTCGCGAAGACGATCGAGCCGACGTTGAAGCCGTACCAGCCGACCCACAGCAGCGCGGCGCCGAGCATGGTGAGGGTCAGGTTGTGCGGCCGCATCTTGTCCTTGGGCCAGCCCAGCCGCTTGCCGACGACGACCGCCAGCACGAGCCCGGCGACGCCGGCGTTGATGTGGACCGCCGTACCGCCGGCGTAGTCCTGGGCGCCGATCCGGCTGCAGATCAGCGCGGAGTCTGTGCAGCTGAACACCATGTGCGCGAGCGGGAAGTAGACCAGCGTCGCCCAGATGGGCAGGAACACCAGCCACGCCGAGAGCTTGACCCGGTCGGCGATCGCGCCGCTGATCAGCGCGGCCGTGATGACCGCGAAGGTCATCTGGAACATCACGTACACGTAGTCGCTGGTCGCGACGTCACGCAGCCCGAAGAGCGCGAACGGGTCCGCGAAGAAGGTGCCGTCTCCGCTCCAGCCCATCGACCAGCCCCAGAGCACGTAGACGATGCCGACGACCGCCATCGAGACGAAGGACATCATCATCATGTTGAGCACGGACTTCGACCGGGACATGCCTCCGTAGAACAGGGCAAGGGCTGGCGTCGTCATCATCAGGACGAGAAGCGTGGCCACCAGCATGAAGGCGTAATAGCCGTCCACAGGACCTCCATGGAGCATCAGTTCGACGAACGGCGGGAGCACGCGACCTCGCTGTCGGGGGGTCCGCGCCGACTACGCCCGAAGAATCGCCGGGGCAGGTTTCGCCACGGTCGGGACGGCGTTTCGAGGGTGCAACAAACCGCGCCACAGTGTTACGGCCGTGTTGCGCTCATCCGCCCAGGAGGGCGTCGACGAACGCGCGGGCGTCGAACGGCGCCAGGTCGTCGGGTCCCTCGCCGAGCCCGACCAGCTTGACCGGTACGCCGAGCTCGCGCTGGACGGCGACCACGATGCCCCCCTTGGCCGAGCCGTCGAGCTTGGTCAGCACGATGCCGGTGACGTCGACGACCTCGGAGAACACGCGGGCCTGGATCAGGCCGTTCTGGCCGGTCGTGGCGTCGAGGACCAGCAGCACCTCGGTCACCGGCGCCTGCTTCTCGATCACCCGCTTGACCTTGCCGAGCTCGTCCATCAGGCCGGCCTTGTTCTGGAGCCGGCCGGCGGTGTCGACGATGACGGTGTCGACACCGGTGTCGACGCCTGAGCGGACCGCCTCGAAGGCGACCGAGGCGGGGTCACCGCCCTCGGGGCCGCGTACGACCTCGACGCCGACGCGCTCGCCCCAGGTGGCCAGCTGGTCGACCGCGGCGGCGCGGAAGGTGTCGGCCGCGCCGAGCACGACCTGCTTGTCCTCCGCGACCAGGATCCGGGCGATCTTGCCGACGGTGGTGGTCTTGCCGGAGCCGTTCACGCCGACGACCAGCACCACGCCGGGCCGGCCGTCCTCACCGGTGATCTGCAACCGCCGGTCCATGTCCGGGTCGACCAGCGCGACGAGCTCCTCCTGGAGGACGGCGCGCGGGTCGGGCCGCTGCCCGCCCTCGACCCGGAGCCGGGTCCGCAGCCGGTCGACGACCTGCTGGGTGGGCGCGACGCCGACGTCGGCGGTGAGCAGGACGTCCTCGATCGACTCCCAGGTGTCCTCGTCGAGGCGGTCGCGGGAGATCAGCGCGAGCAGGCCCCGGCCGAGGCCGCCCTGCGAGCCGGCCAGCCGTTGCCTGAGCCGCTGGACCCGCGAAGCGGTGCCCTCGGGCTTCTCCAGGGTCGGCGCCGCCGGAGCGGCGACCGGAGTCTCGACCTCGGCCGCCGGGCTCGGCTCGCCCGGCGGCCGCGTGAGGACGTCAGTGCCCACCCCGGGGCCGGTCGTGTCGACGGGCTCGGAGCCCGGCTTCCCCCGTCCGCGCGCGCGGGTCAGCAGGCCGGCGACGAGGACGACGCCGAGGACGGCGATGCCGACGATCAGGTAGAGCAAGTCACCCATGCTCCTCATCCAATCAAGGATCCGCCGGTCAGGAGCGGCCGGGCCCCCGCCGCTCGGCCTCGCTGTAGACCGCCTGGTCCTCGTCGGACGTGTTGTCGAGGGTCGGGAGGACGTCGACCGCGCGGTTCATCGTGTCGCCGAGCCACGACGCGCCGGGCACCTGCTCGCCGCGGTGGGGGAAGGCGACGAAGGTCACGATCAGGCCCGCGAGGGCGACGATCACGACCATCGAGATCACGATGGGGAGCAAGGAGGTCCTGCCTTTCCGAGGGGTGTTCGACCACCGTCGCACACCCGGCCGAGGACACACAGTCCGCCACCCTGAGGGGTGAGCAGGCTCACCTCACCAGCGGGGTGACCGCCTCCCGGATCACGTCGGGCACCGGGACGACCGGGCGGGCCGGGTCGGTGTTGTCGACGTACACGTGGACGAAGCGGCCCTCGGCCGCGGCGCGGTCCTCGCCCTGGAACAGGCCCACGCGGTAGCTCACCGACGAGCGGCCCAGGCGGTCGACGACGAGCCCGAGGTCGACCGGGTCGGGGTAGCCCACCTCGGCGAAGTAGCGGCAGCCCACCTCGGCGACGACCCCGATCGCCGGCAGCTCGCGGATGTCGGAGCCCGTGGCGGTGACCAGGTGGTTGTTGACGACCGTGTCGATCAGCTCGAAGTAGCGGGCGTTGTTCATGTGCCCGTAGACGTCGATGTCGGCCCAGCGGGTCGTCATCGTCTCCCAGGAGACGTAGTCGGCGCGGGTCGGTCGCTCGGTCGGCATGCGCCGCATCATGGCAGGGCGACACCGTCCGTCAGTGGGTGCCCGCGAGGTTGAGCCCGACCACGCCGAGCACGATCATCGCGAGCGAGGCCGCCTTGAGCCAGCCCATCTGCTCGCCGAGGAACAGGTAGCCCGCCACGGCCACCAGCGCGGTGCCGAGGCCTGCCCAGACGGCGTACGTCGTGGACACGGAGAACGTGCGGACCACGATCCCCAGCAGCCAGATCGAGACGGCGTACCCGGCCAGCACCGCCACCGACCACCCCGGGTCGGTGAAGCCGGCCGTCCGCGGGAGCAGCGCGGTGGCGACGACCTCGACGACGATGGCCAGCAGGAGCAGGACGGCGGCCCCGATCATGGTTCCCTCCACGAGTGCGATGTGTAGCGGTCGCTACGTTTCGACTGTAGCACTCGCTACAATGACGGGGTGAATCGTCGCGAGGAGCTGCTGGAGCGGGTCACCGACCACGTGCTGGCGCACGGCCTGATCGGGCTCACGCTGCGTCCGCTGGCCGCGGCCGTCGGGACCAGCGACCGGATGCTCGTCTACCACTTCGGCAACCGCGACTCCCTGGTCTCGGCCGTCGTTGCCGAGACCACCGCCCGTGCCACCCGCGTCGTCGGCTCGCTCGACCCGGCTCCCTCGGTGCGCGAGGCGATCACTCGGCTCTGGGAGGGCTACCGCCGCGAGCCGCTGCGCTCGTGCCTGACGCTCTACTGCCAGGCGGCGGCCAGCGGGCTGATCGGCGAGGAGCCCTACCTCTCCGATGCCCGGGCCAGCAACGAGCAATGGGCAGCCGCGCTGCGCGACCACCTCGTCGCCAGCGGCGCCCCGCGCGACCGCGTGGCGCGCATCGTCACCCTGGTCGACTCCGCCCTCTACGGCTTCCACCTCGACCTCACCACCGACCGCCCCGAGGAGCTCGCGCAGGGCGTCGAGGACCTCGCCGCAGCAGCGGACGCGCTCGCCGGCTGAGAAGCGGAGGTCGAGGTGCGAGGGCCGCCGGGCCCGAGCCTTGAAAACCCCGGAGGGTGCTCAGCCGACCTTGCGGTACTTCCGGTGGATCGTCTGCTTGGTCACCCCGAGCAGCACGCCGATCTCCGCCCAGCTCAGACCGCTGTGCCGCGCCCGCCGTACGGCGACTTCCTCGCGGCGGGACAGCTCACGTTTGGCCCGCGCCACCGCCCCCAGCTCATGGACGACCCCGCCCCCGTCGTCGGAGCCCACGGACGTCTTCACGCATGTCAGCATATGCTGACGGGTCGTGCAGACAACCCGGCGCTGCGACACGGCTCGGTGACGATGCCGGAAGCCTTGTGGACAAGGGTTCCGGGGGGCCGCGAGATGTCAGTGGGGACGGCTTGGATGGGGTCATGGCGATCACTCCGCTCCCCTCTCCGACACCGGCCGGTGTGGTGGGTGCGGCGTGCGCGGAGCTCGGGTCGCTGCACGGTGCGCTGTGGTCGGCGCGCACCGCCGAAGCGCTGGTGGGCGGTGTGGAGGAGCTGCAGCGACTGAAGGCCTCGGCCGCGGCGCTGGAGGCCGAGCTGATCGCCGAGCTCGACGCCCGGGAGACCCCGCGCCGGGAGCTCGGCTGGGGATCGACCGCCGACTGGTACGCCCACTGCGCCGGCACGACGCGACGGCAGGGCAAGCGCGCCGTCGAGCACGCCCGGGCGCTGACGCAGGACCGGTCAGCGACTCTGGCGGCGCTGCAGGAGGGTTCGGTCTCACCGGACCAGGCCGGGGTCATCCTGGCCGCCGTGGACCGGCTTCCCTCCGCCGAGCACACCCGCCGCCGCGGCGAGCGGGTCCTGCTGGAGGAGGCGGGTCGGTTGAACGCCACCGACCTGCACCGCGTCGGGCGCCACCTGATCAACGTGGTCGACCCCGAGCGTGAGGACCGCGAGGCCGAGAAGGCGCTGGAGCGCGAGGACCGTGCCGCCCACCTGAGCCGCCACCTCACGATCAGCGACGACGGCGTGGGCGGCATCCGGCTCCGAGGCCGGGGGACCGTCGAGGACGGCGCCACGCTGCGCGCGGCGCTGCTGCCCCTCACCCGGCCCGTCCCCACTATCGACCCCGAGACCTGCGAGGAGCAGCCCGACCCGCGTGACCACGGGGCCCGGATGTGGGACGCCCTCGTCCAGGTCGGTCAGCACGCCCTCGACAGCGACCTGCCGCCCGCGAGTCACGGCGCCCGCCCGCGGGTGGTCGTGACCGTCGAGCACGACACGCTCCACGGCAGCACCGCCGGCATGGGCGTCACCGACGACGGGCTCGAGCTCGCCGGGTCCGCTGTACGCCGGCTCGCCTGCGACTGCGACCTGGTCCGGGTCCTACTCGACGCCGACGGGTGCGTCCTCGACGTCGGTCGCCGCCACCGCCTGGTCACCCCCGCGATCTGGACCGCCCTGGTCCTCCGCGACCAGCACTGCGCCTTCCCCGGCTGCACCCGACCTCCGGTGATGTGCCACGCCCACCACATCGTCCACTGGATCGAGGGCGGGCCGACGGCGCTCGCCAACCTCGTGCTGCTCTGCGGCCACCACCACCGCACTCTCCACGGGAGTCCCTGGCAGGTCCGGCTCGGCGGCGACGGGCGACCGGAGTTCCTGCCGCCGGCCTCGAGCAGACGACCCGAGCCCACCTGGACCCGCCACCGACCACGCCGCGAGTGATGCCTCTGGGGGACGCCCGACCGGGCTAGGGCACCAACAGGCAGAACGGGTGGCCCGCCGGATCGGCGAGGACGTAGAGCGGTTCGCCCGCCTCGTCCGAGCGGTCGAGGAGCAGCCGCGCACCGAGCGCCTCGGCGCGCTCCCGGTGCCGTTCGAGGTCGGCGGCCGAGGCCACGGCGAAGTCCATGTGCATCTGCATCGGCACCTCCTCCGACGGCCACGTGGACGGCGAGGTGTCCCGCTTCTCCTGGACGCACAGCACCCGCCGGTCCTGGTCGTCGAGGAGCACCAGCCAGTCCGTCTCGTCGCGAGCGCCGTCCGCCGGCGGCTCGTCCCCGGGCCGGTAGTGGAGACCGAGCAGCGCGCGGTAGAACTCCGCCAGACCGCGACAGTCGCGAGCGTCCACCGCGGTGTGCAGCAGGACGGGGTGCGTCACGAAGCGGCTTCGGCGTCGCGGAGCCGCTGGCTGATGACGGTGGTGACGCCGTCGCCGCGCATGGTGACGCCGTAGAGCGCGTCGCCGACCTCCATGGTGCGCTTCTGGTGGGTGATGACCAGCAGCTGCGAGCTCTCGCGCAGCTCCTCGTAGATCTCCAGCAGCCGGCCCAGGTTGGTGTCGTCGAGGGCGGCCTCGACCTCGTCGAGGATGTAGAAGGGAGAGGGACGAGCCTTGAACAGGGCGACCAGGAAGGCCACCGCGACCAGCGAACGCTCGCCGCCGGAGAGCAGCGAGAGCCGCTTCACCTTCTTGCCGGGCGGGCGGGCCTCGACCTCGACGCCGGTGGCGAGCATGTCGCCGGGCTCGGTGAGCACGAGGCGACCCTCCCCACCGGGGAAGAGCCGGGAGAACGTCGCGTCGAAGGCCCTCGCCACGTCGGCGTAGGCCTCGGTGAACACCTCCTCGACCCGGGCATCGACCTCGCGGACGATGTCGAGCAGGTCCTTGCGGGTCTTCCTGAGGTCCTCGAGCTGCTCGGTGAGGAACTTGTGGCGCTCCTCCATCGCCGCGAACTCCTCCAGTGCGAGCGGGTTGACCCGCCCGAGCATGGCCAGCGCCCGCTCGGCCGTCTTGAGCCGCTTCTGCTGCTCCTCCCGGACGTACGCCGTGGGCTCGGGGCTCGGCTCGCCCTCCTCCACCTCGGGGGTGGAGGGCACCAGCTGGTCAGGCCCGTAGTCGGCCACCAGCGCGTCGCCGTCGAGACCGAGCTCTTCGAGCGCCCGCTCCTCGAGCTGCTCGATCCGCATCCGCTGCTGGGTGCGGGCCATCTCGTCGCGGTGGACCGAGCTGACCAGCTCGTCGTGCTCGCGGCCCAGGTCGCGCAGGGCGCCCCGCACCGTGAGCAGCTGCTGCTCGCGCTCGGCGCGGCCCACCTCGACCGCCGACCGGGCCTCCGCTGCGAGGTGGAGGGAGACCTCCAGCCGCTGGAGCACGACGCCGACGGCGGTCCCGACCGCCTCGGCCGCCCGTCCCTCGCGCAGCAGCCGCTGGCGCCGCTCGGCGGCCTTGGCCCGGCTCTCCCGCTCGGCCTGGGCGGAGCGGGTCAGCTGGTCGGCGCGGCCGTGCAGCGCGCGGGCCCGCTCCTCGGAGGTCCGCAGCGCCAGCCGGGCGTCCATCTCGCCCTGCCGGGCGCCGCGGGCCGCCTCGAGAAGCTCCTCGTGGGCGGAGGTGTCCGGCTCTGCGGCGGGGGCCTCCTCGGCGCTGGCCAGTCGTGCCTCGAGCTCGGCCAGCCCGGCCAGGTCGGCGTCGCGGGCCGCCTCGGCGCGCGCGACGGCCGCGACCAGCCGCTCGGCCTCGCCCCGGGCGGCGCGGGCCTGGGAGCCGTACTGGCCCAGCTCCTCGGCGACCGCGGCCAGGGTCGCGTCGGACTCGTGCAGCTTGGCGAGCGCGACGTCGACGCGCTGCTGGGCCGCGAGCCGCTCACCCTCGAGCCGGGAGATGTCGAAGCCGAGCCGCTCGGCGGTGGCGGTCGACTCGGCGAGCTGGGTCGCGGCCTCGTCGACGGCCGCCTGGATCTCGATCAGGCTCGGCTGGGTCGAGGAGCCACCGGCGGCGAAGTGGGCGCCGAGCACATCGCCCTCGCGGGTCACGGCGGTCAGGTCCGGGGCCTCGGCCACGAGCGCCCGAGCCGCGGCGAGGTCGCCGACCACGACCGTCTTGTGGAGCAGCCGGGTCAGCGCGGCCGCGTGGTCGGCGGGCACCCCGACGACGTCGACGGCGTACGTCGCCCCAGCTGGGAGGCCGGGCCAGTCCCGGTCGGCCCCGGCGGGCCCGGGAGCGCCGCCGAGCAGCAGCCCGGCCCGACCGAGGTCGTCGGCCTTGAGGTGGTCCAGCGCGCCGAGCGCCGCATCGGCATCGGTGACCACGACCGCGTCGGCGGCGCTGCCGAGGGCCGCGGCCACCGCGGTCTCGTAGCCGGACCGGACCGAGAGCAGCGCGGCCACCGAGCCCAGCAGGCCGGAGACGTCGTCGCTCGCGGCGAGCAGGGCGCCAGCACCGTCCTTGCGGGCCAGGCCCAGCTCGAGGGCGTCCTTGCGGGCGGCGAGCGAGGCCCGCTCGCGGTCGGCGTGGAGCACCTCGTCGCGGGCCTTGGCCAGCCGCTCGTCGAGGTCGTCGAGCTCGGCGGTGGCGGCCTCGTGCTCGGCGTCGAGCCCCTCCTCGCCCGCGTCGAGCCCCGCGATCCGGGTCTCCAGCGCGGTGAAGTCGCGCTGGGCGCGGGCCGACCGGCCCTCGATCTCCTCGCGCGCCTGCGCCAGCCGGCCGACCTCCTCGTCGGCGGCGGCGGCGCGCGACTTCAGCGCGTTGACCTGGCCGTGGAGCTGGGCCAGTCCCTCACGACGGTCGGCGGCGGCGCGGTGGAGCCCGGCCACCCGACGCTCCTCCTCGGCCGCGGCGTCCTCGGCCGCCCGGCGGGCGGAGACCGCCTCCTCCAACGACGTACGCCGCGCGGCGACCTCGGCCTCGATGACCTGCTCCTGGTCGCGCAGCTCGGTCGCCTCGGCCTCCAGCTGGTCGGGGTCGCGACCGGCCGGCGTCTCCTCCTCGAGGCTGCCCGCGTTGCGGACCCGCTCGGCGGCCAGCGACTGGGTGCCGCGCAGCCGCTCGCGCAGTGCCGACAGGGCGAACCAGGTGTCCTGGGCCCGGGAGAGCGCCGGCAGCTGCTCGCGCAGGCCGGCCTCCAGCGAGGCCTCCTGCCGCTGTGCGTCGGCGATCGCGTTCTCGACGGAGGTCCTCCGACCGACCAGGGCCGACTCGTCCGCCAGCTCCTGCTGCAGCGAGAGGCGGGCGGTCGCGAGGTCGTCGGCCAGCAGCCGGGCCCGGGCGTCGCGGGCGTCGGCCTGCACGCCGGCCGCCTTGCGGGCGACCTCGGCCTGCCGGCCCAGCGGCTTGAGCTGGCGGCGGATCTCGGTGAGCAGGTCGCCGAGCCGGTGGAGGTTGCCCTCGGTGGAGTCCAGCTTGCGGAGCGCCTTCTCCTTGCGCTTGCGGTGCTTGAGGACGCCCGCGGCCTCCTCGATGAACCCGCGCCGGTCCTCTGGGGTCGCGTGCAGGATCGTGTCGAGCTGGCCCTGGCCGACGATCACGTGCATCTCGCGGCCGATGCCGGAGTCCGAGAGCAGCTCCTGGACGTCGAGCAGCCGGCACGGCGTGCCGTTGATGGCGTACTCGGAACCCCCGGAGCGGAACATGGTCCGGCTGATCGTGACCTCGGAGTAGTCGATCGGCAGCGCTCCGTCGGCGTTGTCGATCGTCAGCAGCACCTCGGCCCGGCCCAGCGGCGGGCGGCCGGCGGTGCCGGCGAAGATGACGTCCTCCATCTTGCCGCCGCGCAGGCTCTTGGCCCCCTGCTCGCCCATCACCCACGCGAGCGCGTCGACGACGTTGGACTTGCCCGAGCCGTTGGGCCCCACGATGCACGTGATGCCAGGCTCCAGCTGGAGCGTCGTGGAGGAGGCGAAGGACTTGAACCCCTTGAGGGTCAGGCTCTTCAGGTACAACGCGGGCTCCTCACCGGGGCGTTCCGGACTCAGGTCGGCTGCTACGGGTGGGGAAGCGCAGGCCGCGGCTCACCCTACCTGCGCGTGCGCGCGCACCGTGGGAGGCGTGGGCCCGGGTCGTCGCTGGTGTCGCCGACGCCTCACTGGGCCGGCCGGACCGACGGCCAGACCAGTTCGGAGGCCCTGCGGACCTCGTGGAGGCCGGTCACCGAGCCGGGGTCGAGGAGCGCCTCGCCCTGCAGCTCCCGGGCCACGAGACGGGCCACGGCGACCGCGCCCGCCGCCTGGAGGTGGGTGGCGTCGTGCACGCCGTCGGGGTAGACCGGCGCGACGCCCGGGTCGAGCCACAGGAACTCCGCCCGCGTCCCCGCCGGGCCGAGCCGCTCCCAGCGCGCCAGCGTGAGCCGGTGGAGGTCGACCAGGTCGGTGCCGGTCGCGTCGGCGACCTCGCGCATCGCGGCCGGGTAGTCGCCCAGGGTGGTCACGGCGTGCCCCGCGTCGTCGAAGCGGCGGCGTTCGACGGGCGTGACCAGCACCGGGGTCCCCCCGGCGTCGCGGGTCCGCTCGACGAACGTGCGCAGGTGGTCGCGGTAGGTGGTGGCGGGGTCGGTGTGCCGCCGGTCGGGCATCTGGTCGTTGTGGCCGAACGACACCACGACCAGGTCGCCCGGCTCGACGGCCGCGACGATCCGGTCGAGGCGACCCTCCTCGAGGAAGGTCCGGGTGCTCTCCCCCGGCCACGCCTCGTCGACCACGCGCACGTCGCCGCCGACGAACAGGCTGAGCGCCTGGCCCCACCCCGCGCGCGGCTGCTCCTCCTCGGCGTACGCCGAGGCGAGCGAGTCCCCGGCCACGAAGACGGTCACGGTGCCGTCGTGCGCCAGGGGTAGCCGGGGGTCGCGCGGCGTGGCGGCCGCGGCACCGAGGCCGGTGAGCACGACCGCGGAGAGCACCCCCGCTGCGCGCATCCACACCGCCCTCACCCCGACCGGGTCAGAGGATGGCGCCCGGGTTGAGGATCCCGTCGGGGTCGAGGGCGTCCTTGACCTTGCGGTTGAGCGTCATCACGCCCTCGCCGAGCTGCTCGGGCAGCGCGGACTTCTTGGTGCGGCCGACCCCGTGCTCGCCGGTGATCGTGCCGTCGAGCCGGATCGCCGCGTGCATGATCTTCTCGAAGGCCTCCAGCGCCCGCAGGTGGGCGGCGTCGTCGTCGCGGGGGACCACGATCAGCGGGTGGGTGTTGCCGTCGCCGGCGTGCGCGATGACGGGGATCAGGAGGTCCTGCTCGCGCGCGACCTCGGCGACCGCCTCGATCAGCTCGGGCAGCCGCGGCACGGGGACGCCGACGTCCTCGAGCATCAGCGCACCCATCTCCTCGACGGCGGGGATCACCAGCCGCCGCGCCTGCACGAACATCTCGCCCTCGTCGGCGTCGTCGGTCACGAAGACCTCGGTCGCCCCCTGGTCGTGGCACGCCTTCTCCATCAGCGCGATCTCCTCGCTGCGCGAGGAGCCGGGGGCGTCGCTCTGCGCGACGAGCAGCGCGCCGGCGTCGACGTCGAGGCCCATCGACCTGCTCCTCTCGACCGCCCGGATCGACGGCTGGTCCATCAGCTCGAGCATCGAGGGCCGCAGCCCGCTGCGGATCGCGACGACCGCCTCGGCGGCGATCGCCGGCGTGGTGAAGGTGGCGACCAGGGTCGAGCGCTGCTGCTGGGCCGGCACCAGCCGCAACACCGCGCGGGTGATGATGCCGAGCGTGCCCTCGCTGCCGACGAAGAGCTTGAGCAGCGGCAGCCCCGCGACGTCCTTGATCCGCTTGCCGCCGAGCGTGACCAGGGAGCCGTCCGCCAGCACCACGTCGAGCCCGAGGACGTAGTCGGTCGTGACGCCGTACTTCACGCAGCACAGGCCGCCGGCGTTGGTGGCGACGTTGCCGCCGATCGAGCAGAACTCGTAGGACGACGGGTCGGGCGGGTACCAGAGACCGTGCTCGGCGGCCGCCGCCTTGACGTCCTTGTTGTAGGCACCGGGCTCGACCACCGCCACCTGGCAGGTGGGGTCGATCTCGATGGCGGTCATCCGCTCGAGGCTGAGGACGATGCCGCCGTCGACGGCGCTGGACCCGCCCGAGAGCCCGCTGCCCGCGCCACGCGGCACGACGGGCACCTGGTGCTGCGCCGCCCACCGGACCGCGGTCTGCACCTGGTCGGCGTCCTGGGCGCGCACGACCGCCACCGGGGTCCCCGTGTCGGGGTCCTGGGAGCGGTCCCAGCGGTACTTCTCGACCTTCTCGGGGTCGGTGACGACGACGCCGTCGGGCAGGGCGTCGACGAGCTCGGCAAGGGCGGTGGAGGGTCCGTCGTGGTCGACCATGCCGCCCACTCAACCACTCATCCGGTCATCAGCGCCTCCTCGTCCGCATGGACGATGAGCTTGAGCTGGGGCCAGATGAGGGCCAGGAACAGGCCCGTCACCACGAAGCCGACCCAGTACGGCGCCAGGATCCCGAAGTGCTGGGCGAGCAGCCCGCCGAGCAGGTTGCCCAGCACGATGCCGCCGTAGACGCCCACCCGGTAGACGCTCCCGACCCGGCCCTGGAGTGCGGCGGGCACCGCCCGCTGCCGCACCGACGTCGACAGCGTGCCCCACACGAAGGCGTAGCAGCCGAAGCCGAAGAGGATCAGCATCGCGACCCACAGCGCGGTGGTCACGGCGAGCCCGAGGTGGAGCAGCACCTCGAGGGTGAGGCAGGTCTTCATCAGGGTGCCGAGGGGGACGTGCCGCTCGAGCAAGCCGTACGCCGAGGTGCTGACCAGGCCGCCGATCGCCGCCGCCGTGGTGAGCAGCCCGAAGCCGACCGGCCCGCTGTCGAGGTGCTCGGTGGCGTAGAGCACCAGCACCGACCAGGACGCGCCCCAGGTGATGTTGAAGGTCACGATGACCAGCGCGAGGGTCCGCACCGGCGGGCTCCCCCACACCCAGCGCAGGCCCTCGGCCAGGTCGGCCCGCACCCGGCCGCGCTGCTCGCGCGCGACGCCGTGGTCGGGCAGCGGCAGCCGGGCGATGATCGCGGCCGCGGCGAGCACGCAGACCATCTGGGCGGCGAAGGGCCACAGCATCCCGACCGCGAACAGCGCGGCGCCGATCGGCGGGCCGACCAGGTTGTTGAGCGTGATGAAGCCGAAGAACATCCGCGCGTTGGCCAGGCCGAGGTCCTGCTTGGCGACCAGCATCGGCAGGATCGTCTGCGAGGTGGAGTCGACGAAGACCTCGCAGGTGCCGAGCAGGAACACCGCCACGAGCACGATCCAGATCGACACGTGGCCCGTCGCGAGGAAGCCGACGAGCACCGCGAGCACGCCGCCCCGGGCGATGCTCGCCCCGGCGATCAGCAGCCGGCGGTCGACCCGGTCGGCCACCACGCCGGCGTACAGCCCGAAGAGCAGCCAGGGCAGCTGCTGGAGCAGCAACGCCATCGCGACCAGGAACGGGTCACGCGTCTGCGAGGCGACCAGCAGCGGCCCCGCGGCCAGGCCGAGCCCGTCCGCGAGGTTGCTCGCCCACGACGAGGCGAGGTTCCGCCGGAACGCCCGCCCGAGCCGAGGGGGGAAGACCAGTCCGAGAACCCCCACGAGACAGGCACGCTAGTCCGGGACCCTCGCAACGCCCAGTCCGCCGTGCGCGGCGGTCAGGCCGCGACTCCCTCGCGCCGGGAGCGGCGCCGGACGAGCAGCACGGTCGCCAGCGCACCCGCCACGAGGCCGACGGGCATGACGCTGGCCGCGGCCCGGTCGCCCAGGGACTCCTCGCCCGAGCGGGCGCCCGTGGGCTGCTGGCCGACGCGGCCGGGGACGTCGACGCTGTAGACGTCGAGCCCGCGACCCAGGTCGATGGAGTAGACGACGTTGCTCAGGCCGCCGCTCTGGACGCCCTTGTCGTTGTAGCGCGGCAGCCACATCGCGTCCCAGACCTCGCTGCCGAGCTCGTGGGCGTAGCCGAAGGACTTCAGGTCGCGCGGGTCGCGGACGTCGATCAGCTGCATGCCCCCGCCGTAGAAGCCGGCCGCGACGATCCCGCCGGGGCGGTAGTCGAACCAGTGGGCCGAGCAGAAGGCGTACTGCGGGACCGGGAAGTTGCCGAGGTCGGAGAGCTCCACCTTGTCCAGCGGCACGATGCCGCCCGGACCGCCGTCGAGGTTCTTGACCCACCAGGTCTGGAACGAGCCGGCCTGGGTGCAGTCGGTCTGCTCGTAGTCCTCCTCGGTGACCAGCAGCACGTTGCCGTTGGCGATCGAGGGCGGAGCCCCGGGCCTGAACGCCTTGGCGTTGGGCCGGAAGGAGTTGTGGTGGATGAAGTCGTTGTAGCCGTTGGCACCGTCGGCGTCACCCGCCCCGCCGGCCTTGCCGGTCGTCGCCAGCAGCCGCGGGTTGCGGGGGTTGTCGACGTTCCACATCGAGGACCCGTCGAAGCCGGTGTGGGTGCCGATGCCCGCGCCGTCGAAGTTCCACTTGTGGGCGGCGGTGGGTGACCAGAAGCCCTGGACCCCCGCCTTTCTCGGGTTGCTGTCGACCTCGCGCGGGTTGTCGAGATCGCGCAGGTCGATGATCGAGAAGCGATGCGTCTTGCTGCTGCCGGCGGAGTAGGCGTAGCGGCAGTCGGTCTCCTCGACGCAGGCCACCGTGTGGGTGCTGGTCGTGGCCGGTGCGCGGCCCACGATGGTCGGCGCCGTCGGGTCGGTGACCTCGACGACGATCAGCTCCTTGCCGCCGGCGTTGACGTGCTCGGGCTGGGTCGGCGCGGCCTGCACCGAGTCGACGCCGATCAGTGCGAACCGGCGTACACCGTCGGCGGTCTTGCGTTCGCCGCAGTTCATCGCCTCGTTCTCGAACAACGCCTGGGGCAACCGACCGACCTCGGTCGGGTTGGTCCCGTCGGAGACGTCCCAGACCCGCAGGGACTCCACGCCGCTGGTCACGAACAGCGGAGCGGTCTGGGTGAAGCACCCGGAGATGCCGACCTGGCCCGGGTGGTTGCTGAGGGAGGAGACGTTCCCGCTGGTGAGCAGGGTGTCGTCCTCGGCCATCAACCGGGTGCTGACCTCACGGTTCCGCTCGGGCGATCCGTGGGCGAGGGCCGGCGAGGCGGCGCCGACGGTGGTCAGCAGCAGGCCCGCGGCGGCGAGGGAGGGGAGTACGCGCATGCCCGCTCAACGACCCGGTGTGCCCGAGGTCACGCCCCGAGTCGAACACGCATCGAGCCCCGTGCCACGACCGGCCGGCCTCAGACCGGCTGCAGGTCCTGGCGCGGCGCGAGCAGCTCCTCGGCGCGCGCCGCGACGAGGGCGTCGTTCTCGCGCTGGAGCCGCTCGGTGAGCGCTTCGAGATCGGCCACACGGGTGCGGAGCCGGGCGTTCTCGGCGGCGAGCCGAGCGGTGGTGCGGGGGTCGCTGTGGAGGTGACCGAGCAGCGCCTTGGCCATGGATGGAGCCTTCCGCGAGACGAGTCGCCCGGGTTCCGGACTGCCTTCAAGAGTCCCACCCCGGGGCCGTGGGGTCAATTCACCCGGACGGGGCCGATCCGGGGCCGCTCCGGGGGCGGCGCGGCCGCGGGAAGGGCTGGCAGGCCGGGCAGAAGTACGACGACCGGTTGGTGAAGGCCACCCGCCGGATCGGCGTGCCGCACCGGTCGCACGGCTCGCCCTCCTGCCCGTAGGCGTGCAGCGACCGGTCGAAGTAGCCGGACTCGCCGTTGACGTTGACGTAGAGCGCGTCGAAGGACGTGCCGCCCTGCTCCAGCGCCGCCCCCATCACCCGCCGGGCCTCGTCGAGCAGGGTGCGGACCTGCCGGGCGGTGAGCCGGTCACCGGGTCGCTCGCCGTGGATCCGGGCCCGCCACAGCGCCTCGTCGGCGTAGATGTTGCCGACCCCGGAGACCAGGCCCTGGTCGAGCAGCAGCCGCTTCACCCCGGCGGTCCGTCGGCGCACCCGCCGGACGAAGTCGTCGTCGTCGAAGTCGGGGTCGAGCGGGTCGCGGGCGATGTGGACGATCTCGGGCGGCAGCACCGCTCCCCCGGGCGAGAACGCCAGGCCCCCGAACATCCGCTGGTCGACGAAGCGCAGCTCGGACCCGGTGTCGAGCCCGAACCGGACCCGCAGGTGGCGCTCGGCCGGCGCCGTCGCCGGCTGGACCAGCATCTGGCCGCTCATGCCCAGGTGCCCCAGCAGGGCGTCGCCGCCGTCGAGCGGGAGCCAGAAGTACTTGCCGCGCCGGCGGGCTCCCGTCACGGCCCGACCGGTCAGCGCCGTGGCGAAGCCCTCGGGGCCGCGCGGGTCACGGCGCACCGGGCGGGGGTGGAGCACCGCGACGGAGATGAACGTCGCGCCGACGACGTGGCGCTCGAGCCCGCGGCGGACGACCTCGACCTCGGGGAGCTCGGGCACGGGTCAGGAGGGGGAGGCGGCCGGGTCGGTCGCCGAGGCGCCCGCCAGGATCTCGCCGTACGCCGTCTCGGCGGCCGCCTGCTCGGCCTCCTTCTTGGAGCGGCCGACGCCGTTGCCGTAGACGCCGTCGCCGACCCGGACCCGGGCGGTGAAGGTCTTGGCGTGGTCGGGCCCCTCGTCCTCGATGAGGTACTCGGGGACGCCGAGGTTGTGGGCGGCGGAGAGCTCCTGCAGCGAGGTCTTCCAGTCCAGGCCCGCGCCGAGGGAGGAGGCCTCCTCGATCAGCGGGTCGAAGAGGTGGTGGACGACCGCCGCGGAGACCTCGAAACCGCCGGAGAGGTGGATCGCCCCGAGCACCGCCTCGACGGTGTCGGAGAGGATCGAGGCCTTGTTGCGACCGCCGGTCGCCTGCTCACCACGGCCGAGCTTGATGTGCTGGCCGAGCGCGATGGCGCGGCCGACCCCGGCCAGGGCACGGGCGTTGACGACCGCCGCGCGCAGCTTGGCCAGCCGGCCCTCCGAGAGGTCGGGGTGGGTGCGGTAGAGGGTCTCGGTGACGACCACGCCGAGCACGGAGTCACCGAGGAACTCCAGCCGCTCGTTGGTCGGCAGCCCGCCGTTCTCGTAGGCGAACGAGCGGTGCGTGAGCGCGCGCTCCAGCAGCTCGGGGTCCAGGACGGGGTTCCCGAGAGAGGCGCGCAGCTCGGCGTAGTTGGTCACCCGGCAGGGCGCCGTCGCCTCAGAGGACCTGGCGTCGGTTGCTGCGCGCGCCGTACTGGCCGCACTCGCCGCACGCACGGTGCGGGAGGTGCTTGGCACCGCAGGCGGGGTTGGCACAGGTCACCAGGGTCGGCGCGACGGCCTTCCACTGCGAGCGACGGTGACGCGTGTTGCTGCGCGACATCTTCCGCTTCGGGACAGCCACTTCGATCTCCTCCTGCCGGGGCCGGTCCCCCGGCCTGGTTCGTCTGCTGGCCGGATCTCCGGCCTGGTCAGTCTGGGTCCTGCTGGTCCTGCTGGTCCTGCCCGGTGGTCAGGCCCGCCAGGCCCGCCCACCGCGGGTCGATCGCCGCCTCGTGTGCGTGGTCCGGATCGTCCGCCAGCCGCGCGCCGCACTCGACGCACAGCCCCGGGCAGTCCTCCTCGCACAGCGGCTGGAACGGCAGTGCGAGCACCACCGCGTCCCGCAGCACCGGTTCCAGGTCGAGCAGGTCGTCCCGGAGCCGGCGGACGTCGTCGTCCTGCGCGCCGTCATCGTCGGGGGCGTGGTCGTCGTAGACGTACAGCTCCTGGAACGGCACCTCGAGGTCGTCGCGGATCGGCTCCAGGCACCGTACGCACTCGCCGTCGAGCGTCGCCGTGGCGTCGCCCGTGACCAGCACCCCCTCCATGACCGCCTCGAGCCGCAGGTCTACCTCGACCGGCGAGCCCTCGGGGACGTGCAGGACATCGATGCCCAGCCCTGCCGGGGCGGGGACCTGGCGTGACACCTGACGTTGGGACCCCGGGCGGCGGCCGAGCTCGCGGGTGTCGAGCACGAGCGGCGCTCTCGGGTCCAGGCTGGTCAGGGGGTCACTCCGGGTCCGGGCACGACAGAACTTGAACTCCCAGCGTAACGGTGGGGGCGGAACGGCGGCAAAACGGGCCGTCAGCCGGGCGGCTCGGCCAGTCGCGCGACCAGCGCCTCGCGTACGAAGTCGGGCACCAGGCCCGAGACGTCGCCCCCGAACGAGGCGACCTCCTTGACCAGGCTCGAGGCCAGGAAGGACCACTCCGGGCTGGTGGGCACGAACACGGTCTCGACCTCGGTGAGCGAGGCGTTCATCTGCGCCATCTGCAGCTCGTAGTCGAAGTCGCTCACCGCGCGCAGGCCCTTGACGATGGCGCGGGCGTCCTGGTCGCGGCAGAAGTCGGTCAGCAGCCCGGCGAAGGAACCGACGCGCACGTTGTCCCACGGCTCGCAGGCCCGCCGGAGCATGTCCATCCGCTCCTCGGGGCTGAAGAGCCGCTTCTTGGACGCGTTGACGCCGACGGCGACCACGACCTCGTCGAAGAGCTGGGCGGCCCTCCCGACGATGTCGAGGTGACCGTGGGTGACCGGGTCGAACGAGCCGGGGCACACGGCACGGCGCACGGGGCTCCTCCTCGGAGTCAGTCGGCCGCAGGGGCGGCGTCGCGGGGCGAGGCGGCGTGACCGTACCAGAGCGTGGTCTCGCCGTAGTGCTTGTCGCGGACCTCGGAGAAGTCGGCCGGGAACGCCGGGGCCGCGCTGCGCGAGGAGCGTTCCACGGCCACCAGCGCACCGGGCACCAGCCACGCGTGGTCGCACAGCGCCTGCAGGTCGGCCTCGACGCTGTCGGTGTCGAGCGGGTACGGCGGGTCGAGGAAGGCCAGGTCGTACGGCGCCGCCGGTGTGCGTCGCAGGGTGGTGGAGACGTTGGCGGTCACCACGTGGGCGGCCGGGAACCCGACCGTGCGGGCGTTGTCGCGGATCATTCCCGAGGCGCGACGGTCGTGCTCGACGAGCGTGACCACCCCCGCGCCGCGCGACCACGCCTCGAGCCCGACGGCGCCCGAACCGGCGTACAGGTCGAGGAAGCGGAGGCCGCTCAGCGAGCCGCACCACGACTCGATGGTGGAGAACAGCGCCTCGCGCACGCGGTCGCTGGTCGGCCGCGTGTGGGCTCCCCGCTGGGTGTGGAGGCGTCGACCCCCGGCACGGCCGCCGATGATCCGGGTCACGCTTTCTCCATGAAGTCAGAGTGCCCCGATCGCTCCAGGTCCGCCACCGCCGCCGCGAGTCCGGGTGCCCGCTGGAGCGACGGATCGGCCGCCAGCAGCGCCTCGGCAGTCTCACGGGCCGCGATGATCGTCTTCTCGTCACGCAGGACGCGCAGGGTCCGCAGGCTGGACCGGAAGCCGCTCTGGGAGCGGCCCAGCACGTCGCCCTCGCGGCGTTGCTCGAGGTCGACCCGGCTCAGCTCGAAGCCGTCGGTGGTGGCCGCCACGGCGTCGAGGCGCTCGCGGGCCTGGGATCCCGCCTCGGCCCGGCTCACCAGCAGGCAGAGCCCGGGCAGGCCGCCCCGGCCGACCCGGCCCCGCAACTGGTGGAGCTGGGAGACGCCGAACCGGTCGGCGTCCATCAGCACCATGGTGGTCGCGTTGGCGACGTCGACGCCGACCTCGACGACCGTGGTGGAGACCAGGACGTCGACCTCGCCGGCGGCGAAGGCGCGCATCGTGCGGTCCTTGTCGTCGGGGGCCATCCGGCCGTGGAGCTCGGCCAGCCGCAGCCCGGCGAGCGGGCCGTCGGCCAGCTCGGCGACCAGCTCGGTGACCGCGGTGAGCGCGGCCTTGACCGGCTCCGGGTTGCCGTCGTCGTCGAGGTCGAGCTGGTCGCTCTCGCCCTGCTCGGGCACGTCGCCGCTGATGCGCGGGCAGACGACGTAGGCCTGGTGGCCGGCCACGACCTCCTCACGGATCCGCTCCCAGGCCCGGTCGATCCAGTGCGGCTGCTCGGCGAGCGGCACCACGGCGGTCTGGATCGCGGCGCGGCCGGCCGGCAGCTCGGCGAGCACCGAGGTCTCCAGGTCGCCGAAGACGGTCATGGCGACCGTCCGCGGGATCGGCGTGGCCGTCATGACCAGGACGTGGGGCGGCGTACCGGCCTTGTCGGTCAGCGCCGCCCGCTGCTCCACGCCGAAGCGGTGCTGCTCGTCGACCACCACGAGGCCGAGGTCGAGGAACTCGACACCGCCCTCGAGCAGCGCGTGGGTGCCGATCACGATCCCGGCCTCGCCCGTGGTGGTGCCGAGCAGCGCCTGCTGGCGCTGCGCCTTGGTCATCGACCCGGTGAGCAGCGCGACGGTGGTGGCCTCGGGGGCGCCGCCGAGCATGCCGCCGCCCGCGAGGTCGCCGAGCATGGCGGTGATCGAGCGGTGGTGCTGCTGGGCGAGCACCTCGGTCGGCGCCAGCAGGGCCGCCTGTCCGCCGCTGTCGACGACGCGCAGCATCGCCCGCAGCGCGACCAGCGTCTTGCCCGAGCCGACCTCGCCCTGGAGCAGCCGGTGCATCGGGTGGTCGCGGGCGAGGTCGTCCTCGACCTGGGCGCCGATCTCCCGCTGGCCGCGGGTCAGCTCGAAGGGCAGCCGGGCGTCGAACGCCGCCAGCAGCCCGCCACCGCCGGTGCGCGCCCGGGCGCCGAGCGCGCGCTGCTCGGCGCGCCGGCGTGCGAGCACCAGCTGGGTGACCAGCGCCTCCTCGAAGCGGAACCGCTTCTGGGCGGCCCCGACCTGCTCGTAGTCGTCGGGTCCGTGGATCCAGCGCAGCGCGGTCATCACGTCGAGCAGCCCGTGCTCGCGGCGTAGGTCGTCGGGCAGCACGTCGGGCACGTCCTCGACCAGCGCAAGCGCGGCCTGGACGACCTTCTGGACGTCCCAGGAGTAGAGCTTGGCCGTCACGGGGTAGACCGGCAGCAGGCCCCGCAGGCTCTCGGCCAGCCCGCCGTCGTCGTCGCCGTCACCGGCACCGCCCTCGGGGTCGAAGACCACCGAGTGCGGCGAGGCGATCTGCCAGGTGCGCCCGAACCGCTTCGCCTTGCCGGTGAACATCCCGAACCGGCCGACGGCCATCCGTGCGGACTCGCTCGCCGCCTGCTTCTGGTGGGGCGTGAAGAAGGACATCGAGAAGTCGGGGCCGTCGGTGGTGATCCGGACCTCGACCCGATAGCCGAGCCGGCGGGTCCGCCGGTCCTGGAAGGTCTTCACCTCGCTGGCCGTGATCCGGCCGACGACCGAGAGCGGCTCGCCCTCGACCGGCTCGGCGACCTCGCTCAGCTCGTTGGTCCTCACGTAGCGCCGCGGGAAGTGGAAGAGCAGGTCGCCGACCGTCTCCAGGCCCAGGGTCTCGTGGACCAGCTTGCGCTTCTGGTGGGACCGACCGAAGACGCTGGCTATCGGACTCTCGGCGGTGATCACTCGACGGCCACCAGGACCGGGTAGCGCTCCTGCCCGCCGTCGTAGACGACCACGTCGACGTGGGGGTGGTGGGCCTCGACCCAGGCGACGCAGCGGTCGGCGAGGTCGTCGGGTCCCTCGGCACCGCGCACGACGGTGACCAGCTCGCCGCCGCCGGCCAGGAGCCGGTCGAGGACGTCGACCGCGACCGTCGCGAGGTCGTCGCCGACGACCGCGAAGTCGCCCGCGACCACCCCGAGGACGTCGCCGGGCCGGCAGGGCCCCGCCATCGTGATCGCCTCGCGCGCGGCCACGGTCACCGCCCCGTGGCGGGCGTGGCGGGCGGTGGCGGTCATCTCGAGGACGTCCTGGTCGAAGCTGCGGCCCGGCTCGTGCACGGCCAGCGCCGCCAGTCCCTGCACCTGGGCGCGGGTCGGGATCACGGCCACCCGGATCCCGGCGTCGGCCTCGGCCGTGCGGGCCGCCACCTCGGCGACCCCCACGGAGTCGCCGTCGTTGGGCAGCACCACGACCTCGCCCGCACCGGTGGCCAGGATCGCGTCGAGCACCTGCTGGGTGCTCGGCCGCCGTCCGGGTCCGCCCTCCACCACCTGGGCACCCGCCACGGTGAAGAGGCCGGCCAGACCGGGGCCGGCGGCGACGGCGACCACGCCCCGGCCGGTCCGCGCGCCCCCGGGCTCGCGCTCGGCGTGGTCGGCGAAGTGGGTGACCCGCACCCGGTGGGGGCGGCCGACCTCGATCCCGGCCTCGATCGCTGCCCCCACGTCGTCGACGTGGACGTGGACGTTCCAGAGCCCCTCGCCGCCCACGACGACCAGCGAGTCACCGAGCGGGGCGAGCGCCGTACGGAGGGCGGGGATCCGGTCGTCGTCGGCGTCGAGGAGGTACATGACCTCGTAGGCCGGGCCGTCGGGCCCGAGGTCGCCGCCGGCCGTGGGCACGGGGACGGTGTGGCCCCGGGGGGCGGGCGGTCCCGGAGGCGGGCGCCGGCCGGTGAGGACGGTCTCGGCGGCGTCGAGCACGACGCACAGCCCACGGCCGCCCGCGTCGACGACGCCCGCGTCGCGCAGGGCCGCGAGCTGGTCGGGGGTGCGGGCGAGCGCCTCGCGGGCGGCGGTCGCCGCGGCCCGGAAGACGTCGCGCGCCCGCGCCCGCTCCGGCTCGGCCGCGGCCAGCGCGGCGTCGGCGGCGGCCCGGGCGACGCTCAGGATCGTCCCCTCCACCGGCTCGCCCACCGCGGCGTAGCTGGCGTCGGTCGCCTCGCGGAACGCCTCGGCCACGACCCGGGCGGTGCGCTCCTCGGGCGTGGCGCGGGAGATCCGGCCGGCGAGGGCGCCGAGCATCTGGCTGAGGATGACGCCGGAGTTGCCGCGCGCGCCCAGCAGGGCGCCGCGGGACATCGCCGCCAGGGCGGGCTCGAGCCGGTCGTGGCCGCGCACCGCGTCGCGGGCGGCGGAGACGGTGAGGAACATGTTGGTGCCGGTGTCGCCGTCGGGCACCGGGAACACGTTGAGCGCGTCGATCTCCTCGCGGGCCTCGCCCAGGGCGTCGGTCGCCACCTCGACGAAGCGCAGCACGGTCTCCACCGTGAACGTGCCGCCGGTGGGTGCCAACATGTCCTGTCTCGCTCGTCGGGGTGCGGTCGGGCGCAGCCGGTGTCGCGTCCTGCGCGGGTGCCGCCCTACCGTAGTCGGCGCTCCCGACGATTGGCCCGGCCCGACACCCCTCCGTTACGCTTTCCCGGTTGCCCGCCCGACGGGCCGACCCACATCGTTCTCGACTCACCCAGGAGCATCCGGTGGCCGCCGTCTGTGACATCTGCGCCAAGAAGCCCGGCTTCGGCAACAACCGTCCGTGGTCGCGCAAGATCACCAAGCGTCGCTTCGACCCCAACATCCAGCGGGTCCGCGCCACGGTGAACGGTGCGCCCAAGCGCCTCAACGTCTGCACCAGCTGCCTCAAGGCCGGGAAGGTCTCGCGCTAGTCGGCGCGGGAGATTGAGCAAGGCGTCGTCCGCCGAGCGCAGCGACGAGGACGAACCGAACCGCCGCGTCGAAATCCCGCAAGCCGACAACAGACCGCGACCGAGGGGTCGCGGTCTTCGTCATCTCAGAAGTGCGTCCACCCCGTCGGACCCTCGTAGTCGCCGCCGTCGACGGTGACGCCGCTGCCCTCGGAGACCGCGCCGATCACCTGCCATCCCGCGGGTACGGAGCCGGGGTCGGGGAAGGTGGCGAGCAGCGCGTGGTCGTCGCCGCCGCCGAGGATGAAGCCGAGCGGGTCGGCGCCGAGCGCCGAGCCCACGGCCACCAGCGGCTCGGGCACCTCGAACGCGTCCCGCCGTACGTCGATCGCGACCCCGGAGGCCTCCGCGACGTGCCGCGCCTCGGCCAGCAGCCCGTCGGAGATGTCGATCATGGCCGTGGCCCCGGCCTCGGCGGCCGCGGGGCCGGCGTCGTAGGGCGGCTCGGGGCGCCGGTAGGCCTCGACCAGCACCCGCGGTGACCGGAAGCCGCGCCCCAGCACGGCGAGGCCGCCGGCCGCCCAGCCCTGCCGGCCGCACAGGGCGAGCACGTCACCGGGTGAGGCGCCGCTGCGCAGCACCGGCGAGACGGTGCAGCCGCCGAGGACGGTGACGGCCACGACCAGCTGGTCGCTCCGGGTGAGGTCGCCGCCGACGACCGAGGCGCCCACCAGCGCGCACTCGGCCGCGAAGCCGCGCGCGAAGTCGAGCGCCCACTGGGCGGGCAGGTCGGCCGGCGCGGCCAGGCCGATCGTCAGCGAGGTCGCCCGGCCACCCATGGCGTTGACGTCGGAGAGGTTCTGGGCGGCGGCGCGGTGGCCGACGTCCTCGGCCGGCACCCAGTCGCGCCGGAAGTGGCGACCCTCGACCATCAGGTCGGTGGAGACCACGACGTGGCCGTTGCGGATGCGGAGCACGGCGGCGTCGTCGCCGGGCCCGACGAGCACCTGCTCGCCCTGCTCGAACACGCCGGCGAGCTCGTCGATCAGCGCGAACTCGCCCACGTCGGCCACGGTCGCCTCGGGTGGGAGTGCCATCGAGCCATCCCACCAGATGCCGCATCCCGGGCACCTACCGGCACGCCTCGACCGCACGATAGGTTGTGGCCCGTCAGCAGCACGCAGCAGATGAGGAGATCTGATGGTCGTCCAGGCCTACATCCTGATCCAGACCGACGTCGGCAAGGCGGCCGAGGTGGCCCGTGAGATCGCGCAGGTCAAGGGCGTCACGCTGGCCGAGGACGTCACCGGCCCCTACGACGTGATCGTCCGCGCCGAGGCCCGCAACGTCGACGAGCTGGGCAAGCTGGTGGTCTCCAAGGTGCAGAACCTCGACGGGATCACCCGCACGCTCACCTGCCCCGTGGTCCACATCTGACCCGCCGTACGCCGCACGCGCGCCCCGGTCGCCTCCACGAGGCCCGGGGCGTCGTGCTGTGCGGGCTCGGGCTGGCGGCCCTGCTCGCCGGCTGCGCCACCGGGCCGCTCGCCGTCGACGTCCCCACCGTGCCGGAACGCGACGTCGAGGCGTGCCGCGCGCTGGTCGACGCGCTGCCCGACGAGGTCCACGGCCAGGAGCGTCGCGAGGTGACCGGCGCCGACGGCCGTGCGGCCGCCTGGGGCGACCCGGCGATCGTGCTGCGCTGCGGCGTGCCGCAGCCCGACGACTTCAGCGACACCGCGACGTGCATCGAGGTCAACGGCACCGGGTGGTACGTCCCCGACGCGGTGCTGGCGGCCGAGGACCAGACGCTCGACGTCACGATGACCGCGGTCGGCTTCCGGCCGCGGGTCGAGGTGGTCGTGCCGGGCGAGGACCGCCCCGAGGGGTTCACCGATGCCGCCGGCGCTCTCGGCTCGGTGGTCTCCGACCGGCTGCGCGAGGTGCAGCCCTGCCGGTGACCGCGCCGCTAGCCTGACCTCGTGAAGCGGATCCCCGGTCTGCTCCTGCTGCTGGCCCTCGGCGTGGCCAGCCTGCCGGTGGCCGCCTTCTTCCTCGACGGCCCCGCCACCGAGAACTGGGTCCTGCCGGTCCAGCTGGTCGGCATGGCGGTCGTGGGCGGGCTGTGCGGCGTGCTGCTGCCCGGCCTCGCCTCCGGCCGGACGGGTCGCCGGTTCGCCGTCGGGGCGGCGTACGGGCTCGGCTCGGCGGTCGCCGGCTACGCGCTGTTCTTCCTGCTGATCCACGGGCTGCACGGCGCCTGAGCCGTCGGTCGGCCCCGACGCCGGGCTCAGCGCAGGCCGGTGTCGCGGGAGAGCGCGAGCTCGAGCAGTCGGTCGACCAGCGTCGGGTAGTCGACGCCGGTGGCGGCCCACATCCGGGGGTACATCGAGGTCGGCGTGAAGCCGGGCATCGTGTTGATCTCGTTGAGCACCAGGGAGTCGTCGGGCATGACGAAGAAGTCGACGCGCGCCAGGCCCTCGCACCCGACCGCCTCGAACGCACGGGCGGCGTACGCGCGGAGCTGCTCGGACAGGGCCTCCGGGAGGTCGGCCGGGACGGTCAGCTCGGTGAACTCCTCGGGCAGGTACTTGGCGGCGAAGTCGTAGAACTCGTGCTCGCCGCCGATCCGGATCTCGGCCGGCACGCTGGTCTGCGGGGACCCGTCGAGGCCCTGCAGGACGCCGCACTCGACCTCGCGGCCGCCCTCGGCGGAGACCTCGACCAGGGCCTTGGCGTCGTGGCGGAACGCCTCGGCGAGGCAGTCGTCGAGCTCGCCGGGCTCGTGAGCCTTGGAGATGCCGATCGAGGAGCCGCCGCGGGCCGGCTTCACGAACAGCGGGTAGCCGAGCTCGCCCGCGCGCTCCCGGCAGGACTGCGCGTCGATCTCCCACTCGCGCCGGGTGACCACCACCGAGGGCATCAGCGGCAGACCGGCGTCGCGGAGCACGATCTTCATGTAGGCCTTGTCCATGCTGACCGCCGAGGCCAGCACCCCCGCGCCGACGTAGCGGACACCACTCATCTCGAGCATCCCCTGCAACGTGCCGTCCTCGCCCCACGGGCCGTGGAGCAGCGGGAAGACCACGTCGACCTCGCCCAGGGTGTGGGGCGGCTGCGCGGCCTCGTGGACGACCAGGTCGGTCGAGCCCGCCTCGCGGGCCAGCGCCAGCGAGGCGCGCTCGCCGTCGACCTCCGGGAGCTCGCGGCCGGTGATCTGCAGCCGCTCGGGGTCGTCGGCCTCGAGCACCCAGCGGCCGTCGGTGGCAATGCCGACCGGGACGACGTCGTACCGCTCGCGGTCGATCGCCCGGAGCACGCTGCCGGCCGTGACGCAGGAGATCGCGTGCTCACTGGACCGGCCGCCGAAGACGACGGCCACGCGGGGCTTGCGGGGGGACTCGCTCATCGGGCCCGACCCTAGCCTCCTAGGGTCGTGGTCATGGCCGACGACCCGCAGTCACCCGCCCTCCGACCCAGCACGGTCGCCGTTACCGCCGGGCGGCCGCCGCACGAGCCCGACCAGCCGCTCAACGAGCCGCTGACGATGGCCTCGACGTACGTCGCCGGGGGCGACCTCGAGTACGGTCGCTACGGCAACCCGACCTGGTCGGCCTTCGAGTCCGTGCTCGGTGAGCTGGAGGGCGGGCGGTGCCTGGCCTTCTCGTCCGGGCTGGCCGCCGTGTCGACCGTGCTCGACCTCGTCGGCCAGGACGCGACCGTGGTCGCGCCACGGCACGCCTACCTCGGCAGCGTGATGCAGCTGGGCGACCTCGAGGCGCGGGGCCGGCTGAAGGCGCGGCTGGTCGACGTCACCGACACCGACGCGGTCGTCGCCGCCTGCGCCGACGCCGCGCTGGTGTGGCTGGAGTCGCCCACCAACCCGGCGCTGGAGGTCGCGGACCTCGAGACGATCACCCGGGCCGCCCACGACGCCGGGGCGTACGTCGTCGTCGACAACACCTTCGCCACTCCCCTGCTCCAGCGACCGCTCGACCTCGGCGCCGACCTGGTGGTGCACTCGGCGACCAAGTTCCTCTCCGGCCACAGCGACGTCGTGCTCGGCGCCGTGGTGACCGCCGACGAGCAGCTCCACGGCGTGCTCAAGGGCCGGCGCGACCTGGTCGGCGCGATCCCCGGCACGCTCGAGACCTGGCTGGCGCTGCGCGGCCTGCGCACCCTCCACCTGCGGGTCGAGCGGGCCCAGGCCAACGCCCAGGAGCTGGTGCGCCGGCTGCACGAGCACCCCGCCGTCGGCGAGGTGCGCTACCCGGGCTTCGGCGCGATCGTGGCGATCGTGCTCGCGCAGGGGGCGGTGGCCGCCGACCTGCTCACCCGCAAGACCTCGCTCTGGGTCCACGCCACCTCGCTCGGCGGTGTGGAGTCGACGTTCGAACGACGGCGGCGCTGGAAGACCGAGGCCGCCACCATCCCCGAGGGCCTGGTGCGGATGAGCGTCGGCATCGAGGACGTCGACGACCTCTGGGACGACCTGCGCTCGGCGCTGGACGGGTGCGTGGGGTGACCGCTGCTGGCCCTGCTGCATGAATCCCCGGCTAGCCGGGGATTCATGCACTTCCTGGCCGTTGCAACACCCGAGAAGTGCATGGATCGGCCGAGAAGCCTGTGACGCACGGGGCTACCGGTACGACGACCGGGCCGATCAGTCGGTCTCCGCCTTGGTGTCGCGCGCGATGAACGCCTGCATCATCTCGCCGGCGGTCAGGTGGCCGCTGACGACGGCCTCGACGTGCTCGGCGATGGGCGCGTCGACACCGGTGGCGCGGGCGAGGGCGAGCAGCGAGGAGCACGACTTGGCGCCCTCGGCGACCTGACGGGTGGAGGCGACGATCTCCTCGGTGGTGGCGCCGCGGCCGAGCTTCTCGCCGAAGGTCCGGTTGCGCGACAGCGAGGAGGAGCAGGTGGCGACCAGGTCGCCGAGGCCTGCCAGCCCCATCAGGGTGAGCGGGTTGGCGCCGAGGGCGGTGGCCAGCCGCGCGGTCTCGGCGAGGCCACGGGTGATGACCGACGCGGTGGTGTTGTCGCCGAAGCCCAGACCGACGGCCATGCCGACGGCCAGCGCGACGACGTTCTTGTAGGCGCCGCCGAGCTCGCAGCCGAGCACATCGACCGAGGTGTAGGGACGGAACGCCGTGGAGTGGCACATCTGCTGCAACCGCTTGGCGACGTCCTCGTCGGTGCACGCGACGACCGAGGCCGCCGGCTCGCGGTCCGCGATCTCGTGGGACAGGTTGGGCCCGCTCACCACCGCGATCCGGCCCGGCCCGGCACCCGTCACCTCGTCGATGACCTCGCTCATGCGCTTGAGGCTGCCGAGCTCGACGCCCTTCATCAGCGACACGAACGGGACGTCGTCGGGCAGCTTGGGCGCCCACTCGACGAGGTTGTCGCGGAACGACTGAGAGGGCACGGCGAAGATGACCGCGTCGGCGCCGTCGACCGCCTGCGCCGGGTCGTGGGTCGCGCTCACGGAAGGCGGCAGCTGGACGTCGGGCAGGTAGTCGACGTTGACATGGCGCCGGTTGATCGCGTCGCAGACCTCCTCGCGGCGCCCCCAGATGGTGACGTCGTTGCCGCCGTCGGCGAGCACGATCGAGAACGCCGTCCCCCACGACCCGGCCCCGAACACCGCGACCCTGCCCATCAGGACTCCCTCTTCCCGTCGGGGCGTCGCTTGCGCGGGTTGCCGATCTGCTGGACCCCGGCGCGACGCGGGTCGAAGCGCTCCACGGGCGCCGTGGCCCCCCGCAGCTCCTCGACCACGGCGACGAGGGCGGCCATGATCCGCGCGGTCGCCGCGTTGATGGTGGCCGTCGAGGGCCCCCCCGCCGCGCTCAGGTCGGTGAGGTCGACCGGGTCGCCGACCTTCATCACGATCCGCTTGCGCGGCACCAACCTGGGCCGGGTCGTGTACGGCGGCAGCAGCTCGTGGGCCCCCCACTGCCCGATCGGGACCACCGGCGCCCCGGTCGCCAGCGCGATCCGGGCGGCGCCGGTCTTGCCCGTCATCGGCCACAGGTCGGGATCGCGGGTGAGGGTGCCCTCGGGATAGACGACGACGCACTCGCCGTCGCGGACCGCCGCGACCGCGGCGTCGAAGGCCCCCGCCGCGTTTCGACTGAGCCGCTCCACCGGGATCTGGCCGGCGTCGCGCAGGAACCGTCCGAGGAACCGGTTCGTGAACAGGCCGGACTTGGCGAGGTAACGCGGCAGCCGCCCGTGGTCGTAGAGGAAGTGGGCCGCCAGCAGCGGGTCGATGTGGGAGATGTGGTTGAGGACCACGATGCAGCCGCCGGTCGCGGGCACCTTCTCGCCGTCGATCCAGGTCCGTCGGGTGGTCGCCAGCACCGTCGGCTTCACGATCGCCACCGCGAGGTTGAACGCCCAGCCGCGCTCCTGCTGCAGCTTGCGTACGGTCACGGAGGTCCTTGGAGGGCGGGCCGGCTCGGGCCGACGTACGGACGAGGTGTCCGGAGCAGGCTACTCCCTCGGATGGCAGGATCAGCGGCGATGAAACGCCGCCAGTTCGTGGCCCTCCTGCCGGTCAAGCCACCCGCGCTCGGCAAGTCGCGGATGCGTGGGGTGAGCGACGCAGAACGGGTCCTGCTGGCCTCCGGCTTCGCCCGTGACGTCGCCGCCGCGTGCCTGGCCTCACCGGTCGTCAGCAGGGTGCTGGCGGTGACCGACGACGCCGGGTTCGCCGCCGAGCTCGCCCGCGCGGGCTGCGACGTCCTGCCCGACGGAGTCGCCGGCGACCTCAACGAGACGCTCCGCCTCGCCGCCCTCGAGGCGCACCGCCGCTGGCCGGGGCTGGTGGCGGTCGCGGTCTGCGCCGACCTCCCCGCACTGCAACCGGAGCAGCTCACGGCGGCGCTCGAGGAGTGGCCGGGCGGACCGCCCGGCTTCATCGCCGACGTCGAGGGCACCGGCACCACGCTCTACGTCGCCGAGGCCCCCACGTTCACGCCCGCCTTCGGCGCCGGCTCGTACGCCGCCCACCTCGCCGCCGGCGCGGTCGAGCTCGGCCGCGAGCTCGCGACGTTGCGGCACGACGTCGACGACCTGCCCGCGCTGCTCGCGGCGCGCCGACTCGGCCTCGGCGTACACACTGCTGCGGCGGCCACCGGGGTGGCCGCCCTCGCACCCGACTGACGAGCCCCTCGACAGCACGAGGCCGGACCCCTTGCGGGGTCCGGCCTCGCGTGCTGCGTCAGGACTTCTTGGCGGTCTTCTTCGCCGTCGACTTCTTGGCCGGGGCCTTCTTGGCGGCCGTCGTCTTCTTCGCGGCCGTCTTCTTCGCGCCCGAGGTCGACTTCTTGGCAGGCGTGGACTTGTTGGCGGCCGTCTTCTTCGCGCCCGAGGTCGACTTCTTCGCCGCCGTGGACTTGTTGGCGGCCGTCTTCTTCGCGCCCGAGGTCGACTTCTTCGCCGCCGTGGACTTGTTGGCGGCCGTCTTCTTCGCGCCCGAGGTCGACTTCTTCGCCGCCGAGGACTTCTTGGCCGGCGACGCCGCCTTCTTGGCGGCACCCGCGGCGCTGGCCGGAGCCGCGACCACGAGCTTGGGCAGCTTCTTGGCGCCGGAGACGACGTTCTTCAGGTCCTGCCCGGGACGGAACTTGGGGACGTTCTTCTTCTTGGTGCGGATCGTGGCGCCGGTCTGGGGGTTGCGCGCCTTGCCTGCCTTGCGGACCGCACGCTCGAACGAGCCGAAACCGGTGATCGCCACCTTCTCACCGCGGGCGATCTCCCGGGTGATGGTGTCGATCACGGAGTCGAGCGCGTGGGCCGCCTGCTTGCGGTTGCCCTCGAACCGCGATGCCAGCTGGTCGATGAGCTGAGACTTGTTCACGAGCTTCCCTTTCGATGACTGGCGAGCGGGCTGCTGCCCGAGCCACGTGCTCTGCACGCTAGGGACTCGTGGCGCAGGCCACAATCGCCACGCCGGGTAAAACCCCGAAATTGCGGGCAATCCGGCGATCCAGGGGGTCGGAACGGTCAGGCGGTGGTCGGCAGCCAGGCCGGACGCCGCTGCTCGTACGACGCGATGTCGGCGTCGTGGCCCAGGGTGATGTCGACGTCGTCGAGCCCCTCGAGCAGCCGCCAACGGGTGTAGTCGTCGATGTCGAAGGAGTCCTCGACCGTGCCGGGACCCTCGCCCGCGCGGATCGTGCGGGCCTCGAGGTCCACGGTCACCTCGGTGCCCGGTTCGGAATCCAGCAGGTCCCAGAGCCGCTGCACGACCTTGTCGTCGACCTGCGCGGCCACCAGCCCGGCCTTGCCGGAGTTGCCGCGGAAGATGTCGCCGAAGCGGGGTGAGACCACGGCGCGGAAGCCGTAGTTCTGCAACGCCCAGACGGCGTGCTCGCGGGAGGAGCCGGTGCCGAAGTCGGGGCCGGCCACGAGCACCGAGCCGGCGGCGTACGGCTCGTGGTTGAGGACGAAGCCGGGGTCGCCGCGCCAGGCCGCGAACAGACCGTCCTCGAAGCCGGTGCGCGTGACCCGCTTGAGGTAGGACGCCGGGATGATCTGGTCGGTGTCGACGTTGCTGCGCCGCAGCGGGACGCCGATGCCGGTGTGGGTCGTGAATGCGTCCATCAGAGCGCCTCCAGGTCGGCGGGCGAGGACAGCGTGCCGCGGATCGCGGTGGCGGCGGCGACGGGCACCGACACCAGGTGGGTGCGGCCGCCGACCCCCTGCCGGCCCTCGAAGTTGCGGTTGGACGTCGACGCGCTGCGCTCCTGCGGCGCCAGCTGGTCGGGGTTCATCCCGAGGCACATCGAGCACCCCGCCCCGCGCCACTCACCACCCGCCTCCTTGAAGACGACGTCGAGGCCTTCCTCCTCGGCCTGCAGCCGCACCCGCACCGAACCGGGGACGACGAGCAGCCGGGTGTCCTTGGCGACGTGGCGGCCCTTCACGACCTCGGCGGCCAGCCGCAGGTCCTCGATCCGGCCGTTGGTGCAGGAGCCGACGAACACGGTGTCGACCGCGATCTCGCGCATCGGCGTCCCGGCCTCGAGCCCCATGTAGGCCAGCGCCTTCTCGGCGGCGACCGCGTCGGAGGGGTCCTCGAAGTCGGCCGGCGCGGGGACGGCCGCGCCCAGCGGCACGCCCTGGCCGGGGTTGGTGCCCCAGGTGACGAACGGCGTCATCTGCGAGGCGTCGAGCACGATCTCCTTGTCGTAGGTCGCGTCGTCGTCGGTGCGCAGCGAGAGCCAGTGCTCGACGGCGGCGTCCCAGTCGTCGCCGGACGGTGCCTCGGGCCGCCCGTGCAGGTAGTCGAGGGTCGTCTGGTCCGGCGCGATCAGACCGGCCTTGGCGCCCCACTCGATCGACATGTTGCAGACCGTCATCCGGCCCTCCATCGAGAGCGCCTCGATGGCCTGGCCGCGGTACTCGACGATGTAGCCCTGCCCGCCACCGGTGCCGGTGTGGGCGATCAGGGTGAGGACGAGGTCCTTGGCGGTCACGCCCTCGGGCAGGGTCCCGTCGACCGTGACCGCCATCGTGCGCGGCCGCGACTGCGGCAGGGTCTGCGTGGCCAGCACGTGCTCGACCTCGGAGGTGCCGATGCCGAACGCGATCGCCCCGAAGGCACCGTGGGTGCTGGTGTGGCTGTCGCCGCAGACGATGGTCATGCCGGGCTGGGTGAGCCCGAGCTGCGGGCCGATGATGTGCACGATGCCCTGCTCGACGTCGCCCAGCGAGTGGAGCCGGATCCCGAACTCCTCGGCGTTGGTGCGCAGCGTCTCGACCTGGGTGCGGCTGACGGGGTCGGCGATCGGCTTGTCGAGGTCGATCGTGGGGACGTTGTGGTCCTCGGTGGCCAGCGTGAGGTCCGGGCGGCGCACCCGGCGACCGGCGAGGCGGAGGCCGTCGAAGGCTTGCGGCGAGGTGACCTCGTGGACCAGGTGCAGGTCGACGTACAGCAGGTCGGGCTCCCCCTCGCCCGTCCGGACGACGTGCTCGTCCCACACCTTCTCGGCCAGGGTGCGGCCCATGGTCTGCTCCTCCTCGGGGGCTGCTGCTGTCCCGGTGAGCGTACCGTCTTGCTATCCACAATCCGAGACGGCAGTATTGCCATATGGACACCACCACTAGCGGCGTGGGCGTGCTCGACAAGGCGGCGCTCGTCCTGACCGCCCTGGAGTCGGGGCCCGCCACCCTGGCCGGCCTGGTCGCCGGAACCGGGCTGGCCCGGCCGACCGCCCACCGGCTCGCCGTGGCGCTGGAGCACCACCGGCTGGTCGCCCGCGACATGCAGGGCCGGTTCGTGCTCGGCCCCCGGCTCGCCGAGCTCTCCGCGGCGGCCGGCGAGGACCGGCTGCTGGCCACCGCCGGACCCGTTCTGGCGCGGTTGCGCGACATCACCGGCGAGTCGGCGCAGCTGTGGCGGCGCCAGGGCGACCACCGGGTGTGCGTCGCGGCCGCCGAGCGTCCCTCGGGGCTGCGCGACACGATCCCCGTCGGCACCCAGCTGACCATGAACGCCGGCTCGGCGGCGCAGGTGTTGCTGGCCTGGGAGGACGCCGACCGGATGCAGCGCGGACTCGAGCGCGCGGCGTTCTCCGCCGCCGCGCTGTCCGGCATCCGCCGGCGCGGCTGGGCGCAGTCGGTCGGCGAGCGCGAGCAGGGTGTCGCCTCGGTGTCGGCCCCGGTCCGCTCCCCCGGCGGCAAGATCCTCGCCGCGGTGTCGGTCTCCGGCCCGCTCGAGCGCCTCTCCCGCCAGCCCGGCCGGATGCACGCCCCCGCCGTCCTCGCCGCCGCCGAGCGGCTCTCGGAGTCGCTGCGCCGCGCCGCGGCTGCGGGGCAGTAGGGGGTGCTCCGGCCGCCTGCAGGTTTCCCCGGCTAGCCGGGGATTCATGCACTTCTCGGCCGTTGCAACACCCGAGAAGCGCAGGGATCGGCTGAGAAGTGGCCGCACCGACGCGACGGGCGGGTCAGCCTGCGATCGCGCCCAGCACGGTCCCGCGGTCATGGGCGATGCCGGACGCCCCGAGCAGGTAGTCGGCGATCGCGTCGTCGTCGAGGCCGTGGGCATGGCGCAGGCCGCGCGCCATCGTGGCGAGGTACGCCGGCGCCGGGGGGCCCGGCTCGAGCAGCGAGGGGTCCTCGGCGCTGAACGTCACCACCGGCCGGCCGTCGAGCTCGCCGGTCAGGTGGAGCGTCTCGTAGCGACCCGGCCCCAGCGACTGGCGACCCTGCCCGAGCACCTCGGCCAGGTCGTGGTCGGCACCGGGAGCGCGCCACATCTCCTGCTCGACGACGTCGGAGAAGGTCGCGCGCGGCAGCAGGTAGGCGGTGCTGAGCACCTCCCCGTCCCCGCCGGGGTCGTGGAAGGCGATCGAGCCGCCCCAGGTGGGCGAGTGCCAGGCGAAGACCAGCCGCCCCGGCATGGCGAACGGCCGGACGTCGAGCGCCGGGACCCCCGCCCGGGTGCCGGCATAGGTCCGGGTGGCGCCGGGCGGGCGGCCGCCCAGCAGGTAGCACCCGAACCGGTCCGGGTCGAGGTTGGAGCCGTAGGCGGCGTACCAGACGGCGTCGGCGGGGATCAGAAGAGTGCCTCCTGCTCGAGGTCGAGCAGCAGCCGCTTGCGCTCCAGCCCGCCGGCGTAGCCGGTGAGGGTGCCGTCGGCGCCGATCACCCGGTGGCACGGGACCACGATCGGGATCGGGTTCTGGCCGTTGGCCAGGCCGACGGCGCGCGAGGCGGCGTTGGTGCGGCCGAGCCGCGCGGCCACCTGCCCGTAGGAGGCGGTCTCGCCGTAGCCGATCTGCCGCAGCTGCCGCCAGACCTGCTGCTGCCACTCGCTGCCCTGCGGCGCCAGCGGGAGGTCGAACTCCTTGAGGTCGCGGGAGAAGTACGCCGCCAGCTGCGCGACCGCGGCCGCGAGGACCGGGTGGTCGTCGTCGCGCTCGCCGAGCGGCCGGCCGGTCGCCCGGAACGGCTCGAACTCGATCGCGGTGATCGACCCGCCGAGCTCCACGATCCGGAGCTGGCCGACGGGGGTGTCGGTGAGGGTCCACATGTCATGCCTCCTGGTGCGGGGTGAGGACGTCGAGGGTGTGCCAGAGGTGCAGCAGGGCGTAGGAGCGCCAGGGGCGCCAGCCGGCGGCCAGCTCGCCCAGGGTCGCCGCCCCGGCGGCCGGGGCGTCGTGGCCGAGGCCACGCAGCGCGTTGCGGATGCCGATGTCGGTGGGCAGGAAGACGTCGGGGTGGCCGAGTGCGCGCATCGCGACGTAGTCGGCGGTCCACGGACCGATGCCCGGGAGCGCCAGCAGCCGTCGGCGTACGTCGTCGCGATCGGCGCCGCGGTCCAGCGCGATGTCGCCGGCGGCCAGCGCGGCCGCGAGCCCGACGATCGCCCGGCCTCGCGCGCGGGGCATCGGCAGCGACTCGGGGTCAGCCCCCGCCAGGGCCGCGGCGTCGGGGAAGACGTGGGTGAGCCCGCCCACCGGCTCGGCCAGTGGCTCGCCGTGGTCGCGCACGATCCGGGCGGTGACGGTCCGGGCGCCGGCGACGCTGACCTGCTGGCCGATGACCGTGCGGACGGCGAGCTCGTGGCCGTCGGGGTGGCCGGGCACGCGCAACCCCGGCCGCCGGCGAACCAGGGGCCCGACCAGCGGGTCGCCCGCGAAGGCGTCGTCGACCGCGACCGGGTCGCAGTCGGCGTCGAGCATCCGGCGCACGCGCTCGACCGCGGCGCCGGTGTCGCGCAGGTCGGTGAGCCGGAAGCTCGCCGGGAGCAGCGCGGTGCCCCCTGCGGCGTTGTGGCCCGGGTGGTCGTCGAGCTCGATCCGGACGGTGCCGGGACCGTGGGGCAGGTCCAGGGTGCGGGCGTACCAGCCCGGCCCCGCCTCCTCCACCCCCGCGACCAGGTGGGCGGCGAGGAAGGCGTGCAGCGCCCGGCCGGCGAACGGCGTCCGCACGGCCAGCCGCATCCGCATCTCACCGGTGGGCGCGCGCCGGCCGCGCCGACCGCGCAACTGGCTCGGGGTGGCCGCGTACACCTCACGGATAGTGTCGTTGAACTGCCGGACGCTGGAGAAGCCGGCCGCGAAGGCGATGTCGGCGTAGGTGAGCCCGGAGCCCTCGATCAGCACCCGCGCGGTCTGCGCCCGTCGGGCGCGGGCGAGAGCCAGGGGTCCGGCACCGAGCTCGGCGGTGAGGATCCGGCCGAGGTGGCGCGGGGTGTAGCCGACCCGGGCCGCCAGGCCCTCGACGCCCTCACGGTCGACCACGCCGTCGGCGATCAGCCGCATCGCGCGGCCGGCGACGTCGGCGGCGACGTCCCAGTCGGGGCTGCCGGGCGTGGCGTCGGGCAGGCAGCGCTTGCAGGCGCGGTAGCCGGCCGCCTGGGCCGCCGCCGCGCTCGGGTGGAAGCTGACGTTGGCGTAGCCGGGAGTCCGGGCCGGGCACGACGGCCGGCAGTAGATCCCGGTCGTGCGGACTGCGGTGTAGAAGACGCCGTCGAAGCGCCGGTCCCGCGCCTTGACCGCGCGGTAGCAGGACTCGGCGTCCAGCCTCGGGCTCGTCGCGGTCGGTGACATGCCCCCATCCTGCCGCACGGGGACCGCGGGTTCTCGCGGGAATCGGACACGAGGATCCCGGTGGTCCCGCCCCGACGCGGTCCGCGACATGATGTGACGCAGGTCACGTTCACCTCTTGACTTCCCTTTCACAAGGGCGCAACAGTGACGCCACCCGCGAGTCCTCGGGACCACCCACCCCGGCACGTCCCGGCTCGCCACCGGAGGGGCACCCATGCCACGGACCAGCCGCCGATCAGCCTCAGTCCTCGCCCTGCTCGGCATCACCGTCGCCGCAGCCGGCGGAGCACTCGCCGCGGGCGGGCTCACCGACGACGAACAGGCGCTGGTGAAGACCAGGACGCCTGCCAGCCAGTCGGTCGAGCGCAAGGTCGACGCCCTGCTCGCCAAGATGACGACCGAGGAGAAGCTGCAGCAGGTGCAGCTGCTCTCCGACGGCCAGGTCACCCCCGCGGACGCCCGCGCCGGGGTCGGCTCGGTGTTCAGCCTGGTCGACGCGCAGGAGATGGACGACCTGCAGCACGTGGCCGTCGAGGAGTCGCGGCTCGGCATCCCGATCCTCTTCGCCTACGACACCATCCACGGCTACCGCACGATCTTCCCGGTCCCGCTGGGCGCCGCCAGCTCCTTCGACCCGCTGGTCGCCAGGGCCGACGCGTCCGTGGGGGCCCGCGAGTCCGCGATCCAGGGCCTGAAGCAGGTCTACAGCCCGATGGTCGACGTCTCGCACGAGCCGCGCTGGGGTCGCATCGTCGAGGGCGCCGGCGAGGACCCCTACCTCGGCTCGGTGATGGGCGCGGCCCGGGTCAAGGGCGCCCAGGGCGGCGACTACAGCGCCGAGAACAAGGTGGTCACGAGCGTCAAGCACTACGTGGCCTACGGAGAGCCCGAGGGCGGGCGCGACTACAACACCACCGACATGTCGGAGTCGCGACTGCGCAACATGTACCTGCCGCCGTTCAAGGCCGCCCTCGACGCCGGCTCCGACACGGTCATGTGCTCGTTCAACTCGCTCAACGGTGTCCCGGGATGTGCCAACTCCTACACCCTCACCAAGATCCTCAAGAACCAGTGGGGCTTCGACGGCTTCGTCGAGAGTGACTACACCGCGGTGGCCGAGCTGCGGGCGTGCCCGCCGGTACGGCCCGACACGGGGCCGTGTGGGCACGGCATCGCCGCCGACGGTCCGGCGGCCGGCGCCGCGGCGCTGATGGCCGGCACCGACTCGGAGATGGTCAGCACCAACATCCGTGACTACGGGCAGGAGCTGCTGGCCGACGGCTCGATCACCATGGCCCGGCTCGACGACGCCGTACGCCGGATCCTGCGGGTGAAGTACCGGGCGGGACTCTTCGACAACCCCTACATCGACGTGGCCGCCGCCGAGGACGAGGCCAGCTACGGGCGGCCCGGCGACCTGAGGCAGAGCCGGTGGGCGGCCGCCCGGTCGATGGTGCTGCTCAAGAACGACGGGGGTCGGCTGCCGCTGGATCCCGACAAGACCACGGCGCTGATCGGTCCCTTCGGCGACAACGTCGACGACGTGCTGGGACCGTGGTCCGGTCGCGGGTGGGACGAGCTGGCTCCCCCGCACGTGCCCCTGATCGAGGGGTTGCAGGCCGCGAGCAACGCCGAGGTGACCTACACCCAGGCGTGCAACCTGGAGCACAACTTCGACCCGCCCAACAACGCCGTCCCACCGATCACGGCCGAGCAGGAGGTCTGCGCCAAGCGGGGTGCTGACGGCACGACGATCCAGGACGCCGTCTCCGCGGCCCGCAACGCCGACCAGGTCGTCCTGGCCCTGGGCGAGAAGGCCTTCATGAGCGGCGAGGCGAACGCCCGCAGCCAGCTGGACCTGCCCGGACGCCAGGAGGCGCTGCTGCACGCGGTGGCCCGCACCGGCAAGCCCGTCGTCGTGGTCCTCTTCAACGGCCGACCGCTCGACCTGACCGCGGTGCAACCGGATGCCGACGCCATCCTCGAGGCGTGGTTCCCGGGCACCGAGGGCGGGAACGCCGTCGCCGACGTGCTCTACGGCAAGGTCAACCCGGGCGGCAAGCTCCCGGTGACCTTCCCGCGCGGCATCGGGACGGTGCCGACCTACTACAACCACGAGCCGACCGGGCGGCCCTGCGACTCGACGTTCAAGTGGAACTCGCGCTACCGGGACCTGCCGACCTGTGCGCCGGTCTACCCGTTCGGCTACGGGCTGAGCTACACCACGTTCGACGTCACCAATCTGCAGCTGAGCCGGACCACGGTGAGCCGCACCGGGACGCTCACCGCCTCGATGGACGTCACCAACACCGGCTCCCGAGAGGGCGACGAGGTCGTGCAGCTCTACCTCCACGACCCCGTCGCGAGCCTCTCCCAGCCCGTGCGCCGGCTGCGCGGGTTCCAGAGGGTGACCCTCGCCCCCGGTGAGAAGACCACGGTGACCTTCCACCTCGACAAGTCCGACTACGGCTTCTGGGACAACCGCGGCAAGTACGTCGTGGAGCCGGGCGAGATCGAGGTCTACGCGGGTGACTCCTCGCTCGCCGACCTGACGAAGTCGTTCACGATCACCCGCTGACGAGCGAGCCGGCGGCGACCACCGCGGTCATCGCCCCGGACCGCTCACGGGGTTTCGAGGGTCGGGCCTGGCGGCCCTCCCACCTCAACCTCCGGCTTCGGAGGTTGAGGTGCGAAGGCGTCCTGCGCCTGAGCCTCGACACCCCGGAACGACGAAAGCGCACCGCCCCGCCAAGGTGTGTGCGCTTCTCTGTGTACCCCCGACCGGATTCGAACCGGCGCAACCGCCTTGCCGCGGGTGGTGGAGCGCGGCGTGCCTGGCACGCCGCCTGTGGTACCCCCGACCGGATTCGAACCGGCGCTACCGCCTTGCCGGGGGTGGTGGAGCGCGGCGTGCCTGGCACGCCGCCGGTGGTACCCCCGACCGGATTCGAACCGGCGCTACCGCCTTGCCGGGGGTGGTGGAGCGCGGCGTGCCTGGCACGCCGCCGGTGGTACCCCCGACCGGATTCGAACCGGCGCTACCGCCTTGAGAGGGCGGCGTGCTAGGCCGCTACACAACGGGGGCCTGACTGCGATTCGCAGCGTCCGGAACCCTAGCGAAGCGAGGAGATCCAGACCAAATCCCGGCGCCCACCGTGAGGTGCTGCCGGGATCTCGCTGGGATACTAGGACTCGAACCTAGACTAACTGGACCAGAACCAGTCGTGCTGCCAATTACACCATATCCCAAGGGTGACAAGGGCTCCTGAGCCCTTGGCGACGGCCCTGCCGGACCGGTGGGAAACCTTACACGCGGGCTTCCGGACCGGCCAAAACGGCTGGATCGCTGCGTCGGGCGAGCCCCATCTTCCTGGCCACCAGCCACGCCAGCACGAGGTAGACCAGCGACTGGGTGAGCGTCACCGGGATGCTCCACCAGGTCCCGCCGGTGGGCGTCAGGGCCGAGGTCATGTCGCCGAACGCGAGCGCGACGCCGAAGGCGAGGAAGTTGTTGAGGACGTGCATCGCGATGCCCGCCTCGAGTCCGCCGGTCACGATCACCAGGGTCCCCGCGACCACCCCGAAGGCGAAGCGGTCGAAGAAGATCGGGGCGTCCTGGGTGCCGTGCGCGAGCGCGAAGAGCAGCGAGGTGATGACGACCGCGAACGCCGGGTGGCGCAGGAAGCGCAGGCCGGTGCCGTCCCCGAGGTGGGCGAGGACCCCGCCGAAGGCCTGGAGCAGGTAGCCGCGGAACGCGTACTCCTCGGCGGCCGCCTGCAGCGGCGTGAGCAGCAGCACGACCAGCAGGAAGTCGCGGGCCTGGGGGGTGAACTCGTTGAGCCGGCCCGACATCTCGGTGCCGGAGCCGCCCGAGGGCAGCACGGCGCCCACGAGCACGGTCGCGATCAGCGCGACGAACGCGAGGCCGAAGCAGGCGAACAGGTAGCCCCAGCGCAGCCGGGGCCGCACCGAGGAGAGCCAGCGCGGCCGCAGGCCGTGGAGGAAGCGCACCAGGAGCCAGGCGATCGGGATCATCCCGGCGAGCGCCAGGTTGAGGTAGGCGAGGAGCGCCGGCGTGACCGCCTCGAGGTTGGTCAGGGCGGTCACCTGGGCACCGACGTCCTGCCCGGTCGCCACGAAGTAGAGCGCGAAGACGGCGAGGAACAGCGCGGGCGAGAGGAGCATCATCCCGGCGGCGAAGACGAGCAGCCCGATCAGCCCTCGCCACCAGGTGCCGCGGTAGCCTCCACGGAGCAGCAGGTGGTAGGCCAGCCCCTCACGGGGAGGTCCCTCCGACCCAGCCGTGGCCGGGACTCCGTCCCCCGCGCCGTACGTCGCCGTGGCGATCGGCGGGCCCGGCGGCGGCGCCCACGGACCGGCGTCCCGGCTGGGCGGCGGTCCGGGAGGGAACGGCGACTGGCTCACCGCAGGGCTCCGTCGAGGCGGGCCAGCGACCGCTCGCGGCCCAGCAGCTCCAGCGACTCGAACAGCGGTGGGGACACCTTCCGGCCGGTGACCGCGACCCGCACCGGCCCGAACGCGTGGCGCGGCTTGAGGCCCAACCGGTCGACCAGGGCCTCGCGCAGCGCCTGCTCGATCTCGGCGGTCGACCACTGCGCGAGCCCGGCGAGCGCCTTGCGGGCGGCCGTGACCACCTCGCGCCCGGCGTCGTCGACCGCGTCGTGGCGCTCCAGGTGGTCGTCGTCGACGAAGAGGAAGCCGAGCATGGGCGGGGCCTCCGTCAGCTTGTTCATCCGCTCGGCCACCAGCGGCATGGCGAGCTCGAGCAGCTGGGCGTCGGAGTCGTGGACCGGGTCGCCGACGACGCCGGCCGCCTTGAGGTGGGGCAGCACCCGGCTGGTGAGCTCGTCGAGCGACAGCATCCGCATGTGGTCGGCGTTGATCGCCTCGGCCTTCTTGAGGTCGAAGCGCGCCGGGTTGGGGTTGACGTCGCGGATGTCGAAGGCCTCGACCATCTCGGGGACGGTGAAGACGTCGCGGTCGGGCGCGATCGCCCAGCCGAGCAGCGCGAGGTAGTTGAGCAGCCCCTCGGGCAGAAAGCCGGCCTCGCGGTAGTGGAACAGGTGGGCCTCGGGGTCGCGCTTGGAGAGCTTCTTGTTGCCCTCCCCCATCACGAACGGGAGGTGGCCGAACTCCGGCACCACCTCGGAGATCCCGAGCTCGACCAGCGCCCGGTGGAGCGGCACCTGGCGGGGCGTGCTGGAGAGCAGGTCCTCGCCCCGCAGCACGTGGGTGATCCCCATCAGCGCGTCGTCGACCGGGTTGACCAGCGTGTAGAGCGGGTCGCCGTTGGCGCGGGCCAGCGCGAAGTCGGGCACGAACTCGGTCTCGAAGGTGATCTCGCCACGGACCAGGTCGTCCCAGGTCACCGATCCCTCGGGCATCCGGAACCGGACGACCGGCGCCCGGCCGTCGGCCCGGAACGCCGAGACCTGCTCGTCGCTGAGCTCGCGGCAGAAGCCGTCGTACCCCTGGACCTTGGATCCGGCCGCCGTGCGTCGCCCGGCTACCTCCTCGGTGGTGCAGTAGCACTCGTAGGTGAACTTCGACTCGGCGAGCCGGGCCAGCACGTCGCGGTAGAGGTCACCCCGCTCGGACTGGAGGTAGGGGCCGTGCGGGCCGCCGACCTCCGGGCCCTCGTCCCAGTCGAGGCCCAGCCAGCGCATCGCCTCGACCATGCCGTCGTAGGACTCGCGGGTCGAGCGCTCCTTGTCGGTGTCCTCGACGCGGAAGACGAAGGTGCCGCCGTGGTGGCGCGCGAAGGCCCAGTTGTAGAGCGCCGTGCGGGCGAAGCCGACGTGGGGCGAGCCCGTCGGCGACGGGCAGAAGCGGACCCTGACGCGGGAGTCGGGCGAGGTCACTTCTTGGCCACCTTGTTGGTCAGGACGCCGAGGCCCTCGATCGAGACCTCGACCTCGTCGCCGGGCTCCATCGGGCCGACCCCGTCGGGCGTGCCGGTGAGGATCACGTCACCGGGGAGCAGGGTCATCACGCTGGAGATCTTCTCGATCAGGGTCGGGACGTCGAAGACCATGTCGCGGGTGTTGCCGTCCTGCTTGAGGTCGCCCTCGAGGTAGGTCTGCACGCCGAGCCCGTCGACGAACCGCTGCGGGTCGAGGTCGGTCTCGACCCACGGTCCGAGCGGGCAGAAGGTGTCGAAGCCCTTGGCGCGGGTGAACTGCACGTCGGAGCGCTGCAGGTCGCGAGCGGTCACGTCGTTGGCGATCGTGTAGCCGAAGATCACGTCGGTCGCCTGGGCCGCCGGCACGTCGCGGCAGATCCGGCCGATGACCACGGCCAGCTCACCCTCGAAGTGGAGCTCCTCGGTCTGCGGCGGGTAGCGGATGGTGTCGCCGGGGCCGATCACGCTGGTGTTGGGCTTGAGGAACAGCAGCGGCTCCTCCGGGAGGTCGTGCCCGAGCTCGGCGGCGTGGGCGGCGTAGTTGCGCCCGACGCCGACCACCTTGCTGCGCGGCAGCACCGGCGCGAGCAGCCGCACGTCGGCGAGCCGGTGCTCCTCACTGGTCGCCTTGACGCCGGCGTAGAGCGGGTCGCCGGCGAGCGTGACGACCACGGCGTCCTCGGACGGCTGGCCGTACTCGTCCAGCTCGCCCGTGACCACGCCGAAGAGGGGGTCCTCACCTGTCGTGAACCTTGCGATGCGCACGGGCCGAGCCTAACGACCGTGGTCCACCTCGCGGGCCGCGGCCACGGCGGTGCGGAGCGCGGCCAGGGTGCGGGCGACGTCGTCCTGGGTCGTCGACCAGTTGCTCACCGAGATCCGCAGCACCGAACGGCCCCGCCAGGTGGAGCCCGTCGTCCACGCCGTGCCGTCGGCCAGCATCCGGCGGACGACGTCCTGGGTGGTGGCGTCGTCGCCGAACGAGGCGCACACCTGGGTGTAGACGACGTCGTTGAGCACCTCGGCCCCCTCGATCTCCGCGAGGCCCTCGGCGAAGGCTCGCGCGTGGGTCACCAGCCGCTCGACCAGGTCGGCCACGCCGCTGCGCCCGAGCGAGCGCAGCACCGCCCAGACCGTGGCCGCCCGGTTGCGCCGGCTCAGCTCCGGGACCTTCTCGTAGGGGTCGCCGGCGGCGTCGCGGATCAGGTAGGCGCCCGGCATCGACATCGCCGCGCGCAGGGCGAGCGGGTCGCGCACCACGACCAGCCCGCAGTCGTAGGGGACGTTGAGCGTCTTGTGGGCGTCGGTCGCCCAGGAGTCGGCGGCCTCGAACCCTGCGGTCAGGTGGCGGTGGGCCGGCGACGCGGCCGCGAAGAGCCCGAAGGCGCCGTCGACGTGGACCCACGCCTCGTGCTCGTGGGCCGCGGAGATCGCCTCGCCGAAGGGGTCGAAGGCACCGGAGTGGACGTTGCCCGCCTGCAGCGAGACCACCGTCGGCCGCCCGTCGCCCGCCGCGAGCGCCCGCCGCAGCGCACCGACGTCGATCCGGCCCTGGTCGTCGGCGGCGACCGGTTCGGGGGCGCCGAGGCCGAGGTAGCGCAGCACCAGGTCGACGGAGTCGTGGCGCTCCTCCCCCACGAGCACCCGGACACCGGGGGACCCCACGAGCCCGCGCCCGGCGAGGTCCCAGCCGGCCCGGGCGAGCACGGCGTCGCGGGCGGCGGCCAGGCCGGTGAAGTTGGCCATCGTGCCGCCGGTGACGAAGCCGACCGCGGAGGACGGGGGCAGTCCGAGCAGGTCGAGCACCCACGCCCCGGCCAGGTCCTCGGTGGCGGTGGACGCCGGGGTGAGGAAGCGCAGGCCGGCGTTCTGGTCCCACGCGCTGGTCAGCCAGTCGGCGGCGAGCGCCGCCGGGTGGGTGCCGCCGATCACGAAGCCGAAGAAGCGCCCCGACGGGATCGCGGTGAGTCCGGGATCGCTCGCGGACGCCAGCAGCTCGACGACCTCACGCGGATCGGTGGGGTGCTCGGGCAGCTCGGTGCCGAGGCGCTCGGCGACCTCGGCCGCACCCGCCCGCGCCGGGACGGCGCGGGTCGGGAGCGAGGCCAGCCACGCCTGCGCGTGCTGCCGCGCCAGGTCGAGGGACCCGGTCGTCGCGTCGTCGACCATGCGGGCATTGTCGACCCGCGACGACCGGGCCGTCGAGGCCTGCGCTCAGGGCACCATCCAGCCGAGCACCGGCGTCGACTGCAGCCCGACGATGATGCACATCAGGACCAGCAACCCCAGGCTCCAGCCGATCACCTTGCGGAAGATGTCGCCCTCGCGGCCCGCCATGCCGACGGCCGCGGCCGCGATGGCGAGGTTCTGCGGGCTGACCATCTTGCCGAGCACGCCGCCCGAGGAGTTGGCCGCCGCCATCAGCACCGGGTCGAGCCCGGCCTTGGCGGCGGTCTGCACCTGGAGCGCCCCGAACAGCGCGTTGGCCGAGGTGTCCGAGCCGGTCACGGCCACGCCGATCCAGCCGAGGATCGGCGAGAGGATCGCGAACGCCCCGCCCGCGCCGGCGAGCCAGGCGCCGAGCGAGGTGGTCTGGCCGGACAGGTTCATCACGTAGGCCAGTCCGAGCACGGCCATCACGGTGAGGATCGCCGACTTGAGCTCGACGTACGTCGCGCCGTAGGTCCTGAGCGCCTTCCCCGGCGAGACCTTGAGGATCGCGGCGGTGATGATGCCCGCGAGCACCATCAGGGTGCCCGCCGCCGGGAGCCAGTTGAAGTTGTACATGGTCGAGGCGACCGGGTCGCCCGCGGCGTTGAGCACGTGGAGGCCGGGCCAGTTGAAGGCGTAGGTGAACGGCTCCTCGGCGAAGAACTCCTTGACCGCGGTGATGTTGACGATCGAGAAGATCACGATGATCACGACGTACGGCGCGTAGGCCTTGGCCACGTCGGCGCTGGTGTCGACCGCGGTCGCGGTGCCAGCGGACGCGCCGCCGGCGGCGGCACGGGCGGGGGCCCGCTCGCCGGTGTCGGCGTCGGCACCGGCCTCGGCGGTGATCACCTCGGAGGGCTGCCAGACCCGCAGCAGCACGACGACGGCGGCGGCCGCGACCAGCGCGGCGACGATGTCGGCGAGCGGCACGGAGATGAAGTTCGCCGCCACGAACTGGGCGACACCGAAGGCCAGGCCGCAGACGATCGCGGGCAGCCAGGTCTGCCGGGCGCCGCGGGCGCCGTCGACGACGAAGACCAGCACCAGCGGGACGATCACGGCGAGGATCGGGGTCTGGCGTCCGACCATCGAGCCGAGGGTGTCGATGGTCAGGCCGGCGTCGTTGCTGGCGCCGGAGGAGACCTCGGCCAGGGTCACGATCGGCGTGGCCAGCGCACCGAACGCCACCGGCGCGGTGTTGGCGATCAGGGCGACGGCGGCGGCCTTGATCGGCTGGAAGCCGAGGGCCATCAGCATCACCACGGTGATCGCGACCGGCGTACCGAAGCCGGCCAGCGCCTCGAGCAGGGCCCCGAAGCAGAAGGCGATGATGATCGCCTGCACCCGTTGGTCGGGGCTGACCTTCTCGAAGGACCGGCGCAGGACGTCGAAGTGCCCGGACGCCACCGTCAGGTTGTAGACCCAGATCGCGTTGATGACGATCCACATGATCGGGAAGAAGCCGAACGCCGCACCCTCGGTGCCCGCCAGCAGCGCCTGGTCGACCGGCATCGCGAACAGCGCTACCGCGACCACCAGGGCGACGCCCAGCGAGATCAGGCCGGCCAGCCAGGCGCGCAGGCGCAGCCCGCCGAGCAGGACGAACAGGGTGAGGAGAGGGATCGCGCCGCACAGCGCGCTGAGGGCCAGCGAGTCGCCGACCGGCTGGATGTCTTGCTGGAACATCGTGAACCTTTCAGGGGAGGGTGGGCCCGTACGACCGGGGGATCAGTCGTGCGACTTCGCCAGGGCCCGGTGGCGATGCAGGATCGGTTCGGTGTAGCCGCTGGGCTGCTCGAGGCCCTCGAGCACCAGCGCTCGGGCGGCGCGGAAGGCGTCGCCGTCGAAGTCGGGGGCCATCGGCACGTAGGAGTCGTCGCCGGCGTTCTGCTCGTCGACGACCTTGGCCATCCGGCGCAGCGTCTCGTCGACCTGCTCGGCGTCGACCACGCCGTGGTGGAGCCAGTTGGCGACGTGCTGGGCGGAGATCCGGCAGGTCGCGCGGTCCTCCATCAGCGGCTCACCGGTGATGTCGGGGACCTTGGAGCAGCCGACCCCGGCGTCGACCCAGCGGACGACGTAGCCGAGCAGGCTCTGCAGGTTGTTGTCGATCTCCTGCTGCCGGTCCTCCGGCGACCAGTCGCCCGGGTCGCCGAGCGGGATCTTCAGCAGCTCCTCGCGGTCGCGGCGTCGGCCACCGGCGGCGAGCTCCTCCTGCCGGGCGCGGACGTCGACCTGGTGGTAGTGGAGCGCGTGCAGGGTCGCGGCCGTCGGGGAGGGCACCCAGGCGCAGCTGGCGCCGGCCTCGGGGTGACCGATCTTGGCCTCCATCATCGAGCGGAGGCTATCGGGCGCGGCCCACATCCCCTTGCCGATCTGGGCGCGACCGAGCAGCCCGGACTCCAGTCCGATGTCGACGTTGAGGTCCTCGTAGGCCCTGATCCAGGTCTCGGACTTCATGTCGCCCTTGCGGACCACCGGCCCTGCCTGCATCGAGGTGTGGATCTCGTCGCCGGTGCGGTCGAGGAAGCCGGTGTTGATGAAGGCCACCCGCTCGCTCGCCTCGGCCAGGCAGGCCTTGAGGTTGAGCGACGTACGCCGCTCCTCGTCCATGATCCCGACCTTGATCGTCAGCGGGTCGAGCCCGAGCAGCTGCTCGACGCGGCCGAAGAGCTCGACCGCGAGCGCGACCTCGTCCGGGCCGTGCATCTTGGGCTTGACGACGTACATCGAGCCGGTGCGGGAGTTGGCGAGCTCGGAGCGGCCGCGCAGGTCGGCGAGGCTGCCCAGGGCGGTCATCACCGCGTCGAGGATCCCCTCGGGGACCTCGTCGCCGTCGGGGTCGAGCACCGCGTCGGTGGTCATCAGGTGGCCGACCTGGCGGATGAAGAGCAGCGAGCGGCCGGGCAGCGTGACCTCGTCGCCGCCCACGGTGGAGTAGGTGCGGTCGGGATTCATCGCCCGGGTGAAGGTCGTGCCGCCCTTGGAGACCTCCTCGGCCAGCGTGCCCTCCATCAGCCGCTTCCAGTTGCGGTAGCCGAGCACCTTGTCCTCGGCGTCGACCGCGGCCACGGAGTCCTCGAGGTCCATGATCGTGGAGACCGCGGCCTCGACGAGCAGGTCCTTGACGCCGGCCGCGTCGGTGGCGCCGATCGCATCGTCGGGGTCGACCTGGATCTCCACGTGCAGCCCGTGGTGGACCAGCAGCAACGCCTCCGGCGAGTCGGCCGCGCCCCGGTGGCCGACCAGCTGGGCGGGGTCGGCGAGGCGGGCGACGTCGTCGCCGAGGCTGACGGCCAGGCCGTCGCCGTCCACGGCGTACGTCGTGGCGTCGGCGTGCGAGCCGTCGGCCAGCGGGAAGTGCGCGTCGAGCAGGGCCCGGCCGCGAGCGATCACCTCGTCGCCGCGGGCCTTGTTGTAACCGTCGCCCGGCTCGAGGTCGCCCTCGCGCGGCACGACGTCGGAGCCGTAGAGCGCGTCGTAGAGCGAGCCCCAGCGGGCGTTGACCGCGTTGGTGGCGAAACGGGCGTTGAGCAGCGGGACCACGAGCTGCGGCCCGGCGATCCGGGCGACCTCGTCGTCGACGTCGGCGGTGGTGACCGCGACCTCGGCGGGCTCGTCGACCAGGTAGCCGATCGCGCGCAGGAACGACGCGTAGGCGTCGGCGTCCGGGACGCCGGGGTGCTCGCGGTGCCAACCGTCGATCTGGGCCTGGAGCTCCTCCCGGCGGGCCAGCAGGTCGCGGTTGCGGGGGGCAAGGTCGGCGATGATCGCCGCCAGTCCCTCCCAGAACTGCTGGGAGTCCACCCCGGACCCGGGCAGCGCCTCCTCCTCGACGAATCGGTGCAAGCTCGCGGCGACGCCGAGGCCGCCGGTCTGGACGCGCTCTACCATTCCCACCCTGTCAGTGCCTTTCGTATCGCGGAACGAAGTCAGACGTTCAACGACCTTCTCGGCCCGAGGCAACGGTGTCAAGGGGGCTCGCTTGCCACCTCTTCCACCATGCGGAACTGGTGCGCGGGATCGCGTAGGGTTCCGGGCCGTGGAGGTGCTCTCGACGGCGGCAGCGTCCGCGCGCGCGGCGGCGCACGCCGCCCGGCTCGCGCCGTACGTGACGCCCCACCTGGCGCGCCGCGAGCGCGGCGAGGCCCACCCGGTGCACGACTTCCTCTTCGGCTACTACTCCCAGCGACCGGCCCAGCTGCTGCGCTGGAACCGGGGCGGGGAGCTCGTGGAGGCGCGCCGACCCCTGGTCGCGTCGATCCACCGGCTGCTGGTCGCGACCGCGTCGCGGCCGGCCCACACCGGCTGCTTCGGGCTGCACGAGTGGGCGATGGTCTACCGCGCTCCCGCGGCCGGCACCCGCCACCCGCGGCCGCTGCGGCTGGGGGGCGCGGGCACCGACACCGTCGTCGAGTCGCACCGGATCGCGTGCTCGCACTTCGACGCGTTCCGCTTCTTCACCGACGACGCCCGGCCGCGCAACACCCTCTCCCCCGGCCCCGACGACCGCTCCGCCTTCGAGCAGCCCGGCTGCCTCCACGCCGGCATGGACCTCTACAAGCACGCCTTCCGGCTCAGCCCCATGATCTGCTCGGACCTGGTGGCCGACTGCTTCGAGCTGGCGTGGGACATCCGGGTGCTCGACATGCGCGCCGCGCCGTACGACCTCTCCGGCGTCACCCTCGACCCCACCGGCGAGCCGTGGACCCCCGTCCGGATCGAGACGGCCGACGGGAAGCGGGAGTACGCCGCCGGCCAGGCCGCCTTCGCCGAGCGCGCCGCCCCCCTGCGGGCGCGGCTCGTCGAGGAGTGCGAGCGGCTTCTCGGCTGACTCGGCGGGACACACCGCCTACGGTGGCCGGGTGGACGACGCACGGACCCTCGGCAACTTCCTGGGCGACGACGGCACGCTGCACACGATCCCCTCGAAGCGCGCCAAGCTGCTGGTGGTGCTCGACCACCTCGCGCAGTCCTTCGAGCCCGGCCGGGTCTACCCGGAGGCCGAGGTCAACGAGGTGCTGCAGCGCTTCCACCCCGACCACGCGGCGTTGCGGCGCTACCTGGTCGACGACGGGTTCCTGACCCGCGAGGCCGGCCACTACTGGCGGTCCGGCGGGACCGTCGATGTCTGAGCGGGAGGGCGCCGAGGGCGCGAGCTTCCGCGGCGAGGACTGGTGGGGCGAGGCCCTGGGCGCCGCCCGGTTCGTCGACTGCACGTTCACCGACGTCGACCTCTCGGAGGTCTCGACGGCGGGCGCGACCTTCGAGGGCTGCACCTTCGCCGGGTGCCGGCTCAACGCCTCGGTCCACCGCGCCTCGGCGTTCGTGGCGTGCGAGCTGCTGCGGACCAGCCTCTTCGACGTCACCCTGGAGGGCTGCAAGCTCTCGGGGACGACCTTCTCGGAGTGCACGATGCGGCCGATGACCGTCACGGGCGGTCAGTGGGTCGGCGTCGTCGCCCGCGGCGCGCGCCTGACCGGGCTCGACCTCACCGGCCTCGACCTGCGCGAGGCCGACCTGTCGATGGCCGACCTCTCGGAGTCGGTGCTGCGCGGCTGCCGTCTCGACGGTGCCACCCTGCGCGACGCGCGGCTGCGCCGCGCCGACCTGCGCGGCGCCACCCTCGACCGGGTCGACCTGGCCTCCGCCCGCCTCGAGGACACCCGGCTCGACCTCCCGGGCGCCGTGATGCTGGCCGAGCTGCACGGCGCCGACGTCGACGTCAGCCCCTGACGCGCGTGCCGAGCCCCGCGAGCACGAGGTCGACGCCGGTGGTGAGGTCGGCGGTGAAGTCACGGGCGGGATCGGTGTCGATCGCGCCGACGCTGCCCGCCTGACGGTGCGTCTGCTCGTCGACGGCGTGGCCGAGCACGAGGTGGAGGAGGGTCCGGGCGGCGGTGCCGGCGAGATCGGCGTCGATCCCGGCGCCGGCCAGCGCGGCCACCAGGTCGTCGTACGGCGCCTGCGCGCCCAGCCCGAAGGCGCGCGCGGTCGCGACCACCTCGGCACCGTCGGTCCAGGCCAGGCAGGCGTCGCGGAGGGCGTGGCAGGCGGCGCGCACCTGGTCCTCCCCCGCGCCCTCGGCCGTCGGGCGCCGCCCGCGCGCGAGGATCTCGTCGGCCACGGCGGCCAGCAGCACCTGCTTGCTCGGGAAGTGGTGGTAGACCGCGCTGGGCTGCAGCCCGAGCTCGCTGCCGAGCCGGCGCATCGTCAGGTCGGCGAGCCCGTGGTCGTCCAGGACGCGCAGGGCCCGGTCGACGACGTCCTCCCGGTGGTGCGGCACGATCCCGATGCTAACCTGAACGCCGTTCAGTTCGCCCCCGCAGGAGGACCCGTGGCCGTACGCCGCCGCACCAGCACCGACCTCGCCCTGATCGCCGGTTTCGCCGCGCTGGTCGCCGCCTGCGCGATCCTGCCCGGCATCCCGGTGGGCGTGCTCGCCGTCCCGATCACCCTGCAGACCTTCGCGGTGATGCTCGCCGGCGCCGTGCTCGGAGCGCGGCGCGGGTTCCTGGCCGTGGCGCTGTACGTCGTCGTCGGCCTCGCAGGGCTGCCGATCTTCTCCGGCGGCGCGAGCGGGCTCGGGGTGCTGGCCGGGCCGACCGCCGGCTACCTGCTGGCCTTCCCCCCGGCAGCGTTCCTCTGCGGCCTGCTGGTGGAGCGGCTGCCACGGCACAAGCTCGCCACCAGCGTGCCGCTGATCTTCCTCGCCGGCTGGATCTCCAGCCTGGCGCTGATCCACACGTCCGGCATCGCGGTGCTCGTGTGGCGCTTCGACCTGTCCTGGAGCGCCGCGTTCGTCGTCGACCTCCCCTACTGGCCCGGCGACATCGTCAAGAACCTCGCCATGGCCCTGGTCGCCACCGCGGTCCACCGCGCCTTCCCCGACCTGCTCGGCCGACGCGAGGGAACGAGCAGCGCCAGCAGCGACAGGTCCGAGCCAGCCCCCGCGTGAGCCGGATCGAGCTCCACGACGTCACGGTCCGGCTGCCGACCTCCGACGGCGAGGTCGACGTCCTCGGCCCCACCGCGCTGACCCTCACCGAGCAGCGGATCGCCCTGGTCGGCGCCAACGGCTCGGGCAAGTCCACGCTCGCGCGGCTGCTCAACGGACTGGTGACCCCCACCACCGGCCGGGTGGTCGTCGACGGGCTCGACGTGGCCACCGACGGCGCCGCCGTACGCCGGCGCGTGGGGTTCTGCTTCACCGATCCCGCCGCCCAGCTGGTGATGCCAACGGTCGTCGAGGACGTCGCGCTCTCCCTGCGCCGGCGGCACCCCGACCGGCACGAGCGGCGCCGGGCGGCGCTGGCCGTGCTCGAGCAGCACGGCCTGGCGGGACTGGCCGACCGGAGCGTCCACGCGCTCTCCGGCGGCCAGCGCCAGCTGCTCGCCCTGGCCGGCGTCCTGGCGACCGGACCCGAGGTGGTCGTCGCTGACGAACCGACCACGCTGCTCGACCTGCGCAACTCCCGCGAGGTGGCCGACCTGCTGTTCTCGCTCCCCCAGCAGCTGGTGCTGGTCACCCACGACCTCGACCTGGCGCTGCGCTGCGAGCGCGCGCTGCTGGTCGAGGGCGGCGAGGTCGTGGCCGACGGGACGCCCGCCGACGTGGTCGCGACCTACCGGAGCCGGGCGTGACCCTGCTCGGCCTGCACCGACCCGGGACGACGGTCCTCCACCGGTTGCCGGCGGGCGCCTCGTTGCTGGCGCTGCTGGTCGCCGGGGTGGTGATCGTCGTCGTCCGCGGTCCGCTCGCGGCGTCGGCGGGGCTGGTCGTCGCGCTCGGGTTGCTGGCGTGGTCTGGCGCCGGAGTACGCCGGGTGCTGTCCGCGCTGCGGGTGGTGCTGGCCACCGCGCTGCTGCTGCTGGCGTGGACGGCGTGGACGAGCGGCTGGGCGCGCGGCGTCGAGGTGGCCGCCGACCTGCTGGCGCTGGTCGTGCTGGCCACCGTCGTCACCGCGACCACGCCGGTCGACGCGATGCTCGACGCCGTGACCCGGGCGCTGCGCCCGCTGCGCCGGGTCGGCGTCGACCCGGAGCGGGTCGCCCTCGCCTTCTCGCTGATGGTGCGGGCGGTGCCCGTCACCCTCGACCTGGCTGCCGAGACGCGTGACGCCGCCCGCGCCCGGGGTCTCGAGCGCGACCCGCGCGCGCGACTGGTGCCGCTGGTGGTCCGCTCGGTCGCGCACGCCCGGGCGACCGGCGAGGCGCTGGACGCACGGGGGCTGGGCGACTAGCGCCCGGGGCAGACCGGCCCGGTCAGTGCAGCGGGATCGGCGGCCAGGCCGGGTGGCAGCTCTCGCCGGCGCACACCGCCAGCTCCGCGGCCCGTCGCCGCGCCTCGTCCAGCACGTCGGCGTAGGCGGGGTCCGTCGCCAGGTTGCGCAGGGCGCCGGGGTCGGCGTGGCGGTCGTAGAGCTCCTCGAAGGCGGGCGTGTCCGGGCCGGAGGGGTCGGGGTAGCGGGCGTAGGTCCAGCGCTCGTCGCGGTAGCCGCGGTAGAGCCAGCCGTGGTCGTCAGGCTGCTCGCCGAGCTGGCCGTCGCCCTCGGGGTCGACCGCCGCGCCGGTCTGGACGATGCTCGCCCCGCGACCGGTGTCACCGCCGCTCAGCGCCGGCAGCAGCGACACCCCGTCGAGCGGGTGCGACGGCTCGGCCCCAGCGAGGTCGACGATGGTGCGGCTCAGGTCGGAGGTGGTGGCGGTCTGCTGGACGCGGGTGCGGGCCGGCACGCCCGGGCCCCGCATCAGCAGCGGCACCCGGAGCGACTCCTCGTAGGGCAGCCGCTTGCCGACGTACCGGTGCTGGCCGAGCAGGTAGCCGTTGTCGGAGGTGAAGACCAGCAGCGTCCGGTCGAGCTCGTCGCGGTCGCGCAGGGTCCGCACGATGTCGGCGACGGAGCGGTCGACGGACTGCAGCGACTCGATCCGGCGCTGGAAGAGCAGGTCGACCCGGCTGCGCCGGAGCCGGCCGAGGTCGCGCAGGAACGGCGGCTTGGTCGCGCCGTTGCGGTGGTTGTACGACGTCAGCGACCGGGTCGGCGACGGGACGCGGTCGAAGCTGCCGAGGTCGCGCTCGGCCGGCCGCGGCGGCGACCAGCAACCGCCGCCGGTGCAGCCGGTGGTGCGCGCGTTGTGGGGGCCGACGTTGGACACCCAGAGGAAGAACGGCGTCCGATCGCGCCGGTCGAAGTGCCGGATCACCCGCTCGGCGCCGTCGCGCAGGTAGTCGGTGACGTAGCCGTGCCGGACCTGCTCCGGGTCGCCGTCGTTCCAGGCGGTGAAGCTGCGGTAGGAGTAGACGCCCGCCACCAGCGCGTCGAGGACGTCCCACCCCGGCTCGGCCGAGGCCTCCTCGGCCCGGAAGCCGTTGAGGTGCTTGCCCAGGAACGCCGTCCGGTAGCCGGCGTCCTGGAGCCACTCGGGCAGCCGGGTGACGCCCGGCTGGAGGCCGGCGTAGCCGCCGTGCGGCTCGGTGTTGGACCACACGCCGTTGTTGTGGGAGTCCTGCCCGGTCAGCACGGTGGCCCGGGCCGGGCAGCACACGGGGTTGGGGGCGATCGCGTCGCGGAAGGAGGTGCCCGAGCGCAGGAAGAGGCGCCGGGTGCGCGGCATCCACTGCAGGTCGGCGGCCGTCATGTCGTCGGTCATGATCAGCACCACGTTGGGCGGCTGCTTCGCCGCCGCCGCCGCAGCGGCCTGGGGCGCGGCGGGGGCGTCGGCGTGGGAGACGACGGGCGTGAGCAGGCCGAGGGCGAGCAGCAGCGCGACGAGGACGGGGCGTGTGGTCACAGAGGAGTCCGAGAGGGTCGGGGAACGGGCGGCTCAGCCCGGATCACCAGCACTGTACGTGACGAGTGTGACGCGTGGGACCGAACCCGGTCAGGCCTCGTGCCGCCGCAGCCCGTAGGTCACGCCGTCGACCAGGGCGCCCCACGACGCCTCGATCACGTTGGCGCCGACGCCGACGGTGAGCCACGACGCCTGGCCGTCGGTGGTCTCGATGAGCACCCGGGTGACCGCGTCGGTGCCGTGGCCCTGGTCGAGGATCCGGACCTTGTAGTCGATCAGCTCGAGCGTGGCGACCTCCGGGAACGCCTGCACGATCGCCTCCCGGAGCGCCTGGTCGAGCGCGTTGACCGGCCCGTTGCCCTCCCCGGTCACCACGTAGCGCACCCCGGCGGCGCGCAGCTTCACCGTCGCCTCCGAGATCGCCTCGGCACCCGGCCGGGTCTCGGTGATCACCCGCCACGACTCGACCTCGAAGTAGGCCGGACGCACGCCCTCGACCTCCTCGAGGAGCAGCAGCTCGAAGGACGCGTCGGCCGCCTCGAAGGTGTGCCCCCTCGCCTCGAGCTCCTTGACCCGCGCGGTCACCCGCGCGACCAACTCGCTGTCGGAGAGGTCGAAGCCGAGCTCGCGGCCCTTGAGCTCGATCGAGGCCCGGCCGGCCATGTCCGAGACCAGCAGCCGCATGTCGTTGCCCACCCCGGAGGGATCCATGTGCTGGTAGAGCCCGGGGTCGACCTTGATCGCGCTGGCGTGCAGGCCGGCCTTGTGGGTGAACGCCGACGTGCCCACGTAGGGCTGGCGGCCGGCGGGCGGCACATTGGTCACCTCGGCGACGGCGTGCGCGACCCGGGTGGCGTCGCGCAGCAGCCCGCTCGGGAGCACGGAGCGGTCCAGCTTGAGCTCGAGGTTGGCGACGACCGAGACCAGGTCGGCGTTGCCGGTGCGCTCGCCGTAGCCGTTGATCGTGCCCTGCACGTGTGAGGCGCCCGCGTCGACGGCGGCCAGGGTGTTGGCGACCGCGCAGCCGGTGTCGTTGTGGCAGTGGATCCCGACCCGCACCCCGGTGGTCTCGACGACGTCGTGGACCACGTCGGCGACCCAGCCGGGCAGCATCCCCCCGTTGGTGTCGCAGAGGGCGACGACCGAGGCGCCCGCGTCGTACGCCGTGCGGAGCACCTCGAGCGCGTAGTCGCGGTTGTCGCGGTAGCCGTCGAAGAAGTGCTCGGCGTCCAGGAAGACCTCCTGGCCCTCGGCGCGCAGGTGGGTGACCGTGTCGCGGACCATCGCGAGGTTCTCCTCGAGCGTGGTGCGCAGCGCCAGCCCGACGTGGCGGTCGTGGGACTTGGCCACCAGCGTCACGACGCCCGCGCCGGAGTCGCGCAGCGCGGCGACGAGCGGGTCGTCGGCCGCCGCCGTGCCCGCGCGGCGGGTGGCGCCGAAGGCCGCCAACCGGGCGTGGCGCAGGTCGAGCTCCTGGCTCGCGCGCCGGAAGAACTCGGTGTCCTTGGGGTTGGCGCCCGGCCAGCCGCCCTCGATGTAGCCCACGCCGAGGTCGTCGAGGTGACGCGCGATGGAGAGCTTGTCGGCCACCGAGAGCGTGAGGCCCTCCTGCTGCGCGCCGTCGCGCAGCGTCGTGTCGTAGACGTGGAAGCCGCCGTGCAGGTCCATCGATCTGTCCTCGGGTCGGTCGGGTCGGGCAACAAAAAAGCCCCCCGTGGGTACGAGAGGCAGCGCGTCGAGGGTGGTCGACGCGCTAGGTGATGATGATGCGGTGCTGTGGCACCCGCCGAGTGTCGCACGCCCGGCCACGCCGTGAGACGGCCTTCTCGCGATCCGGTCGGCGGCGGGGCCGGGGCCGGGTCCGGCCGCCGGGTCAGCGGAGCTGGGAGAGCGGCGCGCCGAGGGGTTCCCAGCTGGTGCCGTGGACGGCGGCCAGCGCTCCGGCGCCGATGCCGAGACCGAGGACCAGCAGCCAGGCGACGGCCCAGGTCCCGAGCGAGCGGGACAGCGGCCGCACCACCCGGTTGACCGGACCGCTGAGCCGCGAGCCACCGGGTCCCCACCACAGCGCGAGGGCCAGCACCCCGCCGCAGGCGAGCAGCGTCGTCTGCGGAGCCGCCGCCACTGCGAAGCAGATCAGCCCGCAGGCCAGCGCCAGCCCGAGGCTCCACAGCAGGAGCAGCACCGCGCCGGGGATCGCCTGCAGGACGTGCCAGGGCGAGGCGACGAGCAGCTGCGGCCCGTCGTACCACCGGACGCCGCGGACGGTACGCCGCGCGCCGGCCGCGCTTCCCGCGAGCGATCCGCTGCGGAGCAGCCAGACCAGGACCGCGACGACCGCCAGGGCCGGCCACGGGGCGGCGGTGAAGCCCGTGGCCGTCGCCAGCCCGAGCCCGGCGAGCAGCAGGCCGCGCCGCAGCCGTTCGGCCACGGGGGTGCGCGGCACCGGCTGGTCGAGGTGGAGCGTGCTGCCCCAGGCCTCGTCCTCGTCGTCGTCCTCGAACAGGCTGATGGTGGGCTGGCGGCCGGCCGCGGCCAGCGCGAGCGGGGCGGTGTAGGGGTCGTCCGCGAACGGCCGTACCGGGGTCGCCACCACCGGCATCGGCCCGCCCCCGAGCGCGTCGCGCACCTGGGCGAGGGTCGGCCGGTGGCGCGGCTCCGGGTCGAGCGCGTGCTCGACGACGCCGGCCACGTCGCGCGGCAGCCCGGACAGGTCGTGCTGGCCGCGGCGTACCCGGTCCATCACCGCCATCGACGGCCCGCGCCCGAACGGCGGCCGGCCGGTGCCGGCAAAGGCGACCGTGGCGGCCCAGGAGTGGACGTCGGAGGCGGCGGTCGCGTCGTCGCCGTAGAGGATCTCGGGGGCGAGGTAGCCCGGCGTGCCGAGCAGCCAGCCGGTGTGGGTGAGCCGCGGGTCGTCGGCGACCCGGGCCAGCCCGAAGTCGATGAGGATCGGCGTCCGCCCCTCCATCAGCACGTTGGAGGGCTTGACGTCGCGGTGGAGGACGCCGACGTCGTGGACCGACTCGATCCCCGCGGCCAGGCAGTCGGCGAGCCACCGCAGGTCGTCGCCGGTCTGGGCGCCCTCCTCGCCGACCAGCTCGTGGAGCGAGAGCCCGGGCACGTAGCGGGTCGCCACGTAGGGGATCTCCCCCCAGGGATCGGCGTCGACGATCTCGGCGACCCAGCGGCTGCGGATCCGGGAGAGCGAGTGCACCTCGCGGTCGAGCCGCTGCCGCGCCTCCTCGTCGCCGACGATGTGGGGGCGCAGCACCTTCAGCGCCACCCGCGGCCCGGCGTCGCGCCGGGCCAGGTGGACCACGCCCATGCCGCCCTCGCCCAGCCGGGCCAGCAGCTGGTACCCGCCCACCCGGAGGTCGGCCGGCGGCTGCTCCGGGCGCGGGGACGTGGTCACGCGACGAGGGTACCGACGCGATCGGCTGCCGACCGGACGCTGCGGCCGCGGGCCTGGTACTTTCCAAACTGGAAAGTACGTGGCATGCTTTCCATCATGGAAAGTAGCAGCACGCCGGGTCAGCAGGCCGCCGAGGCCCTGCAGGCGGTCGACGCCGCCCGGGCCGGCCTGGTCGACGACATCCGCCTCCCTCCCGGCTACCACGCCGTCATCGCCGTGGCGATCGCCCTGCAGGTGGGCGCGGTCGCCTGGTGGACGGTGACGCAGACCGGCATCGGCACCGTCGTGGTGCTCGCGGCCTCGCTGCTGCTGGCCGCGGTGCTGGGCTGGCAGGTACACCGGTTCCGCGCGCTCAACGGGGTGTGGGTCGACGGCTTCGCCTCCCGGGCGGCCTTCGGCAGCACCGTCCTGGCCTCGGTGTCCTACGCCGGCGGGCTCGCGGCCGCGACCTGGGCCGGCTTCGAGGGCGTCTGGTGGCTGGTGCCGCTCGCCGCGGCCCTGGCCGGCGTCGGGTACGTCGCCGCGGGCGAGCGGTGGATGCGGCGCTACCGGGCCGACCCGGCCGCCGAGGCGGTCGGCCTGCCGCTCCAGGTGACCCTGCTGCTCGGCGCGGCCGCGGTGGCCGGACTGCTCCTGCTGCTGCTCAACCGATGAGCCCTCCCCCCGTGGACCGGCTCGACCAGCAGATCCACGCGCCGGCCCGGCTGACGCTGATGACCATCCTGGCGTCGGTCTCCGAGGCCGAGTTCGCGATGCTGCGCGAGCGCCTCGACGTCAGCGACTCGGTGCTGTCCAAGCACCTGGCCGCGCTCGCCGAGGCCGGCTACCTCCGGACCCGCAAGGGCAGTCGCCAGGGCCGGCGTACGACGTGGGTGGCGTTGACCCGCGACGGCCGGACGGCGCTGGCCGACCACGTCGCGGCGCTGCGCGCGCTGATCGCGGACGTGCCGTGACGGAGTGGTCCCGCGGACGCGTGCTCAGCAGCCACCGGAGGTCCGCGTCAGCAGACGCGGTGCATCCAGCCGAAGGTGTCCTCGGCGCGGCCGTACTGGATGTCGACCAGGGAGCGCCGGATCTCCAGGGTGAGGTCGGTGCGGGGCGGGGCCGGCACCTCGCCTCCCTCCCAGCGCAGCGCGCCGACCGGCGTCACGACGGCGGCCGTGCCGCAGGCGAAGACCTCGACGATCTCGCCGTTGGCGACACCGTCGCGCCACTCGTCGATCGAGAACTTGCGCTCCTCGACCTGGTGGCCGAGCTTGCCGGCGAGCTCGATGATGCTGGCGCGGGTGATGCCCTCGAGGATGGTGCCGGTCGCGGGGGTGACGATCCGGCCGTCGGCGTGGACGAAGTACATGTTCATGCCGCCGAGCTCCTCGACGTACTTGCCCTCCTGGCCGTCGAGGAAGACCACCTGGTCGCAGCCGTGGGCCGTCGCCTCCTGCTGCGCGACCAGCGAGCTGGCGTAGTTGCCGCCGGTCTTGGCCGCGCCCATGCCGCCGCGGCCGGCGCGGGTGTATACCTCGGTGAGCCAGAGGGTGACCGGCTTGACGCCGCCCGGGAAGTAGGCGCCGGCCGGGCTGGCGATCACCATGAACGTGACGTGCTGGGCCGGGCGGACGCCGAGGAAGACCTCGGAGGCGATCATGAACGGGCGGACGTAGAGGCTCTTCTCCCCCGCGCTGTCGGGCACCCAGCGCTCGTCGGCCGTCACGAGCGCGTCGACGGCGGCCACGAAGTCGCCCTCGGGCAGCTCCGGGAAGGCCAGGCGGCGGGAGGAGCGGACCATCCGCTGCGCGTTGGCCTCGGGCCGGAAGGTCCACACCGAGCCGTCGTCGTGCCGGTAGGCCTTCATCCCCTCGAAGGTCTCCTGCGCGTAGTGCAGCACCGCGGTCGCCGGGTCCATCGTGAGCGGGCCGTACGGCGTGATCCGGGCGTCGTGCCAGCCGGCGTCCGGCGTCCACTCGACGGTGAACATGTGGTCGGTGAAGTGGGTGCCGAACCCGGGCTCGGCGAGGATCCCGGCGAGCCGCTCGTCGGCCACCGGCTGCTCGTTGCGGGTGGTGCTGATCTGCATGGGGTCAACCTATCCGGTCGTGTGGGGCGTGACAGGGGGGTCGCGGGCCGCCCCTCCTGTCACAGGAGTGACGCACTTCCCGGCCGATTCATGCGCTTCTCGGGCGTTGCAACGGCCGAGAAGTGCATGATTCCCGGCTGGCCGGGGAATCATGCAGCGGGCCGTCAGCCCGCAACCCGACCCGCGATCGCGTCGCCGACGTCCGAGGTACGCCGGGACGCCCCGGGTACTCGCTCGGCGAGGTCGGCGACGACGGCCTCCTCGACGAGGGTGGCGGCCTTGGGGTGGCCGAGGTGGTCGAGCAGCAGCGCGGCCGAGAGGATCGCGGCGGTCGGGTCGGCCTTCTGCTGGCCGGCGATGTCGGGCGCCGAGCCGTGCACCGGCTCGAACATCGACGGCGCCGTCCGGTCGGGGTTGATGTTGCCCGACGCAGCCAGGCCGATGCCCCCCGTGACGGCCGCGGCCAGGTCGGTGATGATGTCGCCGAAGAGGTTGTCGGTGACGATCACGTCGAACCGCGCCGGGTCGGTGGCCATGAAGATGGTCGCCGCGTCGATGTGCAGGTAGTCGACCTCGACCTCGGGGAACTCCGCACCGACCTCGCCCACGATCCGCGACCACACGGCACCCGCGTGGACGAGCACGTTCGTCTTGTGGACCAGGGTCAGCCGGCGCCGCGGCCGGGCCTGCGCCCGCGCGAACGCGTCGCGCACGACCCGCTCCACGCCGTACGCCGTGTTGAGCGAGACCTCGGTGGCGACCTCGTGCGGGGTGCCGCCGCGGATCGTCCCGCCGTTGCCGGTGTAGGGCCCCTCGGTCCCCTCCCGCACGACCACGAAGTCGATGTCGCCCCGCGCCAGCACGCTCTCGGCGAGCGGCGTCGGCACCCCCGGGAAGACCCGGGAGGGGCGCAGGTTGACGTAGTGGTCGAGGGTGAAGCGGAGCTTGAGCAGCAGGCCGCGCTCGAGGACGCCGGGCGGGAGGGCGGGGTCGCCGGGCCGCCCCCCACGGCTCCCAGCAGGATCGCGTCGTGCTCACGGATCTCCGCGAGCACCGAGTCCGGCAGCACCTCACCGGTGGCGAGGTAGCGCTCGGCCCCGAGGTCGTAGCGGGTCGGCTCGAAGCGCGCGTCCGGGACGGCGTCGAGCACCTTGAGCGCCTCGTCGGTGACCTCGGGCCCGATGCCGTCGCCGCCGACGACCGCGATCCGGTGCGTGGTCTCAGGTGGGGGCGTCATGGCCGCAGGCTAGTCGGGGGCTAGTTGTCGTCGGGCCGCGGTCCGCCGTTGTCCCGCAGGTCGAGCGAGGCCTGGATGGCCTCCTGGCTGCGCGGGTTCTCCGGGTGGTGGGCCGCCGGGCCCCAGTCGGGGTACATCTCGTACATGGTGGTTCTCTCCTGGTGGTGGTGTGGGCCGACCTCGACGGGTCGACTCCCCCGCGGCGGGGGCCAGGGCTCGGGTCACGGATCGCGTGCCGTCGCCGCGGCTGTTCCAGGAGTGGTGCGGGTCGCGCGGTCGTCCGGTGCGTCCCGCCGCGGAGGCGTGTCGTGTTCAGCTGGATGAGGGGCCCGCAACGCCGAACTCCGCGGCGAGGTGGCCCGCTCCTCAGGCCTCGCCGCGGCGCTCGATGAGTACGAACACGCTCCGCATGGTGCGACCACCGTACGTCGGCGCCGACGGCCCCGCGACAGGATCGGCCGGTCCGTCCGGGATGCGAGACGTGACGACCGCGATGAGAGACTGCACGCCATGAGTGCCCCACCCGACCTCCCCGAGATCGTCCAGCGCGCCTTCGACGTCACCCGGCGCGCGGGGTACGTGTCGTTCTGCCGCAACGAGACCGGCAGGCTGCTGGCCGCACTGGCGGCGACCCGCACCGGCACGCTCGCGGAGTTCGGGACCGGCACCGGCGTGGGCACGGCCTGGTTGCGCTCCGGCGTCCGGTGCGCCGAGGCCCACATCCTCACCGCCGAGCTCGACGACAGGCTGGCGGGCGCCGCCTCCGAGATCTTCACCGACGACCCGCAGGTCGACGTCCGCGCCGCCGACTGGGACACCCTGAAGGAGGAAGGGCCGTTCTCACTGCTCTTCCTGGACGCCGGCGACCAGGACGCCGTCCGCGTCGATGCCGTCGCCGACCTGGTCGAGCCCGGCGGCATCGTCGTCCTCGACGACCTCACGCCCTGCGAGCTGTGGCCGCCGGTCTTCCACGGCCGCGTCGACACGCTGCGTGAGCAGTGGCTCACCGACGAGCGCTTCACCACCGTCGAGGTGATGGTCGCCTCCGACGCGGCCACCCTGCTCGCCACCCGCCGCTGAGACGGGGCGAGCGCTGTCACGGCCGGGTGACCCGGCGCCGCAGCCGCCACCACCGCCGGCGCAGCCACCGGCGGGTCCGGTGGCGCCAGCCGGTGGGCATCCGCAGGTCGCGCACCGTCGGCGGTGTGCCCTGCGTCCGCCACAGCTCCGCGACCTGGCCCAGGTAGAGCTCCGCGCACGCGACCGCGTCACCGAGCGCGTCGTGGGCGCGGCCGGTCGGCAGGCCGTAGCGCTCACGGGCGACCCAGAGCTTGAGCGCGCCCTCGGGCCACCGGTCGAGGGCGTCGGCGCGCAGCAGGCGCTTCTGGAGGGTGAGGGTGCAGACGATCGGCACCCGGGGCGCTCGCTCCCCGACCTCCCGGAACGCCGAGCGCAGGAAGCCGACGTCGAACGGCGCGTGGTGGGCAAGCAGCACCCGGCCCTCGAGGGCGCGGCGCAGCTCACGCAGCACCTCGGGCAGCGGGGTGCCGGCCGCCAGGTCGGCCCGGGTCAGGCCGTGGATCTCCGCCGCGGCCCCCGGGTCGTCCCCGCGTACGACGAAGCGCCGGGCACCCGCGAGATCGACCCGGTCACCGTCGACCGGCACCCACCCGATCGCCACCACCCGGTCACGGGCCCGGTCGAGGCCGGTGGTCTCGACGTCGACGGCCAGCAGCAGCGGACCCGGTCCCGGGGCGGCCGCCCGCACCAGCAGCGTGGCGTCCGCGTCGACCAGACCGTCGTCGCCGACCGCACCGGAACGGACCAGCACCACGTCGTCGTCCGCGTGGACCCGGTCGCCACGCGGCCGGAACACCAGCTGCAGCGACTCCGGCGCGACCCGCGATCCCCCGGCCGCCAGCAGCTCGCGCAGGTCGGCGAGCTCGAGGTCCAGGGGCACGCCCTCCATCATGCCCGCGGGGTCAGACGTCCGGCGGGTCTCCTGCTCGGCTCTCGCCCACGTCGACCACCCACGCCGGCAGCAGCCACTGGGCGAGCGGACCGATCAGCACGGCATAGAGGACGGTGCCGACGCCGAGGGCACCGCCGAGCAACAGCCCGACGAGCACGACCGTCACCTCGAGCGCGGTGCGCACCAGCCGCAGCGAGCGGCCGGTGACGCCGGGCGAGCCCGGTCATCAACCCGTCGCGCGGTCCGCGACCGAGCTGGGCGCCGATGTACATCGCGGTGGCGACCCCGTTGAGCAGGATCCCCGCCAGCATCAGCGCGACCCGGAGCCAGACCGACTCCGGGACCTCGAGCCGGGCGAGCGTGGCGTCGGCGGCCAGCCCCACGACGACGGCGTTCGAGACCGTGCCGAGGCCCGGCTTCTCCCGCAGCGGGATCCACAGCAGCAGCACGAGCAGGCTGAACAGGATGACCGCCTGCCCGAGGGTGATCGGCACGTGCCGGATGAACCCGGAGTGGAGCACGTCCCACGGCGCGAGCCCGAGCTCGCCGCGGACCATCAGCGCGAGGCTGGCGCCGTAGAGCACCAGTCCGGCGTAGAGCTGCCCGAGTCGGCGCGGCAACCGGCCCGCCCGCAGCTGGGCGAGCGGGCCGAGGTCGGCGAGCGACCGCCGGGCCGGCTGGGTGGTCACACGAGGCTGACGGCCCGCACGTCGCTCGCGTCGATCGCCGACCCGATCTCGAGCAGGGCGTCGGCCGGGATCGCGGAGTCGACCGACAGCGCCACCAGCGCCGAGCCGCCCGCGGCGTCGCGGGAGACCTGCATGCCGGCGATGTTGACCTGCGCCTCGCCGAGGATCCGGCCGACCGTGCCCACGACCCCGGGGCGGTCCTCGTAGGTCAGGAACGCCAGGTGGTCGGTCGGCTCGAGGTCGACGTCGAAGCCGTTGACCTCGACCAGCCGCTCCTTCTGGCTGATCCCGACCAGGGTGCCGCTCACCGACACCTGGGAGCCGTCGGCGAGGGTGCCGCGCAGCGTGATCAGGTTGCGGTGGTCGGGGCTCTCGGCGTCGGTGACCAGGCGTACGGCGGTCCCGCGCTCGGCGGCGAGCAGCGGCGCGTTGACGTAGGAGACCTGCTCCTCGACGACGTCGGAGAACACGCCCTTGAGGGCGGCCAGCTCGAGCACCTTGACGTCGTGCTCGGTGATCTCGCCGCGCACTTCGACGTCGAGCTGCTGGGCGACCTCGCCGGCGAGGCCGGTGAAGACCCGACCGAGCTTCTCGGTCAGCGGCAGGCCCGGGCGGACGTCCTCGGCGATCGCGCCGCCCTGGACGTTGACCGCGTCGGGGACCAGCTCGCCGGACAGCGCGAGCCGGACCGAGCGGGCGACCGCGACGCCGGCCTTCTCCTGCGCCTCGTCCGTGGAGGCGCCGAGGTGGGGCGTGGCGACGACGTTCTCGAGCTCGAAGAGCGGGCTGTCGGTGCACGGCTCGGAGGCGAAGACGTCGAGGCCGGCAGCGGCGATCCGGCCGGTCTTGAGCGCGTCGTAGAGCGCGGCCTCGTCGACGATCCCTCCGCGGGCTGCGTTGACGAGCACCAGCTCCGGCTTGGCCCTGGCCAGCTCGTCGGCCCCGATCAGGCCGAGCGTCTCGGGGGTCTTGGGCAGGTGGACGCTCATGAAGTCGGCCTCGACGAGCAGGGTGTCGAGGTCGACCAGCCGGACGCCCATCTGCGCCGCGCGGCCCGCCTGGACGTAGGGGTCGTAGGCGATCACGTTCATGCCGAAGGCGCTGAGGCGCTGGGCGACGAGCACCCCGATCCGGCCGAGGCCGACGATGCCGACGGTCTTCTCGTAGAGCTCGATGCCGGTGTACCTCGAGCGCTTCCACTCCCCCGCGCGCAGTGCGGCGTGGGCCGGGCTGACGTTGCGGGCGGCGGCGAGCATCAGCGCGACCGCGAGCTCGGCGGCGCTCACGATGTTGGACGTCGGCGCGTTGACGACCATCACGCCGGCCTGGGTGGCGGCCTTGACGTCGACGTTGTCGAGCCCGACCCCGGCGCGCGCGACCACGGTGAGCCGGCGCGCGGCGGCCAGCGCCTCGGCGTCGACCTTGGTCGCGGAGCGGACCAGGATCGCGTCCACGTCGGCGATGGCGGGCAGCAGCTCGGCGCGGTCGGCGCCGTTGCAGTGGCGGATCTCGAAGTCGGGGCCGAGCGCCTCGACGGTGGCCGGGCTCAGCTCCTCGGCGATGAGCACGACGGGCTTGTCAGGTGCGGTCACAGCGGGTCCTCTTGGATCAGGGAACGATCGGACGGGAGGTGCACGACGCTGTGCGCGGCCCACCCTACCCGCCGCCGCCGGGCCCTCCGACCCGGCGTCAGCAGGCAGACAGTCACACTGGGCAGCCGTCGGGCCCGCACGCGTCGCCCCCGTCGCCACCGACGACCTGCACCAGCGGGTGGGCGTCGGCCCACGCCCGCTCGAGCACCTGGCCGAACACCTCGGCGGGCTGGGCACCAGAGACGCCGTACCTGCCGTCGACCACGAAGAACGGCACGCCGGTGGCGCCGTAGGCCGCCGCCTGCGCGGCGTCGGTCGCCACCGCGTCGGCGTACTCGTCGGAGCCGAGCACGGCGGCGACCCGGTCCTCGGGCAACCCGACCTCGAGCGCCGCCGCGGTGAGGACGTCGCGGTCGGCGGGGTTGCGGGCCTCGGTGAAGTACGCCGCCAGCAGCCGCTCCTTGAGCGCGCCCTGGGTCGTCGGGCCACCCTCCTCGTGCGCGAGGTGGAGCAGCCGGTGGGCATCGACGGTCGAGGCGCGCTGGGCGTCGTGGTAGTCGAAGGCCAGCCCCTCGCCGGCGGCCACCTCGGTCACCCGGTCGATCATCTGCCGCCCGGCCGCTTCGCCGCCGCCGTACTTGTCCCCCAGGTGGGCCGCGATGCTCCCGTTGGCCTCGCGCGGCGCGGTCGGGTCGAGCTGGAAGGAGCGCCAGACCACCTCTACCTCGTCGGCGTGGTCGAAGCCGGCCAGCGCCGACTCCAGCCGCCGCTTGCCGATGTAGCACCACGGACACACGACGTCGGACCAGACCTCGATCTGCATGCCCGGACAACCCCTCCTCCCCGCCGGTTGTTCCTCCTTCGGGCATGATCCTCTGCATGGGCGTCCAGGACGACGCGGAGCGGGTGGAGCCGGCGAGCCCGGCCGAGTGGGCGGCGTGGCTGGCCGACCACCACGCCGACAGCGCGGGAGTCTGGCTGGTCTCGGCACGACGCCGGGCCGACGCCGCGGTCGACTACGAGACGGCGGTGGTCGAGGCGCTGCGCTGGGGCTGGGTCGACTCGACGCAGCGGCCGGTCGACGAGCAGCGGTCGATGATGTGGTGGTCGCCGCGGCGCAAGGGCAGCGTCTGGACCCGGCGCAACAAGGAGCGGGTCGCCCGGCTGGAGGCCGAGGGCCGGATGGAGCCCGCGGGGGCGGCCCAGGTCGAGGCAGCGCGAGCCACCGGGATGTGGACCCTGATGGACGACGTCGAGGACCTCGTCGTCCCCGACGACCTCGCGGCGGCGTTCGCCGAGCACCCCGGCTCGCGGGAGGCGTGGGACGGCTTCACGCCGTCGGCACGCAAGGAGATGCTGGCCTGGATCGTGCTGGCCAAGCGGCCCGAGACGCGGGCCGCCCGGGTCGACCGAGACGGCCCGCCGCGCCGCCGTGGGCGAGCGGTCGCGCTGAGACCGGTCAGGCGAAGAGCGCCTGGCCGACGTGCTCGCCGGCCGCGGAGCCCGGGGGTACGGCGAACAGCGCCGACCCGGTCACCTTGAGGTACTCCATCATCGCGTCGTTGCTCGCCATCGCCAGCTGCACCGGCGTGAAGTGGGTCTCGGGGTCGCGGACGTAGGCCAGGAAGAACAGTCCGGCGTCCAGTCCCCCGATCACGTCGCTGCCGTCGACGAAGTTGTAGCCGCGCCGCAGCATCCGGACTCCGTGGTTCTGGTCGGGGTGGACGACGCGGACATGGGCGTCGCTCGGGATCACCGGCTCGCCCTCGCTGCCCGGCATCGAGAAGTCGGGGGTGGAGTGCTCCGCGCCGCCCGAGAGCGGGGCGCCGTCGCCCTTGGTCCGCCCGATGAACTTCTCCTGGTCGCCGAGGGGCTGCCGGTCCCAGACCTCGATCGTCATGTTGATGCGACGGGCGACGAGGTAGGAGCCGCCGGTCAGCCAGTCCGCGCGCGGGTCGTCCTCGGACCCGACCCAGACGTGCGCGTCGAGCGCCGCGGCCTCCTCCGCCTTGACGTTCGCCGTGCCGTCCTTGAAGCCGAAGAGGTTGCGCGGGGTCGACTGCGACGTCGAGGTGGTCGACGTCCGTCCGAAGCCGAGCTGGGACCACCGCACCGACACCGTGCCGAAACCGAGCCGAGCCAGGTTGCGGATCGCGTGGACGGCGACCTGCGGGTCGTCGGCGCAGGCCTGCACGCACAGGTCGCCGCCTGACCGCACCGGGTCGAGCGCGTCGCCGGGGAAGTGGGGCAGGTCGCGCAGCACCTTCGGTCGCCGCTCGGCCAGGCCGAACCGGTCGCGCCCGCGCTCGTCCTCGAACAGCGTCGGCCCGAAGCCGAAGGTGATCGTCAGGCCGCTGGCCGGCAGGCCGAGCGCCTCACCGGTGTCGTCGGGCGGCAGCGTGAGGTCGCCCTCGACGGCACCGGTCTCGCCGATCGGCGCCCCGCGGGTCATCTGCTCGGCCGCGTCGGTCCAGGTGCGCAGCAGCGCGACCAGCTCCTCGCGGGAGTCGGTGACGACGTCGAAGGCGGCGAAGTGGAGCCGGTCCTGTGCGGGCGTGACGATGCCGGCCTGGTGCTCACCCCGGAAGGCGTACGACGCCGAGCGCTCGGCGGCCGCCTGCTCCTCGGGGGCGTGCCCGGCCGCCCACGCACCCGCGGCACCCGCCGCGCCCGCGACGCCGGCCAGCGCGACGCCGCCGCCGAACAGCCCACGACGGCTCAGCCGCGGGCCCGAGGATGCGGGGCCGCCGTTCAGGAGAGCACCGTCGCGGTCAGCCGCGAGAGCGGCTCGGACAGGGCGTTGACGGCCACGGCCAGGTCCCTCACCTGCTCGGGCGTGAGCTGGTCGTAGGTGACGAAGCCGTCGCCGCGCCGGTGCTGGTCGAGCAGCCGCTGCAGGTCGGCGAAGCGGGTGGTCAGCTGGTCGGCGAGCTCGGGGTCCTTCTCGCGCACGATCGGCTCGACGCCCTCGAAGCCGACGCGGGCGCCGTCGACGTTGCCCTGGAAGTCCCAGAGGTCGGTGCGCGACCAGTACTCCTCCTCGCCGGTCACCTTGCCCGTGGCCACCTCCTCCATCAGGCCGCGCGAGCCGTTGGCGATGCTGTCGAGGGAGTAGCTGAGGTCCTCGACCCGGTCGTCGAGCTCGCGGGTGTTGGCGACCAGGTCGCGGGCGTAGAACCGGCGCTCCTGGTCGGTGAAGGGCTGGTAGTCCTCGGCGCGCTGCGGCCACAGGTCCTTCTCGATGGCGTGCCAGCCGGTCCACTCCTGGCCCGGCTCGACGTCGGCCTCGCGCGCGTCCATCAGCGGGTCGAGGTCACCGAAGGACTCCGCGACCGTCTCGATCCGCTCCCAGTGCTCGCGCGCCTCCGGGTAGAGGGCGCGCGCGGCGTCGTCCTTGCCGGCCGTGTAGAGGCCGGCGAACCGCTCGGTCTTGGTGAGCAGCTGTCCGGTCTGGTCCTCGACGTAGGCGGCGTAGCCGTCGGTGGCCTGCTGGACCAGCTGCTCGTCGGTGCCCGCGGCGGCGTCGGCCCCGGAGTCGGTGACGGTCAGCTCGCCGCGGATCCCCTTGCCGGTCATGCCGGGCTTGCAGGCCGTGACGTAGCTGCCCGGCTCGGCGTGGACGGTGAGCGTGCGGGAGATGCCCGGGCCGACGTTCTCGATCTCGCCGACGATCCGCAGCCCCTCCTCGGCCAGCAGGTAGAACTCGGTGACCTCGTCGCCGGTGTTGGTCACGTCGAAGGTGAGGGTGCCCGACGGCGCCTCGGCCGCGGAGACGTCGCAGGCGTCGGCCGACGACTGCACGGCGAGGGTGCGGGCGTCGCCCGATCCTCCGGTGGTCGGCTCGGTGCTCTCGGTGCCGCAGGCGGTCAGCGTGGTGCCGGCCAGGGCCAGGGCCGGACCGAGCAGGAGCGCGGTGGTGCGCGTCATGCGGGAAGTACCTCTCGTGAGGGGGACGTACGTCGGGTCAGGACCCGGCCCGCGACGGGACCGGCTGGGGGCGCGCCGTCTCGCGGCGGCGGATCGTGCGGACGAACAGCGGCAGCACCACGGCGACGTAGGCCAGCCAGACGGCGCCCTCGAGCCAGGTCGTGGCCGGGGAGAAGTTGAAGATGCCCTTGAGCAGGGTGCCGAGCACCGAGCCGGGTGCGATGACGTGGCTGACGTCGAACATCGTGGCGCCGAGGCCGGGCAGCACGCCGGCCTCCTGCAGGTCGTGGGCGCCGTAGGAGAGCACCCCGGCGGCGACCAGCACCAGCAGCACGCCGGTCCAGGTGAAGAACCGGGTCAGGTTGATCTTCACCGCGCCGCGGTAGACCAGGTAGCCCAGGACGACGGCGGTGAGGATGCCGAGCACCGCCGCGAGCAGCGGGCCGGCGCTGGTGGCGGCGCCCTCCGGGAGGTCGCGACCGGTCGCGGTGCGGGTCGCGGTCCAGAGGATCAGCGCCGTCTCGAGCCCCTCGCGGCCGACGGCCAGGAACGCGACGACGACCAGCGCCCACCGGTTGTCGGCCGCGGCGTCGACCCGGCCCCGGAGCTCGCCGGCGATGCTCTTGGCCGCGCCGGCCATCCAGAAGATCATCCAGGTGACGAAGGCGGCCGCGACGATCGACAGCGCGCCGCCCACCAGCTCGCGGGTGGTGAAGGTGAGCTGCCGGCTCTCGAGACCGAGCCCCACGGTGACCGCGACGCTGAGCAGCACCGCGAGCGCCACACCGGTCCACACCCGGGGCAGCAGCCGGCGACGGTCGGACTTGACCAGGTAGGCGACCAGGATGCTGACGACGAGCGCGGCCTCGAGGCCCTCACGCAGCCCGATCAGGTAGTTGGCGAGCACCCGCCGTACTGTACGCCAACGACTAAGGTTTGCCTAACCTTGGTAGGCCGGGACGGACTCCCTCTCCTGCCGGGCGATGACCGGGCGGCGTACGACCAGGGTCACCAGGAACCCGAGGACCAGCGCGGCGAGCACGCCGAGGTTGGCGAAGGCCCAGGCGCCGTCCTTGCCACCGAGGCCCAGCGGGCCGAGCAGGTAGCCCTGCCAGTTGTTCCACGTCGCGTCGTCGGGGAACAGGTTGACCACCAGCCCCCAGCCGACGACGGTCGCGAAGACCATCGTCGCCAAGGAGGCGACGTCGGCGGCGCCGTAGCGGCCGTTGCGGTCGAAGAGCGCCGTCTCGTCGTAGTCGCGGCGCCGGGTGGCGATGTCGGCGATCATGATCCCGGCCCAGGCGGCCAGCGGGACGCCGAGGGTGATCAGGAAGCTCTGGAACGGGCCGAGGAAGCTCTGCGCCCCGAAGACGACGTAGACCGTGCCGACGGTGAGCAGGGCGCCGTCGACGAACGCCGCGGCCGGCCGCGGGATCCGGACGCCGAGCGAGATCAGGGTCAGCCCCGAGGAGTAGATGCCGAGCACGGCGCCGCTGACCAGCGAGAGCACGACGGCAAGCAGGAACGGCACGAGGAACCAGGTGGGCAGCAGCGTCGAGAGGGTGCCGATCGGGTCGTTGGCGATCCCGTCGAGCAGGTCGGGCGACGAGCCGGCGAGGGCCAGGCCGAAGACGACCAGCAGGCACGGCGCCAGCGCGCCGCCGACGGTGTTCCAGCCGACGATGGCCGGCCCGGAGGCGTCACGCGACTGGTAGCGGGACCAGTCGGCGGCGATGTTGATCCAGCCGAGGCCGAAGCCGGTCATCACCATCACCAGCGCGCCGACCACGGTCTGCGGCGAGCCGCCGGGGAGCGAGCTGACCGCGCTCCAGTCGACGTCGCCGACCGTCATCACGACGTAGACCACCGTGACCGCGCCCGTCACCCAGGTGAGGACCGACTGCATCCGCATGATCAGGTGGTAGCCGGCCACGCTCGCGCCGACGATGAGCGCCGCGACCACCACGGTGGCCAGCACCTTGGTGCCGGTGCCCGAGGACCAGCCGAGCCGCTCGAAGACGGTCGCGGTCGCCAGCACGGCGAGGATCGCGAGGAAGGTCTCCCAGCCGATCGAGGTCAGCCACGAGATCACGCCCGGCACCTTCTGCCCGTCGACGCCGAACGCCGCCCGGCTCAGCACCATGGTCGGCGCCGAGCCCCGCTTGCCGGCCACGGCGATCACGCCGCAGAGCGCGAAGGACACCACGATGCCGACCAGCGCGACCAGCACGCCCTGCCAGAAGGAGATGCCGAAGTAGAGGATGAACCCGGCATAGCTGATCCCGAAGACGCTGACGTTCGCCGCGAACCACGGCCAGAAGAGGTCAGCGGGCCGTGCGGTCCGCTCCCCCTCGTCGATGATCTCGATCCCGGTCCGCTCCACACCCAGGCGGCGGGTCTCCTGCAGGTCGCTCATCCGACCATGGTCCCGCACCGGCGTACGTCGTGGCGAGCAGCCGCTCCGTAACGCCGGTCACGCAGGGCTGCTCAGCCCCGGGTGGCGGTCCCTTCGACGTAGTCGGAGTCGTGGGACTTCACCCAGGCCATCAGCTTGCGCAGCTCGCGGCCGGTGGCCTCGATCGGGTGCTGCTCGCCGGCCTTGCGCAGCTGCTGGAACTCCGGGGCGCCGGCGTCCTGGTCGTCGATGAAGCGCCGGGCGAAGGTGCCGTCCTTGATCTCGGCGAGGATCGACTGCATGTGCTCCTTGACGTCGGGCGTGATCACCCGCGGCCCGGAGACGTAGTCGCCGTACTCGGCGGTGTCGGAGACCGACCAGCGCTGCTTGGCGATGCCGCCCTCGTACATCAGGTCGACGATCAGCTTCAGCTCGTGGAGGCACTCGAAGTAGGCGACCTCGGGCTGGTAGCCGGCCTCGATCAGGGTCTCGAAGCCGTACATCACCAGCTGGCTGGCGCCGCCGCACAGCACGGCCTGCTCGCCGAACAGGTCGGTCTCGGTCTCCTCGGCGAACGTCGTCCGGATCCCGCCGGCGCGCAGCCCGCCGATGCCCTTGGCGTAGGACAGCGCGAGGTCCCAGGCCTGGCCCGAGGCGTCCTCCTCGACGGCGACGAGCACGGGCACGCCGCGGCCGTCGACGTACTCGCGGCGGACCAGGTGGCCGGGGCCCTTGGGGGCGATCATCACGACGTCGACACCCTCGGGCGGGGTGATGTAGCCGAAGCGGATGTTGAAGCCGTGGCCGAAGACGAGGGTGTCGCCGGCCGCGAGGTGCGGCTGGATCTCCTCGGCGTAGACGGTGCGCTGCACCTGGTCGGGCGCGAGGATCACGACGACGTCCGACTCCTCCACGGCGTCGGCGACGCCGAGCACGCGCAGCCCCTCGGCCTCGGCCTTGGCGCGGGACGCGCTGCCCTCCTTGAGGCCGACGCGGACGTCGACCCCGGAGTCGCGCAGCGACAGCGCGTGGGCGTGGCCCTGGCTGCCGTAACCGATCACCGCGACGTTCTTGCCCTGGATCAGGGAAAGGTCGGCGTCGTCGTCGTAGAACATCTCAGCCACGGGTGGCTCTCCTTCTTGGTTGGCGTTCGTGGTCAGGTGGTGGTTTCGAGAAGGGCGCAGCGCGCGCGCCCGTCAGCCACCGGGGGTGGCGCGGCGGCCGGGCGGCGGAGCGGGCACGGGGACCGGCCGCAGGGTGCGCTCGGAGATCGAGCGGGAGCCGCGGCCGATGGCGACCATGCCCGACTGGACGAGCTCGCGGATGCCGAAGGGCTCGACGACCGCGAGGAAGCCGGCCAGCTTGTCGGCGTTCCCGGTCACCTCGATCGTCACCGCGTCGGGGGCGACGTCGACCACCCGTGCCTTGAACAGCTGGACGGCGTCGAGCACCTGGCCGCGGGTCTGGGTGTCGGCGCGCACCTTGACCAGCAGCAGCTCGCGGTTGACCGAGCCGGGGTCGTCGAGCTCGACGACCTTGATCACCTCGATCAGCTTGTTGAGCTGCTTGGTGACCTGCTCCAACGGCGAGTCGTCCACGTTGACCACGATCGTCATCCGCGAGATCGCCGGGTGCTCGGTCGGTCCTACCGCCAGCGAGTGGATGTTGTAGCCGCGACGGCTGAAGAGCCCGGCGATCCGGGCCAGCACGCCGGGCTTGTTCTCGACGAGCACGGACAGCGTGTGGATCGTGGGCACCATCAGCGGATCACCAGCTCCGTGGGGATTCGGGTCGTCACAGGTCGTCGGCCTCGAAGTCGGGGGCGAGGTCGCGGGCGTACTGGATGTCGTCGTTGCTCGAGCCCGCGGCGACCATCGGCCAGACCATCGCGTCGCGGTGGACCCGGAAGTCGACGACCACCGGGACGTCGTCGATCTCCATCGCCTTCCGGATCGTGGCGTCGACGTCGCCCGGACTGTCGCAGGAGAGGCCGACACAGCCGTAGGCCTCGGCCAGCTTGGGGAAGTCGGGGATCCGGACCGGCCCGCCGCGGCGCTGGAGGTCGGTGTTGGAGTAGCGCTCGCTGTAGAAGAGCGTCTGCCACTGCCGCACCATGCCGAGCGACTCGTTGTTGATCACCGCGACCTTGATCGGGATGTCGTTGATGGCGCAGGTGGCCAGCTCCTGATTGGTCATCTGGAAGCAGCCGTCGCCGTCGATCGCCCACACGGTCGCCTCGGGCCGGCCGACCTTGGCCCCCATCGCGGCGGGGACGGCGAAGCCCATCGTCCCGAGGCCGCCGGAGTTGACCCAGGTGTTGGGCTTCTCGTAACCGACGAAGTGGGCGGCCCACATCTGGTGCTGGCCCACGCCGGCGCAGTAGACCGCGTCGGGGCCGGCGATGGCGCCGAGCCGCTCGATCACCAGCTGCGGCGCGAGCGAGCCGTCGGCGGGGGCGTCGTAGCCGAGCGGGTACTTCTGCTTCACGCCGGCGAGCAGCGCGACCCACGCCTCGTAGTCGCCGGTGCGCCCCTGCTCGGCCTCGGCCTGCAGTGCGACCAGGAGGTCGGAGATCACCTCGCGGCAGTCGCCGACGATCGGGACGTCGGCGTGCCGGTTCTTGCCGATCTCGGCCGGGTCGATGTCGGCGTGGATCACCAGCGCGCCCGGCGCGAAGGAGTCGAGGTTGCCGGTCACCCGGTCGTCGAACCGCGCGCCGAGGCTGATGATCAGGTCGCTCTTCTGGAGCCCGGCGACGGCGGCGACGGTGCCGTGCATGCCGGGCATCCCGAGGTGCTGCGGGTGGCTGTCGGGGAAGGCGCCCCGGGCCATCAGCGTGGTGACGACGGGCATACCGGTCAGCTCGGCGAGCCGCGCGAGCTCGGCACTGGCGCCGGCCCGGATCACCCCGCCGCCGACGTAGAGCACCGGTCGCCTCGCCTCGAGGACCAGTCGCGCGGCCTCGCGGATCTGCTTGGAGTGGGGGCGGGTCACCGGCCGGTAGCCCGGGAGGTTCAGCTCGCCGGGCCAGGTGTACGTCGTCCGGGCCGTCAGCGCCGACTTGGCGACGTCGACGAGGACCGGGCCGGGCCGACCGGTCGAGGCGATGTAGAACGCCTCGGCGACGGTGCGCGGGATCTCGGCGGGATCGGTGACCAGGAAGTTGTGCTTGGTGATCGGCATCGTGATGCCGCGGATGTCGGCCTCCTGGAAGGCGTCGGTCCCGATCGCCTGCGCCGCGACCTGGCCGGTCACGGCGACGATCGGCACCGAGTCCATGTGGGCGTCGGCGATCGGCGTCACCAGGTTGGTCGCGCCGGGCCCGGACGTCGCCATGCAGACGCCGACGCGCCCGGTCGCGGCGGCGTACCCCTGCGCGGCGTGGCCGGCACCCTGCTCGTGGCGGACCAGGATGTGCCGGATCGAGGAGTCCATCAGCGGGTCGTAGGCGGGGAGGATCGCACCGCCCGGGATGCCGAAGACGTCGGTGGCCCCGGCCGCCTCCAACGACGCGATCAGGCTCTGCGCGCCGGTCATCTCGCTCATCTGGGCTTCAGTCCTTCGTGGTGGTCGGGCCAACGGGGGTGCGAACAACAAAAAGCCCCTCGGTTGCTGGGCAACGAGGGGTGGCGCGTCGGCGGATCGGAGCGATCAGTCGGCGCGCCCTGGGCGTACAAGAAGCTGCTGCGGCATGCCCGCAATCTACGCCCCGGCTCGTCGGCCCGTCATCCGAGTCTCCCACGCGTCCCGGATCGTGGGACGGCGGTCCCACATGGTGTCCTCGGGCGTCAGTCGGGGAGCACGACCCGGCCGATCGGACCGGGGTTGTGCGCCACCTCCCAGCGGAAGCCGTCGGGGTCGGCGAAGTAGCCGGTGTAGCCGCCCCACTCGCGGTGCACGGCCCGGCCGACGTCGCTCGCCCCGGCCGCACGGGCGTCGTCGAGGACGGCGTCCACCTCCGCGGGCGTCGCCACGTTGTGGGCCAGCGTGATCGGTACGACGCCGCTCCCCCGGCGTACCGGCCCCACCTCCTCCTCGAAACCGGCCTCCGCCCACAGCGAGAGCACGACCCTGTCGGCGACGCGGAACATCAGCACGTCGCCCTCCTCCTCGAGCGCCGGCTCCCAGCCGAGGCCCTCGACGTAGAAGCGCCGGGTCGCGGCGAGGTCGGCGACGGCCAGGGTGACGAACGAGACGCGCGGGTCCACGTCAGCCCAGCCTCGCGAGCTGGCGCGCGATCGCGGCGATGCCCGCGGCCACCTCGGCGAAGGAGGTCGACAGCGGTGACAGGCCGACCCGCAGCCCGCCGGGGTCGCGGTAGTCCGGGATCACGTCCTGCTCCCACAACGCGGCGACGACCTCGCGCATCGCGGGGTGCCGGAGGGTGACGTGGCCGCCCCGACGGTCGGGGTCGCGGGGTGAGGCCAGCTCGACGCCGAGCGGGGCCAGCTGCTCGTCGGCGAGCTCCACGGCGTACGTCGTCAGCGCGACCGACTTCTCGCGGACCGCGTGGATGCCGACCTCCCCGAGCAGCTCGACCATGTCGCGGACCGGGAGCATCCCGAGGACCGGCGGGGTCCCGGAGAGGAAGCGGCGCACACCCGCGACCGGGGTGTAGGTCGGCCCCATCAGGAACGGGTCGGTCGCTCCCATCCAGCCCTGGACGGGCTGCTCGAGCAGGTCGTGGTGGCGCGTGGCGACGTAGACGTGGGCCGGCGAGCCGGGGCCGCCGTTGAGGTACTTGTAGGTGCAGCCGACGGCCAGGTCGGCGCCACAGGCGTCGAGCTCGACGGGAACCGCCCCGCCCGAGTGGGACAGGTCCCAGAGCGCCAGGGCCCCGGCGTCGTGGGCGACCTCGGTGACACCGGCCATGTCGGCGAGCCAGCTCGAGCGGTAGTCGACGTGGCTGAGCGCGACCAGCGCGGTCTGCTCGCCCACGACGTCGGCCACGTCCTCGGGGGTCACGCCGCTCGCGGGGTCGGTCTCGAGCCACCGGAGCGTGAGGCCGCACTCCCGCGCGACGCCGTCGGCGACGTAGCGGTCGGTCGGGAACTCGTCGCGGTGGAGGACGATCTCGCTGCGTCCGGGCCGCGCCGCCACCGCCGCCCGCATCGCCTTGTAGAGCAGCACCGTCGTGGAGTCGGCCACCGCCACCTGACCTGCCGCGGCACCGAGGGCCACCTCGCCGATCCGGTCGCCCAGCGTGAGCGGCAGGTCGAACCACTCCTCGTCCCAGCCACGGATCAGCCGATCCCCCCACGGGCCCGCCACGAAGTCGGCCAGCGCCGCGCCCGTGGTGCACAGCGGCCGGCCCAGGGAGTTGCCGTCGAGGTAGACCAGGTCGGTGTCGGTGCCGACGAAGCGGTCACGCAGGGGAGCGAGGGGATCGGCGGCGTCGTGCGCGAGGGGGTCCACCCGTCCTGTCTACCCCACGCCGGACGCGGTCACCGGGACGGGCAGCCGTTCCCCCGGACGGGTGAGGACGACCGGCCGGTCTAGACCTAGCGTGACAAGGACGGCTCCGCCAGCTCGGGGGAGCCGCGGCCCCCTCGGGGGCAGATCACATGGGAGGGGAATCCCGATGGAGAACTTGAGGAACCGACGTGTCGCCGGACCGGTGTCGCTGCTGCTGACGCTGGTCGTGGCGCTCGGAGCGGCCCTGATCTACGGCGGCGCGTCGACCCAGGCCGCACCCGCGCAGACCGAGGCGTCGTCGCGGCCGGTGGCCCACACCGGCGACGGGGCGCTGAGCTCGCGGATCGTCGGCACGGCCGACGGCGGTCGCGACGTCCGCGGCAGCTTCACGCCGCTCAGCTTCAACAAGCGCAACGGCAAGGTGTTCGCCCGCGGTCTGATCGAGGGCGTCATCAAGAACGACAACGGCTCGACCCGCACCTTCGCCGTCATGCGCTCGATGCGCGTGAAGTCGATCAACGGCACCGCGATCCAGGGCGGCAGCTCCTCCGCGCAGAGCGCCCAGCGGGCGACCTGCCGGATCCTGAAGCTGGTGCTCCGGCCGCTCGACCTCGACCTGCTGGGGCTGAAGGTCCACCTCGACACGGTGAAGCTCAACATCGACGCCGAGTCCGGCCCGGGCAACCTGCTCGGCAACCTGCTCTGCGACGTGACCCACCTGCTCGACGGCGGGCTCAACGGCCTGCTGGGCAAGCTCACCCGACTGCTCAACAAGATCCTCGGCCAGCTCGGCCTCGGTCTCTGACGCAGCAGCGCTCTCGTACGACGCCCGGACGGTCCTCCGTCCGGGCGTCGTCGTGTCAGCCGCAGACCGCCCCGTGCGCGGCGGACTGCACGACGCGGGCGTACTTGCCGAGGACGCCGCGGGTGTACTTCGGCGGCAGCGGCTCCCATCCCTCGCGGCGCGAGGCCAGCTCCTCCTCGGACACGTCGAGGTCGAGCGCCCGGTTGGCCACGTCGAGGGTGATCTGGTCGCCGTCGCGCACGAAGGCGATCGGTCCGGCGTCGACGGCCTCCGGGGCGATGTGGCCGACGCACAGGCCCGTCGTACCGCCCGAGAACCGGCCGTCGGTCACCAGCAGCACGTCCTCGCCGAGCCCCGCGCCCTTGATGGCGCCGGTGATCGCCAGCATCTCGCGCATCCCCGGGCCACCCTTGGGGCCCTCGTAGCGGATCACCACGACGTCGCCGGCCCGGATCGCACCCTCGGTCAACGCGTCGAGCGCCGCCCGCTCGCCGTCGAAGACCCGGGCCGTGCCGGTGAACGTCGAGTCGTCGAAGCCGGCACTCTTGACGACGGCCCCGTCGGGGGCCAGCGAGCCGCGCAGGATCGTGAGTCCGCCGGTGCGGTGGATCGGCTGCTCGAGCGAGCGGACGATCGTGCCGTCCAGGCTCGGCGGGTCGAGCTCGGCGAGGTTCTCGGCCAGCGTCTTGCCGGTCACGGTGAGCGCGTCGCCGTGCATCAGCCCGGCGTCGAGCAGGGCCTTCATCACCACCGGGATGCCGCCGACCCGGTCGAAGTCGACCCACACGTAGCGCCCGAACGGCTTCATGTCGGCCAGGTGGGGCACCTTCTCGCCGATCCTGGTGAAGTCGTCGATGCTCAGCTCGACCTCGGCCTCCCGGGCGATGGCCAGCAGGTGCAGCACCGCGTTGGTCGACCCGCCGAGCGCCATCGCGACGGCGATCGCGTTCTCGAACGCCTCCCGGGTGAGGATCTGCCGCGCGGTGATGCCTTGGCGCAGCAGCTCGACGACCGCCTCACCGGAGCGGTGGGCGATCCCGTCGCGCCGCCGGTCGACCGCGGGCGGGGTGGAGGACCCGGGCAGCGCCAGGCCGAGGGCCTCGGCCACGCTGGCCATCGTGTTGGCGGTGTAGGCGCCGCCGCAGGCGCCCTCGCCGGGGCAGATGGCGCGCTCCACCTTGTCGACCTGCTCGCGGCTGATCTTGCCGGCCAGGCAGGCTCCGACGGCCTCGAAGGCGTCGATGATGGTGACGTCCTCGCCGTCGACCTGGCCGGGCAGGATCGTGCCGGCGTACAGGAACACGCTGGCCAGGTCGAGCCGCGCCGCGGCCATCAGCATGCCCGGCAACGACTTGTCGCAGCCGGCCAGCAGCACCGAGCCGTCGAGCCGCTCGGCCATCATCACGGTCTCGACCGAGTCGGCGATCACCTCGCGCGAGACCAGCGAGAAGTGCATCCCCTCGTGGCCCATCGAGATGCCGTCGGAGACCGAGATCGTGCCGAACTCCATCGGGTAGCCGCCGGCGGCGTGTACGCCGTTCTTGGCCGACTGGGCCAGCCGCTGCAGGCTCAGGTTGCACGGAGTGATCTCGTTCCAGCTCGACGCCACCCCGATCTGGGGCTTCTCCCAGTCGTCGTCGCCCATCCCGATCGCGCGCAGCATGCCGCGCGCCGCAGCCTTCTCCAGGCCGTCGGTCACGTCGCGCGAACGGGGCTTGAGGTCGACGGGCGGCTGCGCGGAGTGGCTCATGCCCCGAGGCTAGTCCGCAGCGGTGGGTGGGGGGTGCGAGGTCTCAGTCAGCCGACGATGCACCTCCGCCACCAGCTCGGCCGTCGTCGCGTGGTCGTCGGGAACACCCACCAGGCCACGAAGCAGGTCGCGCCAGGCGGCGTGCTCGAAGCGCACCCGCGGCTCCTGGCGGGCGGCCGAGTCGCGCCAGGCGAGGTACCACTCGTTGGACAGGTGAAGACCGGGCGGTACCCACCACTCCTGGGCGTGGATGTCGAGATGGGCCGGGTAGCGGCGGCCGGCACGGTCGCGGGCCGCGTCGGCGCGCATCGGCGCGATCTCCGCGTCGGCGTCGTCGAGGGCGACCAGCCGGAGCCCGGCGAGCTCCGCGAGGCGCTGGACCGTGGCGAGGTCGGGGCTGGTCTCGCCGGTCTCCCATCGCGCGACCGTCGACTGAGAGACGCCGAGCCGCGCGGCCAAGCCGCGCTGGGAGAGGCCGGTGCGTCGCCGGGCACGCCGCAGCAACCCGGGTCCGGCGACGGGAGGTGAGGCGGTGTCCACGGCTGCTCCTGGTGGTCGGTGATCCCAGTGCAGCCGTGACCACCGACAGCCGGGCCGCGCCTGGCCCGGTCGTCCACAGGGGCTCCGACGGCCAGACCGCCGTTTGCCGCACGCTTGGACCTGAGTCGCCGGGTGACTCAGCTGACCCGCAACGCGACTCAGGTCCCAGTGGTCAGGCCATGTGCACCTTGGCCCTCTCCCGGCCCAGGACTCCCGGGCTACGGATCGGGGGGAGGAGGAAGGCGGACCCGGCTCAGCGTTGCTCGGCGACGCCCTTGAGGCGGGAGAGGCCCTTCTCGAAGTCGCGGCCGAGGAGGCGGTCCATGTTGACGACCTTGGCGAAGACGGCGGCGACGCCCGAGCTCTCGCCGGTCATGGTCCAGGTGACGCGGGTGCCGGTGGCCGCGGGGGCGAACTCGAACCAGACCGGGTTCTCGGCCTTCCACGGCTTCTCGAACACCAGCTGGACGTCGATCCGCTCGGGGGTCGAGCCGACGATCTCCATCGTGCCGCGCCCGGCCTTGCGGTTGCCCGACCAGGCGTAGCGGGCGCCGACGCCGCGCTCGGCCCCGGAGTAGGTGCGCTGCAGCTGGGGGTCGGTGTCCTCCCACGGCGACCACTGGGTCCAGGTGTGGAAGTCGTCGACCAGGGCGTGGCACGCGGCGGGATCGGCCTCGACGTCGACCGAGCGGGTGACGGTGTAGGAGCCCATGACCGGACTCTAGCCACGCCCGGCCGTCCCGGCACCTGCCCGAGGATCACCCCAGCGCGGCCGCCCGCACCACCATCACGTCGGGCAGCCCGGAGGCGACCTCGTGCCACGAGCCACCCTCGTCGGGCGAGGCCCACACGGCGCCGTTGCGGCCGCCGAAGTAGAGCCCGGCGGGGTCGTGGGCGTCGGCGCACATCGCATCGCGCATCACCGCCGAGAAGTAGTCGTCGGGGAGGTCGCCGTCGCCGAGCACCTGCCACGAGCCACCCGCGTCGGTGGTGCGCCACACCCGGGCGTGGCCGTCGACGGGCCAGCGCGCCCCGGCGTCGGCGATCGGGAAGGTGTAGGCCGTGTCGGACTGCCGCGGGTGGGTCACCATCGCGAAGCCGAACTCGCTCGGCAGGCCCGGCGCGATGTCCTGCCAGGACGACCCGCCGTCGTCGGAGTGGTAGACGCCGCCGTGGTTCTGGAGGAACAGGCGGTCGCCGTCACCGGGGTCGCGGGCGACCTTGTGGACGCACTGGCCGAACTCCGGGTAGAAGCGCTCGCCCGGCATGAACTCCGCCTTCACCCCGGAGTTGGACGGCTCCCACGAGCTGCCGCCGTCGGCGGTGCGGTAGACACCGCCGGTCGAGATGGCTGCGAGCACCGACTCGCCGTCGGTCGGGTGCGGGAGGATCGTGTGGAAGGCCTGGCCGCCGAAGCCGGCGTTCCACTCGGTCCGGTGGGGGTGGTCCCAGAGGCCGCGGACCAGCTCGAAGGTCTCGCCGCCGTCGGTGGAGCGGAAGATCGCCCCGGGCTCCGTGCCGGCCCAGAGCTCGCCGTCGGCCACCCCGGGCACGATCTGCCACACGCGCGCCAGCGCCTCGCCGGTGTCGTCGGGGAAGCGGATCGCGCCGTTGGGCGTCTCCTGCCAGGTCTCGCCGAGGTCGTCGGAGCGGCGGACCTGGGGCCCGAACCAGCTCGAGGAGCACCCCGCCAGCATGCGCGGCCGGTCGGGGCGGGTGTCGAGGTGGACGGAGTAGACCTCCTCCATGGGGAAGTGGGGACCGCTCAGCTCCCAGGACGTACGGGCGTCGTCGGAGGTGGCCAGCCACAGCCCCTTGCGGGTGCCGATCATCAGCAACGTCGTCGGTGTCATGTCAGGTTCTCCCTCTCCCGGGACTCATCACTGCTGGGTACGGCGGCGGAACGTGCGGATCGACAGTGGCGCGACCACCGCGGTGATGGCAAGGGTCCAGACGACCGTCGACAGCACCGGGTGCTGCAGCGGCAGCGCCGCGTCAGGCGGCGCGACGGCGGCGTTGCCCCACAGCTCGCGGATCGCCTGGACCAGCGAGGAGATCGGGTTCCACTCGGCGATGGTGCGCAGCACCGAGCCCATCGGCTCGGTCGGCGCGAAGGCGTTGGAGAGGAAGGTGAGCGGGAAGATCGTCGTGAACATGACGCCCTGCACCGCCTCGACCGACCGCATCGCGGACCCGACCAGGATGCCGAGCCAGATCATCGCGAAGCCCCACAGCAGCAGCAGCGCGTAGGCGAGCACCGCGTCGAGCAGCGAGCCGCGGATCCGCCAGCCGACCACCAGCCCGGTCAGCGACATCACCAGGATGCCGATGCTGGAGTGGATCAGGCTGGACATGCTGCGCCCGACCAGCACCGCCGCCGGGTGGATCGGCAGCGAGCGCATCCGGTCGACGATGCCCTTGTCGATGTCGGCCGTCAGCCCGACCGCCACGATGAACGACGCGAAGGCGATGGTCTGGCCCATGATCCCGCCGAGCAGCCACTCCTTGTAGCCGGCGGGCGAGTCGGTGGCGATCGCCCCGCCGAAGACGAAGGCGAACAGCAACACGAACATCACCGGCTGGATGGTGACGTCCATCAGCATCTCGGGCATCCGCCGGATGTGGATCAGGTTGCGGCGGGTGATCGTCAGCGACTGCGTCAGCAGGCTGGTCCGCCGGATCTGCGGGCGCTCGAGCGCGGCGTGCCGCGCGGAGCCGGTCTGGGTGGTGGTCACGCCACGACCTCCTCGTCGTCGGTCTGGTCCTCGGCGCGGTGGCCGGTGAGGTGGAGGAACACGTCGTCGAGGCTGGGTCGCTGGAGCCCGAGGTCGTCGAGCTCGATGCCGCAGCCGTCGAACAGGGTGGCGACCCGGGTCACGTCGGAGAGCCCCTCGGCGGGCGCGGTGAGGGTGCGGGACGGCTCGTCGACGTGGAGCTCGGGCACCGCGGGCCGCAGCAGCTCGGCCGCCTGCGCGAGGTCCTCGGGCCGGGACACGGTGACCACGAGGGCCGCCCGGCCGGAGGCGTCCTTGAGCTGGAGCGGCGTCCCGTGGGCGATGACCGTGCCCCGGTCGATCACGACGATGTCGTCGGCCAGCTGGTCGGCCTCCTCGAGGTACTGCGTCGTCAGCAGCAGCGTCGTCCCGTCACGGACCAGGTCGCGCAGCACCTCCCACAGCTCGACCCGGCTCCGGGGGTCGAGGCCGGTGGTCGGCTCGTCGAGGAAGAGCACCGGCGGCGTCGCCACCAGGCTCACCGCGAGGTCGAGCCGGCGCCGCATGCCGCCGGAGTAGGTCTTGATGGTGCGGTCGGCGGCGTCGCTGAGCGAGAACCGCTCGAGCAGCTCCTCGGACTGCCGGCGGATCGTCACCTTGTCGAGGCCGTAGAGGCTGCCGATCAGCCAGAGGTTCTCCCGCCCGGTCAGCAGCTCGTCGACGGTCGCGCTCTGGCCGGTCAGCCCCATCGCGCGACGGACGGCCTCGGGCTCGCGCACGACGTCGTGACCGGCCACGCGGGCGGTGCCGCTGGTGGGCGCGGTCAGCGTGGTCATCATCCGCACGGTCGTGGTCTTGCCCGCCCCGTTGGGACCGAGCAGGCCCAGCACGGTGCCGCGCGGCACGGCGAAGCTGACGCCGTCGACGGCGACGGTCTTCCCGAAGTGCTTGACCAGGTCGTCGGCCTCGATGGCCGCCTCCCCGGACGTGGTGCTCGCGACTGTGGTCGTGGACGTGGTCGTCACCGCTGGTCCCCCTTCGACGGCTCGGTCGGTGGTGCAGGGGCGACGCTAGCCGGGTCCACCGACAGGCCGACGGTCCAGCGCGCGCCTCCCACGACCTAGATTGACCGGGTGTCCCCCCGATTCTCACCGGTCTGGCTGGTGCTCGTCGGAATTCTCTCGGTCCAGCTCGGGGCGGCGGTCGCCAAGGACCTGTTCGGGGAGATCACGCCGACCGGCATCGTGTGGTTGCGGCTGGTCATCAGTGCCCTGCTGCTCGGGCTGATCGCCCGCCCGACGTTTCGTGGCCGGACCCGTGGCGACTGGGGCGTGGTGATCGGCTTCGGCGTCGCCCTCGGGGTGATGAACTGGGCGATCTACCAGGCCTTCGCGCGGATCCCGCTCGGCGTCGCGGTGACCATCGAGTTCGTGGGCCCGCTGGCCATCGCCGTGCTCGGCTCCCGGCGGGCCCGGGACCTGGTCTGGGTCGGGTTGGCCGGCACCGGCGTGGTGCTGCTCGGGGTGCGACCCGGCGAGGTCGACCTCGCCGGTACGGCGTTCGCGCTGCTCGCCGGCGCCGCCTGGGCCGGCTACATCCTGCTCAGCGCCGGCACCGGCGCCCGGTGGCCGGGCCTGGGTGGGCTCGCGGTCGCCAGCCTGGTCGCCACCGTGCTGCTCGCTCCCGCGGCTCTGTTCAGCGCGGGCGACACCCTGCTCGAGCCGCGGGTGCTGCTGGTCGGCGCCGCCGTCGGCCTGCTCAGCTCGGTGATCCCCTACAGCTGCGAGATGACGGCCCTGCGCCGGCTGCCCCCCGCGGTGTTCTCGATCCTGATGAGCCTCGAGCCGGCCGCCGCGGCCCTGGCCGCGATCGTCGTGCTCGGCGAGTTCCTCTCCGCCTCCCAGTGGGTGGCCATGGCCTGCGTGGTCGTCGCCTCCGTCGGAGCCACCCGCTCGGGCCGCGGACTGGCCGAGCCCGTGCCCGACTGAGTCGTTCACCCGCTCGTCACACGCGGTTGACGTCCCCGCAAACCACGCGGCCTAGCGTCCCCTCCATGCACCTCCCGCTCCCCCACCCGGTCGACCGCTGGGTCGGGGACCGGGTCGAGGACTGGGCGGTCGCGTCCCAGCAGCGGGCCCGGCGCAACGCCATGGTCGCCGCCAGCGCGCTCACGCAGCGCCGGGCGGAGGCCCTCGAGGTCGAGGACTACCTCGCCTCCCACGCCGGCTGACCGGGAGGAGGCCGGCCGGTCCGGCACACTGGGTCGCATGGCCCCCTCCACCGGCGCGCGCACCGGGTCCGGCACGACCCACCCGCGGCTGGCCTTCAGCGACGTACGCTCCGACGACGGCACCCGGCTGCGGGCCTGGAGCAACGACCCGGACGGCGCGGTCGACGGACCCACCGTGGTGCTGTGCAACGGCCTCGGCACCAACCCCTGGGCGTGGCCGGCGCTGCTCGACGCCGACTGCGGCGTGCGCGTGGTCAGCTGGAACCACCGCGGTACCGGTGGCTCGGACCGGCCCGAGGATCCCGACCGGGTCGGCATCGACGCGTTCGTCGAGGACGCGCTGTCGGTGATGGACCACTTCGGCGTCGGCCACGCGATGCTGATGGGCTGGTCGATGGGCGTCAACACCATGTTCGAGCTGACCTCCCGGCACCCCGAGCGGGTCCGCGGGCTGTTCGCGGTCGCCGGCGTCCCCGGCGGCACCTTCGCCACCATGCTCGGCCCGCTCCACCTCCCCCACCCGGTGGCGGGCGCGCTGACGGTCACGGCCGCCCGGCTGATGCACCACGGTGGCCGCGCGCTCAGCCCGTTCGCCCGGCGGCTGCCGATCGGACCGCGCGCGATCACGGCCCTGAGCCACTCCGGCTTCATGTTCCCCGTGGCCGATCGCCGGCTGAGCGCGATCGCCGTGCGGGAGTTCCTCACGACCCCCGTCGACTGGTACTTCCACCTCGCCCTGCGCACCTCCGAGCACCGCCGGGTCCGGCTCAGCGCGATCGAGGTCCCGGCGTGCTTCGTCGCCGGCCGCTGGGACGTCCTGAGCGGGGCCCGCGACATGCTCACGGCCGCCGAGCGGATGCAGGACGCGACGTACGTCGAGCTCGAGGGCACCCACTTCCTCCCGATGGAGCAGCCGGCGGAGGTCCACGCGCTGCTGCTGGAGTTCCTCGAGCGGGTCGGCTGATGCGGGGGGCCCTCCCGGTCGCGCTGCTGCTGGCGCTTCCGGTCGCGGCCTGCTCCGAGGGCGGCGACGACGCGGGACGACCGACGGTGACGGCCACGACCAGCGAGCCCGAGCCGAGCGACATTGCGGGTGGCACGGGCCGGCCGGGCGACACGGGAGGGGCCGGTGCCCGCGGCCGGCCCGAGGTGCTGGAGTCGGTCGCCACCCGGCTCGAGGTGCCGTGGGGCCTGGACTTCCTGCCCGACGGCCGGGCCGTGGTCACCGAGCGCGACAACGCCCGGGTGCTGCTCGTCGACCCCGACGGCGGGACCCCGCAGGAGGCGGGCGTGGTCGCCGCGGCCGAGCCCGAGGGCGAGGGCGGGCTGCTCGGCGTCGCCGTCTCGCCGGACTTCCGTCGCGACCGGACGCTGTACCTCTACGCCACCCGCGCCTCCGACAACGCCGTGCTGCGCGCCCGGCTCGGGGCGGACGACACGATCTCGACCCCGGAGCCGATCCTCGAGGGCATCCCGAAGGGGTTCATCCACAACGGCGGCCGGCTGGCCTTCGGGCCCGACGGGTTCCTCTACGTCAGCACCGGCGAGACCGGCGACGGTCCGCTGGCCCAGGACCCCGGGTCCCTCGGCGGCAAGATCCTCCGGATCACCACCGACGGCGAGCCCGCGCCGGGCAACCCGGACCCCCGCTCCCCGGTCTGGACGCTCGGCCACCGCAACGTCCAGGGCCTCGCCTTCGACGACGACGGCCACCTGTGGGCCAGCGAGTTCGGGCAGTCGACGTTCGACGAGCTCAACCTGGTCGAGAAGGACGACAACTACGGCTGGCCCGAGGTCGAGGGCCGCGGCGACGACGCCGACTTCACCAACCCGCAGGTCGTCTGGGCGACCAGCGAGGCCTCGCCGTCCGGGCTGGCCTACGTCGACGGCACGCTGTGGATGGCCGCCCTGGGCGGCGTCCGGCTGTGGCGCGTCGACGTGTCGGGCGAGCGGGCGAGCGCGCCCGCCGACTTCTTCGTGGGCGAGTACGGGCGGCTGCGCACCGTCGTCGCCGCTCCCGACGGCCGGCTGTGGATCACCACGTCCAACCGCGACGGCCGCGGCGTCGTCAACGCCGGCGACGACCAGATCCTGGTCGTCGACCCGGGGCTGTAGCTCGGCTCCTGTTCCGGGGCCGGACCTCGTGGGCGGGTCTGGCGCCAAGAGGGGGAGGTTTCGACACCCCTCACCGCCCGATCGGCACCACCAGCGCCCGCCGAGCGGCCCGGCGCAGCGTCGTCAGCACGGCAGGCCCGAGCAGCACGATCGCCACCGCGTTGGTGAGCGCGCGCATGGTGTCCCAGCCGCCGGTCGAGGTCAGCAGGGTGTAGACGAGGAACCGGTGGAGGTTGTCCAGCAGCTCGGCGCCGGGCACGTAGGACAGCGACCCCGCGTGGCCGGGCACCTCGATGCCGGCGACGAACGGCCATGCCGAGAGGTTCATCAGGAGTCCGAAGCCGTAGGCCGCCACCACGCCGTACGCCGCGAGCAGCGCGATCTCGGCCCGGCCCGTCACCCGCCGCGGCAGCAGCCCCGCGCCCATCCCGACCCAGGCCGCGACGATCATCTGGAACGGCAGCCACGGCCCGACCCCGGCGGTCAGCAGCGCCGAGGCGAACAGCGAGGTGCAGCCGAGCACGAAGCCGAACCCGGGACCGAACACCCGCCCGGCCAGGATCAGCAGGAAGAACGCGAGCTCGACGCCGGCCAGGCCGGGCGACACGGCGCGCAGCACCGCGTTGACGGCGCTGAGCACCCCGAGCACGGCCAGCACCCGCGGGTCGAGCCCGCCCTCGCTGATCTCGGCGAGCACCACGGCGACGACCAGCGGGAGCAGCGCCAGGAACAGGAACGGCGGGTCGACCCGCTCGCCGGGCGCCACGTCGAGCAGCAGTGGCCAGCACAGCATCATCAGCCCGACCAGCGAGGCCACGCCGAGCACCAGCCCGGAGCGCAGCGAGAGCCGGACCGCGACCGGCCGGGTGCCCAACCCGCTGCTCATCGGCCACCCCGGACGTCGTCGACGGTGAGCCAGGGGGCGCCGAGCACCTTGGTGACCTGGGGTGCGAACGCCGGCGACTGGGCGACCACCTCGCGCACCGGTCCGCGCGAGACCAGCTCGCCCTCGGCCATCACCCACAGGTCGTCGGCCGCCTGGGCCACGAACTCCACGTCGTGGGTGGCCACCAGCACGGCCACCCCGTCGGCGGCGAGCCCGCACAGCACCTCGGCCAGCACGGCCTTGCCCGGGTAGTCGAGGCCGCGGGTGGGCTCGTCGAGGAGCAGCACCGCCGGCCGGCCGACCAGCACCAGGGCGAGGGCGAGGGCCAGCCGCTGCCCCTCGGAGAGGTCGCGCGGATGGGTGCCCGCCTCGATGCCGGGCGCCAGCCGGTCGAGCAGCCGGCGGCACTCCCCCGAGCCGCCGTCGCCGGCGGCGCACTCCTCGGCGACCGTCTCGAGGTAGAGCAGGTCGGCCGGGCTCTGCGGCACCAGGCCGACGAGCCCGCGACGCCCGTGCGGGTCGGCGTCGGCCGGGTCGCGGCCCCCGACGTCCAGCCTGCCGGCGTACCGCTCGCGGCCCTGGAGGGCCCACAGCAGGCTGGACTTGCCACACCCGTTGCGTCCCATCAGGGCGGTCACGGTGCCGGCCGCGAGCGCGAGGTCGACCTCGCGGACCGCGACGGTGGTGCCGTGCCGGACGGTGAGGCCGCCCGCCGCCAACCGCCGCTCCCCCGTGGGCGGCGGCCGGTCGGCGGGCGGGGTCGGGAGGTCGAGGTCGCGCGCCCGGCGCCGCGCGTCTCGGACGGCGAGCGGCAGCGGCGTCCAGCCGGCGAGCCGGCCGAGCTCGACGAGCGGAGGGACGACGGGCGAGTCGGCGAGCACCGTCGCGGGCTCGTCGACGACGACCCCGCCCCCGCCGGTGAGGAGGCAGACCCGGTCGGCGAACGGCACGACCCGTTCCAGCCGGTGCTCGGCGATCAGCACCGTGACGCCGACGTCGTGGACCAGCCGGGTCAGCGTGGCCAGCACCTCCTCCGCCGCGGTCGGGTCGAGCGCCGAGGTGGGCTCGTCGAGCACGAGCAGCCGCGGGTGCATCGTGAGCACCGACCCGATCGCCACCCGCTGCTGCTGCCCGCCGGAGAGGGTGCGCAGGTCGCGGTGGCGGAGGTCGGCGATGCCGAGCAGGTCGAGCGTCTCCTCGACCCGGCGGCGCATCGTGTCGGGCGTCAGCCCGAGCTGCTCCATGCCGTAGGCGAGCTCTTCCTCGACGGTGTCGGTGACGAAGCCGGCCGCGGGGTCCTGGCCGACGTGCCCCACGAGGTGGGCTCGCTCGCGCGGCGGCCGGGTCGTGACGTCGACGCCGTCGAGCAGGACCCGGCCGTGGAGCTCGCCCCCGCTGAACCGCGGCACCAGCCCTGTCAGCACGCCGAGCAGCGTCGACTTCCCCGAGCCCGTGCGCCCGGAGACCACGACCAGCTCGGCCTCGTCGAGGTCGAGGTCGACCCCGTCGAGCACCGTGGTGCCGTCGTAGGCGAAGGAGACGTCGCGCAGCGAGATCACGGCCGCACCTGCCGGGGCGCGCAGAGGGCGGCGCCGAGCGCCACCGCGGCGGCCGCGAGTCCGACCGGGCTGAGCTGCGGGACGACGTCGAGGGCGGGGTAGGCGATCGGCAGCTGTGTGTGGCCGACCCACCAGCCGCCGACACCCGCGACGACGCCGCCCGCGACCACCACCAGCTCGGGCCAGCGCCAGCGGTCGGGCCGATAGCGGGTACGGCGTACGCGCGACCCGGCGCTGGCCAGCCCGAGCCCGGCCACGACCGCGCCGCCGAGCAGCATCGGGAGCGCGAGCCAGCGGGGGGCCGTGCTGTCGAGGACGGCGTAGGTACCGACGCAGACGCCGACCAGGCCGGCGAGCATCAGGACCCCGGTCAGGGTCCGCTGCCGGCGCGAGGCGTCGCCAGGGCGGCCGTAGCCGCGGACGTCCATCCCCGCCGCCATCGCCAACGACCGCTCGAGCGCGTCCTCGAGCACCGGCACCAGCAGCCGCCGGAGCCCGCGCACCCGGCCGGCCTCGCCCGCGCGCAGCGCCTGGGCCGCCCGCACCCGGCGCAGGCTGTCGGCGAACTGCGGCAGCATCGTCACCGCCACGACCAGCGCCGTGCCGACCTCGTAGAGCGCCGGCGGCACCGAGCGCAGCAGCCGCTTGGGGTTGGCCAGCGCGTTGGCCGCCCCGACGCACACGACGATGGTCGCCAGCCGCAGTCCGTCGTAGAGGCCGGCGAGCAACGACTCGCGGGTGATCGGCCCGAGCAGCACGATGCCCGCCGCCCAGTCGGGGAGGGTGATGCCGGGCAGGTCGAGCAGCACCGTGCCCGGGCCGGTGCCGAAGAGCACCCGGAACCCGACCCGCACCACGACGATCACCGCGCCGAGCAGGACGTAGAGCCGGAAGGAGTCGGCCCACGGCTGGTCGGAGCGGCGCAGCACGACGACCAGGGTGGCCACCGCGACCAGCAGGAGCAGCAGCATCGGGTTCGTCGTCAGCGACGCGGCCACGGCCAGCCCCAGGGCCCACACCCACCAGGCGACCGGGTGGAGGTCCCGGGGAAGCCGAGCCGTGCGCAGCCGACCGGACACCGGCGCCTCAGCCGGACGCCGACGCGCGGCGCCTCAGCCAGGCCGCGACGCCCGCGGCCGCGAACAGGGCGCCGATCACCGACGGCGCGACCCAGGCCGGGAGGCCGCCGTCGGCGGCAGCCGGGTCGCTCGTGGCCACGGGCTCCGTGCCGGTCGCGGGCTCGGCGGAGTCATCGGACGTCTCAGCGCGCGACCTCTGCCGGTCGCCCGCCTTCTCGCCGTGCTGCTTCCCGGCGCCGTCCCGCGAGTCCGGTCGGGGCCGGTCCTCCCCACGTCCGGCGCGCCCGGCTCCCCCACCACCAGCCTTCGCTGAGGGCACCGCGCTCGCGGTAGGTCCGTCCGCCGTCGAGGGGGAGGCACTGGGGGAGGTCGCCGGTCGGCCCCCGTGAGCGCCCCTGTCCGACCCGTTGTTCCCCGCGGGGTGGCTCGGCGACGGCGATGGCGAAGGCGAGTCGGCGTTGGATGCCGGCGCCACGCCCGGGTAGTCGTAGGACCCGCCGTTCTGCCAAGCCCATGCGACCCAGCCTCCGTCGGGCACGTTGAGGTTGTCGACGCCCTCCTGCGAGTAGACCCAGCCGCCGTCGCCGTCGGACCAGAACAGACCCCAGTAGGCGCTTCCGGCAGGCATCTGTTGGCAGGCATCCTGCGTGCGGTACCCGTCGACCTTGCACACCGCCCCCGGTTGGGACGACACACGGGTCAGCTCGTGACCGGCATCCACGAACAGCTGGGAAGCGGCATCACCCCCACCGTCTGCCACGCAGCTGGTCGTGATCCCGCTGCCCCCCGAACGGGCCAGGTCGACCACGACGGTGACCCCGTCGGCGCTCCCGCACGATGCCGCCCGGGCGGGCGCGGGCAGCAGCACCCCCGCGGCGACCATGGTCGTCGCCGCGAGGAGCCGGAACGACGTCCGCACGGTCAGCAGCCCGCGGCGACGGCCAGGCCCGGAGCGGCCTGCGAGGTCGCGCGGCGCCACTGGTCGTCGACGGCGTCGGTGATGCCGTCGTTCTCGGCGGCGTCGTACGCCGCGCGGTCGTAGGCGATCGCGCCGTCCTCACCGGCGAGGGGCCCGGTCGCGTCGGCGGGGACCTGCAGGCCGCTCACCCAGGCAGCGGCGTCGGCCGCCGGGCGGCAGGCGCCGACCTCACCGAGGGCCCACGCCGCGAGCCCGGTGCTGTTGGTGTTGCTGGCCTCGGTGGCCACCCCGCCGCCGAAGCTGCCGTTGGCCTTCTGGCGCTTGACCAACCAGTCGGTGGCGTTGTCGACGGCCGCACGGGTACGACGGGTCTTCTGCGCCCTCGGGAGGCCCTTCAGGGCGAGCACGGACAACGCGGTGGCATCGGTGTCGGGGGCTGCGTCGGCGCGCCGAGCGCCGTCGCAGGTCTGGTCGTGGTCGGCCTTGGGCGAGAAGTCGAGCCGGAAGTAGCCCGGCGAGCACTGCTGCTCCAGGAGGAACCGCCGAGCGTCCGTGGCCTTGCCGGAACCAGCGGTGGCGAGCGCCCGGACGGCGAAGGCCTGCCCGACCGTGTTGCCGAACGAGTCGGCGATCCTGCCCCGGTTGCGCGCCCCGGTGCGGAGGTCCCCGCTCAGCTGCTGGATGAGGTCGAGCCCACCGTAGGAGCGGGGGTCCCCGCCGGTGACCTGCACCAGCGTGGCGAGCTTGGCCGTCGAGCCGGCGTACACCTTCCTCCCGGGAGCCGTGTAGCGCTTCGCCAGGTCCTCGAGGGCGTCCCGCACGGTCGTTGCGGCGTCGTCCTGGCCGAGCTCGGCGAAGGCGAAGCCGAAGTCGGCGGTGAGGCCGTGGTCGACGTACTGGTGGACGCCCTCGCTGTCCTCGTAGGAGTCGTGGACGAGGCCGTCGCCCGACAGCTCGCCCTGCAGCCACTGGCCGCCGGGGTCGGCGGGGCCGGCTGACGCGGGCCCGACGAAGGTGGTGGTGAGGACGGCGCTCGCGGCCAGGGCGGCCGCCGTACGGACGGAGTGACGCTTGGGGTGACGCATGGTGTTCCTTCCCGCTGCACGCAGACGGGAGGCCACACGGGACCACCCGCTGCTTTCCACGACAGCGTGTGTTCAGGACGTCGCGAGGCGGGTGCTCCGGCTCGTGGTCCCCTCGGGAAGGGGCCACCTACGGTTGCGGGTCAGCGCCGGACTCGGACCGGCTTCCCCCGACCACGGACGTGGTGAGTTTTGGTGTCGCCAGCACCCTACCCCCGCTGCACCGACCCACCGAACGGCGAGCCGTCACTTCTGCGAGTTCACGAGGCCTCGAGCCGTCACTTCTGCGCGTGAGCAGCCTGCAGAAGTGACGGGTCGACGGGTCACGAACTGCCAGAAGTGACGGGTCGGCGATCAGGCGAGCTTCTCGAGGATCAGCTCGCGGACCCGGCCGGCGTCGGCCTGGCCGCGCATCTCCTTCATCACGGCGCCGATCAGGGCGCCGGCGGCGGCGACCTTGCCGTCGCGGATCTTCTCGGCGACGTCGGGGTTGGCGGCGATGGCCCGGTCGACGGCGGTCGAGAGCGCGCCCTCGTCGGAGACGATGGCCAGGCCGCGGGCCTCGACGACCTGCTGCGGCGTCCCCTCCCCGGCCAGCAGCCCGTCGAAGACCTGCCGGGCCAGCTTGTCGTTGAGGGTCCCGGCGTCGACCATCCCCTGCACCTCGGCCACCTGCGCCGGCGTCACGCCCAGCTCCCCCAGCTCGGTGCCGGTGTCGTTGGCCCGCCGCGCGAGCTCGCCCAGCCACCACTTGCGGGCCAAGGGAGGGCTCACGCCGGCGGCCACCGTCTCCTCGACCAGGCCGAGCGCGCCGGCGCCGACGGTGTCGCGCATCTCGAGGTCGGAGAAGCCCCAGTCGGCCTGCAGCCGGGCCCGCCGCACCGTCGGGTTCTCCGGCAGCGTCCTGCGCAGCTCCTCGACCCACTCCCTCGACGGGGCGACGGGCACCAGGTCGGGCTCGGGGAAGTAGCGGTAGTCCTCGGCGTCGGACTTCTCCCGGCCCGAGGTGGTGATGCCGGTGTCCTCGTGCCAGTGGCGGGTCTCCTGGAGGATCGAGCCCCCGCCGGAGAGGACGGCCGCGTGCCGCTGCACCTCGAAGCGTACGGCGCGCTCGACCGAGCGGAACGAGTTGACGTTCTTGGTCTCGGTGCGGGTGCCCAGCGTGCCCGAACCCGTCGGCGACAGCGAGAGGTTGACGTCGGCGCGCAGGTTGCCTTGGTCCATCCGGGCCTCGGAGACGCCCAGCGCGACGATCAGCTCGCGCAGCTGCTGGACGTAGGCGCGGGCCACCTCGGGCGCCTTGGCGCCGGTGCCGGTGATCGGCTTGGTGACGATCTCGATCAGGGGGATGCCGGCGCGGTTGTAGTCGACCAGCGAGTAGTCGGCGCCGTGGATGCGACCGGACGTCCCGACGTGGGTCGACTTGCCGGTGTCCTCCTCCATGTGGGCCCGCTCGATCTCGACCCGGACGGTCTCCCCGCCGTCGAGCTCCACGTCCATCCAGCCCTCGAAGGCGATCGGCTCGTCGTACTGGGAGGTCTGGAAGTTCTTCGGCATGTCCGGGTAGAAGTAGTTCTTCCGGGCGAACCGGCACCACTCGGCGATCTCGCAGTTGAGCGCGAGCCCGATCCGGATCGCCGACTCGACGCCGACCCGGTTGACGACGGGCATCGCGCCGGGCAGGCCGAGGCAGGTGGGGCAGACCTGGCTGTTGGGCTCGCCGCCGAAGGCCGCACGGCAGCCGCAGAACATCTTGGTCGCGGTGTTGAGCTCGACGTGGACCTCGAGCCCGAGCGCCGGGTCGAACCGCTCCAGCGCCTCCTCGAAGGACAGCAGGGTGTCGGTCATGCCGGCGCTCCTTCCAGCGCGGGAGCGCGGTCGAGCAGCGGCCCGCCCCACTCGCGGGTGAGCAGCGTCTCCAGCGCCGCGCCGACCCGGTAGACCCGGTCGTCGGCCAGCGCCGGCGCCAGCACCTGGACGCCGGTCGGCAGCCCGTCCTCGTCGGCCAGGCCACTCGGCACGGAGATGCCCGGGACGCCGGAGAGGTTGGCGGGGATCGTGGCGAGGTCGTTGAGGTACATCGCCAGCGGGTCGTCGAGCTTCTCGCCGAGCCTGAACGCGGTGGTCGGCGCCGTCGGGGAGACCAGCACGTCCGCCTGCGCGAACGCCGCCTCGAAGTCGCGGGCGACCAGGGTGCGCACCTTCTGGGCCTGCCCGTAGTAGGCGTCGTAGTAGCCGCTGGAGAGGGCGTAGGTGCCGAGGATGATCCGGCGCTTCACCTCGTCGCCGAAGCCGGCGTCGCGGGTCGCGCGCATGACGTCCTCCGCGCTCGGGTTGCCGTCGGGGACGACGCGCAGCCCGTAGCGCATCGCGTCGAACTTCGCGAGGTTGCTCGACGCCTCCGCCGGGAGGATCAGGTAGTAGGTCGCCAGGGCGTGCACGAAGTGGGGGCACGACACCTGGACCACCTCGGCGCCCGCCGCGACCATCAGGTCGACCGACTCCTGGAAGCGGGTCAGCACGCCCGACTGGTAGCCCGCGCCGCCGAGCTCCTTCACGACCCCGATCCGTACGCCGGAGAGGTCACCGCTCGCACCCTGCCGGACGGCCTCGACGAGCGACGGCAGCGGCTGGTCGATGCTGGTCGAGTCGAGCGGGTCGTGGCCGCCGATCACCTCGTGGAGCAGCGCGGCGTCGAGCACGGTGCGGGTGACCGGGCCGGCCTGGTCGAGGGAGTTGGCCAGCGCCACGAGGCCGTAGCGCGAGACCCCGCCGTACGTCGGCTTCATCCCGACGGTGCCGGTGACGGCGCCGGGCTGGCGGATCGAGCCGCCGGTGTCGGTGCCGACCGCGAGCGGCGCCTCGAAGGCGGCCACGGCCGCCGCCGAGCCGCCGCCGGAACCGCCCGGGATCCGGTCGAGGTCCCACGGGTTGTGGGTCGGGCCGTAGGCGGAGTGCTCGGTCGAGGAGCCCATCGCGAACTCGTCCATGTTGGTCTTGCCGAGGATCGGCAGCCCGGCCTCCCGCAGCCGCGCGACCACGGTCGCGTCGTACGGCGGCACCCAGCCCTCGAGGATCCGCGACCCGCACGTGGTCGGCATCCCCCGCGTCGCCATCACGTCCTTGACCGCGATCGGCACGCCGTCGAGCGCCGAGCGGGGCTCGCCCGCCGCCCGCCGTTCGTCGGACGCGGCGGCCGAGGCGAGCGCACCCTCGGTGTCGACGTGGAGGAAGGCGTGCACCTGGTCGTCGACGGCGGCGATCCGGTCGAGGTGGGCCCGGGTCAGCGCGACGCTCGAGGTCTCGCCCGCGGCGAGCGCATGGGCGTGCTCTGCGGCGGTGCGCCGGGTCAGGTCGTCGCTCACTGCTCGTCGCCCAGGATCCGGGGGACGCTGAACCGCTGCTGCTCGGCCTCGGGCGCCCCGCTCAACGCCTCCTCGGCGCTCAGCCCGGGCACCACGACGTCGTCCCGGAACACGTTGGCCAGCGGGAGCGCGTGGGAGGTGGGCGGGACGTCGTCGCCTGCCACGCCCTGGATCGAGGCGATCGACTCCAGGATCACCCCCAGCTGGGGGGCGAGGTGGTCGAGCTCGGCGTCGGAGAGGTCGATCCGGGCCAGGTCGGCCAGGTGGGCGACCTGCTCCCGGGTCAGGGACGCGCCGGAGGGTTCAGCCATGGCCGCCATCCTAGGGAGCGGCGGGGAGGCGGCGGCAGCCGGTGGTCGGGGCCTATCCTCGCGGCCGTGCCCTGGTCCTACCGTCCCGCGCTCGACGGCCTGCGCACGGTCGCCGTCTACGCGGTGGTGCTCTTCCACACCGGGCACGCCTGGGCCACCGGGGGCTTCCTCGGCGTCGACCTGTTCTTCGTGCTGTCGGGCTTCCTCGTCACCGGCGTGCTGCTGGCCGAGATCGACCGCACCGGCGGGCTCCGGCTGGGCGGCTTCTACGCCCGCCGCGTACGTCGCCTGCTGCCCGCCGCGCTGGTGGCGATCGTCGTCACCTGCCTCACCTTCGTGCTCGTGCTCCCCGTGACGGAGCGGGTGCCGCTGGTCTCCGACGCCCAGCACGCGCTGCTCTACGTCGCCAACTGGCACTTCCTGGCCGAGTCCGGCGACTACTTCGCCGCCGACTCCGAGCAGAGCCCGTTCCTCCACTTCTGGTCGCTGGCGATCGAGGAGCAGTACTACGTCGTCTTCCCGGTGCTGCTGTGGCTGCTCACCCGGCCCGGACGTCGCTGGGCCGGCGCCGCGCTGCTCGCCCTGCTGGCCGTCTCGGTGGGAGCCCAGCTGTTCTGGGCTCAGGCCGACGCCACCCACGCCTACTACGGCACCGACGCCCGGATCTACCAGCCGCTCGCGGGCTCGCTGCTCGCGTTGCTGGTCTTCGGCCGCGGTCACCGGCTCGCCCACCGGCGGTGGGGGCCTGCGGCGGCGGTGGCGCTGCCGGTCTTCCTGCTGCTGTGCACCGGCCTGGTCCCGATGTCGCCGTCGTGGCGAGGACTGCTGGCCACCGCGGTCGGGTGCGTGCTGGTCGCCGGCGTGGTGCTGGCCGAGGGGGGCCGGCTCGCGCGGGTGCTGTCGCACCCGGTGCCCGTCTACCTCGGCGCGATCTCCTACGGCACCTACCTCTGGCACTGGCCGGTGATCCGGCTGCTCGAGGAGACCGTGACGACCCGGCCGGTCGTCGTCGCCGCCCTCGCCGTGCCGGTCAGCACCGCGATCGCCGCGGTGTCGTTCCGGCTGCTGGAGACGCCGATCCGGCGCTCGGCGTACCTCGACCGCTTCGCCTGGACCCCCGCCCTGGCCGGCGTCGCCGCCTCGGCGCTGGTGGCGGCCACCCTCGTGCCGGCCGTGCTGCTCGAGGAGCGGCGGCCACCCCTGGCCGACGTGGAGGGCACCGGCCAGGTGACCGCGCCGACGGCCGTGCAGGTGCCCGCCGACGTCGACTGGGAGCAGGTGGTCGGCGACTACGGCGACGTGGGCTGGTGCACGGCCGAGGACCCGTCGGCGTGCACGGTCGTCGAGGGGGACGGCCCCCACGTGCTGCTGATCGGCGACAGCCAGGCCCAGATGCTGGTGCCGATGTTCGAGAAGCTCGCCCGGGAGCACGACCTCACCCTCTCCCTCGACGTGGTGGAGGGCTGCCTGTGGCAGGAGGGCCTCGACAACCGGAAGTCCTCGGCGGAGGAGCGGCAGCACTGCGTCGACGCCCGGGTCGACTGGTACGACGACGTCCTTCCCGAGCTCGACCCCGACGTCGTGGTCGTGATGGCCCGGCCCCGGGACGACCCGGAGGAATGGGCCGACCTCGTCCGCCGCCGCGACGGCCGCGAGATGTCACTGGCCCGGATGACCCGCCTCGAGTCGACGCGCACCTTGCGCGACCTCTCCCGCACCGTCCCGCACACGCTGGTCGTCGACCAGCTGGTGATGCCGGAGGCCTTCGACCCGCCCGACTGCCTGACGACCGTCGAGGACGCCGCGGAGTGCTCGGTGCCCTCGCGTGTCGTGCTGAGCCGGACCGACCGCCTGGTCCACCGGCTGGCCGGCAGCGACGACCGGGTGGGACCGGTCGACCTCAACCCGGCCTTCTGCCCCGACGCCCCGGAGGCGTGCCTGCCCGTCGTCGACGACGAGGTGGTGTGGCGCGACGACCACCACGTGACCGCCGGCTTCGCGGTGAGCCGGGCGCCGGAGGTGTGGCGGATCCTGCAGGGCACCGGCGTCCTGGACTGAACGTCCTCCTGGGTGGTGCCGCGTCGGCAGCGCGGTGCGAGGATGCTGGTCCATGCGCCTGCAACCCCAGCTGATCCCGGCCGCCGATCACTACTGGTCGACGCTCTTGCGCAACGACGGCGAGGCGGCGTACGCCGTGGTCGCCCGCGTCATCGACGCCGGGGTGAGTCCCGCCGATGCCCTGGCCGGCATCGTGGTCCACACCCAGCAGCGGATCGGCGAGTCCTGGGCCGCCAACCACTGGACCGTCGGGCAGGAGCACGCCGCCACCGTGATCAGCGAGGACGTCGTGCGGCGGGTGGGCGAGTCGCTGCCAGCGGCAGACCCGGGGCGGTCGACGCTGCTGGTCACCTGCGCCGAGCGCGAGTTCCACGGCCTGGCCGCGCAGGTCGTGGCGGTGACGATGCACTCGTGGGGCTGGCCGACAGAGCTGCTCGCCCCTGACACCCGCCGCCAGGTGCTGCTGGAGCGGATCGACCGCGAGCGTCCGGCGGCGGTGCTGGTGAGTGCCTCGCTGTCCTCGTCGCTGCCCCGGGTCGCCCGCCAGATCGCCGACGTGACGGCGGCCGGGGTCCCGGTCGTGGCCGGCGGCGCGGCGTTCGACGAGGGCGGCGTGCGGGCGAGCCGGCTCGGCGCCAGCGCCTACGCCGCCTCGCCGGAGCAGGCGCGCGCCGTGCTCGAGCGGCTCCCCGACGTCGTGATCCCGCCGCCGATGGCGCTCGACGCCGAGGCGGTGCGGTTGGCCGGTGCGGCCGACCTGGTGGCCCGCCGCGTGCTCGACGCGACGGAGGGCCTGCTCGGCGCCGGTTCCGACGCCCTGACGCCCGACCACTGGCGGGTCGTGCTGGCGACGTTCACGCCCCACCTGGTCGCCGCCGTCGCCGGCGGGGTGATGACCGGCGACCCGACGGTGCCGGAGTCGGCCCGGAACTGGCTGGCCGAGGTGCTGCGCCGCCGCGGTGCCCCGGACGACGTCACCGACGTGCTGTGGGCCCAGCTCCGCGACCAGCTGCACGACTACCCCGCCTCGCTCGCGCTGCTGGCCTGAGCCGGCCGCTTGGCCGGACGTGCGACCGTTGGAGCCGTGCTGCGCCCGCTGCTCGTCCCTGCCGTCGTCGTCGCCGGGCTGCTGCTGGCCGGCTGCACCGGCGCGGGTACTCCTGCGGCGGCCCCGAGCTCCGAGCCGACCGGCTCGCGGCCGACGTACTCCTACGTCGCCCTGGGCGACTCCTTCACCGCCGCCCCGGGCATCCCCGAGACCAGCTCCGACGGCTGCCTGCGCTCCTCGCACGACTACCCCTCGCTCGTCGCGTCCGCCCTGGGCGGTGACGTCGAGCTCGCCGACCGCAGCTGCAGCGGCGCGGAGAGCCGTGACCTCCTGGCCGCGCAGGAGGTCGGCGGGTCCACCCGCCCGCCCCAGCTGGACTCGCTCGACCGCGACACCGACCTGGTGACGCTCTCGATCGGCGGCAACGACTACGGCGTCTTCCTGCGGCTGGTCGGCGGCTGCGTGTCGGTCGCCGCGCAGGACCCGGACGGCTCTCCCTGCCGCGACGCGGCGCGGGCGCAGGGCGACCTGCTCGCCCAGACCCGGGCCAGGATCGTCGGCCGGCTGGTGCGCGCGATCGAGGAGGTGCACCAGCGGTCGCCGAAGGCGCAGCTGCTGGTGGTCGGCTACCCCCAGCTGGTGCCCGCCGACGGCGCCTGCACCGACCTGCTCCCCCTGGCCACCGGCGACCTCCCGTTCGCCCGTCGCATCAACCACGCCCTGACCGACAACCTCGCCCGGGCCGCCGCGCGCACCGACACGACGTACGTCGACGTCTGGCGCGCCTCCGCCGGCCACGACGTCTGCTCCGACCGGCCGTGGGTCAACGGCCAGCTCGCGGTGCAGGGCGGCGCCATCCCCTTCCACCCCCTCCCCGCAGGCCAGCAGGGCGTCGCCGACCTGGTCGTCCGGGCGGTCGACCGCTGAGGATGGCGCCGCGCGCGGGCGGGTGGTGCGTCGTACCCGGCATCGGCGCTGTGGAAACCGTGGAACGACGACGCAGATGTCGGGTACGACGATCACCTGGCCCGGCCACGTCCGGGGTGGACGAGTCGCTCCGGGGTTAGGGTGACGGCCTTCGTCGTCCAGCCACTCGGGAGAGCACGTGAAGCGCGGACACACGCGGTGGGCGGTCGTCGCCGCCCTGCTGACGAGCCTGGGCACGGTGCCGTCGGCCGCCACGGCGACGACGCGGGCCGACGCCGCTCACGACCTCGTCGACTCCGGGTGGCGCACGGCGTACCTCTCCCCCGACGGCGACGGCCGTCGCGACCGGGCCCGCATCCCGTTCCACCTCGCCCGTTCCGCGCGGGTGACCGTGCGCGTGCGCGACGAGGCGGGCGTGGTCCGCGGTCCGGTCCACCTCGGGCGGTTGGCGGCGGGCCCCCACCGCTGGACGTGGAACGGTCGGCTGGCGGGCGGCAGGGTGGCCCCCGACGGGAACTACCGCGTGCGGCTGACCGCGACGGCCGGCCACCGGATCCGCTCGACCACGACGTACGCCGTCGTGGACACCGTCCGGCCGCAGGGCGAGCTGGTCAGCTCGCGGCCCACCGTCCACCCCACTGCGACCGTGGTGGACGACCGGGTGCAGCTGACCTGGGTGCTCGAGGGCTGGAACCCCTTCGACCAGGAGTTCTTCCCGGAGGATGGCCGGCCGGCGCGCACGACGGTGGAGGTCGCGACGTCGGCGGGTGAGGTCGTGTGGCGACGCTCGGTCCGGCGCGACTACACGCCGACCTTCGCCTGGGACGCCCGCACCGACGACGGGGAGGCCGTGCCGGCCGGCGCCTACGTCGCGCGGGTCACGGCCTCCGACCGGGCCGGCAACCGGCAGCGCGACAGCCAGGACCTCACGGTCTCCCACGAGCAGCTGGTCGAGCAGACCTGGACGACGACGGTGTCCGCCGCCGACGCGGGGCACGTCCGGCCCTACTACGGAGGCTGCAACGGGTGTGGGGACGTCTGCTCGCCCGTGCCGAGCGAGCGCTACCCGGGCGGGCTGAGCTTCCGCCCCTGCACGTCGCCCTCCGATTACGCGACCCTCGGTCTCTACGGCAGCGACGTCCCCTTCGTCGAGGCTCCCGTCGACAGCTACCGGATCACCGCGACCGGCGGCCCGACGACGCCCGGAGGGGACGACCAGGGGAGCCTGTCGGGCACCGCGACCGAGCCCGACGGCTCGACCAGCACTCCGTGGCAGGCGGTCCGGCTCACCGGCCGCCCCTTCCTCCCCGACCAGGACCGTCCGGTCACCTGGTCCTTCACGACCGACGGCGACGACTCCTACGACCTCGACACCTTCACCGTCGACTACCGCTACTACGTGCCGGAAGGCTGACCCCGCACGCCCAGGTTCGACCGGCTCTCGGCCCGCGGGCTCATCCGGCGTACGCCGAGCGCGGCCGACCGCCGAGCAGGTGCTGGTCGAGATGACCGAGCAGGGGCTGGCCCTGACCTGGGAGTGCTACGGCCCGCTCGTCGACGAGGGCCCGCGGCTGCTCGGGCGACTGAGCCTCGCGGAGCTGAAGGCCATGCGGACCCTGCTCGACGACATGCGCACCGTCACCGACGACCATCGCGCCCGGGTCTCCGGAGGCTCAGAGGGCTGACGGGCCACCCTCGAGCAGCCGCTTGAACGCCGCCTCGTCGAGGATCGGGACGCCGAGCTGCTCGGCCTTGTCGGCCTTGGACCCGGCGTTGTCGCCGACGACGACGTAGTCGGTCTTCTTCGACACCGAGCCCGGACGCCTTGCCGCCGCGGCTGATGATCGCCTCCTTGACCGAGTCGCGCGAGAAGTCGTCGAGCGAGCCGGTGGCGACGACGGTGAGTCCCTCGAGGGTGCGGGCGATCGACGCGTCGCGCTCGTCGGCCATCCGGACGCCGGCGGCCTCCCACTTCTCGAGGATCCGACGGTGCCACTCCGACTCCGGACCGTCGAACCACTCGCGTACGGCGGCCGCGATCGTCGGGCCGACCCCCTCGGTGTCGGCGAGCAGTCTCCTCGTCGGCCTCGCGGATCCCGGCCATCGACCCGAACCGGGTGGCGAGCGCTCGCGCGGCGGTCGGCCCGACGTGCCGGATCGACAGCGCCACGACCACCCGCCACAGCGGCACGTCCTTGGCCTGGTCGAGCTGCGAGAGCAGCCGCTCGCCGTTGGCCGAGAGGACCCGGCCGTCGGTGGCGCGGTCGGCCTCGGTCTTCTTCGCCGCGCGCGTGAACAGGTCGGTGCGTGAGCAGCTTGTCCTCGTCGAGGTCGAAGACGTCGCCCTCGTCCTCGATCACCCCGGCCTCGAGCAGCGCGTGACGCCGCCTCGGAACCGAGTCCCTCGATGTCGAAGGCGCCCGCGACCGGCGACGTGGAAGACCCGGTCGAGCAGCTGGGCCGGGCACTTGCGGTGGTTGGGGCAGCGCGAGGTCCTTGTCGCCCTCCTTCTGCTGCGCCAGCGTGGTGCCGCAGGAGGGGCACGCGGTCGGCATCGTCCAGCGGCGCAGCCCCTGCGGGCGCAGCGGCAGCACGGGACCGACGATCTCGGGGATCACGTCACCGGCCTTGCGCAGCACGACGGTGTCGCCGGGGCGTACGTCCTTGCGCTCGACCTCGTGGGCGTTGTGGAGCGTGGCCCGCTCGACGGTCGAGCCGGCGACCCGGGTCGGCTCCATCACCCCGAACGGCGTCACCCGGCCGGTGCGCCCGGTGTTGACCTCGATGGAGATCAGCCTGGCGTTGACCTCCTCGGGCGGGTACTTGAAGGCGATCGCCCAGCGGGGCGCGCGGCTGGTCGAGCCCAGCCGCCGCTGCAGCGCCACGTCGTCGACCTTCACCACGACCCCGTCGATCTCGTAGGGGACGATCGTGTGCCGCCGCTCGCCGGCGTCCTCGATGTAGGCCTGCACCGCCTCGAGGGTCGGCACGCACCTTGACCGCCTCGCTGGTGGGGAGCCCCCAGGCCGCCAGCGCGTCGTAGGCGTGGGACTGCGCCTTCGGCTCGAAGCCCTCGCGCTCGCCGATCCCGTGGCAGACCATGCCGAGCGCCCGGGTGGCGGTGACCCGCGGGTCCTTCTGGCGCAGCGAGCCGGCGGCGGCGTTGCGCGGGTTGGCGAAGACCGGCTTGCCCGCGTCGGTCATCGACTCGTTGAGCCGCTCGAAGGCCGCCACCGGGAGGAACACCTCGCCGCGGACCTCGAGCAGCTCCGGCACCGGGAACTCCTCGCTGGCCCGCAACCGGTGGGGCACGGAGTCGATCGTCTTGACGTTGGGCGTGACGTCCTCGCCGGTGCTGCCGTCGCCGCGGGTGAGCGCGCGCACCAGCCGGCCGCCCTCGTAGAGCAGGTTGATCGCCAGCCCGTCGACCTTGAGCTCGCACAGCAGGTCGGGCGACTCGACGCCGTCACGCCCCAGCCGGGCGTACCACCGCTCGAGCTCCTCGTGGGTGAAGGCGTTGTCGAGGCTCTCCATCCGCCGCAGGTGGTCGACGGCCGTGAACTCCGTCGACACCGCGCCCCCGACCTTCTGGGTCGGCGAGTCGGGGGTGCGGAGCTCGGGGTGCTGGTCCTCGAGGCCCTCGAGCTCGCGCATCCGGCCGTCGAAGTCGGCGTCGGAGAGCGTCGGCTGGTCGAGCACGTAGTAGCGCCAGCGCGCCTCCTCGACCTGCTCCACCAGCACCTGGTGGCGGTCGCGGGCCTCGGCCGAGGCGGGCTCGGGCGCGCTCTCCGGCGCGGGCGAGTCGGTCATGTCCCCATCCTGCCCGAGCCCCTGGCCCTGAGCCTGCGAAGGGACAGGCATGGCGAGGGGGTTGAGGAGGCTCGACTCGGACCGGAGCCTGCGACGGGCCGAGTGAGCCGTCTCGAAACACCGAGCCCCTGGCCCTGAGCCTGCGAAGGGACAGGCATGGCGAGGGGGCGAGCCGTCTTGAAGTCGGACCCATCCGAGACCGTGTCGGCACCGAACACCCGCTCGTGGAGGAGACCTCACCGGTGGACCAGCGCGCCCTCGACCCGGCGCCGACCCTCAGCGAGCACGCCGCGCCCGACCAGCCCCGAGCGCTGGTGCTGATGCTGCACGGCGGCAAGGAGCGCGGCCAGACCGCGGTCGACGGCCGGAGCGCGTCGTGGCGACGTTCGGCGGCGATGGCCGGCTCGCTCGCCGACGGCTTCACCGAGGCCGGGGTCGCGGTCTGGTTGCTGCGCTACCGCCACCGCGGCTGGAACGGCGGCGACGGTCCCGTCACCGACGCCCGCTGGGCCCTCGAGCAGGCCCGCGACCGGCTGGCCGGGCTCCCCGTCGTGCTGCTCGGCCACTCCATGGGCGCGCGGACGGCGGTCCACGTCGCCGACGACGAGGCGGTGCGCGGGGTCGTCGGCCTGGCCCCGTGGTTCCCCGGCGACGAGCCCGTGGCGGCTCTCGCCGGTCGGCGACTGGTGGCCGCGCACGGTCGCCGCGACCACATCACCTCCCCGCGCGCCACCCGGGCCTTCCTCGACCGCGCCGAGGCGGCCGGCGCCGTGACGTCGTACGTCGACATGGGCCGGGTCGGCCACTACATGCTCCGGCGCGCGGCCGACTGGAACGTGGTCGCCCTCACCCGCTGCCTGGACCTGCTCGCCTGAACGCCGGCGCCCGTGCTGCGCGGCACGCGTCGGCTGGGTCGGCTGGCGCTGCTGCATGTAACGCCGGGTTACTGACTGTTCCTACCCGGAAATTTCCGGGTGGGTAAGGCAAATAACCCGGCGTTACAGCCGGTTCGCCACGCTCCACCCACCGCCCGCTTGCGAAACGAAACCGTTTCGTTCTATCGTTCGGTACGAAACCGTTTCGTTCCATCCGAGGGAGTCGCCGCATGGTGCCGGACCCCGCCACCACCCGCCCCCGCGTCGAGGGGGACCGTGAGCAGGAGATCCTCGACGCGGCGCTCACCGTGCTCGCCGAGACCGGCTACGACAAGCTGACGATGGACGCCGTGGCGACCGAGGCGAAGGCGTCCAAGGCCACGCTCTACCGCCGGTGGAGCTCCAAGCCGGACCTCGTGGTCGAGGCGGTCTGCTCCCACAAGCAGCACGCCGCACCGCCCGACACCGGGACCCTGCGCGGTGACCTGATCGCCGCCCACAGCGGCATGGGCGGGCTGGGCGACCCGCGCGCGCTCGCCGTCCAGGCCGCGGTCGTCACCGCCATGGCCCGCGACGAGGAGTTCGCGGCGACCTACCGGCGCGACTTCCTCGGCCCCAGGCAGGCCGCCGCCCGCGCCCTCTTCGAGCGGGCGCGCGACCGCGGCGAGATCCGCGCGGACGTCGACCTCGACCTGATCGCCCCGGCGCTGCCGGGGATCGTCCTCCACCGCGTCTTCCTGCTGGGAGAGCGCGCCACACCCCGACCTGGTGGCCCGGGTGATCGACCAGATCATCCTCCCGGCCGTCACGCACGCACCCGAAGGAACCCCATGACCGAGCCCAGCACCCTCACCGCGCCGGAGGTCACGCCGGCCCAGCACCGCCGCCTGACCTGGGCGCTGGTGCTGCTCTCCCTCGCCCAGCTGATGGTGGTGCTCGACAGCACCATCGCCAACATCGCGCTGCCCTTCATCGGCCACGACCTCGACATCGACCAGGCCAACCTGTCGTGGATCGTCACCGGCTACGCCCTGACCTTCGGCGGCTTCCTGCTGCTCGGCGGCCGGCTGGCCGACCTGTTCGGCCGTCGCCGCGTGTTCATGATCGGCGTGCTGCTGTTCGCCGCCGCCTCCCTCGCCGGAGGTACGGCGCAGTCCGAGCTCGTCCTGCTCGGCGCCCGTGGTCTGCAGGGGCTCGGCGCGGCCATGGCCTCGCCCGCTGCGCTGGCGCTGATCACCACCACCTTCCCGGCCGGCAAGGAGCGCAACCGCGCCTTCGCCGTGTTCGCCTCGATGGCCGGCGTCGGTGCCGCCGTCGGCCTGGTCCTCGGCGGCTGGCTCACCGGCCTCGACGCGCCACTCGGCATCGCCGGCTGGCGCTACACCTTCCTGATCGTGGTCCCGATCGGGCTCGGCGCGGCGTTCTTCGCACCGCGCGTGTTCGCGGAGTCCGAGCGTCACGAAGGACACCTCGACGTGCCCGGCGCCATCCTCGGCACCGGCGGCCTGCTGGCCGTCGTCTACGGCCTCTCGCGGGCCGGCGACGCGCGCTACGGCTGGAGCGACCAGTGGACGCTCACCAGCCTGGTGGTGGGCGTGGCGCTGCTCGGCGTCTTCCTGCTGCTGGAGTCGCGGGTCGAGCACCCGCTGCTGCCGTTCCGGATCCTGCGGTCGAAGAACCGGGCCACCGCCTTCGCCGTGATGATGATCGCCCCGGCCGCGATGTTCGCGATGTTCTTCTTCCTCAGCCTCACCGTGCAGCTGGTGCTCGGCTACTCGCCGCTCGAGACCGGCTTCGCCTTCCTGCCGTTCTCGGTCGCGATGATCATCTCCGCGACCACCGCCTCCAGGCTGATCGGCCGGGTCGACCCGCGCTTCCTCTCCGGCATCGGCACGCTGCTCTCCGCCTCGGCGCTCTACGGCTTCCACCGGATCACCGTGCCCCAGGACGGCTCCTCGATCCTGGCCAGCCTGCCGACCAGCATGGGCGGCCAGGGGATTCCGCTCGGCGACGACGTGAGCTACTGGACCCACATCCTGCCGTTCGTCGTGGTGATGGCCTTCGGCATGGGCCTCAACTTCGTCCCGCTGACCCTGGTGGCCGTCCACCACCTGCGTCGCGAGGACTCCGGCATCGGCTCCGGCGTGCTCAACACGATGCAGCAGGTCGGCGGCGCGCTCGGCCTCGCGACGCTCAGCACGGTGGCGCTGCACTTCAGCCAGAACCGGGCCGAGGAGCTCGCGCCGTCGGTCGCCCGGGCCGCGCAGTCCGCCGGGCTCGACAAGGCGATGTCGCCCGAGCAGCTGCAGCAGACCCTCCAGCAGCTCACCGGCATCGGCGCCTTCACCGAGGGCGCGACGACGGCGTTCCTCGTGGGAAGCCTGATGATGCTGGGCGCCTCGCTGCTGGTGTGGCTCTTCCTCGACGTCGGGCACGAGGAGCTCGCCACCGACGAGGCACCGGAGGTCGTCCACGTCGGCTGACCGCTCGACCAGTCCGACGGGCACGACCCAGGACGGACCCGGTCAGCGCCCGACGGCGTACCCCTGGGCACCGCGTGGGTTGGCGCCCGCCGCGAGCAGTCCGGTCGCCGGGTCGCGGGTGACGGCGCACAGCCGGCCCAGCGCCCAGTCGCCGGCGCGGGTGACCCGGTGGCCCCGCGCCTCGAGCGCGGTGAGGACCGGCTCACCCAGCCGGTCCTCGACGACCAGCTCGCCGGGCGACCTCTGCCGCGGGAAGAAGGAGGAGGGGGTCGAGGTGGTGTGGAAGGCCGGGGCGTCGATGGCCTCCTGCAGCTCCTGGCCGCCCACGAGGTGCCGCAGCAGGAACAGCAGCTGCCACTGGTCCTGCTGGTCGCCGCCCGGGGTCCCGCAGGCCATCACCGGTACGCCGTCGCGCAGCACCAGCGTCGGCGAGAGCGTCGTGCGGGGCCGTCGGCCCGGGGCCAGCGAGGCCGGCAGCCCCTCGTCGAGCCAGAACATCTGCATCCGGCTGCCGAGCGGGAAGCCCAGCTCCGGGATGGTCGGCGAGCTCTGCAGCCAACCGCCGCTCGGGGTCGCCGAGATCAGGTTGCCCCAGCGGTCGACGACGTCGACGTGGCAGGTGTCGCCGCGGGTACGCCCGCTCCACGACACCGTGGGCTCCCCCGTCCCGACCGCGTCGCCGGCCGGGTCGCCGCCGGAGAGCACGTGGTGGGCCAGCCGCGGCTCGCGGCCACCGGGCCGACCGGGTCGCAGCTCCCACGAGGCGCGCTCCCCCACCAGGCCGCGCCGCTCGGCGACGTAGCCGGGGTCGAGCAGCGCGGAGGCCGGCAACCCGTCCTCGCCGTACCACGCCTCGCGGTCGGCCAGCGCCAGCTTGAGCACCTCGGCGACCGTGTGCGCACCGTCGGCGGTTCCGGGGTCGAGGAGGTGGTCGTCAAGGCCCTCGAGCATCGCCAGCGCCTGCAGGAGGGCGGGTCCCTGGCCCCACGAGCCGGTCTTGGCGACCTCGACGTCGCGGAACCGCTGCACGGCGGGGTCCTCCCAGCTCGCCGTCCAGCCGGCCAGGTCCTCGCCGGTGAGCAGGCCGCCGTGGTCCTCACCGCTGGAGTCGCGGAACGGCGTGCGCGAGAACGCGTCGATCGCCTCGGCCACGAAGCCCTCGCGCCAGGCCAGCCGCGCCGCGTCGTAGGCCGCCTCGCGGCTCGGTCGGGCCTCGCCGGCGGCGACCAGGCGGTCGAGCACGCCGGCGTACTCCTCGTTGACGACCATCTCCCACGGGCGCGGCAGTCGGCCGTGGGGCAGCCAGCGGGCCGCGGACGTCGTCCAGTGGTCGCGGAACATCTGCTCCATGGTCGCGACCGTGGCGGCCGCGCGGGGCAGCAGCGGGTGCCCGGAGCGCGCGTAGCCGATCGCCGGCTCGAGCAGGGTGCGCAGCGGCAGCGAACCGTGGTCGCGGCCGAGCATCAGCCAGGCGTCGACGGCGCCGGGGACGGCGGCGGCCAGCGGTCCGGAGCCCGGCACCAGGTCGAGCCCGAGGTCGAGGAAGTGCTCGCGCGTGGCGGCAGCCGGGGCCACGCCCTGGCCGCAGAGCACCCGCGGCGTGGGGTCGGCCGCGGTGGCGATGATCGCCGGCACCTCGCCACCCGGCCCGTTGAGGTGGGGCTCGACGACGTGGAGCACGAAGGCCGCGGACACCGCGGCGTCGAAGGCGTTGCCCCCGGCCTCGAGCTGGGCCATCGCCGACTGCGAGGCCAGCCAGTGGGTCGAGGACACCATGCCGACGGTGCCCCGGAGCGTGGGTCGCGTGGTCTCAGCCATTCCGGTCATCCCCGCCATCCTCGCCGGGCGTCCCGGTCCGGCGTACGTCGGGTCCGGTGCCGTCGTCGGCGACCAGGTGGCAGGCGGCTGGCGGGACTCGTCGCTGCGGCTGCCGACCCTGCGCTGGGCGAGGGGTCAGAGCTGCCCGGCGGCGGCGCGGGCGACCGCGAGGGTCTGCCGCGTCGCGGCGGGTGAGCTGCCGGCCAGGCCGCAGGCCGGGCTGATGACCAGGGCGTCGCTCGGTTCGAGCCCGACCATGTCGAGCCAGCGGGTGGTCGCGGCGACCACCCCGGACTCCGAGGCGTCCGTCGCCGGGACCACCCCGAGCACGGCCGACTCCCCCGCCTCCAGCGCGGTGGCGAGCACGTCGTGGCCGTCGGGTCCGAGCCGGTCGAGGTCGACCGCGAGGCCGCGGGCGCCCGCGCCGCGCAGCAGCCCGAGCGGCGCGTCGGCGGCGCAGCAGTGCACCCAGGGCTCGGCACCGGAGTCGATGACCGCGTCGAGCACCCACTCGAGCGCGGCGCTCGCCCCCGGGGGATCCACCGATCGGTGCCTGCCGAAGCCGGACGCGGTCGGGACGCCGCCGGCCAGCACGCCCGGGAGCGCGGGCTCGTCGACCTGCACCACCCACCGGTCGACACCCGGCAGTCGCCGGCGCAGCTCCTCGAGGTGGCGGCGTACGCCTTCGGCGAGAGCCTGGGCAAGCTCGCGGCGGGCGCCGTGGTCGGCGAGCACCCGGTCGCCGCGCGGGCGCTCGACGGTGGCGGCGAGGGTCCAGGGGCCGCACACCTGGGTCTTGAACCCGCCCGTGTAGCCCTGGGCCTGCTCCTCGACCTGGTCGAGGTCCTGGGCCAGCTGGCTCCGGGCGCGGCGCTGGTCGACGCCCTCCGCGTCGGTGAGCCGCCATCCGGCCGGCTGGAGGTCGAAGGCGAGGTCGCTCGCGACGGCGACCGCGCGGCCGGTCATGCCCGCCGCGGCCCCGCGGCCGGGCAGCTCCGGGACGTAGGGCAGCCCGCCGGGGTGCTCCCCCAGCTCGCCCAGGACGACCCGCACCGCCTCGGCGTACGCCGTCGCGTCGTCACCCGGGTGGGACCCGATCCCGGTCGCCCCGGTCACCGGCCACCCGCCGGACCTCGTGCGCGAGTCGTGCGCCACGTCGCGCTGATCGTCGCCGACCCCACGACGCGGGTGCCGTCGTAGACGACGGCGGCCTGGCCGGGGGCGATGCCGTACGCCGGCTCGAGCAGCTCGATCTCGACGGTGTCGCCGACCACGCGGACGTCGGCGGGGTGCTCGGCGCCGTGGGCGCGCAGCTGCACCGTGACGTCGGGGCCGGCCAGCCGGGAGGGGACGGTGCCGCACCAGCGGGGCCGGATGCCGGTCAGCCGGTCGACGGCGAGCTCCTCGCGCGGCCCCACGGTCACGGTGCCCGACACCGGCTCGATGTCGAGCACGAAGCGCGGCTTGCCGTCCGGTGCCGGCCGGCCGATCCGCAGGCCACGCCGCTGCCCGATCGTGAAGCCGTAGCTCCCCGTGTGGGTGCCGAGCACCTCGCCGGAGGCGGAGTCGACGACGTCGCCGCTGTGGTGGGGGGAACGGTCGCCGAGCTTCTCGGCCAGCCAGCCGGCGGTGTCGCCGTCGGCGACGAAGCAGATGTCGTGGCTGTCGGGCTTGTCGGCCACCAGCAGCCCCCGCGCCGCGGCCTCCGCGCGGACCTGTGCCTTGGGGGTGTCGCCGAGCGGGAACAGGGAGTGGCGCAGCTGGTGCTGGTCCAGGACGCCGAGCACGTAGGACTGGTCCTTGCCGTCGTCGACCGCCCGGTGCATCTCGACCAGCCCGTCGGCCCCGGTGGCCAGCCGGGCGTAGTGCCCGGTCGCGACCGCGTCGAAGCCCAGCCCCAGCGCCCGGTCGAGCACCGCCGCGAACTTGATCTTCTCGTTGCACCGCAGGCACGGATTGGGAGTCCGCCCGGCGGCGTACTCGTCCATGAAGTCCTCGACCACGTCGTCGTGGAACCGCTCGGAGAGGTCCCAGACGTAGAACGGGATGCCGATCACGTCGGCCGCGCGGCGGGCGTCGTTGGCGTCCTCGATCGTGCAGCAGCCGCGGGCGCCGGAGCGGTAGGAGGCCGGGTTGCGCGACAGCGCCAGGTGGATGCCGGTGACGTCGTGGCCGGCCTCGACGGCCCGGGCGGCGGCGACCGCCGAGTCGACGCCGCCCGACATGGCAGCGACAAGGTTCATCGGTGGGCTGCCCTGGCCCGTTCGACGACCGGCACGATCGCCTCCACCAGCGCGTCGACGTCGGCGGCCGCCGAGGTGTGGCCGAGCGAGAACCGCAGCGAGTGCCGCGCCTGCTCGGCGTCGCACCCCATCGCGAGCAGCACATGGGAGGGCTGCGGTACGCCGGCCGAGCAGGCCGACCCGGTGGAGCACTCGATCCCGCGGGCGTCGAGCAGCATCAGCAGCGAGTCGCCCTCGCAGCCGGGGAAGCCGAGGTGGGCGTTGCCCGGGAGCCGGTCGGCCGGGTGGTCGAGCTGGGGTCCGTGGAGGTGGGCCTCGGGCACGACCTCCACGACCCGTCGTACGAGGTCGTCCCGGAGGGCGGCGAGCCGCTCGGCATGCTCGGGCTGGAGCTTGACCGCGGCCTCGACGGCGGCCGCGAAGGCGGCGATCGCGGGGGTGTCGAGGGTGCCGCTGCGGACGTCGCGCTCCTGGCCGCCGCCGTGGCCGAGCGGGGTCACGGTGACCTCGCGGCGCACCACGAGCGCGCCGACGCCGTAGGGGCCACCGAGCTTGTGGCCGGTGAGGGTGAGGGCGTCGACGCCCGAGGCCGCGAAGTCGACGGGGACCGAGCCGACCGCCTGGACCGCGTCGGTGTGGACCGGGATGCCGTGGGCCGCCGCGATCTCCACGACCTCGCCGATCGGCTGCAGGGTGCCGACCTCGTTGTTGGCCCACATCACCGAGACCAGGGCCACCGATCCGGGGTCGCGCTCGATCGAGGCGCGCAGCGCCGTGGTGTCGAGCCGCCCGCGCTGGTCGACCGGCAGCGGCTCGACCACGGCGCGCTCGTGGTCGGCCAGCCACTCCAGCGGGTCGAGCACGGCGTGGTGCTCGACCGCCGTCGTCAGCACCCGGGTGCGGCGCGGGTCGGCGTCGCGGCGCGCCCAGTAGATGCCCTTGAGCGCCAGGTTGTCCGACTCGGTGCCGCCGGAGGTGAAGACCACCTCGCCGGGGCGGCAGCCGATCGCCTGCGCGATCAGCTCGCGCGACTCCTCGACGACCCGCCGCGCGCGCCGGCCGCTGGCGTGCAGCGAGCTGGGGTTGCCGACGTCGACCAGGTGTGCCGTCATCGCCTCGAGCGCCACCGGCAGCATCGGGGTGGTGGCGGCGTGGTCGAGGTAGACGGGTCCCCGCGCGGGGGTGGGCGTGCTCATCGCCCTCCCAGCGTACGGCGTGCCGCGCCCGCCCCCCGAACCAGGATCAGCGGCCCGCGGCCGCCGCCAGGTGGGCCAGGCTGTCCTCGAGGTGATGCTCGCTGACCAGCGGGTAGGTGACCAGCTCCAGGATCTCCGGGCCCGGTCACCCGGCTCCAGTCGTAGGTGGAGCGTCACGTCGGTGGAGTCCGAGCCCTGGGCGGCGAGCTCCCAGGTCCACTCCCAGCCCGGCGGCTCGTTGCCGGCCGGTGCGGTCTGCCAGGCGAGCAGGTGATTGGCGTCGTAGCCGGTGACGGAGTCGTCGGTCTGGTAGTCGCCGCCCCTGTGGTCACCGGACATGGTCATCCGGAAGACCTGGCCGGTCCCGTGTCCTCACTCATGCTCCCCACCTTGCGTGGCTCCGCGCCGCCGTTCAGCTCTCCGGCCGGAGGGTGGTCAGGGCCGGACCAGCACCAGGTCGTCACGGTGCACGACCTCGCGGTCGTAGGCCGCCCCGAGGTCGCGGGCCAGCTCGGAGGTCGACCGGCCGAGCAGCGCCGGGATCTCCTCGGCGTCGAAGGCGACCAGTCCGCGGGCCACGACGACCCCGTCGGGACCGGCCAGGTCGACCGGGTCGCCTGCGACGAAGCCGCCCTGCACGCCGGTGACGCCGGCCGCAAGCAGCGAGGCGCCGCGCTCGACCAGCGCCCGCACCGCGCCGGCGTCGAGCTCGAGCCGTCCCTGCGGCTCGGTCGCGTGGGCCAGCCAGAGCAGCCGGGTCGGCCGGCGCTTCCCGGTGGCGTGGAACAGCGTGCCGACGTCGTCGCCCGCCAGCGCCTCACCGGCCCGGTCGGCGGCGGCCAGCACCACCGGGATCCCTGCTCCCCCGGCGATCCGGGCGGCGTCGACCTTGGTGCGCATCCCGCCGGTGCCGAGCCCGGCCTCACCGGCGTTGCCGATCCGCACCCAGGCCAGGTCGTCGTCGGCCGGGACCTCGGCCACCAGCGACGCGCCGGGCTGCGCCGGGTCGCCGTCGTGGAGGCCGTCGACGTCGCTGAGCAGCACCAGCAGGTCGGCGTGGACCAGGTGGGCGACCAGCGCGGCCAGCCGGTCGTTGTCGCCGAAGCGGATCTCGCTGGTGGCCACGGTGTCGTTCTCGTTGACGATCGGCAGCACGCCGAGCTCGAGCAGCTTGGCGAAGGTCTGGTAGGCGTTGCGGTAGTGGGAGCGGCGGGTGACGTCGTCGACGGTCAGCAGCACCTGGCCGGCCGTGAGGTCGTGCCGGGCCAGCTCCTCGGTGTAGCGGTGGACCAGCAGCCCCTGCCCGACCGAGGCGGCGGCCTGCTGGGCCGGCAGCGCTCGGGGCCGCGCGGCCAGGCCGAGCGGCGCCAGGCCGGCGGCGATGGCCCCGGAGGAGACCAGCACCACCTCGGTCCCCCGGCGGCGTACGCCGGCGAGGACGTCGACCAGCCGGCGCAGCCGGTCGGGGTCGATCCCGCCGGCCGCCGTGGTCAGCGAGGACGAGCCGACCTTGACCACGACCCGGCGGGCCCGGGCCACCTCAGTCCGGGACACGGTCCGGGTCCTCGTCGGACCCGATGTCGTAGGACCGGGGTCCGGGCCGGGGCTCCTGCTGGGAGTCACGGTCGAGGCGGCGCGCCACGTCGGCGCGGGTCTCTTGCTCGCCCCGGTCGGCCATCCCGGTCTGGATGTCACGGCGGCGCCGCGCGGCGGGCCGGGAGTCGTCGAAGCGGGAGTCCTCGCCCCGGCGGGCGAGGTTCTCGGCCCCGGCGTCGAGCCCGGGCTTGAAGTCGAAGACGACCGCGTCGTCCGGGTGGCCGATCAGCACGGTGTCGCCCTCGACCGCGCCGAGCTCGACCAGCCGCGCCTCGACGCCGAGCCGGTTGAGCCGGTCGGCCAGGAAGCCCACGGCCTCGTCGTTGCTGAAGTCGGTCTGGCGCACCCAGCGCTCCGGCTTCTCGCCGCGCACCCGCCAGCCCTCGCCGGTCGCCTTGATCGTGAAGGCGCCCGCGCCGTCGCCCCCCTCGGGGCGCAGCACGATCCGGGTCGCCTCGGCGGTAGGTCGTGACGCCCGGGCGGCCTGCACGATGGCGGCCATCGCGAAGGTCAGCTCCCGCATCCCCTCACCGGAGGCGGCCGATACCGGGAAGACGCGCAGCCCGCGCTCCTCGAGGTCGGCGAGCACGATGTCGGCGAGGTCGCGCCCGTCGGGGACGTCGACCTTGTTGAGCGCCAGCAGCCGGGGCCGGTCCTCCAGCCCGCCGTAGCGGGCCAGCTCGTCCTCGATCACGTCGAGGTCGTCGAGCGGGTTGCGGCCGGGCTCCATGGTGGCGGTGTCGATCACGTGCACCAGGGCGGCGCAGCGCTCGATGTGGCGCAGGAAGTCGTGGCCCAGGCCGCGCCCCTCGCTGGCGCCCTCGATCAGGCCCGGGACGTCGGCGACGGTGAACGTGGTGTCGCCCGCGGTCACGACGCCCAGGTTGGGCACCAGGGTCGTGAACGGGTAGTCGGCGATCTTGGGCCGGGCCCGCGACATCGCCGCGATCAGGCTCGACTTGCCGGCGCTGGGGAAGCCGACCAGCCCGACGTCGGCGACCACCTTGAGCTCGAGCACGATCTCGAGCTCGTCGCCCGGCTCACCGAGCAGCGCGAAGCCGGGCGCCTTGCGCTTCGAGGACGCCAGCGCCGCGTTGCCCAGCCCGCCGCGGCCGCCCTGGGCGACGACGAGCTCGGTGCCCGGGCCCACCAGGTCGGCGAGCACCGTGCCCCGGGCGTCGGTGACCAGGGTGCCGTCGGGCACCGGCAGCACCAGGTCGGCGCCGTGGGCGCCGTTGCGCATGCTCCCGGCCCCGTGCCCCCCGTGGTCGGCCCGCCGCTTCGGGCTGTGGTGGTAGTCGACGAGGGTCGTGACGTCGGCCTCGACCCGCAGCACGATCGACCCACCCGGACCGCCGTTGCCGCCGTCCGGGCCGCCGAGCGGCTTGAACTTCTCACGGTGGACCGAGGCGACCCCGTTGCCGCCGCGACCGGCGGCGACGTGCAGGGTCACCCGGTCGACGAAGCTGGGAATGGCCATCGGTCGTCCTGCCTCCGTAGTACGCCGAAGGGCGCCCCACGCGGGGACGCCCTTCGATCAGGTCTTCGTGGGGAGCGTCGAGTCACTCACCCGGAAGGACGTTGACGACCCGGCGACCACGCCGGGTGCCGAACTGCACCGCGCCGTCGACCAGGGCGAACAGGGTGTCGTCGCCGCCGCGGCCGACGCCCGAGCCGGGGTGGAAGTGGGTGCCGCGCTGGCGGACGATGATCTCGCCGGCGCCGACGACCTGGCCGCCGAAGCGCTTCACGCCGAGGCGCTGGGAGTTGGAGTCGCGACCGTTCTTGGTCGAGGCTGCGCCCTTCTTGTGTGCCATGGCAGTACGTCCTTCGTGAATTCGGAAGCCGGGCCCGATGCTGGATCGGGCCCAGGGCTCACAGGGAGATGTCGGTGACCTTGACCTGGGTGTACTTCTGACGGTGACCCTGGCGCTTCTTGTAGCCGGTCTTGTTCTTGTACTTCTGGATGACGATCTTGGGACCCTTGGTGGCGCCGAGCACCTCGACGGTGACCGCGGCCTTGCCGAGGGACGTGCCGTCCGTGGTGACGTCGTCGCCGTCGACGGCCATGACCACCGGCAGGGTCAGCGTCTCGCCGACGGCCGTCGAGACCTTGTCGATCTCGATGACGTCGCCGACGGCGACCTTCTGCTGGGTGGCGCCTGCGCGCACGATCGCGTACACCGCGGTCTCCTTTGAGTCATTGCCTTCGTCTACGGCCCTGCGGCTCGCCACGACCGAGGGGCCGGGGCTCCGGGAAGGGAGGGCGCGCCTCGACGCGCCGAAGGTCAATAGTACGGACGGCGTGGTGCTGCAGCAATTCGGCGGTTCCCGCTACGGTCGGCGGCACACCGATCACCCAGGGGGGACGATGTCCGAGTACCCGCAGTACCCCACCGATCCCAACCAGCCACCCCAGGGACCGGCGTACGGCGCCGGAGCACCCACCCGCGGCGCGCGCCCCGCCCCGGTCAGCCTGGCCGTGAACCTGCTGTGGGCGGCCATCGCGCTCTACCTCGTGGGAGCGGTCCTCAACCTCACCGCCGGCGACTCGGCGACCAGCAGCCTCACCGGCGCCGGACTGACCCCCGAGCAGGCCGACGCCGCGCAGGGCATGGTGCTGGCGATCGGCGGCGTCGTCGTCGTGCTGCTCGGCGGCCTGTTCGTCCTGCTGACCGTCTTCATCGGCAAGGGTGCCAACTGGGCCCGGATCACCACCACGGTGCTCACCGCCATCGGCGTGCTGCTCACGCTGCCCTCGTTGTTCGCCATGGGCTCCGCCGGCACGTCGGTGCTGTCCTCGTTGCTGTCCCTGGTGCAGACCCTGCTGTGCGTGGCGGCCGTCGTCCTGTGCTTCCGCCCGGAGTCGAGCGCCTGGTTCAAGGCCCGCTGACGGTTCGCCCGGCTCCCTGGAGCTCAGCGCTTGCGCGACCCGCGCTTCTTGACCGGGACGTGGGACACGGCCGGCGGCTCGCTGTCGGCGGTACCGGGCTCGACGACGCCGGACTCCGGCGGCGACCCGACCGAGCCCACCGCGCCCGGCGGCGGCGTGGCGGCCGGGGCGCTGCTCGCGGGCGGTCCCGCCGGCCGGCGGGCGCTGCGACGCCGCGACCGGGTGACCACCGCGGGCGGTGACGCCGCCGGCACGCTCTCCGCCGGCTCGGTGACAGGTTCGGCCGCGACCTCGGGAGCGGGCTCCTCGACCGGGTCGGCCTCGTCGGCCTGGTCCGGCTCCGGCTGCTGAGCGGGGTGCTCGACGGTCTCGGCTGCCGCGGTCCCGGTCTGCGAGGTCTCCGCGGGCTGCTCAGGCTCGGCGGCGGCCAGGGTATCCGGCGCCTCGGCGGTCTCGGTGGCAGGCGCCTGCTCCGCGGTCGCGTCGACCTCGGCGGGGGCAGCGTCCCCGTCCGACCCGGGAGCCTCGTCGGGCTCGGGCGCAGTGTCGTCCGCGGGAGGCCGCGCCATCGCGGCGACGTCCTTGGGCGAGGGCGGCTTGGCGGTGGTCTCCGGCGTCGGGGACTCGTCGCTGCCCCGACCGCGGCCGCCGCGCGAGCGGCGGGAGCGGCGCGGCTCCTCGGACTGCTGGGGAGGGTCGACGGGCGCGTCGGCGATGATCAGGCCCCGGCCCTGGCAGTGGGTGCAGGTCTCCGAGAAGGCCTCCAGCAGCCCGGTGCCGATCCGCTTGCGGGTCATCTGCACCAGGCCCAGCGAGGTCACCTCGGCGACCTGGTGCCGGGTGCGGTCGCGGCCCAGGCACTCCACGAGCCGGCGCAGCACGAGGTCGCGGTTGGACTCCAGGACCATGTCGATGAAGTCGATGACGATGATGCCGCCGATGTCGCGCAGCCGGAGCTGGCGCACCATCTCCTCGGCGGCCTCGAGATTGTTCTTGGTGACCGTCTCCTCGAGGTTGCCCCCGGAGCCGGTGAACTTGCCGGTGTTGACGTCGACGACGGTCATCGCCTCGGTGCGGTCGATGATCAGCGACCCACCCGACGGCAGCCACACCTTGCGGTCGAGGCCCTTGTGGATCTGCTCCTCGATCCGGTACGTCGCGAACAGGTCGGCCACCGCGGACCCCTCGAGGTCGTGCTTCTCCAGCCGCTCCTCGAGGTCGGGGGCGACGTGGGTGACGTAGCCCTGGACGGTCTCCCACGCCTCCTCGCCCTGGACGACGAGCCTGGCGAAGTCCTCGGTGAACAGGTCGCGGACCACCTTGAGCATCAGGTCCGGCTCGCCGTAGAGCAGCTGGGCCCCCGACGCCTTCTTGGCCTTCTTCTCGATGTCGGCCCAGCGGGCAGTGAGCCGCTCGACGTCGCGGGTGAGCTCGTCCTCGCTGGCCCCCTCCGCGGCGGTGCGCACGATCACGCCGGCGCCCTCCGGGACGATCTCCTTGAGCAGCGTCTTGAGCCGGTTGCGCTCGGTGTCGGGCAGCTTGCGCGAGATGCCGGAGTTGGTGCCGTCGGGCACGTAGACGAGGAACCGGCCGGCGAGGCTGATCTGGCTGGTCAGCCGGGCGCCCTTGTTGCCGACCGGGTCCTTGGTCACCTGCACCAGGACGGTCTGGCCGGAGGACAGCACCGACTCGATCTTGCGGGGCTGGCCCTCCTGGTGGCCGAGCGCGGTCCAGTTGACCTCGCCGGCGTAGAGCACCGCGTTGCGGCCCTTGCCGATGTCGATGAACGCCGCCTCCATCGAGGGCAGCACGTTCTGGACCCGGCCCACGTAGACGTTGCCGATCAGCGAGGTCTGCGACTCGCGGGCGACGTAGTGCTCGACGAGCACCTTGTCCTCGAGCACGGCGATCTGGGTGAGGTCGTCGCGCTGCCGGATCGCCATCACCCGGTCGACCGACTCGCGACGGGCCAGGAACTCGGCCTCGCTCACGATCGGCGCCCGGCGGCGACCGGCCTCGCGGCCCTCGCGGCGGCGCTGCTTCTTCGCCTCCAGCCGGGTGGAGCCGCTCAGCGAGGTGATCTGGTCCTCGGCGGACCGGCCCTGCCGCACCTTGGTCACGGTGTTCTGCGGGTCGTCCGGGGTCCCGGAGCCGTTGTCGTCGCCGGACCGACGGCGACGACGGCGACGCCGCGAGGAGCTGCTCTCGCCGCCCTCCTCGTCGCCGTCCTGGTCGGCGTCGTCCTTCGGCGCGCTCTTCTGGCCGGAGGACTTCTGGCCGCTGCTCCTCTGGCCGCCGCTCCTCTGGGCGCCGCTCTTCTGGCCGCCGCTCTTCTGGGCGGGAGACTTCTCACCGGAGGCCGGCTGCTCGCCGTCCGCGATGTCGGAGGCGGTGGTGTCCTCCCCGCCGTCGACGGCCTGGCCGTCCTGCTCCTGCGAGGAGCTCTCGCCGCCGTCGCTCGACTTGCGCCGGCGACGTCCGCCCCGGCGCCGCTTGCGGCGCGGTGCGCCGTCCGGGTCGCCGTCGTCGCCGTCGCCGTCGGCTCCCGCCTCACCGTCGGCACCGCCCTGGGCCGACCCCGCGGTCTCGCCCTCGGATGCCGGCCGGTCACCGGCCGTGTCGCGGGTGGGCGCGGGAGCGCCGGCCGTGTCGGGGGCCTGGAACAGCGGGACGGTGCCGGTCGAGCCGTCCGCGTCCGCTGCGGGCTCGTCGGCTGCCGGCGGGGCGGCCTTCTTCGTCGTCCGACGGCGCGTGGTGGTCTTGACGACGGGCGCGGCCTCGGCGGTCGGAGTTGCGCTCTCGGCCGCCGCGTCGCCGGCGGGCGCCTCGGCGGCCGGGGCCGCCGCGTTCGCCGCCGCCGCGGACTTCGCGGCCGGCGTGGACTTCTTGGCCGTCGTCTTGCGGGCGGCCGTGGTCTTCTTGGCCGTCGACCTCGACGAGGTGGCCTTCTTCGCGGCCGGAGCCTCGGTGGGCGCTCCGGTCTCGGTGGTGGGGTCGGTGGCGGGCGCCTGGCCCGGGGTCTCGTCGAGCATTCCTGCTCCCTCTGGCCGACCTGGGTACGGGCCGGACCGTCGGCGCCGGCCCCCGATGACGGGAGCGGCGCGAAGCCAATGGTGGCGACGACACCCTCCGCGGTGCGTCGAGGAGCTCCCGCCACCACCTGCCGCGGTCGCCGGGCCGTCGCGCCGGAGGCCTGTCACCCTCTCCGGCCGGCCGCGTCGCGGTCTGGCGGCGACGGACGCCCTTCGTGCCGGGTCCGCCGTGGAGCGGCGGTCGGCGAGAACGTCGTCGGGCCGGCGCGGACGCCGACCGAGGCCGAGTATCGCACACCTGTCCCCCGGGGGCGGCATGCCGATCAGGTGAGCGGGTCGGCCAGCTCCCCGGACGAGGCGTCGAGCACGCCCTGCGCGACCCGGGTGAGCAGCGGGGCGCCGCCCGCCTCCAGCCCGGCGACCGCGCGCAGCCCCGTCAGCACGTCGTCGGGCCGCACGGCCGGCACCGTGTGGCGGAGCAGCAGGTCGAGCGCGGCGCCGTCGGCCGCCAGCGAGACGACGGCCGCGCGGCAGTCGAACTCGCGCAGGCCCTTCTTGGTCATCCGCTCCACGCTCACGGCCTCGGCGGCGAGGAACTCCCCCACCGCCCCGGCCAGGGCGTCGGGCTCGGCGCCGGTGTCGATCCGCCAGCGGCTGGCCGTCAGCCGGTCGGCCAGCGCGCCACCGGGCGACTCGGCGACCGCCACGACGTCGAGACCGTCGGGCATCACCGCGTCGAGGTCCCGGCGTACGTCGTCGGGGGCCACCCGGGTCGCCAGCCCGATCTCGAGGTACTCGGCCTCGCTGGCCGACCCGGTCGGCGCCGCGCCGGCGTAGGAGATCCGTGGGTGGGGGTTGAAGCCGGAGGAGTAGGCCATCGGCACCCGGGCCCGGACCAGCGCCCGCTCGAAGGCCCGGGAGAAGTCCCGGTGGGAGGTGAAGCGCAGCCGGCCCCGCTTGGCGTAGCGGATCCGGAGCCGCTGGACCGGCGGGGCTTGCTGCTCGGGCTGCTCACGCACCCGGACAGGGTAGGTCCCTGCCCGGGTGCGTGACCCCTCGGCGTCGGGTCAGCTGATCCGCGAGTAGAGCAGGCGGTTCGGCGAGCCGGTGCCGGCGCCGCTGACCACTCCGGTGGTGGCGTTGCCGGTGATCGCGCTGGCCACCGTGGCCGGGGAGGCCGTCGGGTGGCCCTGCAAGTAGAGCGCCGCCGCGCCCGCGACGTGGGGGGTCGCCATCGAGGTGCCCGAGATGGTGTTGGTGGCGGTGTTGCTGGTCCACCAGGCCGAGGTGATGCTCGAGCCCGGCGCGAACAGGTCGACGCACGAGCCGTAGTTGGAGAAGCTCGACCGGGCGTCGGTGCTGGTGGTCGAGCCGACCGTCAGCGCGCTGCCGACGCGGGCCGGCGAGCCGTAGCAGGCGTTGGTGTTCTCGTTGCCCGCGGCGACGGAGTAGGAGACGCCGTCGGAGATCGAGCGGCTCACCGCGTTGTCGAGCGTGGTGGAGGCGCCGCCCCCGAGGCTCATGTTCGCCACGGCCGGGCCGGAGGTGTGGTTGCTCGTGACCCAGTCGACCCCGGCGATCACGCCGGAGGTGGAGCCGGAGCCGGAGCAGTCGAGCACGCGCACCGGCACCAGGGTGACCTGCTTGGCGACGCCGTACGTCGCACCGCCGACCGTTCCGGCGACGTGGGTGCCGTGGCCGTTGCAGTCGCTGCTGCCGCGACCGTCGTTGATGGCGGTCGCACCGGGGGTCACCCGGCCCCCGAACTCGGTGTGGGCGGCGTTGATGCCGGTGTCGATGATGTAGGCCGTGACGCCGGCCCCGGTGCGGTCGTAGGTGTAGGAGTTGGTGAGCGGCCGGCTGCGCTGGTCGATCCGGTCCAGGCCCCAGGTGGCCGGCGACTGGGTGGCGCTGGCGGTGACCCGCTGGTCGGCCTCGACGTAGGAGACGTCGGGGTTGCGGCGGATCTGTTGCAGGGCCTGCTCGCTGAACCGGCCCGAGAACCCGTCGAGCACGGCCGCGTAGCGGTCGATGTCGCGGGCACCGGCGGCGCGGGCCTCCTGGGCGGCCGCCTTCTCGTCGGCGTTGGTGGCCGCGCCGTCGAGGACGACGATGTAGCGGCCGTCGATGACGGAGGCCCGCTGGGCCCCGACCACGGGGGCCGGCTGGTCGGACGCCGGGGCGGCCGAGGTGGGCGTGGCCGCGACGCCGAGCGCGCCGAGGCCGAGGACGCCGGCCGCGGTGGCGGCCAGGCTGCGCCGGAGGCGGCGCGGGGGACGGGTCGAGCTCATGCGGATCTCCCGAGATGGAGGGCTGGGCCAGCGGTCGCTGGCCCGCTCGCGAACCTAGCCGCGGCCGGACCCGGCGGGTAGCAGCAAGTTCGTGCATCGCGCAAAGATGAGCCGGGGTGTCCGCTGAGCGGTCACGACACCCGTTCTCCCTTCATCAGCCGCGACTTGTAGACGTTGCCGACCACCACCCCGTCCAGCCAGCCGGTGAGCCGCTCGGCCTCGGCGTCCAGGGCCCGTCGGGCCGCCCGTCCGGGGTCGCCCCGCAGCACGACCTCCACCCGGCCGTCGTCGTCCTGCACCCAGCAGCCGACGATCCGCCCGCCCCACCACGCGGTGGTGCCGGCGTTGCCGACGCTGTCGAAGAGGTAGGGGACGTCCTCGGGGGCCAGGTAGAAGCCGCGCTCCTTCCACCCCATGGTCGTGGGGTCGAGCGTCGGCAACAGCGCCGCGGCGGGCTCGGCCGGCTCCTCCTCGTCGAGGTCGTCGGGCAGCAGCCACCCCGTCGCTCCGGAGTCGAGAGAGACGGGGACGGCGTCCAGGTCGGCGAGCGCGCGGCGGCACGCGCCTTTGGTGGCGCCCAACCACCACACCAGGTCGGTCTCGGTGCCGGGCCCGAACCGGGCCAGCCAACGGCCGACCAGCGCGGCGTACCCCTCGCGCTCGGGCAGTGGCACCGGCTCCTCCCCCAGCCACTCGGCCATCGGCGTCCATCGGGGGCGGGAGAGCCGCCAGTGGCCGCCGTTGACGCCGCGCACGATGTCGCCGCGGGCGCCGAGCCAGCCCAGGACGCGTGGGGCGATCGGGATGGCACCACCCCACGTGGTGCCGGGCGAGGTCTCCACCTTCACGTCGAGCGCCGGCAGCCGCTCCCGCAGCTCTCGGGCGCCGAGGGGTCCGACCTCGTGGAGCAGGCCGAGCACCTCCTCGCGCCGCGCCTGCAGCCAGGCGTCGCCGTCGGCGGCGAGGCCGGCGGTCGCGGCGTTGCCCCCGATCCGCTTGCGCTCGGCCTCGGCCACCCGTGCCGAGGCGCTCCCCCACGCCGCCGGAAGCAGGTCGCGCGGGAAGACGAAGAGGGTCCGTCGCATCGCCAGCTGCTTGACCAGCGACCGGTCGTCGTAGAGCGCCCGGTCGACGTCGGGCACGGCGACCCCCTCGGTCCGGGCCGCGACGGCGAGGTGGACGCTGGCCGGCTCGGTGGCGTGGAGGACCACCATCGCCCGGGTCGCCGCCACGGTGTCGGCGACCCGGCACTCCGGCGCGATCGCGTGGCGGCGTACGAGCCGGGCCCGCCGTTCGTCGTCGGTCACGTGGCGGGCGGTGTCCATGCGTGCATCGTGCCGCAGCCGACCGACACCGGTCCGGACCGGTCGGATCGACAGGTGCAGCCGACGTTCCGGCCGCCTAGGATGCGCTCCTTACGAGGCGTCACGACGACGGGGGACCTCATGACGCACGACCCGGGCCCGGGTGGCCAGCCGCCCGCGCCCTACCAGCGCACACCGGCGCCACCGGGCTACCCGCCCTACGGCGGGTCGCCGTACGGGCCGCCACCGGGCTACCCGCCGCCGCCCCCGCCCCGGAAGGGGTGGAGCACCACCCGGATCCTGCTGGTCACGCTCACGGCGGTGCTGCTGGTCGGTGGCGCCCTGGTGGCGCTGGCGATGACGCTGGTGCCGCTCACGGGGCAGCCGGTCGACCGCGCCGAGCGCGACGCGAACGGCCGGATCGTGCGCGCCGACACCGTCGACAAGGACGACCTGCGCGCCGGCGACTGCGTCAACGACGCCGCGCTCCGCGACCTCGCGCCCGGCAAGGACCTGCAGACCTTCGGCCCCACGGTCGACGTGATGCCCTGCGGAGGCCTCCACGACTTCGAGGTGTTCGCGGCGTTCCCGCTGCCCGACGGCGACTACGCCGAGGCCGACGCGGTCCAGGACGTGGCCGACCGGCAGTGCCTCCGGCGGCTCCGGCGCGACTGGTACGACGACCGCACGCTGCTGCGCGACAAGACGGTCGCCTACTACATGCCCCCGCAGCTCGCCCCCAGGCGCGGCAACGTCGTCTGCATGCTCCAGCTGATGTCCGGCGAGCAGATGCGCGGCAGCATCCGCTAGGCGAGGGAGCACGGCGACATGGCCCTCACCCTGCGCGAGGTCACCGACGAGAACGAGGCGGCGGTCCGCGCCCTGCGGACCACGCCCGAGCAGGAGCAGTTCGTCAGCACCGTCCCCGCCTCGCTGGCCGAGGCCGAGGAGCACCCCGAGGGGAACCCGTGGTTCCGCGCGGTCTACGACGGCGGGCAGCCGGTGGGTTTCGTGATGCTCAGCTGGGACGTCGTGCCCCAGCCGCCGGACCTCAACGGCCCGTGGTTCCTCTGGAAGCTGATCGTCGACCACCGGCACCAGGGCCGCGGCGTCGGCCGCGAGATCGTCGGGCTGGTCGTCGACATCGTGCGCGAGCACGGTGGCACCGAGCTCCTGACCAGCCACGTGCCCGGGGACGGCGGCCCCGCCGGCTTCTACGCCAGGCTCGGCTTCGTCCCCCGCGGCGACACCGACCCCGAGGGCGAGATCATCCTCCGCCTCGACCTGACCTCACGCTGACGCGCGACCCCAGCCAAGGCCGGCGGTTGAGGTGTGAGCCGCCCCGGCGCCGAGCTCGAAACCCCGTACGCCGACCGCGGCCTCGGGTCAGACGACGGAGAGGGGGAGGAGCTGCTGGCCGGTGGGGCCGACCTGGATCTCGGTGCCCATCTCGGGGCAGACGCCGCAGTCGTAGCACGGGGTCCAGCGGCAGTCCTCGACGTCCTCGACGGAGTCCGGGTCGGCGGCGGCGGCCAGGGAGTCCTCCCAGTCGGCCCACAACCAGTCCTTGTCGAGGCCGGAGTCGAGGTGGTCCCAGGGGAGCACCTCGTCGACGTCCCGCTCCCGCGTGGTGAACCAGTCGAGGTCGACGCCGGTGCCGGCCAGGGCGGACGCCGCGCACGCGGCCCAGCGGTCGTAGGAGAAGTGCTCGCTCCAGCCGTCGAACCGTCCGCCGTCGCGCCACACCGCCTCGATCACGCGGCCGACGCGGCGGTCGCCGCGGGAGAGCAGTCCCTCGATGGTGCCGGGCTGGCCGTCGTGGTAGCGGAAGCCGATCGCCCTCCCGAACCGCTTGTCGGCCCGCACCGTCTCGCGCAGCTTGCGCAGCCGCTCGTCGGTGGTCTCGTGGTCGAGCTGGGCGGCCCACTGGAACGGAGTGTGCGGCTTGGGCACGAAGCCGCCGATCGAGACCGTGCACCTGATGTCGTTGCGGCCCGACACCTCGCGCCCCTTGGCGATCACCTTCTTGGCCAGCTCGGCGATCTGGAGCACGTCGTCGTCGGTCTCGGTGGGCAGGCCGCACATGAAGTAGAGCTTCACCTGCCGCCACCCCGAGGAGTACGCCGTCGCGACCGTACGGATCAGGTCCCCCTCGGTGACCGCCTTGTTGATCACCTTGCGCATCCGCTCCGAGCCGCCCTCGGGGGCGAAGGTGAGCCCCGAGCGCCGGCCGTTGCGGGAGAACTCGTTGGCCAGGGTGATGTTGAAGGCGTCGACCCGGGTCGAGGGCAGCGACAGCGAGATGTTGGTGCCCTCGTAGCGGTCGGCGAGGCCGGTCGCGAGGTCGCCGATCTCGGAGTGGTCGGCACTGGACAGCGAGAGCAGGCCGACCTCCTCGAAGCCGGACTGCCGGACGCCGTTCTCGACCATGTCGCCGATCGTGTTGATCGACCGCTCCCGCACCGGCCGGGTGATCATCCCGGCCTGGCAGAATCGGCAGCCGCGCGTGCAGCCGCGGAAGATCTCGACGCTGTAGCGCTCGTGGACGGTCTCGGCCAGCGGCACCAACGGCTTGCGCGGGTAGGGCCAGGCGTCGAGGTCCATCAGCGTGTGCTTGCGGACCCGGTGGGGGATCCCGGGCCGGTTGGGCACGACCGAGGCGATCGCCCCGTCGGCGGCGTAGGTGACGTCGTAGAACCGCGGCACGTAGACCGACCCGGAGACGGCCAGCCGGCGCAGCAGCTCATCGCGCCCACCCGGGCAGCCCTCCTCCTTCCACTCGCGCACCACGTCGGAGATCGCCAGCACGACCTCCTCGCCGTCGCCGAGCACGGCCGCGTCGACGAAGTCGGCGACCGGTTCGGGGTTGAACGCCGCGTGGCCGCCGGCCACCACCAACGGGTCGTCGTCGCCGCGGTCGGCGGCGTGGAGCGGGATGCCCGCGAGGTCGAGGGCGGTGAGCAGGTTGGTGTAGCCCAGCTCGGTCGAGAAGGACACGCCGAGCAGGTCGAAGGCCCGCACCGGCCGGTGGGCGTCGACGGTGAACTGCGGGATCGGTCCCTCGTCGTCGCCCTCGCGCATCACCTGCTCGAGGTCGGGCCAGACCGAGTAGGTGCGCTCGGCGAGGATCCACTCCCGCTCGTTGAGCACCTCGTAGAGGATCTGGACGCCCTGGTTGGGCAGCCCGACCTCGTAGGCGTCGGGGTACATCAGCGCCCAGCGCACCGCCACGGACTCCCAGTCCTTGACGCACGCGTTGAGCTCGCCGCCGACGTACTGGATCGGCTTCTGCACCGACGGCAGCCTCGGCTCCAGGCGGGGGAAGACCGAGACGACGGGTCCGGTCTGGGGCACGAGGACACCTCACACGGGCACGGGGTCGGGGAACACCCCATCGTACGTCGCCCCGCCGCCCGGCCCCGATTCCGCGTATCCGGCCACGGACCCGGCCCGTCCGCTCTACCCTTGAGCAGGCAAGGGAGGGATTCGTGGGCATCTCTCAGAACGTCACGCGCCGCGCGGGTGGCGATAACCGGCAGCGAGACCGCCGGACGCTGATCCTTGCCTCCGTGACGCTGGTCGCGACCGTCCTGGCCCTGGCCGAGATCCCACCGGCCGCCACCCCGACGGAGATGTGGCCGACCCTGGCGGCGTCGTTCATCTGGACCACCGTCGTCTGGGACGGCCGCCTGGTGCCCGGTCGCGACCTGCTCCCCCACGTGGTCGCGCAGATCGCGATGTTCATCGGCGTGGCGATGTTCTTCGGGTGGAACCCGTGGAGCTCGGCGTGGATGGCGCTGGCCAACGTCGGCGGCGGGGTGCTGATGGCCGTCGTCTACGCGCGCTTCCGCCCCGAGCCGGGCTGGGCGCCGGGGACGGCGGCGGCCCACGTCGGGCTGCTGGTCTCGGCGGCCCTCGCCGGCGGCGTGGTCGCCCTGGTCGGCGGCTTCCCCAACGTCTCGCTGGGCGAGCTGGACCGGCTCCAGCTGTGGTGGGTGATCCGCAGCACCGTCTACGCCTACGTCGGCGGCGTGACCTTCCTCTTCTTCTTCTCCGGCCCGCCCCGGCACCCCGAGCAGTCCCCGGCGCCACGGTGGGCGGTGGCGCTGCTGGTGCCGCTCGGGGCGGCCTGCCTGTGGGTGACCTACCTCGACCCCGAGCTGCCGCTGACGTGGTCGCTGCTGATCCCCGCGATCCTCGCCGGCAGCATGCTCACCCCCCGCGGCGCGGCGACCTACGCCTTCACCGTCGCGGTCGGTGCGGCGCTGGCCACCCTGAACCCGATCAACCAGTTCGGGTACTCCGGCTTCCTGCCCGGGTCGGTGATCATCGACCTGCTGCTCACCGCGTCCACCTTCACCACCCTCCAGCTGGCCATCCTGCGCGAGCAGCGGATCGTCGCGACCGCCGAGCTGGACCGGCAGACCCGCGCGGCCCAGGACCAGGCCGCGCTGCTGGCCACCGTCTTCGACACCATGTCCGACGGGTTGGTCGTCATCGACGACCGGCGCCGCGCGGTGATGCACAACGCCGCCGCCCGGCACCTCCTGGGCCGGCGGATCCCGTTGGGGCAGGAGCTCAGCTGGTCCTCGCACCTCGGGCTCCACGGGCTCGACGACCAGCCGCTCGCCGACGACCGGCTGCCGAGCGCCGGCACCACCACCGACCAGCCCCAGCAGGTCGTCGTCTCCCGCGAGGACGGCCAGCGGGTGCTCGACGTCGGCACCTGGTCGCTGGGTGGCCGCGACGGCCGCACCCTGGTCCTGTTCTCCGACGTGACCGCGCAGCGCGAGCGGCTGGGCGAGCTCACGAGCTTCGCCGGCGTCGTCGCCCACGACCTGCGCAGCCCGCTGGCCAGCCTCACGGGCTGGCTGGAGATGGCCGCCGACACCCTCGAGGACGACGGGGTCCCGAGTCCGCAGGCCCAGATGTTCCTCGAACGTGCCCAGCAGAGTGGCGAGCGGATGCAGCAGGTGATCGAGGACTGGCTGTCCTACACCGTGCAGCGCGACGGCCTGCTGGCTCCGGCCGAGGTGTCGCTCCAGCCGCTGGTCGCCGCGGTCGTGGCGCCGTACGCCTCGCGGGGGGACGACCTCGCCCCCCTCTTCGACCTCGCCGTCGACCACAGCGTGCAGGCCGACCCCGCGCTGACCCGGCAGCTGTTCGCGAACCTGGTCAGCAACGCCGTCAAGTACACCCCCGCCGGCACCCGGCCCCAGGTCAGCATCCGCTCCGGGGCCGACGAGGAGCCCGGTTTCGTGCGAGTCAGCGTCGCCGACCGCGGCATCGGCCTCCCCGAGGGCGAGGAGGAGCTGGTCTTCCGCGAGTTCCACCGAGCCCGCGACCACGCGGCCGACTTCGCCGGCACCGGGCTCGGGCTGGCGTTGTGCCGCAAGATCGTGGTCCGTCACGGCGGGACCATCAGCGCCCGCAACGACCCGGCCGCCGGCACCGTCTTCACCTTCACCCTGCCGGCGGTCTGAGCGGTCCCTCGGCCCGGCGGTCCGTGCCGCACCGCTGGCCAGGGTGCCCCCATGAGCAGCGGCGCGGTCCGGGGACGCCTCGGCTGGACCGTCGCCCTACCCCTGGTCGCGTTCGTCGAGTTGGCGGTGACGTGGGGCGGCAAGCCAGGCGACGCCGTCCTCGCCGTGCTCGCGGTGCTCCTGTCACCTCGGTCATCGTGGCGGTGCTGACGGTCGTGCCGGGCCGCGCCAAGGCGCTCGCCGGCGGCATCCACCTGGTGATCTTCGCCGCGTTCCGCTTCCTCACGATCGCCCCTAGCCGACCCGTCAGTTTTGCGAGTTCACCACCCGTCGAGCCGTCACTTTTGCGAGTTCGCACCCCGTCGAGCCGTCACTTCTGCGAGTTCGGTCGTGACGGCGGACGGTTGCGCCCCCGGCTCCGGCGGCGGGACAGTGGCGCATGTTCGCGATCCGCGCCGCGAGCGCCCACGACGGCACCCGCTTCCTCGACGACGGGGTCACCGTGCTCGTGACGGACGGCCGCATCGCCGGGGTCGAGGGGCCACGTCACGAGCCGCCGGCCGACTGCTCCCTGACGACGTACGACGGGACGCTGCTGCCGGGCCTGGTCGACGCCCACGTCCACCTCATCGCCGACGCGTCCTTCGGTGGCCTCGAACGGGCGCCGTCCCTGGGCGACGACCAGCTCGACGTTGTCATCGCAGCCTCCCTCGGCCGCCACGCCGCGGCGGGCGTCACCACCGTGCGGGACCTCGGCGACTGCCGCTACCGCACCCTGCCCTTCCGTGACCGCGCGGACCCCGGCGTCCCCCGCATCGCGTGCGCGGGACCACCTCTGACCGAGGCCGCGGGGCACTGCCACTACCTCGGCGGCGGCGTCACCGGCGAGGCCGAGGTGGCGGCAGCGGTGGCCGAGCGGGTGGACCGGGGCGTCGACGTCGTCAAGGTGATGGCCAGCGGCGGCATGCTGACGGAGGGGACCGACGTGACGGGCGTCCAGTTCACCCCCGCGGAGCTGTCCCTCGCCGTACGCCTGGCCCACGACGCCGGACTCCCCGTGGTGGCTCACGCCCACTCGCTGGCCGGGGCCTGGCACGCGCTCGAGGCCGGCGTCGACGGGATCGAGCACTTCACCTGCCTGGCCGACCCGGGGATCCACAAGCCCGACGCCCTGCTCGCACGGGTCGCCGAGCGAGGCGTGATGATCGGCCCCACGCTCGGCACCGACGAGAGCAAGGTGCCCCCACTGGAGTCCGCTCCTCCGCAGATCCGGGAGCTTGCGGCCCGGTTCGGGCTGGACGCGGCCGAGGTCTTCCGGCGCCACGCCCAGGAGATGACGCGAGCCCGCGAGTACGGCGTCACGGTGGTGACCGGCACGGACGCCGGGATCGGTCCGATGAAGGACCACGGCAGCGCGTGGCGAGCCGTGACGCAGCTGGCGCAGACCGGCTACGGGCTCGAGGCGGCCGTGGCCAGCGCCACCTCGGTGGCGGCGGTGGCCTGCGGGCTCGGCGCCGTGACCGGCCGGCTCGCCGCCGGGCTGGCCGCCGACCTGCTGGTCGTCGACGGTGACCTGCGCGAGGACGCCGACGCGCTCGGCCGCCCGGCCGCCGTGTGGGTCCGCGGGACGCCGGTCACCGCCTAGGCCTCCTCACGAACGTGACGGCTCGACGGGTTGCGAACTCGCAGAAGTGACGGGTCGGCGGGATACGAACTCGCAGAAGTGACGGGTCGGCTAGCGGCGGACCAGCACCCGGTCGGGGGCGAGGTAGCGGGTGGGTGAGGAGGTGCTGCGCAGGTGGATGTTCTGGAGCAGGCCGACGGCGAGCATCACCGCGAACATCGAGCTGCCGCCGTAGGAGACCAGCGGCAGCGGGACGCCGGTGACGGGCATGATGCCCAGGCACATCCCGATGTTCTGGAAGGCCTGGAAGCCCAGCCAGCAGGCGATGCCGGAGGCGGCGATCCGGCCGAAGACGTCGTCGGTGCGCGAGGCGATCACCAGCGCCCGCCACACGAGGACGGCGAGCAGGGCGATCAGCAGCCCCGCGCCGATCAGGCCGAGCTCCTCACCGGCGACGGTGAAGATGAAGTCGGTGTGCTGCTCGGGCACGAACCCCGAACGGGTCTGTGAGCCGTGGAAGAGCCCCTCGCCGAACAGTCCACCGTTGCCGACCGCGATCCGCGCCTGCTCGGTGTTGTAGCCCGCGCCGCGCGGGTCGAGGCCGGGGTTGGTGAAGGCCATGAACCGGTCGACCTGGTAGTCCTCGAGCAGGCCCGCGGCCACACCGGCGACGGCCGTGACGACGCCGCTGCCGGCGAGCAGCGCGAGCCACCGGCGCGGCGCCCCGGAGGCGGCCAGCACGCCGAAGACCGTGGCGGCCAGCACCAGCATCGTGCCGAGGTCGGGCTGGAGCAGGATCAGCACCGCCGGCAGTCCCGCGATGGCGAGCATCACCGTCACGTCGACCCAGTCGACGGTACGTCGCCGCCGACCCTCGGCCCGCTCGGCGACCACCAGCGCCATGCCGATCACCACGGCCAGCTTGGCCAGCTCGGACGGCTGCACCGACATCCCGCCCAGCTGGATCCACGACCGCGAGCCGTTGATCGTCGCGCCGTTGGTCAGCACCAGGACCAGCCCCACGACGGAGGCGAGGTAGGCGACCGGTGCCAGGATCCGCACCCACCGGTGGTCGGTCGCGGTCACCAGCACCATCAGCACCATGCCGATGGCCACGTTGACCAGCTGTTTGCGCAGGTAGGCGGTCGGGTCGCCGGCGGTCAGCCCCTCGCGGGCGGTCGTCGCCGACCACACCAGCAGCGTGCCGAGCACGAGCAGCGCCGCCACGGCGGCCAGCAGCACCCAGTCGAGGCCCGGCACCCGTCGGGTCGTCGAGGAGCGGCCCGCGGTCCAGACGGTCCGGCTGCTCATCGCGACGCCCTCGGCCGGGGCGGCAGGATCGCCCCGTCGCGGGCGAACGACGGTAGCGAGTCGGGGGCGACCACGCCGGGGATCACCGCGCGGTCGGTGTCGACGTCGGTGCCCTTGATGCCGTAGAGCGCCTCGTAGATCTTGCGGATCGCCGGGCCGGAGGTGCCCGAGCCGGTGCCGCCCTGGCTGACCATCATCACGACGGCGTAGTCGCCGGTGTAGGAGGCCACCCAGGACGTCGACTGCTTGCCGTAGACCTCGGCGGACCCGGTCTTGGCGCGGATCTGCACCTGGTCGAGCGGGAAGTCGACCAGCCGCCAGGCCATCGTGCCGACCCGTGCGACCCCCTGCAGGGCGGTGTCGATGTAGTCGATGACGCTGGAGGGCACGTGGACGTCGCCGGCCTTGGTCGGCTGGAACCGCTTGAGCACGGTGCCGTCGGGGCTGACGATCGCTTTGGCGATCCGCGGCTCCCACAGCGTCCCGCCGTTGGCCAGCGCGGCGTAGGCGCGGGTGAGCTGGAGCGGCGTGACGATCGTGTCGCCCTGCCCGATGGCGAAGTTGACGGCGTCACCGGCGCGGTAGGCGTAGCCCTCGACGCAGAACTCACCGGCGAACGTGTAGACGAAGTCACTGGTCTTGCTGTCCTGCGGCGCGTGCGCGATGCCGCAGTAGTAGTCCTTCATCTGCTTCCAGTAGGCGAGCTTCCACTTCCGGTCGGCGATCCGGCCCGAGGCCTCGCCGGGCAGGTCGATGCCGGTCTCGTCGCCGAAGCCGAAGGTCTTCGCCTCCTCGACCAGCGGGTCCTTGGCGTCGACGTCGTCGACGTCGGTGCCGTACTTCTGCCAGAAGGAGTAGCCGACGCGGTAGAAGAAGGTGTTGCACGAGACCTCGAGGGCCCGGTCGAACCCGATCATCCCGTAGGCACCGGACTCGTAGTTCTTGAAGACGCGGTTGCCGACCTGGAAGCCCGAGGAGCAGTCGAGGCGGGTGTCGGGACCGAAGCCGTGGGTCATCGCCCCGGCGGTCATGAACGGCTTCCACGTCGAGCCCGGGGCGAACTGCCCCTGGGTCGCGCGGCCGAGCAGCGGCGTCCCGGCCTTCTCGCTGTAGAGCCGGGCCAGCTGGGCCTTGGTGATGCCGCCGACCCACACGCCGGGGTCGTACGTCGGCTGGCTGGCCATCGCCACGATGCGCCCCGTGTCGACCTCCATCACGACGGCGGCGCCGGAGTCGGCCACGTAGTTGCGGCCGCTGACCTCGTCGAAGGTCGAGCGGGCCGTGGCGATGGTCTTGGCGAGCTGCCTCTCGACGACGCCCTGCACCTGGGCGTCGATCGACGTCACGAGGGTGTCGCCCGGCTGCCCGGGGATCTCGCTCTCCTCGCCGAGCACCCGGCCCATGGAGTCGACCGCGACGCGACGGTAGCCCGGCATGCCGCGCAGCCAGGAGTCGTACTGCTTCTCGATGCCGGCCCGGCCGACCGAGGAGGCGCCGTTGACCGAGCGATCGCCGTCGGCGCGAGCGCGGTCGTACTCCCCCTCGGTGATCGGGCTGAGGTAGCCCAGCACGTGGGCGGCGTTGATGCCGAAGGGGCGCGGGTAGGCGCGCACGGTCTGCTGCTCGGCGAGCACGGCCGGGTGGTCCTCGGGCTGCTCGAGCACGCGCAGCGCCACCCGCTCACGGACGTCGCGGGCGATGGGGACGGGCTGGTAGGGCGAGCCGTTCCAGCAGACGCCCGGCACGCTGCCGGCGTTGCCGCAGGTGACCAGCTGCTTGCGGATCCGCGACGGCGAGGTGCCGACCTCGTCGCCGACCCGGGCGAGCAGGGCGTCCTGGCGGCGCTCGGGCATCCGGCCGAGCAGGGTCCGGTCGAGCGAGATCACCCACGACATCCGGTTGGCGACCAGCGGCCGGCCCTGGGCGTCGACGATCAGGCCCCGCTGCGGCTGGACCACGATCTCGCGGACCGACTGCGACGCGGCCTGGGTCCGGTAGTCGGCGCCCGAGACCACCTGGAGGTAGTAGAGCCGCACGAAGAGGGTGGCGAACAGCGAGAACACCAGCGCCTGGATGACGACCAGCCGGAGCCGGCTGCGGGTGTCGGAGGAGCTGGCCATCTAGGCCGCCACCCGGTCGCGCTCGCGCCCGGGCTCGAGGCGCCGGAACATCTTCATCAGCAGCGGCAGCACGAGCGGCGTCAGCAGCACGTCCCAGAGCACCGACACGCCGATCACACCGAGCAGCGAGCCGACGTCGAGCCGCACCTCGCCCAGCAGCATGCCCAGGAGCGCGAAGACGCTGGTGCCGACGAACGACGACGCGGCCACGGTGGCGACCACGGCCAGCGCCGAGGCGCGGACCTCCTGCTGGACCCGGCCGGCGAGGTAGCCGACCAGCACCAGCGCGAGCGCCCACTGGCCCGCGACGTGGTCGGCCGGCGGTGCGAGGTCGAGGAGGGCACCGGCCACGAAACCGAGCACCGCCGCGAACTGCGCTCCCCTGGTCAGCGCGGCGGCGACCACCACGAGCAGCACCAGGTTGGGGACGATGCCGTGCCACATGGTCTGCGGCAGCACCGTCACCTGCACGACCAGCGCGACGAGCACGACGGCGAGGGAGACCAAGGCGCGGACCAGACTCATCGCAGGCTCCCGTCGGCCTCGATCACGGCGCGGTCGCTGGTGGTGCCCGAGGGCACCACGACGCCGACCAGGTCGAGGGCGCTGAAGTCGACGAACGGGTCGATCTCGGCGCGCTGCGAGGTCTCGCGCAGGCTGGAGTAGACCGCGGTGACGCGCCCGACGGGGATCCGCGAGACGTACGGCGCCCCGCCCTCGCTCCCCCAGGTGACGACGACGTCGTGCTTGGCCGGCACCTCGGCCTGGTCGACCAGCTCGAGGTCGAGCATCCCGCTGTCGCCGACGGCCCCGCGACCCTCGAGGAAGCCCATCTCCATCGACGACCCGACCCGGCCGCCCACGACCGACCCGGCGTCGATGATCAGCAGCACCGTGGCCGTGTCGCGGGTGACCCGCAGCACCCGGCCGACCAGGCCGTCGTCGTTGACGACGGTGAGGTCGGCGTGGAGCCCGGCGTCGGAGCCGGCGTCGATGGTCACGGTGCGCGAGAACGACTGCGACGGGCCGACCGCGACGACCCGGGCCGGCACCAGCGCGTATCCGGTCTGCTCGGCGGCCGCGGTGAGGCCGTCGTACTCGGCGAGGCGGTTGCGGTCGAAGCCGGAGGTGGCCACCCGCGAGCGGAGCTCGGCGTTCTCGGACTCCAGGGCGGTGAGCTGGGCCTGCATCCGGTCGCGGGAGCGGAACCAGTCGGGCACGCCGGAGATGGGTCGCACCGCGGCGGCAACCCCCGACTCCAGCGGGCCGAAGAGCTCGCCGGCGGCCTCCCGTGCCGGCTCGAGCGGCGAGTCGTCGCCCCCCTGGTGGTCCAGCGTCATCAGGGACACGCTCGCCAGCACCAGGGCGACCAGCAGCGCCCGGGACGGCCGGCGGCGGTCGCGGTCGAGGTCGCCGAGGCTGCGCCAGCGACGCTCACGGCTGCGGAAGTCGGCCATGTCGGTCAGTACCGCCGGGGCTCGGAGACCAGCACCTGCTGCAACGCCTCGAACTCCTCGACGCACTTGCCGGCGCCGAGGGCGACGCTGACCAGCGGGTCGTCGGCGACGTGGACGGGCATGCCGGTCTCGTGGCGCAGCCGCTCGTCGAGGCCGCGCAGCAGGGCGCCGCCGCCCGTCAGCACGATGCCGCGGTCCATGATGTCGCCGGCCAGCTCGGGCGGGGTCTGGTCGAGGGTGGCGCGGACGGCGTCGACGATCGCGTGTAGCGGCTCCTCGAGCGCCTGCCGGATCTCCGAGCTCGACACGACGACGGTCCGCGGCAGCCCCGAGACCATGTCGCGGCCGCGGATCTCGGCCTCGGGCTCGTCGGGCAGCGGGAACGCCGACCCGAGCGTCATCTTGACCTCCTCGGCGGTCCGGTCGCCGAGCATGAGGGAGTACTCCTTCTTCATCCACGCGACGATCGCCTGGTCGAGGTCGTCGCCGGCGGTGCGGATGGAGAGGCTGGTGACGATGCCGCCGAGGCTGATCACGGCGACCTCGGTGGTGCCGCCGCCGACGTCGACGACCATGTTGCCGGTGGCCTGGTGGACCGGGAGCCCGGCGCCGATGGCGGCCGCCATGGGCTCCTCGACGATGTAGACCCGCCGGGCGCCGGCCTGGTAGCCGGCCTCCTTCACGGCGCGCTGCTCGACGGCGGTGATCCCGCTGGGGACGCACACGACCATCCGCGGCTTGGCGAAGTAGCGGCGGCGGTGGACCTGCTGGATGAAGAACCGCAGCATCTGCTCGGTCGCCTCGAAGTCGGCGATCACGCCGTCCTTGAGCGGCCGGATGGCGGTGATGTTGTCCGGCGTACGCCCGATCATGCGCTTGGCCTCGTGGCCGACCGCGAGGATCTCGCCGTTGGCGTCGTTGAGCGCGACGACGCTGGGTTCGTCGAGCAGGACGCCCTTGCCACGCACGTAGACCAGCGTGTTGGCCGTGCCGAGGTCGACCGCCATGTCGCGGCCGATGAAGCTGTTCGCCATCGCTCGAATGCCTCGCGCTCGCTCGTCGTACCTGGGGGAAGGAGGGGCGCACGCCAGCACGCCCTCCGCCGAGGGTAGGTTCGCGCGCGGGCGGAGCCCGGCAGGACACGCAGGCGGCAGCTGCCCTTGTCTCCCCCGGCTCCGTGGTCGGCGGGCGGCTCAGCCCACCTGGTGCAGCGCCTCGGCGAGGGCGCGGCGCGAGGAGACCTCGAGCTTGCGGAAGGCCCCCCGCAGGTGGAACTCGACGGTACGGCGGCTGATGTAGAGCTCGGCGGCGATGTCCGGGTTGCTGCGCCCCCCGGCCGCCAGCTCGGCGACCCGCCGCTCGCTGGGCGTCAGCGCGTCCGGGCCTCGGACCGCCTCCCGGCGGGGCCGGCCGCCCGCCGAGACCAGCTCGACCCGGGCCCGCTCGCGCAGCCGCACGGCCCCGAGGGACGCCGCCGAGGCCTGCCCGTCGCGCAGCACCTCCCGGGCCTCGGCCCGGTGGCCGGCCCGGCGCAGGGCGGCGCCGAGGTCGACCCGCGCCCGCACCTCCTCGAGCCCCGCCGGGGAGCCGGTGAGCACGTCGACCGCCTCGCGCAGGTCGCTGAGCCCGACTGCTCCCCCGACCACCAGGCCGTGCGCCCGCAGGGCGACGCCGAGCGCGCGCGGGGCGCCGTAGCGACGGGCGAGGTCGACCTCCTCGGCGGCCAGGGCGAGCGCAGCCTCGTGGTCGCCCACGACCTGGGCGGCCAGCGCGCCGTCGCTGCGCCACGGCAGGGCCGAGGGGTTGTGGAGGAACGGGACGCCCGCCGCGATCTCGGCAGCGGCGGCCAGCTGGCGCCGCGCCTCGGCGTGCTCGCCGCGGGCGGTCGCGATCCGGCCGCGCGCGAGCCGGTGGCTCGCCCGCCCGACCGGGTCGACGCCCCGCGCCGCGAGCTCGGCCTCGTCGAGCACCTCGGCGGCCTGGTCGACCCGGTCGAGCTCGACGAGCGAGGCGGCGCACCAGAAGCGGGCGAACTCGACCTGCCCGTTCCAGCCGCCGCGCCAGAGCTCGATCGCCGAGAAGGCGTCGGCGACGGCCTCGTCGAGGCGGCCCGCCCAGTGGCGCAGCCAGGACCGCCCGAACCGGAGGTGCGCACCCGCGAGGTGGGACGCCTGCCGCTCGCTGGCCCGCAGCGCCCTTGAGACGACCTCGTCGCACTCCTCGAACATGTCGGCCCAGACCATGCAGCTGAGGGCGATCAGCAGGTCCAGGCCGACCCCGGAGTCCCCCAGGCCCCGGTCGACCGCTCGGCCGACCAGGTCGCGGGTGGTGCGGTGGTCGGCCACGCCCATCACGCTGAGCAGCGCGAGGTGGACCAGCTGACCGGGCTCGGCGTCGGCGTCCGCCGTGAGGCAGGGCGGGGCGGGGCGGTCGACCGCGCCCGGTCGGAGCGCCTCGACGGCCAGCCGGCTGGCGCGGACGCGGGACTCCACCGCGGGGTCGCTGCGCTCGCGCGCGGCGTGCTCGAAGGCCGTCGCCGCCTCGTCGTAGCGACCCGCCTGGAAGAGCAGGTCGCCGGTGCGGATCAGCAGCCCCGAGCGGTCGGCCGGGTCCTCGGCGAGTCGCACCGCCTCGCCGAGGTGGTCCCAGGTGTCGGCCCGGCCCGCCGTCATCTCCGCATCGGCCAGCTCGGCGAGCACGGTGACGCGGACGGCCGGGGCCGGCGGTTCGACCAGGGCCCGCTCGAGGTAGCGGCAGGCCGAGTCGGCCGTCCCGCGCGACCGGGCCAGCCGCGCGGCCTCGCGCAGCGTCTCGACCGCCACCGGGTCACCTTGCCGGGTGGCCACGAGCAGGTGCGCCGCGACCTGCTCCGCGTCGTCGCCGTCGGCCCAGCCCAGCTCGGCGGCGCGGCGGTGCCGCAACGCGCGCTCGGCGTCGGGGATGTCGTGGCGCACCGCGGACTCCACCAGCGGGTGCACGAACCCGGGCGGCTCTCCTCCGGTGAGCACCCCGGCGCGCGCGAGGGCGTCGAGCCCGGCGGCGCAGCGCTCCAGGGAGAGTCCGGAGAGGGCCGCCACCCGCCGCAGCGACCCACCCGGACCCAGCACCGCGACCGCCCGGGCGACCTCGCGGGCGTCGTCACCGACGCCGGCCAGCCGGTGCGCCGTCGTACGTCGCAGGCTGACCGTCGTCGACCGCCGGAGCTCCTCGACGCGCTGCCGGTCCAGCGCACCGTCGCCCCCCTCGAGCCCGGCCAGCAGCTCGGTGATCAGCAGCGGGTTGCCCCCGGTGACGCGGTAGCACTCGGCGCACACGGCCTGATCGGTGGCGGGGAAGCGACCGCGCACGAGCTCGGCGGTGGCCTCCTCTGACAGCGGGGCGACGGTGGTCGGCCCGGGCAGCCGGGTCAGCAGGTCGGCGACCTCGGACGGCTCGCCGGCGCGGAAGCCGACCACGAGCGAGACCGGCAGCTGCTCGATCCGCTGGGAGAGGTAGAGCAGCAGCGTGGCCGAGGGCCGGTCGGCCCACTGCGCGTCGTCGACCACCAGCAGCAGCGGTCCCTCGGCCGCCAGCTGCTCGACCAGGCGGTAGGTCGCGTGCACGAGCTCGAGGTCCTCGGCGAGCTCCGCGGTGCCTCCGGTGAGGAGCGCCAGCGCGCGCCGGCCCGCGCCGGACCCCAGGTCGGCCAGCCGGTCCGCGGGCAGCCGCGCCACCAAGGGCTCGAGCAGCTGGCGCACCACGCCGTAGGACAGGGCCACCTCGAGCGGGTGCCCGGTGGCCCGCGCCACCCGGCAGCCCTCGTCGCCCGCGGAGGCCGCGGCGCGGTCGAGCAGCGCGGTCTTGCCGACGCCGGCGACGCCCTCGACCACCACCGTGACCCCGACGCCGCCCGCGGCCGCGCGCTGCGCCGCCGTCATCCGGTCCAGCTCGACCGCGCGCTCGACCAGCCCCACCACGCGTCACACCCTGCCGGGTTCCGGCGCCGATGCCAACCAAAACCACGTGAGGCTCACCGGTGAGGGGGCCCGTCGGCCTCCTTACCCTTCGGCCATGTCCCGACCTGCCGCGTACCGCTCCGTGGGGCGGATCCGGATCCGGCTGGTGCTGGTGGCGCTCACCTCTGCGGCCCTGTCCGTGGTGGTGGCCCCCGCGCCGGCCGGAGCGGCCGACGGCGCGCTCGACCCGACGTACGGGGTGGATGGTGAGGCGGGCCTGGCCTTCGGGCCCTGGGTCGAGGGACATGCCGCCGCAGCACGAGCGGACGGGGGACTGGTCGTCGTGGGGAGGCAGGGGCCCGGTGAGGACGGTCGCGGCGCGTGGGCGCTGTGGGGAGTCACCGGGGGTGGTGCGTCCGATCCTCAGTGGGGGGAGGGCGGACTGGTCACGTACGTCGTCGGCGAGGACGGCGGGACGGCGGAGGCCGTGGCGGTGCAGGACGACGGCGGGGTCGTGGTCGGGGGGAACGGCTCCGTCGGCGGCCAGTCCCACGCCTTCCTGGTCCGGTTCACCGCAACCGGGGATATCGACACGTCGTTCGGCGACGGCGGCGTGCGTGACCTCGGCCCGGGCGGCGTCCGCTCGGTGGCGCTGCGCGAGGACGGCAGCGTGGTCGCGGCCGGCTTCACCTACCTGTCCACGAGCTGGGGTGGCGCCTACGCCGCGGTCCGGGTGTCGGTCGTCGACGAGCACGGGGGGCTGGTCGACGATTTCGGTGACGGCGGGCAGGCGACGCAGGCCCTCGGGAGCGAGAACGCCGACTCCGTCGGCGAGGGGGTGCTGGTGCGCTCCGACGGCAGCCTCTGGGTCACCGGCTCGGCCTGGTGGGACCCCGACGAGGCGGTCGACGTCCTGCTCGCCCGGTTCTCCTCGTCGGGGGCGCTGCAGGGGGCGGTCCGCACCCCGCTCGGTGATGCCTCCTCCCGCGACGCCGCGGGGCTGGACATCGCCGCGGGGCCGGACGGGACCGCGGTGGTGAGTGGCCGGGCGGACGGAGCGACGAAAGATCAGCTGGCCGTGCTGCGCTACACCGCCCAGGGCGAGCTGGACCCGGCCTTCGGCACGAAGGGTGTGACGCTCACCTCGCTCGGAGCTGACACCGCGGAGGGGCGGGCGGTCGTCGTGGACGACGCGGGCACGGTGCTGGTCGGCGGGTGGACCGAGGGCGGGAGTGGCGGGCAGTTCGCCCTGGCCAGGTTCACGCCCAGCGGCCAACCCGACACCGGCTTCGGCGACGGCGGGCGGGTCCGGCAGCCGCTGTCCTCGACCTGGTCCCGGGCCGGAGGCCTCGTCGTGGACTCCCAGAACCGCGCGGTCCTCGCCGGCTACACCGGCAGCCGGTTCGCGGCCGCCCGCTTCACTGGCGCTTTCCCGTCAGCGGTCGCACCCCCGCCCGCGGCGAGCATCGGCGACGCCACGGTCGCCGAGGGCGGCAGCGGCACCACCGACGCCACCCTCCCCGTCAGCCTCGACCGCGCGCCGACGACCTCCGTCTCGGTCGGCTGGGCGACCTCCGACGGTACGGCGACCGCGCCGGCCGACTACCAGGCGACCTCCGGCACGGTGACGTTCGCCGCCGGCCAGCAGACCGCGCAGGTGACCGTGCCGGTGCAGGGGGACACGGCCGACGAGCCCGACGAGACGGTGCTCGTGGATCTCTCCGCCCCGTCGGGCCTGACCGTCGCGGACGGCCACGCCGTCCTGACGGTGACCGACGACGACCCCCCGGCCTCGACCCCCCCGGCAGCCTCGGTCGGCACGCCGGCCACCGTCGACGAGGGACAGGCGCTCGCGGTTCCCCGTGAGCCTCGACCACCCCGGGCACCGTCGAGGCCCGGGTGCGGCTCTCCACCAAGGACGGCACCGCCACCGCCGGCATCGACTACACCGCCCGCAGCCTCGAGACGGTGACCATCCCCCCCGGACAGACCACGGCCTCCTTCGACGTCCAGACCATCGACGACCCCTTCGTCGAGCCCGACGAGACCGTGATCGTCGAGATCCGCGGCGGCTCCAACATCTCGCTCGGCAGCCCCAGCTCGGCCACCGGCACCATCCACAGCACCGACGTCCCGCCCCCCGCGGCCTCCCTCAGCACCCCGACGGCTGTCGACGAGGGACACACGCTCGCGTTCCCGGTCACCCTGAGCCGCGCCCAGAACGTCACCTCCACGGTGCGCCTGTCGACGAAGGACGGCACCGCCACCGCCGGGTCCGACTACACCGGCCGCAGCCTCGAGACGGTGACGATCCCCCCCGGACAGACCACGGCCTCCTTCGACGTCCAGACCATCGACGACCCCTTCGTCGAGCCCGACGAGACCGTGATCGTCGAGATCCGCGGCGGCTCCAACATCTCGCTCGGCAGCCCCAGCTCGGCCACCGGCACCATCCACAGCACCGACGTCCCGCCCCCCGCGGCCTCCCTCGGCACCCCGACGGCTGTCGACGAGGGACACACGCTCGCGTTCCCGGTCACCCTGAGCCGCGCCCAGAACGTCACCTCCACGGTGCGCCTGTCGACGAAGGACGGCACCGCCACCGCCGGGTCCGACTACACCGCCCGCAGCCTCGAGACGGTGACGATCCCCCCCGGACAGACCACGGCCTCCTTCGACGTCCAGACCACCGACGACGACGCGATCGAGGGTGACGAGTCGGTCAAGGTGGAGATCCGGGGCGGCAGCAACATCTCGCTCGGCAGCCCCAGCTCGGCCACCGGCCTGATCCGGGACCCCGTCGTGGCCCACGTCGGGCAGACCCTGATCACCCGCCCGGTGTCGGGCACGGTCCGCTTCCGGCTGCCGGGCGAGCCGGACTGGTTCCCCCTCGAGGGTCCGGTCACCCTCCCCGTCGGCGCCAGCGTCGACGCCACGGACGGCGCCGTGACGCTGACCTTCGCCCAGCCGGCCCGGCGTACGTCGGAACGGCGCGGGACCGTCTCGACCACCCAGCTGGTCACCGTGTCGGGCTCGGAGGTGGCGCTCTCCCAGCCGCGCCGCAGCGGCCGCCCGGAGCTCCGCCTGACCGGAGACGCGCTGGCCGGCTGCCCGCGACCGGGCCTGGCCACCACGCTGGAGGTGGTCTCGCGCGACCCGGTCGGGCTCCAGGGGCGGATCGCCTCCGCGACCCTGCACCACGGCACGGTGCGGATGACCGACCGCTGCCGGCGGGCCAAGGTCGCCGTCCCTGCCGGCCGCGCCGCGGCATGGCGGAGCGGCCACCGCCGCGCGACCGTCCGGACCTTGCGGGCCGGGGACGTCGCCGTCTTCCGGCGACGCTGACCAGCGCTCAGCCGGCGCTCAGGCCGGGAACCAGATCCCGATCTCGCGGGCCGCGGACTCGGGGCTGTCGGAGCCGTGCACCAGGTTCTGCTGGACGGCCAGGCCCCAGTCGCGGCCGAGGTCGCCGCGGATCGTGCCCGGCAGGGCCGCGGTGGGGTCGGTGGCGCCGGCGAGCGCGCGGAAGCCCTCGATGCAGCGCTGGCCCTCGAGCACCATCGCGACCACCGGGCCGGAGAGCATGAACTCGACCAGCGGCCCGTAGAAGGGCTTGCCCTCGTGCTCGGCGTAGTGCTCGGCGAGCAGCGCCGCCGTCGCCTCCCGCAGCTCGAGCCGGACCAGCGAGTAGCCCTTGCCCTCGATCCGGCGCAGCACCTCGCCGGTAAGGCCGCGGCGTACGCCGTCGGGCTTGACGAGGACCAAGGTGCGCTCGACCGCGGGATCTGCCATGCCGCGGAGCCTAGCCATCCCGCGCGGCCCGCCGCCTCCTCGGTCGTGCAGAACTCCTGTGCACACAATGTGTGCAGAGATAGTGTGCACGCATGGTCGACCTCCTGCACCTCGACGGCGACGCCCTGCGCGTGCTCGCCCACCCGCTGCGCTCCCGGCTGCTCGGCCAGCTGCGGCTGCACGGTCCGGCCACGGCCACCGACCTGGCCGACGTCCTCGACACCAACACCGGCGCCACCAGCTACCACCTGCGCAAGCTCGAGGCGGTCGGCCTGGTCGCCGACACCGGCACCGGCGAGGGCAAGCGCCGGGTCTGGCGCGCGGCCACCCGTGGCCACGAGTGGACGCCGAGCGAGCACGCGGGCGACCCCGACGCCGAGGCCTCGCTGACCTGGCTGCACCGCCACTACCAGGCCGACCTGGCCGAGCGTGCCGAGTGGTGGGTCGACGCGCAGCGGCAGTGGCCGCCCGCCTGGCGCGACGCGCTCGGCTCCGGTGACGACGCGGTCACCGCGACCGCCGAGCAGGCGCGGGCCATGTGGGACGAGATCGAGGGCGTGGTCGAGCGCTACCGCGACGCGGGCGCCGGACGGCCGGACGCGATCCGGCTGCGGATCTGGACCCACGTGCTGCCGCTGGCCGACGACCTGCCCGGGGAGGAGTCGTGAACGAGGTCCTCTCCCCCACGTCCGCACGGCGACGGTTCCTGCTGCTCACCGGCACCCGCTGGTTCCCCGTCGGGCTCGTGGTCGGCCTGATCACGCTGTGGCCGCTTGAGCAGGGGCTCGCGATCGCCTCGTTCCTGCTCGCCTTCTCCTTCCAGGGGATCGTCGTGGCCGCGCTCGAGCTGCCCACCAGCGGCTTCGCCGACGCCTTCGGACGTCGTCCGGTGCTGGTGGCCGCCGGGGTGGTCAACGTCGTCGCCGCCGTCACGATGATCGCCGCCGACTCCTTCTGGGGCTTCGCGCTCGCGGCCGGGCTGCAGGGCATCTACCGCGCGCTCGACTCAGGGCCGCTGGAGGCGTGGTACGTCGACACGGTCCACGTCACCGAGCCCGGCGCCGACGTCGACGGCACGCTGGCCGCCCAGGGGACGGTGCTGGGCGTGGCGATGGCCCTCGGCGCGGTCGTCTCCGGCGGCCTGGTCGCCTGGGACCCGCTCCCCCTCGGCTCGGCGCTGCTGCTGCCGATGCTCGGCTGGGCCGCACTCACCGTCGTGCACCTCGTGGCGACCGTGGTGCTGGTCCACGAGCCCCGGGCCCACCTCGACGCGAGCGGCGTACGGCGCGCGGCCGACTCGGTCCGCGAGGCACCCGTGGTAGTACGCGACGGCCTGCGGCTGCTGCGCAGCAACCGGGCGCTGCTGGGGCTGGTGCTGGTCGAGCTGTTCTGGTCGGTCGCGATGGTGGTCTACGAGTCCTTCCAGCCGCTGCGGCTGGCCGAGCTCGTGGGCGGCGAGGAGCCCGCCGGCGCGCTGATGGGCCCCGTGGCCGCGGCCGGCTGGGGCGTCTTCGCCGTCGGCGCGGCCCTCGCCGGCCTCGCCAGCGCGCGGATCGGGGTCAGTCGCACGGCGATCCTCGCCCGCGTGCTCAACGGGCTGGGTGCGCTCGTGATGGGCCTGGTCGCCGGGCCGGTGGCGCTGATCGCGGTCTACCTGTTCACCTACGGCCTCCACGGCACCGCCGGGCCGATGCACGCCGCGCTGCTCCACCGCGAGGCCGAGGCGCGCAACCGCGCCACCGTGCTGTCGATGAACTCCATGGTGGCCTTCGCCGCCTTCAGCGTGGCGGCGCCGCTGCTGGGCCTGCTCGCCGAGGTCGCCTCCCTCCAGGCCGCGATGGCGGTCGCCGGCGGCTTCAGCATCCTCGGCGCGATGCTCTACCTCCCGGCGCTGCGCCGCGAGCGCGAGCGGCGCGACGCGGCGCCGTCGCCTGCTCACCCCTCCGGAGGTGTTCCGTCCGACCTCCCCGACGCATAGGGTGTGGCGGCCCACCCCCTGCCCGTCTCGGGAGCCCTCGTGAACGACGCCCTGTCCCCAGCGGCGGCGCGACGAGCGTTCCTGCTGCTGACGGTGGCACGGTGGTTCCCGGTCGGCCTGGTCGTCGGCATCTTCACCCTGTGGTTCCTCGACCGCGGCCTCACGGTGTCGCAGACGCTCGTCGCGATCTCGGTGACCGGCGTCGTGGTGTTCGTGCTGGAGCTGCCGACCGGGGGCTTCGCCGACGCCCTCGGACGCCGTCCGGTCCTGGTGGCGGCCGCCCTGGTCAACCTGGCGGCCGGGGCGGTGCTGCTGGTCGCCCACAGCTTCTGGGTCTTCGTGGTCGGCGCGGCGCTGCAGGGCATCTTCCGCGCCCTCGACTCCGGTCCGCTCGAGGCGTGGTACGTCGACACGGTCCACGCGACCGAGCCCGACGCCGACGTCGATCAGACCCTCTCGGCTGAGGGCACCGTGATGGGCACCTCGATGGCCGTCGGCGCGGTGGTCTCCGGTGGCCTGATCGCCTGGCACCCCTTCCCGGACGCCAGCGCGCTGCTGCTGCCCATGGCCTGCTGGGTCTCGCTCAACCTGCTCTACCTCGGCGGCCTGCTGACCCTGATGAAGGAGCCGCGCACCCACGTCGACTCCACCGGCCTCCGGCGGGCCGCGGAGTCGGCCCGGGAGGCGCCCGGGGTGGTCCGTGAGGGCTTCGCCCTGCTGCGCCACAACCGGGTGCTGCTCTCGCTGGTGATGGTCGAGCTGTTCTGGGTCGCCGCGCTCGTCGTGTTCGAGACCTTCCAGCCGGTGCGGCTGGCCGAGCTGGTCGGCGGCGAGGAACGGGCCGGCGCGCTGATGGGCCCGATCGCCGCGGTCGGCTGGGGCGTGTTCGCCGCCGGCTCCGCGCTCGCCGGTCTCTCCAGCAAGCGGATCGGCGTGGCCCGCACCGCGATCCTGGCCCGGATCCTCAACGGCCTCGGCGCGGTCACCATGGGTCTGGCGGTCGGACCGGTCGGGCTGGTCGCGGCCTACCTGTTCACCTACGGCCTCCACGGCTCCGGCAGCCCGATGCACTCCGCGCTGCTCCACCGCGAGGCTCAGGCGCGCAACCGCGCCACGGTGATCTCGATGAACTCCATGGTCTTCTTCGTCGCCTTCTCCCTGATCGGGCCGCCGCTGGGCCTGCTGGCCCAGGCGACCTCGACCCGCGTGGCGATGGTGGGCGCCGGCGCCGTCAGCGTCCTCGGTGCACTGCTCTACCTGCCCGCGCTGCGGGCCGAGAAGCGACGCCCGGTGCCCGTCGACGACCCGGTCTGAGCGGGCGCGCTCAGGCGCCGTCGGCCTCGTGGGCGGCGTAGGCGGCCGCGCGCTCACCCTCGATCCGGCGGCCGAGGAAGTAGGCCGTGCCCCAGAGCAGCGCGAAGAGCACCCCCAGGAAGAACATCAGCGGCACCACCACCCCGATGGCGAACGCCGCGACCTGCACCAGCCAGCCCACGACGTACGCCGCCTCGGAGCGGAGCATCCCGGCCAGCAGCAGGCAGGCCGCCGCGACCCCGAGCCCGACCAGCAGCGCCGTGGTCGTCGGGACGTCGGCCACCACGATCATCACCGGCGTCGTCAGCGCGACGACGATGCCCTCGAGGGCCAGCACCGCCGCGCACATCCCGCGGCGCGGGCTGCGGGTGCCGGCGGGCGCGGGCGTGCTCACGACGACGTCCGGAGCATCGCGCGGGCCTGGCCGACCGTCACCACCGAGCCGGTGACCAGCACGGCGCCGGACGACAACGAGCTGCCCGCGCCATCGGCCTCGGCCAGGCCGGTCGCGACGTCGATGGCGTCGGCGAGCCGGGGCACGACGGTCACCCGGTCGGCCCCGAAGACCTCCCGCGCCTTCTCGGCGAGCCGTTCGGCGGGCAGCGAGCGGTCGGTGGAGTTCTCGGTGCAGACCACGTGGGAGAACAGGGGCTCGAAGGCGGCCAGCAGGCCCTCGTGGTCCTTGTCGGCCATCACGCCGACGACGCCCACGAGCGGGTCGAAGGCGAAGGAGTCCTCGAGCGCGGCGGCCGTGGCGGCCGCTCCGTGGGGGTTGTGGGCCGCGTCGAGCACGATCGTCGGGCTGCGGCGCACCACCTCGAGCCGGCCCGGCGAGGTCATCTCGGCGAAGGCGGCGGCCACCAGCTCCGCGTCCAGGGCGCGCTCCCCGGCGAAGGCCTCGACGGCGGCCAGGGCGACGGCGGCGTTCTCCGCCTGGTGGGCACCGTGCAACGGCAGGAACAGGTCGTCGTACGTCGCCCGCAGCGAGCGCAGCGTCACGAGCTGGCCGCCGACGGCCGGGGTCCGCGCGACCACCTCGAAGTCGATCCCCTCGCGCACGACCGTCGCGCCGACCTCGGCGCAGCGAGCCAGCAGCACGTCGTCGACGTCGGGCTGCTGGCGAGCCAGCACCGCGGTCGACCCGGGCTTGATGATCCCCGACTTCTCCACGGCGATCTGCACGGGACGGTCGCCGAGGTAGGCGGCGTGGTCGACCGCCACCGGCAGCACCACGGCGACGGCACCGTCGGCGACGTTGGTGGCGTCCCAGGCCCCGCCGAGCCCGACCTCGACGACGGCCACGTCGACCGGTGCGTCGGCGAAGGCGGCGTAGGCCATCCCGACCACGGTCTCGAAGAACGACAGCGGATGGGCCTCGGTCTCGTCGACGAGGTGGGTGTAGGGCGCCACGTCGTTGAACGCCCGCACCATCTCCTCGTCGGTCAGCGGCTCCCCGTCGATGCAGATCCGCTCCCCCATCCGCTCGACGTGGGGGCTGGTGAAGCGACCGGTGCGCAGCTCGGTGGCGCGCAGCAGGGTGTCGATCATCCGCGAGGTCGAGGTCTTGCCGTTGGTGCCGGTCAGGTGGATGACCGGGTAGGCGCGCTGTGGGTCGCCCAGCAGCTCGGTGAAGGCGCGGATCCGGTCCAGCGAGGGCTCCAGCCGGGTCTCGGGCCAGCGCGAGAGCAGCGCGTCCTCGACCTCGTGGACCGTCTCGGCCGGGCGCGCGGCGGGGGTCTCACTCATCGTCCCCGAGTCTAGGGCGCGTCCGGTGCACCAGCGGCGCCGGTCAGCACGAGGTCGACCATGTCCACCACCGGCCGGTAGCCGAGGGCGGCGTACAGGCGGTTGGAGGTGGGGTTGGCGCGGTCCGTGAACAGGCACGGAACGGCGCCGGCGTCGAGGATCCGCTGGGACAGCGCGGCCACCGCGTTGCCGGCGTAGCCCCGGCCCCGGTGCTCCGCGGGCGTGAAGACGGGCGCGATCCTGGCGGCGCCGAACGCCGGCGGGTGCACGGCCGTGAGGTGCACCGGAGCGTCCTGCTCGTCGACCCAGAACCACACCTGCTCGTCGGTGATCCGCCGCTCCAGCTGCTCGGACGTGACCACGGCCTGGTGCATCGAGCCGGGCACCCGGCCGGCCTGCTCGTCGGCCGCGGCCGAGAATGCGTGGAACCACGCCACCGCCAGCTCGGCCTCGTCGGCCGTGGCCGGCCGCAGCGAGCCGACGGCGGGCGCCGGCGGCACGACCTCGTCGAGCCGGTGGAGCCGGGTCGGCCGCTCCCCACGCATCTCCCCACCGGTCAGCGCCGCCAGCTCCCCGGCGCAGGTCTCCGCCGCGGGCAGCGCCCCGTTGACCCCGCCCACCGGCTCACCGCGCGCGTACAGCGCGCGGGCGAGTGCGAGGGCGGCCTCCTCGGGCATCGGCAGCACGAACAGCGGATAGGGCTCGAAGGGCGCCGTCCGCATCGCCACGCCGACCACCTCGCCGTGGTCATGGGCCACGACCCACCAGCGGTACGGCGCCGCCGGGTCGGCAGGACGGCCCGCGGCGTCGTCGGCCGCCGCGTGCTCCGCGACCGTGGCCACCACGGTGGTGAGCACCGGATCGGCCGCGAGGTGCTCACCGGCCTCCACGAGGAACCTCGCCGGGTCGGTGTGGAAGGTCAGCGTCGGGCTCATCCGCCCACGCTAGGGCCGGTCCCGGTGCCTCCGACACCGGATTTCCGGGCCGGGGGAGGTCTGGACCGGTGGCCGTCGGGTCGCGTCTTTCGTCGCCCGCGACCCTCCTGCGGCGCTACCCTCGCGAGCAACACGACCAGCCGTGGGGGCTGGGCGTGGGGGGAGGTTCTGGTGTCTGCTTCTGCTCTGCGCGCGCGCAGACTGGTGTCGGGCGGCTGGGTGCTGCTGCTGACGCCGGTCGCGTGGTTGCTCGCGGTCTCGCTGGTGCTGGTGCTCCAGCCCGTGCCCGTGCTCTCGCAGGCGGCCTGGGTCGTCACCGCCCTGTGGGCGGGCAGTCTCGCCGTCGGCGTGGGCGGGACCAGCCTGCGCCGGCCGCGCAGCCCCGACCAGCCCGACCCGCAGGAGGCCGGCGTCACCGTCTCCGCGGAGGACCAGCCCGAGCTGTGGCGGCTGGTGCGGGACGCAGCCTGGTCGGCCGACCTGCCCGTCCCCGACGAGGTCCGGCTGACCGCCGTCGGCGAGGTGACCGCCTGGCCCGGTCGTCGGACGCGGCTGGACATCGGCGTGCCCGTGCTCTTCGTGCTCGACCGGCCCGCGGTGGGCGCCCTGGTGGCGCGCGCGCTCGCGGTCGCCGACTCCGGCTGGGCCGACGCCTCGCTGAGCGTCGACCGCTTCCGCTGGGTCCTCCAGCGCCTCGCCGGCCGGCAGCTGCCCGGCGGGGTCGCGACCCTGCTGCTGCGGCGCCTGGACCTGCAGCGCGCCGAGGGCATCCTCGAGGCCGACGACGTCGCCACGCGCGTCGCCGGCCGGCCCACGGTGGGCCGGGCGCTGGCCTGGAGCCACGTCGCCCACATCGCCACGCAGTGGTGGTTCGACGAGCACGTCCGGCCCGGGATGGCGGCCGGGATGCAGCCCCGTCCGCTGCTCGCCGGCCTCGAGGCGCTGGTCAGCGACCCGCATCGGCAGCGCGAGCTGATGCGCGCCGTGAGCAGCCGGCTGCCGGCGGGCGACGGCGCGGTGCCGGGCCTGGCCGACCGGGTCTACGGCCTCCAGACCGGCGCGGCCGTCCCCGACCTGCTGCCGGGCGTGCCGGCCGCGGAGACGCTGCGGGCGCCCTCGCAGGTCCTGGAGGAGGTCGCCGAGGCCTGGCTCGGCCACGCCGAGCGGCCGCAGTCGTGGCCGGAGTCCCTCGACGCCTGGGCGCTGCGCACCAGCCAGAGCAGCGCGGCCATCCTGGCCGACCACGGACCCGACCTCGCGTCCGTGCTCGACGGCGTCGCAGAGAAGCGGCTGGGCGGCTGGGTGCGCGACGCCGTGCGCGACGCCTCCGTCGACGCCGACGAGCTCGGGTGCTTCCTGCTCAGCGGCCTGCTGGTCCGGGCCCTGGTCGACTCCGGCGCTGGCCGCGCGGTCGCCGGGTGGTCCGGCGCGATCGACGTCGTGAGCCCCGACGGGGTCGCCCTCGACGTACCCCGGGCGGCGCGGATGGTCATCGAGGATCCCGACCTGGTGCCCGAGCTGCGCCGCATGCTCACCGAGCTGGGAGTGCGGCTGAGCTATCGGCCGGCCGCCGAGGGCCGGCACGGTCCGTTGCTGGCGGCCTTCCACCGGACCGCGGGACCGCGTCGCCTGCCCGGAACTGGTTTCCCGGGGCTCGAGGAGGCCTCCTAGACTCCTCGATCATGACCCAGACCGAGCCGCAGGCGACGACCACCCCGGGTGCCGGACGGCGTCCCGTCGTCGTACCCGAGAAGCCTGCTCTGGAGGGTCTCGAGGAGAAGTGGGCCGAGCAGTGGCGGGCCCAGGACACCTACGCCTTCGACCGCACGGCCGAGCGGGCCGACGTCTACTCGATCGACACCCCGCCGCCGACCGTGAGCGGGTCGCTGCACGTCGGCCACGTCTTCTCCTACACCCACACCGACCTGATCGCCCGCTTCCAGCGGATGCGGGGCAAGGCGGTCTTCTACCCGATGGGCTGGGACGACAACGGGCTGCCGACCGAGCGCCGCGTCCAGAACTACTTCGGCGTGCGCTGCGACCCGTCGCTTCCCTACGAGGCCGACTACACGCCGCCGGAGAAGCCGGACGCCAAGCGGCAGGTGCCGATCAGCCGGCCCAACTTCATCGAGCTGTGCGAGCAGCTGGTCGCCCAGGACGAGGTCGCCTTCGAGGCGATCTGGCGCCGGCTCGGGCTCTCGGTCGACTGGAAGCAGCACTACACGACCATCGGCCGGTCGGCGCAGCTCGCCAGCCAGCGCGCCTTCCTGCGCAACTTCGCCCGCGGCGAGGCCTACCTCGCCGAGGCGCCGACGCTCTGGGACGTCACCTTCCAGACCGCCGTCGCCCAGGCCGAGCTCAAGGCCCAGGAGTACGCCGGCCACTACCACCGGGTCTCCTTCCACCGTCCCGGGGGCGAGCCGGTCTGGATCGAGACCACCCGGCCCGAGCTGATCCCGAGCGTGGTCGCCCTGATCGCCCACCCCGACGACGAGCGCTACGCGGCGCTGATCGGCACGACCGTCACCTCGCCGGTCTACGGCGTGGAGATCCCGGTCGTGGCGCACCCCGCGGCCGAGATGGACAAGGGCTCCGGCCTGGTCATGTGCTGCACGTTCGGCGACCTCACCGACGTGATCTGGTGGCGTGAGCTCGACCTGCCGGTGCGCACCCTGATCGGCCGCGACGGCCGGATGTCGCGCGAGACGCCGCCCTGGCTCGCGCACGACGGTGCCGCGTCGGCGTACGAGGCCCTCCAGGGGAAGACCGCGTTCAGCGCCCGCGAGGCGGTCGTCGCGCAGCTGCGTGAGAGCGGCGACCTCGACGGTGACCCGACCCCCACCACCCGGATGGCCAACTTCTACGAGAACGGCGACAAGCCGCTCGAGATCGTCGCGACCCGGCAGTGGTACATCCGCAACGGCGGCCGCGACGCCGACCTGCGCGCCGAGCTGATCGAGGACGGGTCGCGGATCACCTGGCTGCCGGCGCACATGCGCCACCGCTACGACAACTGGGTGGGTGGACTCAACGGCGACTGGCTGATCTCCCGCCAGCGCTACTTCGGCATCCCGTTCCCCGTCTGGTACCCGCTCGACGAGCACGGCGAGCCCGACCACGACCACCCGCTGCTGCCGCGCGAGGACGACCTGCCCCTCGACCCCTCGACCGTGGCGCCCCACGGCTACGACGAGGACCAGCGCGGCGCGCCCGGCGGCTTCGTCGGCGACCCCGACGTGATGGACACCTGGGCGACGTCGTCGCTGACCCCGCACATCGCCGGCGGCTGGGAGACCGACCCCGACCTGTTCGAGCGGGTCTTCCCGATGGACCTGTGCACCCAGGCCCACGACATCATCCGGACCTGGCTGTTCAGCCGGGTGGTCCGCGCCCACTTCGAGAACGGCCGGGTGCCGTGGAGCCACGCCATGATGTCCGGCTGGATCCTCGACCCCGACCGTAAGAAGATGTCGAAGTCCAAGGGCAACGTCGTGGTCCCGACCGAGATCCTGGAGCGGTTCGGCACCGACGCCGTCCGCTGGCGCGCGGCCATGGCCCGACCCGGTCTCGACTCGCCGTTCGACGAGAGCCAGATGAAGGTCGGCCGTCGGCTGGCGATGAAGGTCCTCAACGCCTCCCGGTTCGTCCTCGGCATGGCCGGGACCGACGCCAGCCACGCGGCTGTGAGTGCGCCCGTCGACTGTGCCCTGCTCGGCCGGCTCGAGGTGGTGGTCAACCACGCGACCGACGCCTTCGAGGCCTACGACTACACCAGCGCCCTGGAGGTCACCGAGAAGTTCTTCTGGGAGTTCTGCGACGACTACCTCGAGCTGGTCAAGGAGCGGGCCTACGCCGAGGACGGCGGGCCGGGCCCGGCCTCGGCCCGGGCCACGCTGGCCATCGCGCTCGACGTCCAGCTCCGGCTGCTCGCGCCGTTCCTGCCCTACGTGACCGAGGAGGTCTGGTCGTGGTGGCACGACGGCTCGATCCACCGGGCCACGTGGCCCACCAGCGCCGACCTCGGGTCCGCGGCCGCCGCCGACCCCTCGCTCATCGACGCGGTCGCCGCCGCGCTGGTCGGGATCCGTGGCGCGAAGTCACAGGCGAAGGTCTCGATGCGGGCACCGCTGTCGCGCGTGGAGGTGCACGGGCCGCCCGCCCTGCTGGCCGCCGTCGAGCAGGCGGCCGCCGACCTGCGGTCCTCGGGCCGGATCACGGGTGACCTGGTGTTCACCCCGCGCGAGGACGCCGAGGCGATCACCGTGGACGCGGAGCTGGCCCCGGCCGACTAGCCCACCCCGGGCGCTCGACGTCCGGGAGTCAGTGCTTGGCGTGACCCTTGGCCTTGCCGTGCCCGTGTGACGGCGACGGCCGGTGCGCCTTCGGGGCCTTCGGGGCGTGCTGCGCGTGGTCGGCCTTCGGCGGCTTCGGGGCCTTGGGCGGCTTCGAGGCCTTGGGCGGCTTCGAGGCCTTGGGCGGCTTCGGGGCCTGGGGCGGCTTGGGAGCCTTCTCCGGCTTGTCGGGCTTCGGCGGCTTGGAAGCCTTGGGGGCCTTCTCCGGCTTGGGGGCCTTCGGGGCCTTCTCCGGCTTGGGGGCCTGCTCCGGCTTGGGGGCCTTCGGGGCCTTCTCCGGGTTGGGGGCCTTCGGCGCCTTCTCGGGCTTCGGGGCCTTCGGCGCCTTCCCCGGCTTGTCGGTGGTGGGCGCGGGTGCCGGCGCGGCGGGCCTGTCGGACTTCCCGGGCCCGCTCGGCTGCCGGGCGTCCCGGACCTGGAGGCGCGGCGAGGTGCTCGCGGCGGCGCTCGGCGAGCCGCTGCGGTCGTCGGCGGCGGGAGCGGCCGGCGCCCGGTTCGCGGCCGGGGACGGGGCGGCACCGTCGGTGCGGTCGGACGTCGCCCGCGCGGCGTCGCGCAGCGCGGTGACCGGCGAGGCCTGGACCACCGTCGTGCTGCCCGCCGGGACCGCGGTCGAGGGCTGCGACACGAGCGTGGAGGAGCCGACGATGTCGGGCGTCACCGAGGTGACCTCATCACCCTCGAGCCCGGAGAAGACGCCTTGCGCGTTCGCCAGGTCCGAGCCCACCGGGGACTGCGACGACATCAGCACCAGGCCGTTGACCAGCACGAAGGCGCACAACACCACGACGCTGGCGAAGGCCACCAGCGGCCGGCGGTGTTCGTTGGTCATGGTGGCCCCTCCCGAGTGTCGAGGACCAGTCTGGTCGGTGGCTCGGGGAGGGACCACCCCCCGGCGCCGAAATGACTAGAAGTGACTAGGCCGGACCGGCCCTGCGGTGGCCGATCGGTCAGGCGGCGTCGGGCGCGCCGGCGGCCTCGCCGTCCGCCGGAGTCTCCTCGGGCGCTTCGACGGGGTCCGGGGCGGTCTGATCCTCGGGCTCGACCTGCTCGGGCTGCGGGGCGGCGGGCGCCTCGGCCACGGCCGGCTCGGGGGACGCGGGCGCGGCGGGCTGGGCCGGCGCGGCCGGGGCAGTCGGCGCATCGGTCACGGGCGCCTCGGTCACGGGCTTCTCGACGGCCGGCTCGTCGGAGGCCGCGTCGGCGGCGGGGTCCGCCGCCGAGAGCTCGTCGGGGTCGGCCGGAACCGTCGTCTGGTCCGCGGCCGGCTGGTCGCCGTCGGCGGGCGCCCCGGCTCCGGCCTGCTGGCCGCTGGTGCCGGTGTCCGGCCCGGCCCCGCCGACCTGCCCCTCGGTCGTCCCGTCGGTGGCCTGGTCGGTCGGCTCGTCGGTGGGCTCGTCGGTGGGCGGCTCGGGGGTGGTGTCCTGCACCAGGTCGTCGAGCTGCTTGACGACCACCGGCTCGACGTTCTCGACGAGCTCGGCCAGCGTGTCCAGGTCGACCTTGACGTCCGCATCGGCGGCGAGCTCCACCTGCTGGGTGATGATGTCGACGAGCTCGGCCAGCGCCGGCTGGTCGGCGACGGGCACCGACCCGACCAGCTCGTCGAGGTCGCCGCCGTCGGTGACGTAGGTGACCACCGAGTCGAGCCGGGTCAGCAGCACCTCCTCCGGCGTGGGTCGGTCGGGGCCGGCGCCCTGCCCGCCGTTGCCGAAGTCGCTGTCGTTGCCGTTCCCGTGGCCGAGCTGGTTGCCGTTCCGGCCGCCGTTGCCGGTGCCGGTTCCGGACGCCGGACCGGCGTTCCCGCCGTCGGCGTTCCCCGGGGTCGACCCGGTGCCCACGGGAGCGCCGGTGCCCGCCGCAGGCCCGCCCGCCGCAGGCCCGCCGGCCGGAGCCGGTTCAGCGGCGACGACGAGGGGCGCGGGCAGGTTGCCGTTGCCGACGAACCCGGCCGAGCCGCCCGGCAGCTCGAGGAGCGAGGCCCCGGCCAGGCTGCGCACCAGCGACGACCCGCCGGACGGAGCGAGCAGGGAGAGGGCGCTCCGGACTCCCGCGAGCTCGGACCCGAGGGGGGAGGTGCGGATCACGTAGAGCGTGGCCTGGGCCATCACCAGGGCGCAGAGCGCCGTCACGACGATGAACGCGCCGAGCGGTCGGCGGTGATCGATGTCCATGGCAGTCCCCTCCCCGAAAGCAAGCAGGTCCAGTGTGGGAGCCCGGACCAGCCCAGGAGAAGACCACGAGCCACAAATGACTAGAAGTGACTAGGCCACACTGACCATCAGGGGCCGGGGTGGATCAGGCCGACTTCTTCTTCTTCGACTCGGCCTCGCGGGGGACCAGGGTGGGCGCGACCTCGTCGGTCACGACCTCGCCGGTGACGATCACCTTGGCGACGTCGCCGCGGGAGGGGACGTCGTACATCACGTGGAGGAGCACCTCCTCGATGATCGCCCGCAGGCCGCGGGCGCCGGTGCCGCGCTCCATGGCCGCGTCGGCCACGGCCTTGACCGCGTCGTCGGTGAACTCCAGCTCGACGCCGTCGAGCTCGAAGAGCTTCTGGTACTGCTTGACCAGCGCGTTGCGCGGCTCGGTCAGGATCTCGCAGAGCGCCTCCTGGTCGAGCTTGCTCACGCTCGCGATCAGGGGCAGCCGGCCGATGAACTCGGGGATCAGGCCGAACTTGGTGAGGTCCTCGGGCCGGACCTGGGCGAGCAGGTCGTCGGCCTCGCGCTCGGCGGCGCCGCGGACCTCGGCGGTGAAGCCGAGGGTCTTCTTGCCGACCCGCTGCTCCACGATGCCCTCGAGACCCGCGAAGGCGCCGCCCACCACGAACAGGATGTTGGTGGTGTCGATCTGGATGAACTCCTGGTGGGGGTGCTTGCGCCCGCCCTGCGGGGGCACCGAGGCCGTGGTGCCCTCGATGATCTTCAGCAGCGCTTGCTGGACGCCCTCGCCGGAGACGTCGCGGGTGATCGAGGGGTTCTCGGCCTTGCGAGCCACCTTGTCGATCTCGTCGATGTAGATGATCCCGGTCTCGGCCTTCTTGACGTCGTAGTCGGCGGCCTGGATCAGCTTGAGCAGGATGTTCTCGACGTCCTCGCCGACGTAGCCGGCCTCGGTCAGCGCGGTGGCATCGGCGATGGCGAAGGGGACGTTGAGCATCCGGGCGAGGGTCTGGGCGAGGTAGGTCTTGCCGCACCCGGTGGGGCCGATCACCAGGATGTTGGACTTGGCGACCTCGACCGCCTCCTCCTTGGCGTGCTTGCCGACGGCGGGCTGGAGGCCGGCCTGGACCCGCTTGTAGTGGTTGTAGACGGCGACGGCCAGGGACTTCTTGGCCTGCTCCTGCCCGATGACGTAGGAGTTGAGGAACTCGAAGATCTCGTGCGGCTTGGGGAGGTTGGCGAGCTCGACGTCGGAGCCCTCGCTGAGCTCCTCCTCGATGATCTCGTTGCAGAGGTCGATGCACTCGTCGCAGATGTAGACGCCGGGTCCGGCGATGAGCTTCTTGACCTGCTTCTGGCTCTTCCCGCAGAAGGAGCACTTCAGCAGGTCGCCACCGTCACCGATACGTGCCACAGGGGATCAACCTCCACTCCGGACCGACGTCAGGGGTGCGCCGGGTGCTGCTGGTCTCGATCGCGCCGCTCCAGGGCCGGGTAGGCCGGCGTGAGGCAGCCAGACGACGGTACCCCGTGCCACTCGCACTCCGGCGGGTGACACGAGGAACGTGCCGTGTCGGTTCACCGTCGCTCAGGCGAGGGCCGGCGCGCCCTTGCGCGGCTGGATCACCGCGTCGACCAGGCCGTATTCGACGGCCTGCTCGGCGGTCAGGATCTTGTCGCGCTCGATGTCCTGGCTGACCTGCTCGCGATCGCGGCCGCTGTGGTGGGAGATCATCTGCTCGAGCAGCTCGCGCATCCGCAGGATCTCGTTGGCCTGGATCTCGATGTCGGAGGTCTGGCCGAAGGTGCCCTCGGTGTAGGGCTGGTGGATCAGGATCCGGCTGTTGGGCAGCGCCGTCCGCTTCCCCGGCGTCCCCGCGGCCAGCAGGATCGCCGCCGCCGAGGCGGCCTGGCCGATGCACACGGTCTGCACGTCGGGCTTGATGAAGTTCATCGTGTCGTAGATCGCGGTGAGCGCGGTGAACGAGCCACCCGGGGAGTTGATGTAGATCTGCACGTCCTGGTCGGGGTTCATCGACTCCAGGCACATCAGCTGGGCGATGACCGCGTTGGCCACGTCGTCGGAGATCGGCGTCCCGAGGTAGATGATGCGGTCCTCGAAGAGCTTGGCGTAGGGGTCGATGCGGCGGAAGCCGTAGGACGTCCGCTCCTCCCACTGGGGGATGTAGTAGTTCATCTCGGTCGTCCTTGTCGCTCGGGAGTCAGTTGTTGTCGTCGGTGTGGGCGGGCCGGCCCTGGTCGGCGGCCTCGCGTGCGCTCTTGATGACCTGGTCGACCAGGCCGTAGTCGCGGGCCTGGTCGGCGGTGAACCACCGGTCGCGGTCGGCGTCGGTCTCGATCTGCTCGACCGGCTGCCCGGTGTGGGAGGCGATCAGCTCGAAGAGCACCTGCTTGATGTGCAGGGACTGCTGGGCCTGGATCTTGATGTCGGAGGCCGAGCCGCCCATGCCGCCCGACGGCTGGTGCATCATGATCCGCGCGTGCGGCAGGGCGTAGCGCTTGCCCTTGGCGCCGGCGCAGAGCAGGAACTGCCCCATCGAGGCGGCCAGGCCCATGCCGACCGTGGCGACGTCGTTGGGGATGTAGTTCATGGTGTCGTAGATCGCCATGCCGGCGTCGACCGAGCCGCCCGGGGAGTTGATGTGGAGGAAGATGTCGGCCTCCGGGTCCTCCGCCGAGAGCAGCAGCAGCTGGGCGCAGATCGCGTTGGCGTTCTGGTCGCGCACCTCCGAGCCGAGGAAGACGATCCGTTCGCGCAGCAGCCGCTGGTAGATGTGGTCGTCGAGCCCGTACATCGAGGAGGAGGCGCCGTTGGCCTCCGGGAGCGAGTGGCTGGAGTTCTGGTTCACGTCTGCGACCCTAGCCGCAAGGACCGTCACTTCCACGGGCTACCGGCCCCTGTTCGCGCACAGCGGACGCGCCCCGCGCGGACCCCGGGCGGTGGTGCGAGCTACCTCCGCGGCGCCACCTGACGCCGGTCTGGTTCAGGCCAGCCAGCCGCGCAACGCGTCGCCGATGCGGGGGTGGTTGAGCAGGTCGAAGTGGCCGGCCTTCGGGACGTGGAGCACCTCCGCGTCCGGGAACAGGTCGGTCCCCGCGCCGCGCCCGTACGCCGACGGCGGCCGGACCAGCCCGTCGCCGAACCACGCCCCGACCGGGTGCCGCGGCGAGGCCGTGACGGTGGCCGCCACCAGCCGGTAGCGCGCGTGCGGGAGCGCCGGGACGTCGTGGGCGAGCCCGGCGACCAGGTCGAGCACCCCGGTGGAGCGGCGGTCGAGGATCCGCCCGAACGCGGCCGACTCCGGCAGCCGGCCGAGCAACGCGCTGCCGGTGCCGACCTGGCCGGCCAGCGGCGCCCCCAGGTGCGGCGTACCGAGGGTCACGACGTCGGTCACCAGCCGCGCCCACGGCTCCTCCGACGGCGTGGCGACGGCGGCCGCGGCCCGCATCACCAGGCCGCCCAGCGAGTGCCCGACCAGGGCGATCCGCTCGACCGGCACCGGCCACGCCGTGACGACCTCGTCGAGCAGGGCGGCCAGCGCGACGCCGTTCTCGCGCAGCGGGAGGCCGGTGTTGGCCCGCAGCATCACCGGGGTCCAGCCGTCCTCGGCGAGGGTCTCGGCGTAGGTGGTGCCGAGGCGGTCGCGGCGACGGTCCCAGTGCGACTCGTTCTCGCAGAGGCCGTGCAGGAACACGACGAGTCGTCCGGTGGCGGCCGGGAACGCGGCCGCCAGTCCCGGTCGGTCGAGGACGACGTCGCGGCCGTCGCGGCGCACCGCCATCGGGATGGCCAGCTGGGGGCGCTCGCGCAGCAGCTGGTCGCCGATCAGGCCGTTGACCGCCGAGCGGAGGAAGCGGCCGCGGCGGTGGGCGTCGAGCGGTGGCCCGGCGTGGCGGGCCGCGAGCCGGTCGAGGCCGCGCGAGGCGCCACGCAGGCCGAGCCCGAGCCCGGCGTACACCCCGCCCGCGATGCCCCGGTGGACCCGCTCGGAGACCGAGGGCCGTCGCTGCGGACCGTGGGCGACGCCGTACGCGCGGTCGAGCCAGGCGACGTGGGTGTCACGCGCGGTGCGGACCGCGAGCTCGTCGGCCACCTCCGCCAGCAGGGACAGCGCGTCGACGACTCCCGCCTGGGTGCTCATGCGCGGCAGCGTACCGTTCGAGTGCACACGTGTGCACTCACCTGCGGGGCGTGCCGCGGGGGGTCGGACCTCGTGCGCGAGTGTGGCGCCCGGCTCAGGCCTGCGCCGGCGCGGACTCCTCGTCGTCGGCCACCTCGGCGGCGCCGGACTCGTCGGACTCGTCGGGGGCGTCGGGGTCGCCGATGGTGCCGTCGGGACGCAGGTTCTTCAGCTCCAGGACGTTGCCGGAGGCGTCGGTGACGGTGGCGGACTCCACGATCGCGGCCAGCGCCTTGCCGCGCAGGATCTCCTGCACCATCTCGGGCACGTGGTTGTGCTCGAACATGTGGTTGGCGAACTCCTGCGGGTCCTGGCCCGACTGCTGGGCCCGGCGCACGAGGTGCTCGGAGAGCTCGGCCTGGTCGACGCCGAACTCCTCCTTCTTGGCGACCTCGTCGAGCAGGAACTGCGCCGTGACGGCGTCGCGCACGCGGCGGTCGAGCTCGGCCTCGAACTCCTCCTGGGTCTGACCCTCGTCCTCGAGGTACTTCTCCATGGTCAGCCCGGCCATCATCAGCTGCTGCTCGACCGACTGGCGCCGGGCGTTGAGCTCGTCGGTGACCATCACCTCGGGCAGCGGCACCGACACCTGCTCCAGCAGCGCCTCGAGCACCGCGTCGCGCGCGGCGGCGGCCTGCTCGAGCCGCTTGCCCCGGCCGAGCCGCTCGCGGACGTCGGCCTGGAGCTCCTCGGCGGTGTCGAACTCGCTGGCCATCTGCGCGAAGTCGTCGTCGAGCTCGGGCAGCTCCTGCTCCTGCACCTGGGTGACGCTGACGCGCACCTCGACGTCCTCACCGACCAGGTCGCCGCCGACGAGCTGGGAGGTGAACGTCGTCTCGTCACCGGCGCTCATGCCGACGAGGGCCTCGTCGAGACCGTCGAGCATCCCGCCGCGGCCGACCTTGTAGGACATCCCGGCGACCTCGGCGCCCTCGACGGGCTCGCCGCCCTGGGTGGCCGCGAGGTCGATCGTCACGAAGTCGCCGTCGGCGGCCGGGCGGTCGACGTCGCTGAGGGTGGCGAACCGCTCGCGCAGCGCCTCCACCTGCTCCTCGACGTCGCTGTCGCTCAGCTCGACGTCCTCGACCGACGCGGTCAGGCCGTCGTAGGCCGGCACCTCGATCTCCGGCTTGACGTCGACCTCGGCGGTGAACTCGAGGGTGTCGTTGTCCTCGAGCTTGGTGATCTCGATGTCGGGCTGCGCCAGCGGCTCGAGCGAGTTCTCCTGCAGCGCCTCCAGGTACTTCTGGGGCACGACCTCGTTGATCGCCTGGTCGAGCACGGCGCCGCGGCCGACCTGGCGGTCGATCACCATCGGCGGCACCTTGCCGCGGCGGAAGCCGGGGACGTTGATCTGCTGGGCGATGGTGCGGTAGGCCGCGTCGAGGCTCGGCTTGAGCTCCTCGAAGGGCACCTCGACGGTCAGCTTGGCCCGGGTCGGGCTCAAGGTCTCGACGGCGCTCTTCACAGGTGGTCTCCTCAGTCGTTCTGGCATGTCCGTGGCCCGTCGGCGACGGGCGGCCGGCTGCGGACTCACACCACGGGTGCGCGGAGGGCACGCCGGGCAGCGGGCCGCCGCCACGGCCGTCAGCCAGCCTACTGGCCCCCCACGGTCGCGCCGAAATCCTCTCCCGCCGTCGGCGAGGAGCCGGGTCGGGGCGACAGGACTCGAACCTGCGGTCTCCTGCTCCCAAAGCAGGCGCGCTAGCCACTACGCTACGCCCCGCCAAGCGGCTCGTGACGTCGTCGTACGGCGACCCACGAGCCCCTGGGAGCGGATGACGGGAATCGAACCCGCGTAGCCAGTTTGGAAGACTGGGGCTCTACCATTGAGCTACATCCGCGCACGCCCGTTCCGCCGGTCCAGGCACGCGATCGAGCGGCTGTCATGGTGCCACACGCGGGCTCCGGCTCCCCAACCGAGGGCGTGCGACGCGGACCCGGCCGGCGCCGCGTCAGCGTCGCGAGACCAGCACCAGCGCGCGGTCGTCGCTGCGCGAGCCGAGGGCGTCGATCAGCCGTTGCGCGCCGCCGTCGAAGTCGCCGCGGAGCAGGTGCTCGGCCTGGCCGAGCATCCGGTCGATGCCCAGCCCGATGTCCTTGGTCGGCGTCTCGACCAGGCCGTCGGTGTAGAGCATGATCGCGTCGCCCGGCCGCAGCTGGCCCCGTACGGCGGGGAAGTCGACGCCGTCGAGCAGGCCGAGCGCCGGCCCCTCGCCGGAGCGGACCGCCCACCGGCCGGTCCCGGCGACCCGGTGGGCCGCGGGCGGGTGCCCGGCGCTGCGCACCTCGTAGGCGCCGGTCGCGAGGTCGAGGGAGAGGTGGACCGCGGTGGCGAACCCCTCCTCCCAGTGCTGCCGGAGCAGGTAGTCGTTGGCGGCGGGCAGGAAGTCGGCCGGCGCGAGCGCTCCGAGCAGCCCACCGAACGCCCCCGACAGCAGCAGCGCCCGGGTGCCGGCACCCTCACCCTTGCCGGACACGTCGACGACGACCACCTCGAGCCGCTGCTTCTCCGGCGGCCCGGCGGTCACGACGAAGTCGCCCGCGAACGGCGTGCCGCCGGCCGAGCGCAGCGCCGACTGGGCGTGGTAGCCCACGGGCAGGGCCGGGATCGTGCCCTGGCTCTGGATCCGGTCGCGCAGGTCGACCAGCATCGACTCGCCCCGCGCCCCGCCGACGCCGAGCCGGCTGCGGCGGAACGAGGTCAGCAGGATGATGAAGCCGGCGATGAACAGCACGACCACGCCACCGACGAGCCGGGGCGTGATGTCGCTGAGCTGCGACATCGTGCCGACGATGCAGAGCAGCACGAACACGATGAACCACGGCAGGTGGCGAGGCCCGAGGAACAGGCTGCCGAGGATCAGCGGCAGCACCAGCGAGGTGACCGGCACCCAGTCGGGGAAGACCCACGTCGGGATGGCCAGCGCCAGGGTCAGCGCCACCAGGCCGAGCAGCGCCCGGTCACCCTCGGGGGAGCTGCGCCGCCACGCCGCGTTGGCCGCTCCGCGCAGGCGTGGGGTCCGGTGGTCGCTCATGGTGGCGTCACTGTACGGCGCGGGAGCGGAACTTCGGCTGACAACGCGGACACCAGAACACGTTGCGCCCGGCGAGCTCGGCGGTCCGCACGGACGCACCGCAGACCAGGCACGGCTGGGCGGTCCGGCGGTAGACGTAGACCTCTCCCCCGTGGTCGTCCTGCCGCGGCGGGCGGCCCATCGCCTCGGGGGTGTGCTCGGGGCGCACCGTGTCGATCCGCCCCAGCCGGACCCCCTCGGCGAGCAGCGCGACCAGGTCCTCCCACATCGCCCGCCACTGCCCGACCCGCAGCGTGCGGCCGGGCCGCAGCGGGTCGACCCGGTGCCGGAAGAGCACCTCGCACCGGTAGACGTTGCCGACGCCGGCGAGCACCTTCTGGTCCAGCAGCAGGTCGGCGACCGGCCGCTCGCTGCGCCGGATCCGCCGCCACGCCCGGTCTGGGTCGGCGTCGGCGCGCAGCGGGTCGGGCCCGAGCTCTCCGACGATCCGGTCGCGGGCCTCCGGGCCGACCAGCGCGCAGATGATCGCGCCCCGCAGGTCGGCGTACGCCGTCCCGTCGGAGCGGCGGGCCTCGAGCCGGAGCCGCACCTGACCGACCGGCGGCGGCGCCTCGGCGACGCCGGTGCGGACGTCGAACCGGCCGATCAGCCCGAGGTGGACGTGGACCAGCCGGTCGTGCTCGAACTCGACGAAGAGGTGCTTGCCCGCCGACTCGGCCCCGACCAGCACGGCCCCGTCGAGCACCGCGGCGTCGGCGGCGAACCGGCCCTGCGGCGAGCCCACCCTCGTCGGCAGCCCGGCGAAGGCCTCGCGCAGCTCGGCCGCGATCCGGAAGAGGGTGTGGCCCTCAGGCATCGCCCCTGCCCGCCGCCGACGGGGGCAGGGGCGGCAGCACGCCGGTCGCCTCGTAGGAGGCGAGCTGGCCGATCCGCCGGGCGTGCCGCTCGATGCCCGAGAACGGCGTGGCCAGGAAGGTGGCCACGAAACGGGTCATGTCGTCGAGGCTGTGCATCCGCCCGCCGACCGAGACCACCGACGCGTCGTTGTGCTCGCGGGCGAGGACGGCGGTCTCGTCGGACCACACCAGTGCGCAGCGCACGCCGGACACCTTGTTGGCCGCCATCTGCTCCCCGTTGCCGGAACCGCCGATGACCACCCCGAGGCTGTCGAGCCCCGCGGCCCGCTCCTCGGCGACGCCCGCGGCCGCGCGCAGGCAGAAGGCGGGGTAGTCGTCGTCGGGGTCGAACACGTCCGGCCCGTGGTCGACCGGCTCGTAGCCGTGGTCGGTGAGCCAGCGGGTCAGGTGGGCCTTGAGGTCGAGCCCCGCGTGGTCGGAGCCCAGGTGCACGCGCATGGCCGGCAGTCTCCCAGAGCCGGGGTCAGCGCTGCATGAGGGCGTCGAGGCCCACGGCCATCGCGGCGGCGATCCGGAAGTCGACCCGCTGGTCGGGGACGGTGACGGTGTAGCGGTCGCGGACCGTCGCCTCGCGCTGCACCGAGAACAGCGGCTGCCCGGCCGGGTCGGTGAAGTCGAAGTGGATCGGCAAGAAGGGGATGTCGACGAGCCGGCGGACGATGGCGACGAAGGGGCTGCGCTCCTGGCCGGTCCCGGACCACCCCTCCCCCTCGGCGTGGAAGGTGGTCCGCAGCAGGCTGGCGCCGAAGTCCTTGCGGAAGAAGCCCAGCGGGTTGCCGGACTCGTCGGTGACGTCGTAGCCGGCGTTGAGGTCGATCCGCTTGCGCGCGGCGAAGGCGAAGACCGGGCGGGTCTTCGTCTCGTCCTCGTAGAAGGTGACCTGCTCCTTGAAGGCCATCCGCTTCTGCTGGGCCAGCGCCATCAGCTGGCCCACGGAGCCGTCGGCGCCCGCGGCGTGGATGGCGTAGCGATTGGTCGTCATCGCGAACTTCTGCAGGACGTGGAAGACGGGGAGGTGCATCTGCGCGCTCATGGCGCGAAGGCTAGTCGCCGCGATATCCGGTGGCAGCACGCCCGGTCGGACGGGCACGCTGGACCCATGTCCGAGTCCGACGTCCACGTCGACCACGCCGCCGACCACGAGCGGTTCCTGGCCACCGACAACCTGGTGTGGTTCGAGGAGCCCGACCGCCGGCCGCCGGCCGAGCAGATGGTCGGCGTACCGCCCGAGCAGCGGTTCGCCGCCGACCGGCCCGGCTCCGCGCCCGGGACCTACCCCGGCGTGTACGGCGTCCGCCCGATGCAGCTCAGCGTGCCGCGGGGCGGCAGCGGCCGGCTGGTGCCGATGGCCGGCCTGACCTGGGTCGGGGTGCACCCCGACCACCGGCGGCGCGGGGTGCTCTCGGCGATGATGCGCCACCACGTCGAGCAGACCCACCGCGAGGGAGTGGCGATCTCGGGCCTCCACGCCAGCGAGCCGGTGATCTACGGCCGCTACGGCTACGGGCTGGCCTCGCAGACGGCGACCCTGTCGCTGGGCCGGGGGGCGACGTTCACCGCCCCGGCGCTCGAGCAGGAGGTGGCGGCCCTCGAGACGCGACTGGCCACCGAGACCGGGGCCGACCTGGTCCGCCGCGTCCACGCGGCCGAGCTCCGGATCGCCGAGGAGCTGCCCGGCTCGGTCGTCGGCGACGCCGACTACTACACCGCGGTGCTGACGGAGACGCCCGAGCGGCTGCGCGACAAGGAGCCGAACCGGTTCCTCCTCGCCCGGCGCAACGGTGTCGACGTCGGGCTCGCCGCCTTCCGCCGCACCCACAAGTGGGAGCAGCACCGCCCGCAGGGCACGCTCGAGGTGCACGCCCTCCTCGGTGGCCCCGCCGCCCGGCTGGCGCTGCTGCGCCGGCTGGTCGACTTCGACCTGATGGGCACCATCAAGCTGCCCGACGCCGCCCCCGACGACCCGCTGTGGCACTGGATCGGGCCGCGGGCGGCGAGCGAGGTGATCCCCGTCGACAGCCTGTGGCTCCGCATCGTCGACCTCGAGGCCGCGCTGCCGTTGCGCTCCTACGACGGCGCCTGCGACGTGGTCGTCGAGCTGGCCGACCCGCTCGCGTCCTGGCAGGCCGGCCGGTGGCGGATCGTCGTCGCCGGCGGCGAGGGCCGGGCCGAGCGCACCGACGCCGACGCCGAGCTGGAGCTGCCCGTCGCCGCGCTCGGGGCGGCCTACCTCGGCAGCGGCAGCCTGCTCGCGCTCCAGCGGGCCGGCCGGCTGCCCGAGATCCGGCCGGGCGCGGTGGCCGAGCTGTCGCGGGCCCTCCGCACCGACCTCGCCCCGACGCCGGCGATCGGCTTCTGACCCGGGCTGCTACCGAGCCGCCCGGCCGTACCGCGCGAGCAGGTGCCAGACCCGCTTGAGCGCCTGCGGGTCGTGGTCGCCGGCGCGGGCGGCGGCGCCGACCACGTCGGGCGTCAGGACGTCGCCCAGCGACTGCGCCAGGGTGACGTGCTCGGCGCCGCGGTAGTCGGGGTCGAGCCCGGCGGTCGCGACCCGGAAGCCGGGGTGCCAGCGCACGTCGCAGGGCAGCGACCCGGCCGCGGCCTCGACCGGACCGCCGCGGAAGCAGGGGTCGAGCACGACGGCCTCGACGTCGGTGGCCAGGTCGAGCCCGCCGTGGACGTGGGCCTCCACGTAGTCGTCGAGCGGGTCCAGGTCGGGCCCGACCGCGGCGTCGGCGAGCGCCACCATCTCGGCGACCCGCTCCGGCCCGCCGACCACGGTGGGCTCGAAGACCGAGTCGGGCCAGCAGAACGTCGTCCGGTCGTGGACGTGCCCGGCCACGACGAGGTACGCCGACCCGAACCGTACCGACCCGCCGTAGGGGTCCTCGCGCCGGTCGAGCGCGCCGTAGACCGGCCGGGCCGCGGGGTCGGCGTCGTCGTACCGGCCCCCGAAGAGCCGCGACTCCCACCGCCAGCGGTGCCCGCCGGGATGGGCGAAGAGGCCGCCGTTGGAGGTGCCGGTCTCCCACTGCGAGCGGTAGCGGCCGTCGGCGGCGAGCGCCTCGATCACGGTGCCGCCGCGGAACGGCCAGTCGGGGTGGAGCTGGAGCGTGGTCCTCACCCGGCGACGAGCCCCGCCAGGAACTCGGCCACGTGGCCGAGCGCGGGGCCGGACTGGTCGTTGTCGAGCCGGCGCCAGAACGCGTGCTGCACGCCGGGGTAGACCTCGACCCGGACCGGTACGCCGCTCGCGGCCAGCCGGTCGGCGTAGGCCCGGCCGGTGGGGGTCAGCACGTCGATGCCGGCGAGCTGCACCAGCGCGGGCGGCTGGCCGCCGAGGCTGTCTCGCTCCAGCACGTGCAGCGCCTCGTCGCCGTCGGCGCCCTGGAGGTAGAGCTGCCAGTAGAGCCGGCACCGCTCGATCGGCAGGTCGGGGTCGACCAGCGAGGTGTCGTAGCTCGCGCAGGAGGTGTCGACGAACGGGTAGACCTGCACCTGGCCCAGCCAGCGGTCCGGGTGGCGCAGTGCCTGGCCGATGGCGAGCGCCGAGCCGGCCGAGTCGCCGACCACCACGAGCCGGCCCGGGTGCTGCGCGGCCAGCCAGTCGGCGGCGGTCGACGCGTCGTCGTAGGCCGCCGGCCAGGCGTGCTCGGGCGAGCGGCGGTAGTCGGGCATCAGCACGGCCCAGCCGGTGCGGTCGGCCAGCCGCCGGGCGAAGCCGTCGTGGGTGACCAGGTCGCCCATCGCGAAGCCGCCGCCGTGGAGGTAGAGCAAAGTGCCCGGCGCGTCGTCGGGGGCGTAGAACCGGGCGGGTACGCCGCCCGCGTCGACGTCCGCCACGTGGGCGATCGGCAGCTTCGGCTCGGTCGCCGCCTCGGCGTACGCCACGGCCCGCGCGAGCGCGAGCTCCTCGGGCACGGGCACGGGCACGCGCGACCCGGCCACGGCTCAGCCCAGCCTGGCGAGCTCGTCGTCGACCACCGACGGGTCGAGCTTGGTGAACACCGGGGTCGGCTTCTCGACGGCGGCCCCGACGGTGACCGGGCGCGACTCCCACGCCGGCGTGGCGGAGTAGTCGCCGGTGATGACGGGGTAGGTCGTCAGCCCGGCGCCGTTCTCGGGGTCGAGCTCGTCGACCTGCTCGCTGTGCGGCATGGGCATGAACTCGCCCTTCCCGCCGAGCACGGCGTGGACCGTGTTGGCGGAGTGGGGCAGGAACGGCGCCAGCAGCGTGTTGCAGTCGCTGACGCACTGCGCGGCGACGTGCAGCACCGTGGCCAGCCGGTCGCGCTGCCCCTCGTCCTTCATCTTGTAGGGCTCGGTGACGGTGAGGTACTTGTTGACCTCGCCGACGACCCGCATCGCCTCGCCGATGCCGGCGCGCAGCCGGTGGCGGCCGACGTAGTCGCCGACGGTGGTGAAGCCGCCGCGGACGGTCGCCAGCACCTGCTCGTCGACCGGCTCGAGGTCGCCGCACGGCGGGATCTCGCCGAAGCTCTTGGCGATCATCGTGGCCGTCCGGTTGACCAGGTTGCCCCAGCCCGCGACCAGCTCGGAGTTGTTGCGGGTGACGAAGTCGGCCCAGGTGAACGCCGCGTCGGAGGTCTCGGGCCCGGCCGCGCAGATGAAGTAGCGCAGCGCGTCCGGGCCGTAGCGGGCGAGGAAGTCGCCGACGTAGATCACGTGGCCGCGGCTGGTCGAGAACTGCGCGTCGCCCATCGTGAGGTACTCGCTCGAGACGACCTCGGTGGGCAGGTTGAGCTCGCCGTACTCCCCCGGCTCGCCGCCGGCGGCCCCCTTGCCAGCGTAGGCCAGCAGCTCGGCGGGCCAGATGACGGAGTGGAAGACGATGTTGTCCTTGCCCATGAAGTAGTAGGACAACGCCCGATCAGGACCAGTGTCGTTCCACCACTCTCTCCACTTCTCCGGCTCGCCGAGGCGACGGGCCCACTCGATGGAGGCGGACAGGTAGCCGATGACGGCGTCGAACCAGACGTAGAGCCGCTTGGTCGGCTGGTCCTCCCAGCCCGGGACCGGGATGCCCCAGTCGATGTCGCGGCTCATGGCGCGGGGCTTGAGGTCGTCGACCAGGTTGCGGCTGAACTTGATCACGTTGGGTCGCCAGGTGCCCGACGCGTCGCGGCCCGCGAGCCACTCCCCCAACGCCTCGGCCAGAGCGGGCAGGTCGAGGAAGAAGTGCTGGGTGTCGACGAAGTCCGGGGTCTCGCCGTTGATCTTGCTGCGCGGATCGATCAGGTCGGTCGCGTCGAGCTGGTTGCCGCAGTTGTCGCACTGGTCGCCGCGCGCCTCGCCGTACCCGCAGATCGGGCAGGTGCCCTCGATGTAGCGGTCGGGCAGGGTGCGGCCGGTCGACGGGCTGATCGCGGCCTGGGTGGTCTGCTCGACCATGTAGCCGTTGGCGCGGCAGGCGCGGAACATCTCCTGCACCACGCCGTAGTGGTTGCCGGTCGTGGTGCGGGTGAACAGGTCGTAGGACAGTCCGAGGTCGACGAGATCCTGCACGATCAACGCGTTGTTCTGGTCCGCCAGGTCGCGCGCGGTGACGGCCTGCTCGTCGGCGGCCACCAGGATCGGCGTGCCGTGCTCGTCGGTGCCGCTGACCATCAGCACGTCGTGGCCTGCCATCCGCATGTAGCGGCTGAAGACGTCGGAAGGCACCCCGAAGCCGGCCACGTGGCCGATGTGGCGGGGGCCGTTGGCGTAGGGCCAGGCGACGGCGGACAGGACGTGCGTCATGCGGGTGATCCTAGGAGGCCCCCCACGACCGCCCCCACCCGGTTTCCCCGCCGCCCTCAGCCGAAGCGGTCGAGGCGGCGCTGGGTCTGGCGGCGGAGGGTGGGGAGCCGGTTGTAGAGCCGGGTGCCGGGGCAGGCGGTCTCGTTGGTGTCGCGGTGGCCGTCGATGGCCGGCAGCTCGACCCGCCGGCCGTCCCGGTAGCGGTCGCTGCCGGTCGAGGTCACCCACACCGGGCCGCGGGCCCAGCGGTCGTAGCGGTCGAGCTTCCAGGCGGCCAGCCTCACGATCGCCCGCAGCGTCCGCCGCGACGGCGCGCGACGGGTGTGGGTGCCGATCACGGCGATGCCGACCGACGCCTGGTTGAAGCCGAGCGTGTGGGCGCCGCGCACCAGCCGGCGGGGTCCGCCCGAACGCCCGATCCAGGTGCGGCCGAAGCGGTCGACGAGGAAGTTGTAGCCGATGTCGAACCAGCCCAGCGACTGCGTGTGGTAGGCGTACATGCCCCGGATCAGGCCGGGTACGTCGCTGCGGCCGTAGTCGTTCCCGGTGGCCGTGTGGTGGATGTGGACCTGCTTGAGCCGGTCGTTGTAGCGCGGGTGCCCGTTGCGGAGGCTGTCGTCGGCGCCCCAGTCGCGCCGGGTGTGCAGCTCGGGCTCCGGCGCCGGCTCGTCGGTCGGGGGCGGCTCGGTGCGCGGGGCGGCGGTGGGGTGCGAGACGGCCCGCGCGTCGTTCGGCAGCGCGCCGGGGTCGATGAGCACCAGCCGCAGGTCACGCTGCCCGGTCCCGACCACCCGGACGTCGAGGCCGGTGTCGTCGCCGATCCACACGAGGTCGGTGCCGTGGGGGCCGCTCACGCCCTCCGCCGAGTCGGCCGAGGGGCCGTCCGCGAGCCGGGGCAGCCGCTGCCACGGCTCGGCGGGCGAGCGACGTACGGCGACCCGGGGCGTGGGGCCGCGCCAGGTGGCGGCCACCATCGAGTACGTCGAGGTCTCCAGCCGCGTCGTGCCGGGGGCCAGCGGCACCTCGGCCGAGCCCACGACCGAGCCGGCGTCGCGGGTCAGCCGGACCACCCGGTCGGCGTCACCCGCCGACCCGCCGGAGGCGGGTGCCGCGAGCGACCCGACCAGCACGGGCAGGACCACCGCGCCCCCGAGGGCGGCGCGGACGGGACGGACGGGGCGACGGGGCATGACACCAGCATCATGCGTCACACCCGTCCCGTACGTCGACCCGAGCGACGCCCGACGGGGCTCAGCTGAAGTCGAGGTCCCCGGTGCGGCTGCGCTTGAGCTCGTAGAAGTAGGGCACCTTGGCGACGGCGACGCAGCCGTCCCACAGCTGGCCGGCCTCCTCGCCCCGCGGGATCGTGCTCAGGACCGGCCCGAAGAAGGCGGCGCCCTCGAAGGCGATGGTCGGCGTGCCGACCTCGTTGCCGACCTGGTCCATCCCGAGGTGGTGGGACTTGCGGATCGCGTCGTCGTAGGACTCGTCGTACATCGCGTCGGCCAGCTCGAGGGGCAGCCCGGCCTCGGTCAGCGCCTCCTCGATCATCGCGCGGTCGAACTCGCGCTCGTCCTGGTGGCGCCGCGTCCCGAGGGCCGTGTAGAGCGGGAGCAGCGCGTCCTGGCCGTGCTTCTCCTCCGCCGCCATCACGACGCGCACCGGCTCCCAGGCGTGCTCGAGGAAGGCGCGGTAGTCCTCGGAGATGTCGTCCTTGTCCTCGTTGAGGTAGGCCAGGCTCATCACGTGCCAGGTCACCGAGATGTCGCGCACCCGCTCGACCTCGAGGATCCACCGCGAGGTGATCCAGGCGAACGGGCAGGCGGGGTCGAACCAGAAGTCAGCAGTGGTCTTCATGCCTGGTCCAACCCGGCGGGGCACCCGCGCTATTCCGCGGGCGGCGCCGGTGACGGCGTCAGCGGCGGGGCACGCGCACGGCGGTGGTCTCCCGCGCGGCGAGGACGACGGTGGTGCCGGCGTAGCGGACGACGACGTCGTGGCGGCCGCGGGCGAGGTCGCCGACCACGACGCGGAGCCGCCCGTCGACCACGGTGCCGTCGACCTCCTTGCGGCCGATGCGCACCGTCGCCTCGCCGTCGGGGTGCTCGACGCCCGGGGCCTCGACCCGCAGCCGGACCACGGCGCGCTGCGGCCGTCCCTCGGCGCGGACGTGGAGCGTCGGCTCGGTCGTGACCGGACCGTCCGCTCGCACGGTGTCGCTGTGGTCGCGGTAGCCCGTGTGCGTCAGGTCGACCCGCACCGCGATCCGGTGGCCGACGTCCTCGACGGTCGGGGTGTACGTCGCCCCGTCGGCGTGCGGGATCTCCTCGCCGTCGCGCAGCCAGGCGTAGGCGACGTCGGCGTCCTCGGGCGTGTAGGTGCCGCGCTCGACCCGGAGCTCCTCACCCCGCTGCACGGCGCCGGTGAGCCCGAACGGCCGGGTGACCTCGAACCGCCCCGCCTCGACCTCAGCGGTCGGCGCGGAGTCGGCCCGCAGCTTCTCGAAGCCCTCGCGCCGGGAGACCACCCTGGCGGTGATCCTGGTGCGGATCAGGTCCTGGGTCAGCCGCAGCTTCTGCCCGTCGGCGCCCCGGATCCGCTCGCCGTCGGCGAACCAGCGGAAGGTCCGGGTGTCGGCGGAGGGGCTGACTGAGCCGGCCTTCAGCTCGAGCACCTCGTCGACGCGCGCGTTCCCGGTGATCGAGGGCTCGACGTCGGTGGTCAGGGTGCCGCGCGCCACCCGCTCGCTGGCCGCGGTCGTCTCCTTGCCGGGCGCGTAGCCGCGGGCGGTGCCGGTCACCGTGACGGTGAGCCGCTTGTGGAGCTGGTCGGTGCTCGGGGTGAAGGTCTTCTGCGTCGCCCCCGGGACCGGCTTGTCGCCGGCGTACCACTGGACGGCGAGGTTGGCGTCGGGCCGCCAGCGACCGGTGTCGACCCGCACCTGCTCGCCCACGGTGGGCGTGCCGACGACCTCCGGCGCGCTCGTGGCCCGCACCTCGCGGTCGTTGAAGTGGATGAATCCCGAGGGCCAGCCTGTCCCGCGGCGGGTCACGGTCTTCCAGCCGAAGTCGCCGCCCCAGCTGTCCTCGGACAGGATGATCTTGCGCCGCGAGACCACTTTCTCGACGTAGGCCACGTGGCCGACCGATCCGGCGCCCGGGACGTTGGCCTTGTACCAGGCGACGGCGCCGACCATCGGGGTGTCGTCGGTGATCCGGCGCATCTCGGTGCCCCAGTACATCGCGTTGCCGCCACCGCTCCACGGGCGCTCGTTGGGGAGGCCGCTCTTGACCATCCGGTACGCCGCGTAGTTGGTGCAGTTGTGCCCGGAGTACATCTGCCAGTACATCCGGTCGCTGGCGCCGCGGTAGCCGGCGTTGCCGTAGCCCTCGGAGGCGCAGCCGCTGTAGCCGGTGCACAGGTAGGTGATCGTCGCGTGGGCGGACGGGACCGGCCCGAGTAGCGAGAGCACCAGGCCGCCGAGCACGGCCGCCGGGAGGGCAGCAAGCAGGCGGGCAGCACGGGACCCGGGGGGCGACGTCACGGGATCGGATTCAACCCCATGTCAAGGCGCCGCGCCACAAAAACACCAAAATTCTCGTGCGCCACATGCGTCTCCCCCGGCCCAGCCGTCCCAGCGCGAGGGCCGATTCGGCGGCCGTCCCGGGCGGTGGGAGGATCACCGCCATGCCCGGCTCCAACCTGACCCGCGACGAGGCGTCGGCGCGGGCCGCCCTGCTCGCCGTGGCGTCGTACGACGTCGACCTCGACCTCACCACCGGCGAGGAGACGTTCCGCTCGACCACCACCCTGCGCTTCAGCTGCCGCGAGCCGGGCAGCCGCACCTTCGCCGAGCTCGTGGGCGCCACGGTCCACGAGGTCACCCTCAACGGGACCTCCCTCGACCCCGCCGACGTGTACGTCGACAGCCGGATCGAGCTGGCCGACCTGGCCGCCGACAACGAGCTGGTCGTGGTCGCCGACTGCGGCTACAGCAACACCGGCGAGGGGCTCCACCGCTTCGTCGACCCGGTCGACGGGCGGGTCTACTGCTACAGCCAGTTCGAGGTGCCGGACGCGCGCCGGGTCTACACGACCTTCGAGCAGCCCGACCTCAAGAGCGTCTTCACCTTCACCGTCACCGCGCCCGACCACTGGAAGGTCGTCTCCAACGCGCCGACCCCGGAGCCGGCGCCGCACGGCGAGGGAAGCGCCGTCTGGCACTTCCCGACCACCAAGCGGATGTCGACCTACATCACCGCGGTGGTGGCCGGTGAGTACCACGAGGTGCTCGACACCTACGAGGGTCGCCACGGCACCATCCCGCTCGGCCACTACTGCCGCCAGTCGCTGGTCGAGCACCTCGACCTCGACGAGGTGCTGCTGCTCACCCGCCAGGGCTTCGAGTTCTTCGAGGACGCCTTCGACTTCCCCTACCCGTTCGAGAAGTACGACCAGCTCTACGTGCCGGAGTACAACATGGGCGCGATGGAGAACGCCGGGTGCGTGACGATCCGCGACGAGTACCTCCCGCGCAGCCGCCAGGACCGCTCGTTCTACGAGTTCCGGGCCGCGGTGATCCTGCACGAGATGGCCCACATGTGGTTCGGCGACCTGGTGACCATGAAGTGGTGGGACGACCTGTGGCTCAACGAGTCCTTCGCCGAGTGGGCGTGCTACCACGCCGCCGTCCGCGCGACCGACTTCACGGAGTCGTGGACCGGCTTCACCAACTCCCGCAAGCAGACCGGCTACCGCCAGGACCAGCTGCCGAGCACGCACCCGATCGCGGCCGACAACGTCGACCTCCACGCGGTCGAGGTCAACTTCGACATGATCACCTACGCCAAGGGCGCGGCCGTGCTGAAGCAGCTGGTCGCGTGGGTCGGGCTCGACCCCTTCCTGGCCGGCCTCCAGCACTACTTCCGCGAGCACGCCTACGACAACAGCACCTTCGCCGACCTCCTCGCCGCGCTGGAGCAGTCCTCGGGGCGCGAGCTCGACGGCTGGGCCGCCGAGTGGCTCCAGACCGCGGGCGTCAACACGCTCGCTCCGGAGTTCGAGCTCGACGGCGAGGGCCGCTACACCAGGTTCGCCGTCCGGCAGACCGCCCACCCCGACTGGCCGACGCTGCGTCGGCACCGGATCGCGATCGGCCTCTACGACGACGTCGACGGCTCGCTGGTCCGCCGCGAGCGGGTCGAGGTCGACGTCCGGGGTGAGCTGACCGAGCTCGACGAGCTGACCGGCCTGCGCCAGCCCGACCTGCTGCTGCTCAACGACGAGGACCTCGACTACGTCAAGATCCGGCTCGACGAGCGGTCGCTGACGACCGCGGTCGAGGAGCTCGGCCGGCTCGACGACTCGCTCGCCCGCGCCGTGGTCTGGGGCGCGGCCTGGGACATGACCCGCGACGCGCAGATGCGGGCCACCGACTTCGTGCACCTCGTGCTGCGCAACATCGCCCGCGAGAGCGACCCCTCCGGGCTCGCCTCGCTCCCGAGGTTCGCCGGCCTGGCCGCCCAGTCCTACTCCGCTCCCGAGCACCGCGACCGGCTGCTGACCGAGTGGGAGGAGGGGCTGCGCGCGCTCGTGGAGCAGGCGGAGCCCGGCAGCGACCACCAGCTCACCTTCGTCCGCCACTACGCGGCCGCCGCCCGCAGCGACCGGGCGGTCGCCGACCTGTGCGCGCTGCTCGACGGGTCCTGGGCGCCGGAGTCGCTCGAGGTCGACCAGGACCTGCGCTGGACCCTGCTGACGGGGCTCGCCCGCACCGACCACGCCGACGACGCCGCGATCGCCGCCGAGGAGGAGCGCGACGGCACCATCGCCGGCCACGAGCGGGCCGCCGCCGTCCGGGCCTCGCGACCCACGGCCGAGGCGAAGGCCGAGGCGTGGGAGGTCGTGATGCAGCCCGGGACGCCCAACGAGACCTCGCGCTCGATCGCGCTGGCGTTCATGCGACGCGAGCAGGACCACGTGCTCGGGCCCTACCTGGCCCGGTACCTCGAAGCCGCCGAGACCGTCTGGGACACCCTCGGCACCCACAAGGCCTCCGTCGTGCTCGACCACATGTTCCCGCGGGCGCTGGCCTCCCCGGCCCTGCTGGAGCAGGTCGACGCCTGGCTCGAGACCAGCCCGGCCAAGGACGGCGCCAAGCGCTACGTCAGCGAGGGCCGTGACGACGCCGCCCGCGCCCTGGCGGCGCAGGACCGCGACGCGGGCAGCTGACCGCGTCGGGCCGCCGGATCAGGCGTGCCGGGTCTCGGGAGCGCGTGCGTGGTCGGCGAGCTGCGCGATGCCGCGGACCAGGCCGCCCACCAGGTCGCCCTCGGCGAAGGCCGAGCGCATCTGGAGCACGGCCAGCTCGACCGCGTGGTCGTCGAGCACCCGGCGTACGTGCGACCCCGTGACCACCTCGATGACGCGGGCTCGCGGGTCGACCAGCAGCAGCACGCTGCGGTCGGGCGCGACCGAGGCGTTGTGGAGGCGCTCGGCGAAGGTGCGCGGCGTCCCCTCGGCGTGGCCGACGAACACGGAGAACTCGTGGCGGCTGCTCTGCTCGGCCGCGCGGATCGCCTTGTCGATCTCGAAGCGGTCGGCGTCCCTCAGGGCCGCCGGGTCACCAGCTGCCACTGGCCCCACCCGTGGTTCCGGCGGGGCGCGAGGAGCTCTCGAGCTCGCCCGCAGGGCGGTCGGGGCCCCCGAACCACTGGTCGGGGGTCGAGGTGCTCGGCAGCAGCTTCTCGCCGCGGGCGAGCGGGCCGACGAGCACGGCGGCGGTGATCAGCACGAAGAGCACCAGGGGCAGACCGAGGATGACGGTGAGCAGCTGGAGCGGGCTCACCGGGTCGGGGTTGCTCCAGCCCTCGGGCGCCTCGGCCACGGCCGGCCCGGCGGTGGTCAACGTCAGCGCGGCGGCCACGAGGAGCACACCGGTACGGCGGGCGAGGCGGGTCGTCGTCGGGGTCACGAGCCGAGGGTATCCGAACACCGGCGTCCTCCGGCGAACCCCGTCTGCCGTCCGGCCGACGTCGACTCCGTCACACTTGCGCGGGCCCCGCGCGCACCGATTTCGTGTGGTGTCCGGGACCGCAATACTGGTCCCCCATGTGGCAGTTCCTCCCCTCCAGTGCCTGTACCGACGACGAGCTCGTCTGCGACTACGTGCGCAGCGTGACCGGCAGCGAGAAGGCGGCCTCGATCGTCGACTTCCTGGTCGGGCGGCCGCTGGCCGTCGCCTGGCTGATCCTGCTGTTCTTCGTGATCCGCTGGGCCCTCAACCGGCTCGTCGACCGGCTGGTCAAGCGCGCCGAGTCCGGCACCCTCACCGCCCGCGTCGGGCGGCTCTCGCTGGGCGCCGGGCGCAACAAGGTGCCGAGCCCGAGCGAGCTGGCGACCGCGACCCGCCGCGTGCAGCGCGCCAAGGCGATGGGGTCGCTGCTCAAGAGCATCATCACCGGCGTCCTGCTCGCCGTGATCGGCACCATGGTCCTCGCCGAGGTGGGCGTCAACGTCGGCCCGATCGTCGCCAGCGCCGGCATCCTCGGCCTGGCCCTCGGCTTCGGCGCCCAGAGCCTGGTCAGTGACTTCCTCGCCGGGGTCTTCATGATCAGCGAGGACCAGTACGGCGTGGGCGACGAGGTCGACCTGGGCGAGGCGATCGGCACCGTGGAGGCCGTCAGCCTGCGGGTCACGCGGGTGCGCGACGTCAACGGGACCGTCTGGTACGTCCGCAACGGCGAGATCACCCGGGTCGGCAACATGTCGCAGAACTGGGCGCGCAGCGTGATCGACGTCAGCGTCGCCTACCACGAGGACATCGCCCGGGTCCGCCGCGTGCTCGACGACGTGGCCCACGACATGTGGGAGGACGAGGACTTCAAGGGCGTGATCATCGAGCAGCCCTCCGTCTGGGGCGTCCAGGAGCTCGGGATCGACGGCGTGATCGTCCGGGTGGCGCTGAAGACCGCCCCGCTGGAGCAGTGGGCCGTCGCCCGCGAGATGCGGCAGCGGATCAAGGCCCGCTTCGACTTCGAGGGCATCGAGATTCCGTTCCCGCAACGGATGGTCTGGCACCGCGCCTCGCCCGACGAGGAGCCCGCGGCGACCACGGGCGAGCCGTCGGAGTGACCGCCGGGCACAATGAACCGGTGACCACGTTCTACGAGGAGGTCGGCGGCTTCGAGACCTTCCGGCAGATCGTCCACCGCTTCTACGAGGGCGTGGCCGGCGACGACGTGCTGCGGCCGCTCTACCCTGAGGCCGACCTCGCGCCGGCCGAGCAGCGGTTCCTGCTGTTCCTGGTGCAGTACTGGGGCGGCCCGACGACGTACGGCGACACCCGCGGCCACCCCCGGCTGCGGATGCGCCACGCGCCGTTCGCCGTCACGCCCGCCGCGGCGCAGCGGTGGCTGGTCCACTTCCGCGAGGGGCTCGACTCGGTCGAGCTGACCCCGGAGCAGGATGCGCGGTTCTGGGACTACGTCACGCACGCCGCCCAGTTCATGGTCAACTCGTTCGACGAGCAGCCGTGAGCCGTTCGCGGTAGCCCGGAGGCGGCGGGGCCGCCTGCCCGGTGGCGGGGTCGACGAACACGACGACCACGCGGGCGCGGGACAGCACCGTGTCGCCGTCGGCGACGACCGCCTCGATGGTCATCGAGGTCCTGCCCACGTCGGAGACCCACGACCAGGTGTCGTAGGGCTCGGGGCGGAACAGGATCGGCACGGCGTAGTCGACGTCGATCTGGGCGACGACCACCGGCGGCGGCCGCCCCTGCTCCCCCAGCCCGTCCCAGAGCCGCCCGAACATGCGGATCCGGGACTCCTGGAAGTACTCGAAGTACTTCACGTTGTTGGTGTGGCCGTAGACGTCGACGTCGGAGAACCGGACCTGGACGGGGTAGTGGCCGAGCTCGTCGTGGACCGGCTCGGTACGCCGGGTGCGGACCGGGTCGCCGGGCTCGAGGTAGGGCTCCAGCGCGGCGCGCTCCTCGGCGGAGACCCGGCGCGGCCGCTCGGTGGCGAAGACGTACGGCGTGAGCAGGGTGCTGGCCCGCGCATAGACCCGCCTCCCGCCACCCTGCTCGTCGTCGGTGTCGTGGAAGATCTCGTAGGCCAGCGTGAACGACGCCGCCCGCACCTCGGTCACCCAGACCTCGATGCTCACCGTCTCCTGCTCGAACAACAACGGGGCGGCGTAGGACACCTCGTGCCGGACCACGACCACGCCCTCGACCAGCCCCTCCTCGGCGGTCGCGCGCGGCCCGTGGTGGCGCAGCATGTCGACCCGCGCCTCCTGGAGGTAGTCGACGTAGGTCACGTTGTTGACGTGGCCGAGCAGGTCGAGGTCGGCCCAGCGCATCGGGCACTCGTAGCGGTGGCGCACCCCCCGACTCTGCCAGAGACGCCACCTCGCGGGTTCCCGGAGACCCTCCGGGCCTCTCAGTCGGCCGGCGGGATGTTCTGGTTGTGTCGGAACACGTTGTCGGGGTCCCAGGCGCGCTTGATCTTGCGCAGCCGCGCGTACTTCTCACGTCCGTAGGCACTCTCGACACGGTGCATGCCCTCGTCGCCGATGAAGTTCAGGTAGACGCCTCCGGTCGTCCACGGCTTCATCGCCGCCGCGATCGAGCGGGTCTTGTCGATGTTGGCCTGGTCCTGCGAAGGGTCCGGCGGCCACATCGAGAGCAGGTGCAGGTTGAACGGGGCGTCCCGGTTGCCGAAGGCGGTCGCGTCCTCGGCGATGTCGGCGATGACGCCCCCACCAGCGACCACGATCATCTGCGTCAGCGGGGAGACCGGCGGTTGCACGTTCCCGACCCAGGCTTCGATGGCCTCGTCCGGGAACTCTGCGAGGAAGTCGCCGCTCCAGTAGTTGTGCATGCCCTTCGGGTTCGGAGGGTCGAGCAGCTGCTGCACCGCGACGTACGGCATCGGGCCGACCAGGTTGGCAGCGGGTGGTCCGAAGCTGGTCAGCGGGTCCATCACCCGGGCGCCTTCCTCGGGATCACCGGCGTAGCAGAGCAGCACCCCGCACGCAGGCTGCCCGCGGGCCGGTTCGGGGACGAAGTCCTCCGGGGGCGCAGTGATCAGCGCGACGCCGCCACCCACCTCCGGGGGCGCGGTCAGCATGAAGTCGCGCCAGTTCTTGAGCACCTCGACCGCCATGAACCCCGGGTACAGCAGCATCCCACCGAGCACGATGGGCCCGAGCGGGTGCAGCCGGAAGGTGAACTCCGTGACGACGCCGAAGTTGCCGCCGCCGCCGCGCAGCGCCCAGAACAGGTCCGCGTGTGAATCCTCGGACGCGGTCACGATCTCGGATGCCGCCGTCACCACCTCGGCCGAGATCAGGTTGTCGCAGGTGAAGCCGAAGGCTCGCTCGAGCCAGCCGCTGCCGCTGCCGAGCGAGAGCCCGCCCACGCCGGTGCCGGAGACCCGGCCGCCGGTCAGCGCAAGCCCGTGCGCCTGGGTGGCCGCGTCCACCGCACCCCACGTCGCACCCCCGCCGACCCGGACGGTTCTGGCGCCCGGATCAACCTCGACGTGGGCGATCCCACGGAGGTCCACGCAGACGCCGCCGTCGACGACGGCCGAACCGGTCACCCCGTGACCGCCACCGTAGACCGAGACTGGCAGACCGTCAGCCCGCGCCGCGGCGATCGCGGCGGCGACGTCTGTCGCGGTCGAGCACTGCATGATCCGTTCGGGCTTGCGGTCGATCATCCCGTTGAAGACCGCACGGGCCTCGTCGTATCCCGCGTCGGACGCGTTCAGCACGGTGCCTGCAAATTGTGACGTCATGAACACTCCCGTGGTCGTAGAGGCCCCGAGATCTTCCGACTCTGCTCCCGCTACGTGGGGTTCCGCAAGAGGCATGTGTGTCGGCCCACCCACGGCGCCAGGCCACCTCTCCGTGTCCCGCGGCCGAACTGGCTCGTTCGACGCGCGTTCTGGCGCTCCCCGCGCTGACAGCCCTGCTCGCCTCGACCCGTCCAGCCGAGGTCACCCGGCCAGACGCCATTTGAGTGCGAGTTCAGCCTGGCGGAATCGCCCTGCACCGCTATCCGCCGGTGGTAGCCAACCGCTCCTCGGCACGACCCAGCAGCGCGGCCTCCCGCTCCTCCTGGGTCGAGTCGCGCCAGATCCAGCCCGGCACCTTCAGCGCCTGGCACCGGCACTTGCGCGCGACCCCGGTGGGGAACAGCACCTCGACGTCCTCGACCGACGCCTGGTGGGCCGGGAGCCAGCTGAACTCGGGCATGCGGCGACCCTAGGTGTCAGCGGTGGGTGTGGGGACCCTGACTAGGGTGGGTGGACCGCTTCCCCGAGATCGGAGTCGTCATGCCCGAGGCCGTCATCGTGTCCGCCGCCCGCTCGCCGATCGGGCGGGCCAACAAGGGCTCGCTGAAGGACCTGCGGCCCGACGACCTGGCGGCCACGATCGTCAGGGCGGCCCTGGACCGGGTGCCGGCGATCGAGCCGGGGAGCGTCGACGACCTCTACCTCGGCTGCGGGCTGCCCGGTGGCGAGCAGGGCTTCAACATGGCCCGGGTCGTCAACGTGCTCAACGGCATGGACGACGTACCGGGCGCGACGATCACCCGCTACTGCGCCTCGTCCGTGCAGACGACCCGGATGGCGTTCCACGCCATCAAGGCGGGCGAGGGCGACGTCTTCGTGTCGGCGGGTGTGGAGATGGTGTCGAGCTTCGCGAGGGGCACCTCCGACCACTGGCCCGACACCCGGAACCCGCGGTTCGACGACGCCGTCGCGCGGACCGCGAAGACCGCCGAGGGCGGCCAGGACTGGCACGACCCGCGCGAGGACGCGACGCTGCCCGACGTCTACATCGCGATGGGGCAGACCGCCGAGAACGTCGCCCGCGCGCGCGGCCTCTCCCGCCAGGAGCTCGACGAGTTCGGCGTCCGCAGCCAGAACCTCGCCGAGAAGGCGATCGCCGACGGTTTCTGGGCCCGCGAGATCACGCCGGTCACGACCCCCGACGGGGTCGAGGTCAGCGCCGACGACGGCCCGAGGGCCGGCGTGACGCTGGAGGCGGCGTCGCAGCTCGACCCGGTGTTCCGCCCCGACGGCGTGGTCACCGCCGCCAACTGCTGCCCGCTCAACGACGGCGCCGCCGCGGTCGTCATCACCTCCGACACCCGGGCCGCCGAGCTCGGCCTGACCCCGCTCGCGCGGATCGTGTCGACGGGGGTCAGCGGCCTCTCCCCCGAGATCATGGGCCTCGGCCCGGTCGAGGCGACCCATCGGGCCCTGGCGAACGCCGGCATGGGCATCGGCGACATCGACCTGGTCGAGATCAACGAGGCGTTCGCCGCCCAGGTGGTGCCGTCCTACCAGGACCTCGGCATCGACCTGGACCGGCTCAACGTCAACGGCGGCGCGATCGCCGTCGGCCACCCCTTCGGCATGACCGGCGCCCGGCTGCAGAACACGATGCTCAACAGCCTGGAGTGGCACGACAAGACCACCGGGCTGATCACCATGTGCGTCGGCGGCGGGCAGGGCATGGCGCTCGTCCTCGAGCGCCTCTGAGGCCCTAGGTCAGCTCAGCGGCGTACGACGTGATCGTGACGACCCGGCCGTCGGCGTCGAACTCGTAGACGTCGGCCGAGGAGACCGTCGACGGTGGATCCTCCCGGGGACGCAGCGACCGATCGCGTCCCACGGCGGCCAGCCGGCCCTCGGCGACGACGAGGAAGGGGTCGGGCGATCGGGGTTTCGCGGCGGCGCGCCGGAGACTGCGCCGGTCTCGTGGGCCGGGGAGCCGGACGACGCTAGGGTCGCGGCATGGACGAGACGGGGGTTCGTTGGCTGGACGCCGACCAGCAGCTCGACTGGCGTGCGCTGGTGCTGGGCACGACGCTGCTCTTCGACCGCCTCGACAACGACCTCACCCGGCGGCACGGGATCTCGTTGGCGGAGTACGAGATCCTGGTCCGCCTCTCCGAGCGGGGCGGTCGCCGGATGCGGATGGCGCAGCTGGCCGACTCCGTCCGCCACAGCCGGAGCCGGGTCACCCACACCGTCAAGCGGCTCGAGGCCGCCCACCTGGTCCGGCGCGAGAAGTCTCCCGACGACGGGCGCGGCATCGACTGCACGATGACCGACGAGGGGATGCGCCTGCTGGAGGCCATGGCCCCCACCCACGTCACCGGCGTCCGCGAGCACCTCGTCGACCTCGTGACCGCCGAGGACCTCCACGCCGTCGGACGGGTGATGAACGTCGTCGCCGACCACCTGATCGCCGCCCACCCCGAGATGGAGATCCGCGACGGGGCCGACCCCGACGTCAGCGGATCGTAAGGGTCACCAGCGGGTCCCGGCCCTAGGTTGAGGACCAGAGGTGATCGACGTGATGGACATGCTGATGAGCCGCGAGGCCGTGCTGCTGCTGGTGCTCTTCATCGTGGCGGGCGGACTGGTGTTCGTCGTCGTCCGACTGATCGGTGCCCGGGCCGTGCGCGGGGACCACCCGCGCGAGGAGGGCTACGACCCCGAGCGGCACCGCCACCCCTGACGGGTCAGTCGCGCGTGAGGCGCCGGTGGGTGACCCGGTGGGGCCGAGCGGCGTCGACGCCGAGGCGCTGCACCTTGTTCTCCTCGTAGGCCGCGAAGTTGCCCTCGAACCAGAACCACTTCGCCGGGTCCTCGTCGTCGCCCTCCCAGGCGAGGATGTGGGTGGCGATCCGGTCGAGGAACCACCGGTCGTGGGAGGTGACCACGGCGCAGCCGGGGAAGTCGAGCAGGGCGTCCTCGAGCGAGGACAGGGTCTCGACGTCGAGGTCGTTGGTGGGCTCGTCGAGGAGCAGCATGTTGCCGCCCATCTTGAGGGTGAGCGCGAGGTTGAGGCGGTTGCGCTCGCCCCCGGACAGCACGCCGGCCTTCTTCTGCTGGTCGGGCCCCTTGAAGCCGAACGACGCGACGTAGGCGCGTGAGTTCATCTCGAAGTTGGCGACCTTGATGAAGTCGAGACCGTCGGAGACGACCTGCCAGACGTTCTGCTGGGCGTCGAGGCCGCCGCGGCTCTGGTCGACGTAGGAGATCGAGACGGTCTGGCCGACGTCGAGGGCGCCACCGTCGGGCTGCTCCTGGCCGGTGATCATCCGGAACAGGGTGGTCTTGCCGACGCCGTTGGGGCCGATCACGCCGACGATGCCGGCGCGCGGGAGGGTGAAGGAGAGGTCGCGCATCAGCTCGCGGCCCTCGAAGCCCTTGGTCAGGCCCTTGGCCTCGAGCACCACGTCGCCGAGCCGGGGGCCGGCCGGGATGTTGATCTCGGAGGTGTCGATCTTGCGCATCCGGTCGGCCTCGGCCGCCATCTCCTCGTAGCGCTGGAGACGCGACTTGCTCTTGGCCTGACGGGCCTTGGGGTTGGAGCGGACCCACTCCAGCTCCTTCTCGAGCATGCGGGCGCGCTTGACGTCCTTCTGGCCCTCGATCTTGAGCCGGTCCTTCTTGGTCTCCAGGTAGGTCGAGTAGTTGCCCTCGTAGGGGTGGGTCTTGCCCCGGTCGAGCTCGAGGATCCACTGGGCGACGTTGTCGAGGAAGTACCGGTCGTGGGTCACGGCCAGCACGGCGCCGGGGTAGGAGGCGAGGTGGCCCTCGAGCCACTGCACCGACTCGGCGTCGAGGTGGTTGGTGGGCTCGTCGAGGAGCAGCAGGTCGGGCTGCTGGAGCAGCAGCTTGCACAGCGCGACCCGGCGTCGCTCACCACCGGAGAGGTGGTCGACCACCGCGTCCGGCGGCGGGCAGCGCAGCGCGTCCATGGCCTGCTCGAGGCGGCTGTCGAGGTCCCAGACGTTGGCGGCGTCGAGCTCGCTCTGGAGGTCGCCGGCCTCGGTCGCCACCTTGTCCTGGTCGGCGTCGGGGTCGCCCATCATCAGGTAGAGCTCGTCGAGCCGGGCCATCTTGGCCTTGAGCTCGCCCACGGCCTCCTCGACGTTCTCCTGCACCGTCTTGCCCTCCGACAGCGGCGGCTCCTGCTGGAGCATGCCGACGGTCGCGTCGGGGTCGATGATCGCGTCGCCGTTGTTGGCGTGGTCGAGGCCCGCCATGATCTTCAGCAGCGAGGACTTGCCGGTGCCGTTGGGGCCGACGACGCCGATCTTGGCGCCGTGCAGGAACGACAGCGTGACGTTGTCGAGGACCACCTTGTCGCCGTGGGCCTTCCGCACGTTGCGCAGGGTGAACACATACTCAGCCATGATCGTGGAGCCTACGGGGCGCGTCCGCCCCGCTCCCAATCCGGCTCAGGCCACCCGCGACTCCACCGGCGGGGTCTCGACCACCTCCTCGCGGGCGGGAGAACCGGCGCGCGTGAAGACGCTGCTGCCCCGGTTGAGGTCGTGGCCCACGAAGAGCGCGTCGACCTCGAGGGAGGTCACCTCGACGCCCTCCTGGTTGACCCAGCTGGACTGGGTGAGCCGCCCGTGGACCACCACCGGGTCGGCGCGCTGCAGCGAGGCCGCGCAGTGCTCGCCGAGCGCACGCCAGGCGCTCACGGAGTACCACTGGGTCGGGCCGTCGTGCCACTCGCCGGTGGAGCGGTTGAGCCGCCGCGGGGTGCTCGCCACCCGGAACCGGGCCACCACCGCCCCGCCGGCCTGCTGGGTGCGGACGTCGCCGCCGAGCCACCCCTGGAAGGTGACCATGGACTCGTTCATCGTGCCTCCTCGCATCTCGGGCGACCGGTCGGCCGCGCGGGACCCAGACTGCGAGCGCCCGCCGACATCGCCGGCCTCCTCGACGCCGGCCTGTGGAGGACCGTCTGAGCGGGGACGTTGTGGACGGAAGGTGGCGCGGCGTCCGGTCTAGCGGAGCGCCTTCTCCAACCCGGCCCGCACCTCGGCGAACGCCGCGAGGACCTGCTGCACCGGCTCGACCACGAGCTCCGCGGAGACCTCGCTGATCGCGCCGCGCAGCCTCCGGTCGGCAGAGCTCGCGCGCCGGCGGGCGGTGAGGCCGACCAGCAACCGGCACAGCAGTGCCAGCACCACGCCGAGCAGCACCCCGCCGACCAGCATCAGGGTCGGGAGCGGGAAACCGCGCCAGTCGGGTGTCGCGGGGTCAGGCAGCTGGAGGTAGCCCATCACCGCGAGCACGCCGAGCCACGCGGCGCCGCCGATGGCGGAGAGCGATCAGCACCCACTGGAGCAGCCGGACCGCCCCTGCCCACACCGGGATCCGGGCCGCGCCCAGGTCGGTGCGCGCCCAGCGCGCGCGTCGAGCCGGTCGCCGAGCTCGTCGAGCCGCGAGGTCGACGCCCGTCGTACGGCGCGTGCCCACGCCGGGCTCATCCCCTCAGCCGACGTCGTCGGCGAGCGCCCGCACCTCGGTGTCGACGCGGGCCCGCTGCACCTGGGTCGCCTCGGGCACCGACGTGCGGGCGGTGCCGGTGAGCTGCTTGCCGGCGGAGCCGAGGTCGAGGTGGAGCCGCTTGAGCGGGTCGGGCTTGAGCCGGCAGAGCCACGAGGTCACCGGCCAGCCGGTGGCCCGGTTGGCCCGCAACCGGGTCGACTGCTCGACGGCCGCCGACGACGGTCGGCACGCCCGCGGCCTCGGCGACGGCGTCGTCGAGCGCGGCCACCCGCTCGGGGGTGATCCGGTCGACCGCGGCCCTGCCCGTCGCCTCGTCGAGCCGCTCGGCCGCCGCCCTCACGTCGGCGGCCAGCCGGGCGCGGGTGGCCTTCTTGGAGCTCGCCCGCTGCGCGATCTCGTGGCGCAGCTCGGTCGACGCCGATGCCGTGCCGGGCGCTGAGCCCGATCACCGGCACCCCCTCGAGACCGTCGGCGTCGAGCAGCCGGCGGACGTCGGCGAGCATCGCGTCACGCCGCCCCTCGGGCACGGTGTCGACGTGGTTGAGGACGACCACCATCACGTCGCGGTGGCCGGCCATCGGGGCGAGGTAGCGGTCGTGGACCGCCGCGTCGGCGTACTTCTGCGGGTCGAGGACCCACACCAGCAGGTCGGCGAGCTCCACGAGCCGGTCGACCTCGAGGTGGTGGGAGACCTCGGTCGAGTCGTGGTCGGGCAGGTCGAGCAGCACGACGCCGTCGAGCGCGCGGTCCTCCCGCCCGGTGTCGAGCATCGAGTCGCGCACGGTGCGGTGCCGCGGCGGGATGCCCAGCCACTCGAGCAGCTCGTCGGCGTCGGCGTCGCCCCAGACGCAGGCGGTGGCCCACGACGTCGTCGGACGGCGGACGCCGACGGCGGCGAGGTCGAGGCCGTTGAGGGCGTTGAACGTCGAGGACTTGCCCGATCCGGTGGCCCCCGCGAGGCCGACGACGGTGTGGTCGGCGGAGAGCCGGAGCCGGCCGGCGGCACGCTCGACCACGGCCGACGCCTCGTCGACCAGGGCGTCGTCGAGGTGTCCCCGCGCGGCGGCGGTCGCGGCCTCGAGCCCCTCCAGCCGCGGCCCGATGTCGGTGCCCCGGGTGACCAGTCGTCTGGCCCCCTCCAGCAAGGACGTCATGGTCTCCCTCGGTGCTCCCCGGTGTTCCCAGGCACAGCCTAGAGGTCGCCTCGGGTCAACCCCCCGAGGGTTGCGGACCCCAGGTCGGTCGGGCTCGCGGCCGCGAAGCGCAGGTCGTCGACGCGCCGGGCGGCACCGCGCAGCCGGTCGGGGGTCCCGGGGTCGACCTCGAGCGACTCCAGCAGGTCGGTGAAGCGGCGCCGTTCGTCGTCGAGCAGCGACCGGGTGCGGGCCTCGAGGTCGCGCCGGGCCCGCTGGGCCAGGGTGCGCACGGCCTGGTCGCCGAAGACCGCCTCGAGCAGCTTCTGGGCCAGGATCGCGGTGCCGCCGGCGACCCCCGCCTCGGCGCCGACCAGCATCCCGCCGGTGTGGGCGAAGACCACGATCATCACCGCGACGCCCAGCCCGTTGACGCCGTAGGCCAGGAAGCGGGCGGTCCCGCGCTTGTCGCCGCCCTCGCTGCGCACCATGCCGAGGACGTCCTGCTGCCAGTCGCGCACGGCCCGCTCGGCCTTGCGGCGGAAGTCCCGCGACGCCCGGCCGAGGTCCTCCCCCGCGTCGGCGAGCAGCGCCTGCCCCGCGGCGAGGCCCTGCCACGACGCGGCCGCGCGCTCGGCGGCGGCCTCCGCGTGCTCGAGGAGCAGCGTCTCCAGGCCCGACTCGACCGCGACGGTCACCCGCTCGGCGTGCTGCGGGCGTCCGCGTACGGCGCTGACGACCCGGTCGCGGATCCGGCCGACCCGGTGCTCGAGCGACTTCAGCAGCTCGCCGGTGCCGACGAACTCCTGCCACCGCGCCAGCACCTCGCCGCGCAGCAGCGTGCCGTCGGCCGTGGCCCGGTCGACCTGCTCCGCGGCGTCGTCGTACGCCGTGTCGACGGCCTCCCGCAGCCGCCGGTGGGTCTCCACCTGGTCGGCAGCGGCGTCGGCGACCCCGTGGGTGCGCCGGGCCAGCGTGCGCACCGCTCCCTCGAGGGTCTGCCGCACGACCATCGCCCGTGCCTCGGCGTCGGCGGCCAGGGAGTCGAGCCACGCCTTGACCTCGGCGACCGCCTCGGCCGGCAGCAGCCCCTCGTCGCTGACCACGCCCTCGGGGACCACGAAGAGCGGTGAGTCGCGCAGCCCGCGGCTGGCCAGCATCCGGGCCAGGTGGCTGGAGACCGTCGCGGTCGCCTCGGTCGGCGTCCGGTCGAGCACGACCGCCACGGCGGCCGAGCGTTCCGCCGCCTGACGCAGGAAGCCCCACGGCACCTGGTCGGCGTAGCGCGCGGCCGAGGTGACGAAGAGCCACAGGTCGGCGGCGGCGAGCAGCTGGGCGGCCAGCGTGCGGTTCTGCTCCTCCACCGAGTCGATGTCGGGCGCGTCGAGGATCGCCAGGCCGGCGGGGACCGACTCGGCGGCCACGAGCTGGAGGGCCGCGGGGTCGGTGGTCGCGCGGTCGACCCGCTCGAGCTCGTGGAGCAGCCGGTCCTGGCCGAACCACTCGGCGTCGTCGGGGTGGTGGACGAGCACCGGCGAGCGGGTGGTCGGGCGGAGCACGCCGTGCTCGGTGACCCGGTGGCCGACCAGCGAGTTGACCAAGGTCGACTTGCCGGCGCCGGTCGAGCCGCCGACGACGGTCAGCAGCGGCGCATCGAGGGTCATCAGCCGCGGGATCACGTAGTCCTCGAGCTGGTCGACCATCTCGGCCCGCGCCGCCCGCTCGGCCTCGACGCCCGGCAGGTCGAGCGGCAGCCCGGTGTCCTGCAGCGCCCGTCGCAGCTGCACCAGCGCGGTGACCATCCGGGTCGACTCGGCGTCGCTGAGGGGCTGGGAGGACGTCATCGAGCGGGAACCACCTGTCCGGGGAAGGCCACGAACGGCCGGGCGGCGGCGATCCGTTGCACGTAGCCCTGGCCGCGGGCCGCGAAGTCGGGGGGCGGCGTACCGCGCAGGTAGCGATGGTGGAGGAAGCCGAGCTCGATCGCCGCCTGCTGGTAGTCGCGCATGGCGCGGGCGGCCTGCGGGCCGCCGCGCTGCTGGGCGAAGGCGCGGCTCGTCCGGCGCGCCTGCAGGCTGACCAGCCAGCCGATGTCGGTGGCGGGGATCAGGCCGCGCCGGGCGGCGTCGGTGAGCGCCGAGGCGAGCATCCGCTGCTCCGAGCGACGCGCCCAGACCGCGAACACGATCATCGCGACGAACGCCGGCGCCATCACCGCCAGGTAGGCACCGACGAAGCCACCGAAGCCGGAGACGGTCGAGGTGTTCCAGATCGCGTGGGCGGTCACGGCGACGACGTACCCGCCCACCGGCGCGAGCACACGCACCGTCCGGCTGCGGCTGCCGACGGCGATCCCGACGCCGATGCCGGTGAAGGTGGTGAACAGCGGGTGCGCGAACGGGCTGAAGAGGCAGCGGATCACGAAGACCGAGGTGATGGAGCTCGCTCCCGCCGGGCAAGGTGGAGGTGGTGGCGAGGTAGAGGATGTTCTCGATGAAGGCGAAGCCGATGCCGACCATGCCGGCGTAGACGATCCCGTCGAGGATCCCGTCGAGCTCGTGGCGGCGCCACCAGAGGAGCAGCACGAGGAAGAGCCCCTTGGTGAGCTCCTCGGTCACCGGCGCCACGACCGTGAGCGACTGCTGCGCGCTGAAGCCGACCACCCAGCCGCCGATCCCCTGCACCAGCAGCGCGCCGGCCGTCGCGACGAAACCGCCCCACAGCAGCCCCGAGGCGAGCAGCCAGCGGGGTTCGGGCTCGTAGCGGTCGAGCCAGAGGTAGCAGGCGACCAGCGGGCCGACGGGGACGGCCGCCAGCACGGTCGCGAGCAGCACCGACGAGGGTGCTCCTGAGAAGGCCAGCAGCAGCAGGACGGGCAGCGCGCCGAGGCACACCAGCACGGTGACGACCACCGTGAAGGCGATGCTGCTCCGCCGTGGTCCCTCCATGCGGCGCAGCCTACTTGGGGCCGTCCGGGGGGCCCTCGCGTCGGCGTACAGTGGCGCGCGTGAGCGACGAGAAGCACCAGGACGACCTGCACACCGAGTCCCACGACCCGAAGGTCCCCGAGGCCTGGCAGCGGTTCATGCGCACCGGGTGGGGCGACCGCGAGCTCGACCTGCCCCGTCACCCGGTGGCCGACCTCGCGGCCCAGCGCCGCGCCCGGCTCGCCGCGACCTTCCCCGGCGAGCGCCTGGTGCTGCCCGCCGGCACCTTCAAGGTCCGCTCCAACGACACCGACTACCGGTTCCGGCCGGACACCTCCCACACCTACTTCTCCGGCAACCAGACCAGCGACGCGGTCCTGGTCGTCGAGTCCGACTCGACCGGCGCCGGCGAGTCGGTCCTCTACGCCCGGCCGCGGTCCTCGCGCGACACCGACGAGTTCTTCCGTGACCGTCAGTACGGCGAGCTGTGGGCCGGCCGGCGTCCGTCGGCCCACGAGCTGGCCTCCTCGCTCGGTGTCGAGGTGCGCCACATCGACGACCTGCCCGACTGGGCCGACGGGAGCGGGGAGAAGGTCCGCGACCTGACGACCGACGACGAGCTGGCCAGGGTCGCCTCGGAGATGCGGCTGGCCAAGGACGCCTGGGAGGTCGACCAGCTCCAGGAGGCCTGTGACATCACGGCGCTCGGCTTCGAGGACTCCGTGCGCGAGTGGGACCGGGTCCTCGAGCACGGCGAGCGCTGGATCGAGGGCACGTTCTTCCGGCGAGCGCGCGCGATGGGCAACGACATCGGCTACGACTCCATCGTCGGCGGCGGCCGCCACGCCACCACCCTGCACTGGATCGACAACACCGGGGCCATCACGCCGGGCGAGCTGGTGCTGCTCGACATGGGCGTCGAGAACCGCAGCCTCTACACCGCCGACGTGACCCGCACGCTGCCGGTCGACGGCACGTTCACCCCGCTCCAGCGCGAGCTCTACGACCTGGTCCTCGCCGCCCAGGAGGCCGGCATCCAGGCGGTCTCGCCGGGCGTCCCGTTCCTCGCCGCCCACGACGCGGCGATGGAGGTGCTGGCCCACGGGCTGGAGGGGTTGGGGCTGCTGCCGGTCTCGGCCCAGGAGTCGCTCGACCCGGACAGCAAGGTCTACGCCCGCTGGACCCTTCACGGCACCAGCCACATGCTCGGCATGGACGTCCACGACTGCGGCCGGGCCTCCGAGGACGCCTACCGCCAGGGCACCCTCGAGGAGGGCTACGTGCTCACCGTCGAGCCGGGGCTCTACTTCCAGGAGGACGACCTGCTGGTGCCCGAGGAGCTGCGCGGCATCGGCATCCGGATCGAGGACGACATCCTCGTCACGGCCAACGGGTTCCGGAACCTGTCCGCCTCGCTTCCCCGCACCTCCTCCGACGTCGAGGAGTGGATGGGCCGGCTGCGCGGCTGACCGGCACCCTCTCTCGGGCACGACCGTGACGCCTCCCCACAAGCTCTCGCCCACCTGGCCCTCGCCGCGGGTCCGTGACTCCTCTCCACGGGTGGTGGCCGTGGTGGCGCTCGCCCACCTGGCGGTCACCGCCGTCGCCAACGTCACCTCCGGGTACGAGGACGACGAGATCGGTCCCTGGCTGCTGCTGACCGTCTCCTCGGCCGCGGCGGCCACCCTGGTCTGGATCGCCCTCGGCGTCCGGGTCGACACCGGCCGACCGGGATGGAAGCGACTGCCCCGGTGGTCCCGGGTCGACCCCGACAGCCTGCCCCGCCGGTCGCTGCGCTGGCGCTGGCTGCTCTGGTACGCGCCGCTCTGGGCGGCGGTCACGCTCGGCTCACTGCTGCTGACGCCCGGGGTCGAGGATCCCTTCCTCGACCTGGTGCTGCTCACCCTCGGCTCCGGCCTGGTGCAGGTCATCGGCGTCCTGGCCGCGCTCGTCGTCCCCGGCCTGCTGGCGCTGCCGGTGGTCCTGCTCGTGGTCGGCGCCCGGCGCTTCGACGACGGAGACGGGCTGCCGGCGACCGGGCCGGTGCTCGTCGCCACCGGACTTGCGCTGCTGATGGTGGTGCCCTGGGCGGTCGCGGTGACCACCCTCGGTGGCGACGCGCCGTGGTCCGACGGTTCCGGGCCGTGGCCGGCCGTAGCCGTGGTCACCTCGGCGGTGCTGCTGGTCAGCCTGGTCTTCGTCGCGCGCTACGCGCTCGGCGCGCGCGACCGCGACGCCCGCAGGGCCGACGGCGGCTGAGCCGACCTCATCGAGCGCCCGGCGCACGCCGCCCGGCCAGCACCAGGGCGGTCACCCCGAGCGCGGCCACGGCGACCAGCACGGCGTACGCCGTCCACGGGACGTGACGTCCCAGCGCCACGCCGAGCACGAGGAAGGCCGCCATCACGACGAGGAAGGTCACCCAGGCCTTCTGGAACGCCGGGCGTGCAGAGCCCGCCGGGTCGAGGCAGAACCAGGTGGCCGCGGCCAGGAACGCGAGCGCGGCCACCAGCAGGACCACGGTGCCGGCGGTCACCAGGCCGTCCGTCGGGTCGGCCACCAGTGCGCCCACGCTCGAGCCCACCACCCGCCACAGCACCAGCAGACCTGCGAGGGCGGCCGGCACCGCGGCGAGCGAGCGGTTCGTCATGCCCCGATCGTGTCAGGCGTCGGCGCGCTTCCAGATGCCGAAGGCGTTGGGCAGCCCGCCGACGTACGGCGTGAGCTCGGGGCAGTGGCGGGTGAGCACGTCGACCATGGTGTTGTCCTCGACCCAGGCCAGCCCCTCCTTGGTGTAGACCTCGGGGGTGTAGTGGCTGGTGAAGAAGCGGTCGCTGTTGAGGCGGCGCGAGGCCATCAGGATGAAGATCCGGAACGCCGTGTCGCTGAACGCGAAGCCGGGCGGCAGGTCCTCGGCGTAGAGACCGGGGATCAGGTCGACCTTGTCGATGTCGCCGCCGTAGACCTCCTCGAGCTCGCGCGCCCACGTGGGGTTGGAGGTCAGGTCGGAGAACGTCTTGGGCACCGTCATGTGGAGCTGGCGACGGAACTCGGTGTAGCGGGGCACGCCCAGCTCCCGGCAGCGCATGATGTCGGTCGCGGCCAGGTCCATCAGCCTGCCGTTGTCGGGGCGCTTGAAGCTCTGCAGCGCCTTGGGGAAGTTGTGGAGCACGACCAGGCCGGGATGCATCGTCCCGAAGGTGTAGAGCAGGTCGCCGAGCTCCTGCTCGCGCATGATGTCGAGGGCGTCCTGACCGGTGAGCGTGCCGAAGTCGCGCGGGCCGAGCGTCGCGCTGTCGTCGGCGGCGGCCCGGAAGTCGAAGTCGTCGGGCACCAGCGGGTGCATCCGGTAGACCGCCACGAACTCCTCGGTCAACGCGAACGGCACGCCGTAGTGGGCGGTCTCCGAGCCGGGGATGCCCGAGATCGCCTCGTTGGAGGAGATCCGGCCGAACCGGGCCCGCAGCTTCTTGCCGGCCAGGCCGTACCAGTTGGCGTAGAGCCCGGCCACCGCGGTCGGGTGCGCGGTGACCGCCGGCGTCCACTCGACGGTGTGGATCTTGGCGAGCAGCGCGGAGTTGACCAGGCGCGCCTTCTGGAACAACGTCTCGTCGTCGAAGTCGGGGTGGGCCTTGGCGAGGGCGTCGCAGATCGCGTTGTGCTCGCGGGCGAAGAGCGTGGTGAGCATGGCGATGCCGAGCCAGAAGCCCGGCACCCGCGCGGGGTTGAGCTTGGGGTCGTAGGGGATCGGCGGCATGCCGTCCTCGATCTTGAGCCGGCCGCCCTGGCCGGCGCGCAGGAACATCTGCTGCTCGCGGGTGTTGCCGTAGACCTGCGACCCGTCCCACCACTGGGTGTTGACGTTGAGGTAGGTCCTGGGCAGCGCCGAGGACGGCGGCGCGGTGGTGTCGTCAGGGGTCCGCATCACCCACATCGGCGGCTCGGGCCAGTCGTCGGCGTCGCCGTCGAGCTCGATCGGCCACGGGTTGTCGGTGGGACTGGTGCCGTGGTGGAACCAGTCTCGGATCATGAACTGCAGCCAGGCGGCGATGATCGCGTTGCCCGCCTCGGCGGCCGCGAGCGTGTCGCGTGTCAACAGCCTGCGGCTGACCAGCCGGGGACTGGGGTCGTTGAGCGAGGTCTCGTCGCGCCAGGTGCTGTCGATCGGGACGTTGCGCCCGAAGCGGGTGCCGGCCATGCCCATCTCGGGGTGGGACAGGTCGTTCCACGAGCCGTCGGGGTTGCGCTGCTCGAGGAAGGCCGGGTCGAAGTCGGGAGCCACGGGCGCGTCGACGGCCGGCTGCCGCGAGGTGTCGAAGAGGTTGCTGGCGCGCAGCCGGTAGCGGATCCCGAGCAGGTCGAGGATGCCGAGCCACTTCGGCAGCCGGTGCCAGCCACGGCGGTGGTCGACCTGCTGGGCCACGGCGGTGTAGCCCCGCCAGAACCAGCCGAGCCGGTACGGCGTGTCCGCCGTGCTCGGCGGAAATGTTCCCGGCCCCGATGCCTGCGTCGACCCGGGGTCCTGCCCTCCCGCAGGTCCCATGGCTGCCCCTCTCCCACTGAGCCGGTTCCATGCTAGTGGGTGTGACGTAGATCACGCTATGCTCGATTCCGTGCCCAGCCAGGACCCCCGGGTGGCCACCGTCGAGGAGCACATGCGACTCGAGAACGCCCACGACTTTCCCGCGTGCATCCGGGAGTTCACGAAGGCGAAGTACGACGTCTCAGAAGTAATGTGTGTGTGATGAGTGAATGAGAAAGAATAGAGATGATAATTTAAAAAATGTGGATAGAGGTGCTAGCATGCAAGACGCTGTGAATGTTGCTGTAGCAGCAACTATTGTTGTTGCTGTTGAACAAAGAGTAGCTGTTAGGGGGGAGAGGCGGTCTCTGTGTGAGGTAAAGGTGTGCTGGTGTCTGTCACAGTGTGAGTGTGAAGAGCATGGTTGCACATGGCATAGGCTTGAGCGTTGATGAGACGCAGCACATGCAAGATGCGGAAGCTGTGAAATGCAGCGACATGCATCTTGCATTCTGCGTGCAGGAGTGTGAGTGTTGTATTGTTGACTGCATATCACCTTTCGCCTGCTTGCACACAAGCTGTGAGTGGAGCATGTGCGGTGAGATGCGTGATGCCAGTGTGCGTGCTGCCGCATCATGAGAGCAGAAGAGGTACTCAGATAGTTGTAGTAACAATAAGAATGAAAAAAAGAGTGTATGGGGGAAAGTAGGAGAGGGATGAGGGGTAGAGATAGTGTAGGAGAGGTAGATAACAAAAGAAAGAAGAGGAAAAAGGTGAAAGAGAAGAGAGTCTGGAGACAGGGAAGAAAGGAGGTGGAGAGCAAAAGGAGACAGGGGAAGGGAAAGGAAGCAAACATGACGCGTGTTGTGCAAGCATGCTCAACCTTGCTCACTTACTGTACTTTGTGTTGCTATGCTGGCAGAGCACGTACGTGGGTCTCGAAAACACTACAGTCTGCATGGTAGTCAGATTGCCTGTTCCTCCACTTCACCCGACCGCTTGTCGGGGTGAGTGGGGGGTCGCCGCGTGCATGCGCAGGTGCAGGTTGGTATGCACGTGACGGTGTGTGCGCGTGACTCTGCTGCTTGTACGTGGCACCGTACGGGAAGAATATTTCATCCACCGCTTGGATGGGCTGCGTTGCACGCACCATCGCTATGCTGCGCTCGTGTGTGTGCGATACTGCTGAGTGCTGCGTTGTTGTGTTCCTTACCTGCCGAGTTGATATAGCGGGCGAGGGAGGAGACATTGGGGTCACGTGCATCTATGTACATGTCACGCTTGGCCTGCACGACATACATGGCATCATTGCGTGGGTAGCGTGCTGCAAACTGCTGCCGCGACAGCGCTTGACCCGTGTACTCCACGATAGGGTCGCCGATGTCGTACGCACGGCGCGCGAATAGTCCGTGTACAGAGTTGGGCAGTGTGCTGACGCGCACGATGAGATAGGGAGTGCACACAGCATCCGTCACGTCGTCATCGCACGCGTCGTGATACTTGTGTTCGATGATCTACATCACGCACAAGAGGGGCAGTAGAGAGGAATAGCACTCGGGGGACAGAACGTTAGCATGGTGGGGAAGTGATCGGATGCGATCACTTCCCCCGTTAGTACATCCATGCATGACACGAGCGATGGGTGTGATGCGAGTGCAAGGTCGATGACAGTATCGCCATCAGGCGATGTGTGCGTTGCAACATGGCGTGAGCGTGTGTAGCATGTATTGAGCAGTGTGAGGGGCGGCATGCTGGGGTGCAGCACATGCGCACCACCTGCTAGTAAATGCTTGTGTACCCATCGACCTGTAACAGGGGGTGTGACAGAGTCGGGGACAGACGGGTCCCACACGGCGTGACGAGCATTGAAGTCACCTACCAGGAACATGGGGAGAGGGGGACACGACACGGCAAGCCACGCAGGGCGCTGCGCCTGCGACACGCACTCCGCAAGCGCATGTACATCATCCTCGATAAGTTCATGATGCAGATATATGCCCCCCAACACGATGGGCCCAGCAAGCAGCGGTGATGACAGCCACATGAATGCAGCGATGGTGCGTGTGTCATGTGGGCGATATGGTGTGCAGTGGTGTGGTGCAGTTATGGGTTGTGACATGCATGATGCGTGCACATACATGAGTATTCCTGTTGGTTCTGATGGGATGCGTGAAGTGATAGTGTTGGTATTCATGGAAGCGTGGGACGGTCACGGGTGTGTGGGTGACCCACTTACCTTTTTGTTTCTTGATGTGGCGGTGATCCAGCTTGGGTTCTTGGAGCACTAGGACAGAGGGCTTACGGGATGACAAAAACATAGACAATTCAGCGACACGTGTGGGGTTGTTCACACCACACACGTTATAGGACACGACAGTGAAGCATGGGCGCACAGCGCTCATGCTTACTTGCGGCGCTTTAGCGGCTTCGCAGACGCTGATGCGGGGGTGGTGAGCATGTCAATGACACTGCGTGTCGTTGAGGACGTTGGTGTTGATGTTGTTGTTGCGGCTGTTGTCGCGTCTGCTTTACCTGTGGACTTGTTCATGCGCCCGATAGGTTCGCAGCAGAAGCGGGTGCAGACAACGATGCACGACGTGGTGATTTGAGCGCAGGGTCATCGACAGGGGAACGGACAGGCGACATAGACTGCACACGCTTGCGTCCGCTGCCTGCTTTCTTACGACGTGGCGTAGTGCCGGTTGCATCACTGATGGGGACTATGGGTGACACGACAGCGAGAGCATGCGGTGATGCTGTCGACGTCGGTGTGGTGGGTGCTGATGACGATGCGAGTGATGCATACGTGTTGGATGTCGGGACGGCCTTGGGTGACGCGAACTGCAACATAGAAGGTTGCGAGGGGTCTACACTTGGGGTACGTGGCTTGGGGGCATGCATGGGGACAGGGTTGGCCGTCATCGCCCGTGAGGTGGACACGACAGGTGCATGCGCATCTGCTGCATGCATGCCGATCGCGATCCCACCGCTCGCAGAGCTGTGTGCGATGTTAGCTGTGAGCTGTACGATGATCTGCATCTGTTGTGCGTTGGTGGCTGCGAGCTGCGTAATGCTGGCTGTCTGTGCAGCGAGCTGTGCACGCATGCTGTTCACCTCTTCACGTAACAACTTGACAATCTCTGCCAGTTCCGGGTCATGTCGATGTGGTAGTGGTGCGCGTGATGGTTTGCGTGCTGAGCGTTGCTGTTGCTGTGGTTGCTGTTGTTGCTGCTGTTGCTGCTGTGTCTGTGCTGGAGGGGGACGATTAGCCCAAGCACCGCGAGGACGAGTCTGGTCTTGTGCATGGGATGGTGCATACACATCAACAGCACGGGATCCGCGGGGCCCACTCTTGGTGTAGTACCCGCGGACCTGAGGACATGCAGACATGTTGTGTGCGCCAGCATTACATATCTTGCATACATATGTGGCTTCACGACGTACAGGACATGACCTGACAGCATGCTCGAATGATCTACATGCCGTACACGCACCATGCTTCCCTTCCTTGTTCATGACATGTGCTTGTGGACATGTGTTGCGTGTGTGTGGTGGGTCACGTTCATAGCAATGTGTGCATAGGGTGATGCGTGGCCCCGTGTATGCTTCCCAGTCCAGCAAGCGCAATGGGAATGCACTTGAGGCGGGCATTGAGCGTGCATGAGCATACTCAGACTTGAGCACACGAAAATATATCTCATCACGGCACATAGTATCAACCAGGCCACGCATAGCATGATGCACGGCACGTGAAAACTCAAGAGATGGTGCGCCGCCGACATACCATGCATGTTCCTGCAGGCGTGCCATGACATCATCATCAGATTCATGATATGGTATGCCTTTTACCTGACCTATCACATAAGCTGGTGGTGGTAAGGTGGGACACAGCCCGATGCTGTCGAGGAAGAGGACGGCGTTACGAGTGTTGCTGTCAGTGTCGAAGCCGAGATGGAAGCGATGCGAAGTGACAGGCGGACCTACATGGGGAAGAGAGGACGACACGGCCCCGGCTGCTGCTGCGCGTTGCTTAGCCATCATAGCTGCCATCTTGTCTGCGCCATATGCAGTCACATGCATGGACCTCTTCATACCTGGCATCATGTTGGCAGGCGAGTACGATATATTTCGTGCTGTTGCATGTTTGTGCACGAGGTGTGCCAGCATCGCATAGTTGTTGGCAGGACCAGGGCGGAGGGTCTTGAGATCAGCACGAGAGCGGAGATCGGCATCGAGCCAGAGAGTGGTACCTAGCTTCACAGGGGGAGAGGGGGACGACAGCGCAGCAGCACGCACAACCGCAATAGCAGGCACAGGCGCTGTCGCTGCTGCACCGAAGCTGGGTGTGGAGTAGTGTGAGCGTGCTATGGGGTGTGCAGGGGTGGGGATGAGTTGCACAGGCACCGCCACATCAAACATAGCAGCATCATTTTGTTGCAGGCCTGTCTCGACCCGCTTTGAGCCTGTCTCGAGCCTGTCCAGACCTGTCTCGAGCCTGTCCAGACCTGTCTCGAGCCTGTCCAGACCAGTCTCGACCGGTCTCGAGCCTGTCTCGACCGGTCTCGACCCTGTCCCAGTGCGCGCACGATTGGCTGCACCATTCACTGCCGCGGCCGGCTCACGTGAATTGTGCACACCTGACGACAACACGTCACCTTTCTGCTCTGCACGAGCGCGCTGGCTGGTGCAAAAACTGTTGTGGAAGCGGCTGAACGTTGAGCGCTGTGATATGACCATTGTGCGCAGCGTGATGGGGTTGTTGGTGGGATGCGGTGATGGGAGGCGAGAGGTGATAGGTGGGGAGATGGTGATAGTGGTGGTATTGCCCATCCCTGCAGGGATGGGGGCGCAGAGGAGACGTTCGGTAGCCATTTGAACGTGTCCTAATAACCCATTTAGTGTTGAGATTTAGAAGCAAGAATCAAGACCGAGGGAACGGTCCGACGCTACCCCTACAGCGTTTTTCACATGTCAGTAGACGGAGCTAGCTATGATGTCGTACCGGTAAAGGCAGACGCGGACGGCGTATACAACTACGCAGGGGCAGGTACAGAAGGGCGCTAGGCCATGTGTGCATAACTTAAAGAAGAGAGTGGCCGAAGCCATGGGAACAGACGCAAAAACGTACCAACTCGCCACGCACCCAGGGCGGCATGGACGCAGCGGGAGAGGGGAGAGAGAGAGAGAGAGAGAGAGAGAGGGAGAGAGAGGAGAAGAGTGAGTGGCGCGGTGGGTGCGGTGGGTGCTAGTGTGGGTGGCTTGTGCTATGTGATGGCGTGTGGTGCGCAGGCAGGAGAGAGTAGCGAGCGCCCACACTCACGTCCCCACCGACTGCACAGCAGGTCAGGTGCACACCGGACAGAGCGTAGCTGAGAGAGAGAGAGAGAGAGAGAGAGAGAGAGAGAGAGAGAGAACAGGCTGCCGAGGACACGGCAGTACACACAGGCGAGGCACCGCTGGTGCAGGCAAAACAAAACAAGGGGAAGAGGAGACACATACGCAGGGCATGACGCACGTGACGTGCATGTGATGTAGTGGTGCGTGCCATGGCAGAGCATGACACGCCGATGAGACTGCTGTGGATGTGGTGGCGGTGTGGCTGTGATTGTTGGTGTGGATGTGTCTGGAGCGTGATGTCGATGTGTGGCTCGATATGGGGGGGTAGAGGGCAGAGGAAGAGAACGCAAGCGGAGAGAAGGAATAGAGGGGAAGAATGCATATGCTGAGGAGGGCTCAGCTGCGCGTGCACATGACGATGAAAAAAAAAAAAAAAAAAAAAAAAAAAAAAAAAAAAAAAAAAAAAAAAAAAAAAAAAAAAAAAAAAAAAAAAAAAAAAAAAAAAAAAAAAAAAAAAAAAAAAAAAAAAAAAAAAAAAAAAAAAAAAAAAAAAAAAAAAAAAAAAAAAAAAAAAAAAAAAAAAAAAAAAAAAAAAAAAAAAAAAAAAAAAAAAAAAAAAAAAAAAAAAAAAAAAAAAAAAAAAAAAAAAAAAAAAAAAAAAAAAAAAAAAAAAAAAAAAAAAAAAAAAAAAAAAAAAAAAAAAAAAAAAAAAAAAAAAAAAAAAAAAAAAAAAAAAAAAAAAAAAAAAAAAAAAAAAAAAAAAAAAAAAAAAAAAAAAAAAAAAAAAAAAAAAAAAAAAAAAAAAAAAAAAAAAAAAAAAAAAAAAAAAAAAAAAAAAAAAAAAAAAAAAAAAAAAAAAAAAAAAAAAAAAAAAAAAAAAAAAAAAAAAAAAAAAAAAAAAAAAAAAAAAAAAAAAAAAAAAAAAAAAAAAAAAAAAAAAAAAAAAAAAAAAAAAAAAAAAAAAAAAAAAAAAAAAAAAAAAAAAAAAAAAAAAAAAAAAAAAAAAAAAAAAAAAAAAAAAAAAAAAAAAAAAAAAAAAAAAAAAAAAAAAAAAAAAAAAAAAAAAAAAAAAAAAAAAAAAAAAAAAAAAAAAAAAAAAAAAAAAAAAAAAAAAAAAAACCCCCCCCCCCCCCCCCCCCCCCCCCCCCCCCCCCCCCCCCCCCCCCCCCCCCCCCCCCCCCCCCCCCCCCCCCCCCCCCCCCCCCCCCCCCCCCCCCCCCCCCCCCCCCCCCCCCCCCCCCCCCCCCCCCCCCCCCCCCCCCCCCCCCCCCCCCCCCCCCCCCCCCCCCCCCCCCCCCCCCCCCCCCCCCCCCCCCCCCCCCCCCCCCCCCCCCCCCCCCCCCCCCCCCCCCCCCCCCCCCCCCCCCCCCCCCCCCCCCCCCCCCCCCCCCCCCCCCCCCCCCCCCCCCCCCCCCCCCCCCCCCCCCCCCCCCCCCCCCCCCCCCCCCCCCCCCCCCCCCCCCCCCCCCCCCCCCCCCCCCCCCCCCCCCCCCCCCCCCCCCCCCCCCCCCCCCCCCCCCCCCCCCCCCCCCCCCCCCCCCCCCCCCCCCCCCCCCCCCCCCCCCCCCCCCCCCCCCCCCCCCCCCCCCCCCCCCCCCCCCCCCCCCCCCCCCCCCCCCCCCCCCCCCCCCCCCCCCCCCCCCCCCCCCCCCCCCCCCCCCCCCCCCCCCCCCCCCCCCCCCCCCCCCCCCCCCCCCCCCCCCCCCCCCCCCCCCCCCCCCCCCCCCCCCCCCCCCCCCCCCCCCCCCCCCCCCCCCCCCCCCCCCCCCCCCCCCCCCCCCCCCCCCCCCCCCCCCCCCCCCCCCCCCCCCCCCCCCCCCCCCCCCCCCCCCCCCCCCCCCCCCCCCCCCCCCCCCCCCCCCCCCCCCCCCCCCCCCCCCCCCAAAAAAAAAAAAAAAAAAAAAAAAAAAAAAAAAAAAAAAAAAAAAAAAAAAAAAAAAAAAAAAAAAAAAAAAAAAAAAAAAAAAAAAAAAAAAAAAAAAAAAAAAAAAAAAAAAAAAAAAAAAAAAAAAAAAAAAAAAAAAAAAAAAAAAAAAAAAAAAAAAAAAAAAAAAAAAAAAAAAAAAAAAAAAAAAAAAAAAGGGGGGGGGGGGGGGGGGGGGGGGGGGGGGGGACCTCGCGATGGGTGACGTCTACGACGGACCCGACCGGGTCCACGACTTCCTGGCCGACAACCTCAAGGGCTTCCCTGACTTCGAGTTCGTGCCGGTCCGGATCTCCCCGAGCACCGACTGCGTCGTGGTCGAGGGCCGCTTCACCGGGACCCACCGCGGCTCCTGGAACGGGCTGCCGCCCACCGGCAAGCGGGTGGACTTCCCGATGTGCCTGGTCTTCGACTTCGAGGACGAGGCGATGGTCTCGGAGAAGCTCTACTTCGACGTCGGCGCGCCCCTGCAGCAGCTCGGCGTCGCCGAGGACCCCCGCAGCACGCGCGGCAAGCTCACGATCGCGCTCTCCCACCCCGTGGTGGTGCTGACAGCGTTCGTCCGCAGCCTGCTCCGCCGATGAGCGTCGTCGTCACGGTCGTCTACACCGGGCTGCTCGCCTGGGGGTTCTTCGTCGGCGTACGCCAGATCTGGCAGGGCTGGCGCAAGCCCGGCGACCTGCTCAACCCGCTGTTCGCCAACCGGATCGCGCTGCGCCTGTTCACCGTCCACATCGTCGTGGTCACCCTCGACCTGTTCGTGATCGGGCCGTGGGCGATCGAGCACAAGAGCCTCCTCTGGTACTGGGGCGGCCGGATCGCGCTGCTGCTCTCCTCGCTGCCGATCGCGGCCTACTTCAACCGCAACCCCCAGTCCTTCGGGCCCTTCATCGGCCGCTGGGTGCGGCTGCGCAACTTCTTCGAGTACGCCGCCCACATCGTCGTCGCCACCATGGTCGTCGACTGGTTCTGGTACTACGTGCTGCTCTGGTGGCTGGTCGCCTACCGCTACCTCGACGTCGGCCCGCGCCGAGCCCTGCAGAAGCTCTACGACACCCCCGAGAAGCGGGCGGCCCGGCCGTGGGGCCAGTACCTCAACTGGGCGGTCATCACCACGATCTACGTGCTGGCCTTCGTGGTCGTCTACTACCAGCTGGTCCTGTACGCCGACGTCCCGCCCGCCGGCCTGGCCGAGCACGTCCCGGCGCGCTGGGAGGTCGCGGTCGTCGTGGTCGTCAACTTCGCCGTGGCCCTCCACGGCTGGCTCTCGATCCGCCGCTACACCGACACGGTGACCGAGGCGGAGCGCCCCAAGGAGGCCGCCCCGCCGTCGTACTGACGGCTCGCTGACCGTCGTACCCGACATCTCCGTCGTCGATCGGTCCTCGACACCACTCAGATGTCGGGTGCGACGAGGGGTGGGACACAATGTGCGACCTGCCCCCGTAGCTCAGCTGGACAGAGCAGCGGCCTTCTAATCCGCGGGTCCCAGGTTCGAGTCCTGGCGGGGGCGCCACGCCCGGGAGGGTCAGCCCTCGGGCTCGGCCTCGGTGACCTCGGGGCGGTCGGAGTCGGAGCGGACCTGCTCGACGAGCTTGTCCTTCTCGTCCTCGGGCACGTCGACGCCGGCCTCGTCGAGGCCCTCCTCCAGGTGCTCGCGCACCTCGGGCTCCTCGGCGCCGTGCTCCCAGGACTCGGTCGAGTCGGCGACGTGCTGGGCGGCCTCGCGGGCCTCGTCCTCGTGGTTCCCGGTGCTCATCGGCTTCCTCCTCGTTCGTCGACGAGCCAGGCGAGGCTGTTGAGCGTCGCCCAGCCCACGGTGACGGCGGCGACCTTGCGCCGCACGTCCTGATCGGGGGTGCTGGAGGCCAGCACGGCGCAGTCGCCGAGGTCGCCGACCACGCGCAGCGCCATGCCGGCCCGGGCCAGCGAGTCGCGTCCCGAGAACACCAGGGCGCTGGTCGCGAGGTCGCGGACGCCGTAGGTCCGCGCCAGCCGGTCGTGCGCCGTGCGCGACGACTCCGGCGCCTGCAGGGCGCGGTGGAGGTGGCTCGGGCGCACCAGGGCGTAGACGGCGTACGCCGCGGTGGCGGCACTCATCGTGCGGCTCAGGGTCCAGGACATCCCGCCACGCTAGGCAGCCGTCCCCCGGCGCCACCACACCCCTGGGGGTCGCCCGGTGGAGATCCGGGTCACACCCCCGACCTCAGACGACCGGCGCCTCGATCTCCGCGCCGATGGCGGAGTGGACGTCGAGGCCGTGCTGCACCCCCCAGCTCACCGCCTGCGAGCGGCGGGTGACGCCGATCTTGCGGTAGGCCGTGCGGACGTAGGTCTTCACCGAGTTGATGCTGATGAACACCGAGTCGGCGATCTCCTGGTTGGTGAGCCCCTGGGTGATCAGGGTCAGCACCTCGGACTCGCGCGGCGTCAGGCCGACCGCGAGCATGCCGGGATGGCACTGTCCGTCGGGCGGAAGGACGGCGGCGAGGTCACGGTCGCTGTGGATCTGCTCCAGCCCGGCGACGATCTCCTCCCCCGTCAGGGTCTTGGAGAGCCGACCGTGGGCGCCGCACGAGAGCGCCCACCGGACCTGGGGCACGTCGGGCCCCCACCCGAGCACGATGACGGTGGCCGTCTGGTCGCGCAGGAGCAGGTGGAGGTCGGAGTCGTGCCCGGGGCGCTGCTCGCGCAGGCCGTAGAGGATGACGTCGAGCTCCTGGCCCTCGGTCGGGGAGAAGTCGACCAGCCTGATGCGGTCGTCGAAGCGGGCCAGGACCGCGGAGACGCCGGCGACGTCGACCTCGTGGTCGTCGAGAACGGCAGTACGAACGGGGGGCACGACCGGCGACTCTAAGCCATGCCGGTGCCCGCGACGTCCGCAAAACTCCGTATACTCGCCGTCCGCTATTCGTGAATGCGCAGGTCACGTGCGAATTCGCCACGAATTTCGTGGTCGGGTCGCATCCGTCCCACCATCACCGGGCGTCCCATGCCTCCCGCGGGAGCCTCAGGCGTCGGCCTCGATCGAGCGGGCTCGCTGCGGCCGGAACCCGTGGTCCATGCCCCAGCTGACCGCTTGGGCCCGACGCGAGACGCCGATCTTGCGGTAGGCCGTGCGGACGTAGGTCTTCACCGAGTTGATGCTGATGTAGGCCTTGTCGGCGATCTCCTGGTTGGTGAGCCCCTGGGTGATCAGGGCGACCACCTCGGACTCCCGCTGGGTCAGCCCGAAGTCGCGGCCGGGCCAGCCACCGGTCTCACCCGGGTGCTCGCTCAGCGGCCGGACCTCGGTGACGATCTCACCCCGGTGGATCGCCTCGAGACCCTTGACGATCTCCTCGGCGGTCAGCGCCTTGGAGAGGTAGCCCCGGACGCCGCGGGCCAGCGCCCGGTCGACGACCTCGGGCTGGAGGTTCCAGCTGAACACGGCCACCTTGGCACCGCTGCCCCGGAGCAGGTCCTCGAGGTCGAAGCCGTCGCCCTGCACCTGGCCGAAGGTGTCGTAGAGGACCACGTCGACGTCACTGGCCACCTGCATGTTGGCGTTGAGCTCGACGACCAGGATCCGGTCCTCGAACCGGGACAGCAACGAGGCGACCCCGGCGACCACGATCTCGTAGTCGTTGGCGATCGCGATCCGGACCGGCGGCGGCATGGGCAAAACCTACGCCAACCCACCGCGGTCGGCGACACGCGTCGCAAATCCGGTACGCCGACCGTCCGGGCCGATACACAGGGATCGGCCCCGCGATGTATGAGCTCGCGGGGCCTGGGCATCTCCGGGGGCACCCGGGCCGCGAGCCGATGCCGCTCAGCGGCTCCCGAGGGGGTCGGCGGCGGCGTACGCGTCGATCTCGGAGAGCAGCGAGCGGCGCACCTCCTCGGGGGCGAACGACGCCCGCACCGCCGCGCGCGCCAGGTCGGCGACACCCTGCTCGTCGAGCCCCAGCAGCTGGGCGGCGACCTCGTACTCGCGCACCAGGCTGGTCCCGAACATGGGCGGGTCGTCGGAGTTGATCGTGACCGGTACGCCGGCGGCGACGATCGCCGGCAGCGGATGGTCATCGATCCTCTCGACGGCGCGGGTGGCGACGTTGGAGGACGGGCAGACCTCCAGGGTGATGCCCTCGGCGGCGAGGTGGGCCAGCAGCTCGGGGTCCTCGGCCGCGCTGATCCCGTGGCCGATCCGCTCGGCGCCGAGGAGGCGGCACGCGTCCCAGACGGTCTGCGGCCCGGTGGTCTCGCCGGCGTGGGGCACGCTGTGCAGGCCGGCCGCGCGGGCCGCCTCGAAGTGGGGCTGGAACTGCGGCCGTGGCACCCCGATCTCCGGCCCGCCGAGGCCGAAGCCGATCAGCGCGTCGGGCGCGTGGTCCAGGGCGTAGCCGAGCGTGGCGTCGGCCGCGGGGATGCCGGACTCGCCGGGGATGTCGTAGACCCACCGCAGCACCAGGCCGAGGTCACGCTCGGCGGCCACCCGCGCGTCCTCGATGGCCTCGGTGTAGGCCTCGATCGGGATGCCGCGGATCACCGAGGTGTAGGGCGAGCAGGTGAGCTCGGCGTAGCGCAGCCCCTGCGTGGTCATGTCGCGGGCGACCTCGTAGGTCAGCATCCGCACGTCCTCCGGCGTCCGGACCAGGTCGACGACGGCGAGGTAGACCTCGACGAAGTGGGCGAAGTCGCGGAAGGCGAAGAAGTCGCGCAGCTGCTCGGGATCGTTCGGGACGACGCCCGGGTGCCGCGCGGCCAGCTCGGAGACGATCCGGGGGCTGGCCGAGCCGACGTGGTGGACGTGCAGCTCGGCCTTCGGCAGCCCGGCGATGAAGTCGGAGAGGCTCACCCGCCGACTGTCGCAGCGCGCCCCCGTCAGACCCAAACCGGCGGGGGCCTCAGCCGACGAGGTCGAGCACCGCCTTGACCGCGTCGGCCGGCGAGTCGCCGGTCGAGTCGCCGTCGATCAGCACGGTCGGCGTGCCGTTGACGCCGTTCTGCGACATCTGGTCGGTCGCGTTGACGACGTACTGGTCGAAGGTCCCGCCCTCGATCAGCGGCCGCACCTTCGCCTCCAGAGCGCCCGCCTCGACCGCCCAGTTGACGAGCTGACCGTCCTCGGGACCGGCCGAGCCCTCCTCGGGCTGGTTCTCGTAGAGGGTCTTGTGCATCGCGGCGAACGCGTCGGGGCCCGCGACGTCCTGCACCGCCATCAGCGCGTTGGCCGCCCGCGAGGAGTACTCGTTGTCGGACGCCTGGTCGAGGAACGACACGATGCGGTAGTCCACCCGGACGTCGCCGGCCTCCACCGCGTCGGCCAGCGGCCCGGAGACCCGGTCCTCGAAGGCCTTGCAGATCGGGCACTGCGGGTCCTCGTAGAGGGTGATGGTGTGCGGGGCGTCCGCCTGGCCCACCGAGACCGTGTAGTCCTCGACACCGCTCGGGGTGTCCGAGGCGACCTCGCCGGAGGTGTCGTTGCGGCTGGACAGCACCACCGACCCGACGACCAGCACCGCCACGACCCCCACCACCGCGGCGATGATCCCGACCTGCCGCCGGCGTTCCCGACGGCGCTGCTCCTCGCGCAGGGCCGCCGCCCGCTCGGTCCGGCTGCGTCCGGCGTTCTTCTTCGACATCACACGTTCCTCACTGCACTCGACGACGATGGGGAGGTCCCGAAGACGGCCCGGTCCACGGACCACCGCGAGGCCGGGCGGACCACCAGCCACAGCGACAGCAGCAGCAGGCCGGCGTCGCGGGCGAGGTCCCAGGGGTACTTCTCGGCGGCGTCCGCGTCGAAGCCGCCCCCACCGAAGCAGCCGCAGTCGATCCGGAGACCGCGCGCCCACGCCGAGGCGATCCCCACGACGAACGCGACGAACAGCAGCGACGAGACCACCGCCGTCGCCCGCGTCAGCAGTCCGAGCAGGAGCAGCGCGCCGACCGCGATCTCCAGCGGCGGCAGCGCGTGGCCCACCAGCGGCACCACCGACTCCGGCAGCAGCTCGTAGGCGCGTACGGCGCGCACGCTGCCGGCCGGGTCGGGCAGCTTGAGCAGCCCGGCGACGACCCAGACCCCGCCGGTGACCAGCCTGGCGACCAGCCCGATCCAGTCCCTCACGACCGCGACCGTACGTCGCCGGTCTGAGGAGAACCTGAGCCGCCCGGTGGCGGGCGTAGGGTGCCCCTCGTGAACGACCGACTCGTGTGGATCGACTGCGAGATGACCGGGCTCGACCTCACTGCCGACGCCCTGGTCGAGGTGGCCGCGCTGGTCACCGACTTCGACCTCAACGTGCTCGGCGACGGCGTCGACCTGGTGATCAAGCCCCCGGCCGAGGCGCTGGACCAGATGGGCGACTTCGTCCGCGAGATGCACCGCACCTCGGGGCTGCTCGACCACCTCGCCTCCGGCATCAGCCTCGCCGAGGCCGAGGAGCAGGTGCTCGCCTACGTGCGCGCCCAGTGCGACGAGGGCAGCCGCCCGCCGCTGGCCGGCAACACCGTCGCCACGGACCGGTCCTTCCTCGCCCGGGACATGCCCGCGCTCGAGACCTTCCTGCACTACCGGATCGTCGACGTCTCCTCGATCAAGGAGCTCTCGCGGCGCTGGTTCCCGCGGGCCTACTTCCAGTCGCCCCCCAAGCGCGGCAACCACCGCGCCCTGGCCGACATCCAGGAGAGCATCGAGGAGCTGCGCTACTACCGCGAGGCGGTGTTCGTCGCTCCCCCGGGGCCCGACTCCGACACGGCCCGCGGCATCGCCGCCCGCCACGGCGGGTCCCTCACCGGGCTCGGCGAGACGCCGTCCGCCGATGCGGAGCCGACGGCCCCCTAGGGCTACACTCTTCCGCGGCTCCCCGGCAGCGTCCGGGGTTCCTCCTTGGTGGGCGTAGCTCAGCTGGTAGAGCATCGCGTTGTGGTCGCGAGGGTCGCGGGTTCAAGTCCCGTCGCTCACCCCAGACATCGCCGCAGGGCCCCGGTTCCGCGCCGGGGCCCTGCTGCGTCACCGGCACGATCCGGGCCGGAACGATGCCCTAGGTTGGGGCGGTGACCTCGCAGCGCAGCACCTACGACGTCGTCGTGGTCGGTGCCGGCCACAACGGTCTGGTCGCCGCGTCCTACCTCGCCCGGGCCGGCCTGACGGTGCTGGTGCTGGAGCGGCTGGCCCACGTCGGCGGTGCCGCCGTCTCGGCGGTGGCCTTCCCGGGCCACCCGGCCCGCCTGTCGCGGTACTCCTACCTGGTCTCGCTGCTCCCCGACCAGATCGCGGCCGACCTCGACCTCGACCTCGAGCTGCGGTCACGGTCGACGGCGGCGTACGCACCGACCCTGAGGGACGGCGTCCCGGGCGGGCTGCTCGTCGAGCGCGACGAGGGTACGGCGACGGCCGACTCGTTCCGGGCGCTGACCGGCGGCGACGCCGACCACGCCGCGTGGCAGGAGTTCTTCGCCGGCGTCAGCGATCTTGCGGGCCTCGTGGCGCCGACCCTGCTGCAGCCGCTGGCGACCGAGCGGACGATCCGCGAGCAGGTCGACCCCGCGATCTGGCAGGACCTCGTGGTGCGCCCGATCGGCGAGGCCATCGAGCGGAGGTTCGCCGACGACACGGTGCGCGGCGTGATCGCCACCGACGCCGCGATCGGCTGCTTCACCTCGCTCCACGACCCGTCGCTGGTCCAGAACCGCACCTACCTCCACCACGTGATGGGCAACGGCACCGGCGAGTGGCGGGTGCCGGTGGGCGGCATGGGCGCGGTCACCGGTGCCCTCGCCCGGAGCGCCACCGACGCCGGCGCCGAGCTGCTCACCTCCGCCGGGGTCTCGCGCATCGACGCGGTCGACGAGGGCGCCGAGGTCACCTGGCACGACGGACACACCTCCCACACCGTCACCACGCGACACGTCCTCGCCAACGTGGCCCCGTGGGTGCTGCGCATCCTGACCGGCCAGGGCGAGGACGCCGAGGCCAAGCCGCAGGGGTCCCAGCTCAAGATCAACCTGCTCCTCGACCGGCTGCCGCGGCTGCGTTCCGGCGTCGAGGCAGCGGTCGCCTTCGCCGGCACCCTCCACGTCGCTCAGGACTACTCCCAGCTCGAGCAGGCGTACGCCGAGGCGAGCGCCGGCCGGCTCCCGACGACCGTGCCGGGCGAGCTCTACTGCCACTCCCTCACCGACCGCTCGATCCTCGGCGAGGGGGCGCCCGCGGCCCAGCACACGCTGACCTACTTCGGCATCCACACCCCCGCCGCGCTCTTCGAGGGCGACGACCGCGACCAGGTCAAGGCCCTGGCCGTCGAGCGCGCGTTCGCGGCCATCGACGCCCACCTCGAGGAGCCGCTCGAGGCCTGCTTGGCCTCCGACGCCGCGGGCCGGCCCTGCATCGAGGCCAAGGTGCCGCAGGACGTCGAGGCCGACCTCGCCATGCCCGGCGGGCACATCTACCACGGCGAGCTCGACTGGCCGTGGGCCGCCAACCGCGCGCGCCTCGACACCCCTGCCCAGCAGTGGGGCGTGCAGACCGACGTCGACTCGGTGCTGGTCTGCGGCGCCGGCGCGCGCCGCGGCGGCGGCGTCTCCGGCATCGGCGGCCACAACGCCGCCCACGCGGTCCTCGCCACCCGGTGAGGGTGGCGGCGGCCGGGTCTCCTCCGACGTGCGGTGGATCCGGTCCACCTGGCAGACCCGATCGACCGCACGTCGGTCACGCCCTGTTCTCGATTTCTCCGCCCGACGGGCCGCTGGTAAAGTCGAGCCCGCTCCACAGCACGCGCCATTAGCTCAATTGGCAGAGCAGCTGACTCTTAATCAGCGGGTTCGGGGTTCGAGTCCCTGATGGCGTACCAGCGTTTCGCGGCCCCTTCTCGATCTCGGATCGAGAGGGGCCGTTGCTGTTCTCCGGCCGCGTGCGTGTCGGCGGGTGTCCCGTCAGCCCCGGGTCGGCACCAGCGAGCCCGCCAACGTGACCTCGTAGGTGTCGGTCTTCTGCGCGTCGGAGTTGTCGCGGCTGAAGGAGTAGTCGAACTGGGCCCCGCGCCCGACCTCGGTCTCGACGATCGCTCCCGGGGCTGTGTTGGTCCCCCAGGAGGGACTGAACCAGTGGCCGAGGTCTTCGGTGCTCGACACGCACCCGTCGTCGGTGGTCTGGTACGTCGTCCGCGTCGCGTTGCCGACCACCTCACCGTCGAAGGCGGGCGTCAAGCCGAGGTTGCCGTCGAAGTCCGGGAAGAACTGCGACAGCTCCGCGATCCCCTTGTCCTGGTCGCTAGCGGGGTCCAGCTGTCCGTGGTACGTCGTGAACAGCGTGCCAGCACCCGAGTAGGTCGTATCGATCATCACCCGGCACTGCGCGCCGGGGCGCAGGTCCTCGCGCAGGTAGGAGCCGGACACCGTCCAGCCACCCCGCCCGTCGTCGTACCAGGCCTGGTAGCTGTCGTCCTTGCGCAACCGCGGCTGGTAGACGAGGGTCCAGTGCTCCTCGGTGCGGAAGCCGTTGACCTCGAGCAGGGAGTCGACGGTGACCGTCAGCATGCCGCCGAGCAGGTCCTTGCAGTGCCGCACCGGGTCGAGGGGACGGGGGTCGGGAACGGTGCCACCCAACAGCTCCACCTGTCGCCAGTAGCCGAGGATCCTCCGCACCTGTCCGGCATCGTCGGTGTCGACGCAGGGCTCGAGGGCTTCCTGCAGGCAGTTCTCGGCGCCGGCGGCCGTAGCCTCCATGATGGCCTGCTGCTGGCTCTCCAGGATCCCCAGCAGGGCGGCCTGACGTGCGAAGCCGACGACGTGGCCGGTGTGGGCCTCGGCTTCGGTGCAGTCGGACCGGATGCCGGCGAGCCTGGGCGCCACGACGTTGTCGTAGTAGGCCGTCATCAGCTGCTCGACCTTCTCCATCACCGTCGGGTCGGGGTCTTCGCCCCGCAGCTGCCGGTTGCGCTCCTCGCGCAGGGTGCGCTCCATCTCGTCGGCCAGTGCCTGCTGGGGGTTGAGCGTGCCGGGGTCGACGATCGTGATCGAGGTGCCCTCACCCAGGGCGCCGAAGTAGTCGGAGAAGTGCGTGAGCGGGAGCACGAGCTGGTCGGTCCCGAGCGCCGCCGGGTAGCCGTGGGAGGTGCCGGACTCGCGAGTCGAGGTGACCGCCGGCAGGTCGTCGCGACCCGGGGGATCGACCAGCAGGGTCACGGGGAGCAGGAACTCCGTCCCGCTGGGGGTGAGCCGGACACCGAACGGTCGCCCGCCCGCGACTCCGGTGCCGGTGGCCGACCTCCAGGGGGTCATGGTGACCGTGGTGTCGGCCGTCAGGGCGCCGTCGGGGACTCTCAGCGTGTACACGGTTCCGTCGGGGCCGGTGCTCGAGAGCGTCGCCCCCCGCAGCGTCGGGTCGGTGCCGCTGACCTGGTCGTCGAACACGTGGCTGTCCGCGCGCGCCGAGGCGAGCTTGACCCCGAAGGTGTCGTCGTCGTCCCGGACGACGACCTCCACGTTCTTGTCCGGTACCCGAGCCTGCGAGGAGCGAAGACGGACGAGGAACGTCTCGCTGCCCTCCGCGACGCCGTCGTCGATCAGCGGCACCCGAACGACGCGCCTGCGCTGGCCGGGCTCGAAACGAGCCTTGCCGGACCGCTCCTCGTAGTCCTGCCCCGGCTCCGCCGTACCCGCCACGGTCTTCCAGGAGACCGTCACCGAACGCCTGGGCGCACGATCGAGGCGGAGCACGACCGGGACGATTCCGTCCGCCGTCGCCTCGGCGACCTCCACGTCGACCCCGCGGACGGTGAGGCCGACGGCAGCCGTTGCCGGCGCGCCCGAGGCGGCGGCGCACACCAGCACCGCGCTCAGGAGGCTCGCCAGCAACCGGAATGCTCTCCCGGTCGCGTCCTCGCGGCGGGAGGGGTCAGTGGCCCACTGCCACTGCCGTCCCCCGCCGCTGTCGCCAACGACGATGCGTTCCCCCATGACCATGCTCCCTCGACGATCGCCATTGTGCGACACCAGAGCCCGCTGCGCCAGACAGTCAGACACTCAGAGCGAGTCCCGCGCGACGAGCGCGAAGCGAGCTCGCCCACGAGAGCGATGCTGGGTGGTGGCGACACCCGGCGGGAAGCGTGACCATGGTTCACGCGTTGTTCGCGGCGCGTGACCACACCATCGGGTCTTGCACCCGGGCCGGAGCCATCTCCGGGTGCACCCCGACCCGGCATCCAGGGCGGGCGCGCCCCCCGACTCGCTGCCCGCCCTGGACGGCACCACCAGCGCGTGGACGAACCCCACCTCGACCACCGCTGCACGATGACTGCGGGCGGCCGTGTCGAGGAAAAGGAGCCTCAACGCGTGCCCGACCCGTTCGTCTTTCGATCACGTCGGGGTCCGGGACGCGGAGATTCCCCGGAAGTGTAGGGCGGGTCGAGGACCCTGGCAACCGGTGGGGTGCGGGGAGTCCGCATCGTCGATGACCTGCACGAGCTGTTCCTGCCCCAGAGACGCGGCGAGTCCCTGTTTCTCGACTGCTTCCGCTCCGGCCGACCCGGAGCTGAGGTCGTCCCGGCGTAGCTGACCGCTGTCGACCCACATCAGCAGACCCCGATGACAGCGCCGGTCACGGAGGGCTGGCGGCCCCAGCCCGGGAGCGGGTGGTGACCTCCACGCTCGCGACGTGTCGGAGAGCCCCCACCCCGCCGACGTCGCCGTGGGGGACATCCGCACCCGCCCGTACCCGCAGCCACAGCGTTGCCGCGAGCGTGGCGCCGAGGAGGATCAGGCCGAGGGTGAGGGTCGTGCCCTGCAGGCCTACTCCGACCACAAGCAGCGGCAGGAGCGCCGTCCCGGCGGCGGAGCCCAAGGCCCGGGCGGCCGTGGCGCGGGCGAGGGCGCCCGTCACCTGCCCGGGGTGACGAAGCGCCGCGGAGGTGTCGAGCAGCCCCTCGAGCGCGGTCATGAACAGTCCCGAGGTCAGCTGAGCCGCACACAGCAGCGCGAGGTGCACGGGTGCCAGGACCCATCCCACCACCGTCCCGAACGCGCACAGGGCCCACAGGCCCGGATGGTCCGTGTAGCGCGAGGGGATCCGCCCGGTGAGGGTCGGAGCGGCGAGGGAGCCGAGGGTGAAGGCGATCGCGGCCGGCGCCACGGCCGCCCGGCCGTGCAGCTCGGCGGCGAGTGCGACGGCGAGGAGCGTGGGGGCCGAGGCGAGGAACATCGAGCAGGGCACCGCCCAGGGTGGGCGCGGAGACTGCCACCCGTCGTGCCCGTCGGCCCCCCTGGAGCCGACCACTCGCCGCCACCGGCGATCCCGCCGCCACGACGACGGTGGGGAGCAGGGCGAGGACGTACGCCGCCATCACCCAGAGCAGGACGGTGTCCGAGGAGATGCCGTCGCTCGTCGGGAGCAGGGCGGCGAGCGCGACGCCCGCTGCCTCGACGGAGGCGACGATGGTGCCGTACCAGGTGAGTGCCTTGGCGCCGCTGCTCACCGCCGCCACCTCGGCCCGCATGCCGGCGTAGCCGGTCCACGCCGTCACGTTCATGGTCGAGATGCACAGCGCGAGCAACCACACGGGCGCCTCGGTGAAGAGCAGCAGGAAGACGCTGACGCGCAACGCTGCTTCGGCAGCGGCAGCGACCCGGAGCAGCCGGCGGCCGCTGAGCACCGACGCCATCCACCCCGCGACGGGCGCGGACAGCGCCACGCCGACCAGCATCGCCGCACTGCACAGACCCGCGGCCGCGAGCCCGTAGGACGTCACCACCTGCAACATCAGCACGGTCCAGGCCACCGAGAGGCAGAGGGAGTCCACAAGGCCGGCCCCCATGAGCCGCACCAGGCGGCGGTGTGCTTCCTGCGCGTCCATCTAGCCGGCGAGGAAGAAGGGCTGCGGTGGCGGGAAGCCGTTGAAGTGCGAGGCGTAGCTCAACGTGTACGCGCCCGCTGACGCGACGTACACCCGGTCTCCCTCGGCCATGGTGGAGGGCAGGGGTGCGCCGTGGAACATGGTGTCGGCGCTGTCGCACGTGGGGCCGGTGACGGTGAACGGCACGTGCGGCGCCCCTCCGTGGTCGGGGCGTGAGCTCCACAAGGGGTAGCGCCACTGGCCCACGGTCTGGTGGGTCTCGATGAGTCCGTGGTAGGCGCCCACGTCCAGGTAGAGCCAGTCCTCGCCGGCGCGCTGCTCGCGGCCGAGGACGCTGGCGACCATGACCGCGGTCTCCGCAACCATGTGGCGGCCGGGCTCCGCGGCGACGAGCGAGGGTTGGTAGGGCAGCAGCTCGGCGAGGGCGCGGCTGACGACCTCACCGATCTCGTCGATCGACGGAACCGGGTCGTCGTAACGGGCGGGGAAGCCCCCACCCATGTTGAGCATGGTGACCCGGATGCCGTCACCATCGAGCTGGCGCATCAGTCGTCCCATGGAGGCGACCGCCTGCACCCACGCCGACGTGGACATGCACTGCGAGCCGACGTGGAACGTGAGGCCGTACGGCTCCAGGCCGAGGTCCCGGGCGGTCCCGAGGAGGGCACGAGCCTGCTGTGCCTCCGCGCCGAACTTGCGCGACAGGGGGAAGACGCTGCCGCTGTCGTCGACGCGTACGCGGATGTAGACGGCGCTGCCCGGGGCGCAGCGCGCGATCTTGCGGAGCTCGTCCGTGGAGTCGGCTGCGAAGCGCCACAGTCCTGCCTCCGCTGCCCCTGCGATGTGTGACGCGGGCTTGACGGTGTTGCTGTAGAGCGCATCGGCGGGGTCGACGCCGAGCTCCTGCAGCATGCGCAGCTCGCCCAGCGAGGCGACTTCGAAGCCGGCGCCGTGCTCGACGACGGTGCTCAGCACCTCCGGCGCGGAGTTGCACTTGACGGCGTAGAACGGCTGCACCTCGGGCAGGGCCTCAGCGAAGCTCCGCAGTCGCTTGGCGAGGATGCGCAGGTCGGTGGCCAGGAACGGCGTCGGCAGGTCGATACCGCCCAGGACGCGCGGGTGCAGGCTGGCCGGCCAGTGGCTCGGCAGGCCGAGAGGTTGGCGAACCTCTTCAGCCAGGAACGAGATCATCGGGGGGTCTCCTCGAGCGTGTCGGAGGGCGGTGTGGGCCTTTGGGACTCCCCTCGGCGGCATACCGGCTCCGTGGAGCGACGTGTCGGGCTATTGCAGCAGGCCTAAAGGACGAATTTCCTGCATTCGCAGGAATTGCCGTCCCGGACCGTCCACTATCACAACCGTGAAAGCACGACACGCGGCGCTCGCGCGGCCTCCGACACCAGTGATCGCGGTGCTGGTGGCTGCCGCGCTGTGGGTCGTGGGCATGCTGACGCTCCCCGCGTCCGCTGCCCTGCACGTGTCGAACTTCGGCCTGACGGGGGTCGCCCTGATGGCCGGCTGCGCCGCCTGGGTCCGGGCGCACCTTCACCCTGGCACCCTGGCCAGGTTCTGGCGGCTCCTCGGCACGGCGGCCTTGTCGTGGTCGGCCGGCCAGGCGGTGTGGACCTACTACGAGTCGCTCAATGGGCAGGCCGTCCCGTTTCCTTCGTTGGCCGACGTGGGCTACCTGGGGCTGCCGCCGTTCGCGGCGGCGGCCCTGCTGTCCCTGCCCCTGTCCGCGCCCAGCATGACGGGACGGGTCCGGACAGTCCTCGACGGCCTGATGGTGGCCGCCTCCATGCTGCTGTGCAGCTGGATCATCGTGCTCGGCCCGGTGCTTCGTTCCGGTGCAGACTCTCTCCTGGCCCTGCTGATCTCCCTGGCCTACCCGATCGGTGACGTCATCGTCATCACGATCGTGCTCTACACCTGGCTCCGGGCGCGCCACCTGCACCGTCAGCTGCCCCTCTCCCTGCCGCTGGTCGGGACGGGCCTGCTGGCGTTCGCGATCGCCGACTCGGGCTTCACCTACCTCACGACGATCGACGCCTACAGCTCGGGCAACGTGATCGACATCGGTTGGTTCGCCGGCTTCGTCCTCATGTGCGTGGCGGCGCTCTGGCCGGGGCCCGAGGAGGTGGACCAGCCCGAGGAGGACCTGAACAGCCGCCCGCTGGGCAACCTGCTCCCCTATGCGGCGGTGTCGGTCGCCTTGCTGACCTCCATCATCGCGGTTCTGCGGACCGGGCAGGCCGACGTCGTGGTGTCGTGGATCCGCTCGGCGATCATGGTCCTCCTGGTGGCCCGTCAGATCCTGACGCTGCAGGAGAACCAGGCGCTGGCCACCCACCTCGAGCATCGGGTCGAGGAGCGGACCGCCGAGCTGCGGCGCAGCCGCAACCTGCTCGTCGCCGGCCTGGAGAAGGAGGCCGACGCGGTCCGGCGGCTCAAGGAGCTCGACCGCGCCAAGGACGACTTCGTGGCCACGGTCAGCCACGAGCTCAGGACCCCGATCACCAGCATCAAGGGGTACGTCGAGCTCATGCTCGAGGCCCCTCCGGAGCACCTCAGCCCGGCGTACGCCGACATGCTGCGGACCGTGCAACGCAACGGCGATCGCCTTGCCTCGCTCGCCGAGAACCTGCTCGCCGTCGCCAGGCTGGAGTCCGGCGAGATCGACCTCGACCTGCGGCCCGTGGACCTCGGCGACGTCGTCGGACGCATCGAGGACGCCCTGCGCCCCGTCGTGGACGAGCGCAACCTCGAGGTTCGCTACTCGATACCTCGGGAGCCGGTCCTGATCACCGGGGACATGAGCTACCTGGAACGCGTCGTGTTCAACCTGATGAGCAACGCCTTGAAGTTCACGGAGGACGGCGGCTTCATCTGCTGCAGCCTGACGCGGGACGCAGAACAGGCCGTGCTCGAGGTGACCGACACCGGCATCGGGATCCCCAGCGCAGAGCAGGAGCACCTGTTCACGCGCTTCTTCCGGTCCTCGACCGCGAAGCAACAGGCGATCCAGGGCACCGGTCTGGGGCTCGCCATCGCCTCGTCCATCGTCGGGCGTCACGGGGGTCAGATCGCCGTCGAGTCCGAGCAGGGCCGTGGGACGCGGATCCGGGTCGTGCTCCCCACCCCGGCCGTGCAAGGCGTGGCCGTCTAGGCCAGTGGCCGAGAGGGGCCGGCCGTGGCCGGCCGCGGCAGCGCAGGACCGTCGTCCTGGTTTCGGGACCTCCATTCCGTTGGGCTCAGGTTCGAGCGAATTCGTCACCCTCAACGAATGGGTAACGTCACGTCAACAGTTCAACCAGACGGCTTTGACGGCACGAATCGTTGATGCATAGTTGGAGTCGGCCCCGCAGGTGACCCGAGACGCCTGCGGGGTCCTGGAGAAGCCCCGCAAGTGACCCGAGACGCTTGCGGGGCTTCTCCATGTCCGGGGTCCGTCATCCCTCCGGCCGGGTGCGCGAGCCCAGGCGCATGAACTCCAGGTGACGCTCGTAGGCGTCGAGGCAGTCGTGGATGATCTGCGACTCCCGGTAGCCCATGACGTCGTAGCCCTGGGCCCCGTCGGCGAGGTGCACGTCGAGCCGGGCGTAGCGGTCGCGGTCGCCCACCATCCGGCCGCCGTACGCCGGCACCGAGGAGACCCGGACCTGCACCCGGTAGCGGAACGGGTGGTCGGGATCCGAGGCGCGTAGCTCGACGTAGGCGCCGCCGTGCACGTCGTCCTCCGACGGCTCGGCGACGCCCTGCTCGGTGCCCGCGTCGACTCCCCGCGCCTGCAGCTCGTCGGCCACCTTGGTCAGCGCGGGGGCCACGATCGCGTCGAGGTGCCTCCCGGCGTCGTCGGCGTCCACGAAGTTGGTGACGCGCGCGACCCGGGCCGTCCACGGCTCGTGGTCGTCACCGGTCGCCGGCGGCGTGCGGTGGTGGGCCTCCCCGGCCTCCACCCGCGCCAGCTCGCGGCTCAGCGCCTTGTAGAGCCCCCACATCACCAGGATCAGCACGACCGCGAACGGCAGGCCCATGATGACGGTGGCGTACTGGAGGGCGTAGATGCCGCCGACGGCCAGCATCGCGATGGTGAGCACGCCGGTGACCGACGCCCAGACGATCCGCTGCCACGCCGCGCAGTCCTCCTGCGGGTGACGCAGCTTGCTGCACAGGTTGCCCATCACCAGCGCGCCGGAGTCGGCAGAGGTGACGTAGAACAGCAGGCCCACGAACGTGGCGACCGCGACCACGACGCCGGCCAGCGGGTAGTCCTGCACCAGCATGAAGAAGCCGCGGCCGTCGTAGTTCTGCGCAGCGTCGGCGAAGTCGGCGTCGCCGCCGCGGACCCGGTCGAGGGCCGCGTTGCCGAAGATCGACACCCACATCACGATGTAGGCGAACGGGATCACCATCGTGCCGAGCACGAACTGGCGGATGGTGCGGCCGCGAGAGATCCGCGCCAGGAACTGGCCGACGAACGACGCCCAGGCCACCCACCACGCCCAGAAGAAGAGCGTCCAGAGATTCATCCACTGGTTGGCCTGGTCGAAGGCCATCGTGTCCATGGTCAGGCCGGGGAAGGAGGAGACGAAGTCGCCGACGTTCATCACGACGCCCTCGAGGAGCAGCTGGGTCTTGCCGGTGATCAGCACCCACCCCGCGAGGACCAGCGCCAGGATGACGTTGAGCTGGGACAGGAACCGGATCCCCTTGTCGACGCCGGTCGTGGCCGAGACGGCCGCCATCGTGATGGCCAGGGCGGCCAGGCCGATCTGGGCCGCGAGACCGAGCGGGACGCCGAAGAGCTGGTTGAGCCCGAAGTTGAGGAACACCACGCCGATGCCGAGGCTGGTGGCGACCCCGAAGACCGTGCCGAGGACGGCCGCGGTGTCGACCGCGTGACCGAGCGCCCCGTCGACCCGCTTGCCGAAGATGGGATAGAGCGCCGAGCGTACGGCGAGCGGCAGGTTGAGCCGGTAGGAGAAGAACGCCAGCGCCATTCCCATCAACGCGTACATCGCCCAGCCGGTGACGCCGTAGTGGAACAGCGTCCACACGGTCGCGTCCCGCGCGGCCTGCACGGTCTCGCCCGAGCCGACCGGGGGCGCGACGTACTGGGACACCGGCTCGACGACGGAGAAGAACATGACGTCGGTGCCGATGCCCGCCGCGAACAGCATCGACGCCCAGGAGAACGTCGAGAACTCCGGCCGGGAGTGGGCTGGGCCGAGCCGCATCTTGCCGAAGCGCGACGCGCCCAGGTAGATGACGAAGCCCAGGATCACGGTGCCGAGGGCGATGTAGAACCAGCCGAAGGCGCCGCCGACCCACACGGTCCAGGCGGCGATGGTGCTCTCCGCCGACGCGGGCTTGATGATCGCCCAGAGCGCGACAGCGACGACCCCGGCGAGGGAGGCTCCGAAGACCGGCCACTTGATGGCCGGCGACGAGCGGCCGACGTCGGGCGCCCCGGGCTCGGCGGGGCGGGTGTCGGTGGTGGTCATGCGTTGCCTCCTGTCGGATGTGCGGCGCGGGCGCCGGCGGCGCTCGGGAGGTCGTGGCTGGTGTCCCAGGCGTCGTTGCGCGGGTCACCGGGCGGGTACGGCGGGTCGCCCCGGCCGTGGCGGTACCAGGGGACGTCGAGAGCCGGCAGCGGGGTGTTGCCGGCGATCAGGTCGGCGGCCTTCTCGGCGACCATCATCACCGGCGCGTAGATGTTGCCGTTGGTGATGGTCGGGAAGACCGAGGCGTCGACCACCCGCAGGCCCTCTGTCCCGTGCACGCGCATCGTGGCCGGATCGACCACGGCCCCAGAGCCGGTCTCGGAGGCGGCGCCCATCCTGGCGGTGCACGAGGGGTGGAGCGCGGTCTCGGCGTCGCGCGCGACCCAGTCGAGGATCTCCTGGTCGGTCTCGACCGACGGCCCGGGCGAGATCTCGCCGCCACTGAACGCCGCGAAGGCCGGCTGCTCCAGGATGTTGCGGGCCGCACGGACGATCTCGATCCACTCCCGCCGGTCGCTCTCGGTCGAGAGGTAGTTGAACCGCACCGCGGGGTGCTCGCGCGGGTCGGTCGAGCGGATCCGCACCCAGCCGCGGGTGTCGGCGTACATCGGGCCGATGTGGACCTGGTAGCCGTGGATGCCGTGCTCGCTCTCAGCGGGCTTGCTGCCGTCGTAGCGGATCGCGATCGGCAGGAAGTGGAACATCACGTTGGGCCACTCGACCTGGTCGTTGCTGCGGATGAACCCGCCGGCCTCGAAGTGGTTGGAGGCCCCGACGCCGGTACGCCCGAAGAGCCACTCCGCGCCGATCCGCGGCTTGTGGTGGTGGGCCAGCCACGGCGCGATCGAGACCGGCTGGGTCGCGGAGTGCTGGAGGTAGACCTCGAGGTGGTCCTGGAGGTTGGCGCCGACGCCGGGCAGCTCGACGCGTGGCGACACGCCGACCGAGCGCAGGTGGTCGGGCTCGCCGATCCCCGCGAGCTGGAGCAGCTGCGGGCTGTTGAAGGCGCCGCCGCACAGGACCACCTCGCCGGCGGTCACCGAGCGCTGCAGGCGCCCGCCGCGGACGTAGTCGACCCCGGTGCAGCGCTCGCCCTCCATCCGCAGCCCGGTGACGTGGGCCAGCGTCTCGACGTCGAGGTTCTTGCGGTGCATCACGGGGTGCAGGTAGGCGCGGGCGGCGGAGAGCCGGCGGCCGCGGTGGACGTTGCGGTCGAACTTGGCAAACCCCTCCTGCCGGTAGCCGTTGACGTCGTCGGTCAGCGGGTAGCCCGCCTGCTGCACCGCCTCGAAGAAGGCGCCGAAGAGCGGCGAGGTCGCGGGGCCACGCTCGAGCACCAGCGGCCCCGACCCGCCGCGCCAGGCGTCGACGGAGGCCAGGCAGGTCTCCATCCGCTTGAAGTAGGGCAGGCAGTGGGCGTAGTCCCAGGCCTCCATGCCGGGCTCGGCCGCCCAGCGCTCGATGTCCAGCGGGTTGCCGCGCTGGAAGATCATCCCGTTGATCGAGCTCGACCCGCCGAGCACCTTGCCCCGCGCGTGGTAGACCGTGCGGCCGCCCATGTCGGGCTCCGGCTCGGTCTCGTACTTCCAGTCGTAGAGCCGGTTGCCGATCGGGTAGGGCAGCGCCGCCGGCATGTGGATGAACGGGTCCAGGATGCTGTCGTTGCGCCCGGCCTCGAGCACCAGCACGGTGGAGCCGGGGTCGGCGGAGAGCCGGTTGCCGAGCGCGGAGCCGGCCGAGCCGCCTCCGACGATGACGTAGTCGTAGTGCTTCACGCGTCCCCTCCGGTGGTCTCGGTACGGCGATCGGCGAACCAGCCGGCCGGGGCCGGCCGGGTGTTGTGCCAGACGTGCTTGGTCTCGCGGTACTCCTCCAGCCCCATCAGGCCGAGCTCGCGGCCGTTGCCGGACTGCTTGAAGCCGCCCCACTCGGCCCCCGGCACGTAGGGGTGGTAGTCGTTGACCCAGATCGTGCCGTGGCGCAGCCGCGAGGCGACCCTCTCGGCGCGGCCCGCGTTCTCGGTCCACACGGCGCCGGCGAGGCCGTAGATCGTGTCGTTGGCCAGCGCGACCGCGGCGTCCTCGGCCGCGTCGCGGTCGGCGCCGGCGAAGGTCTCGACGGTGAGGACCGGCCCGAACGACTCGTCCTGCACGCAGCGCATGGCGCTCGTGCAGCCGTCGAGGATCGTCGGCAGGTAGTACCAGCCGTCGGCGTACGCCGAACCCTCCGGCCGTCCCCCGCCGCACCGGAGCTCCGCACCGTCCTCGAGCGCGTCGGCGACGTAGCGCTCGACCTTCGCGCGGTGGGCCTCGCTGATCAGCGGGCCGGTCTCGGCGTCGTCGTCGAAGGGGCCGCCGAGCCGGATGTCGCCGGCCCGCGCCACCAGCGCGTCCACCACCTCGTCGTGGACGCTCTCCTCGACGACCAGCCGGGCGCCGGCCGAGCAGACCTGGCCGGAGTCGAGGAAGACGGCGGTCAACGCGTTGTCGATCGCGGCGGGGAGGTCGGCGTCGGCGAAGACCACGTTGGGGTTCTTGCCGCCGAGCTCGAGCGCGACCCGCTTGACGGTCGCGGCGGCCGCGGCCATGATCCGGCGCCCGGTCTCGAGCCCGCCGGTGAAGGAGACCAGGTCGACCCCGGGGTCGTCGACCAGCGGTGCGCCGGCGGTGGCCCCGGACCCGAGCACCAGGTTGCCGACCCCGTCGGGCAGCCCCTCCTCGGCCAGCGCCCGGAGCAGCCAGATCGACGTCGAGGGCGTGAGCTCGCTCGGCTTGAGCACGAAGGTGTTGCCGGCCGCCAGGCAGGGCGCGACCTTCCAGGAGGTCTGCAGCAGCGGGTAGTTCCACGGCGTGATCAGCGCGCAGACCCCGACCGGCTCGTGGACGACCCGGCTCGACACCGCCGGCATCCCGGTGTCGACCACCCGGCCGGCGTCGGCGGTGGCGAGGTCGGCGAAGTGGCGGAACACCGACACGATGTCGTCGACGTCGATCTGCGACTCGACGAACCGCTTGCCGGTGTCCAGCGACTCGAGCCTCGCGACCTCGTCCTTCTCGGCGGCCAGCCGGTCGGCGAGCCGGCGCAGCAGGTCGGCCCGTTCCGGCGCCGGCGTACGTCGCCACGGGCCGTCGTCGAAGGCGGCCCGGGCCGCGGCGACCGCGTCGCGCGCGTCCTGCTCCCCGGCCTCGGCCACCGTCACGACCTCGCGACCGTCGGCCGGGCAGTGGATGGTGCGGGTTCCCGAGTCGTGAGCGGCTCGCCAGCTGCCGGCGATGAACAGGGTTTCCATGGCCTCCCTCAGGTCGGGGTGCGTCACAGTGTCGCGTGTCCGGGGGACGCGGTCCACCGCCACGGGCTGAAGTCGCATACTCAGGACACAGACCGGTCGTTGCGCCGACGATGGTCGACATGACGAAGCACCCCGTCCTCCGCCGACTCCGCCCTGCCGCTGGGTCGTCGCCTTCTTCTCCGTCGTGGCTGAGGCGGCGGCCGGCGGGCCGGTGGTCATGACGGGGCAGCTGGAGCGGCGGCGGGGATTCTCGCCCACTGGTCCAGACGACCCTGCCGGCAGCGACGGCACGCTGCCTACCCTCAGGGCGACGAAAGGCCGAGAGCGATGACCCGTCACCGTCTGCGCGCGCTGCTTCCGGTCGTCGCGCTCCTGGCCGCGCAGGTCGCCCTGGCCCCACCGTCCCTCGCCGCGCCGGCCGGCGCGCTCACCCTCTCCGACACGGTCGTGGCGCCCGCGACGAAGGTGACGCTCAAGGGCAGGCTGCCACCGGCGCGGTCGCGCACGGTGAGGCTCCAGGAGCGCAACGGCACGACGTGGCACACCCTGGTCACCAAGGACTCCACCCGCAGGGGGGCCTTCACGTTCACCATCACCAGCCCTGGTGTCGCCGGCGACCAGGACTACCGGGTGGTGGCCCCGCCGGCCACCCTCGGCGGCCAGCGGTACGACGCCGTGGTGACGCCGACCCGCACCCTGACCGTCGTGACGATGGGTTCACCGACCGCCGGCTGGAAGCACAGCTGCGCGCTCGGCAGCGACCGGCGGGCGTGGTGCTGGGGCAGCAACACCTACGGCGAGCTCGGCGACGGCACGGGTGGCACCTCGACGGGCACGCTGACCTCCGGCCCGGTCCAGGTCGTCGGCGGCGACTGGACCGACATCGACGCCACGATGGCCACCACCTGCGGGGTGAAGTCCGACGGCACCGGGTGGTGCTGGGGCGACGGCGCGACGTACTTCTTCCCGAGCGGCGGCTGGGTCCCGGCCCCGCGGCAGGTGTCCGGGACGTGGTCCCAGATCTCGGCCGGCGCGTCCTACTACTGCGGCGTCCGCCCGAACACCACCGGCTGGTGCCAGGGCCAGAACGACGACGGCCAGCTCGGCACGACCGCGGCGACCACCACCACGGTGCCCTCGCGGGTGCCCGGCAGCTGGGTGCAGATCGTCGCGGGCGGGACCGGCAGCAGCAACACCACCTGCGGCATCAAGGTCGTCGACCGCTCCGCGTGGTGCTGGGGCACGGGCGAGCGCGGTCAGCTCGGCAACGGCCAGGCCACCTCCTCACCCACCCCGGTGAAGGTGTCCGGTGGCCGGCAGTGGGCGTCGCTCTCTGTCGGTGGACGGCACGTCTGCGGCCTCACCACCGACGGGGCTGGCTGGTGCTGGGGAGAGAACACCGACGGCCGGCTGGGCGACGGCTCCAACAACAACCAGCAGGACGTGCCGGTCCGGGTCAAGGCCGCGACCTCGTGGGCCGTGCTGGACGCCGGGGAGATGCACACCTGCGGCGTCGCCGTCGACGGCAGCGGCTGGTGCTTCGGCTGGAACCGCTACGCGCAGCTCGGCAACGGCAAGAGCGGGGACGGCGCGACGCAGTACTTCCCGGTCCCCGACCCCACCCGGCTACCGGGCACCTGGACCGACGTCGCGGCGGGCTTCCACCACAACGTCGGCGTCCAGGCGCCGGGCCTGCTCTGGGCCTGGGGCGAGGGCTCGAGCCGCCAGACGGGGCAGGCGGCGGAGCCGGTCACGGTCGTGCCGACCCGGGTCGTGGTCGATCCCTGACCGTGCGGCTCAGCCGCCCGAGACGTCGTAGGTCCGCAGCAGCTGCTCGCGGATCTGGCGGTCGGTCCACGGGAACCGCACCCACTTCTCGCGGGAGAAGAGCCGGGTCTGGTCGCTCGACCACGGCGAGGTCGGGTCCTCGGACTGGCCGTAGGTGAGGATCGTGCGGGCCTGGAGCCGACCCTGGTCGAGGAACGAGATCGCCTGGATGTGGGAGGAGCCGTAGGTGATCGGGCGGTAGTGGTCGGTGTTGTCGACCGGATTGCGGGAGGCCAGCGCGTTGGCGTTGCCGACCGAGTCACCGGTGCCGCCGCCGAGCGGGATCGGCGGGGCGCCGTGGTCGCCGGCCACCTGGAGCGAGCCCCAGCGGGCGTCGAACGGCACCCCCGCCTCGCGGATCGAGTCGATCGCGTCCTGCATCGCCGAGATCACCAGCGGGTTGTCCTGGGCGAGGTCGCGCGGGGTGTGCATCGGGTCGCTGGCCGAGAACGGCTGCTCCCAGATCGTGGACTGGTCGGGCAGCTCGCCGAGCTGGGCGACGAACGCCTCGAAGATGTGGGTGCCGACCGAGCCCCGGTCGGAGTGGCCGTCCCAGTCGTGGAGCACCCGGCAGGCGCGGGTCTCGCCGGTGGCGTCGCAGACCGCGTCGAGGTCGCCGTTGGCCCGCATCACCTCGGCGGCCATGACCCGGTTCTGGTGCTCCCAGCCGCGCAGCACGCCCGGCGAGACCCGGGCGTGGTCCTGGCGGGCCAGCCGGTCGGTCACGTAGCGGAAGACCATGCGGGTCCGCATCGTGCGCTCGCACTGCTCGCAGCCGATGATGCGGTCGAAGCCCTCGAGCCGCCGCGTGGCGTTCGGCGTCCAGTAGGAGTCGTTGGCGTTGCCGGCCCAGTCGCGGCGGAAGGTCTCCGGCAGGTGGGAGGGCCCGAAGACGCCCGGTCGCACGGAGTCGGGGTCGGTCTGCCAGGCGCACGTGGAGCCGGCCGTGGTGCCGTCGAGGCCGGGCAGCCCGGCGACCTGGAACAGGGCGCGCCCGCTGGGCGTCATGCACTGCTCGGCCAGCTCGTCGGTCACGTTGGGCACGACGGAGTGGTCGGCGTAGACGACGTCGCCGTGGCGGTCGGCGGCGGTGGTGTTGACCCAGGGCATGCCGCCCTGCCGGTCCTGACGACGGATCAGGTCGCGCACGCTGTCGGCGCGGCCCATGTCGAGGAAGGTGTCGACGGTGCGCAGCTGCTCGGCGTTGGCGTCGCGGATCGCCCAGACGCTGGCCGAGGTCCACGGCATCAGCGTGTCCGGGGAGTCGGCGACGTACCCCTCGGGCGTGCGGTAGACGTCCTCGTGCCGCTGCTCCAGGCCGTCGCTGGTGCGCACGGTGACGGTGACCCGGCGGCGGGTGAGCTCCTGCGGTCCCTCGTCGGTGAGGTACGTCGTGCCCGACCCGGGCACCAGCCGGTACTCGTACGGCGTGAACCGGTAGGCCGTCGACACCGTGTGGCTCCAGGCGACGTCCTTGTTCCAGCCGATGTTGACCACCGGCGAGCCGATCAGCGAGGCGCCGGCGACGTCGTATCGCCCGGGGATCGTGAGGTGCTGCTGGGTGAAGCGGTAACGACCGCGCCACGGGAAGTGCGGGTTGCCGAGCAGCATCCCGCGGCCGGTGGTGGTGTCGTCGCCGCCCACGGCGGTGGCGTTGGAGCCGAAGGGGGTCTCCCGGCCGAGCGCCGCCATCAGCGCGTCGCGGTCGACGTCGGCCGGGTTCGTCACCGGCAGCCCCGGGTCGTCGGGCGAGGGCGGCTCGGCGTCCACGATCTGCGGGACGAAGACGCCGCTGGAGGCCAGCAGGTTGGCGAGGTAGACGCCGTACCAGAGGTCGAGCGGGGTGGCCTTCTCGCGCAGGTAGGCCCGGCCGGCGCAGGCCGGGTCGGTGACACCGTCGGGGCCGACCTTGGCCAGCCAGTCGTTGGCGCCGGCGACGTAGCCGCGCACCATCGCGCGCGCCTCGGGGCTCGGGCCGTTCTCCTTGTCGGCGAGCAGCCTCTCGACGACGTGGCGGTTGCGGAGGTCGGTGACGAAGGCGTCGACCTGGAGGTTGGTCGCGTCGAGGGTGACCTGGTCGTCGTACCGGTTCTGGGGGCCGAACCACCGCGACCGCTCGCCGCGGGCCGTGAGCACGGTGTCGACCAGCGTGCACGTCGAGGTCTGCACGGCGGCGTAACCCGAGCCGAAGCCGAGGTCGCCGAAGCTGTCGCCGGTGATGTGCGGGATGCCGTGCTCGGTCCGCGCGATCCGCGCGGAGTAGGCCGGCGGCGGGGGCGTCGTGCGGTCGGCGCCCTCAGCGGCCCCCGCGTCGCCCACCGCTCCCAGGAGCGGGGTGAGCAGGGCGAGCGTGACCACTCCGGGCAGGAGGCGTGCGAGGCGACGGCGCATGCCTCCCCAACGCCGTCGCGGCGTGGTGGTTACGGACCGGTAACTGGGGTAGTCCAGTGAGAAGTGGCCCCTCTGGGACCGCGAAAGGGGCCAGAAGTCGCTGGACTACCGAGCAGGGGTCAGAGGTAGAGGCCGGTGGCGTCGTCGCCGAGCCGGTCGGCGGCGACGGCGTGGACGTCGCGCTCGCGCATCACGACGTAGAGCTCGCCGCTGACCTCGACCTCGGACTTGTCGTCGGGGTCGAAGAGCACCCGGTCACCCTTCTCGACCGCCCGGGCGTGGGGCCCCACGGCGATCACCCGCGACCACGCGAGCCGGCGCGCGCCCATCGCGGCGGTGGCGGGAATGACGATGCCGCCGCTGGAGCGGCGTTCACCGGCGTCGGAGTCGACCTCGACCAGGATCCGGTCGTGCAGCATCTTGATCGGCGCCCCACCGGTGGCACCAGCGTTCACGGAGGACCCGCCGTCAGCTCGCGACCCTGCGGATCACGACGAACAGCGCCACCGCGCCGACGACGGCGCCGACGGTCTTGAGGATGTTGTCGGTGCGCGGCTCGCCGGTCGCCGGGTCGACGTAGTGGGCCTTCAGCGACGCCACCTCCCGCGACACGATCGTCTTGGGGTGCACGCGGTAGAGGAGCTGGTCGATGGTGCCCGCCAGGCGCTCGCGGGTCTCCTCGATCTCGCCCTCGAGGGACGACAGGTCGTTGCTCACCCGGGCAGGCTATCCGAGCCGCTGGACCCGGGCCCAGCCCGGGTTGAGCGCTACCGCGGGGAGGTCGAGGGCCCCGGCCCGCCCGGCCGCGGAGCGACGGGGGTGCGACGTGTCTCGACAGCGATGCGGTCCGGGTCGAAGCCGACCGGCAGCTCCAGCCGGTGGGCGCTCATCAGCGCCTCGTCGGTGAGCAGGTCGTACGTCGTGCCGTCGGCCGTGATGACGCCGTCGGCGAGCACCACCGCGCGGGGACAGAGCTCGAGGGCGTAGGGGAGGTCGTGGGTCACCATCAGCACGGTGACGTCGAGCGAGCGCAGGATGTCGGCGAGCTCGCGGCGGGAGGCGGGGTCGAGGTTGGACGACGGCTCGTCGAGCACCAGGATCTCCGGTTCCATCACGAGCACCGTCGCCACGGCGACCCGGCGGCGCTGGCCGAAGGAGAGGTGGTGGGGCGGCCGGTCGGCGAAGTCGGCCATGCCGACCCGGTCGAGGGCCTCCATCACCCGCCGGTCGAGCTCGGCCCCCTTGACGCCGAGGTTGGCCGGCCCGAAGCCGACGTCCTGCCGGACGCTGCCGAGGAAGAGCTGGTCGTCGGGGTCCTGGAAGACGATGCCGACGCGGCGGCGTACCTCCCGCAGGTTGGTCTTGGTCACCGGCAGGCCGCTGACCGTGACCGTGCCGGCGCCGGGAGTGAGGATGCCGTTGAGGTGGAGCACCAGGGTGGTCTTGCCGGCACCGTTGGGGCCGAGCAGCGCGACCCGCTCGCCGGGGTGGACGTGGAGGTCGACCCCGAAGAGCGCCTGGTGGCCGTCGGGGTAGGCGTAGGCGAGGCCCTGGACGTCGAGGGTGGGGGTCGTCATCTCGGGAGCGACCCGTCGTAGCCGCGCGAGAGCATCGCGAGGTGGACCCGCTCGCCCCGCTCGTAGGAGCGCACGAACAGCGCCCCCATCGCCTTGGCCAGTGTCGGCCAGTGACGGGGTGAGCGCGGGTCGCAGCCGCGCGAGCGCATCGCGATGGTCATCCGGCCGAGCTCGCCCGTGACCACGTCGAGGTAGCGGATCATGAAGCCCATGATCTGCACGATCAGCTCGGGCATCCGCAGCCGCTGCAGGCCGCGCAGCACGTCGCCCGGCTCGGTCGTCGCGGCGAGGGTCAGCGAGGCGAGCACGCCCAACGTCCCCTTGACGAGCAGGGCCGTGCCGGCGATCAGGCCGGGTTGGGAGACGGTCAGGCCCAGCACCTCGGTGCGCGGACCGGTGGCGACGAAGGGCACCAACACGGCGAACAGCGCGAACGGCACCTCGATGACCATCCGCTTGCCCAGGTAGGTGGGCGGGACCCGGGACAGGCCGACGACGACGAGCAGCAGCGCCGCCTCGACCGCGAAGCCGACGTACGCCGTGTGGGGCGTGGCCACGACGACCAGCATGAACCCGACCAAGGTGACCAGCTTGAGGTGTGCGGGAGCGCGGTGGACGGCGCTGTGGCCGTGGTAGTGGAGCCGGTGACCGTGCCCGGCGCCCATCAGGCGTCCTGCGATTCCGTCTCGCGGTCGTCGTCCCGGCGGCGTACGACCCAGAACAGGCCGGTGCCGAGGAGACCCACGAGGAGCACCCCGGCCACGCCGGCGATCCCGCCGCTGAGGCGGTCGTCGTCGACGCCCTGGGTGGCGTAGCCGGCGAACGGACCGTCCGCGGTGGCGGAGGGCTCCTCGCGGTCGATGAAGCCGACCTTCTCGGCGACGAAGGTGAGGCCGTCGGGGTGCGAGCTGGCGTAGTAGCTGGCGCCGCCGGCGACCAGCAGCGCGACCAGCAGCCCGGACAGCAGGAAGGTCCGGGTGCTCATCGGGCCACCGCTCCCCGGATCTGGAGCTCGCGCTTGTCCAGCGCCGGGCGGGCGCCGTGAACGAGGTCGGGACGTACGGCGACCACGCTGGCCACGACCAGCCCGGTGATCACGGCCTCCCCGACCCCGATCAGCAGGTGCCAGCCGACCATGGCGGTGAGCACCGTGCTCGTGGCGACGGGCGCCGTGCCGCCGATCGCGAAGAGCAGCGTGAAGGCCGCCGCCGCGACGGGGACGCTGACGAAGGCGGCCACCGCAGCCAGCGGGGCGACCATCGACAGTCGCCGCGGCAGGACCCGGCGCAGCCCGACGAAGACCAGCCAGCTGACGCCGACGCCGACCAGCCCCATCAGCGTGATGTTGGTGCCGAGCGCGGTGATCCCGCCGTCGGCCATGAACAGCGCCTGGACCAGCAGCACGACCGAGAGGCACAGGACGCCCGACCACGGCCCCACCAGCACCGCCGCGAGGGCGCCGCCGAGCAGGTGGCCGCTGGTGCCGGCAGCGACCGGGAAGTTCATCATCTGGGCCGCGAAGACGAACGTCGCGACGAGGCCCGCCATGGGGGCGGTACGGTCGTCGAGTTCACGGCGGGCGCCGCGCAGCGCCACGGCCACTCCCGTCACCGCGACCGCCCCGGTGGCCAGCGACGTCGGCGCGTCGAGGAATCCGTCAGGGACGTGCATGTCGAGCACTCTACGTTGTTGCAAGTTAATTGCAACAACTACCCGATCGGACAGGAGCACCCCACACGATGACCGAGCGGCCCACAGGAGGACGGCTCAGCCCCGGCGACCCGGCGCCGGACTTCACCCTCACCTCCGACACCGGCGAGCAGGTCTCCCTCTCCGGGCTGCGCGGCCGGACAGTGATCGTCTACTTCTACCCGGCCGCGATGACCCCCGGCTGCACCACGCAGGCCTGCGACTTCAGCGAGTCCCTCGACTCGCTCCGGGGCGCCGGCTACGAGGTGCTGGGCATCTCCAAGGACAGCCCGGCGAAGCTCGCGAAGTTCCGCGAGCGCGACGGCCTGACCCTCACGCTGCTCGCCGACGAGGACCTGACCGCCCACCGCGCCTACGCGGCGTACGGCGAGAAGAAGCTCTACGGCAAGCTCGTCGAGGGCGTGCTGCGCTCCACCTTCGTCGTCGACGAGGAGGGCAGGATCACCCTCGCGCAGTACAACGTCAAGGCCAGTGGCCACGTCGCCAAGCTCCGTCGCGACCTCGGCCTCGACTCCTGATCGATCGCCGCGTGTGCCTGAGCGTGCGCCCCGGCGCACGCTCAGGCACACGCCGCACGACAATGGGTCACCCGCGCCCGTAGCCCAACCGGCAGAGGCACCAGGTTTAGGTCCTGGCCAGTGCGAGTTCGACTCTCGCCGGGCGCACCACGCTCGACTCAGCGAGCCAGGACGGCCGCGACCTGGGGCGCGATCTCGCGGAGGGCGCGGCCGCGGTGGGACACGGCGTCCTTGGTGGCGGGGTCGAGCTCGGCGGTGGTGAGGTCGGGGTGCTCGACGGCGGCGAAGAGCACGTCGTAACCGAAGCCGCCGCTCCCCCGCGTCGCGCGCAGCACCCGCCCGGCCATCCGCCCCTCGACCAGCAGCTCGGTGCCGTCGGGGTGGCAGAAGGCGACGACGCAGGTGAAGTGGGCGCCCCGGCGCTCGTCGGGTACGTCGTGCAGCTGGTCGAGCAGCAGCCGGTTGTTGCGCTCGTCGCTCTTGGGCGGACCGGACCAGCGGGCCGACAGCACGCCCGGCATCCCGTTCAGCGCGTCGACGCACAGCCCGCTGTCGTCGGCGAGCGTCGGCAACCCGGTGGCGGCGAGGCCGGCGCGCGCCTTGAGCAGGGCGTTGCCGGCGAAGTCGGGCCGGTCCTCGACCGGTTCGTCGTAGTCCGGCACGTCGTCGAGGCCGAGCACCCGGACCCCGGGCACCAGCGGCGCGAGGATCCGCGCCATCTCGGCGAGCTTGCCTGCGTTGCGAGAGGCCAGAAACACCTCAGCCACCGGCGAGGGCCTCCTGCTGGAGCCGGGTCAGGTCGGCGCAGCCCTTGCCCGCGAGCGCGAGCAGCGCGTCGAGCTCGGTGCGGTCGAAGGCGGCTCCCTCGGCGGTGCCCTGCACCTCGACGTACTTGCCCTCACCGGTCATCACGACGTTCATGTCGGTCTCAGCGCGGACGTCCTCCTCGTAGGGGAGGTCCAGGCGCGGGGCACCGTCGATGATGCCGACGCTCACCGCGGCCACCGACCCGGTGAGTGGCTCGCCCGTCAGCGCCCCCCCGCCGCGCAGGTGGGCGACGGCGTCGGCGAGCGCGACGTAGGCCCCGGTGATCGCCGCCGTGCGGGTGCCGCCGTCGGCCTGCAGCACGTCGCAGTCCAGGACGATCGTGTTCTCGCCGAGGGCCTGGTAGTCGATCACGGCACGCAGCGAGCGGCCGATCAGCCGCGAGATCTCGTGGGTGCGGCCGCCGATCCTGCCGCGCACCGACTCGCGGTCCGACCGGGTGTTGGTCGACGCCGGAAGCATCGCGTACTCGGCCGTGACCCAGCCCAGCCCCGACCCCTTGCGCCACCGCGGGACGCCCTCGCTGGCCGAGGCGGCGCAGAGCACCCGGGTGCCGCCGAACTCGACGAGCACCGACCCGGCGGCGTGGTCGAGCCAGTGGCGGGTCAGCGTGATCGGTCGGAGCTGGTCGTCGGCGCGGCCGTCCGCGCGCAGGGGTGCGTCACTCATGGCGCCGACCCTAGGCCGTGGGTGGGTCGACGGGCCGGGCCCCACCCCCGTGGGGAGCCCGACCCGCCTGGTCCGGAGGGTTACTTCGGCTCGGCGCGCAGCAGCCGCCACAGGCCGAGCACGAACGGGACGACCAGCCAGATGGTCCCGCTCACCAGCAGCTGTCCGAGCTCCTCGCCGGTGGGTACCGCGTCACCGGTGAACAGCGAGGTCTGCGCGGTGTTGAACTCGATCCAGGGAGCGAGGTCGGCGAACCACTGCTGGAAGCTCGAGAGGATGCCGACGGCGATGGGGAGCACCAGGCTGTAGATGAAGTAGGTCACGATCGCCGCCGGGGTGTTCATCAGCACCATGCCGATGGCGAACCCGAGCAGGATGCCGATCAGGTTGCTGATGATGAAGCCGTTGACCAGCACGGCGCCCGTGTCGATCGTCCACTCGCCGCCGCCGAGGAGGGTGCCGAGGGCGGCGATGGCGAAGGACATCACGATCAGTCCGGCCCCCAGCACCAGCGCCCCCACGAGCTTGGCGGCCACGACCCGCCCCCGGTGGGGCTCGAGGGTGAAGGTCACCAGGCCGGTGCGCTGGCTCCACTCGCTGGTGAGCATCAGGATCACCAGGATCGGGAGGAAGTAGCCCAGCACGGCGCCCGAGACGCCCAGCACGTTGCTCAGGGTCTGCGCCTGGTCGGGTGCCGCGAAGGCGTAGACCGTCACGACGGCCAGGCACAGCACGCTGATCGAGATGGTGAACCACCGACCGGCCCGGGTGTCGAGCGCCTTGCGCAGCTCGACCCGCACCAGCCGGGGGAAGGGGACGCGCGGCGTACCGGCGACGTCGAGGCTCCTGGAGGTGTCGGTGACGGTCATGCCGGGTCTCCCTGGTCGGTGGCGGCTTCGGGGTGTCCCTCGCGCTGGGTGTCGGCGGTGAGCTCGAGGAAGAGGTTCTCCAGGCCGCCGTCGGCGCCACGCAGGTCCGTCAGCACGACCTGCTCGGCAGCGGCGACCCGGCCGACCTCGACCGGTTCGGCGTCGACCTGGAGTCCTTCGCCGACGGTGTGGGCGCTGAGTCCAGCGCCCTTGAGCGCCGTGGCCAGCGCCTCGTTGTCCTCGGCGGCGACCAGCGTCCCCGTCCGGCGCTCGGCGAGCAGCGAACGGCGGTCGCCCTGGGCGACGATCCGGCCGCGGCCGATGAGGATCATCTCGTCGGCGATCTGCTCCACCTCGTGCAGCAGGTGGCTGGAGAGCAGCACGGTGCCGCCGCGGTCGGCGTACTGCTTGAGCAGCGAGCGCATCCACCGGATGCCTGCGGGGTCGAGCCCGTTGGCGGGCTCGTCGAGGATCAGCACCGACGGGTCGCCGAGCAGGGCGTGGGCCACGCCGAGGCGCTGCCGCATGCCGAGCGAGTAGTTGCGGACCCTGCGCTTGGCCTCGACGCCGGTCAGCGAGACCAGCTCGAGCATCTCCTCGACCCGCTCGTCGGGCAGGCCCATGGTGCGGGCGCCGATCGTGAGCACCTCGCGCCCGGTCCGGCCCACGTGCTGGGCGGAGGCGTCGAGCAGCACGCCGACGTGGACTCCCGGGTTGGGGATGTCGCGGTAGGCCAGGCCGCCGATGGTCACCCGACCGCTCGTGGCCGGCGTGAGGCCGACCATCGCCCGCATCGTCGTCGTCTTGCCCGCGCCGTTGGGTCCCAGGAAGCCGGTCACCCGGCCGGGCCGGCAGCTGAAGGTGACGTCGTCGACGGCGGTGAAGCCGCCGTACCTCTTGGTCAGGCCCAGAACCTCGATCATGAGCCGATCCTCGCCGTTGACATGGGTTCGGCACATCGGTCGGAGGCAGCCTGTCGGGTGACCAAAGTAGGGGGCGGCTGCCGCCGACGGCAGGTGGGAGCGACCGCCCGGGTCGGCCTAGCCTGAGCGGGTGGACGGACCGACGCCGGAGCAGTACCAACCGCGGCTGACGCCGTGGGGGCACGCGTGGCGCGCAGCGGTCTGCCTGGCGCTCTCGGCGCTGGTGTGGTCGACCGTGGCCCCCGCGCAGTGGAACGGGACACGGTGGCTGTTCTGGCTCGACATCGCGCTCGGCACGTCCGCCTACGTCCTGGTCTTCTGGCGCCGCCGTCACCCGTTGCCGGTGGCGGTGGTGACGGGGGCGTTCAGCCTCGCGTCGGGCATCGCGGCAGGTCCGGCCACGCTGGCCGCCGTGTCGCTCGCGACCCGGCAGCGGATCCGGCCGGTGCTCGTGGTGGCGGTCATCGGGATCGTCGCCGGGCAGGGCTTCAACGACTGGCAGGTCGCCCCGGAGTCCGGCGAGCCGATCTGGTTGAGCTTCGGCTTCAACGTGGCCGTCACCGCTGGGATGCTGGGCTGGGGCTTCTTCATCGGCTCCCGTCGCGAGCTGCTCTGGACGCTGCGCGCCCGCGCCGAGCGCGCCGAGGCCGAGCGGGACGCGCGGGTCACCCAGGCCCGCGGCAACGAGCGGGCCCGGATCGCCCGGGAGATGCACGACGTCCTCGCCCACCGGATCTCCCAGATCTCGGTGCTCGCCGGGGCGCTCGGCTTCCGCGACGACCTCTCGGCCGGCGCGATGCGCGAGGGCGCGCAGCGGATCCAGGAGCGGTCGCGGGAGGCGCTCGACGACCTGCGCGCCGTGCTCGGCGTGCTGCGCGACGACAGCACCGGCGATGTGCTCGACCGTCCTCAGCCGACGTACGCCGACCTCCCGGTGCTCGTCGACGAGGCCCGGCAGGCGGGGCTGACCGTTGACTTCGACGACCTGGTGAGCGGGCCCGACGTGCCGGACGTGCTCGGCCGCACGGTCTACCGGATCGTGCAGGAGGGAATGACCAACGCCCACAAGCACGCGCCCGGCAGCCGGCTCTCGGTGTGCGTCGCGGGCAGCCCCGACGAGGGTCTCGACGTCGTGCTGCGCAACCCGGTCGGTTTCGCGCGCTCGATCGCCCCCGGCTCGGGGCTCGGGCTGATCGGGCTCTCCGAGCGGGCCGACCTGCACGGCGGCCGGCTCGACTACCGCCGTGAGGGAGCGGTGTGGGTGCTGCACGGATGGCTACCGTGGGCGGCATGAGCATCGGGGTGCTCGTGGTCGACGACGACCCGCTGGTGCGGGGCGCGCTCACGCTGATGATGGGCGGCCGCGACGACGTGACCGTGGTCGGCGAGGCGGCCGACGGCCGGGCGTGCCTGGAGTCGGTCGACCGGCTACGGCCCGACGTCGTGCTGATGGACCTGCGGATGCCGGTGCTCGGCGGCCTGGAGGCGACCCGCGAGCTGCACCGCCGCCCGGACCCGCCCCGGGTGATCGTGCTGACGACCTTCGACGCCGACGAGCACGTCCTCGGCTCGATCGCGGCGGGCGCCGACGGCTTCCTGCTCAAGGACACCCCGCCGGCCCACATCCTGGAAGCCGTGAAGCGGGTCGCGGCAGGCGAGCCGATGCTCTCGCCGACGGCGACCCGGTCTCTGATCAGCCGGGTCCGGCACGTGGCGGCCGAGGACCGGACGTCGGCCGCGCGCGAGCGGCTCGCCACCCTGACCGACCGCGAGCGCGACGTCGCCGAGGCCGTCGGACGCGGGCTGAGCAACGCCGACATCGCCCGCGAGCTCCACCTCTCGGTCCCGACCGTCAAGGCCCACGTCTCGCGGCTCTTCGACAAGCTCGACGTCATCAACCGGGTCCAGATCGCGATCGTGGTCCACGACGCCGGCCCCGGCTGAGGGGCAGACTGCGGGCATGGCCTACGACGAGGAGCTCGCCGAGCGGGTCCGCGAGGTGCTGGCCGGCGAGCCCGGCGTCGCCGAGAAGAAGATGTTCGGCGGGCTCGGCTTCATGCTCGACGGTCACATGGCCGTGGCCGCCGCCGGCCAGGGCGGACTGATGGTCCGGGTCGACCCCGACGACGGTCACCACCTGGTCGACCGCGACCACGTCGAGCCGATGGAGATGCGCGGCCGGGTGATGACCGGCTGGCTGCTGGTCGCCGCTCCCGCGCTCGCGGACGACGACGCGATGCGCGAGTGGGTCGGTCGCGGGGCGGCGTACGTCAGGACCCTGCCCGCCAAGCGCTGAGGCCGGCGTCGGCGCGCGTTGCGGCGGAGGTTTGCGCCGGCGCCGTTGCTGTAACGCCGGGTTACTTGCTCTACCCACCCGGAAATTTCCGAGTGGGAACAGTCAGTAACCCGGCGTTACAGGCGATCAGCCGCGCGCACAGGCCCGCCCCAGGACCCAGGAGGCCGGCGAGGACGCGTCAGACGTCGTAGGTCTCGCCGCAGCGGGCGAGGGCGAGCGGGCCGTGGAAGGTGGTGCCGGCCTCGGTGAGCGCCCGCTCGGGCTCGAACCACGGCGGGACGTGGGTCAGCAGCAGCCGGTGGGCGCGGCCGCGGGTGGCGGCGGTGCCGCAGTCGGCGCCGGTGAGGTGGAGGTCGGGCGGGTTGTCCTCGCCGGAGCGGAACGACGCCTCGGCCAGCAGCAGGTCGACGTCGCGGGCGACGTGGTCGAGGCCCTCGCACGGGCCGGTGTCGCCGGAGTAGCCGAGGGTGACGCCGTCGGCGGTGATCCTCAGGCCGTACGCCGTCACGGGGTGCACGACGGGGACCGGCTCGACCCGGAACGGCCCCAGCTCCACGACGCCGTCGTGTTCGCGGAAGTCGAACTCCTCGGTCATCCCGGGGTCGAGCGGCAGGTCGTAGGCCCGGGCCATCCGCTCCGCCGTCCCGGGCGGCCCCCACACGGGGAGCCGGGGCGGCGGGCCCTCGGGGTGGTACTTGCGCATGACGTAGTAGCCGCACAGGTCCAGGCAGTGGTCGGCGTGGAGATGGCTGAGGAACACCGCGTCGACCGCCAGCGGGTCGACGTGGCGCTGCAGCGCACCGAAGGCGCCGGAGCCGAGGTCGAGCAGGATCCGCCAGGGCCGGTCACCCCCCTCGGGGTCGTCGGCCTCGAGCAGGTAGCAGCTCGCCGGGGAGTCGGGACCGGGGAAGGAGCCCGAGCAGCCGATCACGGTCAGCCTCACCGCAGCCCCCCGGCGAACTGCGAGGCGACCGCCATCTCGGGGCCGAGGAACCGCCGCCCCACCGCCGCGAAGTCGTCGGGCGTGCCGGTGGTCATGAAGTCGTACGTCGCCTCGCCACCCGGCCGCATCAGCCCGGTGGACGACAGCATCTTCCAGACGTCCTTGGCGCACTCCTCCGCGCTGGACACGAGCGTCACCTCGTCGCCCATCACCAGCGAGATCACGCCGGTGAGCAGCGGGTAGTGGGTGCAGCCGAGCACCAGGGTGTCGACGCCGGCCTCGACCAGCGGGTCGAGGTAGTCGTGGGCGAGGGCCAGCAGCTCCTCGCCGCCGGTGATCCCCTGCTCGACGTAGTCGACGAAGGCGGGGCAGGCGCGGGTCATCAGGTCGACCTGCGGCGCCGCGGCGAAGGCGTCGTCGTAGGCCAGCGACTCCGCGGTCGCGCGCGTGCACACCACGCCGATCCGGCCGTTGCGGGTCGCGGCGACCGCGCGCCGGGTCGCGGGCAGGATCACCTCGACGACCGGGACGTCGTAGCGCTCGCGCGCGTCGCGCAGCACGGCGGCGCTGGCCGAGTTGCAGGCGATGACCAGCGCCTTGACGCCGCGCTCGACGAGGTGGTCGAGGCACTCCAGGGCGTACTCGCGGACCTCGGCGATCCGCTTGGAGCCGTAGGGCGCGCGGGCGGTGTCGCCGAGGTAGGCGACCGACTCGTGGGGCAGCTGGTCGATGACGGAGCGGGCCACGGTGAGTCCACCGAAGCCCGAGTCGAAGATGCCGATGGGCGCATCGGCGGTCACTGCCCGCACAGCGCCGAACGATACGGGCGCAGGCGCCCGGCGGCACGCCGACGCGACGTAAGTCACGTAGCCTGACGTGGTGCTCTCCCCCGTCCTCCGAGCCATCGCGCTGGCCCTCGCCGTCGCCCTCGGGGTGCCGGCCAGCGGCGCCGTCCCCGCCTCGGCACCACCAGCCCACCGAGGCGCCGCGGCGCAGCACGTCCTCGCGATCTCGGTCGACGGGCTCAACCCGCAGGCGATCCGCGAGCTGCGCCGCCGTACGCCGGTGCTGCACCGGCTGCAGGCCCGCGGCGCCGGCACGCTCGACGCGCGCACCGAGCGCGAGATGACGGTGACCCTGCCCAACCACGTCGGCATGGTCACCGGCCGTCGGGTCACCGCCCGTCACGGCGGCCACGGGGTGACGTGGAACGACGCCCGGCTGCGGCCGCGGACCGTCGAGGGGGCGGCCGGTCACCCGGTGCGCTCGGTCTTCACGGTCGTCCACGCCGGCGGCGGCCAGAGCGCGGTCTTCGCCTCGAAGCAGAAGTTCACGCTCTTCGGGCGCTCGTGGCCGCGGTCGGTCGACCGGCTGGTGGTGCGCCCCGACAACGCCCGGCTGGTGCGCGCCGCCCGCCGTGACCTCACCCGCCACGGCCGCGCGTTCACCTTCGTCCACCTCTCGCTGCCCGACATCGTCGGCCACGAGGCGGGCTTCATGTCGCCGCGCTACCTCGACGCCGTGGCCCGCGTCGACCGGCTGCTCGGTCGACTGGTCCGTGCCGTACGTCGCGACGCGGACCTGCGCCGCGACACGGCCGTGATCCTCACGGCCGACCACGGCGGTCGCGGCCCCGGTCACGGCGACCCGACGATGCTCAGCAGCTATCGGGTGCCGTTCCTGGTCTGGGGTGCCGGCGTCGCCCGCGGCCGCGGCCTCTACGGGCTCAACCCTGACTACGCCGACCCCGGGCGGCACCGGACCCGCTACTCCGATCGCCGGCAGCCGGTGCGCAACGGCGATCTCGCCAACCTGGCGACCGACCTGCTCGGCCTGCCGGCCGTCGGCGGCAGCGAGCACGACGCCGGCCAGGACCTCGACGTCCGCTGAGCCGCCGGGCCGGGCCGCTCAGGCCCAGAGCTGACCCTCGAGCCGGGCCTCGGCTTCCTCGAGGGTCCCCTCGTAGGCACCGGTGGAGAGGTACTTCCAGCCGCCGTCGCACACCACGAAGGCGATGTCGGCGCGCTCGCCGGCCCGGACCGCCCTGGCGGCCTGGGCCAGCGCGGCGTGCAGGATCGCGCCGGTCGAGATGCCGGCGAAGATGCCCTCGGCATCGAGCAGCTCGCGCACCCGGCGTACGGCGTCGCGCGGCCCGACCGAGAAGCGACCGTCGATCAGCGTCTCGTCGTAGAGCTCGGGCACGAAGCCCTCGTCGAGGTTGCGCAGCCCGTAGACGAGCTCGCCGTACCGCGGCTCGGCGGCGACGATCCGGACGCCGGGCTTCTCGCGGCGGAGGAACCGGGAGACGCCCATCAGCGTGCCGGTGGTGCCGAGGCCGGCCACGAAGTGGGTGATGCCGGGGAGGTCGGCGAGCAGCTCGGGGCCGGTGCCCTCCTCGTGGGCGAGCGCGTTGGCCTGGTTGCCGTACTGGTACATCATCACCCAGTCGGGGTGCTCGGCGGCGACCTGCTTGGCCACCCGGACGGCCTCGTTGGAGCCGCCCGCGGCCGGGCTGGAGATGATCTCGGCGCCGTACATGCGCAGCAGCTGGCGCCGTTCCTCGGAGGTGTTCTCGGGCATCACGCACACCAGCCCGTAGCCCTTGAGCCGCGCAGCCATCGCCAGCGAGATGCCGGTGTTGCCGCTGGTCGGCTCGAGGATCGTGCACCCGGGGCGCAGGGTGCCGTCCTGCTCCGCCATCTCGACCATCTTCAGGGCCGGGCGGTCCTTGATCGAGCCGGTCGGGTTGCGGTCCTCGAGCTTGGCCCAGAGGCGGACGTCGGGGCTGGGCGAGAGCCGCGGCAACCCCACGAGCGGCGTGTTCCCGACACTCGCGAGGAGGTCGTCGTACCGGGGCACTCAGCCACCCGCGACGGCGGGGAGCACCACGACCTGGTCGCCGTCGGTGAGCTCCGCCTCGAGGCCGCCGATGAAGCGGACGTCCTCGTCGTTGACGTAGATGTTGACGAACCGGCGCAGGTCGCCGTCGTCGACCAGCCGCTCCTTGATCCCGGGGTGGCTGGACTCCAGGTCGTCGATGAGCGCGGAGAGGTTGCCGCCCTCGCCGGACACGGCCTTCTCGCCGTCGGTGTAGGTGCGCAGGATGGTCGGGATCCGGACCTCGATGGCCATGGGTGGTGCTCCTCGTCAGGCTTCGGGGGCTTCTGGGGGGCTGAGCGTGGCGACGACGTGGACCTCTTCCTCGGTCACCACGCCGTCGATGATCCTGTAGGACCTGAACTCCACGGGACCCTCGTTATTCCCGTGCTCGCGCGTGCTGACCAGCACGTAGTGGGCGTTCGGCTCCATGGCCAGCCCGATGTCGGTGCGGCTCGGGTAGGCCTCGGTGGCGGTGTGGGAGTGGTAGACGACGACGGGCTCCTCGTCGTTGGCGTCCATCTCCTGGTAGAGCCGGAGCAGGTCGGTGGAGTCGAACTCGTAGAACGTCGGGCTGCCCGCCGCGTTGACCATCTCGACGTACCGCTCGGGGCGGTCGCTGCCCTCGGGACCCGCGACGATGCCGCACGCCTCGTCGGGGTGGTCCCGCCGGGCGTGCGCGACGATCGCGTCGACGGTCGCCTGCTCGATGGTCAGCACGCCCCCAAGGGTAGGCAGCGCGGGCGCGCGACCCGCCCGGGGCCAGCATGTGGGCCGCTGCCGTAGGTTCTGGCGGGTGGATGCCCTCGACCCGCTCGACATCGTGGACTGGCGCCGCCGGGTCTTCGCCCTGTACGCCGCCGTGCGCGCCGAGACCGACCCCGCGAGCGGGCACGAGCTGTGGCGGCGTGGCCGCGACGCGCTGTTCGCCGACCACCCCGCCAGCCCGCTGCTGCCGAAGGACCGTACGGGGTTCAGCGGGCTCCGGGTCGCGCCGTACGACCCGTCGTGGCGGTTCACGGTCGAGGTCCGTCCGGCCCCGGAGCTGTCGTGGGAGCCGCAGACCGGCACCGACGGCGTGGTGCCCTTCGACCGGCTCGGCGTCGTCACGCTGCCCGGCGTCGGCGACCTCGACGTGTGGCGGCTGGCGACCTACGGCGGCGGCGTGTTCCTGCCGATGCGCGACGCCGGCTGCGGTCAGCCGGACGGGGCCTACGGCGGCGGGCGCTACCTGCTCGACACCGTGAAGGGCGCCGACCTCGGCGGTGACGCCCGCGAGCTGGTCGTCGACCTCAACTTCGCCTATCCCCCGTCGTGCGCCTACGACCCGGCCTGGGTCTGCCCCCTCGCCCCTGCGGGCAACCGCACCGGCGCGGTCGTCCCCGTCGGCGAGCTCGCCCTCCGCGACTGAGGCGACCGGCGCCGACGCCGGCACCGACCGCGGCTAGGAGCTGACCGCGTCGACCAGCGTCTCCTGCAGGAGGCCGAGCCAGTGGTAGATGTCGTAGGCCTGCGAGCGCGGGTCCTCGTCGGGCATCGAGAGCCACGTCTCCTCGTCGCCGTCCTCGACGCCGAGCCGCGTGGCCAGGGCCAGCCGCAGGTCGGTGAAGGTGCGCAGCCAGGTCTCGGCGGTGGCCTGGTCGATCTCGACGTCGATGACCAGCCCCTCCTCGGTGAGCTCGGTCGGGAGCCCCGCCTCCTCGAGGGTGTCGATGACGCTGGCGGCGCCGGCGGCCTTCCCGTCCCGAAGCCCCGACTCGGTGTAGCGGCGGAACTCCGCGGCCGACTCCTCGTCGTCGGCGTACGCCGTGGGGAACAACCGGGCCAGGACCGGGTCCTCGGGCTCGGTGGTCGGGCCGCTGAAGTCCATCAGCAACTCGAACGGGTCGCGGTCGTGGCGCGGGACGGCCGCCTCGTTGCGGAGCAGCTCCACGAGCTGGGAGGCCAGCGAGCGCAGCAGGTCGGCCTCGAACCCGCTGAAGGTGGCGATCACGTGCCCGCTGCGCCGGTGCCGCGCAAAGCCGCTCATCCGCGGTCCCTTCGGGAACGCAGCGAGGGGACTCGTGGGGTGGTCACTGCTTCTCCATCGTGGCCCAGAGCCCGTACTCGTGCATGGCCTGCACGTCGCGCTCCATCTCCTCGCGGCTGCCGTGGCTCACGGCCGACTTCCCGTCGTGGTGGACCTCGAGCATCAGCTTCTCCGCCTTGCTCTTCTCGTAGCCGAAGTACTTCTGGAACACGTAGGTCACGTACGACATCAGGTTGACCGGGTCGTCCCAGACGATCGTCGCCCACGGTTTCGAGACGTTGGTGATCTCGTCGGGCACGACGTCCGGCTCGACCTCGACCGGGGCGGGTGTGGCGGTCACGCGGCCATTGTCGCGGACGCCGGGCCCCGGCGTCGCCGCCGGGCCCCTACTGTGGGCACGTGCCAGCCTCGACCGCGCTGCTGACCGACCACTACGAGCTGACGATGCTGCAGGCCGCCCTCGCCTCGGGCACTGCGGAGCGACGCTCGGTCTTCGAGCTCTTCCCCCGCCGGCTGCCCGAGGGGCGTCGCTACGGCGTGGTCGCCGGCGTCGGCCGGTTCCTCGACGTCTTCGAGGAGTTCCGCTTCGACCACGAGGTGCTCGGGGTCCTCGACGAGGGCCGCGTCGTCGACGAGGCGACCCTCGCCTGGCTCGCCGACTACGAGTTCCACGGCGACATCTGGGGGTACGCCGAGGGCGAGACCTACTTCCCCTACTCCCCGCTGGTGATCGTGGAGTCGACGTTCGCCGAGGCGGTGCTGCTCGAGACCGTGCTGCTGTCGATCTACAACCACGACTCGGCGATCGCCTCGGCCGCGTCGCGGATGACGATGGTCGCCGGCGACCGTCCCTGCATCGAGATGGGGTCGCGACGGACCCACGAGGAGGCGGCGGTCGCCAGCGCCCGCGCGGCCTACGTCGCCGGGTTCGCGTCGTCGTCCAACCTGGCCGCTCGGCAGCGGCACGGCGTACCGACGGCGGGCACCTCGGCCCACTCCTTCACCCTGCTCCACGACTCCGAGGCCGACGCCTTCCGGGCGCAGGTCGACGCGCTCGGCACGGGCACCACGCTGCTGGTCGACACCTACGACATCGCCGAGGCGGTGCGGCTGGGCGTCGAGGTCGCGGGACCCGGCCTCGGGGCCGTGCGCATCGACTCCGGCGACCTCGGCCTGCTGGCCCACCGGGTGCGCGACCAGCTCGACTCGCTCGGGGCGCACGACACCCGGATCGTGGTCACCAGCGACCTCGACGAGCACGCCATCGCCGCGCTCGCGACCGCCCCCGTGGACGCGTTCGGCGTCGGCACCCAGCTGGTGACCGGCAGCGGCCACCCGACCTGCGGCTTCGTCTACAAGCTGGTCTCCCGCGAGGGAGACGGCGGCGCGATGGTCTCGGTCGCCAAGAGGAGCAAGGACAAGGTCTCGGTCGGTGGCCGCAAGTACGCGCTGCGGCGCCGCGACCGGCACGGCACCGCGGAGGCCGAGGTCGTCGGCATCGGCGAGCCGCCCGTCGACGACGGTGACGACCGCGCCCTCCTGGTCCCCCTGGTCGAGGAGGGCGTGGTGGTCGGCCGCGAGCCGCTGCAGGCGGCCCGCGAGCGCCACGTCGCGTCACGGGCCGAGCTGCCCGTGGCGGTGCAGATGATGAGCAAGGGCGAGCCCGTCATCGACACCGTCCACCTGGGCGGCTGACCCTCAGGCCAGCAGCGTGCAGACATCGGTCTCGGTGCCCTGGTCGACCACGAGGCGTCGCGGCCCGTCGACCGGGAACTCCACCACGTGGCGACCGCGGAACAGGTAGTAGCCCTGCGCCAGCCCCACCGAGCCCGTCGGCCAGCCGAAGCCGACCGGGCCGTCCGTCTCGTACGTCGCCAGCGACCCGTCGGGTCGCTGCAGGGTGACGGCACGGCCGGAGAGGTCGAGCCGGACGGTCTTGCCGGTGCTGGTGTTGGTGGCGTCGACGATCAGCGGCCCGACGTACTCCGTCTCGCGGGCGCCGCCGGAGTCCCACCGCGAGACGACCCGCGACTGCACGCCCTGGCGGACGGGGGTCGAGTGCACGTCGAAGCTGCCGCAGTAGCGATCGGCCGGCAGGAACAGGTCGCCCTCGGGGTAGGGCTGCCACGACTCCCTGACGGGGTGCCACGCCTCCTCGGCGGCCGCGGGTGGCGCGACGACGGGGCCGACCAGCAGGACGGGGAGCAGGGCGAGCAGCACGATCCGGACCAGGCGTGACATCGAGGGTCTCCTAACCAGCGATTACGTATAACCGGTTATCGACTCCAACAGGTTAGGCTACTGCTTGTCAAGGAGGTGGCCCCCGTGAGCTGGTACGTCGAGGTCGACGGGATGGTGCTGCCGCGCCAGCTGTCCGGCCACCCGGCCCTCGAGCTGGTCAACACGCGCGCCGGCTGGCGCGACCCCTACGACGGCGAGACGCAGGACTACCTGAAGTCCTACGACCACCTGCTGGCGCTCGCGCGGCTGACCGGGGTGCTCGACGAGCCGACGACGCACCGCCTCGCGCGGCGGGCCGACCGGCAGCCGGAGGGGGCCGAGGACGAGGTGGCGCGGGCCCGGCGGACCCGCGGTGACCTCCACGACGTGCTGCTCGGGCAGGCCGGGCCCGTCGCCACGCGCCGGCTGGGCCGGGCCCTCACCTCGGCCCGTGCGCGGCAGCGGCTCGACCTGGCGCCGGGTGGCGCGCGGTGGACCTTCGCCGGGCCACCGTCGCTGGCCGACCCGCTCGACGCCCTCCTCGTCAGGGCCGGGGACCTGCTGGTCGACCACCCCCGGATCGGCGCCTGCCCCGGGGTCGGCTGCGGCTGGCTGTTCCTCGACTCCTCCGGACGCCGGCGCTGGTGCCAGATGGCGGTGTGCGGCAACCGGGCCAAGCAGGCCGCCCACGCGCGGCGTACCCGCTGAACGACCACCCAGGCGGCCCCAGGGTCGGGCCTGGCGTGACCGCGTGGCTCCCGGGGCTGGCTAGGCTCGCGGGATGACGCGCGCGCTGATCGTGGTGGACGTCCAGAACGACTTCTGCGAGGGCGGGTCGATGGGGGTGACCGGCGGCGCGCGGGTGGCCGCGGACATCGGCGAGGTGCTCGGCCGCTGGCACGCCGGCGGCGACGGGGCGCCCGACTGGTCCCACGTCGTCGCGACCCGCGACCACCACGTCGACCCGGGCGACCACTGGTCCGCGGACCCCGACTTCCGCGACAGCTGGCCGGTGCACTGCGAGGTCGGCACCGAGGGCGAGGCGTTCCACCCCGCGCTGCAGCCCCGGCCCTTCGACGCCGTCTTCCTCAAGGGCGAGCACGAGGCGGCCTACTCCGGGTTCGAGGGTGCCTCCGACGGCCACGGCCTGACCGAGTGGCTGCGCGAGCACGGGGTCACCGAGGTCGACGTGTGCGGGATCGCCACCGACTACTGCGTCCGCGCGACCGCGCTCGACGCGGCGCGCGAGGGATTCACGACCCGGCTGCTGCTCGATCTGTGTGCGGCGGTCGACCCGGGCACCGGCGAGGCCGCGGTGCGCGAGATGGCCGCGGCCGGCGTGTCGACCTGAGCCTCAGTCTCCGGTGAAGCGGGGCGCCCGCTTCTCCGAGAAGGCCCGCATCCCCTCGGCGACGTCGGCGGTGCGCAGCAGCATGGTCTGGGTGGTGCGCTCGACCTCGAGCGCGGGCTCGACCTGGGCGTACGCCGCCGCGTTGACCGCGCGCTTGGTGGCCGCCTGGCCGAGCGGCGCCCCGCCCGCGAGCCGCTCGACCACGGAGGCGAGCTCGGCCTCGTAGTCGGCGTCAGCGACCACGTGGGACACCAGCCCGGCCCGGAATGCCTCCGGCGCGGCCAGCGGCTCGGCCAGCAGCGCCATCCGCATCGCCCGCGCCCGCCCGACCGAGGCGGCGACCGTGGCGGTGGCCCCGCCGTCGGGCATCAGGCCGACCCGGGCGAAGGCCAGCAGCAGTGAGGCCGACTCGGCGCAGACCGCGAGGTCGCAGGCCAGGACGACCGAGAGCCCGACGCCGGCGGCGACACCGTTGACTCCGGCGACGACCGGGGTGTCGCAGCGCAGGATCGAGCGCACCAGTCGGTTGGCGGCGTCGAGGGCACCGACGTCGAAGCGCTCGTGGGCGTCGGCTCCCCCGATGTCGGCGCCGGTCGTGAAGGCCCGTCCGGTCCCGGTCACGACCACCACCCGGACCTCCTCGCGCGGCCCGGCCCGCTCGAGCAGCTCGGCCGCGCCGTGGGTCATCTCGTCGGTGAGCGCGTTGTGGGCCTCTGGCCGGTCGAAGCGGAGGGTCAGCACGCCGCGGGCCTCGGTCACCACCAGGCCCGGGATCGTCATGCCGGCCAACCTAGCCCGGCCGTACTCCCCAAGAGTCGTTTGACAGTTGCGGGAGAGGCCTGCATACTCCCCAAGAACCATTGGAGGGTAGATGAGCGACGACGACGCCACCGCGGCGACCAGGACGCTGCGGGCGATCGCGCACCCGGTGCGGCTGCAGGTGCTCTCGCTGCTGACCGGTGCCGAGCTCAGCGCCGCCGAGGTCGCCCGCGAGCTCGGCCTCACCCACGCCAACGCGTCCTACCACCTGCGCCAGCTGCTGGACGTCGGCCTGCTCGAGGTCGCCGGCGAGGAGCGGATCCGCGGCGGGGTCGCCAAGCGCTACCGCCACCCGTGGCGCCAGCACGTACGCCGCGGCCGGGCCTCCGACGAGACCCGCGAGCTCTACGCCCGGGCGATGGCCGAGGAGCTCTGCCGACGGGTCCGGTTGACCGATCCCGCGCGGCCGGGCCACTTCAGCGACGCCGAGCTGTGGGTCGCGCCCGAGGACTTCGAGGCCGCTCGCGAGGCCCTCACCGAGGCCTCCAGCCGTCTCCACGACGGGGCCCGACCACCCCGGACGGAGGGGACGATCCGCACCGGGCTGACCGCCGCGCTGTTCGAGATGACGCGCGACACCGGGGGCTCGTCGTGACCTGGCGGGAGTCCCTGGCCCCGCTCGCCGACGTCCGCTTCCGCTGGTTCTTCGCCTCCCGCACGGTCAACGTCTGGGGCACGACCATGGCACCGGTCGCGCTGGCCTTCGCCGTGCTGGCCATCGAGGACAGCGCGGCCGCGCTCGGCCAGGTGCTCGCCGCCCGCAGCGTCCCCATGGTGCTCTTCCTGCTCGCCGGCGGTGTGATCGCCGACCGGGTCGGCCGGCTGCTGGTGATCCAGGTGGCCAACGCGGTCTGCGTGCTCTCGCAGGGCCTGGCGGCGGTGCTGGTGATCACCGGACAGGCCGAGCTCTGGCAGCTGGTGGTGATCGAGGCGGTCAACGGCACCGCGGCGGCGGTGTCGTTCCCCGCGATGCAGGCGCTGGTCCCCCAGCTGGTGCCGCGCGACCAGCTGCAGCCGGCCAACGCACTGCTCTCGATGGTGCGCGGCACCCTGTTCGCGATCGGTCCCACCACCGCGGCCGTGCTGGTCGTGACCGTCGGCCCGGGCTGGGCGCTCGCCGCCGACGCCCTCACGTGGCTGGTGGCGCTGGCGCTGCTGGTCCCGGTCCGGGTGCCCCGGTTGGCAGCGGCCGCCGGCGCCGGCGTGCTGGCCGACCTGCGCGACGGCTGGCACTACTTCCGCAGCACGACCTGGCTGTGGGTCGTCGTGGTCTGCTTCGGGCTGCTCAACGCGATCATGTCCGGCGCGTGGCACACCCTCGGACCGCCGCTCGCCAAGGAGACCATCGGCATCGCCGGGTGGGGCTACGTCCTGTCCGGCCAGGCGATCGGGCTGGTGGTCACCAGCCTGGTCCTGCTGCGGCTCCCGATCCGACGGCCGCTGCTGTGGGGGATGCTCGGCTGCCTGGTGTTCGCGGCGCCCTTGCTGATGCTCGGGCTCCACCCGGCGCTGCTCCCGATGCTGGTGGCGTCGTTCCTCGCCGGGGCCGGCATCGAGGTGTTCAGCCTGGGTTGGAGCCTGGCCATGCAGGAGAACGTCCCGGACGAGATGCTCTCCCGCGCCTACTCCTACGACGCGCTGGGCTCGATGGTGGCCATCCCGCTGGGCCAGCTCACCTACGGCCCGTTGGGCGAGCACCTCGGGCTGCGCCCGGTGCTGGTCGCCAGCGCGGTGGTCTACGCGCTGCTCTGCCTGCTCGCCCTCTCCTCCCGCTCGGTCCGCGATCTCGAGCATCGACCCGTCGCCGCCCCTGCCTCGAGCGCCGCCTGAGGCGACGCGCTCCTCAGGTCCACTTCTCCACGAGCGTGCGGATGACCGTCGCGTTGCGGTTGGTGGCGACGCCGAGCGCCTTCTCGACCTCGGCGTTGGTGAGGGTGGCGGTGTGGTAGTCCTCGCCGAGCAGCAGGTGGACGGTCCGCCCGCGCACCACGGCCCGCTCCTCCTCTGAGCCGGCGGCCTCGATCAGCGTTCGCCCGGCCGCACTGGGTGCCTCCTTGAGCAGCGAGACGTAGTGACGGCCCCGGTGCCCGTCACCGAGCTCGGCGACGTCCTCCCCCATCGTCGCCAGCTCGGCCCGCGTGAAGACGATCGTCGGCACCTCGAAGCCCCGGTCGGCGCGGAAGGCCTGCTCCAGGGCCGCCTCGACCTTGGCCCGCGACCGCAGCGACAGCGTCGTCAGCACGTTGCCGGTGTTGATGTGGGTCGCGACGTCGGTGCCGCCGGCGGCCTCGACCGCCTTGACGATGTCGGCCTTGGGGAACTTGCGGGTGGGGCCGAGGTTGATGGCCCGCAGGAACGCGACGTACGTCGGCATGCCGACATCCTGCCCGACCTCCGGGCCCGGACGCACCGCAGGCGCCCGGGATCGCCGGGCGCCTGCGGTGGTGAAAGGAGCGTGCTGACTACTTGACGTCGACGGTGATCGTCGCGATGCCGACCAGCAGGCCGGGCTTGACGGCGTCGGTCTTGAAGACCTTGTTGAGCAGCGGCGCCGCCACCTCGGAGAGCTGCACCTTGGTGCCCTGGAGGATGGCCTGGTTGCCCTGGGCCTCCAGCGGCTTGAGGGTGCGGCCGTCGAGGTTGAACACCGGGACGCTCGTGGCGGCGGTCTCGCCGTTGACGGTCACGTCGCCGTAGACCTTCGAGACGCCCGGGTCGACGTTGAGGTTGGTGATCTCGACCTTGGTGTCGCCGGCGCTGAGCGAGAAGCCGGAGTTCTCGTGCTGGATCTGGCCGATCACGTAGGGGTCGACGTCGCCCGGCTTGAAGACCGTGACGTTGCCGCCGGTGATCGGGAAGACCAGCGAGCCGTCCGTGAGCTTGGCGTCGCCCACGACGCCCGGCGTCAGCTTGAGCTGGGTGAGGGCGTCGGTGAAGCCCTTGTCCAGCGCGACGGCGGTGTCCTGGCCCGACAGGGCGGGGATCGCGGCCACCGGCTTGGGCGCGGCCGCCTGCTCGGAGCTCTGGCTCCCGGCGTCGCTGCCCTGGGCGTCGGCGCCGTTGTCCTGGCTGCACGCAGCCAGGGAGAAGGCGAGCAGGGTCGCGGCGCCGAGGCTGGCGACCTTGCGGAACGGGGTGATGGTGCGCATGGGGATGTCCTCTCGATTCAGATGCAACGGGGCGCCTCTCTGGGGCGTCACACGGGGTGTTCGGGGGGACGGGGGTGACCGGATGGGAGTTTGGGTGTGATGTCAGTCAATCTTCAGGTTCTCCTCAGCCCGACTCGCACCGCGGCGGCCTTCCCGCTGGCGGAGCTCGCCGTCTTCGTGTTCCTCGAGGTCGACGTGCTCGTCGCCCTCGGTCAGCGCCGCCAGGCCGTCCAGGGGCGCTTCGACGCCTTCCACCCTGCCGAGCGCGGCACCGTGACCGTCTCGGTCGGCTTCGAGGGCGAGGACCGCGCCACGGTCGTCGCGGGCACCACCCGGGGCACGAGCGCGCTGGTGGCCGGCCTCGGCGACCGGCACGACCCGGAGCGCGGGCCGGTCACCTGGTTCGCCACCGACCGGATCCGGGTCTGGGCGGCTCGGCCCTACCACGACAAGGGCATCCAGAAGCCCATGGTGCATCACGCCCAGACGACCACCCGCGCCACGTTCCGCGACTTCGAGGAGCTGGCGCGCTGGGTCGAGGCGTCCGCGGTCCACCCCGGCGTGCGCATCGACGGCATCGAGTGGACGCTCACGGAGGTGACCCGCGCGGGGGCCGTCGCCGACGTCCGCACCCGCGCGGTCGAGGAAGCCCGGCGCAAGGCGACGACGTACGCCGAGGCGATCGGGCTGACCCAGGTCCGGTGCATCGCCATCGCCGACCCCGCCATGCTGGGCGACCACAGCCGCGGTCACGACCACGAGCAGCTGGCGATGGTGCGCGGCGTCGCCGCAGAAGGCGCGGGGTCGCTGACCTTCACAAGGACATCGCGGTCTCGGCCGCCGTGGACGCCCGCTTCGTCGCCGCCTGAGCGGGGCGGGAGGAGGGTCAGAGGTTGCCGCGGGCGTCCTGCTCGCGCTCGATGGCCTCGAAGAGGGCCTTGAAGTTGCCCTTGCCGAAGCCGAGCGAGCCGTGGCGCTCGATGAACTCGTAGAAGACGGTCGGCCGGTCGCCCATCGGCTTGGTGAAGATCTGGAGCAGGTAGCCGTCCTCGTCGCGGTCGACGAGGATCTTGCGCCGCTTGAGCTCCTCGATCGGCACCCGCACCTCGCCGATCCGGGCGCGCAGCTCGGGGTCGTCGTAGTAGGAGTCGGGGGTCTCGAGGAACTCGATGCCGTGGTCGCGCAGGATGTCGACCGAGCGCAGGATGTCGTTGGTGGCCAGCGCGATGTGCTGGCAGCCGGCGCCGTCGTAGAACTCGAGGTACTCGTCGATCTGCGACTTCTTCTTCGCCACGGCCGGCTCGTTGAGCGGGAACTTCACCCGGTGGTTGCCGCTCGCGACGACCTTCGACATCAGCGCGGAGTAGTCGGTGGCGATGTCGTCGCCGATGAACTCGGCCATGTTCGTGAAGCCGAGCACCTTGTTGTAGAACTCGACCCACTCGTCCATCCGGCCGAGCTCGACGTTGCCGACGCAGTGGTCGACGGCCTGGAAGAGCCGCTTGGGGTGGCCCTCGCGCCGTGACACGGTGGTCGAGCGCGCGACGAAGCCGGGGAGGTAGGGGCCGTCGTAGCGCGAGCGGTCGACCAGGGTGTGCCGGGTCTCGCCGTACGTCGCGATCGCGGCCATCCGCACGGTGCCGTGCTCGTCGCTGATCTCGTAGGGCTCGTCGAGGATCGTCGCGCCGACCGAGCGCGCGTGCTCGATGCACTGGTCGACGTCCGGGACCTCGAGCGCGAGGTCGACGACGCCGTCGCCGTGCTTGCGGTGGTGCTCGAGCAGCGGGCTGTCGGGCGCGACGCCGCCGGCGAGGACGAACCGGGCCGAGCCGGAGCGCAGCACGAAGACCTTGGCGTCGCGCAGGCCGGTCTCGGGGCCCCGGTAGGCCTCGAGCTCCATGCCGAACGCGAGCTGGTAGAAGGTCGCGGACTGGGTGGCGTTGCCGACGACGAAGCAGATCGCGTCCATCCCGGTGACCGGGAAGGGGTCGCTGCTGGCGTCGTACTCCACCAGCCCGACCAGCTGCTTGAGCTGGTCGAGGGAGAGCCCGGCCTGCTGCTCCTCGTGGGTGAGCACCGTCAGCGTGGAGTCGGTCATGGGCGCAGCCTGTCGGGATCGGGCACACTGTGCAACACGACGGCAGATCACTGGACACCCTGCCCACCCCGGAGGCGTGACGTGGACGATCTCGACGGCAGTCTGCTCGACCTGTTCACCCGCGAGCCGAGGATCGGCGTACTGGAGGCGTCGCGCCGGCTCGGCGTCGCCCGCGGGACGGTGCAGGCGCGGCTCGACAAGCTCGTGGAGCGGGGGGTGATCACCGGCTGGGGGCCGGAGCTGTCCGCGGAGGCGCTCGGCTACCCGGTGACCGCGTTCCTCACCCTGGAGATCCGGCAGGGCGCGGGCCACGACGCGGTCGCGGTCCACCTCGCCGGCATCCCCGAGGTGCTCGAGGCGTTCACGATCATCGGCGCCGGCGACATGTGGGCGCGGGTCGTCGCCCGCTCCAACACCGACCTGCAGCGCGTCATCGACCGGGTGCTCCAGGACCCCGCCATCGTCCGCTCCTCGACCGTCATCGCGCTCGCCAGCCAGGTGCCGTTCCGGGTGCTGCCGCTGGCGCTCGGGTGAGGGGGCGCTCAGTCCTCCACGGGAAAGATCATGCAGCTCGACGTGGCGTGGGCCAGCAGCCGGCCGGCCTCGTCGCTCAGCTGCGCCTGGGCGAGCGCCGTACGTCGTCCGCGCTGGATCACGGTCCCCTCGCAGGTGAGCAGGCCGGAGGCCGTGGTCACCGGCCGGAGGAACTTCACGGTCAGGTCGAGGGAGGTGTACCGCTCTCCCACCCCCAGCGTGGAGTGCACCGCGCACGCGGCGCCGGTGTCGAGCATGGCCGAGATCACGCCGCCGTGGACGCTGCCCAGCGGGTTGTAGTGGAAGTCGGCCGCCGGCATCTCGACCACCACCCGACCCCGCTCGGGGTGGAACCCGGTCATCCCCAGCGTCGCCATGATCGGGGGCGCCGGGAGCCGTCCGTCAGCCATCGCCTCGAGCTGGCCGATGCCGTCGAGCCCGGCCAGCCCGGCCAGGTCGCCCTGACCGGGGGTGGCCCAGTGGAAGGTGCGCGACTCGGTCTCGAACGTCTGGGTCTCCATCATGGACCGAGCCTCGCACCGGTTGCTGAGTCTGTCAACAAGACTTAGCATGGGCCCGTGGTCACACCGCCCGCCCTCGCCTACTCGACCGACAACTGCACCATCGGCCGGGCGATGGGCGTGCTCGGCGAGCGGTGGACGTTCGTCGTCCTGCGGGAGGTCTTCAACGGGATCCGCCGCTTCGAGGACATGCGGCGCCACACCGGCATCCCCCGCCAGGTCCTGACCGACCGGCTGGCGCTGCTGGTCGAGCAGGAGGTGCTGCGGCGCGAGCCCTACCGCGAGGCGGGCCAGCGGGAGCGCAGCGAGTACCGACTGACCCCCCGGGGGCTGGACCTCTACCCGGTGCTGGTCGCCGTGGCGGAGTGGGGCGACCGCTACCTCGCCGACCCGGACGGACCGCCCGTCGAGTTCGCCCACCGCGACTGCGGCGCGCCCGTGACGCTCACGCTCGGGTGCGCCGAGGGGCACACCGGCCTCGAGCCGCGCGCGATCGCGAGCCGGCCGGGCCCGGGCGTGCGCGCGGCGGCGTCAGCGCAGCAGTGAGGCGAGGTCGTCGGCGGCGCCGACGACCTGGGGGCCGAGCCGGTCGACGTCGATGTCCTCGAGCGTGACGATGCCGACGCTCGCCTCCAGCCCGTCCACCCCGCGGACGGCGGCGGCCAGCCCGCGGGCGCCGGGCTGCAGCTCGCCGGTCGTGACGACGTACGCCGGGCCGTCGGGCTCGCGCGCGGCGAGGATGGCCCGGCCGGCGGCTCCCCGGTCCAGGGAGTGGCGGGCCCCGACCCGGTAGCTGACGTGGAAGTCGGTCCACGACGGCTCGATGACCGAGAGCGCCAGCGCCTCGTCGCCGTCGGAGACCGTCAGGTGGGCGGTGCAGCCGACCCGCTCGGCGAGGACCCGCAGCACCGGCGACGCGACCTCGCGCAGCACCGGCTGCACCGCCGCCGAGAGCTGGAGCACGCCGAGGCCGACGTGGAGCCGCCCCTGCTGGTCGCGACGGACCAGCGCGTGCTGCTCCAGGGTGCTGATCAGCCGGTAGACGACGGTGCGGTTGACCCCCACCTCCGTCGCCAGCTGGGTGACGGTGAGGCCCGCGGGCGTCGCCGCCAGGGTGCTCAGCACCCGCAGCCCGCGGTCCAGGGTCTGCGACGTCTCGGTCGCCATGGGAGGAGGCTAGCGGGGTTTCGGCGGCCTGCATGAATCCCCGGCTAGCCGGGGATTCCTGCACTTCTCGGCCGTTGCAACACCCGAGAAGTGCAGGGATCGGCCGAGAAGTACGCCGCTCAGGAGCTCTTGCGGGCAGCCCACTCGCGGATCCGGTCGATCCGCGCCAGCAGCTGGTCGGCGTTCGCGATCGCGGCGGCGGGGCCGCCGCAGTCCTTGCGGAGCGCGGCGTGGGTGATGCCGTGGGCCTGGCCGGTGCGGTGGTGCCAGGCGGCGACCAGGCCGTTGAGCTCGCGGCGCAGCACGGCGAGCTGCTCGTGGGTGGTCACCCGGTCGACGTCGTCGGGCTCGGCCGCCGGGCGCCGCTTGGCGCGCTCGGACTGGCGGTGGTGGAGGAGCTCACGCACCTGGTCGGGCTCGAGCAGGCCCGGGATGCCGAGGAAGTCCATCTCCTCCTCGGAGCCGACGTGGACCTCGCCGGCGTGCCCGAACGACGCACCGTCGAAGAGGACGTGGTCGAAGCGGGCGTCGGAGCCGAGCGCCTCGTAGGAACCCTCCAGGCCGTCGACCGCCCCCTCCCCCTGCTGGGCCTGGGCGAGCAGGGCGTTCTCGGCGGCGTAGAGGTCGTCCTCGTCGCGGACCGTCCGACCGAGGACGTGGTCACGCTGGGCCTCGAGCTCCGAGGCGAACCCGAGCAGCGAGGGCACCGACGGGACGAACACGGTCGCGGTCTCCCCCCGGGTCCGGGCCCGGACGAAGCGGCCGACGGCCTGGGCGAAGAACAGCGGCGTGGCGGTGGTGGTGGCGTAGACGCCGACGGCGAGGCGAGGTACGTCGACCCCCTCGGAGACCATGCGCACCGCGACCATCCACCGCGACTCGCCCGCAGCGAAGTCGGCGATCCGCGTCGAGGCGGCCTTCTCGTCGGAGAGCACCACGGCCGGCTTCTCGTCGGCGATCTTCCCGAGCAGGGCGGCGTAGGCGCGGGCCTGGGTCTGGTCGGAGGCGATGACCAGCCCGCCCGCATCGGGCACGTGGCGACGTACCTCGGAGAGCCGCCTGTCGGCCGCCGCGAGCACCGCGGGGATCCACGACCCCTGGGGGTCGAGCGCGGTGCGCAGCGCCTGGGCGTGCAGGTCCTTCGTCAGCGGCTCGCCGAGCCGGGCCGAGACCTCGTCGCCGGCGCGGGTGCGCCACTCCATCTGGCCGGAGTAGGCCATGAACAGCACCGGCCGGACGACGTGGTCGGCGAGCGCGTGCTCGTAGCCGTAGGTGAAGTCGGGGACGCTCACCCGCACGGCCGGGCCCTGGGTCGGGTCGGGGGCATAGGTGACGAAGGGGATCGGGCTCACGTCGGAGCGGAACGGCGTGCCGGTCAGCGCCAGCCGCCGCGCGGCCGGCTGGAAGGCCTCGCGCACCCCGTCACCCCACGACAGCGCGTCACCGGCGTGGTGGATCTCGTCGAGGATCACCAGCGTCTTGAACCGCTCGGTGCGGATCCGCATCGCCAGCGGGTTCACCGCCACGCCGGCGTAGGTCACCGCGACCCCGACATAGTCGGTCGAGGTCTTGCCCTTGCCCGCGCTGTAGGTCGGGTCGATCGGGATGCCGGCGCGGGCCGCCGCCTCGGCCCACTGGCTCTTGAGGTGTTCGGTGGGCGCCACCACGACGATCCGGTCGACGATGCGGCGCCCCAGCAGCTCGGCGGCCACCGAGAGCGCGAACGTCGTCTTGCCGGCGCCGGGCGTGGCCACGGCGAGGTAGTCGCGCGGGCCGCGGGCGAAGTAGTCCTCCATCGCCGCCTGCTGCCAGGCGCGCAGCGAGGGCGCGGTCCCCCAGGCCGCCCGGTCGGGCCAGGCGGGTGAGAGGGGGACCGGCTCGAGCCGGTCGCTCACTCGGTGGAGTCCCCGCCGCTGTCTCCGGAGCCGTCGCCGCCCCCGGGCTGCATCTGCTCCCAGACTTCCTTGCACATCGGGCAGACGGGGTACTTCTCCGGGGCGCGGCTCGGCACCCAGACCTTGCCGCAGAGGGCCACCACCGGGGTGCCCATCACCATCGCCTCGGTGAGCTTGTGCTTGTCGACGTAGTGGGAGAAGCGCTCGTGGTCCCCCGGCTCGGCCGGGGACGTACGTCGGTCCTCGATCGTGTCGGTGTCGCCGGCGGGCTGACCGAATCCGAGGGTGCTCATGGTGACCAGACTCTAGTTGAGTCGGTGGCGCTGCCCCAGCCGGACCCACCGGCCGGGCCGCTCAGTTGATGGTGGGGTCGACCGGTCGCGTGGAGTGCCAGGCGAGCTCGCCCGGCTGGCGGCGCATCACCTCGCGCCACAGGTCGGTCGGGTCCTCGCGGAACACGTCGAGCGCCTGGGCCGGCACGACGTACCACGAGCCCTCCTCGATCTCGCCGCTGAGCTGCTCGGCCCCCCAGCCGGCGTACCCGGCGAAGATCCGCATGCCCGACAGCGACCCGTCGACGAGCTCGACGGGGGTGTCGAGGTCGATCACCCCCAGGCCGTCGACGACCTCGCGGAAGCCGACCGGTACGTCGTCGTGGTCCCGCAGCCAGCCGACCGCGAGCGCTCCCTCGGTGCTGACCGGGCCGCCCTGGAAGAGCACCTCGGGCTCGCCCACGACCTCGTCCCAGCCGGCGAGGACCTCGCTCACCGCGACCGGCGTCGGCCGGTTGAGGACGACGCCGAGGGCGCCCTCGTCGTCGACGTCGAGCAGCAGCACCACGGTGTCGCTGAAGTTGGGGTCGAGCAGCTCGGGCGCGGCGACGAGCAGCATCCCCGCCTGTGCCCGGGTCGCCTCGCTCATGGCCTCATCATGACCGACCCGCCGCCTCAGGTCATCCGGCGCGCGGCGGTCACGGACGAAGGGACGGGGGTGGGCTCGGACCTCAGGCCGCGAGCGCCGACTTGAGCCGGCCGATCAGCCCGGGCGCCCGGTGCTCGGGCGCCTGCGGCGCCTGCAGCGTCCGGCGGGCCGGACGCCGCCCCGCGCGGGCGCGGCTCTCGAGCACGGCCCCGACGGGCGCCGCGTTCGTGCTCCCCGTGCCGGCGAGGCCGGCCATCACGGCCAGCATCGTCTGCTCCTTGGCCGTCGCGGTGTCGAGCGCGCGCGCCGTCCGCTCGTCGAGCGGCTGCTCGCGCTGGTGGTCGAGGACCAGGCGCAGGCCCGGCAGCTCCTCGGCAGTGTCGCGCCACGCGCCGATCACGGCCGCGTCGAGGTCGAGGGGCTGGCTCATCAGGGCGCGTTCGATGCGCCCGGCCAGCCGGGTGTGCCACTTCAGCTGCAGCGCGCCGAGCAGGTCGAGCTCGTCGACGAACACCTCGCGGACGCCGTCGACGTCCAGGGGCAGGCGACCGTCGAGCCGGGCGTCCGCAGCAGCGGTCACGGTGCGGAGGATCTCCCCGCGGGTGTGGAAGGCGTTCCAGGTCATGGGAGGGCTCCTTCACTTTCACATACCGTCGGTACGTACTCTCAGTATGCGTCGCGGTCCCCTCCGTGTGCAAAGCCGGCCACGGTGACGCTGCTCACGACGGCTCGCCTCACCCCTAGACTCACCGGGATGAGCAAGGCGACGGTGTCCAAGCTGGTGCCGCGGGTCCCCTCCCGCCGGCAGCAGTACTCCGCGTCCACGCGCCGGGCGCTGATCGACATCGCCGAGGAGCTGTTCACCGAGCACGGCTACGCCGCCGCGTCGCTCGACACGATCGTTGCGGGCGCCCAGGTCACCAAGGGTGCGCTCTACCACCACTTCAGCGGCAAGCAGGCGCTCTTCGAGGCCGTCTTCGAGCGCGTCGAGACCCAGGCGGCCCTCGACATCAGCGGCTCCCTCGAGGGCCACGACGACCCGTGGGAGAAGGCCCTCGCCGGGCTCGGCCGCTTCCTCGCCGTCGTCCAGCAGCCGTCCTACCGCCGGATCGTGATCCTGGAGGGACCCGCGGTGCTCGGCTACGCGCGGTTCCGCGAGCAGTCCGAGCGCTCGACGTTCGACACCGTCAAGGACATCGTGGGGTCGGTGCTCGAGGCCGGCGAGTGGGACCTCGACGAGGACATGGTCGAGACCTTCAGCCGGATCTTCTTCGGCGCGATGTCCTCGGCCGGCGAGTCGGTCTCGACCAGCGACGACCCGGAGGCCGCCGCGCGTCGGGTGGAGGCGGCGATCAGCTTCATCCTCGCGGGCTTCGCCGCCCTCGCCGAGCAGGGCGTCGAGGTCGGGGACGCCTCCCCCCTGTGATGTCGTGACTTTTCGGTACGACAGTGAGAAGTGGCCCCTTTACGCTGCAGGAAGGGGCCACTTCTCACTGAACTACCCGTCCGGAGACGCCTACCGCCAGGTGACGTCGCCGTTGGCGGCCGGGACCAGCTCGATCCAGGTGTGGCCCGCCGGCACCGTGAGCTCGCCCTTGCCGGCGCTGAGCTCGAGCGGGCTGGTGAGGCCCTTCTTGGCCCACGTGCCCTTGACGACCTCGCCACCGTGGAACAGCAGCGCCTGGCCCTCGCCCTCGAGCTTGGTCTCCGGCACCGGGTTGCCCGCCGGGTCGCGGTAGCCCGCGTCGCCGATCTGGACCCGTAGCACCAGCACGTTGTCGGGGGTGAACTCGTCGCCGTCGGCGGCGAAGGTGTTCTCGTTGACGTACTCGCCGCCCTGGAAGGCCCACTCGGTCGAGTGGTTGCCGAAGTCGGCGGTCAGCGTCGTGGCCTTCTTGCCCTTCGGCAGGTCGGACTCCTCCCCCCAGGGCAGGTAGTCGTCGGGACGCTGCTCGTCGGCGTCGGGCAGCGAGTCGACGAGCTGGGTGAGGTCGGTCATCAGGTTGTACGGCGCAGTGCGGTCGCTCGCGCGGCTCATCCCCGCCGAGCTCTCGCCGTGGAACGTGATGCCGGCGCCGGTGATCCGCTTGATCGTGACCGGAGCCGCGCCGCTGGTCACCATCGAGGCGTCGACCGAGGAGACGATCCCGATGTCGCTGGCGCGCATCGAGCGGACCGGGCCGACCTGGTCGGGGATCTGGGAGTAGAAGAACGCCGCCAGCCGGGTGGACCCGCCTTCGACCAGCTCCTCGACGACCATGTCGGCCGAGCCGAGGCCCAGCTGGGGGGCGCTGGAGTCGGTGTTGTCGATCTTGGTCACCAGCACCGGGTGGGTCTGCTCCGAGGTATCGTCACCACCGACGTCGAGGCCGGTCAGCGGCCAGGTCTGGCCGAGCGTGGAGCCGCCGGCGACCTCCTGGCCGGGGGTCGACTCGTCGGCGGTCGTCTCGTCGCCGCCGCACGCGCCGAGCAGCAGGCTCGCGGAGAGCAGGACGGCGACGGCGGAGACGGGGGTCTTCAGGGTGGTCAGGCGCAGAGGGCGCACGTCGACTCCGATCAGGGGATCTCGGGGGTGGTGCAACTCGGACAAGTGTGGCCGCGCACTCCACGGCGGCGTGGCAGGCGCGCCCGGTCGCCGGGCATTGTGCAGCAAGCCGCTGCACATATGCCACCCGGGCTCAGTCGAGGCGGGCGCCGCCGTCGACGTAGAGCACCTGGCCCGTGACGTACGACGCCTCGTCGCTGCAGAGGTAGGCAGCCGCGGCGGCGATGTCCTCGGGGTAGCCGACCCGGCGTACGGGGTTGGCCTCGGCGCTCAGCTTGCGGAACTCCTCGACCCCCAGCCCGAGCCGCTCGGCGGTGGCGTCGGTCATCTCGGTGGCGATGAAGCCGGGGGCGATGGCGTTGGCGGTGATCCCGAAGGGGCCTAGCTCGATGCCGAGCGTGCGCGTGAATCCCTGGATGCCCATCTTGGCCGCCGAGTAGTTGGCCTGTCCGCGGTTGCCGAGCGCCGAGGTGCTCGACAGGTTGAGGATCCGGCCGTACTTCTGGGCCACGAAGTGCTTCTGGGCCGCGCGCGTCATCAGGAACGCACCGCGCAGGTGGACGCCGATCACGGAGTCCCACTCCTGCTCGGTCATCTTGAACAGCAGGTTGTCGCGGGTGATGCCGGCGTTGTTGACCAGCACGTGGAGCCCGCCCAGCTCCGCCACGACCTTCTCGACCGCGGCGTCGACGCTGGCGGCGTCGGAGACGTCGCAGCCGACGCCGAGGTGGCTGGTCCTGGGCCGGTCGGCGCCGGGCAGCGCGGAGGCGGACTTCCTGGCCGAGGACTCGTCGAGGTCGAGCACGGCGACCCGTGCGCCCTCCTCGGCGAACCTCTGCGCGATGCCGAAGCCGATGCCTCGTGCGGCGCCGGTGATCACGGCGACGCGGCCGTCGAAGCGGCCCATGCTCACTCCTGGGGGTCGGGGGCGGTGCTGACCGGCCACTCTAGGACGGAGCCCGGTCCAGACGCACCCCGACCCCGGCCGACGTGTCAGGCATCACGCAACGAGCCGACCAGCGCCTGCAGGGCCGCGTCGGCGGCGTGGCGGTCGACGCCGGTGACCGCGAGCACCAGGCTCTTCCCGCCGGTCGGGACCACGGCGGTCGCGCCCTCCAGCCGCTGGGCACTGGTCTCGGTCGTGGAGCGCACCACGAGCACCGCCCCCACCTCGGTGTCCCGCGTTGTCACGTCGAGGACCTCGGCGCCGACGCGGGCGAAGTCGGCCCTCACCTGCTCCTCGGTGGAGGTGCCCGGGACGACGTAGCCCTCGAGCGTTGGGACGACGTCGTGGTCGCCGGGCGCGACGAGGAAGAGGTCGTCGGCGCGCACCCGTTGGCCGAGCTGCTCGACGTCGACCCCGAGCTGGGCCGCCACCTGCTGGGCCACCTCGTCGGGAGGATCGAGCACGAGATCGTGCCAGCCCGCCGGCGCCACCAGGACGAGACCGGCGACCTTGCGCTGCGGGCGCGGCTCGGCGGAACCGCTCGCGCCCTCGGAACCGCTGGTCGCGCCGGCGGACGGATCCGGCTCCGGCGGGTCGGGCGCGTTGGTGCAGCCCCCCAGCAACACCAGGGCGAGCGCCAGACCTCCGGCCCACGCCCGGGTCACGGGGCGACCTCGGCGAGGACGGCCCGCAACCGGGCGGCGTGGTCGGCCGCGTCGGCGGCGTCGTCGTACCTCGTCCGCGGCCAGAAGAAGCCACGCAGCCCGTCGCCCTTGGTCCGCGGGACGACGTGGAGGTGGAGGTGGGGCACCGACTGGCTGACGGTGTTGTTGACCGCGACGAAGCTGCCCTGGGCACCGAGCGCCTGCTTCACGGCCAGGGCGAGCCGCTGCGCGAGGGCGAGGAACGGGTCGCGCAGGCTGGCCGGCAGGTCGGGAAGGGTGTCGAGGTGGGCGCGCGGCACGAGCAGGGTGTGCCCCTTGAAGACCGGCCGGGTGTCGAGGAAGGCGACGAAGTCGTCGTCCGCGAGCACCAGGTCGGCCGCGACGTCCCCCGCCACGATCGCGCAGAAGACACAGCCGGCCATCAGTCGCAGACGCCCGGGTCGCAGCCGCCGATCACGCGAGCCCGGATCACGCGGCCGTTGCCGGCGGGGGCGTCGAAGTGCTGGGAGTCCTGGGTGCCGTAGGTCCAGCGGAAGCCGTGGCCGAGCATCACCTGGACGACCTCGTGCTGGCGCGAGCGCCACGCCACCCGCGGGTGGGACCGGCTCGGCCACCAGCCGTTGGGCGTCCAGCCGTCGGCGGAGTGGTAGGGATTCTCCCAGGTGTTGAGGTCGAGCGCGCGGCCGTAGGCGTGGGGAGAGCGGACACCCGGCCGGCCCACGACGCTGCGACAGTTGAACGCCGAGGTGTTGCCGGCCGCCATCGAGCGGTAGTCGTCGGCGCCCTGCAGCCGTCGCGACCACCCGAACCGGTCGACCCGGTACATCGAGCGGATCGGCAGCTGCCGCGCGTACATCGCCGCCAGCGCGCCGCGCATGTTGGGCATGGCGTCGGCGTGGGCGACCAGCTCGCCGCGGTGGCGGTAGCCCTGGTAGTCCCAGTAGTTGATGCGCAGCAGCCGGAGGCTGGTGCGGCCGACGGGGCAGCCGCGGTGCCAGGAGCGGCCGGTCATCTGGCTCCACACCGCGTCGGGGATCCGGGTCACGACGGCGTTGGCGCCCTCCCCCACGGCGTGCGGCTGGTCGGGCAGGCCGACCCGTGGCCGCGGCGCGCCGGCGGGCAGCCGGACCGGGGTGCCGGGCGCCAGGTTGTCGACCCGGTGGATCCCGCTGCGGTCGCCGGTCACCCAGTCGAGCCGGGTCGCCCGGGCCCGCCAGCGGGAGTCCTGCCGCGGGCGGGAGGCGATGGTCGCCTCGCCGTCCTCGCCCAGCCGCGGCCGGGCGACCCGCTTCCAGTCGCCGCCACCGAGCCGGCGGAAGACCGAGACCCGTCCGGGCACCGGTGTCCCGTTGCGGGCACTCCAGCCCACCGTGAGCGTCAGCTCGCGCTCGTCGACCACGCGGTCGGGGCCCTTGACCGTGACGATGCCGTCGCGGCGCTTCATCCGCAGGGGCACGCGGCCCGTCGCGTCGCCGGCCCAGGTCTGGGCCTCGTCGCCCTCGTAGGTGGCGCGGACGACGTTGTCGCGCGCGTCGCGGGCCAGCACGACGTCGGTGGTGGCCCGCCCGTCCTCGTCGGTCACGAGGTCGGCGACCTGCCGCCACTCACCGTCACGGAAGCGGTCGACGCTCACCGACTGGCCGACGGGGTGGCTGCCGTCCTGGGCCGTCAGCGTCAGGGTCACCGGCGTCGCGTCGTCGGCGTAGCGCGACGGCGCCTTCAGGCTCAGCGTCGTCGGGACCGGCTCGGCCGGATCGCCGGCCACCGCGGGCGCGCCGAGGGCGAGCAGCAGCGCCGTGGTGAGTGCGGTGAGTCGCCCGAGCATGCGCCGATTGTGCCCGACCGCGCCGACATCGGGTGGGCGGCGCGGCGGGCGTCTCGGCGACCGGGTGCGGCGAGGCTCCCCGTCGGTGTGCTGAGCCCTCAGAACTCGTAGCCGAAGGCCTGCAGGTCGCGCGCGAACACCTCCGCCACCTTGTCCCGGGCGGCGGGCGTGTAGGCGTCGCGGTAGTCGGTCGGCTCGGGGGCAGCGTTGGTGCGTGCGACCTCGGTCGGCGGCTCGAGGCCGAGTCGGGCGCAGACGGCACGCAGGTCGGCGTCGAAGCTCTCCTGGCGGCCGATGAAGTCAGCGATCCGGTGCTTGCTCTGCAGGTAGGAGACCTGCGGCCAGTCGAGGGTGGGGAGCTCCCCGAGACCACGCAGGACGAAGGACTCGAAGTCGCGATGGTCGCGCAGCACCGTGTGCCACAGGGCGTTGCGCTCGATCCGGCGGGCCGCCTCCGCGTCGCCGGCGGCCGCCGCCTCCTCGCGGCGCAGGATCATCGAGTGCCAGGACAGCAGCCGCGCCCACGGGTTCCGGACGAAGCCGAAGATCCAGTAGTGGGCGAGGTCGGGGTGGGCGCGCAACACCCGCCCGAGCCGCACGTGGCGCCCCCCGCCCCCGGTGTTGACGCCCGTGGCGTCGGGCAGCGCGGCGCGCAGGTGCGCGTCGATCGTCATGCCGCCGGTCTTCTGGACGTGCACGAAGAGGACCCGCGCCTCGTGGGAGACCATCACGGGCGCTGAGGCTAGCCCAGGACGCCACACGCCCCACCGGCGTGGCCGGTGGGGCGTGGGGTCGTCGTACGGGCTGTCTGGTGGAGCTGGCGGGAATCGAACCCGCGTCCTCGAGCACCGAACCAGGTCTTCTCCGGGTGCAGTCCGTGACATCGCTTTTCTCGGCCCCGGCGCTGGCACGGACACCTCGCCGACGGGCCCAGTCAGGAAAAAGTCCCGCTCACCCCTCCTGACAGGAGATGAGCAGCGAGTCCTCTAGATGAGGCCTGGGTCCGGGACGAGGACGGGTGCCCGGTCAGACCCTTCGATCACTGCTCAGGCAGCGAGAGCGAAGTCGTTGCGCTCAGAGTTGGCAACTATGTGTTTCCAGCGGTCGTTTACGAGATGACGCTGGCTCCTCGACCCGCTTCCCCTGGAACTAGCGTCCCAAGTCGAAACCGATCAGCCCCTCTGCAGTTGTCAAGCGCTCCTACTGTACGGGCCAACGCCGCGGAGGGCACGTCGATTCCTCACGGGAGCCCGAGCAGCTCGACCCCGTTGTCCCAGAGCACGGCCCGCAGCCAGTCGTCGCCGAGGTCGAGGCGGGCGAGCGCGTCGAGCTGGTGGATCCAGGGGTAGGGGATGTTGGGGAAGTCGGTGCCGAGGTACACCTTCCCCGCCAGGCCGAGGTCGCGCAGCCGCGGCAGCAGGTCGGAGGGGTACGCCGCGCCCAGCTCGTCGAAGAACTCGGTGAACACCATGGTGGTGTCGAGCCCGACCCGTTCGTGCCGTTCCGCGAGCGCGAGGAACTCGGCGTACTCCGGTGCGCCGGCGTGGGCGATGACCAGCCGCAGCCGCGGGTGCCGGTCCAACAGCTCGGCGACCGGGCCGGGCCCGGTGAACTCGGTGGGGACCGGTCCGCTGCCGGCGTGGACCACGACGGGCGAGCCGGCGTCCGCGAGCGCTGCCCACGCCTCGTCCAGCAGCGGGTCGCGGACGTCGAAGCCGCCGACCTGGACGTGCAGCTTCCAGATCTCGGCCCCCTCGGCGATCCGCGCGGCGACGTACGACGCCGCCGACTCCTCGGGGTAGAAGGTCGCGCTACGGGCCACCTCCCGCACCTGCCGGGCGAAGCCGCCCGCCCAGTCGTTGAGGAACTCGGCCATCCCCGGCCGGTGCGCGTAGGCGAGCGCCGTGAAGCGACGTACGCCGAACTCGCGCAGCTGGGCCACCAGCTCCTCGTCGTCACCGCGGTAGTGCAGCGGCCAGGTCCGGCCGAGCAGCGGACCTGCCTGGTCGAAGTAGGCGCGCACCTTGGCCATCACCCGCTCCGGCATGAAGTGGGTGTGCACGTCGACCACCCCGGGCAGGCCGAGCTCGGTCACGATCTCCGGAACGGCGGCCATGGCCGCCATGCTGGCACCCCGTCAGGGCCGCGCCAGCACCTCCCCGTGCAGCAGCGAGATCCAGGCGTCAGGAGCGGCGGCCCAGGCGCGCCAGCCGTCGGCGAGCCGGGCGAGGTCGGCGGCGCTGGCTCCCTGCCGGTGCGCGTCGTCGGCGAACCGGCCCTCCACCACCCGGTCGGCCCACAGCTCACCCCACCAGCCGGCGTCGGCGCCGGTGAACAGCCAGGTGCTGGTCGACGCCTCGACCCACGACGCTCCGGCCTCGCGGGCCCAGGCGTGCAGTCTCCGGCCGGCGTCCGGCTCGCCACCGTTGCCCCGCGCCACGCGGTGGTAGAGGTCGAGCCACTCCTCGAGCAGCGGCGCCCCGGGGTACCAGGTGAACGCCGCGTAGTCGCTGTCGCGCACCGCGACCAGCCCGTCGTCGGCCGTCACCCGCAGCATCTCGCGCAGCGCGACGACCGGCCGCTCGACGTGCTGCAGCACCTGGTGGGCGTGCACGACGTCGTACGCGCGGTCGGGCAGGTCGAGGCCATGGACGTCGCCGACGACGCACTCGACCTCGGTGAGGCCGCGCCGCTGGAGCTCGGCCCGGGTCAGCGCGATCGCGTCGTCGCTGTGCTCCAGCGCGGTGGTCGTCGCCGCGCCGACCCGCTCGGCCAGGTCAGCGGTGATGGTGCCGGGTCCGGAGCCGACGTCGAGCAGCCGCTGACCCGGCCGCAGGTGGGGCAGCAGGTGGGGAGCGGAGTTCTCGGCCGTGCGCCAGCGATGGCTGCGCAGCACCGGCTCGGAGTGTCCGTGCGTGTAGTGGGCCACGGGTCAGCCGTCGTCCATGCCCTTCAGCCGACGGCCCAGCGCCTGCTGCTTCTCGCGCTCGGCGTCGCGGGCCGCGAGGGTGTGCCGCTTGTCGTACTGCTTCTTGCCGCGCGCGACCGCGATCTCGACCTTGGCCCGGCCGTCCTTGAAGTAGAGGGCCAGCGGCACCAGCGTGTAGCCCTTCTCGGTGGTCTGCCGCTGGATCTTGGCGATCTCGGTGGCGTGGAGCAGCAGCTTGCGCTTGCGGCGAGCGGCGTGGTTGGTCCAGGTGCCCTGGGAGTACTCCGGGATGTGGACGTTGTGCAGCCACGCCTCGCCACGGTCGATGTCGGCGAAGCCGTCGACCAGGGACGCGCGACCCTGCCGCAGCGACTTCACCTCGGTGCCGACCAGCACCAGGCCGGCCTCGTAGGTGTCGTCGATGTGGTAGTCGTGCCGCGCCTTCTTGTTCTGCGCGATCATCGTGCGCCCCGTCTCCCTGGCCATCCCCCGATCCTCTCAGGCGGCGGCAACGGGTTTCGAGTCGACGATGTCGGGGTTTCTGGGTAGTCCAGTGAGAAGTGGCCCCCCACAGGGTCTGCTGGGGGCCACTTTCCACTGGACTACCCGCCCCCCGGAGGACCAGCACCCAGAAGAGATCCGGGGCTACAGCCAGTTCATGGGGTTCACGGGGGTGCCGTTGACGAGGACCGTGAAGTGGAGGTGGCAGGCGGTGGACCAGCCGGTGTCGCCCATGGCGCCGATGGTCTGGCCGCGGGTGACGGTGGCGCCGACGCCGACGTTGTAGCTGGAGGCGTGGTTGTAGACGATCGTGACGTTCTTGCCGTTGACCGTCCCGAGGCTGATGTAGAGCCGGTGTCCGTAGACGTCGGACCAGTAGCTCGAGATGACGCGACCGGTGCCGGCGGCGACGAGCGGGGCGCCGCAGCCCTTCCCGAAGTCGGTGCCGTCGTGGAGGCTGTAGTAGCCGTAGATCGGGTGGACGCGGTAGCCGAACGGCGAGGTGACGTAGCCGCCGGGCACGGGCCAGCCCAGGAAGCTGCTGGTCTGCCCGGTGTAACCGCTCGACGACTGGGCCGCGCGGCGGGCCTTCGCGAGGATCAGGTTCCTGACTGATCGCTCCTGGGCCTTGAGCTGACGGAGCTCGCGCAGGTCGTGGGCCCGGGCGGCGGCGGCCTGGTTGCGGGCGTCGCGTCGCGCCTCCACGGTGGTGCGTACGGCGGCCCGCGCGTCGCGCGCCTCCTGGGTCAGTCCCTGGGTCTCGACCAGGTGGTCGGCCGCCCTCTGGCGCAGCACCTCGGCCTCGGCCTCGGCGTCGGAGACCTGCTCCTCGCGCACCTGCAGCAGCACCTCGGTCGCCCGCAGCTCGTCGTAGGCCCGGGTCTGCCCGCGCACGACGACGTCGCGCGCCTCCTCGGCCCAGGTCAGCTCCGAGGGGTCCTGGGCGTCCATGATCGAGCTGATCGCCTGCAGGTGGGGGTCCTCGCCCTGGTAGATCTCGGTGACCACCGTGGCCACCTCGGCCTTCTGCTCCTCCAGGTCGCTGCGCCCCGTGGCCAGCTCCTGTTGGGCCTGCTCGAGCCGGGCCTGGGCGCGCTCCAGCTCCGCCTGCATCTGCTCGTCACGCTCGCGCGCCGCGTGCAGCGCCACCTTGGCCGCCGACAGCGTGTCGCGCGCCGCGTCGAGCTCGTCCTGGGCGGCGGAGAGGGCCGCCATGGCCGCCTGCATCCGGTCGCTGGAGTGGTCGAGGTCCTTGTCGGCCCCCTGGATCCGGTCCTGGATCCTGTCCTGCCGGTCGTGCAGGTCGTCGGCGTGCGCGAGCGGCACCGGACACAGCGCCCAGCGCCAGCGCACCCGCCGCGACGGCGACGGACAGGCGGTGACGGGCGGTACGGGGGAAGAGACGCACCGATCTGCCTTCGTTTCGGGGAAGTTCGTGCGCGACGAACGTAACCGAGCGAGGTCAGACTTTGAGGTATTTGCGTGTCAGCACGAGTGTCGGGAGCAGGGTGAGCACCGGGCCGAGGACCACCACGGCCCCGAGGGCGTAGCCGTACTCGGACCACCCCACCCACGGGATGAAGCCCGCGGAGTCGCGCAACCCGTTCTCCACGCCGAACTGCATGAACGCCGCCATCGTCCCGCCGGCCAGCACCACGCCGAGCACGGCGGTCACCAGCGCCTCCATCAGGAAGGGCAGCGTGATGAACAGCGTGGAGGCACCCACCAGCCGCATGATGCCGATCTCGCGGCGTCGCGCCAGCGCGGCGAGCCGGATCGTGTTGGCGACCAGCAGCAGCGCGGCGATCACCAGGAACACCGCGGTCAGGAAGGAGCCGACCTGCAGCCGGTCCATGCCGCGCAGCAGCGGCCCGACCACCTCGCGCTGGTCGCGGATCTGGCTGACGCCGTCCAGCCCCTGCACGGCACTCGTGATGCCCTCGTACTGCGCGGGGTCGTCGAGCGTGATCCAGATCGACTTGGGCATGTCGTCGACGGTCGCGGCGGCGTTCGGTCCCTCGAACTTCTCGGGGCCGACCAGCTCCTTGACCTTCTCGAACGCCGTCGCCTTGGACTCGACGTACCAGCTGGCGACCTCGGGGTTCTTCTCGACGACGTCCTCGACCGCCTTCTGCTGGGCCGAGGTGACCTCGGTCGGGCAGGCCGGGTCGGGGTCGTTGTCACGGCACAGGAACACCGTGATCTGGAGCTCGTTGCCGTACTGGTCGGCCATCCGCTGGGCCTGCTGGTTGAGCAGCACCCCCAGGCCGACGAGGGTGAGCGAGACGAACAGGGTCAGGATCACCGCGATGTGCATCGACAGGTTCCGTCGCAGACCCTGGCCGAGCTCGGAGAAGACGTTGCGCAGCTGCATGAGGGAAGGGTGGCTCTCTCTGTCTCGGGGTCTCGGGTCTCGGGGTCAGTGCTGGAAGCCGTAGGCGCCCTGCGCCTGGTCGCGGATGACGCGACCGCCCTCCAGCTCGATGACCCGCTTGCGCATCTGGTCCACGACACCCGAGTCGTGGGTGGCCATGGCCACGGTCGTGCCGGTGCGGTTGATCCGGTCGAGCAGCTTCATGATGCCGACCGAGGTGGCCGGGTCGAGGTTTCCGGTCGGCTCGTCGGCGATCAGGATCATCGGCCGGTTGACGAAGGCCCGCGCGATCGCGACCCGCTGCTGCTCACCGCCGGAGAGCTCGTCGGGGAAGCGCTCCCCCTTGCCCTCCAGCCCGACCAGCTCGAGGGTCTCGGGTACCAGGGTCTTGATCTCCGACGAACGCCGACCGATCACCTGGAGCGCGAAGGCGACGTTCTCGGAGACCGTCTTGTTGGGCAGCAGCCGGAAGTCCTGGAACACCGTGCCGATCTGGCGCCGCAGCCGCGGCACCTTCCACCCGGCCAGCCGGTTGATCTCCTTGCCTGCGACGTAGACCCGCCCGCTGGTGGGGCGCGATTCACGCAGCACCAGCCGGAGGAACGTGGACTTGCCCGAGCCGGAGGCGCCGACGAGGAAGACGAACTCGCCCTTCTCGACGTCGACGGTCACGTTGTCGAGGGCGGGAGCGCCCTGACCGGGGTAGGCCTTGACGACCTTCTCGAAGCGAATCACCGCATCGAGAGTAGTCCCTCCCCCACGGCGGTTCCCAAACCGCGCCGCCCGGCGCGGCACGGGGGTGGGGGCGGGGTGGCCCGGGGGTGGCAGAGTTCTGGCCGTGCGGAGCAGGAGGACGACGTGGGCGTCCGTGGTCACGGCCACGGTCCTGGCCGTGACGGCGTGCACGTCGACCCCGCCGGAGCCTCCCGGGTCGAGCACCCCCAGCGACCAGCCGACCGCGGAGCCGACCACGCTGGCGACGTACGACACCGAGGGCGTGGCCGTCGCGCGGGCGCCCTTCTGCGACCGGGTCTCCCCCACCGGCATCGAGCACGCGCTCGGCGCACCGGCGCGCTCCCACGACGACTACGGCAACGGCGACCGGCTCCGGCTCGACGACGGCAGCCGGACCGTCGCGCACGAGTACGGCTGCATCTGGGAGGGCCCGGGCGGGACGACGGCGCGGGGATGGGTCTTCGTGCCCCCGATCAGCCGCGCCCGCGCCTCCGACCTGGTGGAGGCCGCGCAGGAGGGACGCTGCTCGCGCACCGCGACCGGCCAGTTCGGTACGCCGTCGGTCGCCACGACCTGCCGTAGTGCCGACGGTGTCGAGCGCTCGTGGCGGGGGCTGTTCGGCGACGCCTGGCTGGTCTGCGCCCTCTCCGGCCCCCGGGCCGCGTCGGTCTCCGAGGTACGCACCGGCGAGTGGTGCGTGTCGGTCCTCGAGGCCGCCCGCGCGTAGTCTCCGCCGTCACGCCAGCGCGAGCTCGGTGACCACGCGCTGCGCGATCGCCGCCGGCGGGTCGGTGGAGTCGACGACCAGCCCCCGCTCGTCGGCAGCGAGCTGCTCCAGGGTGTCGAGCTGGGAGGCGAGCAGGCTGCCCGGCATGAAGTGGTCGCGCGTGGCCATGCGCCTCTCCAGCACCTCGCGCCCGGTGACGAGGTGCACGAACACCGTCTCGCCGCCGGTGCGCAGCACGTCGCGGTAGCCGCGCCGCAGGGATGAGCACGTCATCAGCGTGGAGCGTCCGGCGAGGTCGTGGTCACGGGCCCACCCGGCCAGCGCCTCCAGCCACGGGGCGCGGTCGTCGTCGGTGAGCGGCTCGCCGCGGGCCATCCTGGCGACGTTCTCGGGAGGGTGGAAGTCGTCGCCCTCGGCGAAGTCCCAGCCGAGCAGGGCCCGGGTCTCGCGCGCCACGGTGGTCTTCCCGGTGCCGGAGACCCCCATGAACACGACGTGGACCGGGGTCACGGCACGACGTACCAGATCAGCAGGGCGAGCACGAAGATCGAGAGCCCGAGCGTGGTCTCCATGACGGTCCACGTGCGCAGCGTGGTCTTGACGTCCATCCCGAAGAACCGGCTCACCAGCCAGAAGCCGGAGTCGTTGACGTGGGAGAGCACCGTGGCCCCGGCCGCGATGGCCAGCACCATCGCGACCAGGTCGGTCGAGGACAGGTCGCCGGCCGCCGCGGCCGTGCTGAGCAGGCCGGCGGTGGTCGTGAGCGCGACCGTGGCCGAGCCCTGCGCCACCCGGAGCAGGGTCGCGATCACGAACGCCGAGACGACCAACGGCAGCCCGAGGTCGGCCAGCGACTCCGAGAGCGCCGTCCCGATGCCGCTGGTGCGCAGGACCCCGCCGAACATGCCGCCGGCCCCGGTGATCAGGATGATCGCGCAGATCGGCGCGAGCGCGTCGTTGAGGATGGTCTCGGTGTCGGCGAGCGACCGGTCGCGACGCCCGAGGGTGTAGGTCGCGAACAGCAGCGTGACCAGCAGCGCGACGGGCGTCTGGCCGATGAAGATCATCGTGTCCGTCAGCGCGGACTCCTCGATCGTCCCGGCCGCGACGAGGGTCGTGAAGACGGTGTTGAGCGTGATCAGGGCCAGCGGCAGCAGCAGGACGAGCAGCACCAGGCCGAAGGTCGGCGGCGCGGAGGTGCGGGTGCCGGTCGCGGTCGCGGTGCCGCCACCGCCGGTGGGCTCGCCGGCGGGGCGACCGGTGAGCAGGCTGTCGTCGATCGGCACGAAGATCTTGCCGGCGTAGTGGCGGGTGAAGAGGTGGACCCCGACGTACCACGACACCACGGCGACCGGGGTGCCGATCAGCAGGGTGAGGCCGATGCTGGCGTCGAGCTCGGTCGCGGCGGTGACCGGACCGGGGTGGGGCGGCACGATCGCGTGCATGGCCGCGAAGGCTCCGGCCGCCGGCAGCGCATAGACCAGCACCGACCCGCCGAACCGCCTGGCCACCGAGAAGATGATCGGCAGGAACACCACGAGGCCGGCGTCGAAGAAGATCGGGAAGCCGAAGAGCAGGGCCGCGACGCCGAGCGCCATCGGCGCCCGCTTCTCGCCGAAGGTGGTGATGAGGGTGTCTGCCAGCACCTGCGCGCCGCCGGTCACCTCCAGCAGCCGCCCGATCATCGCCCCGAGCCCGACCAGCAGCGCCACGGTCCCGAGCGTCTTGCCGAAGAAGTACGTCGACACGAAGGCGACGTCGGCCAGCGGGATCCGGGTGGCGATCGCGGTCAGGAGGCTGACGACGACCAGCGCCACGAAGGCGTGCATCCGGACCTTGATGATGAGGAACAGCAGCAGCGCGACGGCGACGGCGGCGATGCCGAGCAGCACCCCGGCGCCGTAGGCCGGGTCGATGGGTGCAGGATCCACGACAGACCTCCCGAGAGAGCGAGACAGTGACCCGACTCTAGGTCACCCGGCAGGGTCGCGGCGGGGGCGTTCCACGTAGGTGGCGTCGGGTGCCGCGAAGCCGAACCGGTCGTAGAGGCCGTGGGCGTCCGAGGTGTGCAGCATCCAGCGGAAGCCCGCGCCGGGGCCGTCGTCGACCATGAACCGGACCAGCTCCTCGCCGAGGCCGCGTCCGCGAGCGGCGGGCACCACGAAGAGGTCGGCCAGGTAGGCGAGCGCGACCCCGTCCGAGACCGCGCGGGCGAAGCCGACCATCTCGCCCGACGCCAGGTCGTGGACCGACACCACGCGCCAAGCGCCGTACACCTGTGCCTCGACGTCGGCGCGCGAACGCCAGCGCGCCCAGTAGGCCTCGGTGGACAGGAACTCCCACACGACCTCGAGGTCGACGCGGGCCGGGTCGTCGTCGAGCTCGTGGCCCGCCACCTGTCGCTTCACGAGCCGGCTCAGGCGTCGGCGGTGGCCTTGTCGGCGCCGCGGCGCCAGCGGATGCCCGCCTCGAGGAAGTCGTCGAGCTCGCCGTCGAAGACGGCCTGCGGGTTGCCCGACTCGTGGCCGGTCCGCAGGTCCTTGACGATCTGGTAGGGGTTGAGGACGTAGTTGCGCATCTGGTCGCCCCAGCTCGCCGCGACGTCGCCCTTGAGGTCGCGCAGGTGCGCCTCCTCCTCGGCCTTCTTGATCGCGAGCAGCTTGGCCTTGAGCACGATCATCGCGGCGGCCTTGTTCTGCAGCTGCGACTTCTCGTTCTGGCAGGAGACGACGACGCCGGTCGGCAGGTGGGTGAGGCGTACGGCGGAGTCGGTGGTGTTGACGCTCTGCCCGCCCGGCCCGGAGGAGCGGTAGACGTCGACCTTGATGTCGTTCTCGTCGACCTCGATCTCGTCGGTCTGCTCGAGCACCGGCACCACCTCGACCGCGGCGAAGCTGGTCTGCCGACGGCCCTGGTTGTCGAAGGGGCTGATCCGGACCAGCCGGTGGGTGCCGGCCTCGACGCTCAGCGTGCCGTAGGCGTAGGGCGCGTGGATGGCGAACGTCGCCGACTTCAGGCCCGCCTCCTCGGCGTAGGAGGTGTCGAAGACCTCGACGCCGTACTTGTGCTGCTCGGCCCAGCGCGTGTACATCCGCATCAGCATCTCGGCGAAGTCGGCGGCGTCGACCCCGCCGGCGCCCGAGCGGATGGTCACCAGCGCCTCGCGGGCGTCGTACTCACCGCTGAGGAGGGTGCGGATCTCGAGGCTCTCGACGGCCTTCTGGATCCGGCCGAGCTCGCGTCCGGCGTCGGTGAGGGTCTCCTCGTCGTTCTCCTCGCGACCGAGCTCGACCATCAGCTCGAGGTCTTCGATGCGTGACTGCAAGGCGGTGAAGCGGTCGACCTCGCCCTGGAGCAGCGAGAGCCGGCCGGTCACCCGGGTGGCGTTGTCCTGGTCGTCCCAGAGGTCGGGCGCGGAGACCTGCTCACCGAGGTCGGCGATCTCGGCGCGCATGCCGACGAGGTCGAGCACCTGGCCGATGGTCTTCATCGTCGCCTGGAGCTGCTTGATCTCGGTGTCGAAGTCGGGGCCAGCCACGAGGAGCAAGGCTACCGCCGCGGCCGAGGCCGGGCGTCATCGCCGCTGGCGCGGGTCGGCGACGGGGTGACGACGGGGCGGGTCAGTGCTTGCCGAACACCTGGACGGCGTACATGGTGCCGTTGTCGCTGCGGCGGACCGCCATCCCGAGCACCCGGTAGGGCGGGTTGAGGATGTTGTAGCGGTGGCCGAGGGAGTCCATCCAGCCCTCGACGGCGGCGGCGCCGCTGGAGTAGCCACCGGCGACGTTCTCACCGACCATCGACAGGTTGCAGCGGCGCAGCACGCGGCCGAGGTCCTGGTGGAACAGGCTCTGCCGGTCGGCCATCCTGCGGGCCTGGCGCTTGGCGAAGTGCTGGACGCACGAGCCGCGCGTGACCTTGTGCAGGTTGTGGTTGTCGCGCTTCTGGTTGGTCATGCTGCGCGCCTGGTGCTGGTAGCGCTCGGCCGTCTGCGCCTGGGCGGGGGCAGCGGCGAACGTCACGGACAGGGCGAGAAGGGTCGCAAGGACGACCCGTGGCAGGGGGATGCTCACGGTGGGGGGCTCCTCTGATGGGGGGCTTTCAGGAGTCCTGCGAGGGTAACGCGACTCGCGCTCTCGCGCGACGTTTTCAGACGATTGCCGGTTCGTCGCTCTCCGAGGAAGGCTCGGTGGCCTCGGCGCGGGCCGGCAGGGTGAGCACCAGGGCCACCACCGCGAGCGAGATCAGGGCCGCCGCACCGAAGGCCCACTGCACGCCACCGACGAAGGCCTCGGACGGCGCCGCGCCACCCTCGAGCAGCGCGTTGCTGCGCGAGGAGAGCACGGTGACCGAGACCGCGGTGCCGATCGCGGCCGAGACCTGCTGGGTGGTGCCGAGCAGCGAGGAGCCGTGGGAGTAGAGGTGGGCCGGCAGGTCGCCGAGGCTCAGGGTGAAGACCGGGGTGAACAACGCGGCCAGGCTGACCATGAGCAGCACGTGAGCGGTCAGCACGACGGCGTACGGCGTGGTGGCCGAGACCTGGCTGAGCAGCCCGAGCCCGGCGACGACCCCGATGCTGCCGGGGATGACGAGCGGGCGGGCACCGAACCGGTCGAACGCGCGACCGACGCGGGGGCCGAGCAAACCCATGGCCAGTCCGCCCGGCGCGACCAGGAGGCCGGTCTGGAGCGGGCTGAGGCCGCGCAGGTCCTGCAGGTAGAGCGGGAGCAGGATCATCGCGCCCATCATCGCCAGGAACGAGACCGACTGGATGGTGGTGCCGACGGCGTAGGTGCGGTGGGTGAGGACGCGCAGGTCGAGCAGCGGGGCGTCCTTCGCCTGCAGCTGCCGCTGGCGGAGCAGGAAGACCGCCACGACGGCGAGGCCGGCGGCGACCAGCGCGGGCGCCGGGAGGATCGAGGAGGCCTCGGCGCCGATCTGGCTCAGGCCGTAGACGAGGGTGCCGAAGCCGAGCGCGGCGAGCGCCACACTGGGTAGGTCGAGGGAGCTCTCGCGGGTCTCGCCGACGTCGGTGAGGCGGCGCATGGAGACCCAGGTGATGACCGCGGCGACGGGGAGCACCAGCCCGAAGAGCCAGCGCCACGAGGCGAACTGGAGCACGACGCCGGAGATCGCCGGGCCGAGCGCGGGGGCGACGGAGATCGCGAGCATCACGTTGCCCATGACCCGGCCGCGGTCGCGCTCGGGGACGATCGTCATCAGCGTGGTCATCAGCAGCGGCAGCATCACCGCGGTGCCGGAGGCCTGCACGACGCGGCCGACGACGAGCACCCAGAAGACCGGCGCCAGCGCCGAGAGCAGGGTGCCGGAGAGAAAGACGGACATCGCCGTGAGGAACGCCTGTCGCGTGGTGACCCGCTGGAGGAACCAGCCGGTCACCGGGATCACCACGGCCATCGTCAGCATGAACGCCGTCGAGAGCCACTGCGCGTCGCGGGCGGCCACGTCGAGCTCGACCATGAGCCGCGGGATCGCGTTGACCATGATCGTCTCGTTGAGGATCACCACGAAGGTGGCGAGCACGAGCCAGCGCAGCACGGCGTACGGCGACTCGACGGGGCTCTCGCGCTGGGTGGGAGTCGGGGTCTGCTCGGGCACGCGGAGGTCCTCGGTGTCGTGGTCGGCGAAGGTCGTCATGGCTGTGTCGACCGGCGTGGTGGGGAGAACTCATCGCACCACGCGGGGATTCCCCCGCGCGACGGATTTTGGGTGAGCTGTTCTCCCGATCCGTCCCCACGCGTCGTCGATCGGGGGGAGGATGGGAGTCTTCGTTCTCGTCCGGTCAGCTCGGTCTTGGAAGGGTCGTCCCGTGGGTGTGGTGGTGCGCGGTCTGGTGGCGCTCGGCGTCGCGACCGCTCTCGCCGCCCCGTCCTCCGCGTCGGCCCTGACGACCTCCGGCACGACCACGCCGCCGCAGCACGTGGTCCAGGGCGTGGTGATCCGCAAGGCCCCCGAGCCGAAGCCGGACCCGAGGCGCTCGGCGCTCGCCGACGCGGTCGAGGCCGCGAGCAAGGACCGGGCGAAGAAGCAGCCGCCGGCCCCGCCGACCGAGATGGACGTGCGGTTCGTGCAGGCCAACATCAAGAGCGAGCTGGGGTCGGGCGCGTTCCTGGCCGACCTCCACGAGGCCACCGCGGGCGATCCCGACTTCGTGACCCTCAACGAGGCGGTGCGGCCGCAGGAGCTGCTGGCGCTGCCCGGCTACTCCTTCTACCGCGGCACCGACAGCCGCTGGACGATGGAGACCACGGTGATGTGGAACTCCACCCGCTGGGACGCCCTCTCGACCGGCACCCGCTACCTCCACCAGCGCGGCGGCACGTGGGGCACCCGCGCGGTCAACTGGGTGACGCTGAAGTCGCGCGAGACCGGCAAGGTGGTCTCGGTCGTCTCCACCCACGCCTCCCCCGTCGGCAAGGGCACCCCCGACCTGCTGCCGGTCTACATGGGCGCGCTGTCCTCGCTCGTGGGCGAGCTCTCGGCGCAGGGGCCGGTGTTCGCCGGTGGCGACCTCAACGCCCACTACACGTCGGGCCGGTTCCCGCGGGGCGGGATGCAGGCCTCGGGCTTCGCGACGACGTACGACGTCCACGGCATGCCGGCCGGCGGCACCGGTGACCACGGCGGCTCGACCATCGACTACCTCATGTACCAGCCCGACGCCGGCGTCTCCTCCACCAGCCAGTGGAAGATGGAGCTCTTCTCCGACCACGACGCCGTCGCCGGCGACTTCCACCTCGACTGGTAGCTCCGCCGAGTCGTGGCTCGTTCGGCGCGAGTCGTGCCCGGTTGGTCGTTCAGTCGAGCTGGACCGTGGCCGAGGCCGTCGCGGCGACGGGCGCGGTCGTCGGCGTGCCGGGGAAGGTGAGCGGGAGGTCGAGCGGCGCCCGCACCCGGACGACGACACTCTCACCGCCGTCGGTGACCACGACGCTCCACGTGAGCCCGGGGTGGTCGGCGTGCGCGCCGGTCTGCTGGAGGTGGTCGGCCACGGCAGCCGCGGCGACCTGCCGCTGCAGGTCGAGCCGGCGGTCGTCGGCGATGCCCTGGGAGTAGAGGTCGGGCTCGTTGCGCGACCCGGCGTCGGCTCCCGCCAGCGCAGCGCCGTCGGCGAGGGTGGCCAGCGCCTGCCGCTGCAGGAACGCCGCCGTCGCGTCGACCACGACGCTGATCGCCATCATCAGCACGACCGCCAGCCCGACGATCAGCAGCATCGTCTGCCCGTCCTCCCCCCTTGTCCGCGCCATCACAGGTCCCGGAACTGACCGATCGGCACGGTGTGGGTCGAGTCGAGCGCGAAGCTCGGGGCGTCGCCGCCGAGGATGCCGGGCAGCAACGGCAGGTCGACGCGGGTCCAGACCCGGACCGTGATCACCGCGCCGGCGGTGTGGCAGTCGGTGCCGCCGCAGGTGATCGCGAACCGGAAGCCGCGGTCGTCGCCGCCCTGGTCGTCGAGCGCCTGCCGGATGGCGGCCTGGGCGTCGGACCGGCCCACGACGTCGCTGTCGGCCAGCGCGAAGGCGCGGGCGGCCGACCGGGCCGCGCTGGTCACCGCGAAGGTCCCGCGCTGGACCTCGAAGACCGACAGCACGATCCACACCAGCGGCACCAGCAGGATGATGCCGAGCCAGACCAGCTCGACCAGCGCCGTACCGGCCTCGTCCTGCGACCGCCTCATGGCGCCTCCTCCACCGCGTGCGCCACGACCGCGACGGTGACCCCCGGCCCGCCCAGGCCGAGCGCGGGGACGGTGGCGCTCACCCGGACCTCGACGGTCGGCCGACCGTCGACGCTGACCGTGGAGGCATCGACGTCACGCGCGAAGCGACCGGCGAGCGCGCCGTCGATCTGGTCGCGGGTGCGGGCCTCGCCGTCGGCCAGGTCGCGGTCGAGCGCGGCGGCGTAGCGGGCTCCCTCGGCGGCCGCGGAGGACAGCGTGTTGCGGACCATCAGCACCAGTCCGAGCTGCAGGATGCCCAGGAACAGCGGTACGAGCACGACGAGCACCAGGACGACGTCCACCACCGCGGCGCCGCGGGCACTACGCGTCGGGTGGGCCACGGCCTGCGTCAGTTGACGCTGTTGAGCGCGGCGCGGAGCAGCTGGGTGAGCTGATCGCGTGCGACCACGGTGATGGCGCTGACCAGGCCGACGGTCATGACGGTGATCAGCACCCAGCCGGGGACGTCGCCTCGCTCGTTGCGCCGGCGCAGGGCGGCCAGCAGGTGGAGGTGGGCCCGGACGGCCCACTGGGTCGGAAGGTGGTGCATGGCGGAACCTCGATCTCCTCGGTGTCAGGGCGTGGTCAGGGAGAGCCCGACGACGCCGGGCCAGAAGGCGAAGAAGACGGTGACGGGCAGGACCAGGAAGACGACGGGGACGAGCATCAGCACCTCTTTCCGGGCCGCGACCTCGATCAGCTCGCGGCGGCCGGCCTCGCGGACGTCGGCGGCCTGCGCGTGGAGGACGTCGGCGAGCGGGGTGCCGCGCTCGACGGCGACGGCGATGCCCTGCGCGAAGCGGGCGACGATCGGCTGCGTGGTCGCCGCCGCCCAGCGGTCGAAGGCCTCGCCGACGGGCCGTCCCGTGCGTACGTCGGCGAGCACGACGGCGAGGTCGCGGGACAGCTCACCGCCACTGCGGCGTACGACGCGGTCGAGGGCGGCGACCGGCCCCTCGCCGGCGGCGACCGCCAGCGCCAGCAGCTCGGCAACGGTCGGAAACTCGCGGACGATCCGGCGCTCCCGCTCGCGGACCTGCCCCGTGAGGTGGTGGTCGCGCCAGATCACGCCGGCGGCGAAGCCGGCCACGCAGAGCAGCGAACCGGACACCGCACCACCGCCCCCGTCGCCGAGGCTGCCGACCAGCGCCCACCCCGCGGCGAGCCCGAAGCCGGCCAGCCCCCACACCACCTGCCGCACCCGGAAGTCGGCGACGCTCATCGCGAGGCCCGCCTGGTCGAGCCGGCGGCGTACGGACGCAGCGCCGCCGAGGACCCGCTCGACCAGGTCGGCCAGCCCGCGGAGCGCGGGTCCGAAGACGGCGACGGCGGCGGGCAGGGGTGAGTACGCCGCCGTGGCGGGTGCGCGGGGTCGCTCGAAGGCCGGCAGGTCCTGGAGATAGGGCAGCACCCGGATCGCCAGCTGCGGCCGGCGGATCGCCGTCACTCGGCTCGCGACGAGGATGAGTCCGGCCGCGGCCACCAGGCCGAGCACGCCGCCCCATGCCGCGCTGGTCACGTCAGGATCCGGCGCTCGGTGGGGAGGCGGCCGATCCGCATCATCAGCCCGTAGGCGACCGCGCAGGAGAGCGCGCCGGTGACCAGGACCACGACGCCGCCCGCCGAGTCGTAGCGACGGATCGCGCCCGACTGGAAGCTCATGAAGAGCAGCACGATCCACGGGGCGGCGACCGCGAGCCGCGCGCCGTTGACGGCCCAGGCCTGACGCGCCTCCATCTCGGAACGGGTGCGCGCCTCGTCGCGGAGGTAGCCGGAGAGGTTGCGGAGCAGGCGCCCGAGCTCTCCCCCGCCCACCTCGCGGGCGACGCGCAGCCCCTCGACGACGCGGTCGCCGACCGGGTCGGCGAGCCGGTCCTTGAGCCGGTCGAGGCTCTCCTGGAAGCGGCCGCTGAGCTGGTAGTCGGTGGCGAAGGCCCGGAACGCCGGCCGCAGCGGCTCGGGCCCGCGGGTGCCGAGGTTGCCCAGCGCCTCGGGCAGCGAGAGCCCGGCGCGGACGGCGGAGGCGAGGTTGTCGACGGCCTCGGGCCACAGGTCGGCGAGCTCGCGGGCGCGTCGTCTGGCACGGCCGGCGACCACGGCCACGGGCAGTCCGCCGGCGATCACGACGAAGCACAGCGAGACCGGCAGCGTCCTCGACGCGAGCTGGACCAGCAGGCCGGCGACGAGGCCGAGCACCAGGCACAGCACCACGAAGCCGGCCGTGCCGACGCCGCCGAGTCCCGCCAGCACCAGGCTCCGCCGCAGCCTCCCGGGACCGCGGGCGGGTCGCGATTGCGGGGGCAGGGCGAACGCCGACCAGCAGAGCATCAGCCCCAGTCCGGCTCCGAGCCCGACCAGTGCCCCCATCAGCGAGCCCCCTCGAGGATCTGGTGGACGTCGATGCCGAGCCGCGTGAACCGGTCGAGCCGTGGCGGCATCCCCTGCGCCCGACGCAGCTCGTCGCCGTCCTGCTCGAAGATCGCCTCGGTCTCGATCACGTCGGCCTCCACCCGACCGGGCACCGAGACGATCTCCCGCACCCGGCGTACTCCGTGCTCGTCGAGGCCGAGGTGGACGACCAGGTCGACCGAGGAGGCGACGGTGGGGACGACGAAGCGGGCCGAGATGTTCTCGCCGGCCAGCAGGGGCAGCGTGCACATCTTCACCAGCGCCTCCCGCGCGGAGTTGGCGTGGATGGTGCACATGCCGGGCAGGCCGGCGTTGAGCGCGAGCAGGAGGTCCATGCACTCCTCCGACCGCACCTCCCCCACCAGCAGCCGGCTCGGCCGCATCCGCAGGCTCTCCTTGACCAGCTCGCGCAGCGAGATCTCGCCCGTCCCCTCGAGCCCCGCCTGCCGGGTCTGCATCGGCACCCAATCCGGGTGGGGGAAGCGCAGTTCGAAGACCTCCTCGACCGTCACCACGCGCTCTCCGCCCGGGATCGCGGCGGCCAGGCAGTTCAACATCGTGGTCTTTCCTGCTTGGGTCCCGCCGGCGACCAGGATGTTGAGGCCGGCGCGCACGGCTGCGTCGAGGAACCGGGCCGCGGTGGGTGGCATCGAGCCGAGGTCGACGAGGCCCTGCAGGCTGGTCGCGCGGAGGATGAACTTGCGGATGTTGACTGCCGAGAAGCCCCGGCTGATGCCTTCGAGCACGACGTGGAGCCGGTGGCCCTCGGGCAGCATGGCGTCGACGAAGGGCCGGCTGATGTCGATCCGGCGGCCGCTGGACTTGAGCATCCGCTCGACCAGCTCCTGGACCTGGCCGGTGCTCAGCATCAGGTTGGTGAGCTCGTGCCGCCCGTGCCGCGCGACGAAGACGCGGCTCGGGTCGTTGATCCAGACCTCCTCGACGTCCGGGTCGTCGAGGAACGGCTGCAGCGGTCCGAACCCCGACACCCGCGCCACCAGCTCGCCGACCACCGAGTCGACGTCGGCCACCGGGTCGACGGCACCGGTCAACGACCGGTGGTCGTGATCACGGACGACGCCCTCGGCGATCCGGCGTACGAGGGGTGCATCGCGTTGCGGGTCGACGCCCTCGGCCCGCACCTGGTCGCGCACGCGCAGGTCGAGCGTCTCGACCAGCGCCGCGTGCGCCTCAGCCACCGACATGGGTCCCCCGTCCCGAGAGGTACTGCTCGGCACGTTAGAACGCTTTTCCCGCCTGCGGGAGGGCCGATCGGTGATCTGTGGAGAACCCCTGTGACGGAGCGAGATCGGTGTGACCAGTGGGGCAGACCGAGGTTCACTTCTCGGCCGATTCCTGCACTTCTCGGGTGTTGCAACGGCCGAGAAGTGCATGATTCCCCGGCTAGCCGGGGATTCATGCAGTAGCCAGCCCGAGCGACGTCAGGCCGCCGTCACTCGTCGGTGCTCTCGCCGGCGGCGTCCTCGTTGCACTCGATCTGGGCGGCTCCTCGCCCGAGAAGGCGAGCAGGTTGAGCGGGGCGAGGTCGCGGCCGCGCAGGTCGTAGGACAGCGCACGACGGCGTACGGCGTCACCGCGGCGCGGCTGGTCATGGCACCCGGGGCCCGCCCCGGGCCGCCGGTCAGAGGTCCGCGCTGTCGACCACCGTCACCAGCGGGGCGTTGAGGGCCATCAGCGCGAGCGCCTGCTGGTTGGCCTCGGCGGTGCCGCCGGCGCAGCCGTCGCGCACGACCGTCACGGCCCGGCCGGCGTCGGCCGCACCCAGCACGGTGCCGAGCACACAGCACTCGGTGGCGACCCCGCAGACCACCAGCGGGGCCTCGCCCACGACGGCGGCCAGCCGCGGACCCCACTTGGAGAAGGTCGGCTCGTCGACCACGTGCGCGCCCGGCGGGGCCGGCGGCCACAGCTCCCAGGCCGGGTCGTCCGGCCCGACCCGGAACTCCGGCCACGCGTCGTAGTAGGCCGCCCACTGCCCCGGCTCGGCGGGGTCGCGGACGAACCGGGTCCGGACCACCCGGTCAGCGAACCGGCTCGCCAGCTCCTCGACGACCGGCACCACCGCGTCGTACGCCGGCGCCGCCCAGCGGCTCGCCGGGTCGCCGAACGCGCGCTGCAGGTCGACCACGACCAGCCAGGGCTCCAGCACGGCCCCACCGTAGTCGAGCCGTGCCTCGGCGGTCAGCGGTCGAACGGCGACCCGCGCACCCCGGCGATGCGGCCCATCGTAGATCTTCCGCAGCCGTACGTCGTGGGGCACTCTGGGGGGTGGCGAGCCGGGGGTGTGTACGGGATGACGGTGACGATCGAGATCGCGGTCAACGGCTCGACCGACCCCGCGGGCCGCTACCTCACCTGGACGCCGTACCCGACCCAGCTGCGGCTGGTCTCCGCCGACGGCGCTGCCGGCCCGGTCGCCGTGCTGCTGCGCAACGCGGCGGGCAACGTCGGGAAGCTGGCCTTCCGGACCGACCCGACCGAGGACGGCGAGGCCGATACGACCCTGGCGCTGCCGGTCGACGGGTCGCCGGTCGACCTGCTCCTCTCCGGGGAGTTCCTGGCGCCGAGCGTCGACGACGGCGACGCCGTGCTCGAGGCCGTGGTCGACGGCGAGGTGGTCGCGCAGGTGCCGTTCATGGTGCGTGTGCGCAAGGACGCCGAGACGCTCACCGACCTCGAGCGCGACCGCGTCGTCAGCGCCTTCGCCGTCCTCAACAACCGCGGCCTCGGACAGTTCCGGGGCTTCCACGCGATGCACACGGAGGACACCAACGACGAGGCCCACGGCAAGGACGCGTTCCTGCCGTGGCACCGCGCCTACCTGCTCGACCTCGAGCGCGAGATGCAGGTGATCGACCCCGCGGTGGCCCTCCCCTACTGGCGCTTCGACCGGCCGGCGCCGCGGCTGTTCACCCCCGACTTCCTCGGCGCCCCGGCCGGACGGCCCTCGCCGGGCGGCGGGCCGCCGCCCACCCTGTCGGCGGCCAACCCGCTGCGCACCTGGACCATCGACGGCGCGCCCTGGGTCGACCGGCACCCGATGTGGGCCGACCCGCGCGTCTCCCCGGCGACGTTCGGGCCGGGCCAGGCCGTGCGCGACGAGCTCGGCCTGCTGCTGCTCGCCAGCCAGCGCAACCTCGACTACGCCTACGAGGACGTCGCCGGCGTCCCCAGCCAGCAGCAGCGGCCCGGCTTCCGCGACGTGATCGAGGGCAACCCGCACGGAGCCGCCCACGTCAGCTGGTCCGGCCTGATCCAGTCGCCCGGCACGGCCGCCGGCGACCCGCTGTTCTTCCTGCTCCACGGCAACGTCGATCGGCTGTGGGCGCAGTGGCAGTGGCACGAGGGGCGCTTCGACGGCGAGGCGGCCGACACCTACTTCTACCGGGGCCGGTCCGGCGACGCCGTGCAGACCCGGGTCGGCCACAACCTCCACGACACCATGTGGCCGTGGAACGGCGTGACCGGCGGGATGCGCCCGTTGACCGCGCCCCGTCAGCCGCTGGCCGCCGGCCTGGTCGCCGGGCCGCCCGGGGTGCCGACGGTCGGCGACCTGATCGACTACCAGGGACAGGGCGGCAGCCCCCCGTGCGGCTTCGACTACGACGACGTCCCGTTCGAGATGGGGGCCTGAGATGAAGGCCAGCGACTACCGCCGCGAGTTCGACGAGAGGCTCGGGCGCGCCACGACCCGGCGGGCCGCCGAGGCCCGCGGCGCCGAGGAGGACGAGCCGGTCGGCAGCCTCGTAGCCGAGCTGACCAACCGACGGCTCGGCAGCCGGCGCCGGGTGGCCGCCGTCGCCCGCGCGGCCCCCACCGCCGTACGCCGTCCGGGGCTGATGACCGCGCTGATCGGCCTGGTGGCCGACCCGCAGGACGACCCGGAGGTGCGGCGGGCCGCGGTCTCGGCGATCCAGGGCGGCAGCTTCAAGACCGTCGACTTCCGGCGCTACGCGGCCGACTACCACGAGGCGCTCCGCGTCGCGGCCACCGACGCCGACGCCGACCTGCGCTCGGCGGCCCTCGACGTGCTGGCGCTGGCCCGCGACTCCTACGCCCAGCAGCTGCTGGTCGACGGGCTCCGCGACCCCGCCGAGGCACTGGTGCCGCCGGTGCAGGCGGTGCGGATGCTCGGCTACGACCTGCACGCCGAGCACTACCCGCTGCTGCGCGACCTCGTCGAGACCTCCCGCCAGCAGCCCCTGCGGCGGGCCGCGCTGCGCCTGCTCGCCGCCGACGGCGACTCCCGCGCGCTGATGCGCCGGATCGCCACCGACACCGGTGAGGACCGGCAGGCCCGCTCGACCGCCGTGGTCGCCCTCCAGTCGCTGGCGCCGCGCGACTTCGACCGCGTCGCCCGCACCCTCGTGCTCGACGACGACGAGGACGACGACCTGCGCGCGACCGTCATCAGCGCCATCACCCACGGCCCGACCGCGCCCGGCCGCGACGTGGACCGCAAGGTCCGCGAGATCGACGCGGCCCCCGGCGGCACCCGCCAGCTCAACCGCGCCGCGCGCCTGTTCACCACCTCGAGGTCGACCCGGCGCACCCGACCCTGATGGACGTCGAGACGCTGGTCGCCGAGGTCCGGGCCGACCCGGTCCGGCGAGACGAGCTGCTGCCCCTGCTCCACGAGGGCCATGCGGTCTACGACGGACGCGGCGAGTCGGCCGCGGTGCGCACGCGGGGTTGGGTGATGGCGGCCTTCGAGACCGTCGGGCTGCCGGCCGCGGCCGAGCCGGCGGTGCTGGAGACGCTGCGCACCTCCCTCGACCCGTTCGCGGTGGCCGCGGCCGCCCGGGCCGTCCGCGGCGCCGTCGCCCCGGGACCCGCGACGCCGGCCGCCCTGCTCGACGCGTTGCTGGCCATGCGGGGACGCGACGACAGCGTGTCCTTCGCCGGGCTCCGGCCCCGGTGGCCGGACCCCGCGGCGACCACCGCGCTGACCGAGGTGCTGCGGACGCTGGGCGCCCTCGGGTCGGCGGCCCACGTCGTCCACGACGGGTTGGTCGAGGCCCGCGAGGTGCACGGCCCGTCGTGGAGCCCCGCGCTGCGCGCCGAGCTGGACGCCGCGGTCGAGGCGACCCGGCGGGCACCCCGGGCCTCGCTCTCGCTGACCGAGGTCGCACCCTCGCCGTACGTCTCGCCCCTGCCGGCGGGCAGCGGCGACGTCGGCAGCGTCCGGCTCGAGGACCAGGCCGGGGTGCGGACCAGCTTCGAGGAGCACTTCCGGGGCCGGCGCCACGTCGTCGCGTTCTTCTACACCCGCTGCGGCAACCCGGCGAAGTGCTCGGCCACCGTCGCCCGCCTCGCCGAGCTCGCGACCAGGCTGCCCGACGAGCTGCCCGGCGAGGAGGTGGGCATCGCCGGCATCAGCTACGACCCCGGCTACGACACCCCCGAACGGCTGGCGGCCTACGGCGCGGCCCGGGGCGTGCCGTTCTCCGACCGGGTGCGGCTGCTCCGTGCGCCGGTCGGCCACGCGGTGCTGCGCGAGCACTTCGACCTGCAGGTGGGGTACGCCGGCAGCCTGGTCAACAGCCACGGCGTCGAGCTCTACCTGGTCGGTGACGACACCCGCACCCAGCACGCCTGGACTCGCGTCACGTGGACCGTCGAGGAGGTGCTCGACGTGCTGCGCGGCTGACCGGCTGAGCGTCGACTCGGCGCGCTGGCTGTGTCGAGCGGACGCCGCTGTGGCAGCGGTCCGGGCCCAGTCGTTCTGGCGGCCCTCCGACGTCAGCCGACGAGCGACCGCGCGGCGTCGACGACCTGGTCCTCGGAGACCAGCACCAGGTGGGCGGCGTCGCCGAGGGGGACGAAGCTGTCGGCGCTCGCCACGCGCGCGACCCGACCGTCGTAGCCGGCGTCGACCAGGGCGGTCACGACGCCCTCCGAGACCCCGCCCGAGCGCCGCGTCTCGTCGACCACGAGCACCCGGCCGGTGGCGGCCGCCTCGCGGAGCAGGTCGTCGACCGGCAGCGGCGCGAGCCAGCGCAGGTCGAGCACGCGGGCGTCGACCCCCTCGGCCGCGAGCCGGCGGGCCGCCCGCAGGCTCATCGGCAGGCCGTTGCCGAACGTCACGATCGTCAGGTCGTCGCCGTCGCCGTGGGTGCGGCCGGTCCCGATCGGCACGTGCGCCTCGGCCCACCGGTCGGGGGCGACGTACGGCGCCAGCCAGCCGTCGTCACCGGGCTCGTGCAGGTCGCGGGTGTGGTAGAGCGCGATCGGCTCCAGGAACACCGAGACCGTGCCGGCGGTCTCGGCCGCGGCGGCGCAGGTGCGGAGCATCGCGGCCGCGTCGTCGGGACGCGACGGCGAGGCGACCACGAGGCCGGGCACGTCGCGCAGCACGCCGACGGCGTTGTCGTTGTGGAAGTGGCCGCCGAAGCCCTTCTGGTAGCCGTAGCCGGCGACCCGCACGACCATCGGGTTGCGGAACTGGCCGGCGGAGAAGAACTGCTGGCTGGCCGCCTCGCCGCGCAGCTGGTCCTCGGCGTTGTGGAGGTAGGCGAGGTACTGGATCTCGGGGATCGGCAGCAGCCCGCTGCTGCCCGCGCCGAGCGCGAGCCCGAGCACCGACTGCTCGTCGAGCAGCGTGTCGAAGACCCGGGCGCGGCCGAACCGCTTCTGCAGCCCGCGGGTCACGCCGTAGACGCCGCCCTTGGCCGCGACGTCCTCGCCGAAGACCAGCGCGCCCGGGTGGCGCGCGAGCAGGTCGGTGAGCGCGGCGTTGACCGACTGCGCCAGCGTCAGCCCTCCCTGCTCCTCGGGCAGCCGGTCCCCCGCGGCCCGGCGTCGCAACCCGGGGTCGGGGGCGCTCGCCACGACCCGCGCGACCGCTTCGGCAGGGGCGGGTGCCAGCGGCTCGGCCACCTCGGCGGCGGAGGTCAGCCGGGGTCGCTCGGCGGCCTCCTTCGCCAGCCCGTGCACCTCGGCGCGCAGGTGCTCGTAGCGCGCGAGCACCTCGTCGGCGCCGGCCGCGCCGGCCTCGACCAGCCGGCGTGCGGTCGCCACCAGCGGGTCGCGGGACACACCGTCGGCGACGGCGGCTGCGGTCCGGTAGGACGCCTCGACGTCCGAGCCGGCGTGCCCCATCAGCCGCACGGTGCGTAGCCGCAGGAACGCCGGTCTCCGGCTCGACCGCACGTGGTCGGCCGCCGCCGTCGCGACGTCGAGCGCCGACGGCAGGTCGGCGCCGTCGGCGTCGAACCACGCCAGCCCCGGCCGGGCGGCGTACGCCTGCTCGATCCAGCCGGCCGGCGTCGGGACGCTGATGCCGAGACCGTTGTCCTCGCAGACGAGGAGCAGCGGGACGGCGATGCCCTGGTGGGCGGTGTGGAGCGCGGCGTTGATGGCCCCGGTGGCCGTGGAGTGGTTGGCGGAGGCGTCGCCGAAGCTGGCCACGACCAGCGCGTCGTCGGGCCACTCGGTCGGGACGCCGATGCGGTGGCTGCGGCCGACCGACACGGCGATGCCGAGCGCCCGCGGCAGGTGGGAGGCGATGGTCGAGGTCGACGGCAGGATCGCCAGGCGCTTGCTGCCGAAGACCTTGTGGCGGCCGCCGGCGATGGGGTCCTCGCGGGCCGCGACGACGCCGAGCAGCACGTCGCGCAGCGCGGTGGTGACGCCGGCCTGCCGGGCGCGCTCGAGGAAGAACGCTCCCGAGCGGTAGTGGAGCAGCGCCGGGTCGGTGGGCCGGGTCGCCGCCGCGACGACCGCGTTGCCCTCGTGTCCCGAGGAGCCGATCGTGTAGAAGCCGCGGCCCTCGGCCTGCAGCCGGCGCGCAGCCAGGTCGAGGTGACGGCTGCCGGCCTGGGCCTCGAAGAGCTCCAGCGCCCGTGCCGGCGGGAGTCCGCCCAGCGCCGACGGGTCGGCTCCGTGACGGCCGCCGAGCGAGGCCACGGCCGCCCGGAAGGCCGCGTCGACCTGGTCCTCGGGCCTCACCCGCGGCCCTCGCGCAGCTGCCGGGTCCGCTGCTCGTCGATCCGGTACGCCGACGGCGGCCGCACCAGCGCGACGTCCGCGCCGACGTACTCGATCGCGACGCCGTAGAGCTCGGCGGCCGCCTCGAGGCTCACGTAGCCCTCGACCACGTCGCGCAGCACGGTCTCGGCCGGCCGCTCGTGGGCCGGCCCCTGACCACCGCCGCCGGGGAAGCTGAGCCGCACCGCCTGGTCGGGGGCCAGCCGCACCAGCTGCTTGCGCGGCAGGTCCTCTGCGGTGGCCAGGTCGGTGAAAGCGCCGGTCGCGCCGGGCCCTCCGCCCTCGGCCCCGGGCGCGGCGTGGACGACGCGGTCGACGTTGGCGTTGACGCTCCAGCCGGACTGCCCCCGGCGGCCCATCTCCACGACCTGCCCGAGCCCGCCGCGCCAGCGCCCGGCGCCCGCGGAGTCGGGCCGCAGCTCGCGGCGCCGCTGCACCAGCGGGCTGAGGGTCTCGAGCACCTCGGTCGGCGCCGCCCGGACACCGGTGGGGAAGCCGGTCGTCGTCAGTCCGTCCTTGTCGTGACGGCCACCGGAGCCGCCGGCCCCGAAGACGGTCAGCGTGAACGGGTGCTCCTCGTCGACGTCCGCCCCCCGCCACACGGTCATCCACAGCGCGTCGGCGCTGGCCGCCGGCAGCCCGCCCACGGTCTCGCGCAGCACCGGACGCAGCGCCTCGAAGAGCAGCGACGGCAAGAAGTGGCCGACCAGGTGGCGCGACGCGACCGGCGCGGGGTCGAGGCAGTTGAGCACCGAGCCGCGCGGGGCCGTGGTCGTCACCGGCCGGAACGAGCCCGCGTTGTGGGGCACGTCGGGAGCGAGCGCCGCCTTCACCGCGAAGGAGGTGTAGGCGGCGGTGTAGTTGAGGACGACGTTGATGCCGTAGCGCGACTGCGGCGACGAGCCGTCGTAGTCGACCAGGATCTCATCACCCTCGACCGTGACCCGCACGTGCAGCGTGAGGTCGTCGTCACCGAAGCCGTCGGTGCGGAACTCGGCCTCGTGGCTGCCGTCGGGCAGCGCCCGCACGGCCTGCCGGAGCGCGTCCTCGGAGCGGCGCATGATCTCGGCGGCGACGTCGTCGAGCTCGTCGAGCCCGATCTCGTCCATCATCGCGTTGAGCGCGCGCGCCCCCACCTGGTTGGCCGACACCTGCGCGTAGATGTCGCCCATGGTCTCGTCGGGGGTGCGGACGTTGGCCCGGATCAGCTGCTCCAGCACCTCGACCGGCCCCTCGGCCGTGCGCAGCTTGGTGATCGGCAACCGCAATCCCTCCTCGAACACCTCGGTCGCGGCGGCCGAGAGGATCCGGCCGCCGATGTCGGGTGAGTGGCAGCAGCTGGCGAACCACGCGACCAGCCGCCCGTCGCGGTAGACCGGGGTGGTGATCGTCAGGTCGTTGATCTGACCAGCGGTGAGCCACGGGTCGTTGGTGATCAGCACGTCGCCATCGGCCAGCCGCTCGGGCGGGTAGGTCTCCACCACGTGGCGGAGCCCGGTCGCCATGGCGTTGATGTGACCCGGCGTACCACCCACCGACTGGCCGATCATCTCGCCCCGGGAGTCGAAGACCGCGCAGGCCAGGTCGAGCGACTCGCGCACGACCGGGCTGAAGGCGGTGCTGACCAGGGCGGTCTGCTGCTCCTGGAGCATGCTGTGGAGCCGGTTGGCCACGAGGCCGACGGTGATCGGGTCGACTCCCATCAGCCCTCCAGCTCGAGCAGGATCGTGCTGTCGTCGCCGACGCTCGCGCGCGCGTCGGGCGGTACGACGAGGGTCGACTCGCGCTCCTCGACCAGCGCCGGGCCGCGCAGCTCGGCCCCCGGCCGCAGCCGCACCCGGTCGTGGACGGCGGCGTCGACCCAGCCGTGGTCGGGGAACCACGCGCGGCGGGTGCCGGTCTGCGAGTCGCCCTCGGCGGTCGCCGCCAGCCGCAGCCGCGCCTCGGGGTCGGGGCCGCGCGAGCTGACCCGCCAGGTCAGGATCTCCACGCCGACCTCGCGCGGCGCGACCGACCCGTAGCGACCCTCGTAGGCCGCGCGGAACGCCGCCTCGGCCTGCTCGACCCAGTCGTCGCCGTCGGCCGGGACCGTCACCGCGGTCTCGGTGCCCTGCCCGACGAAGCGCATGTCGCACCCGTGCTCGTGGGTGATCTCCTCGCTCGGCACGCCCGACTCGGTCAGCAGCTTCTCGGCCTCGGTGCGCAGCTGCTCGAGCCGCGCCCGGGCCCGGTCGGGCGTCAGCGCATCGAGCCGCGCGTGGTCGGACTGCACGAGGTCGATGCTCAGCGGCGCGCTCAGGAAGCCGAGCGCGCTCAGCACGCCGGCCGCGGGCGGCACCAGCACCGACGGCGAGCCGAGCGCGCGGGCGAGTCCCGGGCCGTGGAGCGGGCCGTTGCCGCCGGAGGCGAAGAGCGGCAGCCGGGTGACGTCCTGGCCGCGCTCGACGGCGTGCACGCGGGCGGCGTTCGCCATGTTCTCGTTGACGGTGGCGTGGATCCCCCAGGCGGCCTGCTCGAGGTCGATCCCCATCGGCTCGGCGACCTGGCGGCGGACCGCCTCGCGCGCCGCGTCGAGGTGCAGCGGCATCGAGCCGCCGAGGAAGGAGTCGGCGCCGAGGTAGCCGAGCACGAGGTCGGCGTCGGTGACCGTGACGCGGGTGCCCCCGCGGCCGTAGCAGACCGGGCCCGGCTCGGAGCCGGCCGACTGCGGGCCGACGGTGACCAGCCCGAGCGAGTCGACGTCGGCGATCGAGCCGCCGCCCGCGCCGATCTCGATCATGTCGAGCACCGGCGCCCGGACCGGCAGCCCGGAGCCGGGCCGCATCCGGTAGAGCCGGGCCACCTCGAAGGTGTGGGTCACCAGCGGCCGGCCGTCCTCGATCACCGAGAGCTTGGCGGTGGTGCCGCCCATGTCGAAGGCCATCAGCGCGTCGAGCCCGCGGCCGGCTCCGAAGGCGACGGCGCCGAGCGCTCCTCCGGCGGGCCCGGACTCGAGCATCCGGATCGGGTAGCGCCGCGCCACGTCGAGGGTGGCGACCCCGCCGTTGGACAGCATGATCAGCGGTGGCCGCGGCAGACCCGCGCCGGCCAGCCGGTCGCGCAGGTCGGCGAGGTAGCCCTCGACGATCGCCTGCACGTAGACGTTGGCGACGGTGGTCGAGCTGCGCTCGTACTCGCGGATCTCGGGGTTGATGTCGCTGGACAGCGCGACCCGCAGGTCGGGGGCGACCTCGGCGATCGCGTCGCGGGCGGCGCGCTCGTGGCGGTCGTCGACGTGGCTGTGCAGGAAGCAGACGGCCACCGCCTCGACGCCGGCGCCCACCAGCTCGCGCGCGAGTCGGCGTACGTGGTCGAGGTCGATGTCCTGCTCGACGGTGCCGTCGGCCAGGATCCGCTCGGGGACGCCGTGGCGCAGGTGGCGCGGGACCAGCGGGCGCGGCATCTCGATGGAGAGGTCGTAGAGCTCGTAGCGGTGCTCGCGGCCCATCTCGAGGACGTCGCGGAAACCCTCGGTCGTCAGCAGCGCGGTCGGGGCGCCGCGCCGCTCGATCAGCGCGTTGGTGACCAGCGTGGTGCCGTGGATCAGCGAGCCGATCGCGCCGGCGTCGAGGCCGTGGGTCGCCACGGCCTCGCGCAGCACCTCCTCGACGGCGCGGGCCGGCTCGTCGTGGGTCGTGAGCGCCTTGCCGACCGCGACGATCCCGTCGTCGTCGAGCACGCAGAGGTCGGTGAACGTGCCGCCGATGTCGACGCCCACCCGCAACGCACCGGCCACGGCCCCTCCTCTCACCGGTGTGTCACACTACGGATCGTCTGACGATTTTCCAACCCACGCCCCCCGGGAGCGACGGTGACCACCGAGTCGCGGGACAGCGCGCCCAGCCGGGTCGCCGACCGACTGCGCGCGATGGTGCTCGAGGGCGCGCTCCAGCCCGGGCAGCGGCTCGCCGAGGAGACGGTCCGCGCCCAGCTGGGCGTCGCGCGCAGCACGTTGCGCGAGGCGTTCTCGCTGCTGCTGCGCGAGCGGCTGCTGGTCCACGAGCTGAGCCGGGGCGTCTTCGTCCGCGAGCTGACGCGCGAGGACGTCTCCGACCTCTACGAGGTACGCCGCGTGGTCGAGTGCGGCGCACTGTCCGAGGTCGACGCGCTCCGGCCCGCCGGCCTGCGCCTGATCAGCGAGGCGCTCGCCGAGGGCCACGCCGCGGCGGCACTCGCCGACTGGCAGGCGGTCGCGGCCGCCAGCATCCGGTTCCACCAGGCGCTGGTCGGCCTGGCCGGCAGCCCCCGGCTCGACGCGCTGATCGCGCAGGTGCTCGGCGAGTTCCGGCTGGCCTACGCCCGGATGGACGACACCGAGACGTTCCACGAGGCCTTCCTGGCCCGCAACGAGGAGATCGCCGACCGGGTCCGGTCCGGCGACCTCCCGGGCGCGGCCGACGTGCTCCGGACCTACCTGCGCGACTCCGAGAAGGCGCTGCTCTCCCGCTACGACGCCGGCTGACGGGTGTCCGCCAGGTCGGCGGGTGCGGTCCTCGCCGGCGCGGTCTCGCGGGTGGTCAGCACCACGACCAGCGTGATCGCCGCGGCCGCCATGACGTAGAAGGCCGGGGCCAGGTTGCTCCCCGTCGCGCCGATCAGCAGGGTCACCAGGAACGGCGCCGTACCGCCGAAGGCAGAGACGGAGATGTTGTAGCCGATCGAGAAGCCGCCGTAGCGCACCCGGGTCGTGAACAGCTCGTTCATCGCCACCAGCGTGACGCCGAGGAAGACCGCCAGCACCGCGCCGAGCAGGATGTGGGCCACGACCGCGAGCCCGGGGCTGCCGCGGTCCATCATCGCGAACAGCGGGATCGCAGCGACCAGCATCAGCGCGCACGACGCGCCGAGCACCGGGCGCCGGCCCACGCGGTCGGAGAGGTGGCCCGTCACCGGGATCAGCGCGCAGATCACCAGCATGCTGAGCACGGCCGACAACGAGGCGAGGTCGGCGCCGTAGCCGAGCGTCTCCGCGAGGAACGACGGGACGAAGGTGAGGATGACGTAGAGGGCCGCGTTCTGGAACAGCGAGTAGCCGGCGGTGCGCAGCACGTCGGGCCAGTGGTCGCGCAGGGTCTCGACGATCGGGCTGGCGGCGACGTTCCCCTCGGCCTGCAGCGCCTGGAACTCCGGTGTCTCCTCGAGCCGGGTCCGGATGTAGAGGCCGACCGCGCCGAGCGGACCGGCGAGCAGGAAGGGCACCCGCCAGCCCCACGAGAGCAGCTGGTCGTCGGTGAGCGAGAAGTTGAGGACCAGGGCGACGACCGAGCCGAGCAGGAAGCCGATGATGCAGCCCATCTCGACCCAGCTCACCGCGAAGCCACGGCGGCGAGGCTCGGCGTACTCGGCGACGAACACCGACGCGCCGCCCATCTCACCGCCGGCCGAGAAGCCCTGGAGCAGTCGGAACACGACGAGGAGCACCGGCGCCGCGACCCCGATCGTCGCGTAGCCCGGCAGCAGGCCGATCGCCATCGTGGCGGCCGAGACCAGCAGGATCACCCAGGCCAGGGTGCGCTGGCGGCCGATCCTGTCGCCGAGGTAGCCGAAGAACAGGCCGCCCAGCGGGCGGACCACGAACGCGACGCCGAAGACCGCGAACGAGCTCAGCAGCGAGGTGGCCGGGTCGGAGGTCGCGAAGAACACCGCGCCGATGGTGGTGGCCAGGTAGGCGTAGACGGCCACGTCGAACCACTCGACGACGCTGCCGATCGTCGCCCCCAGGGTGGCCTTGCGCAGCTGGGCCGGTGAGGGCCGCGGGGCGGTGGAGGTCGAGGCGGTCATGTCCGGTTCCCTTCCGAGAGCGAGTGGGGACGACCTTCGACCCTAGGAATCATCCGACGATCTGTCCACCCTCGCGGCGGCGGGGCAGCGCGGGGGGACGGTAGTTCAGTGACGAACGGCCCCTTGGGCGCCCGAAAGAGGGCCACTTCTCACTGGACTACCGTCAACGGCGACGACCACCCAACCACCGATCGTCGGACGAGGGGTCAGCGGAAGGCGGGGAGGCCGGTGAGGGCCTGGCCGATCACGAGCTGGTGGACCTCGGAGGTGCCCTCGTAGGTGAGCACCGACTCCAGGTTGTTGGCGTGGCGCATCACGGGGTACTCCAGCGTGATCCCGGCGGCCCCGAGGATCGTGCGGCACTCGCGCGCGATCGCGATCGCCTCGCGCACGTTGTTGAGCTTGCCGAGGCTGACCTGCTCTGGCGCGAGCTCGCCGGCATCCTTGAGCCGGCCGAGGTGGAGCGCGAGCAGCATCCCCTTGCCGAGCTCGAGGGTCATGTCGGCGAGCTTGGCCTGGGTGAGCTGGTAGCCCGCGAGCGGCTTCTCGAAGATGTCGCGCTCGGCGGCGTAGGCGAGCGTGGCCTCCAGGCAGTCGCGGGCCGCGCCGAGCGAGCCGAAGATGATCCCGAACCGCGCCTCGGTCAGGCAGGTCAGCGGGCCGGACAGGCCGCTGGCCTCCGGCAGCCGGGCCGAGTCGGGCAGCCGGACCCCGTCGAGGACGAGCTCGGAGGTGACCGAGGCGCGCAACGACATCTTGCGCTTGACCTCGGGAGCCGAGAAGCCGGCGGTGTCGGTCGGCACCAGGAAGCCGGCGATCTTGCCGTCGTCGTCGCGGCGGGCCCAGACGACCGCGACGTCGGCGATCGAGCCGTTGGTGATCCAGAGCTTGGTGCCGTCGAGCACCCAGTCGTCACCGTCCCGCCTGGCCCGGGTGCGCATGCCCGCGGGGTTGGAGCCGAAGTCGGGCTCGGTCAGCCCGAAGCAGCCGATCGCGTCGCCGGTCGCCATCTGCGGCAGCCACTCCTGCTTCTGCTCCTCCGACCCGAAGCGGTGGATGGCGTACATCGCCAGCGACCCCTGCACGCTGACCAGGGACCGGACGCCGGAGTCGCCGGCCTCGAGCTCCATGCAGGTCAACCCGTACGCCGTCGCGCTGGTGCCCGCGCAGCCGTAGCCCTCGAGGTGCATGCCGAGCGTGCCGAGCTTGCCGAGCTCGCGGGCCAGCTCGCGCGCGGGCAGCGTGCCCGACTCGTACCACTCGGCGAGGTGCGGCCGGACCTGGTCGGCCACGAACGCCCGGACCGTGTCGCGGATCGCGCGCTCCTCCTCGTCGATCAGGGCGTCGGTGCCGAAGAGGCCGAGCGGGGTGACGGTCGAGGAGTCGCTCATCCCTCGGACGGTATCCCACCCGCGGCGCCGTGCGGTCCCGGGAGGTGTCGCGCGGGAAGGCTCAGCGGGCCGGCAGCAGGAGCTCGACCTCGCCGCCGTCGGCGCCGCGCACCCGGCCGCCCTGGGAGTCGGCGAGAACCGACGCGGCCTCGACGCCCCGGCGGTGCCCGTCACCCGGCACCGTGCCGCCGCCGAGCCGGACCCGCACGTGCCCGTCCTCGCCGACGAAGACCAGCCGAGCCGGCCCGCTCCCCCGGCGTACGTCGTCGAGCACCAGGTCGAGCAGCTGCTCCATCGGCCCGGGGGTGAGCCGCAGCGTCGCGTCGCCCTCGACCGCGGCCGACACCGGCCGCCGTCCGGCCAGCTGGTCCGACCACTCCTGGGCGACGTGGCGGGCGAGGTCCTCGATCGTGGTCTCGGCCCCCTCGACCAGGGAGCTGCTGCGGCTCAGCGCCACCAGCTCGCCGGCCGACGCGTTGACCGCCTCGACCCGGGCGATGCAGCGTCGCGCGGCCTCCTGCACGTCCTCGGGTACGTCGTCACGCAGCGTGAGGTCCTCGAGCTCGATCCGCAGGCCGGTGAGCGGGGTGCGGAGGACGTGAGAGGCGTGCTCGGCGAAGTCGCGCTCGCGGGCCAGCCGGCTCTCGATCTGGGAGGCGCTGCCGTGGAGCGCGCGGGCGATGGCCTGCGCCTCGGGCACCCTGGTCTCCGGCAGGTCGAGGTCGTAGCGGCCGCGGCCGAGCGCCGCCGCCGCTCCCGCCAGCGTGGTGAACGGCCGGGAGAGCAGCGCCGCGAGCCACCAGCCGAGCAGGCCCGCCAGCAACGCCACCAGCGCCACCAGCGTCAGCAGGGACCACACGTCGTCGGCGTAGTAGCCGATCGGACTCGGGGCCGCGGAGGCGAGGGTGATCCGGCCGGCCCGCGAGTCGACGGTCGCGGTGACGTCGTCACTGCCGTTGCCCGTGTAGTCGGGACCAGCCACGACCAAGTCGTCGCCGCGGTCGGCCAGCGCGATGGAGGCCTCGGCGTGGGAGTCGAGCACCCCGGCGACGACCTTGGCCCTGATCGGCTCGTCGCCCAGGACCCGCTCGTCGAGGACGGCAGCCATCACCCGGGCGTGCTCGGCGAGGTGCATGTGCGCCTCGTCGCGCAGCAGCGTGCCCAGGGCGACCATGCGGAGCCCGCCTGCGAGGAGGACGACCGCGACGGCCAGCAGGGCGAAGGCGGCAGCGAGCCGCTCACGCATGGTCCGGCCCCTCGAGGCGGAAACCCACCCCGCGGACCGCGACCACGCGCTCGTCGACCTGGGCACCCTCGAGCTTGCTGCGCAGACGTCCGATCGTGACGTCGAGGGTCTTGGTCGAGCCGTACCAGTTGGCGTCCCAGACCTCGGCCATCAGCCGGTCGCGGGAGACGACCTTGCCGCGGTGGGCGACGAGGATGTCGAGGACGTCGAACTCCTTGCCGGTCAGCACCACCTCGGTATCGCCGTAGAAGGCGCGCCGGGCGTCCTGGTCGACCACGATCTCGGTGCGGCCGCTGCCGTCGGAGGCCACCCCGGGAGCCTGCTGGCCGGTACGCCGCAGCAGCGCCCGCACCCGCGCCTGGAGCTCGGCGAGGCCGAAGGGCTTGGCGAGGTAGTCGTCGGCGCCGTAGTCGAGACCCACCACGCGGTCGAGCTCGCCGGCGCGGGCCGTGACGATCATGATCGCACCGGTGAAGCCGTCCTTGCGGGCCCGCTGGCAGACCTCGAGCCCGTCGATGTCGGGGAGGCCGAGGTCGAGGATCACGACGTCGGCGAAGGTCGTGCGCATCTGCTCGAGTGCGGCGGTCCCGCTCTCCAGCCACTGGACGTCGTACCCCTCACGCTCCAGCGTGCGGACGAGGGGGTACGCGATGTCCTCCTCGTCCTCGACGATCAGCACCCGTGCCATGGCGTCGAGCATAGGCGGTCCGCTCCTCCTCCCGATCAGCAGTCAGCGCCGTGGTGGGCCTCAGGCCGTGGCCGCGGTCGGGCCGGGGGGCCACCAGGACGGTGACGTGGTCGCGGCCCGCCTCGCGGCGCGCGGCCAGCAGGGCCGCGAGCGAGGCCAAGGCGAGCAGCACGGCGACCACGGCCCAGCTCAGCCAGGGGACCCAGAGCTGGAGGTAGCCGAGGACCGGGACCGCCACCACGGTGAGCGTGGCACCGAGCTGGTCGACCCGCAGCTGCCACGGGTCGTCGGCCGCGAGCGCGTCGCCGCGGGTCACGCACGGTGGGGCCGGCGATGGCCACCACCCGCCGGGTCACCCGGCGCTCGCCGGTCGGGTCGCCGGGGTCGGCGAAGCTGATCACGTCCCCGACGCGCAGCTGGTCGACGGTCTGCACGGGACGGCCCAGGAGGAGCGATCCGCGCGCCACGCTGCCGCTCATGGCGTCGTCGCTGACGACGCCCTGCGAGAGCCCCAGCGACGCGGGGAGCAACAGGCCCACCGCGACCACGGAGGCCGCCAGGAGCAGGCGCACGCCGGCCACCCGCCAGCGCCGCGACCTGGGTCGCGTGATGATCTCCATGTCCCGTTCTCCGTGCTCGTCCGGCTGACTGACGAGTGGAGCGGCGGCCGGCCCTCCCCGACCGGCTGCCGCCCACTCACGTCCGCAGCCGACCTGACCCGTCCCTCCACGGGCCCGACCGACGCGGTCGCTCGTCCCGGGTTTCGCACACGGTGCGGACGCGGGGGACGTGGGGAACGCTAGGTTGCCCCTCGCCACGAGGGTCCCTCGTCGCGCACACCGTGGGTGCACAAGTGGGTAACGCGGTCAGCGAGGCCGGGAACCGGCTCCCCCACGGCCGGCGTACGCGCGTCCTCAGCCGTCGAGTCCCGCCAGCAGGTCACCGCGGTCGGCGACCCGGTCGAGCACCTCCTCGAAGCGCAGCTGCTCCAGCGCGACGGGGTCCTCGGCGCCGTCCTCGACCTCCTCCCACGAGAGCGGGGTGGCGACCCAGGGTCGCTCCCGACCGCGCAGGGAGTAGGGGGACAACGTGGTCTTGGAGCCGGCGTTCTGCGACCAGTCGAGGAACACCTTCCCCGACCGGCGGGCCTTGGTCATGGTGGCCGTGACCTGCCGGGGGTGCTCCTTCTGCAGCTCCTCGGCGACGGCCTTGGCCAGCCCGGTGGTGCCTTCGGGGTTGAGGTCGCCCGGCAGCGCGGCGTAGAGGTGGAGGCCCTTGCTGCCGCTGGTCACCGGGAACGACGTCAGATCGCGCTCGGCGAGGCGGTCACGCACGAGCAGCGCCACCGCGGCGCACTCGTGGAGCCCGGCGCCCTCGCCGGGGTCGAGGTCGATCACCAGCCGGTCGGGGTTGCGCGGCTGCCCGTTGCGGCCGACCGTCCACTGGTGCACGTGGAGCTCGATCGCGGCCAGGTTGGCCAGCCACGTGAGCGTGGCCAGGTCGTCCACGATCGGGAAGACCAGGTGGTCGCCGTGCCGCGAGTCGCCGCGCGAGCCGGTCGTCGGGACCTTCGCGGTGTGGACCCACGACGGCGTTCCGGCCGGCGCGTTCTTCTCGAAGAAGCTGGAGCGCTCGACGCCGTGCGGCCAGCGCACGCGGGTCACCGGCCGGTGGGCGAGGTGCGGCAGCATCACCGGCGCGATGCGCGCGTAGTAGTCGATGACCTCGCCCTTGGTCGTGCCGGTGCGGGGGTAGAGCACCTTGCCGAGGTTGCTCAGGCCGAGCGTGCGCCCCTCGACGTCGACCCGGACCTCGCTCGCCTCCGTCACGCCGTCACCGCCCCACGGCCACGAAGATCGCGCCGCCGCGGTGGCGCACCTGGCGGCGGTTGAAGCCGGTGGTGATCGCCCACTCGTGCTGCCGGGGGAAGTCGCGCGGCCGCTCGGAGGCGTTGGGGCTGCTCGGGCCGAGCCGCCACCGGAATCCGCCCTGGCGCTTGTCGCGGTAGCGGTTGTCGTGGTCCGAGGCGTTGTCGGGCACCCAGTAGTCGTCACCGGTCCGCCCGTCGCGGGCCGCGAGTTCGCGGTGCCAGCGCCCACCCTCGCGCTCCCACCAGACGACCTTGGCGTGCCAGCCGGCGGTGCGGTTGACCGTGAGCACCTGCCGGGTGGCGGGACGCAGGTGCACCGGTACGCCGCCGAGGTGGGTGCGGCCGGTGGCCCGGTCCTGCGTCGCCGACGCGGGCGTCGACGACGCCGCCACCATCGGCAGGGCGGCGAGGAGGGAGTGGGTCAGCGGCAGCTTCACGTGAGGTCCTCGGGGGCGAGGTCGGAGCGGACGCCCTGGAACGACGGCTGGCGCAGGCGATCGTAGCCGAGCCCGTGGGTGTCGACGTCGACCACGACGACCGGCTCGACCCAGATGGTGCCGGCCGCGTCGACCCGCGGCACCTCGTCGGCGAACGGGCTGGCGCTCCTCGTCAGAGGAGCGAGCAGGTCCTGCAGCCTGCGCGCGGTTGCGCCGGTGATGCCGCTGCCGACCCGGCCGCGGTAGAGCAGCCCGTCGGCGGTCTGCTCACCGACGAGCACCGCGGCCAGCCGGTCGCTGGTGCCGACCTGCGGCCGCCACCCGCCGACGACGAACGTGCCGCGGTGGCGGTGGGCCTGCTTGAGCCAGTCCTTGCTGCGGGTGTCGAAGCGGTAGCGGCTGGTCCGCCGCTTGCTCACCACGCCCTCCAGTCCCTGCTGGCGGGTCGCCTCCCAGAGCATCGTGCCGTCGTCGTACGTCGTGGGGACCTGCCAGCTGGTGAGCCCGAGCCCCTCGAGCAGCCCGCGCCGCTCCTCCAGCGGCCGACCCGTGAGGTCCTCGCCGTCGAGGCGGAGCAGGTCGAAGACCATCAGCGTGGCCGGGATCCGGTCGGCGAGGCGGGCCGCCTCCGCCGCCCTGCGCACGTGCATCCGGTGCTGCAGCACCCGGAAGTCGGGGAGCCCGCGGTCGTTGAGCGCGATCACCTCCCCGTCGACCAGCAGGTCGCGGTCGCCGAGCGGCGGCGGGCTGAGATCGGGCCAGGCCAGCGTCACCGGGTTGTCGTTGCGGCTGGTCATCCGGGTCGACCCGCCGTGGACGTCGACCAGCACCCGGACGCCGTCCCACTTCACCTCGTGGACCCACCCCTCCCCCGGCGGCACCCGGTCGGTCGGTGTGGCGAGCATCGGACGCATGCGGGCCATCATGTCGGTAGTCCAGTGGGAAGTGGCCCCTCCAGGGGTGGTTGAAGGGGCCGTTCGTCACTGGACTACCGAACTACCCGGTCTGCCCTCGCGCCGGCAGCACGCACAGCTCGTTGCGGGACGGGTCCTGGAAGAACCGCCACGGCAGGACGCCCCAGTCCGGGTGGAACACCTCGCGACCGCCGCGCTCCGCGATGCCGGCGGCGACGGCGTCGGCGGAGTCGCCGGGCTCGAGCCGGACGTCGAGGTGCATCCGGTTCTTGGCCTCCGGCCGCTTGGGGCCGGACGACGGGCACAGCTCCAGCAGCGGACCGCGCCGCGTGGGATGACGCAGCGAGACCAGACCGGCACCGTCGACCGGGGTCCAGCCGGTGAGCCACGACCAGAACGCCGCGTCGCGCCCGGGGTCGTCGGAGTCGAGCGGCAGCGCGGCGACCGGTCCCGTGTCGACGTACTCGGGTCGCGACTCCATCACGCAGAACGGGTTCCCCTCGGGGTCGCCGAGCACGACCCAGGGCACGCCGTCGCCGGCGTGCTGGCCGATGTCGAGGTGGGCCGCGCCGAGGCCGAGCAGCCGTGAGACCACGTCGGCCTGCCCTTGGTCGCCGTACAGGTCGAGGTGGAGCCGCTGCGGCTCGGCGGGCGGTTCGGGCACCTGCTGGAAGCAGAGGTCGAGCTCCGGGCCACCGTCGACGGAGAGCCGGGTCTCGAAGATGCCGGGTTCGTCGGTGAGGGTCTCGGTGCCGAGCGCGTCCTCCCAGAACCGGCCCAGCCGCCGCGGGTCGACCGCGTCGATCACGACGTTCTCCCAGTACACCCGGCCCACTCTAGGCAGCCCGTCCGTCCGGAGGGTCCGCGCCGGGCTCCAGCGGGCCACCGGAGGCGGCACCGCACGAGGCGAGTCGACGAGGGGTGCTGACGGCTACCCTCGTCCCATGCGTGCGATCTGGAAGGGCTCGGTCAGCTTCGGGCTGGTCAACGTGCCCGTGAAGCTCTACTCCGCGACCGAGTCCCACGACGTGTCGTTCCGCCAGGTCCACGCCAAGGACGGCGGCCGGATCAAGTACCAGCGGGTGTGCTCGATCGACGGCGAGGAGATCGCGTACGCCGACATCGCCAAGGGCTACGAGACCGAGGACGGCGAGATGGTCATCCTCACGGACGACGACATGGCCGACCTGCCGGTGACGTCGTCGCGGGAGATCGCCGTCGAGAAGTTCGTGCCGCGCGAGCAGATCGACCCGATGCTGCTCGACAAGCCCTACTACCTCGAGCCCGAGAAGACCGGGGCCAAGCCCTACGCGCTGCTGCGCCAGGCCCTGCTCGACGCCGACCGGATGGCCGTGGTCACCGTGGCCCTGCGGCAGCGGACGACGATCGCGGTGCTGCGGGTGAAGTCGACCGAGTCCGGCGACGACGTGATCGTGCTCCAGACGATGCTGTGGCCCGACGAGATCCGCACCCCCGACTTCTCCATCGAGAGCGGCGAGGTCAAGGACGCCGAGGTCAAGATGGCCAACATGCTGGTCGAGACCCTCGCCGGCGACTTCGATGCCTCGGAGTTCGAGGACGACTACGCCGAGGCGGTGCAGGCGATGGTCAAGGCCAAGATCGAGGGCGGCGAGATCAAGCGGACGCCGACCTCGACCAAGTCGTCCGGCGAGGTCGTCGACCTGCTGGCCGCGCTCCAGAAGTCGGTGCAGGACGCCAAGGACGCCCGCGGCGAGTCCTCCTCGAAGGAGACCGCGAAGCCGGCCAAGAAGGCGGCGGCGAAGAAGACGACCAAGAAGGCCGCCAAGAAGAAGGCGTCCTAGCGCCGAGCCGTCACTTCTGTGAGTTCACATCGCGTCGAGCCGTCACTTCTGCGAGGTGATCATGGCTACGAACTCTCACGAGTGACGGGTCGAGCCCTTCTGAACTCGCACGAGTGACGGGTCGACGAGGGTCAGTGGGCGTCGACCGGCACGCGCGCCCGCCGCGGCGGTCGACCCCTTCGCGCCGAGTCGGGGCGTCGTCGCCGCCTGCGGGTTACGGTGATCCGGTGCCGACGACCGAGGCGGCGCTCGACCCGCCCACCACCGGCGGCCGCCCCTCCGCCGGCGGCCGTCCCACGAGCACGGCCTGGTGGCGGTGGCTGCCCTGGTCGGTGACCGTCCTGCTGCTCGCCGTGGGGTCCGCACTGCCGCCGCTGCCGAGCGACCAGTCGGGGGGCGGCTGGGGCGCCTTCGTGCTGCTGGCCGCCCAGGCCCTCACCTTCGCGACCGTGGGGCGGGTCCTGGTCGGCGTCCAGGCAGGCAACGCGGTGTCGTGGCTGTTCAGCGGCGTCGGACTGCTGGTCGCCTTCTACCTGGCGCTCGGGCGTTACTCCTGGCTCGCGCTCGACCCGAGCGCCGGCCTGCCGGCGGGCGAGGCGACCACCTGGGTGCAGACCTGGCTCTACGTCCCGGCGCTGGGCGTGGTCATCACCGTGCTCCCCCTGCTGTTCCCCACCGGGCGACTCGTCTCGCGACGCTGGTGGCCGGCCCTGGCGCTCGCCCTGGTCGCCACGCTGGGGATCCTGCTCAGCGACGCGCTCGCGCCCGGGTCGATGGACGAGACCGGCGTGCCCAACCCGGTGGCGATGGCCCCCGGGCCTTACGCGTGGCTGACCACCGTGGGCGGCCTGCTGTTCGTGGCCGCGGCGCTGACCGGCTTCGTCTCGCTGGTGGCGCGGTGGCGGACGTCCTCCTACGCCGAGCGCCAGCAGCTGAAGTGGTTCGCCTACTTCGCGCTGATGATGCCGGTCTTCGCGATCGCCAACGCGGTCATCAACCTGTTCGGGCTGGGCGGCCACTACCGGACGGTCGTGGTGACGGTGATCGCGGTCGGAGCGTTCCTCGGGCTCCCGATCGGCGTGGCGATCTCGATCCTGCGCTACCGGCTCTACGACATCGACCTGGTCATCAAGCGCACGGTCGTCTACGCCGCTCTCACGGCGGCCCTGGTCGCGGCCTACCTGGTCGCCGTGCTGCTGCTGCGGCTCGCGCTGAGCCCGGTCACCGGCCGCTCCGACCTGGCCGTCGCGGGATCGACCCTCGCGGTGGCGGCGCTGTTCCGTCCGCTGCGCGGCCGGATCCAGCGCGGGTTCGACCGCCGCTTCTTCCGTCCGCGGTACGACGCGCAGCACACCGTCGAGCGGTTCGCCGGCGGGCTCCGCGGCGAGCTCGACGTCGCCAGCATGTCCGAGGCCCTCCGCCACGTGGTGCACCGCACCATGCAGCCGACCCACGTCACCCTCTGGCTCACCGACCCGCCCGATCGACGCTGATCGGGCACCGGTCGGCGTACGGATGCCGTCGCCTACCGTGAGGTCGTGGACGGGACCGAACAGCTCCTGCTGCTCGGCGCCGGGCTGGTCGCCGGGGTGATGGCCGCCACCGTCGGCAACGCCTCGATCGTCAGCTTTCCCACCCTGGTCGCGCTCGGGCTGCCGCCGGTCACCGCCAACATCACCAACACCCTCGGGCTGGTCCCGGGCGGCCTCAGCGGTGCCTTCGGCTACCGCGAGGAGCTGCGGGAGCATCCGCGCATCGGCTGGCTGGTGCTCGGGATCTGCGCGGGCGGGGCCGCGGTCGGCGCGGCGCTGCTGCTCGCGCTGCCCCCGGGGTCTTCGAGGGGATCGTGCCGTGGCTGATCCTGTTCACGAGCCTGCTCGTCGGTGCGCAGCCCTGGATCTCGCGCTGGCTGGCCCGCCGCCGCGGTGACGACGGCTCCGGCCCGCCGCGCCACCACCTCTCCGCCGGCACGATCCTGTTCGGCTCGATCACCGGCGTCTACGGCGGCTACTTCGGTGCGGGCGCCGGGGTGATGATGGTCGCCGTCCTCGCGCTCGGCACCGACCTGCCGTTCCAGGTCATCACCGGCCTGCGCACGCTCTCGCTGATGGTCGGCAACGTCGTCGCCGGGGTGATCTTCGTGGTCCTCGCCGACCCCGCCTGGAGCGCCGTGCTGCTGCTGGCCCTCGGGTCGGTCGTGGGCGGCTACGTCGGCGCACGCATCGGCCGACGGCTCCCCGACTGGATCTTCCGGGTGCTGGTCGTCGTCGCCGGCGTCACCGCCGGCATGCTGCTGCTCTAGCGGTCAACGGCAGTCAGAGGGTGTCCCAGCGGAACAACCGGGCGGCGAGCAGGGTGACGACGACGGCGAAGCCGAGCAGGATGCCGCCGGGGGCGAGGACGGCGGTCCAGGGCTCGCCGCGCACCATCACGTCGAGCATGCCGTCGTTGAGGTGACGCAGGGGCAGCAGCCCGGACACCGTCTGCAGCCACTGCGGGGCGGCGTCGAGGGGGAAGAACGAGCCGCTGAGGAACGCCATCGGCAGCACGATGAAGTTCGCCATGTTGACCGCGCCCTCGGCGGTCCTGGCGATCGCGCCGGCGAGCAGCCCGACGGCCATGAAGCACAGCGTCCCGACGACCAGCAGAGGTACGGCGGCCAGCCAGGCGCCGGTGAGCTGGAGGCCGAACGCGGCAGCCCCGAGGCCGAGGAAGATGGCCATCTGCACCAGCGCGATGCCGATGGTCACCACGACCCGGGCCCCCACCAGCGTCGAGCTCGGCACCGGCGAGAGCTGCAGCCGGCGGAGCAGCTTGGACTGCCGCCACCCCTGGAGCGTGGCCGCGGCGCCGAAGCTGGCGCTCATCGCGACCGCCCAGCCGAGCAGCCCCGGTGTCACGAACTGGATGGTCGACAGCGAGTTGTCCTCGACCCGCTCGGTCTCCAGGCTGAACGTCGGCGGCGCGCCGGTGGCCGCGAGGTTCGCGTTGTCGACGAAGGCCCGCAGAGTGCCCTGGGTGATCGCCGCCTTCACCTGGTCGGTCTGGGTGTAGTGGGCGACCAGGGTGTCGCCGTCCTGCTCGATCGCCACGTCGGCGTCGCCGCGGCGTACCTCCGCGAGCGCGGTGTCGCGGTCGGAGGTGCGGGAGACCTCGAAGGTCTGGTCGAACGCCGACCTCACGGCGTCGGGCATCTGGTCGACCAGCGCGACGTCCCCGACCTGCACCAGCTCGACCTTCGACTGGGTCTGGTCGGAGAAGATGCCACCGAAGAGCACCAGGAACATCAGGGGGAAGACGACCGCGAAGAACACCGCCGCCCTGTCGCGCAGGAACCCCTTGGTGATCGCGACAGACAGGCTCCAGAAGGCGCGGCTCATCTTCGGGGTCCGTGTTCTGAGGATGAGAACAGAACGCAGCTCTCCCTTCGAATGGGGTGAATCATGCCCTGTACTCCCGCCCGGTGAGGCTGAGGAACACGTCCTCGAGCGTGGCGGTCCGGACGCTGACGCCGTCGAGCCGGTGCTCGGCCGCCAGCCGCGACAGAGCCCCCGCCGGGTCCGTCGTCTCGACCGTCTCGCCGTCGGAGGTGGTGATCCGGGTCGGGGCGGCCAGCCCCGCGATCAGCGCCGCAGGGGTGTCGAGCTGGAGGATCCGGCCGTGGTCCATGATCGCGACCCGGTCGCAGAGCGCCTCGGCCTCGTCAAGGTAGTGGGTCGTCAGCACGACGGTGCGGCCGCTGTCGTTGAGCCCGGAGAGGAGGTCCCAGAGGTTGCGCCGGGCCTGCGGGTCGAGCGCCGCGGTCGGCTCGTCGAGGAACACGACGTCGGGGTCGTGGACCAGCGCACAGGCGATGGAGAGCCGCTGACCCTGACCACCCGAGAGCTGCTCGACCCGTGTGTCCGCCTTGTCGGTGAGCCCCACCCGCTCCAGCCAGGTGTCGGCCTCGGCCGGCGCGACGTCGTAGAGCGCGGCGAAGGTGCGCAGCTGCTCGCGGGTCGTGAGCCGCTCGAAGAACGACGACGCCTGGAGCTGGACCCCGATCCGCGGCAGCAGCCGGGAGTTGCGCGGCCACGGCGCCTCCCCGAGCAGCCGGATCGTCCCGGCCTCGGGCTTGCGCAGTCCCTCGATCATCTCCAGCGTCGTGGTCTTCCCCGCGCCGTTGGGCCCGAGGATGCCGAAGAACTCACCCTCGGCGACCTCGAAGCCCACGCCGTCGACCGCGACCAGGTCGCCGTAGGACATCGTGAGGCCCGAGACCTCGATCGCCGCCATGCCCCCAGCCTGTCGAGGGGACCGCGCCGGGATCAACCGACTTTGGTCGGGGGTTCGGCGACCTTCGGCCACGGCGCCGCCTGCTCGACCTGGGCCGCGAGCGAGAGCAGCACCTCCTCGCCGTCGGTCGGCCCGACCAGCTGCACCGACAGCGGGAGGCCGTCGGGTCCGAGGCCGCGCGGCACGGCGGCGGCCGGGTTGCCGGCGACGTTCCAGATCGCGGCGTAGGCGATGGCCGGCATCGCCCGCAGCGACGCCTCGATCGACCCGGTCCCCGAGAGGATCCCCGTGGCCGGGGGGCGGTGCGCGGTGGTCGGCGTCAGCAGCACGTCGACGTCGTCGAAGACGCGGTTGGCCTTGACCGCCACCCGCTCGGTGGCCCGCAGCGCGGCGGCGCGCACCCGTGGCGTCACCCAGGCGCCCATCCGGTAGCTCTGGCGGGTACGACGCTCGAGCCGGTCGTAGTGCTCGACCGCGTCGGCCTCGGCACGGATGCCGGCGAAGAACTGCGGGACGAAGGCCATCGTGGTGTCGGGGTAGCGCGGGTCGACCTCGCGGACGTCGTGGCCGAGGCCGGCGAGCAGCTCCACGGTGTCGTGGACCACCGCGACCTGGCGCGGGTCGGGACGGACGCCGCGCACGGCCGGCCGGGTGCTCCACCCGACCCGGAGCCGGCCCGGCTCCCGGCCCGCCGCCTCGACGAACGAGCCGGTCTCGCCGGCGCGGTAGAGGTCGCCGTCGACGTTGCCGCGCACGACGTCGTAGAGCGTCGCGCTGTCGAGCACGGTGCGGGTGAGCGGCCCCACCGTCCCGAGCGCCCACCACAGGTGCGGATGCGGCGCCACGCTCACCCGCCCGCGCTGCGGCTTGAGGCCGAAGAGGCCGCAGAACGCGCTCGGGATCCGGATCGACCCGCCGCCGTCACCGCCGATGCCGGCGGGCACCAGGCCGGCGGCGACCGCGGCCGCCGTACCGCCGCTGGAGCCGCCCGGGGTCCGGGTCGTGCCCCAGGGGTTGCGGGTGTGGCCGTGGGCGTCGGTCTCGGTGTAGGGGAATGCCCCGAACTCCGGCATCCGGGTCTTGCCGAGGACCACCGCGCCCGCGGCGCGCAGCCGGCGCACCACCTCGGAGTCGGCGTCGGACGGGGTGCTGTTGCCGAGGCCGCCGAACGTGGTGACCGCGCCGGCGACGTCGAGCTCCTCCTTGATCACCAGGGGTACGCCGTGCAGCGGGCCCAGCGGCCCGCCCGCAGCGACCGCGGCGTCGCACCGGTCGGCCTCGGCGAGCGCCGCGTCGGCCAGCACCACCGACATCGCGTTGAGCCGGGGGTCGTGCTCGGCGATCCGTGCCAGCGCCGCCTCGGTCTCGGCGCGCGACGTCGTGCTGCCCGACGACACGGCGCGGGCGGTGTCCACGACCCCCCGTGGGGCGGTGGTCATCGGCGGCTCACCCGGCACTGAGCAGGCCGCGAACCACCCGGAGCCCGACCGAGAGTCGCGCCAGGTCGGCGCTGTCGTCGGAGGTGATCTCGCCGAGCGTCGCGGTGGCGCGTCCGACGGCCACCTCGTCGCCCTCCTCCCAGGTCGCGATGCGCGCCGGCGCCGAGTCGTCCTCGGAGCTCGCCGCGAGCACCCTGGCGGTGAGCTGCCCGTGGACGGCGTAGAGGTCGTCACGGATGGCGGCGCGCGCCATGGTCTGCCAGCGGTCCTCGCGCGGCAGCGCGAAGATCCGCTGCATCACCGTCGAGAGGCCCAGCCGCTCCCCCAGCGCGAAGTGGACCCGCGCGACCACGGCGGGGTCGAAGCCGTCACGGGTCGCGATGTCGACGATGCCGAGCAGCGAGTACGACGGGTCGAGCACCGCGATCCGGGTCGCCAGCTCCTCGGGCACCCCGCGCTCGGTGAGCGAGTCGCGCCGGGCGTGGAGCTGCGCGAGCTCGTGGCCGCCCATCAGGCCGGGCAGCTGCGTCATCAACGCCTGCACCGGCTCGCGGAAGTAGGTCACCGTGCCGGTGCTGTCGAGCGGCTGCCGCCGGTTGGTGACCAGCCACCGCGACGCCCGCTCGACCAGGGTGCGCATCTGGATCCGCATCCGGGTCTGGAGCCCGGCCTCGATCCGGTTGTCCCAGGTCTTGAGCTCGTTGCGGAGCCCGAGCGACCCGAAGATCTCCCGGGCGACGAAGTTGGCCCGGGTCAGCTCGGCCGCGGTGGCGCCGGTCTCGTCGGCCAGCCGCGGCCAGAACGTCATCCCCGCGCCGTTGACCAGGTCGTTGACGACCTGGGTCACGATGATCTCGCGGCGCAGCGGGTGCTCGCGGAGCTGCTGGGCGAAGCCCTCCTGCATCGGCTCCGGGAAGTACGCCGCCAGGTCGATGTCGAGGTAGGGGTCGTCGGGCAGGTCCGACTCGAGCAGCTCGTCGGCGAGCACGATCTTGGTCCACGACATCAGCACCGACAGCTCCGGAACGGTGAGCGCGCCGCCGCGGTCGAGGCGTCGGCGTACCTGCCGGCTGGTGGGCAGCGCCTCGAGGTCGCGGCTGAGGACCCCCTTGCGCTCCAGCTTCTTCATCCAGTCCTCGTGGACGTGGAGCAGCGAGGGCGAGTTGGCGACGGCATTGGCCAGCGCGAGGTTCTGCTCGTAGTTGTCGCGCAGCACCAGCTCGGCGACCTCGTCGGTCATCTCGGCGAGCAGGCTGTTGCGGCGTTCGCCGGTGAGGTCGCCGTCACGGACGACCCGGTCGAGCAGGATCTTGATGTTGACCTCGTGGTCGGAGGTGTCGACGCCGGCGGAGTTGTCGATGAAGTCGGTGTTGATCCGGCCGCCCGCGGCGGCGTACTCGATCCGGCCGAGCTGGGTGAGGCCGAGGTTGCCGCCCTCGCCGACGCACCTCGCCCGCAGCTGGCGGCCGTCGATCCGGATCGCGTCGTTGGCCTTGTCACCGGCCTCGGCGTGCGTCTCGTCGGCCGCCTTGACGTAGGTGCCGATGCCGCCGTTCCAGAGCAGGTCGACCGGCGCCTGGAGGATCGCCTTCATCAGCTCCGCGGGCGTCAGCTTCTCGACGTCGTCGTCGAGCCCGAGCGCCTCGCGGACGGCCGCGTGGACCGGCACCGCCTTCATCGAGCGCGACCACACCCCGCCGCCCTCGGAGATCAGGTCGCGGTCATAGTCCTGCCAGCTCGAGCGCGGCAGGTCGAAGAGCCGCTGCCGCTCGGCGTAGGAGCGCTCGGGGTCGGGAGCGGGGTCCAGGAAGATGTCGCGGTGGTCGAAAGCCGCGACCAGCCGGGTGTGCTCGGAGCAGAGCAGGCCGTTGCCGAAGACGTCGCCGGACATGTCGCCGATGCCGACGCAGGTGTGGTCCTCGGTCTGGCAGTCGACGCCCATCTCGCGGAAGTGGCGCTGCACCGAGACCCACGCGCCGCGGGCGGTGATGCCCATCGCCTTGTGGTCGTAGCCGACCGACCCGCCCGAGGCGAACGCGTCGCCGAGCCAGAACCCATAGTCCTTGGCGACGCCGTTGGCGATGTCGGAGAAGGTCGCAGTGCCCTTGTCGGCGGCGACCACGAGGTAGGAGTCGTCACCGTCGTGGCGCACCACCCGTGTCGGTGGCACGGTCTCGCCGTCGACCAGGTTGTCGGTGATGTCGAGCAGGCCCGAGATGAACGTCGTGTAGCAGGCGACGCCCTCGGCGAGCCACGCGTCGCGGTCACCCGGGTCGGGCAGCTGCTTGCAGAAGAAGCCGCCCTTGGAGCCGACCGGCACGATCACCGTGTTCTTCACCATCTGCGCCTTGACCAGGCCCAGCACCTCGGTGCGGAAGTCGTCGCGTCGGTCCGACCAGCGCAGGCCGCCGCGGGCCACCGGGCCGAAGCGCAGGTGCACGCCCTCGACCCGGGGCGAGTAGACGAAGATCTCGTAGCGCGGCCGTGGCGCCGGCAGGTCGGGGATGGCCGACGGCTCGAGCTTCAGCGAGATGTAGGGGTGGAGGACCCCGTCCCGGTCGTGCTGGAAGTAGTTGGTGCGCAGGGTGGCCCGGACGTGGGTGAGGTAGGCGCGCAGGATCCGGTCGTGGTCGAGGCTGACGACGTCGTCGAGCGCCGACGCCAGCTTGCCCTCGACCGCCGCCGACCGCTCCTCGCGCGCCTCGGCGTCGTCGAAGGCGTCGGGGTCGAACCGGGTCTCGAAGAGCTCGACCAGCAGCCGGGTGATGTCGACGTTGCCGGCGAGCGCGTGCTCGATGTAGTCCTGCGCGAACGGGCTGTTGCCCTGCCTCATGTACTTCGCGTACGCCCGCAGCACCGTGGCCTGCCGCCAGGTGAGGTCGGCGTCGAGCACCAGCCGGTTGAAGCCGTCGATCTCGTTGTAGCCGTCCCAGACCGCGCGCAGCGCCTCCTGGAACCGTTCGGGTGAGTCGGGCGCGGTCCGGCCGTCGTAGCGCAGCCCGAACTCGTAGACGTAGGTCGGGTGCTCCAGGCCGTCGAGCTGGTAGGGCCGCTCGTCGATCACCTCGACGCCCATCGAGGAGAGCATCGGCAGCATGTAGGACAGGGAGAGCGGCGACCCGGTGCGGAAGACCTTGAGCCGGCCCTCCCCCTCGGCCTTGGGGAAAAGTCGCAGCTCGATGCCGTCGGCCCCCACCGCCTCGAGGTGCTCGAGGTCCGCGGCGCCGATGGCGGCCGGGAAGTCCTCCTTGTAGGCCTCGGGGAACGCCTCGCCGAACCTGCGGGCCAGGTCGGCGCCGCGGTCCTCGCCGTACTGCTCCATGGCCGAGGTCATGAAGTCGTCGCGCCACGACCGCGAGGCGTCGGCCAGCTTGCGCTCGAGCTCGCCGCGGTCGACGTCGCGGATCTCGCCGCCGCGCGGCGGGTGGACCACGAAGTGCACGTTGGCCGTCGGCGACTCGCCCAACCGGACCGAGAACTCCAGGCTCTCGCCGCCGAGCTCCTCCTGGAGGATCGCCGAGAAGCGCTCGCGGACCGCGGTGTTGTAGCGGTCGCGCGGCAGGTAGACCATCGCCGAGACGTAGCGGCCGTAGGTGTCGCGGCGGATGAAGATCTTGACCTGGCGGCGTTCGCGGGCGTGCATGACCGACACCGCGATCGGCACGAGCTCGTCGACCGGGGTGTGGAAGAGCTCGTCGCGCGGGTAGGTCTCGAGGGTGTCCATCAGCGCCTTGCCGGCATGGCTGCGCGGGTCGAAGCCGGCGCGCTTGAGCACCTCGCGCGCCTTCTCGCGCAGCAGCGGCACGCGCAGCACCGACTCGGTGTAGGCGGCGCTGGAGAACAGCCCGAGGAACCGGCGCTCGCCGGTCACCTCGCCCTCGTCGTCGAAGGTCTTGACGCCGACGTAGTCGAGGTAGGCCGAGCGGTGGACAGTGGCGAGCGAGTTGGCCTTGGCCAGCACCAGCAGCGTCTTGTCACGGGCGCGGGCCCGCACGCTGGTGGGCAGCTTGCCGAAGGAGGTCGACAGGTCCTGGTCGAAGCGCAGGATGCCGAGGCCGGTGCCGGGTACGGCGCGCAGCACCTCGTCGTCGCCCGAGGTCTCGAGGCGGTACTCGCGGTAGCCGAGGAAGGTGAAGTGGTCGGCGGCCAGCCAACGCAACAGGTCCTGGCCCTGCGCGACCTCGGGCCCGCGCAGGGGCAGCGCGACCTTGTCGAGCTCCTCGACGATCGCGCGCACCTGGGCGTTCATCTTCGGCCAGTCCTCGACAGCCACGCGGACGTCACCGAGCACCCGCTGCAGCGCCTCCTCGATGTCGGTGGCGTCGTCGCGGTCGCTGACGCGGGAGACCTCGACGTGCATCCACGACTCGCGGATCGCGTCGCCGCCCGGCGCGACCGAGCCGTCCTCGACTCCGGTGACCGACAGCAGCTCGCCGGTGATGTCGCGCTCGACGTCCATCTGGGGATGGACGACGAGGCGGACGTCGAGGTCCTGGCGGACCAGCTCCATGGTCAGCGAGTCGACCAGGAACGGCATGTCGTCGGTGACCACCTCGACCACCGAGTGGCCGCCGGCCGACCAGCCGTCGTCGGGCCCGGGGGTGAGCAGCCGGACCCGGGCCGTGCCCTGCGGGCGGTTGCGGGCCAGCTCGAGGTGGGAGGCCAGGGCGCCGTAGAGGTCCTCCGAGCCGCGCTCGGTGATGTCCTCGGCCGCGACGTTGCGGTAGTAGGGCCGGACCAGCCGGCCGGCGGTGACCGCGTCGTCGTCACCGTCGCCGCGCCCCTCGTCCCCGGAGTGCTCGGCGGCCTCGTCGAGGAGGGCCAGCTTCTCGTCGTCGAGCGTCATGGACACGACCCCGACACTAGGACCCGACCGGGGGGTGGACAACACAGGGGCGGTGGCCGTGTCGCGGCGGCGCGGCGTCCGCCATGATGTGGCGCATGGCGAAGCGGATCACCCACGAGATGAGCTACGACGCGACCCTGGCCGAGGTGGCCGCGATGCTGGGCGACGCCGACTTCCGGCGTGCGGTCAGCGACCGGCAGGGGGTGATCCGTGCCGAGGTCGACGTGACCCCGCGAGGCGAGGGCAAGCACGTGCGGATCGAGCAGGTGCAGACCGCACAGGGGATCCCGTCGTTCGCGAAGAAGTTCGTGGGCGAGGAGATCCACATCGTGCAGGAGGAGGAGTGGGGCTCCCCCGACGCCGCCGACGTCACGGTCACCATCCCCGGGAAGCCCGGCGACATGGCCGGCACCGCGCGGCTCGTGGAGTCCGGCAGCGGCACCGTCGAGACCGTCGACCTCACCGTGCGGGTCTCCATCCCCCTGGTCGGCGGCAAGATCGAGGGCCTGATCGCCGACCTGCTGCTCAAGGCGCTGCGGACCGAGGAGAAGGTCGGCAAGGAGTGGCTGGCCCGCGGCCACTGATCCTGCGGACGTCCGGGATCGGCCGGCTCACGTCCCGCGGGTGGTGTGGCCGGGCTCGACCAGCCCGCACTCGTAGGCCAGCACCACCGCCTGCAGGCGGTCGCGCAGCCCGAGCTTGGCGAGCAGCCGGTTGACGTGGGTGCGCACCGTGCTCTCCGCGATGAAGAGCCGCTTCCCGATCTCGGCATTGCTCAGGCCGTGGGAGAGCGCGACCAGGACGTCGCGCTCCCGCTCGGTGAGTGGCTCCCCCGGCAACCGACGAGGCGGTTGACGGCGGGCGAAGGTCTCGACCAGTCGGCGCGTGGGGACGGGGTCGAGCACGGCGTCGCCGGCGGCCACGACACGTACGGCGCGGACCAGGTCATCGGCCGGGGCGTCCTTGAGCAGGAACCCCGACGCGCCCGCGCGCAGCGCACGGAAGACGTACTCGTCGAGGTCGAACGTCGTCAGCACGATCACCCGGGTCTCCGGATGCTCCGTTCGAGCGCGCTCGGTGGCGGCCAGGCCGTCGAGCCCCGGCATCCGGATGTCCATCAAGCACACGTCGGGCCGCTCACGCGCCATGGCCGCGAGGCCGGCCCGACCGTCCGCCGCCGTACCGACGACGTCCACGTCCGCCTCGCCGTCGAGGATCCGGGCCAGCCCGGTCCGCACGATCTCCTGGTCGTCGACCACGAGCACCCGGATCATCCCGCCGCACCGGCCTGCTGGGCGGGCACGCTCGCCCGCACCCGGAACCCGTCGCCGTCGGCGCCCGAGTCGACGGTGCCACCCAGGGCCCTCACCCGCTCGGCCATGCCCCGCAGCCCGAGGCCGGAAGGTCCGAACCGGGGCGCGCGCCTGGTCGGGCCGGGGTCGTGGACATCGACGTCGACCCGGTCGGGGTGCCATCGCAGCGACACCGTCGCCGCTCGACCGGCGGAGTGCTTGCGGACGTTGGTGAGCGCCTCCTGCACGACTCGGTAGACGGTCAGCCCGGCCGGTCCGGCGACCGCGCGCGGCACCCCCTCGGAGCGCACGGTCACGGTGATCCCCGAGGCCGCTGCGTCCCGGACCAGGTCGGCGATCTGGCCGATTCCCGGCTGCGGGGACAACGGCAGGTCGTCGTCGGCGTGCAGCACGCCCAACAGCGTGCGCAGCTCGGTGAGCGTCGCGCGGCCCTGCCGCTCGATCCCGGCGAGCGCCTCGGCGGTCGGGCTTCCGGCGGGCAGGTCGCGCCGCTCCGCGCCCGCCTGGACGACGATCGCCGAGACGTGGTGGGCGACCGCGTCGTGCAGCTCGCCGGCGATCCGGCTGCGCTCGGCACCCAGCCGTTGCTCGGCCAGCAGCTCGCCGCGCTCGTGGGTGGTGCGGACGGCGTACCCGGCGGTCCAGGCGGCCGTCACCACGGCGGCGAGGTAGACGAGGTTGCCCACCCGCGGGTCATCCCCGAGCAGCACCACGGCGGCCATCCCGAGGCCGCTGGCCGCCAGCACCGCGACCGAGGGGCGCAACCGCAGGTGCGCCCCGACGGCGTACGTGACCAGCACGAGGGCGATCCCCTCCGCGAGCCCCCCGGGAAGGTCCGACCCGAGCAGGGCCTGGAGCAGGCAGGCCGCCACGAGCACCCCGGCCGCCAGCGCGGGGCGGGCTCGGCGGACGGCCACGGGGAGGGTGACGAGCGGCACGGTCACCAGCACCCACCATGGCGCGGCCGGACTCGTCAGCCCGTACGCCGCCTCGGCCAGCCCGGCGACGGTGAGGGCGACCGCGAGCACCCGGTCCCACCACCTCATGGACTGACGGTAGGGCAAGGACGTGGAGCCGACATCCACCACGAGGTGGACCCGCGACCGGCGCCAGGGCGGACGACGACGCCACCCCGCGCTCCTAGCGTCGCCCCATGACCACCACTCCGCACCGGTTCGGCCGGCTCGCCCTCGTCGTCGCCCCCCTGCTCCTGCTCGCCGCGCAGCTCGTGCAGGTCCCCCCGGCGGCCCACGACACGGCCTCCGAGCTGGCCTCGATCGCCGGCAGCACCGGGCGCTACCAGCTCGCCGGAGCGCTCGGCTTCGCCGCCTGCGTGCTCTTCGTCCCGGCCCTCGCGACCATGGCCGCCTCGCTGCGGCCGTCCCGGCCCCGCTGGTCCGCCGTCGGGCTGACGATGTCGGTGACCGGACTGGTGGCGCTGGTCTCGCTGATGGGGTCCGGACCGGTCAGCCAGGCGCTGGCCCAGGCGCCGGACCGGGCCGCCGCCATCGCCGTGACCGACACCTACGAGGGGCTGCCGCTCACCACGCTGTGGATGGTGCTGTCGCTGCTCGGTTTCGTGCTCGGCCCGGTCGTGCTCGGCGCGGGGCTGTGGCGCGCGGGGGCGACCTGGCTGGTGCCCGCCCTGCTCGTCGCCGGCGTGCTGGTGCAGATGGCCGACCTCGGACACTGGGCGCTCGCCGCCGGCTACCTGCTCAGCGCCGCGGGCTTCGCCCTGGCCGCCCGGGCTCCCGCCGCCCCGCCCGACGGTCCTCGCGGCGACGTACCCAGATCACGACCGCGAGCAGCACGAACGGCCCGAACGCCAGCAGCAGGGTGAGGGCCTGCTCCACCGGGTGGAGCGGGCCGAGGTGGAGGGGGACCATTACCCCATGAACGGGTAGCGGTAGTCGGTCGGCGGGTCGAAGGTCTCCTTGATCGACCGGGCGCTGGTCCAGCGGAGCAGGTTCTGCGGGGCGCCGGCCTTGTCGTTGGTGCCGGAGGCCCGGGCGCCACCGAAGGGCTGCTGGCCGACGACCGCGCCGGTCGGCTTGTCGTTGACGTAGAAGTTGCCCGCGGCGAAGCGGAGCGCCTCGCGGGTCCAGTCGACCGCACGACGGTCCTGGGCGATCACCGCGCCCGTCAGCGCGTACGGCGCGAACGACTCCATCTGCGCCACGACCCGCTCGTAGCGCGCGTCGTCGTAGACGTGGACGGCCAGGATCGGGCCGAAGTACTCGTCCTTGAACATCTGGTCGGTCGGGTCGGTGGACTGCACGATCGTCGGCCGCACGAAGTAGCCCACCGAGTCGTCGAGCTGCCCGCCGGCCAGCGTCGTCAGGTGCTTGTTGGCGCGCACCCGCCCGAGCGCCTTCTTGTGCTTGGCGAAGGCCCGGTCGTCGATCACCGCGCCCATGAAGTTGTGGAGGTCGGTCACGTCACCCATCGCGATCGCCTCGGTCTCGGCCACGAGCTGGTCGCGCATCTTCGCCCACACCGACTTCGCGACGTAGGCGCGCGAGGCGGCCGAGCACTTCTGGCCCTGGAACTCGAAGGCGCCCCGGATCATCGCCGTCCGGAGCACGTCGGGGTCGGCGCTGGGGTGGGCGACGATGAAGTCCTTGCCGCCGGTCTCGCCGACGATGCGCGGGTAGGAGCGGTAGCCGGAGATGTTCTCGCCGACCGTGCGCCACAGGTGCTGGAAGGTCGGCGTCGACCCGGTGAAGTGGATGCCCGCGAGGTCGGGGTGGGAGAGCGCGACCTTCGAGACGTCGAGGCCGTCGCCCGGGAGCATGTTGATGACGCCCGGCGGCATGCCGGCCTCCTCGAGCAGCTCCATGGTCAGCGACGCGGCGAGCTGCTGGGTCGGCGACGGCTTCCAGATCACGGTGTTGCCCATCAGCGCCGGCGCGGTCGGCAGGTTGCCGGCGATGGCGGTGAAGTTGAACGGCGTGATCGCGTAGACGAAGCCCTCGAGAGGACGGTGGTCGGTGCGGTTCCAGATGCCGCGGCTGTTGGCGATCGGCTGGTCGGCCAGGACCTGGCGGGCGAAGTGGACGTTGAAGCGCCAGAAGTCGATCAGCTCGCAGGCCGAGTCGATCTCGGCCTGGAACGCCGTCTTGGACTGGCCGAGCATGGTCGCGGCGTTGATCCGCTGCCGCCACGGCCCGGCGAGCAGGTCGGCGGCCTTGAGGATGATCGCGGCCCGCTCGTCGAAGGGCATCGCGCGCCACATCGGTGCCGCGTCGAGCGCCGCCCTGATCGCCGCGTCGGCGTCCTTGGTCGTGGAGTTCTTGAACGTCGCCAGCACGTGCTGGTGGTCGTGGGGTTGTACGACCGTCATCTCCGCTCCCCCACCGCTGCGGCGTCGTCCGTTGACGTGCGCGCGCAGGGTCGGCTGGCGTCGCTCCTGGCGGTCGAGCTCGGCCAGCAGCGCGTCGCGCTCGGCGGTGCCGGGGGCGTAGGTCAGGTTGGGCTCGTTGACCGGAGCCGGCGGGGTGGTGATGGCGTCCATGCCCCGACCCTAGTCGGGACCGGGCCTCAGAGCAGGTCGGGGATCTCCTGGGTGGCGAACCACGCCAGGTCGTCCTGCGGGTCGGCGTCAGCGGCTCGGTCATCGGGGTCGCAGTGCACCGCCACGACGTCGTCGAGCGCGACGGGGCCGTCGGCGCCGGCGGGCTCCGCGACCACGACCACGCGCCGCCGTCCGGGTCCGCCCAGGTCGGCCGAGAGGGCCGCCGCGGTCATCAGCGCGGCGTACTCGCTGTCCTCGTCGTCGCCCGGAGCGACCACCCGCTCCACGTCGCCGGCCAGGGTTCCGCCCTCGTGCACGGTGGCCAGGCCGGCGAGCGTCGTGGCCAGGTAGACGCGGGTCATCGTGGTCGGGGCCGTTTCGTGACGCTGCGACGACCGCGCGGTGCCCGGCGCCGGGTGCCGCCGGTGGCGTCGACGAGCTCGTCGAGGGCGTCGGTGAGGCACTGGCCCAGCACGTCGACGTCGGGCAGGAGGTCGCGGTCGGCGGTGATGCCGTAGAAGACACTGCCGTCGTAGGACGTCACGCCGATCGAGAGCGCGTGCCCCGGCAGCAGCGGGTGGACGGGGTAGGTCTCGAGCATCCGGGCGCCGCCCGCGTAGAGCGGCGTCTGCGGGCCGGGGACGTTGGTGACGGCGAGCTGGAAGCCGCGGCGGAGCTCCTCGGCCGCGACCCGGGCGCCGAGGGCGTGGAAGGTGACCGGTGCGAAGCCGGAGATCCCGGCCAACCGGTCGGCAGCCACGCCCCGGCCGGTCTCGCGGTGGGCCTCGAAGGAGTAGGAGACCTGGTGCAGCCGGACCACCGGGCTCGGCTCGCCGATCGGCAGGTCGACCCAGTGCGGGGTGATCTGGCTGCCGAGCGAGGTGGCCTCGAGCTCCTCGTCGATCACCGAGACCGGCGAGACCACCCGCACCTTGCGTACGCCGCCCAGCGACTCGGCCCGAGCCATCAGCCAGCCGCGGAGCGCCCCGGTCACCGTCGCCAGGACGACGTCGTTGACGCTTCCGCCCCTGGCCTCGCGGACCCGCCGGTGGTCGGCGAGGTCGGTGCGCACCGTGACGATCCGGCGCTGCTGCGAGAGCACCCCGGTCAGCGGCGACTCAGGCGCGGGACCGCGGCCGGCGAGCGCGCCGGCCACCCGGCTGGCGGTGTCGGCCGCGGTGCCGGCGACCCGGACGGCCGAGGCGGTGTTGGCCCGCAGCGCGTCCCACGCCAACCGGGGGTCACGGGCGACGTCCGAGAGCGCCTCGGACAGCACCCGCACCGACGAGGCGGCCTGGCCGGGCCGCCACGCGTCGGCCCCGAGCGGCCGCGGCTCGGGGGAGGTGTCGAGCAGCACCTGGCCGAGGTCGACGGTGTGCACCCCGTCGACGAGCGCGAGGTGCGACTTCCAGAGGACCGCGACCCGGCCCTCCTCCAGTCCCTCGACGACGTAGGCCTCCCACAGGGGTCGGCTGCGGTCGAGCGGCCGGGAGACGATCCGCGCGACCAGCTCGCGCAGCTGGTCCATCGTGCCGGGCCGCGGCAGGGCCGAGCGGCGTACGTGGAAGGCGAGGTCGAAGTGCGGGTCGTCGACCCACGCCGGGGTCGCGAGGTGGCCCGGCACCGACTGCAGGCGGCAGCGGTAGCGCGGCACGAACGAGATCCGCTCCTCGACCAGCGCCAGCAGCCGGTCGTGGTCGAAGCCGGAGTCGCCCGGGTCGAAGATCTCGACGGTCGCCTGGTGCATCGGCGAGGCGGGGGACTCAAGGGCGAGCAGCGCCAGGTCACGGGGTCGCAACCGCTGGCTCACCGCTCCCCCTTCCGGGCCGTGGTCGGGAGGCTGCCGGACCCGTCCTCGCCGGGTCCGCGCTCACCGTCTTGGTCAACGTGGGATTCTGGCAGAGGTCCGGCGCCCGTGGGTCGCCGCCCCGACGACGAGAGGACTGACCGTGCGAGGTGCCGTGATGGCCGCAGCCGGGCTCGCGAGCGTGCTGGCCCTGGGCGGGTGCAGCAGTGACGATCCCGCTCCCACGCAGGGCACCGACTCCGCCTCGGTGACGCTGACCTTCGCCGACGGCGAGGCCCCGGCGCCCGAGCGCGTCGACGTCGCCGTCGGCGAGAAGGTCGAGATCGTCGTCAAGTCCGATGAGGCCGGCGAGCTGCACGTGCACACCGAGCCCGAGCAGGAGCTCGAGTACTCCGAGGGCACCACCACCCTCACCCTCACCATCGACGAACCGGGGGTCTACGAGGTCGAGTCCCACGAGCTGGAGGCCACCGTCCTCCAGCTCGAGGTCAGCTGAGGACCGCTCGGTGGACGACCGGTTCCCGCTGGCCCACGGGCTCGGCGGCCCCGCCGACCTGCCCCTGCCCCCCGAGCTCGCGATCGCGGGCGGCGTGGCGGCCCTCGTGGTCTCCTTCACGATCCTCGCCGTCGCCTGGCGCCGTCCCCGCTACGACGAGGGCTCGACCGGACGCCCGGTCCCGGCCTGGCTCGCCCGCGTGGTCGACTCGCGCGGCTTCGCGGTCGCGCTGCGCGCGCTCGGCGTCGTCCTCCTCGTCTACGTCGCGGTCGCGGCGGTCCTCGGCAAGGACCTGCTGACCAACCCGGTCTTCGGCATCTTCTACGTCTGGTGGTGGGTGGGCCTGGTCCCCGCCTCGGTGCTGCTCGGCCCGGTCTGGCGCGTCATCAGCCCGGTCCGCACCATCAACGCCGCCGTCGCCCGGCTGACCGGCAGCGACCCCGACCAGGGCGTCTACCCCTACCCCGGGCGCCTCGGCTACTGGCCGGCCGCGCTGGGGCTGTTCGGCTTCGTGTGGATGGAGCTGGTCTACCCCCACTCCTCCGAGCTGGGTCCCGTCCGCCTCTGGATGGCCGTGTACGTCGCCGCGATGCTTCTCGGTGGGGCGCTCTTCGGCTCGTCGTTCTACCGGCGCGGCGACCCGTTCGAGGTGTTCTCGGGACTCTGCGCGAAGCTGTCGGTGTGGGGGCGGCGCGACGGCGTGCTCGTCGTCCGCAGCCCGTTGGCCAACCTCGACACCACCCGGGTCGGCCCCGGACTGGTCGCCGTGGTCGGCGTGCTGCTCGGCAGCACCGCCTTCGACTCCTTCAAGGAGTCGCTGGTCTGGGTGCGCTACGTGCAGTCCTCGTCGGTCCCGGTGACGGTGCTCGGCACGCTCGCGCTGGCGGCGTTCTGCCTCGGCGTGGCCCTGATCCTGACGCTCGGCTCGGTGGCCACCGGGGTCGGTCCCGACATTCCCCGCAGGGAGCTGCCGGGACTGTTCGCGCACGCGGTGGTGCCGATCGTCGTGGGCTACTTCGTCGCCCACTACCTCAACTACTTCATCGACGTCGGGTGGCAGACGCTGAGCCAGGCCAGCGACCCGCTCGGCACCGGCGCCGACCTGCTCGGCACCGCCGACCTGGCGCCGTTGAGCTCGCTCTCGGCACAGCCGACGCTGCTGTCCTCGATCAAGGTGGGCGCGGTGATCCTCGGCCACGTCGTGGCCGCGGTGGCCTCCCACGACCGGGCGCTCACGGTGCTGCCCGCGCGGCACCAGCTCACCGGCCAGCTCCCGATGCTGGCGGCGATGATCGCCTTCACGGTCGGCGGGCTCTACCTGCTCTTCGCCGCCTGAGCGGGCACCAGCAGCGCGGCCACGCCGGCCAGCGCCCGGGTGAGCGCGGAGTCGCCGACCTCCTGCAGGGTGCGTCCGGCCAGCAGCGCGCGGTCGACGCCCGCCCGGTCCTCGGGGAGGAAGGTGACCCTGTCGGGTCCGACCAGGCCGCCGAGCATGCCGACGATGTCGCGCTCGGACCACCCCAGCGTCGGGCGCATCCGGTTGACCAGCACCCGCACCGCGGCGGGCGCCACGACCTCGCCGAGCTCGACCAGCCCGCGGGCCAGCCGGGAGAGCCCGACCGGGTCGGCTCCCCCGACGACCACGACCTCGTCGGCGGCTCCGAGGGAGGCCAGCGTCATCCGGTTGCGCCCCGGTCGCGAGCCCACCTGCTCGAGCGCGAGGTCGTCCTCGAGGCAGAAGCCGGTGTCGACGACGACGTGACCGTGGCCCCGGGCGACCTCGAGCAGCTCCTCGACCACGCCCGAGCGCACCTCCGGCCACCGGTCGGCCCGCGGCAGCCCGGTCACGACGCTGAACCGGTGGTCCAGCGAGCGGGGCACCCCGGCGAACCGCTCCTCCAGCTGGCCGGTGGCCACCAGCCGCGCCGAGGCCAGCATGCCCGACACCTCGTCGACCACGCCCAGCTGCTGGGCGACCGCCCCACCGTAGGGATCGGCGTCGACCAGCACCGTGCGGTGGTGGCGGCCGAGCTCGGCCGCCAGGCCGACGGCGACGGTGGTGCGGCCCGGGGCGCCGGCCGGTCCCCACACCGCGAACACGCGGCCCGGCCGACGGGGGAGCTCGGCGACCCCGGCACCCGCGGCCGGTTCGGGCTCCTCCTCGACCGAGGTGACCGCGTCGCCGAGCTGGTCGAGCCGCGACGCAGGGACGCTGCTGCTGATACCGATCCGGCCGGCAGCGAGGCCGACGGCGTCGGGGTCGCCCGCAGGCAGCACAGCGACCGTCCGGACGCCGTGGGCCCGCAGGTGGTCGACGGCCGGGGCGTCGAAGCCGGGGGCGTCGAGGCCGACGACGGCCACCTCGGCCTGGCCCGCCGCGGCGGTGGCGAGCAGGTCGGCGACGTCGACGCAGCGCTTGAGCACGACCACGTCGGAGCGGGCGCCCAGCCCGGCCAGCGCCTCCTGCTCCCAGCCCGCTCCCGCCGCGAGGACCAGGACGACGACCACGTCAGCCCCGGGCCAGGATCGTCACGGTCGGCTGCTGGACGCGCGAGAGCAGGTCGAACCACCGGTCGACGCCCGCCTGGTCGACGGCCAGCACCACCTGCTGGGTGCCGGTGAGCTCGTCGACCGCCGGGACGGTCACGACGGTCACCTCCGACAGCGCCGCCTCGGCGCACTCCGGGCACCGGCCCTCGGCGCGCAGGTAGACGTCGACGACCGACCCGGAGTCGACGCCCGGCGGCAGCGCCGCGGGGTCGACCGAGACCGGGAGCTGGAGCACCCCGGCCCGGGTCGCCGTACCCGTGGCGGAGCGCGGGAGCAGCTCCCCCGAGCCGACGTCCTGGCGCAGCCGCAGGTCGGCCGGGAGCGCCTCGTCGGCCGGGAAGTAGAGGTCGAGGTCGGAGGAGTCGGTGAAGTGGACCCGCCGCGCGACCAGGTCGTCACCGGTGACCTCCTCGCCGGCGGCCAGGTCGGAGGAGACCGCCCACACCGGCTCGGAGTCGTCGGCGACGGCCAGCAGCCGCGACCCGGCGACCACCGAGACCGCGACCAGTGCGACCCCGATCCACAGCCGCGGGTCGCGCCAGCCGGGCGTCGTCGCCCGACTGGCCGCCGGTGAAGGGTCCCCGAGACTCGTCACCGGCCCATCATCACCCGGCGACCGCCTCCCGGCCAGCGCTCTCTCCACAGCCCCGGTGTGGGCCGTACCGGCGCCCGGGCGCAGGGTGCGACGATGTGGCCATGCCGGACTCGCCGCGCTTCCTCACGCTGGCCGACGTCGCCGAGGTGCTCAACACCTCGGTGGCCCAGGTCTACGCGCTGGTGCGCCGCGGCGACCTGCCCGCCATCAAGATCGGCGGCCGCGGCCAGTGGCGGGTCGAGGACGCGCAGCTCGAGGGCTTCATCGAGCGGATGTACGACGAGACGCGCACCTACGTCGACAGCCACCCGTTCGTCGACTCCGAGGGCCGTCCCGTCGAGGAGGGCGAGCTGGCGGGTGAGGACTAGCCCGTCTCGGAGCCGAGCTTCACCTCGACGGTCCGCTTGTCGCCGCCGCGGCTGACGGTGAAGCGGATCGTCTGGCCGGGCTGGTAGGAGCGGATGGCGACGATCAGGGCGATCCCGTCACCGACCCGCTGGCCGTTGACCTCGGTGATCACGTCGCCCTCCTCGAGGCCGCTCTGCTCGGCCGGGGTGTTGGCGTTGACCTTCTCGATCCGCGCGCCCTCGCTGGCGCTGGGGCCGCCGGTCTCGACCTGGGCACCGATGACGGGATAGCTCGCCTCGCCGGTGCGCAGGATCTGGTCGGCGGTGACGCGGACCTGCTCGATCGGGATCGCGAAGCCGACCCCGATGTTGCCCGAGCGGCCGCCGATGCCGCCGCCGGTCGTCGCGATCGCGCTGTTGACGCCGACGACCTGCCCCTCGAGGTTGACCAGCGGACCACCGGAGTTGCCCGGGTTGATCGCGGCGTCGGTCTGCACCGCGTTGATGTAGGAGGTGTCGTTGGCCGAGTCGCCGGTGGTGACCGGCCGGTTGACCGCACTGACGATGCCCGAGGTCACGGTCGAGCTCAGGCCGAGCGGCGACCCGAAGGCCACGACCCCCTCGCCGACGGCCAGCTTGCGCGAGGCACCCAGCGGTGCCGGCGGCAGGTCGCGGGCGGCCTTGGAGTAGAGGACCGCGATGTCGTAGACCGGGCTGCGCCCCACCACCTCGGCGTCGAGGGTGTTGCCGTCCTGGTCGACGATCTGGATCGGCCCGTCGTTCTCGTCGGCCTCCTGCACCACGTGGTTGTTGGTGATGATGTGGCCCTGCCGGTCGAGCACGAAGCCCGAGCCGGTGGCCCCACCGGCCTGGCCCTGGTACTCGGCCAGGATCTGCACGGTGCTCGGCAGCAGCTCGTCGGCCACCGCGACGACCGAGCGGTTCCCGGGCGAGAGCGGGGCCTGCTCGCGGGTCTCGACCTCCTGGATCCCGCCGGGCACGATGCCCGGTCCCTCCTCGCCACCGAGGCCTCCGGCGAGGGCGGTGCCGACCACGCCGCCGATCACCCCCACGACCAGCGCGACGCCCACCACCACGGCCATCATCCAGCCGGCGGGCCGCTCCCGGCGCGGCCGGGAGGCCGTCGGCAGCACCTGGGTCGAGGGCTGCGCCCACCCACTCATGGGCGGCGGTACGGGCGGCAGCCAGGCCGCACCCGCGGGGTCGGGGCGCGGGCCGATCGGCTGCGTCGGCTCCGTCCCGTCGTGCGGGCCCTCGTGGTGGTCGTTCACCGGCACAGTCTCCCCCACGGCCGGTGAGATGCCCAACGGATCCCGTGACGTCGGCGTACGGCGGGCTCAGGGACGGTCGGCGGCCGGACTGCGCAACGGGAACGCGGGCGTGTCGGGGCCCGACAGGTCGGTGACGGGGGCGCGCCGGTCGGGCGGAGGAGCGTCGGGCCCCAGGGTCAGGCCGAGCGCGACGACGCCGAGCATCGCGACGCCGGCGGCCGAGCCCCCGAGCACGACCCGGCCCGGGCGGCGGCGCGGCACGCCGAGGTCGTCACCCGCCGGGACGACCACGGCCCCGCCCAGCGGCCCGAGCAGCGAGCCCTTGAGGTGGGACGGCGCGGAGGCACCGCCCAGCGAGGAGAGCCGGGTCTTGACCCAGCCCTCGCGCTCGACGGCGTCGCGGCAGACGTGGCACAGGTGGACGTGGGCCCAGGCGCGGTCGGACTCCGTCGCCGAGAGCTGACCGTCGAGGAGGGCGCTCACGCGCGCGCCGAGGTGGCCGATCACGACGTCCCCTCCGGCGCCAGCGACGGGCCGGAGTAGCGCGACCGGCCGCCGGTCGGGGCCCGGTGGGCCAGCGCGCCGCGCAGCATCGCGCGGCCACGGTGGATCCGCGACCGCACGGTCCCGAGCTTGGCGCCGAGGATGTCGGCGATCTCGTCGTAGGAGAGGCCCTCGACGTCGCACAGGACGACCGCGGCACGGAACTCGGGCGGGAGGGCCGCCAGGGCCCGCTCGACGTCGTCGTCGAAGAGCCGGTCGGCCACGGCCATGTCGGGAGCGGGGCTGTTGCTGCGCAGGGTGCCGGCGCGCTCGTCGGAGAGCGCGTCGAAGCGGATCCGCTGGCGGCGGCGCGCCTGGTCGAGGAAGAGGTTGGTGGTGATCCGGTGCAGCCAGCCCTCGAAGGTGCCGGGCGTGTAGGTGTCGAGGCTGCGGAAGACCCGGACGAAGACCTCCTGCGTGAGGTCCTCGGCGTCGTGACGGTTGCCCGTCAGCCGGTAGGCGAGCCGGTAGACGCGGTCGCTGTGGCGCTCGACGACCTCGTCCCACGTGGGGACGGGATCGGGCTCCGACAGCGTCGGTTCCTCGGCGTCCATGGGCACTGCCTTCACGGTGTTCAGCTCGCTGGAGACCTCACGGTAGGGGCACCTGCTGAGAGGAGCCTGTGAACGGGTGGCGTGCCTTCTCGAACGAGCCGCGGGCCCCGCATGTTCCCGCCGCGATAGGGATAGGGTCGGCTACGCCCGGAACCCATGCCGCGGGCGCCCGACCGAGGAGGCCGTCATCACCACTCCCCCCAAGCCCGCCAGCTGGTCCCACGCCGAGGCCTTCGTGGCCGAGGACGACGTCCTCGCCGGCGGCAGGGCGCGCGCCGAGGAGGTCGGCGTGGCGGCCATCGGGTCGGGAGGTGGCGCGGCGCTGCGCTTCCTCGCCTCGGTGCTCGAGGCCCGCGCGGTCGTCGAGATCGGCACCGGCACCGGCGTCTCCGGGCTCTGGCTGCTGCGGGGGATGCGCGCCGACGGCATCCTGACGACCGTCGACATCGAGGCCGAGCACCAGCGGCTCGCCAAGGAGACCTTCGCCGACGCCGGCATCCCCGCCCAGCGGGCGCGCACCATCTCCGGTGCCGCGCTCGACGTCCTGCCGCGGCTCACCGACGGCCACTACGACCTGGTCTTCTGCGACGGCGACAAGACCGAGTACAGCGCCTACCTCACCGAGGCGTTGCGGCTGCTGCGCCCCGGCGGCGTGGTCGCCTTCGACAACGCGCTCTGGCACGACCGGGTCGCCGACCCCGCCCAGCGCGACGAGGAGACCGTCGCCATCCGCGAGCTCGGCAGGCAGGTCGCCGAGGCCGACGACCTGGTCGCCGTCCTCCTCCCCGTCGGCGACGGGCTGCTGGCCGCCAAGAAGCTCTGGTCGCCCGAGGCCGACTGACCGACCGCCCGAACCTCCGGACCCGGCTCCCGCAGGGGCAGCGGGAGGCTCAGAAGCGGCTGGCGGCGCGGAAGCCGTCCTGGCCCTCGGCGACGGCGACGACCTCGCACTCCTCGATCATGATCGGGGCGCTGCCGATGATCTTCGTGCCGGGCGCCTCCGCGGCGCCCTGGGCGAACTCGCGCTGGAAGTCCGAGCGCTCCTCGTCGCTGGCGAAGACGTAGAGGCCCTCGAACCACTGGCCGGTCCGCATCCGCCAGGTCTTGAAGTGGAGGCCGCGCTGGTCGGTGAAGCGGGCGTGGGAGGTCTCGGCGACGTAGGTGCGCAGCTCCTCGGCCGCGTCCTCCGAGGCGTCCTCGAGCGACCAGCGCACGGTGAGCCCCTTCATCGCGCGATCCCCGCCAACGGGTCGGGCCCGGTCAGCCACTCCAGCAGCACGCGGGCGCCGAACCCGGTCGGTCCCGGGGTCCACTCGTCGCGGTCGGAGGGCGAGTCACCCACCGAGGCCACGTCGAGGTGCGCCCACGGGAGCCCGCCGACGAAGTGCTGGAGGAACAGCGCGGCACCGATGGCCCCGGCCCGCTTGGGAGCGTTGTCGGCGTCGGCCACCGTCGACTCCAGGTCCGGCTCGTAGTCGGCGACCAGCGGCATCCGCCAGAGCGGCTCACCCGAGGCGTCGCCGGCGAGGCGCAGCGTGTCGGCGAGCGCGTCGCGGTTGGCGAACAGGCCGCCGACCGACTGCCCGAGCGCCACCTTGACCGCGCCGGTGAGGGTCGCGACGTCGACCACCGCCACCGGGTCGAGCTCGGCGGCGGCGTACGCCAGCGCGTCGGCCATGACCAGGCGGCCCTCGGCGTCGGTGTTGGTGACCTCGGAGGTGCGCCCGCCGTAGTGGCGCAGCACGTCGCCGGGGCGGATCGCGTTGCCGCCGACGGCGTTCTCGGCGGCGGCGACCAGCCCGGTGACGCGCAGCGGGCAGCCCAGCGAGGCGAGCGCGGCGAGCACGGAGATGACCACGGCGCCGCCGGTCATGTCGCGCTTCATGGTGCTCATCGACTCGGCGGGCTTGATCGAGAGGCCCCCGCTGTCGAAGGTGATGCCCTTGCCGACGAGCACGACCCGCGGCGCCTTGCGGCCGCCACGGCGCGGCACGTAGTCGAGCCGGATCAGCCGCGGCGGGGTCGCCGAGCCCTGGCCGACGCCGACGATGCCGCCGAAGCCCTCGGCGGCCAACGCCTTCTCGTCGCGTACGTCGACGCGCAACCCGACGTCGTGGGCGACCTCCTCGGCCTGCTCGGCCAGCCACTGGGGGCTCTTGATGTTGGAGGGGACCGTGGCCAGCGTGCGGGCACGCCAGGAGGCGCCGCCGATCGCCAGGCCGCGGCGCAGGGCCTGCTCGAGGTCGGCGTCCTCGGAGAGCCCGGCGAGCACGACCCGCGCCACCGGCGGCCGGGTCGGCCCCTCGGAGCGCAGGCTGAAGGTGAACGAGCCGAGCACCATGCCGATCACGAACTGGGTCAGGCCCGCGGTGTCGGAGACCGCGGCGACCGAGGTGGCGACCGCGTCGCGCTCGCGGACGGCGCGGGCCAGCGAGGCTCCGGCCTTGCGCAGGTCGGCGGGCTGCTGGTCGCCGACACCGACGAGCAGGGCCAGCACCGGCGTACCGCCACCGGCGGCTGCCGGCACGACGCACGACGTCACCTCACCGGCCGAGCCGGTGGCCCGGTGGGTCTCGAGGACTGCGACCAGGTCGACCCCACGGTCGTCGGCGAGCTCGGCGGCACCGGGACCGAGCTCGGGCGCGGCGTCGTCGGCCCCCGGGAGCACCGGGAGGGCGACGACGTCGACGCCTGCGACGGCGTGCGGCTTGAGCGAGCTGAGGGCGAAGTCGGGCGGTGAGGCCTGGGACGGGAGGGTCGGGAGTGCGGCGGCTACCACGGGCGTCAGCTGGTGACGCCCTCGAGCGCCTGCCGCAGCGCGGACGCCTCGTCGGCGTTGAGCTCCACCACGAGTCGGCCACCACCCTCGAGCGGGACCCGCATCACCAGGCCGCGTCCCTCCTTGGTGACCTCCAGCGGACCGTCGCCCGTCCGGGGCTTCATCGCCGCCATCCGCGCACCTCTTTCTTCGCGTCTCTCGTCATCGACCGGCCGGCCCACGCAGGTGAACGGGCCGATGCCCTGGTCGGGTGTCGTCCCATTATCCCCCATGACCGGCGTGACGCCGACCACAGGGCGGCGACCGGACTGGCACACTCCCCCCATGCACGCTCGGTCCGCGCTGTTCGACGTCTACGGCGACCACCTCCGCACCCGGGGCAGCCAGGCGCCGGTCGCCGGGCTGGTCCACCTGCTCGAGCCGGTCGGCATCCAGGCGCCGGCGGTGCGCACCGCCATCTCGCGGATGGTCGCCCAGCACTGGCTCGAGCCCGTCCAGCTCGACGCCGGCAGGGGCTACCGCGCCACCGAGCGCGCGATCCGGTGGCTCGACGAGGCCGGGGCACGGATCTACCGCCGCGTCGACCGGACCTGGGACGGGCGGTGGCAGCTCGCGCTGGTCGACCCGCCCGTGGAGCGCGCGGCGCGCAACCGGTTGCGCGCCGACCTCGCGTTCATCGGGTACGCCGAGGTGGCGCCGCAGGCGTGGGTGAGCCCGTTCGTGCGGGTCGAGCTGGAGGAGGTGCTCGCCCGCTCCGGAGCCACCGCCCGGCTGGTGCGCGCCGACGCGATCGACCCGGCCCCGGTCGACGCCTGGGACCTCGACGCGCTGGCGGCGGCGTACCGGGAGTTCGTCGACGGCGTCGGTGCGGTGCTCCACGAGACGACCCACGAGGACGACCCCGACCGGGCGGCGTTCGCTGCTCGCTTCCACCTGGTCCACGAGTGGCGCAAGTTCCTCTTCACCGACCCCGGGTTGCCGCGCGAGCTGCTGCCCCCCGACTGGGCCGGCCACCGCGCCGTCGAGCTGTTCACGACCGAGGCCGAGCGGCTCAAGCCTGCCGCCGCCCGTTACGTCGCCCGCTGCCTGGACTGAACCGGAGGTTTGGGTAGTTCGTGACGTTCCGGCCCCTGCGTACGGCGTGTCGAGGGCCGCAACGTCACGAACTACCCCCCTCGCCCGCCACCCCCAACCACCCTCGTCCGGCAGACTGCCCCCCATGACGTCCGCACCCGTCCTGGTCGAGACCGCCGACGGCGTCGCCACCATCACGCTCAACCGCCCCGAGGCGATGAACAGCCTCGACGTGCCCGCCAAGGAGGCGCTCCTCGAGGCCGTGACCGGCGTCGGGGAGGACCCCGCGGTGCGGTGCGTGGTGCTGACCGGCAGCGGGCGGGCGTTCTGCGTCGGGCAGGACCTCAAGGAGCACGTGCAGCTGCTCGCGGACGGCGCGGAGGGTGCCCTGTTCTCGACGGTCGACGAGCACTACAACCCGATCGTGACCGCCCTGGTCTCGATGCCGAAGCCCGTCATCGCCGCCGTCAACGGGGTGGCGGCGGGCGCCGGCGCGAGCCTGGCCTTCGCCTGCGACTTCCGGCTGCTCGCCGACTCGGCCGGCTACAACCTCGCCTTCGCCGGCATCGCCCTCTCCTGCGACACCGGCTGCTCCTACCACCTCCAGCAGCTGGTCGGTCGGGCCAGGGCGATCGAGCTGCTCTACGACCCGCGCACCATCCCGGCCGAGGAGGCGCTCGCGCTCGGGCTCGCCACCCGCGTCGTGCCGGGCGAGGAGCTGCCCGGGCTGGTCGCCGAGACCGCTGCTCGACTGGCCGCCGGTCCCACGGTCGCGCTCGGCGCGATGCGCCGCGCCGTGGCGTACGCCGCCGGCCACTCCTTCGAGGAGGCGGTCGCGTTCGAGAGCGAGATGATGACGCTCACCGGCGCGACCGCCGACCACGCGGCTGCCGTGGCGGCGTTCCTCGCCAAGGAGAAGCCGATCTTCGAGGGCCGCTAGGGCCGCACGCGTCGCGCCGAGAACACCTTCAGCACCCGGCGTGGGGCGATCGTGCGCATCATCCGGCGGGTCGGGTCCGTGCCGTACTCCGCGGTGAGGGCAGCGCCGTCGAAGCGGTGGTTGAACCACTGCGTCATGGTGCCGTGGCAGACGCCGCCACAGGTGAAGGTCTTGCGAGGCAGCCGGAGCACGCGCGCGACCTTGCGGGCGTAGCGGCGGTTCTTGGTGGCCTGGTCGACGCCGTACAACGGCTGGTGGAAGCTGAGGACCCGGTGCGGCTCGACGCGTTCCAGGAACCGCATCACCGCACGGGTCTCGGGCTCCGACCGCGGCCGCGGACCCGACTCGTACTCGCCGTCGAGGTCGGTCCAGCGGTAGGGGAAGTTGCGGTTGAGGTCGACGCCGCGCGCGTTCTTCCGGGTGCCCCGCGCCAGCCCGTCGGGGTTGTAGGTCGGCACCACCCACAGGTCGACGCCGCGGATCGGCCGCCCCTGCCGCAGGGCGACCAGGATCTGCCGGGTGCGGACCTCGTCGCCGTGCATGGTCGAGAACAGCACGACCGTCTTCTCGTCACGCTCGCCGAGCCGGTAGGCCATGATCGGCCGCCCGCGCACCGACTCCCCGATCTTGCGCCGCCCGACCACGGCGTCGCCGGGAGCGGCCACGCGGGCCGGCGCGGCGCCTTGGGCCGCGGACGCCTCACCCACCGTCGCACCCGGCGTCGCCAGCAGCGCGAGGACCAGCGCGAGCGTCGCCAGCCGGGCCGTCACACCAGCGAGGCGGCGTAGGCGTAGGTGAAGACCAGGACGCCGGCGAGCATGCCGACGTGGGCCAGCAGCGAGAGGCCCGGCCCCTCCGACCAGGTGTCCTCCCTGGCCTCGTCGGCGTGCTTGCCGCGGCTGGGCAGCCAGCGCACCAGGACCAGCAGGCCGGCCACCGTGGTCACCCACCAGAAGGTGAGCGCGATGATGCCGACCAGCGAGCCGCCGAGGGCCGCGTCCTCGTCCGCGACCAGGTAGACCACCCACGTCAGCAGCGCGAGGCTGCCGGCCACCGTGTGGAGCGTCAGGAGGCCGGAGCCCGTCTCGAGCCGTCCGGCGCCGCCCCCACCACCCAGGCGCAGTCGCGTCAGCACCACGACCACGGCGGCCAGCCCGGTGAGGATGTAGACGACGACCTCGATGGACACGGCCAGCAGTGTGCCCTAGTGCGGGTCGTCGTCGCCACGACCCACGGGCGGCGTGCCTCCACCGCCGCGACCCTCCCGCTCGCGCGCGAGCCGGTCGAGGAGGGCGTCGACCTCCGACATCCGGTAGCCGCGGAAGGCCAGCGAGAACCGGACCCGTCGCAGGTCCTCGGCTCCGAGCGGCCCCTCGGCGGGCACCTCCGCGTCGGGACGGTCGTCCCACGCGTCCTCCATCGGCGCACCGCGGCCGGACGCCACGACCGCGATCCCCCCGAGCACGAGCACCAGCAGGATCGCGAAGACCCACATCATCTCCGGGCTCCTCCCCTCACTCCGACCGGCGGGCCGGCGGTGCGGGCAGGTCCTCGTCGCGCGCCTTCACCATCAGCTCCACGGCCTCGTCGACGTCGTCGGTCAGCACCAGCATCGCCAGGTCGGCCTCACCGATCTTGCCCTGGGCCAGCACCGTGTCACGCAACCAGTCGAGCAGCCCGCGCCAGTAGTCGACGCCGAGCAGCACCACCGGGAACGACGTCACCTTGCGGGTCTGCACCAGGGTCAGCGCCTCGAACAGCTCGTCGAAGGTGCCGAGCCCGCCGGGGAGGACGACGAAGCCCTGTGAGTACTTCACGAACATCGTCTTGCGGGCGAAGAAGTAGCGGAAGTCGATCCCGAGGTCGACGTACTCGTTGAGGCCGGCCTCGAAGGGCAGCTCGATCCCGAGCCCGACCGAGAGCCCCTCGGCCTCGCGGGCGCCCTTGTTGGCGGCCTCCATGGCGCCGGGTCCGCCGCCGGTGATGACCGCGAAGCCCGCCTCGGCGAGGCCGCGCCCCACTCGCTCGCCCATGGCGTACGCCGGGTCGCCGACCGGCGTGCGCGCCGACCCGAAGACGCCGATCGCGGGGCCGAGCTCGGCCAGCGCGCCGAAGCCCTCGACGAACTCGGCCTGGATCCGCAGCACCCGCCAGTAGTCGGTGTGGGTGTCGAGGTGGGTGCCACGGTCGAGCAACCGCTGGTCGGCCGTGCTCTCGGGGGCGGCCGGGCCGAGGCCCAGCCGTTCGCGCGCCCGGCCCCGGGCGTGGCTCCTCACGCCGGACCCCCGAGCCAGGCGCGGAGCTGGCGCTCGCACCGCTCGATGTGCTCGACCGGCACGTGCTCGTCCTGCTTGTGGGCGAACATCGGGTCGCCGGGACCGAAGTTGACCGCAGGGACGCCCAGCGCGCTGAACCGTGCGACGTCGGTCCAGCCGAACTTGGGGTTGACCGGCCCGCCGACGGCGTCCACGAACTCCTTGGCCGCCGGCAGCCCGAGCCCGGGCAGCGCTCCGGGGGCGCTGTCGGTGACGGTGACCTCGAAGCCGTCGAAGAACTCGCGGAGGAACTGCTCGGCGGCCGCCTCGTCGCGGTCGGGGGCGAACCGGTGGTTGACCGTGACCACGCACTCGTCGGGCAGCACGTTGCCGGCGACGCCGCCGCTGATGAAGACCGCGTTGAGCCCCTCGCGGTACTCGAGCCCGTCGATCACCGGCCGCCGCGGCTCGAAGGCGTTGAGCCGGGCCAGCACCTCGGCCGCACCGTGGATCGCGTTGACGCCCTTCCAGCTGCGCGCGGCGTGGGCCCGCTCGCCGGTGGTGCGGACGTCGACCCGCATCGTGCCCTGGCAGCCGGCCTCGACGACCGCGTCGGAGGGCTCCATCAGGATCGCGAAGTCGGCCGCCATCAGCTCGGGGTGGGCGGCCGCGAGCAGCCGCAGGCCGTTGAACTCGTCCTCGATCTCCTCGGCGTCGTAGAGGATCAGGGTGAGGTCGCGGTTGGGTTCCGGCACGGTCGCGGCGAGCCGCAGGATCACCGCGTCGCCGCCCTTCATGTCGCAGGTGCCCAGGCCGTGGAGGATCCCGTCCTCGAGCCGTGAGGGGAGGTTGCGGTTGAGCGGGACCGTGTCGAGGTGGCCGGCGATCACCACCCGCTCGGGTCGGCCGAGGTCGGTCCGCGCGACGACGGTGTGTCCGTGCCGGCGTACGTCGAGGTGGTCGAGGGTCCGCAGCGCGGCCTCGACCTCGTCGGCGATCTGCTGCTCGTGGCGGCTCACCGACTCGATGTCGACGAGCTGTCGCGTGAGCGAGACGGCGTCGGCGCCCAGGTCTAGAGTCATGCCCCCATCCAACCAGCCCGGAGAGCCACGCCCGTGAGGTACAACCCGCCGCCGACGTGGCCGCCGCCGCCGCCCGGCTGGCAGCCACCGCCGGGATGGCAGCCCCCGGCGGAGTGGGGACCGCCGCCGCCGGGCTGGCCGCTGTGGGTCGAGACCCGGGTCGAGCGACCCTCGGTGTGGTTGACGATCGGCATCGCGGTGGGCTCGGCCGTCGTGCTCGGCCTCCCCCTCGGGTTGCTGCTGGCGCCGCCGGGCGGCGAGGCGAGCTACTGGATGGGGGCCGGCGTCGGACGGCTGCTGATCCCGGCGGTGGTCATCGGCTGGGTGTGGCCCTACGCGCTGCCGCGTGCATCGCGGTGGTTCGTGCCGCCCGCGGTGCTGCTGATCGGCGGCTTCCTCACGCTGCTGCTCAGCGCTGCGCAGATGCCGTCCGGCGGCACCAGCAACGCTCAGACGCGAGTGACCGACACCGCGGTCTGGTCCGCCTCCTCGTAGGCCACCGAAGTCGCCAGCGTCTCCTCGGCCAGCAGCGCCTCGTGCGTGCGCGCCGCGGAGAGCAGCGCGCCCGGGCCGGCGACGGTGAGCGCGATCCGGTCGGAGACCGCGAGGTCGGCCTCGCGGCGCGCCTGCTGCACCGAGCGGACCAGGTCGCGCGCCACGCCCTCCGCCTCGAGCTCCGGGGTGACGGTGGTGTCGAGGACGACGAAGCCACCGCGCGGCAGCATCGCGACCGCGCTCCCGCTGTCAGTGCTCCCTGCCACCGTGTCGAGGGTGAACTCACCCTCCTCCAGCCGCAGCCCGCCCGCGGTGACCGCGCCGTCGACGACCGACCAGTCGCCCGACTTGGCGCCCCGGATCGCCTGCTGCACGTCCTTGCCCAGCCGTGGGCCGGCCGCGCGGGCGTTGACCGTGAGCCGCTGCTCGACCGCGTACGCCACCGCCTCGGGGGCACCGATGGGCACGACGGTGACGGCCTTGAGGTTGAGCTCGTCGGCGATCAGCGTCGCGAACGGCGCCAGGTCGACGCCGTCGGCGACGACCGTGAGGCCGGCGAGCGGGAGCCGGTTGCGCAGTCCGGCCGCCTTGCGCAGGCCCGCGCCGGTCGAGCAGACGTCGCGCACGGCGTCCATCGCCGCGACCAGGGCGTCGTCGGCGGGCAGGTCGGCGGGGTCGGGCCAGTCGGCCAGGTGCACCGACCGCTCGCCGGTCAGCCCGCGCCAGACCTCCTCGGCCACCAGCGGCAGCAGCGGGGCGGTCACCCGGCACACCGTTTCCAGCACCGTCCAGAGGGTGTCGAACGCCTCGTCGCTCTCCTCCCAGAACCGGTCGCGGGAGCGGCGGATGTACCAGTTGGTCAGCACGTCGAGGAAGGTGCGCGTCGAGTCGCAGGCGGTCGCCACCTCGTAGTCGTCGAGCTGCTGGGTCATCTGCTCGACGTACTGACGCAGCTTGGCGAGCACGTAGCGGTCGAGCACGTGCCCGGAGGTGGTGCTGCGCCGCGCCTCGCGGCCGGCGGCGTTCGCGTAGAGCGTGAAGAACGACCAGCTGTTCCAGAGCGGGATCAGCACCTGGCGCACCGACTCGCGGATCCCCTGCTCGGTGACGACCAGGTTGCCGCCCCGCAGGATCGGGCTCGACATCAGGAACCAGCGCATCGCGTCGGCGCCGTCGCGGTCGAAGACCTCGCGCACGTCGGGGTAGTTGCGCAGGCTCTTCGACATCTTCTGGCCGTCGGAGCCGAGCACGATGCCGTGGCTCACGCAGGTCTCGAACGCGGGGGTGTCGAAGATCGCGCCGGCCAGGATGTGGAGCGTGTAGAACCAGCCGCGGGTCTGGCCGATGTACTCGACGATGAAGTCGCCGGGGAAGTGGCCGTCGAACCAGTCCTGGTTCTCGAACGGGTAGTGCACCTGGGCGAAGCTCATCGAGCCGGAGTCGAACCAGACGTCGAGCACGTCGCTCACGCGCCGCATCGTCGACCGGCCGGTCGGGTCGTCGGGGTTGGGGCGGGTGAGCTCGTCGACGAAGGGCCGGTGCAGGTCGGGGTTGCCGTCGCGGTCGGTCGGCAACCGGCCGAAGTCGCGCTCGAGGTCGGCGAAGGAGCCGTAGACGTCGATCCGCGGGTACGCCGGGTCGTCGGAGCGCCACACCGGGACCGGCGAGCCCCAGAACCGGTTGCGGGTGATCGACCAGTCGCGCGCGTTCTCGAGCCACTTGCCGAACATGCCGTCACGGATGTGGTCGGGCACCCAGCGGATCTGCTGGTTGAGCTCCATCAGCCGCTGCTTGACTGCTGTCACCTCGACGAACCACGACGAGACGCCCTTGTAGATCAGCGGCTGCTTGCAGCGCCAGCAGTGGGGGTAGGAGTGGTCGTAGGACTCCCGGCGCAGCAGCACCGTGCCCGGGGTGACACTGCCGGTCTCCCCCTCTCCACGCGTGACGGCCTTGAGGTGGTCGATGACGTGGAGGTTGGCGTCGAAGACCAGCATCCCGGCGTAGTCGACGACGGGTGCGGTGAACCGGCCGTCCTTCCCGACCGGCATCACGGCCTCGATGCCCTCGCGGTCGGTGACCTCTTTGTCGACCTCACCGAAGGCGCCGGCGGTGTGGACCAGCCCGGAGCCGTCCGTGGTCGTGACGGCGTCGTCGGCCGGGACCACGCGGAAGGCCCGCTCGCGGCCGAGGTAGTAGGAGAAGGGCGGCGTGTAGGTCAGCCCCAGCAGCTCCGAGCCGAGCCCGCGCCAGGTCACCTCGGGCGACTCGCCCAGCTCGCGGGCGTACGCCGCCAGCCGGGCCTCGGCCAGGAGGTAGCGGATCCCGTCGATCTCCACCACGACGTACTCGATCCCGGAACCGACCATGACCGCGAGGTTGCTCGGCAGGGTCCACGGCGTGGTCGTCCAGACGAGCAGCTTGACGCCCTGCAGCGGGCCGGGCGTCGTCACGTCGAAGCCGACGGTGACCGCGGGGTCCGAGACGACGCGGTAGGTCTCGTCGTCCATCCGCAGCTCGTGGTTGGACAGCGGGGTCTCGTCCTGCCAGCAGTAGGGCAGCACCCGGAAGCCCTCGTAGACCAGGCCCTTGTCGTAGAGCTGCTGGAACGCCCAGATCACCGACTCCATGAACTCGGGGTTCATGGTCTTGTAGTCGTGGTCGAAGTCGACCCAGCGCGCCTGGCGGGTGACGTAGTCGCGCCACTCGCCGGTGTACTTCACGACCGACTGCCGGCAGGCGTCGTTGAACTTCTCGACGCCGAGCTCGAGGATCTCGTCCGTGGTCTTGATGCCGTTCAGGCGCATCGCCTCCAGCTCGGCGGGGAGGCCGTGGGTGTCCCAGCCGAAGCGGCGCTCGACGCGCTGGCCGCGCATGGTGCGGTAGCGCGGGATCAGGTCCTTGACGTAGCCGGTGAGCAGGTGGCCGTAGTGGGGCAGGCCGTTGGCGAAGGGCGGGCCGTCGTAGAAGACGAACTCGTTCTTCTCACCCTGCTCGTCGACCTCCGGCCGCTGCTCGACGCTGGCCCGGAAGGTTTCGTCGGCGTCCCAGTAGCGCAGCACCGCCTCCTCGATCTCGGGGAAGCGCGGGCTCGACGGGACGCCGGTCAGGCCGGCGGTGGAGACCTTGGGGTAGGGCCCGGTGCTCATGGGGTGATCTGCTCCTGCGTCGTCGTCTCGTCTGCTGCCCGTCGAGGACGACGTCTCCGCCGCGGTACCACCCCGCTTGCCGCCGGCTCGTGCTGCTGCCGTCGACCGCTCCTTGTGCGGCTGTGACGGGCCCACCCGTCCGGTTCTAGTCACCCCGTGCGGGGCTTTCTTCCGGAGGCTCACCGCTGATGACGGCTCAGACGCCTGTGCCCGCCAGCCTACGGGCCCGTTCCGCGGCACCGCCACCCGGTTGTGTGTCCCTTGATTTCGGGTAGTCCAGTGAGAAGTGGCCCCGGTAGGAGCCGTGAAGGGGCCACTTCTCACTGGACTACCCGAAAAGGCAGCGACTCACGCAGCGCGCCGGTGCCGCAGCAACCGTTCGCGCAGGTGCGGAGGGAGGTTGCGGCGGGCAGCGACGGACGTCGTGTCGATCCACCACGGGGGCGTCGTGATCGTCCACGGCCGCGAGCGCTCCGCGCCGTACGCCGCACGCCCGTAGGCCGTCTCCAGCCGCGAGAGGAAGGAGGTGAAGCCGTCGAGCCGGTCGGAGCCGAGCATGGTGACGTACTCCAGTCCGAGTCGCCGGAACTCGCCCTCGCGCCGGACGTCCTTGGTGCGCTGCGCACCGACGAGATGGAGGGCGGAGTCGTACTCGCCGACGACACCGGCCACCGGGTCGAGGAGGTCCGGGGTCCCGACATGGCGACCGGAACGGTCGAAGACCGGCACGTTGCAGAGCGGCCGAGGGCGCTCTCCCGGAAGCTCCCACACCCGCCGCATCAGGACCTCCTGCGGCGACCAGCTGTTCTCGTCGGCGAGGGCGAGGGCTTCGCGCGCCCGGCCGATGCCGGTGGGCGCCATCTGCGCCGCGACGTAGGCCGCCAGCTCGTCGATCGACACCAGGTCGGAGTACGCCGCCATGTCGACGGCCACCACGGCTCCCGTCAACGATGCTGCGCTCCGTGCCTCGAAGCAGACCGAGCGGAGCGGGGCGGTGATGACCACACCGTCGACGAACTGACGCTCTCCCGGTCCCAGGAACTCCTGGCTGATCGTGATCCCCGGCTGGGCCAGCACGTGCCGGGCCGTGACCAGCGGCACCGGCAGCAGGACCGAGTCGTCAGCTCCCGTGCCCGTGAACCAGCGGGCTTCTTGCCACGCCAGAGCCGCCCACCCGGTCACCGCCTCGCCGACCTGCAACAGCTCCGCAGCCTCGACCACGCGTTGCTCGGCGTTCGTCCCGTCGACGGACGCCGGGACGACGAGGCCCCGTGTCGTCGTACGCCACTGCCGGCCCCGGGCCTGCTTGCGGGTCGGCCCGTCGACACCGGTCGGGTCCACCCTGACCGGCGCCACCAGCCCGGGTCGGGCGGGGTGGAAGGGCGGCGGTGCGAACACCCGGCGATCGTCGTCGGTATGGCGGCGCCGCGCTGAGCTCATCCACAGGCCACCGGCACGCTGGGGTACGACAGTGAGAAGTGGCCCCCTTTCGGGGTCGCCAGGGGCCAGTTCTCACTGTCGTACCGTCGTCGCGGCAGTCAGCAGCCGTCAGCCGCGACGTCCCGCCAACCCCTGGGTGGCACCACGCAGCACCTCGGCGAGCGCCGGCACCGCCTTGCGGGTCACGCGGCTGGCCGGCCCGGAGACCGACACGGCCGTCGAGGCGTTGACCGCCACCGCGACGCAGCGCACGCCGAGCTCCTGCTCGCCGTCGTCGACGGCGTAACCCACCTCGCGCACCCGCGCCAGCTCCTCCAGCATCGCCTCGACGGTGGTGATGGTGTGGGCGGTGGTGGGCGGCATGCCTGCGGCCACGAGCATCCGGCGTACGTCGTCGTCGGGCAGCTCGGCGAGCAGCGCCTTGCCGACGCCGGTGCAGTGGGCGTGGACCCGGCGGCCGACCTCGGTGAACATCCGCACCGTGTGGCGGGTGGAGGCGACCTGGGCGACGTAGACCACCCGGTCGACGTCCAGCATCGCCAGGTTGGCCGTCTCGCCGGTCTCCTCGGCGAGCGCCGCCAGCGCCGGGCTGGCCCACGCCTCGACCGCGACCCGCGCCCCCGCGCCGAGCCCGATCAGGCGCGGCCCCAGCGTGTAGCGCCGCGACGGCATCTGCAGCACGTAGCCCCGCGCCACCAGCGTGCGCACGATGCGGTGGATCGTCGGCCCGGGCAGCCCGGACTCCTCGGCCAGCCGGCTGAGCCCGACCTCGCCGCCGGCCGCGGCCATCAGCTCCAGGACGTCGAAGGCCCGCCCGAGCGACTGCACGCCACCCGCCGACCCGTTGGTGGAGGCGTTCAAGGGCGCCACCCGCGAAGGGCGTCAGTAGATTGCACCCTCGAACGATCTCGCACCGACGACGTCGTAGGAAGGACACCATGTCCACCACGAACGCCGAGCGCCGCTGGGCGTCCCAGCAGGAGGACCTCCGGCGCCTGCTCGAGCGCGACCTCGAGGGCGAGGTCGCCTTCGACGACTACAGCCGCCACCTGTTCTCGCGCGACGCGAGCATGTACACGATGCTGCCGCTCGGCGTCGCCTACCCGCGCACGGTCGAGGACGTCGCGGCCGCGGTGTCGATCGCCGCCGAGCTCGGCGTACCGGTGACGCCCCGGGGGGCCGGCACCTCCCTCGCCGGCCAGACCGTCGGCGCCGGCCTGGTGCTCGACACCTCGCGGCACCTGCGCCGGATCCACGACCTCGACCCGGACGCGCGCACGGCGGTGGTCGACGTGGGCGTCGTGCAGGACCAGCTCAACCAGGCCGCCTCGCCGCACGGACTGCTCTTCGGCCCCGACACCTCCACCAGCAACCGCGCCACGATCGGCGGCATGACCGGCAACAACTCTGCCGGCAGCGGCAGCCTGCGCTACGGCATGACGATCGACCACGTGCGGGCGCTCGAGGTCGTGCTCTCCGACGGCAGCACGGCCCGGCTCGAGCCCGTCGACGAGGCCGAACGGGCCAGGCGGGCCCAGGCGGACACGCTGGAGGGCCGGATCTACGCCGGCCTCCCCGAGATCGCGGCCCGCCACTCGCGGGCGATCGCCGAGGACTTCCCGTCGTTCTGGCGCCGGGCCTGCGGCTACCGGCTCGACCGGCTGCCCGTGGGGGGCGACCCCGCGACGCCGTTCGACCTCGCCCGCTTCGTGGTCGGCTCCGAGGGCACCCTCGTCGTCACCACCCGGGCCGAGGTCGACCTGGTGCGCAAGCCGCGCCACTCGGTCTTCGCGGTCGGCCACTTCGACTCGATCCCCGCGGCCATCGACGCCACGGGCGACGCCCTGTCCCTCGACCCGGCCCAGGTCGAGCTGATGGACAAGAAGATCCTCGACCTGTCGCGCCAGAAGATCGAGTACGCCGACCTGGCGCGCAGCCTGCAGGGCGACCCGGTCGGCCTGCTCTTCGTCTCCTTCGCCGGCGACGACCTCGACGAGGTGACCGACCGCGTCGACCGGCTGACCGCGCTGTGGGAGGAGCACGGACACGGCTATCACACGTTGCGGGCCGTCACCGCCCAGCAGCAGGCGGCGCTGCTCAAGGTCCGCAAGGCCGGGCTGGGCCTGTTGATGGCCAACTCCGTCGGCACCCGCCGGCCGGTGGCCTTCGTCGAGGACACCGCGGTCGACCCGGTGCACCTCAGCGAGTACACCCAGCGGTTCAAGGCGGTGCTCGACCGGCACGGCCTCGAGGCCGGCTTCTACGGGCACGCCTCGGTCGGGTGCCTGCACGTCCGGCCCTTCGTCGACGTGGCCGACCCCGCCCAGCGCGAGGCGATGCGTGCGGTCGCGATCGAGGTCAAGGACCTGGTGCGGGAGTACGGCGGTGTCAACTCCAGCGAGCACGGCGACGGCCTGGTGCGCAGCGAGTTCAACCGCGAGATCTTCGGCGACGGCCTCTACGAGGCGATGCGCGAGGTCAAGGGGCTCTTCGACCCCCACGGCATCATGAACCCCGGCAAGATCGTCGACGCGCCGTCGATGACCGAGCACCTGCGCGACGCGGCGCTGCCCGAGCCTGGGCCGCTGCGCACGGCGCTCGACTTCGAGGTGGTCGGCGGGATGCGGGGCGCGGCCGACCGCTGCATGAACATCGGCGCCTGCCGCAAGACGACCACCGGCGTGATGTGTCCGTCCTACATCGCGACCCGGCTCGAGGAGGACTCGACCCGCGGCCGCGCCAACGCGCTGGTCAAGGCGCTCAGCGAGGCCGACCCCAAGGCCGCGCTCGCCGGCGAGCGGGTCACCGAGGTGCTCGACCTGTGCCTGATGTGCAAGGCCTGCAAGAGCGAGTGCCCGCTCGGCGTCGACATGGCCGCCCTCAAGATCGAGGCGCTCCACCAGCACCACCAGGTCCACGGCACGCCACTGCGCTCCCGGGTCTTTGGCGCGATCCGTCGGCTCAACGCGCTGGGCTCCGCCACCGCTCCGCTGTCGAACCTGCCGGGCCGGGCACCGTCGCTGCGCCGCGCCCTCGTGAAGCGGATCGGCATCGCGCCGGAACGCCCGCTGCCGGTCTTCGCGCGCGAGACGCTGCCGCGCTGGTTCGCCCGACGTACGCCGGCGACCGGCTCGGCCGCTCCTGGCTCGGCGGCCCCGGGCTCGGCCGGCGAGGTGACCTTCCTCGCCGACTCGTTCACCAGCTTCACCGAGCCCGGCGTGGGCCGGGCGGCGATCGAGCTGCTGGAGGCCGCGGGTCACACGGTGCGGCTCGAGAGCGGCGGCTGCTGCGGACGCGCGAGCCTGTCCAAGGGGCTGCTCGACGACGCGAGGAAGCAGGCCGGCTCGCTCGCGAAGCGGCTGGCGACCGGCTCGGCGCCGGGGAGCCCGATCGTCGGCTGCGAGCCGTCGTGCCTGTTCACGTTGCGCGACGAGCACCGCTCGCTGCTGCCCGACGACCCCCACGTCCGCGACGTCGGCGGTCGGGTGCGGCAGGTCGAGGAGCTGCTGACCGAGGCGATCGACGAGGGCCGGCTGGTGCTGTCCGCCGACTCGTGGCTCGCCGGGCGCAAGGTCCTCTACCACGGCCACTGCCACCAGAAGGCCGAGGTCGGCACCGCCGCGACGGTCGCGCTGCTGGGCCGGATCCCCGGCGCAGAGGTGTCGGAGGTCGACGCCGGCTGCTGCGGGATGGCCGGGTCGTTCGGGTTCGAGGCCGAGCACTACGACGTGTCGATGCAGATCGGCGAGGACCGGTTGTTCCCCGCCGTACGCGCGGAGCCGGCCGACACCGTCGTCGCCGCGACCGGCGTCTCGTGCCGCCAGCAGATCGCCCACGGCACCGAGCGCGAGGCCCGCCACCCGCTGGAGCTGGTCCGGAGCGCCATGGCGGGGACCGCGTGAGCGGCCGCGTCGTCACCTTCGACCTGTTCTCGGCGCTGATCGACTCGCGGAGCGGGGGTTCGGCGGCCCTCGACGTGCTGGCCCACGACCGCGGCTGGGAGGTCGTCGGCACCCAGCTCTACGACGCGTGGGACCCGCGCAACAAGGCCGCCCAGCGCGACTGCGGCGCGTGGCAGCCGTGGGTGGTGCCGGCGCGGAAGGCGATGGCCGAGGCCTACGACTCGCTCGCGCTCGACGGCGAGCCCGACGACGCGGTCGCGGCGCTGGTCGCCTCGATGCCCGACTGGCCGCTGTGGCCCGACGTCGCCGACGGGATGCCGCTGGTGCGCGAGGCGGGCTGGCGGCCCGGGCTGCTGTCCAGCGTCGACGACGAGCTGTTCCGGTCGACCGCCGCGGCCGACCTGGTCGACCACGACGTCGCCCTCACCTCCGAGCGGCTGGGCGTCTACAAGCCGCACCCGGAGGTCTACCGGGCCGCGGTCGACCTGCTGGGCGACCCGGTCCACGTCCCGTCGTCGGCCCGCGACGTGAGGGGCGCGCTCGAGGCCGGCATCCGCGTCGTACGCCTGCGCCGGCCGGTCCACGCCCTCGACCCCCACGGCCCCGCCCCCGACCACGAGATCGACTCGGTCGCCGAGCTCCCGGCCGTGCTGGCTGCTCTCTGAGCCCAGCCGCCGACGTTGCGGTACTCCAGTGGGAAGTGGCCCCTCGGGGTCGCCGTCAGGGGCCACTTCTCACTGAACTACCCAACTACCCGACTACCCCGACTACCCCGACGTCCCCGACTACCCCGACTACTCCGACGTCGTGGAGAAGCCGGCGGCGGCGACGGCCTTCGCGCAGACGGCCTCGTCCTGGTGGCCGGTGCCGCCGCTGGCACCGACCGCGCCGAGCAGCCGGCCGTCGCGGTAGACGGGGACGGCGCCGGTCTGCGGCGTGAACCGGCCGTGGGTCATCGCCGTCAGCGCGCCGGCGAAGTTCGGCATCGGCTCCATCTTGGTCTTCTGGCCGTCGCTCGGCATGCCGTAGGCGGCCGAGGTCCAGGCCTTGCCCTGGGCGACGTCGGCGCTGATCCACGGGGCGCCGTCCATCCGCACCAGCGCGACCAGGTGGCCGGCGGGGTCCATGACGGCGATCGACATCGGCACCCCCAGGTCGGTGGCGGCCTCCCGGGCCGCGGAGCTCAGGGCAGTGGCATCGTCGAGGGTCAGCATGGCTCTCAGTCTGCCCGACGCGTGCCGGCGGATGAGACCCTGTACGGCGTGGAGCGAGACGACCTGGTGCGGCTGCGGCGGGTGCGCGACCTGATCGACCGCCGCTACGCCGAGCCGCTCGACGTGCCGCGGCTGGCCGCGGAGGCCCACATGAGCGTTGGCCACTTCCAGCGGTCGTTCAAGGAGGCGTTCGGCGAGACGCCGTACTCCCACCTGATGACGCGGCGCATCGAGCGGGCCAAGGCGCTGCTGCGGCTCGGCGAGCTCAGCGTCACCGAGGTGTGCATGGCGGTGGGCTGCACCTCGCTGGGCTCCTTCAGCGCCCGGTTCACCGAGCTGGTCGGCGAGACGCCAAGCGACTACCGCGCCCGCTCCCACGACGACCTGGTCGGCATCCCGGGCTGCATCGCCAAGGACGTCACCCGGCCGCGTCGGGTCCGGTCAGTTTCGGAGAAGCGCTCGCCACGCCCGGCGTCCTAGCGTGTCCCCCATGACCACCGCGACCTCCTCCCTCGGCCTGGCCAACTGCTTCGTCACCGTCGACGACCCCGACGCCGCCCTCGGCTTCTACCGCGACGCGCTCGGCTTCGAGCTGCACACCGACGTGACCCAGGGCGACTACCGCTGGCTCTCGCTGACCACCCCGACCCAGCCCGAGCTCGAGCTGGTGCTCGTGCAGGCGGGGTCGATGCCGATGTCGGACGCCGACAAGGAGGCGACCTCCGACCTGCTCGCCAAGGGCCTGTTGGGCGGGCTGATCTTCAGCTGCGAGGACGTCGACGCCCTCTTCGCCCACGTCGAGGCCACCGGTGCCGAGGTGCTCCAGGAGCCGGCCGACCAGTTCTACGGCGTCCGCGACTGCGCCTTCCGCGACCCGGCCGGCAACCTGGTGCGCTTCAAGACGCCGCTGCAGCGGGACTGATGTGCCGGCCCGGGTGGCCGCCGCCGACCGGTGAGCGGGTTGCCCTGTACGACGCCACCGGCCGCCCGGCGGGCGAGACCAGCCGCGAACGCATGCGCGCCCTCAACCTCACCCACGCCGCCACGGCGGTCGTCGTCCGCGACCCGCTCGGCCGGGTCCACGTCCACCGGCGTACCGCCACCAAGGACGTCTACCCGGGCCGCCACGACTTCGCGGCCGGTGGCGTGGTCGGCGCTGGCGAGGACCCGCACGACGCCGCCGTCCGCGAGCTCGAGGAGGAGCTCGGCGTCACCGGCGTCGCACTCGAGCCCCTCGGCGTCGCCCACTTCGGCGACGACCACACCGACTACTGGGGCCACCTGTTCACCACCACCTGGGACGGGCCGGTGCGGCTGCAGCCCGAGGAGGTCGCATGGGGCGACTGGTGGCCGGTCGAGCGGCTGGTCGCCGCCCTCGACGCCGACCCCGGGGCGTGGATGCCCGACACCTCCGGGCTGCTCGGCGCGTGGCTGCGGGGGCTGCGGCCCCGCTCCGTAGGCTGAGCCCGTGACCGACACTCCGACCTCCGCGTGGGGCTGGGGCCTGGCGACGCTCGACACCGACGACACGGTGCTCGACGTGTGGTTCCCGGCGCCCGTCCTCGGCGAACCCGACGACTCCCCTGAGCCCGACGACCTCACCGCGCTCGCCGGCGACGACGACACCCGCGGGGTCTCCCGCCGGGTCACCCGGGTCGAGGTCGACGACCTGCAGCAGCCGATCGACGGCACAGAGGACGCCTGGCTGCGGCTCCACCTGCTCTCGACCCGGCTGGTGCGGCCGCAGACGATCTCGATGGAGGGCGTGTTCGGCGCGCTCACCAACGTCGTGTGGACCTCGGCCGGCCCCTGCGCGGTCACGGGCTTCGAGTCGACCCGCGCCCGGCTGCGCGCCGCCGGCCACCACGTCACCGTCTTCGGCATCGACAAGTTCCCGCGGTTGGTCGACTACGTCTCCCCCGCCGGTGTCCGCATCGCCGACGGCGACCGGGTGCGGCTCGGTGCCCACCTCGCCGAGGGCACGACGGTCATGCACGAGGGCTTCGTCAACTACAACGCCGGCTCGCTGGGCTCCTCGATGATCGAGGGCCGGGTCTCGGCCGGGGTCGTGGTCGGCGACGGCTCCGACGTCGGCGGCGGGGCCTCGATCATGGGGACCCTCTCCGGCGGCGGCAAGGAGGTCGTCCGGGTGGGTGAGCGCTGCCTGATCGGCGCCAACGCCGGCATCGGCATCTCCCTCGGCGACGACTGCGTGGTCGAGGCAGGCTGCTACGTCACCGCCGGCACCAAGGTCACCGTCAGCGACATCGAGGGCAAGCCCAAGGTGGTCAAGGCGGTCACCCTCTCGGGCGTCGACAACATCCTGTTCCGGCGCAACTCCGTCTCGGGCGCGGTCGAGGCCGTCCCGTGGCAGGGCACGGGCACCGAGCTCAACGCCGCGCTCCACGCCAACTAGCCGACCGTGAGACGCAGGCTGTGGGCGGTCGGCGCGGTCGTCGCACTGGTCGCCGCCGGCATGGTGACCTGGCTCGTCGTCCGCGACTCCGTCGTCGTGCCCTTCGGGACCCGTGAGCGCTGCGAGGCGACGGTGCAGGGGCGCACGGTCGCGGTCGACCCCGAGCAGGCCGGCAACGCCGCCCTGATGGCGGCGATCTCGATGCGCCGCGGGCTACCCGCTCGGGCCGCGACGATCGCGATCGCCACCTCCTACCAGGAGTCCAAGCTCTACAACCTCGAGTACGGCGACCGCGACTCGCTCGGCCTGTTCCAGCAGCGCCCGTCGCAGGGGTGGGGCACGCGCGCCGAGGTGATGGACCCCGAGCACGCCATCAACGCCTTCTACGACGCCCTCGTGCAGGTCGACGGCTTCGAGACCATGGAGGTCACGGTCGCGGCCCAGCAGGTGCAGCGCTCCGGCTACCCCAGCGCGTACGCCGACCACGAGCAGGACGCCCGGGTGCTCGCCAGCGCGCTGACCGGGCAGTCGTGGCGGGCCTTCGACTGCACGGTCACCGACGAGCCGGACGCCACGTCGAGCCGGCTCGACGGCGAGGGACTGACCCGGCGCGCGGCCGCCGTACGCGACGACCTGCAGGCGGCGTTCGGCACCCAGTCCCTCGGCGGCTTCGCCCCCGGTGGCGTGCGCTCGGGCCACATGCCGGGCTCGGCCCACTACGAGGGGCGGGCGGTGGACGTCTTCTTCCGGCCGGCCACCGAGGACAACCGGGAGCGTGGCTGGGCGATGGCCCAGTACCTCGTGGCCCAGGCGGCCCGGCTCGACATCCACACCGTGATCTACGACGGCCGGATCTGGACCGCCGGGCTGCGCTCGGTCGACGGGTGGCGCCGCTACGCCCCCGACACCACCGGGAGGTCGGCGGAGAGCGCCGCGATCCTCGAGCACCGCGACCACGTGCACGTCGACGTGTACGAGTGAGACCGCGGGATTTCGGTAGTCCAGTGACGAACGGCCCTTTTTCGGCGCGTTCGAGGGCCATTCGTCACTGAACTACCCACATCGCCGAACTACCCACATCGCCGAGCCGACCCCTCAGTCCCCGCGGAAGGCCTCGCGGACGGCGGCCAGGTCCTCGCCGGACCGGCCCGACGCCGCGGTCGCCTCGTAGAGCGCGAGCACGGCCGAGGCGAGCGAGGACGACACCCCGGCCTCGTCGGCGGCGGCGCGGATCAGGCCGAGGTCCTTGATCGCGCCGTCGACGGCGAACGCCGTGGGGTAGTCGCCGGCCATCATGGTCTCGCCCTTGGCGTGGGCGTAGGGCATGTCGACCGGGCCGCCCTCGATCGCGGCGAGGAAGAGCCGCGGGTCGACGTCGAGGCCCTCGGCGAGGGCGACCGACTGGCCGAGGGCCGCCGTCACGGTGGCGATCCACGCGTTGGCGACCAGCTTGAGCGCAGTGGCCGCGCCCGGCGCCGTACCGGCGGTGATCGTGAGCCGGCCGATCGCGTCGAAGACGGGCTGCGCCCGCGAGACGGCCGACTCCTCGCCCGAGACCAGCACCACGAGCGTGCCGTCGACGGCCGGTTGCCGGGTGCCGAGCACGGGGGCGTCGAGCAGGACGAGGCCGCGCTCGGCCGCGAGGTCCGCCAGCTGGCGGGTGCCCTCGAGCCCGACGGTCGAGCTCTGCACCCACACGCAGCCCTCGGGCAGCTCGAGGTCGCGGACGACGTCGTGCACCGCGCCGGCGTCGAAGAGCATGGTCACCACGACCTCGGCGCCCGACACCGCCTGCTGCGGGTCGTCGGCCACGGTCACCCGGTCGCCGGCGAGCTCCTCGGCCCGCGCGCGGGTGCGGTTCCAGACGGCGACGTCGTGGCCCTCTCGGGCCAGTGACCCGACCATGCCGGTGCCCATGATCCCGGTCCCGAGCACTGCGACCTGCATGTCTGCCTCCTCGTCGGTTCAGTCCGCGAGCCGGGCCACGGCGGCCGCGACCCGCTCGTCGGTGGCGGTGAGCGCCACCCGCACGTGGCGGCGGCCGGCGACGCCGTAGAACGACCCCGGCGCGACCAGGATGCCGCGCTCGGCGAACCACGAGACCGTGGTCCAGCACTCCTCCTCGCGTGTCGACCACAGGTAGAGCGCACCCTCGGAGTGGTCGATCCGGAACCCGGCCGCCTCCAGCGCCTCGCGCAGCAGCGCCCGCCGGGCGGCGTACGTCGCGTGCTGGGCGACCACGTGGTCGTCATCGCCCAGCGCCGCTGCCATCGCCACCTGCTGCGGACGCGGCACGATCAGGCCGAGGTGCTTGCGCACCGCCAGCAGCTCACCGACCACGCCTCGGTCACCGGCCACGAAGCCGCAGCGGTAGCCGGCGAGGTTGGACCGCTTCGAGAGCGAGTGGACGGCGAGGATCCCCTCGGCCGAGCCGCCGCAGACGTCGGGGTGGAGCACCGAGACCGGCGGCCGGTCGGCGTCCCACGCCATCTCGATGTAGCACTCGTCGGAGACCAGCAGCACACCGCGCTCGCGGCACCAGTCGACGACCTTGCGGAGGTGGTCGACGGGCAGCACCCGGCCCGAGGGGTTGCCCGGCGAGTTCACCCACAGCAGCGCCGGCGTCTCGGGCCCGAGCACGGTCAGCGAGTCGCTGGCGACCGCCCGGGCTCCGCACAGCGCCGCCCCCACGGCGTACGTCGGATAGGCGACCTCGGGGTGGACGACCAGGTCTCCCCCACCGAGCCCGAGCTGGCTGGGCAGCGAGGCCACCAGCTCCTTGGAGCCGATCGTCGGCAGCACCTGGTCGAGGCCGAGACCGGTCACGCCGAGCCGCCGGGACATCCAGTCGAGGGCGGCCTGGCGGGTCTCCGGGAGCCCGATCACCTGCGGATAGCCGGGGGCGTCGGCAGCCGCCGCCAGCGCGCGCTGCACCGACGCCGGGGTCGGGTCGACCGGGGTGCCGATCGAGAGGTCGACGATCCCGTCGGGGTGCGACCGGGCGACCTCCCGGTGGCCGTCGAGCTGGTCCCAGGGGAAGTCGGGGAGGCGTGAGGAGACGGGCTCCCTCACGGCAGCCTCACCTCGGGGTCACTCGTCGTGGTCCTGCGGCGGCAGCGCGGCGACGACGGCGTGGTCGTGGTCGATCTCGCCCATCTTGGCGGCGCCACCCGGCGAGCCGAGCTCGTCGAAGAAGTGGACGTTGGCGTCGTAGTACTGCTTCCACTCCTCCGGGGTGTCGTCCTCGTAGAAGATCGCCTCGACCGGGCAGACCGGCTCGCAGGCACCGCAGTCGACGCACTCGTCGGGGTGGATGTAGAGCATCCGCTTGCCCTCGTAGATGCAGTCGACCGGACACTCGTCGACGCACGCGCGGTCCTTGAGGTCGACGCACGGCTGGGCGATGACGTAGGTCACGAGAACCTCCTGGAGTCGGCAGGCAAGCAGCAGCGGCGCCAGCCTAGTATCCCGAGGTGCCCGATCCGCGCCCGGCTCACTCGTTGGGTCCCCACGTGGTCGGGTCGCGCGTCGTCGTACGCCGGCTGGTGCCCGGCGAGACCGGCGCCAGCGGCGGGCCGGCGATGACCGACGTGCTCGGCGTGTGCCTGCGGTGGTCAGGCGGCGAGTGCGTGGTGCAGCCCGACGACGGGCCGGCGGTGACCATCCCGCTGCGGCTCGTCGTGGCGGGGAAGCCGGTGCCACCGCGGGCGTCGGCGCGCGACCGGGTCGCCCCGCAGGACGTCCACCGGCTGGTCGCCGGGCTCTGGCCCGGCACGGTCGTCGAGGAGGTCGGCGAGTGGGTGCTGCGGGCCGGTCCGCAGGTCGACGGCCGCCACCCGCGCCGCGGCAGCTCGGCGCTGGCGATGGGCGACCCCGGGGTGCCCCTGCCCGAGGCGCTCGACCGGGTCACGCGCTTCGCGGCCCGCCACGACCGGCGGCCGCTGGCCGTGGTCGAGCTCGACTCACCGCGCCAGGGCGAGCTCGCGGCGCTGGGCTGGACGCCGATCGAGCTGGCGCCGGTGCACACGCAGCTGGCCTCCGTGGCCCAGCTGCGGCGGCGGATCGGCCCGGGTCGGGACGACGCCGAGGTCGAGGAGGCCGACGGCCGGGTCGAGGTCCGGTTCGGCGGGGCCGCCCGCGGTCGGGCCGCGCTGCAGGGCGACTGGCTGGGGCTGCACGGTGTCGCGGTCGACCCGGCCCAGCGACGGACGGGCCTGGCCCGGGCGGTCGTCGCGACCCTGCTGGAGTGGGGCGCCGAGCGCGGGGCACGGACCTCCTGGCTGCACGTCGAGTCCGACAACGCGCCGGCGGTCGCGCTGTGGGAGGGGCTCGGCTTCCGAACCCACCACGACCACCGCTACGTCGGGCCGGCTGCGCGCTAGGGGGCCAGGTCGCGCACCCGGGAGCTGATCGTGGTGTCGTCGCCGTAGCGGAAGACCCGCTCGGAGAGCCGCTGCACCTTGTCCCAGAGCAGCCGCTGCAGCAGGACCACGGAGCAGCCGGCCAGGACCATGCCGAGCAGGTTGATCCCGAGCTGCTCCGCCGAGCCGAGCATCTCCGGACCGTCGCCCAGCGCCAGCGCGAGCGCGAAGTTGCCGGCCGCCGGCACGGTCGTGACGGAGATGAACACCCCCACCATGGCGTTGGCCCGGTCGGTGGTCATCGCCAGCACGCCGGCGGCACCGGCCACCAGGGCGACGACGAAGGACCACGCGTCGGGCCGCCAGATGAAGCCGGTCTGGGGCCTCGCCGCGCGCAGCATCGACGGCTCGATCAGGCCCGCCCACGAGGCGAGCAGGGCCAGCAGCGCGACGACCAGGATCGCGAACACGAAACCGCTGACCAGCAGCACCGCACCACGTCCAGCGATCGCCCACTTGCCGAGCACGACCCCGACCGACACCGCGGCGACCGCCCCGAACTCCGGGCCCACCACCATCGCCCCCACCACGAGGATGGAGGAGTCGGTGAGCACCGCGACCGCCGCCAGCACGAGCGCCAGCACCATGAAGATCAGGTAGCTCACCGTCGGGTTGCAGGCTCCCGCCGCCCGCTCGACGACCTCCGGCCAGATGACCGCGTCCTCGGGGTCGCCGGGCGCGAGCGCGGCGATCCGCTCGGCCTCGACGAACGGCGTGCTGTCGGGCGTCATCACCAGCACCCCACCGTGCTGGGAGAGGCCGAGCCGGTGGAGGTCGTCGAGCACCTCGCTGGCCGTCTCGCGGGCCACGTCGCACTCGATCAGGTCACCCTCGGGCACCAGGCAGACGCCCTCGTGGCGCACGACGTTGGTGACGCACTCGTGCTCGGTGACCAGCTCGAGGACGTCGTCCACCAGGTCGGGCGGCACGGTCAGGCGCAGATGCTCCAGCATGGCTGGAGCGTACGGCGCTCAGGCGGGCCGGAGCGTGCCCCGGCCGGTCAGCCGGCCGGCCCGGGTCGTCACCCGGGTGACGACCGCGTCGCCGTCGCCCGGGTCGGCGTGGGCGAGCAGCCCCTCGTCGGCGTACATCGGGGAGACGAGGCGGTAGTCGAACCGCACCGGGCCGGCCGGGTCGCCGCCCAGCCGGCGGGCCGCCTCCGCCATCGCGATCGCCTGCAGCGGACCGTGGACCACCAGGCCGGGATGGCCCTCGACGCCGGTGGCCCAGGGCTGGTCGTAGTGGATCCGGTGGGCGTTCCAGGTCAGCGCCGAGAACCGGAAGAGGACCACCGGCCCCACGTCGAGCTCCACCACCTCGCGCCCCCGGACCTCCGGCTCGCCGACGCGCGGGGCGGACGCCGGTCCGGTGTCGAGGTAGACCAGGTGCTGCTCCTCGGTCACGGCGACCTCGCCGGCCTGGGTCACCTCGTGGGCCACGGTGACCAGCGTCATCGGGCCGGCCCGGCCGTCCTTGTCCTCCTGGTCGACGACGCGCGAGGTCCGGGTCGCCGGCCCGGGCCGCAGTGGCCGGTGCTGGACGACCAGCCCCCCCGCCCACATCCGGCGCCTCCCGCCGCCGGGCGGGTCCACGAGGGCGTGGCGGGCCGGGTGCCCGTCGGCGCCGAGGTCGACGAGCGCGGGCCGGTCGAGCAGGTGCACCCAGTGCCAGAGCAGCGGCAGCCCGGCCTCCGGCTCGGGCGGTCGTACGCCGAGCAGGTCGGCCAGCGCCGCGGTCGGCCCGACCGCGACCTCGCCGGAGACCTCCGCGGTCGCGGTCACCGGCGACCCTGCTGCCGCGCGACGAGCTGGCGCACGATCACGTCGCGCTGGATCTCGTTGGTGCCCTCGCCGATGATCATCAGCGGCGCGTCGCGGAAGTAGCGCTCGACGTCGTACTCGGTGGAGTAGCCGTGGCCGCCGTGGACCCGGACCGCGTCGAGCGCGATCCTCATCGCGGCCTCCGACGCGAACAGCTTGGCCATCCCGGCCTCGAGGTCGGCACGCTCGCCCGAGTCGTAGCGGCGGGCGGCGTGCAGCGTGAGCTGCTGGGCGGCCCCCAGCGAGGTCGCCATGTCGGCGAGCATCTGGCCGACCGCCTGGTGCTGCCAGATCGGCCGGCCGAAGGTCTCCCGCTCCTGTGCGTAGCGCAGCGCGTCGTCGAGCGCGGCGCGCCCGACGCCGAGCGCTCGCGCGGCGACCTGGATCCGGCCGATCTCCAGGCCGCGCATCATCTGCGCGAAGCCGCGCCCCTCCTCGCCGCCGAGCACGGCGTCGCCGGCGGCGCGGTGGCCCTCGAGCACGAGCTCGCAGCTCTCGATGCCGTGGTAGCCGAGCTTGGGCAGGTCGCGGGAGACGGTCAGTCCCTCGCCCGGCTCGACCAGCAGGATGCTGATGCCGTGGTGGGCGGGGTCGGCGTCGGGGTCGGTCTTCGCGAGCAGCGCCACCAGGCCGGCGCGGCGGGCGTTGCTGATCCAGGTCTTGGTGCCGTCGACGACGTACCCCTCGCCGTCGCCCGAGCGCCGCGCGGTGGTGCGGATCGCCTGGAGGTCCGACCCGCCGTCGGGCTCGGTGAGGGCCATCGTGGCCCGGACCTCGCCGGTGGCCAGGCGCGGCAGCCACGCCTCCTGCTGCTCGGGCGTGCCGAAGTCGCGGAGCAGCGCGCAGACGACCGTGTGGCCGCCCATCGCGCCGGCCAGGCTCATCCAGCCCCGCGCCAGCTCCTCGGTCACCGCGACGAAGCACGGTGTCGACACCCGGGCCTCGCCCCACGGCTCGGGCACGGCCAGGCCGTAGACCCCGAGCTCCTTCATCTGCTCGACCAGCTGCTCGGGATAGGTGTTGGCGTGCTCGAGCTCGCGCGCCGCCGGGCGCACCTCGCGGTCGACCCAGTCGGCGACCAGCGCCACGATCTCGCGCTCCTCGCCCACGAGACCCTCACCGGCCGCTGCAGGCACTGCCATGCGGCCCACCCTAGGCGCGTCAGAAGACCAGGCGCTGGCGGTGGTGGTCAGCCGTGGGGGCGAAGCGCTCGATCGACAGCGGCCCGACGTCGACGGTGGTGATCGCGCCCTCGGCGACCGCCTCGGCGACCAGCAGCCCGGTCGCGTGCGCCTGCATCACGCCGTGGCCGGAGAAGCCGCAGGCGTTGACCCACGTCGGTGCCCACGGCACCGGGCCGAGCACGGGCAGGTCGTCGGGGGTCTGCTCGTAGGTGCCGGCCCAGGCGCCGCGGCGGTCCAGCGGCAGGTCTCCCAGCCACGGGAAGCGCGGCACCGCCATCGCCAGCACCTCCTCCTGCCACGACCAGTCGACGGAGACGTCGTACCCCTCGGCCGCGCCCCTCGGCGAGGCGCCGAAGATGATCCGGCCGCTCTCGGGGCGCAAGTAGCAGCCGGTGGCGACGTCCACCGTCATCGGCACCCGGACGCCGACCTCGGCCGTGGCGAAGACGCTGCGCCGGGAGTGGACGACCGGTACCTCGATCCCGGCGAGCCCGGCCACCTCACCACCCCAGCCGCCGGCGGCGTTGACGACGTGACGCGCAGCGAGGTCGCCGGAACCGGTGTGGAGCACCCACGACCCGTCGGGTTGCGCCGTGACGCCCTCGACCGCGCAGCGGTAGCGGACCTCGGCGCCCGCGCGGCGCGCGAGGTCGAGGTAGGCGCCGGCCGCGAGCACCGGGTCGATGACCCCGTCGGCCGTGCCGAGCGTCGCGCCGCCGAGCCCGTCGGTCTCGCACGGCGTCAGCGTGCCCACGTCGTCCAGCCCGACCACCTCGACCGGTGCCCCCAGCGACCGCTGCACCTCGACGGCGGCGAGGTGGGCGGCCCACGACGCCTCCGGGACGAGCAGCAGGTAGCCGATCGGGCGGTAGCCGACGTCGACACCGTGGACCTCCGGGAAGGAGCGGTAGGCCTGGATGCCGGTCCACGAGAGCCAGACGTTGAGCGGGTCGTCCCACTGCACCCGCACGCACGCGAAGGAGCGTCCGGTGCTGCCCTCGGAGTGGCTGGAGGCCCGCTCGAGCACCGCCACCGAGAGCCCGCGCCCGGTCAGCGCGTGGGCGCAGCTCGCCCCCACGATCCCGGCCCCGACGACCGCCACGTCGACCTCGCGCACCGGCCCGCCCTAGCCGTCGGTCGCGTTCGGGTTGGTGCAGACCACGGTGTCGCTCGGGGTGTAGTGGGTGTGGAGCTTCTCCGACCGGACCACCTTCGAGGACCCGGGCCGGTGGAAGTAGCGCCACACGTCGACGTCGAACCCGCCGTAGCCCTCGTTGGGGTGGCACTGCCGGGTGTCGACCTGGCGGGTCTGCTCCTCGGTGATGTGGTAGCGGTCGCCGGTCCGGGTGGTGATGTCCCACGTCTTCGTCGACCACATGCTCACGGTGACCACGCCCGAGCTCGACGGCGTGCTCGGCGTGACCTTGGTCGTGATCAGGACGCCGTGGCGGGTGTCGTTGCGGAAGCGCAGGTCGACCGAGCCCCAGGCGACCGTCGCCTCGCGACCCTCGGGGTAGCGGTCGATGAAGAACGAGTGCGGCTTGTGCTCGACGTCCTGCAGGCCGGCGAAGAAGGCCGCGTTGAACGTCGTCGTCGCCATCTGCGACACCCCGCCCCCGAGGTCGGTGACCAGGATGCCGTCGGAGATCACGTAGCCGTCGGTGAAGCCGTTGGCCCGGGTGCGCTCACCGACCGTGTCGTTGAGCGAGAAGGTCTCCCCCGGCTCGAGCACGGTGCCGTCGATCAGCTCGCCGGCCCGGCCGATGTTGGTGTTGCGGTAGGCGGCGTAGGGGAAGTACGTCGTGAAGGTCGACACCCGCTCGCGGATCCCGAGCGCCTTGGCCTCGCGCGTGGTCAGCTCGGGCTTGTCGGTCGTGGCCTTCACGCGTTCCTCGCGCTTTCCGGCCGGGCGGGCGACCAGTGCGAGGAAGGCCTCGGCGAGGTCGGTGCGGTCGTAGGTGACTCCCGGCCGGGCCGGCACCACCTTCGGCTTCCCCTCGACGATCCGGAACGTCGCGTCGACCGGCGCGCTGTTGCTGCTGACCCGCTCGTCGACGACCTCCGCGAGCCGGTCGCGGTCGAGGGTCGGCACGAGCACCCCGCCGCGCGCCTCCATCCCGAGCGCCCGGACGTAGGCGGCCGGCGGCAGCCGCACGGAGGTGTCGTCGAAGAGCACCGTCACCGGCCCCGAGACCGCCGGGTTGGCGAAGCCGTCCACGGCCCGGCGTACGTCGTCCTCCGCGATGTCCGGGTCGGTGCTCTCGAGCGTGAGGGCGACCGGTTCGTCGGCCAGGAAGCCGGACACGATCGCCTCCCCGGCGGCCTCGGGGTCGAGCGCCCGGCCGGTGCGCGGCGGGGTGACGTCGACCCCGGTGCCGCGGAAGCCGACCGCGCCGTCGCGGGGCTCGCGGCCCACGTGATCGGACAGGTCGGCGACGTAGTCGTCGAGCGCGGCCTGGTCGACGTCGAGCTCGGCGGCGAGGTCGTCGCCGCCGGTGTAGTGGTCCCAGAGGGTCGCGGGGTGCCAGGAGCGGGCGCCGCCCGCCGCGGCCACCGAGCCCTCGTAGTCGACCGAGATCCCGGCCTCGGCGGGGTCGACCCGCAGCGTGCGCCCGTCGACGATGACCTCGATCGCGTCGTCGGCGCGCTCCTCGAGCCCGGCGCGCAGGGCGGCGACGGCCGCCGCCGGCGGCCGACCGCCGATCGCGACCCCCTCGACGCTGGTGCCGCGCGGCACGTCGTTCCCGGCCGCGGCGTAGGCGGCGTAGTAGCCGCCGCCGGCGAGCAGCACCAGCACGAGCAGCAGGACCCAGACGACCCGACCTCCGGGCCCCTCACGAGCGTCACTGGACATCGCCGGACATCCTAGGTGGGTGCGGCGGGCCGATCGCGACGACGCTCTCGGCCCGGGCGCGGCAGCGTGGCCAGGGCGACCAGCGTCACGACCAGGGTCAGGCCCAGCATCAGGTAACCCTGGGGGTCGGCCGCCACGAGGTAGTCGCCCTCGGGGCGCGGGACCGAGGACCTGAGCACGACCGGGTCGAAGCCGAGCGCGAAGGGCAACCGGGTCGTCCACCCGCGTCCCACGGCGACCAGGGTCGTCAGCACGGCGGCGGTCGCCAGCGCCAGCCCCCACCAGTGGCCGTGGACGGCGATGGTCGCGACCGCGGACAGGGCGCCGACGACGAGCATCGCCAACGCGAGCAGGACCCGCATCAGGGCTGGACCACGTCCGGGTCAGAGGCCGGCGAACAGGTCGGTCTCGCGACCCTCCGGGCCGGGCGCGGGGCGGCCCTTGGCGATCCGGTAGAACTCCTCGCCCCAGAAGGCGTGGCCGCTCTCGCCGCCGCGGAAGAACGGTCCGTCCTGCTCGACCTGGGTCTTGTGCTCGGCCAGCGCGGTCATCTTCTGAGCCACGTGGGCGCTGCCGTCGATGCGGGTGCTGATCAGGTCGTCGGAGACGACGAACGGCGGCAGGTCGCCGTCGGGGTCCATGCCCTCGAAGGTCTCGGTGTCGCCCTCCTCGCGCATCCGCCGGATGCTCTCGCGCAACCGACTCTCCGACATCGCCGTCCAGTAGACCTTGGCGATGTCCCACGCCTCCCCCAGCTCGGGACGGTAGGAGGCGACGGCGGCCAGCGTGGTGGCGTACGTCGCGACGCGGTGGGCCTGGATGTGGTCGGGGTGGCCGTAGCCGCCGAACTGGTCGTAGGTCACCAGCACCTGTGGCCGGACCTCGCGGATGACCTCCACCAGGTGGTCGGCCGCCTCGGTGAGGTCGGCGTGCCAGAACGCCGAGGCGGGCACGACCTCGGCCGCGACGGCGTGGCCGTCCTCGTGCCAGGCCATCCCGGAGTCGTGGAAGGTGCCGAAACCGCCGAGGAACCGGTGGTCGGTGACCCCGAGCACCGCCATCGCGTTGGCGAGCTCGCCGCGCCGGTGGGGGCCCAGCCCGCCCTCCTCCTCGTGGGCGAGGTGGGAGAGGTCGGGCACCAGCACCTCGCCCATCTCGCCGGCCGTGCAGGTCACCAGCGTGACCGCCGCCCCCTCCGCGACGTAGCGCGCCATCGTCGCGCCGTTGTTGATCGTCTCGTCGTCGGGATGGGCGTGCACCAGCAACAGCCGCCGGTCGGGCAACTCGGACATGCCGCCACCCTACGAGCGCCCACCCACAGGCGCGCCCCACGGTCCCGGGGATCTCGACCCTCAGAGGGGGAGGTGGGGGAGGAAGGGGAGGTCGGGGGCGAGCCAGGGGACGTCGTCGAGCTCGTGGGGGCCGAGCCAGCGCACCAGGTCGTGCTCGGTCGGCACCGGTTCGCCGGCGACCAGCCGGACCACGGCGACCCGCAGCTCGTGGTGCTCGCCGATGGCCACCACCGGGTCCAGCCAGGCCACCACCGCGACCTCGCACCCGAGCTCCTCGGCGACCTCGCGGACCAGCGCGGCCTCGGGCGGCTCCCCCGGTTCGACCTTGCCGCCGGGGAGCTCCCAGCCGCCGGCCAGGGCCGCGGGCGACGTACGCCGGGCGGCGAGCACCCGGCCGTCGCGCACGACGGCCGCCCCCACGACCAGCCGCCGCCCGCTCACGCGCGCCATCCCACCACGTCCGGCACTACGGTGCCCCCATGGCGACCACGCGGCCGGGGATCCACCTCACGCCCGACGACGACCGGCAGCAGCAGATCGCCGTACTCTGCGCCGCCACCGGTGACCCGGTCGGCGTGGCCGGCGTCGTCGCGGGGATGACCCGCCAGGCGCGACCGTCGCGCAGCGGGCGGCTGCTCGGCCGGGCCGTGAGCGAGGCCTTCACCTGGGACGACGCCGACCGACGAGACCGGCGCTGGTGGCCCCAGGGCATCTCCAGCAGCGCCGACGCCGTCCCCGGCGAGCACGTCGCCGGACGGCCGCTGCTGCTGACCACGTCGTACGCCAAGCCCGTCGGCGGCAGCGAGCAGGGCTGCCGCGTGACGTTCGTCGACCTCGAGACGCTGCGCTACGAGCACGTGCTGCTCGTCGAGGCCGGCGTCGACCGCGACGGCGCCCCGACCCTCGGCCCGGTCCACCTCCACGCCGGCGGCATCGTGTGGCACGGCGGTTGGCTGCACCTGGCCGCGACCTCGCGCGGCCTGGTCTCCTGCCGCGTCGACGACGTGCTCGCGGTCGGTGACCCCGAGGTCGCCGAGCAGCTCGGTGTCGCCCAGGGCCGGGTCACCGCCTTCGGCCACCGGTTCGTGCTCCCCGTCCGCCAGCTCCAGGTCGGTGGCGCCGACCCCGGTGAGCAGAAGTTCCGCTACTCCTTCCTCGCCCTCGACCGCAGCGAGGCCGAGCCCGCCCTCGTCTCGGGCGAGTACGCGCGAGGAAGCAAGTCACGCCGCCTGGCGCGCTACGCGATCGACCCCACCACCGAGCTGCCGCGCCGCGACGACGACGGCGCGGCCCGGCCGGTCGCGCTCGACGAGGGCGTCGGGCGGATGCAGGGGATGGTCGTCCGCCGCGGCCAGCACCTGGTCAGCGTCTCCAACGGCTCACTGCTGCCGGGGACGGTCTGGTCGGGTCGACCCGGCGAGCTGCGCGCGCACCGGCTGGCGGTCCCGATGGGTCCCGAGGACCTCACCTACTGGCCCTCCACCGACCGGGTGTGGTCGGTCACCGAGCACCCGGGCCGCCGGTGGTTCTTCGCGATGCGACGCGGCTGGTTCGACTGAGGATCGCTCGTCGTCGCGGCAGAGCCGCAGTCGGGTTTGTCGGTGCGTTCGATCAAGTGCGGGTCTTGCTCGATCGCTCCAGCAACCGGGACAGGGGCAGTGCGCTCTGGCGGGGAGGAGGCCGGACGCACCCACGAGGCTCCGCCCAATCCTCCGATTCCGGCCCGCGGCGGACTCCGGGCCACCACACTGGACGACCAGACCACGGGCCCGACGGCAGAGAGCCCCGCACCATGAGCGCGACCACCACGCGACCCGCACCCCCCGGGTTCGCCCTCGGCAGGATCTGGCCTGCCCTCGTGGCGACGACGTGGGTGGTCGCGGTGGCCGTGCACGTGATCCGGCCGTCGACCACGTGGGTGGCCGTGGCGTTCATCGGCACCCTCGGCCTGTCAGCGGCGTGCGCGTGGCTCTCCGCGTTCCGCCTCGAAGGGCCGCGCCGGCTCCCCGCGATGCTGGTCGCCGCCGGTCTGACGACCAACGTCTCCGGCGAGGTCGTCTGGTACACGTTCGTGATCGACAGGCCCAGCACCGACGCGTCCTTCGCCGACGTCGGCTGGCTGGTGTCCTACGTCTTCCTCGGCGGCGCGCTGTGGATCTCGATGGTGCAGTCTCGTCGCGGCAAGAGGCTCGACCTCGAGTCGGCGATCGACGCCCTCACGATCGTCGTGGTCAGTGTCCTCACGCTGTGGAACTTCTCGGTCGCCCAGATCGCCGGCGACCCCTCCCTCACGCCACTGATCAAGCTGGTCTGGTCGACCTACCCCATCGCCGACGCCATCCTGATCGCACTGGTGGTCCGGATCGTCACCGACCGCCGCGCCCGCGCCAACCTCGACCCGTGGTTCGGCGTCGGTGTCGCCGCCTGGCTGGTGGCCGACATCGGCTTCCTCACGCTTCCGCTGAGCGACCTCAACGAGAACTGGGAGAACGCCGGTTGGATGCTCGGCGCGATCCTGATGGCCCGCTTCCACCGCGGCGGTCGGGGCCTCGGGACCGAGGCGGCCGATGAGGTCGAGTCCGGGTGGCTCAGCAAGCTCGCCATCGCCATGGGGCCACTGGCTGTCGTCGTGCTGCTGCCGACCATCGACCTCCTGCTCGGCCGGCCGATCCGCTCCTGGGGCCTGATCGTCGGTGGCTCCGTCCTGCTCGGCCTGGCGGTGGTTCGCACCGCACGGCTCCTCTGGTCCGAGCAGAACGCGATCCGCGACCTCAGCGTCGCCCGCGACACCGCGCTGTCGGCCTCGCGAGCCAAGTCGGACTTCCTCGCGACGATGAGCCACGAGATCCGGACGCCCATGAACGGCGTGCTCGGCCTGTCCGACCTGCTGCTGCGCACCGAGCTCGACGAGCGGCAGCGCTCCTACGCCGAGGGCGTGCAGGGGGCCGGCGAGAGCCTGCTGGTGCTCATCAACGACATCCTGGACTTCTCCAAGGTGGAGGCCGGGCGGCTCGAGCTGGAGTCCGTCGACCTCGACCTGGTCTCGGTCGTCGAGGGCGCCGCGGAGATCGTCGCCGGCGCGGCGCACGCCAAGGGCCTCGAGCTGCTGACCATGTGCGACCCCGACCTGCCCGAGCGCGTCCGCGGCGACCCCGCCCGGCTGCGGCAGGTGCTGATCAACCTCGCCTCCAACGCCGTGAAGTTCACCGAGTCGGGCGAGGTGCTGCTGCGCGCCACCCTGGTGCCCGGCAGCGCGGACACCCTGGTCCGGTTCGAGGTCTCCGACACCGGCATCGGCGTCGGCCCCGACGCCGAGCGGCTCTTCGACGCCTTCTCCCAGGCCGACTCCTCGACCACCCGTGTCTACGGCGGCACCGGTCTGGGCCTGGCCATCTGCAAGCGTCTCGTGGACCTGATGGGCGGGGAGATCGGCGTCGACAGCACGCCCTCGCAGGGCAGCTCGTTCTGGTTCACCGTGCCGTTCGCGACCGCGCGGACTCGGCCCGGCACCGATGCGACGGACCACGACGCGCTCCGGGTGCTGGTGGTCGACGACCAGCCCACCGCCCGGCAGGTGCTGTCCGGGCTGGTCGGCCGCGTGGCGGTCGCCGTCGAGACGGCCGACGGCGCCACGGCGGCGCTGGCCGCGCTCGGTGCAGGACTCCACGCCGGCACGCCGTACGACGTGGTCGTCGTGGACGGTGCGATGCCCGGGGCCGGTCCGCTGGTCGGCCAGGTCTCCGCGGCGGCGGGCCCGCGACCCGGAGTGGTGGTGCTGCACAGCGACACGGCCCAGCAGACGGCCGCCGCCGGTGACGTCAGCCTGGACAAGCCGGTGCGCTCCGAGCTGCTGCTCGCCGCGCTCCCGCAGGCCGCAGCCGCGGCCCGCGCCCACGTGGACGCCGCGGAGCGGCCGCGGGTATTGGTCGTCGACGGGCGGCCGGTGAGCCAGATGATCACCAGCGGCATCGCCGAGCACCTCGGCTACACGGCCGAGGTCGCCGCCGGGCAGAACGACGCGCTGGGCGCCCTGGGCCGCGAGGACTTCGCCGCCGTGCTGCTCGACTTCACCTGCCCCGACGCGCGCAGCCGGTCGATCGCCAGCGCGATCCGCCGGCTCGACGGCGAGCGCCGGCGTACGCCGCTGGTCGCGCTGGTCCCCTCGGACGCCACCGCCGACGCGGCCTGGTGCCGGAGCGCGGGGGTCGACGCCGCGATCACCCGGCCGGTGTCGCTGCAGGGCCTGGAGGAGGCCCTGGCGACGTGGACCGGTCGGGCCCGCGTCGATTGTTGACCTGACGGCTCGAGTTTGGCCACACTGCGGGGCGTGCGTCGTCCCTCACCTGTCCCACGCACCGACGTCGTCCCGCTGGGCGAGGCCACCCGCACCTGGGCCGCGATCTCGTTGCAGACCTTCGGCGGGCCGGCGGGCCAGATCGCCGTCATGCAGCACACGCTCGTCGACCAGAAGCGCTGGATCGGCCAGCGCCGGTTCCTGCACGCGCTCAACTACTGCATGCTGCTGCCCGGTCCGGAGGCCCAGCAGCTGGCGATCTACACCGGCTGGCTCCTCAACGGGCTGCGCGGCGGCCTCGTCGCGGGCGTGCTCTTCGTGCTCCCCGGCATGCTCGCCCTGCTCGGTCTGACCGTCCTCTACCTCGTCGCCGGGTCGACCGACCTCGTGAGCGGCCTGTTCGCCGGCCTCGCTCCTGCGGTCATCGCCATCGTGGTGCAGGCGGTCCAGCGGGTCGGCCGCCGGGCCCTGACGCACCCGGTGCTGGTCGGGCTGGCCGTCGCGTCGTTCCTGGCGCTGACCGTGCTGGAGGTGCCGTTCCCGCTCGTGGTGCTCGCCGCCGGGGCCCTGGGCTGGCTCGCCGCGCGACGCTTCCCCGCCCTGCGCGCCCTCGGCGTCCACGACGCCGACGACGAGGCGCCCCCACCGCTGATCAGCGACGACGCGCTCCACGCCGACCGCCCCAGCCTGGGGCGCGCCCTGCGGATCGTCGTCGTGGGGCTCGTCATCTGGTTCACCCCGGTGGCGCTCGGGGCCCTCCTGCTCGGCCGCCAGAGCGTGTACGTCGACCAGGGTCTGTTCTTCTCCGGCACCGCGCTGGTGACGTTCGGCGGCGCCTACGCCGTGCTGGCCTTCGTCGCCCACCAGGCCGTCGACGTCTTCGGCTGGTTGGCACCGGGCGAGATGGTGCGCGGCCTGGCCCTCGCCGAGACCACGCCCGGCCCGCTGATCATGGTGGTGCAGTTCGTCGCCGGGCTGGGCGCCTACCGGGACCCGGGGACGCTCGACCCGTGGCTCGGGATGCTGGTGGGCTCGCTGATGGCCACCTGGGTGACCTTCGTGCCCTGCTTCCTGTTCATCTTCCTGGGAGCTCCCTACGTCGAACGGCTGCGGGACAACCACCACCTCACCGCCGCACTCACCGGCATCACCGCGGCCGTGGTGGGGGTGATCGCCAGCCTCGCCGTCTTCTTCGCCCTCCACACCCTCTTCGACGACACCCGGCTGGTGGCGTGGGGACCGCTCGGCCTCGAGGTGCCCGTGGTCGCCTCGTGGGACCCGTTCGCGTTCGCCCTCACCGGCCTCGCCCTCGCGCTGCTCCTCTGGCGGGGCTGGAGCCCGCTGCGCACGCTCGGCGCGTGCGCGGCGATCGGCCTGGTGGCCGGACTGCTCGGCTGAGCGTCGCCCGTCCCCCGTAGTCTCGGGACACGTGACCCGAGGCCGCTGTCCCGACCCGGCGCGAGCGGCTCGGTGACCGCTCGCCGCGTCGGTGCCCTGACTGCCCTGGTCGCCGTCGTGCTGGTCGCCGTCAACCTCCGGCCGGGCGCCTCGGCCGTCGGGCCGGTGCTGGCCGAGGTCCGCGTCGGGCTCGGCACCACGAGCACGGTCGCCGGGATCCTCACCGGCCTGCCCGGGCTCTGCTTCGCCGGGTTCGGGGCGCTCGCGGTCGGCCTCGCCCGGCGTACCGGCACCACCACCGGCATCGCCCTCGGCCTGCTCGCCGCGACAGCCGGGCTGCTGCTCCGCGCGCTCGCCGACTCGGCAGGTCTCTTCCTGGTGCTCAGCACGCTCGCGCTCGCCGGCATGGCCGTCGGCAACGTGCTCGTGCCCGCGTGGATCAAGCGCCACGGCGGCGAGCGCGAGGTGGCGCTGGCCACCGTCTACGGCTCCGGCCTGATCGTGGGCGGCTCGCTGGGGTCGCTGCTCACGGCCCCGCTGGTCGCCACCCTCGGCGGCTGGCGGCCCGCGCTCGGAGCCTGGGGGCTGGCCGCCGCGCTCGCGGTGCCCGTGTGGGTGTGGCTGACGTGGTCGCTGGAGCGCACCACCGGCCGGCGGACCGCCGAGCGGGGAGCCCCCGGTCGCCGGATCACCGGCTCCCCCACCGCCCGTGCGATGACCGTGCTCTTCGCCGTGCAGGCCATGCACGCCTACGTGCAGTTCGGGTGGCTGCCGCAGATCTACCGTGACGCCGGGCTCTCGGCGACGTACGCCGGCGCCCTGCAGGCCCTGCTCAGCGGCATCACCATCATCGGCGGCCTGGTGATGCCGACCGTGATCGCGCGGTCGCGCACCCTGGCCCCGCTGGTGCTCGTCTTCGGCGCGCTGATCGTCCTCGGCTACCTCGGCCTGCTCCTCGCGCCGGCGACGGTGCCGTGGCTGTGGGCGGTGCTGCTCGGCGTCTCCGGCTTCGCCTTCCCGACCTGCATCGCCCTGATCACCGCGCGCACGCGCGACCCCGCCGTGACGGCCCGGCTCTCCGGCTTCGTTCAGCCCGTCGGCTACCTGCTGGCCGGCCTCGGTCCGGTCGTCGTCGGCGTGCTCCACGAGGCCACCGGCGACTGGGACCTGGTGCTCTGGCTGCTCGTCGCCTCCGCGGCCCCCTTCACCTGGGCCGGCCTCCGGGTCTCCCGCCCGGTCCTCGTCGACGACGAGCTCGCCTGACCCGAGTCCCACGGTGTGCGAGGCTCCGAGGGTGCGCCGACTCCCCCTGCTCCTGGGCGTGCCGGGGTGACCACGACACGTGCCTCGCGCCGTGGGACACCGTCCTCAACGGCGGCGACAACGTCCCCGGGGGCGAGCCGCCGCCCGACAGCGACCGGATCGCCGCCCGCTGCCGCGAGGCCGGCCAGCAGCGGTTCACCCTGGGAGTGGTCGGTCTGGCCGGCGCCGGTCTCCTGGGCGTGGCCGCGTTCGCGTCCCCCCGCCGGTCGCGTCAGGCCGCCGCCGGCTCCGCGACCGGGTCCGGCTCGAGGAAGACGTAGCGCCGGAACACCCAGAACCGCGCCGCGGTGCTCAGCCCCAGGCCGACGACGTTGGCGGCGACGTTGTCCGACCACGCGTCGGACCGACCCAGGACGTAGCGGCTGACCGCCAGGCAGAGGACCGGGATCGCCATGGTCAGCGCGCCGAGGACGAAGAACCTCAGCAGGCTGCGCACCGGACGGTTCAGGACGCGGTGACGGAAGGCCCAGACCCGCATGCCGGCGTAGGCCACCAGCCCGGCCACGACGTTGGCCAGGACGTAGGCGGTCAGGGGCCAGTCGGCCAGCGGTGCCCGGCCGACGAGCGCGCCGTGGACGAGCACGTTGAAGCCGAGCACGGATACCAGGGTCGCCAGGCCGCCGACGGCCAGGAAGCGGACGACCTCCCCGACCAGCTGCCGGAGGCGCTCGCCACGGCCGGACGACGGCCCGCTCATCGGGTCCGGCGCCGTCGGGCGCGGCGGCGCACAGGGCGGACGACCGCGTACAGCCCGGCCCCGAGCGTGCCGACGAGGGCGAGGTGGGTCCCCAACGCCTGGGTCGCCAGGACCATCGAGGCCAGCGACCCCTGGGCCGCCAGGGCGTAGCGACGGACCTGGCTGCTGCGCGCGCGGCCGGTGCAGCACCACGCGGCGAAGTGCTCGCAGTTGTTGCGGACCAGGTGATAGCTGTGCTCGCCCAGCCGCGACTCGGCGTTCGCGACGATCTCCTCGGGGCTGAGGCGCCGCTCGTGGTCCCGCACCCTGACCTCACCGCCGGCCGCGAACTCGGCCAGCGACGTGCGGCCCACGTAACGAATCGTTCCCGGCGGGCCGACGTAGTGGATCACCGTGCCGTTGCCGCAGTCGACGGCGTGGTGGGTGTAGTGGCGTCCGCGGCGCACGTAGAGATGATCCCCACGCGCCATGTCCGCCCCACCTCGCTCGTTGCTCCTTCGCCTATCCTAGGTCCTCGCCGCCCGCGCGCTCGTGGCGGCCGAGGCGACCGACTAGCCGAAGTGGCACCGGGCGTGCCTCTCCCCGCGGGCGCGGTACTTCATCTCGACGTGCCACGGGTTGCCAGGCGCCGGACCGCAGAGGTCGGCCCGCTTGGCGAACTTCCGGACGTGGGCGTTGAAGGCGGCGGCGAGCACCCGCGACTTCTGGAAGGGGTAGACGCCCATCGGCCTGAACCCCACGACCACGTCGGCACCCTCACCGATCGCGTGGCGGGTCCGCTTCCTCGGCCCACCCAGCGCGGTGCCGTCGCTCCTCCAGCCGGTGACCTCGTCGTGCAAGCCGTTGCCGCGGAGGTCGGAGTTGACCTCGTCGAGGGTGCGGTGGTCGTCCGGCCCCCTCCGGTCGGCGATCTGGTGCCAGTCGTCGTACTGCGTCGCCTGCTCCTCGCGGCTGGTGTAGCCGTAGGCGAAGAGGTAGCAGCCGCCCGCGGACTCCAGGGCGTCGTAGTAGCGCGTGAGGTGGGCCTGCGTCGAGTCCTTGAGGTCGTCCCAGTGCCTGTCGTGCCGTTGTCGAGGGCAGGGATTCTCCTGCATCGTCATGGCCCCGCCGAACGAGCCGCGATCCTGGTGCGCGGAATCGGTGACGACGCACGAGAAGTCCCAGGTGTCGGTGCGGCCGGTCTCGAGCGTCCCGCTGCTGGTGACCCGACCGCTCCCTCCGGATCGGTCGGCGTCGTCCTCGCACGAGGTGCCGAAGGGCACCGTCCCCGGCACCCAGGTGATCGTGCCGCCGCAGGTGCCCCTCCGGGCCGACGCGCCGAACTCGCGAGTCATCTCTGCGTCGGTCGGCTTGTCGGCCCACATGCCCACCAGGCCACCCCCGCTGTTCATGACGTTCTCGAAGTCCCCAGGCGGGGACGCGTGGTAGGTCCCGTGGAAGCTGCAGGAGGAGTCGTCGGAGGTCACCGTCGAGTCGATGGTGACGACCTCGCCCAGGCTCCGGGCCTGGTTGGCGTCGCCGTAGAGACCGCCCTTCCAGAAGGAGAAGCCGGTGGCGTAGTCGCCGCTCAGCGATCCCTGGTCGAGGTAGAACCCCGGTTCGCGGAGTCCCCACACCACGTCGGCCTGCACGGTCGGGAAGCAGTCGGAGATCCACTCGGCGCCCCCAGGAGCGACGTTGGTCGCCGAACAGGTCGCCGGTAGCCGGTGGGGCGAGGGCGCAGGGACGGCGATCGCCGCCGGCAGGAGCCGCGGCGCACCGGCCACGGCGAGCGCCAGCGCGACGGCGGCCAGCAGGCACGCCCTCGACAGGCGTGGCCGCAGCGTGCGGATCCGGGTGACCCGAGTGTTCATGTCCACCTCCCCGTGAAGGCGTCCCGGTCTCCCGTCCGCCGGTCGGCCCGACCTGAATCCTGTGGCGACAGCGCCGATCCGCGGAATACGCTCTTCCGCGTACTCGGAGGGCAACGGCCATGACGATTCGGGTGACATCGACCCTGCGGCGGATGATGCTCGCGGCGGCAGCGCTGCCGGCGATGGCCTGGAGCGAGGACGTCGTCGCCGAGTCGGCGCGCCTCGTGGACGACAGCATCCGGTCCGAGGTGCTGATGCGGGTCGAGCTCGACCTCGCCGGCGGCAGCACGCAGGTGTGGACGGGGACCACGCCCACCCTCGACGACGACCTCGGCAGCGACCTGGCGCGCTGGGGCGGCACCCACCCCAGCGTGCTCTCCTACCTCGTCGCCGCCGACGACGGAGCGCCGCGCCGGGTGAGCGACGTGGTCCCGCCGAGCCAGTGGCGAGCGACACCGGCGTACGCCGAGGTCTTCCGCGACCGCGGCGGGCGCCACCAGCTGAGCCTGGTGACCCGGCTCGAGGGGACCCGGGGAAGTGGCTGGGTGCTGCTCCGCGACGGCTCGGACTTCTCCGAGGAGGACGTCGAGGTCGCTTCTCTCCTGCTCCCGCAGCTCACGGTGCTCGACGAGCTCGCCTCCCGCCTGCCTCGGGAGCCGTCGCCCGCGGAGCCGCTCACCCCGCGCGAGGGCGAGGTCCTGCAGCTGCTCGCCACCGGCGCCTCCGCCGCCCAGATCGCCCGCGAGCTCGGCGTCAGCCCGGCCACCGTCCGCAAGCACCTCGAGCACCTCTACGCCAAGCTGGGCGCTCACGACCGCATGAGTGCGGTGCTGCAGGGTCGGGCCCTGCTGCCATCCGGCCTCGTCGTCCCCCGTCGAGCGCTGATCGACGACGAGCCGACCGGCGGGGGCTGAGCCGCCCGATCAGCCGACGACCTCGTCGCCGGTGATCAGCCAGGAGTCGCCGTCGCGCGTCAGGTGGATCCGGCGCACCTCCTCGTCCCCGCCGTCGTAGAGCAGGGTCACGTCGACCGCGTTGCCGGCCGGCTCCGTCGCCTCGACCGTCACCTCGTCGAACCTGGACCAGAACCCGTCGTAGTCCTCGAAGCTCAAGGACCGCTGGTAGGACGGCGACAGCAGCGCGTATCCCGCCTCGGTGTCCGCGGGCAGCGCGGCGTAGTAGTCCTCGACGAACTGCTCGCGACCGGCTCCGTCCGTGGTCACGTCGCCGGACCCACCGCTGGCCGACCCCGCGGAGGACTCCGACGCGGCGGAGGACTCAGACCCGCCGGCGGCCCCGTCCGAGGCCGAGGACGATCCGCCGGTGGGCTCGTCAGAGGTCGGCGTACCGTCGGGCTGCTCGCGGAACAACGCCAGCACCGCGACTGCGGCGACGAGGAGGACGACCAGGCCGGCCGCGAGGAGGAGCCCCCTGCGGCGTCGGCGCGGAGTCGCGGTCGCGGCGGCCGACGGGCTCCGGGGTTTCAGGGGCTGCGGGGTCGTCGGGGGCGACTGGGGTGAGGGGGCAGCGCCGACCGACGTCTGCTCCCGGGTGTGGTGAGGAGGCTCGAGCCGGTCGTGCACCCGACGCAGGGCGTGGGCCGCGTCGGTCATCGACCACCGCGTGGCCGGGTCGCGGTCGAGCATCCGGCGAATCGGTTCGGTGAGCTCGCCCGCCTGCTGGGGCGTCGGCGGCTCCTGCCGCGCGATCGCGGTCAGCACCGCCATCGGGTGGGCGTCACCGTCGAACGGGGGCCGTCCCTCGACGGCCTCGAACAGCGTGGCGCCGAGCGCCCACACGTCGGCGGCCGGGAGCGGCTCCCCACCCTGCGCGACCTCCGGGGCGATGTAGGCGGGCGTGCCGCTCAGGACGCCGGAGCCGGTGAGCGTGGCGCCCCCCGCCGTCCGCGCGATGCCGAAGTCGGAGATCTTGGCCCGGTCGTCCGCGGCGACCAGGATGTTGCCGGGCTTGACGTCGCGGTGCACCGTGCCGCGGGCGTGGGCCGCCGCGAGGCCCTCGGCCACCTGGGCCCCGATCCTCGCGGCACGGGCCGGAGCCAACCGTCCGTCCTCCCGCAGCACCTGCGCGAGGCTGCGGCCGGGCACCAGCTCCATGACCAGCCAGAGCGTGTCGTCCACCGCGAACGCGTCGTAGACGGCGACGACGTTGGGGTGGTTGAGCGCCGCCAGCGAGCGAGCCTCCCGGAGGGCGCGGGCCCGGTCGGGGCCCGACTCGCCCGGCTGGACGCCGACCTGCTTGAGGGCCACCTCACGGCCCAGGCGCTCGTCCTCGCAGCGCCACACGCTGCCCATCCCGCCCCGCCCGGCCTCACCGAGCACGCGGTAACGGCCGTCGATCAGCTGAGGCGGGGCAGACATGGCCGCGACCGTACCCGCGTCCCGCCCCGCGAAACGGGATACCCCGGCCCAGTAGGCCCCGGAGCTAGACGTTGAAGCGGAACTCCACGGCGCCGCCAGCCGAGGTCAGTCTCGGTCCACGCTGCTGGTGGGGTCGGGACCGCACCACCGCGACGGAGTGGTCACGTCGCCCGACCACAGGTAGACCGCAAGCAGCGGCTGGATGCCGGTTCGTACGGCGTGCGGCTGCCATGGGCGATGGTGGACGGGAACCCCCGCCGGGCGCGCTCGATAGGTGCCGTCCGTGCTGTCCAACCAGGTGGCTGTCCCCAACGGGACATACACCTCGTCCGCCGGATGCTGGTGCGGCGGGTAGTGCACGCCGCCGCCCAGCAGCAGGAGGCCGACGCTCAACCCGCAGTCCACGGAGCGGTGCTCAGCGTCGGGCCGCCCCGCGAGCGTGGCATGGGCGTATCCGTCCAGGAACCGGTCATCCGGCGGATCTCTGACGTAGGCCGCTGTCTGCCTCCAGGGGGCGCTCAGGCTGAGCAGCTGCACGGGTTCGGCCAGGTTGGCGTCCGCTTGCGACGCAGCAACGGCGGACGCCGCCGGCAGGACTCCCAGGACCCGCAGATCGATCGGGTCGCCGGCAGGCGGGACGATCGAGCCGTCGTAAAACGCGCCCAGCAGGCGGGCGTGGTGCTGGAAGGAGTGTCCGGCGAGGAGGTCCTGCACGGCCCGGACGAGGGACGAAACCGCCGAGACGTACTGCTGTGACGTCACCCCCGTGCACCTCTTCCACGCGCCATGAGCGAGATGGCGACCCGAGGCGGAGCTCCACGACGTGGCCACCGGGGCGTCAACGCGTCAATCCCGCGTGGTTGGCCAAGGCCAGAGCGGGAATCACGAACGCCGTCAGCAACCACGGCGACAAGATGCGCCCGCGGAGGGAGGCGAGGATGAACGCTGCACCGGCTAAGCCGACACCGAGCGAGGCGGTCACCATGGGCAACTGCTCGTGCACACGCCCGGCCCCCGGCTGAGCCAGGTAGTAGGTCCCGAACGCGAACGCTGACAGCAGTTGCAGATAGATGGTGGCCACCAACGTCACCGCAGCGACAGCCACACCCATTGCCCTCACCGTGAGGCTACTTCTTGCTCGTGGAGGTTGATCCGAAGCGGAACTCCACGACGTCGCCGTCCTGCATGACGTAGTCCTTGCCCTCCATGCGGACCCGGCCCGCCTCCTTGGCCCTGAGCATCGACCCCGCGGCCATGAGGTCGTCGTAGGAGACGATCTCGGCCTTGATGAAGCCCTTCTCGAAGTCGGTGTGGATGACGCCGGCGGCCTGGGGGGCGGTGGCGCCCTTGCGAACGGTCCAGGCGCGCGACTCCTTGGGGCCGGCGGTGAGGTAGGTCTGCAGGCCGAGGGTGTCGAAGCCGACCCGGGCCAGCTGGTCGAGGCCGGGCTCGGTGACGCCCATCTCCTCGAGCATCTCGCGGGCCTCGTCGTCGTCGTCGAGCTCGACCAGCTCGGCCTCGAACTTGGCGTCGAGGAAGATCGCCTCGGCCGGGGCCACGAGGGCGCGCATCCGGTCCTTCAGCGACTCGTCGGAGAGCTCGTCGGCGTCGCAGTTGAAGACGTACAGGTAGGGCTTGGCGGTCAGCAGCGACAGCTCGCGGAGCAGCGCCCCGTCGATGTCACCCCGTTGGATCAGCGTGATGACCGGTGTACCCGCCTCCAGCGCCGCCTGGGCCTCCTTGGCGGCGGCGACGACGGGGCCCAGTTCCTTCTTGCCCTTGGCCTCCTTCTCCAACCGCGGGACGGCCCTCTCGACCGTCTGCAGGTCGGCGAGGATCATCTCGGTCTGGATCGTGGCGATGTCGCTGGCGGGGTCGACCGTGCCGTCGACGTGGGTGACGTCCTCGTCGCGGAAGACGCGCGTCACCTGGCAGATCGCGGCCGACTCGCGGATGTGGGAGAGGAACTTGTTGCCGAGCCCCTCCCCCTGCGAGGCGCCGGCGACGATGCCGGCGATGTCGACGAACTCCACGGTCGCGGGCACGACGCGGGCGCTCTCGAAGAGCTCCCCGAGCCGCGGCAGTCGCTCGTCCGGTACGCCGACCACGCCGACGTTCGGCTCGATCGTGGCGAACGGGTAGTTCGCGGCGAGCACGTCGTTCTTGGTCAGGGCGTTGAAGAGGGTGGACTTGCCGGCGTTGGGCAGTCCGACGATGCCGATGGTGAGGGCCACGGGCGGCGAGTCTAGGCGCGCGGCCCCGGCCGTCCCGAATCCCGCCGGGCGCCGGTGTCCGGCGGTAGGCGGGACCATCGACCCCGCACGACACGACGACGCCCGGCCCTCCCCGCCGACAGACGGGGAGGGCCGGGCGGCGAGGGTCAGCTGCCGTAGAGCGCGACGGCGCCCTGGCGGTCCTGGCTGGTCATGCTGAGGTCGCTCGAGGAGCCGTTGCACTGGGGGTAGTGCATGATCGAGGCCGAGTCGTACGGCGTCAGCGGACGCCAGTTGTTGTCCTCGAAGCAGGTGCCGGCTTCCGGGCGGGTGTGCTCGTGCCGGAAGCCCAGGGTGTGGCCGAGCTCGTGGGCGATGATGTTGGACGGCGTCCAGGACCCCGACGTCCAGATCGAGTCGTCGACCAGAACGTTGCGCGAGCGCTTGGCGGTGCTCGGGAAGAACGCCCGGGCGATGTACTGGGTGGTGTTCACCGGCTCGACCGAGAACAGCACGTTGGTGTTGCGGGTGGTGCAGTTGTTGTCCTGGCTCGGCACGTAGACGTAGTTGATCTTCGAGGAGGCGGCCTCCCACTGGGCGGCGCCGCTGGCGACCGTGCTCACCATCCGCGAGTAGTTGCTGCCGAACTTGGTGGAGACGCAGTAGGTCAGGTTGCCCACCTGGGCGGCCGACCACTTGTCGTCGCGGCCGCTGACGGTGTTGACGATGAGACCGTCCTCGACCTGGCGGCCGGTGTGCTTGTCGCCGACCATCTGGTCGTAGTACTGGCGCAGCTTGCCGTCGCTGGAGATCGGCTCGTCGCCGTTGACGACGTACTGACCGTCGACGTCGACGAACGCCGAGTCGCGGAACTCCTGGTAGGAGGGGACGTCGGCGCTGTAGGCGCTGGTCGCGGTGGCCGAGAGCAGGCCGCCGGCGAGCGCGCCGGCCGCGAGGGTGGCGGCCGCGAGGGTGCGGGTGGGGGTGCGGGTCATGGTGAGACCTGTCCTGTGAGTGGATCGATGGGTCCCGGGGAGTGAAGCGGCCCGCGCGACCACTCCGCCACACCCCGGCACCGTCACCTTCGTGCGCTGCACGAAGATGAGGCAACGGGTCCGTGTCTAGAGTCGTCGCGTGCGCCTGGCCACCTGGAACGTCAACTCCCTCCGCTCCCGCATCGACCGGGTCGAGGCGTTCGTGCAGCGCCACGACGTCGACGTCCTCGCCCTGCAGGAGACCAAGGGCCGCGAGGACCAGCTCCCGCTGATGGGGCTGCACGGGCTCGGGTACGACGTCGCGTCGGCCGGCACCAACCAGTGGAACGGCGTGGCGATCCTCAGCCGGGTGGGGCTCGACGACGTCGAGGTCGGCTTCCCCGGCCAGCCGGGCTGGGGCGAGCCGGCCGAGGCGGAGTCCCGCGCGATCGGCGCCACCTGCGGCGGCGTACGGGTGTGGTCGCTCTACGTGCCCAACGGGCGCAAGCCCGACGACCCGCACTACGTCTACAAGCTCGACTGGCTCGCCCGGCTGCGCGAGGCGGCCGGCGACTGGCTGGGGGCGCCCACGGCCCTGGTCGGCGACTGGAACATCTGCCCGACCGACGACGACGTCTTCGACCCCGCCCAGTTCGCGAAGAGCACCCACGTGACGCCGCCGGAGCGGGCTGCGTTCGCGGCGTTCCTCGACGACGGGTGGGCCGAGGTCACCCGGGAGCACGCCCCCGGCTACACCTACTGGGACTACTACCGGCAGCGCTTCGAGCGCGACCGCGGCCTCAAGATCGACTTCGTGCTCGCCTCGTCGTCGCTGGCCGGCCGCGTGAACGGCGCGCGGATCGACCGGGACGAGCGGGACCCCGCCCAGGGCAACGGCTCGCCGTCCGACCACGCCCCAGTGCTCGTCGACCTCGACCTCGCCTGACCCGGTACGACGAGCGCTGACCCGACGGCCCTACGCTGGCCCGCGTGGCCGACCGCATGACCAGTCCCCGCACCCGCAGGGGCACCCGGGTCCGTGGCGTCGACCCGTGGGGGCCGGTGCTCGCGGCGGCCGGCGTCGTGGTCTTCCTGCTCCACGGCTTCGGCGGGATCCTCACCCGCGACCTCGCCCTCTACGCGTACGGCGGGCAGCAGTTCGCCGAGGGTGTCCCGCCCTTCGTGGCGGTGCTCAACCGGGCCGGCCCGCTGGCCCACATGGTCCCCGGCGTCTTCACCTGGATCGGGCGGCTGCTCGGCGCCGACTCGGGCAGCGCCGACCTGCTGGCCATGCGGATCGGGATGCTCGTCCTGTCGGCCGCGGCCGTCTGGGTCGTCTACCTGCTCGGCCGCGACACGTTCGGCTCGCGCATCGCCGGCGTCGCGACGGCCAGCAGCCTGCTGGTGTTCCAGGGCTTCGTCACCTACGCCACGGGGGGACCGCGCGAGAAGACGACGATGATGCTGCTGATGGCGCTGGCCCTGCTGGCCGTCGTCCACCGCAAGTGGGGCTGGGCGGGAGTCGCGGTCGCGCTCGCCACCCTGACCTGGCAACCGGTCTTCTTCGGCGGCGCGAGCGCGGCCCTCTTCGGCGCGCTCCTCGTGCGTGGCCGCCGCGCCACGCTGGTCGCGCTCGTCCGGTTCGCGGCCGGCGGGCTGGCGACGCTGCTGGTGTTCGTCGTCTACTACGTGCTCGTCGACGCGCTCCGGCAGTTCTGGGACGCCTTCTACGCGATCAACGCGACCTACACGAGGCAGGCCAGCCTGCTGACCTACCTCGCCGAGGACCCCACCGAGATCTTCAACGGCTTCGGCTGGTCGCTGTGGCTGATCCTGCTGGGGCTCGGGGCGATGGTCGCCCTCGGCGCCGTCCGCGTCCGGGGCATGGACCGCGACGACCCCCACGACGTCGCCGTCGTGGCGGTCGGCGCCGGGACCCTGGTGAGCCTGCTGTGGTCCTTCAACGTCTTCAACGGCTGGGCCGACGCGGTCTTCATGCTGCCGCTGGCCGCCGCCGGCCTCGGCGGCCTGGTCCACGCGGTGGCCCGGCGGCAGACGGGCCGCGCGGTCGTCGCGGTGGCGACGGCGTACGCCGTGGTGGTGACGGTCGCCGGGGGCGTCAACGCCTGGATCACCCGCGACCAGCGGCTCCAGCCGATGGCCGACGTCAACGATCGGGTCCTCGACATCGTCGGCCCCCAGGCGACGATCATGTCGGTCGGGTCGCCGCAGCCGCTGGTCTTCGGGCGGCGGCAGAACACGATCTACCACCAGATGTTCATCGGCGGCCTCTCCGAGTACGTCGACGACACCTGGCCGGGCGGGCTGGCCGGGCTGGCCGACGACCTCGAGCGCGACCCGCCGACGATCATCACGCTGGACCACCTCGAGTACTACGACTTCCTGCGGCCCGTGCTCGCGGACGACTACGTGGAGCTCGGCACGACCTACGAGCTCGAGACCTGGTACGTCGACGCCTCGCTCCCCGAGGACGAGATCGCCCGGCTCCGCGACGTCGTCGGCGCCGACCTGCCCTACGACGATGGGTGACCCGCGCGCTGTGCGACGATCCGTCCCATGACCGAGCAGCACGACCGGGCGCTCTTCCGCTACTCGATCGTGATCCCGGTCTACAACAGCGCCGAGATCGTCGGCCGGACCGTCGACCGGGTCGTCGAGACCTTCACCGGGGCCGGGCTGCCGTTCCAGCTGGTGCTCGTCAACGACGGAAGCTCCGACGGCAGCTGGGAGATCATCGCCGAGAAGGCGCGCACGCTCCCCCACGTGATCGCGCTCGACCTGATGAAGAACTACGGCCAGCACTACGCCAACCTCGCCGGGCTGCGCGAGGCCGACGGCGACTGGGTCATCACGATGGACGACGACCTGCAGAACCCGCCCGACCAGGCGCTGGTGCTCATCGACAAGGCGATGGAGGGCCACGAGGTCGTCTTCGGCCGCTTCGAGTCCAAGCAGGCCGCCGGCCACCGGCGGATCGGCAGCAAGCTGATCGGCGTCATCAACCGGCGGGTCTTCGGCCAGCCACACGACCTCGTCGTGTCCAACTTCCGGATCCTGCGCCGCGACGTCGTCGACCGGATCATCGCCTCACGGACGTCCTACCCCTACATCACCGGCCAGGCCCTGATGTTCTCCGGCCAGCGCGCGAACGCCACCGTGCGGCACGACCCGCGCCCCGCGGGCAAGAGCACCTACAGCCTGGCCAAGATCCTGCGCCTGGTCTTCACGATCCTCTTCAGCTACAGCTCGTGGCCGCTGCGGGCGGCCGCCCTGCTGGGCTTCGCGATCTCCGGGCTCAGCGTGCTGCTCGGTGGCTTCCTGGTCATCCGCGGGCTGGTGACCGACTCGGTCGTCCAGGGCTGGACCTCGATCATGGTGCTGCTCTCGCTGTTCGCCGGCTTCATCATCGCGTTGCTCTCGATGATCGGTGAGTACGTCGTGCGCACCCTCAACACGGTCAGCACCTCGGAGTCCTTCCACGTCGTGCACCGGGTCGAGCGCCGCCCGTGAGCCACCGCCACTTCCTCGTCGTCGGCGCGCAGCGCAGCGGCACCACCTGGCTCCACGACCGGCTCGCGAGCCACCCCCAGATCGCCATGGCCCGGCCCGCGACCCCTGAGCCGAAGGTGTTCCTCTCACCCGATCCCGTCGACGCCGAGGCCTACCGGGCCCGCTTCTTCGGCCACGCCCGTGCGGGCGACCTGCTCGGGGAGAAGAGCACCAGCTACCTCGAGAGCCCGACCGCGCCGGCGAGCGTGGCCGCGGCGCTCGGTGAGCCGCAGGTCGTCGTCCAGCTGCGCGACCCGGTGGCCCGCGCGGTCTCCAACTGGAGCTTCAGCCGCGACCACGGCGTCGAGACCCGCCCGCTCGCCGAGGCGCTGACGGCCAACCTCGAGGGCCCGGTCGCGTGGGACTCCGCGGGCAGCTCGGTCTCGCCCTTCGCCTACCTCGAGCGCGGTCGCTACGTCGACGACCTCGCGCGCTGGCGCGACCGGTTCCCGCTGCACGTGCAGTTCCTCGAGGAGGTGCTCACCGGCACCGACCGGATCGGCGAGCTCTTCACGTGGCTCGGGGTCGCCGCCGACGTACCCGCACCCGAGGGCGAGGGGCCGGTCAACGCCAGCTCGACGGACGCCGACGAGCTCGAGCCCGACCTGGTCGCGCGGCTGCGCGACTACTTCGCCGACAGCGACGCGGCCCTGGCGAGGATGCTGGGCCGTGACCTCCCGTGGCAGGACAGGAAGCAGTGATGGACATCCCCTTCAACCGCCCCGAGGTCACCGGGCGCGAGCTCGACCTCATGGGCGAGGCCCTGGCCAGCGGCCACACCTCCTCCGGCGGCCCCTTCTCGACGCGGGCCGGCGAGATCCTCCAGCGGGCCACCGGCTCCGGCGAGGTGCTGCTCACGACGTCGTGCACCGACGCGCTCGAGCTGGGCTGCCTGCTGCTCGACCTCGGCCCGGGCGACACGGTCGTGGTGCCGTCGTTCACCTTCACCAGCAGCGCGCTGGCCTTCGCCCGGCAGGGCGTGCGGCTGCTCTTCTGCGACATCGAGCCGGAGACCCTCGGGCTCGACCCGCGCCACCTCGCCGAGCTGCTCGACGACTCGGTCCGCGCGGTCGTGATCGTCCACTACGCCGGCATCGCCTGCGACGTCGAGGGGGTCCGCCGGGCGCTCGCCGACCGGCCCGACGTCGCGCTGGTCGAGGACGCCGCCCACGGCCTGTTCGGCAGCTGGCGCGGCGAGAAGCTGGGCAGCATCGGCCGGGTCAGCACGCTCAGCTTCCACGAGACCAAGAACTTCGTGTGCGGCGAGGGCGGGGCGATCCTCCTCAACGACCCGGCCGACGTCGACCGGGCCCGCGTGCTCTACGACAAGGGCACCGACCGGCAGGCCTTCTTCCTCGGCCAGGTCGACAAGTACTCCTGGCGCGACACCGGTTCCTCCTTCGGCCTCTCCGACGTGCTCGCCGCCTACCTGGTGGCCCAGCTCGAGCAGGCCGAGTCGATCCAGTCGCGGCGGCGCCGCGTCTTCGAGCAGTACGTCGACGCGCTCACCGGACCCGCGGAGGAGCTCGGCGTGCAGCTGCCCGTCGTCCCCGCCGACTGCGAACCGGCCTGGCACCTCTTCCACGTGCTGCTGCCCGACACCGAGCTGCGGGCGCCGGTGATGTCGGCGATGCGCGAGCAGGGCATCGGGACCACGTTCCACTACGTCCCGCTCCACAGCTCCGACGGCGGGCGCCGGTTCGCCGCCCGGCCGACCGAGTGCCCGGTGTCGACCGACGTGAGCTCGCGGCTGGTGCGGCTGCCGTTCTTCAACACCCTGACCGAGGGTGAGGTGGCCCGGGTGGCCGAGGCGCTCGTCGGAGCGGTCAGGGCGGCGACGTGACCCCACCGGAGCAGCGGGAGGGGTCGGCCTCGATCGAGCAGCCCGACTACTGGTGGTACGTCGCCCGGTCGGCCCTGCTGGAGGCCGCGCTCGCCCCGCACGTCGGGGCTCCGCGGCGGGTGCTCGACGTCGGCAGCGCCGACGGTCCCAGCGTCACCTGGCTGCAGGACACCGGGGGCTCCCGGGGAGGCGACCACCACCACGTGTCGGTCGACCTCGATCCCCGTGGCCTGCGGCCGGGCCAGGGGGTGCAGGCCTCGGCGCTGCGGCTGCCCTTCCGCGAGGCCGCCTTCGACCTGGTGGCCGCCTTCGACGTCGTCGAGCACTGCGAGCCCGAGGCCCGGGCGCTGGCCGAGCTGGGGCGGGTGCTGCGGCCGGGCGGCCGGCTGCTGCTCTCGGTCCCGGCCTACCAGTGGGCGTGGACCGACCACGACGTCAGGGCGGGTCACCACCGCCGCTACACCCGGGCGCGGCTGGTGCGGGCGGTCCGCGCAGCGGGCTTCGACGTACGACGCGCCAGCTACGGGTTCGCCGGGGTGTTCCCGGCCTTCGCGGCCGACCGGCTGGCGCGCCGGCTCAGGACGCCCGACCCGGCCGACACGGCGCTCCCGCAACCGTCGCCCGCCGTCGAACGGCTGCTGCTCGGAGCCTCGCGAGCCGAGGCGCGGTGGCTGCGGCGGCGTGACCTGCCCTTCGGCTCATCGATCTTCCTGGCCGGCGAGAAGCCGGTCTGAGCGGGTGTCGAGGACCACGAACCCGACCCACGCCGCCACCTCGACGGCGAGGAACGCCCCGCAGGTGCGGTCGAGCGCGTCGCCGCCGCGCACCAGGTAGCCCGCCAGGCCGACCGGTGCGGCCACCAGCCAGACGACCGCCGCAGCGTGCGGCCGGCCACGGGCCAGGGCGCCGACGATCAGCACCAGGTTGGCCAGCGCGAACACCGACCCGACGGCCACGACCGCCGTGTCGGACGCGGCGAGGCGGACGCCCTCGCCGAAGACCAGCTCCATCACCGGCGGGCCGAGCCAGGCGCCCCCGAGCCCGCCCGCCAGGGCGAGTGCGGCGGTCAGGCCGACGACGGTGAGCCGCACCCGGGTCAGCGCCTCGCGCCGCCCGGAGGCGACCAGCCGGGTCAGCCGGCCGGTCAGCGCCGAGACCAGGCCGATCGCCAGCGTGTACGGCGCCCGGAACAGCGCCAGCCCGGCGAACAGCGCCGTCACCTCGGCCGGGGCTCCCCCGACGGCGGCCAGCAGCACCGGGCCGCCGGTGAGCGTGACCTGGGCGAGCAGCTGGCCCGCGGACGCCCCGGTGACGAAGCGGAGCGCCGCGGTCGCGCCCGCCCGGCCGGTGGGTCGGCAGACGAGGGCCGAGGGCCACAGCGCGGCGGTCGCGTAGCCGGCGACCAGCGCCACGCCGTACGCCTCGGGGGCGGTGACGCCGGAGGCGGCGAGCACCCCGGCGAGGACGCAGCGCAGACCGTTCTCGGCCACCAGCCCGGTGCCCACCGCCGCGAACCTGCCCCGGGCGCTGAGCGTGCCGCGGACGACGCCCATCAGCGCCGAACCCAGCCCGACGCCCGCCACGAGCAGCGGGAAGGTCCAGCCGTCGAGCAAGAAGAGCCGCTCGCGGGCCAGCCACGCGACGAGGCCGGCGAGCACGGACACCGCAGCCACCGCACCGACGACCCGGGGCAACGCGTGCCGCACGCCGGCCTCGCCGTCGTCGAGCGCCACCTGGCGGGAGATCCAGTGCTGCAGCGGGAAGGTCAGCGCGGCCCCCGCGAAGCTCCACCACGCCCACAGCACGGCGACCGGCGCGGCCGACTCGGCCCCCAACGTACGGGTGACGGCCGCGAAGAAGACGTAGGCGAGCACCCCGTTGCCCAGCGACCCGATCGTCAGGACCGTCGCGTCCCGCCCACCCCGCCCGCTACGCGCGTCTCCACCGGCCGCTGACTCGTCCATCGTGGGCGATTGTGCCGGACTCCGATTCCCCTGTAACGCCGGGTTACTGACTGTTCCCACTGAGAAATTTCCGGGTGGGTAGAGCACATAACCCGGCGTTACAGCGCAGACGCACGACCCGCCGTACGCCGCGCCGCCCGCCGTTGTCGGTGGGGGCGGGCAGGGTGGGCGGCATGGAGACCTCCGTGGTGGTGACGATGCTGGTGGTGCTGGCGCTCGGCGTGCTGCTCGGGGCGGCGCTGGGCTGGCTGGCGGCCCGCTCGCGGCCGGGCGCGGTGGCGGGGATGGTCGACCAGTCCGAGGTGATGCAGGGCCTCGACCGGCTCAGCGACCAGGTCCTCGACCTCGACCGGCAGCGGGCGTCGTGGCAGGGCGAGTTCCACCACCACGTCTCCGAGCTGCGGCGGGAGACCCGCTCGCTGTCGACCGCGCTGCGCCGGCCCCAGGTCCGGGGCCGGTGGGGCGAGCTCCACCTGCGGCGCGCCGTGGAGCTCGCCGGGCTGGTCGACCGCTGCGACTTCAGCGAGCAGGTCCGCCTCGACGGGGGCGCGCGACGTCCCGACCTGGTGGTCCACCTGGTCGGCGGTCGCAGCGTGGTCGTCGACGCCAAGGTGCCGCTCGACGCCTACCTCGACGCCACCTCGACCGACGACCCGGCCCTCCGCGCCGAAGCGATGGCCCGCCACGTCCGCCAGCTGCGCCACCACGTCGACCAGCTCGGCTCCAAGGCCTACTGGCGCTCGCTCACCGAGACCCCGGAGTTCGTGGTGCTGTTCGTTCCGGCCGAGTCCTTCCTCGCCGTCGCGCTGGAGACCGACGGCGAGCTGATCGACTACGCCGCGACCCGCCAGGTCGTGCTCGCCTCGCCCACGACCCTGATCGCGCTGCTGCGCACGGTCGCCCACGGCTGGCGCCACGAGGCGCTCGCCGAGCGGGCGGGTGAGATCCACCGGCTCGGCCGAGACCTCCACGAGCGGATCGGCACGCTCGGCGGCCACCTCGACCAGCTCGGCCGCTCGCTCAACACCGCCGTCACCTCCTACAACCGCGCCGTCGGGAGCCTGGAGTCGCGGGTCCTGGTCACCGCCCGGCGGTTCACCGACCTCGGCGTGACCGACGACGAGCTCCCCTCCCCGCGCCAGGTCGAGGCCGGCGCCCGCTCCGTGGCCGGCGTCGAGCTGCGCGCGGTCGACCGGCGCGCCGCCTCCGGCCCGGGGTGACGGACTCCTACGCTGCTGGCGTGTCCCAGTACACGGACCAGCACTCCGCCCCGGAGCGGCGCACGCTCTGGGAGGAGGGGCGCGAGCCCGGCCGCCAGGTCGTCGTCCTCGGCGTGGCGGCCGCCCTCAGCGCGCTCGCCCTCGACCTCGCCCTCGGCGGTGACGTCGGGATGTTCTTCGACCTCTGCTTCGTCGCGCTCTGCCTGGCGCTGGCGCTCGCGGTCCGGCCCACCGACTTCTTCACCGTCGGCGTGCTGCCGCCCCTGCTCATGGTCGGGGTGCTCGTGCTGCTCGAGATCGCCCGCCCGGGCGTGCTCGGCCACCCCCGCGACGGCGCCGTGCAGTCGGTCGTCACCGGCCTGGCCGACCACAGTGGTGCCCTGGTCGCCGGCTACCTGCTGACCCTGCTCACCCTGGCCGTCCGCCAGCGGTTCCTCCGTACGGCGGCGCGCCCGGTCCGGGCGGAGCGACGTCAGGCCACGAACCGCGACGCATCGCCGGCCCCCACCCGCACCACCTCCGGGTAGCCCGAGGACCAGTCGACGACCGTCGTCGGCTCGGGCAACACCTCGCCGGACTCGACGACGAGGTCGACCTGGTGGTCGAGCTCCTCCTTGATGTCCCAGCCGTGGACCCGCGGCTCGTCCTCACCGGGGAGGATCAGCGTGCTGGTGAGCAGCGGCTCCCCGAGGGCCTCGAGCAGCGCGCAGACGACCTCGTGGTCGGGGATCCGGACGCCGACGGTGCGCTTCTTGGGGTGCATCAGCCGCCGTGGCACCTCGCCGGTGGCCGGCAGGATGAAGGTGTAGGGGCCGGGCGTGGCCGCCTTGATCGCCCGGAACGCGGCGTTGTCGACGTGCACGAACTGCCCGAGCTGGGAGAAGTCCTTGCACATCAGCGTGAAGTGGTGGCGGTCGTCGAGCTGCCGGATCCGCAGGATCCGGTCGCGGCCGTCACGGTTGCCGAGCTGGCAGCCGAGCGCGTAGCCGGAGTCGGTCGGGTAGGCGATCAGCGCGTCCTCGCGCAGGGCGTCGACGACCTGGCCCACGAGCCGTGGCTGCGGGTTGTCGGGATGGACGTCGACGAAGCGGGCCACGGTCGCCGCCTAGGACCCCTGGGCCGCGCGGGCCGCCTTCAGGTCGCGTCGCAGCTCCTTGGGCAGCGCGAAGATCAGCGACTCCTCGGCGGAGTGGACCGCCCGGGCGTCGGGGTAGCCGCGGTCGGCGAGGAACGAGAGCACGCCCTCGACCAGCGCCTCGGGCACGCTCGCGCCGGAGGTGACGCTGACCCGGCGCACGCCGTCGAGCCAGGCCTCGTCGATCTCGCTCGCGTCGTCGACCCGGTAGGCCGCGGCGGCGCCCGCCTCGAGCGCGACCTCGACCAGCCGCACCGAGTTGGAGGAGTTGCCGGAGCCGACGACGATCACCAGGTCGGCGTCGCGGGCGATCTCCTTGATGGCCAGCTGCCGGTTCTGGGTGGCGTAGCAGATGTCGTCGCTCGGCGGGTCGAGCAGCGCGGGGAACCGCTCGCGGATGGCGGCCACGGTCTCCAGGGTCTCGTCGACGCTGAGGGTGGTCTGGGAGAGCCAGGCGACCCGCTCGGGGTCGCGGACGACGATGCCGGGGACGTCGGCCGGGCTCTGCACCAGCTGGATGTGCTCAGGTGCCTCGCCGGCCGTGCCCTCGACCTCCTCGTGCCCCTCGTGGCCGATCAGCAGGATGTCGTAGTCCTCGCCGGCGAACCGCTTCGCCTCGTGGTGCACCTTGGTGACCAGCGGGCAGGTGGCGTCGATCGTCTTCAGCTCACGCTCGGTGGCCTGCCGGTGCACCTCGGGCGAGACGCCGTGGGCGGAGAACACCACGGTCGCCCCGGCCGGCACCTCGTCGAGCTCCTCGACGAAGATCGCGCCGCGCGACTCGAGGTCGGAGACGACGTGCTTGTTGTGGACGATCTGCTTGCGGACGTAGACCGGGGCGCCGTAGAGGTCGAGCGCCTGCTCGACGGTCACGACCGCGCGGTCGACGCCGGCGCAGTAGCCGCGGGGCGCGGCCAGCATCACCGCGCGCTCGGCCTCGTCCGGGTTCAGGACGGGCGGGGTGCCGAGGTCGGTGGTCATGGGCATGAGTCTACGGAGGACCGGCCGCCGGACCGAAGTCGTCGGCGCCGCACCCTAGGGTGATCGCCATGCCCTCACTGCGCGACACGACCGCGGAACGGCCCGCGCCCGTGCGGGCGGTGTCCAATGCGCTGTCGCAGTGGATCGGCCAGCTGGGCGCGGTCTGGGTCGAGGGCCAGGTCACCCAGTTCACCCGGCGGCCGGGGATGGCCACGGTCTTCGTGACGCTGCGCGACGCCGTCGCCGAGGTGTCGGTGCAGGTCACCTGTGCCCGCACCCTCTTCGACTCGCTGAACCCACCGCTGGTCGAGGGTGCCAGCGTCGTGGTCCACGCCCGGCCAAGCTTCTACGCCGGCAACGGCAGCCTCTCGCTCGCGGCCTCCGACGTGCGGATGGTCGGCCTCGGCGAGCTGCTCGCCCGGCTCGAGCGGCGCCGGCAGCTGCTCGCCGCCGAGGGCCTCTTCGACCCGGCCCGCAAGCGGCGGCTGCCCTTCCTACCCGGCTGCGTCGGACTGGTGACCGCGCCGGGGTCGGCGGCCGAGCGCGACGTGCTCGACAACGCCCGTCGCCGGTGGCCGGCGGTCCGGTTCCAGACGGCGTACGCCGCCATGCAGGGCCAGCGGTCCGCGCTCGAGGTCGTCGAGGCGGTCGAGCGCCTCGACCGCGACCCGGCCGTCGAGGTCATCGTCGTCGCCCGGGGCGGCGGCTCGGTCGAGGACCTGCTGCCCTTCAGCGACGAGGGCCTGCTGCGGGCGGTCCACGCGGTGCGCACCCCCGTGGTCTCGGCGATCGGTCACGAGCCCGACACCCCGCTGCTCGACCTGGTCGCCGACGTGAGGGCCTCGACCCCCACCGACGCCGCCAAGCTGGTGGTCCCCGACGTCGCCGAGGAGCTCCGGGGGGTCGAGACCGCCCGCGACCGGCTGCGCGGCGCGCTGGCCGGCCGGGTGGCCCGCGAGCAGGCGGCGCTCGACGCGCTGCGCTCGCGGCCGGCCCTGGCCGACCCGCGCGGCCTGGTCGACGAGCGCCGTGCCGAGGTCGACGACCTCCGCGAACGGGCGCGCCGCGCGCTGCGCCACGGCCTCGACCGCGCCGCCGACAACCTCGACCACCAGCGAGCCCGGGTGCGGTCGCTCTCGCCGCTGGAGACCCTGCGCCGCGGCTACGCCGTGCTCCAGGACGACGCCGGCCACGTGGTGTCCTCCGTCGCGGGCGTCGGCGCCGGCCAGGACGTCACGATCCGGGTCGTCGACGGCCGGGTCCTCGCGACCACCACCGGAACCACGACCGAGGAGCAGACGTGAGCAGCCCAGACCCCGCCACCGACCAGGGCTCGGTCCCCTACGAGCAGGCCCGCGAGGAGCTGGTCGAGGTGGTCCGTCGGCTCGAGGCCGGCGGCACCACCCTCGAGGAGTCGCTCGCGCTCTGGGAGCGCGGCGAGCACCTCGCCGGGGTGTGCCAGCAGTGGCTCGACGGCGCGCGCCAGCGCCTCGAGAAGGCGATCGACGGCAGCGACGACGCCTGAGGCCTCAGCGCTGGACGGGCTCGGTGGTCAGTCGCCCGGCCAGGTCGAGCAGCTCCGACTCGGGCGCCGAGCCGTAGACCAGCAGGGTCTGGCCGGCCACCTCGCTGGCGTAGGCACGGTCACCCCCGCGGTCGCGGAAGGCCTGCCAGCGCCCGCCGAGCTCACCGTCCGGCGACACGGCCGGCAGCTCGCTGGTGTCCTCGTCGACGTACGTCGTCAGCAGGTCGTCGAGCGAGCGGTCGGACTGGCGCACACCGGCGAAGCCGTCGGGGGTGAGGAACCCGATCCCCCACTCGGAGGTGGCCGCGACGTCGATGCTGGTCGCCCGCCAGCCGGACGGCAGCGACGCCGGGTAGGCCACCTCCCAGTCGCCGGACTGGGCGGCCCGCACGGCGCCGAGGTAGTCGACCCGCTCGGGCTCGACGGACAGGTCGTTGCTGGTGAGCGACCGCAGCGCGACGTAGCCGCCGATGACCACCAGCAGCACGAGCATCGCCCCGATCATGCCCCCGGGCGACCGCTGGTAGCGGCCGGGCTGCTCGCTCATCGGTCCAGTTTCACAGGTGGCGTGGGTTCCGCGCGTGCCCCCCTCGCCGACGTGGTCGCCCTCGTGGCCCTGATGTCCTGCTGGTCACCGCCGTGTGGCACCCCTCCGGTCGCGTCGACGTGGGCGTGGGTGGCCGATCGGCGGCCTGATTCCGCAGATTCGGCCGTTCGTTTGTCAATCGTCCGCATCTGCGGCACCATTCCCGCGTGACGTCGTACCGGATCGCGGAGGCAGCCGAGCTGCTCGGCATCAGCGACGACACGCTGCGTCGCTGGATCGACGCCGGACGGATCACCGTCCGGACCGCCGGGCTGGGCAGCAGCGCCACCGACCGACCGGGGGGTGGCCGGACGACGGTGGAGGGCGCCGACCTGGCCCGGCTCGCCGAGGAGCTCGCCGACCACCCCGATCGCGACCGCACCCGCGCCAGCGCGGTGAGTGCCCGCAACCGGTTGTCCGGGATCGTCACGAAGGTCACCAAGGACACGGTGATGGCCCAGGTCGACCTGATCTGCGGCCCCTACCGGATGGTCTCGCTGATGAGCGCGGAGGCCGCCGACGAGCTCGGCCTCGCGCCGGGGGTGCGGGCCATCGTCTCCGTCAAGTCCACCAACGTCGTCGTCGAGAGGCCCTGATGAAGCAGCTGACCCTGGCCTCCCTGACCGCGCTGGTCCTGGCGCTGCCGCTGGCGGCGTGCGGAGGCGACGACACGGCCTCCGGCGACGGCTCGGGGGGTGAGGATGGCGGCGGCGAGCTGACCGTGCTGGCCGCCTCCTCCCTCACCGACGTCTACGAGGGGCTCGCGACGGAGTTCGAGAGCGACACCGGCGCCGAGGTCACCTTCTCGTTCGCGTCGAGCACCGACCTCGCCGAGCAGGCCGCCGACGGCGCACCGGGCGACGTGCTGGCCACGGCCGACGAGACCTCGATGGAGGTCGCCGAGGACGCCGGCGTGACCGGCGAGGTCTCCAGCTTCGCCACCAACGTGCTGGTGATCGTCACCCCGCCCGACAACCCGGCCGGGATCAAGGGCCTCGACGACCTCGACGGCTCCACGTGGGTCCGGTGCGCCGACGAGGTGCCCTGCGGCCGGGTCGCCCTGGCCGTCCTCGAGGACCACGACGTCACGGCCGAGCCGGCCAGCCTCGAGGACGACGTCCGCGCCACCCTCGACAAGGTGATCTCGGGCGAGGCCGACGCCGGGCTCGTCTACGCCAGCGACGCGGTCGCCTCCGGTGACGACGTCGCCACCGTCGAGATTCCCGGGTCGGAGCAGGAGCTGACGTCGTACTTCGTCTCCACGCTGCAGCAGAGCGAGGACGCCGACCTGGCCCAGCAGTGGGTCGACCTGGTCACCTCCGAGGAGGGGCAGCAGGCGCTGACCGACGCGGGCTTCACGATGCCGCAGTGACCGGGCAGGCTCGGCGCCCGTGAAGGACCCCCTGGGCCGGCCGCCGGCCCTGCTGATGGTGCCGGCGGTGCTGGCGACGCTGCTGCTCCTGGTGCCGCTGGCCGCGATGGTCGCGGCGACCGACTGGGCCGGCCTCCCGGCCCAGCTGGTCGCCGAGCCGCTGCGGCAGGCGCTGTGGCTCTCGCTGCTGACCTCGACGGTGGCGATGCTGGTCTGCCTCGTGCTCGGCCTGCCGCTGGCCTGGCTGCTCGCGCGGGTCGACTTCCGCGCCCGCGGGGTGGTCCGGGCCCTGGTGACCGTGCCCCTGGTGCTGCCGCCCGTGGTCGCCGGTGTCGCGCTGCGCACCGCCTTCGGCCGCACCGGTGTCCTCGGCGAGCCGCTGCTGGAGCTCACCGGCTTCTCGTTCCCGTTCACGACGTGGGGGGTGGTGCTGGCGCACACGTTCGTCTCGATGCCGTTCGTGGTCATCGCGATCGAGGGAGCGCTGCGCTCGGCCGATCCCGAGTACGACGCCGCCGCTGCCACGCTCGGTGCGTCGCGGTGGACGACCTTCCGGCGGGTGACCGTGCCGCTGGCGCTGCCCGGCATCATCGCCGGCATGGTGCTCGGCTGGGCCCGCTCGCTGGGCGAGTTCGGCGCCACCATCACCTTCAACGGCAACTACCCCGGCACCACCCAGACCATGCCCACGCTGATCTACGTCACCCGGCAGTCCGACCAGGACGCGGCGCTCGCACTGAGCCTGGTGATGCTGCTGGTCTCGATCGTCGTGCTGCTGGCGCTCCGCGACCGCTGGCTGGGGACCACCCCGTGACCGGCCTCGCGGTCGACCTCGTGGTCGACGACCGGGTCCGGGCGGCGTTCGACGTCGCGGCCGGGTCGGTGTGCGCGGTGATCGGGCCCAACGGCGCCGGCAAGTCCTCACTGGTGCGGGCGCTCGCGGGGCTCGCACCCGCCCGCGGACACGCGCGGCTCGGTGGCGTCGACCTGCTCGGGCAACCCGCCCAGGACCGCGGCGTCGGCATGGTCTTCCAGGGCCAACGGCTCTTCCCGCACCTCACCGCGCTGGCGAACGTCGCCTTCGGGCCCCGGGCGCGCGGCACCGCCCGCGCGGAGGCCGAGGCGCACGCCCAGGAGTGGCTCGACCGGTTCGGGATCGGCGAGCTCGCGGGCCGCAAGCCGCCCCAGCTCTCCGGCGGCCAGGCGCAGCGCGTGGCCATCGCCCGGGCCCTGGTGACCGACCCGGCGCTGCTGCTCCTCGACGAGCCGCTGACCGGGCTCGACGTCAAGGTGGCCACCGCGCTGCGGATCGAGCTCGGCCGCCACCTCGCCTCCTACGGCGGGGTCACGCTGCTGGTCACCCACGACGCCATCGACGCCCTCACCATCGCCGACCGGGTGCTGGTGCTCGACGACGGACGGGTGGCCCAGGTCGGGTCGCCTGCCGAGGTCGCGCAGCGGCCGAGCACCGAGCACGTGGCCCGGCTGGTCGGGCTCAACGTCGTCCGTCGCGGGGAGGACCTGATGGCCTTCACCCCCGACGCCGTGGCGGTCGGACGACGCGAGCCGGACGGCTCGCCGCGGCTGCGCTGGACGGGCCGGGTCGCCGACGTCTCGCCCCACGGCGACGCCGTCCGGCTGCTCGTCCGCACCGTCCCCGACGGGCCCGACCTGATCGCCGACGTGACGCCGGCGGCCGCCACCGAGCTGGGGCTGTCCCCCGGCGCGGAGGTGTGGTTGTCGGTCAAGGCGACCGCCGTCCGCACCTATCCGGCCGAGCCCGGAGGGCCGCTAGAGTCGGCCCATGACTGACCCCGCGACCCCGCCCCCGGACGAGCTGCCCGTGACCCCCGGCAAGGTCGACCGCAACCTGGCGATGGAGCTGGTGCGGGTCACCGAGGCGGCCGCGATGGCCGCCGGCCGCTGGGTCGGCCGTGGCGACAAGAACGGCGCCGACGAGGTCGCCGTCAACGCGATGCGCGTGATGATCTCGACGGTCAACATGGACGGCACGGTGGTCATCGGCGAGGGCGAGAAGGACCAGGCCCCGATGCTCTACAACGGCGAGCGCGTCGGCGACGGCACCGGCCCCGAGTGCGATGTCGCGGTCGACCCGATCGACGGCACCACGCTGACCGCCAAGGGCATGAACAACGCCATCGCGGTGCTGGCCGTCGCGCCGCGCGGCGCGATGTATGACCCGTCCGCCGTCTTCTACATGAAGAAGCTGGTGACCGGTCCCGAGGCCGCCGACGTCGTCGACATCCGCGACCCCGTCGCCGAGAACATCCGCCGCGTCGCCAAGGCCAAGGGCTCCGAGCCCGAGGACGTCACCGTCGTCCTGCTCGACCGGCCCCGCCACGAGAAGCTGGTCGACGAGATCCGGCGGACCGGGGCGCGGATCAAGTTCATCACCGACGGCGACGTCGCGGGCGCGATCATGGCCGCCCGCCCCAACACCGGCGTCGACCTGCTGCTGGGCATCGGCGGTACGCCGGAGGGCATCATCGCCGCGTGCGCGATGAAGAGCACCGGCGGCGTGATCCAGGGCCAGCTGTGGCCCACCGACGACGACGAACGGCAGCGCGCGCTCGACGCCGGCCACGACCTCGACCCCGACCACGTGCTGTCCACCGACGACCTGGTGAGCGGCGACGACGCGTTCTTCGTGGCCTCCGGGATCACCGACGGCGAGCTGATGAAGGGCGTTCGCTACCGCGCGGGCGGCTGCACCACCGACTCGCTGGTCATGCGCGCGCGCAGCGGCACGATCCGCTCGATCACCTCCGAGCACCGGCTCGAGAAGCTGCGCACCTTCGCCTCCATCGACTTCGACCACTGAGCCGGCGGCTCGGGCTGCGGGTGACGACGGAGGTGCGGGGGAAGGTCCCTACGCGGAGCCGGCGAGGGTCGCGGGACCGGTGTCGGGCTCGGAGCGGTGGCGCGCCAGGGCGGCGACCACCTGCTCGATGACCCGCGGGTCGAGCGCCATGCCGAGGTGGGAGGCCCGCACCTCGACCGGGTGGGCCACCGGGTCGACGCACGCCCGCCAGTCGACGATGCCGTCGCGGCGGGAGTAGATCGCGGTGAAGCCCACCCCCTCCGGCACCGGCTCGCGGCTCTCCTCGAAGCTCGCGCGGGCGCACTCCCCCGCGACGCAGTCCTCGGCCATCAGTCCTCGTACGCCGGCCCGGCTCAGCCGCACCAGCACGTCGACGCTGCAGCCCAGCGACGCGTGGTGGGCCGCGGGCGCGAGCATCGGGCTGCCCATCGTCACGATGCCGGAGACCAGGTCGGGTCGGCGTACGGCGAGGGCGCGCGCCAGCATCCCGCCGAGGCTGTGGCCGACGATCTGCACCCGCGCACCGCGCCGCTGGGTGATCGCCTCGATCCGGGTCTCGAGCTCGGTCGCGGCCGCGCGGGTGCAGCCGACGTTGGCGTGGATCTGGGAGCGGTAGGTGCGATAGCCCCGGCGGCGGAGCGAGCGCGCCATCAGCGACAGGCTGGCGTCGCCGGCGAGGAACCCGGGGACCAGCACGACCGGGTCGGCTCCGCGTTGCGGCGACCGGTCGGCGTAGGGCAGGTCGCGGCGCCGCTGGCGCTCACCGGCCAGCCACACCAGGTGGCGTCCGGTCTCGCCCACCACGCGGCCCTCCCGGAGCACGGCGTGCATCGCCGGACGGTCGAATCCGTCCGGCTGCAGGAAGGTGCCGAGCGTGCGGGCCATCCGACGAGGGTAGGGGCGAGGAGGCCCGACGTGGTGCATTTCACAGACCCCCGGTCAGGTCCCGTACGCACGGTATGTTGGGGGGCATGTCCTCCGACACCGATCGCCAGGTCGACGTGACGGTCTCCGAGGAGCTCCTCGCCCCGGTCGGCCGCGGCATCGAGCTGTGCTACCAGACGTTCGGCGACCCCGCCGACGAGCCGGTGCTGCTCGTCATGGGCCTCGGCGGTCCCATGAACTGGTGGGACCCCGAGCTGTGCCGGATGATCGCCGCCCGCGGTCGCTACGTCATCCGCTTCGACAACCGCGACACCGGTCGCTCGACCAAGCTCAGGGAGCACCGCGTCACCCGGGCCGCCCTGGTCCGCTCCTTCGCCGGGCAGTCCGTCACGCCGCCGTACACCCTCACCGACATGGCCGAGGACGGCTTCGGGCTGCTCGACCACCTCGGGCTGGGAGCCGCGCACGTCGTCGGGGTCTCGATGGGCGGCATGATCGCCCAGGTGATGGCCCTCGCCCACCCCGAGCGGGTGCGCAGCCTGACCAGCATCATGTCGACCACCGGCAAGCGCTCGGTGGGCTGGCAGCACCCGCGCCTGCTGCCGATGCTGATCGCCCCGCGCGGCCGCGGCCGGGAGGCCTACGCCGCCACGTCCGCGCGGATGGGTGAGCTGATCGGCTCCCCGGCGTTCCCCGCCTCGCGCGAGGACGCGCTGGCGCGCGCCGGCGAGACGTTCGACCGCGGGTTCTCGGCGACCGGCGTGCTGCGCCAGATGCAGGCGATCATGGCCGAGCCCAACCGCGGCCCCCGGCTGCGCGGCCTGCGGATCCCCGCGACCGTCGTCCACGGCACCTCCGACCGGATGGTGCACGTCTCCGGCGGCCGCGCCACCGCCCGCGCGATCCCCGGCGCCGAGCTGGTGCTGGTCGACGGCATGGGCCACGACCTCCCCCGCGAGCTGTTCCCGACGTTCGTCGACGCGATCGAGCGTTCGGTCACCCGCGCCCTGTCCTGAGGCTCGATCCGTCCTCGAGGGGTCCCCCATGATCCGGTGACGGGTCGCACGGGCACAAGAGCCGGTCCGTTCTCGTGGGGCCACAGTTGCCAAAGCGACCCGCGCGGCGCTAGACCTGTGACCCACGACACGAACAGGACAGGAGCGACCAAGATGCGGCGGCCTTCGGTTCGGCAGGCGCAGGGTGGGGCTCGACGTCGGATGGCGGCAGCGGGACTGGGCGTGACGTGCATGCTCGGCCTGGTGGCCTGCTCCGGTGACGGCGGAGGACCACCCGAGCTGACCTGGTACATCAACCCCGACGCCGGTGGCCAGGCCGCCGTGGCGGAGGCATGCTCCACCGACGACTACACGATCACCACCCAGGTGCTCCCGGCGGACGCCAACCAGCAACGGATCCAGCTGGCCCGACGGCTCGCCGCCGGTGACCAGGAGATCGACATCATGAGCATCGACCCGCCGTTCACGGCGGAGTTCGCGGATGCCGGCTACCTGGCCGAGATCCCGCAGGACATGCAGGACACGTTCCGCAACCAGGCGTTCGAGAGTGCCGCCGACGCCGCCACCTGGAACGACCAGCTCGTGGTGGCGCCGTTCTGGTCCAACACCCAGGTGCTGTGGTACCGCAAGTCGTTCGTCGACAAGGCCGGCCTCGACATGAACCAGCCCGTCACCTGGGACCAGATCATCCAGGCGGCCTCCGACAACGGCGGCACCGTCGCGGTCCAGGCCAACAAGTACGAGGGCTACGCGGTGTGGATCAACTCCCTGATCGCCGGCGCGGGCGGCGACATCGCCTCCGAGACCGAGAAGGGAGCCGACGCCCAGATCGACATCGCCTCCCAGGCCGGTCAGGACGCCGCCTCCGTCGTCTCCGAGCTCTCGGGGTCCGAAGCCGCGCCGGCCGACCTCTCGGTGTCCAACGAGGGCACCGCCGCGGCGACGTTCGCCGGGGACGCCGGAGCCTTCATGGTCAACTGGACCTTCATCCTCAACGGCGCCGGCTACTCCGACGACCTCGTCAAGGACCTCGGCTGGACCCGCTACCCGCAGACGGTGGAGGGCGAGGAGTCCCGGCCTCCGTACGGCGGCATCGGGATCGGCGTGAGCAACTTCTCCGACGAGAAGGAGCTGTCGGTCCAGGCGCTGGAGTGCCTCACGAGCCCCGAGAACCAGGCGATCAACGCCGAGCTCACCGGCAACATGCCCTCCAGCGAGGCCGGCTACGACCAGCCCAAGGTCAAGGAGCTCTTCCCGGCCGACCTGATCGAGCTGTTCCAGCAGAGCCTCGACACCGCGGCGCCGCGGACCCTGACGCCGTACTGGAGCGACATCTCCGGCGGCATCCAGAGCACCTGGCACCCGCCATCGGGCGTCACCGAGAACACGCCCGAGGAGTCCGCGCAGTTCATCGAGGACGTCCTCCAGGGAAGGAGCCTGCTGTGACGACGACCCAAGCGCCACCGAAGGGCGAGACCTCGTCCCGCACCAAGGCCGTCGAGAGCGACCGGGTCAAGGCCGAGAACCGGCTGGGGCAACGGCTGGTCGCTCCTGCCGTGGTCCTGATGCTGCTGGTGACCGCCTACCCGATGCTCCAGGCGCTCTACCTGTCGCTGTTCCGCTACCGGCTGACGGTGCCGGACGACCGGGAGTTCATCTGGTTCGCCAACTACGCGACCGTGCTCACCGACCCGCTGTTCTGGACCGACACGTTCAACACCGTGCTGATCATGGTGGTGACCGTGGGCGTCGAGCTGGTGATCGGCTTCGCGTTCGCGATGGTGATGCACCGCATCATCTTCGCCCGGGGTGCGATCCGCACCTCCATCCTGATCCCCTACGGGATCATCACGGTGGTCTCGGCGTTCGCCTGGCAGTTCGCGTTCAGCCTCAGCAACGGCTTCGTCAACGGCTGGCTGCCGTTCTTCGGCGACGACTACAACTGGTTCGGCGACCACTGGCCGGCGATGTTCGCGATCATGGTCTCCGAGATCTGGAAGACCACGCCGTTCATGGCGCTGCTGCTCCTCGCGGGCCTGTCCCAGGTCTCCGAGGACATGCTGGAGGCCGCCCAGGTCGACGGCGCCACCTGGTGGCAACGACTGTGGAAGGTCGTCCTCCCCAACATGCGCGCCGCCATCATGGTCGCGGTGCTGTTCCGGGCGCTCGACGCCTACCGGATCTTCGACAACATCTTCGTCATGACCAAGGGGGCCCAGGAGACCGAGTCCGTCTCGTTCCTGACCTACCGGCAGAGCATCGAACAGGTGCAGCTCGGACTGGGATCGGCGCTCTCGGTGCTGCTGTTCCTCAGCGTGCTGCTCCTGGCGTGGCTGATCGTCAAGGTCTTCGGCGTCGACCTGGCGCAAGCGAGGGGTGAGGGCTGATGGACAGCAAGACCAAGGCCGGCACGGGTGTCGGCTTCGTACTGATTCTCGTGTGGTGCCTCCTGCCCGTGGCCTGGATCATCTCGCTCTCGTTCAAGACGCCCGCGGAGACCGCAGCAGGAAGCCCCCAGTTCCTTCCCCAGGACTTCTCCTGGCAGAACTACCGGGACATCCTCGGCATCGGCACGGTCACCCCCGGCCAGGAGGCCACCTCCGGTGACTTCCTCGACGCGCTGCGCAACTCGTTCGCGATCTCGCTGATCGCGACGTTCCTCGCGGTGGTGCTGGCGACGCTGGCGGCCTACGCCATCGCCCGGCTGGAGTTCAAGGGCAAGCGGCTGGTGCTGACCATGGCCCTCGCGATCGCGATGTTCCCGGTCGTGTCGCTGGTCGGTCCGCTCTTCGACATGTGGCGGACCGTCGGCCTGTTCAACACCTGGCCGGGCCTGATCATCCCCTACATGACCTTCACCCTGCCGCTGGCGATCTGGACGTTGTCGGCCTTCTTCCGCGAGATCCCGTGGGAGATGGAGCAGGCCGCCCAGGTCGACGGGGCCACGTCGTGGCAGGCCTTCCGCAAGGTGATCGTGCCGCTGGCCGCTCCGGGGGTGTTCACGGCGGCGATCCTCACGTTCTTCTTCGCCTGGAACGAGTTCGTGCTCGCCATCTCGTTGACGTCGACGACCGGGTCGCGCACCGTGCCGGCCCAGCTGTCGTTCTTCGTCGGACCCGACCCGTTCAACCCGCCGTACGGCACCTTGGCCGCAGCCTCCGTGGTGGTCACGGTCCCGATCATCGTCATCGTCCTGCTGTTCCAGCGCAAGATCGTCGCCGGCCTCACCTCCGGCGCAGTGAAGGGGTAAGTGCCATGGCTGCCATCGAGATGAAGAACATCGTCAAGAAGTACGGCGATGGGTTCCCGGCCGTCAACGACGTCAGCATCGACGTGGCGGACGGGGAGTTCATGATCCTCGTCGGGCCGTCCGGCTGCGGGAAGTCGACGCTGCTGCGGATGATCGTCGGTCTGGAGGACATCACCACCGGCGACATGGTGATCGGGGGCAAGAAGGTCAACGACCTCGCGCCGCGCGACCGGAACCTGGCGATGGTCTTCCAGAACTACGCGCTCTACCCCCACCTGAGCGTCTACGAGAACATCGCGTTCCCGCTCCGCCTCGCCGGCGCCAGTGACAGCGAGGTCGACACCAAGGTGCGCGAGGCCTCGAAGACGCTCGAGCTCGACGAGCACCTCGAGCGCAAGCCCGGCAACCTCTCGGGTGGTCAGCGGCAGCGCGTCGCCATGGGCCGCGCCATCGTCCGCGAGGCGGAGGCGTTCCTCTTCGACGAGCCGCTGTCCAACCTCGACGCCAAGCTGCGCGGGCAGATGCGCACCGAGATCGCCCGGCTCCAGAAGCGGCTCGGCATCACCACGGTCTACGTCACCCACGACCAGACCGAGGCGATGACGCTCGGCGACCGGGTTGCCGTGCTCAAGCGCGGGGTGCTCCAGCAGCTCGCGTCGCCCAGGGAGCTCTACGAACAGCCCTGCAACCTGTTCGTGGCCGGCTTCATCGGCTCCCCGCCGATGAACTTCCTGCCCGCCGAGGTCGAGGGCACCTCGGTGAAGCTGCCGTTCGGCACGGTCGAGATCCCCGCGGAGAAGGCCGAGCGGGCCAAGGGCAAGGGATTGCTGATCGCCGGCATCCGCCCGGAGCACTTCGAGGACGCCTCGGTCGTCGACGATCGGCGCGGCGCCGGGTCGACGTTCCACGCCAAGGTCGACGTCGTGGAGTGGCTCGGCAACCAGGCGTTCGCCTACATCCCCTTCGAGGCGCCGCCGGAGGTGCAGGAGCAGCTCACCCAGCTCGAGCGGGACCTCGACGGCGAGGCGATGCGCACCCAGGTCGTGATCAGCCTCGACGGCGCCAGCCGGGTGGCCGAGGGGGACGACGCCGAGATCTGGGTCGACACCTCCAGGATCCACCTCTTCGACCCCGGCACGGGCGATAACCTCACCCTCGACCCGAGCCGCGCGGGCCAGGTGCCCGACGCCAACGCGATGGAGGCCGCCGAGGAGGTGGCCCGGGAGCAGGACGGGGCCAGCAGCGAGCAGCAGGCCTGAGGCCGGGGAGGACCCTGACCGACGGGGGAGACGACGTGGCCCGGGGGTCGTGCCCCGGGCCACGGTGACGCCCGCGGCACCGGGCCGGCTCAGGAGCTTCCGGGCAGCAGCGTGCGTCGCTGGCGCGGGGGGCCCTTGCGGGTGACCGTGACGCCGGCCATCAGGGCGACGCCCTTGACCCGCACGACCGGCGACTCAGCCGTGATCTGGGCGGCCACCTTGTCGCGGGACTGCTCGAAGGCGCCCATGATGCCGACCCCCTCGATGATCACGTGGGTCGCTGCGTCGACGGTGATGTCGATGCCCGCCATCACCGCGTTGGCGTAGATCACCGTCTCGCGGGCCGCGAACGTCGCCTCGCGCAGGTCGATCTCGACACCGCCCATCAGCGCGAACGCCCGGTGACGGGCCGGCACCAGCCAGGCGCCCTTGCGGGTGCAGCCACCCATGACGGCCAGCGAGGTCTCGTAGGTGGTCGTCGTCGGCAGCGTCTCGCGTCGCTGGGTCGGCGGCGTGGCCGGCTGACCCGGGGCCGGCTGGCCCTGGGCCGGCAGGTCGATCGTGATCGGTACCAGGTCGGCGTAGGTCTTGGCGGCGTACGTCGCCTCGAGCCGTTCGTCGAGCTCCTCGAGGTCGATCCGTCCCTCGCCGGCCGCCTCGCGCAGCACCTCGGCGACCGTGTGGCGGTCGGCGTCGGAGATCCGCAGCTGCGTGGGGTCGTGACTCCCCGGCTGCGGACGCGGCTCCAGCGGTCCTCCCATGGCGCTCAGCCTAGTCAGGTCGCGGGCGCGCTCGGGGCGGCGACCTAGGCTCGACGGCATGGCACCCAGCTCGGTCCCGACCGCCACCCTCCCCCTCCCCTCCGGCGCCACGATGCCGCTGCTCGGCTTCGGCACCTGGCAGCTGCGCGACGCCACCCGCGGCGCCGTGGCCACGGCCCTCGAGGCCGGCTACCGCCACCTCGACACCGCCACCATGTACGGCAACGAGGAGGCCGTCGGGCGGGCGCTCGCCGACGGCGCACCCGCCCGCGACGAGGTGTTCGTGACGACCAAGGTGACCCCGCGCTTCGCCGGCCGCGAGCGCGAGGTGCTCGCCGACAGCCTCCGGATGCTCGGCACCGACCGGGTCGACCTGTGGCTGGTGCACGCCCCGGGCGACCGCGCGACCAACGAGTCGCTGTGGCGCTCCTTCGTCGCCGCCCAGCGGGACGGTGAGGCGACGGACATCGGGGTCAGCAACTTCTCCGTCGCCCAGATCGACGCCGTCGCCGAGGCCACCGGCGTCGTGCCGGCGGTCAACCAGATCGAGTGGAGCCCGTTGCTCCACGACGCCGCCGTCGTGCAGGCGCACCGCGACCGCGGTGTCGTGCTGGAGGGCTACAGCGGGCTGCGGGGCGGCGTCCTCGACCACCCCACCGTGACCGCCCTCGCCGAGCGCCTGGACCGGACTCCGGCCCAGGTGGTGCTCCGCTGGCACCTCCAGCACGAGGTGGTCGCCATCCCGCGCTCCAAGCAGCCCGACCGGATCCGGTCCAACGCCGAGCTCGACTCCTTCGAGCTCTCCGCCGACGACCTCGCGGCCCTCGACGCGCTGGGAGCCTGAGCCCTCGATCCCGCGACACCCGGCGCGAGCCGCCCGAGAATCACGGCGTGCTCCCGGTGCGCCGCGGCCGCGAGCCCACGAGCGTGCGGCGCCGGAGTTCCCGGAGTACGACCGCCCGGGGCGCGCGGCGGCGACCGACCCCGAGGGCCGACGCAGAGTTCCTGAGGAAGGTGCGCGAGCGCGCCGAGGAGCAGCGTCGGAAGGCCGCCGAGCAGAAGCGCAGGGAGCGGGGCGACTACCCTTCCCCGGGTGAGTGACCCCGAGTTCCGCTACTCCGACCTGTTGCCCACCGGCCCCGACGACACGCCGTACCGGCTCCTCAGCACCGAGGGCGTCTCGACCTTCGAGGCCGACGGCCGCACCTTCCTCAAGGTCGAGCCCGAGGCGATCCGCCGGCTCACCGACGAGGCGATGCACGACATCGCCCACTACCTGCGGCCCGCCCACCTCGCCCAGCTGCGCAGGATCATCGACGACCCGGAGGCGTCGGGGAACGACCGGTTCGTGGCGCTGGACCTGCTCAAGAACGTCAACATCTCCGCCGGCGGCGTGCTGCCGATGTGCCAGGACACCGGCACCGCGATCGTGATGGGCAAGAAGTCCGAGGGCGTCCTCACCGGGGCCGACGACGGCGCGTGGATCTCCCGCGGCGTCTTCGACGCCTACACCCGCCTCAACCTGCGCTACAGCCAGATGGCGCCGCTGTCGATGTTCGAGGAGAGGAACACCGGCACCAACCTGCCCGCGCAGGTCGAGCTCTACTCGGTGCCGGGCTCCCCCGACCGGCCGCCGGAGTACAGGTTCCTCTTCATGGCCAAGGGCGGCGGCTCGGCCAACAAGTCCTTCCTCTTCCAGGAGACCAAGGCGATCCTCAACCCCCAGCGGATCCTCGACTACCTCGACGAGAAGATCCGCTCGCTCGGCACGGCCGCCTGCCCGCCCTACCACCTCGCCGTGGTCATCGGGGGTACGTCGGCGGAGTACGCGCTCAAGACCGCCAAGCTGGCCTCGTCGCACTACCTCGACGGGCTGCCGACCGAGGGGTCGATGAGTGCCCACGGGTTCCGCGACGTCGAGCTGGAGCAGCAGGTCTTCGAGCTGACCCAGTCCTTCGGCATCGGTGCGCAGTTCGGCGGCAAGTACTTCTGCCACGACGTCCGCGTCGTCCGCCTGCCGCGCCACGGCGCGTCGTGCCCGGTCGCGATCGCCGTCTCCTGCTCCGCCGACCGGCAGGCGCTCGGCAAGATCACGCCCGAGGGCGTCTTCCTCGAGCAGCTCGAGACCGACCCGGCGCAGTACATGCCCGACGCCGGCACGGCCGAGGACATCTCGGGCGGCGAGGTCGTCGCGGTCGACCTCACCCGGCCGATGGAGGAGGTCCTGGCCGAGCTCCGACAGCACCCGGTCAAGACCCGGCTCTCGCTCACCGGCCCGCTGGTCGTCGCGCGCGACATCGCGCACGCCAAGATCAAGGAGCGGCTCGACGCCGGCGAGGAGATGCCGGCGTACCTGCGCGACCACCCGGTCTACTACGCCGGCCCGGCCAAGACGCCCGAGGGGATGGCCTCGGGCTCCTTCGGCCCGACCACGGCCGGCCGGATGGACTCCTACGTCGAGCAGTTCCAGGCCGCCGGCGGCTCGATGGTGATGCTGGCCAAGGGCAACCGCTCCACGGTCGTCGCCGAGGCCTGCGGTCGTCACGGCGGCTTCTACCTCGGGTCGATCGGAGGGCCCGCGGCACGGCTCGCCCAGGACTGCATCAGGTCGGTGGAGGTCCTCGAGTACGAGGAGCTGGGCATGGAGGCGGTGTGGAAGATCGAGGTCGAGGACTTCCCTGCGTTCATCGTGATCGACCACGAGGGCAACGACTTCTTCACCGACCCCGCGGGGACGACGACGATCCCGCTGACGGGCATCCGGGTGCGCTCGGCGGAGTGAGCCCGCAGAACTCGTACGTCGGAATCATGTACAAAACGGCCTGGTTCGTCCAATACTGTCCGGGCAGCCCCCCGACTCCCCCGCAGCTCCCCGAAGGACCCTTCCCCATGAGCCTGTCCTCCCTCCCTCCGTCCCCCGCGATCGGCCCGTTCGACGACGTGGCCATCACCGCCGTTCCCCTCGGGTCCCGCGCGCGCTGAGCCGGGGGCCGGGCCGGCCCCGACCCGGCCGCCGCCCCGTCCCGTGGTGGGATGGCCCCGATGACCCACACCGAGGTGGCCCGGGCCGAGTCCGTGCGTGGCGAGCTGGTGCTGCGACAGCGCCAGGAGCAGACGGGTCCCGCGGTCCTCGAGCTGCGGGCCAACGGCGTGTTCGTGATGGACAGCGCCGAGTTCAGCAGCGAGGAGGCGCTCGCCTCCGCGGCGCTGGCCCTGGTCGAGGAGCCGCGGCAGGTGCTGGTCGGCGGCATGGGACTCGGCTTCACGATGCACCGGGTGCTCGCCGATCCGCGGGTCGAGCGCTGCACCGTGGTCGAGATCGAGGAGGCGCTGGTCGGCTGGATGCGCGACGGGACCATCCCCCACGGGCAGACCATGCTGGCCGACGCGCGGGCCAACCCGGTGGTCGCCGACGTCTCGGTCGCCCTGGCCGAGGGGTCGCCGGCGTCGTACGACCTGGTGCTGCTCGACGTCGACAACGGCCCGCACTTCCTGGTCCACGAGAGCAACGCCCGGATCTACGAGGATCCGTTCCTGGCCGAGGCGCGCCGGATCCTGCGGCCCGGTGGCGCACTGGCGATCTGGTCGATGGACGAGGCGCCCGAGCTCCAGCAGCGGCTCGCCGCGGTCTTCGACGAGGCGGCGGCCCTCCCGCAACCGGTCAGGCTGCAGGACCGCGACGAGCACTACTGGCTGCTCGTCGGACGGGTGGCTCAGCCGAACCCGGAGCGGTAGTGCTCCGCGAGCGCGGGGTCGTAGTCGTCCCAGACCACCTCACCGGCGTCGGGCCCGTCGTGGGCCACGACCAGCCGGTCGAGGGAGTAGTCCCAGCCCGGACCCACCTCGCCGAGCGGCAGGCCGGCCTCGATCCGCTGGGCACAGGTGAGCGTGGTGACGCCGTCGCGCTCGGCCAGGTCGAGGCGTGGGCGCGGTCCGAGGACAACCCCGTGGGCGGTTGGTACGGCCTGCGCAAGGGCTACCGCGGCCGGTTCGGCACCTACGTCCCGCCGGTGCTCGAGCACCTCGGTCTGGCCGAGCTCGAGCACCAGCCTCGCAACAACAGGATGCGCGCCCGCGAGTAGCGTCGGGGCCATGAGCGAGGACTACCGGACCGAGCACGACTCGATGGGCGAGGTGCGGGTGCCGGCCGACGCCCTGTGGCGGGCCCAGACCCAGCGCGCGGTCGAGAACTTCCCGATCAGCGGGACCCCGATCGAGCCGCGGCTGGTGCGGGCGCTGGCCCTGGTCAAGCAGGCGGCCGCCCGCACCAACGGCCGGCTCGGCGTCGTCGAGCAACCGCTCGCCGACGCGATCGACGAGGCGGCGGGGGCGGTGGCCGCCGGCGAGCACTTCGACCAGTTCCCGGTCGACGTCTTCCAGACCGGGTCGGGCACCAGCTCCAACATGAACGCCAACGAGGTCCTGGCCTCGCTCGCGGGGTCGGGGGTCCACCCCAACGACCACGTCAACGCCAGCCAGTCCAGCAACGACACCTTCCCCACCGCGATCCACGTCGCGGCGGCGCAGGCCGTGGTCGAGGACCTGCAACCGGCGCTGGCCGCCCTCCACGACAGCCTGCGGGCCAAGGCCGAGGAGCTCGGCGGGCTGGTGAAGTCGGGGCGCACCCACCTGATGGACGCGACGCCGGTGACCCTGGGCCAGGAGCTCGGGGGGTACGCCGCGGTGCTGGCGCGCGGGCAGGAGCGGCTCGACGCCGTGCTCCCCCGGGTGCGCGAGCTGCCCCTCGGCGGCACCGCGGTCGGCACCGGCATCAACACGCCCCCTGGTTTCGCCGCCGGCGCGATCGACGTGCTCGGCGAGCTGGCCGGGCAGCCCTTCACCGAGGCCCGCGACCACTTCGAGGCGCAGGGCGGGCGCGACTCGCTGGTCGAGCTCAGCGGCGTGCTGCGCACGATCGCCGTCGGGCTCACCAAGATCTGCAACGACCTGCGCTGGCTGGCCAGCGGCCCGACCACGGGGCTCGCGGAGATCCGGCTGCCGGACCTGCAGCCGGGCTCGAGCATCATGCCCGGCAAGGTGAACCCAGTGCTCCCGGAGGCGACGCTGATGGTCTGCGCACAAGTCGTCGGCAACGACGCGACGGTCGCCTGGGCCGGCGCGGCCGGCAGCTTCGAGCTCAACGTGATGATGCCGGTGATCGCCCGCAACCTGCTGGAGTCGGTGCGGCTGCTCTCGACCAGCACCCGGCTGCTCGCCGAGCGCTGCGTCGACGGGATCGAGGCCGACGCCGAGCGGATGCGCGCGTACGCCGAGTCCTCGCCCTCGATCGTCACCCCCCTCAACCGGGTGATCGGCTACGAGGAGGCGGCGAAGATCGCCAAGCGGGCGATGGCCGAGGGCGCCACGATCCGCGACACCGTCGTCGCGATGGGCTACCTCGAGCGCGGCGAGATCACCGAGGAGCAGCTCGACGAGGCCCTCGACGTGGAGTCGATGACCCACCCCTGAGCGGCGGTCACGGGAACGTGTGGTCGCGCCCGCCGCCGCCGCGGATCCGGTCGCGTCCGCTCATGCCGACGATCCAGTCGCTGTCGGCGTCCCCCCAGATCCGGTCGCGGGAGTCGCCGCCGCGGATCCAGTCCCTCCCGGCTCCGCCCCTGATCCGGTCGGAGTCCTGGGCACCCGTGACGTAGTCCCGGCCGCGACCGCCGAACACGGTGTCGCGACCCTGGTCGCCGAGCACCGCCATCTCGAAGGTGGCGGGGAGCCCGCGCCCGTCGACGAGGTCGTTCCCCAGCCGGGGGTGCACCTCGAGCAGCACGTGCTCGTCGTCGGCGGGGATGCGGCAGCTCGCCTCCACTCCTGGGCTGACCCGCCGGTGGGTGCACGACCCCGGCAGGGACTTCCACCGCGGTGTGTGCGTGTCGCGGAGCTGGAGCCGTCCCTCGACCACGCTGATCCGGAGGTGGGTGTTCTGCTGGGCCGCGGTGAAGCGGTAGCCGTAGCGGGTGCGGATGATCTTCGCCTTGTTCCTCATCGGCGCCATCGGCCCGTCGTCGGCCTTCAGGGAGTCGTCGAAGGGGTCGACCGGGCCGTAGCCGCGCGGCTGGTCGGCGTACGCCGAGGGAGCCGGCGCGACCAGGGCGGCCACCGACAGCGCGAGCGCGACGCACGCGGCGGCCAGGGCAACAGGTGCACGAGGGGACATGGGGGCCTCCCGGGGGGATGGGTGCCCACGATCGTAGGTCCTCGGCGTCAGCGGCGGGCCAGCTCCACGTCGATCGCGTCGGTGATCTCGGCGCGGAGGGCGTCGTGCTGCGTGCCGAGCGCCGCGGCGTCGCGGTCGACCCGGCCCGTCCAGTGGTGGAGCGCGGCCGGCCACCCGACCAGGTCGGTCGGCTCCCACGCGTAGCGCGGCGTGACGTGGGCGTGGAGGAACGCGTCGGTGTTGCCCTGGACCTCGAGGTTGACCCGCCGGAACCCGGGGTCGCGGGTCCGGCAGACCGAGGAGACCGCCCGGGCCAGCAGGGCGGCGTCCGCCAGGAACGCCGCTTGGCGGTCGTCGTCGAGGTCGGTGATCTGGTCGACACCCGGCGTGTCGGTGATCAGCACGCAGTAGCCGGGCAGGTGCTGGACGTCCCCGATGACCGCGAAGCCGGTCGCCAGCCGACGCAGGACCGTGGGGTTGGTGCCCGCGAGGGCACTGCCGACGCGGTCGGCGCGGAAGTCGGTCACCCGACCCTCAGTACCAGTTGTTGGCCTGCTTGAACTCCCACGCGGCGCACGGCGAGCCGTAGGAGTCGGCGATGTAGTCCAGGCCCCAGCGGATCTGCACCTCCGCGGAGGTGAAGTAGCCCGGGGGCATGTCGTGGGTCTCGGTGAGCGCCTGCGGGATGCCGTACGCCGAGGACGACGGGTTGTCGGCGTGCATGTCCCAGTCGCTCTCGCTGACGTAGAGCGAGTCGAGGCAGGAGAACTGGTCGGAGGAGAAGCCGTACTCCGGCAGCAGCGCCTGGCCGATCTCCCGCGGGTCGGCCTCGGAGAGGTCCTCGGAGCGGGTGACGCCCTCGCCGCCGTCCTGGGAGAGCGCGGCGGCCTTGGCCTGGTCGGTGCGCCCGCGGCTGTCTGAGCGGGAGACGACGACGGAGCGCTCGTCGAGCTTGTCCTGGCTCAGCGAGGCGGCGAGCGGCGTGGTCGGGGCGGACGCGGAGGCAGCCTGGTCGGCGCCGGCGGCGCTCTCCCCGGTGCCGCTCGTGCCGAGGACCCCGTTGAGCACCGGCACTCCCGTCGCGGCGACGGCGACGGAGGAGAGCAGCAGCGTGTTGCGCACGACGGCACCCGGGGCGGAGCGCGCGAAGCGGGCCGGTCGGGTCTGTCGGTGGCGCGGGGAGTACTTGGGACGTGCAGAAGTCAGGGGCATGAGTCACAGACGGGGGTTGACAGCAAGGCAGATCCACCGCGAACCGGGGGCCCGAACCACCAAGGTCACGAATTGATCACGAGCCACCTTGCAGCACCTGCGGCGCTCATGCAAACCGAACGCGGCAAGATGACCCGTCTGCGTCATGCGAGAACCGTCACACGGGCCAGGCAGGAGGCCGTGCCGTACGCCGCCCCGCCGGCCGGGTCGGCCCGGCGGGACGGCGTACGGGGAGCTCAGAGGGTGACGTTCTCCAGCATCTCGGTGACCAGCGCGGCGATCGGAGAGCGCTCGCTGCGGGTCAGCGTGACGTGGGCGAACAGGGGGTGGCCCTTGAGCTTCTCGACGACGGCGACCACGCCGTCGTGACGGCCGACCCGCAGGTTGTCGCGCTGGGCGACGTCGTGGGTCAGCACGACCTTGGAGTTGGCGCCGATCCGGGAGAGCACCGTGAGCAGCACGTTGCGCTCCAGCGACTGCGCCTCGTCGACGATGACGAAGGCGTCGTGGAGCGAGCGGCCGCGGATGTGGGTGAGGGGAAGCACCTCGAGCATGCCGCGGTCGAGCACCTCGTCGATGACCTCGCGGGAGGTGACCGCACCGAGGGTGTCGAAGACCGCCTGGGCCCACGGGTTCATCTTCTCGGCCTCCGAGCCGGGGAGGTAGCCGAGCTCCTGGCCACCCACGGCGAAGAGCGGCCGGAAGACCACCACCTTCTGGTGCTGGCGACGCTCCAGGGTGGCCTCCAGCCCGGCGCACAGCGCGAGGGCCGACTTGCCGGTGCCGGCGCGGCCGCCGAGCGAGACGATGCCCACCTCGGGGTCGAGCAGCATCTCCAGCGCCACCCGCTGCTCGGCGGAGCGGCCGTGGATGCCGAAGGCCTCGCGGTCGCCGCGCACCAGGTGGACCTGCTTGTCAGGACCGACCCGGCCCAGCGCCGTACCCCGCTCGGAGAGCAGCACCAGCCCGTTGTGGCAGGGCAGGTCGCGCGCGGCGGCGAGGTCGACGGTGCCGTCGTCGTAGAGCTCGTCGAGGTCGGCCGCGGTGACGTCGAGCTCGGCCATGCCGGTGTAGCCGGTGTCGGAGTCGCTGATCGTCTCGGCCTTGTACTCCTCGGCGTCCAGGCCGACCGCCGAGGCCTTGATCCGCATCGGGAGGTCCTTGGAGACCAGGACGACCGCGCGGCCCTCGTTGGCCAGGTTGCGCGCCACGGCCAGGATCCGGGTGTCGTTGTCGCCCAGCCGGAAGCCGGACGGCAGCGTCGTGGCGTCGGTGTGGTTGAGCTCGACCCTGACCGTCCCGCCCCCCTCGCCCAGCGGGACCGCCTCGTCGAGCCGCCCGTGGGTGACCCGCAGCTCGTCGAGCAACCGCAGCGCGGAGCGGGCGAAGAAGCCCAGCTCCGGGTGGTGCCGCTTGGCCTCCAGCTCGGTGATCACCACCACCGGCAGCACGACCTCGTGCTCGTGGAAGCGACGGATGGCGCCCGGGTCGGCGAGCAGCACGCTGGTGTCGAGGACGAAGGTCCGGGTGGAGGCAGGGCTGGCGTCGGACGCCTGGGACTGCTTGGCCCCTGTCGACGTGGTCGGCACGGTGTCACCCCTCACGGACCGGCACGCGCACTCCTCGCCCGGTCCTGGTTCCTACGCGGTGGACCGGACAGGGCGCGGTGGACCGGAGTGCCGGCCCCCGAGGCCACCCCGGGATCCCCGCGGCGACCAACGGTCGTGAGACGTCACGAACTGCCCTCCCAGCACGACGAGCTTCCCCACTCGCCGATGCTCCAGAACGTACGCCCGGCGGTGTCAGCCACCGTCGCGACACGCCCGAACGTGGGGTGACCGGGAGATGACGGGAGTGGGGGTGGGCGGCGGTGGCGGCGTCGGCCCGTCAGGTGCCGAAGCGACGCTGGCGCTGGGCGTAGGCGCGGATCGCGCGCAGGAAGTCGACGCGGCGGAAGTCGGGCCAGTAGGCCTCGCAGAAGTAGAACTCCGAGCGCGCGCTCTGCCAGAGCAGGAAGCCGCCGAGCCGCTGCTCGCCGGAGGTGCGGATCACCAGGTCCGGGTCGGGCTGGCCCTTGGTGTAGAGGTGGTCGGCGATGTGCTCGACGTCGATCACCTGGGCGAGCTCCTCCAGGCTGGTCCCCTTGCTGGCGTGCTCCGCCAGCAACGACCGTACGGCGTCCGCGATCTCGCGCCGGCCGCCGTACCCGACCGCGATGTTGACCAGGAGCCCCTCGACGTCGCGGGTGTCGTCGGCTGCCTGCTTGAGCCGCGTGGACACGCGGCCGGGCAGCAGGTCCAGGGCGCCCACGGGGTGCAGCCGCCAGCGGTGCTGCACGGCGAGCGCGTCGACGGCGTCGCCGATGATGTCGAGCAGCGGGTCGAGCTCGACGGCGTCCCGGTTGAGGTTGTCGGTCGAGAGCAGCCACAGGGTGACGACCTCGACCCCCACCTCCTCGCACCAGTCGAGCAGCGGCTCGATGTTGGCGGCGCCGGCCCGGTAGCCCCGGGCCGTGTCGTGGCCGACCGCGCGCGACCAGCGGCGGTTGCCGTCGAGCATGACGCCCACGTGCTTCGGGATCCGGTCGGCCGGGAGCGCCTTGACCATCCGCGCCTCGTAGGCGGGGTAGAGCGCGCTCCGCACGGCGTCCTTCACGCGTCGCAGGCTGGCCACGGCTCCGATGGTAGACCCGTGATCTGCCTCGCGTTCTGCTGCGCGCCGACCACCCCATGCGTAGCCTCGAGGCATGAAGGACGCCGTCCGTCAGGGCCTCGACACCCTCGCCGACGAGGTCGCCGGGCTCACCCAGCAGCTCAAGGTGCAGGTCAAGCCGCGGCTGCGTGGCTGGCTGCACCTGGTCAACGCGCCGCTCACGCTGGCCGCCGGCATCGTGCTCATCGCTCTCTCACCGGACGCCCCGACCCGGACCGGCTCGGCGATCTTCGCCGGCTCCGCGCTCGTGCTGTTCACGGTCTCCGCGATCTACCACCGCGGGACCTGGTCGCCGCGCGTGCACGCTTTCCTCCGTCGCTTCGACCACGCCAACATCTACGTCCTCATCGCCGGCTCGTGCACCCCGTTCGCGATCCTGCTGCTCGAGGGCGCCGAGCGCTGGACGATGCTCGGCATCAGCTGGGGCGGCGCCCTCGCCGGCGTCGCGATCAAGCTGCTCTGGCATGGCGCACCGCGCTGGCTCTCGGCCCCCGTCTACATCGCGCTCGGCTGGGCGCCGATCTTCTTCTTCGGCGACTTCGTCACCGGCGCGAGGGGATACGGCGCCGGGATCGGCACGGCAGTGATCGTGCTGATCGCGGTCGGTGGCGGCCTCTACACCCTCGGCGGCGTGGTCTACGGCACCCAGTTCCCCAACCCGTGGCCGCGCTGGTTCGGCTTCCACGAGGTCTTCCACTCGCTCACGATCCTGGCCTTCGTCACCCACTATGTCGGCGTCTCGCTGGCGACGTACTCCCTGCGCTGAGGCCGCCGCGCCGGCCTGCCGGCGCTCTGCGCCCTGCGCCCTGCGCCCTGCCGTGGCGCCGGGCTGTAACGCCGGGTTATGTGCTCTACCCACCCGGAAATTTCCTGGTGGGAACAGCAAGTAACCCGGCGTTACAGCTGGGCCGGGTCGCTCACCGGACGCTCGCACACGAACCCCCGGCAGACGTACGCCGCCGGGCGGCCGTCGACGGGGTGGCGGCCGACCAGCAGCGGGACGTCGTCGCGGGCGCCGTCGGCCACCACCACGACCGCGCCGGGGCGGCGGCGGGCGGCGGCGGCCAGCGCGTCCCGCTCCGGGCCCGGCGGGCCGACGACCGCCACCTCCTCGGGACCTCGACCATCGCGACGGCCGCCGAGAGTGACCAGCCGGCGAAGCGGGGGACCCGCTCGGCGATCGGCGCGACGGTGGCCAGGGCCGCCTCGGCGGCGTCGCGGTGCCGGCCGGAGCCGGTGAGGGCGGCGTGCTCGGCGAGCGCGTGGACCATCGCGGACAGCCCCGACGGCGAGGCGTTGTCGGAGGGGTCGCGCGGCCGGGCGACCAGCGCCTCGGCGTCGTCGGCGGTGTCGAAGAAGCCGCCGTCGCCGGTGGCGAAGTGCTCCAGCGCGGTGTCGAGGAGCGAGCCGGCCCGCGAGAGCCAGACCGCGTCGCCAGTCGCCTGGAGCAGGTCGAGGAACCCTGCGGCCACGCAGCCGTGGTCCTCCAGCACCCCGGCCGGCGTCCCCACGGCGCCCTCGCGCGAGACCCGGCGCAGCCGGCCGTCGACGACGTGGACGTCCCAGAGCAGCTCACCGGCCGCCACGGCCGCGTCGACGTAGTCCGGTCGGTCGAGCAGCCTCCCGGCGCGGGCGAGGCCGGAGATCGCCAGGCCGTTCCAGGCGGCGACCACCTTGTCGTCGCGCGCCGGCCGGACGCGTTGCGACCGGGCGTCGAGCAGCCGGCGGCGTACGTCGGCCCAGCGCGCGGGGTCGTCGGGGTCCTCGCGCAGCTGCAGCGTCGAGGTGCCGTGCTCGAAGGTGCCGGCGTCGGTGACCGACAGCAGCCGGGCGGCCCACGGCCCGTCGTCGGGCCCGAGCACGGCGGTGAGCTGCGACGGCGTCCAGACGTAGTAGGTGCCCTCGGCGCCCTCGGAATCGGCGTCGAGCGCCGAGGCGAACCCGCCCTCGCTGGTGCGCAGCTCGGCGAGCAGGAAGTCGGCGATCCCCTCGGCCGCCCGCCGCCCGAGCCCGCTCCCCCACCAGCCCGCCCACTCGGCGTAGGCCCGCAGCAGCAGCGCGTTGTCGTAGAGCATCTTCTCGAAGTGGGGCACCACCCAGTCGGCGTCGACGCTGTAGCGCGCGAAGCCGCCGCCGAGCTGGTCGTGGATCCCGCCGCGGGCCATCGCCGACAGGGTCTGCCCGGCCATCGACAGCGCCGGTGGCGACCCCTCCCGCAGCAGGAAGGACAGCACCATCGAGGGCGGGAACTTGGGCGCCCCGCCGAAGCCGCCGCGCTGGGCGTCGTGCTCGCGCGCCAGGAGCTCGACCGCGCCCGCGATCGTCTCCCGCCCGATCGGGGCACCGGCCGCGGTGATCGGCTCGCGGAGGTGGTCGGCGAGTCGCTCGGCCACGCCCCTGACCTCGTCCCCGCGGTCGCGCCAGGCCTCGCTGATCGCCGTGAGGACCTGGGTGAACGCCGGCTGCCCGTGCCGCGGCCGGTCGGGGAAGTAGGTGCCGGCGAAGAAGGGCCGCGCCTCGTGGTCGAGCACCACCGTCATCGGCCAGCCGCCGTGGCCGGTCATCGCGGTGGTCGCGTTCATGTAGACCGCGTCGACGTCGGGCCGCTCCTCGCGGTCGACCTTGATGCTGACGAAGTGTTGGTTCATCAGCCCCGCCGTCGCCTCGTCCTCGAACGACTCGTGGGCCATCACGTGGCACCAGTGGCAGGCGGCGTACCCGACGCTCAGCAGCACCGGCACTCCCCGCCGACGCGCCTCCTCGAACGGCTCGGGTCCCCACTCCCACCAGTCGACGGGGTTGTCGGCGTGCTGGAGGAGGTACGGCGAGGTCGCGCCCGCCAGGCGGTTGGGCATCAGCCGCACCAGACGTGACGGACCTCGTCGACCAGGCCGGCGGACTGCCGCACCCCGCTGCGGGCGGCGTCGGCCCGCCTGGCGGGGTCGAGCAGGTTCTTGCCGAAGTCGGCGAGCGCCTCGGCGTCCGGGGTGATCACCGACCACTCGCGGGGCGCGACCTTCTCGAGCTGCGCGCGCAGCGAGGTCCGCTTGCTCAGCGACCGCGGGAGCGGCGCCAGCACGACGACCCGCTCGGCGCCGGCGACCAGGTCGAGGTTGGCGGTCGAGCGCATCCCGCCGTCGACGTAGTGGTGGCCATCGATGGCGACCGGCGGCCACACCGTGGGGACCGCGCAGCTCGCCGCGACGGCGGTCACCAGGTCGACGCCGGAGTCGCGGTCGAAGACGGTGAACCGGCCGGTCTCGGCCTCGACGGCAGTGATCCGCAGGTCGCGCCTGGGCCACTCCCGCACCGGGATCCGGCTGCGGATCACGCTCTCGCGATCGACCGAGCCGGGCTCGTGCGACTTCAGCGCCACCGCCCCGACCCGCCGCAGCTTGTCGCGGCCGCTGCCGGGAAGGATGTACGGCGGGAGCAGCTTGAGCGCGGCCATCCGGCCCATGCTGCCGCCGATCTCGTGGTCCGGCGGGGCCAGCTGCTCGGCGTAGGCGTCCTCGAGCGGCTGGCCGGAGGCGACCGTGGTGCCGACGACCGCGCCCGCGGACGTGCCGACGACCGTCTCGGCGTCGGTGAGGTCGACGCCGGCGCGGGCCAGCCCCGTGAGCACGCCCACCTCCCAGGCGATCCCGGTGATGCCCCCGCCGCCGAGCACCAGGGCGGTCCTGCCAGCCGTGCGCGTCATGGGCCCGAGCCTACGGAGGGCGCTGCGGGTGGTCCCGGGCGCCACCGTGGATTCCGGTGGATCTGCAGGCGTTCACTAGAATTAGGACCATGGACGACTCCCGAAGTACCTGCCGTTCACCCGCACCGACGCGTGGGGGTGGACGGACCTGATGGACGCCCAGACGCTGGTCAACGTCGGCCTCGTGCTGGCCTTCGTCCTCGTCGGCGGCGTCTTCGCCGCCACCGAGATCGCCCTGGTGTCGCTGCGTGACAGCCAGCTGACGGGCCTCGAGCGCGAGAGCGCCCGCGGCGCCAAGGTCGCCTCCGTCGCGCGCGACCCCAACCGCTTCCTCGCCGCCGTGCAGATCGGCGTGACGGTGGCGGGCTTCTTCTCCGCGGCCTACGGCGGCTCCACCCTCGCGCCCGACCTGGCGCCGTACCTGGTGCTCCTCGGCCTGCCCGACGCGGGCGCCGAGGCGACCGCGCTGGTCGTGATGACGCTGCTCATCGCCTACCTCTCGCTCGTCCTCGGCGAGCTGGTGCCCAAGCGGCTGGCGCTGCAGAAGTCGGCGGGGCTCTCGCTCGCGGTCACCCCCGCCCTCGACCGGTTCGCGACGGTGATGCGGCCGGTGATCTGGCTGCTGTCGACCTCGACCAACGCCGTGGTCCGGCTGCTGGGCGGCGACCCCACGGCGACCGGTGAGGAGCTCAGCGAGGAGGAGCTGCGCGACCTGGTCTCCACCCACGAGGGGCTGGAGGACCAGGAACGGCAGATCCTGCAGGACGTCTTCTCGGCCACCCGGACCACGCTGCGCGAGGTGATGCGGCCGCGCGGAGACGTGGACTTCGTCGCCGCCGACCTGCCCCTGGTCGACGCCGAGCGGCACGTCAGGAGCCGGCCCTACAGCCGTTACCCGGTCACCGGCGAGGGCTTCGACGACGTCCTCGGCTTCCTCCACGTGCGCGACCTGCTCCACGTCACCCCCGACGACACGCGCACGGTGCACGACGTGGTGCGACCGGTGCTGATGCTGCCCGGCACCAACATGGTGCTGCCCGCTGTCTCCCACATGCGCCAGGAGCGGACCCACCTCGCCGTGGTCGTCGACGAGTACGGCGGCACCGACGGCATCGTCACGCTCGAGGACCTCGTCGAGGAGCTGGTCGGCGACATCCACGACGAGTACGACGCCCCCGCCGCCGTCGAGGAGACCGGTCCGACGACCACCGTCGAGGGCTCCCTGAGCCTGGAGGACTTCGCAGACCGCAGCGGCGTCGCGCTGGAGGACGACGGACGCTACGAGACGGTCGCCGGCTACGTGATCGCCCGGCTCGGACGGCTGCCCGAGGTCGGTGACACGGTGCCGCTGGTCGCGCCCGTCGGCGCGGTCCTCGAGGTCACGGCGATGTCCGGCCCGCGGGTGACCCAGGTGGCGCTGCACCTCGAGGAGCCCGAGCCGGCTGGGCACGATGCACCGTCCGACCCTCCGGGAGAGCCCTCCGCCTAGGGTCGGGGCATGGAGGGAACCCTGCGCGGGAGGCTGCGGGACCCCGTCACGTGGCACCGGGCGACCCAGCTGGTGAAGACCGTGGTCGCGGCCGTGGTCGCGTGGGTCGTGGCGGCCGACCTGATCGGCCTGCCGCAGCCCTTCCTCGCCCCGTGGGCGGCCCTGCTCGTCGTCCACGCGACGGTCTACCGCACGTTCTCGCGCGGACTGCGCCAGGTGGCCGCCGCGGTCGTGGCCGTGCTCCTGGCGGCTGCCGTGGGCCACCTGCTCGGCCTCGACACCGTCGCGGTCGCCCTGCTGCTCGCGGTCGGCCTGCTGATCGGGTCGTGGCGCTGGTTCGGCGCCGAGGCGACCACGGTCGCCACCACGGCCCTGATCGTGCTGACGACCGGCTTCACCGACGACCTGCGGCTGGCCTCCCGGCTGCTCGACACCGGCATCGGCGTCGGGGTGGGGCTGCTGGTCAACCTGGTCGTCTGGCCGCCGTTGCTCCGGCGTACGGCGATCGCCGCGATGAACCGGATCGACGACGGGATCGGCGAGCTGCTGACCGACATCGGCCGGTCCCTCGAGGCGGGCGGCGAGGCGCCGGACGTCGAGGCCTGGGTCGAGCGCACCCGCGACCTCGACGGCCAGATCGACCACGCGTGGTCGTTGGTCCGGCAGGCGCGTGAGAGCGCGTGGATGAACCCGCGCCGCTCGGCCGGCCAGTTCCGCGACCCGCAGCAGTGGCACGGGCTGCTGCGCCGGACCGAGCAGGCGGTGGCCGAGACCCGCAGCCTGGCCCGCACCCTGGACGGCCCGGCCGCAGCGCACGCCGACGGGGAGGAGACGTCGTTCGGCGCCGCATGGGCCGCGCTGGTCGTCGCCACCGGTCAGGCCGTCACCGACGCCGACGAGGACGGCATCCGCGCGGTCCGCGCCCGGCTGGAGGAGCTCACCGCGGACCACACCGACCAGGCCGCGCCCGGTCACCGCTGGGCGGTCCAGGGCGCCCTGGTCATCAACCTGCGCAACATCCTCGACGCGATGGACGAGGTCGCCGTCGCCAACCCGCTCGACGACCCGCCGCGCCCGCTGGACCGGGTGCGGTGGCGGGCGGCCACCCGGCGAGCCGACCGGGCCCTGGACTCCGAGGCCTGACCCGGTTCCCCGCGGCTGGTTAGATCGACGGCATGGACGCCGCCGCGTGGGACGAGCGCTACGCCGCCGCCGACCTGGTGTGGTCGGCCGAGCCGAACCGGTTCGTCGCCGCCGAGTGCGCCGACCTGGCGACGGGGCAGGCGGTCGACCTCGCCGCCGGCGAGGGCCGCAACGCGATCTGGCTGGCGCGTCGGGGCTGGGCGGTGACCGCCGTCGACTTCTCCCAGGTGGCGCTCGACAAGGGACGGCGGCTGGCCGGCGACACCGAGGTCCGGTGGGTGTGCGCCGACGCCACCACCTGGTCCCCCGCCGAGCCGGTCGACCTCGTCGTCGTCGCCTACCTGCAGCTGGACGCGGCGGCCCGCCGCCGCGCGGTCCGGTCGGCGTACGACGCGCTGCGACCGGGCGGCACCCTGCTGTGGGTCGCGCACGACGCGACGAACCTCACCGAGGGCACCGGCGGGCCGCAGGACGCCTCGGTGCTGATGACCGCCGAGAACCTCCTCGCAGACCTCGACGGCAGGCCGCTGGAGGTGGAGCGGGCGGGCCGCGTCGCCCGCGAGGTGGCTCCGTCAGGAGACCACCACGAGCACGCCGGCGAGCCCGCGCGCACCGCCTGGGACTGCCTGCTCCGCGTCGTACGTCGCTGAGCCGACTCAGCCGCGCGGCGGCTCGTCGGACCCGTCCGGTCCGCTCTGCGCGGTGCCGTCGGCGGCCTCGGCCTCGGCCTCGGCCCGCGCCCGCGCCTGTGCCGCGCGGTCGACGGGCTCGTCGCCGTAGACGCCGGCGTCCTTGGCGGCCTGGGCCTTGCGCAGCTGCTTGACCAGGCTGAAGCCGAGGAAGGCGACCGCGGCGCACAGCAGCAGGAAGACCGCGAACGCCGTCCAGCCGGCCTTGACGTCGGCCGGCTCGGGGCCGTCCTCGACGGCCGAGAGGAGGGCGAGACCGGTCATCAGGAGCATGCCGCCATTGTCTCAGGAGGGGCGGCTCACCGCGGCGCCGGGATCCCCGCGAACAGGTCGTCCTCGGGGACGGCCGAGTCGACGTGGCTGGTCACCAGCTCGTAGTCCTCGGTCGGCCACACCTCCGCCTGGATCTCCCGCGGGATCGCGAACCAGTGGCCGTCGGGGTCGATCTGGGTGGCGTGCGCGAGCAGCGCCTGGTCGCGGACGCCGAAGTAGTCCGAGCACGGCACCTTCGTGGTGACCCGGGCGTCCCACTCCGGCTCCGGCTTCCACTCCTTGAGCCGCTCGCCCCACGGCGACTCCAGGCCGTGGGCCAGCACCGCCTCGTGGAGCGACTCCATCCGCTGCCGGTTGAAGGAGTGGTGGTAGTAGAGCTTCAGCGGCTGCCAGGGCTCCCCCGCGTCGGGGTAGCGCTCGGGGTCGCCGGCCGCCTCGAAGGCCGCGACCGACACCGCGTGGCAGGCCAGGTGGTCGGGATGGGGGTAGCCGCCGCGCTCGTCGTAGGTCGTGACGACGTGGGGCCGGAAGCCGCGGATCAGCCGCACCAGCCGCTCGGCGGCCTCCTCGACCGGCACCAGCGCGAAGCACCCCTCGGGCAGCGGCGGCTTGGGGTCGCCCTCGGGCCAGCCGGAGTCGACGAAGCCCAGCCAGTCCTGGGTGACACCGAGGATGTCGCGGGCCCGCTCCATCTCCTGCCGCCGTACCTCGGTGATGTTCTCGAGGATGTCGGGGCGCTCCATCTTGGGGTTGAGGATCGAGCCGCGCTCGCCGCCGGTGCAGGTGACGACGTGGACGTCGACCCCCTCGGCGACGTAGCGCGCGGTCGACGCCGCCCCCTTGCTCGACTCGTCGTCGGGATGGGCGTGGACGTGCATCAGGCGATAACCGGCGCGCGGGCCGCGCGGCTGCTGCGTCATGACGGCAGTCTAGGGAGCAACGGCGGTCTGGGAGGATGGGGGCATGGCCACGCCCACCGCCCCGCCCGACCTGGCGGAGCGCTACGGCCGGCCCTCCCCCGTACGCCGCCGCGTGCTGGTCGGCGTCGTGGCGACGGTCGCGGCGGTGTTCCTCGGCTGGCTGCTGTGGGCGGCGTGGTTCCACGCGACCCCGACCGCGGAGTCGCGGCTGGTGACGTGGTCGGTCGTCGACGACCACCAGGCCCGGGCGACCGTGGCCGTGACGCTGGACGGCGCCGACGGCGCCAGCTGCGTCGTCCGGGGCGTCGCCGAGGACCACTCGACGGTCGGCGAGGTCGCCTTCGAGCCCGTCGAGGGGGACAACGAGGTGTCGCTGCGGACCGAGCGGCGGGCCACATCGGTCACCCTCGTGGGCTGCACCGCGGAGGGCCAGGACCGGCCCCGCTGACGGTCCGCCGCCGGCCTCCCGACCTGCGTCGCCGGGCTTCTCTTGCTAACCTGATCTGCGAACCTCCTGCAGGGCCGACCACTCACTCACGGTCCGGTGGGGTTTTTCTTTTTTCCGCACAGGTTCATGTCGCACCGTTCATGTCGCACAGTTCATTCGCACAGGGAAGTGAGCACCATGACGCAGTCCGTGCAGCCGACGTCCGTCTGGCTGACCCAGAAGACGTACCGGCGGCTCTCCGCCGAGCTCGAGGACCTCAAGGGTCCCCAGCGCCAGGAGGTCATCGAGCGGATCAGCGCTGCGCGCGACGAGGGCGACCTGAAGGAGAACGGCGGCTACCACGCCGCCAAGGACGAGCAGGGCAAGATCGAGGCGTCGATCCGCCAGATCGAGGAGATGCTCGAGACCGCCGACACCGACACCGCCGCCGACGACGGCGTGGTCTCCCCCGGCAAGCTGGTGACCTACCGCTTCGCCGGCGACGACGACGACGAGAAGTTCCTCATGGGCGCCCGCGAGATCGAGGACGACTACCAGGACCAGGACCTCGAGGTCTTCTCGCCGCAGTCGCCGCTCGGCGAGGCCCTGCTGGGCTCCCACAAGGGCGACACCGTGGAGTTCGAGGCCCCCAACGGCCGCACCCAGCGGATCGAGATCGTCGACGCCGTGCCGTTCGCGGAGTGACGACCGCTGCCTGGTCCCCGATTCATCACGTGAAGTAGACGAGTGGGGACTTCTCACGGCGTACTGACCGTGTGAAGTCCTGGTTCACCACGTGAACGTGGTGAATCCGGGACGCCCACCCGCTCACTCGTACACGGCGTACCCGCACTCACGCAGCCGCGCGATGACCCGCTCGGCGTGGGGCTCGCCGCGGGTCTCCATCTGCAGCCGCACCTCGACCTCGTCGATGGACAGCGACGGCGAGATCCGCTCGTGGGCGACCTCGAGAATGTTGGCGCCGGCCTCGCCGAGCTGGGCGAGCAGCCGGGCCAGGCCGCCGGGGACGTCGGGGATGCAGACCCGCAGGTAGAGGTAGCGCCCCGCGGCCGCCATGCCGTGCCGGATCACCTTGCCGAGCAGCAGCGGGTCGATGTTGCCGCCCGAGAGCACCGCGACCGTACGTCCGCCGTAGGACTGCGGCTGGTCGAGGATCGCGGCGACCGCGGCAGCGCCGGCGGGCTCGACCACCATCTTGGCCCGCTCGAGCACCGCGAGCACCGCCCCCGACAACGACTCCTCCGAGACGGTCACGATCTCGTCGACGTGGTCGCGCACGGCCGGGAAGGTGACGTCGCCCGGCCGTCCCACGGCGATCCCGTCGGCCATCGTCGTCATCGACTCCAGCGGCTTCGGCGACCCCTGGCGCAGCGAGCCGGGGTAGGCCGCGGCGCCCTCGGCCTGGACACCGACGACCCGGACCTCGGGCCGGTGCGCCTTGATGGCGAGCGCGATCCCGGCGAGCAGCCCGCCACCGCCGGTCGGCACCAGCACGGTCTCGACGTCGTCGGCCTGCTCGAGGATCTCCAAACCGGCCGAGGCCTGGCCCGCGACGATGTCGACGTGGTCGAAGGGGTGGATCAGCACCGCGCCGGTGGCGTCGGCGAACTCCTGGGCGCGCTCCAGCGCGTGCTCGAGGTAGAGCCCGCCGAGCACCACGTCGGCGCCGTAGCCCCGGGTCGCCTTCTCCTTGGGGATCGGCGCACCCTCGGGCATGAAGACGGTGGCCTTGATGCCGAGCATCTGCGCGCAGAGTGCGACCCCCTGGGCGTGGTTGCCCGCCGAGGCCGCGACCACGCCACGGGCGCGCTCCTCCTCGGAGAGCCGCGAGATCCGGACGTAGGCGCCACGGGTCTTGAAGGAACCGGTGCGCTGGAGGTTCTCGCACTTGAGCAGCACCTGCCCGCCGGTGAGCGCCGAGAGCCAGCGCGACTCCTCCATGGGAGTCAGCACGGTCACGCCGGCCAACAGCTCGCGGGCGGCCTCCATCTCCTCCGGCGTGGGCAGCTCAGCCATCGACGGCCTCCTCCTCGCTGTCGTGGTCGGGCCCGTCACCGAGCTCGTCACCAGGCACGTCACCGGGCACGTCACCGGGCACGTCACCGGGGGGACCATCAGGTGGCCGGCCCGGGGGCGGCGCGTCGCGCGCGAGGTGCTGGACCACGGCGTTGGCGGCCGAGGCCAGCGGTACGGCGACCAGGGCACCGGCCACCCCGGCGAGGATGACGCCGCAGCCGATGGCAATGATCACGCCGAGCGGGTGGACCGACACGAAGCGGCCCATCAGGAAGGGCTGCAGCACGTGACCCTCGATCTGCTGCACGACGATCACCCCGGCGAGCATCAGCAGGGCGGTGATCGGCCCCTGGTCCACCAGCGCGACCAGCACCGCGACCGTTCCCGCCAGGGTCGCGCCGATCATCGGGACGAACGCGCCCAGGAAGACCAGGACGCCGATCGCGAGCACGAAGGGCACGCCGAGGACGGCGGCGACGATCACCACGCCGATCGCGTCGACCGCGGCCACGATGACCGTGGCCCGCACGAACTGGGTCAGGCTGCGCCAGGCCACCCGCCCGCTGCTGTCGACCTGCTCGCGGGCGGCGCGCGGGGCCAGGCGGACCAGCCAGGCCCAGATCCGGTCGCCGTCGGCGATGAAGAAGAAGGTCGCGAACAGGACGATGAAGAACCCCGCGATCGCGTGGCCGAGCGCCGTTCCGACCTCTCCGACCCGGGTCAGGACCCCGCCCTCCTGGGTGCTGTCGCTGATGGCGCGCTGCACCTCGCCGAGGTAGCCGTCGAGCTGGGAGTCGCTCACCTTCAGCGGCCCGGTCTGGAGCCACTCACGGATCCGGCCGATGCCCCCGACGACCGACTCCGCGAGCTCGGTCGCGCCGGTGGCCACCTGTTGTCCCACGAAGGTGAGGAGCAGCGCCACCGTCAACAGCCCGCCGACGACGACCAGCGCTGCCGCGAGCTTGGTGGGCAGCCCGCGGGCGAGCAGCCGCACCAGTGGTGTGACGAGCGCGGCGATCAGGATCGCCACGGCCAGCGGCAGCGCGATGACCGAGAAGAAGCCGATCACCCGGTAGATCAGGTAGCCGGCGACGGCGATGACCAGGAACCGCCACGCCCAGGCGGCGGCGAGGTCGACGCCGTAGGGCACCCAGGCCCGGCTGACGTTGCTCGGCCCGGAGACGATCGGCAGCGGGTCGGCACGACGGTCGGCGCGGGCCAGGGCCCACTGCTGCGCCAACCGCTCGGCGAGCCCCTCGTCGTGGTCGCGCCGGCTGCGCAACGACAGCCGCCGTCGACGCTGCTCGGCCTCGTCGGCGGACCCGTCCCGCGCTGCGTCGTCGTCCACGTGGTCAGGCTACTCAGCGGCGGCGAGGCGAAGCGCCAGGCGGTGCGCCGCGTCGGGGTGAGCCGCGGCGAGCAGCCCGACGGCGCAGAGCACGTAGTCGGTGTCGACCACGACCCGCGGCGACCGCGGCACCTGCCATCCCCCCTCGGGGTCCTCGCCGAGGCTGCCCGCGAGCACCCGGTCGGCCACGCCCGGGCGACCGTGGCGCAGCACGCCGCCCGACCCCACGAGCAGGTCGACCTCCCGCAGGTCCTTGCCGGTGCGCTCGACCACACGGCCCTCGGGGCTCACGACCACCCGTGCGCGACCGGCGTGACGTCGCAGCGCCAGCCCGACGGCCGCCCGGGCGATGCGCTCGTCCGCGTCGGCCTCGGCCTCGCCGGCCGGGAGGTGGCCGGGCCGGCCGGGCAGCGAGTCGGCGTACGCCGCCAGGTCGGTGAGCCCGGTCGCCTCGACCGTCGTCGGGGCCGACCAGCGCATCCCGAGGTCGCCCTCGACCGTGCGCGTGACCGGGGTGACGGCGACGACCTCGCGGGAGAGGCCTGCGTCCTCGGGATCGAGGGCGACCACGGAGTGGACGTCGGTGGTGGCACCGCCGACGTCCACCACGACCACGTCGCCGGCGCCCGCCCGCGACTCGTCGAGGCCGCGGGCGAGCAGCTCGACGCCGGCCAGGACCACGTCGGGCGTGGCGCCCCGGACCATCCGGCGGAAGTCGCCGCTCGCGCTGAGGTGCTTGCCGCCGATGACGTGCTCGAGGAACATCTCGCGGATCGCCGCCCGTGCCGACTCCGGCGCCAGGACGCCGATCCGCGGCACGACGTTGTCGGCCACGACGTGGGGCAGGCCCGCCAGCACACCGGCGACGGCGTCGCGGGCGTCGACGCTGCCGGCCACCACGACCGGCCCGGTCCACCCAGCGGCCACCAGCGCCTCGGCTCCCCCCACCAACGCCTCGGCGTTGCCGCCGTCGGTGCCACCCGTCAGCAGCACGACGTCCGGCCGCGTGTGCCCCAGCGTGCGCCCCAGCGCACCCTCGGGCACACGCCGCGACATCGGGTGCACCGCGACGACCTTGCCACCGCTCGACAGCGCCACCCGGCGACCGGCCTCGGCGGTCACCAGCTCCTCGTTGCCCACGACGGCGAGCCGCAGGCCGCCGCCGGCGCTGGAGCAGGCCAGCACCTCGGCCGTCCTCGCGCGGGCGTCCTGGGCGACCAGGGCGCTCACGCAGGCTGCGTACCCGTCGAGGACGTCACCGCTGCCGTCGGGGCCCGGGAGGGTGGTCGGGTGGTCGGCGGAGGCGACGATCCGGCCCTCGTCGAGGTCGACCAGCGAGGCCTTGGTGAAGGTCGAGCCGAAGTCGACGCACACACAGGCACCGGAGCCGGGGCCGTTCATCCGCCCAGTGCCTGCTCCAGGTCGGCGACCAGGTCGGCGGCGGTCTCGATGCCGACGCTGAGCCGGACCAGGTCCGCGGGCACCTCCAGGGCGGTGCCGGCGACGCTGGCGTGGGTCATCCGGCCGGGGTGCTCGATCAGGCTCTCGACGCCGCCGAGCGACTCGCCGAGGGTGAACACCCGCGCCCGCTCGCAGACCCGCAGCGCGTGCTCCTCGCCGCCGGCGACCCGGAAGGACACCATCCCGCCGAACCGCTTCATCTGGCGGGCGGCGACGTCGTGGCCGGGGTGGTCGGGCAGGCCGGGGTAGAGCACGCTGCTGATCGCCTCGTGGCCGGTCAGGAAGTCGGCGACCGCCTCGGCGTTGTCGCAGTGGCGGTCCATGCGGACACCGAGCGTCTTGAGCCCGCGGTGGGTGAGGAAGGCGTCGAACGGCCCGGGCACCGCCCCCAGCGCGTTCTGGTGGTAGCCGATCCGCTCGGCGAGGTCGAGGTCGCGCACGACCAGCGCGCCGCCCACGACGTCGGAGTGCCCGCCGACGTACTTGGTCGTGGAGTGGAGCGCGACGTCGGCGCCGAGCGTGAGCGGCTGCTGGAGGTAGGGCGAGGCAAAGGTGTTGTCGACGACCAGCAGCGCGCCGGCGTCGTGGGCCAGGGCGGCCAGGGCCTCCACGTCGGCGATGTTGAGCAGCGGGTTGGTCGGCGTCTCGACCCACAGCAGCCGGGTCTCGCCGGGGCGGATGGCCGCGCGTACGCCGTCGAGGTCGGACAGCGACGCGGTCGAGAGCCCCACCCCCCACGCCTGCTCGACCTTGTCGAACAGCCGGTGGGTGCCGCCGTAGGCGTCGTCGGGGAAGACCACGTGGTCACCGGGACGGCACAGCGCCCGGACCAGGGTGTCCTCGGCGGCCAGGCCGGAGGCGAAGGTGAAGCCGCGCTCGCCCTCCTCGACGGCGGCCAGCGCACCCTCCAGCGCGGTGCGCGTGGGGTTGGCGGAACGGCTGTACTCGTAGCCGCCGCGCAGCCCGCCCACGCCGTCCTGCTTGTAGGTCGAGGTCGCGTAGATGGGCGGGATCACCGCACCGGTCATCGGGTCCGGCTCGTAGCCCGCGTGGATGGCGCGGGTCTCGAAGCCGGCCTTCTCGGTCGCCGCGTCGACGTGCTCCTGGCTCACGACTCACGACCCTACTCAGGACACGATCCGACTCCGACCCCCCGCCCTGCTCACCCGTCGACGGCGACGCGGAAGCCGAGGTTGCCCGCGCTGGAGTCGGGAGAGAGCCGCTGGCGTCCGGTGACCCGGTAACGCCGGCAGTAGGAGGCGTGGCACAGGTAGGAGCCACCCCTGCTCACGCCGTCGGGCCGGCCCTCGTCCCACGGGCCCGCGCACCACTCCCAGACGTTGCCGGTGGTGTTGTGCAGCCCGAATCCGTTGGGTGCGAACGCGTCCACGGGGCAGGTGCCGCGGTATCCGTCCGCGCCGGTGTCCTCCCTCGGGAAGTGCCCCTGCCACACGTTCATGCGGTGCTCGCCGCCGGGCTCGAGCTCATCGCCCCACGGGAAGGGGCTGCCTTCCCGACCACCGCGCGCGGCGACCTCCCACTCGACCTCGGTGGGCAGCCGGCCACCGCGCCAGGCGGCGTAGGCCGTGGCGTCGCGCCGCGACACGTGGACGACGGGGTGGTCGGCACGGCCGCCGACGTCCGACTGCGGCGCCTCCGGGTGGGCCCAGTCGGCTCCGGGCACCTCCCGCCACCACGGAGCGGCCGCGACGCCGCGGGTGGGCGGGAGGTCGTCGGGCAGGAAGCCCGCGAACACGAACGACGACCCGATCACCTCGGCGTCGGTGCGGTGGCCCGTGGCCTCCACGAAGGCCGCGAACTCGGCGTTGGTGGTCGCGGTGGTGGCGATGTGGAAGGGATCGACCAGCACCTCGCGCTCCGGCCACTCCTCGGGATAGACGGGAGCACGGTCGCCCACGCGCGACCAACCGCCCCCCACCCCCACCAGCCCGGCAAGCCCCGGCCCGCGGCTGCCGATGGCGCCGCCCGAGCCGGTGCCCCCGCCGCGCGAGGGCGAGCAGCAGCCGCTCACTGGTGGACCATCGGACCCCGCACCCGGTCCCGCAGCTCGCCGGGATCGGCCACGTCGTCCAGGTCGAAGCGCACCCGGTGGATCAGGCCCTGGAAGCGGTTGCGCACGGGGAGGTAGTCGTCGACCACCGGCGTACCGGGGTCGACGCCGATGTTGAACGTCTCGTCGAAGGAGAAGTAGTAGGCCGTGGTGGCGGGCACCCGGCCGCGGCCGACCTCCTCACCGTCGACCTCCAGCCGTACGTCGGCGCCCGAGCCCGGCGGTCCGCCGTCGTAGTCGAAGCGGAGCGTCAGGTCGTGCCGGCCCGGGCCCATCACCCGGTCGCCGCGGACGACGGTGAGGTCGCGTCCCACGTGGTTGTAGGCGTAGTGCACGACCCCGTCGACGGCGTACAGCGACCACCCGCCGAAGCGGCCACCCTGCGCGACCACCACCCCGGAGGTGCCGGTGATGACCTCGAGGTCGGCGGTGATCACGTGCGAGCGGTTCTTGAGGTTGGGGGCGGCGTCCTCGGTCAGCCGGCCCACACGGGGGCCGAAGGACAGCGTGCTGCGACCGAGGTGGAGGTCGAGCCGCCCGGCCAGCTCGGCGTTCTCCCGCTCGGTGACCCGGTCGTCGAGGGGGAACACGTGGTGCTTCTCGGCCTCGCGCCGGAAGAGCTCGCGCAGCTCGACCAGCTTCTCGGGGTGCTGCTCGGCGAGGTCACGGGCCTGGCTCCAGTCCTCGGAGTGGTCGTAGAGCTCCCAGCGGTCGTCCTCGAAGGGTCGTTCGCGGGTGTCGACCATCTCCCACGGGATGCCGTGCCTGGTCACGGCGGTCCAGCCGTCGTGGTAGATGCCGCGGTTGCCGACCATCTCGAAGTACTGCGTGACGTGCCGGTCGGGGGCGTCGGCGGCGTCGAAGGTGTAGTGCAGGCTGGTGCCCTCGATCGGCTGCTGGTCGACGCCGCCGACGGCCTCGGGATGGGGCAGGCCCGCGGCCTCGAGGATCGTCGGGAGGACGTCGATCACGTGGTGCCACTGGTGACGGATCTCCCCCCGCGCCTGGATCCCGTTGCCCCAGCGCACGATCATGCCGTCGCGGGTTCCCCCGAGGTGGGCGAGCTGCTTGGTCCAGGGGTAGGGGGTGTTCATGGCCAGCGCCCAGCCGGCGGGGTAGAGCGCATAGGTGGTCGGGTCGCCCAGCGTCGGCAGCCTGGCGGCCATGTCGGCCGTGTCGTCCTGGATGCCGTGACCCACCAGGTGCTCGCGGAAGGTCCCGCGCGGCCCGCCCTCGCCCGACGCGCCGTTGTCGCCGAGCAGGTAGAAGATCAGCGTGTCGTCGAGCACCTCCATCTCCTCCAGCGCACCGACGAGCCTGCCGATCTGCGCGTCGGCGTGCTCGGCGAACCCGGCGTAGGTCTCCATGAAGCGGGCGGCGACGAGCTTCTCGGTCTCGTCGAGCTCCTCCCACCGCGGGACCCCGTCGGCCCACGGCGCCAGCTCGGTCGACTCCGGCACGATGCCCAGCTCCTTCTGCCGGGCCAGGGTCTGCTCGCGCTGAGCGTCCCAGCCGGCGTCGAAGCGTCCGGCGTACTTCTCCCGCCACTCCGGCGCGACGTGGAACGGCGCGTGGGTGGCGCCGAGGGCGACGTAGGTGAAGAACGGCCGGGTCGGGGTGATGGCCTGCTGGTTCTCGATCCACGAGATCGCCTGGTCGACGAGGTCCTCCGAGAGGTGGTAGCCGTCCTCGGGGAGCCGGTCCGGCTCGAAGGCGTAGCGCCCGCGGTAGAGCTGCGGATACCAGTGGTTCATCTCCGCGCCCATGAACCCGTAGAAGAAGTCGAAGCCCTCGCCCATCGGCCAGCGCGCGAACGGCCCGGACGGCGTCACCTCCACCGGCGGCGTCTGGTGCCACTTGCCGATCGCCGCCGTGCAGTAGCCGTTGCCGCTCAGGATCTGGGCGATCGTCGCGGCACTGGCCGGGCGGTAGCCGTGGTAGCCGGGCAGCGGAGTGGCCATCTCGCTGGTGACGCCCATCCCCACCGAGTGGTGGTTGCGCCCGGTCATCAGCGCCTGCCGGGTCGGCGAGCACAGCGGTGTCACGTGGAAGCGGCTGTAGCGCAGGCCCTCGTCGGCCAGGCGCTGGGCGGTGGGCATCTCGCACGGGCCGCCGTAGGGGGAGGAGGCCCCGAAACCCATGTCGTCCACGAGCACCACGACCACGTTCGGGGCGTTCGGGCCTGCCTCGACCGGCCGGGTCGGAGCGGCCGTGGTGTCGACGTCGAGCGGGAGTCGCAGGCGATCAGTCTGTTGGGGCACGAGCCGATCCTCCACCTCCCCCGCACGTTGGTGCGAGGGTCGGTCCCAGGAACGCCGTCTCCTGACGGGCGGGGCGGGAAGGTTGGAGGGCGACCGGTTGTTGGACATGCTGGAGGAGACCGACCCCTCCGGGAGACGAGGAGCGACGATGTTCGGACTGGGCAGGAAGACCGAGATGGTGGACGCGGAGCGCGCGCTGCCGGGACGAGACGCGCAGCCGTGGCGGCTCGGTGAGCACGTCGTCCTGCACACCCCCGTGGTGAGCGACGAGGTCCCCGAGGGCCACGAGGTCGCGATCTTCGGGCTCGGCTGCTTCTGGGGCGCCGAGGAGATCTACTGGCAGCGGCCGGGCGTCTGGTCGACGTCGGTCGGGTACGCCGGCGGCCTGACGCCCCACCCGACCTACGAGGAGGTCTGCAGCGGTCGCACCGGCCACACCGAGGCGGTGCGCGTCGTCTTCGACCCCGCGATCGTCTCCTACGCCGACCTGGTCAAGCAGTTCTTCGAGGTCCACGACCCCACCCAGGGCATGCGGCAGGGCAACGACGTCGGCACCCAGTACCGCTCCGCGATCTACTGGACCACCCCCGAGCAGGAGCAGGTCGCCCGCGACCTCACCAAGGTGTACGGCGACGAGCTCGCCCGGCGCCGGCTCGGCGAGATCACGACCGAGGTCCGGCCGGCCGCGGAGACGCCGTACTTCTACGCCGAGGACGGCCACCAGCAGTACCTCGCCAAGAACCCGTTCGGCTACCGCTGCCACGCCAACACCGGCGTGAAGTTCCCCGAGACCGCCTGACGCCTTGCTCCTGCCCGGCTCCACCGGTGGTTCCCGCGGGCGTCTATCGTCACCCTCAGGATCCGACTCAGGGAGGAGCAAGGAGATGGCCCGAGCACTGCCCAGGCGGGCCTCGCCCGACCTGGCCCGGCGCCGTCGCCAGCTGAACCGGTTCTTCCCCGGCGTCCCGCTGGCCTCGCGAATCGAGGCGCTACCCGACCTCGGCCTGGTCTACGTGCGCAACCCCAAGGTCGGTACGTCGACGATGCTGGCCTGGTTGGACCTGCTGCACACCGGCCACGAGCGCGACCGGGTCCGCGGCGACCTGTCGTGGCCGGCGCCGGACCAGGTCGGCTGGGACCGGGTGATGCGCATGCTCGACGGCGAGGCGTTCCGCTTCTCCTTCGTGCGCGACCCGGTCACCCGCTTCGAGTCGGCCTGGCGCAGCAAGATCCTGAGCCCCGGCCGGGTGCGCGCCCGGCTCGACGCCAGGCTGGGGCGTGACCCGGACGCCGCCGAGCCCCTCGGCTTCGAGGAGTTCCTCGCCGCGGTCGAGCAACAGGACCCGCTCGCCATGGACATCCACTGGCGCCCGCAGCACCTCACCTTGATGCACCCGGTGCAGGACTACGACCACCTCGGACGGATGGAGACCTTCGACGCCGACATCCAGCTCATCCGGCAGCGGCTCGGCCTCCCCCACGCACCGGCCCAGGCGCGCAACGTCTCCCCCACCGACCGGCCCAGCGCCTACGAGGGCCGCCCCGACCTGGTGGAGCGGGTGCGGGCGCTCTACGCCCGCGACCTCGAGCTCTACGGCTACTGAGCCGCCCGGGCCTCCCGCCGGGCCGTCGCGCACAGCGCGAGAACCTCGTCGACGTAGGCGAGCAACGCCGCACCGTCCGGTACCCGGCCCGGGTCCGCGGACAGGCCTCGGCCGAACCGGAACCCGGGCACCGGGCCGGTCCCCCACTCGTCCTCGATCCGAGCGTTGCCCTCGGCACAGCGCTCCTGGATCCGGGCGCGCAGCACTGGCGACATCAGCTCTACATCGCCGGCGGGCGCTGCAGCGTAGATCGCCCGGGCGGTGCGGTTGCGGACGTCGCGGTCGCGGATCCGGTGGCCGTTGAGGATCCGCAGCCCGAGCGTGTCGATGCCGCGGACGCTGTCGTAGCGCGGCGCCTGCGCCGCCGCCACCTCGTCGAGGAGCGGTCCCCGGATCCCCGCCACCTCGAGCAGCCGCCGCGCGATGCTGCCGCCGCCCGGCAGGTCGTCGTAGGACAACGCGTGGAACCGATCCGGGCCGACCAGGTCGCGCCACACCCCCAGCCGGCCGTGCAGGTCGAGCAGCGCGGGCGGGGCTGCCTCGACCCACTCCTCCAGGCTGCGCGTCTCGAAGCCCTTGTACTGGTCGACCAGCTGCTTGTAGTAGCTCTCGACCCAGGCGTCCTGCCGCCGCAGCACCACCACCACGTCGACCGAGGCGAACCCGGCGAACAGCTCGACGTGGCGCCGCGGCCCGAACCGGCGCGCGGGCCGGCTGAGGTCCTCGGCCGAGAGCAGCAACGTGCCGACGCCGTCCGACGCCTCCTCCTGCATCTCGCGCACGGCGGCCTCCGCGTCGGTCCCCGGCGTGGCCAGCCGGATGTGCCCGGACTGCGCGCCTTCGCGGGTGCGCTGGTGGTCCTCGACCGCGGTGCCGGCGACCGGGTAGAGGACGCCCTGCTCCAGCAGTGCGGCCCGCCGCGCCTCGAGCACGTGCTGGACGAACGTCGAGGCCGTCTTGTGGAGCCCGACGTGGAGCACCACCCGGAGTCCGCTTGCTCGCGCGGCCACGACCGGGACCGTCAGGCCCGCTGCGTCTGGAACCAGTCCCACGTCACGCGCAGGCCCTCCTCCAGCGGGGTGGACGGGTCGTAGCCGAAGCCGGCGCGCGCCTTGTCGACCTGGCACCAGGTGTCGCGCACCTCGCCGGCGCGGAAGTCGACGTAGTCGACCTCGATCGGCAGGCCGGTGACGGTGCGCATCGCCGCGAGCAGCTCGTTGAGCGTGGTGCCGTGACCGCTGCCGAGCTGGTAGGGGCCGGTCACGTCGCTGAGCATCGCGACCCGGATCGCCTCGACCAGGTCGCCGACGTAGAGGTAGTCGCGGGTCTGCGAGCCGTCGCCGTAGACGACCGGGCGCTCGCCGGCGAGCACCTGCTTGAAGAACGCCGCGACCACCGAGCCCTTGTGGAAGGAGCGGGGCCCGTAGATGTTGGAGAAGCGCAGCGCACAGCCGCGCAGCCCGTAGGAGCTGCCGTAGGCGCTGAGGTAGCCCTCGAGCATCAGCTTGGAGGCGCCGTACGGCGAGGTCGGCATCGGCGCCATCTCCTCGTGCACCGGCGGCTCGACGTCGCCGAGGATCGCCCCGCCCGTCGACGCGGCCACGATCCGCCCGACGCCGAGGTCGCGGCAGGCGTCGAGCAGGTTGAAGGTGCCGACGACGTTGTTGTCGAAGTTGTGGGACGGGTCGGCGATGCTGTCCATCACCCGGGTGTCGGCGGCGAGGTGCACCACCGCGTCCTGGCCGGCCAGCGCCTCGCGGACCTGGTCGGGGTCGCGCAGGTCCCCGCTGACGAAACGGACCCGCTCGAGGTCGAGGTGCGTGCGGTCGCCGAGCGACTCGTTGTCGAGCACCGTCACCTCGACGTCGTGCTCGGTGAGGTGCGTCGCGAGGTGGCGGCCGATGAACCCGGCCCCGCCGGTGATGAGGACCTGCTCGGGCATCGCGCCCCTCTCGCTCGCTCGCTCGGTCCGGCCGTCCGGACCCGGTCACCCTACGTGCGGGCGCCGCCGCCCTGGCGGGCGCGGTGCGCGCGCCGCGTGAGAACATGCCTGCGACCCACTGCCCCGCCCGAGGAACGCCGTGCCCGCAGCCGTGATCGCGCCGGAGCACCGTCCCGCCGTCGTGCTGCACGTCGGGATGGGCAAGACAGGGACGACCACCATCCAGGCGGTCTTCCACCGCAGCCGCCGGGCCCTCGCCCGGCAGGGGATCCTCTACCCTCGCTCCCCCGGCCCCCGACGGCACGCCAGAATCGGCCTGGCGATGCAGCCCGACGACGGCGTCCCCCGGGACTCGGTCGGGTGGCGACGCCAGGGGGTGTCCACTCCGGGCGAGCTGCGGCCGATCCTCGAGGACGCCCTGTTCCGGGAGGTCGAACGGCGGCGGCCCGAGCACCTGCTGATCTCCGACGAGGCCCTGCTCCGTGCCGCGAACGGGACGCTGGCCAACCTGCGGGAGCTCTGCGACCGGCTGGCGTCCACCGTGAGGGTGGTGGCGTACCTGCGCCGCCAGGACGAGCACCTGTGCAGCCGCTACCAGCAGGTCATCAAGCGCGAAGGCGAGGTCCGCACACTGACCCAACGCGCGCAGGCACTCGACGAGGTCCACGACTTCCACGCCCGGCTGCTGGCGTGGCGCGACATCATGCGACCTGACCACCTGGTGGTGCGGACCTTCGAGCCCGACCGGTTCGTGGACGGGTCGCTGCTCTCCGACTTCGTCGCCGCCAGCGGCCTCGAGATCGCTCCTGGGACGCTGGCGGAGGTCCCCGCCCGGAACGAGAGCCTCGACGCCGAGACCGTCGAGGTTCTGCGGATCCTCAACCTCCACCTCCGGGAGATCGGTCGGCACCCGGAGCGGGATCTGTCGAACAGCGTGATTCGGGCCGTGCAGCCGCACACCAGCGGGCGGACGCTGACGCTCCCCGAGCCAGCGCTCGACGACTTCATGGCCAGGTGGAGCGCGACGAACGAGGCGGTGGTCCGCGACTTCCTGCCGGAGCGCGCCGGCCCGCTGTTCCGCCCAGGACGGCGGTCGCGACCCACCACCACCGAGCAGGCCCTGCCTGCCGCTCGGCTCCATGAGCTGCTCGCGCTGGCCGACCTGCCCGAGGCGTGGCGCGCGCCGCTGGGTCGGATCGTGGCGCAGGAGGCGGCACCGCGGTGAGCGGGACCTCTCCCACGAGCAGGCGACGCGCCGTGGTCCTCCACATCGGGACCGGCAAGACCGGGACCAGCTCGGTGCAGGCCCGGTTGGCACACAACCGCCCACGGCTCGAAGAGCTGGGCGTGCTCTTCCCCGCCTCCCCGGGCCGCCGGCGCCACATCCGGCTGGGACTGGCCATGCGGCCCGACGACCGGCCCGACCAGGACGCCCCCGCGTGGAGGTGGCAGGACGAGTCGAGCCCCGCGGCGCTGCGCGAGGTGGTCGCCCGCGAGCTGCTCCACGAGCTCGCGGGCTCGCGGGCGCAGACCCTGCTGCTCTCCGACGAGTCCCTCTACGGCGCAGGCGCGGACACGATCCTCACACTGCGCCGGTTCCTGGAGGACATCGCCTCCAGCGTGCGCGTGGTGGTCTACCTGCGCCGTCAGGACGACCACATGTGCAGCCGCTACCAGCAGCTGGTCAAGCGGGTCGGGGAGACCCGTCGGCTTGCCGAGCGCGTCGAGCAGGTCGACTTCGCCGAGCTCTACGACTACCGCGCCCGGCTCGAGCTGTGGCGCCGCACGCTGGCCCCCGACGAGCTCGTCGTACGCCTCTTCGAGCCGGCGCGCCTGGCGGGGGGCTCCCTGGTCCAGGACTTCCTCGACGCCGCGGGGCTCGACGTCCGGGCCGAGCAGCTCGACGAGGTGCCGGCGCAGAACGAGAGCCTGGACGTCGAGTCGGTCGAGGTGCTGCGGCTGCTCAACCTGCTCACCGAGGGACGACCCGGCGCCACGGCCGAGCTCGTCGGGCGCGCCCGTGGGTTCCGTGCGTTGCACCGTGCGTCTGACGGACCGACTCTCACCCTGCCTGCCGAGCGGCTCGACGCCTTCATGGCGCGGTGGGAGGAGTCCGACCGGGCGGTCGCGGCGGAGTGGTTCCCCGATCGGACCGAGGGGCTCTGGGCCCAGCCCCGCAAGACCCGCCACACCACCACCGAGCAACGCCTCGACCCGGCCCGGGTCGACCACTTCGTGCAGCTCCTGGGGTTGTCCGACGACGTGGGCGCGAGCCTCCGGCGGCTGGCGGAGCGCGAGGCCGTCGCCGGCTAGCGACCGAGGTCGCGGATCCGGTCGATGGCCATGCCGGGGAGCGAGCGGACGATCGACCGTCGGGCCGTGCTCTCGGTGACGAGGGAGAAGTCGCGACGGCGCTTGAAGATGATCGTGTCGGGCACCACGACGTGCCGCCAACGGGCCTCCAGGGTCTCGATCGTGAACTGGAAGTCCTGGTAGGACAGGCCGTTCGGCACGTCGCGGCTCACGTAGGGGATCTCGAGGTGCACCTCGCGCGGGGCCAGGCACAGCGAGTCGTAGTAGTGCCGCAGGTAGAGGTAGTGCGGCGTGAAGAGCGGCGAGCGCTGGTCGAGGCTGACCTTGACGCTCTTCGCCCCGTCGAAGATCACGTTGAGCTCTGGGTGGGCGATCACCCGGTCGCCGTCCGGGGCTGCCCGCTCGAGAGCGGCGGTCCCGGCGGCGAGCCAGTTGTCGCTGAACAGGTCGTCGGCGTCGAGGAAGGCGACGTAGCGGCAGTCGAGCTGCTGCACCACCGTGTTCCGCACCCGGCCCAGATCTCCCTCGGCGAAGGTCCACCGCTCCCAGTGATCGAAGAGCGACTGGCCGAAGTACGCCGTCGTGGCGTCCGTGGCGGCGTCCAGCACGACCAGCGGCTGCACGGTGAAGCCGGCCCGGCGGGCCTCGGCGACGGCCCGGTCGGCGCTGCGCATGGTCGGACCACAGACCGTGGTCTCGTCGTGGGCGGTCACCACGAGGGTGAGGTCGACGCTCACTCGGCCTCCCGCCCTTCCGGGAGGAGCAGGACCCGGCGGGCCTGGTCGGCGTACTGCTCGGGCGTGCGCTCGCGCAGCAGCCGCTCCCGCAGCGCCAGCGCGCGTCGCCGCGCCCCGGCGGGGTCGGCCACGACCTCGCGCAGGGCGGCGACGTAGGCGTCGGGGTCCTCCGCGTCGGCCACCGGCCAGCCCCCCGCCTCGTCGACCACCTCGCCAGTGCCGCCCACCTCGCTGGCCACCAGCGGCACGCCGGTCATCGCGACCTCGAGCAGCTGGCTCGGGACGCCGTCCCAGCCCGAGGTGTAGAGCCAGGCGTCGGCCTCCCCGAGGTCGAGGTCGGAGAAGCTCGCGTAGGGACCCTCGAGCGTGACATTGGGGGGCGGCTCGGGCAGGCCGGCCATACGGAGCACCGCCTCACCCCAGAGCCGGAAGGAGGCCTCCGGCATCCGCCGGGCGACCTCGAACACCACGTCGACCCGCTTCTGGCGGTCGAAGCGCCCGGCCCAGAAGACCTGCGGTCGGCGGTCGGTGGCCGGCTCCGGCACCGGCGCGACCGGGATCGCGGCGTCGACCGGCGCCCGGAAGACCAGGAGGCGGTCGTCGAGGCCGGGACCGAGCTGGTGCCGCTCACGGAGCCAGTCGCGCAGGTAGTCGCTGTCGGTGATGACGCCCTCGACCAGGTCGAAGCACCGGTAGACGTGCCGCAGGGGCCGGCCCACCCAGTGCCCGGTGGCGAGCTGCTCGTTGCAGAACAGCACGAGGAACAGCCGCTCGGAGGCCGCCAGGGCCTTGCCGTAGGTCGCCAGTGCGCGGTAGAGCAGCGCGGAGTTGACGTTGAGGATCGCGTCGGCCCGGAAGGACCGCAGCAGCTCCACCAGCACCCGGTCGGCGCCCTCTTCGGGCACCCCGTCGAGCAGTGTCGCCAGGTCGATCTCGCGTACGCCGTCGGGGAACCGTCCCGGCGGGGCCGACCCGGAGGCGTCGGTGTAGACCACGACGACGTCGTGCGGCTCGATGTCGCCCGCGAGCGCGTGCGCGATGTGCCCCTCGGCGCGTCGCCCGCCACCCCAGCGGGCGTCGGCGATGACCAGCACGACGCGCGCGCGGGCGAAGCCAGCGGCCCGCTGCGCCTCGTGCACCACGCCGACCAGTCGGGAGCTCACGTCGGTGTAGAACGGCGGCACGATCATCCGGGTCGTCGCCGGCCATGCCTCCCCGATCAGCGGCTCCACCTCGGCCGCCCGCGCGAACATCTCACCCAGGGTGCCGTGGAGCAGCCGCTCCCACACGTCCTCGCGCAGCGCGGCCAGCTCGCCGGCCACCTCGCGCGGGTCGCGGCCCAGCACTCCGGCCATCTCCTCCAGACCCGGCGCGGGGTCGGCGATCTCGCCGGCGGCCCGTCCCTCGCGCAGCCACGCGACGTACGGGCTCGACTCCTCGTCCTCGGCCCGCGCGGGGTGACGCTCGAGGTAGCGGCGCATGTCGAAGCCCGCCTGAGGACTGGCCGAGGCGCGGGCGCCGTTGCGGAGGAAGCGGCGCAGCGGGTCGCCGGTGTCGGCGTTGAGCAGGTGGCGTGCCTGGAGCAGGAAGTGGGCGAGGTCGAAGTGCTCGTAGGCGAGGTCGTAGTCGGCGTCGAGGCCCGCCGGGGCCATCCGGCGCCGGGTCCGGGCCAGGACCTCGTCGAAGACCGGCCCGACGTGCGTGGCCTCCGCGAGGACCTCGCGCGCCACCCCGCGGGGCTCGGCCTGGCCGCCGGGGGCGTCGGGGTCCGGGGCGGGGTCCGAGGCGTCGGCTTGCTGGTCCCGGAGGCGTCGCGACACCCGGCGCAGCGCACCTCGCACCGGACGCGCGCGGTCGGCCATGCGGGTCTCCGGTCGCTGCTCGGGGTGCGGGGCAGTGACATCCTAGGGGGCCCAAGCCCCTCGGACCGTCCCCCCGTCGGGGACGCGGCTCCCGGTAAGTTGACGCCCATGAGGCTTGTGCGGCGTCGCGGACCCCTGGTGGGCGTGGTGGTGCCGGTCTACAACGTCGAGGCGTTCCTGCCGGAGTGCCTGGACAGCCTCCTCGGGCAGAGCCACCGCAACCTCGACGTCGTGGTCGTCGACGACGGATCGCCCGACGCCAGCGGCGAGATCGCCGAGCGCTACGCCGCCCGCGACGACCGGGTCCGCGTGGTGCACACCGAGAACCGCGGCCTCGGAGCCGCCCGCAACGAGGGTTTGCGCCACGTCCGTGGAGAGCTGCTGGCCTTCTTCGACAGCGACGACGTCCTGCCGCCTGACGCCTACGCCGTCATGCGGGACACGCTGGACGAGACCGGCTCCGACTTCGTCAGCGCCAGCTTCTTCCGGTGGGAGAAGGGCGGGCTGGACGAGCTGCCCTGGATGCGGCGGCTGCACCACGAGCGCCGGACGGGGATCACCGCCGAGGAACACCCCGAGATCCTTGGAGACGTTTTCGCCTGGGACAAGATGTTCCGCCGCAGCTTCTGGGACGACGCGGTCCTGGCATGGCCCGAGGCCACCCGCTACGAGGACCAGCCGACGACGACGGCCGCCTTCCTCCGTGGCCGATTCGACGTCATCCCCGACCGCGTATGTCACTGGCGGATCCACGACCACGTCACGGCCCCCACCAAGCACCGGGCCTCCGAGGTGAACCTGCGCGACAGATTCGAGACCAAGCGGATGGCGCTACGTCTGGTGCTCGCCCACGGCTCTGAAGCGGTCGAGACGACATTTGTCGACCGCGTGCTGCCGGGCGACATGTGGCGACACTTCCTGGTGATCCCCGAGGCGAGCGACGAGTGGTGGAAGCAGCTGGTGGACGGGGTGCGCGAGATCTGGGGCGAGCGGTCCCTCGTGCATTCCGGACTGCCGCCCGTGCACCGGCTGTGCGGCTGGCTCGTCGAGCAGGACCGCCATGAGGAGGCGGTCGCGCTGATGGCCTACATCAATGACCACCCCCAGCCGCTGCCGCGCGCGAGCGACCCGGCCAACGGGCGCCGGCTCGACGTCCCCGCCGGGCTGGTCGACCTCGCCACGGTCGACCCCGCCGCCCTCGCGCTCCGCCCCCACGAGGCGTGAGCGGCGGCCGTCGAGCCGACTACACCCTGCGGCCGACGCGCCGCCACCCGGCGTCAGCCACAATGGCGCCATGACCGAGCTGCCTCGCAAGGCCGCCGCGCGGACCGCGCGGCTGGCGGCATTGCCCCTGGGGTACGCCGGCCGGCAGGCCGTCGGGCTCGGCAAGCGGCTCGGTGGGCGGCCCGCCGAGGCGGTGCTGAGCGAGGTGCAGCAGCGCACCGCGGAGCAGCTCTTCCGCACCCTGGGCGAGCTCAAGGGCGGGGCGATGAAGTTCGGGCAGGCGCTCAGCGTGCTCGAGGCCGCGCTGCCCGACGAGGTGGCCGCGCCCTACCGCGACCAGCTCACCAGGCTCCAGGACTCCGCGCCCCCGATGCCGACGAGCACGGTGCGCGAGCAGCTCGCCCGCTCGCTCGGCGCCGACTGGCGGACCCGGCTGGTGCACCTCGACGGCGCGCCGTCCGCGGCCGCCTCGATCGGCCAGGTCCACCGGGGCCGGTGGCACGACTCCGTCGGCAGCGCCGCGGGCGGCGAGCGCGACGTGGCCGTGAAGGTGCAGTACCCCGGGGCGGGCGAGGCGCTGATGTCCGACCTGCGCCAGCTGGCCCGCGTGGCCCGGAGCATCGCCCCGGTGTTCCCCGGCCTCGACATCAAGCCGCTGGTCGAGGAGCTCCAGGCCCGGGCGGCCGAGGAGCTCGACTACCGCCTGGAGGCCGAGGCGCAGGCGGCGTACGCCGAGGCCTTCCTCGACGACCCCGAGGTCGTCGTGCCTGCCGTGGTCGCGGTCGGCGAGCAGACCCTGATCAGCGAGTGGCTCGACAGCGCCTACTCCCTCGCGCACGTGGTGCGCGAGGGCACCGGGGAGGAGCGCGACCACTACGGCACGCTCTTCGTGCGCTTCCTCTTCGCCGGCCCGGCGCGGACCGGGATGCTCCACGCCGATCCCCACCCCGGCAACTTCCGGGTGCTGCCCGGTCCCGACGGCGGGCTGGGCCGGCTCGGGGTGCTCGACTTCGGCGCCGTGGCCCGGCTGCCCGAGCGGTCGCTGCCGCGCGCGATGGGCCGGCTGATCCGGATCGCGTCCGAGAACGGCGCCGACGACCTGGTCGCCGGGCTGCGGGAGGAGGGGTTCATCAAGGAGCGGATGCGGGTCGATCCTCAGGACGTCCTCGACTACCTCGGCCCGTTCATCGAGCCGGCCCGCCACGAGACCTTCCGCTTCACCCGGGCGTGGCTGCGCGAGCAGTTCGAGCGGATCAACAACCCGCGCAACCCGGCGTTCTCGACCGCGATGAAGCTCAACCTGCCGACGTCGTACCTGCTCATCCACCGCACCTGGCTCGGCGGCCTGGGCCTGCTCTCCCAGCTCGAGGCCGAGGTGCCGTTCCGCGAGATCATGGAGCAGCACCTGCCCGGCTTCGCCGACGCCTGAGGGCGGCGTGCTGCGTCGTCGTACCCGACATCTGGGTCGTGGATCGGTCGTGCTGGCGACGCAGATGTCGGGTGCGACGGGTCCGCCGATCCGGGCCGCCCGCGCCGCACTTCTCGGCCTGTCCATGCACTTCTCGGGTGTTGCAACGGCCGAGAAGTGCATGAATCCCCGGCTAGCCGGGGATTCATGCACGGCCCCCTCAGGACACCTCGAACTCCCCCAGCCGGTCCCAGTGGTCGCCCTCGATCTGCATGTTGCGGACCCAGGGGGTCTCGACGAGGTACGCCGGTAGGTCGGCCTGGGCCTGCCGGAAGTGCTCGGAGGTGACGTGGGCCTCGGCGGCGTCGTCGCGGAACCCCTCGACGAGCACGTACTCGTTCGGGTCCTCGAGGTTGCGCGACCAGTCGAAGAACAGGTTGCCCTCCTCGGCGCGGGTCGCCTCGGTGAAGGCGCGCGCGATCTCGGGCCAGTCGTCGGCGTGCTCGGGCTTCACGGGGAACCTCACGCAGATGAAGATCATGTCGCCACCCTGCCACCCGCGCGGCTGACACCTCCGCCGGTCAGGGAGTCCCCAGGTCGAGGTACATCACGTGCAGCCCGACGTGCCCGTGCGCGCGTGAGCGGAACGCCCCGGGCACGGTGCCGACCACGACGAAGCCGAGCGAGCGCCACAGCGCGACGGCGGCGGTGTTGGTCTCCACGACGGCGTTGAACTGGATGCCGCGGTAGCCCTGCTGCCGGTGCCACTCCACGACGTACGTCGCCAGCCGCCGGCCGACGCCGCGACCGCGGGCCGCCTCGGTGACCATGAACGACGCGGTGCCGACGTGGTCGCCGCGACCCGGCCGGTTGGGACCCATCTTGGCGGTGCCGAGCAGGACGCCCTCCTCCTCCAGCACGACCGTCTGCCCCGGCGGGCGCTCCAGCCAGAGCTCGCGCGCGGCGTCCGGGGTGAGGTCGTCGGGGTAGGCGTAGGTCTCCCCCGCGGCGACGGTGTCGCGGAAGACCGGCCAGATCGCCGGCCAGTCGACGTCGGTGGCCGTCCGGATCGAGGGGTCGCTCACAGGTCGACCGCTCCGTCGACCGACTCGCGGATCAGGTCGGCGTGCCCGCAGTGCCGCGCGTACTCCTCGACGAGGTGGAGCAGGATCCAGCGCAGGCTGGCGTGCTTGCCGTACGTCGGCCGCACGGCCAGCGTGTCGAGCCCACCGTCGGCGAGCGCGCGCTGCACGCCCTCGTCGGAGGCAGCCACCGCGACGTCGAAGAGCTCCCGCAGCTGCTCCGGGGCGTCGTCGGCCGCGGAGTGGTGGTCCCAGTCGCGGTCGGCGGTCCAGTCGACCGACGCCCACGGCTCGGCCGGCTCCTCCCCGAGCAGGACGTGCCGGGTCCAGTGGTCCTCGACGTACGCCAGGTGCTTGAGCAGCCCGCCGAGGGTCAGCGGGCTCGGTCCCAGGGTCGCGCGGAGCTGCTCGGGGCCGAGCCCCTCCGTCTGGCGCCGCACGGTGTCGCGGTGGAAGTCGAGGAAGGCCAGCAGCATCGTCGGCTCGTCCGCGACCGCCGGCGGGTGGCTGCGCGGGGTCGTCACGGGCGCGGGGCCCGGTCGGTGACGCAGTAGGGCAGCCCGGCGGGGTCGACGAGCAGGGTCCAGATGTCGAAGTCCTGCACCCGGGTCGCCCCGAGCCCGAGGTGGCGGTCGACCTCGGCCTGCCGGTCGGTGCTCGAGAGGTCGAGGTGGGCCCTGACCTCGCCGAGCGGCTCGTCGAGGCGTTGCAGCAGCACCCGCGCACCGTGCCCTTCGGCCGGCGTCAGCCACCGGAACTCGGCGTGCCGCGGGGAGGCCTCGACGCCGCTGTCGGTGAGCGTGGACCAGAACGCCTCCTCGCGGACGTAGAGCTCACCCGGGATGTCGAGGCAGACCTGGTCGACGAGCGAGCGGTGTCCGCCCGGCCACGCGACCGGTGGGGCGGGCCGCGAGGCCCGGTGGGCCACGAAGCAGAACGGGTAGCCGCCGGGCGAGGCCATCACGACGTACCCCCGGTCGGCGACCTCGCGCGCGCCGAGCGCGACGGCCCGGTCGGCGGCGCCCCGCGGGTCGCCGACGTGGACGTCGAGGTGGATCCGCGAACGGCCCGACGCGAGCCGCTGCACGTGGAGGTGGGGGTCGGCGTCGGGCGGGACCAGCGACACGAACTCACCGTCGTCGCCCCTGGCCGGCGACACCGCCCAGCCGCTCACGTCGCGCCAGAACGCCAGCCCCGCGTCGTACGACGCCGGCGCGAGGTCGAGGTAGCCGCTGAACCAGGAGGGGGTCATCTCAGACCAGCACCTCGGTGACGGGGAGCGAGGAGTCGGCGGGCAGGTCGAGGGCGGACGGCGGCCGGCCGCGGGCGACCATCTCGGCGCCGAGGGCGGCGACCATGGCGCCGTTGTCGGTGCACAGCCCGGGCCGCGGAACTCTGACCCGGATCCCGAGCCGCCCTGCACGCTCCTCGGCCATCGCCCGGAGACGGGAGTTGGCCGCCACGCCGCCGCCGATCAGCAGGTCCTCGACCCCGTCGGCCGCCGCGGCGTCCAGCGCCTTGCGCACCAGCACGTCGCAGACGGCCTCCTGGAAGGACGCCGCCACGTCGGCGACCGGGACGGGTTCGCCGGAGCGCTCGCGCGCCTCGACCCAGCGGGCGACCGCGGTCTTGAGGCCCGAGAAGGAGAAGTCGAAGCGGTGCCGCTCGAGGTCGCGGCGCGAGGTCAGCCCGCGCGGGAAGTCGATGGCGACGGAGTCGCCCTCACGGGCGACGCGATCGATGTGGGGCCCGCCCGGGAACGGCAGGCCGAGCAGCCGGGCGACCTTGTCGAAGGCCTCCCCCGCCGCGTCGTCGATGGTCGCCCCCATCGGGTCGACGTCGCCGGTCACGTCGGCCACCCGCAGCAGGCTGGAGTGGCCGCCGGAGACCAACAGCGCCAGGCACGGCTCCGGCAGCGGGCCGTGCTCGAGCTGGTCGACGGCCACGTGGGCCGCGAGGTGGTTGACGCCGTACAGCGGCTTGCCGAGGCCGAGGGCGAGCGCCTTGGCCGCGGCCACGCCGACCAGCAGCGCCCCGGCGAGGCCCGGGCCGCTGGTCACGCTGATCGCGTCCACGTCGTGGAGCGAGATGTCCGCGGACTCGCAGGCGCGCTCGAGGGTCGGCACCATCGCCTCGAGGTGGGCCCGGCTCGCGACCTCGGGCACCACGCCGCCGAAGCGGGCGTGCTCCTCGACGCTGCTGGCGACCGCGTCCGCGAGCAGCGTGCGGCCGCGCACGACGCCCACGCCGGTCTCGTCGCAGGAGGTCTCGATGCCGAGGACCAGGGGCTCGTCCATCGCCCCATCATGCCCGGCGCAGAATGGACCGCGTGCGTGCCGTGGGGGTCGAGGAGCTGAGCCACCTGCCCTTCGTCCGCCACGCCCTCGACCCCGACCGGGTCCTCGGCGCGTTCGTGCACGACGAGGCAGCCGCCGTCCTGGCCCGGCGGCCGATGGGGCGCGAGGTGCTGCTGACGCTCTCGGGGTTCGGGCCGGTGGACCGGCTCGCGACGCTCCTCGAGGCCCTGATCTCCGAGGTCCCGGTCCCCGACCGGCTCACAGTGGCCGGGCCGGCCGGGGTGGTCCCCGCCGCGTGGTCGCTGCGCGAGACGCGCCACTGGCACTGGATGCTCAGCACCACGCGTCCCCCCGGCGACGTGCCGGAGGCGGTGGAGGTCGCGGACGCCGCCGAGGTCGACGCCCTGCTCGACGCCGCCGCCCCGGACTCCCACGCCCGCCCCGGCGGCCCGGGCATCGAGGCCTGGCTCGGCCTCCGGGAGGGCGACGCGCTGGTGGCGGTCGGAGCCGTCGTGCGCCAGTTCGACGGCTCCGGCCACCTGCGGGCGGTGACCGTCGCCGAGCACGCGCGCGGCCGGGGTCTGGGCGGCCGGTTGAGCCGCGCGCTGACCCGACGTGCGATGCGCGGTCCGGGCGTCGCCAGCCTCGGGGTCTACGCCGACAACGAACCCGCGCTGCGGATCTACCGCAGGCTCGGCTACGAGGTGGAGCACGCCTTCACGTCGGGACCCGTCAACGGCAGCTCGAGCACCACGGCCGCCGCGCCGTCGCGGTAGTAGCACCGTCGGCGGCTGAGCTCGACGAAGCCGGCTGCCGCGTAGAAGGCGAGCGCGCCCGCGTTGTCCTCGCGCACCTCGAGCAGCAGCCGCTCGGCACCGTCGGCCGCGGCCCGTCGGCGTACGTCGTCGAGGAGCGCGGTGGCCAGGCCGGCGCGGCGGCGGGCGGGGTCGACGGCGATCCGCTGCAGCTCGGCGACGTCGCCGGCGAGACTGGTGACGGCGTACCCGACGAGGCGGCCGGCCTCGCGCACCACCCGGTAGTGGACGGTCGGCAGGCGACCCGACACCCCCTCGGCCACGAGCCCCGCCGACCAGGCGTCGGCGCCGAGGGCGACGTCCTCCAGCGCGGCGATGTCGGCGGCGTCGTCAGGGCCGGCGGCCTCGACCGGGCTCACGACGCCGGCTTGCGCGGCGCCGGCGCGACGGCGTCGGGCCGGCGCAGGTAGAGCGGTTCGGGGTCGTGGAGCTCGGCACGCTCGCCGGCCACGGTACGGGCGAGCCAGCCGGCGCCCGGCCGCTCGGGGCGGCAGGCGTGCGGGAAGTGCTCGGGGTGCAGGAGGGCGCCCTCGCCGACGACGAGCCCCTCGGTGGCGAGCGCGGCCGGCTTGTCGACGACCGGGCCGGTGAGCCGGTGGCCCTCCGCGTCGTACGTCGCGAGGTAGACCTCCTTGCGGCGGGCGTCGGTCGCGACCACGAAGTCGCCGATGACCGAGCCGGTGTCGACCGCCTCCACGGCGAGCACGTCGAGGGTGCAGACGCCGTACACCGGGATCTCGAGCACGTGGGCGAGCGTGCGGGCGGTCACCAGGCCGACCCGCAGGCCGGTGAACGGCCCCGGGCCGACGCCGACCGCCACGGCGGTGAGGTCCTGGCGCACCAGCCCCTGCTCGCGCAGCAGCCGCTCGATCAGCGGGGCCAGCTGCTCGCCGTGGCGCATCGGCTGCTCGCTCACCAGCTCGGCCACCACGTCGTCGCCGTCGTGGAGCGCCGCCGTCACGGCGGGGGTGGCGGTGTCGAAGGCGAGCAGCACGGGGTCAGGCTAACGGGGCGGGTATTTCCGGTAGTTCAGTGGGAAGTGGCCCCTTGGAGGGCAGGTTTCGGGGCCACTTCCCACTGGACTACCGACACCGCTACCGCCACCGCTACGACTACCGCGCCAGGGCCAGCCGAGCCAGGTGCTCGTCGATGGGTGAGAGGCCGGTGTGCTCGCCGACGGGGTCCCACCACGCGAGCCCGTCGACCCCCGAGGTGGGATCGAAGTCACCGACCGCGCGGAGCCGGCCGTGGAAGACCGCGACCCGGTCGATGTGCCGCTCGTGGCCGCGCTGGACCGTCGCGACGCCGACCAGCGCCACGTCGCCGGGGTCGGAGCCGGTGACGGCCGTGAAGTTGCGCACCGCCGCGTCGTGGGCCGACTCGCCCGGCTCGCAGCGCCCCAGCGGCAGCTCCCACTCGTCGTGGCGTACGTCGTGGAACAGCAGCACCCGGCCGTCGTGCTCGGCCACCATCACCCCGAGCCGCACCGGCGGGGCCGGGTCGAGGCCGTCCAGCACGCCGCCACCGGGCCCGAGGGCGGGCCGGAAGTCGACCAGCAGGTTCTCGTCGAGCCGCTCGGCCAGCGGCGGCCGCCGGGTGTCGGGCAGCGCGAGGCCGTACCACCGCGGCCCGACCGGGGTCATCAGCACCCGGCGCGGGTCGAGGTCGACGTGCTCGTCGGCGTGGGCCAGCGCCCGGATCATCCGCAGCTCGAGCCGTGACTCGGCCAGTCCCTCGGCGATCCCCTCCCCCCACTCGACGACGGTGACCGCGTCGTCGAGGGAGGTGTCGAGGTCGAGGTCGTCGAGCTCGTCGATGCCGCCGAGCCGGTAGGCGTCGACGTGCACGAGCGCCGGCCCGTCGCCCAGCGAGGGGTGCACCCGGGCGATCACGAAGGTCGGGGAGGTGACGTCGCCGCGGACGCCGAGCCCGGTGCCGATCCCCTGCGTGAACGTCGTCTTGCCGGCCCCGAGCTCGCCGGTCAGCACCACCAGGTCGCCGGGGCGCAGCTCGCCGGCGAGCGCCTCGCCGAGCTCGCGCATCGACTCGGCGTCCGGGACGTCGAAGAGATGGGTCTCCAGCGGCCGCCGCAGCTCGACGTCGGGCTCGTGGCGCCGGATCTCCCGGAAGCCGCGCCGCTCCCAGAACTCCACGGTCCGTGGCAGCTCGGTGCGCGCCACGACCGTCAGGTCGTCGAAGCCGCGCGCCTCCTCGACCGCCGTCGCGATCAGCCGGGCCGCGATGCCGTGCCCCTGCAGGCCGGGCAGCACGCCGAACCGGCGCAGGTACATCGTCGACCCGACCGGGTCCAGCACCAGCCCGCCGACCGGCTCGCCGTCGAGGATCGCCAGCAGGCCGCCGTGGTGGCCGAGGAGCGCGGCGAGCGACTCCTCGGTCTCGGTCAGGGTGGCCGCCGGCGGGTCGAGCGGTGGCCGCGCCTCGAAGGCGGGGCGGACGACAGAGAGCAGCGTGGCCGCGTCCCCCGGCCCGATCCGGCGTACGTCGACGCTCACCGTCGTTCGACCCGCTCCGCCGCCGCGGCCAGCAGCTGGTCGAGCTCGGCGTTGACCTGCTCGTGCCGCTCGAGGATCACCATGTGGCCCGCGCCCTCGCACTCCAGCAGCCGCGACCCGGGGATCCGCGACTGGAGCTTGCGGCTGTGGCCGATCGAGGTGAGCCGGTCGTCGGTGCCGCAGATGACCGACACCGGCACGGCCCCCAGCGCCTGCACGGTCTCGAACTTGTCCATCGCGCCGAAGCTCGGGAAGAAGTCGGCGATCACCTCGAACGGCGTCGACGACAGCATCTCGTCGACGAACTCGATGTAGTCGGCCGGGACGGCGTCGCCGAACGCGAACTGGTCGGTCACCACCGTCGCGAGCGGCCGGGTCAGCCGGCGGACGCCGTCGATGGCGCGGTGGCCGCGGGCGAGGGTGGCGATGGTGCGCAGCCCGATCGTGCTGCCCAGCGCCGAGGGGAGGTACGGCGCCACCATGCGGTGCGGGTCGAGCCCGCCGGCCGTCGTCGAGATCAGCCCGACGCCGGCGATCCGGTCGCCGAAGAGCTCCGGCCACTCCTCGGCGAGTGCGACGATGCTCATGCCGCCCATGGAGTGCCCGACCAGGACGACCGGCCCGTCGACGACCTCGTCGATGATCTGCCGCAGGTCGTGGGCGAGCTGCTCGATCGTGGCCCGGTGGGGCGTCGACCGGCCCGACCGGCCGTGCGAGCGCTGGTCGTAGAAGACGGTGCGCACCAGGCCGCGGTAGGCGGCTCGCTGGAAGTGCCAGCAGTCGAGGTGGAGGGCGTAGCCGTGCACGAAGAGGACCGTGAGCTCGGAGTCGTCGCACTCGTCGACCTCGACGTGGAGCGGGACGCCGTCGTCGGCGACCACGGTCACCGGGCGCGAGCGCAACCGTCCGAACGGCGTCGCGTCGCCGGCGCCGCGGCGGGCGATGACCCGCCGCCGGCGGGCGACCCCGACGGCCGTGCCGGCCACCGCGACACCGGCGACGGACGCGGCGACACCGAACAGCCTGCGCTTCATGCTCACGGTGCGATCTCCTCGTCGACGTGGCGGCGGGCGAAGCGGCCGCCGATGCGGGTGACGATCTCGTAGCTGATGGTGTCGCAGGCCTCGGCCCAGTCCTGCGCGGTCGGCTCGCCCGAGGAGCCGGAGCCGAACAGCTGCACCAGGTCACCGGGGTCGGCCCGGTCGTCGCCGAGGTCGACCACGAACTGGTCCATGCAGATCCGCCCGCGCACCGGCCGGCGGCGGTCGCCGACCAGGACCTCGGCGCGGTTGCCGGCGTGGCGGGGTACGCCGTCGCCGTACCCGGCCGGGACGACGGCGACGGTCGTCGACCGCTCGGCGTGCCAGGTGTGGCCGTAGGAGACGCCGGCCCCGGCGCCGATCCGCTTGACCAGGGCCAGCTCGGCGGAGAACGGACATGGCCGGGACCAGTCCGAGCCCGGGCGTGTGCCCGGGCGCGGGGTCGAGCCCGTAGGAGGCGAGGCCGCAGCGGACCAGGTCGAAGCGACTGCTGGGCCGCAGGATCGCTGCCGCGGAGTTGGCGAGGTGGCGCACCTCGGGCCGCAGCCCGGCCCGCTCGGCCGTCGCCAGCGCCGCGCGGAAGGCCTGCTCCTGCGCGTCGTTGGCGGGGTGGTCGGGCTCGTCGGAGCAGGCGAAGTGTGACCAGACCCCCGTCACGGTCCAGTCACCCCGCTCCTCCCCCGCCCGGGCCGCGGCCACGACGTCGGGCCACGTCTCGAGGGCCGCGCCGCCGCGCGACAGGCCGGTGTCGACCTTGAGCTGGAGCCGCCCGGGTCGCCCGGCCCGGCGTACGCCGGCGGCGACCTCGTCGAGCTCGGCGACGGTATAGGCGGTGACGTCGACGTCGGCGGCGATCGCCGCGGCGTAGTCCTCGCCCGGGACGCCGAGCCAGCTGAGCACCCGGCCGGTGTCGCCGGCCGCCCGCAGAGCCAGGGCCTCGTCGATCGTGGCCACGCCGAGCCATGCGGCTCCGGCCTCGCGGGCGGCCCGGGCCACGGGGACCATGCCGTGGCCGTAGCCGTCGGCCTTCACCACGGTCATCATCGCGACGCCGGTGTGCTCGGTGAGGACCTGCACGTTGTGGCGGATGAGGGGCAGCTCGACGACGATCTCGGCCCTCATGGGCGAGATTCTTCCATCCCCCCGTCGAGGAGCCGGCGCACCGTCCCGGGGATGGTCGCGGCCACGTCACCGGCCCGGAGCGGCCCGCCCCCCGAGGCCACGGTGGCCGCCGCACCGTGCAGCCAGGAGCCGACGCTGGCGGCGTCGTACGGCGAGAGGCCGGAGGCGAGCAGCGCACCCGTGAGGCCGCTGAGGACGTCGCCGGCCCCCGCCGTGGCCAGCCACGGCACGCCCGTGGTGGTGACGCGGGCGCGCCCGTCGGGGTGGGCGACGAGCGTACGGCGGCCCTTGAGCACCACGACGGCGTCGTAGCGCTCCGCGGCGGCGCGGGCGTGGTCGGAGGCCGCGCGCCTCGACGTCGGCGCGGTCGACACCGGTCATCGCGGCCAGCTCGCCTGCGTGCGGGGTGAGGACTGTCGGGACGCCGAGCGGGCCGTCGAGGTGGCGCAGGGCGTCGGCGTCGACCACGACCGGGACTCCGTCCGCCACGGCGTCGTCCAGCGCCTCGCCCGCCGCGTCGCCCCCGCCGGACCCGACGGTCCACGCCTGGACCCGGCCCTCGCCGACTACCTCGGGGTGGTGGCGGCGGACGACGTCGGCCACCGCGTCGGGGCCGACGTAGCGCACCATCCCTGCCAGCCCGGAGCCTGCGCCGGCGACGCAGAGCAGCGCCGCGCCGGGATAGGTGGTCGAGCCGGCGCGGACGCCGACGACGCCGCGGGTGTACTTGTGGGACTGCGCGTCGGGCCGCGGCAGCAGGCGTCGCACGTCGGCCGGCTGCAACGCCTCGACCGGCGGCTCCGCTAGGTCGAGCCCGAGGTCGACGAGGTGGACCGCGCCGCACGCGGCCGCCGCCGGGTCGACCAGGTGGCCGACCTTGTGGGTGCCGAAGGTGACGGTCAGCGCGGCCTCGACGTGGGGGCCGTCGAGCTCGCCGGAGTCGACGGCGATCCCGCTCGGGACGTCGACGGCGACGACCGGGACGCCGGCGAGGTGGCCGAGCGCCCGGGTCGCGACGGGACGCAGGCCGGGTCGGCCGCCGATGCCGACTATCCCGTCGAGCACCACGTCGGCGGCGTGGTCGCTCGTGGGGCTCGGCCACCCGGCCGCCGGCGGCCCGCAGCGCGGCCAGCCCCGCCTCGTGGACCCGGTCGGCGAGCAGCCACGCCTCGACCGCCGCGCCCCGCCGGGCCAGTCTTGCGCCGGCGTACAGGGTGTCGCCGCCGTTGTCCCCCGGCCCCACCAGCAGCACCACCCGGCGGCCGTAGCCTCCGCCCAGCAGGTCGAGCACCGCCGTCGCCAGCCCGGCCGCCGCCTGCTGCATCAGCGCCCCCTCGGGCAGCCGCGCCATCAGCTCCCCCTCGGCCGCCCGCACCTGCTCGACCGTGTGTGCCCGCCGCATCCGCCCACCCTAGTTCGCGGCGTGTGCCTGAGAGTGCGGCCTGGCGCACGCTCAGGCACACGCGGCGGACCAGGGGCTGTGGAGAGCCGGCCCGCGTACGCCGGTCGCGGGGCACGCTGCTCGTCGTGGACCTCGAGGAGCTCGCCGTACGCCAGCTGGGCCTGGTCTCGCGCCGGCAGCTGCTGGCGCACGAGCACGACCGCTTCCACGTCCGCAACCAGGTGGCGGCGCGTCGCTGGGTGGAGCGCACCCCTCGCGTCGTCAGCACCTTCACCGGAGGGCTCTCCACCGAGCAGCGGCGCTGGCTCGGCGTCCTCCACGCCGGTCCGCGGAGCATGGTGGGAGGCCTCTCGGCCGCCGAGCACCTGGGCCTGCGCCGGTGGGAACGGGACGACGTCACCGTCCTGGTCGACGACGAGCTCGCCTTCGAGCCGGTCGAGGGCATCGACTTCTTCAGGTCGCGCCGCTCCTTCGAGCTGCTGGCGCGCCCCGCGCCCGACGGGCTCCCGACCTGCCAGCTCGAGCCTGCGGTCCTGATGTGGGCCGGGTACGACGCCCCGCCGCGCGCCGCGCACGCCATCCTCGCCTCCAGCGTGCAGCAACGGCTGACCACGCCGGAGCGGCTGCTGCGGTGGGTCGACCTGCTCCGGCCGTTGCGCCGCGCGCCGGCGTTCCGGGCGACCCTGCGCGATGTCGCCGGAGGCTCCCACTCCGGTGCCGAGCTCGAGGTGCTGCGGATGTGCCGATCCTTCGGCCTGCGCCCTCCTGACCGTCAGCGACCACGCCTGGATCGCGGTGGTCGACGACGGTGGACCGACTGCGAGTGGGACCTGTCCGACGGCTGGCTCCTGGTCCTCGAGGTCGACGGCTCCTTCCACATGGAGGTCGAGCACTGGGGTGCGGACAAGAAGCGGACTCGGCGGATCACCACCCGGTCCCGGTCGGTCATCGGCTGCACGGCGTACGAGCTGCGCCACGAGCCGGCCGAGGTCGTGCGCGACCTGCTCGCCCTCGGGGTGCCCCGTGTGCCTGAGCGTGCGGCATAGCGCACGCTGAGGCACACGCCGCGAGGTCGGCGGCGGCCGCTGTCAGGACTCCAGGACGACGACGGCAGACGCGATGCCGGCGTCGTGCGAGAGCGAGAGGTGGAGGGACCGTACGCCGAGGGAGGTGGCCCGGTCGGCGACGGTGCCGCGGATGGTGAGCACCGGGCGGCCCGAGGACTCCGAGACCACCTCGGCGTCGTGCCAGGCCAGCCCACCAGGAGCGCCGAGGGCCTTGGCGAGTGCCTCCTTGGCCGCGAACCGGGCGGCCAGCGAGGCCGGCGGGAGCGACGCCTCGGCCGGCGTGAACAGCCGGACCCGCAGCCCGGCGGTGCGCGACAACGACGCCATGAACCGCGCGATGTCGACGACGTCGATGCCGACCCCGATGACGGCCACTACTCGACCGTCACCGACTTGGCGAGGTTGCGCGGCTGGTCGACGTCGTGGCCGAGCAGGGTGGCCAGCTCGCACGCGAACAGCTGCAGCGGCACGACCGCCACCAGCGGCTGCAGCAGCACCGGCACCCTGGGCAGTCGCACCAGCGCGTCGGCGTACGGCGTGATCGACTCGTCGCCCTCCTCGGCCAGGCAGATCGTGCGGGCGCCCCGGGCGCGGACCTCCTGGATGCCGCTGACCATCTTGTCGTGCAGGAAGTCGCGGCCCTGGGGCGGGACGATGCACAGCACCGGCAGCCCGTCCTCGATCAGCGCGATCGGCCCGTGCTTGAGCTCCCCCGCGGCGAACCCCTCGGCGTGGAGGTAGGCGATCTCCTTGAGCTTGAGCGCTCCCTCGAGGGCGACCGGGTAGCCGGCGTGCCGGCCCAGGAACAGCACCGACCGGGTCGCGACGTGCTCGCGGGCGAGCGCGTAGACCTCCTCGGAGCGGGACAGCACGGTCGCGACGTGCTCGGGCATCTGCTCGAGCTGGTCGTAGACGTCACTGATCTCGTCACCGAACCGGGTGCCCTTGACCTGCGCGAGGTAGAGCGCCAGCAGGTAGCAGGCGACCAGCTGCGTCAGGTAGCCCTTGGTCGACGCCACGCCGATCTCGGGCCCCGCGTGGGTGTAGATCACGCCGTCGGACTCGCGCGGGATCGTCGAGCCGTTGCTGTTGCAGATCGCCAGCACCTTGGAGCGCTGCATCCGGGCGTGCCGGATCGCCTGCAGCGTGTCGGCGGTCTCGCCCGACTGGCTGATCGCCACCACGAGCGTCGACTGGGTGAGGATCGGGTCGCGGTAGCGGAACTCCGAGGCCAGCTCGACCTCGACCGGGATCCGGGTCCAGTGCTCGATCGCGTACTTGGCGACCATGCCGGCGTAGAACGACGTGCCGGCCGCGATGATGATGATCTTGTCGATGTCGCGCAGGTCGGCGTCGGAGAGCCGCATCTCGTCCAGCTGCAGCATCCCCTCCGGCGTACGCCGCCCGAGCAGCGAGTCGGCCACCGCGCGCGGCTGCTCGAAGATCTCCTTGCGCATGAACCAGTCGTAGCCGTCCTTCTCGGCGGCCGTGAGGTCCCAGTCGACGTGGTAGCGCCGACCCTCGGCGGGCGACCCGTCGAAGCCGCTCACCGACACCCCGTCGCGCGTGATCGTGACCACTTGGTCCTGGTCGAGCTCCATCGCCTCGCGGGTGTGGCCGATGAAGGCGGCGACGTCGGAGCCGAGGAAGTTCTCGCCCTCGCCGACCCCGACGACCAGCGGGCTGTTGCGGCGGGCGGCGACGACCCGGTCGGGGTCGCGGGAGTCGACGGCCACCAGCGTGAACGCGCCCTCGAGCCGGCAGCAGACCCGCTGCATCGCCGTGGTCAGGTCGGCGCCCGCCTCGACCTCGAGCTCGAGCAGGTGGGCCGCGACCTCCGTGTCGGTGTCGGAGAGCAGCTCGTGGCCGGCGGCCTCCAGGTCGGCCCGCAGCGGCGCGAAGTTCTCGATGATGCCGTTGTGGACGAGCGCCACCCGCCCGTGCCGGCCCAGGTGGGGGTGGGCGTTCGGGTCGTTGGGCGCACCGTGGGTGGCCCAGCGGGTGTGCCCGATGCCGGTCGTCGCACCCGGCAGCGCCTTCTCGCCGAGCGCCTTCTCGAGGTTGGCGAGCTTGCCGGCACGCTTGTCGTGGGCGATCGTCCCGTCGGCCACCAGGGCCACGCCGGCGGAGTCGTAGCCGCGGTACTCGAGCCGCCGCAGCCCTTCGACGACCACGTCCTGCGCCTGCTGGGTCCCGACGTACCCGACGATTCCGCACATGGGGTGGAGTCTATTCCGGTGAGGCTTTGCAAGAATGCCGCGCATGTCCCCCAACGGCGGGCCCCACGAGGACGCCAGCCGCGAACCCTCGCCGTACGTCGAGCTCGACCGTGACGCCTGGTCGGCCCTCGGGCGGGAGACCGCGAGCCCGCTCACGGCCGAGGAGATCGACCAGCTCCGCGGGCTCGGCGACGCGCTCGACCTGGAGGAGGTCGAGCAGGTCTACCTGCCGATCTCGCGGCTGCTCAGCCTCTACGTCGAGTCGGCCGGCGGCCTGCACCGCCAGCAGGAGTCGTTCCTCCAGCAGCCGCACCCGCCACGCACGCCGTTCGTGATCGGCCTGGCCGGCTCGGTGGCGGTCGGCAAGTCGACCACCGCACGGGTGCTCCAGCAGATGCTGGCCCACTGGCCCGAGCACCCCCACGTCGCGCTCGTGACGACCGACGGCTTCCTCCACCCCAACGTTGAGCTGGAGCGACGCGGGCTGCTCCAGCGCAAGGGCTTCCCGGAGTCCTACGACCGCCGTGCGCTCCTCCGCTTCGTCGTCGACATCAAGTCGGGCAAGGACGAGGTCGAGGCGCCGACCTACTCCCACCTGGTCTACGACGTCGTCCCCGACGAGAAGGTGGTCGTCAAGCGCCCCGACATCGTCATCATCGAGGGCCTCAACGTGCTCCAGCCCGCACGCACCCGCGAGGACGGACGGGTCGGGCTGACCCTGAGCGACTTCTTCGACTTCTCCGTCTACGTCGACGCCCGCACCGAGCACATCAAGCAGTGGTACGTCGATCGGTTCCTGCGGCTGCGCGAGACCGCCTTCCGCGACCCGGAGTCCTACTTCGTGAAGTTCGCCGCGCTGTCGGAGGACGAGGCCGTGGCCACGGCGACCCGGCTCTGGGACACCATCAACGGACCCAACCTGCAGCAGAACATCCTGCCCACCCGCTCCCGCGCGACCCTGGTGCTGCGCAAGGACCGCGACCACTCCGTCCGCTACGTCCGCCTCCGCAAGCTCTGACCCGGCTCGGGGGTGACGGTCGCCCCGAACCCCGCGGCGAAGTCGAACCGCTCGGCCGCGTCCGGCAGGTCGACCAGGGGGTTCCGGTTGCCCTGCGCCTCGTGGATCGCCGCGTTGCGGTGCCGCTCGTGCTCGCTGACCGGGTCCTGGCCGTGCCAGGCGAGGAGGGTGGCCAGGGCGGCCGGCTGCAGCTCGCGCGCCAGGTCCCCGATCACGCCGGGGTAGCGCAGCAGGAAGTAGAGCGTCGCCCGGGCCGCCGCGCCCTTGCCCGTGACCGGCTCGAAGCCGGTGTCGCCGACCTTGCGGCCGCAGCCCCTCACCACCGGCTCGGTGTCGCCGAGCTCGGCGTACGGGATGCTGCCGCGGTCGCTGTTGCACTTGGGCTCGCAGGCGAACAGGTGGTGCAGGTCGCCCCGCATGGGCTCGTGCTCGGAGAACCACGACTGGGGGACGACGTGCTCGCAGTTGAACTTGAGCTCGCCCGCGACCTGCAGGGCCGCGTCGCGCAGCTCGCGCGGCGAGAGGGCCGCCCGCGAGAGGACGAGCTCGGTCAGCCGGTCGCGCCGCCGCTGGGCGGTCCGGGTGTCCTGGCGGATGGCCTCCTCGGGGTCGAGCCGGGCACCCGAGTAGATGTTGTAGAGGTGGCCGTCGGGGTGGAGGTCGACCCAGGGGTAGAGCTCCGCGGACGGCGAGTAGTCGCGGGGCCGGGTGTGGGTGCTCGTCAGGAGTGCGCCGACGGCATCGGTGTCGGCGGCCGGGTCGTCGAGCAGTTCCAGGTCGGCGTAGTAGCTCTCGCGGGCGGCGGCGTCGGCGTCGGCGTCGTAGTAGGGCCGGTCCCGGCTCTCGGCCAGCCGACGGAGCGCTCGCTCCTCGAGGAGGAGGATCGGGTCGTCGGTCGGGCCCATGGCGCCTCCCTGCTCGCGTGCTCCCGGTCACGGTAGGGCTCCGGCACCGGCCTGCACATCCTCCGGCGGGACGGAGTCCGCGCCCCGACGTACGACGCCCCGCCACCCGGGTGGGGTGGCGGGGCGTGACGGGAGTGGGTCAGGCGGCCCGACCGGTGACGATCACGGGGACGTTGCCGCGGATGGCCTTGGAGTAGGGGCACAGCTCGTGGGTGCGGTCGACGAGCTTCTGGGCCGTGGCGTCGTCGACGCCGGGGATGGTCACGTCGAGCTCGACGGAGATCCCGAACGACTCGCCCTCGGGGCCGAACCCGACCTTCACCTCGGTCGAGGCGCCGGAGGTGTCGATGCCCTCGGCCTTGCCCGCGAGGCCCAGCGCGCCGGTGAAGCAGGCGCCGTAGCCGACGGCGAAGAGCTGCTCGGGGTTGGTGCCGCCGCCGGGTCCGCCCGTCTCGGTGGGGGCCTGCAGGTCGACCTCGAGCTGACCGTCGCTGGTCTTCCCGTGTCCGCCCTTCCGGCCGCCGGTGACCTCGGCCTGGGCGGTGTACACGATCTTCTCAGGTGTGTTGGTCATGTCTGCTCCAACGCCGCCTGTCCGAGGGGTGTTCCGTCGGGTCTCACGACCCGAGACGTCCCGCGTCCCGCCCGTCCACCACGAGGTGCTGGGCGACGCCGCCCGCACCGACCAGGCCGAGCAGCAGCACCACGACTCCGACCGGCGCGCCGAGAGAGGCCGCGAGCGCGGTCACCGTCGGCACCGCCACGACCAGGACCCCGGTCTCGGCGAGCACCCAGCGGGCGGACTCCGTCCGGGCGTCAAGAGCGCCGAGGACGGCCAGGAACCCGGTGAAGGGAACGGCGACCGCCCAGGCCGCGACGGCTGGCGTGACGTGGGCGTGGTGGGTGGCCACGTCGACGGCCACGGCGAGCCCCGCGCCGGTCGCAGCGACCGAGGCGAAGAGAACCAGGTGCCCGTAGCCGACGGCAACGACTGCCTCGATCCGTTCGACAGCGAACAGCAACGCGCGTTCGCGGCGGAAGTACAGCCACCAGGTGCTGAAGACCAGGAGCAGTGCCCCCAGCACCAGCGGCACCAGACCGCCGAGGTGACCGCCGCCGAGGGAGCCCTGCACCGCGAGCACGGTCGAGAGCACCACCTCGCCCAGCACGATGATCGTGAACAGCCCGTAACGCTCCGCGATGTGGTCGGGGTGGAAGGGTGTGCGGCCCCGGCGCTCCGCGACGTACGGCACGAGCAGCTCCAGCCCCATGCCGGCGCAGAAGCTCACCACCAGGAGTGTCGGGTCCTCGACCAGCAGCCGGGCGACCCACAGCACCTGGACGAGGGCGATGCCCCCGGCATAGGTCAGGCAGGTGCGCCGACGCTCCGGGTGCCCCGCAGCCGCCCGCAGCCACAGCACCACCATGGCCAGCCGCATCAGGGCGTACCCGGCGACGACCAGCCCCGACTGCCCGTCCTCGAAGAAGCCGGGCACCCCGGCTGCCAGCATCAGCGATCCGGTCATGATGACGAAGACGAGCAGGCGGTAGCCGACGTCGTCGGCATCGTAGGCAGAGGCGAACCAGGTGAAGTTCATCCACGCCCACCACACGGCGAGGAACGTCATCACGAACCCCGGCACCGCCTCGAGGTGGCCCTCCGCGAGGCCGTGGTGGAGCTCGGTGGCCGCGGAGGCGATGGCCACCACGAAGACGAGGTCGAAGAACAGCTCGAGCGGCGTCGCCGCGCGGTGCTCCTCGTGCGGGTCGCGGGGCCGGATCGCCATCCGCGGGCCCGGCACGCTCACAGCGCCAGCTGCCGGCGTACGACGTCGGCCAGCCGTGCGGCCACGCCGCTGGCCTGCTCCTCGGTCGGCGCCTCGACCATCACCCGCACGATCGGCTCGGTGCCGGAGGGCCGCAGCAGGATCCGGCCGGCGCCGGCGAGCACGGCCTCCTCCTCGGCGACGGCGGCCGCCACGACGGCGTCGTCGTCGGCGCGCGACTTGTCGACGCCGGCGACGTTGACCAGTACTTGCGGCAACCGGGTCATGACGGCGGCGAGGTCCTGCAGCGACCGGCCGGTGGTGGCCATCCGCTCGAGCACCGACAGCGCGGTGAGGATGCCGTCGCCGGTGGTGGCGTGGTCGCTCATGATCACGTGCCCCGACTGCTCGCCGCCGAGGGAGTAGCCGGAGATGTTCATGGCCTCGAGCACGTAGCGGTCGCCGACCTTGGTCTGTCGCACGCCGATCCCGGCGTCGCGCATCGCGTGGACGAAACCGAGGTTGCTCATCACCGTGGCCACGACTGTGTCCTTCGCCAGCCGGCCCTGCTCCTGCAGCGACTGCGCGAGGATCGCCAGGATCTGGTCGCCGTCGACCACGGCACCCGCGGCGTCGACGGCCAGGCAGCGGTCGGAGTCGCCGTCGAGCCCGAACCCGACGTGGGCGCCCTCGCGCACCACGGCCTCCTGCAGCGACCCGAGGTGGGTCGAGCCGCAGTCGTCGTTGATGTTGAGCCCGTCGGGCTCGGCGTGGATCGCGACCACCTCGGCACCGGCGCCGGTGAGCGCGCGCGGTCCGGCCTCGTAGGCGGCGCCGGCGGCGCAGTCGAGCACCACCTTGAGCCCGACCAGCGGGTGGTCGATCGAGGCGATCAGGTGGGCGACGTAGTCGTCGACGGCGGCCTCGTAGCGACGTACGCGTCCCACGGCGCCGCCCTGCGGCCGGTCCCACGGTTCCCGCAGCCGCTGCTCGATCGCGATCTCGACGGCGTCGTCGAGCTTGCGCCCGCCACGGGCCAGGAACTTGATGCCGTTGTCGGGCATCGGGTTGTGCGACGCCGAGAGCATGACGCCGAGGTCGGCGCCGAGCGAGCCGGTCAGGTGGGCGACGCCGGGCGTGGGCAGCACGCCGAGCAGGAGCACGTCGACACCGGCCGAGGCCAGCCCGGCGACCACGGCCGCCTCGAGGAACTCCCCGGACACCCGGGTGTCGCGCCCGACGACCGCGAACGGGCGGTGCCCGGCGAAGTCGCCACGGTCGGCGAGGACGTGGGCCGCGGCCACGGAGAGGTCCAGGGCCAGCTCAGCGGTGAGGTCACCGTTGGCCAGGCCCCGGACCCCGTCCGTGCCGAAGAGTCTCGTCGTCATGCGACGGACCCTAGTGAAAGCTCAGCGCTTGCTGAACTGAGGCGCCTTGCGGGCCTTCTTGAGGCCGGCCTTCTTGCGCTCGATGACGCGGGCGTCACGGGTGAGCAGGCCGGCTTTCTTCAGCAGAGCACGGTTGGCGTCGACGTCGACCGCGTTGAGCGCGCGAGCCACCCCGAGCCGCAGCGCACCGGCCTGGCCGGTGATGCCGCCGCCGTGGATCCGGGCGATCACGTCGAAGCGGCCCTCGAGGCGGGTCGTCACGAACGGCTCGTTGACGACCTGCTGGTGCAGCTTGTTGGGGAAGTAGGAGTCGAGCGCACGGCCGTTGACCGTCCAGGTGCCGGTGCCGGGCACGATCCGCACGCGGGCGACGGCCTGCTTGCGGCGGCCGGTGGCCGCGGCGGGAGCGATCGCGGAGGCGACCGGCGCGTCGGCGGCCGGGGCGCTCTCGGAGCTGTAGGCGACGCCCTGCTCGTCGGTCTGGAAGGTCTCCTCGACCTCGGTGGTCTCGGTGCTGTTCTCGGTCACTTCTGGATCCTCTGCCTGGTCGTCGACGTCACTGGGAGATCTGAGTGATCTCGAACGGCGTGGCCTGCTGGGCCTGGTGGGGGTGGTGCGGGCCGGAGTAGACCTTGAGCTTCTTCAGCATCTGGCGTCCCAGCTTGTTCTTGGGGAGCATCCCCCACACGGCCTTCTCGACGACCTGGCGAGCGTCCTTCTCGAGGCCGCGGCCGATCGGGGTGGCCGTGAGGCCGCCCGGGTAGCCGGAGTGGCGGTAGCTGAGCTTCTTGGTGGCTTTCTGGCCGGTCAGCGCCACCTTCTCGGCGTTGACGACGATGACGAAGTCACCGGTGTCCATGTGGGGCGCGAAGATCGGCTTGTGCTTGCCACGCAGGAGGTTGGCGGCCTGGACGGCGAGCCGGCCCAGGACCACGTCCTCGGCGTCGATGACGTGCCACTCGCGGTGGATGTCGCCCGGCTTGGGGCTGTAGGTGCGCACGGGTGTGCCCTTTTCGTTCGTGGTGTCCCGACCGGTGGTCCCTGCCGGGGGTGGAGCCACGGCTTCTGACGAACACGGCCCGGCTCAACCTTCAGTCCGGGACTGCGCCACTGGGCCCGTGCGGGGCCCACGACGCGGCAGGAGTCGCGACCCACGAGACTACCGGCGCGCCGTACGGGGGGTCAAAACCGCGGGCGCCCACCCTCCGGAAGCCGGGATTCGCCCCGCCGAGCGCACGGGGTAGGTTGGATGGGTGACTGAATCCCTCACCGTCCGCGACAACCGCACCGGGCAGGAGTACGACGTCCCGATCACCGACGGTACCGTCAAGGCGGCCGATCTCGGCAAGATCAAGTCCGACGAGGACGAGCCCGGCATCGCGGTCTACGACCCCGGCTTCGTCAACACCGCCTCGTGCCGCAGCGCGGTCACCTACATCGACGGCGACGAGGGCATCCTCGAGTACCGCGGCTACCCCATCGAGCAGCTGGCCGAGAGCTCCAACTTCCTGGAGGTCGCCTACCTGCTGATCCACGGCTCGCTGCCCACCAGGGCCGAGTACGAGTCGTGGGTCCACGAGATCACCTACCACACCTTCGTCCACGAGAACGTCAAGACGTTCATGGAGGGCTTCCGCTACGACGCCCACCCGATGGGCATGCTCATGGCCTCGGTGGGTGCGCTCTCGACGTTCTACCCCGACGCCCGCAACATCGGCGACGCCGACAACCGCCACATGCAGATCGTGCGGATGATCGCCAAGATGCCGACCCTCGGCGCCTGGTCCTACCGCCACGCGCAGGGCAAGCCGTTCATCTACCCCGACAACGACCTCTCCTACACCGCCAACTTCCTCTCGATGCTCTTCAAGATGAGCGAGAAGAAGTTCGAGGCCGACGAGCGGCTGGTCAAGGCGCTCGACGTGCTCTTCATCCTCCACGCCGACCACGAGCAGAACTGCTCGACCAACGCCGTGCGGTCGGTCGGCTCCAGCCAGGTCGACCCCTACTCCGCGGTGGCCGCCGGCGTCGCGGCGCTCTACGGCCCGCTCCACGGCGGCGCCAACGAGGCCGTGCTGCGGATGCTGAAGCGGATCGGCTCCAAGGACAAGATCCCCGACTTCATCGACGGCGTGAAGAACGGCAACGAGCGGCTGATGGGCTTCGGCCACCGGGTCTACAAGAACTACGACCCGCGCGCCAAGATCATCAAGAAGTCCGCCGAGGACGTCTTCGAGGTCACCGGCACCAACCCGCTGCTCGACATCGCCCTGGAGCTGGAGAAGATCGCGCTCGAGGACGACTACTTCGTCGACCGCAAGCTCTACCCCAACGTCGACTTCTACTCCGGCCTGATCTACGAGGCCTTCCAGTTCCCGCCCGAGATGTTCACGGTGCTGTTCGCCATCGGTCGTACGCCGGGCTGGCTGGCCCAGTGGCTGGAGCTGGTGCAGGACAAGGAGCAGAAGATCGCCCGGCCCAAGCAGATCTACACCGGCGACCGGACGCTCGACTTCACCCCGGCCGCCGAGCGCTGGGCCTGAGCCCGGACCCGGGCGGCGTCCTGGCGGTCCCGGGGACGCGGCCGCTGGTCGCCTACTCGGTCACCGGGTTCTCCGGCTACGCCCTGCTGCTGCCGGTCGCCCCGCTGTGGGCGGTGCACGGCGGCGCCGGAGCGGCCGGCGCCGGGCTGGTCAACGGCGTCCTGCTCGCGACGACCGTGGTGGCCCAGCTCGGGGTCCCGTGGACGCTGCGGCGGATCGGCCACGGCCGCACGATGGCGCTCGGCCTGGTGCTGCTCGCCCTCGGCGCGGTGCTCCAGGTCGGCTCGGACTCCCTCGGCTGGATCCTCGGCTGCTCGATGGTCCGCGGCGCGGGCTTCGGCATCCTCACGGTGACCGGCAGCGCGGTGGTCGGCCACCTCGCGCCGCCGGCGCTGCGGGGGCGGATGGTCGGCGTCTACGGCCTCGCCGTGGCGCTGCCCAACCTGGTGCTGCTGCCCGCCGGGGTGCCCGCCGTCGACCTCGTGGGCTTCGTGCCGGTGCTGCTGGTCGCCGCGCTGCCCGTGCTCGGCATCCCGGCCGCCCTCGCGCTCGGCCGGCTGGTGCGTACGGCGCCGGCCCCGGAGGCGGCCACGGCAGAGATGGGCGACCGCGGCCTGCTCTCCGCGGTCGTCCCACCCACGGCGGTGCTGCTGGCCGCCACCCTGGCCGGCGGTGCGCTGATCACCTTCCTGCCCCAGGTGACCTCCTCGGCCGTCGCGGGGCTGGCGCTGCTCCTGATGGGCACGGCCGCGGCGGGCTCGCGGTTCGGGGCGGGCCACCTCGCCGACACCGGCCGCGCGGGCGGCCAACCGTGGCTGGCGCCGCTGCTGCTGGTCACCGCGGCCGGCACCACCGCCTGCGCCTGGGGCACGCGCGAGGCGAGCACCGGTTGGCTGCTCGCCGGCGCCCTACTGGCCGGGACCGGCTACGGCGCGCTCCAGAACCTCACCCTGGTCTCGGCGTTCCACCGGGCCGGACCCGGCCGGGTCGACGAGACCTCGACGCTGTGGAACGTCGGCTTCGACGGGGGTACGGCGCTGGGCGCCGTCACGGTCGGCGTGGTCGCCTCGGCCTGGAGCTTCCCGGCCGGCTTCGCGCTGGCCGGGGCCGGGTGCGTGGTGGCCCTCGTGGCCGCCCGCGCCTCGCGCCCCTAGGGCCCGGTGATCGCGGCCACCACGTCCGGCCACGCGTCAGGGGGTGGCGGCTCGTGGCCCATCCCGTCGACCACGGCCAGCCGCGCGCCCGGGATCGCGGCGGCGAGCGCCTCGCCGTGGGGCAGCGGGAACATCGGGTCCTCGGAACCGTGGACGACCAGGGTCGGGACGGCGATCTCGCGCACGTCGAGCGGCGAGGTCGTCGCCACCGTCGCCGCTGCCGATGACCAGCCAGTGGTTGTCGGCCGCGGCGGGGTCGATGCTGCGGTCGACCACCTGCCCCGCCACCTGGCGACAGCGCTCCTCGTCGAAGCCGGGCCCGGCGAAGGCGCGCTGGGCGTCGACGAGGAAGGCCACCGCCTGCGCCCGGTCGCTCCAGTCGGGCGGGGGCGGTGGGTCGGCGAAGAAGCGTCGCAGCGCAGGCGACATGCCGGGGAGGTCTGCGTCGATACCGCCGACCGCGGTGGTGGCCACCAGCGTCAGCCCGGACACCAGGTCGGGCCGTTGCAGCGCGACCGACTGGGCGATGCCGGCGCCCATCGACAGCCCGAGCAGGTGGGCGCGCCCGGAGTCGAGGGCCTCGACCAGCCCCACCAGGTCGGACTCGAGCACGCCGCCGTCGTACGCCGGCGCGCCGACCGGCCCGGTGGTCGACCGCCCGGTGTCGCGATGGTCGTAGCGCACCACCCGGCGGCCGGCGTCGGCGATCGCGCGGCAGAACGACGGGTCCCACCAGTCCATCGGCGCCGCCGCGCCGTGGACCAGCACCACCAGCGGGGCGCCGGGGTCGCCGTACTCGTCGACGCACAGCTCGACCTCGCCCACGCGCACCTGTCTCACGCCCGTTCCGACTCCACCTCGCCGCTGATCTCATCGCTGTCACCGACGGTCGTGCGGTGCGGCCGGCCGGGGTCGTCGTCGACGGGCTCGGCGTCGCCGGCCCGCAGCGCCTCGAGCTGGGCGCAGACGGCGAGCCCGTAGAACAGGCCCATCGACGACAGCAGGCTCCAGAGCAGCAGGGCGAAGACGCCGGCGAGGGGGCCGTAGGTGCTGCTGAAGGACGCGCTGACGTTGACGTAGGCGGCGAACCCGGCCGCGGCCAGCATGCTGATCGTCACCGCGATCGCCGAGCCGAGGGCGAGCCACGAGAGCGCCGGCTGCCGGCGTCGCGGGGCGTGGTCGAAGAGCACGGCGATCGAGAACACCAGCACCGCGAGGCCGCCCGGCCAGCGCAGGACGTCCCACCAGCGGTCGGTCGCCTCCGACCAGCCGTACTCGCGGATCATCGCGTCGCCGAACGCACCACCGGCGACCAGCAGCAGGAAGCCGACGCCGACCGGGACGGCGAGCAGCGCGGTGAACACCGCGGCCCGGCCGTACTTGTGCAGCGCCGGCCGGTCGCGGCGGATGCCGTAGATCCGGTTGCCGCCGCGCTCCACCTGCGCCATCGCGGTCGTCATCGACATCAGCGCGAAGAGCAGGCCGATGACCAGCGCCACCTCGCCGGCCGCCTCCGATCCGCCGACCAGCGCGTCGGCGAGGGCGTCGTCCTGCCCGGCGCCGGGCGAGACCGCCTCGACGGTCGCCGCGACCACCCGGGCCACCCGAGTCCTGGTCGATGTCGGCGGCCAGCCCGGTGACCGCGAGCATGAACGGCACCACGGCCAGGCACGTCTGCAGCGCCAGCGCCCGGCTGTTGGTGAACCCGTCGCCGTAGCGGAACCGCACGAACGCCTCGACCAGCACCCGGCGTAGGCCGTGGTGGCGCACCAGCCGCCAGGCGTCCTCGGCGTCCAGCTCGTCGCCGTCCATCTCGGTGGTGACCGGGACGGTCCGGGCGGTCGTCATGGGCGCACCCTAGACGGGGTCACACGGTCTGGCGGTCGCGGTCCTGCCAGTAGGGCTTGCGCAGGTCGCGCTTGAGGATCTTGCCGGTCGGGTTGCGCGGAAGGGCGTCGAGCAGGTCGACGCTGGTGGGGCACTTGAACGTCGCGAGGTGCTCGCGGCAGTGCGCGATCAGCTCCTCCCCGGTCGCGGTGGCGCCGTCGTGGAGCGCCACCACGGCCTTGACCACCTCGCCCCAGCGATCGTCGGGCACGCCGATCACCGCGACCTCCATGACGGCCGGGTGCTCGGCGAGCACCCGCTCGACCTCGGGGCTGTAGATGTTCTCGCCGCCGCTGATGATCATGTCCTTGAGCCGGTCCTCGACGTAGACGTAGCCGTCGGCGTCGACCTTGCCGAGGTCACCGGTCCGGAACCATCCCTCGTCGGTGATCACCTCGGCGGTCGCCTCGGGCAGGCCGAGGAACCCCTTCATCAGCTGCGGGCTGCGGAACCACAGCTCGCCGTGCTCGCCGACCGGCACGTCCTCCAGCGTCCCCGGATCCACCACCCGTACGTCGGCGTGGGGGATCGGCCGGCCGGCGCTGACCAGCCGCTCGTACTGCCCGGACGCGACCGCCTCGCGGTGCTCCTCGGGCATCAGGTGCGTGATCACGCCACCCACCTCGGTGAGCCCGTAGACCTGGATGAAGTCGGTGTCGGGCCAGGCCTGCATCGCGGCTCGCAGCAGGGGCAGCGGCATCGGCGAGGCGCCGTAGCAGTAGGTCTTGAGCCGCCCGAACAGCCCGATCGCGTCGTCACCGGACTGCAGCACCTGGGCGAGCACGGCCGGCACCAGGAAGGTCCGGTTGGCGCCGGCCATGATCGCGCCGGCGAGCGAGGCGCCGTCGGGCTCGCGGGTCATCACGCTCGGGACGCCGTCGTGGAGGCCGAAGAGCACGTAGGACGAGCCGCCGACGTGGAAGAGCGGCATCGCGACCATGTTCTTGTCGCCCGGCTCGAATCCCCAGCCGTCGTGGGCGTTGAGGGTGTGGGCGACCATGTTGGCGTGGCTGAGCATGATGCCCTTGGGCCGGCCGGTGGTGCCCGAGGAGTACATCACCAGGCAGGTGTCGTCGGGTGAGACGTCCTCGGCCCGGTCGACCGGCTCGGAGGCCGCGAGCCACTGCTCGTAGGGGTCCTCGTCGCCGCCCTCGGGGGTCACCTCGACCACCCGCTCCACGCCCGGCAGCCGGTCGCGGATCTTCTCGACCAGCGGCATCAGCTCCGAGCCGACGACGAGCAGCCGGGCGCCGGAGTCGTTGACCGTGTAGTCGACCTCGTCGCCGGCCAGCCGCCAGTTGACGATCGCGTTCGCCGCGCCGAGCGAGGCCGCCGCGAGGCTGAGCTCGACGCAGGCGGGGTGGTTCTTGTCGAGGAACGCGACCACGTCGCCGCGCCCGATCCCCGCGGCCCGCAGACCGCCGGCCAGGCGGCGTACGCGCTCGTCCCACTGGGCCCAGGTCCAGGTGCGGCCCAGGTAGGTCATCGCCTCCCCGTCGGGGTCGTGGGCCGCCCAGTGGGCGAGCCGGTCGTCGACGAAGGTGGGATCAGGGAGCGCCATGGGCCGATTGTGGCCCACGCCACACGGCCCGACCACTCACGCGCGGGTTCTTCACGACCGACCAGCCGACTCTCAGTTGCCTCACAGCCTCGCTGGGCACGGTGGGGGCATGAGCGACACCCGAGTCATCCCGCCCCCGCCGGAAGAGCCCTACCGCCACGACGCGGCATACGGCGCCACCCAGACCGCGCCCGCACCCCGCCGCCGCGGCGGTCTCGCCGCCGCTGCCCTGGCCACGATCATCGTCGGCGGGGCCGCCGGCTTCGGCGGCGCGGCCGCCTACGACGGCCTCCAGGCCGAGAGCCCGTCGGTCTTCGGCTCGCCCGACCGGCAGACCTCACAGGTGGTCGACCGGGGCGACCAGCCGGCCGGGGACGGCTCGGTCGAGTCGGTCGCCAACCGGGTGCTCCCCTCGGTCGTCCAGATCACCGTCGACGGCTCCCAGGGCGCCGGCTCGGGCTCGGGGATCATCCTCAGCTCCGACGGCCAGATCCTCACCAACGCCCACGTCGTCGAGGGCGCGGGCTCGGGCGCGGAGCTGACGGCCTCCTTCGACGACGGCAGCCACGCCCCCGCCACGGTCGTGGGCGTCGACACCCTCACCGACACCGCCGTGATCCAGGCCCAGGGCGTCAAGGACCTCACCCCCGCCACGATCGGGACGTCGGGCAACGTCGACGTCGGCCAGGACGTGGTCGCGATCGGCTCGCCGTTCGGGCTGGACTCGACGGTGACGACCGGCATCGTCAGCGCGCTCAACCGCCCGGTCAACGTCGGCACCGACAACGAGGGCAACGCCACGGTCTACCCGGCGATCCAGACCGACGCGGCCATCAACCCCGGCAACAGCGGCGGCCCGCTGGTCGACATGAACGGCGACGTCGTCGGCATCAACGCCTCGATCCGCACCAGCGGCACCACCACCAGCGGCGAGCAGGGCGGCTCGATCGGCCTCGGCTTCGCGATCCCGATGGACGAGGTGATGCCGATCGTCGACCAGATCGTCGCCGGCCAGACCCCGACCCACGCCCTGATCGGCGTCTCGGTCCGCGACAACCCGTCGAACGACGGCGGGGCGGTCATCGCGGACGGCGCGGCCGTCGGCGACGTCACCGCCGGCTCGGCCGCCGACGACGCCGGGCTCCAGGCGGGCGACGTGATCACCAAGGTCGACGGCCAGATCGTGACCAGCTCCGACGGCCTGGTCGCCACCATCCGGGCCCACCGCCCGGGCGACGAGGTCACGTTGACCTACGAGCGCGACGGCGACACCCGCTCCACCAGCATCACGCTCGGCTCCGACGCGGAGGGCACCGCCAGCTGAGCCACCGACCGCCGACAGGGGCCGGAGTCGTCAGGCGGCCCCTGCCGGACGGGCGCCTCCTGGCTTCCCGAGGGCCGGGGGGCGCCCCTCCGGGGTGGATGCGGCACGAGCCCCACCCGGTTCGCCGGGCGGGGCTCGTGTCGTCGTACGCCGCTAGCGCCTCACTGCTGCGGCCCGAAGACCTGCAGCTCGGCGATCCGCACCATGTCCGACGGCGGCGTGAGCACGGCCCGGTCGGGGGTCTGCTCCTCGCTGTCGCAGTCGGGGTTGGAGAACACCGGGTCGTTCGACGGGTTGGCCGCGCCCTGGTAGAGCGGGCCGCCGGTGCACTGGTTGTCCCGCACCCGGATCTGGACGTGGGTCGCGTCGACCCCGGCGAAGCGGAACGACCGCAGCGCCAGGTCGGGCGCCGTCGGGCGCGGCCGGACGCCCGGGAAGGCGTCGTTGGCGCTGCGGTAGGCGACGCGGAACTCCGAGGGGTCGTCGGTGCAGGTGTTGCCCTGCACCGTCGCGTCGCAGACCAGGATCTCGAAGGAGCGCAGCGCCGAGAAGCGGCTCTGGCTGCCGGGATCGCCGGCGTTGTCGGCGTCGGTCGGGCGCAGCGCGGCGCTCACGTTGACCCGGTTGATCCGGACCGGCTCGTCGCCCAGCCGGACGGTGACCTGGCGGCCCTCGACCTGACGGCCCTCGCCCTTGCCCTCGCTGGCCGTGCCCGCCGACTCGAGCGAGGCCCAGTTGGTCTCCTCCGTGTCGTCGATCAGGCTGCCGAGGTTGGTCCCGTCGCCGGTCGCCGTCGCCCCGTTGTGGCTCGAGGCGTAGTTGTGGCGGACCGGTACGTCGACGGTGACCTGCTGACCCGGCTTGAGGGTCCGGGTGAACCGGACCTCGCCGGCACCCGGCGCCTGCGCGACGAACCGGTAGGTCCCGGGCACGAACCTCACCCGCCGCGCGGTGGCGGTCTCGGGGTCGGTGTCGGCCGTCGGGCTGATCCGCGCCTCGTAGTCACCGGTGTAGACGGTGGTCTCGGCGGCGGTGGACCGGAAGGTCACCGTGGCCTCGTCGTCCTGGAGCGGCGAGGACCAGCCGGGCACCGGCTCGCGGTCGTCGGCGCCGGTGGACGACGCCGTCTCTCCCATGCCGCGCTGGGCGAACTCACGCCAGAGCACGCCCTGGTTGCGGCCGTTGAAGCGCAGCCGGTCGGCGGCGAGCATCGCGTCGCGGGAGTCGAGCATCGTGGAGTTCGTCGGGTTCAGCAGGAACCCGTCGAACATGATCTGCGCCCAGCGCCGGTTGCCCGGACACTCGGTGGACGGCAGCTTGCCCTTCGCGCACTTCAGCTGCAGGGCCTCGTCGCTCGACGGGTACGTGGCGTCGTACTTGTCGTTGAGCGCCTCGGCGATGTCGAAGTTGGTCGCGCTCCAGATCTCGCCGTCGGCGTGCGGCGAGGTGGTGCCGTTGCCGTCGTACTCGAGGTCGGAGTAGTTGAGCGGGCTGTCGTTCATCCCGTAGTTGCGGATGCCCCGCTGCTTGTTGCCCGAGACGTACGGCGCCAACGCGAACGGGTTGGCCCCCGGTCCGGTCGAGATCCCCTTGCCGCGGAAGTACTCGGAGAAGATCAGGTCCGACCAGCTCTCGGTCTGGCCCTGGGTGGCGCCGGTCCCGGTGTCGGGGCCGGCGATCATCCGGTTGCTGATGGCGTGGCCGTACTCGTGGGCCACGACCGCCATGTCGTAGGCACCGTCGGTGCAGGCGGCGTAGAACGCGCCCGCCAGCGGCTGCCACAGGTACTGGTTGGTGACCGGCGCGATGCCGTCCTGCAGCGTCAGCTGGTTGGCGTTGTCACGGCCGTTGAAGGTCCGGCGTCCGGCCTGCGCGTTGCCGATCTCGGGGTCGTTCTCCCGGTTCGGGGCGGTGTTGCCGAAGTTGGACACCTGCATGTTGGAGTTCTGCTCGGTGAAGCCGAGGAAGTAGCTCCAGTCGTGCATCCGGTTGTGGCTCACGAACAGGTTGGACACCGAGGCGTCGTCGTCGTTGCGGCCGTTGGCCACGTTGTCGAACGACGTCGGGTCGCAGCTGGAGTTGAACCAGGTGTTCTGCCACGGGAAGTCGTAGCTCCGCTCGGGGCTCACCGGGCGCTCGACCACCGCGTCGGGCGCCTGGAAGTCGACCTCGGAGATCGACGTCGAGGCGTTGTTGCCGATCGTGGTGAAGGTCGGGATGCTCGGCGCGAGGACGTCCCACGGGAGCCGGGAGGCGAGGTTCCTCTGCTGCTCGTCGCAGGCGGCGTTGTCGTCGACCCAGCACCAGAGCTCGCGGACGTCGGCATCGGGCGTGGCGGAGTCGGTGAAGTGCGGGTTCGACTCGAACTCGCGCCAGCGCGGCAGCGCCGTACCGCTGGTGCCACCGGGTCCGGCGGCGAACACGCCGGTGTAGCCGATCGACGCCGGCGACGGGGTGAACTCGCAGATCTCGACGAAGTAGTCGCCGGCCGGCACCCCGCCCGCGGGCGAGTAGGTCAGGACCTCGGGGCTGCCGAGCAGGTCCTGCGAGGCGACCGGGTCGGACTGGCCGTCCCGGTAGAGGTTGATGGTGATGTCGTCGTCGCCACCGGGCGCGGTCGCCGCCGCGGCCACCTGGATCTGGCCGTTGCCCTCGTCGACGGCGTACGGGCCGTGCGGCTGCGGCGTGCAGCCGCCGGCGGCGGCGGTGCTGCCGGTGAACTGCTCGCCCGTCGGGGTCGCGGCGGGCAGGCTCAGGCCCTGCGCGAGGTGGTCGACGCGGTTGTCGCGCAGGAGCACGGCGCCGGTCTGGGCGTCGACGAAGCTGATGAACGCGGTCGGGCCGTCGCTGCCGCTGTGGTCGGAGGCCAGCACCGTGGTCTCCCACGCGAGCCGGGTCCCGTCGCTCGGCGTCGGGACGGCCATCAGCCGCGCCCGCTGCACGTCACGGGTCGTCGTGGAGGCGAACGTCGTCCACGGACCGGCGGCGTCGGTGGCGCTGAGCGTGCCCAGGTCGACCCCGATGTCGTCGGCCGCCTTCTGGATGGCGGTAGCGGCGCTCACGGTCTGCGATCCCGACACCGCCTCGTCGCCGGTGATGCTGGAGGAGACGTAGGCGACCCGGCCGTCGCGCTGCACGCCGATGGTCAGCAGTCCGTCGTTGCCGGCGACCAGCTCGCCCGCGGGACCGTCGAAGGTCTGGCGGAGGGTCACGACGTGGGGCACGTTGCCGGTCGGCACCTGCTGGCCACGCGACTGGCGCGCCAGGTCGGGCGACTCCAGGAGCGGGGAGTCGGCGAGGACCTCGAGCGCGTCGACGCCCGAGGAGTCGAGCCGGAACAGGCCGGCGTGGTCGGCGACGAACGCCCGGGCGACGGTGGCGGCCTTGCCGCTGCGGGTGCCGCTGAGGTAGCCCTTGGTGTTGAGCAGCACCTTCGGCGTCCCGAACTGGTTCCAGCGCACCGTCGTCGCGCCGAGCGCCGCCGCGGCCGACCTCTGGGCCGAGGTCGGCGCGACGGTGCCCTCGCGGAAGTCGGCGGTGTCGACCCGCTCGGCCCCCTCGCCCTGGAAGGACCACGTGAAGGAGTCCGGGTCGGGAGCAGCCGGCTCCTCACCGACCGCCGGGACCATGGCGGCGCCGAGCGCCAGGCCGAGTGCGGGGATGCCGACGAGCGCGAGCCGTCGGCGGTGACGTGACAAGGGAGGCATGGACCGAACTCCTTGAGCCGGCGGATCGCGCCGGCCTCGCTCTGTCGCAGCCCGTGTCGGGCTGCCGGTCAGGGGGTGCAGCGTCGGCACCCTCCCGGGCCGACACCCGCCTCAACGAGCCGACGTGGGCCAGGTCACGCGGTGTTGATCTGGAGGCGGTGTCTTCGCGTTCTGCGTCGCGTTGGCGGCGATCCTCGGTGCGACCGTCAACCATGTGGCCGTGAGGGTGCACGGCGAAGGCGCGTGAGCGACGACAGGCACGGCGGCGTCGGAGCAAGCCGAGGTGGCGACGTGATGTCTCCGCACGACCCGAAAGTCAGCCACTTCCCGTCCACAGCACGCGCTGGCGGAGAGTTCTCCACAGCCACGGGCTCGACAGCACATTCGAACACACGTTCGCCTACAGTGTCGTCATGAGCAGCCTCCTCGCCATCGACGTCGTCGCGCCGGGTCACCCGGCTGCGGTGGTCGCGGCAGTGCACGCCGCGCTCGACGACGTGGGGGACGTCGCGGGGCCGGGGATTGCCTACGCCGAGGTGGTGGCCGAGTGTGCGCGGGCCCGCTCGCGGATCAGGGCCTTGGAGCTGAAGCTCGTCGCCGCAGCCGAGAGGGCGCGGGTGCCCGAGCGGGCGGGCGCGGCCTCGACCGGAGCCTGGCTGGCGCAGCAGACCCGGTCCGGGCACGCCGCCTCGGCTCGCGACGCCAAGCTCGCGTCGGCCCTGGACTCGGGCCTGGCGGCGACCTTCGCGGCGTTCAGCAGCGGCCAGATCACTCCGGCCCACGCGTCCGTCATCGCCGAGGCAGCGCGACGGCTGCCGCAGGACCTGACGGCGCAGCAGCGCGGGGTGGTCGAGCGACGACTCGTGGACAAGGCGAAGGCGCTCGACCCGCTCCAGCTGCGACACGTCGCCCGTCGTGCCCTCGAGGCCGTGGAGCGGGATGTGGCGACGGTGGATGCCCACGAGGACGACCAGCTGAGGCACGACGAGCGTGTGGCGCTCGACAGGGCCAGGCTCACGCTCCACGACAACGGTGACGGCACGACGAGCGGTCACTTCACCGTGCCCACGCTTGCCAGCTCGATGCTGCGCAAGGTCCTGGACGCGATGACCTCGCCCCGCCGCGGGCGCACGGGAGCCGGGCAGGCGCAGGCGGGGGACCAGCGGATCGACCGTGATTGGGCCCACGAGCGGGGGCGTGCGTTCGCCACCCTTCTCGAGCACCTGCCCACCGACCGGCTGCACAGCAAGGTCGCGGCCACAGTCATCGTCAAGCTCGACCTCGACGCGCTGCGTGGGCAGCTCAGGGCTGCCGGTCTCGACACGGGCGACCTGGTCTCAGCGTCGGAGGCACGAAGGCTCGCCTGCAACGCCGGGCTGGTGCCCGCGGTGCTCGGCGGCGCGTCCCAGCCCCTCGACCTCGGTCGGTCGCGACGGTTCTTCTCCGAGGCTCAGCGCGTCGCGGGCGCCTTGCGCCACTCGGCCTGTGCGGCAGACGGCTGCGACGTCCCGTACGCCTGGACCGAGGCCCACCACGACGATCCGTGGTCCTGCGTCGGCCGCACCGACCTACGGGACCTGGTTCCGCTGTGCGGCTTCCACCACCGACGCGTGCACGACCCGGCCTACGACCCTCGGCGGCTTCCAGATGGATCCCTGCGCTTCACGAGGCGGACGTGAGATGCATCGACTCGAGGGTCCGCAGTGGGTGAGCCGGCCACCACACACCGCCGGCTCACCCACCACGGTGTCGTGGTGGCGGATGACGCAGGTCAGTCGGCTTCGTGGCCCTCGGGCTCGTGGGCGTCGAGGAGGGAGAGGTGCTGCTCGAGGTGCATCCGCATCCGAGCGCGCTGGTCCTCCTCGGAGGCGCGGAGCTGGGCGATCGCGTCCTCGAGGGCCGCCTTCTCCTCGGCCAGGCCGGCGAGGGCGGACTCGCGCTCGGTGTCGAGGGCGGCGGTCTGCTCCCGGCGGGACCGGTCGAGCTCGGCGGCGGCCTGGTCGGCCTCCCGACGGCTGGACTCGGAGAGCTCGTCGGCGCGGGACCGGGCGGCGCTCACCAGTGCCTCGGCCTCGGTCTCGGCGTCACGGACGAGGCGCTCGGCGGTGGTCGTGGCGGCCTCCAGCATCCGGGTCGCGGCGCTCCACGGCGTCTCGTCGAAGACCGGCGCCTCGTCGAAGACGGACGTCTGGTCGGTCTGGACCTCGTCGACGAGGGCGAGCTCGGGCGCTCCGGTGGTCGGGGCCGGGGTCTCGCCGACGGACTGTTCGAACTGCAGCATGGTGTCCCCCACGGGTCGGTGTGTCGTGTGTCACTGGTGGCACCAGTGTGGGGACACCACGGGACCCGGGAGGGGTGAACGGCGAATTCCGCAAGGGGTGGTCCAGACCGCTCAGCCAGGTGGCACGAGCGCCCAGATCGTCGCGGCGTCCTCGGCCCCGGGCTCGAAGCACCCTCGCCCCAGGTGCGCGGCGGAACGACGACCATCAGCGCGACCGGGTCACGCGGCCCTCGTCCCAGACCGGGCCGTCGGACTCGTAGACCGAGCCGTCGGCGCCGTAGACGAGGAAGCGGTCGAAGCCGCGGGCGAACCAGCGGTCGTGGGTCACCGCGAGGACGGTGCCCTGGAAGGCCTCCAACCCGGCCTCGAGCGCCTCCGCGCTCTGGACGTCGAGGTTGTCGGTGGGCTCGTCGAGCAGCAGCAGCGTCGCGCCCGAGAGCTCCAGCAGCAGGATCTGGAACCGCGCCTGCTGGCCGCCGCTGAGCGACTCGAACCGCTGCTCCCCGGCGTGGGCGAGCTCGTAGCGGTCGAGCACCCGGCTGGCCTGCTCGCGGCCCATCCCGGTCCGGCCGTCGGGTCGGCCGTCGCCGCGGTGGAGGATCTCCAGCAGCGTGCGTCCGAGCAGCTCGGGGTGCTCGTGGGTCTGCACGAACCACCCGGGCCGCACCCGTGCGCCGAGCTTGGCCTTGCCGGTGTGCCGCACCGGTTCGACGCGTACGTCGTCGACCGGCCGGTGCTCGACGTCCGGGTCGCTGCCACCGATCGCCAGCAGCCGCAGGAAGTGGGACTTGCCCGAGCCGTTGGACCCGAGCACGGCGACCCGCTCGCCGTACCAGACCTCGAGGTCGAACGGGTGCATCAGCCCGAGCAGCTCGACCTGCTCGCACACGACCGCCCGCTTGCCGGTGCGGCCGCCGCCGAGCCGCATCGTCACCTGCTGCTCCCGCGGCTGCTCGGTCGGCGGCCCGGCCTCCTCGAACTTCCGCAGCCGGGTCTGGGCCGCCTTGTACTGGCTGGCCATGCCGTCGTTGTACTCCGCCTTGATCTTCAGCCGCAGCACCAACGCCTTGATCTTGGCGTGCTCCTCGTCCCAGCGCCGGCGCTGCTCCTCGAAGCGCAGGAACCGGTCGCGGCGAGCGTCGTGGTAGGACGCGAAGCCGCCGGGGTGGGTCCACACCAGGTTGCCGGCGCCGGAGGCGCCGAGCTCGACGGTGACCACGCGGGTCGCGGTGTTGGCGAGCAGCTCGCGGTCGTGGCTGATGAACAGGATCGTCTTCTCCGACTCCCGGATCCGACGCTCGAGCCAGATCTTGCCGGGGACGTCGAGGAAGTTGTCGGGCTCGTCGAGCAGCAGCACCTCGTCGGGGCCGCGCAGCAGGTACTCGAGCACCAGCCGCTTCTGCTCCCCGCCGGAGAGCGTGCGCAGCTCGCGGTACTTGGCCCGGTCGTAGGCGACCCCGAGCCCGGCCACCGTGCAGACGTCCCAGGTGACCTCGAGGTCGTAGCCACCGGCGTCGGCGTACTCGGCGAGCGCGGAGGCGTAGGCCAGCTGGGTGGGTTCGTCGTCGTGGTCCATCAGCGCCAGCTCGAGCCGCTCGACCTCGGCGTGGGCGGCCCGGACGCGCGGCGGCGCCACGCTCAGCAGCAGGTCGGCGACCGTCGGCGCGTCGCCCAGTCCCTGACCCACCATCTGCCGCATCACGCCGAGCCCGCCCGACCGGGTCACCGCGCCCGCGTGGGGCGCGAGCTCACCGGTGATGATCCGCAGCAGGGTGGTCTTGCCGGCGCCGTTCGCGCCGACCAGCGCCACCTTGGCGCCTTCCCCCACCCGGAACGACACGTCCTCCAGCAGGACCCGCCCGTCCGGCAGCTCGAAGCGCACCCCGGCGACGTCCACATGGCCCATGTGTCAGATTGTCCGGGAGCGGCGGGCCGGCCCGCATCCCCATTTGCCGGATCGCGAGGAGGACGCATGAGGCTGGAGCTGTCGGAGGAGGACCGCGCCTTCCGCGAGGAGCTGCGCGAGTTCTTCACCACCCAGGTGTCCGAGGAGATCCGCGGGACGGTCGCGGCGGGCGGCGAGCTCACCAAGGACCAGCTCGTCGAGTCGATGCGCACGCTCAACGAGGCCGGGTACGCCGTGCCCCACTGGCCCGAGGAGTGGGGCGGGCGCGGGTGGAGCGAGCTGCGCCGCCACCTCTGGTACGACGAGATGCAGCGCGCCGCGGTCGGACCACCGCTGGCCTTCAACGCCACGATGATCGGGCCGGTGATCGCCCACTTCGGCACCGAGGAGCAGAAGCAGCGCTTCCTGCCGGCGACCGCCAACCTCGACATCTGGTGGGCACAGGGCTTCTCCGAGCCCGACGCCGGCTCCGACCTGGCCTCGCTGCGGACCACCGCCGTGCGCGACGGCGACGAGTGGGTCGTCAACGGCCAGAAGACCTGGACCACGCTCGGCCAGCACGCCGACTGGATCTTCACCCTGGTCCGCACCGATCCCGAGGCCAAGAAGCAGCGCGGCATCTCGCTGCTGCTGATCGACATGAGCCTGCCCGGCGTCGAGGTGCGGCCGATCGAGCTGATCGACGGCGGCCACGAGGTCAACGAGGTGTGGTTCGACGACGTACGCGTACCGGGTGACCTGCTGGTCGGCGAGGAGAACGGCGGCTGGACGATCGCCAAGTTCCTGCTCGGCAACGAACGGGTCGGTGTCGCCCCCGTGACGGCCACCAAGCGGTCGCTCGCGCGGCTCAAGGAGGTCGCGGCCGACGCGCTCGCCGCCGATCCGCTGGCCCGGGCGCGGGTGGCGGAGCTCGAGAACGAGCTGCTCGCCCTCGAGCTGACCGCCATCCGGGTCGCCGCCCACTCGACCGACGGCGAGCCCCACCCGGCCTCCTCGGTGCTCAAGCTCAAGGGCTCCGAGCTCCAGCAGGCGGTGAGCGAGCTGGCGGTCGACCTGGCCGGGCCCGGCTCTCTGGCCAGCGGCGCCGGCGACGACTCCGCGGTCGAGCAGTGGCAGCGACGGACGACGCCGCGCTACCTCAACCTCCGCAAGGCCTCCATCTACGGCGGCTCCAACGAGATCCAGCGGCAGATCATCGCCGGCCGGATCCTCGGACTCTGAGAGGCGACGATGGACTTCTCCTACGACGACGAGCAGAAGGCGCTGCGCGACGCGGTCCGCGGCCTGGTCGGCAAGGCCTACGCCGACCACGACCACCGGCGCGACGTGACCGCCGACGACCCCGGCTTCGACGAGCAGCTCTGGGCGCGGATGGCCGAGATGGGGCTGCTCGGGCTGCCCTTCGCCGAAGCCGACGGCGGCGTCGGGGCCGGCCCGGTCGAGATCGGCATCGTGTGCCAGGAGCTCGGCGCGGTGGCCGCGCCCGAGCCCTACCTCGGGGCGGTCGTGCTGGCCGGCGGCCTGGTCGCCGCCTGCGGCACCGAGGAGCAACGGCAGCAGGTCGTCGCGCCGCTGGCCGAGGGCGAGCGGCTGCCGGCCTTCGCGCACGCCGAGCCGGGCACGGGCTGGACGGCGGAGGCCACGGCGGTCACGGCGACGCAGGACGGTGACGCGTGGACCCTCACCGGCACCAAGGAGCCCGTGCCCGCGGGCGCGCGCGCCGACGTCCTGGTCGTGAGCGCGACCCTGCCCGACGGCGGCACCGGCCTGTTCCTGCTCGACCCGGCGGAGGCGACGATCACCGGCTACGCGTCGTACGACGGGACGCGGGCCGCACGGGTCGACCTCGACGCCGCGAGCGCGACCCCCCTCGGCGAACCCGGGCGCGACCTGACCGCGAGCATCGCCACCGTGCTCGACCTCGCGCGGGTGATGGCGGCCAACCAGTCGCTCGGCGCGATGCGGAGCGCGCTGCGCGCGACGACCGACTACCTCAAGAGCCGCAAGCAGTTCGGCGTCACCCTCAACACCTTCCAGGCGCTGAGCTTCCGGGCGGCGGACATGTACGTCACCCTCGAGCTCACCCAGAGCATCGTCGACTGGGCGACCATGGTCGTGGCGACCGGCGACCCCGACGCGCTCACCGACGCCGCCGCCCGCTGCGGGCTGCAGGCCAGCCGCGGGTCGCGCCACGTCGGCCAGGAGGCGATCCAGCTGCACGGTGGCATCGCCATGACCGCCGAGTACGCCGTCGGCAGCCTGGTCGCCCAGCTCACCGCGCTCGACCACCTGCTCGGCACCGGCGACCACCACCTGGCCGGGCTGGCCGACCGGGTCGGTGACCACGGGATGCTCGACCCGCTGCGCTGACCGGATCCTGAGCAGGTCCACGTCCTCCTCACAGGTGCACCACAGGCTCGGGGGGCACGGTGGGGCCATGGACGAACGACGGCACCAGCTGCGACGGACCCGGCGCGCCACCCGGGGCGTGGTCGCCCTCGGGGTGGTCGGCGCGCTCGGCGTGTCCGGGGCGGTGGCGCTGTCGAGCACCCCCGCCACGGCGGGACCGGGAGGCACCGCCTCCACGGACGGGACGACCTCGTCCGGCGGCTCCGGCGCTCGCACCGCCGGTGGCTGGTCGGCGCCCCGCGGCGCGGTCGGCCCATCGGGCGGCGGCAGCCCCCAGGGCACGAGCTCGGGGTCCTGACGTGCACACCCGCACCTGGACCCTCTGGAGCACCACCGCCCGGCTGGTGGTGACCGACGACGCCGCGGCCGCGGCCGCCGCCGACCTGGTCGACGGCCTGCTGGCCGAGGTGGGACAGGCGTGCAGCCGGTTCGACCCGGACTCCGAGCTGATGCGACTGACCCCCGGCACCACCCGGGTCTCACCGCTGCTGGCCGCGCTGCTGGCCGCCGCCCTCGACGTGGCCGAGCGCACCGACGGTGCCGTGGACCCGACCGTCGGCACAGCCCTCGTGGCCCTGGGCTACGACCGCGACATCGACGACCTGGCGCCCGTCGCGGGAGCCGTGCGGGTCGTCCCGGCTCCCGGCTGGCGTCAGGTGCGGCTCGACGACGACCGGCTCACTTTGCCGCCCGGCCTGCTGCTCGACCTGGGCGCGACCGCCAAGGCGCTGGCCGCCGACCGAGCGGCGCTCCTGGTCGCCGAGCGGCTCGGCACCGGCGTCCTGGTCGAGCTCGGCGGCGACGTCGCCACCGCGGGTCCGGGACCCGACGGTGGCTGGCAGGTGCTGGTCCAGGACCTGCCCGGTGACCCGGCCCAGCAGGTCGCACTGTCCCCCGGGTCGGCCCTGGCGACCTCGAGCACCGTCCGGCGTACGTGGGCCGGCGGCAGCCGGCACCACGTCGTCGACCCCATCACCGGCGGCTCGGCCCGGACGCCGTGGCGCACCGTCAGCGTGGTCGCCGGCTCCTGCCTGGACGCCAACGCGGCGGCCACCGCCACCCTGGCCATGGGCGGTCGCGGGGTCGGCTGGCTGGCCGCCACCGGGCTCCCGACGCGGCTGGTCGGTCACGACGGTTGCGTCGTGACCATGGGCCGCTGGCCGGTCGAGGGGGTGACGGCGTGAGCGGCCTCCTCGACCAGGCGCTCTGGGCGCTGGGCCGCGGCACCGGGCTGGTCGCCCTGCTGCTGCTCACCGCCTCGCTCGTGCTCGGCGTCGCCGGCCGCTCCGGCCGCGGCCTGGGCCTGGGCCGCTTCGGCGTGCAGGAGGTGCACCGGGCCGCGGCCCTGACCGCCGTCGGACTGGTCGCGGTCCACGTCACCTCGCTGCTCCTCGACCCCTACGCCCAACTGCGGCTGGTCGACCTGCTGGTGCCCTTCCTCGGCCAGAACTCCCCGATCTGGCTGGGCCTCGGGACGCTGGCCCTCGACCTGGTCGCCCTCGTGACGGTCGTCGGCCTGCTCCGTCAGCGGCTCGGCCCCCGGGTCTTCCACGCGGTCCACTGGACGACCTATGCCCTCTGGCCGGTCGCGCTCCTGCACGCTCTCGGCACCGGCTCCGACGCCACCGAGCCGTGGTTCCGGATCAGCGCGCTCGCCTGCGTGGGCGCCGTCGGCGGTGCGGCAGCCTGGCGGCTCCTCCCGTCGTACGCCGAACGCGGACACGCGCGGCTCCCGAGGAGGGCGGCGTGACCACGCCCGCCGCCCGGCGCCTCCTGCTCGCCGACGCCCCGGACCTGCCGCCGCTCCCCCGGCTCGACCTGACCACGCTCGGGGCACTGCTCGACGACGCCGGGCTGACCGGCCGCGGGGGCTCGGGCTTCCCGACCGGTCGCAAGCTGGCCAGCATCGCGGCCGCCGGGCCACGGGCGGTCGTCGTCGGCAACGCGATGGAGGGCGAGCCGCTCAGCCACAAGGACCGGGTGCTGCTCCAGCGCTCGCCCGGGCTGGTGGTCGACGGCCTCACGTTGGTCGGCGACGCGCTCGGCGCCCGGACCCGCCTGCTGGCCGTCGACGTGGCCCACCGCATACCTCCCGGGGTGGTGGGTCGGCCCGGGGTCGAGGTCCGCCCGATGCGCGGTGGCTACGTCGCGGGCCAGGAGTCCGCGCTGGTCAACCAGCTCGACGGGCGCCCGGCGCTGCCCTCGGACCCCCTGCGCCCGGTCCGCGAGCGCGGCGTCGGCGGCCGGCCCACGCTGGTGCTCAACGCCGAGACGCTGGCCCAGGTGTCGTTGCTGGCGCGACTCGGGCCGGACTGGTTCCGCACCGCCGGCACCGCCACCGACCCCGGCACCTTCCTGGTCACCCTGTCCGGCTCGGACCCCGGGCTGGTGGCCACCCCGGGCGTCGTCGAGGTCGAACGCGGGGTCCCCCTGCGCGAGGTGCTCGCCCTCGGCGGGGTCGAGCTCGACCTGGCCGGCCCCGTCCTCGTCGGCGGCTACCACGGGCAGTGGGTGAGCGACCTCGACCGCCCGCTCACGCGCGACGCCGACGGGGTCGCGCCGGGCGCCGGCGTCGTCCACGTCCTCCACCGCGACCGCTGTCCCGTGGCGACCACGGCCGACATCGCCGACTACCTTGCCGCGTCCTCGGTCCGGCAGTGCGGGCCCTGCCTCAACGGTCTGCCCCACCTCGCCGGACTGGTGCACCGCCTCGCCCGGCCCGACGGTGGGCCCGGGCTCGCGGTCGAGGTGGACCGGATCAGGCGGCAGGTCACTGGCCGTGGCGCGTGCGCCCACCCCGACGGCACGGCCCGGTTGGTCGGCAGCCTGCTGACCGAGCTCGGCGACCACGTGGCCGGACACCTGGCCGGACCCCGGACGCGGAGGTGCCGGCAGTGACCGCGCGGCTCCACGTCGACCGGACCCGCTGCGACGGGCACGGCGCGTGCGCCGAGCTCCTCCCCGAGCTGCTCGCCGAGGACGAGTGGGGCTTCCCCCTGTCCCCGTCGGGCGAGCGGGACCCGGTCGTGCCGGCCGGCCTCGACCGGCTGGCACGGCGCGCGGTGGCTGCCTGCCCGCTGCAGGCCCTCACCCTCATCGGGCCAGGTGCTTGATCATCATGCCGACCGTGTGGTCCTCGATCACCCGCTCGCCGACCTGCGCGAAGCCGCGGCCGGTGTGGAAGGCCAGCGACGGCTCGTTGGGCGGGTCGATGTTGACCTCGAGCGTGAGCAGCGGCGCGCGGCGGGCCGTGCGCGCCTCGATCTCGTCGTAGACCCGCCGACCGAGGCCGAGACGCCGCACGTCCTCCTCGAGCACGATCCGGTCGAGGTAGCAGTAGGAGTCGTACCGCTCGCCGAACCAGGCGAAGTTGTCGGACGTGAAGCCCGAGCCGCTCATCGCGGTCACCACGAACCCGGCGAACCTGCCCTCGTGCCGGATCACCTCCACGGTGCCGGTCTCGGTCATGCGCTGCAGCCTCTCGTCGGCCAGCGGCGCGAGCAGGTGGACGAAGCGCTCGTTGAGCCCCAGGACGTCGGCGTGGTCCGCCGCCCGCAGCGGCTCGAGCAGCGGGCTCACCGGGCCGGCTCGTCGGCCGGCGGGTCCCACAGGTTGATGCCCGACTCGACGGCGTACCGGTCGATCTCGGCGAGCTCCTCCTCGGTCAGCGGCGGGCCGTCGAGCGCGTCGAGGTTGGTGTCGAGCTGCTCGACGCTGGAGGCGCCGATGACGGCACTGGTGACGCGCGGGTCGCGCAGCGCCCACTGGAGCGCGAGCTGGGCGAGCTTCTGGCCACGGCGTTCGGCGATGCCGTTCAGCGACCGCACCCGCTCGAGGACGTCGTCCTCGAGACCGGTGAGCGTGGAGCCCTCGCGAGCGGCGCGCGAGTCGTCGGGCACCCCGTCGAGGTAGCGATCGGTGAGGAGGCCCTGCGCCAGGGCGGTGAAGACGATGCAGCCCATCCCCTGCTGCTCCAGCTCGTCGAGCAGGTCGGGCTCGATCCAGCGGTTGAGCATGGAGTACGACGGCTGGTGGATCAGCAGCGGCGTCCCGAGGTCGCGCGCGATCGTGGCCGCCTCCCGGGTCTGCTCTGCGGAGTAGGAGCTGATGCCGACGTAGGTCGCGCGACCGGAGCGGACGGCCTGGTCGAGCGCCTGCATCGTCTCCTCGACCGGGGTCTCGGGGTCGAAGCGGTGGCTGTAGAAGATGTCGACGTGGTCGAGGCCCATCCGGGCGAGCGACTGGTCGAGGCTGGCCAGCACGTACTTGCGCGACCCGCCGCCCTGGCCGTAGGGCCCCGGCCACATGTCGTAGCCGGCCTTGGTCGAGATCACCAGCTCGTCGCGGTAGGACTTGAAGTCCTGCGCGAAGTAGCGGCCGAAGTTCTCCTCGGCGCGGCCGTAGGGCGGCCCGTAGTTGTTGGCCAGGTCGATGTGGGTCACGCCGCGGTCGAAGGCGCGGCGCAGGATCGCCCGCTGGGTGTCCTCGGGCCGGTCGTCGCCGAAGTTCTGCCACAGCCCGAGGCTGAGCAGCGGTAGTCGCAGCCCGCTGTGGCCGCAGAAGCGGTAGCGCATCCCGCCCGCCGACTCGCCGTGGAACCCTGCGTACCTGTCCTCGGCCGGCTGGTAGGTCATGCGGTCAGCATGTCACCGGTGGCGGAGCTGCAGTGCTCCGGGCGACGTGTCGTAGCTCAGGAACGACAGCGTGCCGGACCAGCCGGGCGAGAGGGCCCAGTGGAGCACCTCGGGGGTGGCCCGCCGGGTGATGCCGGCGTCGTCGGTCACGGTCGCGCAGCCGTCGGCGAGGACGACGTAGTAGCCGAACCCCGCAGAGCGCAGGGTCACCACCTCGGCGTCCGTGGCCGGCTGCTCACAAGCGGAGCCGGGCGCGGCTGCCACGGCGTCGCGAGCCGCCTCGCTGTCGGCCGACGAGAGGAGCTCGCTCTGCTCGAGCCAGCCGCGGGACTCGTATCGGCACACCGAGAGCAGGTCGGACGTGAAGGGCGTGATCGTCTCGCTCCGCGTGGCGCAGCCGTTGGCGTCGACCTCGCCCACCGGTGTGACCGTGTCGAGCACCTGCCGGGCCAGGGTGCGATCGGCGGCCACCACCCAGACCGCCGCGTCCTGGGTGCTGGCGTAGCCGATCCAGGAGCCGTCGGGGTAGGTGTCGCCCTGGTACTGCTGCACCGTGCCCTCGGTGCCGGGAGGCAGCTCGCCGCGCGTGGGCTCGCCGAAGTGCACGCCCGGGCCGAAGCTCGGCGAGCAGTCGACGGTGCGCACCACGACCGGCCGGCTCACGGTGGGCCCCACGTCACCGAGGTGCTTCCCCCCGCTGCACCAGTCGGTGCCACCGCTCCAGCCCCATCCGGGAGGCACGCTGACCGACAGGTCGTGCCAGGTCTCGGTGCGCCAGCCGGCCGGCGCCTGGCTGGCCGAGGACGCGTCGTTCGTGTCGCGCTCCGGGCCCCTTGCGTCGCCGCCGACGATCACCAGCCCCACCGGCACCGCGGCCACGGCCACGGCGGCCGCCACGACCCCTGCCGACGTACGGCGGCGGCGCCGGAGGCGGGCGCGGGCGCCGGCCGCGAGGTCGGTGGGGTGGGGTGCCCGCTCGGCGGTGCCGGCCAGGCCTTCGTCGATCCGCGTCTCGAGGTCAGGCATCGTCGTCCTCCAGGTCGCTGCTCAGGGTCGTGCGGAGCGTGGCCAGGCCCCGGGAGACCCGCGACCGCACGGTCCCCTCGCGCACGCCGGTGAGGTCGGCGATCTCGTCGTAGTCGCGGTGCTCGTAGTAACGCAGCACCACCGCCACCCGCTGGTCAGGGGGCAGCGCCAGGCAGGCCCGCCAGACCCGGTCCTGCTCGGCGACGTCCGGGTCGGTGGCCTCGCCGAGCCGCACCTCGGCGACCGGCGACTCCCGGCCCCGGAACGTGCGCCACCACGAGGTGTGGGCGTTGACGACCATCCGGCGGACGTAGGCGTCGGGGTCGTCGGCCTCGAGGATCCGCGACCAGCGCGGCAGCGCCCGCGACAGGGCGTCCTGGACGACGTCCTCGGCGTCGGCGCGGTTGCCGGTGAGCACGTAGGCGAGCCGGTAGAGCGCGTCACCCCGCAGGGCCACCCACTCGTCGAACCCGACCACGCGCGCTCCTCGCTCGACGGCAGCCATCACCAGCTCCATGCCCTACCGACGCTAGCCGGGCCTGTTCTGTTGCGAGGGTCTCAGCCGATCACCTCGGCAAGCAGCAGCTCGACCCGGCGGCGGATCTCGTCACGCACCGGGCGGACCGCCTCGAGCGGCCGGCCGGCAGGGTCGTCGAGGACCCAGTCCTCGTAGCGGGTGCCGGGGAAGAACGGGCACGCGTCGCCGCACCCCATCGTGACGACCACGTCGCAGCGTCGTACGTCGTCGGGGTCGAGCACCCGCGGGGCGTGGCCCGCGATGTCGATGCCCACCTCGGCCATCGCCTCGACCGCGACCGGGTTGACCGCGGCCGCGGGAGCCGACCCGGCCGAGAGCACCTCGACCCGGTCGCCGGCGAGGTGGCGCAGCCAGCCCGCGGCCATCTGGGAGCGGCCGGCGTTGTGCACGCAGACGAACAGGATCGAGGGTGCCGTCATCGTCCGGCGCTGGCCACCAGCGCACCGAGGTCGTCGAGCACCCGGGAGGCCACCCGGTAGTAGGCCCACACGCCACGCTTCTCGCGCTCCAGGAGCCCGGCCGAGTGGAGGACCTTCAGGTGGTGGCTGATCGTGGGCTGGGAGAGGTCGAAGGCCTCCAGCAGGTCGCAGGCGCAGGCCTCGCCTCCCCGGTGGGAGGCCACCAGCGAGAGCAGCCGCAGCCGCACCGGGTCGGCGAGCGCCTTCAGCAGCGGCACCACGTCGGCGGCCGCCTCGGGGCCGAGCGGCTCGGACGCGAGCGGCCGGCAGCAGGCCATGGCGGCGGTGGCGGCCGGCTCGGCAGAGATCGACATGCCTCGATATTGACAGATGTCGATGTCCGGGGCAAACTCGGATATCGACAACCATCGATATCTGACTCCGGGAGGACACCATGTCCCGTCTCCAGCTCGCCCTCGACGTCGACGACCTCGACACCTCGATCGCCTTCTACTCCGCGCTCTTCGGCACCGAGCCCGCCAAGCGGCGGCCCGGCTACGCCAACTTCGCAATCGCCGAGCCACCGCTCAAGCTGGTGCTGATCGAGAACCCCGGTCGCGGTGGGGGCCTCAACCACCTCGGCGTCGAGGTCGCCGACACGGCCGCCGTCGACGCCCAGCGGGAGCGGCTGGCCGCGGCGGGCCTCACCGCACGGGACGGCCGCGACACGACGTGCTGCTACGCCCGCCAGGACAAGTTCTGGGTGGAGGGGACGCCGCACGGCGAGACCTGGGAGGTCTACACCGTGCTCGAGGACGCCGACGTCATGACCGACCCGGCCGCCGAGACGGCCTGCTGCTGATCAGGCGCGGCCGACCTCGAGCACCCGGAACCCCTTGGCGCTCGCGAGCCGGGTCGTCGGCCATCCCTGCTCGCCGAGCCAGCGCTGCAGCGAGTCGGCGCCGAGGTTCTTGCCCACGACCAGGACCATCCGGCCACCCGGCCGCAGCCGCGGGAGCCACGCCAGCAGCAGCTCGTGCAGCGCCTGCTTGCCGATCCGGATCGGCGGGTTCGACCAGATCTCGTCGAAGGTGAAGTCGGTCGGCACCTGCTCGGGGCGGCAGGCGATGAAGCGGCCGTCGAGGTCCAGCGCCCTGGCGTTCTCGTTGGCCAGCAGCAGCGCCCGCTCGTTGACGTCGACGGCGGTCACGGTCGCCAGCGGCACGGCCCGCGCGACGGCCAGCCCGATCACGCCGTACCCGCAGCCCAGGTCGAGCACCTGCCCCTGCGCCGGTGGCTCGGTCTCGCGGAACAGCACGGCCGTCGCGTGGTCGAGGTGGCCCCGGCTGAAGACTCCGGTGCCGCTGGTCAGGGTGAGCTCGTGCCCCCAGACCTTGCAGGTGAAGGTCTCGCGGGCGAACGGCGCCGCCGGGTCGGCCGAGAAGTAGTGGTCCCCCACGTCGTCCCCGCTCACGTCGCTGCTCGCCTGGCACGGGCCCGGTCGGCCTGGAGGGCGAGCCCGGCGGCGTCCGGGTAGCCGACCTGCTCGAGCGTGAGGCCGTGCGCGGGGACGACGGCCACGGCGGGGTCGCGTACGCCGGCGGCGAGCACCTCGGCGGGCCAGCCCACCGGGCGCCGACCGTCACCCACGGCCAGCAGGCAACCGACCAGCGAGCGGACCATGTGGTGGCAGAACGCGTCGGCCTCGACGCCCGCCACCGCCCGCCCGGCGCCGTCGCGCTCCCACGTCAGCGCGCGCAGGGTCCGGATCGTCGTGGCCCCCTCGCGCCGCTTGCAGAACGCCCCGAAGTCCTGCAGGCCGAGCAGCGGGCCACAGGCCCGGTCCATCAGCCCGACGTCGAGCGGCCGGGGCCAGGAGAGCACGTGACCACGCGTCAGCGGGTCGACGAGGGCCGGTGCGTCGGCGACCCGGTAGGCGTAGCGGCGCCACACCGCCGAGAACCGCGCGTCGAAGCCCTCAGGCGCGGGCCCGAGGGCCGTGACCCGCACGTCGGCGGGGAGGATCCCGTTGAGCCGCCGCTCCAGCCGGTCGTCGTACGACGCGTCGTCGGGCAGGTCGACATGGACCACCTGGCCGCGCGCGTGGACGCCCGTGTCGGTGCGGCCGGCGCAGACCAGCGCGACGTCGGGGACCCGCAGCACGGTGGCCAGCGCCGCCTCGAGCGTGCCCTGCACGGTGCGCAGGCCGGGCTGCGTGGCCCAGCCGTGGAAGTCGCTCCCGTCGTAGGACAGGTCGATCCGGAGCCGCACGGTGGAACATCCTAGGGTGCGCGTCGACCAGGGCCGCGCCATGCTGGTCGTCGTGAGCAACCCCGCCATCGTGCTGGTCTCGCCCGACCACAGCGACTTCCTCGTCGACGAGTTCGGGCGCTACCAGCGCGACTACGACCTCCACTCCGCGACGACGTTCGAGGACGGCGCCGGCCTGGTGAAGCGACTGGAGGCCGCCGGAGACCCGATCGCGCTGATGGTCGTCGACTCCTCGCTGCGCGACACCACGCCGATGCACGTCTTCGGCACGTGGCGCCAGCTGGTGCCGACCGCCAAGCGCGTCGTCGTCGCCCACTGGGACCGGTTCCTCGACGACGCGACCACCCTGCGCACCGGCCTCGCGACCGGGAAGTACGACGCCTACCTGCTGATGCCGCGGGGCGTGCGCGACGAGGAGTTCCACACCGCGATCACCGAGCTGCTCTCCGACTGGGGCTCGACCGTCGCCGAGCCCGAGATCGAGACGGTGCGCCTGGTGTCACCGAACGGCGTGGGCCTGACGCTGGCGATCCGCGACTTCTTCGACCGGATGGGCATGCCCCACCGCACCTACGACCCGGCGACCGAGGTCGGCCGCGAGATCGTGGAGCGCTTCGACGGCGAGCCGTCGTGGCCGCTGGTCGACTCGCCCTACCGCGAGGTCCACGCGCCGACCTCCGTGCGCGAGGTGGCCGCCGCCGTCTACGGCCGCCCCGAGGACGTCGACGTCGATGCCGTGGTCGACCTCTGCATCGTCGGCGCCGGCCCTGCCGGGCTGGCCGCAGCCGTCTACGGCTCCTCGGAGGGCCTGCAGACCGTGGTGGTCGAGGTCGAGGCGATCGGCGGCCAGGCCGGCACCAGCTCGATGATCCGCAACTACCTCGGCTTCCCGCGCGGCATCTCGGGCATGCGGCTGGCCCAGCGGGCCCGCAACCAGGCGATCCGCTTCGGCACCCGGTTCTTCACCGGGTGGGAGGTGACGTCGTTCGGGCCCTGCGAGCACGGCGACCACCACGTCGTCCGCACCGAGGGCGGGGACGTCCACGCGCGCTCGGTCGTCGTCGCGACCGGCGTGCGCTACCGCAAGCTGGGCCTCGAGCCGCTCGAGGACCTGGTCGGCCAGGGCGTCTTCTACGGCAGCGCGATGAGCGCCGCCCGCGAGCTCGAGGGCCAGCACGCCGTGGTCGTCGGGGGCGGGAACTCCGCCGGGCAGGCGGCGATCCACCTCTCCCGCTTCGCCCGTTCGGTCACCATCCTGATCCGGCGCGAGGAGCTCGCGGAGACGATGTCGTCCTACCTGCTCAAGGAGATCGAGTGGAACCAGCGGGTCACCGTCCGCCCGCGCAGCGAGATCTGCGACGGAGGAGGTGAGGGCCGGCTGGAGTGGATCGACGTCCGCGACCGAGCCACCGACCAGGTCGAGCGGGTCGAGCTGGCGGGGCTGTTCCTGCTGCTCGGTGCCGAGCCGCACTGCGAGTGGCTGCCCCCCGAGGTCGCCCGCGACGAGCGCGGCTTCGTCGTGACCGGCCGCGACGTCCCGGGCGAGGAGTGGGTCGGCGGGCTGCCGCCGGCCAACCTGGCCACCACCGTGCCCGGGGTCTTCGCGGTCGGCGACATCCGGGCCGGCTCGATAAAGCGAGTGGCGGCCGCGAGCGGCGAGGGAGCCAGCGTCGTACCCCTCGTGCACGGCTGGTTGACGACCCTTGTTCAACCGAACGGTTGACAACTGGCCGAGCACTCCCTACGGTGGTCCTCAACCAATCAGTTGAGGACCAGACCATGGGCGACCAGCTCTCCCGGGTGTTCGCGGCCCTCGGCGACCCGACCCGCCGCGACATCGTGGCCCGGCTCACCGACGGCGACGCCAGCGTGGGCGACCTCGCGGCGCCGTACGACGTCAGCCTCCAGGCGGTCTCCAAGCACCTCAAGGTGCTCGAGGACGCCGGCCTGGTGACCCGGAGCCGTGAGGCCCAGCGCCGCCCGGTCCACCTCGAGGCGGAGGTGTTCGACCTGATGACGACGTGGATCGAGCGCTACCGGCGGCAGGCCGAGGAGCGCTTCGCGCGCCTGGACGCCGTCCTGGCGCGGATGGACGACCAGCACGACGACAACGAGGACCAGCAGGAGGAAACAGCATCATGAACACGCAGACCCAGCAACGCTACGAACGGGCCGCCATCGAGGTGGTGCCCGACCTCCCCATCATCGCGATCACCCGCGACTTCCGCGCCACGCCCGAGCAGCTGATGCGGGCCCACGCCGACCCCGACCTCTTCGCACGCTGGGTCGGACCCGACGACGGCGCCACCAGGATCGACCACTGGGACTTCCGCAGCCTCGGCTCCTACCGCTACACCCACGTCCGGGGCGACGAGGAGTACGGCTTCCGCGGCACCTACCCCCAGGTCACCGACGACCGCATCGTGCAGACCTTCTCCTTCGACGGCATGCCGGAGGCCATCGCCCTGGAGACGCTGTGGTTCGAGGACCTCGGCGACGGCCACACCCGGCTCCACGCGCAGTCGCTCTGCGACTCGATCGAGGGGCGCGACGCGATGCTGCGCAGCGGCATGGACAAGGGCGTCCACGAGGGCTACGCCAAGCTCGACGGGCTCCTCGCCGACGGAGCGCTCTGAGTGGACACGCCCGCCGAGCGCCACCGCGCGTACGCCGACCGCTTCACCACCCTGACCGAGGGCGCGTCCGGCTGGGACTCCCCCGCCCCGGTGGAGGGCTGGGCGGCCCGTGACGTGGTCGACCACCTCGTCACCTGGTTGCCCGCGCTCCTCGGGAGCGACGGGGTCGTCCTCCCGGCCAGCCCCTCGGCCGCCGACGACCCGGTCGCCGCCTGGCGCCACCACGCCGAGGCGGTGCAGGAGCTGCTCGACGACCCGGCCACCCCGGAGCGCACCTTCCACAACCCCCACCTCGGCGAGCTGCCGCTCGACCAGGCGGTCGACCGGTTCTACACGACCGACGTCTTCCTCCACAGCTGGGACCTCGCCCGCGCCACCGGCCAGGACCCCGACCTCGACGAGGGGACGTGCGAGGAGCTGTTGGCCGGCATGCTGCCGCTCGACGAGATGCTGCGAGCCTCGGGCCAGTACGGCCCGCGCGTGCCGGTACCCGACGACGCGCCCGCCGTCGATCGGCTGATGGGCTTCATCGGCCGCGACCCCGGCTGGCGCCCGCCCGTCTCCTGACCCGCGCGCCGGCGCGCCACGGTTCGTGCCAGCCTCACCCGCCCCAGCCGTGACGCACTTCTCGGCCGATCCCTGCACTTCTCGGGTGTTGCAACGGCCGAGAAGTGCATGATTCCCCGGCTAGCCGGGGAATCATGCAGACCCTCACCCCAGCTCGCTCCGGTACGGCGGGTCGGCGCCGGGGCGTCCGACCGCGACGGCGGCGACGCGGGCGGCCTGGGCCATGACGTCGACGACGACGTCGCGGGGGACGTCGTGGAGCTGCTCGCGGCGGTCGGCACCGAGCAGGTCGCGCGACCACAGGGCGTCGATCATCCCGGCACAGAACGTGTCGCCCGCCGCGATCGTGTCGGCGACGACGACCGGAACGGCGGCGACGTCGACCTCCTGGGTCCCGGTCACCCATGTCGCGCCGTCCGGGCCGCGGGTGATCACCACGGCCGCAGGACCGAGCGCCAGCAGCCGCTTGGCCGCGGCGACCGGGTCGGCGTCGCCGTACAACGCCGTGAGGTCCTCGTCGGAGGCCTTCACCACGTCGCTGAGCCCGGCGACTGCCTCGACCTGCGCGAGGAGCTCGGGGCCGGTCCCGGTGATCGCGGGCCGGGCGTTGACGTCGTAGGTGATCGTCGCGACGTCGCGCAGCCGCTCCAGCAGCGCCGCCACGTCGGAGGCTCCCGGCTCGATCACCGCGCCGAGCGAGCAGGTGTGGACCACCAGCGGCGGCGGCGCCGCGTCGAGCGGGTTCAGCCTCCAGGCCAGGTCGAACTCGTAGCTCGCGTGCCCGTCGGACCCGATCGTCGCCTGCGCGGTCGAGGTGTGGCCCACGGCGTGCGGATCCCCCGCCAGGGCGACGCCGTCGCGCTCCAGCCACGCGGCCAGCACCCGACCGCGCTCGTCGTCGCCCCAGCTCGTCGCGAACCGCACCGGCCGGTCGAGCCGGGCCAGGGCCACGGCCACGTTGGCGGCGCTGCCGCCGGGGAACTCCACGGTCGTCCCGTCGCCCCCGCGCACGATGTCGATCAGCGACTCCCCCACCACCAGCGCGGACGGCGGGCCGGGCTCGGACATGGGGCATGCCTACCGCATCGGCGACCCGGCGCGCGAGGACCTGACCGGCGTAGGGTCCGCGGCATGTCGATCCACCCTCTCGACGTCGGCGCACCCGAGCCGCCGTTCGAGCAGCTGCGCACCCAGGTCGCCCGCCGCGCGGCCTCCGGCGACCTCCCGCCCGGCACCCGGCTGCCGACCGTCCGCGCCCTCGCCGCCGAGCTGGGCCTGGCGGCCAACACGGTCGCCCGGGCCTACCGCGAGCTGGAGAGCGACGGCGTCGTGGTCACCGAGGGGCGCCGCGGGACGTTCGTGGCGGCGACCGCAGCGGCCGCGAGCGGAGGCGCGCGCGAGGCAGCCGCCGACTACGTCGCGGCGTGCCGGCGGCTCGGGCTCGGCCGGGCCGAGGCGACCCGGCTGGTCGAGCGGGCCTGGCAGGTCTGATCACGACGGCCGACGGCCCGCCACCCTCGTGGGGTGGCGGGCCGTCGGCTGGGCTGGGCTGACCTCAGGCGTCCTTGGACTCCTCGGCGGGAGCCTCCTCGGCGGGAGCCTCCTCGGCGGACGACGACTCCTCAGCGGGCGCCTCGTCGGCGGGGGCGTCGGTGGCGACGTCCTCGTCGGTGGGCTCGGCCTCGGTCTCGGACTCGACCGGAGCCGGGGCCGGAGCGGCCGCGGCGGGCTCGGCCTTCTTCCTGGCCGTCGCCGGCTTCGGCGAGTAGGCCTCGGTGACCAGCTCGATCACGGCCATCGGCGCGTTGTCACCCTTGCGGGGGCCGATCTTGGTGATCCGGGTGTAGCCACCCGGCCGCTCGGAGAAGGTCGGCGCGATCTCGGTGAACAGCGTGTGCACGACGGACTTGTCGCGCACCGTCCGCAGCACCAGCCGCCGGCTGTGCAGGTCGCCCCGCTTGGCCTTGGTGATCAGCTTCTCGGCCAGCGGCCGCAGCGTGCGCGCCCGCGACTCGGTCGTGGTGATCCGCCCGTGCTCGAAGAGCTGGGTGGCCAGGTTCGACAGGATCAGGCGCTGGTGGGACGGGCTGCCGCCGAGGCGGGGACCCTTCTTGGGAGTGGGCATCGTGCTTCTCGATTCTCCCCGGCCGTGTCAGGTACCGGGGTAGACGGTGCGGAGGGTGGTGCCGGTCAGTACTGCTCGTCCTCGACGAACGCGTCGTCGTCGTCGTCCGCGCTGAAGGCGGCGAGGGCGGCGTGCGGGTCGAAGCCGGGCGCGCTGTCCTTGAGCGAGAGACCCATCTCGTGGAGCTTGGCCTTGACCTCGTCGATGGACTTCGCACCGAAGTTGCGGATGTCGAGCAGGTCCTGCTCCGAGCGGCTGATGAGCTCACCCACGGTGTGGATGCCCTCGCGCTTGAGGCAGTTGTAGGACCGCACCGTGAGGTTGAGGTCCTCGACCGGCAGTGCCAGGTCGGCCGCGAGCTGCTCGTCGACGGGCGACGGGCCGATGTCGATGCCCTCGGCCTCGACGTTGAGCTCGCGCGCCAGCCCGAAGAGCTCGACCAGGGTCTTGCCCGCCGAGGCGATGGCGTCGCGCGGCCGGATCGACGGCTTGGTCTCGACGTCGATGACCAGCTTGTCGAAGTCGGTGCGCTGCTCGACACGGGTGGCCTCGACCTTGTAGGTCACCTTCAGCACGGGGCTGTAGATCGAGTCGACCGGCATCCGGCCGATCTCGTTGTCGGCACCCTTGTTCTGGACCGCCGAGACGTAGCCGCGGCCACGCTCCACGACCAGCTCCATCTCCAGCTTGCCCTTGTCGGACAGGGTGGCGATCTTGAGGTCGGGGTTGTGCACCTCGACGCCGGCCGGCGGGTTGACGTCGGCGGCGGTGACGTCACCGGCGCCCGACTTGCGCAGGTACATGGTGACCGGCTCGTCGTGCTCGGAGGAGACGACGAGGCCCTTGAGGTTCAAGATCACCTCGGTGACGTCCTCCTTGACGCCCTCGATCGTCGAGAACTCGTGGAGGACCCCGTCGACCTTGATGCTGGTGACCGAGGCACCGGGGATGGAGGAGAGGAGCGTACGCCGGAGCGAGTTGCCGAGCGTGTACCCGAAACCGGGCTCCAGCGGCTCGATGACGAACCGCGAGCGGAACTCGTCGACGGACTCTTCCGACAGGGTGGGGCGCTGTGCGATGAGCACTGATTCTTCCTTTCCGGCCGCGACCGCTATTTGAGGCGACCAGATCTGCGAGGTGTGGCGAAGGAGAGTTACTTCTTGGAGTAGAACTCGACGATGAGCTGCTCCTGGACCGGGAGGTCGATCTGGGCCCGGACCGGGCGCTGGTGGACCAGGATCCGCATCCGCGACGGGATCGCCTCGAGCCACGCGGGGACGACGCGCTCGCCGTGGGTCTCACGAGCCACGATGAACGGGGTCATCTCCAGCGACTTCTCGCGCACGTCGACGATGTCGTGCTCGGTCACCTGGTAGGAGGGGATGTCGACCTTGTGGCCGTTGACCGTGAAGTGGCCGTGGACGACCAGCTGCCGGGCGTGACGGCGGGTCCGGGCGAAGCCGGCGCGGTAGACGACGTTGTCGAGGCGGCACTCGAGGAGCTGCAGGAGGTTGTCGCCGGTCTTGCCCGAGCGGCGGCTGGCCTCCTTGTAGTAGCGCAGGAACTGCTTCTCCAGCACGCCGTAGGTGTAGCGGGCCTTCTGCTTCTCCTGGAGCTGCGAGCGGTACTCGCTCTCCTTGATCCGGGCGCGCCCGTGCTGCCCGGGGGCGTAGGGACGCTTCTCGAACGCGGCGTCGCCGCCGACGAGGTCGACACCGAGACGGCGCGACTTCTTGGTCATGGGGCCGGTGTAGCGGGCCATGTCAGTTGCTCCTCAGCTCTCTGGTGTCGGTCAGACGCGCCGGCGCTTGGGCGGGCGGCATCCGTTGTGGGGCGTGGGCGTGACGTCCTGGATGGTGCCGACCTCGAGGCCGATCGCACCCAGCGACCGGATCGCGGTCTCACGGCCCGAGCCCGGGCCCTTCACGAAGACGTCGATCTTCTTCATCCCGTGCTCCTGGGCCCGACGACCAGCGGCCTCGGCGGCCATCTGCGCGGCGAACGGGGTGGACTTGCGCGAGCCCTTGAAGCCGACGGTGCCGGCCGAGGCCCACGCGATCACGGCACCGGTCGGGTCGGTGATCGTGACGATGGTGTTGTTGAACGTGCTCTTGATGTGGGCCTCGCCCTGAACGACGTTCTTCTTCTCCTTGCGACGCACCTTCGTGGTGCGGCTCTTGGGAGGCATGCGGTTCTCCTAAACGAGAGGTCTGGTCAGTGAAGTTCGGGGAGGGCCCTACTTGGCCTTCTTGCGGCCGGCGACGGTCCGCTTGGGTCCCTTGCGGGTGCGGGCGTTGGTCTTGGTGCGCTGACCACGGACCGGGAGGCCCTGGCGGTGGCGGCGACCCTGGTAGCTGCCGATCTCGATCTTGCGGCGGATGTCGGCCTGCACCTCGCGGCGCAGGTCACCCTCGATCTTGAGGTCGGCGCCGTCGATGGCGTCACGGAGCTTGACCAGCTCTTCGTCGCCCAGCTGGTGCACGCGCAGGTCGGGGTCGACCCCGGTGACCTCGAGCAGCTGCTGGGCGCGGGTACGGCCGATGCCGTAGATGTAGGTGAGAGCGACCTCGATGCGCTTGTCGCGCGGAAGGTCGACTCCCTGGAGGCGTGCCATGTGATGGCCCTTTCGGTTCACGGTGGTGTGGTCGTGTCGCGTCCCCGGTCTCGTGGGGCTCCGGCCATCCGTTCCGGAGGTGGTTCGACCGGGCGGGCCCGGCTATGCGATCACGTCAGATGGTTGTTCAGTTGTGTCGTGCGAGGTGCTCGCTGTGCTCGCTCCTCAGGAACTGGAACGAGCCGGTGAGTCAGCCTTGGCGTTGCTTGTGGCGCGGGTTGTCGCAGATCACCATGACGCGGCCGTGGCGACGGATCACCTGGCACTTGTCACAGATCTTCTTGACGCTGGGAGCGACCTTCATCGGATCGGACCCTTCCTGGTCGTGGGCGGCTCGGTGCTTACTTGTAGCGGTAGACGATGCGGCCCCGCGTGAGGTCGTACGGCGAGAGCTCCACCACGACCCGGTCCTCGGGGAGGATCCGGATGTAGTGCTGGCGCATCTTGCCGCTGATGTGAGCGAGCACCTTGTGCCCGTTGCTCAGCTCCACGCGGAACATGGCGTTGGGGAGGGCTTCCACCACGGTGCCCTCGATCTCGATGACGCCTTCCTTCTTCGGCATGTCCTCCACAATCCGTTGACTGGTCGTCTACCGTCGACCCGCGAACCTCCGGCGCCGTGGTGGCACCGGTGGACCTCGTGCAATCGCGTCCGTGACCTCGTCCCGGGCGCACGCGAGATCTCTTCGGATGAAGTGATCGGCGTGTGGTCCGGGCAGCCGCAAGGCACCACGAGACGCGACCCACGTTGGGCCGACACGCCAGTGTAGGACCCATCGGGTGCGAAACCCAACTCGGCGGGTCTCACCCCGCCAGCAGCCGGAGCGTCTCCTCCCGGGCGGGCGAGGTGCGGCTGTCGGTTCCCGTGGGGGCGCCGGCCACGGGGTGCACCATCACCTCGTCGACGCCGTGCTCGGCGGCCAGGGCCGCGACCCGGGCCCGGGCGCTCCCGGCGTCACCGATCACCCACCGCTGCCGCATCGCGTCGAGGAGCTCGCGGTGCGGGCCAGGCAGCTCGATCTCCTCGGCCTCCTCCACCAGCAGCTGGGGGTGCAGCGGCTGGCCGGTGCGCAGCGCCAGCATCGAGAGCAGCTGCGGCAGCGCGAGCCGCTCGGCCTGCTCCGTGGTCGCGGCGGCCACGACGTTGAGCGTGAGGAAGGTGCGCGGCTCGGCGAGCAGCGGCGAGGGCCGGAACTGCGAGCGGTAGAGCTCCAGCGCCTCGGCCGTCCCCGACCCGCTGAAGTGGTGGGCGAAGACGTAGGGCAGGCCCTTCTCCGCGGCCAACCGGGCGGAGAAGTCCGAGGACCCCAGCAGCCAGACGTCGGCCACCCCCTCGGCCCTCGGCGTCGCCCGGAGCGGGTGGCTGCGGCCGGCGACCGAGACCGCCGCTCCGGCCGTGTCCATCATGGCCAGCACGTCCTCGACGTACGCCGGGAAGCGCTCGACCGCATCGGCGCTCACTCCCCCGGCACCGTGGCGCAGCGCCCAGCTGGTGACCGGGTCGGTGCCCGGTGCCCGGCCGATGCCGAGGTCGATCCGCCCGGGGTGGGCGGCCTCGAGCAGCGCGAACTGCTCGGCCACGACGAGCGGGGCGTGGTTGGGCAGCATCACCCCGCCCGAGCCGACCCGGATCCGCTCGGTCGCGGCGGCGACCATGGCGATCAGGACCGGAGGGCTGGTGGCCGCGACGGCCGGCATGTTGTGGTGCTCGGCCAGCCAGTAGCGGCGGTAGCCGAGCCCGTCGGCCACCCGGGCCAGCGACCGGGTGGCGGCGAGGGCGTCGCCGGAGGACTGGTCCGCGCGCACGGGGACCAGATCGAGCACGGAGAGGGCGGGGCCGGCTGCGGCGGCATCGGGGGAGGACATCACTCCCCCAACGCCGCCAGGGTCGCCGGGATTCCGCCGGGGCTCACGCCTCGGCCTGCTCCTTGGCGCCCTCGACGCCGGTCTTGCGCAGGCTCGCGATCGCGGTGACGGCCAGGGTCACGAGGATGACGGCGAGGCTGAGCAGCGTCGGGATCTCGAAGTCGATCAGGTGCCCCTCGTGCATGGCGTGGACGACCAGCTTCACGCCGATCCAGGCCAGGATGAACGACAGGCCCAGCGAGAGGTAGACCAGCCGCTTGAGCAGCCCGCCGAGCAGGAAGTAGAGCTGGCGCAGGCCCATCAGCGCGAACACGTTGGCGGTGAGGACCAGGTAGGGCTCCTGGGTGATGCCGAAGATGGCCGGGATCGAGTCGAGGGCGAACATGATGTCGGTGAAGCCCAGGGCGATGACCACGATCAGCATCGGGGAGACCACGCGCTTCCCGTCCTCCTGCCACCACAGCTTCAGGCCGCGGAACTCCTCGCCGACGTTGAGGTGGCTCTGCGCATAGGTGATGAGCCGGTTGTTCTCGGGGTGCTCGTCCTCGTGGCTGCGGTAGCTCTTCACCAGCCCGTAGGCGGTGTAGAGGAGGAACGCGCCGAACAGGTAGAAGACCCACGAGAAGTTGTTGATCAGCTGGTAGCCGACGGCGATGAAGATGCCGCGGAAGATCAGGGCCAGGATGATGCCGACCATCAGCGCCTCCTGCTGGTACTTCTTCGGCACCTTGAGCGCGGCCAGCAGCACGATGAACACGAACAGGTTGTCGACCGACAGGGAGTACTCGACCAGCCAGCCGGTGAGGAACTCGACCCCGTAGTCGCCGCCGTGGAAGAACCAGACCCACACGCCGAACGCGAGCGCCGCCCCGACGTAGACCGACAGGTAGGTCGTGCACTCCTTCAGGGAGGGCTCGTGGGGGTGGCGGGCGATGACGATGACGTCGAAGACGAGGACTCCGATCGTCACCGCCAGGGTGATGCTCCACTCGAGGATGCTGACGTCCATGGGTCCTCCGGTGCTGTAGGGGCGTGACTGACGACGTCGGAGGTCTCTTCCGCCGCGAGACGCGACCCTGGGCCCCGGACCACGGCGATGCGTGGTCGTGATGACGAGGCCGAGACGTAGGAGTACTCCCCTCCAGCCCTCTCATCCTCGCACAGAGGTCAGGATCCTCCGAACGGGACGCCCAGCTCCCGGAGGCGCTGCTCGCCTCCGTCGAGGGCCGTGAGCACCCACGCACCGTCCGGCGTGAGGGTGAAGGTGTGCTCGAAGTGCGCCGCCCAGCTGCCGTCGGAGGTGCCGACGGTCCACTCGTCGGGCAGCAGCTCGGTGCGGTTGCTGCCGAGGGTGACCATCGGCTCCACCGCCAGCGCCAGCCCCCGGACCAGCCGGGGTCCGCGGCCGGGCCGGCCGTAGTTGGGGACGTTGGGCGGCTGGTGCATCTCCGAGCCGATCCCGTGCCCGACGTACTCCTCGAGGATGCCCCAGGAGCCGCCGGTGGGGTGGGCCTGGGAACGGACGTGGCTCTCCACGGCGTGCGAGATGTCGGTGACCCGGCCACCCAGCCGCGCGGCGGCGATGCCGTGCCAGAGCGACTCCTCGGTGACCCGCATCAGCTCGAGCACGTCGGCGTCGACCTCGCCGACGGCGACGGTGAGCGCCGCGTCGCCGTGCCAGCCCTCGACGATGGCGCCGCAGTCGATCGAGATGACGTCGCCGTCCTCGAGCACCCTCTCGCCGGGGATCCCGTGGACGACTTCGTCGTTGACCGAGGCGCAGATCGACGCCGGGAACGGCGGGTGGCTGTAGCCCTTGAAGGACGGTACGGCGCCACTGGACCGGATGTGGTCCTCGGCGATCCGGTCCAGCTCACCCGTGGTGATGCCCGGCCGGACCGACTCGCGCAGTAGCTCGAGCGTGCGACCGACCACGAGGCCGGCGCGGCGCATCAGCGCGATCTGCTCCGGGGTCTTGACCTGGACGCCGCGGTCGCGGAACGACACGGGGCGGGTCAGCTCTGGGGCAGGTCGTCGAGCGCGTCGAAGATCCGCTTGGTGACGTCGTCGACCTCGCCGGTGCCGTCGAGCTCCACGAGGATGCCGCGGTCGCGGTAGACCTCGATCAGCGGCTCGGTCTGCTCGGCGTAGACCTCCTGCCGGCGACGGATGACGTCCTCGGTGTCGTCGGCGCGGCCGTCGGTCTCGGCCCGCTTGAGCAGCCGCTGGACGATCTCCTCGCCGTCGACGGTGAGCACGACGGCGGCATCGAGGCTGTGACCGGTGAAGGTGATCATCCCGTCGAGCTCCTCGACCTGCGCGAGGGTGCGGGGGTAGCCGTCGAGCAGGAAGCCCGGCTCGGCGTCGGACTCGTCGATCCGGTTGCGGACCATCTTGTTGGTGAGCTCGTCGGGGACGTAGTCGCCGGCGTCCATGTAGCGCTTGGCCTCGACGCCCAGCGGCGTCCCCTTCGAGACGTTGGCGCGGAAGATGTCGCCGGTGGAGATCGCCGGGATGCCGAAGTGTTCGGCCACGACCTGGGCCTGGGTCCCCTTGCCGGCCCCGGGCGGGCCCATCAAGATCAGTCTCAACGCAGGAATCCTTCGTAGTTGCGCTGCTGCAGCTGGCTCTCGATCTGCTTCACGGTGTCGAGGGCGACACCGACCATGATCAGGATCGAGGTACCGCCGAACGGGAAGTTCTGGTTGGCGTTGATCCAGACCAGGGCGATCAGCGGGATCAGCGAGATCAGGCCGAGGTAGAGCGCGCCGGGCAGCGTGATGCGGGACAGGACGTAGGACAGATAGTCCTCGGTCGGCTTGCCCGCCCGGATCCCGGGGATGAAGCCGCCGTACTTCTTCATGTTGTCCGCCACCTCTTCGGGGTTGAAGGTGATCGACACGTAGAAGTAGGTGAAGAAGATGATCAGCAGGAAGAACGCCGCCATGTAGAGCGGGTGCTCGCCACGCACGAAGTACTTGCTGATGAACTGCACCCAGCCCGACGAGCTGTTCTGGTTGAACTGCACCGCCAGCGCCGGGATGTACATCAGCGAGGACGCGAAGATCACCGGGATGATGCCGGCCTGGTTGACCTTCAGCGGGATGTAGGTCGAGGAGCCGCCGAACATCTTGCGGCCCACCATCCGCCGGGCGTACTGCACCGGGATCCGGCGTTGCGCCTGCTCGATGAAGATGACGGCGCCGATGATGACCAGCCCGATCACCATCACCACGCCGAAGACCCACCAGCCCTGGCTGATGCGGACCTGCCACATCGAGCCCGGGAAGGTCGCCACGACCTGGGTGAAGATCAGCAGCGACATGCCGTTGCCGATGCCGTGCTCGGTGATCAGCTCGCCGAGCCACATGATCACGGCCGTGCCGGCGGTCATGGTGATCACCATGACCAGGAACGTCGCGGTGCCGTCGTCGTGGAGCAGGTTGAGCGTGCAGCCCTGGAGCAGGTTGCCCGAGCGTGCGAGCGCGACGATGCCCGTCGCCTGGAGCAGCGCGAGGCCCAGGGTGAGGTAGCGGGTGTACTGGGTGATCTTGGCCTGGCCGGACTGTCCCTCCTTCTTGAGGGCCTCCAGCCGCGGGATCACGACCACGAGCAGCTGCAGGATGATGCTCGCGGTGATGTAGGGCATGATCCCCAGCGCGAAGATGGTCAGCTGCAGCAGCGCGCCGCCGGAGAACAGGTTGATCAGGCTGTAGAGGCCCTGGTCCTGGACCTGGTCGAGACAGCTGCGCACGTTGGCGACGTTGACGCCGGGCGCCGGAACCTGGGAGCCGAACCTGAAGATCGTGATGATCAGCAGCACGAACAGCAACTTGCGCCGCAGGTCCGGAGTCCGGAATGCGTTGGCGAACGCGCTCAGCACGGCTTCTTCTTCCTCCCAGCTGGGTGGGGCTCCGCCCCTAGGTCATCAGCGTCAGCAGGCGTGGCCCGCGACGGCGAGAGGCCCGAGGAAGCCTAACAGGCGACCCCGGGCCACTCCCGATGCAGTCAGGCGGTGCCCCCGGCACCCGCGAGGACGGTGGTGCTGCCACCGGCCGCCTCGATCTTCTCCTTGGCGGAGCCGGAGAAGGCGTGGGCGGTCACGTCGACCTTGACCGACACGTCACCCTGTCCGAGCACCTTCACGGGCTGGCCCTTGCGGACCGCGCCACGGGCGACGAGGTCGGCGACGGTCACGTCGCCCCCCTCGGGGAAGAGGTCGTTGATGCGGTCCAGGTTGACGACCTGGAACTCGACCTTGAACGGGTTCTTGAAGCCCTTGAGCTTGGGCAGCCGCATGTGGATGGGCATCTGGCCACCCTCGAAGGCGGCAGGCACCTGGTTGCGGGCCTTGGTGCCCTTGGTGCCGCGGCCGGCGGTCTTGCCCTTGGAGCCCTCACCGCGACCCACTCGGGTCTTGGCGGTCCGGGCTCCGGGCGCTGGGCGCAGGTGGTGCAACTTCAGAGTCATGTCAGGCCTCTACTCGACTTCCTCGACCGTCACCAGGTGACGGACGGTCTGGACCATGCCACGGATCTCCGGGCGGTCCTCCTTCACGACGACGTCGCCGATCCGCTTCAGGCCGAGCGTCCGCAGCGTCTCGCGCTGGTTGGCCTTGCAGCCGATCGTCGACTTCTTCTGCTGGACCTTGAGCTGGGCCATCAGGACACCTCCGCGGAGACACCCTCGGGCACCTCGGCCCGGGCCCTGAGCAGGGCCGCCGGAGCGACCTGCTCGACCGGGAGGCCACGGCGCGCGGCCACGGCCTCCGGCTGCTCGAGCATCCGCAGCGCCTCGACGGTCGCGTGCACGATGTTGATCTGGTTGGACGACCCGAGCGACTTGCTCAGGACGTCGTGGATGCCGGCGCACTCGAGGACGGCGCGCACCGGGCCACCAGCGATCACACCGGTACCGGGAGCGGCCGGGCGCAGCAGCACCACCCCGGCGGCCTTCTCGCCCTGGACCGGGTGCGGGATCGTGCCCTGGATGCGGGGGACCCGGAAGAAGTTCTTCTTCGCCTCCTCGACACCCTTGGCGATCGCCGCGGGCACCTCCTTGGCCTTGCCGTAGCCGACGCCGACCAGGCCCTCGCCGTCGCCGACGATCACCAGGGCGGTGAAGCTGAAGCGACGACCACCCTTGACGACCTTGGCGACACGGTTGATCGCGACGACGCGCTCGAGGTACTGGCTCTTCTCCTGGCCACCCCGACCTCCGTCGCGGCCGCCGCGGCCGCCACCGGCGCGCTGTCCGCGCTGCTGGGATCCGCTCATCAGTTAACTCCCTTGAATGTCATGTCTGCGATCAGAAGGTCAGGCCGCCGGCGCGGGCGCCGTCGGCGAGGGCCGCGACCCGGCCGTGGTACTTGTTGCCGGCACGGTCGAAGACCACGGACTCCACGCCGTTGGCCTTGGCCCGCTCGGCGACGAGCTCGCCGACCTTCTTGGCCTTGGCGGTCTTGTCGCCCTCGAGGGAGCGCAGGTCGGACTCCATCGAGGAGGCCGAGGCCAGGGTCTTGCCGACCAGGTCGTCGACGACCTGCACCGTGATGTGGCGCGAGGAACGCGTGACGACCAGCCGCGGGCGCGCGGCGGTCCCGGAGACCTTCTTGCGGCCCCGGACCTGGCGGCGCAGGCGCGACCGGGTGCGGTCCGAGGTGTGCTTGTGGTGGGAGAGCTTGATTCCCATGGTCACTTACCAGCCTTTCCGACCTTGCGGCGGACGTGCTCACCCGCGTAGCGAACGCCCTTGCCCTTGTAGGGCTCGGGCTTGCGCAGCTTGCGGATGTTGGCCGCGGTCTCGCCGACCAGCTGCTTGTCGATCCCCTGCACCCCGAGCCGGGTGGGACCCTCGACGGCGAAGGTGATGCCGTCGGGGGCGTCGAAGGTGATCGAGTGGGAGTAGCCGAGCTGGAACTCGAGCTGGGTCGGACCCTTCGACAGCACGCGGTAGCCGACGCCGACGATCTCGAGCTTCTTCTCGTAGCCGTCGGTCACGCCGACGACCATGTTGTTGATCAGGGTCCGGGTCAGCCCGTGCAGCGAGCGACTCTCCCGCTCGTCGTCGGGACGCTTGACCTCGAGGACGCCGTCGTTGTTCTCGACGGTGATCGGGGAGGCGACGTGGTGGCTGAGGGTGCCCTTGGGACCCTTCACCGTCACCAGCCGCTCGTCGATGGCGACGTCGACACCCGACGGCACCGCGATGGGGAGCTTGCCAATACGCGACATGCGTGTGTTCTCCTTCGCTCTCTCGCCGGGTTACCAGACGTAGGCGAGGACTTCCCCACCCACGCCCTTCTGGTTGGCCTGACGGTCGGTCAGCAGTCCCTGGCTCGTCGAGATGATCGCGACGCCCAGACCGCCGAGCACCTTGGGCAGGCCCGTGTGCTTGGCGTAGACCCGCAGGCCCGGCTTGCTGATCCGGCGTACACCCGCGATGGAGCGCTCCCGGTTGCGGCCGTACTTGAGGGTGATGGTCAGGCTCTTGCCCGGGTGGTCGGTCGCGTCCTGCACCTCGAAGGAGGTGATGTAGCCCTCCTGGCGCAGGATCTCGGCGAGGCCGGCCTTCAGCTTGCTGTAGGGCATGGTGACCGCGTCGTGGTAGGCCTGGTTGGCGTTGCGCAGACGCGTCAGCATGTCTGCGATCGGGTCAGTCATCGTCATGGTTGGTCGTTCTCTCTCTTCTGTGGTTTCCCGCCGGGCGGGACCTTCAGCGGTTGATGGTGGTCGTGCTCACCACGAGGACTTGGTCACGCCGGGCAGCTCGCCGCGGTGGGCCATCTCGCGCAGACAGATGCGGCACAGGCCGAACTTGCGGTAGACGGCCTTGGGACGGCCGCAGCGCTGGCAGCGGGTGTAGCCCCGCACCGCGAACTTCGGCTTGCGGGCCGCCTTGACCCTGAGTGCAGTCTTCGCCATGTGTCAGCGCTCCTGGAACGGGAAGCCGAGCTGCTTGAGCAGCGCGCGACCCTCGTCGTCGTTGGTGGCCGTGGTCACGACCGTGATGTCCATGCCGCGCGAGCGGTCGATCCGGTCCTGGTTGATCTCGTGGAACATGACCTGCTCGGTCAGGCCAAAGGTGTAGTTGCCCTGGCCGTCGAACTGCCGGGGCGAAAGCCCGCGGAAGTCACGGATCCGCGGCAGCGCCAGCGACAGCAGCCGGTCGAGGAACTCCCACATCCGGTCGCCGCGCAGCGTCACGTGGGCGCCAATCGGCATGCCCTCGCGCAGCTTGAACTGGGCGATCGACTTGCGGGCCCGGGTCACCATCGGCTTCTGGCCGGTGATCGAGGTGAGGTCGCGCACGGCGCCCTCGATCAGCTTGGAGTCGCGGGCGGCCTCGCCCACCCCCATGTTGACCACGATCTTGACCAGGCCGGGGACCTGCATCACGTTGCCGATCTCGAACTCGCTCTGCAGCGCGGGGACGATCTCCTCGCGGTAGCGGGTCTTGAGCCTGGGCGTGACCTTCTCGGCGACCTGCCCGGAGGACTGCTCCGTGGTCTCGGTGGTCTCGGTCATCTCAGATCTCCTTCCCGGTCTTGCGCGAGATGCGCACGCTGCGCGTCGAGGAGTACGTCGACCCGTCGGGCCGGCGCTTGGTGACGTCCTCGCGCTTGAAGCCCACGCGGGTGACGCCGTCACCCTCGACGAGCATCACGTTGGACACGTGGATCGGGGCCTCGGCGGTGATGATGCCGCCGGTGGTACCGGCGCGGCCGCCCTGGTCGATGACCTTGGTGTGCCGCTTCATCCGGTTGACGCCCTCGACGACCACCCGCTGCTCCTCGCGGAGCACCCGGATGACCTTGCCCTCGGCGCCCTTGTCGCGTCCTGAGATGACGCGGACCTGATCGCCCTTCTTGATGTTCACAGTCGACTTCCCCTGCTTGGCCATTGGGTCAGATCACCTCCGGCGCGAGCGAGACGATCCGCATGAACCGCTTCTCGCGCAGCTCGCGGCCCACGGGCCCGAAGATGCGGGTGCCCCGCGGCTCGCCGTCGGCCCGGAGGATGACGGCGGCGTTCTCGTCGAAGCGGATGTAGGACCCGTCGGCGCGGCGGCGCTCCTTGACGGTGCGCACGATGACGGCCTTGACGACGTCGCCCTTCTTGACGTTGCCGCCCGGGATCGCGTCCTTGACGGTGGCGACGATGACGTCACCGATGCCGGCGTAGCGACGGCCCGAGCCACCGAGCACACGGATGCAGAGGATCTCCTTGGCACCCGTGTTGTCGGCGACCTTGAGTCGCGACTCCTGCTGAATCATTGCTGTCTCTCCTTGTCGCCCCGGTTCTCACCGTGCGGTGAGCCTGGGGGAACTCGTGGTCTGGACCGGGCGGTGCCCGGGTCGGGACTGTGGGCCGTTACTTGGCGCGCTCGAGGACCTCGACGAGGCGCCAGCGCTTGGTGGCCGACAGCGGACGGGTCTCCATGATCCGGACCCGGTCGCCGATGCCGGCGTCGTTCTGCTCGTCGTGAGCCTTGAGCTTGGAGGTCTTGCGCATGACCTTGCCGTAGAGCGCGTGCTTGACGCGGTCCTCGACGGCCACGACGACGGTCTTGTCCATCTTGTCGGACACGACCAGGCCCTCGCGGACCTTGCGGGTGTTCCGCTCCTGCGCCTGCTCGCTCATGCGGAGGCCTCCTCGTTCTCAGAGCCCGGGGTGGACCGGATGCCGAGCTCGCGCTCGCGCACCACGGTGTAGATCCGGGCGATGTCCTTCTTGACCGTGCGGAGCCGTCCGTGGCTCTCCAGCTGGCCGGTGGCCGCCTGGAAGCGGAGGTTGAACAGCTCCTCCTTGGCCTCGCGCAGCCGGGCCTCGAGGTCGAGGTCGTTGAGCTCGTCGAGCTCGTGGGCGCGAGTCGCGTTGGTCGCCATCAGAATTCACCTGCTTCACGGGACACGAACCGGCACTTCATGGGGAGCTTGTGGATCGCGCGGCGCATCGCCTCGCGGGCGGTGACCTCGTCGACACCGGACAGCTCGAACATGACGCGGCCGGGCTTGACGTTGGCCACCCACCACTCCGGCGAGCCCTTGCCCGAACCCATCCGGGTCTCGGCGGGCTTCTTGGTCAGCGGGCGGTCGGGGTAGATGTTGATCCACACCTTGCCGCCACGCTTGATGTGCCGGGTCATGGCGATACGGGCGGACTCGATCTGGCGGTTGGTCACGTAGTGACCCTCGAGCGCCTGGATGCCGAACTCACCGAACGCCAGGGTGGTCCCACCCTTGGCCGCACCACGCCGCCTGGGGTGGTGCTGCTTGCGGTGCTTGACGCGACGGGGCATCAACATCGCTCAGCCCTCCGTTCCTGCAGTGCTGTCGGTGGCGGCGGGCGCCGCCGCGGGAGCCGCCTCGGCCGCCGGAGCCCCCTCGGGGGCGCGGTCGGAACGCGAGGGGCGGTCGCCACGCGAGCCACGGCTCGGACGGTCGCCCCCACGCGAGGGACGGCCACCGCGGCCGGGGACGCCGGCGCGAGCCGCCGCCTGGGCCTGCCGCTCGGCACGGGTGCCGGCGACCTCGCCCTTGTAGATCCAGACCTTCACGCCGATCCGGCCGAAGGTCGTCTTGGCCTCGTAGAAGCCGTAGTCGATGTCGGCACGCAGCGTGTGCAACGGGACGCGGCCCTCGCGGTAGAACTCGGTGCGCGACATCTCGGCGCCGTTGAGGCGGCCCGAGCACTGGATCCGGATGCCCTTGGCACCGGAGCGCATCGAGGTCTGCATCGCCTTGCGCATCGCGCGACGGAACTGCACGCGGCCGGCGAGCTGCTCGGCGACGCCCTGGGCGACCAGCTGCGCGTCGATCTCGGGGCTCTTGACCTCGAGGATGTTCAGCTGCACCTGCTTGCCGGTGAGCTTCTCGAGCTCGCCGCGGATCCGGTCGGCCTCGGCGCCACGGCGACCGATGACGATGCCGGGTCGCGCGGTGTGGATGTCGACGCGGACCCGGTCACGGGTGCGCTCGATCTCCACCTTGGAGATGCCGGCCCGCTCCATGCCCTTGGAGAGCAGCTTGCGGATCGCGACGTCCTCGCCGACGTAGGACTTGTACAGCTTGTCGGCGTACCAGCGGGACTTGTGGTCCGTGGAGATGCCGAGGCGGAAGCCGTTCGGGTTGATCTTCTGGCCCATCAGGCACGCCGTCCCTTCGTGGAGTTCTTGGCAGCCGTCACCACGTCGGCGGGCTGGACCGCCACGGTGATGTGGCTGGTGCGCTTGAGGATCCGGGTGGCCCGGCCCTGGGCGCGAGGGCGCCACCGCTTCATGGTCGGGCCCTCGTCGACCTGGGCGACGGAGACGACCAGGCCGGCACGGTCGAGACCCTCGGTGGTCCCGGCGTTGGCCACGGCGCTCTCCAGCACCTTGTAGACGGTCTCGGCCGCGGCCTGCGGCGCGAACTGCAGCACCGACAGGGCCTCGTCCACGGGCATGCCGCGGACCATGTCGACGACCCGGCGGGCCTTCATGGGCGTGATCCGCACGAAGCGGGCGCTCGCGAAGGCTCCCGGCTGGTCGCCGAGCAGCGACTCGCGGCGGGCGCTGGTGCGCTGACGCTCGGTGGTGCTCATCGGCGGCGTCCCTTCCGGTCGTCCTTGACGTGCCCGCGGTAGGTGCGGGTCGGGGCGAACTCCCCGAGCTTGTGGCCGACCATCGAGTCGGTCACGAAGACGGGGACGTGCTTGCGGCCGTCGTGCACGGCGATCGTGTGGCCGATCATGGCCGGGACGATCATCGAGCGACGAGACCAGGTCTTGATGACGTTGTGGCTGCCCTTGTCGTTCTCGGCGTCCACCTTCTTCATCAGGTGGTCGTCGACGAAGGGGCCCTTCTTCAGGCTGCGAGGCATCTCTATCTCTTCCCTGGTGCGCGCGGTCAGCGCTTCTTGCCGGTACGGCGACGGCGGATGATCTGGGCGTCGGAGGCCTTCCGGCGACGGGTGCGGCCCTCGGGCTTGCCCCACGGGCTGACCGGGTGACGACCACCGGAGGTCTTGCCCTCGCCACCACCGTGCGGGTGGTCGACGGGGTTCATCACGACACCGCGGACGGTCGGGCGCTTGCCCTTCCACCGCATCCGGCCGGCCTTGCCCCAGTTGATGTTGGACTGCTCGGCGTTGCCGACCTCACCGACCGTGGCGCGGCAGCGCACGTCGACGAACCGCATCTCGCCCGAGGGCATCCGCAGCGTGGCGCGCGAGCCCTCCTTGGCGACCAGCTGGGCGCTGATGCCGGCGGAGCGGGCGATCTTGGCACCGCCGCCGGGCCGGAGCTCGACACAGTGGATCGTCGTACCGACCGGGATGTTGCGCAGCGGCAGGTTGTTGCCGGGCTTGATGTCGGCGTTGGGCCCCGACTCGAGCGCCGTGCCCTGCCGCAGGTCGCGCGGCGCGACGATGTAGCGCTTCTCGCCGTCGGCGTAGTGGAGCAGCGCGATCCGGGCGGTGCGGTTGGGGTCGTACTCGATGTGGGCGACCTTCGCCGGCACGCCGTCCTTGTCGTAGCGACGGAAGTCGACGACCCGGTAGGCGCGCTTGTGGCCGCCACCCTGGTGCCGGGTGGTGATCCGGCCCTGGTTGTTGCGGCCGCCCTTCTTGGGCAGGGGACGCGTCAGCGACTTCTCCGGAGTGGTCCGGGTGATCTCGACGAAGTCGGCCACCGAGGAGCCGCGACGGCCCGGGGTGGTCGGCTTGTACTTGCGGATAGCCATGTCTTGAGTCCTCTTCCGGCTCAGGCGCCGAAGATGTCGATGCGGTGGCCCTCGGCGAGGCTGACGATGGCGCGCTTGGTGTTGGCGCGCTTGCCCACGCCGTACCGGGTACGGCGGGTCTTGCCCTGGCGGTTGAGCGTGTTCACCGAGGTGACCTTGACGTCGAAGATCTTCTCGACCGCGATCTTGATCTCGGTCTTGTTGGCGTCGGGGCGCACCAGGAAGGTGTACTTGTTGGCGTCCAGGAGGCCGTAGCTCTTCTCCGACACCACCGGGGCGATCAGGACGTCGCGGTGGTCCTTGTGCAGCGTGCTCACTGGGACTCCTCCTCGGCCTTGGCGGCCTTCTTCTCGGTGGTCGCGGCCGCGACGAAGGCGTCGTAGGCGCCCCGGGTGAAGACCACGTCGTCGGAGGCCAGCACGTCGTAGGTGTTGAGCTGGTCGACAGCGACCAGGTGCACCTCGAGCGCGTTGCGCAGCGAGAGCCAGGTCAACGAGTCGGCGCGCTCGAGCACGACGAGGAAGCGGTTGCGGTCGGCGAGCCCGGCCAGGGCCTTCAGGGCGCCCCGGGTCGAGGGCTTCTCGCCGCTCACGAGGCCGTCGACCACGTGGATGCGGCCGTCGCGGGCCCGGTCGGAGAGGGCACCGCGCAGCGCGGCGGCCTTCATCTTCTTGGGGGTCCGCTGGGCGTAGCTGCGCGGCTGCGGGCCGTGGACGACGCCACCGCCGGCGAACTGCGGCGCGCGGGTCGAGCCCTGGCGGGCGCGGCCGGTGCCCTTCTGCTTGTAGGGCTTGCGGCCGCCGCCGCGGACCTCGCCGCGGGTCTTGGTGGCGTGCGTGCCCTGGCGGGCCGCGGCCTGCTGGGCCACGACGACCTGGTGGATCAGGGCCAGGTTGACCTCGGCGTCGAAGATGGCCGCGGGGAGGTCGACCTTGACGGCCTTGGCCGTGCTCGTCTTCTCGGTAGCCATGCTCAGGCCTCCTGCGTCTGCTTGGCGGCGGTACGGAGCACGACCAGGCCACCCTTGGGTCCGGGCACGGCGCCCTTGACCAGGATCAGGCCCCTGTCGGCGTCGACCGCGTGGACGGTGAGGTTCTGGGTGGTCACGGTGTCCGAGCCCATCCGGCCGGCCATCCGGACGCCCTTGAACACGCGACCGGGGGTCGCGCAGGCGCCGATGGAACCCGGCTTGCGGTGGTTGCGGTGGGCACCGTGCGAGGCGCCCACGCCGTGGAAGCCGTGACGCTTCATGACACCGGCGAAGCCCTTGCCCTTGCTGGTGCCGGTGACGTCGATCTCGTCGCCGGCGGCGAAGGTGTCGACACCGAGCTCCTGGCCCACCGAGTAGGCGGAGGCGTCGCTGGTGCGGATCTCGACCACGTGGCGGCGCGGGGTGGTCCCGGCCTTGGCGAAGTGGCCGGCGCGCGGCTTGGTGACCTTGCGGCCGGCGATCTCGCCGAAGCCGACCTGGACGGCGTTGTAGCCGTCGGTCTCGGGCAGGCGGACCTGGGTCACCACGTTGGTCGCGGCGGCGATCACGGTCACCGGGACGATGCGGTTGTCGGCGTCCCAGAGCTGGGTCATGCCGAGCTTGGTGCCCAGCAGGCCCTTCACGTTGCGTTCGAAAGTGGCAGTCATCGGGGCTGTCCTCAGAGCTTGATCTCGATGTCGACGCCGGCCGGGAGGTCCAGGCGCATCAACGAGTCGACGGTCTTGGGGGTGGGGTCGATGATGTCGATCAGGCGCTTGTGCGTACGCATCTCGAAGTGCTCGCGCGAGTCCTTGTACTTGTGCGGCGAGCGGATGACGCAGTAGACGTTCTTCTCGGTCGGCAGCGGCACCGGGCCGGCGACCTTGGCACCCGTACGGGTGACGGTGTCCACGATCTTGCGCGCCGAGGTGTCGATCACCTCGTGGTCATAGGCCTTGAGCCTGATGCGGATCTTCTGTCCCGCCATAGGTCTCTCTCGTCCTTCGTCGTAGTCGGTGCCGCGTCATGGTCCGGACTGGTCGGGCCCGGCGCTGCTCCACCACCCCGGCTCCGACCCCCGCGGTCGGGCGTGTCGCGCATCTGGGGCACAACACAAGACCGCTGGGATCCTGCTGGTGTTGGTGGCACCCGACCTCAGGCCGAGCGGATCGGGTCTCACGGTGCGGTGCGGCCACCCAGGGACCACCGACTCGTGCTCGTGAGACGCGATTCAGTAGTCAAGATGTGTGGTGCACCCCGGCAACCCGCCGAAGCAACGCAGACCATCTTGGCAGACCTCCCCCGGCTAGGCCAATCGGTCCCGACCGGCTCCGGGACACCTGGTCGGCGCGGCACGAGCAGGCAGGCCACCGCCGCGGCCAGGCACAGTCCGCCGGCGGTCAGCCACGCGGTCAGGTAGTCGCCCTGGGCGGTCCGCACCCAGCCGGCGAAGCTGGCCGCGACGCCGGCGCCGACCATGTGGGAGGCGAAGACCCACCCGAAGACCACGCCCGAGCGCTCGACCCCGAAGTGCAGGCGGCACAGGGCCACCGTCGGCGGCACGGTCGCGACCCAGTCGAGGCCGTAGAAGAGGACGAAGACGAACAGGCTCGGCTGCACGTGGGGACCGAGCAACGAGGGCACCAGCAGCAGCGAGAGCCCCCGCAGCCCGTAGTAGGCCATCAGCAGGTAGCGGCTGTCGACGCGGTCGGTGAGCCAGCCGCTGGCGACCGTGCCGATGATGTCGAAGACCCCGATCAGGGCCAGCAGCGAGGCGCTGGTCGTCGCGGGCATGCCGTGGTCGTGGGCCGCCGGGATGAAGTGGGTGCCGATCAGGCCGTTGGTCGACCAGCCGCAGATCCAGAAGGTGCCGACGAGGATCCAGAAGGTGCCGCTGCGCGAGCAGTCGCGCAGCGTCGACAGCGCCAGCGCGGCCGCTCCGCCCCTCAGCGCAGGTTCGGCCGGCGCGGGGGTGGGCACCGCGCCGAGCGTCGGGTCGGCGCCGTACGCCGTGGTGCCGACGTCGGCGGGGTGGTCGCGCATCAGGGTCAGCACCGCCGGCACCAGCAGCAGCGCGAACCCGGCGACGATGGCCGCGGCCCAGCGCCAGCCGGGGCCGGCGGCGAGGGCGGCGATCAGGGGCAGGAAGACCAGCTGGCCGGTGGAGCTCGCCGCGCTGAAGACGCCGACGACCACGCCGCGGTGGCGCACGAACCACCGGTTGGCGACGATCGCGCCGAAGACCAGGGCCAGCGAGCCGGTGCCGATGCCGACCGCGAACCCCCACAGCAGCCACAGCTGCCACGGGCTGCTCATCACGAGGGTGAGTCCCGAGCCGAGCGCCACCAGCAGCAACGAGGCCGACACCACCCGCCGCAGCCCGAAGCGCTCCATCAACGCCGCCGCGAACGGCGCCGTCAGGCCGTAGACCACGAGGTTGAGGCTGACCGCGCCGCTCGTGGTGGCGCGAGACCAGCCGAACTCCTGCTCCAGCGGCACCAGCAGGGCGCCGGTCGAGGACCGGAAGCCGGCGGCGGCGACCAGCGCCGCCATGGTGACGCCGGCCACCCACCAGGCGCGGTGGACCCCGCGCCCGGTGCTGCGGGGCAGCGTCTGGGCCATGACGGCCGAGTCTAGGAGCGCGGCCCGGTGCCTCGCGCCGGCCTTCCTGCCACGGACGCGCGACTTCCTGCCGAGCTCTGGTTCGTGGCGCGGGACGGGCCTACCGTGGGTGGGTGCTCGGCGGGCTGCTCTCGATCGCCGGGATGACGGCCGCCGCGGCGGCCGTGATCGCGGTGGTGCTCCACCTGCCCGCCCTGGTCCGCGGGTCGCGCCGCCTCGCGAGGCGACTCGGGCTCGTCGAGCCCGAGCAGCCGTCGCTGCCCGAGCCGGTCGAGCGGCTCGCCCGCGACGTACGCCGGATCCGCACCGACCTCACCGCGCTCGACCCCCAGGCACCGGTCGCACGACGGCGCGGCCTGCTGGCCGCCTACGACGGTGCGCTGGCCGACGCCTGCCGCGCGCTGGACCTGCCGGACCTGCTGAGCGGGGTGCCCGAGGGCGTCGACCGCGAGGTCGCCCGGCTCGCGGTGGAGGAGCGCCTGGTGGCGGCCGGGCTCATCCCCGCACGTACGCCAGGTCGGTGATCGTGCGGCCGGCCGCGCGCCCCTTGCGCTCGAACTTGGTCACCGGCCGCTCGGCCCAGCGCTCCACGACCCCGCCGCTCAGGGTCGGGACGCCGTCGAGCGCCTCGCGCATCTGCTCCGCGTAGTCGGCCCAGTCGGTGGCCAGCCGCCAGCGACCGCCCGGCCTCAGCCGGGACGCGGCGAGGGCCGCGAAGTCGCGGTCGACCAGGCGTCGCTTGTGGTGGCGGGTCTTCGGCCACGGGTCGGGGAAGAACGTCCAGAGCTCGGCGAGCGAGCCGGGCTCGACCACGTGGTCGAGCACCCACGCGGCGTCGACCGAGCAGAAGCGCACGTGCTCGGCCCCGGCCGCGGCGACCTCGGCCAGGCCGGCCGCGACGCCAGGACGCCACACCTCGAGGGCGAGCACGTCGTGGTCGGGGCGGGCGGCGGCAAGCACGCCGGTGGCCTCCCCCACGCCGGGCCCGATCTCGACGACGAGCGGAGCGGTCCGGCCGAACCAGTCGGCGAGCCGGAACGCCGGGTCGTCGAGGGCCTCGTCGGGGATCACCCACGCGTCGGCGTACCGCTCCCAGGCCTCCGCCTGCGACGGGGTGAACCGGCTGCCGCGTCGCGAGTAGCTCAGCACCTCGCGCATCCGTCGTCCGTCGGGGGTCAGCCGTTGGTGCGGGCGCGCTGGCCGGACGGGCTCGTTCACGGGACCATCCTCCCGTCCGCCCACCGCGGGCCCTAGATTGCCCCCATGATCGACCGCTCCCGCCTGGCCGCCCTCCACCACGAGGAGGAGCAGCGCTTCGTCGACCTGCATCCCCGCTCCGCGGCACTCGCGGCCGAGGCCCGCGGGTCGCTGCTCGCCGGGGTGCCGATGCCGTGGATGACCCGGTGGCCGGGCTCGTTCCCGCTCTTCGTCGACGCGGCGCGGGGTGGTCGCTTCACCGACGTCGACGGGATCGAGTACGTCGACCTGTGCCTCGGCGACACCGGGTCGATGACCGGCCACTGCCTGCCCGCAGTCGCCGAGGCGGTCCGGGAGCGCACCGAGCGCGGCATCACCACGATGCTCCCCTCGCCGGACGCGACCTGGGTGGCCGAGGAGCTGGCCCGCCGCTTCGGCGTACCCCGGTGGCAGATGGCGATGACCGCCACCGACGCCAACCGGTTCGTGCTGCGCTTCGCGCGCCACCTGACCGGCCGGCCGCGGATCGCGGTGATGGACTGGTGCTACCACGGCACGGTCGACGAGACGCTCGCCGTGCTCGAGCACGGGCGGGCCGGCGACGCGGTCGTGCCCCGACCGGGCGCCCTCGGGCCGCAGGTCGACGTCGCGGTGACGACCGCGGTGGTGCCGTTCAACGACCTCGACGCGCTCGACCGCCGGCTGGCCGAGGGCGACGTCGCGTGCCTGCTCATGGAGCCGGCCCTCACCAACATCGGCATCGTGCTGCCCCACGACGGCTACCTCGCCGGCGTCCGGGAGGTCACCCGCCGGCACGGCGTGCTGCTGGTCAACGACGAGACCCACACGATCTGCGCCGGGCCCGGCGGCGCGACCGCGGCGTGGGGGCTCGACCCCGACTTCGTGGTGATGGGCAAGCCGATCGGCGGCGGCATCCCGGTGGCGGCCTACGGGATGACCGAGGAGGTGGCCGACCGGCTCACCGGGCCGATGCTCGGCCACGACATCGACGTCGCCGGCGTCGGCGGCACCCTCACCGGCAGCGCGCTGGCGATGGCGGCGGTCCGGGCCACGCTCACCACCGCCCTGCGGCAGGAGGACTTCGACGTGGCGATCCCGCTCGCCGAGCGCTTCACCGACGGCATCGCGGCGGTGATCGAGGAACGCGACCTGCCCTGGCACGTGCAGCGTCTCGGCTGCCGCGCGGAGTACTGGTTCTGCCCCCCGCCGCGCACCGGCGCGGAGGCGGCGGCCGCGGTCGACGAGGAGCTCGACGCCTTCCTCCACCTGTGGACGGTCAACCGGGGCGTGCTGCTGGCGCCGTTCCACAACATGAGCCTGTTCTCGCAGTTCCACACCGAGGCCGACGTCGACCGCCACACCGAGGTCTTCGCCGAGGCCGTCGCGGCGCTCGTCGGCTGAGCGACCGCGGCTGCCTGTCTGCGTCGTACCCGACATCTGTGTCGTGGATCCGGCCGATCGACGACACGGATGTCGGGTACGACGTCACGGCCCCGCAGACGCAGCTCGGCCCCGGAGCCTGTGCTCCGGGGCCGATCTGGTGTGGCTCGTGTCAGGCGATCACTTGGTGATCTTGGTGACCCGGCCGGCGCCGACCGTGCGGCCACCCTCCCGGATCGCGAACCGCAGGCCCTCGTCCATGGCGATCGGCTGGATCAGCTCGACGACCATCTCCGTGTTGTCACCGGGCATGACCATCTCGGTGCCCTCGGGGAGGGTCACGACGCCGGTCACGTCGGTGGTGCGGAAGTAGAACTGCGGGCGGTAGTTGTTGAAGAACGGCGTGTGACGGCCACCCTCCTCCTTCGAGAGGATGTAGACGCTCGCCTCGAAGTTGGTGTGCGGGGTGGTGGTGCCGGGCTTGATGACGACCATGCCGCGCTCGACGTCCTCGCGCTTGGTGCCGCGGAGCAGCAGGCCGACGTTCTCACCGGCCTGGCCCTCGTCGAGCAGCTTGCGGAACATCTCGACGCCGGTCACGGTGCTCTTCTGCGAGCCCTCGCGGATGCCGACGATCTCGACCTCCTCGTTGACCTTCACGATGCCCCGCTCGATGCGGCCCGTGATGACGGTGCCACGACCGGTGATCGTGAAGACGTCCTCGACCGGCATCAGGAACGGCTTGTCGGTCTCGCGCTCCGGGGTCGGGATCGCCTCGTCGACGGCGTTCATGAGCTCCATGATCGACTCGCCCCACTTGGCGTCGCCCTGCAGCGCCGGGAAGGCCGCGACCTTGACGACGGGGATGTCGTCGCCCGGGAACTCGTACTCGGAGAGGAGCTCGCGCACCTCCATCTCGACGAGCTCGATGAGCTCCTCGTCGTCGACCATGTCGCACTTGTTGAGCGCCACGACCAGGGCGGGCACGCCGACCTGGCGGGCGAGCAGCACGTGCTCGCGGGTCTGCGGCATCGGGCCGTCGGTGGCGGCCACCACGAGGATCGCGCCGTCCATCTGGGCCGCGCCGGTGATCATGTTCTTGATGTAGTCGGCGTGACCGGGGCAGTCGACGTGGGCGTAGTGACGCGCCTCGGTCTGGTACTCGACGTGCGCGATCGAGATGGTGATGCCGCGCTGACGCTCCTCGGGAGCCTTGTCGATCTCGTCGAACGCCGATGCCGCGTTGAGGTCCGGGTGCTGGTCGTGCAGCACCTTGGTGATCGCCGCGGTCAAGGTGGTCTTGCCGTGGTCGATGTGACCGATCGTACCGATGTTGACGTGCGGCTTGGTCCGCTCGAACTTCGCCTTAGCCACTGTGGGCTCCTCCTGGTGTGGTGTGTTTCTGACTCGTGTTTCGGTTACTGGGTGCCGAGGGTCCGGGGCTACTCGCCGCGGACCTTCTTGACGATCTCGTCGGCGATGTTCGAGGGAACCTCGGCGTACGAGTCGAACTCCATCGAGTACGACGCCTGACCGGAGGTCTTCGACCTCAGGTCGCCAACGTACCCGAACATCTCGGACAGCGGCACGAGGGCGTTGATGACCATGTCACCGTGACGCTCCTCCTGTGCCTGGATCTGGCCGCGGCGGCTGTTGATGTCGCCGATGACGGTGCCGAGGAAGCTCTCGGGGGTGATCACCTCGACGGCGAACATCGGCTCCAGCAGCACCGGCTTGGCCATCCGGGCGGCCTCCTTGAAGGCCTGGTTGCCGGCGATCTTGAAGGCCAGCTCGGAGGAGTCGACGTCGTGGTAGGCGCCGTCCTCGAGCGTGAACTTCACGTCGACCATCGGGTAGCCGGCGAGCACGCCGAACTCCAGCGCGTCCTGGCCGCCCTGGTCGACCGAGGGGATGTACTCCTTCGGCACGCGACCGCCGGTGACGTTGTTGGCGAACTCGTAGCCCGCGCCGGTCCCGGTCTCGGGGTCGATGTTGGGGCCGAGCGAGATGACGACCTTCGCGAACTGGCCGGAGCCACCGGTCTGCTTCTTGTGGGTGTAGCTGTGGTTGGTGATCTCCTTGCGGAGCGTCTCGCGGTAGGCGACCTGCGGCTTGCCGACGGTGGCCTCGACGCGGAACTCACGCTTCATCCGGTCGACGAGGATCTCCAGGTGGAGCTCGCCCATGCCGGCGATGATGGTCTGCCCGGTCTCCTCGTCGGTCTTGACGGTGAAGGTCGGGTCCTCGTCGGAGAGCCGCTGGATCGCCATGCCCAGCTTCTCCTGGTCGCCCTTGGTCTTGGGCTCGATGGCGACCTCGATCACCGGGGCCGGGAAGGTCATCGACTCCAGGACCACCTGGTTGCCGGCGTCGCACAGCGTGTGCCCGGTCTTGGTGTCCTTCAGGCCCATGACGGCCACGATCTGGCCGGCGCCGACCGACGCGATCTCCTCACGCTTGTTGGCGTGCATCTGGTAGACCTTGCCGATCCGCTCCTTGCGGCCGTTGACCGAGTTGACCACGCTCGAGCCGGCCTCCAGCTTGCCGGAGTAGACGCGGACGTAGATCAGCTTGCCGAGGTGGGGGTCCGAGGCGATCTTGTAGGCCAGGCCCGAGAACGGCTCGTCGTCGCTGGGCTTGCGCACCAGCTCCTTCTCCTCGTCCTTGGGGTCGTGGCCGACGATGCCGTCGACGTCGAGCGGCGAGGGGAGGTACTTGACCACGGCGTCGAGCAGGGGCTGCACGCCCTTGTTCTTGAACGCCGTGCCGCACAGCACCGGGTTGACCTTGTCGGCCAGGGTGGCGCGACGGATCGCGTCCTCGAGCTCCTCGACGGTGAACGACTCGCCCTCGAGGTACTTCTCCATGACGTCGTCGTCGGCCTCGGCGAGGGTCTCGAGCAGCTTCTCGCGGTATTCGTCGGCCTGGGCCTGGAGCTCGGCGGGGATCTCCTCGACGTCGTAGTCCTCGCCCATCTTGGTCTCGCCGCGCCAGGTGAGCGCACGCATGCCGACCAGGTCGACGACCCCGAGGAAGTCGGACTCGGCGCCGATCGGCAGCTGCAGGACCAGCGGGGTGGAGTTGAGGCGCTCGACCATCATGTCGACGCAGCGGAAGAAGTCGGCACCGGTGCGGTCGAGCTTGTTGACGAAGCACATCCGCGGGACGGCGTACTTGTTGGCCTGCCGCCACACGGTCATCGTCTGCGGCTCGACGCCGGCGACGCCGTCGAACACCGCGACGGCTCCGTCGAGCACCCGCAGCGAGCGCTCCACCTCGGCGGTGAAGTCGACGTGGCCCGGGGTGTCGATGATGTTGATCTGGTGGTCCTTCCACCAGCACGTGGTCGCGGCGGAGGTGATGGTGATGCCGCGCTCCTGCTCCTGCTCCATCCAGTCCATGACGGCGGCACCGTCGTGGACCTCACCGATCTTGTAGGAGATGCCGGTGTAGAACAGGATGCGCTCGGTGGTGGTCGTCTTGCCGGCGTCGATGTGGGCCATGATGCCGATGTTGCGGACGACGTTGAGGTCGGTGGTGATGTCGACAGCCACTGTGTGTCAGCGTTCCTCAGGTAGTGGGGATGGTGGACGGCAGGGTGGGGCGCCCGCTGGGGCGCCCACCCGCCGTACGGGTCACCAGCGGTAGTGGGCGAAGGCCTTGTTGGACTCGGCCATCTTGTGGGTGTCCTCGCGCTTCTTCACCGCGGCACCGAGGCCGTTGGAGGCGTCGAGGATCTCGTTCATGAGCCGCTCGGACATGGTCTTCTCGCGGCGGTCCTGGGCGTAGCCGACCAGCCAGCGCAGGGCCAGCGTGGTGCCACGGGTGCCCTTGACCTCGATCGGGACCTGGTAGGTCGCGCCGCCGACGCGGCGGGACTTGACCTCCAGGGCCGGCTTCACGTTGTCGAGCGCACGCTTGAGCGTGATGACCGGGTCGTTGCCGGTCTTGTCGCGGCAGCCCTCGAGGGCGCTGTAGACGATCCGCTGGGCGACCTGCTTCTTGCCGTCGCGGAGCACCTTGGAGACCAGCTGGCTCACCAGCTGCGACCCGTAGACCGGGTCGACGTCGATCGGCCGCTTCGGGGCGGGACCCTTGCGCGGCATGTCAGAGGTCCCTCTCGTTCGTGGTCACTGGAGCGGCCGGCCGCTTCGGGGCCACTGCACCGATTCGCGGCATGTCAGCTCTTCTCCTTCTTCGCGCCGTAACGGCTGCGAGCCTGCTTGCGGTTCTTGACGCCCTGGGTGTCGAGAGTGCCGCGGATGATCTTGTAGCGGACACCGGGGAGGTCCTTCACCCGGCCGCCGCGGACGAGCACGATCGAGTGCTCCTGGAGGTTGTGACCGACACCCGGGATGTAGGCGGTGACCTCGACGCCGCTGCTCAGGCGCACGCGGGCGACCTTGCGCAGGGCGGAGTTCGGCTTCTTCGGGGTGGTCGTGTAGACCCGGGTGCAGACGCCGCGGCGCTGCGGGGATCCCTTCAGGGCAGGCGTCTTGTTCTTCGACACCTTGTCCTGGCGGCCCTTGCGGACCAGCTGGTTGATGGTGGGCACCTGGGTGGTTCCCTTTCTGATCATGTCTCAGTGACGGGCACCTTGCCCGGCACGGGGTGTTGCGCTGATGCTGTGTGCCTGCGGGGGCGGCGGCGGGACGCTCACGAGGTCCGGGCGCGCACCAACGTCTGGTCGAGCCAGACACGAGGATCGAGATTACTCTGCGCCCGTAGGAGGGTCAAAACGGCGACCGCGGTCTCCGACGGGCTCACGCCGCCAGTCGCGCCGGCTCCCCGACCCGTTCCTCCGCAGGGTGGCGCACCGCGTCGCGCAGCGCACCCACGCCGCCGACCATCCGGGCGTAGACGGCCACGGCGATCAGGACGCCGACGATGACCAGCAGGCCGCCGATCACCAGGGTCCAGCGGGCGCCCCACTGCTCGCCGATCCAGCCGATGACGGGGGCGCCCAGCGGGGTGCCGCCCATCACGATCGTCATGTAGATCGCCATCACCCGGCCGCGCAGCTGGGGCGCGGTCTCCAGCTGCATCGTGGCGTTGGCCGAGTTGAGCAGCGTGATCGTGGACAGGCCGATCAGCGGCGCGAACAGCGCGAAGGTGACGTACGACGGCAGGAACCCGGCGACGACCTCGGCGAGCCCGAAGGCCAGCGCCGCCCCCACCAGCAGCCGCATCCGGATCCGGACCCGGCGGGCGGCGAGCAGCGCGCCGCTCAGCGAGCCGACCGCGACGGCCGAGCCGAGGATGCCGAACTCACCGGCGCCCTTGCCGTAGACGTCGGTGGCCATCAGCGCCGAGGTGATCTGGAAGTTCATGCCGAAGGTGCCGGCGAAGAACACCATGATCAGCACCAGCACCAGCCGGGGCTGGCTGCGCAGGTAGACCAGTCCCTGCCGGAGCATCCCGGGGCCCCGGCCGGCGGGCTCGGTGGGTCGCAGCAGGGCGAGGTTCATCTGCTGCAGCTGCCAGATCACCGCGGCGTACGACACCGCGTTGACCAGGATCACCCAGCCGGTGGCCTCCACTCCCCCGCCGAGCGCGCCGATCATCAGGCCGGCCAGCGCGGGACCGAGGATCCGGGCGGTGTTGAAGGAGGCGGAGTTGAGCCCGACCGCGTTGGTGAGGTCGTCGGGCTCGACCATCTCGGAGACGAAGGACTGCCGCGCGGGGGCGTCGAACGCCGACCCGAGGCCGAAGGCCAGGGCCAGGGCGTAGACGTGCCACACCTCGGCCCGGCCGGTGACGGCGAGCAGGCCCAGCAGCACCGAGGAGAGCGCCATCGAGGCCTGGGTGACCTGGAGCAGGCGCCGCTTGGGCACCCGGTCGGCGATCAGGCCGGCGTACGGCGAGAGCAGGAGGACGGGCAGGAACTGGAGCCCCGTGGTGATGCCGAGGGCGGTGCCGCTCGCGGTGAGCTGGAGGACCAGCCAGTCCTGGGCGATGCGCTGCATCCAGGTGCCGGTGTTGGAGACGAGCGAGCCCACCGCGTAGCGGCGGTAGTTGGGGTTGTGGAGCGAGCGGAACGTGGGACTCAACTAGAGGAGAGCCTTTCGAGGATCGGGGCCGCCTGGCGGAGGACGGCGCGTTCGTCGGGGGTCAGCTCGGCGAGCCGGCGGGCCAGCCAGGCATCGCGGCGACGGCGGTCGGCGAGCAGGGTCTGCCGGCCGGTGTCGGTGAGCACGACGACGACCTGCCGGCCGTCGGTCTCGTGCTTGCGGCGCTGGACGTGGCCGAGGTCGGCCAGGCAGTGGACCGTCCGGGTCATCGACGGCGGCTGCACGCGCTCGAGCGTGGCCAGCTCACCGACGGTGAGCTCGCCGTGGCGGTGGAGCGAGCCGAGCACGGCCATGGCGCCCATGCTCAGCTCGTTGTCGGGGTGGCGCTCGGTCGCAAGCCGGCGGCGCAGCCGCATGACCGAGAGCCGCAGCTGGGAGGCCAGCCCGGCGTCGGTGCGCACGGCCTTCTCGACGGTGGGAGACATATCGTTACCCTAACTCATTACCTGTGCTAACTATTCCTCGGCGTGACTAGCCTGTGGCGATGGTCGACTACCTACTGCCCCCCTCGCACGGACAGGAGGTCGTGCTCGTGGACTACGACGACGCGTGGCCGGCCGAGTACGCCGGCCAGGAGGCGCGGGTGCGGGGCGCGCTCGGCCCCGACGCGGAGGTCCACCACGCCGGCTCGACCTCGGTGCCCGGGCTGGCGGCCAAGCCGGTCATCGACATGCTGCTGGTCGTGGCCGACCCGGCCGACGAGGCGACGTACGTCCCGGCGCTGCAGGCGGCGGGCTACGCCTTCCACCTGCGCGAGCCCGAGTGGCACCAGCACCGGCTGTTCCGCGAGACCGAGCCGCGGGTCAACCTCCACGTCTTCGGGCGCGACTGCGAGGAGGTGCGGCGGATGCTGGCCTTCCGCGACCACCTGCGTCGCCACGACGCCGACCGGGCGCTCTACGAGCAGACCAAGCGCGCGCTCGCCGCCCGGTCGTGGGACCGGGTGCAGGACTACGCCGACGCGAAGTCGGACGTGGTCGGCGAGATCATGGGGCGGGCGGTGCCGCCTGCATGATTCCCCGGCTAGCCGGGGATCCCTGCACTTCTCGGCCGTTGCAACGCCCGAGAAGTACAGGTTTCGGCCGAGAAGTACGACGGCGTGGGGCCGCGGTGACGACGCGGGGACCGCAGGTCAGGTCAGCAGCGCCGTGATCGGGTGGATCGCGAAGTAGACGACGAACAGCGCGGCCACGACCCACATCAGCGGGTGGACCATCGCGGCCTTGCCGCGGACCAGCTTGAGGACGACGAAGGCGAGGAAGCCGGCGCCGATGCCGACGCTGATGGAGTAGGTGAAGGGCATCAGCACGATCGTGAGGAACGCCGGGACGCCGATCTCGAGGTCGTCCCAGTCGATGCCGCGCACCTGCTGCATCATCAGGAACCCGACCAGCACCAGGGCGGGCACGGCCGCCTCGCTCGGGATCGTGTTGACCACGGGCGCGAAGAACATCGCCAGCAGGAACAGCAGGCCGGTGACCACGCTGGCCAGGCCGGTGCGCGCGCCCTCGGCGACGCCCGAGGCGCTCTCGATGTAGGAGGTGTTGCTCGAGACCGACGCCGCGCCGCCGACGGCCGCGGCGACCGAGTCGACGATCAGGATCCGCTTGGTGTTGGGCGGGTTGCCCTCCTCGTCGAGCAGGCCGGCCTCGGCGCCGACGGCGGTCATGGTGCCGAGGGTGTCGAAGAAGTCGGCGAGCAGCAGCGTGAAGACGAAGAGCGCGGAGACGACGACCCCGGCGTTGGACCACGACCCGAGCAGGTTGAACTGGCCGATCAGCTGGAGGTCGGGGAGCCCGACCACGTCGGTGGGCAGGGCCGGGACGTTGAGCTGCCACCCGGTCGGGTTGACGGTGTCGGGAGGGGTGAAGCTCGGCCCGATGTCGGCGAGCGTCTCGACGACGACCGACAGCACGGTCATGGCCAGGATGGTGATCAGGATCGCGCCGCGCACCCGCAGCGCGTGCAGCGAGAACACCAGCACCAGGCCGAGGCAGAAGATGGCCACCGGCCAGCCCTCGAGGACGCCGCCCGGGCCGAGGGTGACCGGCACCGGGCCGGCACCGGTCCGGCGTACGAAGCCGGCGTCGACCAGGCCGATGATCGTCAGGAAGAGGCCGATGCCGACCGAGATCGCGATCTTGAGCTGGGCCGGCACGGCGGCGAAGACGGCCTGCCGGAAGCCGGTCAGGACCAGCGCCAGGATGATCACGCCCTCGATGACGACCAGGCCCATCGCGTCGGCCCAGGTCATCTGGCTGGCGATCGAGAAGGTGACGAAGGCGTTGAGGCCCAGCCCGGTGGCGAGCGCCAGCGGGTAGTTGGCCACCACGCCCATCAGCACGGTGAGCACGCCGGCCGCCAGCGCGGTGGCGGCGCTGATCGCGGCGAAGTCGCCGCCTGCGAGGGCGTCGCCGTTCATGTCGACGCCGCTGAGCAGGATGATCGGGTTGAGCACGATGATGTAGGCCATCGTCAGGAAGGTGACGACACCGCCGCGGATCTCGCGCTCCACGGTCGAGCCGCGCTGGGAGATCTTGAAGAACCCGTCGAGTCCGCCCCCGGAGGAGCGGGTGCCGGCGCCGCGGCCGGCCTTGGTCTGGTCGCTCACGCGCGCAGTGTGGCAGAGCACGCGGCGCGAGTGTGCGCGCCGAGCCGTCCGGGCGGCCGGGATATCGTGGGGTCGTGGACCTGCGCGACGACCAGCCGATGAAGCACGAGATCGGCAACCGCACCTACGTCGTCGCCGACGTCGAACCGCTGGACGTCGACGGCGTGCGGACCGTCGAGGTCGGCTCGGCGCTGTGGCTGCTGGGCTTCCTCGCGCTGCTGCCGTTCTACGGCCGCCTCCAGGAGGACGGCCGGCTCTGGTGGCTGTGGACCTGCCTGGCCGGGTTCGGGCTCGGGCTGTGCGGGCTGGAGTACTGCCGGCGCCGTCGCCGGCAGCGCCGAGAGCTCGCGGCCGCCGCCGCGGCCGGGTCCTGAGCGCGCCGTACGCCGACGGGCGCGCGCGGGCTAGAACCGGTCGAAGTCGTCGACGGCCAGCGTGTCGAAGACGTGCGGCGGCAGCGGCTGCGGCTCGTGGCGCTTGGCGAGCTGGGCCTCGGAGTGGGCGCCGCAGCCGTGGCCGAGCGCGACCACCCGGCCGTCGTCGTTGGCGCTGCCGTTGGCGCAGACGCCGAACTGCAGGGCGAGCGGCCCGGCCAGCCGGACCAGGAAGCCGCAGCTCTCGCAGCTGCCCGGCGCCGACTTGGCCAGCGGCGCGTCGGGGCCGCCGTCACCCTCGTACCAGCGCTCGGCGGCGACGTCGCGCCCCTCGCGCGAGAGGGTCCGGACCCGGCCCAGGCCGAGCTCGCGGGCCACGTCGCGGACCTGGGCGCGGTCGTCGGTGTCGAGCGGGTCGTCGCCGTAGGACCAGGTCGGCACCAGCCGCGGGTCGTCGTCGGTCACCGGCAGCAGGTCGCCGGGCGACAGGTCGCCGGGCTGCACCCGCTCCTTGTAGGGCACCCACTCGGGGGCCACGATCGCCTCGTCGCCGGGGACGAGCACGACCTCGTCGACCGTCACCGCCTTCTGGCGGCTCGCCCGGACCACGGTCACGGCCCAGTGCCAGCCGGTGTAGCCGGCCCGGGTGCAGGAGAAGAGGTGGGTGACGACCCGGTCGCCCTCGACCACGTGGCCGAGGTGGTCGCCCACGTCGGCGGCGTCGACGTCGGCCACCAGGGCGGCACGGGCGTCGTCGACCGCCGACACCGTGGCGGCGTCGGCCCTGGCGCGCGGGATGGTCGTCACCGCCGCATCATGCATGAGGAGGCGGTCCGGTGTCAGGTCGGGGCGCCGTACGCGGCCCCGTGGGTCGCATCGGACAGGATGGGCGCATGACCGAGCAGCCGCCCCCGGCCGGGCAGCCCCCCGGGGAGGGGCCGCGTCGCCGCGACCTCGGTCGAGGGGTCCGTACGTCGGCGCGAGCGGTCGGCCGGGGCGCGGCCGGTGCCGCGCGCGCGACCGGTCGCCTCGGTGCCTACGCCGGCCGCCAGGCCAGCCGCGCGGCCCGCGCCGAGGGGGCCGGCGAGTCCGGCCTGTCGCGGCTGATCGGGCTCCACGCCTGCAACGCCGCCGGCGACACGGCGGTGGCGATCTCCCTCGCCGGCACGCTCTTCTTCCAGGTGCCGACCGGTGAGGCGCGCAGCCAGGTGGCGCTGTTCCTCGGCCTCACGATGCTCCCCTTCGCGATCGTGGCACCGCTGATCGGCCCGTTCCTCGACCGCTTCAGCCACGGCCGGCGGTGGGCCATCGGCGGCACCATGTCGATCCGCGCCTTCTTGTGCTGGGCGCTGGGGACCGCGGTGGTCACCGACTCGCCGTGGCTGTTCCCGGCCGCGCTCGGCGTGCTCGTCTCCTCCAAGGCCTACGCCGTCACGCGCGCCGCCGCGGTGCCGCGACTGGCACCGGCCGACCTGCCCCTGGTCAAGGCCAACGCCCGGACCGGTCTGGCCGGCGTCGTGGGAGCCGCCGTGTCGGCCCCCATCGCGGGTGCCCTCTCCTCCGTCGGACCGGAGTGGTCGCTGCGCTTCGGCTTCGCCGTCTTCGTGCTCGCCACCGTGCTCGCGATCCGGCTGCCGGAGAAGGTCGACTCCAGCGTCGGCGAGGGGACCATGCTGCTGCTCCCCGGCTCCCAGGAGCATCTGACCGGCGGTCGCCCCCGCCGCCCCCGGATGCGGATCCCGGGACCGGTGGCCTTCGCGCTGCGCGCCAACTGCGGGCCGCGCTGGCTCTCGGGCTTCCTGACCATGTTCATGGCCTTCCTGCTCCGCGAGAACCCCATCGGCGACATGCGCCCCGAGCTGCTGCTCGGCCTGGTCATCGGCGGGGCGGGCTTCGGCAGCACCCTCGGCATCGCGCTCGCCTCGGTGCTCAAGCGGGTCAACCCCTCGGTCACCGTCGTGGCGGCGTTGCTGGCCGACGCGGTAATGGCGCTGGTCGCCGCCCTGTTCTACGGCCTGGTGCCGCTGATCCTGCTCGGCCTCACGGCGGGGCTGACCCAGTCGCTGGCCAAGCTCTCGCTGGACTCGACGATCCAGCGCGACGTCCACGAGCGGATGCAGTCGAGCGCCTTCGCCCGCAGCGACACCACGCTCCAGCTGGCGTGGGTGATCGGCGGCTTCATCGGCATCGCGATCCCGCTGCTGCCGCGGCTCGGCCTCGGCGTGGCGTGCGCGGTGCTGGCCGCATGGGCGGTCTTCGTGCTGGTCACCCGGCCGCGCGGGCGCGCACCGGAGCCCGCCCGGGCAGCCGCCTGACGACGTACGCCGGGCGACGCCTCAGAGCTCGAGCTCGTCGGCCAGGGCACGCAGCAGCTTGGCGGTCGGACGCCCGGTCCTGGCGTCGGGGTGGCGTCCCTGGCGGTAGGCCTCGCCGACGTCGTCGAGCAGCCGGATCGTGTCCTCCACGATGGAGACCATCTCCTCGGGCTTCTTGCGCTTGGCCTGCGACTGGTTGCGGCGTACCGACTGCGGAGCCTCGAGCAGCCGCACCTGGAGCGCCTGGTCGCCCCGGCGGCCCTGGGCGATCCCGAACTCGACGCGGGCGCCCTGCTTGAGCGTGGCCACGCCCTCGGGCAACGCGTCGGAGTGGACGTAGACGTCGGGTCCGTCCTCCTGGGACAAGAACCCGAAGCCCTTCGCCGGGTCGAACCACTTCACCTTGCCGGTCGGCACCTCTGCGCCCCTCCACCTTCGTCCCCGCGGCACGGCGCCACGGCGGCGACCCAGCCTATGTCGCGCCCGCGGGCCGGGCCAACCGGGTTCAAGCGGGACCAGCGTCCCGGGCGAGGTGGCCGGCGTACCACTCGGGGAACCGGGTCAGGTCCTCGAGCAGGACGTCGGTGCCCGCGGCGAGCAGCTCCTCGCGGGTCGAGCCGCCGGTGAGCACGGAGACGCTGAGGATGCCCGCCGCGTGGGCGCCCTCGACGTCGTGGACGTGGTCGCCGACGTAGACCGTGCAGCCCTCGCGCCGCAGCACCTCGCCCTTGCCGCGACCCCACACCTCGCCGGTGAGGTGGTCGTGGTCGAGCCCGAGGTGGTCGAGGTGGAGCCGGGCGTTGGGCGTGAACTTGCCGGTGACCACGACGACCCGGCCACCCGCCCGGCGTACCGCCTCGATCGCGGCCACGGCGCCGGGCATCGCGGGCACGGTCGCGATGGCGTGGTCGGGGTAGAGCACCCGGAACCGGTCGACCGCGGGGCCGATCCGGTCGGGCTGGAGGAACGGCACCAGCATCTGGTCGAGCGGCGGGCCGAGCCGCGCGGTCAGGTCGGCCACGGGGAACTCCACGCCGAGCTCGCCGCCGAGCACCTCCAGCACCGCGCCGAAACCGGGCGCCGTGTCGATCAGGGTCAGGTCGAGGTCGAAGCCGACGCCGGGCGCGGGATGTCGCGAGGGGGGTCCGGACGGGAGCACGGGGACCAGCGTAGGCAGTCGGGCTGTGGAGTTCGGGTGCGCATCCTTGACAGGTCGGGGGAGACTGTCCTCTTCGGGAACGCGAGGGACGGGTGGTGATCGTGGGACGTCGGAGCAGCCGGACCGGCCGCGCCGCGACCGGCGCTGCCCTGCTCGGCCTCGCCGTCGGACCGCTGCTGGTGCCGGCCGGAGCCGAGGCCCTCCCGGGCCCCGGCACCACGCTCCAGGTCGTGACCTTCGCCGGCCCGGGGACGGCGGGCCACCCCGCGCGTGGCCGGGCGGCGTACGCCGACACGCTGCTGGCGCGCCAGGACGCCGCGCTGGCGCGGGTCGACGCTCCGGACCCGGTCTACCGCTGGACCACGGCGCTCAGCGGCGTGGCCGTCGAGCTCACGCCCGGGCAGGCGACCGCGCTTCGCTCGCTCCCCCGGGTCGCCGGGGTCGAGCCCGACTCCGTGCAACCGCTGGCTGCCCGGTCCGGCTCCGCCGCGGGAGCCGTCGTACCCGGCGGCCAGGGCGGACGGGGCGTGGTCGTCGGCGTGGTCGACTCCGGCGTGTGGCCCGAGAGCCCGCTCTTCACCGCCGCGCCCGGCGTCGGTCGGCGGACCCGCGGCTTCGACGGCGCCTGCGTCGGCGGCGAGCGCTGGGACGTCGACACCTGCGACGCCAAGCTGGTCGGGGCCCGCTGGTTCGTCGACGGCTTCGGCCGCGGTCGGATCTCCTCCACCGAGGTGCTCTCGGCTCGCGACGTCCGCGGCCACGGCACCCAGGTGGCCTCGATCGCCGTCGGCAACGCCGGGGTGTCGACCGGGCTCGACGACGAGGGGCTGCCGGGGCGCTACGCCGGCGCGGCCCCGGACGCCCGGCTCGCCGTCTACAAGGCCTGTTGGAGCGCACCCGACCCGGCCGACGACGGCTGCTCCACGGCCGACCTGGTGACCGCGGTCGACCAGGCGGTCGCCGACGGCGTCGACGTGATCAACCTGTCGGTGCGCGGCGCACCCGGCACCGACCCGGTCGGGGTCGCGCTGCTCGGCGCGGCCGAGGCCGGCATCGTCGTCGTGGCCGCCGCCGGCAACGAGGCCGGCGGCTACGCCGGCACTCCCGAGCCGTGGGTCACCACGGTCGGTGCGCTGGCCGGAACCGGGGGCACGGGCAGCGTCGCGCTCCCCAGCGGCCGGGTGCTGCGCGGCACGATGACCGTGCGTCGCGAGGTCGGCGGCCCGGCGGTGCTGGCGCGCGACGTCCCGGCCGACGGCTGGACCCGCGACGAGGCCCGCACCTGCGTCCCCGGCTCGCTCGACGCCGCGCGGACCGCGGGCCGGGTCGTGGTCTGCGAGCGCGGCGCGATCGGGCGGCTCGACAAGTCCGCCGCCGTCGACCGGGCCGACGGGGTCGGCATGGTGCTGGTCAACGTCTCCCCCGGCGCGCTCTCCCACGACCTCCACGCCGTCCCGACCGTCCACCTCGGCCGCGCTGTCGGGCGATCGCTCACCCGCTGGGTCACCGCCCACCCCGGCGGCCGGCTGCGGCTGGTGCCGGCCGACGACCGGCTCGGCGATCCTCGGGTGCCCGACTGGTCCTCAGGCGGCGACCCCACGGGCAGCTTCGTGAAGCCCGACCTGGTGGTGCCGGCCACCGGCGTGCTCGCCGCGACCCCGCCGGGCGCGATCGGAGGCGGGCGCTGGAGCATGCTCGACGGCACGTCCGCGGCCGCCGCCCGCACGGCGGGCGACGCCGCCGTGCTGCTGGCCCGCCACGGGTGGTCGGCCGCGGCCGTCCGCTCGGCCCTGGCCACCAGCGCCGACCCGGTCGCCGACGGTGCGCTGCGCGCGGGTGCCGGGCGCACCCGGCTACCGGTCGCGCTGCGGACCCGGCTGGCCGTGCTCGCCGACCCCGCCGACTACCGCGCCTGGCTGCGGGGCGACGACGCGGACGTCAACACCCCCTCGCTGCTCGTGCGCGAGGGCCGCACCACCGCGACCCGCACGCTGACCAACCTCGGCAGCCGGGCCCGCTACTGGTCGGCCCGGGTCACCGGCTTCCAGCGGCACGACGTCCGGGTCAGCCCGCTCGCGGTGCGCCTCGACCCCGGCGAGAGCGCCACCTTCACGCTCACCATCTCCGGCGGCCCCGGCGTCGGCGTCGACGACGGCGCCGTCACCTGGCGCAGCTCCGACGGCGTCCACACCCGGATCCCGGTCGCGATCAGCCGCTGAGCGAGTGCAGCGCGACGCTGCGCGCCTCGCCGACCAGCCGGATCTCCTCGTCGTACCCACCCAGGACGAGCAGCCGCTCGCCGACCACGCCCACGGTGGAGAACGAGGCACGCCCCTCCCCCAGCCGGGCGACCACGCGGCTGCGGCCGGCGGGGACGTCGAGGACCTCGACACCCGGACCGCCGCCCGCGACGACGACCCGGTCGCCCCCCAGCGGCCACGTCGAGCCGGCGAGCTTGTAGCGACCCGCGTGCAGCTCCGGCCCGCGACGGAACCGGCCCGCCCCGGCGTCGAAGACCTCGGTGGACGTGAGCAGCCGCTGGTCGTCGGGCGTGCCACCGATCGCGAGCACCCGCCCGGACCCGAGGGTGACGAGGGCGTGCTTGAAGCGTGCGGTGCGCAGCGGGCCGACCTCGGTCAGCGTGCCGTCGGGGGCCACGACGGCCGCCCGATCGCTGGCCACGCCGGGGCGGACCTGGCCACCGGTGACGAGCACGCGGCCGTCGGGGAGGCTGGTGGCCGCCAGCCCGTCGACCGCCTGCGGCAGGTCGGGCCCGGGGCCGAACTCGCCCGTCGCGGGATCGAAGATCTCGGTCGTCGCGGTGTAGGTGCCGCTGGACACCCAGCCGCCGGCCACCAGGACCCGTCCGTCGCCGAGCAGCGCCGCGGCGTGCCCGCCCCGACCGACCGCCATGCCGCCGACCCGGTCCCAGGTCCCGGCGTCGGGGTCGTAGAGCTCGGCTGACGCCAGTGGCGGCACCCCCTCGCCGGTGAAGCCGCCGGTCACGAGCACCCGACCGTCCTGCAGCGCCGTCGCCGTGTGGGCGTCGCGGGGCTCCCGCAGGTCGCCGACCCGACGGGCGCCGGTCGGTCCGACGACGTACGTCGAGCCGGTGGCCGTCGTGCACCCGTCGACGACGCACCCCCCGGCGACCAGGACCTCCCGGCCGGCGAGCGGGGTCATGGTGTGGGCCGCCCGTCGGGCGACCTCCGAGATCCCCGGCACCGTGGCCCCTGTCGACGGCCGGCCCTCGGTCGCGGCGGGCGGGACGGGCCGTTGGTCGGCCGCGGGCCGGGCGGAGCAGGCCGTCACCAGCAGCGCCACCACGAGCAGCCCGACCCGACGCATGGGTCGATGGTGCGCCCTGCGGGTTCCTCCGGCCGAGGGCCGGCACGCACCCGATGCCGGATCGTGACCGGGCCGTTGCTCAGGCCAGGCCCAGCTCGGCCGTCGACTTCTCCCGCATCTCCACCTTGCGCACCTTGCCGGTGACGGTCAGCGGGAACTCGTCGACCACCATGACGTAGCGCGGGATCTTGTGGTGGGAGAGCCGGCCGGTGGCGAAGGCGCGCACCGCATCGGCGTCGAGCGGGTCGGCCCCCGCCCGCATCCGGATCCAGGCACAGAGCTCCTCGCCGTACCGCTCGTCGGGGACGCCGACGACCTGGACGTCCTCGACGTCGGGGTGCTGGTGGAGGAACTCCTCGACCTCGCGCGGGTAGACGTTCTCGCCGCCCCGGATGACCATGTCCTTGATCCGGCCGACGATGTTGCAGTAGCCGTCCTCGCGCATCACCGCGAGGTCGCCGGTGTGCATCCAGCCGTCCTCGTCGATCGCCTCGGCGGTCTTCTCGGGCTCCTCCCAGTAGCCGAGCATCACCGAGTAGCCGCGGGTGCAGAACTCGCCGACCTCCCCGCGCGGGACGGTCTCGCCGCTCGCCGGGTCGACCACCTTGATCTCGACGTGGGGGTGGACCTTGCCGATGGTCTCGGTCCGGCGTTCGAGGTCGTCGTCGGAGAGGGTCTGGGTCGACACCGGGGAGGTCTCGGTCATCCCGTAGGCGATCGACGCCTCGGCCATGTGCATGTCCTGCACGCAGCGCCTCATCACCTCGACCGGGCAGATCGAGCCGGCCATGACACCCGTCCGGAGGCTCGAGAGGTCGTAGGAGTCGAAGTCGGGGTGGTTCTGCATGGCGATGAACATCGTCGGTACGCCGTAGACGCCGGTGCAGCGCTCGTCCTGGACGGCCTGCAGCGTCGCGGCGGGGTCGAAGCCCGGGCCGGGGATCACCATCGTGGCGCCGTGGGTGGTGCAGCCGAGGTTGCCCATCACCATCCCGAAGCAGTGGTAGAAGGGCACCGGGATGCACAGCCGGTCCTCGTGGGTGAAGTTGATCGTCTCGGTGACGAAGAACCCGTTGTTGAGGATGTTGCGGTGGCTGAGGGTGGCGCCCTTGGGGTAGCCGGTGGTGCCCGAGGTGTACTGGATGTTGATCGGGTCGTCGGGGTCCAGCGACCACGTCATCGCCGCGGCCAGGGTGGTGCCGGGGTCGTGCTGGGTGAGCTCGGTCCACTCCGGGCTGCCGAGGAAGACGACCTGCTCGAGGCCGACGTCGTCGCGGACCTCCTCGACCATCGCCCGGTAGTCGCTGGTCTTGAACTCCGGCGCCGAGACCAGCAGCCGCGTCCCCGAGTGGCGCAGCGCGAAGGCCAGCTCGTGGGTGCGGTAGGCCGGGTTGATGTTGACCAGGATCGCCCCGATCTTGGCGGTCGCGAGCTGGGTGAGCGTCCACTCCGCGCAGTTGGGCGCCCAGATCCCGACCCGGTCACCCTTGCCGAGGCCGGCGCGGATCAGGCCGACCGCCAGCGCGTCGACGTCGGCGTCGAGCTCGGCCCAGGTCCAGCGACGCCCGCTCGCCACCTCCACCAGCGCCTCGCGGTCGGGGTGCCGCGCGACCGTGGCCTCGAAGTCGGCGCCGATCGTCACCTCCAGGAGCTCCGGAGTCGTCTCGCCGCGGGCTGTCGAAGCTGAGGCCATCCCCCGAACCTAGGCCTGTCGCCGCCCGTCCGGAACCCTCCGCCCGGACGGCGCGCGCCCTCGCCACCGGGTTTCGGGGCGTGGCGGCCCCCGCACCTCGACGACCGGGAGGGCTCACCCCTCCGTGCGGTTGTCCGGACGCAGGGTGGCTGCTTCGGTGGAAGCACAGCCACCGACGTCAGCGAGGAACCTCCCCATGACCGACCTCCCCCAGCCCGAGGACCAGTCCGTCGCCACCGAGCCCAGCTCGGAGGCCCGCCTGGGCTCCACCACCGACACCGGCGCGCCGGCGCCGAGCGACCGCAACTCGCTGACGGTCGGGCCCGACGGTCCGATCCTGCTGCACGACGTCCACTTCCTGAACCAGATGGCCCACTTCAACCGGGAGCGGGTGCCAGAGCGCAACGTGCACGCCAAGGGGTCGGGCGCGTTCGGGCACTTCGAGACCACCGAGGACGTGTCGGCGTACACGAGGGCGGCGCTCTTCCAGCCGGGGGCGCGGACCGACATGCTCGCGCGATTCTCGACCGTCGCCGGCGAGCAGGGCTCCCCCGACACCTGGCGCGACCCGCGCGGCTTCGCGCTGAAGTTCTACACCGACGAGGGCAACTACGACCTGGTCGGCAACAACACCCCGGTCTTCTTCATCCGCGACACCATGAAGTTCCCCCACTTCATCCGCTCCCAGAAGCGGCGCGGCGGCAACGGCCTGCGCGACAACAACATGCAGTGGGACTTCTGGTCGCTCAACCCCGAGTCGGCCCACCAGGTCACCTACCTGATGGGCGATCGCGGCATCCCGAGGAGCTACCGCCACATGAACGGCTACGGCTCCCACACCTACCTGTGGGTCAACGCCGCCGGGGACAAGCACTGGGTCAAGTACCACTTCCACAGCGACCAGGGCGTCGAGGGTCTGACCGACGAGCAGGCGACGCAGATCGCCGGCCAGGACGCCGACTTCCACCGGCGCGACCTCTACGACGCCATCGCGGCGCAGGAGTTCCCGACCTGGACGCTGTCGGTGCAGCTGATGCCCTACGAGGAGGCGAAGGACTACCGGATCAATCCCTTCGACCTCACCAAGATCTGGCCGCACGCCGACTACCCGCTGCTGAAGGTCGGCACGATGACCCTCGACCGCAACCCGGAGAACTTCTTCGCCGAGATCGAGCAGGCGGCGTTCGAGCCGTCGGCCGTCGTCCCGGGCATCGGCTTCTCGCCCGACAAGATGCTGCTGGGCCGCGCCTTCGCCTACTCCGACACCCACCGGCACCGGATCGGCGCCAACTACCTGCAGCTGCCCGTCAACCGGCCGCGGGTCGAGGTCAACACCTACACCCAGGACGGCGCGATGGCCTTCGAGCATCGCGGTGACGACCCGGTCTACGCCCCCAACTCCTTCGGGCGGGGCTACGCCGACGAGGTCGGTGCCGACCCGGTCGGCTGGGAGACCGACGGCGCGATGGTGCGGCAGGCCTACACGCTGCGCGCGGACGACGACGACTTCTCGCAGGCCGGCGCGCTGGTGCGCGAGGTGTGGGACGACGACCAGCGGGCGACGTTCGTCAAGACGGTCGCCGGTCACCTGCTGGGCGGGGTCGAGGGCGACGTCCTCGAGCGGGCCTTCGCCTACTGGAAGGCCGTCGACGCCGACACCGGAAAGCAGATCGAGGAGCTCGTGCGCTCCGAGGTCGACGCGGGCGGCCCGGGTGCGCAGCCCGGCAAGGCCGCCGAGGAGGCCGCCGACCCCGTGGTGGAGACGCAGACGCACGCCGGCTGAGCCCCGCTCAGTAGCGTGGGTCCCGTGCTGGACACCGACGCCGTCCTCGACCTGGTCAAGGAGGTCGCCGAGAAGGTCGTGACCCCCCGCTTCCGCTCGCTCGACCGCGAGCAGGTCTCGGAGAAGGGGCCGGGCGACCTGGTCACGGTGGCCGACCGGGAGTCCGAGCGGCTGCTCACGCGGTTCCTGCGCGAGGCCTACCCCGACGCGGTCGTCCTCGGCGAGGAGGCCTACGCGTCGCGGCCCGAGGTGATGGAGGAGTTCCTCGCCGCCGAGCACGCGTTCACCGTCGACCCGGTCGACGGCACCAAGAACTTCGTCAAGGGCTCGCCCGACCACGCGGTGATGGTGGCCGAGGTGCGCGGCGGGGAGAGCGTCCGCGCGTGGATCTGGCAGCCGCAGCACGAGCTCGCGTACGTCGCCGAGCGCGGCGCCGGGGCGTGGTGCAACGGCGTGCGGCTGACCCGGTCGGCCCCGGCCGCCGACCCGGCGGACTGGACCGGCGTCACCTCACGCTGGAAGTGGCTCGGCCGGTCGCTGGGTGAGGTGCCCCCGCTCAAGCTGAGCTGGGTGTGCTGCGGCGTCGACTACCCCCACCTGATCGAGGGCGACACCGACTTCGTGCTCTACGGCCGGCGCGCCAACCCGTGGGACCACGCCCCCGGGTCGCTGCTGCTCACCGAGGCCGGCGGCTACGCCGGCACCCACGACGGCCGGCGCTACCGGCCCGGCGACCCGCTGGAGGTCGCCGGCCGGCCCGCCGGCCTGCTCGCCGCCGCCGACCGGGCGACGTACGAGCAGGTGGTGGGGCTGGTCTGAGAGGTGGGTAGTTCGTGACGTTCGCGCCCCTCGGCACGGCGTGTCGGGGACCGGAACGTCACGAACTACCCGGAAGGGCTCACACGTGCGCGTCGCGGACCACGCGGTCGTGGCGGAGCGAGGAGGCGCGGGTCTCCTTGGCGAAGAGCACCGCGACGATCGTGATCACGGAGGCGATGGCGACGTAGATGCCGACCGCGGTGGTGTTGTTCTCCTCCACCGACCCGAGCAGCCGGACCGCGATGAGCGGCGCCAGCGCACCGGCGAAGATCGACGCCAGCTGGTAGCCGACCGACGCGCCGGTGTAGCGCACGGAGGTGCCGAACAGTTCGGAGAAGAACGCCGCCTGGGGGGCGTACATCAGCGAGTGGAAGAACAGGCCGACCGTCACCGCGAGCAGCACGCTGCCGGTCGTCTGGTCGTCGAGCAGGCCGAAGAACACGAAGGTCCACCCGGCGACGCCCACGGCGCCGATGAGGTAGAGCGGCCGCCGGCCGACCCGGTCCGAGAACGCGCCGAGCACCGGGATGAGGACGAACTGCATCCCGGCACCGATGAGCAGCATCTTGAGGATCAGGTCGGTGCTGGTCTCGAGGTACGTCGTGACGTAGGTGATCGAGATGATCGTAAAGATGTAGTAGGAGATGTTCTCCGCCATCCGCATGCCCATCGCGATGAAGACCTCCTTGGGGTAGGTCTTGATCACCTCGAGGATCGGCAGGTGGGACTCGGTGTGCTTCTTCTCCGCGATCTCGGCCTTGGCCTCCTGGAAGACCGGGGACTCCTCGAGGGAGAGCCGCACGAACAGGCCGATGATGACCAGCACGGCCGAGAGCAGGAACGGGATCCGCCAACCCCAGGCCTGGAAGTCGGCGTCGCTCTGGACAGCGGCCAGCACGAAGAGGACGCCGGTGGCCAGCATGTTGCCCAGCGGGACGCCCGCCTGCGGCCAGGACGACCAGAAGCCGCGGCTCTTCTCGTCACCGTGCTCGGCGACCATCAGCACCGCGCCGCCCCACTCGCCGCCGACTGCGAAGCCTTGGGCCAGCCGGCAGACCAGCAGCAGGATGGGTGCGACGACGCCGATGGTGGCGTACGTCGGGAGCAGGCCGATCGCGAAGGTCGCGGCGCCCATCATCATCAGCGAGACGACCAGCATCTTCTTGCGGCCGACCCGGTCGCCGAAGTGCCCGAAGATCACCCCACCGATCGGCCGGGCCACGAAGCCCACGGCGTAGGTGCCGAACGCGAACAGGGTTCCGGTCACCGGGTCGGACTCGGGGAAGAACAGCACCGGGAAAACGAGCGCGGCGGCCGACCCGTAGAGGAAGAAGTCGTACCACTCGACGGCGGTGCCGATCAGGCTGGCGAAGACGACCTTGACGATCGAGGTCTTCCCCGGCGTGCGGCCCGTGTCGGGCGTCGGGACGGACTGGGTGGTCATGCGGGTGGTTCCTTTCGGGTTCTCTGCGGGGCAGGTGCGGGAAGGCGGTCAGGCGGCGGTCCAGCCGCCGTCGAGCAGGAAGGAGGAGCCGGTGATCGAGCCGGACGCCGGGCCGCAGAGGAAGCCGACCATCTCGGCGACCTCCGAGGGCTCGACCAGCCGCTTGAGGGCGGTGCGGGCCAGGAGCACGTCGTCGACGACCTCGCCCTCGGAGATGCCGTGGGCCTTCGCCTGGTCGGCGATCTGGCCCTCGACGAGCGGGGTCCGGACGTAGCCCGGGCACACCGTGTTGGAGGTGACGCCCCGGTCGGCGCCCTCGAGCGCGATCACCTTCGAGAGCCCCTCGAGGCCGTGCTTGGCGCTGACGTAGGCCGCCTTGTACGCCGACGCCCGGTGGCCGTGCACGCTCGAGACGTGGACCAGGCGGCCCCAGCCGCGGTCGTACATGCCGGGGAGCACCTGACGGGCGAGCAGGAACGGCGCGTGCAGCATCACCCGGTGGAGGAACGCGAACCGCTCGGGCTCGAAGTCCTCGACCGGCGCGACGTGCTGGAGGCCGGCGCAGTTGACCAGGACGTCGGCGACGAGGCCCAGCCGCTCGACCTCGGCGGTGTCGGCGAGGTCGACGCCCAGGTGTGATCCGCCGAGGTCGGCGGCCAGCTTGGCGGCGGCCTCCTCGTCACGGTCGACGACCAGCACCTCGGCGCCGAGCCCGGCCAGGTTCGCGGCGACCGCGGCACCGATCCCGCTGGCACCGCCCGTCACCGCCGCGCGGCGGCCGACGAGGCCGCCGGGCGGCACCGTCGGAGTGGCGGGGGTCTCAGGCATGGCCACGACCGTAGGACGACGCGACGGCCGGCAACCATGTGGTGGAGGCACACAGATCCCCGTCCTGAATGGTGTCAGTAGACACCTCAGGGAGGAGTCAGCGCTGCAGGCGGTGGACCCGCAGCGCCAGCTGCAGGTCGAGGGCCCGCTCGGGCGCCCGCCAGTCGTCGCCGAGCAGGTCGGCGACCCGGTCGAGCCGCTGGGAGACGGTGTTGGGGTGGACGTGGAGCGCCGCGCCGGTGTCCTTGAGCCGGCCGCCGCCCGCGAACCACGCCTCGAGGGTCTCGACCAGGCTGGTGCCGCGCTGGGCGTCGTAGTCGAGGAGCGGGCCGATTGTGGTGGCGAGGAAGCCACGCAGCTCCTCCGGGCCGTTCTCCCCCAGCAGCAGCCGGGTCAGGCCGAGGCCGGCCGGGTCGCTGACCTCACCGTCGCGGCCGAGGGTGCGCAGCGTGTCGAGGCAGCGCCGCGCCTCGGCGTACGCCTCCGGGAGCCGGCCGGGATCGGCCCCGGTCACGCCGACGGTGGCGCGACCGCCCGCCGCACCCACGGCGTCGGCCAGCTGCCGACCCACGGCGAGCGGGTCGTCGGTGGAGACCAGCAGCACCAGCCGGCCCAGGTGGTCACCGGCCAGGCCCCCCTGGTCGGCGGCCACCCGCGACAGCGCACGGCCGGCGGCGAAGCGCTCGAGCCCCTCGATGGTCGCCACCGCGATCCCCAGCGGCGGGTCGAGGCTGAGGTGACGGCGCCGCGCGCGCTCGCGCAGGGCCGGCACTGCCTCGGGCCCCGCGTCGAGGAGGTCGCCGAGCAGCTCGCCGCCGAGCCGGTCCTCGGTCTCGGCGACCGTGCGGGCGAGCAGCATCACCAGGGCGGTGACGACCGCGCCGCGCTCGAGCGTGCGCCGCTCGGGCCGGCCGAGCTCGGCGCCGCCGGTGTCGAGCACGAGCGTGGCGACGTGCTCGGCGCCGGCCTGGGCCACGGCGACGTAGCGGCCCTCGTGGAGGACGGCGCGGCCGGACGCGGCGGCCTCCGCGACCACCGCCCACCAGTCGCCGGGCGCCGGCTCGCCGGCGAGCAGCTCGCCGTCCGGGGCGTGGACGGCGACCCGGCCTCCGAGCACCGCGGCCAGGACCGCGGCCACCTCGCCGGTGCCGCCGCCCTCGACCAGCAGGTCGGTGAGCCGGTCGTGGGCGCGGGCGGCGTTCTCGACCGCGACGGTGTGCTCGGTCATGGTGCGGTGGGCGGCGTCGAGGTCGGCGAAGAGCCGGGCGTTCTCGAGGGCGACCGAGGCGTGGGCCGCGAACGACGTCAGCAGCGTGACCTCGTGGGGCGGGAACGGGCGGACCGCGCGGTGGACCGCGAGCAGCGCCCCGATCACCCGGCCCTCGACGGTCAGCGGCACGCCGAGGATGGCCCGGATCTCCTCCCCCGCGACGGCGTCGTCGATCCAGCCGCGGTGCAGGAAGCGCTCGTCGTTCTGGTAGTCCTCGGTGAAGTAGGGCTCGCCGGTCTGGGCGACCAGCCCGAGCAGGCCGGTGCCGAGCGGCAGCCGCAGCGACCGGAACTCCGGGGTGAGCGCCCCGTCGGTCACCTTCATGTACGACGCCCCGTCGGCCTCGTCGTTGAGCGAGAGGTAGGTCATGTCGGCGTTCAACAGCTGCCGCGCGCGCCTGACGATGGCCGCCAGGATCGTGTCGACGTCGCGGATCGCGGTGAGGTCGGAGGCGGTCTCGTAGAGCGCGCGCATCTCGGTCTCCCGCACCTGGCGGGTGGCGATCAGCTCACGCAGCCGGAGCGCGAGGTCGTACTGGCGCCGGAGGTCGGCGAGCTCGGCGGCCGGCCGGCCCGCCTCCTCGGCATCGCGGACCACCCGGTCGAACTCCGACCGCGGCGCCTGGTCGTAGAGCAGGTCCAGGAAGCTCAGGGTCCGACCACCTCGATCGAGACCCCGTCGCCGAGGTCGACGACGGTGCCGGGCAGGAGCGGCGACGGTACGCCGGTCGGGAGCTCCTCGGGGGGCAGCCCGGGCTGAGTGACGACCGTGCCGTTGGTGGAGCCCAGGTCGGTGGCGATCACGCCGCTCGCCCCGGGTCCGGAGGCGGGCCGCACCTCCAGGTGGGTGGAGGAGATCTCCCGCGACGGGCTCGGCAAGGTGACCAGCCGCGCCTCCCCGGCCTCCGACCGGGTCGGGGCGGGTGCGCGTCCGAGCACCACGGGGCCGTCGACGTCGACCGTCTCGCCCGTGGAGATCAGCAACCGGGCCGACGAGGGTCCGGGCACCGGCGCCTCGGGCTCGGGCTCGGGCTCGGGCTGTGGGCCAGGCTCGGGGTCCGGCTCCGGGGGCACCTGCTCCGGCGGCGGCTCGGTCACCGAGGCGACCCGGGCCACGCCGTCACGCAGCATGAGCACCTCTTCACCGGCCCCGTCGTCGGGGACGTCGTCGACCTCGACCCGGAACGACGTGACGTGGCGCGCCTCCCGCTCGACCCAGGTGGCCGCGGTCGCGCCCTCGACCCGGACCTCGCCCTCGTCGGTGACCAGCACCGCCGTCACCCCGCCCCGGATCACGACCCGGGCGTCACCGTCGCGGCTGCTGACCAGGGCGAAGCCGGCGAGGTCGCGCAGGCCGTCGGCGATCAGGGCGTCGAGCACCTCGTCGAAGCCGGCGCCGTCGTCGACCAGCGCCCAGACGGCGGGCACCCGACGCTTCTCCTGCGGCGGCAGCAGGACGACGGCGCCCGTGCCGAGGACGGCGTACCAGGAACCCCGGCGCAGCCCGCGCAGCGGCGTCACGACCGGCCGTCCACCAGGCTGACCGCGTCGACCACCACGGCCGTCGCGTTGTCGTGCCCGCCGGCCTCGAGCGCCTCCTCGACCAGCCGGTCGGCCGCCTGCTGGGGGTCGGGGAAGTCGCGCAGGATGGCGCCGATGACGACCGCGGGCACGAGTCCGCTGACGCCGTCGGAGCACAGCAGCAGCCGCTGCGCCTCGGCGACGGGGAGGACGAACAGGTCCGGCTGGGGGGCGCCCGGCCCGCCGAGGGCGCGGGTGACGACGTTGCGCTCGGGATGGGTGGAAGCCTCGGCCGGCGTGATCCGGCCGGTGTCGACGTAGTGCTGCACCAGGCTGTGGTCGACGCTCACCTGCTCGAGCATCCCCTGGCTCAGCCGGTAGCAGCGCGAGTCACCGAGGTTGGCCACCAGCCAGGCCGGGGCCGCGCCGGACCCGTCGGCGTCGACGAGCACCGCGACCACGGCGGTGGTGCCGGGGCTGCTGCGATGGCCGGCCGCACGCCGGTCGGCGGCGTAGTCGCCGATCCGCTGCTGCGCGCGGGTCAGCGCCTCGACGACCGCGTCGGGCGCGCCGCCCTCGGGCCACCCGTCGTCGGCCATCCGGCGCAGCTCCTCGACGGTCGTGCGGCTGGCGACGTCGCCCCCGTCGTGGCCACCCATGCCGTCGGCGACGGCGAAGACCGGCGGCGCCGCCAGGAGGTCGTCCTCGTTGTGGTCGCGCACCCGGCCGACGTCGGTACGGACGCCGAAACGCAGCTCCACCTGGTCCATCACACCTCCCGGGGAGCCGAGCGTACGGCGTCCGGCGCCGCCGTGGGCGGGTAGCGTGGCGAGGGTGTCGGGAGCAGGGACGAACGGCGGGGGGCACCGCTCCCTCGCCGACCAGCTGAGGGGGTGGCCGGAGGACCGGCTGGCCCGGCTGCTGCGCGAGCGTCCCGACCTGGCCACCCCCGTTCCGCAGGACTCCGGCCAGCTCGCCTCGCGGGCCGCGACCCGGGCCTCGCTGGGCCGCGCGCTCGACCGGCTCACCCAGCTCGAGCTGGCGGTGCTCGACGCCGTGGTGGTGGTCGGCCCCGCGTCGGCGGTGCAGGTGACGACAGTCGTCGCCGCCGACCCGGCCGCGACGGCGGCCGCCCTGGAGCGGCTGGGCGACCTGGCCCTGGTCTGGGAGTCGACCGGCGGGTTGCGCGCCCTCACCGGCGTGGCCGCGGCCGTGGCCCCCGGGACGCCCGGCGCCAGCGGGGTCCGCCCCCGCAGCGACCCGCCCCGACCGGTCGAAGAGGTGACGGCGTTGCTCGCCCAGATCAGCGAGCCGGCCCGGCGGATGCTGGAGCACGTCGACGCCCACGGCGGCCAGGCGACGACCGCCGCCGCGCGCCGGCAGGTGTCGCCGACCGAGGCCGCCTCGCCCGCCGAGGAGCTGGTCGCCCGCCGGCTGCTGCTGCCGCGCGAGGCCGGCCTGGTCGATCTGCCGGGCGAGGTGGCGCTCGCCCTGCGCGGGGGTCGGACGACACGCGAGCCGGTCGACGCCGTACCGGAGCTGGCGACCTCGGAGCGCTCCTCGGCGTTGGTCGACCGCGCCGCCGCGGGCGCCGCCTCCGAGGCGGTGCACCGGGTCGAGCTGCTGCTGGACCACTGGGGGCTCGAGCCGCCCGGAGAGCTGCGGTCGGGCGGGCTGGCGGTGCGCGACCTCAAGGCGGCGGCGGGGCTGTTACACACGACGGAGCGGACCACCGCGCTGCTGGTCGAGGTGGCCGCCGAGGCCGGCCTGCTGGCCACCCGGGCCGACGCGGCCGGCGACCCGGCGTGGGTGCCGACCGACGCCTACGACGGCTGGCTCGCCGGCGACCCGGCCCACCGGTGGCGGGTGCTGGCCACCGCGTGGCTGCGCACGGCCCGCGACCCGGCGCTGGTCGGGAGCCGCGACGCGACCGGCAAGGGCCGCAACGCGTTGGGCCCCGACCTCACCAGCCCGACCGTGGCGGAGTCGCGGCGGATGGCGCTGGGCGGCCTGGCCGACCTGCCGGAGGGTGCGGTGCTGGCCAGCGGCACCGGCGTACCGTCGCTCGTCGCGCGCGTGACCTGGCAGCGACCGCGCCGGCCCGCCTCACGCGCCACCGAGGTAGCCGTGGCGCTCGAGGAGTCGGCCGTGCTCGGCCTCACCGGCCTCGGCGGACTGGCCGGCCACGGGCGGGCTCTGCTCGCCGGCGACGACGACGCGGCGGCCACGGCCCTGGCCGGGCTGCTGCCGGCCCCGGTCTCGCAGGTGGTGCTGCAGGCCGACCTCACGGCCGTCGCCCCCGGCCCGCTGGAGTCGACCGTCGGCCGGCGACTGCACCTGCTGGCTGACGTCGAGTCGCGCGGCGGGGCGACGGTCTACCGGTTCACGCCGGGCTCGGTCCGGCGCGCGCTCGACCAGGGCTGGTCGGCGCACGAGGTCCACGGATTCCTCGACGAGGTGGCCGCGACCGAGGTGCCGCAGCCGTTGCGCTACCTCGTCGACGACGCCGCCCGCACCTTCGGCAGCATCCGCGCCGGCCACGCCGAGGCCTTCCTGCGCGCCGACGACGAGACGGTGCTGACCGAGCTGCTCCTCCACCCACGGTCCGGCCCGCTGCGGCTGCGCCGGCTCGCACCGACGGTGGTGGTGAGCGACCTGCCGCTCGACGTGCTGCTCCCCCGGCTGCGCGAGCTGGGCGCGGCGCCGGTGGTCGAGGCGGCCGACGGCACCGTTCACGTCGCGCGGGCCGACCAGCTCCGCGCCCGGACGCCGCGCGACCGCCGTCGTGGTGGCGCGGTCGAGGCCCGGGAGGCCGCCCAGGCCGCGCAGGTGGCCGCGGCGGTCCGGGCCGGTGACCAGGTCGCGGCCAGCCGGCCGGCCGGTGCCGTCGAGACGCTGACCCCGAGCGGGTCGCTGGCCGCGCTGCGGGAGGCGGTCGAGTCCGGCGAGCCGGTGCTGATCGGCTACGTCGACAACCACGGCACCCGCAGCGAGCGGCTCGTGCACCCGACCGCCGTCGAGGGCGGGCAGCTGGCGGCGTACGACGTGAGGAGCGATGACCGGCGTCGGTTCGCGGTCCACCGGATCACGTCGGTGAGGCCTGCCGGTCCCGCGGCCCGGCCGTAGACTCCTGCCGTGGACTTCGTGCGCTACGCCGAGGCGGCGGCCGGCCTGCTCAACGCGGACCTGGCCGACCGCGACGCGCTGGTCGACCACCTGGCGGCGCGGCAGTGGCTGCACGCGCAGAGCACCGACCGCGACGTGACGGTGCTGCGGCGGTTCCAGCGCGAGCTGCGGCCGGTCTTCGAGGCCTCGTCGGTGCGCGACGTGCGGGGGGTGATCGACGGGCTCAACGAGCTGATGGAGAAGCACCCGATCACGCCGATGATCTCCGACCACGACCCCGACGACCTCCACCTCCACGTCGCCACCCGGGCCGACTCGGTCTCCCAGCTGCTCATCGGCGAGGCGCTGCTCGGCCTCGCGACGTTGGTCTGCGACCTCGGGCCGACCCGGATGGGCGTCTGCGCGGCCGAGCGGTGCGAGTGCGTCTACGTCGACACCTCGCCCAACCAGTCGCGCCGCTACTGCTCCGACCGGTGCTCCTCGCGGGCCAACGTGGCCGCCTACCGGGCCCGGCAGAAGGCGTCCGCTGTCTGAGGTCGCGACGCTGGCGGCCCGGTTGCGGGCGGCGGGGTGTGTCTTCGCCGAGGACGAGGCGGCGCTGCTGCTCGCGGCGACCTCGGGGGCTGCGCTGGAGGCGCTGGTCGCCCGTCGGGTCGCCGGCGAACCGCTCGAGCACCTCCTCGGCTGGGCGTCCTTCTGCGGCCTCCGCGTCGCCGTCGGCCCCGGCGTCTTCGTCCCCCGGCGGCGTACGGAGCTGGTGGTGGAGCTGGTGGTGGGGATGGCTGACCGAGCGCGTGTGGTCGACCTGTGCTGCGGGTCGGGGGCGATCGGGGCGGCGGTGGCCCATGCGGTCGCCAAGGCCGAGGTGTGGGCGAGCGACGTCGACCCCGTGGCGGTCGAGTGCGCGCGACGCAACCTGCCGGCCGACCGGGTCCTGCTCGGCGACCTGTACGCCGCCCTGCCGACCCGGCTGCGGGGGGCGGTCGACGTCGTCGCGGTCAACGCGCCGTACGTGCCCAGCAACGCGATCGCGACCATGCCGCCGGAGGCGCGCGACCACGAGCCCACGCTCGCGCTCGACGGCGGGGCCGACGGCGTCGACCTCCACCGCCGGGTCGCCGCCGGTGCCGTCGGGTGGCTGCGCCCCGGCGGCACGCTGGTCGTCGAGACCAGCCGTTCCCAGGCGCCGCTGACTCTCGCCGCCTGCGAGACCGCCGGTCTCGTCGCCCACGTCGAGACCGACGACGACCGGGACGCGACGGCCGTGGTTGCCGTGGCTCACTAGGCTGGGAAGGCTATGGACCACGGCCCCCTGATCGTCCAGTCGGACAAGACCCTCCTGCTCGAGGTCGACCACGCGCAGGCGGCGGACTGCCGCCGCGCCATCGCCCCCTTCGCCGAGCTCGAGCGCAGCCCCGAGCACGTCCACACCTACCGCCTCACGCCGCTCGGCCTCTGGAACGCGCGCGCCGCCGGCCACGACGCCGAGCAGGTCGTCGACACCCTGCTCACCTACAGCCGGTACGCCGTCCCCCACGCGCTGCTCGTCGACGTCGCCGAGACGATGGCCCGCTACGGCCGGCTGCGGCTGGAGAAGCACCCGGTCCACGGCCTGGTGCTCGCCAGCACCGACCGGCCGGTGCTCGAGGAGGTGCTGCGCGCCAAGAAGATCGCCGGAATGCTCGGCCATCGCGTCGACGGCGCTGAAGGGGACACCATCGCGGTGCACCCCTCCGAGCGCGGCAACCTCAAGCAGGCGCTGCTCAAGCTCGGCTGGCCGGCGGAAGACTTCGCCGGCTACGTCGACGGCGAGGCACACCCGATCGACCTGGCCGAGTCGGAGGGTGGCTGGCAGCTGCGCGACTACCAGCGCGAGGCGGCCGAGTCGTTCTGGCACGGCGGCTCGGGCGTCGTCGTCCTGCCCTGCGGCGCCGGGAAGACGATCGTCGGCGCGGCCGCGATGGCCCAGGCCCGCGCGACCACGCTGATCCTGGTGACCAACACGGTCTCCGCGCGGCAGTGGAAGGACGAGCTGCTCAGGCGGACCACCCTCACCGAGGACGAGATCGGCGAGTACTCCGGCGCCGTCAAGGAGGTCCGGCCGGTCACCATCGCGACGTACCAGGTGATGACGACGCGCCGGAAGGGCGTCTACACCCACCTCGAGCTCCTCGACGCCCGCGACTGGGGCCTGATCGTCTACGACGAGGTGCACCTGCTGCCGGCGCCGATCTTCCGGATGACGGCCAACCTGCAGGCCCGGCGCCGGATCGGGCTCACCGCGACGCTCGTGCGCGAGGACGGCCGCGAGGGCGACGTGTTCTCGCTGATCGGCCCCAAGCGCTACGACGCCCCGTGGAAGGACATCGAGGCGCAGGGCTGGATCGCCCCCGCCGACTGCGTCGAGGTCCGGGTCTCGCTGGGCGAGGGCGAGCGGCTGGCCTACGCCACGGCCGAGCCCGACGAGCGCTACCGCCTCGCCGCCTGTACGCCGGCCAAGACCCGGGTCGCCGAGCAGCTGGTCGCCCAGCACGCCGGCGAGCCGACGCTGGTGATCGGCCAGTACCTCGATCAGCTCGACGAGATCGGCGCCGACCTCGACGCCCCGGTCATCAAGGGCGACACCCCGGTCAAGGAGCGGCAGCGGCTCTACGCCGCGTTCCGCTCCGGCGAGATCTCGCTGCTCGTGGTCTCGAAGGTCGCCAACTTCTCCGTCGACCTGCCCGAGGCCGCGGTCGCGATCCAGGTCTCGGGCTCCTTCGGCTCACGCCAGGAGGAGGCGCAGCGGCTCGGCCGGCTGCTGCGGCCCAAGCAGGACGGACGCACGGCGCGGTTCTACGCGATCGTCTCCCGCGACACCGTCGACGCCGACTTCGCCGCCCACCGGCAGCGGTTCCTGGCCGAGCAGGGCTACGCCTACCGGATCCTGGACGCCGTCGACCTCTGAGCGGTCAGCGCGGCGGCGCGCTCGATCCAACCCGCGGCGTGTGCCTGAGCGTGCGCCGGGGCGCACGCTCAGGCACAGGGACCACCCCGGCCGCACCCTGAGATCGCCGACTCGGGGATGACACTCCCCGACCCGCGGGGCAGGCTGGAGGCATGACCACTCCCGTCCTCGTCCGACCCCGTGACCGGTGGATCGCCGGCGTCTGCTCCGGACTGGCCCGGCGCTTCGGCGTCGAGCCCAACACCGTGCGCCTCGTCTTCGTGCTCAGCTGCCTGCTGCCGGGTCCGCAGTTCATCGCCTACATCGCGCTCTGGATCCTGGTCCCCGACGAGCGCTGACGCGCTCAGCGGTGGGCGCGGTAGGCCGCGGCCGCCTCGCGCAGCCGCGCGTGGATGCCGGCGTAGGACTCGTGCCGCGGCAACCAGTCCTTCCGGATCTTCGCGACCACCGTGTAGTTGGGGTCGCACACGTTGGCGACCGGGGTCTCGGCGGCCTGGGTCAGCAGCTGGTAGGCGTCCATCGGGTCCAGTCCGCACTCCGCCGAGATCCACGCGACCAGGTCGCTGTGGGCGATCCGGAACGCGTCCTCGAGCGGCCGCGCCGAGCCCGTGCTCATCAGGTGGGCGTCGGACTCGATCCGGGGCCACGGCGTGGGGACGCCCTTGACCAGGTCGAGGATGACCACGGTGTCCATCGCGGCCTCCACGGCCACCCCGCAGCTCTCGCCCTCGCCCTGCCGGCAGTGGCCGTCACCGAGGGCGAACAGCGCGCCCTCGACGTTGACCCCGAGGAAGCAGGTCACGCCCGCCCGCATCTCCGGGGTGTCCATGTTGCCGCCGTGGGCGTCGGGCACGAGCGAGGAGCGGGCTTCGAAGCTCGCCGGCGCCACCCCGACCGTGCCGTGCATCGGATCCAGCGGCAGCACGATCTCGTGGGCGTCGTCGTGGGTGCGGAAGCCGACGGTCCGGGCGTCGCGGTCGACGTCGTACATCCAGACCAGCTCGGGCAGCGGCTCCTGGAGCGTGGGCGTGGCGTGGGTCGAGGTCAGCGCCCCGAACAGCGGGATCGTCGAGGACGCCGCCCAGTCGCGCGACGGCTCGATGGAGACGAAGTGGACGGCCAGGGTGTCGCCGACCTCGGCCCCCTCGACGAAGAACGGCCCCGTCAGCGGGTTGACGAACGGGAACTCGATCACCCGCGACACCAGGTCGTCGCTGCCGCGCACCTTGCCCGCGAAGGCGTCCTCCGACCACAGCTCGAGCACGTCGCCCGGCCTCACCCGGCGGACCGGCGCGACGCCGCCGAAGGTCCACGTCAGCTCGTCGGCCTGCGGCCGGTAGCCCACCACGTCCACGTCGCTCACTCCTCCTCGAAGACCCGGCTCGTCTGCAGGATCCGGTCGCGGTGCCGGGTCGCCAGGTAGGCCAGGTAGCCGACGCCCACCAGCATCCAGATCGCAGCCGCGGGGCCGGCGTAGGACAAGGGGTTCGGCAGCACGCTGATGAAGCTGAAGGCCGGGATGCCGGCGCCGGCGAAGAACGCCGGCACGAACGCGAGGGCCCCGAGCACCGGGAGCAGCCCGTGCAGCAGCCAGCTGAACTCCTCGCGCCGGAACCGCCAGAAGTACGCCGTGCAGGCGATGTTGAGGAGGATGTACATCGGCGTGAACACGTCGACCAGCACCGTGGCGGTCATCAGGAACGCCGTGTAGGGGTCGTACTGGAAGCCGAGCCACAGGCTGATCACCAGCGTGACGACCAGCTGGGTCACCAGCGCGACCACCGGTGTCCCCAGGGTGCTGAGCCTGCCGTAGCCCTGGGGCAGCAGCCGGATCCGGCCCATCGCGAACATGGTGCGGGTCGCGGAGTTGTTGGCGGCGTTCTGGTTGGCGATCACCGAGTTGACCAGGGCCAGGAACACCAGCAGGAACCCGGCGAAGCCCCACGCGTCGCGGGCCAGCAGGTTCTGCCAGGGGTTGCCGTCGCCGGCGCCGACGAAGCCGGTCATCCGCTCGGGACCGTAGGCGATGCTGCTGGCGTAGGTGTTGAGCACGTAGAACGCGCCGATGATCACGCACGACAGCACGATCGCCCGCGGGATGGTCCGCCGCGGGTTGTCGGTCTCCTCGGCGATCGGCGCCGCCTGCTCGAAGCCGATGAAGGCGAGGATGGTGAAGATCGACCCCGCGATGACCCCGGACATCCCGCTGTAATCGGGGTTGTTGGCGAACTCGGTCGTGAACACCGCGCCGGTGTTGTCGCTGCCGGCCTGCACGATGAGGGTCAGCGCGATCCCGACGAAGACCAGGATCTCGAAGGCGCCGAGCACCACCCCGGCGCGGGTCGAGGCCGCGATGCCGCGGTAGCCGAGGGCGAAGACCGCCAGCGCCACCAGGATCGTCCAGATCCACCACAGGTCGGCCGACCAGCCCCACTCGGCGTTCAGGGTGTCGGCCACGATGAAGCCCATCTGCAGCGCCAGGAACGGCCCGCCCATCGCCACCGCGAGCAGGAACCCCCACGCGACCAGGAAGCCGGCGTAGGGATGGATGCCGTTGCTGACGAAGGTGTAGAAGGATCCGGCCGAGGGCAGGTGGCGCGAGAGCTGGCCGATCGAGTTGGCGGCGAACAGGCAGGCCACCAGCGCGACCAGGACCGACAGCGGGGCCGCGCCGCCGCTGAAGGCGATGCCCGCCGGGATCGAGAGGGCCGTGGCGATGGCCGGCGCCATGAAGGTGATCGACTGGAAGAGGACGCCGCCGAACCCGACGGCGCCACTGCGCAACCGGTCCGTGGCCGGTGTCTCGGCGTGCTCCGACACGACTGCCTCCGCAGGTGAGGTGATGCTGCCGCCCTCGGCAGGCTAGCCCCGGGCGCGCGCCGGGTCGAGGGTTCACCCGGTCCGTAGGCTGGGTCATGTGGCACTGCGTGAACGCATCGGGGAAGCGATCTTCCGGGTCACCGCCGGCCCCGACGGGCCGCGGCACCGGGAGCGCATCCACGGTCGGCCCGGCCCCCGGTGGTTCGAGCCGGACTCGCCGATCGGCCGGGTCCACGGCGACGCCGCGATGTTCGTCGGCGGCATCCGTGCCCTCCTGCTGCAGACCCTCCACCCGGCCGCGATGGCCGGCGTCGCCGAGCACTCCGACTACCGCACCGACATGCTGGGCCGGCTCGCCCGGACCAGCCGGTTCCTGGCCGTCACCACGTTCGGCCACGAGGACGACGCCCAGGCGGCCGTGGACGCCGTGCGGTCGATCCACGAGCGGGTCACCGGGACGCTGCCCGACGGCACGGCGTACGCCGCCACCGACCCGCACCTGCTGCGCTGGGTCCACGTCGCGGAGGTCGACAGCTTCCTACGCGCCCACCAGGTCTACGGCCGCGAGCCGCTCGACGCTGCTGGCCGCGACACCTACGTCGCCCAGACCGCCGTGATCGCCAGGCGGCTCGGTGTCACCGACCCGCCCACGACCGAGGCCGAGCTGGCGGAGGTGATCGAGGGCTACCGGCCCGAGCTGCGGGCCACCGACCACGCCCGCGAGGCGGTGCGCCACGTGGTGCTCAAGCCGCCGCTCGCGCTCGCCGTCCGCCCGGCCTACGCCGTGCTGGTGGCGGCCGCGGTCGGGCTGATGCCGCGCTGGAGCAGGCGGCCGTTGCGCCTGCCGTTCCTGCCGTTCTCGGAGCGCACCGTGGTCCGGCTGCTCGGCAGCGCCGCAACCGGGACCCTGCGCTGGGCGCTCGGCCCGGGACGGCAGTCGGCCCACGAGCTGGCCACGGAGCGGGACGCGGGGCAGCCAACCTGATGGACCTCGCCGACCGCTGGCCGCTCGAGGACCTCGAGGAGGTGCGCGACGCGCTGCTCGCGGCCTGGGGTGACCCGGCGCGCGGCTACCACGACCTGCGGCACCTCACCGAGGTGCTCGACCGGCTGTCCGAGCTCGGCTGCGAGGAGCCGGTCGTGCTGCTCGCCGCCTGGTTCCACGACGCGGTCCACGAGGGCGAGCGCGACGACGAGGAGCGCTCGGCCCGGTGGGCGCTGACCGCGCTCCCCCGCGACGTCGGTGACGAGGTGGCCCGACTGGTGGAGATGACAGCCGGGCACCGACCGGCCCCTGACGACCGGCGCGGGCACCTCCTCAGCGACGCCGACCTGGCGATCCTCGCGGCCTCACCGACGCGCTACGCCGAGTACGTCGCCGACGTCCGGCAGGAGTACGCCGCCGTCCCCGACCCCGACTTCGCCCGCGGCCGGGCCGCCGTGCTGCGCGACCTGCTCAGCAAGGAGTCGCTCTTCCACACCGAGACCGCCCGGTCGCTGTGGGAGGAGCCCGCCCGCGCCAACGTCACCGCCGAGCTGGCGTCGCTGGAACGCTGAGCGAGGGCTCAGGCCCGTGGCTTGCGGCGGCGCAGGCCGGCCGCGACCAGGCGGGCGACCAGCTCGCGGGAGCTGACCGGCTCGGCCCCGGCGCCGACCATCTCGTCGTACCACTCGGAGGGGACGTCGTAGTGGTCGCGGTCGAAGCCGCGCTCCGGGACGCCGGCCGCACGCGCGAAGGCGTGCAGCTCGTCGTAGGAGGTGTCGCTGGCCAGGTGCGACCACAGCCGGCCGCGCCCGGCCGCGTTGGGCGGGTCGATCAGGATCATCCGGCGTGGGCCCCCGACACGTGGCCGACGGCGTCGTCGAGCAGCAGCCGCCACGACCGCACGTGACCGGCGTCGACCCAGGCCTTGAAGGTGCCGCCGGGGCGCGCCTGCGGGCCGAGGTGGAAGGCCCGCACCCCGGAGCGCACGAGCCACGGCACGTGCTCACCCAGCAGCCCGCCCCCGGGCATCAGCAGCCGCGCGACGCGGGGCGCCCGCCGCGCCAGCCCGAGCAGGTCGTCGAACCCGACTCCGAGGCCCTGCGGCGACCCTGCGGACCGGACGCCGACCAGCCCGGGGAGGTCGACCGCGCGGGCCCAGGCCCGCTCGGCGTCCAGGGCCGCGTCGAGCGCGCGGTGGAAGGTCCAGGGCACCCCGGGCAGCTGCCCGGCGAGGTGGGCGCACACCTCGGCGTCGACCTCGAGGTCGGCGTCGAGGAACCCGAAGGACAGCCCGGCGGCGCCGCAGCCGAGGTAGTCCTCGGCCAGGCCGGCCAGCCGGGTCAGCTCGCCGCCGGTGGTCGTCCACGACTCCGTCAGCCGCAGCAGCACGAAGACCGGCACCTCGGTCTCGCGGCACACCGCCGACACCGTGGCCGGCTCGGGCGAGAGGTCCCGCTCGCCGGTCAGGTGGAGCCGGTCGGCGCCGCCCTCGTCGGCACCGGCGACGTCACCCGGACCCCGCACCGCGACCTCGAGCAGCGCCCGGTCCGTGCCAGGGTCCATGGACCCACTGTAGGACGGCCGGCCCTCGTGGCCGGGTGGGCGCGCGAGGCACAATGGTCACATGGACCACCGGCTGTTCCTCGCCGCCCGCGCGATGGTGCTCGCCGACCTCGAGGCCCGTCAGCAGGCGACCGCCGTGGTGGTCTCGGCGCTCGAGGAGGCGGTGGCCTCGCGGCGGTGGTGGGCCGAGCAGTGGCCCGAGGGCGAGGTGTACGTCGCCGGGCTGGTCGCCCAGGACGTGCAGGACGCCGTCCTCGACTCCGGGGGCCGGTGGCCGGTGTGCTTCACCTGCCCCGACCTGCCGGTGCACGCGCTGCACATCCAGCCCGACCTCGGCGGGCCGGACCCGGTGTGGGTGTGCGAGGAGTCGGGGAGCCCCGTCGCCGAGCTGGGTCGGCTCAGCTCTCCCGGCCGAGCTGGACCCACATCGTGAACCGGTCGGCGCGGTAGACCGAACGCGAGACCTCGACGACCTTGCCGCGCGACAGCGAGCGCCGCGAGTGCCGCAGCACGGCGCTCCCGGCGGGCAGCTCCAGCGCCTCGGCCTCGTCGTCGGAGGCCAGGTCGGCACTCACGGAGTCTTCAGCGCGGGTCGGCCGCAGGCCACGGGCTCCGAGCGCGTCGTACAGGCTGGTGGGCATCCCGCTCTGCAGGAAGCCGGGGATCAGGACCTCGTTGAGGTAGGCGTCCTCGAGGCACATCGGGGTGCCGTCGGCGCGACGCAGCCGCTTCCAGCGGATGACGGGGTCGCCGGGCGTGATCTCGAGGGCGCGGGCGACGCCGGGACCGGCCTGGTCACGGCGGGCCAGCAGGGTCTGCGACTCCGCGAGCATGCCGCGGGCGGTCATCTCCTCGGTGAAGCCGCGCAGCCGGCCGATGCCGCGGCGGGGGTGGGCGACGAAGGTGCCCCGGCCCGGGACCCGCTCCAGCAGCCCCTCGGCCACGAGGGCGTCGAGGGCCTGGCGGACGGTCATCCGGGCGACGCGGAACCGCTGCACGAGCTCGCGCTCGGAGGGCGCGGCCGTACCGGGCTCGGCCTCGCGCACCAGGGCCCGCACGTACTCCCGCACCTGCACGTGCTTGGGCACGTGACTGTGCTCGGTCAACAGGGCGTCCACAAGCGGAGGGTACGTCGGGCCCGACCCCCGCGTCCGGGGAATCGGGAACCTCGCTCCTCGGAATTCTCGAACACCTGTTCGATCTCGTGCTAGCCTCGGGCCGTGGAGTTCCAGGCGACGCTCTTCGGGGCGGAGCCGGACCTCGAGCGCGAGGGCCCGGCGCCGCTGGCCCCCGAGCGCACCCTGCTCGGCCGGGGCGCCTGGATCGACGTGCAGCGCGGCTGGCTGCCCGACGCCGACGACGTCATGGCCACGATGGAGCGCGACGTCCCCTGGCGGGCCGAGCGTCGCCAGATGTACGACCGCGTCGTCGACGTACCCCGGCTGGTGCACACCTACGGTGTCGGCGAGGCGCTCCCCCACGTCGGCCTCGAGGCGGCCCGCCAAGCGCTCTCCGACCACTACCGGCCCGAGCTGGGCGAGCCGTTCGTCACGGCGGGCTGCTGCTTCTACCGTGACGGCCGCGACAGCGTCGCCTGGCACGGCGACCGGATCGGCCGCGGCCGCAGCGCCGACACCATGGTCGCGATCGTGTCGGTCGGCGACCCCCGCCGCCTCGCCCTGCGCCCCCGAGGTGGGGGCGAGTCGATCGCGGTCACCATGGGTCACGGCGACCTCGTGGTGATGGGCGGCTCCTGCCAGCGCACCTGGGAGCACAGCATCCCCAAGACCGCGTCCGCCGGCCCCCGGATGTCGGTCCAGTTCCGCCCGCTCAACGTGTTCTGAGCGAGCGGCGTCAGTCGCGGCCGAGCAGCCACCAGATGATCGCGACGACGGCGGCCACGCCGAGGGCCTGCTTCCAGTAGGCGCGGGCGAGCACGGGCAGCACGGTGGCGCCGAGGTCGATGGCGTCGTCCTGCTGGGCCGGCCTCGGCTTCGGTCGGGGCGGGGGCGGTCCGGCACCGGGAGGTGAGGCCGCGGCCGCGGTGTCGCCGACGGGGGTCCCCGAGGACGCCGGCGCCTGGGGGTCTGGCGCAGGCGCCCCGGCGGGGGACGAGGCGGACCCGACGGCGGCTGTGGGCGCGGCCGGGTCGGGGGTGGGTGCATCCCCCGGAGGGGCAGCCAGCGTGGGCTCCTCCTCCGGGGGTGCGTCCGGGGCGGCGGCCGCGCCGCCGTCGTCGGTCGAGCTGAGCTGTTGCTCCAGGCAGGACACGAACTGGCCGAGCAGCTTGTCGGACACGTCCTTGATGACGTTGCCGCGCCCGAACTGGGCCGCCTTGCCGGTGATGCTGAGGTCGGTCGAGACGTCGACGTCCGTCGAGCCCGGGCCGGCCTCGGTCATCGTCGCGGTGACCTTGGCGCCGGCGGTGCCGTTGCCGCGCTTGTCCTTGCCCTTGGCGTCGATCACCATCCGCCTGCCCTGCTCGTCCTTCTCGACGAAGGTGCCCGAGCCGTTGTAGACCAGCGCGATCGGCCCGAGCTTCACCTTCACCGTGCCGCTGAAGGACTCCGCGTCGGCCTCGGTGACGGTCGCGCCCGGGAAGCAGCCGGCCACGCCCTCGATGTCGCTGAAGTGCGCCCAGGTCTCCTCCACGCCCGCCGGGACGGTGAACCGGTGGTGCAGATCCACGGCCGGTCAGCCTCCCGCGGCGGCAAGCACGGCGCGACGGGTCAGGACCGTCGCGAGGTGCTTGCGGTAGTCGGCGTCACCGTTGAGGTCGGACGGCGGGTTGGTGCCGTCGGCCGCCCGCTCGGCCGCCGCGCGTACGCCGTCCTCGGTCGCCTCGGCACCCGCGAGCGCCTCCTCGACCGCGGTCGCCCGCACGGGCGTGTTGCCCATGTTGGTCAGCCCGATCCGGGCCTCGGCGATGGTGCCGCCCTCGACCCGGACCGACGCGGCGACCGCGATGATCGGCCACTGGTGGACCACCCGCACGAACTTCTCGTAGTGGGAGCCCCACCCGGTGTGCTTCGGGACCCGGACCTCGGTGAGGATCTCGTCCTCGCCGATGGCGGTCTCGAAGAGGTCGACGAAGAACTCCGCCGCCGGCACGGTGCGGGTGCCGCCGCTCCCGGCGATGACGAACTCGGCGCCCAGCGAGAGCGCGCCGGCACCGAGGTCACCGGCCGGGTCGGCGTGCGCGAGCGCCCCGCCGAAGGTGCCGCGGTGGCGGATCTGGGCGTCGGCGAGCTGGTCGGTCGCCTTGGCGATCACGCCCGCGTGCTCGCGCACGAGGTCGTGGGTGCGGACGTCGTGGTGGGTCGTCATCGCGCCGATCACCAGGGCGTCGCCGTCGTCGCGGATCCCCCGCAGCGAGTCGATCCGGCCCAGGTCGATCACCGTCTCCGGGGCGTTGAGTCGCATCCGGAGCACCGGCAGCAGGCTCTGCCCGCCGGCGATGATCTTGGCGTCCTCGCCGTGCTCGGCCAGGGCCGCCAGCGCGTCCTCGACGGACGTGGGAGCGACGTACTCGAACTGTGCCGGGATCATGAGCCCGCCCCTTCCGTGCTGGCCGTGCCGGGGATCTCCTGGTTGCCGCCCCCGGCGTCGTCGTCGAAGTGCGGCATCGCCGCGCCCTCGGTGGAGCCGCCCTTGCCGACCCCGTTGATCGCCTTCCACACCCGCTCGGGCGTGCACGGCATCTGGATGTCGCTGACCCCCAGGTGCCGGACGGCGTCGATCACCGCGTTGACGACCGCCGGCGTCGAGGCGATGGTGCCCGCCTCGCCGACGCCCTTGGTGCCGAGCGTGTTGGTGGCGCAGACGCTCGGCTCGTCGGCGTGATGGACGTCGAAGGAGATCGTGTCGGCCGCCGTCGGCAGCAGGTAGTCGACGAACGACCCCGACACCAGCGTGCCGGCCTCGTCGTGGACCGCCTCCTCCCACAGCGCCTGCGCGATGCCCTGCAGCAGGCCGCCGTGCACCTGCCCGGAGACGATCAGCGGGTTGATGATGTTGCCGATGTCGTCGCAGCAGGTGTACTTGCGCATCTTCACGCCGCCGGTCTCCGTGTCGACCTCCATGGCGCACAGGTGGGTCCCGTGCGGGAAGTTGAAGTTCACCGGGTCGTACGTCGCGTCGGCGTCGAGCTGCGGCTCCAGCCCCTCGGGGTAGTTGTGCGCCGTGAAGACCGCGGTCGAGATCTCGCCGATCGAGATGCCCTGGTCGGTGCCCCTGACGGAGAACCGGCCGGCGCCGAACTCGATGTCGTCGACCGAGGCCTCGAGCAGGTGGGCCGCGAACGGCTTGGCCTTCTCGATCACCTTGTCGGCCGCCTTGACCAGCGCCTCGCCGCCGACCACGAGGGAGCGGGAACCGTAGGTGTCCAGGCCCTTGTGGGCGACCTGGGTGTCGCCGTGGAGGATCTCGACGTCCTCGAAGGCCACGCCGAGCCGGTCGGCGACGATCTGGCTGAACGCCGTCTCGTGGCCCTGGCCGTGGGCGCTGGCCCCGGTGGTCACCTCGACCTTGCCGGTGGCGAGCATCCGTACGCCGGCGTACTCCCAGCCACCGGCCCCGTAGTCGAGGCTGCCGAGCACCCGCGAGGGGGCCAGGCCGCACATCTCGGTGAACGTCGAGACGCCGATGCCGAGCTGCACCCGGTCACCCGCGTCGCGGCGCTGCTTCTGCTCGGCCCGCAGCTCGTCGTACCCGAAGGAGGCGAGCGCCTGGGCGGTCGCGGCCTCGTAGTTGCCGGAGTCGTACTCGAGCCCGGCGACGGTCGTGAACGGGAACTCCTCGTGCTTGATCCAGTTCCGCTCGCGGACCTCGATCGGGTCGACGCCCAGCTCGGCGGCCAGGTCGTCCATCATCCGCTCGATGCCGAACGTCGCCTCGGGCCGTCCGGCGCCGCGGTAGGCGTCGGTCCACGTCGAGTTGGTGAGCACCGTCTGGCACTCGAACCGGTAGGAGGGGAACTTGTAGATCGCGTTGAACATGAACGCGCCGAGCACCGGCACGCCGCCACCGACGAGAGAGACGTAGGCGCCGAGGTCGGCGTCGAGGTGCACCTTGAACCCCGTGACGTTGCCCTCCTTGTCGGCGGCCAGCGTCAGCGTCTGCACCTGGTCGCGGCCGTGGTGGGCCGACATCAGGGACTCGCTACGGGTCTCGGTGTACTTCACCGGCTTGCCGAGCCGGCGGCCGACCGCCCAGGCGATCCACTCCTCGGGCGTGGTCTGGAGCTTGCCGCCGAAGCCGCCGCCCACGTCGGGGGCGATGACCCGGATCTTGGACTCGGAGACCCCGGTGGTGGCGGCGAGCGCGAAGCGCAGGATGTGGGGGATCTGGGTCGCCGAGTACATCGTGATCTGCTCGCCCGTCGGGTCGACGACCACGGAGCGCGGCTCCATGAACGCGGGGATCAGCCGCTGCTGGCGGAACTCGCGCTCGATGACGACGCCGTCGGTGCGCGCCTTCTCGATGGCCGCCTCGACGTCGCCGCCGGTGCCCGCGTCGTTCGAGTCGAAGACCCACAGGGCCGACTTGTTGGTGCCGAGGTCGGGGTGGGCGAGCACGGAGTCCTGGAGCGCGTTCTTGATGCCGATGACGGCGGGCAGCTCCTCGTAGTCGACGTCGACGAGCTCGGCGGCGTCGCGGGCCTCGGCCGCGCTGCGGGCCACCACGACGGCCACGATCTCGCCGGCGAAGGCGACCCGGTCGGCCGGCATGGGCGAGTGGGCGGGAGCGACCTGGTCGGGCGTGATCGGCCAGGCGTTGATGCAGACTCCGAGCTCCTCGCCGAAGTCCTTGCCGGAGAGCACGGCGACGACGTTGGGCGCGGCCTTGGCCGCCTCGGTCTCGACCGAGGTGATGGTGGCGTGGGCGAACGGGCTGCGCACCATCGCGAGGTGGAGCATCCCGGGCAGCGTCAGGTTGTCGGTCCAGCGGGTGCGGCCGGTGATCAGCCGCTGGTCCTCCTTGCGGCGCCGGTCTCGGCCGATCTCGGCCGTGGGTCGTTCCTGGGTGGCGGTCATGCGTTCGCTCCCTCGGTGGACCCGCTCTTGGCGGCGTGGAGCACGCTCCGGACGATGTTGTGGTAGCCGGTGCAGCGGCACAGGTTGCCCTCGAGGCCCTCGCGCACCTGCGCCTCGGTCGGGTCGGGAGTCTCGTTGAGCAGGTCGATCGACTGCATGATCATGCCCGGCGTGCAGAAGCCGCACTGGAGGCCGTGGCACTCGCGGAACGCCTCCTGCACCGGGTGCAGCTGGTCGCCCTGGGCCAGGCCCTCGACGGTGGTCACCTCGTGGCCGTCGGCCTGCACCGCCAGGACGTTGCACGACTTCACGCTGCGGCCGTCGAGGTGGACGGTGCACGCGCCGCAGTTGCTGGTGTCGCAACCCACGACCGTTCCGGTCTTGCCGAGCTTCTCGCGCAGGTAGTGCACGAGCAGCATGCGGGCTTCGACGTCGTCGGACACCAACGCGTTGTCGACGGTCAAGCTGATCCGGGCCATGCGGACTCCTCCTCGGGTGGGCAGACCTGTGATGGGGCTCACGCTAGGCCGCCAAGGTTGGAGGGTGGTTGGCGAGTAGGTTCGCCCCCGATGGAGCGACACGACCTCCCGGTCGACCCGGACTCCCCGCCCCCGATCGGCACCCACCACGTGCTGGCCGCGGTCGCCGCCGGCGGGGCCCTCGGTTCGACGGGGCGCTGGCTGGTCTCCGTCACCGTGCCGGCCGTCGGCGGGTTCCCGTGGCCGACCTTCCTGGTCAACGTCACCGGCGCGCTGCTGATCGGCGTGCTGATGGTGGTGGTCACCGACGTGGTGACCGGGCGGCCGCTGCTGCGACCGTTCCTGGGCGTCGGGTTCCTCGGCGGCTGGACCACCTTCTCGACGTACGCCGTGGAGCTGCGCGACCTGCTCGCCACCGGTGCCGTGGGGCTGGCCGTGCTCTACCTGGTCGGCAGCCTGGTGGTGGGGCTGCTCGCCACCTGGCTGGGTCTCGCCGGCACCCGGCGGCTGACCCGGGGCCGAGCCCGGTGACCGGCCGGTGACCTTGTTGCTGGTGCTGCTCGGTGGCGCGGTGGGCGCGCCGGTCCGCTACCTCGCCGACGGGTGGCTGACCCGACGGTTGCCGGGTCCGCTGCCGTGGGGGACCTTCGCGGTCAACGTGGTCGGCTGCTTCCTGCTCGGCGTGCTCGCGGCGACCGGCCCCGAGGGGTTGCTGACCCTGGGCGGGGTGGGCTTCTGCGGCGCGCTCACGACGTTCTCGACGTTCTCCTTCGAGACCGTGCGGCTGCTGGAGGACGGCCGCCCGCTCCCCGCCGTGGCCACCGTCGTCGGCAGCGTCGCGGTGGGACTGGCGGCGGCCGCGCTCGGCTTCTGGGTGGGCTGAGGGGAGGCCGTCAGCTGCGGGAGGCGGCGAGGCGACCCTTGAGCAGGGCGCGGGCCGGGTGGTCGCTGGTGCCGAGGGCGGCCAGGCTCCGCTCGACCACCTCGGTGTCGTGGGGCGCCAGCTCGACGTAGCGCAGCACCGCGGTGGGGTCGGGGTGCGCGAGCAGCGCCTCGCGCATGCTGACCGCGACGTAGTCGGCAAGCTCGACCAGGGCCGGGGCGTTGCTGCCGGGCAGCAGGTCGCCGCCGTAGGACGCCACAGCGGCCTTGACGTTGCCGCGCCCGAGCAGCGCGAGGACGTCCTCGACGTCGGTGCGCACCGGCATCATCAACCGGTAGGGACGAGAGGCGAGCTGGCCGCCGAGGGCCGCCCGCAGGTGGGAGACCTCCGACTTCAGGGTCGAGAGGGTGACCGCCTGGTCGCCGTAGACCATCGCGTGCAGCCGCTCCAGCGACAGTCCCTCGCCGTGGAGGCCGAGCAGCGCGAGGATCTCGGTCTGGCGCCGGTTGAGCAGCAGCCGGTGGCCGTCGAGCCACGCCTCGGCGGTGCCGAGCAGGGACAGCGTCAACCCCGGCTCGCTGGGGGCCAGCCCCCGCGTGGACGGGCCGAACCGGCGCGACTGCGGCATCGCGGTCTCGATCAGCCGCGCGAGCACCCGAGCCGTCGCCAGCCCGATCGGGTGGGTGCGGTCCCACGTGGTCGAGAGGTCGATCACGCCGAGCTGCTCCCCGGAGACGGGGTCGTGGACCGGCGCGGCCCAGCACACCCAGTTGTGCACGATCGAGGCGTAGTGCTCGGCGCTGAAGACCATCGACGGGTCGCCGGTGCGCATCGCGAGGGCCAGCGCGTTGGTGCCGACGCTGGCCTCGTCCCAGCGGGCGGCGGGCACGAAGTTGACCGTCTCGGCCTTGCGCCGCATCACCCGGCCGCCGTAGGTCCACAGGATCCGGGTCTGGGCGTCGGTCACGGCGAGCACGAGGTCACCGTCCTCCGCCGTACGCCGGAGCTCGGACTCGACCCGCTCGACCGCGAGCTGCAGGGGCGACCCCGAGAAGTAGGCCGCGGTCTCCGCCTCGTCGTCGAGCGGCGCCTCGGTCACGTCGGGGGTGATGGCCGCCCCGGAGAGCTCCCAGCTGCGCAGGATCTCGGGCCGGATCTCAGGCCCGGTCTCGTCGCCGTGCTCGACGAAGCGCGTCCAGGCGCGCACCGTGTCAGCGCGCCGGTGCTGGAGCTGCTCGTCAGCCTTCATGGTCCTCCCAAGGGACGGGCTGTGACTGGGGTCACGATAGCCCGCGGGGTCAACGTCCCGACCCCTCCCGACGGCCACGAACCCCGCCCCTCCCGGGGGGGCGTCGGGCGCGGCCTGGGGGCCGGGGGGTGACAGCGTGCGTATGGTGTCATCCACGAATGACCCGGAGGGGGGATCTGTGGACGCGATCAGTCAGTGGTTCACCTACGTGAACGACAACCTGGAGTTCATCCTCGAGGAGACCGTCAACCACGCGAGGATCGTGCTGATCGTCGTCGCGCTGGCGACGGTGACCTCGGTGCTCCTGGGGGTCGTGATCCAGCGCCGGCCGGTGGCGCGGGCCGTGGTGCTCGCCCTCTCGGGGATCGTGCTCACCATCCCGTCGCTGGCCCTCTTCGCGCTGTTCATCCCGCTCGTCGGCATCGGCAACCCGCCGGCGATGCTCGCGCTCTACCTCTACGCACTCATGCCGGTGCTGCGCAACACCGTCACCGGGCTCGACTCGGTGAGCCCCGCGGTCGTCGAGTCCGCCAAGGGCATGGGCATGAACACCACCCAGCAGCTGCTCCGGGTGCGGCTGCCGCTGGCCTGGCCGGTCGTCATGGCCGGCGTCCGCATCTCCAGCCTGATGACTGTCGGCATCGCGGCCATCGCGATCCTCGTCGGTGGCGACGGGCTCGGCTCCTACATCCAGGGGGGCCTGACCCGCCTCGGCCTGCCCAACTCGGAGAACTCCGTGTGGGCCGGCGTCGTGTTCACGGTGCTGCTCGGGCTGGTGCTCGACATCGCCTTCGCCATCGCCCAACGCTTCACCACCTCGCGCGGACTGCGCGCATGACCGCCGGACCCACCCGAGAGGACCACGCATGAACGCCGAGGCGAAGATCCACCTGGACAAGGTCGGCAAGACCTACCCGGGCACCAAGGTGCCGGCCGTCGAGGCGCTCAGCCTCGACATCAACGAGGGCGAGATCCTCGTCCTCGTCGGGCCGTCCGGCTGTGGCAAGAGCACGACGCTGCGGCTGATCAACCGGATGATCGAGCCGAGCAGCGGCCGGATCCTCCTCGACGGCGAGGACGTCACCAAGGTCAACCCCGACAAGCTGCGCCGTCGGATCGGCTACGTCATCCAGCAGATCGGCCTGTTCCCCCACCAGACGATCTCGCAGAACATCGCGACCGTCCCGAAGATGCTCGGCTGGGACAAGGAGAAGACCAAGGCGCGCAGCGAGGAGCTGCTCGGGATGGTCGGCCTCGACCCCGACCAGTACCGGGACCGCTACCCCAAGGAGCTCTCCGGCGGCCAGGCCCAGCGCGTCGGCGTCGCCCGGGCGCTCGGCGCCGACCCCGACATCATGCTGATGGACGAGCCGTTCGGAGCCATCGACCCGATCACCCGCGACCGGCTGCAGAACGAGTTCCTGAGGCTGCAGAACGAGCTGCGCAAGACCATCGTCTTCGTCACCCATGACATCGACGAGGCGATCAAGATGGGGGACCGGATCGCGATCCTCGGTGAGCGCAGCACGATCCGCCAGATCGACACCCCCGAGCGGATCCTCGCCTACCCCGTCGACGAGTTCGTCGACGACTTCATCGGCACCGGCTCGACGATCAAGGGGCTGAACTTCCTCAAGGTCAGCTCGCTCACCTTCTCCGGCTACCCGACCGTGTCACCGGGCGACTCCCCCGACACCGCCCGCACCAAGCTGGCCGAGGCCAACCGCGACTGGGCCGTCGAGCTCGACGACCAGCGTCGGCCGCAGCGCTGGGTCCGGGCCGAGGGGGTCGGCAGCACCGAGGAGGGTGAGCACGCCGAGGCGGTGGGAGAGGACATGCTCCACCAGGACGACACCCTGTTCCACGCGCTGGAGCTGATGGTCCAGAGTGCGGCCGGCATCACCTGCGTGGTCGACGACCACGGGGGCTTCCAGGGCGTGGTCACCATGGCCGACCTGTCCAAGGCCATCCGTCGCGCCCAGATGGAGGCGCGACTCCACTACGAGGAGCTGGAGGCTCAGTCGTGAGCGGACTCATCGCGGCCGCCGAGGACCTGCTCGAGGGCCCGGCCGACGAGCCGGGCACCGAGGCGGCGCCCGCCTCCAAGGCGCGGGCGCGGGCGCTGCGGACGATCGGCCTGTGGCTGGCGCCGCTCATGATCGCGCTGCTGGCCCTGCTGTTGTTCTTCTACTACCGCACCATCGTGGCGAGCAACAGCACCATCGCCTCGGCGCTCGACTGGAGCACCAAGCTCTGGCCGCAGACCGAGCGCATCATCTACATCGCCTTCATGTCGACCCTGATCGTGATCCTGGTCGCGGTGCCGCTGGGCATCGGTCTGACCCGTCCGGCGCTGCGCAAGATCAGCCCGTTCGTCCTCGGGATCGCCAACTCGGGTCAGGCGCTGCCGGCGTACGGCCTGCTGGTGATCTTCCTGGGCTTCATGAGCCAGGGCTCCTTCACCGTGATCGTGGCGCTCTCGCTCTACGCGCTGCTGCCGGTGCTGCGCAACACGATGGTCGGCCTCGACGGCGTCGACCGCTCGGTGATCGAGGCGGGGCGCGGCATGGGCATGACCCGGATCCAGGCGCTGACCAAGATCGAGCTCCCGCTGGCGGTGCCGATCATCATCGCCGGCGTCCGGACCGCCATGGTCCTCAACATCGGCATGGCGACCCTGGGCTTCCTCATCGGCGGCGGCGGCCTGGGCATCACCATCCAGACCGGGCTGAAGCTCAACCAGGACCCGATCCTGATCGTGGGGGCCTGGCTGGTGGCGCTGGTGGCGCTGACCTTCGACTGGGTCGGGGCCGTCTCGGAGCGCTACCTCAAGCCGCGCGGTATCTGAGTCCCACACGAAACCTTCACCCCTGAGGGTGATTACGGGCACGCTCGGGCAGGTTCGGGCACGATCGAGACAGAATCGTTGCCGATCCGGCCCCGCAGGGTCTCGGCGCGGGGGCCCGGAGTCTCTATGGTGAGACCGCCCACATACACGTCGCGGGTGAGTCGCCGACTGCCGATCGCCCTCGGGGGCGACGTCGTCGTCGGCACATCCGCATCGGTGGGGTCACTGTCGCCAGACTGAAGGGTCCACAGATGCGCAGCAGAACGAACCGAATCGTCGCCACGTCGTTGACCATGGCCCTGGGCCTGGCGCTCTCCGCCTGTGGCGGCGGGAGCAGCGGGGGCAGCGGCAGCGGGGACGCCCTCGACGGCGTCTCCCTCACCGTGGGGTCCAAGGACTTCACCGAGAACATCCTGGTCGGCGAGATGCTCGTCCAGGCGCTGGAGGCCCAGGGCGCCGACGTCACGAGCCAGACCAACCTGGGCGGCACGTCCGTCGCCCGCGACGCCCTGCTCAACGACGAGATCGACGTCTACCCCGAGTACAACGGCACCGGCTGGACGGTCCACCTCCAGCAGACCGACCCCAGCCAGGACCCCGAAGAGCTCTTCAAGATGACCTCCGAGAAGGACCTGGCGGAGAACGACATCAAGTGGGTCGGCACCTCGCCGTTCAACGACACCTACGGCTTCGCGGCCAACGGCGACCTCGCCGAGCAGGAGGGTGGCTTCGACTTCGACTCGATGGCCGCCTACCTCAAGGACAACCCGGACACCACGGTCTGCATGGAGACCGAGTTCCCCGACCGTCCCGACGGCCTGGTGCTGTGGGAGAAGGCCACCGGCTACAAGATCCCGCAGTCGCAGATCCAGATCCTCGACACCGGCCTGATCTACACCGAGACCGACAAGGGCAACTGCGACTTCGGTGAGGTCTTCACGACCGACGGCCGGATCCAGGCGCTCAACATGGAGCTGGTCGACGACCCGGGCGTCATGATCGTCTACAACCTCTCCTTCACCTACCAGAACGCGGTCTACAAGGAGCACGCCGAGACCTACGACCAGCTCGCCGACGACATCTTCTCCGGTCTCGACGAGGCGAAGATGGCCGAGCTCAACGCGCAGGTCGACGTCGACGGCCAGCCGGTCGAGCAGGTGGCCCAGCAGTACCTCGAGGACGCCGGGGTCCTGTAGCCCAGCCGCTCGAGAACAGCCTCACCGACGGCGCCGCCGGGTCCACGACCCGGCGGCGTCGCCGCGTCCGGGGGGTCTGGTCGTGGCCCACCTCAGTGGTGGATCCGGCCGTCGCGGGCACCGAGCCGGTCGCCGGAGCCGCCCCACTGCAACGCCACCATCTCGGCGGCGATGCTGATCGCGGTCTCCTCCGGCGTGCGAGCACCGAGGTCGAGCCCGATCGGGCTGGAGAGCCGCTCGATCTCCTGGTCCCCCAGGCCGGCCTCGCGCAGCCGGTCGAGGCGGTCGTCGTGGGTACGCCGACTGCCCATCGCGCCGACGTACGCCGGACGCTGCTCCTCGGGGAGCCGGAGCGCGACCTCGAGCAGCGGGACGTCGAACTTCGGGTCGTGGGTGAGCACGGCCAGGACCGTGCGCCGGTCGATGCGGCCCGCCTCGACCTCGGCCCCGAGGTAGCGGTGGGGCCAGTCGACGACGACCTCGTCGGCCTCCGGGAACCGGCTGGCGGTCGCGAAGACCGGGCGGGCGTCGCACACCGTGACGTGGTAGCCCAGGAAGCTGCCGACCCGCGCCACCGCGGCCGCGAAGTCGATCGCGCCGAAGACCAGCATCCGCGGCTTGGGCGCGAACGCCCACACGAACACCCGCATCCCCTCGCCCCGCCGCTCACCGTCCGGCCCGTAGGTCAGCGTCGCGTTGTGCCCCGCCGCCAGCAGCCCCAGGGCGTCGTCGCGAACGGCGTCGTCGGCTCGGGCGGAGCCGAGGGACTGGGTAGTTCGTGACGTTCGGGCCCCTGATGACGGCGTGTCGAGGGCCGTTCCGTCACGAACTACCGCATCGGGACGGATCACCAGCCGCCGGCCGAGCCAGGCCGGGTCGGGGTGCTCGATCACGGTGGCCAGCGCCACGGGTCGGCCGGCGTCGAGGTCGGCCGCGATCTCGCCGAGCTCGGGGAAGGTCTCGCGATTGACCTTCTCGACGAAGACGTCGAGGATGCCGCCGCAGGTCAGGCCGACGGCGAAGGCGTCGTCGTCGGAGACGCCGTAGCGCTCCAGGACCGGGTCGCCGGACCCGACGACGTCTTGGGCCAGCGAGTAGACCGCGCCCTCGACGCAGCCGCCGGAGACCGAGCCGACGGCGGACTCGTCGGGGCCGACCAGCATCGAGGCGCCGGCCGGCCGCGGGGCCGACTGGAAGGTCGCCACGACGGTGCCGACCCCGACCGTCTCGCCGGCCTCCCACCAGGCCATCAGCTCGGCCATCACGTCACGCACGCGACACCAGCTCCGTCAGCTCGGCGAAGGTGGCCAGCGAGTGGCCGGCCACGAAGTCGTCGCAGTGGGGCAGGGCGGCGCGGACGCCGGCCTGCACCGGCTCGTAGCCGGCCTTGCCGCGGTGGGGGTTGACCCACACCACGCGGTGGGCGACGCGCCCGAGCCGCTCCATCTGCTCGGCGAGCAGCTCGGTGCCGCCGCGCTCCCAGCCGTCGCTGAAGACGACCACGACCGCGCCGCGCGCGAGACCACGCTGACCCCAGCGGGTCAGGAACATCTGCAGCGTCTCCCCCAGCCGGGTGCCGCCCGACCAGTCGGGCACCGTCTCGCCGGCCGCGACGATCGCCCGGTCGGGGTCGCGCAGCCGCATCGCGCGGGTCACGTGGGTCAGTCGGGTGCCGAGCGTGAAGGTCTCGACGGCCGAGCCGCCGGTGCGGGTCCAGCGGTGGGCAAGCCGCAGCAGCGCGTCGGCGTACCCGCTCATCGAGCCGGAGACGTCGACCAGCAGCACCACGCGCCGGGGCCGGGTGGCACGCCGGCGCCACGCGATCTCGGCCGGCTCCCCCATCCGGCGCAGGCTGGCACGCAGGGTGCGCTGGGCGTCGACGTCGCCGCGGTGCCACCTCCGGTGGCGTGCCGTACGTCGGACCGGCGGTCGGCACTCCAGCCGCTCGAACAGCGCCGCGAGCCGCTGCTTCTCGCCGGCCGAGAGCGCGGCGACGTCGCGGTGGCGCAACACCTCGGCCGCGCTGGCCGCGGCCCGGATGACGTCCTCGTCCTCCGCCACCTCGCCCTCCCCGCCGTCGGGCTCGGACTCGGGCAGCGACGTGACCGGCTGCGAGGGCGACGACGCCGGCCGTGCCCGGGGAAGCCCGGCCCGGTGGTCGAAGAACGCCGCGAAGACCTGCTCGAACCGCTCGAGGTCGTCGGGACCGGCGCACAGGGTGGCCCGGCCAGCGCGGCGTACGGAGACGTGGTCACCGGCGCCGACGAGGGCGGTCGCCGCCAGGAACCCCTGCGCCCGGTCGGAGGTGACCGGGACGCCGGCGGCGCGCACGGCGCGGGCGAAGCCGAGCAGGATCTCGTCGCCCGCGCGCTCGCGGGTGGCGGTCGTCATGTGGAGAGCATCCGGTCGAGGGCCTGCTTGACCCGGTCGGCGTCCTCGCGGTACTTCACCAGCGCGCCGAGCGTGCTGGCCGCCGACTCGAGGTCGAGGTCGGCGGTGCCGAGGTGCTGCAGGGCGCGCGCCCAGTCGAGGGTCTCGGCCACGCCGGGCGGCTTGAGCAGGTCGTCGCGGTGCGCGCAGCTGCTGGACCACGCCGACCACCTGCCGGGCCAGGGTGTCGCTCACCTCGGGCGCGCGGGAGCGGACGATCTGGACCTCACGGTCGAGACCGGGGTGCTCGATCCAGTGGTAGAGGCAGCGGCGCTTGAGGGCGTCGTGGAGCTCGCGGGTGCGGTTGGAGGTGAGGACGACGACCGGCGGCTCGGCAGCGGCGACCGTGCCGAGCTCGGGGATGCTCACCTGGTAGGTCGAGAGCACCTCGAGCAGGAACGCCTCGAACTCGTCGTCGGCGCGGTCGACCTCGTCGACGAACAGCACCGCCGGCGCCTGCTGGAGCGCCTGCAGCACCGGGCGTGCGAGCAGGAACCGCTCGTCGTACAGGCTCTTCTCGGTCTCCTCGACGTCGGCCTGGCCGTGCACGGCCTCGAGCGCCCGCAGGTGGAGGATCTGGCGAGGGAAGTCCCAGTCGTAGAGCGCCTGCGTCGCGTCGATGCCCTCGTAGCACTGCAGCCGGATCAGCGGCAGGTCGAGCGACTCGGCCACCGCTTCCGCGAGGGCGGTCTTGCCGGTGCCCGGCTCACCCTCGAGCAGCAGTGGCCGCTGCATCCGCAGCGCGAGGAACAGGACGGTCGCGAGCTCGTCGTCGGCGAGGTAGCCGGTCTCGCCCAGCTGCGCGGCGAGGTCGGCGCTGGTGGTGGTGCGCAGGGCCATGCCCTCAAGGCTACGGCCGCCATGTTGGCCGGTGGTTGGCCGATCCTCCTCGCACCCGACATCCGGGTCGTGGATCGGGAGCCTTCTCAGCACGAACGCCGGGTACGACGATCAGCGGGAGTCGACGTCGCGGCCCGTGGCGAGGTCGCCGCACTCGACCACCGTGACCTGACGAGCCCGGAGGTAGTCACGGGCGCCGGCGTCGCCGCGCGCCGACGCCGCCACGCCGGCCCAGTGGTCGCGGCCGAGCAGGACCGGGTGGCCGGGCACGCCGTCGTACGCCGCCCGGGCCAGGACGCCGGCATGGTCGCCGGCCCCGACGAGGCGACGGACGACGCGGGCGTCGACGTCGGGCAGGTCGACCAGCGACACCACGACCGTGTCCGGCCCGGCGGGGAGGGCGGCCAGGCCGGTGCGCAGCGAGGCGCCCATCCCCTCCGCCCAGCCGTCGGCCACGACGACCGAGACCGGGCCGGCCGGCACGAGGGCCGCCGCCTCGTCGGCGGCTGCCCCCAGCACGACCGTGACCGCGGGGCAGCCGCCGTCGAGCAGGACGGCGACGCTGCGGGCCAGCCAGCCGGCGCCGTCGTCGTCGTGGACCAGCGCCTTGGGCGTGCCCATGCGACGGCCGGCACCGGCGGCGAGCAGGAGTCCGTGGACGCTCATCTCGGGGTCCCCGTTCGAGGCGGAGCGAAGCGAGCATTCGCATGGGGTGAGGTCACGGCCCCAGCCTGCCCGACCCGGTCAGGCGGCGCGCAGCTGCCGGCCCACGCCGGCGAGCTGCTCGACCTCGTCGAGCAGCGAGGACAGCTCGGCCTCGCGGCGCTCGAGGGGCACGAAGCCCCGCTCGCCGAAGTCGGTGAACAGCGAGAGCGACACCTGGTTCCGCGCGGCCGGCATCGACATGTTGGCGGTGATGGACCGCCAGTGCTCCACGGCCCGGACCCCGCCGTCGGCGCCGTAGGCGACGAACCCGATCGATTTCTTCTGCCACTCGGGGCCGAGGACGTCGAAGGCGTTCTTCATGGCGGCCGGCACGCTGTGGTTGTACTCCGGGGTGACGAACACGAACCCGTCGACGCCGTCGACGACCTCGCTCCACCGGCTGGTCTTCGGGTTCTCGTACTGCCGGTTGGCCGCGCCGGGGACGACGGGCTCCCCGAGCAGGTCGAGGTCGAACTCCGCGACGTCGAGGATCTCGTAGTCCGCGGACTCGCGGCCGATCGCGTGCTTGGCCACCCACTCCGCGACGCCGGTGCCAAGCCGGCCGGGACGGGTGCTGCCGAGGACGATGCCGATCTTCACGTGTGCTCCTGGGGAGGGGTCGGGGTGGGGGACACCTCGTCCAACAAGTTGAACATGCAATTATTCCGCGCGGAACGCCTGCTCGTAGATCCGCTCCAGCTCCGGGGTCCAGGCTCCGCTGAACCCGCACACCATGACGGTGCCTCCCTGGACAGCCACCAGGTAGCGATCGCCCTCCTCGAACCGGACCCCGAGCACCAGCGCCTGGCGATCGGCGCTCGCCTGCGCGACGACGACCTCGTCGACCGGGTCGCCGGCCCAGACCCGGGTGGGAGCCAGCCGCACCTCACCGTCGCCCACCGCCGCGGCCGTGGCGTCCACGGCCAGGTCGGCGTCGCCCAGCGACTCGGGGGTCGGCATCATGCAGCGCCCGGCCCCGCCGTCGTCAGGCAGCGCAACCTCCACGCGGGAGACCGACGACTCCCCACCGGCCGTCGGCGCGGGCGCCGACGGGTCGCGCACGACGACGTACGCCGCGATCGACCCGATCACCACCAGCGCCGCCGCCGCGACCAGCCAGGTCAACCGGCTCCGGCCGCGGGTGCCGGCCTGCCGCGACTCGGTGGGCTCCTCGGCCATCGCGGCCTCGAGCAGCCGGGCGACCCGCTCGTCGCCGGCAGGGGCGAGGCGGCCGGCCGGGTCGGCGGCGTGCAGCCGCTCGCGCAGCGCGTCGTCCTCGGTCATCGGTCACCCCCTGCAGACCCCTCATGTCCGGCACCGTCCTCGATCTTTCCCAGCTCCTCGCGCAGCCGGCCTCGGGCGCGGTGCAGCCGGATGCTGACGGCGTTCGCGGTCACGTCCAGGACCGTGGCGATCTGGGAGGGGCCGAGCTGCTCCCAGGCCCAGAGCCGCAGCAGCTCGGCGTCCTGGTCCGGCAGCCGGGCCATCGCCTCGTGGAGGGCGTCGTCGCGCGGACCCGGGGGGTCGCCCACCTCGTCGTGCGGGGGGTCGACGGCCGCGACCCGGGCGGCCACCCGCTGCTGCCGCCGCTCGGACCGCGCGGCGTTGCCCAGCGTGTGGCGCGCGACGCCGTAGGCCCACGGGAGCGCCGGCGTCGGCAGCTCGTCGTAGCGCCGCCAGCAGACCAGCAGTGTCTCCGCCAGCACGTCGTCGGCGGTCTCGGGGTCGGTACGGCGCCTCAGGAACCGCCGCAGCGGCTCGACCAGCTCCTCGCGCACCAGCGACTCGAACCGCGCACGGCGCAGGTTCGGGTGCTCGTCCTCGGGGACCTCGGGGGGCATCTCCCCACCGTCCCACAGCCCCCGCCGGCGCCCCGACCCCGCCGGGGGCACACTGGCGAGGTGCCCACCCCCGACGACGAGACCGGCGCCCCGTCCGGCAGGAGCCTCGACGGCGAGCTCGAGCAGGCCATCCGCGACCTGCTCGGCGACCGGTCGCCCGGTGCAACCATCTGCCCGTCCGAGGCGGCTCGGCGGGTGGGCGAGGACGACTGGCGGGAGCTGATGGAGCCCGCCCGGCGCGCCGCCCGGCGGCTGGTGGCCGCGGGCGAGGTGGAGGTCACCCAGCACGGGCGGGTCGTCGACCCGTCGACCGCGAAGGGTCCGATCCGGGTCCGGCGCGCCCGCTGACCGACCGCGTCAGAGCGCCCGAGGTCTCGTGAGCGTCCGGGAAGAGCCGCCGGCCCCGGCCCTGGGCGACGGGGTGGAGGCCTCCCGAACGCGACTGGGCCCCCGCCACGTGGCGGGGGCCCAGTCGGTGTTCAGGGAGCGGGACTCAGAAGTCCATCCCGCCCATACCGCCGGTCGGGTCGCCACCCATGGGGGCGGCCTTCTCCGGCTTGTCGGCCACGACGGCCTCGGTGGTGAGGAACAGCGCGGCGATCGACGCGGCGTTCTGGAGCGCCGAGCGGGTCACCTTGGCGGGGTCGAGGATGCCGGCACCGATCATGTCGACGTACTCGCCCGTGGCGGCGTTGAGGCCGTGACCGGGTGCCAGTCCGCGCACCTTCTCGACCACGACGCCACCCTCGAGACCGGCGTTGACCGCGATCTGCTTGAGCGGGGCCTCGGTCGAGGCGCGCACGATGGCGGCACCGGTGGCCTCGTCGCCGACGAGGTCCAGCTTCTCGAACGCCGCCTCTGCGGCCTGCAGCAGGGCCACGCCGCCGCCGGCGACGATGCCCTCCTCGACGGCCGCCTTCGCGTTGCGCACGGCGTCCTCGATGCGGTGCTTGCGCTCCTTGAGCTCGACCTCGGTGGCCGCGCCGACCTGGATCACCGCGACGCCGCCGGCCAGCTTGGCCAGCCGCTCCTGCAGCTTCTCGCGGTCGTAGTCGGAGTCGCTCTTCTCGATCTCGGCCCGGATCTGGTTGACCCGGCCCTCGATCTGGCCGGTGTCGCCGGCGCCCTCGACGATCGTGGTCTCGTCCTTGGTGATGACGACCTTGCGGGCCTGGCCGAGCAGCTCGACGCCGGCGTTCTCCAGCTTGAGGCCGACCTCCTCGGAGATCACCTGGCCGCCGGTGAGGATCGCGATGTCCTGCAGCATGGCCTTGCGGCGGTCACCGAAGCCCGGGGCCTTGACGGCGACGGACTTGAAGGTCCCCCGGATCTTGTTGACGACCAGGGTCGACAGCGCCTCGCCGTCGACGTCCTCGGCGATGATGACCAGCGGCTTGCCGGACTGCATGACCTTCTCGAGCAGCGGCAGCAGGTCCTTGACCGAGCTGACCTTGGAGTTGGCGATGAGGACGTAGGGGTCCTCCAGCACGGTCTCCATGCGCTCGGGGTCGGTCACGAAGTAGGCCGAGATGTAGCCCTTGTCGAAGCGCATGCCCTCGGTCAGCTCGAGGTCGAGCCCGAAGGTGTTGGACTCCTCGACGGTGATGACGCCTTCCTTGCCGACCTTGTCCATCGCCTCGGCGATGATCTCGCCGACGGTGGTGTCGGCGGCGGAGATCGAGGCGGTCGCGGCGATCTGCTCCTTGGTCTCGACGTCGACGGCCATGCCGAGCAGCTGCTCGGAGACAGCCTCGACGGCGCTCTCGATGCCGCGCTTGAGACCCATCGGGTTGGCACCCGCGGCGACGTTGCGCAGGCCCTCGCGGACCATGGCCTGGGCCAGCACGGTCGCGGTCGTCGTACCGTCACCGGCGACGTCGTCGGTCTTCTTGGCGACCTCCTTGACCAGCTCGGCGCCGATCTTCTCGTAGGGGTCCTCGAGCTCGATCTCCTTGGCGATCGACACACCGTCGTTGGTGATGGTGGGCGCGCCCCACTTCTTCTCGAGCACGACGTTGCGGCCCTTGGGGCCGAGGGTGACCTTGACCGCGTCGGCCAGGGTGTTCATACCCTTCTCCAGCCCGCGGCGGGCCTCCTCGTTGAAAGCAATCAGCTTCGGCATAACTCCAGTGATTCCTATCGGGAGTCCGGTGGTGACGGGTGGGTTGCCCGCGACGGACGGCCCGGCCGACCCGGCGAACCCTGCTCGCCGTCCGGGTGCGGACCTCAACGTCACCGCGTCCTTTGTTGTCACTCTCATGGTACGAGTGCCAACCCAATGTTTAGCACTCGGGGTGGTCGAGTGCAAACGGCCTGACGGCCGCCGCGAGCGGGCCAGGATAGGTGCGCGTACCCATGCGGCCGGCGGTCGCCGGCTCGACACTGGGAGCATGACGACCTACGACGCACCGACGGCCGGACGCGAGCTCCGGACCGCCGCACCGCGACAGCTCGACTGGCTGCGCGGCGAGATCGAGGAGTGGGACCGCACCGGCCGGCTCGAGCCCGGCCAGGCCGAGGCGCTGCTGGGCCTCTACCGCTCCGGACGACGACTCTCGGTGGGGCGCCTGCTGCTGGGGCTCGGCACCGGCTTCGTGGGGGTGGGCCTGGTCTGGCTGGTGGCGTCCAACCTCGACCAGCTCGCCCCGCTGGCCCGGTTCGTGCTGCTGACCGCCATCTGGCTCGGCCTGCTGGTCGGGGGTGAGGTGCTCGCCGCGCGGGTGCCCGGTCGCTCGGTCGCCTCCCGCGGGTTGGTGGTCGCCGTCCGCACGCTCGCGGCGCTGGCCCTCGGCGCCGTGGTCTTCCAGGCCGGGCAGAGCCTGCAGGTCCCCGCCGACGAGCCCGCGCTGGTGGGCTGGTGGGCGGCCGGGGCGCTGCTCCAGGCGTACGCCGTGCGCTCGTTCGGCCCGCTGCTGGTCGGCTCCCTGGCCGGTGTCACCTGGTTCCTGTGGGCCGTGCTCGAGACCGAGCCGAGCGGGCTGGCCGTGGTCCTGGCCCTGCTCGCCGGCGCCGTGGTCGCGACCGGGGTGGCCGCGGCCCACGCGAAGCGGCTGCCGCCCGAGCTCGGCGACCTCTGGCGCGAGCTGGGCGCGCTGCTCGCGCTGACCGGGCTGTTCGCCGCCGCCTTGCCGTTCGTGACTCCCGACGACTTCGCCTGGGACCCCTACCTCGTCGCCGGGCTGGTGGCCGCGGCCGTGGCGGTCGCCGCCGGCACCGTCCTGGGGCGCGGCACCGACCGGCTCGAGCCGCTGGGCGCCGTCGGCGTCGCCGCCCTCGCCCTGCTGCTCGTCGCGTGGGACACCGGGCCCGAGACGGACGCCGCGCTGACCACCGGCGACTGGCTGCACGCCGTCGTCAGCGTCGTGGTCTACGTCGTCGTCGCGGTCGGCGTCGCGGTGCTCGGCACGCTGCGCGACAGCTGGCCGCTGCGGGCGCTCGCCACCACCGGGATCGTGCTGTTCACGACCTTCCAGAGCTTCGCGGTCTTCGCCCGGATCATCGACGGCGCCTGGCTGTTCCTCGTGCTCGGCCTGGTCCTCCTCGGGACCGGCGTGCTCTTCGACCGCACCCGCCGCACGGTGGTCGCGGCGATCGGGACCGAGGAGGGGTCGTCGTGAGGCGCGTCCCGGTCGTGGCGGCGGTGGCGGTCGCGCAGCTCGCCTGCGTCGGTGCCGCGGTCGCCCCGCAGCTCTCCAGCCGGGTCACCGGCGAGGACTACCTGATGACGGTCCGGCCCGTCGACCCGATCGACCCCTTCCGCGGCGCCTACGTCACCCTCGACTACCCGGACCTGCGACCACCCGACGGCGGGCGGGCGCCCCGCCCGGACGGCGGCCGGCGCGGCACCGTCTACGTCCCGCTGGTCGAGGAGGACGGGCGGTGGGTCGCGACCGACTGGCAGGCCACCCGCCCGGAGCAGGGACCGTACCTCGCCTGCGAGGACACCGCGTGGGCCACCCGGTGCGGGATCGAGTCCTTCTTCGTGCCGCAGGCCCGCTCGGGCGAGCTCCAGGAGCAGCTCTCCACGGAGGGCGGGGTGGCCACCGTCCGGATCGACGACGCCGGGCACGCCACGGTCATCGACGTGCGCTGAGGTCGTGCGGCGCGTGGTGGCCGAAGGGGAGCTCGTCGTGCTCGCCCAGCGCGTGGAGCACCGAGGGCAGCATCGCCTCGGCCGTACGCCGGTAGCCGAGCCCGCTGGGGTGGAAGCGGTCGAGGCTGAACATCTCGTCGGGGTTGGTGATGAAGAACGGCCCCGCCACGTGGCGCAGCGACACCGCCCTGGCCCCGGCCCCCGTCGCCGCCGACCGCTGCGCGTCCGCGAGCTGGCGCGAGACCCGGGAGCCGAGGGCACGCAGCGGCTGCGGCACGTGCTGCAGCGCGCCGAGGTCTGGACAGGTGCCCACGACGACCTCGGCCCCCCGCGCTCGTAGCGCCTCGACCGTCGCGACCAGGTGCCGCACCGACTCCGGGACCGGGACCCGGTGGGTGACGTCGTTGCCGCCCACGACGACCACGGCGACGTCGGGCCGGTAGCCGAGCGGCAGCGACAGGACCTGGTCGGGCAGTGCAGTGGACTCCGAGCCGACGACCGCGGCCGTCCGGAGCCGGACCGGCCGGCCCGTCTGCTTGGCCAGGCCGCGGGCCAGCCGGCCGCCGAGGGTGTCCTTGCGGCGCTCGGCCCCCAGCCCGGCGGCGATCGAGTCGCCGAGCAGGACCAGCTCCACCGGCACGCCCCCGTAGCGCTTGCGCCACACCCGGTCGGCGTCGGGCGCGATCTCACCGAACGGCTTGTCGATGAGCGCCCGCACGCCCGCGGCCTGGCGCACCAGCACGTGGCGCGTGCCCAGCCAGCCCCCGGCCAGCAGTCCGATCGCCATCGCCGAGGCGACGAGGGCAGGGCGAGGCAGGCTCACGCCCCCGTTGAACCATGCCGGGCTGAACGGCGGGCGAACCCGCCGCGGGTGGTTCAGGAACCTCCGGCGACCGCCGGGATCACCGAGACCTGGGTGCCGTCGGGGGTGGCGGTCCCGAGGTTGTCGAGGAACCGCACGTCGTCGTTGCCGACGTAGACGTTGACGAAGCGGCGCAGCTCGCCGGTCTCGTCGACGATCCGGCCCTTGATGCCGGCGTGGTGGCTGTCGAGGTCGTCGAGCACGTCGGCGAGGGTGCCGCCCTCGGCACTCACCTCCGACTCGCCGCCCGTGTAGGTGCGCAGGATGGTGGGGATCCGCACGGAGACGCTCATGGTGGCCCTTTCGGCTCGGGGTGGGGATCGACGCTAGTCCGCGAGCCCGGTCGCGGTGAAGGCGGCGTACGACGGCGGGATGGTCGCCGCGGGGCCGACCCGGTCGGCGACCGCGTCGAGGGTCTTCAGGCCCATGCCGGTGTTGATGATGACCGTCTCGAGGGTGGGGTCGAGCTGGCCGCTCTCCACGAGCTTGCGGAGCACGGCGGTCGTCGTGCCCCCGGCCGTCTCGGTGAAGATCCCCTCGGTGCGGGCCAGCAACAGGATGCCGTCGCGGACCTCGTCGTCGGAGACGTCCTCGACGGCGCCGCCGGTGCGCTTGCAGACGTCGAGCACGTAGATGCCGTCCGCCGGGTTGCCGATGGCCAGCGACTTGGCGATGGTGTCGGGCTTCTGGGGCCGGATCGCGTCGACGCCGGCCTTCCACGCCGTCGCGACCGGGGAGCAGCCGGTGGCCTGCGCGCCGTAGACCTTGTAGGGCTTGGCCTCGACCAGGCCGAGCGTGATCAGCTCCTGGAAGGCCTTGTCGACCTTGGTCAGCTGGGCGCCGGAGGCGACCGGGATCACGACCTGGTCGGGGAGCCGCCAGCCGAGCTGCTCGGCGATCTCGTAGCCCAGGGTCTTGGACCCCTCGGCGTAGTAGGGCCGGACGTTGACGTTGACGAACGCCCAGCCGTCCTCCTCGCCGGCGATCTCGGAGGCCAGCTTGTTGACGTCGTCGTAGTTGCCCTCGACCGCCACCAGGGAGTCGGTGTAGACCGCGGAGTTGACCTGCTTGGGCTTCTCGAGGTCGCTGGGGATGAAGACGACGGTCTTGATGCCGGCGCGGGCGCCGGCGGCGGCCACGGCGTTGGCCAGGTTGCCGGTGCTCGGGCAGGCGAAGACCTTCGCGCCCAGCTCGCGAGCGGCGCTCAGCGCGCAGGCGACCACCCGGTCCTTGAAGGAGTTGGTCGGGTTGGTGGAGTCGTCCTTGACCCACAGCCGGGTCAGGCCGAGCTCGCCGGCGAGGTTGCGCGCCTCGAGCAGCCGCGTGAAGCCGGGCTCGGTGTTGGGGCTCTGCTCGATGTCGTCCGGGACGGGCAACAGCGCCTTGTAGCGCCAGATGTTGGGGGGCCCGGCCTCGATCTCCTCGCGAGTCAGGGCCGGGTAGTCGTAGGCCACCTCCAGCGGCCCGAAGCACTCCGGGCACGCGTAGTGGGGACCGAGCTCCACCTCGTGGCCGCACTCCCGACAGGCCAGGCCGGTGGCGTTGCCGAAGGCGCCGGCGCGTGCCGGGCGGGTGGTCGTGGTCTCGGCGAAGGACGTGCTCACGGGAACCTCCTCATCTTCCCCGCGGCGGCTCTCGCCGCGGGACGGAATTGGCACCGTCTCCACGAGGCGCACCGGACTGGTGCGGTCGTGGCGGTTGCCGGGACGTCGACGGGCCGTTCCCTCGGTCCCTCTGGATGAGCTGTCCTCGACTGTACGCGCCGCGTCTCAGCATGCGTCGCGCGGTCCCGCATGCTGGGCGGCGTCAGCGGGCGCGGGAGGCGATCTCGCGGAGCAGCTCGAGCACGCCGTCGGGGCCCTTGACCAGGACGTCGGCCCGCTCGGCGAGCGCGTTCTCCTCGCCCGACAGGGAGCAGACCAGGAGCGTCGGCAGGCCCTGCTCGCGCAGCTCCTCGACGGCCTCGAAGGCGTCGAGGTCGCCGAGGTCGTCACCGGCGAAGAGCATGCCGCCGGCGTCCTGCTCCTTCACGAAGGTCCGCACCGCGTCGCCCTTGGTCATCCCCGAGGAGCGGACCTCGATGACGTTGCGGCCGGGCTCGAGCACGAGCTGGTGGCGCTCGGCGAGCTCACGCATCGGCTCCATCAGCCGGTCGCGCGCGGCCTGCGGCTCGGGCAGCCGACGGGTGTGCACGGCGACCGCGAGCCCCTTCTCCTCGACGTGCGCCTCGGCCGCGTCGTGGCGCTTCAGCAGCGCCGGGAGCTCCCGCTCGAACGTCGACAGGCCGGCCGGCGGCCGCGGCGAGACCACCCGCTGCCGGGTCGAGGACCACCGCTCGTTGCCGTACTGGCCGAACACGAAGAGCTCCTTGCCGTGCTCGGCGATCTCGACGCCGACGGTGTCGAGGTCACCGAGGGCGAGCGCCTGGCGGGCCGGACGGCCGGTGATCACCGCGATCGCCCGCACCACCTCGGCGAGCTCGACCAGCACCTCGGGGGCGTCCGGGTGGATCGTCGCCTCGTCGGGGTCCTCGACGATCGGCGAGAGCACCCCGTCGAAGTCGAGCCCGACCACGCACCGCGCCGCGGCGGCGGCGTACTCCTCCAGCCGCCGTCCGGCTTCGGGGGAGGTGAGCTCCATGTGGTCATCCCACCACACCGTGGGACCGGGTGGCGGCGGGGTGAGGTGCCGGGTCAGGCAGCGTCGGCGGTCAGGATGACGGTGAGCCGGTCGAGGCTCATCTCGCCGACGGCGGGCTGGGTGCGGGCGACACCGAGGTCCCGCGCGAGCATCACGCCCGCCTCCTCGAGCCGCGGCGGGTAGTAGACGGTCGAGGCGGGGATGGTGCCGTACCAGTTGTCCTCGCCGACGACCTGCCAGCCGACCTCGGCGGCGGTCGCGGCGTACTGGCCGGCGAGACCGGTGATGCCGGAGTTGTTGTAGACCACGACGTAGACCTCGCCGCGGACGACCTGCGGCTCGGGCTTCTTGTGGACCTTCTGCTTCGGCTCGACCGTCTTCTGCTCGTCCGGGGCCTCGCTGGTGCGGTCGGACGGCCGGGCGACGGTGGTGACCTCGCGCTCGGTCGGCTCCTCGCCCTGCGTGGCGACGTAGGTGATGCCGGCCATCGCGATGGCGACGATGCTCAGGATGGCGACGGGAGAGGGGAAGGCCACCCCGCGCTGGTTGCGGATGCGCACGGCGACCTAGACCTCGAAGCCGAGGCGCCGGGCCGAGCGCTGCCGCTGGCGGGCCGCCCGCAGCCGCCGCAGCCGGCGCACGAGCAGCGGGTCGGCCTCGAGGGCCTCGGGGCGGTCGATGAGCGCGTTGAGCACCTGGTAGTAGCGCGTGGAGGACATGTCGAACTTCTCGCGCACCGCGGTCTCCTTGGCGCCGGAGTACTTCCACCACTGGCGCTCGAACTCGAGGATGTCGCGGTCACGGTCGCTCAGGCCAGGCTGCTCCCCAGCGTGTCCGTGGAGCGCGTTCGCGGCGTCCATCGCAGCAAGTCTCCCTGTGCCTCGAGTGGTGTGAACGCCACTCTAGGTGACGAACCACAACGATGTCATTCGCATCGGGCGAGTCGCGGTCGCGGGTCAGGTGCGCCACGATGGCGCGATGCAGTCCAGGGAGCCCGCGACCGTCCGGTGGGGGATCCTGGCCACCGGCCGGATCGCCCACAGCTTCGCCCGCGACCTCGCGCAGGTGCCCGGCGCCTCGCTGGTGGCCGTGGGGTCCCGCTCGTCGGGGTCCGCCGAGGCCTTCGCCAGGGAGCACGGCGCCGCGGGCTGCCGGGCCCACGGCTCCTACGAGGCGCTCGCGGCCGACCCGGACGTCGAGGTCGTCTACCTCGCCTCGCCGCACGCGCTCCACCTCGCCCACGCCCGCCTGGTCCTCGAGGCCGGCAAGCACCTGCTGTGCGAGAAGCCGCTCACCCTCACCCTCGCCCACTCCGAGGAGATGGTCGCGCTGGCGCGACGCCACGACCGGTTCCTGATGGAGGCGATGTGGACCGCCTGCCACCCGGTCGTGCGGGAGGTGGTCGACGGGCTGCGCGCCGGCCGGTTCGGGACGCCGCGCCAGCTCCATGCCGACCTCGGCTTCGTGGTCGACCGCCCGCCCGAGGACCGGCTGCGCGACCCAGCTCTCGGCGCCGGCGCCCTGCTCGACATGGGCATCTACCCGCTCACGCTCGCCGACCTCGCGCTCGGCCCCGCCACCTCGCTCGCGGCCACCGCGGTGCTCGACGAGCGGGGCGTCGACGTCGACGTGGCGATCGCCGGCCTCCACGAGGGCGGTGCGGTGTCGGCGATGACCGCCTCGATGACCTCGGTCTCGCCCCGGACGGCGAGCATCGCGACCGACGAGGGCCGGATCGACCTGCCGGCCGACTTCCACCACCCGCCGTACGCCGTGTGGACGCCGTCGGCCGGCACCGGCAGCGGTGAGCATGAGCGCCTCGAGGGCGCCGAGCCGGTGATCGGCGAGGGCTACGGCAACGAGGCGGTCGAGGTCGCGCGCTGCCTGGCCGAGGGGTGGCGCGAGAGCCCGCTGGTGCCCCACGCCCGGACGCTGCGGCTGATGGGCCAGATGGACGACGTACGTCGTCAGGTCGGCGTGGTCTACCCCGCCGACGGGTGAGGCGTGGCTGCGCACCCGGGTCCTAGGGTTGGGGCGTGAGCGACACCGCCCAGCTCGTCATCGTGGCCAACCGGCTGCCCGTCGACCGGGTGGACCTGCCCGACGGCAGCAAGGAGTGGCGCCGCTCCCCGGGCGGGCTCGTCAGCGCCGTCGACCCCGTGATGCGGGCCAACGACGGGGTCTGGATCGGCTGGCCGGGCGGCACCGAGACCGGCCTCGAGCCCTTCGAGCACGACGGCCTCTCGCTGGTGCCGGTGCACCTGTCGGCCGAGGAGATCGAGGGCTTCTACGAGGGCATGTCCAACGCCACGCTCTGGCCGATCTACCACGACGTGGTCGCCAAGCCGGAGTTCCACCGGGAGTGGTGGGACCACTACGTCACGGTCAACCGACGTTTCGCCGACACGGTGCTCGACGTGGCCGAGGAGGGCGCCACCGTCTGGGTGCACGACTACCAGCTGCAGCTGGTGCCGCAGATGCTGCGCGAGCTGCGACCCGACCTGCGGATCGGCTTCTACCTCCACATCCCGTTCCCGCCGGCCGAGCTGTTCGCGCAGCTGCCGTGGCGGCGCCAGATCCTGGAGGGGCTGCTCGGCGCCGACCTGGTCGGCTTCCAGATGAGCGGCGGCGCCGGCAACTTCGTCCGGCTGGTCCGGCAGCGGGTCGGCCACAAGACCCACCGCGACCTGATCTACCTGCCCGACGGCCGCACCGTCCGGGCCGCGGCGTTCCCGATCTCCATCGACACCGCCGGCTACGAGGAGCTCGCGCGCAGCGAGGGGGTCGAGGAGCGGTCGTGGGAGATCCGCGAGGCGCTCGGCGACCGCACGATGTTCCTGGGCATCGACCGGCTCGACTACACCAAGGGCATCATCGCCCGCCTCCGCGCGTTCAGCGAGCTGATCGAGGACGGTGAGCTCGAGGTCGACGACGCGGTCTTCGTCCAGGTCGCGACGCCCTCGCGCGAGCGGGTCGAGCAGTACCGCATCCTGCGCGACGAGATCGACCGGCTGGTCGGCCGGATCAACGGCGACCTCGGCCGGATCGGGCAGCCGGCCATCAACTACCTCCACTCCTCCTACCCGCGCGAGGAGATGGCCGCGCTCTACCGCGCAGCCGACGTCATGGTGGTCACGCCCTACCGCGACGGCATGAACCTCGTCGCCAAGGAGTACGTCGCCTGCCGGTTCGACGACCAGGGCGCGCTGGTGCTGTCCGAGTTCGCCGGTGCCGCCGACGAGCTGCGCCAGGCCTGGCTGGTCAACCCCTACGACATCAACGGCATGAAGGCCGCCCTGCTCGAGGCCCACCGGGCGCCCGCGAAGGAGACCACCAAGCGGATGAAGGCGTTGCGACGTACCGTGCTGAAGAACGACGTCGATGCCTGGGCGCGCGCCTTCCTCACCGGCCTGGCCGAGATCCGGCCCGACCACGGCAAGGCGGTCAAGCCCCCCGCTCCGGAGTGACCGCCTCCGGCGCCATGATCCGGACGAGCTCCGCGGCCAGCGCGGGGCCGACCTGGCCCCAGCCGGGCTGGTAGCCGTAGACCTCGCGCACCGAGGTCGTGCGGGACACACCCTCGAGCACGTCGACGTCGTCGGCGGTGATCAGGGCGGGGTGCACGACGCCGACGGCCTCGGAGACCTTGAGCAGGTCGCGGCGCAGGGTGCGCACGTAGTTGGCGAGGCGCTCGCTCTTGAGGGTCGGGTCGAGGCCCCGGACGTAGCGCGGGTTCTGGGTGGCGACGCCGACAGGACAGTGGTCGGTGTGGCACTTCTGGGCCTGGATGCAGCCGATCGACATCATCGCCTCGCGGCCGACCGCCACCAGGTCGACGCCGAGCGCGAAGGCGACCACGGCGTTCTCGGGGATGCCGAGCTTGCCGCCGCCCACGAAGGTGACCCGGTCGGTGAGCCCGGCCTCGGCGAAGCGCCGGTAGACCTCGGCGAACCCGACCCGGAACGGGTAGGCCACGGAGTCGGCGAAGATCATCGGCGCCGCGCCCGTCCCGCCCTCTCCCCCGTCGACGTTCACGAAGTCCACGCCGCGCTGGCCGTCGGCCATCGCCGCGACCAGCGAGTCCCAGAACTCCAGGTTGCCGACCGCCGACTTGATGCCGGTCGGCAGCCCGGTCTCGGTGGCGACCAGCTCCACGAAGTCGAGCATCGAGTCGACGTCGTGGAAGGCGGTGTGCCGGCTGGGCGAGGCGCAGTCGACACCGGGCTCGATGCCCCGGATCTCCGCGATCTCCCGGCTCACCTTGGCGCCGGGCAGCATGCCGCCGAGCCCCGGCTTGGCGCCCTGCGACAGCTTGACCTCGATGGCGCGCACCGGCGCCGAGGTCACGGTCTCCCGCAGGCGGGCGAGGTCGAAGCGGCCCTCGGCGTCACGGCACCCGAAGTACGCCGTCCCGATCTGGAAGACCAGGTCGCCGCCGTTGCGGTGGTAGGGCGAGATCGCGCCCTCGCCGGTGTTGTGCAGGCAGCCGGCCCGGTCGGCGCCCCGGTTGAGCGCCTCGATCGCGTTGCGCGACAGAGCGCCGAAGCTCATGCCGGACACGTTGACCACCGAGCGGGGGCGGAAGGCCAGGGCCCGGCCCCGCGGGCCGCCGAGCACCTTGGCCGACGGCAGCGCGACCTCCTCGCCGGCGTGCGACGCGGTGGAGGCGCCCGGTCCGGCGAAGGTGCGGTGCTTGATGACGGGGTAGCCCGAGACGTTCTCGACGTCGTTGTCGGTGCCGAACCCGAAGTAGTTGTTCTCCAGCTTGGCGCTCGCGTAGACCCAGCGCCGCTGGTCGCGACTGAAGGGCCGCTCCTCGTCGTTGGACGTCACGATGTACTGCCGCAGCTCGGGCCCGAACCGCTCGAGCTGGTAGCGCAGGTGTCCGACGACCGGGAAGTTGCGGAGGATCGCGTGCTGCCGCTGGCTCAGGTCGTACGCCGTCACCGCACCGAGCGCCCCGGCGGCCAGGCCCGCGGCCTTCCTCCAGTCCATGACCCGGTTGTAGTCCTGATCCCCGGTCGTGTCGAGGAACGGGTACTTTGCGTCCATGGATCTGGTGCCGAAGCCCGACCAGGTCGTCGCCGCGGCCAGCAACGTCGCCCACATGCTGCTCTACGGCGGACTGGCCGACCTGCGCCCGATGCCGCGCACCCTGATCGCGGACGGCACGCTGCGCGAGGTCTACCACTACCGGCCCTCGGCGGCGGTGCGCGAGCAGGGCGACCCGGTGCTGCTGGTGACGCCGCTCGCCGCGCCCTCGTCGTGCTTCGACCTGCGGCGCGGTTGCTCGCTCGTCGAGCACTTCGTGACCGGGGGCCGGCCGACCTACCTCGTGGAGTACGGGCAGGTGTCGTTCAAGGACCGCGCGCTCGGCATGGAGCACTGGGTCGACGAGGTGGTGCCGGCGGCGATCCGCGAGGTGGCCGCCCACGCGGGCGACCGCCGGGTGCACGTCGTGGGGTGGTCGCTCGGCGGCATCTTCGCGATGCTCGCCGCTGCGGCCGAGCAGGACCTGCCGATCGCGTCGCTGACGATCCTCGGCTCACCGGTCGACGTCACGCGGGTGCCGCTCGTGGCGCCGCTGCGCCCCCTGATCAACATCACCCAGGGCCGGGCGATCACCCGCGCCTACCAGGCGATGGGCGGCGCGCCCCAGCCGCTGGTGCGGTGGGCCTTCCAGCTCTCGTCGTTCCAGAAGCTGGTCACCCGGCCGCTGGCCGTCGCGCAGCGGCTCGACGACACCGACTTCCTCGCCCAGCTGGAGGCGGTCGACCGGTTCACCGACGGCATGATCGCCTATCCCGGCCGCACCTTCGGGCAGCTCTACCACCGCTTCGTCCGAGCCAACGCCCTCGTCGACGGCACCTTCGACCTCGGTGATCGGACCCTCCGGCTGGCCGACATCACCGCACCGGTGCTCGTCTTCGGCGGCGCCACCGACGGCATCGCCCCGATCGCCTCGGTCAACCCCGTCGTGGCCCTGCTCACCGGGTCGCCCGAGGTCCGCTTCGAGATCGTGCCGGGCGGTCACCTCGGCATGCTGACCGGACGCGCCGCCCGCACCGGCACCTGGCCGCTGATGGACGAGTGGATCGACCAGTGGTCGGCCGGCGTCGACGCCGAGCGGGTCCCCGCCACGCCGGCCCCACGACGTACGCCGTCCCGCGAGTCGATCGGCACCCACCGCGAGCGCCGCTACGGCTCCGGGGGCTCCCGCGCCCTCTCCGGCCGCTGACCGTGAGCGCGTTGGCGGGGCTGGTCGAGAAGGGGCTGGTGGCGCCGGACTGGGCGGAGGCGCTGGCGCCGGTCGACGACCGGATCGCGGCGATGGGGCGGTTCCTGCGCGGTGAGCTGTCGGCCGGCCGCGGCTACCTGCCCGCCGGCGAGGACGTGCTGCGCGCGTTCCGGCGGCCGCTGGCCGAGGTGCGGGTGCTGGTGGTGGGCCAGGACCCCTACCCGACCCCCGGCCACCCGATCGGGCTGAGCTTCGCGGTGGCGCGCGACGTCTGGCCGCTGCCGCCCAGCCTGCGCAACATCTACGTCGAGCTGCGCGACGACCTCGACGTCGTACCCCCGCGCCACGGCGACCTCACCGCCTGGACCGAGCAGGGGGTGATGCTCCTCAACCGGGTGCTGACGGTGCGGCCGGGCGAGCCGGCCAGCCACCGCGGCCAGGGCTGGGAGGAGGTCACCTCCTGCGCGATCGACGCGCTGGCCGCCCGGGGCGGGCCGTGCGCGGCGGTCCTCTGGGGCAGCCAGGCCCAGTCGCTCAAGGGCCAGCTGGGTCCGATCCCGTGGGTGGCCTCGGCCCATCCCTCCCCGCTCTCGGCCCACCGCGGCTTCTTCGGCTCGCGACCCTTCAGCCGCGTCGACCAGCTCCTCGAGGACCAGGGCGGAGCACCGGTGGCGTGGGACCGCGGCTGGGAATGAACGTGAAGATTCAACCATTGGAGTGAGCATGGACACCCGCATGCCGGCCCTCTACCTCGGCCACGGGGCCCCGCCGCTGCTCGACGACCCGATCTGGTCCGGCCAGCTGGCCGCCTGGGCCTCCGACCTGCCCCGCCCGAAGGCGATCCTCATCGTCAGCGCCCACTGGGAGTCGGCCCCGGTGATGCTCAGCGCGAGCCAGGCGCCGCTGGTCTACGACTTCGGCGGCTTCGCCCCGCGCTACTACCAGATGACCTACGAGACCCCGGACGCCACGGCGCTCGCGCAGCGGGTCGCAGCGATGATGCCGAGCACCGAGCCGGTGCACCAGCACCCGAGCCGCGGCCTCGACCACGGCGCGTGGGTGCCGCTGCGGATCATGTACCCCGACGCCGACATCCCGGTGCTCCAGATGTCGCTGCCGACCCAGGATCCCGCGCGACTGCTGGCGCTCGGCGAGCGGCTCCGCCCGTTGCGCGACGAGGGCGTGCTGATCATCGGCTCCGGCTTCCTGACCCACGGCCTGCCCTTCCTCAAGGAGTTCCGGATCGAGGCCGAGGCCCCCGGCTGGTCGGTCGACTTCGACGCTTGGGCGGGAGACGCCCTGGCCCGTGGCGACGTCGACGCGCTGGCGGCGTACGCCGACCGCGCCCCCGGCATGCCCTACGCCCATCCCACCGTCGAGCACTACACCCCGCTCTTCGTCACCCTGGGCGCCGCCACCGACAGCGAGGCGCCGGGCGAGCAGGTCATCGACGGCTTCTGGATGGGGTTGTCGAAGCGGTCGCTCCAGGTCGCCTGACCCCGGTTTGTGCGCCGGGACGACCGGCGGGAGGATCGATGCCGTGCGCATCCTGTCGATCCAGTCCCACGTCGCCTACGGCCACGTCGGCAACTCCGCGGCCGTCTTCCCGCTCCAGCGCCTCGGTCACGAGGTCTGGCCGGTGCTGACCGTGAACTTCTCCAACCACACCGGGTACGGCGCCTGGCGCGGGCCGCTGATCGACCCCGCGGACGTCACCTCGGTGATCGAGGGGATCGAGGAGCGGGGGGTGCTGCCGACCTGCGACGCGGTGCTCTCCGGCTACCAGGGCAGCCCGGCCGTCGCCGAGGTGATCGTCGACGCCGTACGCCGGGTCAAGGCGGCCAACCCCGCGGCGACGTACACCTGCGACCCGGTGATGGGCAACGCGACGTCGGGCTGCTTCGTCAACCCGGAGATCCCGCCCATCATCCGCGAGCAGGTCGTCCCGGTCGCCGACGTGCTGACGCCCAACCAGTTCGAGCTCGGCTTCCTCACCGACACCGACCCCCACGCGCTGGAGGAGGTGCTCGAGAGCGCCGACCTCGTCCGGGCGATGGGTCCGAGCACGATCCTCGTCACCAGCGTCGAGACCGGCGGCGACTCGATCGGACTGATGGCCGTCGACGGCGACGGCGCCTGGCTGGTCGAGACCCCGCTGCTGCCGATGAAGGCCAACGGGTCGGGCGACATCACCGCCGCCCTGTTCACCGCCCACCTCCACACGACGGGCTCCGCCCAGCAGGCGGTCGAGCGCACCGTCAGCTCGGTCTACGCGGTGCTGCAGCAGACGCTGGAGTCCGGCGAGCGCGAGCTGCGGCTGGTCGACGCGCAGGACGCGATCGCGGCACCCGCCGGCGAGTTCACGGCGCGCCGGGTCCGCTGAGTCGTCGCGTGTGCCTGAGCGTGCGCCAGGGCGCACGCTCAGGCACACGCCGCAGGGTGCGAGCCGCGTGACGGGATCGAACCGTCGACAACCGCTTTACAAGAGCGGTGCTCTACCAGCTGAGCTAACGCGGCGAGGGCGCGGCACATGCTAGTCACGGCCCCACCTAGGGTTGCTCCGTGACCCACCTCGACGACTGGCCCGAGCTGGCCGAGCTCGCCGGCCGCTACGGCGTCTCCCACGGCTACGGCGACTGGCAGGGGCGTCAGGTGACGGTGACCGTCCAGACGATCCAGGCCGTGCTGGCGGCGCTGGACGTCGACGCGTCGACCCCCGAGTCGGTGCGCGCGGCCCTGGCCGAGCACGACGCCGCTCCGTGGCGGCGGCTGGTGCCGGAGGTGGTGGTCGCGCGGGCCGGCGAGCCGGTCGACGTGCTGGGCCACGTGCCCCACGGCCACCCGCTCGAGGTGGAGCTCGTCACCGAGGACGGCGCCCCGGTCGAGGCGACCCAGCACCCCCACGACGTACCCCCGCGCGAGGTCGACGGCGCACTGACCGGCGAGGCCCGCTTCGTGCTGCCCGCCGACCTGCCCACCGGCTACCACGTGCTGCGGGGGCGCAGCGGCGCGCGGGTCGAGGAGGGGCTGCTCGTGGTCGCGCCCCGCCGCCTGGAGCTGCCCGACGCGCTCGCCCGCCAGGTCTGGGGGCTGATGACGCAGCTCTACTCGGTCCGCTCGACGAGCACGTGGGGCACCGGCGACTTCGGCGACCTCGCCACGCTCGCGCGCTGGGGAGCCGGCCTCGGAGCGGAGTTCGTCCTGGTCAACCCGCTGCACGCCGCGGAACCGGTGCCGCCGGTCGAGGACTCGCCGTACCTCCCCACGAGCCGGCGCTTCCTCAACCCCAACTACGTGCGGGTCGCCGACGTCCCCGAGTTCGCCGGGCTCGCCGCCGCCGACCGGGACCGGGTCGAGGCGCTCGGCGCAGCGCTGGTCCCGAACGTCGATGAGGACCTGCTCGACCGCCAGCCGGCGTACGCCGCCCGGCTGGAGGCGCTGGCCCTGGTCCACCGGGTGCCGCGGACCCCGGAGCGCGAGCGACGGCTGGCCGACTTCCGCACCAGCGAGGGGCTGCACGAGTTCGCCGTCTGGTGCGCGCTCGCCGAGCACCTGCAGGGCGAGGAGTGGCCCGAGGAGCTGCGCGACCCGGGCTCCCCCCAGGTGGCGGCCCTCGCCGACCGGCTCGCGGAGCGGGTGGACTTCTTCGGGTGGCTGCAGTGGGTGGCCGACGAGCAGCTCTCCGACGCCCAGGCCGCGGCGCGCGGCGCCGGCATGACCATCGGCCTGATGACCGACCTCGCGGTCGGCGTCCACCCGGCCGGCGCCGAGGTCTGGACGCTCGGCCCGGCGCTGGCCCGCGGCCTCTCGGTCGGGGCGCCCCCGGACGCCTTCAACCAGCGCGGCCAGGACTGGTCGCAGCCACCGTGGCGGCCCGACGCCCTGGCCCGGTTGCGCTTCGAGCCCTACCGGGCGGTGCTGCGGGCCGCGCTGCGTCACGCCGGCGGGCTGCGCATCGACCACGTGATGGGCCTGTTCCGGTTGTGGTGCATCCCCCACGGCGCGACGCCCGCCGACGGCACCTACCTGCGCTTCGACCACGAGGCGATGGTCTCCATCCTGCTGCTCGAGGCCGAGCGGGCCGGTGCGTTCGTCGTCGGCGAGGACCTCGGCGTCGTGGAGCCGTTCGTGCGCGACCTGCTCGCCGAGCGCGGCGTGCTCGGGACGTCGATCCTGTGGTTCGAGGTGGACGACGGCCGGCCGCGGCCACCCGAGACCTGGCGCGAGCTGTGCCTGGCCACCGTCACCACCCACGACCTGCCGCCCACCGCGGGCTACCTGCTCGGCGAGCACGTCCACCTGCGCGACTCCCTGGGCCTGCTCACCCGCCCGGTCGCCGAAGAGCTGGAGGTCTCGGCCCGGGAGCGCGACGTCGTCCTGGCCGAGCTGCGCGAGCGCGGTCTGCTGGCCGACGGCGACGACGAGCAGCAGACGGTCGACGCGCTCCACGCGCTGCTCACCGCCGCGCCGTCGCGGCTGCTCGGCGTCCAGCTGGCCGACCTGGTCGGCGACCGGCGTACCCAGAACCAGCCGGGCACCCACCGCGAGTACCCCAACTGGCGGGTCCCGCTCTCCGGCCCCGACGGCCGGCCGCTGCTGCTCGAGGACCTGCCGGACCTGCCGCGCGTCCACAGTCTCGTCGCGACCCTGACCCGGGGCACCGACCGGCGCTAGGGTCCTCGCATGGCCCTGCGGATCGTGGCCAGCCGACCCGACCCCGCGATCGTCGGTCTGCCCTGGTCGACCCCGCTCGAGGAGTGGGGCGACGACGTCGTGGTCCCCCTCCCGCGTGGCCTGTCGCGCCACGTCGTCCGCATCGTGCGCCTCGGAGACCGGGTGTACGCCGTCAAGGAGACCGTCGAGGCCATCGCGTTCCGGGAGTACCGCATGCTGCGGGACCTGCAACGGATGGGCCTGCCCGCCGTGACGCCGCAGGGGGTGGTCACCGGCCGGATCGGCGCCGAGGGCGAGGAGCTGCCGGCCGCGCTGCTGACCGAGCACCTGCGCTTCTCGCTGCCCTACCGCAGCCTGTTCTCCCACGGGCTCTCGGCGGCCAGCCTGCCCTCGCTGGTCGACGCGCTCGTCGTGCTCCTGGTGCGGCTCCACCTCGCGGAGGTCTACTGGGGCGACGTCTCGCTCTCCAACGTGCTCTTCCGCCGCAGCGCCGGCGGCTTCGCGGCCTACCTCGTCGACGCCGAGACCGGCGAGCTCAAGGACACGCTGTCCGACCCGCTGCGGGAGTACGACGTCACCGTCGGCTGCGAGAACGTCTTCGCCGAGCTGCTCGACCTGCAGGCCGCCGGCCAGCTCGACGAGTCGGTCGACGGCCTCGAGATCGTCGAGATGGTGCGCGACCGCTACCAGGCGCTGTGGGACGAGCTGACCGGCGAGGAGGTCTTCCCGACGGCCGACATGTGGCGGATCCAGCGCCGGATCGAGCGGCTCAACGACCTCGGCTTCGACGTCGAGGAGATCGACATCGTCACCGACTTCGACGGCGACAGCGTGCGGATCCAGCCCAAGGTCGTCGAGCTCGGCCACCACTGCCGCGAGCTGCAGGGGCTGACCGGGATGAACGTCGAGGACGCGCAGGCCCGGCGGATCCTCAACGACATCGCGGGCTACACCGCCCACTACGACCTCGGGCGCGAGGACCGCGCGCTGGTCGCCAACCGCTGGCTCACGAAGGTCTACGAGCCGATCATGGCGATGGTGCCGCCCCAGGCACGCGGGCGGCTGGAGCCGGCCGAGGTCTTCCACGAGATCCTCGAGCACCGCTGGTACCTCTCCGAGCAGGCGGGCAAGGAGGCCGACATCTTCGACGCCGCCCGCGACTACATCGACACCCAGCTCTCGACCCGTCCGGAGGAGGCCCTGGCCACGCCGGGCGAGCCGGCGCCCGGGGCGCCGTAGCGGCTCAGCGCAGGAGGTCGCGGCCGATGACCATCCGCTGCACCTGGTTGGTGCCCTCGAAGATCTGGGTCACCTTGGCGTCGCGGAACAGCCGCTCGACGGGGTAGTCGCGGGTGTAGCCGTTGCCGCCGAGCACCTGGACGGCGTCCGTGGTCACCCGCATCGCGGTGTCGGTCGCCGTGAGCTTGGCGATGCTCGCCTGGCGCGAGAACGGGAGGCCGGCGTCCTTGAGCCGTGCGGCGTGGAGGTAGGTCGCCCGGGCCCGCTCGACCTCGGCCCCCATCTCGGCCAGCAGGAACTGCAGGCCCTGGAACTCCCCGATCGCCTTCCCGAACTGCTCGCGCTCGCGGGCGTAGGCCACCGCGTGGGCGAGCGCGCCGTGGGCGATGCCGGTGGCGACGGCGGCGATGCCGAGCCGGCCGGCGTCGAGCGCCGAGAGCGCGACCCGCATGCCGTCACCCTCCTCGCCGATCCGCTGCGCGGCCGGGATCCGGGCACCGTCGAAGAGGACCTGGGTGGTGACGTCGCACGCCAGGCCCATCTTCTTCTCGGGCGTCCCGAAGCCCATGCCGGCGGTGCCGTCGGTGACGATGAACGCCGACAGCCCGCGCCGGGGGTCCTCACCGGTACGGGCGAAGAGGATGTAGTAGTCGGCGCACGAGCCGTTGCTGATCCACTGCTTGGTGCCGTCGACGACGTACTCGTCCGTGCCCTCGTCGAGCCGGGCGCGGGTCTTGATGGCGCTGACGTCGGAGCCGGCCTGTGGCTCGGAGAGGCAGTAGGCGCCGAGCCAGTCACCGCCCAGCATCCGCGGCAGCCACTCCTCGCGCTGCGCCTCGCTGGCGTTGGCGGCGACGACGTGGGCGGTGAGGCTGTGGACGCTGGTCCCGACGGCGACGCTCGGCCACGCGGCGGCGATCTCCTCGACCACCTGGAGGTAGACCTCGTAGGGCTGTCCGCCCCCGCCCTGCTCCTCCGCGAAGGGAAGGCTGAGCAGCCCCGACTTCCCCAGCAGCCGGTAGGCCGCCTCCGGGAACTCGCCGCGCTCCTCGGCCTCGTGCACCTGCGGCGCCAGCTCCTTGGTGGCGATCTCGCGGGTCAGCTCCAGGAGGGCCTCGGCCTCCTCGCTCGGCAGCAGTCGTACGACGTCCGTGCTCACCGCGTCACCCTAGCGCCCGGAAAGTGAGCCGCGTGTGCCTGAGCGTGCGCCAGGGCGCACGCTCAGGCACACGGCGCGACGCAGGCCCCAGCACCTCAGTAGCGCAGCGGCACGAAGCTGCCGACGACGTACTGGCCGTTGGTCTGGAGGGTGACGGGCTGGATGCCGATCGGGCGGCCGTCGCGGTAGGTCAGCAGGGAGACCATGGCCTCGCGGCGCGGCTTGGAGCCGATCGCGATCGCGTACGCCGCACCGCCGGTCGTGCCGGTGGTGTAGCGGTAGCCGACCTGGCCGTCCGGCCCCTCGACCCGGTCGGGCCCGATCTTCACGTGGACGTGGCCGCCGACGACCAGGTCGACGCAGCCGCGCTCGAGCGCCGGCTCGGCGAGGTCGACGTCGTGGACCAGCGCCGTGGCTACCCGCTCGTCGGAGGCGCAGATCGCGTCGCTGAGCCGCTCGGACATCTCGTCGAAGCCGAGCCCGGTCTCGTCGCGCCAGTTGCCGAGGCCGCTCGCCCGCGGGTCGTCGGCACCGACCAGGGTCGCGCCACCCGGCCCGTCGACGACGTGGCCGTCGAGCATCGTCCAGCCCCGGTCGTCGAGGTAGCTGCGGACGAACTCGCCGTTGTCGTGGTTGCCCGCCACGGCCCAGCGGTCGTAACCGTCGAAGGCCTCGGTCACCGAGTCGAGGCTGAAGGCCTCCCACTCGCCTCCCGTCGAGGTGTCGTCTCCAGCGTCGAGGACGGCCTCGGCCCCGGCGCGGTCGCCGATCGCCCGGGCCACCCGGTCCATGCCGATGTTGTCGTGCCGGTCGGCGACCAGCACCACGACGGTGTCGCCGTCGTCCGGCCGGCGCAGGTCGAGCCCGGCCGCGCCCTCGGCCGCCTGGTCGTAGAACTCCTTGCTGTTGTCGTAGGTGGAGATCGCGCTGAGCACGAGACGCTTCGACTCCTCCACCGTGACGTCGGAGCGCACCTGCACCCGCGGCAACGACGCGGGGAGGTCGACCTGCTGGTCGAGGAAGGCGTCGAGGTCGACCCAGGCCCGCTCCGCCGAGACGCTCGGCTCCTCGTCCTGCCACGGCTCCCACAGCAGCACGACGGCCACGGCCAGCACGACGGCCACCGCGACCCCCTGCCGGCTCGCGACCCGCGACACCAGCTCGCGGCGACGGGTCGGCCCCACCAGCAGCCACCCGGCGACCGGGACCAGCCCGACCAGGGCGCCGCGGACGGCGGCGTCGTAGACCATGTCGCCGACCGCCCCGCGCACCTTGGCCACCGACCCCTCGGGCTGGCCGGCGATGAAGGCGTAGCGCTGGACCAGCTCCTGGGGGCTCGAGGCGATGGTCTTGCCCAGGGTGACGTCGACGCCGATCGGGCTGCCGGAGTCGATACGGACGTCGGGCAGCACCGGGCCGGTGCTGATCGAGACCCACCCGTCGAACGTCGGCCGCAACACCGAGTCGTGGCTGGCCAGCACCACGTCGCGGCTCGACCCGAGGAAGAGTGAGAGCGCAGCGGCCAGCGCCACGACCAGCCACAGCGCGGCCAGACCGAGACCGCGCAGCACCCGGGGCGCCACGGTGATCAGGCCCGGGCTCGCGCGATCGCGTAGAGCGTCACGGAGGCCGCCACGCCGGCGTTGAGCGACTCCAGCTCGCGGGCCATCGGGATCGAGACCAGCTGGTCGCAGGTCTCGGCCACCAGCCGCGACAGACCACCGCCCTCGGCACCGACCACGACCACGAGCGGTCCCTCGGCCAGTCCGTCGGGCGCCACCAGCTCGGGCAGTGACACCTCACCGTCGGCGGCCAGGCCGACCACCATGCAGCCCGCCGCCTGGTAGGCCTTGAGCTGGCGCACCAGGTTGACGGCGCGCGCCACGGGCACCCGGGCGGCCGCGCCGGCGCTGGTCTTCCAGGCCGACGCCGTCATGCCGGCCGCGCGCCGCTCGGGGACGACGACGCCGTGGGCGCCGAAGCCGGAGGCGCTGCGCACCACCGCACCGAGGTTGCGCGGGTCGGTCACCTGGTCGAGCGCCACCAGCAGCGGCGGCTCGCCGGCCTCCTGCGCCAGGACCAGCAGCTCGTCGGGGTGCGCGTACTCGTAGGGCGGGATCCGGGCGGCCAGCCCCTGGTGGACCGCGCCGCCGGTGAGCCGGTCGAGCTCGTTGCGGCTCACCTCGAGCAGGCTGATCCCCGCGTCCGAGGCGATCGCGAAGGCCTCGCGCAGCCGACCGTCCCGCTCGGCGCCCTCGGCGACGTACACCGCGGTGACCGGTACGCCGGCCCGCAGCGTCTCGACCACGGAGTTGCGCCCGGCGACCCACTCGGCCTCGGAGCCGGTGCGTCGTTGCGGCCCGCGCTGCTGCGGTGACCGGTCGGCGCGCTTGGTCTTCTGCTGGGCCGCCGCGTGCGCCTTGTGGTAGGGCCGGTCCTTGGCCTTGGGCGTCGGACCCTTGCCCTCGAGGCCGCGGCGCACCCGGCCCCCCGACCCGGGCGTCGGCTTCTTCGCCGTCTTGCGGACCGAGCCCTTGCGCTGAGAATTACCTGCCACGTCAGTGTCCTTTCCGGTGGTTGAGGAGGGCGCTCTGCGCCCGTCTCGAAACCCCGGCCACGCTCACACGCTCCACTTCGGGCCGTCGGGGGTGTCCTCGATCTCGACGCCGGCGGCCTTGAGCCGGTCGCGGATCGCGTCGGCGCGAGCCCAGTCCTTGTCGGCCCGCGCCTGCGCCCTCTCCTCGAGCAGCACCTGCACGAGCGCGTCGACGACGCCGCTCAGCGTGTCGTCACCGGCTCCGGTCGTCGTGAACTGCGCGGGGTCGAGGCCGAGCACGTCGAGCATCGCCCGGACCGAGGCGACCGTGCCGCGCAGGGCGGTGGTGTCGTCGCCGGTCAGCAGCCGGTTGCCCTCGCGCACGACCTCGTGGATCGCCGCGATCGCCGCAGGTGTCCCGAGGTCGTCGTCCATCGCGTTGACGAAGTCGGCGCACGGCATGCCTCCGGGGACGTCCTCACCGAGCCGCGCGGTGGCGCGCTCGAGGAACGACTCGATCCGCCGGAACGCCGAGGCCGACTCCTGGAGCGCCTCGAAGGAGAACTCGACCGTCGAGCGGTAGTGGGCGCTGACCATGTAGTAGCGCAGCTCGATCCCACGCACCTGCTGGAGCACGTTGGGCACCAGCAGCGAGTTGCCGAGCGACTTGCTCATCTTCTCGCCGGAGGTGGTGATCCAGGCGTTGTGCAGCCAGTACGACGCGAACGCGTCGCCGGCCGCGCGCGACTGGGCTTGCTCGTTCTCGTGGTGCGGGAACCGCAGGTCGACCCCGCCGCCGTGGATGTCGAAGGCCGGCCCGAGGTACTTCCGCGCCATCGCCGAGCACTCGATGTGCCAGCCCGGCCGCCCCGGGCCGTACGGCGACGGCCACGCCGCGGTCTCCGGCTCGGTCTCCTTCTTGAATCCCTTCCACAGCGCGAAGTCGCGCGGGTCCCGCTTGCCCCTCGGGTCGGCGTCGCCGGCCGGTTCCATGTCGTCGAGCTTCTGCCGGGTCAGCTCGCCGTACGCCGACCACGACCGGACGTCGAAGTAGACGTCGCCCGAGCCGTCCTCGGCGGCGTACGCGTGGCCGGTCGTGACCAGCCGCCCGATCAGGTCGAGGATCTCGGGGACGTGCCCGGTCGCGGCGGGCTCGTAGGTCGGCGGCAGCACGTTGATCGAGTCGAGCACCCGACCGAGCTCGCGGCCCATCAGGTAGGCGACCTCGAACCACGGCCGGCCCTGCTCGGCCCCCTTGGCGAGGATCTTGTCGTCGATGTCGGTGACGTTGCGGATGAAGGTGACCTGGTAGCCCTGGTGGAGCAGCCACCGGCGCAGCACGTCGAAGCTGACCGCCGACCGGACGTGGCCGACGTGCGGCTCGCTCTGCACGGTCAGGCCGCAGACGTAGATGCCCGCCCTGCCCTCCTCGAGGGGGACGAACTCGCGCACCTCGCGCGTCGCGGTGTCGTGGAGCCGGAGAGTCACGCCGCAGAGTCTAGGTGGGCCGCGGGTCCTCGCCGTGATCGGCGACCGACCGCCCGGTCACGCGTCGGTCGCCGTCACGTCGACCTGGTGCCAGCCGGTGGCACCGTCGGGGACGACGCCGCGCTCCACGCCGGTCTGGGTCTCACCCTGCTTGCTGGTCGCCCGCACCCGCAGCACGTGGTCGCCGGGCTCCAGGGAGACGGTCCCGGCCCACTGCACCCAGGTGTCGTCGGTCGGCGGCGAGGCGATCTCGGCCGGCTGCCACGCGCCGCCGTCGACGGAGACCTCGACGCCGCTGATGCCGACGTACTGCGCCCAGGCCACGCCGCCGACCCGGACGTCACCGGCGGCGACGTCGTCACCCGAGCGCGGGACGTCGATCCGGGAGGCCAGCCGCACCGGTGCCTGCTCGGCCCAGCCCTTGGTCGTCCAGTAGGCGTCGAAGGAGTCGAAGGTGGTGACCTCGAGGTCGACGACCCACTTGGTGGCCGAGACGAAGCCGTAGAGCCCGGGCACGAGCGTGCGGACCGGGAAACCGTGCTCGACGGGCAGCGGCCGCCCGTTCATGGCGATGGCCAGCATCGCCCCGCGCTCCTTGTCGGCGAGCGCGCTCAGCGGCGTACCGCAGGTCCAGCCGTCCTCGGAGGTCTGGAGCACGGCGTCGGCGCCGGTCCGGACCCCCGCCTCCTCGAGCAGCCCGGCCAGCCGGACCCCGCTCCACCACGCGTTGCCGATCAGCTCGCCGCCGATCGGGTTGGACACGCAGTTGAGGGTCACCCACGCCTCGGTGCGCCGCCGGTCGAGCAGGTCCTGGAAGCTCAGCGTCAGCTCGCGGTCGACCATCCCGTGGATCCGCAGCCGCCACTCCTCGAGCGCGATCGTCGGGATCGCCAGCGCGGTGTGGATCAGGTAGAAGTCCTCCTCGTCGGTCTGCCACGGCGAGACCCCCGGCAGCCCGATCCGGGCCTCGGCGGGGACCTTCGGCTCGGTCACACCGGGTATCCGCAGCAGCGCGCGTTCGGACTCCACGCTGCGCCGGCCCCGGCCCACCAGCCGGCCCAGGCCGGTGAGCCCGACCGCCAGCACGACGACACCGCCGGCGCCGAGCAGGAAGCTGCGTCGCGATCCTCCGGTGGCCTCCCCGACCGCCGCCGTCGCCCGCAACGGCCGGGTGAGCAGCTCGAGCACGCCCACCCACGTGGCGAAGCCGACCGCGAGGGGGAGGTAGACCGAGGGCGCCGTCGAGTCGCCCAGCAGCACCGCCAGGACACCGACCCCGGCCAGGCTGGCGAAGGCGACCGTGGGCAGCCAGCCCCCGCGCCGGGCCAGCGCGCCGATGCCCGCGAAGACCAGTGTCAGCACGAGCAGGATGCCGCCGACCAGCACCGGCTTGTCCCAGTGGCCCAGCTGCCCGATCGCCCATTCGACGACGCTGCCGGGGGTGAGCTGGACGATCGCCTCCGCCACGGCCACCACCGGGGAGTCGCGCACCCCGAGCAGGGTTGCCGCGAAGTAGCTCGTGGCCAGCCCCGCCAGACCCGCCACGAGCCCGGAGAGCGCCCACGCCGACCGGTTCGTGCTCACGACCCGATTGTTGCTCAGGCATGATCGGGGCGTGAATCCCACCACCCGGGTCGGCCTCGGCAGCGACGTCCACCGGCTCGCGGACGGCGTGCCGATGCACCTGGCCGGGCTCGCCTGGCCGGAGGAGGGGCAGGGGCTGGTGGGGCACTCCGACGGCGACGTCGCCGCCCACGCGGCGTGCGACGCGCTGCTCTCGGCCGCCGGCCTCGGCGACCTCGGCTCGATCTTCGGTACGTCGGCACCCGAGTGGGCGGGCGCCGCCGGCGTCGCGCTGCTGGCCGAGACCGCCGCACGGGTGCGCGCGGCCGGGTGGGAGATCGGCAACGTCGCGGTGCAGGTGATCGGCGAGCGACCACGGCTCGGCCCCCGGCGCACCGAGGCGCAGGCGGTGCTCTCCGAGGCGGCCGGCGCCCCCGTCACCCTCGGCGCCACCACCACCGACGGACTGGGCCTGACCGGTCGCGGCGAGGGCGTCGCCGCCCTCGCCACCGCGCTGGTGCACCGCGCGTGACTCTGGGCCCGTGCCGCGACAGCACCAGGCCCCCGGGAGAACCCGGGGGCCTGGTGTCAGGTCACGCGTGCGTCAGGACGCGAGCACCTCGTCGAGGATGGCCTCGGCCTTGTCCTCGTTGGTGTGCTCGGCGAGCGCCAGCTCGGAGACCAGGATCTGCCGCGCCTTGGCGAGCATTCGCTTCTCACCAGCAGAGAGGCCGCGGTCACGCTCCCGGCGCCACAGGTCGCGGACGACCTCCGACACCTTCATGACGTCGCCGCTGTGCAGCTTCTCCAGGTTGGCCTTGTAACGACGCGACCAGTTGGTGGGCTCCTCGACGTGAGCGGCGCGGAGGATGTCGAACACGCGGTCGAGACCCTCCTTGTCGACGACGTCGCGGACACCGACCAGGTCGAGGTTGCAGGCCGGCACCCTCACCACGAGATCCTGCTGAGCCACGATCCGAAGGACGAGGTATTGCCGGTCCTCCCCCTTGATCTGCCGCATCTCGATGTCCTCGATGACTGCGGCCCCGTGATTTGGATAGACAACCGTTTCGCCGACGGTGAAGGTCATATGTCAAGTACCCCTTTCCAGGTGACCAGTCTAACACGGGCCCACGACGACCTCCGAAACGTTTGCGCAGGTCAGAGGGCGATTCAGGGCTTGACAGAACACCAGTTCGTATGATGCGCCGGCGCGTCGCGAGCCGGTCCGGTCGACCTGTGGCGCCCGCCGGGCGCCGTACCCGATACTGCCTCCATGGGGGCAGGGACGACGGGCGGTACGACGACCGGGCAGGGTGCCGTGGCCGCGCAGGCGACCGGACGGGGCGCGCGGCCCGTCCGGTCCCGGCTCGGCTCCTGGACGCCGGTCGCGCTGCTGCGAGCCGCCCACCCGCGGCTGGCCGTGATCTCGGCGCTCGGCCTGGCGGTGGCGGCCGCGCTGAGCGGGCGCAGCACGGCGGCGGTCGGCGCCGTCATGGCGACGGCACTGGTGGGTCAGGCCCTGCTGGGCTGGCACAACGACCTGGTCGACCGGGCGCGCGACACCGCCGAGAGCCGCGACGACAAGCCGCTGGCCCGGGGCGACCTCGACGCCTCGACGGTGTGGTTCTGGCTGGCCGTGGGCGTGCTGCTGGTGGTCCCGCTGGCGGTCTTCCACGGCGTCTGGGCCGGGCTCTCCTACCTGGGCGCCGTCCTCGTCGGCGTGATCGGCAACGTGCTGCTCCGCAACGGCTGGCTCTCGTGGCTGCCGTGGGCGGTCTCCTTCGCGCTCTACCCCGCGTTCCTCGCCTACGGCGGCTGGGCCGGCCAGGGGAGCGACACTCCCCCCGAGGTGCTGGTGACCGCGCTCGCGGCCCTCCTCGGCGTCTGCGTCCACGTCGTGGTCGCGCTGCCCGGACTGGTCGGCGACAACCAGGCCGGACGGCGCCATCTGCCGCTGCGGATCGCCCTCCGGACGGGTGCCCCCCGGCTGCTCTGGGGGAGCCTGGTGGCGACCGGGCTGGTGGTGGCCGCACTGCTGGCCGCCGGCGCCCGGGTCGGTCTCACCCAGTGACCGCTGACCGATAGCATGCCGCCCATGCACCTGCGACGCACCCTGGCGCTGGCGACCGGCGCGCTCCTGCTGGCCGGCCCCCTGACCTCGTGCGGGTTCGACCGGGCCACCAACCGGGTCAACACCATCGCCGCCGGCACCAGCAACCGCGACGCCTCCGTCGACGTGCTCGGTGCCGTCGTGGTGTCCGCCCAGCCCGGCTCGGGCACCTTCGTCGCGACGTTCGTCAACAACAGCACCGAGGACTCGGCGAGCATCGAGAAGCTCGAGCCGCAGACCGACACCCCCGCCAAGATCGTCGACTTCACCGCCGTCGACCTCGACCCCAACGCCATGGTCAACCTCGCCCAGGACGACCAGGGCGTCCAGGTCACCGGCGACTTCGAGGCCGGCGACCGGCTGCCGATGGTCGTCGAGCTGACCGGCGGCGACCTGGTCCAGATCGACGTCCCGGTCGTCGCCAACTGCTGGCAGTACGAAGGCATCGACGGGACGGGCGGCGACTGCGAGGTCGCCGGGCCGGTGGGCGAGCACTGATGACCCACACCCTGGTCCTGCTCCGCCACGGCGAGAGCGACTGGAACGCCCGCAACCTCTTCACCGGCTGGGTCGACGTAGACCTCACCGAGCAGGGCCGGGCGGAGGCCGTGCGCGGCGGCGAGCAGCTGCGCGACGCCGCCCTCCTCCCCGACCTGCTCCACACCTCGCTGCTGCGCCGGGCGATCACGACCGCCCACCTGACCCTCGACGTCGTCGATCGCCACTGGATCCCGGTCACCCGCTCCTGGCGGCTCAACGAGCGCCACTACGGTGCCCTCCAGGGCAAGGACAAGAAGCAGACGCTCGAGGAGTACGGCGAGGACCAGTTCATGACCTGGCGCCGCTCCTTCGACGTACCACCGCCGCCGCTCGACGACGACGACGAGTGGTCGCAGGCGGGCGACCCCCGCTACGCCGACCTCGGCGACGAGCTCCCCCGCACCGAGTGCCTCGCGGACGTGATCACCCGGTTCCTCCCCTACTGGGAGTCCGACATCGTCCCCGACCTCCGCTCGGGCGCGACCGTGCTGGTCGCCGCCCACGGCAACAGCCTGCGGGCGATCGTCAAGCACCTCGACGGCATCAGCGACGACGACATCGCCGGCCTCAACATCCCCACCGGCATGCCGCTGGTCTACCGCCTCGACGACGACCTGCGGCCCACGGTCGCGGGCGGCGAGTACCTCGACCCCGACGCCGCCAAGGCGGCCGCCGACGCGGTGGCCAAGCAGGGCCGCTAGAGGACGACTTGGGTCAGGAGCCGCCGCTGACCAGCTCGCCGGTGACCACGAACACGACCCGGTTGGCGACCGACACGGCGTGGTCGGCGATCCGCTCGTAGTAGCGGCCGAGGAGGGCGACGTCGACCGCAGCCTCGACGCCGTGCGCCCAGTCGTCGGAGAGCAGCTCGGTGAAGCTGCGCCGGCGCAGCTGGTCCATGATCTCGTCGTCGCGGCCCAGCTCGATCGCGGCCTCGACGTCACGGTCGGTGATGATCCGCGAGACCCGGGAGACCATGTCCTCGGCGACCTCGCCCATCCGGGTCATGGTGGCGTTGAGCAGCTCGGGGACGGCGACGTCCGGCACCCGCAGCCGGGCGATCTTGGCGACGTGGACCGAGAGGTCGCCCATCCGCTCCAGCTCGCTGACCATCCGCAGCGCGGAGACCACGACCCGCAGGTCGCCGGCAACCGGCTGCTGGAGGGAGAGCAGCGAGAAGCAGGTGTCCTCGATCTTCTCGCGCACGGCGTCGATCTCGGCGTCGGCGCTGATCACGCGCTGCGCCACCTCGGCGTCGCCCTCGAGCAGGGCGCGGGTGGCGTCTCCGACAGCGGTCTCCACCAGCCGGCACATGCCGGCGAGCTCGGAGAAGATGGAGTCGAGCTGGTCATGGAAGGCCTCACGCATGCCCCGAGCCTAGGCACGCCAGGTGACCGGACGGCGACACACCGTGAACGCGCGGTGAACACTCGGGAGCGGGCCGTCGCGCGGGCCAACGGCAGGTGTCCGGCGCCGTACGCTGGACGCGTGGACCCGACGCTCCAGGCGCTGCTGGCCGCGCTCCTCGGAGCGCTGGTCGCGGGCGGCGCCGTGCTGGCATGGGCCGTCAGCGAGCGACAGCAGCGGACCCTCGCGCCGGTCGAGGAACCGGTCGTCCCGCCCGGCGTCGCCACCGTGCTGTCGGTGCTGCGCAGCAGCGCGGTGCTGGTCGACGAGGACGACGAGGTGCTCAAGGCGAGCGCTCCGGCGTACGCCCTCGGACTGGTGCGCGGCAAGGAGATGGTGTCCGAGGAGCTCGCCGCCCTCGTGGGGCAGGTACGCCGAGACGGACAGATCCGCGAGACCGAGCTGCTGATCCGGCGACCGGGGCTCTCGGCCCGCCACGTCACCGCGCGGGTCGCGCCGCTGAGCTCACGGCTCGTGCTCGCGCTGGTCGAGGACCGCACCCGCGAGCGCCAGGTCGAGGCGGTGCGCCGCGACTTCGTCGCCAACGTGAGCCACGAGCTGAAGACGCCCGTCGGTGCGCTGCGGCTGCTGGCCGAGGCGGTGCAGGACGCCGCCGAGGACCCGGAGGCGGTGCAGCGCTTCAGCGGCCGGATGATCACCGAGTCCGACCGGCTGACCCGGCTGGTCCAGCAGGTCATCGAGCTCTCCCGGCTGCAGGGTGACGAGCCCGTCGACGGGCCGGCGCCGATCCACGTCGACGAGGTCGTCAAGACCGCCGTCGACACCAGCGCGATCGACGCCGACGCCCGCCGGATCTCGATCGTCGCCGGAGGGACCGCGGGCCTGGAGGTCTTCGGCAGCTCCGAGCAGATCACCGCCGCCGTCGCCAACCTGGTCGCCAACGCGGTCGCCTACTCCGAGGAGGGCTCGACGGTCCTGGTGTCGTCCAAGGGCCTCACCGACTCCGTCGAGATCTCCGTCGTCGACCAGGGCATCGGCATCCCCGAGGCCGAGGTCGAGCGAATCTTCGAGCGCTTCTACCGGGTCGATCCCGCCCGCCACCGCTCCACCGGCGGCACGGGTCTCGGCCTCTCGATCGTCAAGCACGTCGCCGCCACCCACGGGGGCGACGTCCGCGTCTGGTCCGTCGAGGGCCAGGGCTCGACGTTCACCCTCAGCCTCCCCCGCCGCCACCAGGAGATCCTCCCGTGACCCGAGTGCTCGTCGTCGAGGACGAGGAGAGCTACAGCGACGCCCTCGCCTACATGCTCCGCAAGGAGGGCTACGACGTCGCGATCGCGACGACCGGGCCCGACGCGCTGACCGAGTTCGACCGCAACGGCGCCGACATCGTGCTGCTCGACCTGATGCTGCCGGGCCTTCCCGGCACCGAGGTGTGCCGTCAGATCCGGACGACGTCGAGCGTCCCGGTGATCATGGTCTCGGCCAAGGACGACGAGGTAGACAAGGTGGTCGGCCTCGAGCTCGGCGCCGACGACTACGTCACCAAGCCCTACTCCCCCCGCGAGCTGGTCGCCCGGATCCGGGCCGTGCTGCGCCGCGGCGCCACCGAGGCGGCGTCCGACACCGCGGTCCTCGAGGCCGGCCCGGTCCGGATGGACGTCGAGCGCCACATCGTGACCGTCGACGGCTCCGAGCAGCGGCTCCCGCTCAAGGAGTTCGAGCTGTTGGAGATGTTCCTGCGCAACCCCGGCCGGGTGCTCACCCGCGGCCAGCTGATCGACCGGGTGTGGGGCGCCGACTACGTCGGCGACACCAAGACCCTCGACGTCCACGTCAAGCGGCTGCGCGCCAAGCTCGAGCCCGATCCCTCCGAGCCGAAGTACCTCACCACCGTGCGGGGGCTGGGCTACAAGCTGGACCTCTGACCCGCAGGGCCACGGTGCGAGCGGGTCGAGATCTACGCCGCCGACCGTCTCGACCCCGTCCCACTTCTTGGCCCATCCATGCGCTTCTCGGGTGTTGCAACGGCCGAGAAGCGCATGAATCCCCGGGGGGCCGGGGATTCATGCAAAGCACCCCCGCCCCAAGTCGGCAGGAACTCGCGCACCCACGTCCGATAACCGCGTGTGCGGGGGTGGGTGGCGTTCCTAGGGTGGAGCGGTGAACCCTCCGTCGTCGCCTCCCGCGTGGCTGCCGGTGGCGGCGGTGTCGACGACGCTGGTGCTGTGGGCCAGCGCGTTCGTGGCGATCCGCCACCTCGGCCACGACTTCTCGCCGGGCGCGCTGTCGCTCGGGCGGCTGGTGATCGCCTCGCTGGCGCTGACCGGGATCGCGCTGGCGAGCGGGCTGCCGCGGCCGACCGGCCGCGAGTGGGCGTCGATCGCCACGATCGGGGTGCTGTGGTTCGGCATCTACAACGTCGCGCTCAACGAGGGCGAGCAGCGCGTCGACGCCGGCACCGCGGCGATGCTGATCCAGGTGGCACCGGTGCTGATCGCCCTGCTCTCGGCGCTGTTCCTCGACGAGCCGTTCACCCGCAACCTCGCCCTCGGCCTCGCGCTCGCCTTCGGCGGCGTCGTGCTGATCGGCACCGGCACCTCCCCCGGGGGTGACCGCGACCTGGTCGGCGTCCTGCTCTGCCTGCTCTCCGCGGCGACGTACGCCGTGAGCCTGGTGCTCCAGAAGCCGTTGATGGCCCGGCTGCGCAGCGTCCACGTGATCTGGCTGGCCTGCACGGTCGGCGCCGTCGTGTGCCTGCCGTTCGCGGGACAGCTGTGGTCGGAGGCGTCGACCGCTCCGGCGTCGTCGCTCTGGTGGCTGGTCTACCTCGGTGTCTTCCCCACCGCGCTCGCCTTCTCGACCTACGGCTACGCGCTCCGCCACATGCCCGCCAGCCGGCTGGGCGTCTCGACCTACCTGGTGCCGCCGATCACGATCGTGATGGGGCTGGTGCTGCTCGACGAGGTCCCGCCCTCCATCGCGTACGTCGGCGGGGTGCTCGCGCTGGTGGGCGTGTCCGTCGCCCGCCGCAGGCCGAAGCCGCGGCTCGACCGGCCGGTGGCGCAGACGACCGTCGGCTGACCGTCAGTCGCGCGAGCCCGACTCCAGCCAGCCGCGGAACGCGTCGAGGTTGCGGGTCGACTCCCCGCGGGAGGTGCGCCACTCCCACTCCTTGCGGATCGCCGAGCCGAAGCCGAGCTCGAGCAGGGTGTTGAAGGACTCGTCGGCGTAGGTCAGCACCGAGCCCAGCAGCCGGTCGAGCTCGTCGGGCGAGACGGTCGAGAGCGGCAGCCGGGCGTCGAGGTAGATGTCGCCCAGCGGGTCGACGCCGAACGCGACGGCGTACATCTTCAGGTTGCGCTGGAGCATCCAGCGGTAGACGCCCTCGAAGTTCTCGTCGGGGCGGCGGCAGACGAACGCGTGGACGCCGAGCGCGTGCGGGCCGACGTCGAGGCGCACGGCCGTCTCCAGCTTGCGCTCCCCCGGGAGCCGGAGCGCGAAGACGCCGTCGCCGACCTCCTCGTGCTCGACCTCGGCACCGACCAGGTGGTCGCGGACCACCGCGATCACGGTGTCGCGGTCGGTCACGACGCGACCGCCATCGCCGAGTGGGCGCGGTCGTAGACCTCGAGCGTGCGATCGGCCGTGTGGTCCCACGAGAACCCCTGCGCGTGGCGCACCGCCCCCTGCGAGAGGCGCGCGCGCAGGTCGTCGTCGGTCACCAGCCGTCGCAGGGCGGCAGCCCAGTCGCGCGGCGCGTGCCCCTCGACGAGCAGTCCGGAGACGCCGTCGCGCACCACGGTGGTCAGGCCCCCGACGGCCGCGGCGACCACGGGGGTGCCGGTGGCCTGCGCCTCGGCGGCCACCAGGCCGAACGACTCGTTGTGCGACGGTACGGCGACCAGGTCGGCCGCCACGCACCAGCGGGCCAGCTCCTCGCGACCCACCGGAGGCACGAACCGCACCACGTCGTCGAGCCCCAGCGCGCTCGCCAGGTCGGCCAGCGCCTCGGGGTGGTCGAGCCCCGACCCGGACGGCCCGCCCACCACGGGGACGACGAGCCGCGACCGCAGCCCGGGCGACTCCTCGAGCAGCGCGGCCACCGCGCGCAGCAGCACGTCGGGGGCCTTGAGCGGCTGGATCCGCCCGGCGAAGAGCAGCACGGACGAGTCAGGCGGCAGCCCCAGACCCACGCGGGCGGCGGCCCGGTCACCCGGCCGGAACACCTCGAGGTCGACGCCCGGGTGGACCACCTCGACCCGGCCCGGGTCGGCGTCGTAGAGGTTGATCAGCTGCTTGGCCTCGATGTCGGTGTTGGCGACCAGCATGTCGGCGGCCGCCACGACCTGCTGCTCGCCGATCACCCGACCCTCGGGCTCGGGGGTGTCCCCCTCGGCGAGGGCGTCGTTCTTGACCTTGGCCATGGTGTGCATGGAGTGGACCAGCGGGACGCCCCAGCGGTCGCGCGCGAGCGCGCCGACCTGCCCGGAGAGCCAGTAGTGGGAGTGCACGACGTCGTAGTGGCCGACCGGCTGGGCGGCCTCGGCGCGCAGCACCTCGCGCGCGAACACGCACAGCTGTCCCGGCAGCCCGGCCTTGGTCAGCCCCTCGAACGGTCCGGCCGTGATGTGACGGACCAGCACCCCGTCGGCGACCGGCACCGTGGGCGGCAGCGCCGAGGTGGTCGCCCGCGTGAACACGTCGACCTCGATGCCGCGCGCAGCCAGTCGCCTGGCCAGCTCGACGACGTAGACGTTCATGCCGCCGGCGTCACCGGTCCCGGGCTGGTCGAGGGGGGAGGTGTGCAGGCTGATCATCGCCACGCGGCGGGCGGGGTGCCCGATGCTGCGTTCCACGCGGTCTCCTGTCGTCCAGCGGTCCTCCGGGGGTGAACACGCCCGGGCCGCGCTCCATTCCGGCCGCGCTCAGCGCGAGGCGTGAGAGCCGCGACGGGAGCCGTGCTCGACCGCCGCCTCCTCGCCGCGCCGGGCGGCCACGACCGCGGCGCCGGACGCCACCAGGGCGACCAGCCCGAGCGCGCCCTCGAGCCCGGTCGCGTCACCGGTGCCGCGCACGGCCGAGAGCAGCGACCAGACCAGCAGCGGGAACGCCACCGCTACGAAAACGCGCAGTCCCCATGCGCTGCTGGAGACCAGGCCGGCACCGAGCGCGGCGAGGGCCAGGGCCAGCAGCCCCAGCCCGACCCAGCGCACCGGGTCCTCCCAGCTCCCGAGGTCGACGAGCCAGCGGAGCACCAGGCACAGGCCTCCGAGGAGCCCGGTGAGGTGGCTCGGGGCGCGCGTCTGCATGGGGGACCTCACTCTCGGTCGGGGGGACGACGTCCAGTGGTGCTCAACGGCCCAGTGTGCCAAAGGGTCACGCCGGGTGCGCCACCCCCGGGACAAGCCCGGCACAATCGGGGCCATGGAGCACGCACGCACCGCCGTCGTCACCGGAGCCAGCAGCGGCATCGGCGCCGCCTCCGCCCGAGCCCTCGCCGCCGCGGGGTTCCGGGTGGTCTGCGCCGCCCGCCGCACCGATCGGATCGAGGAGCTCGCCGCCGAGATCGGCGGCACCGCCGTCGCCTGCGACGTCACCGACCGCGCCTCGGTCGCCGGCCTGGCCGACGCGGTCGGCGGGGTCTGCCACGTGCTGGTCAACAACGCCGGTGGCGCCTTCGGCTCCGACCCCGTCGAGACCGCCGACCCCGACGACTGGCGCGCGATGTTCGAGGTCAACGTGATCGGCGTCCTCCAGGTCACCCAGGCGCTGCTGCCGGCGCTGCGCTCCTCCGGCGACGGCGTCGTCGTGGTGATGGGGTCGACGGCGGGTCGGGTCGCCTACGAGGGCGGCGGTGGCTACACCGTGGCCAAGCACGGCACCCAGGTGCTGGCCGAGACGCTGCGGCTCGAGCTGTGCGGCGAGCCGATCCGGATCTCGGAGATCGCGCCCGGGATGGTGCGGACCGACGAGTTCTCCCTCGTCCGGTTCGGCGGCGACCAGGCCAAGGCCGACGCGGTGTACGCCGGCGTACCGGACCCGCTCGTGGCCGACGACGTCGCCGACGCCGTGGCGTGGATCGCGACCCGGCCGAGCCACGTCAACATCGACGAGCTGGTGATCCGCCCCCGGGCCCAGGCCGCCCAGCACAAGGTCCATCGGCTGGACTGACCCGCAGCGGCGGCTCCGGCGGCTACCCTCGTTGGAGAGGCACAGCCGGGGGGAGGGTGCTGGTGACTCAGCATGGATCGGGCGGTCAGGAGCAGCCGCCGTCGGTCGCGTTCGCGCAGGGCCTGTCGGCCATGCAGACGGTGTTCGAGGGCGCCGACCTGGCCGGCCTGCTCCGGGGCGTGTGGCGCCGCGGGATCGTCGCGGCCACCGCCGTACCGGTGACGGCGAGCGAGGTGGCCGAGCGCTGCGGGCTGCCGGTGCCCCACGTCCACCGCGTGCTCACGGCGCTGGTCGCCTACGAGGTCGTCGACCCCGTCGAGGGCGGCCGGTTCCAGGTCAGCGACCGGTGGCGCCCGCTGCTGCTCGACCCCGCCCCGATGTCCGTCCCCGCCCTGATCACCTACGCCGAGGCGCGCACCCACATGGTCGAGCAGGCGGTGAGCACCGGCGAGGACTACTGGGAGAGCGACGTCCGGGTGCAGGCGGCGTACGCCACCGGGGTCTCCATCGACCCCGAGTCGGTCCACGGCCGCGAGCTGCTCGCGCTCGGCATCGCGATGGACCCCGAGCTGGAGCAGCTGCTGCAGTCCGGTGGGCGCTACCTCGAGCTCGGCTGCGGTGCGGCCGGCGGCATGTGCGGCCTGCTGCGGCTCTACCCGGACGTCCGCGCGACCGGGGTCGAGATCTCCCCGGCCCTGGTGCAGATGGCGCGGGCGCGCGCCGAGCGGCTCGGCATCACCGACCGGATGGAGGTGATCCTCGGTGACGCCGCCGACCTGGACCGTCCGGAGGCCTACGACCTGGCCTTCTGGAGCCAGTTCTTCTTCCGTGACTCCAGTCGCCAGGCCGCGCTGCGGGTGCTCCACCGCTCGCTGCGGCCCGGTGGCATCGTCACCGCCCCGCTGATGCCCACACCGGGTGACGACCTCGACCGGCTGCGCACCGACGACGGGCGCGAGCACTCGGTCGACGCGGTGCTCCACGGCGCGTGGGGCGTGCCGGAGCGCACCCCCGAGGCACTGCAGCAGGAGCTGGTCGACGCAGGCTTCACCGACACCCGGGTGCTCGAGCGCGCGATCGGCAACGTCGTCCGCGCCGTCCGTCCCTAGCGCGGCCCCCGTCGGACGGCGCCCCGGGTGGCAGACTGCCGCCCGTGCAGACCATCGGCCTCCTCGGCGGGATGAGCTGGGAGTCCAGCCTCGTCTACTACCGCGACCTCAACCTCGGCGTGCAGGAGCGGCTCGGCGGGCTCTCCTCGCCCCGGATCGTGCTGTCGGCCGTCGACTTCGCCGAGCTGACCGCGCTCGAGGACGCCGAGCGCTGGGACCGGATCGGTGACCTGCTCGCCGAGGCGGCCCGCGGGGTCGAGCGGGCCGGCGCCGACTTCCTGCTGCTCTGCACGACGACCTTCCACAAGGTGGCCGACCAGGTCGCGGCCGCGGTCGACATCCCGCTGCTCCACCTCGCCGACGTCGTCGCCGACGCCGTCACCGGCGCCGGCTGCCGCCGGGTGGGGCTCATCGGCACCCGGGTCGCGATGTCCGACGGCTTCCTCGCGCAGCGGCTCGCCGGCCACGGCATCGAGCTGGTCGTGCCCCCCACCTCCGAGCACGACTTCCTCGACGCGGCGATCTACGACGAGCTGGTGCACGGCCGGGTCGTCGACGCCACCCGGCGCCGCGTGGTCGGCATCATCGACGGGCTCTGGGACGCCGGGGCCGAGGGCGTGCTGGTGGGGTGCACCGAGCTCGAGCTGCTCGTCTCGCAGGCCGACCTCGACCTGCCCGCCTTCCCCTGCACCTCGCTCCACGTCTCGGCCGCGCTCGACCGCGCCCTCGCCTGAGCCCCGTGGGCTACCGGCCGCCGAGGACCAGGCGGACCAGTCGCCGGGTGTCGTCGTCGAGGCCGCTCTCGGAGACCTCGACCGGGTCGCCGCCGTCGACCGTCACGATGTAGATGTAGCGGTCGGGCTGGGGGAGCTGGCCGCCCCGCGGGCGGCGAGGTCGATCCGCCCGAGCAGGTCGCGCACCTCGCGGGCGCGGTCGTCGTCGCCCGAGGTGTCGACGCTGCCCTCGGCGGTGTGCCCGGTGATCCCGCCCGTACGTCGGACGACGACCGTGCCGCCGCCCGGCTGGTCATCGCCGGTCGTCATGCCGGCCCGGTCCCGGCCGTCACGCCCACCTGCTCCCAGGCGTCGCGGACCGCGTCGGCGTCGTCACCGGCGGCGGCGACCGTCGCCGCGGCGAACGCGGTGAAGTCGGCGTCGGCGGCGACGTCGCCCGAGGTGAGGGCGGCGTACCAGACCTTGCCGGCTCCCTCGGCGGCGCTGCCACCGATGGCCTGGGCAGCGAGTGCGAAGGCGCGGTTGGGGATGCCGGAGTTGAGGTGGACCCCGCCGTTGTCGTCGGTGGTCTCCACGTAGTCGTCCATGTGGGCCGGCTGCGGGTCCTTGCCGAGGGCCGGGTCGTCGTAGGCGGTCCCGGGGTGGAGCAGGTCGCGCAGCCCGCGGGCCGCGACGTCCTTCACGAAGATCTCCTCGCCGATCAGCCAGTCGGCCGACGCGGGGTCCTCGCCCTGCACCTGCTGCTTGAGGCAGGAGGCGAAGACGTCGGAGACCGACTCGTTGAGGGCGCCGGACTGGCCCTCGTAGACCAGCGCGGCGGTGTGCTCGGTGACGGCGTGCGCGAACTCGTGGGCCAGCACGTCGACGGCGCGCGTGAAGCGCCGGAACACCGTGCCGTCACCGTCCCCGAAGACCAGGTGGTCGCCGTCCCAGAACGCGTTGGCGTAGTCGGTGCTGTAGTGGACGGTGACCGGGACCTTGGCGCCGTTGCCGTCGAAGGAGTCGCGCGCGTAGACGTCGCGGAACAGGTCGAGCGTCGCGGTGATCCCGCTCGCGGCCTCGTCGACCGCCGCGTCGCCCGACGCGGGGTCGCCCTCGCCACGGACCGGGGTGCCGGGGAGCCTCTCGGTGTGGTGGGTGTCGTGGACCAGCCACCGCGCATCGGAGTCGCGCCTGACCCCCGCGCGCCTCCCGCGCCGCCGGCCGCGGAGCTCGCGGTCCTTGCGCAGCTGCTCCTCGGCGAACGCCCGGTCGAGGGTGCCGCTGCGGGCGAGGTCCTGGATCAGGTAGGGCGGGATGATCTGGCAGCGGTGAGCGGCCTCTCCGAGTGGTTCCATGCCCCTTGCCTAGTCCTCCCCACCGACAGCCACAAGGGGGTGCGGGTCCTCAGCTCTCGTCGGTCCCCTGGTGGTAGCGCTGCCGCCACCGCCCCGCCGACCGGGTCCACAGCGAGCTGCGCAGCGTGGCGCGGCCGCCGTCGGCCACGGCCCGCCACCGCAGCAGCAGCACGTCGTCGGCGACCCGCTCCGTGGCGATCACCTCGAGGCGCACCGGCTCCTCGAGGGGGCCGATCTCGGCCAGTGCGGCCTCGCGGGTCCACAGCCGCCCGGAGCGGCCCACCTCGGTCCAGTCGGGGTCGAGCAGGGCCGCGACCGCCGCGGGGTCCGCGCGAACCTCGTCGCTGAGCAGCGCCCGCTCGAGCGCGACCACCTCGTCCTCGTCGGAGGGCGCGTCGTCGACCAGCGAGAAGAGGTCGGCGTCGGGCTCCGGTGGCCGGGTGACCTCGAAGTCGTGCGCCCCCTGCCGACGACCGCGCCGACCGGCGATCCCCGGGCCGTGGGCGGGCTGCTCGCCGTTCTGGAAGGCCAGCGCCGCGGCGTTGGCGAGCTTGTCGGCCGCCTCGTTGAGCTCGTGGCCGGCGTGCCCCTTGACCCACTCGAAGCGCACCGTGCGTCCGGCCATCGCGGCGTCGAGCGCCTTCATGATCTCGACGTTGGCGACGGGCTTGCCATCGCCCTTCTTCCAGCCCTTCCGCTTCCAGCTCGGCATCCACTTGGTGATCGAGTTGATCGTGTACGTCGAGTCGCAGTAGACGAGCAGGTCGTCGTCGACCTCGGCGGTCTGCTGGAGCAGGTCGAGCACGGCGGTCAGCTCGCCCATGTTGTTGGTGCCGTGGGGCCAGCCGCCGCTGGCCCAGCAGTCGTCGTCGACGTACCACGCCCAACCGGAGGGGCCGGGGTTGCCGAGGGCGGAGCCGTCGGCGGCCGCGACCAGGGTCATGCGAGCCGGGCCGGGAAGCCGCCGGTGGCGACCGGACCCCACGACTCGACGGTGATCCGGATCAGCGACTTGCCCTGGCGGCGCATCGCCGCGCGGTAGTCGTCCCAGTCGTCGTGCTCACCGGAGATGCAGCGGAAGTAGTCGACCAGCCCGTCCTCGGCCTCCTGGGAGGGCATGTCGAGCACCTCGGCCGTGCCCTCGACCTGCACCCACGCGCCGTCGAACTCCTCGCTGAGCACCAGCACCGTTGCGGTGGGTTCACGTCGCAGGTTGCGGGTCTTGGCGCGCTCCGGGTAGGTCGAGATCACGAGCCGACCCTGGTCGTCGACGCCGCCGGTGACCGGCGAGAGCTGCGGCCGACCGTCCTGCCGGGTGGTCACCAGCACGTAGCGGTGGCGCTCGCGGGCGAAGTCGAGCAGCTCCTCGCGCGAGACCGTCGTGTTCGTGGCGATCGATGGCATGCCGCCAGCCTAGGCCGCGGACCGGCGCCGTCGAATCGTGGGCGAGCCCACCCGCTCCGTAGGATTCGCCGGTGCCCTCCACCACCCGCTCCGCCGTACGCAGCGACCTGCGCAACGTCGCGATCGTCGCCCACGTCGACCACGGCAAGACCACCCTCGTCGACGCGATGCTCCACCAGGCCGGCGCCTTCACCGCCCACCAGGCGGAGGGCGTCGCCGAGCGGGTCATGGACTCCGGCGACCTGGAGCGCGAGAAGGGCATCACGATCCTCGCGAAGAACACAGCCGTCCACTACACCGGGCCCAGCGCTCCCGAGGGCATGACCATCAACATCATCGACACGCCCGGCCACGCCGACTTCGGCGGTGAAGTGGAGCGCGGGCTGTCGATGGTCGACGGGATCGTGCTGCTCGTCGACGCGAGCGAGGGACCGCTGCCGCAGACCCGATTCGTGCTGCGCAAGGCGTTGAACGCCGACATGCCGGTCGTGCTGGTCGTCAACAAGGTCGACCGGTCCGACGCCCGGATCGCCGAGGTCGTCGACGAGACCTACGAGCTGTTCATGGACCTGCTCGACGAGTCGCACGGCCAGGACGCGCTCGACTTCCCCGTCGTCTACGCCAGCGCCAAGGCCGGCCGGGCGTCGCTGGAGGTCCCCGACAACGGCGGCCTGCCCGACTCCCCCGACCTCGAGCCGCTGTTCCGCACCATCCTCGGGACCATCCCGGCGCCGACGTACGACGAGGGCGCGCCGCTGCAGGCCCACGTCACCAACCTCGACGCCTCGCCGTTCCTCGGCCGGCTGGCGCTGCTGCGGGTCCACCAGGGCACGCTGCGCAAGGGCCAGACGGTCGCGTGGATCCGCCGCGACGGCTCGTCGCGCAACGTCCGCGTCACCGAGCTGCTCGTCACCGAGGGGCTGGAGCGCAAGCCCGGCGAGTCGGCCGGGCCGGGTGACATCGTCGCCGTCGCCGGCATCCCCGAGATCACCATCGGCGAGACGCTGGCCGACGCCGAGGACCCGCGCCCGCTGCCGCTGATCCACGTCGACGAGCCGGCGATCTCGATGACGATCGGCACCAACACCTCACCGCTCGTCGGCCGGGTCAAGGGCGCCAAGGTCACGGCACGGCTGGTCAAGGACCGCCTCGACGCCGAGCTGGTCGGCAACGTCTCGCTGCGGGTGCTGCCCACCGAGCGACCGGACGCGTGGGAGGTCCAGGGCCGCGGGGAGCTGGCGCTGGCGATCCTGGTCGAGCAGATGCGACGCGAGGGCTTCGAGCTCACGGTCGGCAAGCCGCAGGTCGTGACCCGCGAGGTCGACGGCAAGGTGCACGAGCCGGTCGAGCGACTGACGATCGACGCCCCCGACGAGTACCTCGGCACCATCACCGAGCTGCTCGCCTCCCGCAAGGGCCGGATGGAGCAGATGACCAACCACGGCACCGGCTGGGTGCGGATGGAGTTCCTGGTCCCGGCGCGCGGACTGATCGGCTTCCGCACCGAGTTCCTCACCGACACCCGCGGGACCGGCATCGCCCACCACATCTCCGAGGGCTACGAGCCGTGGGCCGGCGAGATCCGCGGCCGCAACAACGGCTCGCTGGTCGCCGACCGCAAGGGCGCGGCCACGGCGTACGCCATGACCAACCTGCAGGAGCGGGGCGTCATGTTCGTCGAGCCGGCGACCGAGGTCTACGAGGGCATGATCGTCGGCGAGAACTCCCGCGCCGACGACATGGACGTCAACATCACCAAGGAGAAGCAGCAGACCAACATCCGGTCCGCGACCTCCGACAACTTCGAGAAGCTGGTGCCGCCGCGGCGGCTGTCGCTCGAGCAGTGCCTGGAGTTCTGCCGGGAGGACGAGTGCGTCGAGGTGACCCCCGAGACCGTCCGGATCCGCAAGGTCGTCCTCGACGCCAACGAGCGCGCCAAGTCGGCGTCTCGCGCTCGCAAGGGCACCCGCTAGGGGCGTCGTCGCGCGGCGGACGTCGGGGCCGGTGGCCTACCGACCTTGGCGCAACGTCGGCCGCAGCACCAGGAGCCCGAGCAGGGGCAGCGCGGCGAGGACCGTGACGGCGCCGTCGAGCCCCAGCGGCCCTCCGAGGCCGGCGACCACCGCCGAGCCGACGCTGCCGCCGACGAGGAAGAGCAGGGTGCTGATCCCGAGGGCCACGCCACGCACCTCGACGGCGACGGCGTCACCCACGGCAGCGCTGAGCGCCGGCTGGCCCAGGCCGAAGGCGAAGGTCACCAGGATGATGGCCGCGACCAGCACGGGGGCGTTCACCTGGTGGGCCCCGAGGGCGGCCACCAGCAGCGCGATCGTGGAGACGACACCGGCGACCGCGAGCGAGCGGCCGGCACCGATCCGGTCCAGCAGCGGGCCCGCGACGCGCGGCACCCCCAGCGCGACCACCGCGCTCGGCACCATGGCCAGGCCGACCTGCCAGGCCTCCCACCCGTCGGCGAGGAGCACGGCCGGCAGCAGGATGAGCATGGCGAACCACGAGGCGGGCACCGCCGCGGCGGCGATGGCGCTGCGCACGACGTAGCTGTTGCGCACCACCTCCTGCGGCAGGAAGCCGTGCGGCCGGCGGCGGACGTTCGCGGTGACGGCGGGTACGCCGAGCACCAGCAGGCCCGCTCCCACCGCGGCGACGACGAGCCCGGCCGAGGGTGACTGCACCAGCAGCACCATCCCGGCAGCGGTCAGGGCGACGAGCACGGCACCCAGGATGTCGAGGCGGGCGCCGGACCCACCTGCGGTCAGCGCACGCCAGAGCAGCGGCACGACCAGGATCCCGAGGATCGGCAGCGCCATCACGGCCCGCCAGCCGAGCTGCGCCTCGACCAGGCCACCCGCGAGCGGGCCGAGGCAGCTGACCGCGGCCGCGGTGCCGGCCAGCCGGCTGAACGCCAGCGCACGGGTGCGGCCGTCGTAGCGGGTGGAGAGGATCGCGACACCGATCGTCGGGACGGCCGCCGCGCCGGCCCCCTGCAGCACCCGGGCGCCGAGCAGCACGCCGAAGCTCGGCGCGACGGCGGCCACCAGCGCGCCCACGGTCATGAGCACCAGCCCGGCCAGCAGCGGCGCCCGGACGCCGACCAGGTCGGAGATCCGGCCGTAGACGGCGGTGGTCACCGCGAGCATCAGCACGTAGAGGCTGATCGTCCACGCCGCCAGCCCAGGTGCGACGCCGAGGTCCGGCCCGAGCAGCGGGAGCGCGATGGCAGCGGAGGACGACCCCATCCCCGCCAGCCCGAAGAGGAAGCCCAGCAGCACCGACACCCGCCGGGAGTCGTCGGGCGTCGTGCGGCTCTCGCCGCGGACGGCGTCGGTGGAGGCAGACATCGAGAGACCACAACACCGGCGGGGCCACCCCGATTCCCCGAGGGGCGCACACATGGGTCTGACGACCCTCCACGAACGACCGGGTTCCGCCAGGAGCACGGCACCACGGCCCGTTCCTGACCCGCGGCCGGCGACCTGGTCGTCCGCCGGGGGCTGTGGAGAACAAGATGCGCCCGCCGGCGACCCCGGCGATGCTGGCGGCATGGATGCCCTCGATCCCGTGGTCGCGCTGGAGCGGATCGGGGGTGTCGCCGACGGGACCGCGCTACGGGTCGCGTGCGGGGCGTGGCCGATCCGCAAGGCGGTCGCCGAGGGTCGGATCCTCCACCTCGGGCGCAACCGGTACGCGCTGCCGGCCGCCCACGAGGCCCAGCTGGCGGCAGGACGGCTCCATGGGGTGGCCTCCCACCTCAGCGCGGCGATGGCCTGGGGCTGGAAGGTCAAGCGCCCGCCGCCCCGGCCCGTGGTGACCGTCCGGCGCGGTCACAACCTCGACCCGCAGCGCCGCCACGGCGTCGACGTCCACTTTCGTCATCTGGCCGCCTCTGATGTCCACGCGGGCCTTCTGACGGGCCGGGTGCGGACGGTGGTCGACTGCGCCCGCGACCTTCCGTTCGACGAGGCGCTCTGCGTGGCCGACTCGGCCCTGCGCGAGGGGTCGGTGTCCCGCACGGAGCTGCTCGCCGCCGTGGAGGCCGCACCCCGGACGGGACGCACGCGGGCGCTGCGGGTCGTGTCCCTGGCCGACGCCCGCGCTGCCAACCCGTTCGAGTCGTGTCTTCGCGCGATCGCGGTCGACGTACCGGGGCTGGAGGTCGTGCCGCAGCTCGTGATCCCGGGTATCGGGCACGCTGACCTGGGCGACGCGCGGCTGCGCCTGGCGATCGAGGCCGACTCCTTTGAGTTCCACGCCGGCCGGGACGCGTTCCGCTACGACGTCCGCCGCTACACCGCGATGGTGCGGTCCGCCTGGACCGTGCTGCGCTTCTGCTGGGAAGACGTGATGTCCCGACCGGCGTCGGTCTCCGACACGATCAGTGACGTGGTGGCCCGACTGGCCCTCGACCGACGACCAGGTCACCGTTGCGCTGGCTGCCCGGCTGCCTGATCGAGCGACGTACCGACTCCAGACGGTCGTCGGTGGAGAGTCAGGACCACGAGGCCGACGTACGCCGGCCAGCGTGGACGCGGGCGGCGAGGAGGCCGCCGAGGGCCCCGAAGAGGTGGCCCTGCCAGGAGATGCCGGGGGTGCCGGGGAGGGCGCCGAGGAGGATGCCGCCGTAGACGAGGAAGACCGCGACGCCGATCAGGATCCGCACCGGCTTGCGCTCGAGGAAGCCGGCGACCAGCAGATAGGTCAGCAGGCCGAAGACCAGTCCCGAGGCGCCGATGGTCAGCGAGTGCGCCGGGGCGGTGAGCCACACGCCGAGGCCGCTGACCAGCCACGACCAGGCCATCACGACCAGCCAGCGGGCGAACGAGACGACGGCCACGAGGAAGCCGAGGACGAGCAACGGGCCCGAGTTGGCCTCGAGGTGACCGAAGCCCCCGTGGAGCAGCGGCGCCGCCAGGATCCCCCAGAGCCCCTCCTCGGTCCGCGGCCGGATGCCGAAGCGGTCCAGCGACCCGCCCCGCGCCGCGTCGAGCACCTCGCTCACCCAGAGAAGTGCGACGAAGCCCAGGCTCACCGCGCCGGCCCGCACCCAGTCCATCGTGGGGTCGTGGGTGGTGGTGCCGGTGCTCACGCCGACGACGGTAGCCAGCCGGCCCCAGCCGCGCTCACGTGAGCTGGGTGCGCTGGTTGGCGACGATTCCGAGCGCGGCGAAGGCGATGCTGACGGTCAGCGCGACGAGGACCGCGAGCGGTGCGGGCAGCATCGGGGCGAGCGGCGAGAGCCCGACGTGGACCACCATCAGCGCCGGTACCCAGCGCGGCACCCGCCGCGCCTGCACCAGCGCCAGCGCGATCACCAGCTCCCCCAGGGCGAAGGTCAGCACCCAGATGTAGAGCACCGCCAGCAGGGTCGGGTCCGCCGAGAGGTCGCGCACGCCGCTGGCGAGCAGCTCCCCGTCGACCAGGGCCCGGTAGACCGCCAGCAGGACGGCGTACGCCGCCGTGCCGATGCAGCCGACCACCAGCAGCACCGCGCCCAGCAGCGCCGCGCGCGCCCCCCGCCGGTCGAAGATGCTCAGCACCGACGGCATCCCGAGGATCAGGCTGATCGAGGCCACGACGTAGAGGCCGGAGACCGCGAGCCAGCCGGTCGGATGACCCTCCACGACCCCGAGCGGGGCCGCGGGGATGCCGGCCTGCGGCACCACGAGGGCACCCACGGAGAGGGCCGCGGCCCCCACCACGAGGGAGGACGCCGAGAACGGCACCCAGTCGACTCGCACCCTGCCCCCCCACGTCATGTCGCGATGTGGGGGGTGCGTTCAGCGTACGAGAGTGATGGTGGTCCGGCGGGGGGTGGACCAGACCAGTTCGGGACGTCAGTCCGTCGCGGTGGTCCACCGCGCGAGGAGCGTACCGTCCTGCTCGACCAGCGTCGCCAGCGAGAGAGGGACGTCGACCGGTGGCCCGTCGGTGATGCGCGGGCTGTTGCCGCACACCACGCGCGGGCTGGTCGTGGTGCAGACCTCGTCGACGCACCCCTGGTCGAACAGGTCGCGCAGCAGCCGCGGCCCGCCCTCGGAGAGCAGGTGGACGTAGCCGCGGCCGACGAGCTCGGCCCGCATCCGGGCCAGGTCGACGCGGTGGGAGCCGAGCACCATCACCTGCTCCTCGCCCAGCAGCTCGGTGCTCTCCGCGAGCCCGTCGGCGGCCGCGCAGGTGGCGAGCAGCACCTCACCCGCGCCCGGTCCCAGCATCCCGTGCGGGACCTCGCCGCTGCGGCTGACGACCACGATCGGCTTGGGGTTGGGCCGGTACTGCTCGGCGCGCAGCGTCCCCGCGCCGACGATGATCGCGTCGGAGAGCTCGCGGAGCAGGTCGAACACGACCTGGTCGGCGTCGGTGTTGATCGTGCGGCTGGTGCCGTTGTCGCCCGCGGCGGCACCATCGACGGTGGCCACCATGTTGGCCCGCAGCCACGGGCCCTCGGGAGCGGCGTACACCTCGTGCAATGGCGCTTCAGGGCCGATCAGGACTCGCATGCCCCACCTCCAGGAGTCCTCTCGACCGTAACCCACGCCCAACGCAGGCCCGACAGAGGGCGACCTACACTCACGCCGTGATCTCGCTGGCCGATCTCTCGGAGCTGTACGAACGCCACCGCGCCGATCTCGACCTCCCCGTCGAGCCGGTCACCGTCGCCGAGGGCGTGGTGGTCGCGGACGGCGACGTGACCGTGATGGGAGCGATCAACCTCTCCCTCGACTCGACCTACCGCGAGAGCGTCGCGGTGTCGACCGCGGCGGCGGTGCGGATGGCGAGGGTGCAGGCGGCCCAGGGGGCGGACATCATCGACCTGGGCGCCGAGGCCAGCGACCGGGGTGCCGATCGCGCCTCGGCGGGCGACCAGCTCGACAAGCTGCTGCCGGTCGTCGAGGCGCTGGCCGGCGAGCTGACGGTGTCGGTGGAGACCTACCAGCCCGAGGTCGTCGACGCCGTGCTGCGGGCGGGTGCGCGGATGCTCAACCTCACCGGCCGCGACGACGAGGACGAGATGATGCGTCTGGTGGCGGAGCACGACGCGACCGTGCTGATGTGCTTCGGCGAGCGGGCCAACGTCCGCGAGGGTGGCGACCTGCCGGTCGACGGCGACCCGCTGCCGGCGCTCGCCGACCACTTCGCGCCGCGGATCGAGCGAGCCCGCGAGCTCGGTGTCCGGCGGATCATCGTCGACCCTGCCGTCGGCTTCCACTACGCGAACCTCGAGGAGCCGCTCGACCGGGTGCGCCACCAGTCGCGGATCCTCTCGCAGTCGTTCCGGTTGCGCTCGCTGGGCGTGCCGGTGGCGGTGTCGGTGCCCCACGCGTTCGACCTCTTCGAGGACGAGTTCCGCCGGGCCGAGGGCTTCTTCACGATCTTCGCCGCCCTGGGCGGGACCCAGCTGGTGCGGATCCACGAGGTGCCCCACGTCGTGCGCACCCTGCGCGCGCTCGACGTGGTCGAGGTCAGCTGACCGGCAGCACCATCGCGACGACGTCGGGCCGGGCCTCGGGGAGCCAGTGCGGCCTCGCCCGGCCCACCTCGCGCCAGCCGGCGGCGGCGTACATCGCCTGTGCGGGAGCGTGGATCGGGACGACGTCGAGGCACGGCCCGAGGTCGCGCTCACGCAACCAGCCGACCGCGGTGTCGTGGAGCCGCCGGCCGAGCCCGCGGCCCCGGACGCCGGGGTCGACGAAGAGGGTGCCGAGGACGCCGAGCCGGTCGGCTGTCCGGCCGTGGCCCGCCTCCCACAGCGGCAGCATCGACCCGTCCTCGGCACGCTGCGCCGCGACGTGCCCCACCGGCCGGCCGTCGAGCAGCGCGGTCCACGCCGCGAGGTCGACCGCGCGCTCGACGAACTGCTCGGGCGGGAAGGGCAGCGGCCACCGCAGCGGGTAGAGGCTGGCCTCCCGCTGCGCGGCCAGCACCTCCACCAGCCCCGCCACGTCGCCCGCCTCACGGGGCCGGACGACGAGGTCGGTCACCCCGCAAACCCCTGCGGGTTCTGGGACTGCCAGCGCCAGAGGTCGGCGCACATGTCGTCGATGGTGCGCTCGGCGGTCCAGCCGAGCTCGTCGCGGGCGCGACTGGGGTCGGCGTACGTCGCGGGGAGGTCGCCGGCGCGGCGGGGGCCGACGACGTAGGGGATCTCGCGGCCGCAGGCGCGCTCGAAGGCGTGGACCACCTCGAGCACCGACGTGCCGTGACCGGTGCCGAGGTTCCAGGCCCGGGAGCCGGGGTCGTGGGCGGCGAGCCAGTCGAGCGCGGCCGTGTGGCCGTCGACGAGGTCGGTGACGTGGATGTAGTCGCGCAGGCAGGTGCCGTCGGGGGTGTCGTAGTCGTCGCCGTGGACCGTCAGCCGGTCGCGGCGGCCGATGGCCACCTGCGCGATGTAGGGGGTGAGGTTGTTGGGGATGCCGAGCGGGTCTTCGCCGATGTCGCCGGAGGGGTGGGCGCCGACGGGGTTGAAGTAGCGCAGGATGCCGACCCGCCAGTCGGGCTCGGCGGCAGCCAGGTCGACCAGGATCCGCTCGAGCATGACCTTGGTGCGGCCGTAGGGGTTGGTCGCGTCGAGCGGCTCGTAGTCCTCGACGTAGGGCACCGGCGCGCGGTCGCCGTAGACCGTGGCCGAGGAGGAGAAGACGATGGTCCGGCAGCCGGTCGCCCGCATCGCGCGCAGCAGCACCAGGGTGCCCTCGATGTTGTTGCCGTAGTAGTCGAGCGGGATCTCCACGCTCTCGCCGACCGCCTTGAGCCCGGCGAAGTGGATCACCGCGTCGAAGCCGTGGGCGAGCACCTTCTCGACGCCCTCGCGGTCGCGCAGGTCGATCTCGTGGAAAGGAACGGTCCCGTCCCCCAGCCGCTCGACGCGGGTCAACGACTCCGCGGAGGCGTTGGAGAGGTTGTCGATGACGTGCACCTCGTCGCCGCGCTGGAGCAGGGCCAAGGTGGCGTGGGAGCCGATGTAGCCGGCGCCGCCGGTGACGAGGACCTTCATGCGGAGCAGGCTATCGGCGCCCCGTGCCGTTGGCCGGGACGAGGGTCGGGTGCGCGTACGATCGAGCCCGTGGCGGCGTACGACGCGGCGTTGGAGCGCACGCTGGAGACCCTCCTCAGCATCGACCGCGACTACCGGCCGGCCACGCTGGCCAACGCCTTCGGCCCCGAGAGCATGGTGCTGACCGACCTGATCTCGCGGCACGGCCTCGCGATCGACATCTTCTCCCTCGACACCGGCCGGCTGCCCGAGGAGACCTACGAGCTCGCCCAGAGCGTGCAGGCCCGCTACGGCCCGCTGATCCGGCTGGTGTCCCCGGACGCCGGCGAGGTCCAGGCCTTCACCCACGCCCACGGCCCCAACGCGTTCTACGAGAGCCCCGACCTGCGCCGCGGCTGCTGCGAGGTCCGCAAGGTGCTCCCGCTCGGCCGCGAGCTCGAGGGCCGAGCGGCGTGGCTGACCGGCCTGCGCCGGGAGCAGTCCCGCGACCGCGCCGACCTCGAGGAGCACCACTGGGACGGCGAGCGCGGGCTGCACAAGTTCAACCCGATGGTCCACTGGACGACCCCGGAGGTCTGGGGCTACATCCACGACCACCGGGTGCCCTACAACCCGCTCCACGACCGCGGCTACCCGAGCGTGGGGTGCGCGCCCTGCACCCGCGCGATCTCGCCCGGCGAGGAGGTCCGGGCCGGGCGGTGGTGGTGGGAGCACGAGACGATCAAGGAGTGCGGGATCCACATCGATCCCGCCACCGGGAGGATCGACCGCACCCGCGCGGCGGGGCCCGGGGACGAGTTCCTCGGCGCTGCGTCCCACGTGGTTGAATCGGCGCCGAGCACGGCGCCCACCGTGACGTCCGCGACGGGCGACGAATCGAGGAGTGACGCGATGAAGGTTCTGGTCCTGGGTGGCGACGGATTCTGTGGCTGGCCCACGGTGCTCCACCTCTCGGCACAGGGTCACGAGGTCGCGATCGTCGACAACCTGTCGCGCCGCTCGATCGACCTCGAGCTGGAGTGCGAGTCGCTGACCCCGATCCGGCCGATCGGCGAGCGGCTGCGCACCTGGGAGGAGGTCTCTGGCCGCAAGGTCGCCTTCCACAACTTCGACGTGGCGGTCAACTACCAGCGGCTGCTCGACCTGCTCGAGGACTGGCAGCCCGAGGCGATCGTCCACTTCGCCGAGCAGCGCGCGGCGCCGTACTCGATGAAGAGCAGCCGGCACAAGCGCTACACCGTCAACAACAACGTCAACGCGACCCACAACGTGCTGGCCGCGGTCGTCGAGTCCGGCCTCGACATCCACGTCGTCCACCTCGGGACGATGGGCGTCTACGGCTACGGCACCGCGGGCATGAAGATCCCCGAGGGCTACCTCAAGGTCAAGATCGACACCGGCGACGGCGACCTCGTCGACAGCGAGATCCTCTACCCCGCCAACCCGGGCAGCGTCTACCACATGACGAAGACCCAGGACCAGCTGCTGTTCTTCTACTACAACAAGAACGACTCGGTCCGGGTCACCGACCTCCACCAGGGCATCGTGTGGGGCACCCAGACCGAGGAGACCAAGCGCGACGAGCGGCTGATCAACCGGTTCGACTACGACGGCGACTACGGCACCGTCCTCAACCGGTTCCTCATGCAGGCCGCGGTCGACTACCCGCTGACCGTGCACGGGACCGGCGGCCAGACCCGGGCGTTCATCCACATCCAGGACACCGTGAAGTGCATCCAGATCGCGCTGGAGAACGCTCCCGAGCGCGGAGACCGGGTCCAGATCTTCAACCAGATGACCGAGACCCACCGGGTGCGCGACCTGGCGAAGATGATCTCCGACCGCACCGGCGTCAAGGTCGACCACATCGTCAACCCGCGGGTCGAGGCCGACGAGAACGACCTCCACGTCGCCAACGACCAGTTCCTCCACCTGGGGCTGACGCCGATCACGCTCAACGCGGGCCTGATGACCGAGGTCAGCGACATCACCCGGAAGTACGCCGACCGCGCCGACCTCAGCAAGGTGCCGTGCGTGTCCGCCTGGCGCCCCGGCAACGACCGGGCCGGCCAGAGCGTCGAGGCGGGCGACCCCGCCCAGGCCTGAGGGCCGGCCTACCGCGGGTGGGCGAGCAGGTCGAGCAGGTAGTCGCCGTACCCGCTCTTGGTGAGCTCGGCGGCGTTCGCGCGCAGCTGGTCGTCGTCGATGAAGCCCTTGCGCCAGGCCACCTCCTCGGGGCAGCCGATCTTCATCCCCTGCCGGCTCTCGACGGTGCGCACGAAGTCGCTGGCGTCGTTGAGGTCCTCGAAGGTGCCGGTGTCGAGCCAGGCCGTGCCGCGCTGCAGCACCTCGACCTGGAGCCGGCCCTCGTCGAGGTAGAGCCGGTTGAGGTCGGTGATCTCCAGCTCGCCGCGCGGCGACGGCTTCAGCGACTTGGCCTTCTCGACGACCCCGTGGTCGTAGAAGTACAGCCCCGGCACGGCGTACGGCGACCGTGGCTGCTCGGGCTTCTCCTCCAGGGAGACCGCGCGGTGCTCGGAGTCGAACTCGACCACGCCGTAGGCGCGCGGGTTGGAGACCCGGTAGCCGAACACCGCGGCGCCGTCGATGTCGGCGAACCGCTGCAGCGTGAGGCCGAGCCGCGAGCCGTAGAAGATGTTGTCGCCGAGGACCAGCCCGGCCGCCTCGCCGCCGAGGTGCTGCTCGCCGATCAGGAAGGCCTGGGCGAGCCCGTCGGGGCTCTCCTGGACCGCGAAGCTCAGCTCGATGCCCCACGCGGAGCCGTCGCCGAGGAGCCGCCGGAACTGGTCGGCCTCGTGCGGGGTCGTGATCACCAGGATCTCGCGGATCCCGGCCAGCATCAGGGTGGTGAGCGGGTAGTAGATCATCGGCTTGTCGTAGACCGGGACCAGCTGCTTGCTGACGCCCTTGGTGATCGGGTGGAGCCGGGTGCCGGTGCCGCCGGCCAGGATGATGCCTCGCATGGGGAGACCCTAGGGTGATCTCCATGCGCACGGGAGACAGGGCTTGAGGGCCGTCATCCACGCGGGCATGCCCAAGACCGGGTCGAGCTCGATCCAGCAGACGTTCTCGGCCCGGGAGGTGCCCGGCTGGTACTACCCGGCCCTGACACCGACCGGCAACCACTCCCGCGCGTGGCTGACCATGTTCGAGGACGACCCCGAGACGGCGCCCGTCCACCGGGTCGCGGCGCTCACCGCGGACGACCTCGACCGCCGGCGGACCCGCTGGGTCGCCGAGCTCGAGCGGGAGCTCGCGGTGGGCGGTCGCCACCTGCTGATGTCTGCCGAGCGGATCTCCAAGACCTCCGCGGTCGCCGCGGAGCGGGGCCGCGACTGGCTGGCTCGCTGGTTCACCGACATCACGGTCGTCGCCTACGTCCGGCCGCCGGTCGCGTTCATGGCGAGCGCCTTCCAGCAGTCCGTCAGGGGCCTGGGGGTCGACCGGATCGGGGCCCCGGGGTTCTGGCCCGCCTACCGGGACCGGTTCGAGAAGCTCGACGCCTGCTTCGGTCGCGACCACGTGCTGCTGCGGCCCTTCGACGCCGACGTCCTCCACGGGCACGACGTGGTCCTCGACCTCGCCCACGAGCTCGGGGTGGCGATGTCACCCGACCAGGTGGTCCGGGCCAACGACAGCCTCAGCCTCGAGGCCGTGGCGCTGCTCTTCACGCAGCGCAAGTGGGGCACCGGCTACGCCGGAGGGTTCATCGGGGCGCCACGCATGAACAACGACTTCGTCGACGCGCTGCGGCCGATCGGGAGCTCCCGGCTGGCCTTCTCGCGCGAGCTCGTCGCCCCGTGGCTCGTGGCCCACCGTCACGACGTCGAGTGGATCGAGGACCGCCTCGGGCGGGCGTTGCTCGACGAGCCGAGCGCGTCCGGGCGGCTGGTGTCCTCCGAGCTCGACCTGCTCGACATCGCGCTCGAGAACGCCGACGCGCTGGCGGCGTTGGTCGGCGACCAGGCCTCGTCGGCCTCCGACGTACGCACGCGGGTGCTGGAGGACCTGGAGACGCTGCGGCTGCGCCACTTCACAATGTGGGTGCCGATCCTAACGCCCACAGCTGAGCCACGGGCGCCTCCGCATTGCGTGGTCCCAGCTCGTCACCGAACTGCTGGCGCCGTACGAGTTCTCTCTCGGGCACAAGTCCCGGAGCGGGGCTCGTGGTCGCCGGCCCGCCACCCGTCCGAACTTCTACCATCTTCTCCCGAGACTGCCATCCAGACGCGATCCGATCTCGAACGAACTCGCACGACCAATCACGCGCTTATATGGCCCTCGATAACTGCGTGAAGCGACTGGTGGCGCCATCGGCCACAATGCCGAATCGCTGCGTCTCGCGCGGAACCCTAAGGTGCACCTCGGGGAACATGGCGCCCGGCGAGGGACGACCCCGGACCAGGTGCACAGACAGGAGGTGCTGACGATGAGGGCCGTGATCCACGCCGGCATGCACAAGACCGGGTCAAGTTCTATCCAGCGCACGCTCTCCGCACTGGAGCTGCCCGGCTGGTACTACCCCGCTGTCGGGGGTCTCGGCAACCACTCGGGTCTCTGGATCACGCTCTTCGAAGACCGCCCGGAGACTGACGTCGGGGCTCGCCGCGCAGGGTCGTCCGCCGACGACGTGGCCGACCGACGGCGCCGCTGGAGCGCCGACATCGAGCGGGAGCTCGCCGATGCCGGCCGCGATCTTCTGATCTCCGCCGAACGGGTTTCGATCTCATCGCGGGTAGCCCTCGAGCGCGCACAGCGGTTTCTGGGTCGGCATGCCTCGGACATCTCGGTCGTGGCCTACGTCCGACCGCCCGTCTCCTACATGGAAAGCGCGTTCCAGCAGTCCGTAAAGGGGCGTGGCGACAACCGAATCGGGGGAGCAGGTTCTGGCCCAAGTATCGGCAGCGGTTCGAGAAGCTCGACGCCGTCTTCGGTCGCGAAAACGTTCGACTCAGGCTGTTCCACCCTCAGGTTCTACGGGAGGGAGACGTGGTGGTGGACCTTGCTCACGAGCTCGGCGTGGCGCTGTCGCCTCACCAGGTCGTCCGCGTCAACGAGAGTCTCACGCTCGAGGCGGTCGCGCTCCTCTTCGTGCAGCGCAAGTGGGGTGAGGGCTTCGTTCGTGGATTTCGCGGCGCGCCACGGATGAATGCCGACTTCGCCGCGGCCCTGGCAGGGATCGGCGATTCGAAGTTTGCCTTCTCCCACGACCTGGTCTCGCCTTGGATCGAGGAGCACCGGGCGGACGTGAAGTGGATCGAGCAACGCCTCGGGCTCGCTGTGCTGGACGCACCCAAAGCGTCTTCCCGCCCTGTCTCGTCCGAGGAGGACCTGCTGGCCATTGCGCTCGAGAACGCCAACGCTCTCGAGTCGCTGGTCGGGGAACACGCCTCCGAGGCAGTCGACGCGCGCGACCGGCTCGTGGAGAACCTCGAGATCCTGCGGCGCAGGCACTCCACGCCGCGACCGCTCAGCAACCCGGCTCCGCGCGCTAGGGGCGATCGCCGCCCCCGATCTCGCGGGCCCACTGATCGTCGACCAGCCGCTCCAACCGCTGGATCCGACGAGCCTGGTCGAGCGTGATCTCGAGCAGGTAGTCCACGAGCCGGGACTGGAGGTCGGCGGCCGTAGGCACCTCCCGGCCCGCCTCGCCCGCGTCGTCACTCAGGAAGTCGAGCCCGACCCGGTCGCGGACGAACGCGAAGAGCTCCTGCTTCTCGCGCACGATCTCGTCGATCCCGTCGTGGCGCAGGCACAGGTCGGCGAGCTCGCGCGCCGAGGGCACGGGCCGCCGCGCGGTGTTGATCACGACCCGGTTGAACCGGTCCGGCAGGACCTCGCCCGGGTAGTGGGAGTTGAACTGGGCGCGCAGCATCGTCTCGACCGGCTCGTCGCGCTCGAGGTAGCGACGGTCCAGCGGCTCCAGGGCGATCCCGGCGACCGACGCGAAGTCGGCGACCACATCGGTGCCGGTGTCGAAGCGGCGCACGGTGAGGACGTCGGGGAACTGGTCCACCCAGCCCCGGATGTTCTCGTAGGCCTCGATCAGGGTGCGGGCACGCTGGGGGAAGGGCTGCACGGGGCCGTCGTTCGCCTTGTGCCGGATCCCCCACTGCGTGTAGGCCGACGGCAGCCAGTCGCGGGGGTCGCGCAGGTAGGCGACCAGGCGCAGGTCGAGCCGGTCCTGCAGGGCGGTCAGGAACGGCGCCATCGTGCGGATCCCCGAGAAGATCGACTCGTTGGAGAAGACGAAGGTCTCGATCCCCTCCTCGCCCGCCCGCCGCTCGAGGACGGCGTGGAGCGCGGCCGCGTGGTCCCGCATCCGGTCCGGCGAGCTGGTCCGGAACCGGCGCTCGCCCATCAGCCCGGTGTAGGCGGGATCGATCATGTCGAACCACATGCCGAGGTAGGCCGCGCGCTGGCTCGCGAGTCCGGGTTGGCTCGTCGCCAGCGCTCGCTGGATCGAGCTGGTGCCCGTCTTGCCCATGCCGATGTGCACGACCAGCTTCATCCGGCTCCCCTGCTCCTCATGTGTGGCCCGACCCTAGTGGCCGCCCCCCGGGTGGCCGCCGGAGCCACCCGGGCGGCCTTGTAGTCTGCGTTGCGCTCGAGCAGCACGGCACGGGAGGCGGCCCCGCACCAAGCCGCGCACGAGGAGGAGCTGCGTGACCACGCGAGATCGGGAGGCGCGGTGAGCATCGACCTGACCGACCTCTGGCGCGAGCTGCTGGCCGGCAACCCGGTGCTCGAACGCCGGCCGGACTACCGCTTCGACCCCGACCACTACGCGGCCGCCGACCCCGCCCTCGGCTCCGACCCGACGGTGCTGGCCAAGCACTTCAAGGACCACGGCAAGGCCGAGGGACGCTTCCCCACCCGCTACCGGCAGCTCCGCGCCAGCAACCCCACGCTCGGAGCCAAGGTACGGCGCCTGGTGACCGACCCCCGGATCCGCGAGGCCTTCGCCGAGCAGCCGTTCCGCGCCACCGAGCTGGCCTTCGAGCTGATGCGGCTCGGGCACGACGCCGCGATCTCCAACTTCTCGGCCGACTACTACCTGCGGGTCAACACCGACGTCGCCCAGGCCGGCGTGCAGCCGCTCGAGCACTACCTGCTCCACGGCATCCACGAGCACCGCCGCTCGCTCGGGCAGCTGCGGCAGAACCAGCGTCGGGGCGAGATGGCCTACGACCCGGACCGGCCGACGGTGCTCATCGCGCTCCACGAGCTCTCCAACACCGGCGCCCCCCACGTCGGCCTCGACCTGGCGACCGAGGCCAGCGCCACGCACAACGTGATCGTGGCCGCGCTGCGACCCGGCGCCCTGCTCGACCGCTTCCTCAAGGTCTCGTCCTCGGTGATCATCACCCCCAACCCGCACGCCGACTTCGACTACTTCATCGGCGGCGAGATCGCCACGATCGACCTGGCGATCTGCAACTCGGTCGAGTCCTCGGCGTTCGTCAAGACGATGGTCGCGCGCGGTGTCCCGTTCGTCTCCTACATCCACGAGTACACGCAGTACACCTTCCCGACCTACAAGACGATGCACACCGCGCTGTTCGCCGACGTGCTGGCCTTCACGAGCGAGCACGTCCGCGACTCGTGGCGCTCGACACTGACCGACATCGCCTTCGACGTCGACGAGGAGTCGGTGATCGTCCCCCAGCGGCCGCTGGTGGAGGGGTCGGTGCCGGAGGAACGCCGGCAGAGCGCGCGGCAGCGGCTCTCGGAGATGATCGGCCGCGACTGCTCCGACCTGCGCATCGTGTGCGGCGCCGGTCACGTGCAGTGGCGCAAGGGCACCGACATCTTCGCGATGGCGGCCCAGATCGCCCGCCACCGCGACCCCGAGACGGTCTTCGTGTGGGTGGGCGACGGCCTCAACCGCGAGGACACGATGTTCGGCGCGTGGATGACCCACCACCTCTCCGAGGCGGGCGCCGGTGACCCCGCCGGCAACCTCTTCATGCTGCCGGCGGGCGACCACTACCTCGACGTGATGGCCGCCGCCGACGTCTTCCTGCTGTCGTCCCGGCTCGACCCGCTGCCCAACGTCGTCTTCGACGCACTGACCCACGGCTGCGGTGTGGTGCTCTTCGAGGGCGCCTCGGGCTTCACCGACGAGGACTACCGAGCCTCCGAGCGGATGCACTTCGTCGAGTACGGCAACCCCGAGGAGGCCGCCGCGGCGGCCCTCGCCGCGCCGCTCAAGGGCACGCTGACCGGCGCGGAGGCGGCCGACGCCGCCCAGCCCGCCGGCGTCTTCGCCAGGCTCCGCGGCGAGCTCGAGCGGGTCCTCCGGCGACGGCCCCAGGTCGAGGCCGTCCCGTCCCTCGACGTACCGATCCTCTTCGGCGGCGAGGAGGACGCGCAGGCGCTGCGCGAGCGGGAGCGCACGCGGCTCCGCGCCAGTGGACGGCAGTTCCTGTGGCAGAGCGCCGAGGAGGCCGTCGAGGTGCTCGCCGCGTCGGACAACTGGGTGCACCGGCGGATGAGCGTGGCCCCCCACGCGGAGGCCGAGGTCTCCGAGCTGCCGGTCTTCAACGTCCACCTCCACGCGTTCTACGTCGGCGACCTGCCCGGACAGCTGGACTCCCACGTCGCGCTCCGGTCGGCGTCGCGCATCGTCGTCACCACCGACACCCGTGACAAGCGCGACCAGATCGAGGCGCTCCTCGCCGCGCGCGGGCTCCCGGGCGAGGTCCGGGTGACCCCCAACGTCGGGCGCGACATCGTGCCGTTCATCGACCTCTTCGGTGCCGACGGTCCGGGACGCGCCGGCGAGATCTGGGGCCACTTCCACCAGAAGAAGTCGCTCACGTCGACCGACGGCGGCGACGTGTGGCGCGAGTTCATGACGGCGATCCTGCTGGGCGGCCCCGAGCGTCCCTCCGCCGCGCTGCCCACCATCGCCCGCGACGGCGTCGGTCTGGTCGCCCCCTTCGACCCGCACGTGGGTCAGTGGAACGCCTCGCGGGCGCTCCTCCCCCACCTGCAGGCGTCGCTCGACGGGCCGTTGCCCGACAACCCGCTGCTCTACCCGATCGGCAACATGTTCTGGGTGAAGGGCGAGGTGGCCTGCGAGATGCGCCGCCTGTTCCCCGAGGGCTACCCCTGGCCCAACGAGCCGATCCCCAACGACGGCACCGAGTTCCACCTGATCGAGCGGCTCTGGCCTGTCGCCGCGGCGCAGTGCGACCTGGCCTCGGTCTTCGTGAGCAAGCCCGACCAGCGGAGACGGCTGTGAGCGGGCGCCGGACGATCCTGGTGCTCGGCATGCACCGATCGGGCACCTCGGCCGTCGCCGGCATGCTGGCCGACCACGGCGCCTCCCTGCCCACCGACCTGATGCCCGCCGAGCCGATGAACCCCAAGGGGTTCTCCGAGTCTGCGTCGATCTCGACGCTCGACGACGAGCTCATGCGCTCGCTCGGGTCGTCGTGGTTCGACTGGCGCCCGTTCGCGGCCGACCCGGCCGTGCACGACCTCGACGAGCACGTACGCCGCGCGGTCGACCTCGTGCACGTGGTGTTCGGCGACCGGGAGCTCGTGGTGCTCAAGGACCCCCGGATCTGTCGCCTGGTGCCGTTCTGGCGCGAGGTGATGCGCCGCGCCGGCCGCGAGCTGCTTTACCTCCACGTCCACCGCCACCCCGCGGAGGTGACCGCGTCGCTCGACCGCTGGGCGGGCTACGCGACGGCGTACGGCGAGCTGCTGTGGCTGCGCTACGTGCTCGACGCCGAGGCCGCGACCCGGGGCTGCACCCGGGCCTTCGTGGGCTACGAGCAGGTGCTCGAGAGCCCGGGCGCGGTGGCGCAGCGGCTCGACGGCCTCTTCGCGCTCGGCTGGTCGGGGGCCGGGACCGACCAGGGTTCCTTCGTCGACACCAGCCTGCGGCGCTCGCAGGCCGCGGCCGACGAGCCGCCCTCGCCGTGGTGCGAGGCGGCGCTCGAGGTTGTGGAAGAGTGGTCGGTCCACGGCGAGAACGCGCTCCAGCACCGTCGGCTCGACGCGCTCCGGGCGGCCCTCGACGAGGCGACGCCCGGCTTCGCCCGGGTCGTCGACCAGGGCCGGGAGCTCGACATCAGCCTGCGCCGGCTCGCGCAGGGACAGGAGGACGCACACCCATGAGCGACCCACGCCTCTGGATCCACATCGGACTTCCGAAGACCGGCACCTCCGCCGTGCAGTCCAGCTTCGCCGCCGCTAGGCCGTCGCTGCTCAGTGCCGGCCTCCACTACCCGACAACAGGGGAGGTCGGCGGGGGCCACGCGCGCCTCGCCTGGCCCTTCCTCTCCGCGACCCGCAAGACGCGCGGCGACGTCAAGGAGCACCTCGACCAGCAGGGGGCCGAGGGGCTCTGGGACGAGCTGGCCGCCGAGGTTGCGGGTTCCGGCGCCCGGACCGCCCTGCTGTCGACTGAATACCTCAGCGAGATCGAGCCGGAGGTGCTCGCCACCGTGGCCCGCCGGGTGAGCTCCGACGTCCGGATCCTGGTCTACCTGCGCAGCCAGGACGAGCTGATCGAGTCCGGCTACAACCAGGAGGTCAAGGCCGGTCTCACGTCCGACGAGTTCCGGATGCCCTCCCGCCCGGCGCCGAGCTACGACTACGCCTCGTTCCTCGAGCCGGTGGAGCGAGGCCTTCGGCCGCGATCGGATCACGGTCCGGCTCTACGAGGCCGCAGTGGCCGAGTCGGGAGCCGAGCGCGACGTGGCCGACGCGATCGGGCTCGACCCGTCCGTCGTGACCCGCAGCACCTTCGTCGCCAACCCCAGCCTCCACCCGGCCCTGGTCGAGCTGCAGCGACGGCTCAACGCCCTCGGGGGCAACCGCTCGCCGCTGGTGCCGCAGCTGCAGGCCGTGGTCGCCGCCTCCGGCGGGCGCGTCCCCCACCTGCTCACCGCGCGCCAGCGCCGGGCCATCCTGGAGCTCTACGCCGAGTCCAACCAGGCCGTCGCGCGCGACTACTTCGGCATCGGCAACGGCCAGCTCTTCCCGCAGCCCGACGAGGACCCGCCCCGCACCGAGCAGACCGACGCGCTCGAGCTCGTGTGCCGCAGCCTGGCCCTGACCTGGGAGGAGCTGGCGACCCTGCGCGAGGAGGTGCGCGAGCTCTCCGAGCGGGTCGGGCCGGCGTAGCGGCGCCCGATCCCTCGCGCTCAGACCGCCAGGGTGCGGCGCAACCCCTCGACGAGGTCGATCTCGGGCTTCCAGCCGAGCTTGCGCCCGATCTCCCCGATGTCGAGCGCCACGCTCGCCACGTCGGCCTCGCGGGCGGGCGCGTAGGTGATGTCGAAGGTGATCCCCGCCACCTCCTCGATGGAGCGGATCACCTCGAGCACGCTGTGGCTCACCCCCGACCCGACGTTGAGCACCAGCGACTCGGGTGAGTCGTGCTCGACGGACAGTCGTACGGCGCGGACCAGGTCGTCGATGTAGAGGTAGTCGCGCGCCGCGCTCCCGTCGCCGTAGACAGTGATCGGGCGCCCCTGCTCGTAGCGCTCCATCAGCGCCGGGACCAGGCCCTGGCCGCGCCGGAAGACCTGGCCGGGGCCGAAGGGGTTGGCGATCCGCAGGATCACGAACTCCAGCCCGTCGAGGTGGCCGTGCAGCCTGATGAAGTGCTCCACCACCAGCTTGGTGACGCCGTGGGAGGAGATCGGGTTGGTGGCGGCCGTCTCGGGCGTCGGCCGGTCCTGGGTGGTGGGCCCGTAGACGGTGCCGCCCGACGAGGCGAACACGAAGCGGCGTACGCCGGAGGCGACGCAGCGGTTGAGGAAGTCGACGTGCGGGATGACGTCGTGGTCGATGTGCTCGGTGCTGCGGGCGTTGCCCTCGGCCGGGGTCGAGGTGGCCATCAGCTGGACGACCGTCCCGACGTCCACCAGGGCGTCGTCCATCTCCTGGGCGTTGCGGAGGTCGCCGCGCAGACACCGGACGCCCTGCTGCTGCTCGACCTCCGGGTCGAACTGCCGGGCCACCGCCACGACGTCGTGGCCGGCGGCGGCGAGGTCCCGGGTCACGTGCTTGCCGATGAACCCGTTCGCTCCGAACACGCCGATCATGACGATCCTCTCCAGTGGGGGCCCACGTCGTGGCGCACGACGAGCTGGTGGACCTCCCGACGGTAACGCACGCGGCGACCTGGCGGACGGCGTCCCAGGCCGCCCCCCGTACCCCCTCGGCGGGCCCCACCCCGATAGCCTCGCGCCATGCGCGCTTCAATCGTGGTCTTGAGCCTCGGGCTCGCCCTCACGGCGGGATGCTCCGCGTCGAACGACGAGCCGGGTGACGCGACGTCGTCCTCGGCCGGCGCCTCGGAGTCCGCCTCGGACGGCGCCTCGGATGACGCCTCCGGCGACTCGTCGAAGAAGTCCAAGGGCTCCGACGAGCTGAACTTCCGACCCCTGCTGGCCGTGCGGCAGGCTGCCGCACCGGCGCCCGCTGAGGTCCCGGAGAAGCTGGCGAAGGCCTTCACCGACACCGACTGCTCCGGCGAGCCGGAGGCCGGGCCTGCCGACGAGCCCGCCGTGGCCTGCGACACCGACGGCAGGAAGTACGCCCTCGGCCCCGCCGTCGGCTCGGGGGTCTCCGCCGCGCAGGCGGTCGACTTCAAGGGCGACTGGGTGGTCTCCTTCAAGGTCGACGAGGCCACCCAGGAGGCGCTCACCACGTTCGACGAGGAGGACGAGGACGCCACGGCCGTCGTCTTCGAGCGCAAGGGTCAGGTCCTCGACGTGCGGTCGGTCGGCCAGCTGGTCCAGAGCGGCCGCAGCACCATCGCCGGCGACCTCGACGAGGACTCGGCCGGCAAGCTGGCCGAAGACCTGCGACCGGCCTCCTGACCCGGCCTCCCATGCGACTCCTCGTCACGGGCGGAGCCGGCTTCATCGGCTCCAACTTCGTCCACCACCTCGTGCAGCACACCGACGCCCGCGTCACCGTGCTCGACAAGCTGACCTACGCCGCGAGCGAGGCCTCGCTCGCCGAGCTGCCCGCTGACCGCGTCGAGCTGGTGGTCGGCGACATCGTCGACGAGCGGCTGGTCGGCGACCTCGTCGGCGACCACGACGCGGTCGTCCACTACGCGGCGGAGTCCCACAACGACAACTCGCTCGACGACCCCTCGCCGTTCATCCGGACCAACCTGGTCGGGACGTTCACGATCCTCGAGGCGGCCCGCCGCACCGGCATCCGTCTCCACCACGTCTCCACCGACGAGGTCTACGGCGACCTCGAGCTCGACGAGCCGCGGCGCTTCACCGAGGCGACGCCCTACAACCCGAGCAGTCCCTACTCGGCGTCCAAGGCAGGGTCGGACCACCTGGTCCGCGCCTGGGTGCGCAGCTTCGGGGTGCAGGCGACGATCTCCAACTGCTCCAACAACTACGGCCCCTGGCAGCACGTCGAGAAGTTCATCCCGCGCCAGATCACCAACGTGATCGACGGCGGCCGGCCCAAGCTCTACGGAGCGGGGCTCAACGTCCGCGACTGGATCCACGCCGACGACCACTCCTCCGCGGTCTGGACGATCCTCAACGAGGGCCGGATCGGCGAGACCTACCTGATCGGCGCCGACGGCGAGCACAACAACCTCGAGGTCGTGCAGATGATCCTCGCCCACTTCGGCCGCCCCGCCGACGACTTCGACCACGTCACCGACCGGGCGGGGCACGACCTGCGCTACGCCATCGACTCGGGCAAGCTCCGCACCGAGCTGGGCTGGGAGCCGCGGTACGGCGACTTCGCGACCGGCCTGGGCCGCACCATCGCGTGGTACCAGGAGCACACCGACTGGTGGCGCCCGCACAAGGAGCTGACGGAGGCGTCGTACGCCTCCCGGGGCCAGTGAGGGGACCAGTGAGGGGCCGGTGATGGAGCTGCGCGTCGAGGACACGGCGATCCCCGGCCTCAAGGTGGTCAGGCTGCCGCTCCACGAGGACTCCCGCGGGTGGTTCAAGGAGAACTGGCAGCGCGAGCGGATGACCGGGCTCGGGCTGCCCGACTTCGGGCCGGTCCAGAACAACATGTCCTTCAACGTGCGCCGCGGTGCCACGCGCGGCATCCACGCCGAGCCCTGGGACAAGTTCGTCTCCGTGGCGACCGGCCGCGTGTTCGGCGCCTGGGTCGACCTGCGCGAGGGTGACTCCTTCGGCACCGTCTTCCACACCGAGCTCGGTCCCGACACAGCCGTCTTCGTGCCGCGCGGGGTCGGCAACTCCTACCAGGCGCTCGAGGACGGCACGCTCTACAGCTACCTCGTCAACGAGCACTGGCGACCGGGCGTCACCTATCCCGCGGTCCACCTCGGCGACCCCACCGCGGCCGTCCCGTGGCCGATCCCGCTGGCCGAGGCGGACATCTCCGAGAAGGACCGCGCCAACCCCCGGCTCGACGCCGTGTCGCCGATGGGTCCCCGGCGCACCCTGGTCCTCGGCAGCCGCGGCCAGCTCGGCGAGGCGCTGCGCGCCCGGTTCCCGCACGCGCAGCCGGTCGATCGCGAGGAGCTCGACCTGAGTGACCCCGCGGCGATCGCCGGCTGGCCCTGGCAGGACTACGACGTCGTGCTCAACGCCTCGGGCTACACCGCCGTCGACGAGGCCGAGCTGGACAGCGGCCGGGTGCTCGCCTGGGCCGTCAACGGCCGGGCTCCCGCGCTGCTGTCCACGATGGCGCGTCGCCACCGCTTCACGTTGGTGCACTACTCGACCGACTACGTCTTCGACGGCACCGCCGACGAGCACGACGAGCAGGAGGCGCCGTCGCCGCTCGGGGTCTACGGCCAGAGCAAGGCCGCCGGCGACCTCGCCGTCGCCTGCGCCCCCGCCCACTACCTGCTGCGCACCTCCTGGGTCGTGGGGGCCGGCAAGAACTTCGTGAGCACCATGGCCGCGCTCGCCCACGCCGGGGTCTCGCCCACGGTCGTGGACGACCAGGTCGGGCGGTTGACCTTCGCCGACGAGCTGGCGCGCGCGACCCGCCACCTGCTCGACGTCGGCGCACCCTTCGGCACCTACAACGTGACCAATGCGGGCGCCCCCACGAGCTGGGCCGAGGTGGCCCGCCGGGTCTACGCCGAGTGCGGCCGCGAACCCGAGGACGTCCGCCCGGTGACGCACCGCCGAGTACGCCGCCGGCAAGGCGCTCGCCGCCCGGCCGCTGAACAGCACGCTCGACCTCGCCAAGCTGGAGGCGACGGGATTCGTCCCGCGCGACGCCCACGAGGCCCTGGCCCACTACCTCGCGGCTCCTCGCCCCTGACGCCTCCGCCCACGCCCGGGCCGGGCTGACGTCCGTCGGTGCCGTGACCTAGGCTGCTGCCATGGAGCACCGAGCGAATACGCCCCCCACCGACTACGCGAAGGACGTCGCCCGCCGGGCCAGGCAGCTGGCCTCGAGCGAGCAGGTCGACTGGAAGAGCCTGAGCCAGGACGAGCGCAAGCAGTTCAAGAAGCGGGTCCGCGACGAGGACAAGGCCAACGGCAAAACTCAGGTCGAGCACGGCCGCCGCCCGCCGGTGCCGGCGGCTGCTGTGGCCGTGACCGACCGCGTTCACACGGGGCGCTGGGCCTTCCGGATCAACGCAGACGTCCGTCGGTATCAAAGCGCGCTCAGGATCAGGTCGCTCCCGTCTGAGGCTACGGTTCGAGCGCACAACCCGTGCGCGCTCAGGTGTGATGCGCCACCGGCACGCGGTGCGTGTCGCTGTGACAGCTTGGTGGCACTCTCAGGCGTGCTGCGGCACGCTCGACTGTGCGCCGAACTCCCAGTCGAGGCGATCAGAAAGAGCCTCATCGGTGCTGGTGGCGAGCGCCTTCTCGAAGGCGAAGCCCTCGGGCGAGAAGCAGTGCCACGGCTCGTGCCAAACATACCCCTCGTACGGATAGTTCCTGTACACGTGCATGACCGGCAGCTCCGGCGTGCTGATGTCCTGGAAGTCTGGCCGCGGCGTGCCGTGGGGAAACAACTGGTAGGCCACCAACGCCGTGGGCTTCCCATCACGCATCTTCGCGATCTTCGCAGCCAGCCTCGTCAGCGCGGGCATGATGCCTGGGCGCCCCTTACCGTTGCACCACACAAAAACCATCGGCATCGGCTGGTCGATGATGGTGCGGAAGTTCTGGATGCGACGTGCGTAGATGTCGCGGATGAGCTGGCAGTCGTCAGCGCCGAACTCCTCACCTCGCTCGTGATTGAACATCACACCCGTGTTGACATTCCGAACGCGCTTGGACGTCTCGTTGTACTCGAGGCCGTCGAGGTAGCCCGCAAAGTCGCTCTCGAGGAGACGGACGACCGACTCGGTGCGGTGCACCGCCAGGTCGAAGGGCACGCTCAACTCGCCCATCGCCTTCGTCGCCTTGAACCCCCAGCGACTTGTCAGGGCCCTCGGCAGACACTGTTCGCCCAGCGAGGTGAACTCTGTACCGCGGTACTTCAGGCGGTAACCGCGCTGGATCTCGCGATGCTCGGCGCTCAGCTCGGGGTCCAAGCCTGTGAACTCTGCTTTACGGTCCATGGTCGTTTGTCGCCCTCCAGGCGGCGTCACAGCTGGGGTTCTTACTGACGCGAGGATGGTACCTCGGGCCGCCCTCCCGCCCGCGAATCCGGTCGTCGATGCCCTTGTGCGCCCATTGATCGTGGTGAGCCCGGATCGACTCTGACGAGTCGATGGCGCCGCGTCCGACGCGACACTGTCGCGCGGGGTGGGCAGGTCGTTCAGGGTTCGACCCGACTGGTAAATTCCCGACGTGGACAAGCCCAAGCTGGTGCTGCACGTGGGCTTGCCTAGGACTGGTTCAACGGCCATGCAGGTCGCATTCGTCCGTCAGAGGGACGCACTCCTCCAGCACGGTGTGTGGTATCCCACGGCCAGCAATGACGGTGCCGCCGCTCGCGGACGCACGATGGCCGGGAATGGTGTGGCCCTCCTCCCGCATGTGGCGGCCGAGCGGGCCGATCCAGGGGTTCTTGACAGGCTCAGGCGAGAGCTTGATGGCGCACAGGGGCGGACGGTCCTCTACTCGTCGGAGACGCTTTACCGGTCCCGACCTGAGCGGCTGGCGGAGGTGGTCGAAACGGCGAGGACCGCCGGGTTCGACGTCCGAGCAGTCGGATTCGTGCGTGACATCGCGGGACATGCGCTCTCGGTGTACTCACAGAATGTGCGCGCGGGGCACTGCAGGCTCACGTTCACGGAGTATGTGCGCGGCGATGGCATGCCGCGATACCGCCTGCACTACCGGCGGCGGCTAGAGAGCATGCTCGCCCTGTTCGGTGAGGACAGGGTGCGCATGATGCACTACGACAGCGAGCGCTCAGACCTCATCGGTGCATTCCTACAACAGGAACTTGGTCTGGATGGAACGCTTATCGAGCGCCCACAGCGGGACGTGAATCGGTCGCTCACCCGCACCGAGCTTGCTTTCATGCGCTACGCGAACACGCTCCTCCACGACAAGCCCTCTGCCCGCAAGGTCAGCGATCTCCTCTTGTCGCAACCTCCAGCCGGAACCGAGGATCCCTGTATCTCACGGGGAGAGCTTGAAGTTCTGCAGAGCACCGTCGGCGACGACGTCGACTGGATGAACGAGCGCTTCCTCGGGGGGCGACTTCGGGTGGAGGGAGGTGCGGAAGTCACAGCCGACGCAGCCGCAACGCCCTCGCTGACCCCCAAACAGGAGGAGTCTGTACGGCGGCTGGTAGCCACCGCGCTCTCCTGACAGCCCGATGCGGCCTCGTCGTCACGACGCCCTACGTGCAAGCGCCTTGAGCAGGCGCGGCGCCACGAATTGGATAAACTTCCTCCGTTCCGCATCCGGGATCTCTTGGGCAGACGGCAGGAAGTCCCGCACCTGATCGTGATCGAGCTCGACCCGCGGAACCGTCGCATCCACACTCATGCTGTCGAGGAGGTCAACCTCACGGTTGTGGACGTCGACCAGCAACGTCTGCTGAGCAAGAGACAGGTAGCGACCCCGTTCGGTCCACCGAGCCGCTCCGCCGCTCTGTGCTCCCCGCAGGGCAAGCCGCGCGAAGGCCCAGGAAGCGGGGTCGTTGCGGATCTCCGCGGGCGGCCGGCCCGCGAACGCGACCCGTGGATCTCCCGCAGCGACTCGAGGGTCTTCCACGCCGGCGAGATGTTGTCGCTGTCGTCGTGCGCGAGGTCCAGCCCACTGAACCGGGCGCCCCGACCAACTCAGGAAGTCGCTCTCCAGCGGTGCCTCCGGTGAGCACCTCCGGGATCCAGGGCCCGGATCCTGACGTTCTCGCTCCCGAAGACGGACGCCCAGCGCGTGGCCAGCGCGCTCGGGAGCCACCGGGTACGCTCGGCCGGGCTCCATCCGGTCGAAGAAGCAGTCGAAGTCGGCCAGGTTGAAGCCGTACTTGGTGTTCTGGCTGTAGAAGCGACGGGATCCGCGCCGTCGCCGGCCGCAGTGTAGGCCACCACGCGGACTTCGTGGCCCTTCGACCGTCCCGCGGACCTGCTCGCGGGTCCAGCGTCTCGAACGACTCGCTGCTGATGACGACCGTGCGGTCGGGGGTCGCGAAGTGCGCGCAGCTCCGCCCACAGCTCCTGGGCGCGCTCGAGTCGCCGTCGGCCAGAGGGCGGCCCAGCGGATGGTGGGCGACCCCGACGCGTCCGATCTGGGGGTAGTGGACGTCGTGCTCGGCCAGCTCTGGCTCGAGCCGGGCCAGGACCGTCTGCAGCCGGCTGGACCCGGCCTTCGCCAGGCCGATGTGGATCACGATCACCGTGGCAACCTACACGCGCCGGCGGCCGCCAGGACCGGCCGGTCGCGGTCGTCCGTCACCGCGCGGGACGGGCCGCGCGGACGGCCGCGACCAGGATCCGCGCCCGTTCCAGGAACGAGTGCTCACGGCGTACGTCGTCGGCGACCGCCCCGACCTCGCCCTCGGCCAGAGCCGCCTCGAAGGCGGCCCGGAGCTCGTGCCGATCGTGCACGACCCGCACCTCGGGGCCGAAGAGCGCGTCGATCCCGGCGACCGGGTCGGTCGCGACGTGGGCACCGGCGGCGACCGCGTCGAAGACCCGGTTGGCGACGAAGCCGTTGACGGGCCATGTCGGGCCAGTGGTCGGCCAGGACCAGGGCGTGCTCTGCGTAGAGCGCGGGCAGCTGGTCGTTGGCGACGTAGGCCGACCGCCACACGCCGTCGGGGAGGGCGTCCCAGCCACGGCCGTGGACCGCCAGCGGGATGCCGGCGTCCAGGGCACCCCGCACCATCGGGCGGTCGCGGTCGGGGAAGCTGCTGCCGACGAAGAGCGCCTCGGGCCGGCGCGGCCGCCCCGGGGCGCGGGCCGTGACCTCCGTGGCCTGGAGCAGGGTCAGCACCTCCCGGCCGGTGGCCCGGGACAGGTCGGCCGCCCAGGCGGCCGAGGCGGCGCAGACGACGTCGTAGCCCTCGAGCTCGGTGACGGAGAACGAGTCGGGGTGGCTGATCACCCACAGCACGTTGGTCCGGTCGGGGACGGCCCTGACCGGGTAGCGCCCGCGGATGACGAGGTGGACGTCGTCGAGGTGGGTGGGCCCGGCCTCGTGGGCGTCGCGCCGCCGGGTCACGACGTCCTCGCCACAGTCGCGCAGCGCCCGCGCCAGCGACTCGGCCAGGTGGGTGTCGCCCCAGTCGTCGCCCCAGTGTCCGGCGGTCGAGGGCAGGCTGATCGACCAGCGCAGCTGTCCGGGTCGGGCGGGGATCCGGGCCCGGACCTGGGGTCGGGCCACCGGCACCGGCCGGTCGTCGGGCAGCACCTCGGCCAGCTCGAGCCCGATCCGGCGGTAGACGTCGGGGTCGGGCGTCGGCAGCCGGCCACGCCAGCGCTCGACGAACAGCCGCCGGTTGTCGTCGACGTGGGCGAAGCGGCCGAGGGTCTTGCTCTCGAGGTGGGTGACCAGCGCGGTCGGTGCGAGCCGGAAGCCGCCGGGGCGGAGCTCGAGCAGTCGCAGGCACAGGTCGACGTCCTCGAACCCGTTGCGGTAGTCGGTGTCGAAGCCCCTGACCGCCACGACGTCCTCGGGTCGCAGCGCGAGCGCCGCCCCGGTGAGCGCGTCGAAGCGCTCGCCCGCGAGCCGCAGCGCGTCCTCCTTGGGGTGGCCGACCAGGAGGTGGCAGGGCAGCAGCCCGTCGGCGAGGAACACGGTGCCGGCGGCCTGGATGGTGTCGTCGCCGAAGAGCAGCAGCGGCTGGGCGCCCGCGACCTCCGGATCGGCGAGCAGCTCCCGCAGCGGAGCCAGCCAGCCGCGGCGCACCTCGGTGTCGTTGTTGAGGAAGACCACGAGGTCGCCCGTGGTGTGGGCGAAGCCGACGTTGCAGCCTCCGGCGAAGTCGAGGTTGGCGGGCAGCCGTGCCAGGACGACGCCCGGGCGGTCGTGGAACGCCGCCGCGAGGCCGAGCGCGATCGGGGTGTCGCAGCCGTTGTCGACCACGACCACCTCGACGTCGTCGCCCGCCTCGTCGGCCCGGCGGCACACCTCGTGGACGGCCTGGACGGTCATCCGCGCGTCGGCGTACGTCGGCACCACGACGGAGGTCCGGCCCGCGACCCGGTCCGTCGAGCCCGGCGGCCAGCCCGTCCCAGTCGACGTGACCGGCGTCGGCGGCCCCGTCACCGGCCTCGGCAGCCAGTCGCCCGGCGACCGCGATCATGTGCCGGCGTACCCCTTCTTGGTCGGCGGTCGCGGCGAGCGGCCCGTAGCCGCCGTCGTACCCCTCGGCCCGCAGGAACTCCACGACCCGCCGCGCCCGGCGCTCGCGCCAGTGGGTACGGATCCCGAGCGGGAGGCTCACGAAGTCGACCCGGGGGTGCGGGCTGAGCCGGTCGGGCATGCCGTGGCGCACGAGGTCACGGGCCGCGGCGACCTCGTCGGCGAACGGCTCGCCGCGGACGGCGGAGTAGAAGTCGAGGTCGATCAGTCCCGACTCGAGCCAGGCCGTCACGGCCGGGGAGACCTCGGGGTCGGGCGACGACGTCGTCGGCGCGGTCGGGTCCGCCGCGGCGGCGTCGGGGCGGCGACCCCGCCGGCCCCACGGACGAGGGGTCACGTCAGCGCTGGTGGAGGCTGCGCAGCGAGGGTCGGACGTCGGCGAGGTAGACGAAGACCGCGATCGTGAACGCCAGGTTGATCAGTCCCCGGACGTCGGGCAGCACGATCTGGGCGGCGACGCCGAGCCCGAGGATCGCCACCCAGGCCGGCTTGGTGAGCTTGTCGGCGGCCCGGTAGTGGTCGGGGGTGAACATCAGCGACGTCACGAGCGCGAAGATCTTCACGGCCAGCAGGGCCAGCCCGGCCACGAGGAGCAGGCCGCCCTCGACCTCGAACACGTTCGGCACGACACCCACCCTATCCCGAGCACACCACGGGCCCGGGTCGTGCGACCCGGGCCCGTGGACGTACGTCGTGCGTCAGTCGCCGACCTTGGTGGCGGCGTCGCCGGCGGCCTGGGCCGCGTTGGACGCGGTCGCCTGGGCCGAGGTGGCGGTCGCCTTGGCGCTGCTCTTGACGGGCGCGCTCTTCTTCGCGGCCGTCTTCTTGGCGGTACCGGCCGACTTCTTGGCGGTCTGCGCGGTCTGCTGGGCCGTGGACTTCGTGGCCTTGGTGGCCTGGGTCCTGGTCGTCTTGGCCTTGGTGGTGGTCTTCCTGGCCGCCGTGGTGGTGGCCTTGGTCGACTCCTGGCGACGGATCCGGGTCACAAGGCTCTCGCCACGGTTGACCAGGTCGTCGTAGGTGCCGGTGACCGAGGCGACGGCCTCGGCCTGGGCGTCGGCGACGCGCTTCTCGATCGCGGCACGGCGGGCCTTGGCGTCCTTGGCCAGGGCGTCGACACCGGCGTTGACCCGGGTCACGGCCTGGTCGCGCAGGGCCTTCGGCTCCAGCTCGACGTTGCGGACGCTCTTCTGGGCGTCGGCGACGCGCTTCTGGGTGCGCTTCTGCGCCTCGGTCACGAAGCCGCGGACCCGCTCGACGGCGAGGTCGGTGGCGCCGACTCCGGCGTACAGGGGCTTGGTCGCGACCTTGAGGTCGTTCTTGAGGTTGAACGTGGCCATCAGGTGGTCACTCCTTCTCGTTCTCGGTGGGTGTGTTGAGGGCCAGGAAGGACGCATACACGTCCAGCAGGGACTGCTTCTGGCGCTCGTTCAGGTGGGGGTCGCCGAGGATCGCCAGCTCCACGGAGCGCTCGGAGGCTCCGAGCGGCTGCTCCGGGCTCACGATCCCCGCCCGGAGGTAGAGCTGTTCGGCGCTGATCCGCAGCGCCTTGGCGATCTGCTGCAGGACCTCCGCCGAGGGACGGCGCAGACCTCGCTCGATCTGGCTCAGGTAGGGGTTCGACACGCCCGCCTGCTCGGCGAGCTGACGCAACGAGAGCCGCGACGCCTGCCGCTGCTCCCGGAGGTAGTCGCCGAGAGACCCGACGGTCTTCCCGACCTTTCCCTTGGCCATGCCTCCACTGTGCTAGCACCTGCTAGCAAAATGCAAACTCAGCTAGCGTGACCGTGTTCACACCGGCGGTTGCGGGCCTCACACGAGCGCACGAACAGCGCCGACGGGCTCGCCGCCGCCGAGCAGCGGCGCGAGGCCGGTCCGGCGTACGGCGTCGACGTCGACGTCGGGGTCGTCGAGGACGCCGCTGCGCTCGAGGGCGGCGGCCATCACGACGGGGCGGGCCCGGGCGCCGCCGTCGTCGATCTTGAGGGCGACCGCGCGACCGTCGGGGAGGGCGACGGCGTAGCACGCCTCGGCCCCCGCCTTGCCGATCGCGCCGGGGATCGCCGTGAGCAGCTCGCGCTCGTCGCGCCGGCTCCCCGAGACGTACGCCGGGTGCCTCCGGATCGCGTCGGCGACCCGGGCGGCGAGCGGGTCGGGGCGGTCGTAGCCGTCCAGCCCGAGTGCGAGTCGTCGGAACCCTCGGGCCAGGCCGGTCAGCGACGCCGACAACAGCGGCGCGCCGCAGCCGTCGACGGCCACGACCTCGACCGGCTCGCCGGTCATCTCCGCGAAGCTCTCGGCGATCGCGACCTGGAGCGGGTGGTCGGGCCGGCGGTAGGTGGCGGTGTCCCAGCCGCGCGCCACGCAGGTGGCGAGCATCGCGGCGTGCTTGCCGGAGCAGTTCATCAGGACCGGCTCGCGCGAGCGACCGGCCCGGACCTCCGCCTCCCGGGCGGCGTCGTCGAGGGGGTAGTCGGGAGGCGTCTGCAGCGCCGACTCCTCCAGCCCCGCCCCGGCCAGCACCTCGCGCACGCCCGCCACGTGGAACTCCTCGCCGGAGTGGGACGCGCAGGCCAGGGCCAGCAGCTCCGGGGGCAGGTCGAGCCCGGCGCGCAGCATGCCGAGCGCCTGCAGCGGCTTGTTGCACGACCGCGGCAGCACCGGGACGTCCACGGCGCCGAGGGACCACGCGACCCCGCCGTCGGAGTCGAGGGCGACGACCGAGCCGTGGTGGTGACCCTCCACGAACCCCGAGCGGACGACCTCCGCGACGGGAACCGGCGCCGTCACGAGGTCGCGTGCCGGTCGTAGTCGTCGTCGAGCCGCACGATGTCGTCCTCACCGGTGTAGGCGCCGCGCTGCACCTCGACCACCACGAGCAGCGAGTCCTGGTCGTTGGCGAGCCGGTGCCCGGCGCCCCGCGGGACGTCGACGTGCTGGCCGGGTCCGATCGTCACGGTCGTGCCGCCGACGACGCAGGTCGCCGTACCGGCCACGACCAGCCAGTGCTCCGAGCGGTGCTGGTGGGTCTGGTAGCTCAGGCGGTGCCCCGGGAAGACCTCGATCCGCTTCACCTTGAAGCCCTCACCGGTGTCGAGGACGTGCCAGGACCCCCACGGGCGGTCGGCGTGGTCGGGGGGCTGCTCACCGGACATGGGCTGCACCCTAGCCAGCGTCGGGAGCGGCTCCGGGTGGCAGGATGCCCCCGTGCCCGCCCAGCCCGTGCCCACGCCTGCACCCCAGTACTGCCCGACCCCCCGCGAGCTCGACGACCTCGAGCTGCTCACCACCGGGGCGCTGGCGCCGATCACGCGGTACGACGAGCCGGGCAGCCCGGTCACGCTGACCCTGCCGGCCGAGCTGGCCGCCGCCGAGCAGGTCGAGCTGGTCGACCCCGAGGGCCTGCCGCTCGCCCGGGTCGACACCGCCTCCGGCGAGGTGACCGCGCTGACCCACCACCAGTACGGGCCGTTCCGCCGCCACTACCTCTCCCCCGCCGAGGTGCGCGCGCACCACGCCGGCGCCACCTTCGTGCCCGTCGCCGACGCGCTGACCGAGGGACAGCTGGGCGAGCTGGCCCGGATCGACGGGCCGGTGGTGCTGCTCGCACTGGTCGGCACCGGCACCCCGGCCCTCTCGCCGGTCGCCACGCTCCGCGCCACGCTGCTGGCGGCGGACCGTCTCGGTGCCGAGGTGGTCGCGGTACCGCTGGCCGCCCACGGCGACGCCGAGGCCGACCACGTCCTCGGCGTCCAGGTCGTGGCGACGTACGCCGGCGACGACCCGGTGCACGCGCTCGCCGAGCCCGGCGACGACGACGAGTGGCCCGACGACGTCGCCGAGGTCGTCGCGGCCGACCAGCCGGCCCCCGAGGACCAGGGCCTCGTCCTGTTCTTCACCGGCCTCTCCGGCAGCGGCAAGTCGACCCTGGCCCGTGCCCTCATGGACCGCGTCCTCGAGCGCGGCTCCCGCACCGTGACCAGCCTCGACGGCGACGTCGTACGCCGCCACCTCTCCGCCGGCCTGACCTTCTCCCGCGAGGACCGCGAGACCAACATCCGCCGGATCGGCTGGGTCGCCGCCGAGATCTCGCGCCACGGCGGGCTCGCCGTCTGCAGCCCGATCGCGCCGTTCGCGGAGACCCGCGCGCAGGTCCGCGAGATGGTCGACGCGGCGGGCGGAGCGTTCTTCCTGGTCCACGTCGCGACCCCGCTGGAGGAGTGTGAGCGCCGCGACCGCAAGGGCCTCTACGCCAAGGCGCGGCGCGGCGAGATCCCCGAGTTCACCGGCATCTCCTCGCCCTACGAGGAGCCCGACGACGCGTCCGTGCGGGTCGACACCACCGGCCGCACCATCGAGGACGCGCTCGACGACGTGCTGGTGGCACTGCGGGACTCCGGCCATCTCGACCTGGTGGACACCGCACCATGACCGAGCGGCTGCGGGTGCTCTTCGTCTGCACCGCCAACATCTGCCGCTCGCCCGCGATGGAGCTGCTCGCGCGCCAGCTGGGCGGTGACGCCCTCGAGCCCTTCAGCGCGGGGACCCACGGCTACGACGGCCGCCCGCTCGACCCGCCGATGACCGTGCCGCTGCGCGCCCGGGGGGTCCCGGACGACGAGATCGCGGCGTTCCAGAGCCGTCCGGTGACCCCCGACCTGGTCGACGGGGCCGACCTGGTGCTGACCGCCCAGACCACCCACCGCGCCTTCGTCCTCGAACAGCGACCCGAGGCGGCCGACAAGGTCTTCACGCTCGGCCAGTTCGCGGTCGCCGTCGGCGACGCCGGCGGGGCCGCCGGGACCGACCTCGTGCGCGCCGTGGCCGCGCTGCAGCTCCCCGAGGAGGTCGCCCTGGACCTGGCCGACCCCTACCGGCGGGGTCCGGAGGCCGCGGCCGGGTGCGCGGATCAGGTGGAATCCCTGCTGCGGGTCGCTGTTCCTGCACTGGTCGGATCGGGGAGGATCAGCCCATGATCGAGCTCATCACCGGGACCTTCGCCGCGATCCTCGTCGCCGGGTTCGTCGTCGGCGTGGTGGTCGGACTCACCGGCATGGGCGGCGGCGCCCTGATGACCCCGGCGCTGATCTTCCTCGGGGTCGGCGACGCGGCCACGGTCGTGACCGCCGACCTGACCGCCGCCGCGGTCTACAAGAGCGGCGGCGCGATCGTCCACCATCGCGAGGGCACGCCCAACCTGTCGCTCGCCAAGTGGCTGATCATCGGGTCGGTGCCCATGGCGCTGCTCGGCCCCTACCTCGTCTTCACCATCACCGACAACGCCGAGGAGCTCGACCTCACCCTCAAGCTCTGCATCGGCTTCGCGCTGCTCTTCGCCGCCCTCACCTATGCGCTGCGGCTCTGGATCAACCTCCGGCGGGTCCGGGCCGGCCACCACTCCCCGACCGACAACATCACGATCCGGGTCGTGCCGACGATCCTGGTCGGAGCGCTGGGTGGTCTGCTGGTCGGCATCACCAGCGTCGGCTCCGGCTCGGTCATCATGATCGCGCTGCTGATGCTCTACCCCGGACTGTCCGCGGCCAGGCTCGTCGGCACCGACCTGGTGCAGGCCGTGCCCCTGGTGCTGGCCGCGGCGATCTCCAACATCGCGCTCCACGGGCTCGACTGGGGCGTGCTGATCCCGCTGCTGATCGGCTCGGTCCCGGGCACCATCCTCGGCGCCCGCCTCGCGCCGCGGGTCCCGCAGTCGGTGATCCGCCGCGGCATCGTGGTCGTGCTGACGATGAGCGGGGTCGCGCTGCTCGACAAGGCCGGCTGGGCCCCGCTCGGCGCCGGCGAGGACGACACCCACCCGATCCTGGTCGCCGGGGTCGGCCTCGCGATGGTCGTGCTGGTCCCGCTGGTCTGGGGCATCATCCGTCGCACCCAGGGGCTGCCGATGTTCGGCCACCCCACCGTGGCCGAGCTCGAGGACCCGAGCTACCGCCCGGGCATCGTCGGGATGCGCCGCCACCGCTGACCGTCGCGATCGCCTCGTCGTACCCGGCATCCGTGCTGTGGGAACGGCAGATCGACGACACCGTTGCCGGGTACGACGCGCGACCCGAGGCCGCCGTGCGCAAAACTCGACCCATCTGCAAGACTTTCCCGCGCGTGAGGCGCCCGGATTGAACCCCGCGGCTTCCTCACGGCTAGGCTGAGCGGGCTGTCCCGAGGAGAGGTTCCACGTACACATGAGTGCACCACCGACCCATGCCGACTACCAGCTGAGCCAGCTCGAGCAGCTGGAGGCGGAGTCGATCCACATCTTCCGCGAGGTCGCGGCCGAGTTCGAGAAGCCCGTCTTGATGTTCTCCGGCGGCAAGGACTCCATCGTGATGCTCCGGCTGGCGGAGAAGGCCTTCTACCCCGCCAAGGTGCCGTTCCCGCTGCTGCAGGTCGACACCGGCTACGACTTCCCCGAGGTGCTCGCGTGCCGCGACCGCTGGGTCGAGCGGCTGGGCACCCGGATGATCGTCGCCAGCGTCGAGGAGGCGATCAAGAACGGCATCGTCCACGAGGACGGCAAGACCACCCGCAACCGGCTCCAGATCGGCACCCTCCTCCACGCCATCGAGGAGAACGCCTTCACGGCGGCCTTCGGCGGCGGACGCCGCGACGAGGAGAAGGCCCGCGCCAAGGAGCGCGTCTACTCCCACCGCGACGAGTTCGGCCAGTGGGACCCCAAGATGCAGCGCCCCGAGCTGTGGAGCCTCTACAACGGCCGGCTCCACGAGGGCGAGCACATGCGGATCTTCCCGCTCTCCAACTGGACCGAGCTCGACATCTGGCACTACATCGGCCGCGAGGGCATCGACATCCCGGAGATCTACTACGCCCACCAGCGGCGGGTCTTCAACCGGGGCGGCATGTGGATGACCGAGTCCGACTACAACCCGTGCAAGGAGGGCGAGGAGGTCATCGAGAAGACCGTGCGGTTCCGCACCGTCGGCGACCTGACCCTGACCGGTGCGGTCGAGTCCGAGGCTGACACCATCCCCAAGATCATCGACGAGATCGCGATCGCCCGCGTCACCGAGCGCGGCGCCACTCGCGGCGACGACAAGTTCTCCGAGGCTGCGATGGAGGACCGGAAGAAGGAGGGCTACTTCTGATGGCCACTCAAGACACAAGCATCGACGTCGCCGCCGAGACCACCGTCGTCAGCGACGACATGGACCTGCTGCGGTTCGCGACCGCCGGCTCGGTCGACGACGGCAAGTCGACCCTGATCGGGCGGCTGCTGCTCGACTCCAAGTCGATCTTCGAGGACCAGCTCGAGGCGGTCGAGTCGTCCTCGCAGGCCAAGGGCTACGACTACACCGACCTGGCGCTGCTGACCGACGGCCTGCGCTCGGAGCGCGAGCAGGGCATCACCATCGACGTGGCCTACCGCTACTTCGCGACGCCCAACCGCAAGTTCATCATCGCCGACACTCCGGGCCACATCCAGTACACCCGCAACATGGTCACCGGCGCCTCGACCGCCGACCTGGGCCTGGTGCTGGTCGATGCCCGGCAGGGCCTCACTGAGCAGAGCCGGCGGCACGCCGTTCTCCTCTCGCTGCTGCGGGTGCCCCACCTGGTGCTGGCGATCAACAAGATGGACCTCGTCGACTACTCCCAGGAGATTTACGACAGGATCCACGCGGAGTTCCGCCAGTTCGCGACGAAGCTCAACATCCCCGACCTCGAGGTCATCCCGATCTCGGCGCTCAAGGGCGACAACGTGGTCGACCGCAGCGAGCGGATGACGTGGTACTCCGGCCCGACGCTGCTCCACCACCTCGAGCACGTCCACGTGGCCTCCGACCGTGACCTGATGGACACCCGGTTCCCGGTGCAGTTCGTGGTGCGGCCGAAGTCCGACGCCCACCACGACTACCGCGGGTACGCCGGCCAGGTGGCCGGCGGCGTCCTCAAGCCCGGCGACGAGGTCGTCGTCCTCCCGAGCGGCATGACCTCGACCATCGAGGCGATCGACCTGTTCGACCAGGAGCTCGACGCGGCGTTCCCGCCGATGAGCGTCACCGTCCGGCTCACCGACGACGTCGACGTGTCGCGCGGCGACATGATCGCGCGGGTCAAGAACGCGCCGACGCCGGCCCAGGACATCGACGCGATGGTCTGCTGGATGACCAACAAGCCGCTCCAGCCGCGGCAGAAGCTGGCCATCAAGCACACCACCCGCTCCGGGCGCACGATGGTCAAGGACATCCAGTACCGCCTCGACGTCAACACGCTCCACCGCGACCAGGACACCAAGGAGCTCGGCCTCAACGAGATCGGCCGTGTCCAGCTGCGCACCACGGTGCCGCTGCTCTGCGACCCCTACTCGAAGAACCGCACCACCGGCTCCTTCATCCTGATCGACGAGCAGACCGGCGTCACCGTCGGCGCGGGGATGATCAACTCCGGCAGCTGAACCCGCTCCTCCCACGACCCCGCGCGTCCCGACGTGCGGGGTCGTGGCGTCTCAGGGGGCGGGGACGACGGCGTGGAGCGCCTGGACCCGGCGTACGACGACCTCGAACGCCGACATCGCCAGCAGCCCGCCGAGCCCACCGTCGGTCGCCTCGACGGCGAGTGGCACGACCCCCGTCGGGCCGACCACGGCCTCCGGGTCGAGGGGCAGCACCGGTGCCGCCGCAGGATCCGCGTAGTGCACCAGCGGGTCGACGACGCCCTGCTCCACCAGCCGGGTCCCGCGCATCACGAGGTAGCCCCCCGGCTCCAGCGCCTCCTCCGCACCCACCCGCACCGGCGGCATGGCCGGGTCCCGCAGCCGGGCCTCCGGGATGTAGCGCACGAAGATCGGGTGCGTCGCCACCGGGTCGTCGTGGCCCGCGAACCACGACGCCGGAAGCAGCAGCCGCAACGACACCAGCGCCTCCAGCGCCGGCACCAGCGACCGCAGCGGACCCGGGTCGGCGCCCTCGCCGGCCAGCTCGCCCACCAGCGCGATCAGGGCCTCGAAGCCCGGGTGGTCCTCGGCCACCGCGTCCTTGAGCCACAGCGCCGCATCGTCCACCCCCACGAGGTCGAGCAGGCCGGTCAGCGCGGTGGCGGCGTCGTCGCGGCGGTCCTGGGCCGCGGCCGACACGCACCGCGCCGCCAGCTCGTCGGGCCCCGTCGGCCGGTCCTTCTCCCCCACCTCCTCGTCCGGACCGGGCACGACCGGACGCGGCTCGCGGTCCTGGCGCAGCAGCTGGAGCAGCCGCTCGGCGGGCGCGTCGAGCCGGCCGGCCTCCAGGACGGCGATCGCCCCCGGTACGTCGTCACGCGCGACGCGCAGCAGGGCGTCGCACATCAGGATCGCCAGCTCGGCGTCGGGATCGTCCGGCTGCCGGGCACACGCCCCGACCCGGCCGGCCTCCAGCGGGAGCGCGACCACGTCGGGGAACGCGTCGCGGCGGGCCTGCACCAGCCGACCCACGGCAGAGAGGTCGAGGGTGGGGGCGCGGTAGTGCACCGCGAGCACCCGCAGCTGGGGGGCGGAGAGCACGTCCCACTCGTGGAGGCCACGGCGGCCGGCCAGCTCGACCCAGCGCTCGAACTCGCGCCGGCCGCCGTCGACGTCACCCTGGAGCAGCAGCGCGGCTGCGACGGTGTAGGCGGCCGCCTCGTCCTCCTGGTCGCTCACGGAGCCGGCCAGCTCGGCGGCCTCACCGAAGCGTCCCTGCAGCAGGCGCAGGCCGGCCAGCGAGAGCACCGCGGGGTGCTCGTCGGGCCGGTCGAGCCAGTGCCGCTCCAGCACCGCGATCTCCGCCTCCGCCTCGGTGATCCGGCCGGTGAGCAGCAGCGAGGTGATCAGGGCCTCGGTCGCCCAGGTCCAGTCGGGATCGAGATCGGCGCCGCGCAGCAGCTTGGTGGACTCGACCGGGTCGCCCAGCCGCAGGATGCAGTAGGCACGCACGGCGTCCCCGAACGCCCCGCCGGTCCCCTCCTCGACGTCACCGGGAAGGTCCAGCGCGGCGATGGCCTGGTCCGGGCGGCCGGTGTTGGCCAGCTTCTCGCTGTGCAGCTGGCGCTCCTCGTCGCCGGAGCCCATCCGGGTGACGACGTGGCGGGCCGCGTCGAGCGCCAGCTCGTCGGCCCGCACGGCCGAGAAGGCATCGGCGAGCGTCCGCCACCGGGTCCACTCCCCGAGCCCGAGGGCGGTGCCCCGGCACGCCGCCAGCAGCATCGGCCACCGGTGCGCCTCCGCCTCGGGACCGATGCCGCGCAGCAGGGCCTGTCGCGCATAGCTCTCGGTCGCGTAGCTCCACGCCCGGTCCTCCGACACCCGGTCCTCGGCCTGCACGACCTGCACGAGGCCGAGGGCCCGTCGTACGGCGGCACCCGCGTGGCGCAGCGGCTGCTGGCCGTTGCCGGTCACCAGGCAGTCGGCGAGCACGAGCCGGGTGTCGACGTCGTCCGGGTCGAGGGCGAGCGCCGCCTCCAGCTGCCCGGCGGCCGCGTCGAACGCGCCGCTCCAGAGCCGCTCGGTCCCGGCCCGGACGTGCAGCGCGACCAGCTCCGCCGCAGAGACCTGCGCCGCCTCGGCACGGGCCACCCGCAGCTCGGCGAGCCGCGCGCGCACCGGGTAGTCGGTCCACCCGACGGCCTGGTCGCCGCGGCCCAGCGCGCGCTCGAGCAGCTCCGGGTCGCCGCTACGCAGGGCCCGGTCGGCCACGGCCACCCACAGCTCGGCCGGCGGCTCGTAGAGCAGCGCGCCCACCGCACGCTCCACGTCGGCGAGCAGGGGGAGGGCGTCCACCGCGTTCCGCGCGACCTCCTCGGCCTGGGCGGGATCGCCCGCGCGCCGGGCCCGGACGACCTGCTCGACCGCGACATCGAGGTCGGTCGGGCCGCGCTCCACCGCGCGTGCGAGCCAGGCGTCGCTCTCGCGGTCGTGGCCACGCTCGCGCTCGCTCCGGGCGAGGAGCGCGGCCGACGTGGCGCCGGCGCCCAGCCGGTCGGCCTCGCGGTGCCACGACTCGAGGTCGGCGCCCCCGGGTCGGGCCAGGCCGAGCCGTACCAGCAGGCTCGCCAGCCGGCCCCGTACGTCGTCCGCCGGCACGCTCGCCCCGCCGACCTCGACGCCGACCGCACCGGGCTCGACGAGCGCGACGACGGTCGGCCAGGTCTCGCCCTCGAAGGCGGCGACGAGGGTGCGCATCCGTTCCCGCAACGGCTCCGGCGGGCCGGGCAGGCCGACCAGCCGTCGCAGCGCGTCCAGGCGCACCTCGGCGACCGCGGCGTAGCAGTCGGCCAGCCACAGGCGGGTCCCGCGCGAGGGGTCCTCCTCGAGCGCTCGCGCCAGGAGCTGCCGTCGGGGCTCCCAGCCGGCCTCGGTGAACGGCAGGATGCGGGCCAGGCTGTCGACCTGCTGCTCGAGCAGCTGGACCCGGTCGACGGCGGCACGCAGGTCGCGGACCCGCCGGCGCAGCAGCCGGCGCACCGCTTCGGCCGAGTCCGCCTGCCCGTCGGCCGACAGCTCGACGAGGGCGGCGCCGAGACCGGCGTCGACGCCGAGGTCACGGCGCAGCCGGTCCTCGACGCCGCGGATGATCGCGTCGAACCCGGACACGTCACTGCCCCTGGGCCTGGGTGAGGGTCGACCCGCGGCTGGAACCGCTGCCGGTCGACCCTGCCTCGACGACCTGGAGCCCCGCCTGCGGGCCGGTGATCAGCGAGAACCACGCGAACCCGGCGGCATCCCCGAGGAAGCGGTCGTCGCCCACCTCGGCCCGGCCCTCCTGGACCGCGGCCTCGATGGTGGCTCCGCCGCCGAGCGCCTCGTAGAAGCGCCGGTTGAACGCCTGGGCCTGTCGCGGGTGGACGGGCACGGGCGTGAAGACCACCGCGTTGACGCGACCCCGCAGCGCGGAGCGGAACGCGCTCGGCGGGATCGGGTCCGGGTCGGTCCCCGACGGCGGCAGCAGGAACTGGACGACGAGCACCCGGGCCGGGCTGGCCGAGACCCAGGCGAAGAGGTTGTCGAGCTCGTGGAGCTCGGCGTCGCCCTCGTCGTCGGAGAAGGCGATCCGCGGCACGCCGTCCTGAAGCTGCCCGAAGCCGCAGTAGTGGACGACGTCGAGCGGTGCACCTCGCTCCAGCTCCTTGATCGTGCGCGGGACCTGCGAGGGCAGCGGGGTGTCGAGCAGGTGGGCGCTGAGGGTGCCCCCGGACTCGATGGCCGCGCCCAGCCGGGCGGCGAGTGCGCCCTGCTCGGGCCAGGCCACGTCCTTGGCGAGCTGGCGCAGGTTGGGCATCCGTCGCTGCCAGTCCTCGGGCTGCACGACGATGCCGAGGACCCCGGCGGTCCCCGCCGCCGGGAGGACGTCGACCGCGGACCCGTCGGCGCGGGGCGCGACGCGCGCCAGTCGCATCTCGCGGCTGGTGGCGACCTGTCGGGTCTCGCCGTTGACGCGCAGCGTCACGAACTCCCACGGCACGTCGAAGAGGTCTCCCCCGTCGTCGAAGCGCAGCCGGACCATCAGCTCGTCGCTGTCGGCGGCGCCGATCAGCCGCTCCACCAACGGGTCGGGGAGCAGTGCACCGGCGAGCAGGCGACCGAGCAGCTCGACGTCCTCCGGATCGCGCACCCGCCGCCGCTTGGCCCAGTGGAACAGTGCCTCCGCGATCCGGCTCGGGAGCCCCTGGCCGCTGACGGTGTAGGCGTCGCCGTCCTCGGAGTCGGCGCGGATGTGCCACTCCTTCACGTCGCCGCTGACCAGGATGTCGAGCCGGGTGCGCCACTCCCACTGGTTGCCCAGCTGCCGCCAGGCCGCGCGGCCGAGCGCGTCGCGCCAGGCCCGGGTCGCCAGGGGCGGGGAGGCCAGCAGGTCGTGGACGAGGGGCAGGTGCTCGGCGGCGCGGACGATCGGGATCCCCGCGCCCCCCTTGTCGCCGCCGACGTCGCGGGAGTACTGCACCAACCCGACCACGGCCCCGCTGTCGCTGCTGAGCAACGCCCCGCCGCTGATGCCGGGCACGACCAGCGGGCCGCCGGCCTGGATCATGAGCAATCGCGGCGTGACCCCGTCGGCCGGGTCGAGCCGGGTGTTGACGGGATAGCTCACCTCCTCGAGGCCGACCTCGCCCACCAGCACCTCGGCGGGATAGCCGACGGCGTAGTAGTCGATGTTGTCGACCACCGCCCGGTCGAGCACGACGGCCGGCTGCGGCGGCTCACCGGGCACCGGGTCGACCTCGACGATCGCGAGGTCGAGGTCGTTGCCGGGCAGCGCGGTGACGACGGTCCCGGGCCGGGGGGCGTCCCGCCCCACGGGGTGCACGCTGACGGTGCCGCCCTCGGCGCCCGCCACGTGGGCGCAGGTCAGCAGCCGCCGTTCGTCGATGAAGAACCCGCTGCCGTGGCTCCCGTCGTCCAGGGTGACCGACGCCGTACAACGCTTGAGGAGGGTGCGGACGGCGGCGAGGACCTCGGGACTGACCGCCACGTCACTGCTCCCCGTCGCCTCGCGACCACTCCAGCGTGACCGTGATCGTCGCCTCGGCCCGCCCCTTGCCGAGCAGTGCCACCAGCTGGCCCTGCTCGATCGCCAGGCCGAAGCCCACCTCCACGGTCGCCTTGTCGGGCGTGGCCTTCTTGACGGCCTCCATCGCCTCGCGGCTGACCACCTCGATCGACCGGGTGACCGAGGAGAGCTTGGCGGTCAGATCCTTCTCGGCCACCAGCTGGGGCCCGGCGTGCTCGGCGACCACGCCGAGGACGAGGTCGTCCCCCAGGTCGATGGCCAGGGTGCGCTCTGCCACAGGTCCCTCCCGCTCCCGATCGGTGCCCGACCCGCACGCGACTCCCGGCGGGCACACGCTGATCACCAGAGTCCTCCTGGCGGCAGGCGGTGGCAAGCACCCCGCGTCACCTCACGAGCGGGCGCGCTGCCAGACCCGGACCCAGTCGACCTCCATCGTGCTGGGCAGCAGCGTGGGGTCGAGCCGCTTCAGCTCGAAGTCCTTGCTGGTGAGGCTGAGGATCAGGTGCTCCTCGACGCCGGAGATGCCGCGGGTGGTGCGGAAGACCTCGCGGCCGTCGACCCGGTAGACGTAGGCCTGCCGCGTCCACTCGACCGAGAAGACGTGGAACTGGTCCCACCAGGTGTCGCCGTAGGCGAGGCCCTCGGAGGTACGGGGGTCGACGCCACCGATCTGCTCCAGGTCACCACCGGCGTCGAGGTAGTAGGCGAAGGTGCCCATGCCGCCGTCCTTGGCCCCCTCGCCGAAGAACTCCGCCACGTCGACCTCGGCCCCGCCGAGCGCGGGGTCGCCGGGAGCGGCCACCCCGGAGCTGCGCTGGAGCCAGAAGGCGCCGTGCTGCCCGCGATCGCGTTGGAACCTCACGCGCGCCGCCGCGACGCCGTAGGTGAAGCCGAAGCCGGTCTGGGTGTCGACGCGTCCGTTGAGGTAGTAGCCGAAGCTGCCGTGGTCGGTCCGGCAGGTCTGGCCGGCCCGGGCGGGGTCGCGCTTCACGTGCAGGCGCAGCGTCCCGTCCGCGACGCTGACGGCCCGGGGGTCGCTCGTGGCGCACAGCCCGTCGTCGGCGGCGTTGTAGACGCCGACGCTCCGGTAGCCCCAGGTCGAGGTGTCGAGCGACGTACCGTCGAAGTCCTCGGCGAAGACCTCGTCCCACGCGGTGTCCCGCAACGGGGAGCTGGCCTCCTCGACCGCCCCGTCGGCACCCACGGACGCCGCGCGCAGGACTACGTCGTCGGAGGTCTCGGGCAGCGAGCTGCTGGCGAACCGGGCGATCCCCGCGTGGTCCTGCTCGCCGCTCGCCACGGTCTCCCAGCCCTCGTCGGTGTGCTGCTGCAGGAGCACCGGCCCACCGTCGCGCACCGGCCGGACGCTGGCGACCAGGAGCCCGCCCTCGGGCGCGCTCGTCGGCACGGCCCCGGCCTGGGCGACGCCGGGCAGGGCGGCGAGGGCGACTGCGCGGGCGGCGGGCCCGGGCACCGGCTCGGGAGCCGAGGGGCTGTCCTCCGGCGAGGCCGTCGGCTGCGGGGGTGCAGCCTCCTCGGTGGCGGTGCACGCCGTGGCGGCGCACAGCGCCAGCAGGAGGGTGACCGGGAGCAGACGGCGGCAGGCAGCCGGCACGTCAGCGCTTGCCCAGCGCCGTCATCATCCGGGCGAGGGGGTGCCGACCGGCCGGGTCGAGCGGGTCGGCGGACGTGACGTTCGCGTCGGGGTCGGCGGACCTCACAGGCGCGGCAGCCTCCACGGCCACGGGGTGCACCACGTCGTCGTCGTCCGCGGCCGGCGCCGGCTCGTCGAGGACGTGCACGAAGCCGTCGCGGGCGCCGTCGGACCACCAGGTCTCCGAGACGGTGTCGACGGCGTCGTCGAGCAGCTCGTCGTCGGCCTTCAGGCGCAGCGCGCGCTCGAAGGCGGCGGTCCGCTCGATCCGGGCCACCGCGCCGTCGGGCAGGAGGATCGAGCGCAGCCCGTGGGCCCGACGCTGCATCTCGCGGGTCACCCTCTCGAGGGTCTCGGTGCCGGGCCGCCAGCCGACGGGCAGGTGGAGCCGGAACAGCGCGGGGTAGCCGGTGGCCGGCAGGTCCTCCACGAGGGACACACGCGGCTCGGCGGCGTACTCCTCCTGCAGCAGTCGTACGTCGAGCAGCGACTCGCCCAGCAGGGAGCGCCGGACGTCGTCGAGCGCGCTCCAGGGGCCGAGCAGCCGGACGTGGAGGTCGCCGGGGTGGGCGCCGCAGGACGCCGTCGACCGTGTAGGTGACGTGCTCCCAGGAGTGGCCGGCCGTGTCGACCACGACCTCGACGTAGGGGACCCGGTAGCTGCGGCCGGACGCCTGGCGGAACTTGCGGAAGTCGGGCACCCGCTGCGCGACGAAGGGAGCGTTGTAGCGCTGCACCTCCTTCTCGTAGCGCATCAGGTGGGACCGGCCGAGGTGCCAGCTCCTCGCCCGCCGCTCGGCGACGAAGACCCCGCCGCGCATGGCCAGCCGGTAGCCGAGCTCGACGTCCTCGCCGAGCTTGAGGGAGGTGTCGAGGCCGCCGGCCTCGGCGTAGAGGGCGCGGCCGACGCTGGCCGTCGAGCCGACGTGGACGTGGAAGGCCCGGAACCCGGCGCGCTTGAGGTCCTCGGAGCGGCGCCAGATCTCCTCGACCCAGCCGTGCTCGTCGACGCGGCGCCCGGCGAAGAGGTCCTCGAGGCGGTCGTCGAGGGCCAGCTCGTGCAGCTTGGAGACCTCCGGAAGCGGGACCGGGTCGACGAAGAGCTTGTGGCCGAGGACGACGGCGTGGTCGATCACGTGGTGCCAGCGCATGTGGTGGGCGACCTGGTGCGGCGAGGGCACCATGTCGGCGTCCAGCCAGTGGATGACGTCGCCCGAGGACGCCGAGGCCCCGGTGTGGCAGGCGTGGGCCCGCCCCCACGAGCCCTCGGACCGGACGACCACGGTGCGCGCCGGTCGGAGGTCGGGCAGCTCGACGGGCTGGTCGCCGTCGCCGTCGTCGACCACGACGACCTCGAGCAGCTCCTCGGGGTAGGACTGCGCTGCGAGCGCCGCCAGCGTGCACGGCAGCGTGTCGTGGGCCCGGAAGGCCGGGATCACGACGGAGACCGAGCGCTCGGGGGTGTACGCGCCAGGCTCCGGGGCGTCGAGGACGCCCCAGTCGTTGGCCCTCACCCGAGGACCGGGCCCGGTGGTCATAGCCGTCGAGTCTATCGCCCGGGGCCGGTGGGCCGGTCATCCTCATCGGGCTCGAGCAGCGCGCTGGGCCGGAACCCGCGCCACTGGTCGTGCACGCGCTGCGGGTCGAGGAAGTGCCCGAGCCCCGGGTCCCAGGTGTGGCCGGTCGCCGCGCGTCGCAGGACGTAGCCGAGGCCGTGGGTGCGGTAGACCCGGCCGCCGGCGCTCGTCACCCCGGCGAGCAGGTCCCGCGTCGACGTACTTCCTGGTGTGGCGGAAGCCGCCGAGGGAGCGGAAGGCGCCGCGGTCGACGAGCAGCGTCCCGCCCGCGACGAAGGGCCGGTAGACCTCGGTGGTCGTCGTGTCGCGCAGGGTGACGTCGATCGGCTCGAGGTAGGTCAGCTCGGGCGGGCACCCGGTGACGTCGGCGCCGCTGTAGCCGCGGGCGAGGACCAGGTCGGCGGCGAAGTCGGGCCCGTACCAGTCGTCGTCGTCCATCTTCAGCAGCGCGTCGCCTCCGGCGCGGGCCGCGGCACGGTCGAGCACCTCGCCGAACACGGCGGCGGGCTCGGCCTCGAGCGTGGTCAGGGGTACGTCGCAGGCCGCCCGGAACCGCTCGAGCTCTGCGGCGTCGGGGGTGAAGCCGTGGGTGGCCAGCACCAGCTCGAGCGCGACGCCGCGCTGTCGCGCCACCTGGCGCAGCGCGAAGCGCAGCATCGCGGGCCGCCGCGTCACCAGCAGCACCGACACCGTGAGGTCCGGGGGCACCTGCAGGTCGTGCGCCGCCGCGAGTCGCCGGCGCCACGGGCCGGTCGCGTGGGAGCCCAGTGCCGCCCGGCGGACCCGGACGCTGTGCTCCTCGCGGCGCAGCCGGTCGGTGAGGTCGACCGGCTCGCCGAGGGCGGCGGCGAGGCCGGGGTCGAGCAGCAACCGCGCCCAGTCGGGCACGTGGTCGGCACGCACCGGGACGCCTGCGCACGCCAGCCCCGCGACCGCCCGGCAGTAGGCCTGGGGTCCCGGGCCGCCCGACCAGGCCAGTCGGACGCCGGCCAGTCGCCGCAGCGCAGGCAGGTCGACCTCGCTCAGGCCCACGACGGGACGGATCTCCGTGCTGCCGCCGGTGTCGCCCGCGACGACCAACCGGTCGCCGGGCCCGGCACCGAGGGTCGCCACCGTCGCCGCGGCGTCGCGCTCGAAGCCGATCGGGTTGACGAGGTGCTCGTCGACGGCCCCGAGCGAGGTGGTGCCGCGCGCGGCCAGGGCCCGGGTGCCCTCGCCCGGGGGCATCGCCTGCCAGGACTCCCACGTGAGGTCCGGCTCCCGGGTCTCCACCCGGGTCGGACGACCGAGCACCGGGTGGTCGGCCTCGGGCAGCTCCTGACCGGCCAGCACCTCGGCGCGGGCGAGCACCAGGTCGGGCGGGGCGTCGACGCCCTGGTCGAGCACGCGGCCGGGCACCGCCACCTTCGCCGACGGGTCGGCCGGCGGCCAGAGCGCCGGGTCGCCCCGGACCAGGCCGAGGGCCGGCCACGCGACGCCGAACCGGGCCGAGGGGGCAGCCACCCGGGCGATCTCGAGCAGCACCGGACGCGCCTGGGCCTCCGCGACCAGCTCGAGCACGACGTACGGCGAGGGCGACCGGCCGGCGACCACCCGCTCCAGGCCGGGCCACCGCGGACCGGGCACCACGACCGGCAGCTGCGGGACCGCGCGTTGGAACCACACCGCGACCGTGCGCGCGCGCCCGACGTTGGCCAGGCCGGTGACCGCCCGTCGCAGCCCGACCAGGTCGGGGACGGCGAGCACGACGGCGGCCAGGTCGTGGGGGGCCGGCACCGTGTCGGTGAGCGCGTGGACGGTGGCCGAGTCCGCGAGCCCCTGCCGGGCCAGCTCCTCGCGGTCGACACCGGGGGCGGTGAGCACCAGCACCTCACCGTCGGCCCGGAGGTGCTCGAAGAGACCACGCCGCGGCCGCCGGCCCTGCCATCGCCTCATCGGCTCCCCAGGGCGCGGCGCGACAGCATGGCGAGAGTCTAGGGTCCGGCCTCCCGCACCCGGTGCCGCCGATCGCCGGACACGGGGTCCGGCCCGCTACTATCATGCTGCCCTCGGGCCCCTCTCGTCCCTCGCGTCTCTCTCTCCCGGAGTTCCCCTTGTCCACGCGACCGCTTGCCCTGCCCGGCGTCGTCCTCGTCGCCCTGGCCGCCCTGATCGCCGCCGGCCTGACCGGCTCCCTGCAGCCCGGGGCCGCTGCGGTCACCCAGAGCGGCACGACCTCGCTCTCGGCCCCCAACGTGCAGCCCGGCGGCCGCCCCGCGGCCTCCGACCAGGCACAGCTGGTCGGGACCGTGCGGTTCGCCCCGGCCCGCAAGGGCCGCAAGGTGCAGGTCCAGCGCTCCGCCGACGGCGGCCTCACGTGGACGAAGTTCGGGAAGCCGAAGAAGCAGAACAAGGCGGGCAGCGTCACCTTCACCGCTCCGGCGTACAAGAAGAGGGCCGACCCGCTGCCCGACGCGCCGTACGTCTACCGGGGCGTCGCCCAGCGCACCAAGACCCTGGCCGCCGTCACCTCGAGCGCGCAGAGCGCTGCGGTGTGGGCGCCGGCGTTCCGCGACGAGTTCTCCGGCACCACGTTGGGCGACAGCTGGGCCGACCGCCGTCCGGCCTCCAAGGAGTGCGCCAAGGTCGGCGACCCGCGGGCCCGCAAGGTCGGGCACGGTGTGCTCAAGCTGAGCGTGAAGCGGGACCCCGCCAAGAGGCACCGCAAGTGCAAGACCAGCGAGGGCAAGTTCCACTACTACCTCAACGGGCAGGTCAGCACCCAGCACGTCCCGGTCACCTTCCGCCACGGCACGCTCTCCGCGCGGATCAAGTTCCACCAGCACCGCGGTTCGCACGGCGCCTTCTGGATGCAGGCCCTCCGCCCCGACTACGGCGCGTCGCCGAACGTCGCCGGCGCCGAGATCGACATCGCCGAGTTCTTCGGCAAGGGCTACCCCGGCGGTGGGCTGGCCTCGTTCCTCTACAACTACGGCATCCGCAAGCACGGCGAGCCGGTCAAGATCGGCGGCGTGGCCCCCTCGGCCACCCGGATGCTGTCCAAACGCGACGCGTGGTGGAAGCGCTACCACGTGTTCTCCCTGGAGTGGACCGAGAACTCCTACACCTTCTCCGTCGACGGCCGGACCCACTCGGTCATCAAGCGCGGCGTGACCAACGTCGAGGAGTACCTCATCCTCGGCCTGATGACCTCCGCCTGGGAGCTCAAGCAGGCCAAGCGCCTCGGCATCTCCCCCACCGGCTCGATGCGGGTCGACTGGGTCCGCGTCTGGCAGCGCAACTGACCCACCCTTCGGGGTAGGTGAGCCTCTCGACCCCCGCACCGCTGCAGGGCGGCGACGGGGTCAGGCGGCGAAGCGGAGGTCGCGGCCGTAGCCGAGCAGGTCGAAGTCCTTGCGGTAGATGCGCTGCACCAGCTCGAGGGTCTCGGCGTCGTAGTACTGGTGCAGCTTGTCGGCGGCGCCGGTGACGTGCGCCGTACGTCGCAGCAACAGCTCCTCGGGCACCTCGAGCCCGAGGATGTCGACCAGGCGCCGCAGGTCCTGCTGGAAGAACTCGAAACGCCCGAGGTAGCCGTAGCGGACCCGGCGCAGCGAGAGGATGTGGTGCTGCGGGGCCCAGTGGATGTCCATCTCCCTGGGCTCCTGCTCCGCGACCTTGGTCAGGAAGTCGGTGAAGCTGACGTCGTCGTGGGGGTCGAAGCCGAGCTCGGGCAGGCGCAGGTCACGCAGCCACTGCTCGCCCGCGATCTTCTCCAGATAGCACGACAGGGCGCGTGAGTAGGGGTTGCGCACGAAGCTGAACCGGAACCACGGGCTCTGCTCACCGAAGATCTCGTCGAGGTCGAAGCCGTCGCTGATCGGGGCCGCCAGCGGCGACAGCGACCGGTCGTGGACCGACGCCTCGGGGTCGATCCCCTGGCCGTCGACCTCGCTGTACTGGAGCACTCGCTTGACGACGCTGCAGCCCGCCTTGGGGACCTCGACGAAGACGCACTGGTGCCGGCGGGAGATGTGCGTGACGTAGTTGACGCGGCGGCGCGGGTAGCTGAAGTACCGCCTGGTAGGGGTCACCCGCCGCACTGTAGCGGAGCGGTGCGCGCCCTCCCGGCCCCTCGTCCGGGGACCGTTTCACCGGTCCACCAGGCGGCGATCCGGGCGGCCGGACGGCCGACTGCCGTAGGCTGGTGGGCATGCGACGGCTCGGAGCCGGTTTCAGCTTCGGCAGGAGTCGCCATGACCCGGCGCTCCTGAGCGTCGTCATCCCCGCATACAACGTCGAGCGCTACCTCGCCGACTGCCTCGAGAGCCTGCTCGGACAGTCCTACCTCCACTTCGAGGCGATCGTCGTCGACGACGGCAGCATCGACCACACGGCCGCGATCGCCGAGCGGTACGCCGCCGAGGACCGGCGGCTGCGCGTCGTGCGCCAGCCCAACGGCGGCCTCGGCGCGGCCCGCAACCGCGGCGTGGCCGAGGCCCGCGGCGCCTACCTGACCTTCCTGGACTCCGACGACTTCCTCGTCCCGGGCGCCTACGCCACGATGATGTCGACGATCACCCGGACCGGGTCCGACATGGTCGTCGGCACCCTCACCCGTGAGCGGCAGGGCCACGAGACCATCACCCGGCTGATGCGGCAGAACCACAGCACCCGGCGGGAGCGGGTCTCGCTCTCCGACATGCCGCTGATGCTGGCCGACGTGTTCGCCGTCAACAAGGTCTTCCGGCGGCGGTTCTGGGACAACGCCGGACTGTCCTTCCCCTGCGGCATCCGCTACGAGGACCAGCCGACGCTCACCCGCGCGTTCGTCGCCGCCAAGCACTTCGACGTGATCCCCGAGAATGTCTACGTGTGGCGGATGCGCGACGACGGCAGCTCGATCACCCAGCGCCGGCACGAGATGTCCGACCTGGTCGACCGGATCGCGTCCAAGCGGATGAGCACCGACCTGGTGTGCCGGACCGGCGAGACCACGCTGCAGGACGTCTGGTTCAAGGACGTGCTCCCGGTCGACATGTGGGAGTACTTCCGCGCGGCCACGTCCTCCGACGACGACTACTGGATCGCGCTGCGCACCGCCCTGGCCAGCTTCTGGTCCGGTGACACCGTCCCCTTCGAGCAGACGCGTACGCCGGCACAGCAGCGGTTGATGGGCTGGCTGGTCGACCACGACCGTCGCGACGACCTCGAGCGGCTGATCGGCTTCATCGACGGGCACCGGGGCGAGTTCCGGCTGCGGGTCGACGACGGCAACGTCGTGGCCGCCGTCGGGCCGGGGGGCTCGGACGAGCCGGCCCGATCGGTGTTCGCCGTGGGCGACCACGAGCGCCCGTGGAGCCGCTGACCTCGGCCATGCGCGAGCGTCGCCGAATCGACTGTCCTCGGACGGCCGGACTACCCTGACGGCGATGTCCATGACTCGTCGCCGCAAGATCACCGTGGGGTTCGTGGCCCTCGTCCTGGCCGTGCTCCTCGGCCTCGGCGCGTGGGTGGCCGTGCTCTTCCACGGCCTCGACGACGTCACCCGCTTCGAGCTCGACCCCGGTGAGGGACAGGGCCAGGCCGACCGCCCCGAGCCCGGGCCAGCCGGCGCCACGACGGTGCTGCTCGCCGGAGTCGACAACGGCGAGCGGACCGACCTGCCCGAGATGCTCGCCTCCGGCGACTGGACCCCGGGGGTGTTCCGCAGCGACGCGATCATGGTGCTGCACCTCCCCGCCGACGGCAGCCGGGCGTCCCTGGTCTCGATCCCCCGCGACTCCTGGGTGCCCGTGGCCGGCTACGGCGACCAGAAGATCAACGCCGCGTTCTCCTACGGGGGTCCGTCGCTCCTGGCCCAGACCGTCGAGCAGGTCGCCGACGTCCGCATCGACCACGTGATGGTCGTCGACTGGTCCGGGTTCGAAGGGATCACCGAGACCGTCGGCGGCATCCGGCTCGGCGGCCAGATGATGGGCCCCGACGAGGCGCTGAAGTACGTCCGCGAGCGCAAGAGCCTGCCCAACGGCGACTTCGACCGGGTGCAGCGGCAGCAGGAGTACCTCCGGGCGATGCTGACCTCGTTGCGCGGTCAGGACGCGCTGTCGAGCCCGTTCCTGCTGACCCAGACCGTCAAGGACCTCGACGACTTCGTCTCGGTCGACAGCGGCCTCAGCAACACCGCGATGGTCCGGCTCGGCTGGTCCTCGCGCCACATCTCGGGGGCCGACCTGCAGACGCTGACCGCTCCCAACGACGGCACCGGGATGGTCGGCGACCAGAGCATCGTCAAGCTCGACGTCCCCGAGACCCGCGCCCTCTTCGACCGGCTCATCGGCCAGGGCTGACCCTCCCGCCGACTCCGCCGGCCCCCGGTCGGCACGCCCTCTGTGCAAGCGCGACCGGCAGCGCCATCATGGCTCCCAGGGGTGGCCCGCGCCGGGTCAGGGCTGGGAGCGCGAGATGGCGAACGACGAGCACGGACTGGTCGACCGGACCTGGTGCCTGAAGGTGCCCGAGGAGGAGGTCCGGTTCGCGGTCGTCCTCAACGGCGGGGTCTCGCTCGCCGTGTGGATGGGCGGGGTGGTCCTCGAGCTCGACCGGCTGACCAAGGCCGATCGCGGCGACGACCCCCCGTCGCCGTACGCCCTGCTGCAGCGGCTGACCGGGACGACCTGCCGGGCCGACGTCATCACCGGCACCTCGGCCGGCGGCATCAACGGTGCCGCGCTGGCGCTGACCCAGGTCACCGGCAGCGACCCCGCCACCCTGCGCGACCTGTGGATCGACCAGGGCCGGATCGAGACCCTGCTGCGGGCGCCGTTCCAGGGGCAGCCGACCTCGCTGCTCAAGGGTGACGAGCACTTCCTGCCTGCCCTGCACACCGCCCTGGAGATCCTTGCGGAGCCCGTGGCCCGCAAGCCGGACGAGCAGGCGCCGATCGACCTCACGATCACGACGACGGTGCTGCGCGGCAACCAGTCGGTGAGCGTCGACTCCACCGGCGAGAAGCTGCCGCAGATGATCCACGCGGCCGGGTTCCACTGGGACCGGCGCAACCCCGACGACGACCCGTTCGGCCCCGGGGCGATCAAGCGGACCGCCCACCGGCTGGCGCTGGCCGCCCGGTCCTCGGCGAGCTTCCCGCTCGCCTTCGAGCCGTCCTTCGTGCCCGTCGGCTCCACCCGCCACCGGCCGGGCGAGGCGATCGACGACGAGACCCGGCTGCGGCCCGACATGGACGGTGTGGTCACCTCGTGGGGCACCCGGGTGCCGGGGCGCGACCAGTCGCGGTTCGCGGTCGACGGCGGCGCCCTCGCCAACACCCCGACCCGGGCGGCGCTCGAGGCGATCGAGCGGATGCCCGCCGAGGGCCCCGTACGCCGGGTGATGCTGCTGGTCTTCCCCCACGCCCCCGAGGTCGGACACGACCCGCCCGACGCCCAGGGTGATCCGCCGTCGTTCCTCGGCACCCTCACCGGGTTGCTCGGCGCGCTGAGCGCCCAGGGCGGCCGCTCCTACGTCGAGACCCTCGAGCGCCACAACCTCACCGCGGCCGGACGGCGCGGCACCCGCGGCGACGTGCTCGACGCGTTGGGCGGGACCGATCCGGTCGCCGAGCTCGAGTCGCTCGCCCGGACCCTCTACCCGCACTACCGACGGCTGCGCCGTGGGCGCGCGGCCCGCGACCTGGCCGTGTGGCGCACCGGCGCCGACGAGCCGGGGTCTCTCGTCGGGCTCGACCTGCCGGCCGGCTGGAGCTTCGAGCGGGTGCGCACCGCGGCCTCCGGCGCGCAGAGCGCCTGGGCGGCCGCCAAGGTGGCCGGCCCGCAGAGCACCAGGCGGCGCGGCCTGCCCTACGTGCCGCTCGAGCCGCCGACCGCGGCCGGCGTCGCCGGGGACCGGTGGGCCTGGGGTGCGACCGGGGCGATCGCGGTCGCCGAGGCGGTCTCGGACCTGCTGCGGCGGGCGATCTGGCGGATCCAGCCCGACGCCCACTACGGGGAGGTCAAGGAGGCGCGGGTCTTCGTGCTCAAGCAGGCGCAGGCGCTGCGCGAGAGCCGCGGGCTGACCGACGACTGCTGGAAGGAGCAGCCGGCGCTGACCCGGTTGGTGCCCGACGAGACCTACTGGCGGCTCCGACTGGCCTGCTACGACCACCTGATGAGCGGCGGCACCTCGCGCGCGGACGTCGATGCGCTCGTGACCGCCACGGCCGAGCACCAGACCGCTGTCGCTGACTCGCCCCCCACCCCCGACGAGGTCCGGGCCGCCCTGAAGCCGACGCTGGACCGGGGCGAGGGCAGCGTCGGTCGGACCGTGCGCGACCTGGTCGCCCCCGTGATCGACAAGCTGCTCCACCTGCTCCCCCACCTCCACGCCGCGATCGACCAGCTGCTCGAGGCCGATCCGGTCCTCGAGCACTGGCAGCGGATCCTCCAGCCACGCCCCGGCGAACCGGCCCTGACCCACGACGAGCTGCTCGCCCGGCTGCTCCAGCTCGAGATCGCCAGCACGATGTTGGGCGACGAGGTGACGACCGGCAGCACGCTTCCTGTCGAGCTGGTGCAGATCTCCGCGCGTACGCCGAACCCGTTCACCCGCTACACACGCACCGGCGACGACAAGCTCGGCGGGGCCTCGATCAACCGGTTCGGCGGGTTCCTCAAGCGGTCCTGGCGGGTCAACGACTGGGTGTGGGGACGGGCCGACGGGGCCACGGCCCTCGCGCGGACGATGCTCGACCCCAAGCGGGTCCGCCGTACCGCGCTGCTCTCGGGCTACGTCACCCCGAGCGCGTCGGAGGCCGACTGCGCCGGCCTGGCCGAGACCACCTTCGACGGCCTGGTGGCGCTGATGCCCGGGGTCACGGACGTGGTGACGCCGACGTTGCGGGCCCGGGCGATCGAGGAGCTCACGGCGGCGTTCTTCGTCGAGCGAGCCGTCGGCAAGACGTCCGAGGGCAACCGCGAGGGCGACCTCCCCTCCACGATGCCGGCCCTCGCCGACGTCTTCGCGTGGGGGCTCCACCTCGACCTCGTGCCCGCCGAGCTCCCGGTCCTCGCGCAGGCGGTGCGCGCCGACCGCGTCGAGGGCGCCAACCCGCGCTCGCGCGGCGAGGTCTTCCTCGCCGAGCAGGCCGACCTGCTGACCCGGCTCGAGGGCGGTGTCCCGCCCGGCGACCCGCTGCGCCACCGGGCGCTGGAGGTCTTCGACCGGGCCGGCATCGGTCGCGAGCCGCTGCGCGAGGAGGCCAGCAGCGACCTGGTGATCCGCACCGCGAGCACGGCAGCCGCGGTGATGTCGACGGTGGTCGACTCCGACCGCTCGGGGCTCAGCGCGGCCAAGCCGGTCACCCGCGTGCTGCGCGGCGGCATGCTGCTGCCCTACTGGGCGGTGGCGGGCCTCACCGCCCGGGAGACCATCGCCCGCTCCCTGGGACTGCTGGCGCTGGCCTTCGGCGGGGTGCTGCTGGCGCTGGCCCTCTTCGACGTGCTGCCCGACACCCTGAGCGGGCCGGCGGCGGCGCTCGGCGCCGCGGCCGTGCTGACGGCGTTCGCGTACGCCGCGCTGCGCACCGGTTCGCTGCTCCACTCGGTGGTGCTGCTGACGCCGCTGATCCCGCTCGTGGTCTACGCCGTCACCGGCGTCCGGGCCGACGACAGCGCGGCGCGCGGTGGCCTGACCCTCGTGGTCGTGCTCGCGGTGGCGGCCTCGCTGATGCTGCTCGGCAGCATCGGCTTCGCCTCCTCCAGCGTGCTGGGGTCGCTCGACCGCGTCGCCGACCGGCGCGGCTGGGCGCGGCCGCCCACCGGGGTCGGCCGGACCGTACGCCGGCTCCGGGTCGTGGCCGGGTCGCTGCTGCGGGGGCTGGCCGGCGTCGTCGTGGTCGGCGTCCTGGCCGTCGTCGTCCGGTGGCTGATCGCGCCGGCCCGGATGCTCGCGGTGCGCGACACCGACCCGTGGTGGATGGCGGCCGGCGCGGCCGGGCTGGTGCTCCTCGTCGCGGTCGCGGCCTACGTCGGGAGCGCCCGGCTCCGGGTGCTGATCGCCGGGCTCGACGGTGCGCCCTCACGCTTCACGGCGCTCCGCCACCCGAGCGGGACCGCGGCGACCTGGTCGGTGGTCTACGGCGCGGTCTACCTGGTGCTGGCGTGGCTGCTCACGATCGGCGTGGACGACGACCCCATGCTCTGGCGACGGGTCGCCTTCGCCACCGCGGTGTGCTTCGCCGCCACGCTGCTCGTCGTCGTCCCCCTGCTGCTGCCCGGCCTCGGGCTGCGCGCGGCCGTCCAGGGCGAGATCGAGCGTGCCGGCACCGCGTCGGCCCTCCCGCCGACGGGAGCGGGTCGCGAGGAACGGCGTCGCGCCTACGTCGACGACCTCGTGGTCCGCGGGATCTCCTACCGGAGCTTCGTGGCGCTCGACAAGCAGCAAGCCAGCGACCTGACCGGTCGCGGTCGCCGCCTCGAGCAGCAGGTCTGCGACGCGCGCGCGGCGGCGGCGCTGCGGGCGACCTGGGCCCTGACCACGGCCGCCCCCGGCAGCCTCGACCTCGACCGGTTGCGGCGCTCCTACGCCACCTGGCTGGAGGGGCCGGGCCGGCAGGCGTCCTCGCAGGCGCAGGGCCCCGCCGAGAAGCTGCGCGGGCTGCTCGCGGCCGAGCAGCCCGACGCGGCGGCGCTCCACGCCCAGTACCGCACGCTGGTCACCACCCTGGAGCGCTCGTTCGGCAAGCGCGAACGGAGGGGCCGGCGTACGAGGGAGGAGCCGGGCGACTAGCCGGACCGCTCAGCCGAAGCGCACCGCCAGCCGGCGGCCGAGCTCGGTGACGGCCGCGTCGAGGTCGTCGGGCGGCGGGGCCGCTCCGGGCAGGCAGGTCTGCCAGGCGACGTCGAGCGCGTGGCGCACCTCGGCCGGGTCGGCGGGGGGCACCGCGTCGGGCTCGCCGCCCGGGTCCCCGGTGGGCAGGTCGTCGGCCGAGCCGACCAGGCGGACCCCGTCGCGCGAGGCGACCCGCAGGATCTTGCGGTTGAGCCTGCGCGCCGTCGCCCCGCCCGCCTGGTCGAGCACCGGCCGCTGCTCGAGCTCCCGCAGCGGCAGCAGCGCCTGCACCGGCGCCCGGCGGGCCCGCTCGTAGGTCAGCCGGTTGAGGCCGACCAGCGACTCGTTGAGCCGCCGGAGCAGGTCGCAGGAGGCGTAGCCCAGCGACTCGTTGACCCGGGCCTCGGCGTTCGGGGGCGAGACCGCTTCGAGCCCGGTCGCCTCGCTGAAGCGCTGCCACAGCAGCTCCGGCGGCGAGCCGGGGGCGGGGACGACGACCACGGAGACCTGCGAGACGCCCGGGTGGGCCGACCACTTGCGGACCATCGACGGCACGTCCTGGGTCCGGCGGTAGTTGAACGCCGGCCTCGGCCGGGCGGGGCCCGACTTCGGGTGGGAACGCGCAACCTTGCGGGAGCCCTGCACCGCGGCGAGGTAGTCGGCCCACGACTCGGTGCCCTTGTTGCGCACGAAGCTCTGCCACTGCGCGGGGAGGGCGGAGTGCTGGTCGCGGACGGTCAGCACGACCTCGACCGGCGTCCCGGCGAACGGCTCCACGACCTGCTGGACCCGGTTCTTGCTGGCGAAGGAGAGGAACTCGTGGGAGTAGAACGCCACGCCCTCACGCTCGAGGACGCGGGCGGCCAGCTCGCGCCACGCCTTGCCGCCACCGCGCTTGTCGAGCAGGGGAAGCCCGTCGACGGCCCGCGACTGGGCCCGGAACGCGCCGCCCGCGAAGAACCCGCCGACGTTCTCGAGGACGCCGCTCTCGAGGACGCGCTGCAGGTAGGTCGTGCCCGACTTCATCGTCCCGATGTGCAGGACCACCCGATCGACCACCGGCCGCCTCCTTCCCGTGAGCGGGACAAGGATGGCACTGCCACGCCGTCCGCGCGCGCCGGGTCAGGTCTCGACGGCGCGCGGGCGACGGATCGGGCTCAGAGCGGGATGGTGAGCTCGGCGACGGAGCCGGTGGCGGCGACGACCACCCGGTCGACGGGGTCGGCCTTCGGGGCGAGGGTGCGCAGGGTCCACTCGCCGTCGCCGGCGAAGAACCGGAAGTGGCCCGACTCGCTGGTCGGCACCTCGGCGGTGAACTCGCCGGTCCGGTCGAGCAGCCGCACGTAGGCGCCCTGGACCGGCGCGCCGTCACGCGTCACCTGGCCCTGGATCACCGCCTCCTTGGCGACGTCGACGCCGTCGAGCGACAGCCCGCCGGCGGGTGCCCCGCACCCCATCAGGCCTCGCCCTTCTCGTCGCCCACGACGACCGGCACTCCGACGAGCGAGCCGTACTCGGTCCAGGAGCCGTCGTAGTTCTTGACGTTGTCCTGGCCGAGCAGCTCCTTGAGGACGAACCAGGTGTGGCTGGAGCGCTCCCCGATCCGGCAGTAGGCGATGGTGTCCTTGTCCCAGTCGACGCCGGCGTCGGTGTAGATCTGCTTCAGCTCGTCGTCGGACCGGAAGGTGCCGTCGTCGTTGGCGGCCTTGCTCCACGGCACGTTGGCGGCGGTCGGGATGTGACCGGCGCGCTGGGCCTGCTCCTGCGGGAGGTGGGCGGGAGCGAGCAGCCGGCCGGCGTACTCGTCGGGGCTGCGGACGTCCACGAGGTTCTTGGTCCCGATCGCCTCGACGGTCTCGTCGCGGAACGCGCGGATCGAGAGGTCCTGGTCCTTGGCCTCGTAGGACGCCTGCTCGCGCGAGGGCACCTCGTCGGTCAGCTCGCGGGAGTCCAGCTCCCACTTCTTGCGGCCGCCGTCGAGGAGCTTGACGTCGTCGTGTCCGTAGAGCTTGAAGTACCAGTAGGCGTAGGCGGCGAACCAGTTGTTGTTGCCGCCGTAGAGGACCACGGTGTCGTCGTTGGAGACCCCGCGCTCGGAGAGCAGGGCCGAGAACTGCTCGCGGTCGACGAAGTCGCGCCGGACCTGGTCCTGCAGGTCGGTCGTCCAGTCGAGCTTGATCGCCCCCCGGATGTGTCCCTTGTCGTAGGCGCTGGTGTCCTCGTCGACCTCCACGAGGACGATCGAGTCGTCGTCGAGGTGGTCCTCCACCCACTGGGCGGAGACGAGGGTGGTGTCGCGGCTCATCGGTTCTCTCTTTCCTTCAGGGATTTCGTGGTTCAGGCGGTGACGCGCTTGATCAGCAGGTACATCTCGCAGCCCAGGCAGAAGCGGAACAGGGCGTTGAGCAGGGCGGCGACGAGCGCGAACCCGGTCGCCACCACCCCCACGAGGTGGAGGCCGGTCGCGAAGCCGGCCAGGGCGACCGTCGCGAAGACCAGCCCGACTCCCTGCGCGAAGCGGGGCGGCTGCGGGTCCTCGAGCTCGGTGGTGCCGCTCAGCCGGGGGCGCACGAAGCGGCGGAAGACCCACGCCGTGGGGAGCCGCTGCACGCCGAGGACGGCGCCGACGGCGAACAGCACCGCCTGCACGCCGATCAGCACCGCCGCGGCCGGGCTCGACAGCGACAAGACGGCGACGAGCAGCACCGCGGTCACGGCCGCGCTGAACTGGGGACCGCGCGCGTCGATGCGCGCGCTCGCGGCAGCGTGGCGCTGCTCGGCGGTCTGGGTGGACATGGCTGCTCCTGCGGGGTGCTCGGGCGGGGCCGACGGCGAGGTCGGCGGGCATCGTCGAGAGTTTAGTAAATTAACTCGATCGACTACAGAGTTGAAGCGGCGCGGACCCGTCAGGACGTACGACACAGCGACGAGCGGACGCGGCAGTGGTCGACAGCGCGCCGCTTCGTCAGGTGGGTCGTGGCCATGCCCGGAACTGTAGGGCGCGGCCGGCGGTCATCCACCGGTTTCATCCGAATCGTGGGACGCCTGTCCGCCATGCGGTACGCCGACCAGCGCGAGCGCGGCGAGCACCTGGTCGCGGCGGGGCGCCCCGGCCGCTCGGGTGACCTCGTGCCCGCGGGCGTCGAGGACCAACGTCGTGGGAGTCCGGAGCACGCCGACCCGGCGCACCAGGTCGAGGTGCTGCTCGGCGTCGACCTCGACGTGGGCCACGCCGTCGTGGCGCTCCGCGACGTCAGCGAGGACGGTGCGGGTCGCCCGGCACGGCGCGCAGAACGCGCTCGAGAACTGCAACAGCGTGGCGTGCTCACCCAGCCGCTCGACGTCGACCAGCGGCTCGGTCGCCGCGGCCGAGCCGGTCAGCCCTCCGTCGGTCGTGCGGCGGCGGAACCGGCCGTCGGCGTACGCGCGCCAGCCGCCGATCGCCACGGCGAGCACCAGGCACGCCGCCGCCACCCACAGACCCGTCATGGTCGGGTCAACCGCGGCGCAGCCGGTCGCATTCCGCCCGGAGCCGTCAGAGCTCCTCCTCCCGGGCCGTGCGATTCGGCTCCAGCGGGCCGTGCCGCTCGTGGACCCGCAGGTCCTGGGCCGGCATCGCGACCATCTGAGCGCCCCCTCTTGAAATCACAGTGAGAGAGAATCTATAACAGTGATGACAGGTCATGCCGCACCTGCGCCCACCGACAGCCTGAGGAGGACTTGCGATGCTGCTTCGTACGACAGACCCGTTCCGCGACTTCGACCGCCTGACCCAGCAGATCCTCGGGACCGGCAACCGTCCCGCGGTGATGCCGATGGACGCGTGGCGCGAGGGTGACCGGTTCGTCATCGAGTTCGACCTGCCCGGGGTCAGCCGCGACAGCGTCGACCTCGACGTCGAGCGCAACGTGCTGACGGTGCGGGCCGAGCGAGGGGCCCGCCACGAGGAGGGCGAGCAGCTGGCCTCGGAGCGGCCACGTGGCGTCTTCAGCCGCCAGCTGGTCCTCGGCGACAACCTCGACCTCGACGGCATCGAGGCCCACTACGAGGACGGCGTCCTGCGGCTGACCATCCCGGTGGCCGAGCGCGCCAAGCCGCGCAAGATCGAGGTCGGCGGACGGGACCGCACCGCCATCGAGGCCTGAGCCGCGCGCGGGCCGGATCCCGGAAGCGCCGGGATCCGGCCCGCGGGGTCAGCGGTGGTGGACGCCGACCAGCACGAAGGTCTCGTGGCCTCCGGACTTGTCGCCCTCGCGGACGATGCCGACCCCGCGCCCGTAGAGCTTCTGCGAGAGCACCTTCGGCTCCAGCCGGGTCCACTCGAAGCTGCGCACGACGTGGTGGAAGGTGCGGTAGGGCACCTTCGTGGTGTCGTTGCGCTGCACGATCCAGGCCTGGTCGGTGGCGTGGCCGCGGTAGTACTCCTGCCGGTAGGCGTCGGTCGGCCGCGGGTCGGCCGGCATGATCAGCCCGGCGACGGCGCCGTCGACCCCGGCCTCCCACGAGCCCTCCCGGCTCTCCACGCTGCCGTTCTCGCGGTAGGTCGCGGTGTTCTCGCCGAAGTACCAGACGTTGCCGTCGTTGTCGGGCGCGTACCAGTCGTGGGTCTTCTCCGCCAGCGAGCCGTCGCTGCGGAAGGTCACGTCGCGCACGACCGTCGTGGTGACGCCCTGGATGGTCTTGGTGTGGTGGGTGACGACGACCTTCTCGTGGAACCGCTCGTCGTCCTCGCTGCCGCGGTAGCGCGTCACCGTCCCCGGTCGCACCGGGAAGTAGGGGTTCTGCTGCGGGTCGTCGAACTGCGCAGGTCCGGGCGCCCCGCGGTGTGCGGTGGGGTCGTCGGCGACCCGGTCGGCCGACGCGCCGGCCATCGAGAACCCGCCGATGGCGGCGGCCGCAGTGACCCCGGCGACGAAGAGGGTGGCCTTCATGACGATCTCCTTCAGGTGGTGGTCCACCGAGGATGCCCGGTGGTCGCTGAAGGAGTGCTGAACGCCGGCTGACCGATCAGCACCCACCCGCGAACGGCGGCAGGAACTCCACCGTCTGGCCGGGCTCGACGCTGACGTCGTCGGGGTCCTGGGTGGCCACCGGCCGGTCGCCGACGAGCACCGAGCAGATCTCCAGCACCCCGGCGAGCCGGGTCGACGGGTGGGCGGCCACGGCACGGCGTACGACCTCGGTGAGGGTGAGCGGTCCGTCGGCGGCGATCTCGTCCTGGGGGACGCCGGCGGCCGAGCGGGCGGCGGCCCAGTATCGGACGACGATCGGTGGGGTGCTCATCGCCGACTATCCTTGCGCACCTGCCCCAGCCGCCCGGAGGAGGTCGCATGAGTCACGTGCTCCTGCTCACGAGCGCCCTCCAGCCCTCCGCCGAGGTGCTGCCGGCGCTGGCGCTGCTGCCCCACCACGTGCGGGTCCTGCCGCGCGAGGCGAGCGCGCTGCTCGACGCCCCCGACGCCGACCTGATCGTCGTCGACGCGCGGCGCGACCTGGCCCAGGCCCGCGACCTGTGCCGGCTGATCCGCACCACCGGGGTCGACGTCCCGGTGCTGCTGGTGATGACCGAGGGCGGGCTGTCGGTGGTCAACCACGACTGGGGGATGGACGACGTCCTGCTCGACACCGTAGGGCCGGCCGAGCTCGAGGCGCGGCTGCGGGTGGCCGCCGGACGGCTGCGGGCCGACCGCGACGCCGAGGACCCCGAGTCCCACGTGATCCGGTCGGGCGAGGTCGTCGTCGACGAGGCGACCTACACCGCCAAGCTGGGGACGCGGGTGCTCGACCTGACCTTCAAGGAGTTCGAGCTGCTGAAGTACCTCGCCCAGCACCCGGGCCGGGTGTTCAGCCGCGACCAGCTGTTGCAGGAGGTGTGGGGCTACGACTACTTCGGTGGCACCCGCACCGTCGACGTCCACGTCCGGCGGCTGCGCGCCAAGCTCGGCCCCGAGCACGAGACGCTGATCGGCACCGTCCGCAACGTCGGCTACCGGTTCGTGCTGCCCACCAAGGAGAAGCCGGCCGACGACCGCAGCTCCAGGCACTCCCGGCAGGGCTGACCCGTCGGGGTGGACCGGGGCCGGGTGGGGTCGCCTAGGTTGGGAGGCGTGCACGCCGACGGACTCCGCCAGATCGCCGACATCGCCGCGGAGGCGGAGGCCGACGACGGGACGGCGCCGCTCGACGAGGCGATGTGGCTGGCCCTCCAGCACCGGTCCGACGCGGTCGTGGCGTGGGTCGAGGCCGACGGCTTCGCGCTGGTCGTCGAGGACGAGCTGGTTCTCGTCGTCCGCCCCTCCACCCGGCGCCACGGCACCGGGAGCCGGCTCCTCGAGCAGGCCCTGGCCGAGCACGACGGGCGCCAGCCGCTCCGGGCCTGGTCGCACGCCGACCACCCCGCGGCCGCCCAGCTGGCCGGGCGGCACGGGTTCACGCGGGTGCGCGAGCTCTGGGTGATGCGACGGCCGACGTCGATGCCGGTCGGTGAGGTGACGGTGCCCGACGACGTCGTCGTCCGGTCGTTCCGGCCGAACGACGCCGAGCAGCTGGTGCGCGTCAACGCCGCGGCCTTCGCCGGGCACCCCGAGCAGGGCCAGATGAGCGCCGAGGACCTCGCGGAGCGGATGGCAGAGCCGTGGTTCGACCCCGCCGGTCTGATCGTCGCCAGCCGCGGTCGCGAGCTGCTCGGCTTCCACTGGACCAAGCGCCACTCCCCCGAGCTCGGCGAGGTCTACGTCGTCGGCATCGCCCCCGAGGCGCAGGGCACCGGCCTGGGCAAGGCCCTCACCCGCGCCGGGTTGCGCCGCCTGGCCGACCACGGCGCCGAGGAGGTCATCCTCTACGTCGAGTCCGACAACGAGCGCGCGGTGACCCTCTACGGTCGTGACGGCTTCACCCACGCCCCCCGCGACACCCACGTGATGTACCGGCAGAGCCCCTAGACTCCGCGCGTGACCACCGTTGTCGTCGCCGGCCTGGGCTACGTCGGCCTCTCCCTCGCCGTGCTGCTCGGCCAGCGCCAGCACGTCGTCGGCGTCGACCTCGACGAGGACCGGATCGCGCTGCTGCGGTCGGGCCGCTCGCCGATCAGCGATCCCGAGCTCGAGGAGTACCTCCGCGACCACGAGCTCGACCTGACCTTCACCACCGACACCGCGGTATACGCCGAGGCCGACTTCGTCGTGGTCGCGACGCCCACCGACTACGACCCGGAGTCCGACTCCTTCGACACCAGCTCGGTGGAGGCGGTGATCCGGGAGGTCTCCGCGGCCAACCCGTCCGCCACGATGGTCGTGAAGTCGACGGTGCCGGTCGGCTTCGTCGAGGACGTCCGGGCCCGGCTGGGCACCGACCGGGTGATCTTCTCCCCGGAGTTCCTCCGCGAGGGACGGGCGCTCCACGACAACCTGCACCCGTCGCGGATCGTGGTCGGCGAGAAGTCGGAGCGGGCCCGGCAGTTCGCCGACATGCTGCTCGCCGGCTCGCTCGACGCCGACGTACCCGTGCTGCTGACCGAGCCCACCGACGCCGAGGCGATCAAGCTCTTCGCCAACACCTACCTCGCGATGCGGATCGCGTTCTTCAACGAGCTCGACTCCTTCTCCATCTCGCGCGGGCTGTCGGCGCGCGACGTGATCGAGGGAGTGGGCCTCGACCCGCGGATCGGCACCCACTACAACAACCCGTCCTTCGGCTACGGCGGCTACTGCCTGCCCAAGGACACCCGCCAGCTGCTCGCCAACTACTGGTCGGTCCCGCAGAACCTGATCCGGGCCATCGTCGACGCCAACACCACGCGCAAGGACTTCGTCGCGATGGACGTGATCGGCCGCAACCCCGGCGTGGTCGGCGTGCACCGGCTGGTCATGAAGTCGGGCTCGGACAACTTCCGCTTCTCCGCCGTGCAGGGCGTGATGAAGCGGATCAAGGGCAAGGGCATCGAGGTGGTCGTCTACGAGCCCGAGCTCGACGACGACGTCTTCTTCGGCTCGAAGGTCTACCGCGACCTCGAGGAGTTCAAGCAGGCCGCCGACCTGATCCTGGCCAACCGCCGCGTCCCCGAGCTCGACGACGTCGCCCACAAGGTCTACACGCGCGACCTGTTCGGCAGCGACTGAGGCGCGACGCGCAGCTCAGGCCAGCCGCGGGCGAACGTGCAGGCCGACGTCGGGATCGACGACGACCTCCTGCGCGGCGACCAGTCCGTCGGCCGACAGCACCGCGTCGAGCGGCACGTTGCGCTTGACCAGCGCGAGGGCGATCGGGCCGAGCTCGTGGTGGCGGGCGCTGGAGCCGACGGTCCCGACCGCCCGGCCGCCCTCGGCCAGCGTGAGCTCGGCGCCGCGCTGCGGCAGCCGGTTCTCGGACCCGTCGAGGTGGAGCAGGGTCAGCCGCCGCGGCGGCCGGCCCAGGGTGTGCACCCGCGCGACGGTCTCCTGCCCGCGGTAGCAGCCCTTGTCGAGGTGGACCGCGCTAGGGATCCAGCCCGCCTCGTTGGGGATCGTGCGGTGGTCGGTGTCCATCCCGAACCTCGGCTCGCCCCGCGCGATCCGCAGCGCCTCGTGGGCCCACAGCCCGCACGCCGGACCCGCCGCCTCGGCGTACGCCGGCAGCCGGTCGCGCGGCACCAGGTCGTGTCCCTTGGGCCGCCACGCAACGGCGACCTCGCCGGTCACGTCGGCCAGCTCGACCCGGGTCATGAACACCATCCGCTGCAGGAACTCCAGCAGCGGCCCGCCCGCGCCGGGCTCGGTGTGCACGGTCAGCGCCTCGCCGTCGTCGACGCCGCTGAAGGCGTGCTCGACGTGCCCCTGCGGGCTCAGCACCAGCGAGGTCGTCCAGGTGCCGGGCGCCAGGTCGGTGAGGTGCTGGGTGGTCAGCGAGTGCAGCCAGGTCAGCCGGTCGGGGCCGCTGATCCGCAGCACGTCGCGGTGGGAGAGGTCGACGAACCCCTCGCCCGCCTCGAGGGTGCGCTGCTCGCGGTTGAACGAGCCGTAGTGGGCGGCGACGCCCGCGTCGACCCCCTCGGCCGCGACGGCACCGGGCAGGTCGAGCAGGGGGCTCGCCCCGGGTCGCTCTACGGACATTCCTCGCACCTCCCGAACATCGTCAGGTGACCGACGTCGACCGCGAAGCGGTGGTCGGCCTCCAGCTGCCGGAGCAACGGCACCAGCACGTCGGGGTCAACCGAGATCACGCGCTGACAATTCCGGCAGACCAGGTGGAAGTGCTCGTGGTCGCCCACCGAGTGGTAGGTCGGCGCGCGGTCGGAGAGGTGGGCGTGGCGGACCAGGCCGAGCTCCTCGAGCACCTCGAGCGTGCGGTAGACCGTCGAGGCGTTGACCGCCTCCGAGCTCGACCGCACCTCGGCGAGCACCTGGTCGGGGGTCGCGTGCCCGAGCCGCTCGACCGCGGCCAGGATCAGCTCCCGCTGCGGGGTCAGCCGGTAGCCGCTCCCCCGGAGCTTGGCCTTCCAGTCCCCGCCGGTCACTGCCTGACCAGCTGGGCGTGCGTGTGCGACTGCAGCGGATGGCCCATCGCCGCCATGTCGAAGGCGTAGAGCAGGTCGCCGTTGACGTAGCCGTAGAGCCGCTTGCCGCCGACGTACTCCTTGGCGGAGGACGTGCGCGCCACGGCGTCGGTCGTGATCTCGAACCGCGGCTGCTCGGGGTCGACCTCGCCGTGCCAGACCTCGACGAAGCCGAGGTTGTGGGTCATCACCACCTCCAGCGAGCCGTCCTCCTGCGGGCGCAGGAAGCCGGTCTCCTGGGCGGCAGGCCGGACCTCGTTGCCCTCGGCGTCGGTGATCCAGGCCCGGCTGAAGTAGTGGAGGAACGGCCGGCCGTCCTGTTGGAAGATCACTTCCTGGCCGAACTGGAACGGCTCGATGCCGGGGTACTCGCCGTGACCGTTGCCCGCCCAGGTGCCGAGCAGCCACGCCAGCCGGGCGCACCTCGGGTGGATGTTCTCCGGGATCTCGAACGGCATGGCCCGAGTCTAGGGCCGCGCCTCGGCGGGGGTCGCCTCAGCCGATCGCGAGCAGGGTGCGCGCCTCGTCGGGGGTCATGGGGGTGCGCTGGACGACCCGTCCGAGCTCGACCACCCGCTCCACGAGCTGCCGGTTGCTCTCCACGGGCACGCCCCGCGCGATGGTGAGGACGTCCTCCATGCCGACCCGGAGGTGGCCGCCCTTGGAGAGCGCGGCGAGCGCGACCGGGAGGGTCGAGCGCCCGATGCCGGTGGCCGACCAGCTCGTCGTCGCGGCGGGCAGGTCGCGGACCGCGGCGACGAGCGCGTCGGTGGTGCCGTTCATGCCGCCGGGCACGCCCATCACCAGGTCGCAGTGGACCCGCCCGCCGTGGGGCGGGCCGTAGCGGTCGAGCAGCCGCTGGAGGGCGTGCACCTGGCCGAGGTCGAACAGCTCGAACTCCGGCACCACCTTCCGCTCCTGGCTGAGCTGGTAGAGCTCGCACACGAACGGCCACGGGTTGGAGAACACGTCGTCGCCGAAGTTGGTCGTGCCCATGGTCAGCGAGCACGAGTCGGGCTCGGCGTCGAGCACCCTGAGCCGCTCGTCGAGCGGGTCGTGCACCGAGCCGCCGGTCGAGAGCTGCACGACGAGCGACGACGCGTCGCGCACCGCGGCCACCCACTCCCGCAGCAGCCCGAGGTCGAGCGTCGGCCGGTGGTCGGCGTCGCGCACGTGGAGGTGGATCATCCCGGCACCGGCCGCCTCGCACTCCGCCGCCGTGCGCGCGATCTCCTCCGGCGTCGTCGGCAGCTGCGGGCAGTCCTCCTTGGCGGTCTCGGCGCCGGTGGGGGCGACGGTGATCAGGAGCCGGTCGGCGGGCAGGTCAGCGCTCACGGCGCCATCCTGTCAGCCGTGCGGCGCGGGCCGCGAGGATCCCCAGCAGGGCGCCCGCCGTGTTGGCGAGCACGTCGCTGACCGTCGCGCTGCGGCCGCTCAGGAGCAGCCACTGCACCCCCTCGACGGCCAGGGTCAGCGCGAGCCCGGCGAGCACCCAGCCGACCACCCGCCAGCGGTCGAGGACGACGGCACCCAGCAGGCTCAGCGGCACGAAGAGCAGCACGTTGAGCCCCACCTCGACCACCCTGACCGCGCCGGGCAACCCCGCGCCGCCCAGCAGGTCGGCCAGCCAGGCGACCACGCCGCCCGGCGTCGACGCATCCGGCTCCCAGACCAGGTAGAGCAGGCTCACCAGGTAGACGACGTACGCCGCCCGGAGCCCCAGCCTGACCACGGCTGGGACACTAGCGCCGTGCGAGCCTTCCTCCAGCGCGTCCTCTCGGCCTCGGTGAGCGTCGACGGCGAGGTCGTCGGCGCGATCGACGAGCCGGGGCTGCTCGTCCACCTCGGCGTGACCCACGACGACGACGAGCGCGACATCGCCTGGACCGCCGGCAAGATCCGCGACCTGCGGCTGCTGCGCGACGAGCGGTCGGTCGCCGACGCGGGGGCGCCGGTGCTCGTCGTCAGCCAGTTCACGCTGTACGGCGACGGCCGCAAGGGCCGGCGGCCCACCTGGAGCGCGGCCGCGCCCGGGTCGGTCGGCGAACCGGCGTACGACGCCGTGTGCGCAGCACTCGAGCGCGACGGCATCCGCGTGGCCCGCGGAGTCTTCGGCGCGGACATGCGGGTCGCGAGCGTCGGCGACGGACCGGTGACGCTGATCATCGACTCGCCGTAGCCTGCCCGGATGGCGCTTCCCGAGCCACGACGAGGGCTGGGAGCTGGCCATGGAGTGGGGTCGGCGGCGCGAGGAGCTCGGACCCGACAGCGGGCTCGCGACCGTGCTGCGCACCGACGACGTCCTCCGCGTGGCCGGCCCGATGGAGGGGGTCGACGGGATCGAGACCGCAGCGTTCGTCCAGGGCGCCAGCGCAACGACCTCCGCTCGTGGCGCAACCCCGGCTGAGCCCCCGCCCGCTCACCCCAGGGCCGCCCCCAGCGCATCGGCGACCTCCGTGACGGCGGCGCGGGTGGTGCGGCCGACGCCGACCATCTGCAGGAAGCCGTGGACCTGGTCGGTGAAGCGGCGCAGCTCCACCTCGACGCCCGCGTCGGCCAGCCGTCGCGCGTAGGCCTCGCCCTCGTCGCGCAGGGGGTCGAACCCCGACGTCGCGACGTACGCCGGCGCGAGACCGTCGGGCAGGTCGGCCAGCAGCGGCGAGGCGCGCGGGTCGACCTCGTCCTCCTGACGGGTCAGGTAGCTCTCCTTGGCGAGGTCCATGAAGGCGTCGTCGAGCACCAGCCCCCGGGAGAACATCTGCCGGCTCGGCGTCCCGCCGCGCATGTCCGTGCCCGGGTAGATCAGCAGCTGGAAGGCCAGCGGCAGCCCGGAACGGGCCGCCTCGACCGCCACGGCGGCCGAGAGCGTGCCACCGGCCGAGTCGCCGCCGACCGCCAACCGGGCGGGGTCGGCGCCGAGCTCGGCCGCGTGCTCCACGGTCCAGCGGTGGGCGGCCACGGCGTCGTCGTACGCCGCGGGGAAGGGGTGCTCGGGCGCCAACCGGTAGTCGACGGCCAGCACCCGCACGCCCGCCCGCTCGGCCAGGAACCGGCAGGCCGGGTCGTGGGACTCGAGGGAGCCGACCACCCAGCCGCCGCCGTGGAGGAACACCAGGAGCGGGCCGACCGGGGGCGCGTCGCGCGGCACGTAGAGCCGGCCCGGCCGCCCGGCGACGCTCAGCTCGCGCACCGAGCCGATCGGCTGCAGGCCACCTGCCAGCGCGGCCTGGCGGTGGAGCAGCCGGCGCGCGTCCTCGACCGGCACGTCGCCCAGGCCGGGCTCCCGGGTCACCCGCATCAACCGCAGCGTGAGCTGCACGTCGGTGGCCAGGGTCTGGCCGTCGCGGACCAGGCGTCGCCCGGCCAGGACCCGCTGCACGGGCTCCGGGAGGCCGAGCAGTCCCCGGTAGACGACGGCCTCGGCGTGGTGCAGCAGCTGCATGGCCCGGCAATCTACTGGCGCGTCCCGCGGGGCCGGACCCGGGCCGGGCCGGACGGCACCCACAGTTCACCTGGCGGTGCCAGACTGGGGGGATGACCACGACCGACCCCGACACCGACGCCACCGGGGTCGACGACGCGGTCGCCGTCGACCCGGACTCCCCGCAGGAGCAGGCGTGGAGCCAGGGTCTGGCCGAGGTCGCCAAGTACGACGACCGGTTCCTCGACCGCGAGCTCTCGTGGCTGCGCTTCAACCAGCGCGTGCTCGAGCTGGCCGAGGACCCCCAGGTACCGCTCCTCGAGCGCACCCGCTTCCTGGCGATCTTCGCCAGCAACCTCGACGAGTTCTTCATGGTCCGGGTCGCCGGGCTCAAGCGCCGGATCGCCGCCGGCATGGCCGTGCGCGCGGTCTCGGGGATGCTCCCGCGCGAGGAGCTGGAGGCGATCTGGGAGGAGACCCACGACCTCACCCAGCGCCACGCCGACCTGTTCCGCGAGGAGATCGTGCCCGCCCTCGCCGACCACGACATCGAGCTGGTGCGGTGGGGTGACCTCGACCGCGACGAGCAGAAGCGCTGCAAGCGGCTCTTCCGGGACCGGGTCTTCCCGGTCCTGACGCCGCTGGCGGTCGACCCGGCCCACCCGTTCCCCTACATCTCCGGGCTCTCCCTCAACCTCGCCGTGCTGGTGCGCGACCCCGAGACCGGCAAGGAGCACTTCGCTCGGGTGAAGGTGCCGCCGAGCTTCAGCCGGTTCGTGTCGCTGGGCAACCAGCGCTTCGTCCCGCTCGAGGACGTCATGGGCGAGCACCTCAAGCGGCTCTTCCCCGGCATGGAGGTGCTGGAGGTCCACACCTTCCGGGTTACCCGCAACGAGGACGTCGAGGTCGAGGAGGACGACGCCGAGAACCTCCTCGCCGCGCTCGAGAAGGAGCTGCTGCGCCGCCGCTTCGGCCCACCGGTCCGGCTCGAGGTCGAGGAGTCGATCACTCCGGCCGTGCTCGACCTGCTGGTCTCCGAGCTGGGAGTGACCGAGGAGGAGGTCTTCCGGCTGCAGGGCCCGCTGGACCTCACCGGTCTCCACGACATCGCCGACCTCTCGCGCGAGGAGCTGAAGTACCCCGCGTTCGTCCCCAGCGCCCACACCCGGCTGGCCGAGGTCGAGTCGGCAGCACCGGTCGACGTCTTCAAGGCCGCCCAGCGCCACGACGTCCTGCTGCACCACCCCTACGACTCCTTCGCCACCAGCGTGCAGCGCTTCATCGAGCAGGCGGCGGCCGACCCGCACGTGCTGGCGATCAAGCAGACGCTCTACCGCACCTCCGGCGACAGCCCGATCATCGATGCACTCGTCGATGCCGCCGAGACCGGCAAGCAGGTGCTGGTCATCGTCGAGATCAAGGCCCGCTTCGACGAGCAGGCCAACATCCGTTGGGCACGCAAGCTCGAGCAGGCCGGCTGCCACGTGGTCTACGGCCTGGTCGGGCTCAAGACCCACTGCAAGCTGGCCATGATCGTTCGCGACGAGGCTGGTTCTGGAGGGGGCATCCGGCGCTACGTCCACATCGGCACCGGCAACTACAACTCCAAGACCGCCCGGCTCTACGAGGACGTCGGCCTGATCACCACCGACGTGGGCATCGGCGAGGACGTCGCCCACCTCTTCAACAACCTCAGCGGCTACAGCCGCAAGGCGTCCTACGAGCAGCTGCTGGTCGCGCCCGACTCGGTCCGCACCGGACTGGTCGAGCGGATCCGCCGCGAGACCGAGCACGCGCTGGCCGGCCGTACGGCCCGGATCCGGCTCAAGGCCAACTCCATCGTCGACGAGCAGGTCATCGATGCGCTGTACGCCGCCTCCCGCGCCGGCGTACAGGTCGACGCCGTGATCCGCGGGATCTGCGCGCTGCGGCCCGGCGTACCGGGACTGTCGGAGAACGTCCGGGTGCGGTCGGTGCTGGGCCGGTTCCTCGAGCACAGCCGGATCTACGCCTTCGACAACGACGGCGACCCGGAGACCTGGATCGGGTCGGCCGACCTGATGCACCGCAACCTCGACCGGCGCGTCGAGGTGCTGGTCCGGGTCCCGGGCGATGAGGAGGTCGCCGAGCTCGGTGGCCTGCTCGACCTGGCCTTCGGCGAGCGCACCGACGCCTGGGAGCTGGGTGCCGACGGCACCTGGCAGCACCGGCAGGGCGAGGTCCACGTGCAGGAGGCGCTGATCGAGCGCCGGCGTGGCCGTCGTCACTGACCAGGAGGCGTCACCGGTTTGCCAACGGCTGGTGGAGACCCCCTAGTGTGGTCGGCGGTTCACCACCCGCTCACCAGGAGTTTCGATGGCCCTGCGCTTCCGCCCCGTCGCGGGGGACTTCTACGAGTTGTTCACCCAGCAGGCCAAGCACCTCGTCGACGGCTCGGAGCTGCTCGCCGAGATGCTCGCCGAGGGCAGCGACCGCGACGACGTCGCCCGCCGGATGCGCGAGGCCGAGCACGCCGCCGACGAGACCACCCACCACATCGTCAAGCGCGTCAACAGCACCTTCGTGACGCCGTTCGACCGCGAGGACATCTACTCGCTGGCCTCCGGGCTCGACGACGTGATGGACATGATCGACGAGGTCGTCGACCTGGTCCTGCTCTACGAGGTCGCCTCGCTCCCCTCCGAGCTGTCGACCCTGGTGGAGGTGATCCAGCGCTGCGCCGAGGTCACCTACGAGGCGATGCCGCGGCTGAAGTCGATGACCGACCTCGAGGAGTACTGGATCGAGGTCAACCGGCTCGAGAACGCCGGCGACAAGTCCTACCGCCGTACCCTCGCCAAGCTCTTCAGCGGCGACTACAAGGCGCTCGAGGTGCTCAAGCTGAAGGACATCGTGACCTCGCTGGAGGGCGCCATCGACGCGTTCGAGAAAGTCGCGAACCGGGTGGAACAGATCGCGGTCAAGGAGAGCTGAGCCCCCCATGGAAATCGCGATCATCGTCGCGGTGGTCGTCGTCGCTCTGGTGTTCGACTACACCAACGGCTTCCACGACGCCGCCAACGCGATCGCCACGTCGGTCTCCACCGGCGCGCTGACCCCCCGGATCGCCCTGGCGATGGCGGCCGTCATGAACTTCGTCGGCGCCTTCCTCGGCCAGGAGGTCGCCACCACCGTCTCCGACACCATCTCGCCACCCGCCGGCGCGCACGGCCTGGTGATCGTGATGGCGGGCCTGCTCGGGGCGATCTCCTGGAACCTGGTCACCTGGTACTACGGCCTGCCCTCCTCCTCCAGCCACGCCCTGATCGGCGGCCTCGTGGGCTCCTCCGTCGCCGCCGGCGCCACGGCCAACTGGTCGATCGTGATCGAGAAGGTCGTCATCCCGATGTTCCTCTCGCCGGTCGTGGCCTTCGGGCTCGGCTTCGCGCTGATGCTGTTGATCATGTGGGTCTTCCGCAACGCCAACCCCGGCCGGGCCAACCGCGGCTTCAAGGTCGCCCAGACCGTGTCGGCCGCGGGCATGGCGCTCGGGCACGGCCTCCAGGACGCCCAGAAGACGATGGGCGTGATCTTCCTGGCGCTGCTCACCGGCAACTACGTCTCTCCCGACGACAGCCTGCCGGTCTGGGTGATCTTCGCCGCCGCCGGCGCGATCTCGCTCGGCACCTACTCCGGCGGCTGGCGGATCATGCGGACCCTGGGTCGCCGGATCATCCACCTCGACCCGCCCCGCGGGTTCGCGGCCGAGGCGGTCGCCTCGTCGGTGCTCTACACCACGGCGTACGTCTTCGAGGCGCCGATCTCCACCACCCACACCATCACCTCCGCGGTGATGGGCGTCGGCGCGACCAAGCGGTTCTCGGCCGTCCGCTGGGGTGTCGCCCGCTCGATCCTCACCGCCTGGGTGCTCACCTTCCCCGCCGCCGGCCTCGCCGCCGCCGCCTGCTACGGCTTCGCCCACCTGTTCCTCGAGGTCATCCTCTAGCTCGCGCTCCGCGGTCGGGGATGGGGGCGTCCGGGTGGAAATCCGGGTAGTTCGTGACGTAACGGTCCTCGACACGCCGAATTCTGGGGCTCGAACGTCACGAACTACCCAAAAACGAGGCTTGCAGCCGCATGCCCCGCCAGCGATTCACCCGACACGCCGGTAGCGCAGCAACCGGGCGCGCTGGCCGGGCGAGAGCGCACGACGGGCCGCCACGGTGGACGTGTCGATCCACCATGACGGCTTGGCGACCGTCCACAGCCGGCCCGTCTGGCTGAGGCGACCGGCGCGGCCATAGGCAGCATCGATCCGGTCCACGAGTGGTCGTGGGTCTGCGTGATCCGAGCCCGTCATCGTCACGTACTCGAGCCCGAGCTTGCGGAGCGCTGCCTCGCGGCGGACGTCCGACGACCGCCGGGAGCTGTCCAGGTGGACCGCGCCCTCGTACTCGCCGGCCACCCCTGCCCAGGGGTCGAGCAGGTCAGGTGTGGCGATGTGGCGGCCCGCCAGGTCGAAGACGGGAACGTTGCACCACGGACGCGGGCGACCGGCGACGAGCTCCCACAGGATCCGGAAGAGCGTCTCGCGCGGCGACCAGCTGTTCTCGTCCGCGAGCGTCAGTGCCTCACGCGCCTGGATGATCCCGTTGACCGGCCCGGCCGCGACGGCGTACGCGACCATCTCGACGATGCTCATCAGGTCGGAGTAGGTCGCCATGTCCAGAGCGATCACGGCGTCCGCCACGGAGTCGGCGTGGCGCATCTCGAAGAGCACCGTCCGCAGGCACGTGGTCAGCCACAAGCCATCGACGAGCTCGACGTCGTCGAAGCGCATGCCCTCCTCGCTGATCCTGATCCCGTCGACGGGTCGGAGATCGCCGTGAGGGATCGCCAACGTCACCGGCAGTGGGCTGCTGCCGTCGCCAGCCCACCCGGTGAACCACCGCGCGTCCCGCCACCTCAGGGATGCCCAGCCCGTGACTGCACCCTGCATCGGCATCCGAGCGGCCGCCTCGACGATGCGTTGCTCGGGCACGGTGCTGTCCACGTGGGCCGGCAGGTGCAGGCCGCGGCTGCTCGCCCGCCAGTGTGGCCCCCGCGCCTGTTTCGCGGTGGGCCCGTCGATGCCGGCGGGATCCACCGGGACGGGGACGACCAGCCCCGCCGCGCGGCGAGGCTCGGACAACCAGACCGGTCGACGAGGCACCGATCCATGATGACCTCGGAGCGAGGGGCGGTGAGGTCGCTATCCACAGGCGGGCCGGGTAGTTCGTGACGTCCTGGCCCTCGACACGCCGAGACCCGGGGCCGGTACGTCACGAACTACCGAAATCCCCCCACAAACCACCACACCCCCACCAGCACACACCTCAGCCGAAGCGGCCGGAGATGTAGGCCTCGGTGGAGGGGTCGTCGGGGTTGGCGAACATCTTCTTGGTGGAGTTGAACTCCACGAGGTGGCCGGGTTCGCCGGCGGCCTTGAGGTTGAAGAAGCCGGTCTCGTCGGAGACCCGGGCGGCCTGCTGCATGTTGTGGGTGACGATGACGATCGTGTACTCCGACTTCAGCTCGTGGATCAGGTCCTCGATGGCGGAGGTGGAGATCGGGTCGAGGGCCGAGCAGGGCTCGTCCATCAGCAGCACCTGGGGACGTACGGCGATCGCGCGGGCGATGCACAGCCGCTGCTGCTGACCGCCGGAGAGGCCCATCCCGGGCCGGGCGAGCCGGTCCTTGACCTCGGTCCAGAGGTTGGCGCCGCGCAGCGACCGCTCGACGACGTCGTCGGCGTCCGCCTTCTTCATCCGCTTGGCGTTGAGCCGGTTGCCGGCCAGCACGTTGTCGTAGATCGACATCGTCGGGAACGGGTTGGGCCGCTGGAAGACCATGCCGATCTGGCGACGCACCTCCACCGGGTCGACGTCGGCGCCGTAGAGGTCCTGGCCGTCGACGACCACCTTGCCGCGCACGGTGGCGCCCGGGATCACCTCGTGCATCCGGTTCAGCGAGCGCAGGAACGTCGACTTGCCGCAGCCGGAGGGCCCGATGAAGGCCGTCACCGACCGCGCCTTGATGGTCATCGTCACGCCCTCGACGGCGATGAAGTCGCCGTAGCTGATGTCGAGGTCTGAGACGTCGATGCTCTTGGCCATGGTGGGTATCAGTGCTCCTGTCGAAGACCGTCAGCGACCGGTCTTGGGGGTGAACCAGCGGCTGATCGCGCGGGCCAGCAGGTTCAGGCCCATCACGATCGCGATCAGCACGAGCGCGGCGCCCCACGCACGCTCGCGCCCGAACTCCGGGGGGATGCCCGGCTGGGTGTAGCTGTAGTAGATGAAGACCGGCAGCGTCGCCATCCGCTCGTGGAAGGCGTTGAAGTTCGTGCCGTCGGTGTCGCCCGCGATGATCAGCAGCGGCGCCGTCTCCCCGGCCACCCGCGCCACCGCGAGCGTCACCCCGGTCACGATCCCGGCCAGCGAGGTGGGCAGCACGACCTTGGTGATGGTCCGCCACTTCGGGACGCCCAGGGCGTACGACGCCTCGCGCAGTTCGTCGGGGACCAGCTTGAGCATCTCCTCCGTCGAGCGCACGACGATGGGGATCATCAGCACCGACAGCGCGATCGAGCCGCCGAAGCCCATCCGCACGCCGGGCCCGAAGAAGATGACGAACAGGGCGTAGGCGAAGAGGCCGGCGACGATCGAGGGGATGCCGGTCATGACGTCGACGAGGAACGTGATCACCCGCGCCAGCGCCCGACCGCGGCCGTACTCGATCAGGTAGATCGCCGCCATCACCCCGACCGGCACCGAGATGGCGGTGGCCCACAGCGTGACGATGATGGTGCCGACGATCGCGTGGTAGATCCCGCCGCCCTCGCCCACGACGCTGAACATCGAGTTGGTGAAGAAGCTGGGCGAGATCGCCGGCGCACCGTTCTCGACCACGGTCCACACCAGCGAGCCCAACGGCAGCAGGGCCAGACCGAAGGCCGCCCAGATCAGGCCCGTCACGAGCCGGTCGACGGCCTTGCGGCCGCCCTCGACCACGCGCGACCAGACCGGCAGCGCGACCAGGAACGCGACCACGGCGAAGACCGCGCCGCCCACGAGCCCCCACGAGAGCATCAGCACCGCCAGCGCGCCGACGGCGGCGGCGACCACGGCGACCAGCGCCGGCGCCCACGCGGGGAGCTGCGGGGTCACCAGGGGAAGCGAGGCCCGCTGGGTGCCGTCGCCGCGGAGCTGCTGGGTCGAGGTCATCGGCGAGGTCCCTTCACGGCGCCCCGGGAGGCGATCGCCCGGCCCAGGAAGTTGACCAGGAAGGTGATCAGGAAGAGCACGAGGCCGCTGAAGATCAGCACGTTGACGTCGGTGCCCGTGGCCTCGGGGAACTTCAGGGCGATGTTGGCGGCGATCGTCGAGGGATTCACGCTCGAGATCAGGTTGAAGGTGACCACCCCCGTCGCCGACAGCACCATGGCGACCGCCATGGTCTCGCCGAGGGCGCGCCCGAGGCCCAGCATGATCGCGGAGACGATGCCGGAGCGGGCGTAGGGGAAGACCGTCATCCGCACCATCTCCCAGCGCGTGGCGCCGAGGGCCAGGGCGGCCTCCTGGTGCAGGGTCGGGGTCTGGGCGAAGATCTCGCGGCAGATCGCGGTGATGATGGGCAGCGCCATGATCGCCAGCACGATGCTGGCGGTGAGGATGCTGCGGCCGTTGGGCGGGCCCTCGAAGAACGGCAGCCACCCGAGGTGTGCGGCCAGCCAGCCGTAGACGTCGTAGACGAAGGGGCCGAGGAACGCGATCCCCCAGAGGCCGTAGACGACGCTCGGTACGGCGGCGAGCAGGTCGATCAGGTAGCCGATCGGTTTGGCCAGCCGGCGCGGCGCGTAGTGGGAGATGATCAGCGCGACGGCGATGCTCAGCGGCGCCGCGATCGCGATCGCGAGCGCGGCCGCCAGCAGGGTGCCGAAGAGCAGCGGCCAGACGTAGACGAGGACGCCGGCCTCGCCGGCCGCGTCGGAGGCCGTGGTGATCGCGGGGACGCTCTCGACGGTCAGGAAGAGGGCCACGCCCGCGAGCGCGACCAGGATCGCGATGCCGGCGGCCCGGGCCAGGCCCGCGAACACCACGTCCCCGCGCCGGCGGACCGGTGCGGGGGCGGTGGTGGTTCGAGGAACGGTCTCGCTCACTGACCGGTGGAGATTCCGTCGACGATGGCCTGGGCGTCGGAGGCGATGTCGGTGGGCAGCGGGGCCGATCCGGCGTTCTCGGCGGCGGTCTGCTGGCCCTCGTCGCTGATGATGTAGCTCAGGTAGCCCTTGACCAGCGACCCCTCCTCCGCGTCGTCGTAGCTGGCGCACGCGATCAGGTAGGAGGAGAGCACGATCGGGTAGGTCCCGGCCTCGTCGGTGGTGTAGTCGAGGTCGAAGACCATGTCGGTGTCGCCGCGGTCCTCGACGCGCGGTGAGACCTCGAGGATCTTCGCCGCCGCCTCGGCGGTCGGGCTCACGAACTCGTCACCGACGCCGATGTTGGCCTTGCCGAGGTCGCCGGCCTGGCTGGCGTCGGCGTAGCCGATGGTGTCGGTGCCGTTCTGGACGGCGGAGACGACGCCCGAGGTGCCGTTGCCGCCCTCGCCGGCCTTGATCGGCCACTCCTCGACGCTGCCGTGGGGCCACTCGGCCTCCGCCACGGTGCCGAGGTAGTTGGTGAAGTTGCCCGTGGTGCCCGACTCGTCGGAGCGGTGCACGGCGGTGATGTCGGAGGACGGCAGGTCGGCGTCGGGGTTGTCCTCGGCGATGGCCGGGTCGTCCCACGTGGTGATCTCGTCGTTGAAGATGCCCGCGAGCGTCTCCGGGGAGAGGTTGAGCTCGTCGACGCCCTCGACGTTGAAGATCACGGCGATCGGGCTGACGTAGGCCGGCACCTCGACGAAGTCGCCGCCGCACCGATCCTCGGCGCCCGAGACCTCGTCCTCGTCCTCGGAGAGGTAGTCGTCGCTGCCCGCGAACGGGTAGCCGCCGTCGATGAACTGCTCGCGGCCACCGCCGGAGCCGATCGGGTCGTAGTTGACCTCGACGTCAGGGTTGGCCTGCTGGAAGCCGGCGCGCCAGGCGTTCTGGGCCGCTTCCTGCGAGCTGGCGCCGCCGCCACTGAGCGTGCCGCTGAGGTCGCTCTCGCTCTGCGCCTGGTCGGTCGCCTGCTCGTTGGCTGCCGAGCAGCCGGTGAGGGCGAGGGCCACGGCGGCGAGCCCGGGCACGACCGCCCGGCGGATGGAAGTGGTCTTCACTTCGTTCTCCTGAAGTCTCTGTGTGTTCTGTCGACACGAAACTAGGGAGCCGAGGTGACCGGACGCGTCGGCCACGGTGAACGCCCGGTGAACGCGGCACGGCGGTTGCCGGACGGTCCGCCGAGCGTGAGACGACGCTCACATGAACGACCCGCTCAGGGCGCCGTCCAGAGCTCCGCGGCGACGATCCGGCCCTTGCGGTGGTGGACCACGACGAAGCCGCCGGGGTCCAGCACCTCCGGTCGTACGCCGAGGGCCGCGAGCACGGTCGGGAGCACCGGCCGGTGGGTGCACAGCACGCTGCCGCGGCGCCGCTCGAGCAGTCCGGCGACGATGTCGGCCACCCCGGAGTCGGTGGCGCCCTCCTCGGTGAGCGCGTCGGTCGTGCGCAGCCGGTGACCAGCAGCGTCGGCGTACGGCTCGAGGGTCTGGGTGCAGCGGGTGCTCGACGACGACACCAGGCGGGCGACGTCCCAGGCGGGCAGCACCCCGACCAGCCGCTGCGCCTGCTCGAGCCCGCGCGGCTCGAGCGGCCGGAGCCGGTCGTCCTCGTCCCACGCCTTGCGCGAGGTCGCCTTGCCGTGGCGTAGCACGACCAGGGTGCGGGTCCGCCTGCGCCACGGCTCGGCCGCGGCGAGCGTCGCACGGTCGCGCGGGTAGGTCAGCCGTTCGCGCGCCTGCGCCAGCGGCACCCAGGCCACCTGGTCGATCTCGGCGTTGGGCTCGTAGGTCGAGACGTCGTCGTCGGCGTCGTCGCGGACCCACCCGACCCAGTAGTGCACGACCTTGCCCCCGGCGCCGACGGCGTAGGTCTGGTCGGCCAGCGGCGGGCCCAGCCGCACCCGCAGCCCGGTCTCCTCGAGCACCTCGCGCACGGCCGCCGCGGGCGCGGCCTCGCCGGGGTCGAGCTTGCCCTTCGGGAAGGACCAGTCGTCGTAGCGGGGCCGGTGGACCAGCAGCACCTCGCGCCCGGTCCGCCAGACGACGACACCGGCGGCCACGACGTCCGGGGCCTGGTCCGACAGGTGGGCCATGTCGCTAGTCTCACAGAACCGCTGCCCCCGGCAGCAGTCCCCTGACGAGGAGTGAGCGTGCGCAACCGGGTCGTGGTCGTGGGCGGCGTGGCCGTCCTCGTGGTCGCGATCGTCGCGGGCGGTCTGCTGTGGTGGCGGGCCGCGCACACCACCGACCTGGAGCGGGCGGTCTCGCTGGCGCCGGCGAGGACCGCACGGTTCACCTTCACCGACTGGGCCGGGGTCCGCAGCCGTCTGCACTCCGACGTGGACGCCTCGTCCTCCCCCGCCGAGCTCGAGGGCTTCCTCGACGACGCCTACGAGGCCGACCTGTCCCCGATGTCGTCCCTGCTGGCGTCGGCCGACACCCTCCAGTCCGACTTCGGCTTCTCCCCCGCCACGCTGGAGTGGGAGCTGCTGGCGCAGTCGGAGCAAGGGGCGGCGGTGGTGATGCAGCTGCCGGCGGACACCGACGTCGCGGCCATCGGCGACACCCTGGAGTCGCTCGGCTACGCGCGGCCCGACGACGAGACCGGGGTGTGGCGGGGCGGCGAGGACCTGCTTCCGGGGATCGGCACGCTGACCCCGGAGCTGCAGTACCTCGCCCTCGATGCCGACGACCACCTCGTCGTCGCCTCCGACACCGAGCACTACGCCGCGGTGGCGCGCGACACGGTCACCGGCGAGGTCGACGGCTACGACGGTCTTGACGACGTGGTGTCCGCCGTCGGGGACCCGCTCGCGGCGGCGGTCTACGACAGCGACGTCGTCTGCAAGTCGCTGGCCATGGGCAACGCGTCGGAGTCCGACCAGGACCAGGCCGACCAGCTGGTGGCCGCCGCCGGCGAGGTCAGCCCGCTGACCGGCTTCGCCATGGCCAGCGGTCGCGACGGCGACGTCCGGGTGGCGATGTCGTTCGAGGACGACGGCCAGGCCCGCACCAACGCCGACAGCCGGTCACGGCTCGCGTCGGGGCCGGCGCCCGGCCAGGGCGGAGACTTCGCCGACCGGTTCACGCTCGGGCAGGTGAGCGCCTCGGGGTCGGTGGTGACCATGCAGCTCGACCCGGTCGAGGGGAGCTACGTGCTCTCGGACCTCAGCAGCGGCCCGGTCCTCTTCGCGACCTGCTGAGCCGCCGTCAGGCGATCTGCTCGTCGACGCCGAGGATCTTGTCGATCTCGTCGGCGCTGAGGTGGTCGTCGGACTCGCTGGCGGCGATGATCAGGTTGGTGGTCAGCTCCACCTCGCCCAACAGGTCGCCGTCCTCGAGCGACACGTCGAACTGGTCCTGCACGGTCGTACCCCCTCTGGTGTGGCCGTCCATCCCCCCGGATCACTCCATTGTGCCCGCTCGCCGGGGAGGACATGCCGGTGTTGGCAAATCTCTTCGGAACGAGACGAGGCCCCGCCCACCAGGGACGGGGCCTCGTCGAAGCCTGATCGGGGTGCGATCAGAGGGGTCGGACGTTCTCAGCCTGGGGACCCTTGGGACCCTGGGTGACGTCGAACTCCACCTTCTGGTTCTCGTCCAGGGACTTGTAGCCCTGGCTCTGGATGGCCGAGTAGTGCACGAAGACGTCGTCGCCGCCGTCCTCCTGCGCAATGAAGCCGAAACCCTTCTCGGCGTTGAACCACTTCACGGTGCCTTGAGCCATGTGCTCGATACTCCTGTTTTCGGAACGAGAGCCGCCGCTTCGACGACCCGCATCAGATGCGGTGACACGTCGCTCCGTCTTGCGTGACTGGCAGACACACCCGAAGAAACGCCGTTGGATCACAATCTCCGCCGGCGTCACACCTGCGCGAACTTGCACCCTCTGCACCCAACACCCTACCAACCGTTCCCCCACAACAACGAAGCCGCGGCGCCGCGGGGTGAGACAGCGCCACCGCGGTGCAGGAACCTGCGTTGCACAGACCTGTGGCGGCGTACGTCGTGACGCGGGCCGTTCGGGCGTCGTTGTCCCAGCGTCAGGCCGCCCGTAGGCGGTGAACCCGCACAGCGAGGAACCCCATGCGTAGAACCCTCATCGCCGCGGCCGCGGCGTCCGTGCTCGCCCTCGGCGCGGCGATCGCCCCGACGGGCGCGCAGGCCGCCCCCGAGACCGCGGGCGCACCCACCGATTACATCGTCGTGCTCGACGACTCGGCCGTCGCCCGGACCGTCGCCCCGGCCCACGCCGACCGCTTCGGCCTCGAGCTCGACCACGTCTACTCCTCGGCCCTGCAGGGCTACTCCGCCACCATGACGCCCACGACCGCGGCGCTGGTGGCGGCGCTGCCCGGGGTCGACTTCGTCGAGAAGGACAGCGCCGTCGAGGCCACCGCCCAGTCGACGCCCACCGGCATCGACCGCGCCCAGGCCGACGTCAGCCCGACCGCCGCGATCAACGGCGCCGACCAGCGCGTCGACGTCGACGTGGCGGTCATCGACACCGGGGTCGACCTCGACCACCCCGACCTCAACGTCAACCGCTCCGGCGCCAAGAACTGCACCCTCTTCGGGCTCGGCAGCGCCGACGACGACCACGGCCACGGCTCCCACGTCTCCGGCACGATCGGCGCCCTCGACAACAGCACCGGCGTGGTCGGCATGGCCCCCGGCGCGCGGATCTGGCCGGTGAAGGTCCTCAACGCCGCCGGCAGCGGCACCAACGCCGACGTGATCTGCGGGATCGACTACGTCGCCGCCCACGCCGACCAGATCGAGGTCGCCAACATGAGCCTCGGCGGCAGCGGCGAGGACGACGGCAACTGCGGCGCGACCAACGACGACGCCCAGCACGCCGCGATCTGCGAGGCGGTCGCCAACGGCGTCACCTTCGTGGTCGCGGCCGGCAACGACTCCGCCGACGCCTCGACCTCCACCCCCGCGGCCTACGACGAGGTGATCACGGTCAGCGCGCTCGCCGACTTCAACGGCCAGCCCGGCGGCGGCGCGCCCTCGACGTGCCGGGCCGACCAGGACGACACCTTCGCGTCGTTCTCCAACTACGGCAAGGACGTCGACCTCATCGCCCCGGGCGTGTGCATCAACAGCACGTCGATGAACGGCGGCTACGCCACCCTCTCGGGCACCTCGATGGCCTCGCCGCACGTCGCGGGCGGGGCGGCGCTCTACGCCGCCACCCACCCCGGCGCCACCCCCGCACAGGTGAAGGCCGCGCTGCTCTCCTCGGGCTCGTCGAGCTGGAACGACGTCGACGACCCGGACCCCACCAAGGAGCCGCTGCTCGACGTGTCGACGTACTGACGCAAGGCGCCGAGCTGGTCGTCCCTCAGGGGGCGACCAGCAGGGCGTCGCCGACCGGCCGCTCGCCGGTGGTGTCCGACGGGTGCGAGATCACCTGACCGTCGACGACCATCGTGGTCGAGCCCCCGCCGTCGAGGTTGATCGCGTCGACGAGGCCGAGCGACCGGGCGACGTCGGCCATCTCGGGCGCACTGAGCCCGAGGTCGTCGGTGGAGCGCCCGTCCACGGTGACCAGCACGGTCCGACCGCGGGAGTCGACCCCGGCGAAGGTCCTCGGGTTGCGCTTGACGAACCAGCCGTAGGCGAAGCTCGGGTCGCCGGGGTGGACGAAGCCGTCCCGGCGCTGGGTGATCTCCTCGTGGCCCCCGCGGAGCAGCAGCGGTCCACCGTTGGTGACCGTGGTCCCCGGGGGCGTGGCCAGCGGTGAGCCCCCGGCCATCAGCCGGAGCCGCAGCCGCAGCGGGTCGCCGACCTGCAGGCCGCCCAGCCGCCTGGACATCGTGCCGATCGCCTGGACCGACGTCTGCCCCGGCTCCAGCTCGGTGCCGCGCGCGTCGTGGACCGCGACGACCTCGTGGTCCTCGACGACGACCTCACGTCCCTCGCCCGCGGGCGTGCCGCGGTCGGCGAACTCGGGCGTGAAGGCCAGCAGCTCGTCGCCGTCGGTGCACGTGACGTCGTGCAGGGGAGCGGCCGTGGGCTCGTCGGTGGCGTCGCCGCCACAGTTGCGGATCGTGCCCGGAACCCGGTCGACGCCGTCGAGGGTGAGCTTCCTGCCCTCGGCCAGGGCGACCCCGTCCCAAGTCAGGCGGACGACGCGGCTGTGCCGGGCGTCGGCGTGGAGCAGCAGCGTCGGGCGGCCGTCGACCGCCTCGGAGAGCACGTCACCGTCGTACACCCCGGCACCCGCGGGGTCCCCCTCCGCCCCGGAGGCGGGGTCGAGGACGAAGAAGCCGGCGTTGACGGCGGCGGTCGCGGCACCGAGCCGGGCGAGCTGTGAGGTGGTCTCGCGCCGCTCGATGTCGGGCCCGTAGGAACCGGTGAGGCTGCCGCCGAAGGTGCGGGGGTCGATGGTGAGCACGTTGACGTGCCATGGTCCGCGGTCGCCCGGGTCGCCGTCCCACCCGGTGTAGACGCTGCTGGCCTGCTCCCCCGCGCTGGCGAGACGAGCCTTCTCGGCCTCGGCCTCGTCCTTGCTCGAGAAGTGACCGACCCGGACGCGGTAGCCCAGGACGCCGGCCGGCACGTCGGCCGTCGCAGGTTGGTCGACCTGCTCGATCCGGGGCGTGAAGCCCTTGCTGCGGAGCCGGTCGGCGATCGCCTCGGCACTGGCACGGTCGGAGATGCTCCGTGGCGGCGCATCCGGGTCCGGCGACGTCGAGGTCGAGGGGATCAGCACCTCGTCGGTCCAGAAGAGCCTGGCGTCGGTGGACCCGCGGCTGATCCGGGTCAGGGTCACGCCCGGTTGCAGCGTCGTGGTGGTCCGGGACTCGGGGAGGCCTGCCGGCCCGAGGTCGAGGTGCTGTCCGTCGTCCGACGCCTGCGGGCTCACGGTGGCCCGGTCGGCGGTCGCCGCCACGGGTGCCAGCCCGGCGACGCCCAGCATCGAGGCCACGCCCAGCGCGGCCACGTGTGTGCGTCGCGGACAGCGGTCACGGACGGGCGGGGTTGCGGTGGGGGGAAGGGTCATTGTCCCGAGGCTAGCGAGAAGGCGCCGGACCCTGAAGGCTATGGTTCGGGTGGCCCCGGGCCCTTAGCTCAATTGGCAGAGCTCCGGACTTTTAATCCGTTGGTTGTGGGTTCGAGTCCCACAGGGCCTACCGAGAGCACGTTCCCGTACGGCTCGCCCGGCCAGGACGTTGTGACAGCCGGACGAGCCGTCGCGGTCCAAGGCAGTCGGGCCTGGCCCCCACGAGTCCTGGGTCCGGGCTGTCCCCCCGCGCCTCCTGCGCCGCCGCTTCGGCCCCCACGGCCGCGACGAGCAGGCCAGACCAGACCCTAGGGGACGCGGCCCGCGGCGTGGAAGCCCTCGGGCCAGATCCGGTCGAGGACGGCAGCGAGTCGCCGGGTCGGCCGGCGCCGGCAACCGCTCGACCTCGGTCGCCAGCGCGGCCCGGCCCAGATCGTCGGCGGCGGGCTCCCAGAGCCCGCCACCGTGCATCGTGGTGCCGCCTCGCTCGGGCTCGCGCACCGCGCACGCCCAGGAGGCGTGGACGCGGAGGTCGGGACGCGCGAGCCCGGTCATGGGCCCATCGTCGCCGCCCCGGAGGGGTCGGGGCCACGGGTTTTCGCGGGGGTACGCCGTCAGGGCCGGTCGGCGGGGACCGGCGGGTCGACCTCGCCGTCGCACTCGATCGCCAGGTCGTCCAGCGGGCCCCACTCGCCGGTCACGACGCAGTGCTCGGTCAGGTCACGGCCGTCGACGACGAGGGTGTCGCGCTGGTAGCGGCCGTTGCCCTGCCAGACGATCTCCTGCGCTCCGTACTGCTGCTCGAGGCGCCGGACCACCTCGTCGGAGTCGGCCCGGAAGAGGAACGTCGCGCCGAACGCGCCCACGACGGCGATGACGATCACCACCGGCGCGAACCACCGGCTCCGCAGGAGCGACATCACCGCTGGTCGGCCGGGACGCCGCGCACCCCGGCGTCGGTGAGCCGCGCCTCCTCGAGCGCGCGCGCCTCGAGCTCGGCCCGCCGGGTCTGCTCGATCATCCCGCGCGCCTCGTCGTAGGCACCGGGCCGCGAGACCAGGTCGGCGGCCCCGCCCTGCAGTCGCGCCAGCGCGGAGCGGGCGAAGATCTGCTGCTCGGTCGTGGTGCGCTCGGAGCGACCACGGCCGAAGAACGAGACGATCCAGTGGAGCAGCGCCGTGACCCGGCTCTTGAAGCCGTTGATGTAGACCAGGTGGAGGGCCAGCCACATCAGCCACGCGAGCACGCCGGTGATGCGCAGCCGGCCGATCATCGCGACGGCCCGGAACCGGCTGATGATCGCCATCGAGCCCTTGTCGAAGTAGGAGAACGGCTGCTGCGGCGGCCGGCCGCGCAGCCGGCCGTCGATCTCCTTGGCGGCGTACTTGGCGCCCTGGATCGCCACCTGGGCGACGCCGGGGAGGTTGTCGAGGGCGATCATGTCGCCGATCACGAACACCTCGGGATGGCCGGGGAGGGTGAGGTCGGGGTTGACGCCGATCCGGCCGGACCGGTCGAGCGGGGCGCCGGACTGGTCCGCGAGCGTGCGGCCGAGCCCGCTGGCTTGGACGCCGGCGGCCCAGATCTTGGTGACCGCATCGATCCGCTCGACCCGGCCGTCCTTGAACTTCATCTCGATGCCGCGCTCGTCCACGTCGGTCACCATCGCGCCGAGGATCACTTCGACACCGAGCTTCTCCAGCTCACGCTTGGTCTTCTCGCCGAGCTTCTGGCCGAACGGCGGCAACACCTGCGGGGCGGCGTCGAGCAGGATCACGCGGGCGTGCTCGCTGCTGATGGCGCGGAAGTCGCGCGACAGCGTCCGTCGCGAGAGCTCGGCGATCTGGCCGGCCATCTCGACGCCCGTGGGCCCGGCGCCGACGACCACGAACGTGAGGTGGTGGCTGACGTCGTCACCGCGGGACGCGCCGAGCTCGGCCATCTCGAAGGCGCCGAAGATCCGGCCGCGCAGCTCCAGCGCGTCGTCGATGCTCTTCATGCCGGGCGCGAACTCGGCGAAGTGGTCGTTGCCGAAGTAGGACTGGGTGGCGCCGGCAGCCACGATCAGGGAGTCGTACGGCGTCACCGTCGGCCGGCCGAGCACCGTCGAGGTCACCTGCTGGGCCTCGAGGTCGATCTCGGTGACCTCGCCGAGCAGCACCTGGGTGTTCTGCTGGCGGCTGAGCACCTCCCGCGTCGGGGGCGCGATCTCGCCCTCGGAGAGGATGCCGGTGGCCACCTGGTAGAGCAGCGGCTGGAACAGGTGATGGGTCGTCTTCGCGATCATCGTGACGTCGGCGTCGGCCCGGCGCAGGGCCCGGGCGCCGAACAGGCCACCGAAGCCCGAGCCGACCACGACGACGCGGTGACGGTTCCCGGGAGTGGTGCCGGGGGTCCTCTCGGCGTCCATGACTCCAGTCTCCCGCGTCGTGCGCAGCGACGAAACAGGGGTCGTCCGTCTGTTTTCTCACACCTGATGTGCCCTGTGTGACGTAAGTTTGTCCCCATGCCCGTCCCCCGGCAACAACGGGCGAGCGTGCCGACCCCCCGCTCGTGGAGTCGAGTGTGCCCCTGAACAAGCCGGCACTGTCGGTGCCCTCCCTCCCCAACAGCGTGCAGCAGGCGCGCCGCTGGGTGGTGGACGCCATCGCCGAGATCGGGCGCGTCGAGCTCGCCGACACCGCCGAGCTGGGGGTCTCCGAGCTGGTCACCAACGCCGTGCTGCACGCCCACGACCCGATCACCGTGCGGGTCCGCGGGACCCAGGAGCACCCACGGGTGGAGGTGCGCGACGGCTCCACCGACCCGCCGGTGATGCCGCTGGCGCCGACCGGCACGGTGGACCTCTCCGACGACGACCTGCTGCTGACCTTCGGTCGCGGCCTGGACATCGTGGCCCGCTGCGCCGACGCCTGGGGCGCCGAGATCGAGGACAACGGCAAGGTGGTGTGGTTCGCCCCGGCGAGCACGCCCCGCGAGGAGGGGGTGCCCGGCAGCGTCAGCGGGCTGCGTCTCCACGAGGACGAGCCGGGGGACGAGACGGTCCTGGTCCGGCTGCTGGGCGCGCCCATCCGCGCGCTGACCGAGTTCGAGGCCCACTACCGCGAGCTGCGGCGCGAGGTGCGGCTGCTGGCACTGGCCCACGAGGAGAAGTACCCGCTGGCCAAGTCCCTGGCCGACCTCTTCGGCACGCTGCAGAGCGAGGTCCAGGACCCGCTCCACGCCGAGTCGCTCCTGCGCGCCCGGCAGGAGGGGCGCAAGACCGTCGACCTCGTCGTCCCGGTCTCCTCGGCGCGCACCGAGACCATGGGACGCTTCGTGGAGCTGCTCGACTTCGCCGACGACTTCTGCCGCCAGCAGCAGCTGCTCGACCTGGCCCGGACCCCCACCCAGGTGCGGTTCCAGACCTGGTTCTTCACCGAGTTCGCCCGTCAGGGCGCCGGCGCGGCGGCCAGCCCGTGGGTCCCCTCGCGCACCAGGCTGCGAGCCGCTCAGGCGTAGCCGAGCTCGTGGAGCCGGTCGTCGTCGATCCCGAAGTGGTGGGCGACCTCGTGCACCACGGTGATCCGCACCTCGTCGGCCAGCTGTTCCTCGTCGTCGCACCACGCGAGCAGCGGCCGCCGGAAGACCAGGATCCGGTCGGGCAGGTCGAGGCCGGTGTCGCCGCCCCGCTCGGTCAGCGCGACACCCTCGTAGAGCCCGAGCAGGTCGGGATCGTCGGCGGGCGCGTCGTCCTCGACCAGGACCACGACGTTGCGGATCAGCCGGGCGAGCTCGTCGGGGATCGTGTCGAGGGCCCCCTCGACGAGCCGCTCGAACTCCTCGCGCCCCATCCGTACCGGCATGCAGCCCAGCCTACGAAGGCCGGGAACACGAGCGCCCGCGGACCTGGACGGTCCGCGGGCGGTGTGGTGGTGGCGACCCCGACGGGACTCGAACCCGCGGCCTCCGCCGTGACAGGGCGGCGCGCTAACCAACTGCGCTACGGGGCCTCGACGTGCGTCTCCCCCCGGAGGGGGAAGCGGTGAAACCCTAACCCACGCCCGGCCCGCGTTCCCAATCGGGCCGAGCGGCTGTGCGGGAGCACCCCCAACGGGATTCGAACCCGTGCTACCGCCGTGCAGCGGAGCGCGGGGTCCGACCCCCGCCAGCGCACCCCCAACGGGATTCGAACCCGTGCTACCGCCGTGAAAGGGCGGGGTCCTGGGCCGCTAGACGATGGGGGCCGGCCTGCCGGGACAGCATAGGGCGGTCCCCGGAGGGCCGACCAATCCTCCGGGCACCGTTTTCGTCGGTCCCCGAGCGCTCCGGTAGGGTTTTCCTGGCTCCGGAAGTTCGGGGCTGCGCACGGGGCCAGGTAGCTCAGTTGGTACGAGCGTCCGACTGAAAATCGGAAGGTCGGCGGTTCGACCCCGCCCCTGGCCACCACCCTCGCAGGGCCGCACCACCGGTGCGGCCCTGCGGCGTTCGTGGAGTCGCTGCGGACCGCCCCCCGACAGGGAATGATGGCCCCCATGACGTCGGACCCCAGGCTGTTCCGGTACCTGGTCGAGGCCAGCACCGACGGCTTCTGGCTGCTCGACGGCGAAGGTCGCACGCTGTGGTCCAACCAGCACATGGCCGACCTGCTGGGACGCACGGCCGAGCAGATGGTCGGTCTCTCGGCGTACGACGTCCACGACGAGCAGGGCAAGGTCGAGTTCGCCCGCCACCTGGCGGCGGCGCGCGACGGCGACCCGGGCCACTCCGACCTCGAGACCATGTACCTGCGTCCCGACGGCTCCCCGATCTGGCTGATGGCCAGCTGCCGGCCGGTGCACGACGACGCGGGCGCGGTGGTCGGCTACCTGCACCGCTACACCGACTACACCGAGCGGCGCGAGCTGATCAGCGCCCTGCGGGAGAGCGAGCGTCGCCTCGACGAGGCACAGGCGATCGCGATGATCGGTAGTTGGGAGTGGGATCCCGTCACCGACGACAGCAGCTGGTCGGACAACCTCTACCGGATGCACCAGACCAGCAAGGAGGAGTACAGCGCCACAGGGGCCGGCTTCCTCAAGCACATCCACCCCGAGGATCGCGACGCCGTCCAGGCCACGGTCGACACCGTCCACGACGGCGCCGACGAGTTCGAGTGGAACGCACGGATCCAGCGGCGGGACGGGAGCATCCGTTGGCTGCGCGGGCTCGGCCGGGCAGAGCGCGACGACGACGGCAAGCTCGTCCGGGTGGTCGGCACCGACCAGGACATCACCGACAAGGTGCTCTCCGACCAAGAGATCCACGAGGCCAACCGCCGGCTGGCGCTACTGCGGCAGGTCGCCGAGGTCGCCAACCAGTCGACGGGACTCGTCGAGACCCTGCTCCGTGCCGCCGAGGCGGTCCGCACCACGCCGGGCTGGGACCCGCTGTCGGCCTTCCTGCCGGAGCGCGACGGCTCCGGGCTGGTCCCGTTGGTGCTGACCCGCCACGCCCCGCCGCTCGGCGTGGTCGCCGACGCGCAGCTCGCCGCCCACTGCTACCGGACCGGGGAGCTCGAGGTCCGGCCCGTCGCCGGGCACGAGGAGACCCACACCCAGGTGGCGATCCCGGTCCGCCACGGCGAGGGCGTCGCCTGCGTGGTCGTGATCCTCACCGACGAGGTGCCGCCCGACGACCACTCCCGCGACCTGATCGTGCAGATCAGCGCGATGCTGGGCCGGGTCGCCGAGCGCGAGCGGGCCGCCGCCGAGCTGGCCGAGGCGCGCGACGATGCGATGGAGGCCTCGCGGATGAAGTCGCAGTTCCTCGCGACCATGAGCCACGAGATCCGGACGCCGATGAACGGCGTGCTCGGACTGACCGACCTGCTGATGCGCACCGGGCTCGACGAGGAGCAGCGCGCGCTGACCGGGGCGCTGCACGGGGCCGGCATCACGCTGCGCGCGATCATCGACGACATCCTCGACCTGTCGAAGATCGAGGCCGGCAAGCTCGAGCTCGAGCTGGTCGACTTCAGCGTGCAGGGCGTCCTCGACCAGACCGTGCCGCTCTTCGCCGGGCTGGCCGCGGAGAAGGGGCTCGCGCTGACGGTCGAGGTCGCGCCGGACGTGCCGCCGTACCTCCGCGGCGACTCGACCCGGCTCGGTCAGGTGATCGCCAACCTCGGGTCCAACGCCGTGAAGTTCACCGACACCGGGCAGATCAGGATCGAGGTCGGTGTCGGCACCCGCGACGCCCACCACACGGAGCTCTCGGTCGCGGTGTCGGACACCGGGCCCGGCATCGAGCGCGAGGCCCAGGAACGGCTCTTCGACGCCTTCACCCAGGCCGACCCCTCGACCACGCGGCGGCACGGCGGCACCGGCCTGGGGCTCACCATCGCCCGCCAGCTGGTCAGCGCCATGCACGGCCACCTCAGCGTCGACAGCGCGCCGGGGCGCGGCAGCACCTTCCGGTTCACGGCGCGGTTCGCCACGGCGGCGGCCCACGCGGCCGAGCCGGCGCGGGCGGCCGTCCCGACCCGCCGGGCCCGCGACGTCCGGTCGCGAGTGCTCGTCGTGGAGGACAACCAGGTCAACCAGATGGTCGCGGTCGGCATGCTCGAGAACGCCGGCTTCGACGCCGAGGTCGCCGCCGACGGCGTCGAGGCGGTCGCTGCGATGAGGGCCGGCCACGGCTTCGCAGCCGTGCTGATGGACTGCCGGATGCCGCGGATGGACGGGTTCGCCGCCACCCGCGCGATCCGCGCGCAAGAGCCCGAGGACGAGCGGGTGCCGATCATCGCGATGACCGCCTCGGCGCTCGAGGGCGAGCGCGAGCGGTGCCTCGAGTCGGGCATGGACGACTTCCTGACCAAGCCGGTCGACGCCGCACGGGTGGAGCGGGTGCTCCACCAGTGGATCGGCGAGGGCGACCGGCCGACGGAGCCCAAAGCCCCCGCCCCGGCGTCGGTCGCGGAGGCTCCCGCACCTGTCGTCGACGGCGAGCGCTTCGACCTGCTCCACGAGATGGTCAAGGACGGGGTGAGCCTGTTCCAGCGCAGCTCCGGCAACTTCATCGCCCACGCGGCAGACCATCTCAGCTCGATCCGCGCGGCGGTCGACGCCGCCGACGCCGACGCGCTCACCGCGACCGCCCACAAGCTCAAGGGCAGCGCGCTCAACCTCGGGCTCCCCCGCGTCGGGCGGGCCGCCAGCGAGCTCGAGGAGCAGGGCCGGGCCGGTCGGCTCGGCGCCTCGCAGGCGGCGTACGCCGACCTCGCGCGCGAGATGGAGCAGGCGCTCTCGGCGCTGCACGACGAACGGGCCGCGCGCACCTGACCCGACACCCCCAACCCGGGCCGTGGTGAGGCTCGGCCGCGGCTAGGCTGGACCCCGAGGGCGCGCCACCCCTGCGCCCACGCCGCACCCGCCACCACCCACGTGGCCCCGCGCTGAGGAAGTGGTCCATGTCCGCCCAAGCCGTCGACGTCTTCGAGCTCGCCGAGGACCATGAGCAGGTCGTCTTCGCCCACGACCCCGCCTCGGGCCTCCGTGCGATCATCGCGATCCACTCCACCGCCCTCGGCCCCGGGCTCGGCGGCACCCGGTTCTACCCCTACGCCTCGACCGACGACGCGCTGCGCGACGTCCTCAACCTCTCGCGCGGCATGTCCTACAAGGCCGCCCTCGCCGGGCTCGACCTCGGCGGCGGCAAGGCCGTGATCATCGGCGACCCGGCGACCGACAAGAGCGAACCGCTGCTGCGCGCCTACGGACGCTTCGTGCAGTCGTTGAACGGTCGCTACTTCACGGCCTGCGACGTCGGCACCTACAGCGAGGACATGGACGTCGTCGCGCGCGAGTGCCGGTTCGTCACCGGCCGCACGGTCGCCCACGGCGGAGCGGGCGACAGCTCGGTGCTGACGGCGTACGGCGTCTTCCAGGGCATGCGGGCGGCTGCCGAGGTGCAGTGGGGCGAGCCGACGCTGGCCGGGCGCACCGTCGGGGTCGCGGGCGTCGGCAAGGTCGGCTACCACCTCGTGCGCCACCTGGTCGACGACGGCGCGAGTGTCGTGGTGACCGATCCCCACCGGCCCTCGGTCGAGCGGGTGCTCGGCGAGCTGCCCCAGGTGCGGGTGGTCGACGACGCGGCCGCGCTGGTGGCGACCGCGCTCGACGTCTACGCACCGTGTGCGCTCGGCGGGGCGCTCACCGACGACGTCGTCGGCACGCTCTCGGCGCGGATCGTCTGCGGCGCCGCCAACAACCAGCTCGCCCACCCCGGCATCGAGAAGGTGCTCGAGGAGCACGGCATCCTCTACGCGCCCGACTACTGCGTCAACAGCGGCGGGCTGATCCAGGTCGCCGACGAGCTCGAGGGCTTCTCCTTCGAGCGGGCCCAGCAACGGGCGAGCGGGATCTTCGAGACCACGCGCTCGGTCTTCGCGCTCGCGGCGGCCGAGCAGGTGCCGCCCGCCGTGGCCGCCGACCGGCTCGCCGAGCAGCGGATGCGCGACGTCGGGCGGCTGCGAGGGATCCACCTGCGCGATGAGCAGGGACAGCGGCGTACGTCCCCTCCGTCACACCAGTGACGCACTTCCCGGCCGATCCCTGCACTTCTCGGCCGTTGCAACGGGCGAGAAGTGCATGAATCCCCGGCCCGCCGGGGAATCATGCAGCGGCCACTCGGGCCGGCAGGTCAGGTGCGGTCGCGCTCGGCGTAGTCGGACCACTCGCCGTGGTCGTCGCCGGGGTCGGGGGCGTCCGGTCCGCTGGAACCGGAGTCCTCACCGTGCAGCTCTCGTGCCAGCGCCCCGAAGTCCGTCTCGTGGGTGCGGTACTTCAGGTCGCGAGCGACCTTCGTCTGCTTCGCCTTCGCTCGGCCGCGCCCCATAGGGTCAGCCCCCTCGCACACTGGGCCGGGTCGCCGGTGGGCCTCACCGTGACTCCGGTCTGATCGGTCTATGTCGTGGAGGCAACGCTACCCGCTCGGTGGCTGTTCCCGCACACTCACGCTCCGAGACGTGACCGGTTCCTCATCCGGCCCGGGTCACCAGCCGGCGTAGGACCCGGTCAGCCGCACCTGGCCGCTGCCCGCGGTGACCTCGCCGGCCACCCACGCCCGCACGTCGTGCTCGCCCAGGACCTCGAGCGCCCGGTCGATGTCGACGGCCGGCACCAGGGCGACCATCCCGACCCCACAGTTGAGGGTCTGCTCCAGCTCCGCCAACGGTACGCCGCCCACCCGGCGCACGAGGTCGAAGACCGGCTGCGGGGACCACGTCGCCCGCTCCAGGGTGGCGTCGAGCTCGACCGGCATCACCCGCTGGAGGTTGGCCGCGAGGCCGCCGCCGGTCACGTGGGACATCGCGTGGGTGTCGGTGGCCGCGGCCAGCGCCAGGCAGGCCCGGGCGTAGATCCGGGTGGGCTCGAGCAGCTCCTCGCCGAGGCTGCGGCCGAGCTCGTCGACGTGGCGGTCCAGCGACCAGCCGGCCTGGTCGAGCAGCACGTGGCGGACGAGCGAGTAACCGTTGGAGTGGAGACCGCTGGCCTCCATCGCGACGACCGCGTCGCCGGGCCGGACCCGACCCGGCCCGAGCAGCCGGTCGGCCTCGACCACGCCCGTCGTCGAGCCGGCGACGTCGTAGTCGTCGGGACCGAGCAGGCCGGGGTGCTCGGCGGTCTCGCCGCCGATCAGCGCGCAGCCGGCCTCGATGCACGCCTCGGCGATGCCCTTGACGATGGCCGCGATCCGCTCGGGGACGACCCGGCCGGTGGCGATGTAGTCGGTGAGGAAGAGCGGCTCGGCACCGCACACCACGAGGTCGTCGACGAGCATCCCGACCAGGTCGAAGCCGATGGTGTCGTGCTTGTCGAGGGCCTGGGCGATCGCCACCTTGGTGCCGACCCCGTCGGCGGAGCTGGCGAGCAGCGGCCGGGCGTAGTCCTTGAGCGCCGAGGCGTCGAAGAGGCCGGCGAAGCCACCGATGCCGCCGATGATCTCCGGCCGGCGGGCCTTCTCGACCCAGCCCTTCATCAGCTCGACGGCCTTGTCGCCGGCCTCGATCGAGACGCCGGCGGACGCGTAGGTGGTGGCGCTCTCGGAGGCGGCCGAGGTCGTCGGCTCGTGGGTCACGGGTCCTCCGGTCAGGGGTTGTTGAGCACGGGGAGGGTCTCGGACTTCAGCGAGGTCTCGAGGAGGTGCTTGCCGAGCAACCGCTCGTCGGGGAGCGGGATGGGGTACTCGCCGGTGAAGCAGGCCCGGCACAGCCGCTCCTCGGGCTGCCCGGTCGCCTCGACCATGCCCTCCAGGGAGATGTAGCCCAGCGTGTCCGCGCCGACGCTGGCCGCGATCTCCTCCGGCGAGAGCCCGTTGGCGATCAGCTCGGCCCGGGTGGCGAAGTCGATGCCGTAGAAGCAGGGCCACTTGACCGGCGGGCTCGAGATCCGGACGTGCACCTCGAGGGCACCCGCCTCCCGCAGCATCCGGACCTGGGCGCGCTGGGTGTTGCCGCGGACGATCGAGTCGTCGACCACCACGATCCGCTTGCCGCGGATCATGTGCTCGAGCGCGTTGAGCTTGAGCCGGATGCCGAGCTGGCGCAGGGTCTGGCTGGGCTGGATGAAGGTGCGCCCGACGTAGGCGTTCTTGACGAACCCCTGGCCGAACGGGATGCCGCTCTGCTCGGCGTAGCCGGCCGCAGCCGGCGTGCCCGACTCGGGCACCGGGATCACGAGGTCGGCGTCGACCGGGAACTCGCGCGCGAGCCGGCGTCCCATCTCGACCCGCGCCTCGTGCACGCTGCGGCCGCTGATCGTCGCGTCTGGCCGGGCGAGGTAGACGTACTCGAACACGCAACCCTTGGGCTCGGGCTCGGTGAAGCGGTGGCTGCGCAGGCCGTTCTCGTCGATGGCGACCATCTCGCCGGGCTCGATCTCGCGCACCACGCTGGCGCCGATGGTGGCGAGAGCGGAGTCCTCGGAGGCGACGACCCAGCCCCGGTCGAGCCGTCCGAGCACGAGCGGCCGGATGCCCTGGGGGTCGCGGGCGGCGTACAGGGTGTCCTCGTTCATCCAGACGAAGCAGAACGCACCGCGCAGCCGGGGCAGCACCTCGAGCGCCCGCTGCTCCAGCGAGGTGTCGGGGTGGTGGGCCAGCAGCGCGGTGACCAGGCCGGTGTCGTTGGTCGACGTCTCGAGGTCGCGCGACTGGATCTCGAGCTCGTCGGCGGCGGGCGGCAGGTCGGCGACCTGGGTCCGCAGCTCGTGGGTGTTGATGAGGTTGCCGTTGTGGCCCAGCGCGATCGAGCCGTCGGCGGTGGGGCGGAACGTCGGTTGGGCGTTCTTCCAGACGCTCGAGCCCGTGGTGGAGTAGCGGCAGTGGCCGATCGCGAGGTGACCCTTGAGCGAGGCCAGCGTGGTCTCGTCGAAGACCTGCGAGACCAGCCCCATGTCCTTGTAGACCAGGATCTGGCGGCCGTTGCTGACCGCGATCCCCGCCGACTCCTGGCCCCGGTGCTGGAGCGCGTAGAGGCCGAAGTAGGTGAGCTTGGCGACGTCCTCCCCGGGAGCCCAGACGCCGAACACGCCGCAGGCGTCCTGGGGGCCGAGATCGTGGGGGTCGAGGGAGTCGGTGAGGCTGCCGTCACCGGGACGGCTCCAGCTGGCTCGGAGCACGACCCCACCATACAAACCCCGGCCTCTTCCCCCATCACGAGGACACGGGGTGCCGCGTGGTGGACACTGTCGGGAGGCACCTCCGTGGGGGAGGTGAGGAGCAACCTGAGGTAACGATGAGCCTGGACGACTCCGTGCGCCCGGGACCCGCCTTTCGCGACGCCGGTCCCGAGGAGATCTTCCGCGCCGGTGTGAACCTGATCGCCGAGGGCCTCACCGAGCTGGTCGGCTTCGGCCTGGCCTGCATCAGCGTGGTCCGGCGCTCCCCCGACGGCGACGAGCTCGAGGTGATCTCGGTCGCCGGGCACGACATGGCCAACCAGGTGGTCCTCGGCCGGCGTACGCCGCTCGACAACCTGCTCAACGAGCTCCAGCAGGCCGAGGACTGGGGCCTGTTCAAGTTCCTGCCCCACGAGCTGCTCGGCACCGACGACGTCGGCTCCTACGGCTGGGTGGTGCCCGACGTGGAGGTCCTCGACGTCGAGGACGCCTGGCACCCGCTCGACATGCTGATCGCGCTGCTGCGCGACGACAACGGCGCGCTGCGCGGCACGCTCGCTATCGACCTGCCCGACGACGGCCGGCGCCCCGGCCCCGAGCAGCGCCGGCTGCTGGAGCGGTTCGCGGCCCAGGCTGGTCGCGCCGTCGTGACCGCGCTCGAGCGCGAGGAGCTGGCCGAGCAGGTGCGGCTCGCCGAGACCGCGCGGAGCATCGTCCGCAACGCCAACGCCCTCGAGGGGCTCGACCGGATCCTGGCCGACTGCCAGCAGGGCCTGGTCGAGGGCTTCCGCTCGCGCGGCTCGTGGATCCAGACCTTCGACGAGGACGGCACCGGCACGGGGGCGATCCACGCCTCCAACGGGGTCGACGTCCAGCTGCCCGAGGCCCTGGTCGAGCTCGCCGAGCGGGCCGCCCGCCTGGCGTGGGCCGAGCAGACGGCCGCCGTGGTCAGCCACGACCGCCCGGCCGGGTCGATCCTCTCCGAGGCCGAGCACGAGCTGATCGTCGGCTTCATGGACGCCATCGGCGTCGCGTCGGTGCTCTTCGTGCCGCTCGGCGCCGGCTCGGAGTGCCTCGGCAACCTGGTGCTCACGCGCGGCCTGGGCGACCCCGACTGGTCCGAGCTCGACCGGAGCGGCGCGCTCGACATCGGCCACGACCTCGGCCGGGTGGTGCTCAACGCGCGCACCTTCGAGCGCGAGCACCAGCTGGTCGTCGAGCTGCGCGCCCTCGACACCTACAAGGGCCAGCTGATCGCGACGGTGTCGCACGAGCTGAAGAACCCGATCGCCGCGATCAGCGGCTACCTGGAGATGCTGGAGTCGGCGCCCGACCTCGGCCCCGGCTCGCGATCGGCCGTCGACGCGATGACGCGGGGCGCCGGCCGGCTCGGCCGCGTGGTCGACGACCTGCTGCTGCTCTCGAAGGTGGGCGACCCCACCCACGCGATCATCCCGGCGCCGGTCGACCTGGCCCCGCTGGTGGACGAGGTGGTCGACCTGATCGGGGTCCAGGCCCGCGCGAAGGATATCGAGATCTCGACGGACCTCCCCGCCGAGCCGGTGATGGCGCACGGCGACGCCTGGGAGATCGACCGGGTCGTGACCAACCTGTTGAGCAACGCCGTGAAGTACACCGGCCGCGGTCGCCCGGTCGGCGTACGCCTGTGGCAGGACGGCGACGGGGTCCACGTGGCGATCAGCGACGAGGGCCTCGGCATCTCCGCGGTCGACCAGGAGCACCTCTTCGACGAGTTCTTCCGGTCGACCAACCCCGAGGCCGTGCGTGAGCCCGGCACCGGGCTCGGGCTGGCGATCGTGAAGCGGATCGTCGACCGGCACGGCGGCCGGATCGACCTCGACTCCGAGCTCGGCCGGGGCACCGTCTTCACCGTGACGCTGCCCTCCGCCGTCTGATCAGCCCAAACGCTCGCCCAGGTGGGCCAGCAGCAGCGCCTCGGCGAGCACCACCCGCTCGAACTCGGCGAGGTGGAGACCTTCGTTGGCGCCGTGGGCGCGGGTGTCGGGGTCCTCGACACCCGTCACGAGCACCGAGGCCTCCGGGAAGGTCTCGAGGAACTCGGCGATGAACGGGATCGAGCCGCCGACGCCCATGTCGACCGGCTCGGTTCCGTCCCACGCCTCGGCGAACGCCGACCGCGCCGCGTCGTAGGCCGGGCCGGTCGCGTCGATCCGGGTCGCCTCGCCGGTGTCGACGACCGTGAAGGTCAGCGCGGCGCCCCACGGGACGTGCTGCTCGCAGTGGCGGCGCAGGCACTCGACGGCGTTGGCGGTGGTATCGCCGGGGGCGATCCGCAGGCTCAGCTTGGCCCGCGCGGCGGCGGTCAGCGTGTTGCTGGCGCCGTCGACCTGCGGGGCGTCGAGGCCGGTGATCGTGAGCGACGGCTTGGTCCAGAGCCGCTCGACGGCCGAGCCCTCGCCGACCCAGGAGACCTCGGGGAGCGCGCCGGACTCGGCCCGCAGCCGCTCCTCCGGGTAGACGACGTCGGCCGCAGGCCCGGCGTGGAGACCGGCGACGGCGACGTTGCCGGCGTCGTCGTGGAGGCTGGTCAGCAGCCGGCTCAACGCCATCAGGGCGTCGGGCACCAGGCCGCCCCACATGCCCGAGTGGACCGCGTGGGTGAGGGTGCGGACCTCGACGTCGGCGCGGACCAACCCGCGCAGGCTCGTGGTGAGGGCGGGGACGCCGATGTCCCAGTTGCCGGAGTCGGCGATCACGATGACGTCGGCGGCCAGCCGGTCACGGTGCTCGCGCAGCAGGTCGACGAGGGTGTCGGAGCCGACCTCCTCCTCCCCCTCGATGAACAGGGTGACGCCGACGGGCACGTCGTCGCCGAAGATCCGCAGCGCGCCGAGGTGGGCGGCGATGCCGGCCTTGTCGTCGGCGGCACCGCGGCCGTAGAGCCGCCCGTCGCGCTCGGTCGGCTCGAACGGCGCGGAGTCCCACTCGGCGTGGTCGTTCTCGGGCTGCACGTCGTGGTGCGCGTAGAGCAGCACCGTGGGCGAGCCCTCCGGTCCCGGCTTGTGGGCGATGACCGCCGGTGCGCCGCCGGCGGCGCTGACGATGTCGGTCTCGCAGCCCTCGGCGGCGAGCAGGTCACGCACGGCCTCGGCGCTGCGGCGTACCTCCGCCTCGCGCGCGGGATCGGCGCTGACGGACTCGATCCGGACCAGGTCCTCGAGGTCGCGGCGGATCCCGGGGAGCACCTCGGCGACGCGGGATCGGAGGTCGTGGGGGGCGGGCGGCGGCGTCATGGGCGTCAACGTACCGGTCGGCCAGGCGGCCCATTTGTGAAGGTCTGGCGCGTGCCCCATCATGGCGGGATGACCGAGGAGATCACCCGCAGCCAGAACGCCACCGCGGCCCACATCGAGCTGACCGAGGGCTACGCGGCGCACAACTACCACCCGCTCCGGGTGGTGCTCGCGAAGGGCGAGGGCGCGTGGGTGACCGACGTCGAGGGCAAGCGCTACCTCGACTGCCTCGCCGGCTACTCGGCCCTCAACTTCGGCCACGGCCACCCGCAGCTCCTCGCGCGCGCCCACGAGCAGCTGGACCGGCTCACGCTGACCTCGCGGGCCTTCTACAACGACCAGCTGGGCCCCTTCGCGCGCGACCTCGCCGAGCTCACCGGCAAGGAGATGGTGCTGCCGATGAACTCCGGCGCCGAGGCCGTCGAGACCGCGATCAAGGTCGCCCGCAAGTGGGGCTACCTGGTCAAGGGGGTCCACGAGAGCCGGGCCAACATCGTGGCGATGGAGGGCAACTTCCACGGCCGGACCACCACGATCGTGTCGTTCTCGACCGACTCGGTGGCCACGCAGCACTACGCGCCGTACACCCCGGGCTTTCGGCTGGTGCCCTACGGCGACGTCGAGGCGCTGCGCGCCGCGGTCGACGAGGACACCGTGGCCGTGCTGCTCGAGCCGATCCAGGGCGAGGGCGGCGTCATCATCCCGCCCGACGGCTTCCTGCGCGACGTCCGCACGCTGTGCAACAGCGAGAACGTGCTGATGCTGGCCGACGAGATCCAGTCGGGCCTGGCGCGGACCGGCCGCACCTTCGCGTGCGACCACGAGGACGTCGTGCCGGACATGTACATCCTCGGCAAGGCGCTCGGCGGCGGTCTCTACCCCGTGTCGGCCGTGGCCGCCAACGGCGACGTGCTCGAGGTCATCACGCCGGGGAGCCACGGCTCGACCTTCGGCGGCAACCCGCTGGCCGCGGCGATCGGGCACGAGGTGGTCGGGATGCTGCAGACCGGCGAGTTCCAGGCGCGGGCCGAGAAGCTCGGTGCCCACCTCGAGGCCGGGCTCGCGCCGCTGGTCGGGCAGGGCCTCGACGGCGTACGGGTGCGTGGCCTGTGGGCCGGCATCGACATCGACCCCGGCCTGGCCACCGGCCGCGACGTCACCGAGTCGCTGCTCGACCTGGGCATCCTGGCCAAGGAGGCCCACGGCCAGACCGTCCGGCTCGCCCCGCCCCTGGTCGCCTCCGAGGAGGACGTCGACCTGCTGGTGTCGGCGTTCGCGACGCTCGTGGGGCGTTGAGGGCTCCACTGGTGCGGTAGTTCGTGACGTTCGCGCCCTCGACACGCCGTGTCGAGGGGCCGGAACGTCACGAACTACCGCGACGACCCCGGTCCGGCGACGACGTTGCGCAGCGGGTGGCCGGCGACCAGGCGCTCGAGCTGTTCGCGCACCAGGGCCGCCATCCGGGGCAGCATCGCGGTGGTGCCCCCGGCGACGTGCGGGGTGATCAGCACGTCCGGGGCCGACCAGAGCGGGTGGCCGTCGGGGAGCGGCTCGGGGTCGGTGACGTCGAGGGCGAAGCGCAGCCGTCCGGCTTCCGCGACCACGGCGTCGGAGTCGACGACGCCGCCCCGCGCGACGTTGACGACCACCGCACCGTCGGGCAGGGCGGCGAGCACGTCGGTGCCCACGAGACCGCGGGTCGCCTCGTTCAGCGGCAGGAGGACGACGACCGCGTGCTGCGCGGGCAGCAGGGCCGGCAGCTCCTCCACCGGGTGGACCGGTCCGACCAGGTCGTCCTCGCGGGCCCTGCTGGCGACGGCGGTCACCCGCGCCCCGTGGGCGAGCAGCCGGTGGGCCAGCGCCCGCCCGATCGAGCCGTAGCCCAGCACCATCACGTGGGAGTCGGCCAGCGAGCGCATCCCCTCGCGCAGGACCTGCCAGCTCCCGTGTCCGCGCACCGCCTCCGGGACCTCGCGCAGCACGGCCAGCAGCAGCGCGACCGCGTGCTCGGCGGTCGCGTCGTCGTGGACGCCGGCCGCGTTGCACAGCGTCACCCCGTCGGGCAGCAGCTCGAGCTGGCCGTCGTAGCCCGCGAGCTGGGTCTGCACCACCCGCAGCCGAGGCAGCTCGCCCAGCCGCTCGAAGGTCCGCATCGAGCGGTAGTCGGGCACGCACACCTCCGTCCGGGGATCCGGGTCGGAGGTCGGGTCCCAGACCACCGCCTCGGTCCCGGCCACCTCCCCCACGGCCTCGCGCAGCTCCTCGTCCGGGTAGGACACGACCAGCGGCTCACTCATCGGGCTTCCTCCTCGTCCACGGCGTCCAGCAGCGGCAGGTACGACGACAGGTCGGTGCGCTCCCCCGAGGCCCGCACCCGCCCCCCGGCCACCGCCTCCGACCAGGTGGTCGCGCCGGTGGCGAGGTCGAGCCAGGTGGCGGCATCGGTCTCCACGACGGCCGGCGGCGTACCCCGGGTGTGCCGGACACCGTCGACCACCTGCGCCGCGGCGTACGGCGGCACCCGCACCTCCACCGAACGACCGGGCGCCCGGTCGGCGAGCACCGCCAGGAAGTGCTTCACCAGGAGTCGTACGTCGCCGGGCTCGCGTCGGGCCAGGGCGGTCGTGACCTCCTGCGGTGACGCGGGGCGCAACCGGGCGGGACTCACCGCAGGCCGTCCAGCAGCTGGAGGGTGCGGCGCCAGGCGTCGGTCGCGGGGTCGATGAGCACGAAGTGGTCGCCGTCGACGGCGGTCAGCGCGGCATCGGCCCCCGCGGCCGAGGCGGCGTCGACGTACCGCTCGGAGATCTCGATGGGGACGATCGTGTCGGCGGTGCCGTGGACGCACCGGACCGGGACGTCGAGCGGAACCTGGCGGTAGGGGTCGTAGCGGGCGTCCCGCGGTCCGGGCGGGTGGCCGAGCAGCGCCTGCACCGCACCGCCGCCGAGCCCCAGCTCGTCGGCCCTGACGAGGTCCAGCACTCCGGCCTGCGAGACGACGCCGGTGACCGGCACCGCGGCCTCGGACCGGCCCGCCGCCCAGGTGGCCAGGTGACCGCCGGCGGAGTGGCCGAGGGTGAGCACGACCGAGGTGTCGAGCCCGTCGACGTCGGCCAGCAGGTCGATGCCGGCGGCGACGTCCTCGAAGGTCTCGGGGGTGCCGCCGCCCCCGCCGGGGTCGGGGCCGACGCGGCGGTACTCCAGGTTCCAGGCCGCCCAGCCCTCGTCGACCACGCTCTCGGCGAGCGGCCGGCCGAGCGAGAGGTCGTACTCCGACCTCCAGAAGCCGCCGTGGATCACGACCACGACGCCGCGCGGTGCCCCGTCGGGGAGGCTGAGCTCGGCGAGCTGGCTGGGGTCGTCGCCGTAGCGCAACGTCCGGGTCCCGGGAGCGGGGGTCACGTCCCCATCCTGCCCGCACCCGGCCAGCGCGAGCACGCCACCGGTCGCCAGCAGCGCGCGCCGTGTGATCGGGCGGCGGTCGGGCACCTCAGCCCAGCGCCGCCGGGAGGGTGCGGGTCCACGCCTCGCGGAGCTCGGCGAGCGGGACGTCGAACCAGCCCTCGACCTCGAGGGTCGGGCCGCCGGTCACGCCGATGACCGAGGTCGGGACGCCGAGTGCGTCGGCCATCGAGAGCAGCTGCTGGAGCCGGTCGTCGACGACGGTGACGACGGCGCGGGCGGCCGACTCCGAGAACAGGCCCAGGAAGGCATCGCCCTCGACCGCGACGCTGGCACCGACGTCGTGGCGGAGCACCGACTCGACCAGCGCCTGGGCCAGTCCGCCGTCGGCAAGGTCGTGCGCCGAGGACAGCAGGCCGGAGCGGCCGGCGTCGGCGAGCAGCACGGCGAGCTGCCGCTCGGCAGCCAGGTCGACCCGCGGCGGCATCCCGCCGAGGTGGCCGTGCACGACGTGCGCCCACTCCGAGCCCGACAGCTCCTCGCGGGTCTCACCGAGCAGCACGACCCGGTGGCCGGCCGCGCCGAAGCCGGTCGGCGTACGCCGGGCGACGTCGTCGATCACGCCGAGCACCGCGACGACGGGCGTCGGCAGGATCGCGGTGGTGCCGGTCTGGTTGTAGAGGCTGACGTTGCCGCCCGTGACCGGGATGCCGAGCTCGACACAGGCGTCCTTCAGCCCGCGGCAGGCCTCGGCGAGCTGCCACATCACGCCGGGGTCCTCCGGCGAGCCGAAGTTGAGGCAGTCGCTGACGGCGAGCGGCCGGGCGCCGCCGGTCGCCACGTTGCGGTGGCTCTCGGCGAGGGCGAGCTGCGCGCCGGCGTAGGGGTCGAGCCGGGCGAAGCGGCCGTTGCAGTCGGTGGAGACCGCGACGCCGAGGCCGGTCTCCTCGTCGACCCGCACCATGCCGGAGTCGCTGGGCTGGGCGAGCACGGTGTTGCCCTGGACGTAGCGGTCGTACTGGTCGGTGATCCACGACCGGTCGCACAGGTTGGGACTGCCGGCCAGCCGCAGCAGCGTCTCGCGGAGCGCCGGCCCGCCCTCGGGTCGCGGCAGGTCCTCGGCCCGGTCGGCCTGGAGGGCGTCCTGGTCGGCCGGCCGCGCGCAGGGCCGCTGGTAGGTCGGGCCGTCGTGGGCCACTGAGCGCGGGGGTACGTCGACCACGCGCTCGCCGTGCCAGTCGATCTGCAACCGGCCGGTGTCGGTGACCTCGCCGACGTCGACCGCCTCGACGTCCCACTTGGCGCAGATCTCGAGGAACCGCGCGACGTCGTCGGGCTCGACGACGGCCATCATCCGCTCCTGGCTCTCGCTCATGAGGATCTCCTCGGGCGCGAGCGTGGAGTCGCGGAGCGGGACCAGGTCGAGGTCGACGTGCATGCCGCCGTCGCCCGCACTGGCCAGCTCGGAGGTCGCGCACGAGAGGCCCGCCCCGCCGAGGTCCTGGATGCCGTTGACGACCCCGGCGGCGAACAGCTCGAGCGTGCACTCGATGAGCAGCTTCTCCATGAACGGGTCGCCGACCTGGACGCTGGGGCGCTTCGCGGGCCCGCCCGCCTCGAAGGTCTCACTGGCGAGCACGCTCACCCCGCCGATGCCGTCGCCGCCGGTGCGCGCGCCGTAGAGGAGCACCCGGTTGCCGGCGCCGGAGGCCTTGGCGAGGTGGAGGTCCTCGTGGCGGAGCACACCGACGCACAGGGCATTGACGAGCGGGTTGCCCAGGTAGGTCTGGTCGAAGACCGCCTCGCCGCCGATGTTGGGCAGGCCGAGGCAGTTGCCGTAACCGCCGACCCCGGCGACGATCCCCGGCAGCACGCGGTGGGTGTCCCCATGACGGTCAGGGTCGAGCGGGCCGAATCGCAGCGAGTCCATCACGGCGACCGGCCGGGCGCCCATGGCGAGGATGTCGCGGACGATGCCGCCGACCCCCGTGGCCGCGCCCTGGTAGGGCTCGACGTACGACGGATGGTTGTGCGACTCGATCTTGAAGGTCACCGCGTAGCCCTGGCCGATGTCGATCACGCCGGCGTTCTCGCCGATGCCCGCCAGCATCTTGCCGACCGTGCCGCCTTCGGCGGCCATAGGAGGGATCTCTGCGCTGATTTCTTGGAACTGCTTGAGGTGGACCTTCGAGCTCTTGTAGGAGCAGTGCTCGCTCCACATCACGCTGTACATCGCCAGCTCCGAGCTGGTCGGGCGGCGGCCGAGGATCTCGCGGATCCGCTGGTACTCGTCGGCCTTGAGCCCGAGCTCGGCCCACGGCTGCTCGTGGTCGGCGTCCTGGCCGGCATGGGCGACGGTGTCGAGCACGCGCGCCAATCTACCGAGGAGCGTGCGAGGTCAGCGCAGCAGGCCGTCGGCGACGACCTCGAGCAGCAGCCGCGTAGCAGCACCGGTCACGCTCCACGCCGTCCGGCAGGACGTGCCCCGACCTCGCCGCCTGACCGCCGCCGGTGGTTCGGGTGAACTACAGATCTGTAGTTCACCGGAACCACTGTGGCGGGTGTGACTGATGGGTTTACGGTGTCGTGTCTTCCCCCGACCGCTGGAGCCCTTCGATGACCTCGCCCCACCGATCGACCGGCCGACTCCGCCGTACGTTCGCCGCCGTCGCGACCGCGGTCGTCGCCGCCTCGCTCGTCACCGTGACTCCCGCCTCCGCCGCCAACCCGGTCACTCCCGGCAACTTCACCGGGCACGGCTTCGACCAGTGCCTGGCCCCGACGCAGCAGGCGATGAACACCTGGCTCAAGCGCTCCCCGTTCCTCGCGGTCGGCATCTACATCGCCGGGGACAGCCGCGGCTGCCGCAGCCAGCCCAACCTCACCTCACGGTGGGTCTCCACCCAGCTCGGCCACGGCTGGCGGCTGCTGCCGATCACGCTGGGCCCGCAGGCGTCGTGCAACCCGAGCTTCCCGCGCTACCGCGACGACCACGTGATCAACCCGCGACCGGGACGCCACGACAGCTACCCCCGGGCGCGCAAGCAGGCCCGCCACTGGGCCGCGGTCGCCGTCCGCGAGGCCCAGGACCTGGGCATCGCCGAGGGCAGCACGCTCTGGTACGACCTCGAAGGCTTCGACCTCTCCAACATCCGCTGCCGGGAGTCCTCGCTGGCCTTCCTGTCGGCGTGGACGACGAAGATCCACTCCCTCCACCACGTCTCGGGCGTCTACTCGAGCGCCGGCTCGGGCATCAAGATGCTCGACGACGCCCGGGTCGACCGGCCCTCCTCGGTGGCGCTGCCCGACCAGATCTGGATCGCGCGCTGGGACGGTCGCGCCAACACCCGGACCGACTACATCCGCAATGACGGCTGGCTGCCCGGTGGCCGGATGAAGCAGTACCGCGGCGGCCACCCCGAGACCTGGGGCGGGGTCACGATCACCATCGACAGCAACTGGCTCGACCTCGGCAAGGGAGCGTGGGCGGCGCCGTACGAGCACTGCGCCGGCACCCGGGTCGACTTCCGCAACTACACCGCGATCGAGCCCGGCACCGACCTCGCCGCCCGGGTGACCGCGCTGCAGTGCCTGCTCAAGGAGGCCGACGCCTACGCCGGGCCGCTCAGCGGTGCCTACAACGGGCGGACCCAGCGGGCCGTCGCCCGCTGGCAGGACGACCACGGCTACGCCACGAGCACGACGTGGAGCCGGCGCAACTGGATGGGCCTCGCCGCCGCAGGCCCCCGGCCGGTGCTCAAGCTCGGCTCGACCGGGGAACCCGTACGCCGGCTGCAGCGCGCGCTCAACGCCGCCTCCGATCGCTCCGACCTCAAGGTCACCGGCGCTTTCACGTCCGCCACCGGGAGGGAGCTGCGCTCCTGGCAGGACCGGGTCGGCCACGGCACCACCGGCATCGCCACCGGCAAGACCTGGAAGGCCCTGCGTCAGGGCCGTCGGTGAGTCCCGCGGGCGACCTCAGCCCAGCACCCCCACCGCCAGCGAGGTGAAGAAGCCGAGCCCGTCGGTGCCGGAGCCGGTGAGGTCCTCGACGGCGTGCTCGGGGTGGGGCATCAGGCCGACGACGTTGCCGCGGTCGTTGGTGACGCCGGCGATGTCGCGCAGCGAGCCGTTGGGGTTGCCGCCGAGGTAGCGGGCGACGACCCGGCCCTCGCCCTCGAGCCGGTCGAGGGTGTCCGCGTCGGCGACGTACCCGCCCTCGCCGTTCTTGAGCACGATCGTCACCTCGGCCCCCTCCGGGTAGGAGGCGGTCCAGGCGGTGCGGTGGTTCTCGATCCGCAGCCGCTGGTCGCGGCACACGAACCTGCGGTGGTCGTTGCGGATCAGCGCGCCAGGCAGGAGGTGCGACTCGCAGAGGATCTGGAAGCCGTTGCAGATGCCGAGCACGGGCATCCCCCGGCCGGCCGCCTCGACCACCTCGGCCATCACGGGCGAGAACCGGCTGATCGCCCCGCAGCGCAGGTAGTCGCCGTACGAGAAGCCGCCCGGCAGCACCACCGCGTCCACCCCCCGCAGGTCGTGGTCGCCGTGCCAGAGGGGTACGGCGTCGTGGCCGCCGATCCGGACCGCGCGCTGGGCGTCGGCGTCGTCGAGGGAGCCGGGGAAGGTGACGACCCCGACCCTCACGCGTCGTCCCCGGAGTCCTCGACCCGCACGGAGTAGTTCTCGATCACCGGGTTGGAGAGCAGCGTCTCGGCCATCTCCCGCACCGAGGCGAGCACCTCGTCGGTCGCCTCGCCGTCGACCTCGAGCTCGAACCGCTTGCCCTGGCGGACGTCGGTGACGCCGGCGAAGCCCAACCGGGGCAGGGCGCTGTGGACGGCCTTGCCCTGGGGGTCGAGGATCTCCGGCTTGGGCATGACGTCGACGACGACACGGGCCACGGGTGCTCTCCTAGGGAACGGGGCCGACAGGCGCTCCGGAGTCTATCGGCGGCTCCCGGGTAGGACGCCCCGGGCACACTGGAGGCATGGCCACCACCTCCGGCGCCCCGACGGGACGCCCGCTGCGGCTGGAGTTCCCCCAGTCGCTCGCCGTCTACGACGACTACGAGGCCGCCCAGCGCACGGTCGACTTCCTGGCCGACGAGAAGTTCCCGGTCGAGCACTGCATGATCGTCGGCACCGACCTCAAGCGCGTCGAGCGGATCACCGGCCGGCTCACCACCGGCCGGGTCGTGCTCGGCGGCGTCCTGTCCGGCGTCTGGCTCGGCCTGTTCATCGGCCTGGCCTTCGCGCTGTTCACCGAGGGCAGCGCGGTGGCGATGGTGCTCTCGACCGTGGCCTTCGGCGCCTTCTTCGGCGCTGTCTGGGCCGTGGTCGGGTACGCCGCCACGCGCGGGCGCCGCGACTTCTCCTCGGTCACGCAGGTCGTGGCGACGCGCTACGAGGTGCTGGTCGAGCACAAGGTCGCCGCGCAGGCGCGCGAGGTGCTGGCGCAGCTGCCCGGCGCCCTGCCCAACCCCTTCGCCTGAGCCCGCGAGCCCGGGGTCCAAGCCCCGGTCAGCGCCGGAACAGCGGGCCGGCGGGACGGCAGACCGCGCCGGCCTGCGGCAGCACCTGGTCGACCAGGTAGTCACGGTAGGCCCGGTTCACGCACGGCCCGGTGGCGAGCGCCCCGTGGCCCCAGCCGTTCATCACCAGCAGCCGGGAGCCCTCGAGGAGCCGGTTGACCGCACGGGCACCGTGGAGCGGGGTGGCGGGGTCGTAGGTGTTGCCGACCACCAGCACCGGGTTGGACGTGGTCGTGGCGAACGGCCCCGCGAACCGGTCCTCCTTGGTCTCGGCGGGCCAGCTCGCACACACGCTCGAGGCCCACGTCCACAGCCTCCCGAACCAGGGCGAGCGGCGGTCGGACCGGATGCCGGCCCGCTCCCAGGCGCGCTCGGAGGCGGGGTTGTCGGAGTCGGCGCAGGCGACCCCCGCGAACGGGTTGCTGGTGCGTCCGAATCCGGCCGATCCGTAGGGCCCGGGGACCAGGTCCATCCCGTCGGCGCGTGCCCGCAGCGGCGTACCGTCCCAGGCTCGCGCGGCCCGGCGGTCGCCGCCGTCGAACATGGCCCGGTGGAGGCGCTTGATCTCGCGCATCAGGAAGGGGATCGAGTGCTGGTCGTAGAGCGTCCCGAGCGCGGAGCCGACCACCGCGTCGTAGGTCGTGCCGCGGAAGGCGTGCCGGCGGAGCCGGTGGAGCACGTCGCGCCAGTACTCCGTCGCGTGACCGGCGATCGGGCAGCGGCCCGGGCCCACCCGGTCGCACTCGGCGAAGGCCGCGGTGAGCGACTGCCAGGCCCCGTGCCCGCTGGCCAGCCGGTCGGAGAACGGGCGGACCGCGGAGTTGCCGCCGCGACCGGTCGTCCAGGCGACGGGGTTGAGCACCCCGTCGACGACCATGGCCCGGATCCGGTCCGGGAACATCGCGGCGTACGTCGACCCGAGCTGGGTGCCGTAGGAGATGCCGTAGTAGGTGAGCAGCTCGTCGCCGACCGCTTGCCGGATCAGGTCCATGTCGCGGGCGGTGTCGGCGGTGGACATGTGGCCGACGATCCGCGACGGGTGCTCGGCGCACGCCTGCCGGACCCAGCGGTCGAAGCGGATCTGCGCGACGACCTGCCGCTCGTTGGTCGGGAAGAAGGCGCGCGGGTAGGGCGGCTGCCGCTCGTCGCTACGGCACCGCATCGGCGCGCTCGGACCCACGCCGCGCGGGTCGACGCCGACGACGTCGAAGCGCTCCGAGACCTCCCGCGGCACCAGCTGGCCGAAGAACGCCGCGAACCAGCGCGAGGAGCCACCCGGGCCGCCGGGGTTGACGAACAGGGTGCCGATCCGCTGCGCCGGGTCGCCGGCCGGGACCCGGGTCAGGTCGAGGTCGACCGTCTCCCCGGTCGGTTCGTCGTAGTCCAGCGGCACGGTGGCCGTGGCGCACTCGACGCCGTCGCCGAACTCGTCCTCGCACGGCTCCCAGTCCAGGACCGGGACCGGGGCCTGGACCTGCGCCGGTGGCACGGCCGCGGCAGCAGCCGGAGCCGCCGCACCGGCGGGCGCGAGCAGGCCCCCCGTCAGGGCGGACAGGGCGAGTGCGGCCACCGGGCCCGCGAACCTGATCATGTTCGCATCGTAGGTCTCGGCGGAGGGCCCTGACGAGGGCCTCGACCACGCGGTCTCCGGGACTCAGTCGCCCTGGCTGACCTCGTAGATCTCGTCGGCGACCAGGCCGTGGGCCTCCCGGTGCACGCGGGCGGCCGTGTCGGCGTCGGGCGCGTCCACCAGGCAGAAGATCTTCCCTTGCGACTCGTCGACCCAGTACTGCTTGTAGTCGACGTTGTACTGGCCCTGCGTCTCGACGTCCTTGGCGTGCGCCCCGGCCACGTCGGAGGCGCTCACGCCCCCGTCCATGTGGTGGACGTCCATGAAGAGCGGCATCGAACCCCCTCCCCGGCTCGGCCGGGCCCTCCGGCGTCGGCGGGGAACCCCTCCACGTTGCTCCTGCGACGCCGACCCGTCAAGCGGCTGATGGAGCCGGCCGCCGTCCTTCCCGGCCGATCCCCGGAGCGCTCACCGCCGCCGCTGCAGCCCCACGATCACGAGCGCGATCCCGAGCCCGGCGACGACGGGGCCGATGATCGCCCAGGTCTGCGAGCCGCTCATGACGCTGCCACCGACGTAGCCGAGCCCCTGGAGGGTCCACAGCCCGCCGACCAGGACCATCACCACCCCGAGGACGGCGGCCAGCTGGCCGCCCTTCACGAGAGCTCGCGCTTGAGGATCTTGCCGGTGGCGGTCATCGGCAGCTCGTCGACGAACTCGACGATGCGGGGGTACTTGTAGGAGGCCATCTCCTCCTTGCCCCACGCCACCAGGTCGTCTTCGGTCAGGTCGTCGTGGTCCTTGTTCTTGATGACGACGGCCTTGATCTCCTCGCCGTGGCTCTCGTGGGGAACGCCGATCACGGCCGCGAGCGAGACCGCCTCGTGGCCCATCAGGATCTCCTCGATCTCGCGCGGGTACACGTTGTAACCGCCGCGGATGATCATGTCCTTGGACCGGTCGACGATGTAGTAGAAGCCCTCGGAGTCCTTGCGGCCGACGTCGCCGGACCGGAACCAGCCGTCCTGGATCGCCTCGTCGGTGGCGTCGGGACGCGCGTAGTAGCCCTTCATGACGTTGGGACCCTTGATGGCGATCTCGCCGACCTCGTCGTCGCCCTCGGGGACGTCCGACCAGTCGTCGTTGATCAGCTTCATCTCCACGCCCGGGATCGGGCGGCCGATCGAGCCGACCCGCACGTCCTCACCGGCGGGCGAGAAGCTGGCGACGGGCGAGGTCTCGGACAGGCCGTAGCCCTCGAGGATGGTCACGCCGAACCGCTTCTCGAAGTCCTTGTGCACCTCGACCGGGAGCGGCGACCCCCCGGCCGCGGCCACCCGGAGGTTGGCGGCGAGCTTCTTGACGTCGACCCCGGAGTCGTCGAGCGCACCGAGCAGGCCCCAGTACATCGTCGGGACGCCGGCGAAGAAGGTGACCTCCTCCTTCTCCATGGTCTTCAGCGCGGGCCCGGGCTCGAAGCGAGGGAGCATCACGACGGTGCCGCCGTAGCCGAACCCGCTGTTCATGATCACCGTCTGCCCGAACGAGTGGAACAGCGGCAGCACGCACAGCAGGGTGTCGGGCTTGTCGGTGTCGGCGCCGAAGACGTCCTTGCCGACGAGCGCGTTGGAGTACATGTTGCTGTGGCGCAGCTCGGCGCCCTTGGGCTTGCCGGTCGTGCCGGAGGTGTAGAGGATCACCGCCGTGTCGTCGTCGTCGGTGTCGACGGTGTCGAAGGTCGTCGGCTGGTCCTTCATCGCGCTGCCCAGGGTCTGCGTGCCCTCGATCGGCGACTCGGCGGCCGGGTCGACGGTGATCAGGAAGAAGTGCTCACAGCTCTCGGTCTGCTCGAACCCGGTGTGGCCGGCCTGACCGATCGGCAGCTCGTCGGTGCCCTCGAAGCAGAAGAAGGCCTTCGCGTCGCTGTCGTCGAGGTGGTAGGCGACCTCCTTGCCCTTGAGCAGGACGTTGAGGGGCACCACGGTCGCGCCGGCCTTGAGGATGCCGTAGTAGACGATCGGGAAGTAGGGCAGGTTCGGGCAGCTCAGGGCGACCTTGTCGCCGGGCTCGATGCCGCGCTCGACCAGCAGGTTGGCGACCTGGTTGGCCGCGCCGTTGACCTCGGTGTAGGTCAGCCGCGTGTCTCCGAGCACCACCGCCTCGCGGTCACCGTAGGAGGAGGTCGTGTCTTCGAGGAGCGATGCGAGGTTCGACATGCCCCGACCCTAGGTGACCTACGGGTGGACGGACAGGGGTCAGCGGGGGCGGCGGGTCAGCACCCGGCCGGCGCGTCGCAGGTCGTGGCCGATCGCCGGGCCGGCGAGCCGCCCGGCGAGGAGGAGGGGTACGCCGAGCAGCCGCGGCCCGGACAGCGATCCCTGCGCGCGGACCCGGCACCCGGTCGGCGTGGTGTCGAAGACCAGGGTCAGCGTCGCTGCGGTCCCCCGCCAGCCACCGCTCTCGGCCCACACCCGCGGCGGCTCGTAGCGGGTGATCTCCAGGCGCGGCCGCAGCAGCGCCGCCGTGTTGTCGCGCCAGGTCATGCCGAGGTGCGGCTCGGCGGTGCGGTCGGGCAGGGTCACCGAGAGCAGCGAGGCCTGCCACTCCGGTCGGTTGCGCGGGTCGGCGAGGTAGGCGAAGACCAGGTCCCGCGGGTGGTCGAGCTCGACCGAGGCGCCGAAGTCGACGGTGGTCAGAACGACTCCCCGGTCAGCCGCTCGTAGGCGTCGACGTACCGCGCCCGGGTGCGGGCTACGACCTCGTCGGGCAGCCGCGGCGGGCGCTCGCCGGAGGCGCGGTCCCAGCCGGAGGCCGGCGAGAGCAGCCAGTTGCGGATGACGTCCTTGTCGAAGGACGGCTGCGGGTGCCCGGGCTCCCACGCGTCGGCCGGCCAGAACCGGCTGGAGTCGGGCGTCAGCACCTCGTCGGCCAGCACGATGGTGCCGTCGTCCCGGCGGCCGAACTCGAGCTTGGTGTCGGCCAGGATGATGCCCCGCTCGCGGGCCACCGCCTCGGCGCGGGCGTAGAGGTCGAGGGTGAGGTCGCGCAGCGCGGCCGCGTCGGCCTCGCCGACGGTGTCGACGACGGCGGCGAAGTCGACGTTCTCGTCGTGCTCGCCGAGCGCGGCCTTGGTGGCGGGGGTGAAGATCGGCGCGGGCAGCCGGCTGCCGTCGACCAGGCCCTCGGGCAGCTCGATGCCGCAGACCTGGCCGGTGGCGGCGTACTCCCGCAGCCCGCTGCCCGTGAGGTAGCCCCGGGCGACGCACTCGACGGGGAACATCTCGAGCCGCTCGCAGACCACCGCGCGCCCGGCGTACTCGTCGGGGACGTCGGTGGAGAGGACGTGGTGCTCGACGCCCAGCCGGTCGAACCACCACAGGCTCATCCGGGTCAGGATCGCGCCCTTGTCGGGGATCCCCGGCTCGAGGACGAAGTCGAAGGCGCTGATCCGATCGCTGGCGACCATCAGAAGTCGCTCGTCGGGGCCGCCGTCGAGGGAGTAGAGGTCGCGCACCTTCCCGGAGTGGAGGTGCTGGAGACCCGTCGACGTCACGCGCCGATCCTAGACCGGGCCACCTCTGCGAACAGTTCTCTCCTCCTCCCGCTGACCCACGGCGTCAGTGCGCGACGTACGCAGCATGATCGAGTCGGTCGGTCGACTAACGCTCCGGCTGCTCCAGCAGCCCGCGGAGCCGCGCCAGGTCCTTGCGGGTGGCCCGGCGCATCGCGCGCTCGAGGACCGGGGCGGTGATCCCCGCGAAGCCTGTGGGCTCGCCCCGGTTGCGCAGCGTCATCAGGGTCGCCCGCTCCCCCGACGGCTCCCAGGTGTAGGTCGTCTCCATGGGGAACGGCCCGTCCGCGGTGCGCATCACCAGCCGCCGGCCGGGCTGCAGCTCGACGACCTCGTAGGTGTAGGCGAGCCGTCGGCCGAGGAACCGCGCCACGAAGTCCATCCGGGAGCCGACCGCCAGCGGGGGCGGCGTCCGCCAGGCGACCTCGCGGATGTTGGCGTACCACTCCGGCGCGTTGCCGGGGTCTCCGGCGTACGCCGCCACCTCGCCCACCGGGCGTCCGATGACCGCCTGCACCTGCACGTCGACCGCCACCGTCGCAGCGTAGTGCCGCCCTCGTGGGTGAGAGGCTGGCCGCGATGACGCAGCGCGAGCAGGCCGACGGGGTGGAGGACGGCGGGGCGACCCACGAGCCCGACCCCAGGCGATGGCGGATCCTGATGGTCTCGCTGCTGGTCGGTTTCATGTCGCTGCTCGACGTCACCATCGTCAACGTCGCGGTGCCGTCGATCCGGGCCGGGCTCGACACCTCGGCGGCGAGCATCCAGTGGGTGGTCTCCGGTTACGCGCTGGCCTTCGGGATGACGCTGGTGGCCGGCGGTCGGCTCGGCGACGCGCACGGCCGCCGGCGGATGATGACCCTCGGCCTGGTGGGTTTCATCGTCTCGAGCGCCGCCGTGGGCCTGGCGCCCAACGCTGCGTGGATCATCGTCGCCCGGCTCGCGCAGGGCGCCAGTGCAGGACTGCTGACGCCGCAGAACTCCGGCCTGATCCAGCAGCTCTTCCGGGGCGAGGAGCGGGGGCGCGCGTTCGGGATGTTCGGCTTCACCGTCGCCGTGGCCTCGGCGACCGGTCCGCTGATCGGCGGCGCGCTGATCGGGCTGCTCGGCGAGGAGAACGGCTGGCGCTCGCTGTTCCTCGTCAACGTGCCGATCGGCCTGGTGGCGCTGGTGATGATCCGGCGGTTGGTCCCCGACGCGGTGGACGACGACGGGCGCGACCCACGGATCGACGTCCCCGGCGCGTTGCTGCTGGGGCTCACGGTCGTCGCGGTGCTGTTCCCGCTGATCAGCCTCGAGGCCGGGGCCGGGCTGCCGCTGGTGCTGCTGCTCGGCGTACCGCTGCTGGCGTGGGCGTTCGTGCGCTGGGAGCAGCGGACGGTGGGCCGCGGCCACCCACCGCTGCTCGACGTGTCCCTGCTGCGGACCCTGCCCGGCTACGCCAACGGCCTGCTGGTCGGGACGCTGTACTTCACCGGGTTCACCGGGATCTTCCTGGTGCTCTCGGTGCACCTGCAGGAGGGAGTCGGCCTGAGGCCGTTCTCCGCCGCCCTGCTGCTCACGCCGTTCGCGCTCGGAGCGGCGTTGACCTCGCCGCTCGCCGGGCGCCTCGTGGCCCGGATCGGGCGACGGATCACGCTCCTCGCGCTCTCGGTGATGATGCTCGGCACGGCACTGTCGGCGTGGCTGGTGACCTCGACCCCGGACACGCTCTGGTGGACGCTGGCCCCCGCGATGTTCCTCGCCGGGATCGGTGGCGGCGGGGTGATCTCGCCCAACTTCACCCTCACCCTGGCCGAGGTGCCGCCGTCGATGGGAGGTGCCGCGGGCGGGGCGCTCCAGACCGGGCAGCGGATCGGCTCGGCCCTGGGCGCGGCGCTGCTGATGACGGCCTACCAGGCCTCGCTCCACCACACCTCGCCCGAGGTCGCGGCCCGGATCGCCCTCCTCACCGCGCTCGCCGTGCTCGCCGTCGCCCTCGCGGCCGCCGTACGCTCCTGGCGCCTCGGCGACTGACGCCTCACGTCAGAGGATCGCGCCGGGTGAGTACGCCGCCGCGGACGGGTGGCGGGCGAGGAGCTCGGCGACCCGTCGGCAGACGGCCTGGGTCTGGGCGACGGCGGCGCCGGTGAAGGTGATCGGGTCGGCGACGAGGGAGTCGAGGTCGGCACGGGACAGGCCGAGCCGCGGGTCGGCGCCGAGCCGGTCGAGCAGGTCGTTGTGGGTGCGCCCCTGCCGCATCTCCAGCGCGACCGCGACGGCGTGCTCCTTGATCGCCTCGTGGCCGGCTTCGCGGCCGACGCCGGCACGCACGGCGGCCATCAGCACCTTGGTCGTGGCGAGGAACGGCAGGTAGCGGTCGAGCTCGCGCTGCACGACGGCCGGGAACGCCCCGAACTCGTCGAGCACGGTGAGGAAGGTCTGGAACAGGCCGTCGGCGGCGAAGAACGCGTCGGGCAGCGCCACCCGGCGTACGACGGAGCAGGAGACGTCGCCCTCGTTCCACTGGTCGCCGGCGAGCTCGCCGACCATCGAGAGGTAGCCGCGGGTGATCACGGCCAGCCCGTTGATCCGCTCGCAGGAGCGGGTGTTCATCTTGTGCGGCATGGCGCTGGACCCGACCTGGCCCTCGACGAACCCCTCGGTCACCAGCTCCAGCCCGGCCATCAGCCGGATCGTGGTGGCCAGGTTGGACGGCGCGGCGGTGAGCTGCACGACGGCCGACAGGACGTCGTGGTCGAGGCTGCGGGGATAGACCTGCCCCACGCTGGTCAGCACCCGCTGGAAGCCGAGGTGGCGGGCGACCCGCTGCTCGAGGTCGGCCAGCGCCGCCTCGTCGCCACCGAGCAGGTCGAGCATGTCCTGGCCGGTGCCCATCGGGCCCTTGATGCCGCGCAGCGGGTAGCGGACGAGCAGCTCCTCGACCCGCTCGACGGCGATCATCAGCTCGTCGGCGATCGTCGCGAAACGCTTGCCCAGCGTGGTCGCCTGCGCCGCGACGTTGTGGGAACGGCCGGCCATCACGGTGGTCTCGTGCTCGGCCGCGAGCCGGGCCAACCGGGCCAGCGCGGCGACCGCGCGGTCGCGCAGCAGCTCGAGGCTCTGGCGCAGCTGGAGCTGCTCGACGTTCTCGGTGAGGTCGCGCGAGGTCATTCCCTTGTGCACGTGCTCGTGGCCGGCCAGCGCCGCGAACTCCTCGATCCGCGCCTTCACGTCGTGGCGGGTGACCCGCTCGCGCGCGGCGATCGACTCGAGGTCGACCTTGTGGAGGACGTCCTCGTAGGCCTCGACCACGCCGTCGGGGACGTCGACCCCGAGCTCGCGCTGCGCCTTCAGCACCGCGACCCAGAGCTGCCGCTCGAGCACGACCTTGTGCTCGGGCGACCAGATGGCCACGAGGTCGTCGGCGGCGTAGCGGGTCGCCAGCACGTTGGGGACGGTCACGGGCAGCAGTTTATCGGCGGACCCCGGGCCGCAGCCGGAGGTGCTGGCCGGGCCGCAGCTGGCCGCAGCGGTCGACGTCGTCGTCGGCGACGTAGCCGATCACGGGATAGCCGCCGGTGACCGGGTGGTCGGCGAGGAACAGCACCGGCAGGCCCGACGGTGGCACCTGCAGCGCACCGCGCAGCATGCCCTCGCTGGGGAGCTCCCCCTCGCGCCGGCGCAAGAGCGGCTCGCCCTCGAGCCGTACGCCGACCCGGTTGCTGTCGCCGCTCACCGTCCACGCCTGCGCGGTGAGCCGACGCCACCCGTCGTCGTCGAACCAGTCGCGCCGCGGCCCCTCGCCCACGCTCACCTCCAGCACGTCGGCGACCGGGTCGCGAACGGCGGCCAGGTCGAGGCCCGGCACCTCGGCCGCGTCGTCCCCGACCACCAGCCGGGTCCCGGGCTCGAGCACCGGCGGCCCGACGCCGCCGAGCACGTCGGTGGCGGCCGACCCGAGCACCGGGTCGACGACGAAGCCGCCGCGCACCGCGACGTAGGTGCGCAGGCCGGAGGTCGGGGCGCCCAGCCGGACGACGTCGCCGGCACGCAGTCGCACCGGCCCGTTGTGGGGTGCGCCGGGGCACGGCGCGCCGGTCGTCACGACCGTGACCTCGTCCTCGGCCCGCAGCACCAGCCCGCCGTAGGTCACCTCGAGCACCACGGCGCCGGGGTGGTTGCCGACCAGTCGGTTGGCGAGTCGGTACGACGCCCGGTCGCACACCCCGGAGCGCCCGACGCCGATCGCGGCCCGGCCGGGCCGGCCCTCGTCCTGCAGCGTGGTGAGCGGCCCGGTCTCCTCCACCGCGGCGTGCCTGGTCACGAGGACTGCTCCACGAAGCGCACCCGGGTCCGCGGCGTGAACAGCGCCGGCGGGTCGCGGTCGAGGTCGAAGACGGACAGCTCCGTGCGGCCGATCAGCTGCCACCCACCGGGCGTGGCGCGGGGGTAGACCGCCGAGAAGCCGCCGGCCAGCGCGACCGAGCCCGCCGGGACCTTGGTGCGCGGGTCGTCACGGCGCGGGAGGTCCCAGTCGCCCTCGTCGGCGGTGAGGTAGCCGAAGCCGGGCGCGAAGCCGCAGAAGGCGACGGTCCAGAGCCCGCTGGTGTGGCGTCGCACGACCTCGTCGCGGTCGCAGCCGAGGAGCCCGGCCACGTCGTCGAGGTCCTCCCCGTCGTAGACCACCGGGACCTCGACCGGCTCCTCGTCGCCCGCGGCCTCCTCCGGCGCCGCCGTCCCCAGCTCCTCCACGACCGACCGCACCCGGGCCGGGGTCGTGACCATCGGGTCGAGCACGAGCAGGAGCGTGCGGGCGGCGGGGACGACGTCGACCAGCCCGTCGGGGGGGTCGGTCTCGAGCGCGGCGTACAGCCCGAGGACCTCGTCGAGGTCGTCGCACTCGAGCAGCAGCCCCGCGGTCCCGCTGGGGAGGACGCGCACGCTCACCCGGGGGCCACGAAGCCGCGGACCTCGACACCGGCCTGCTCGAGGGCGGCGCGGACGGCGCGGGCGATCTCCACGGCACCGGGGGTGTCGCCGTGGACGCAGATCGAGTCGGGGCGCAGCGTGATCCGGCCGCCCTCGACGTCCTCGATCGGCTCGCCGGCCGCCATCGCCACGCAGCGCGCGGCCACCGCGTCGGCGTCGTGAAGCACCGCACCGTCGAGCCGACGGGAGACCAGCGTGCCCTCCGGCGTGTAGGCGCGGTCGGCGAACGACTCCTGCACCGTGGTCAGCCCGGCCGCCTCGGCCTGCCGCAGCCACGCCGAGCCCGGCAGCCCGAGCACCGGCAACGTCGCGTCGTGGACGACGACCGCCTCCACGACGGCCGCGGCCTGCTCCTCGTGGTGGACGATCGCGTTGTAGAGCGCGCCGTGCGGCTTGACGTAGCCGACCCGGCCGCCGGCCGCGCGGGCGAACGCCTCGAGGGCGCCGACCTGGTAGATCACGTCGTTGGTCAGCGCCTCGGGCTCGATGTCGATGAAGCGACGGCCGAAGCCGGGCAGGTCGCGGTAGCCCACCTGGGCACCGATGACCACGCCGCTGGCGACGGCCCGGTCGCAGACCCGGCGCATCACCGAGGCGTCGCCCGCGTGGAACCCGCAGGCGACGTTGGCGCTGGTGACGACGTCGAGCAGGGCGTCGTCGTCGCCGAGGGTCCAGCTGCCGAACCCCTCACCGAGGTCGGAGTTGAGGTCGACGACCGGCATGTGGCTCCCTCCGTGGTCGGCGTCAGGGGGTGGGGCCTGCTCCCAGCATCTTCCGGAACCGGCCACTCTGCCACGCCGAGGTCCGGTGCTTGACCCCGCCGATCACGTAGACGTTGCGCCACAGCCCCAAGGGTCCGGTGACGATCGCGGGGTCGAGCGGGCCCAGCGGGGGCTCGATGGGCCTCGGCGTCCAGCGGGTGCTGCCGGTCATCCGGATCCCGCCCGGCGTCCGGACCGCGAACAGGGGCTCCTGGGCCAGCTGGATGCAGGTCGCCATCAGGGCCGCGCCCACGAAGTAGCCCCAGAAGCGCGACACCGGGAGCACCAGGTTGACCACCACGACCACGACCGCGAAGAGGACGAAGCCGAGCACCATCAGCACGGTGCCGCCCTCCTTCTGGCGGGCGAGCGGCACCGCCTCGCTCACCGGTTCCCCGACGACCTGCGAGGCCGCGGCCGACCACTTCTCCTGGGACGCCATGGCCGGACCCTAGCGACCGGGGCCTCTGAGGAGGGGGTTCAGACCCCGGCGGCGATGTCGGTACGGCGCTGCGCGCCCGGGAAGTCGATACGTTCGACCCCGGCGTACGCCACCTGCCGGGCCGTGGCGACGTCGGCACCGAGACCCACCACGGCCAGCACCCGGCCGCCGGCGGTGACCAGCTCGCCCGACCGCTCGGCGGTGCCGGCGTGGACGACGTGGACGTCGGCGAGCGACTCGGCGGCGTCGACGCCGGTGATCACGTCGCCGCTGGAGGACGACTCGGGGTAGCCGCCGCTGGCCATCACCACGGCGACCGCCGCGCCGGGCCGCCAGGCGGGCGGGGCGACGTCGGCGAGCGACCCGGTGGCGGCGGCGTGGAGCAGCGTGCCGAGGGGCGAGTCGAGCAGCGCGAGCAGCGGCTGGGTCTCGGGGTCGCCGAAGCGCGCGTTGAACTCCACGACCCGGACTCCGTGCGAGGTGAGCGCGAGCCCGGCGTAGAGCAGCCCGGTGAACGGTGTGCCGCGGCGGGCCATCTCGTCGAGCGTCGGCTGCAGCACGTTGCGGGTGACCTCCTCGACCAGGTCGGCCGGCGCCCACGGCAGCGGCGTGTAGGCGCCCATGCCGCCGGTGTTGGGGCCGGCGTCGCCGTCGCCGATCCGCTTGAAGTCCTGGGCGGGCTGCAGCGGGCGGACGATCGCCCCGTCGCCCTCGGTCCACGAGCACAGCCCGAACAGCGACACCTCCGGGCCGTCGAGGAACTCCTCGACGACCACCCGCCCGCAGGCCGCCGCGTGGTCGACGGCAGCCTGCCGGTCCTCGGTCACCACAACGCCCTTGCCCGCGGCCAGGCCGTCGTCCTTCACCACGTACGGCGCCCCGAGCTGGTCGAGCGCCGCCGCGACCTCGTGCGCTGTCTCGCACACGAACGCGCGCGCGGTCGGCACCCCGGCCGCGGCCATCACCTCCTTGGCGAACGCCTTGGAGCCCTCGAGCCGGGCGGCCTCGCGACCCGGACCGAAGCAGGCGATGCCGCGCTCGCGGACCACGTCGGCGACCCCGGCGACGAGCGGTGCCTCGGGACCGACGACGACCAGGTCGACGCCGAGCAGCTCGGCGAGGTCGGCGACCGCGCCGCCGTCGAGCGGGTCGACGTCGTGGAGCGCGGCCACCGCGGCGATCCCGGGGTTGCCGGGCGCCACGTGGACCTCGGTGACCCCGGGGTCGCGGGAGAGCGCGCGGGCCAGGGCGTGCTCGCGGCCGCCGGTGCCGATCACGAGGGTCTTCACGGGCGGCGAGCCTAGGGCACGCCGCTAGCCGCCCGCGTGCGGCTCCGCACCCCCGTGGCGGTTGATGAACTGGTGGCCCAGCCGCCAGCGTCCGCCGCGGCCGTCGGTGGTGAGCACGATGCTGGTGGTCCGGCCGACCGGTCGGTAGCGCCGGCACTCGAAGACGAAGCGCCGACGCCCCTCGCCCACGCACTGGCCGTCGCTGGTGTCCCGGACGGTCAGCCGGGCCGGGGCCCGGCCGTCGAGCCGACGTACGCCGTAGAGCGAGGTGCCGAGCAGGAACCGGCTCGACGCGGTGAGGCAGGTCGCGACCCGGCCGCGCGGGACCCGCAGCACCAGCGACCGCACGCCGTCGGAGCCGGCCCGCCGCGGGAGCCGCGCGCAGCCGACCGGGTCGTCGAGGCGCGGCACGACGAGGCGGTAACGGCTCGGGCTCGCGAGCGTGACCAGCGCACGGTGGGGTGCGGGGCCGGACAACCGGCAGAGGTCGCCGTCGTCGGCCCGCAACGAGCAGGCGAGCGACCCGTCGCCGTCGAGAACCGTCAGCGCCGGGGTGGGAAGGCCAAGCGCCCCGAGCACGTCGACGACCGACCCGCGCGGGTGGTCGAGGGTGACGCAGTCGAGGGCCGCGCCGCTGAGCCGGCCGGAGACGTCGTCGGACCGCCCGAGTCCCGGGCCGGCCTCGGTGCCGCAGCCGGCGGCCCCGGTCCGGTGGAAGGCGGTGCGGAAGGTGGCGCCGAGCGGGTCGACGGCGAGCAGGTGGACGGAGCCGTCGAGCTCGCAGACGGCCGGTCCGGCGTCGGTGCCGTCGCAGTCGACGGCCGCCCCGGTGCCGTCGCGCACCGACGCCGCCGCCCCGCCCGACACCCGCACGACGTAGCGGTCGTTGGTCGCGGCGGACAGCCGGCGGCAGCCGCTGCCGGGGTGGTCGTCGGCCGGCTCCACGTCGTACGCCGTGGGCGTGACCGTCGGGCAGCCGGTCATGCCCGACATGTCCCTGACGGCGACGCGGTAGGTCTCGCCCTCCGCCACCGTCGTGAACCGGTACGGCGCCGGGCCGGTCAGCGTGCACACCTCGGGGTCGAGCGGCGGGCAGGCGGCGTCACCCGCCGAGTCGGTCACCGACCCCGCCACCGGAGAGCCGTCGCCGGACCGCGCCGTCGGCCAGACGACCTGTCCGGGCTCGCCGTCGAAGGCGACGCAGTCACTCGCCGCCGTCCCGGCGAACGCGACGGCCGGCTCGGCCCACGACGTCGTCAGCGGCACGCACCCGGCGGAGGTCGCGGGCACGGGCGTCACCAGCAGCCCGGCCAGCAGCACGACCGCCGCGCCCGCCGTCCGCCTCCCCGCCATGGCTCCCCCGTTCCCTGCCCACGCCCCCGACGCGAGGGGGCAGTTGTACCACCTGCCCTGCCCCCGGTCGCCCGTTCCCATCGAGGCCGGGACTAGGCGACCGGGACCTCGAGGGTCTCCTCACGTCCGGGACCGACGCCGACGCCCCAGATCCGGGTGCCCGACATCTCCTCGAGGGTGCGGACGTAGCGCTGTGCGTTGACCGGCAGCTCCTCGAAGCTGCGGCACCCCGAGATGTCCTCCCACCAGCCGTCGAGGTGCTCGAAGACCGGCTTCGCGTGGTGGAACTCGGTCTGCGTCATCGGCATCTCGTCGTGGCGGACGCCGTCGACGTCGTAGGCGACGCAGACGGGGACCTTCTCCCAGCTGGACAGCACGTCGAGCTTGGTCAGGAACAGCTCGGTGAGGCCGTTGACGCGGCCCGCGTAGCGCGCGACCACGGCGTCGTACCAGCCGCAGCGGCGGTCGCGGCCGGTCGAGACGCCGACCTCGCCGCCGACCTTCCAGAGCTTCTCGCCGTCGGCGTCGAAGAGCTCGGTCGGGAACGGGCCGGAGCCGACGCGGGTCGTGTAGGCCTTGATCACGCCGATCACCCGGTCGATCCGTGTGGGCCCGACGCCGGCGCCCACGCAGACGCCACCGGCGACCGGGTTGGAGGACGTGACGAACGGGTAGGTGCCGTGGTCGACGTCGAGCATCGTGGCCTGGGCGCCCTCGAAGAGCACCGTGCGGTCGTCGTCGAGGGCCCGGTTGAGCAGCAGCGAGGTGTCGGCGACCATCGGCCGCAACCGCTCGGCGTACGACAGGAGCTCCTCGACGACAGCCTCGGTGTCGACCGCCCGGCGGTTGTAGACCTTGGCCAGCAGCTGGTTCTTGACCTCCAGCGCGCCCTCGATCTTCTCGGTGAGGATCTTCTCGTCGAAGAGGTCGGCGACGCGGATGCCGAGCCGGTTGACCTTGTCGGCGTACGCCGGCCCGATCCCGCGGCCGGTCGTCCCGATCTTGGCCTTGCCGAGGAACCGCTCGGTCACCTTGTCGATCGTGGAGTGGTAGTCGGCGATGACGTGGGCGTTGGCCGAGACGACCAGCCGCTCCTCGACGCCCTCGACGCCGCGCGCGAGGAGCCCGTCGATCTCGCCGAACAGGGCCTCGGGCGAGACCACCACCCCGTTGCCGATCACCGAGGTGGCGCCGGGGGTGAGGATGCCCGACGGGAGCAGGTGGGTCGCGAACTTCTCGCCCCCGACGACGATCGTGTGGCCGGCGTTGTGGCCGCCGCTGGTGCGCACGACGAAGTCGATGGTGTCGGTCGTGGCGAGCAGGTCGGTGGCCTTGCCCTTGCCCTCGTCGCCCCACTGGGCACCGAGGATCATGATGGCCGGCATCGGGCCACCCCTTCCACGTCGGTTGCGAACCCCCAGAGACTAGTGTCCTGCCCGTGCAGTCCTACCTGGTGATCACCAACGAGGGCGCGGGCACCGCCGACCAGGAGTCGCTGGACCGCGCCGTGGCGGTGCTCGAGCCCCACGTGTCGGTCGAGGTGGCGACGACCTCCTCGCCCGGCGAGCTCGACGGCGTGCTCCACCGCGCCGGCTCGCGCCGGATCGTCGTCGCCGGCGGCGACGGCAGCCTGCACGCGGTGGTCGCCGCGCTCCACCGCCGCAACGAGCTCGCCGACGCGACGCTGGGCCTGCTCCCGCTCGGCACCGGCAACGACTTCGCCCGCGGCAACGGGATCCCGCTCGATCCCGAGGGGGCCGCGCGGCTGCTGCTCGACGGCGAGCCCCGCCGGGTCGACCTGATCGTCGACGAGCTGGGCGAGGTGGTCGTCAACAGCGTCCACGTCGGCGCCAGCGCCCAGGCCAGCCGGCGCGGTCACCGGTGGAAGCAGCGGCTCGGCGCCGTGGGGGTGGGGAGGGTCAACCTCGGAAAGCTCGGCTATCCCATCGGCGCCCTGCTCGCCGCGTTCATGCCGCCCCAGCTCCGGCTCCGGGTCACCGTCGACGGCGAGGTCGTGGTCGACGTCGACCGCCCGGTGCTGATGGTGGCCGTCGGCAACAGCACCAGCGTCGGTGGGGGCACGCAGCTCACCCCGAAGGCCGACACCGAGGACGGCCGGATCGATGTCATGATCTCCCGCTCGGTCAGCTTCTTCGCCAAGTTCGGCTACGTCTTCTCGCTGGCCCGCAAGAAGCACCACCAGCGCGACGACGTGGTCTACCTGCGCGCCCGCGAGGTGTCGGTCTCGGGCGAGTCCTTCTACAGCGCGGCCGACGGCGAGATCTCGGGCCCCGAGCGGCGCCGGACCTGGCACATCGTGCCGTCGGCGTACTGCATGGTGCTGCCGCCGCAGGACGCCGGCTCCGCCTAGAGCGCCGAGGGCGCCAACGACCGGTCCGGGCCGTGCCAGCGCGGGGCCAGGTGAGAGGATCGGTGCAGCGTGGTCGTCTCGGCCAACCACTTCGCGGGGGAGGTTGTTGGGCCGGCGGCAGCCAGATCGGGAGATTGCGGCGGCCAGCCACGCCACACAAGGGCTCCGGAGTCGCCACAGGGGACGATTCCGGGGCCCTTCGTCGTGCCCGGTAGCGTGTGGCGTCCCCGATCCCCGCCCCAACAGGAGCAGCGCCGATGGCCCGTCGTGACCCCTCGGGTCCACCCAGCGACTGGGTGACCCGTGCCGCCGACGACGCGCTGCGCCACGCCCGCGAGGGTGCGGTGGTCACCTGCTCCTCCGGCGCTTCGCCGTCCGGGCCGGTCCACCTCGGCAACCTGCGGGAGTTCCTGACCGTCCACTTCGTCGCCGACGAGCTGTCGCGGCGCGAGGTGCCGGTGCGCCACCTCCACGTGTGGGACGACTACGACCGCTTCCGCAAGGTGCCGGCGGGGGTCGACGCCGCGTGGGCCGACCACATCGGACGGCCGCTCAGCGCCGTACCCGACCCGTGGGAGTGCCACCCCTCGTGGGCCGCGCACTACAAGCAGCCGTTGCACGACGCGCTCCACGAGCTCGGCGTCGACATGGAGGAGGTCTCGCAGACCGAGCGCTACCGGGCCGGCCACTACCGCGAGCAGGTGCTCCACGCGGTGCGCCACCGCGACCAGATCGAGGAGGTCCTCGCGCGCCACCGCACCAGGGACGAGCCGGCGGGCGGGCGGGGGCGGGGGCGGTCGACGACCTGGCGCGGTTCCCGTTCAAGCCCTACTGCCGCGGCTGCGGGCGCGACACGGTCACGCTGACGTCGTACGACGACGAGACGACCGACCTGTCCTACACCTGTGCCTGCGGCGACTCCTACGTCACCAACCTGGCCACCCAGGACGAGGGCAAGCTGGTCTGGAAGGTCGACTGGCCGATGCGGTGGGCGGTCGAGCACGTCGACTTCGAACCCGCCGGGATGGACCACGCGACGCCCGGGTCGTCCTTCACCGTCGGCCACGAGCTGGTCGAGTCGGTCTTCGGGATGCCGCGACCGGCGTGGTTCGGCTACGGCTTCGTCGGGTTCGCCGGCGTCCAGAAGATGTCGTCCTCGGCGGGCGGCGCGCCCACGGCGGCCGACGCGCTCCGGGTGCTGGAGGCACCGGTGCTGCGCTGGCTCTACGTCCGGCGCAACCCGAGGCAGACCTTCGACATCGACTTCGGGCCCGAGGTGGTGCGCCTCTACGACGAGTGGGACGCGCTCGGCCGGAAGGCGGCGTCGGGCAAGAACGACGGCGCGGTGCTCGCGCACTCGCGAGCCGCCTCGACCGCCGCCGTCGGCGCCCTGGCCACCTCGCCGGTGACGGTGCCGTTCCGGGTGCTCGCGTCGGTGGCCGACGTGACCGCCGGCTCGGCCGACCAGATCAGCCGGATCGTGGCCGACGTCGGCCACCCCCACTCCTCGGTCGCCGACCTCGAGCCGCGGCTGTCGAAGGCGATGCAGTGGACCGCCGAGTTCGTGCCGGCCTCGCAGCGGACCACCGTGCGCGAGGCCCCCGACGCCGTCGCGCTCGCCGCCCTCGGACCGCAGGAGTCGGAGTGGCTCTCGCTGCTGCTGCAGGGCCTGCCCGCCCAGGGGTCGGTGTCGCTCGACGACGTCACCACGCTGGTCTACGGCGTCCCCAAGCTCGCGCGCGGCCTGGGCCTCGACGACGCCCCCACCGACGAGGTCAAGGCCGACCAGAAGGAGTTCTTCCGGCTGCTCTACCACCTGCTCGTCGACGCCGAGCGCGGCCCGCGCCTCCCCACCCTCATCCTCGCCCTCGGCCCCCAGCGCGTCCGTTCGCTGCTGGGTGGGTGAGGGCTTGTTGGGTGGCGTAGCGTGCCTCGGACAACGGCTCCGGTCCCCGAGCACGGTGACCGAAGCTTGGTTGCGGGCACGTTAGCCAGGTGGGCCGCGCCGTCCAGCCGCCCACGACGCAGCCGGGCAGCGAGCTCGGCCTCGGTCGCCGTGAGCTCGGTGCCGTAGCGGGCGACGGCGTCGGCATGGTCGCAGACGATCCGTTGCTCGGCGTGGACGCGGGCTGACCCGAAGTGGTCGGCGTAGATCAGCCGGGTGAGGCCGAACCGCTCGTCGGTGAGCGGCGTCGCACGCCGCCGCTCGTCCCACAGGATCTGCTCGAGCTCACGATCGTCGACCTCGCCGCCGTACTTGATCCGGCCGTCGAACTCGATCAGGTGCCGCCCGACGCGCAGGTCGGCCCAGCGGACGCCGCCGCGGGTCAGCACCGGGAACTGGGTCTCCGGTCTGACGCCGAGCGCTCCGGCGACGAGGTCGCGGCTCAGGGTCTCGCCCACCGATTCCGCGCCGCCGTCGGCGTCCTCGACGACCGCCCGAGCCGTGCGGCTGTAGGGCCAGCCGGACATCTCCGAGAGCGCGCGGTCGAGGTCGCGCCGCGACCACCCGTCGGCGAGTGCGCCGTCAGCCGCGACCAGCCCCGCGACGTACCCGTGTTCGCGGGCCAGGTCGACGACGGTGCGGGGAACGTCGAGGACGGGCAGGCCCTCAACGGTCAGGATGCGCGCGGGGTCGACGCGAGCGCCGTGGTGCTCGATGCCGTGCCGGTTGCGGCGGCCGCGCATGTCGTCGCGCGTCAGGTGGACGGTGGACTCCCGGGGGCGGAGGAGGCGCACGCGCTGCACGATGCCAGCGGAGTCATGACTGAAGGCGTGCTCGAACTGCACCGTCGCGTGGGCGGCCCGAACGTGAGCCAGCGGGCGGTCGCGGTAGCCGTCCCAGCCGTCCCACAGCTCGGCGGTCGTGTAGACCCCTCGTCGAAGCCTGACCAGCACGCCGGTCCGGACCCAGCGCTGGACCTGACGGTCCTCGATCCCCACTTCGGCGAGCTGACGGGCCGTGACCACGCCCCCACCGGCGGCCACGGCTGCGCGCATCCTGGACTCCACGTCCCACACGGTGGCGGCCGAGAGCGCTGCTCACCGCGGCGCGAGGGGTCGGCTGTGGACAACGACGCCGCGGCGGCGATGGTGGACGGTGGGTGGCGCGTGCTCGGTTGTTGTCGTGGCTAACGCGCTCGTACGCACGCTTGGGTCCCCTGGCAGGGGGACCGGAGCGAAGACCAGGGCACGTTAGCCGCCGAGCATCACCCCGGCAGCAGCTCCGCCGCCGCCTCGGGGGAGGAGTCGTGGAGGAAGGTGGCGCAGCGGTCGGCCTCGTCGAGCTCGCCGATGGCGCGCGCGGAGAGGGAGAGGAGGGCCAAGCAGCGCAGGAAGCCGCGGTTGGGCTCGTGGGACCACGGGACCGGGCCGTGGCCCTTCCAGCCGCTGCGGCGGAGCAGGTCCAGCGAGCGGTGGTAGCCGACCCGCGCGAAGGCGTACGTCGCCACGTCGTCGTCGCCCCGCTCGGCCGACAGCGCGGCGAGGGCGGCCCAGGCGATCGGCGACGCCGGGTGCCGACGGACGACGGACGCGGGGTCGGTGCCCGAGACCAGCTCGGTCGCGGCGGGGTCGGCGGGCAGGTGGGTCGGCGGCGGGCCGGCCATCAGGTCCACGTGGCTCATGCCCCCAGCCTGACACGCGGGCCTGCCACTAGGGTCGCTGGGCATGAGCGCCCCGGACCCCAGCCTCGCCCGCGACATCGACGCCCGCTGCCGGCTGACCGGCGAGTTCACGCTCCGCTCGGGCCAGGTGAGCCACGAGTACTTCGACAAGTACCTCTTCGAGGCCGACCCCGCCCTGCTCGCGCGGGTGGTGGAGCAGATGACGGGCCTGCTCCCCGAGCGCACCGAGCTGCTCGGCGGCCTGGAGATGGGCGGCATCCCGATCGCCACCGTCCTCAGCGCCCGGACCGGACTGCCCGCGCTCTTCGTCCGCAAGCAGGCCAAGACCTACGGGACCTGCAAGCTCGCCGAGGGCCCCGACGTCGCCGGCCGGCGGGTCACGATCGTCGAGGACGTCATCACCACGGGCGGGGCGGTGCGCGACGCGACCACCCGGCTGCGTGAGTACGGCGCCACCGTCGACACGGTCGTGTGCGCGATCGACCGCAGCCCGGCCGGCCAGGAGCCGCTCGCCGACGTCGGTCTCGAGGTCCGCGCAGTCCTCACCAAGGAGCAGCTGGACGCCGCGCCGGCGACCTAGGAACAGCTAGTCGGAGCTGGTGCGCCGGCCGCGCCACCACTCGACAGCGATCGGCAGCAGCGAGACGGCGACGATCACGATGATCGCCTTGTCGATGTTGTCGCCCAGCACCGGGAACGCCGCCCCGAGGAAGTAGCCGCCGACGGTGATCAGGCCGACCCACAGCACCGCGCCGACCAGGCTCCAGAGGAAGAAGCGGTGGCGCTCCATCCGGGTCACGCCGGCGACGACCGTCACGTAGGTCCGTACGAACGGCACGAACCGGCCGATCACCAGCGCCTTGTTGCCGTGCCGGTCGAAGAAGGCCCGGGTCTGGTCGAAGTACTTCCGCTTCAGGATCCGCCCGTCACGCTCGTAGAGCGGCGGCCCGACCGTGCGCCCGATCTCGTAGCCGACGACGTTGCCGGCGAACGCCGCCGCCGTGAACAGCACCAGCGCAGCGACCAGGTCGACGCCGTGCGGCCCCGGGAGGACGTCGACCTGGTCGCCCGCGATGAACAGCCCCATCGCGAAGAGCAGGCTGTCGCCGGGCAGGATCGGGAAGAACAGCCCGCACTCGACGAAGACGATCCCCAGACTCAGCCAGAACAGTGCCTCGCCGAAGGTCGCGAGCAGCCACTCCGGGTCCATCCAGTCCAGTCCGAGCAGCAGCGGCTGGAGCAGGTCGACCATGCGGCCGAGACTAGTCGTGGCGCGGCTAGTCTCCCGACTCGTGGACGAGCGCGCGCCGTACGACCCGATGCCGCACGGCCCGCCGGAGGTCGGCGTCGGTCCGTGGGAGGGCGCCCGGCCGACCGGCGAGCAGTACGACGCGGAGCTGCTGCGCGACGGTGACCGCCGCAACGTCGTCGACCGCTACCGCTACTGGACCGTCGAGGCGATCCGCGCCGACCTCGACACCCGCCGCCACGACTTCCACGTCGCGATCGAGAACTGGCAGCACGACTTCAACATCGGCACGATCGTGCGCACCGCCAACGCCTTCCTCGCCGCCGAGGTCCACATCGTCGGCAACCGCCGGTGGAACCGTCGCGGCGCGATGGTCACCGACCGCTACCAGCACCTGCGCCACCACGCGACGCCCGCCGAGCTCGCCGGCCACCTCCACGACGAGGGCGTGACCCTGCTCGGCATCGACAACCTCCCCGGCTCGCAGCACCTGGAGACGATGGAGCTGCCGCGCCGGGTCTGCTTCCTCTTCGGCCAGGAGGGTCCCGGGCTCTCGGAGGCGGCACGCGAGGTCTGCGACGCGACGTTCTCGATCGCCCAGTTCGGCTCGACCCGCTCGATCAACGCCAGCGCCGCCGCCGCGATCGCGATGCACGCCTGGGTGCGGTCCTACGCGGACCTGTCCGGCGACAGCGCCTGGCGGGGCTGATCTCCCAGCAGCGTCTGCAGCTTCTCGATGCCGCGCGAGGTGTGGCTCTTGACCGTGCCCTGGCTGATGCCGAGCTCGCCCGCCGTCTGCTCGACCGACAGCCCGAGCCAGTGGCGCAGCAACACCGTGCGGCGCTGCATCGGCGGCAGCGACTGGAGCGCCTCGAAGAGCACGGAGCGCTCCTCGTAGGGCAGCCCCTCGCGCGCCGTCTGGTCCCAGCCCTCGAGGCCCGGGGCCTCGCGACGCCACGGCCGGCGTGACTCGTCGATGTTGGCGCGGACGATGATCTGGCGGACGTAGGCCTCCTCGCGACCGTCGCGGTGGAGCCGGGGCCAGGCGACGTAGAGCTTGACCAGAGCCGTCTGCAGCAGGTCGTCGGCGCGGTGCCAGTCGCCGCAGACGGCGTACGCGATCCGGCGCAGGTGGGTCTGCCGGGCGGCGACGAAGTCGGCGTAGTCGGCGTCGCGGGTCGCGCGGCTCACAGTCCCTCCCCGTGGCGGAAGGCGCCGCGGGCGTAGGAGAGCAGCTCGTCGAAGCTCGCCCCCACCACCTCGCTGGGGACCGCGGTCGACACCTCCAGCTCGCCGTCGACGACCTTCCAGACGACGAAGTAGCCGACCCCGTCGTCGCCCGAGCGCACCACCGCCGCGCCGGTGGCCGTGCCGGCGGGAGCGAACTCCGCACCGAGCTCGGGGTCGTCGGTCCGCTGGAGGACCTCGCTCCCCTCGGTCGCGACCACGCGCCCGTCGCGGGTGAGGCGGAGCACCTCCGGCCAGCCGTCGCCGTTGGCGCCCGCCTGCTCGGCGACCCAGTCGTCGAAGCTGGCGTAGTCGTCGAGCGGGACGCTCGAGGAGTAGCCCCAGCCGTCCGGCTGCGCGTCGGCGATCACCCACTGCCGCTGCCCCTCGAAGGTGAGGTCGAGCGCCACGGACTGCCTCGGCTCCTCCAGCCCGAACGGGTCGTCGATGCGCTCGTGCACCACCACGCCCGGCCGCACCTCGAGCTCACCGCCGCGGTAGCGCACCGGCTCGTCGTCCTGCCACGGCACGCTCGAGGGCGACGAGGGCGGGTCGGTGGCCACCTCGCCGGTGCGGGGCTCCGTGCCGGTCGGGAGCACGGCGTACGCCGTGCCGAAGGCCGCGACGACCGCGACCGACGCCGCACCTGCGGCCAGTCGGCGCCGGAGCAGCGCCCGACGTCCGGCGGTGATGCGGCGCTCGAGCCGGCGGTGGTCCGGGCCGTCGCCGAAGGAACGGTCGATCCGCTCGCCGAGGTCGAGGTCGGTCATGGTGCCACGTCCTTCCGGGTGTCCGGGTCAGACAGTGATACGGAGGTCGCGGCCGCCCGGTTGTCCGGGGGTCAGAAGGTTCCGTGCAGCAGCGCGCCGAGCACGGCCAGCGCGGCGCCGACCAGGGCCACCCCGGCGACGACCACGGCGGCACCCGCCAGCGGCGTGGGCCACCCGGTGACCCCGGTCCGTGCCTGGGGCAGGGCCAGCCCGAGGGCCAGCAGGGCCGGTGTGGCCGCCGCGACGCCGAGCACGAGCGCGAACTGCCGGGGGTCGCCCCCGCCCGGACCCGTGACGAGGAACTGGATGCCCGTGGTCAGGAGGTTCTGGCCCATGAGCGCGGCGCAGGCCAGGACGAGCGCGGCGACCGCGCGCGATCCCGGGGTCAGCAGGCCTCCGGTCGAGGAGTTGTCGGACATAGGTCCGAGCCTAGTCGCGCGCCGACGCGAGCAGCGCCTGCAACGCGGCCAGCCCGCGGTGGGAGTGGCTCTTGACCGTGCCGGTCGCGATCCGCAGGTCGGCGGCCGTCTCCTCCACCGAGAGCCCCAGCCAATGGCGCAGCACGACGACCTTGCGCTGCATCTCCGGCAACGCCAGCAGCGCGTCGAGCAGCTCGGAGCGGTCCTCCGCTGAGATCCCGGGCGCCGCCGATGCGTCGTGGCCCTCGAGCCCCGCGACCTCGCGGCGCCGCCACGGTCGGCGTACCTCGTCGAGGTTGGCCCGGACGATGATCTGCCGCGTGTAGGCGTCCTCGCGGCCGTCGCGGTGGAGCCGCGGCCAGGCGATGTAGAGCTTGGTCAGCGCGGTCTGGAGGAGGTCCTCGGCCCGGTGCCAGTCGCCGCAGACGGCATACGCGACCCGGCGCAGGTGGGCCTGCCGAGCAGCGACGTAGGCGGTGAACTCCGCGTCGCGATCGCTCACAGGAGGCCCTCCCCGGAGCGGTAGCGGCCGCGGGCCCACGCCAGCAGCGCGGCCAGGTCGTCGCCGTGGCCGGTCGCCTCGACCGAGATCAGCTGCGGTCCGCCGTCCTCACGGAAGAGCACCAGCGACCGCACCCCGTCCATCTCGACGTACGCCGCCGCGGTGGTCGCGCCGGCAGGCGCGAAGCCTGCGGGCAGGTCGGGGTCGAGCTGCTGCTCGATGATCCGCGTGGCCGACCCGGCCTCCAGCTCGCGGCCGTTCCAGCGCACGCCCGGGTTGGTGGGCGTCGGCGCCACCTCGGTGGGCGAGGGCGGCGGCGGCCCGTGGGTCATGCCGCCGTCGCTGGTCGCCTTGGCCACGAAGTCCTCGAAGTCGGTGTAGAACGGGTCGTCCGGGGCTCCCGAGACGCCGGTGGATCCGCCCTCGTCCCACTCCCACACCTCCCAGTGCTCGGCGCCCTCGTAGGTCAGCCGCAGCGCGACCGACCGGGTGTCCTTGCCGGGGTAGAGGTCGTCGCGCCGCTCGAGCACGACCGCGCCGGGACGGATCAGCAGCCCGTCGAGGGGGCTCGCCACCACGACCTCACCCTTGCCCCACGGGTAGCGGGCGGCCGGGTCGGGCCGGAGCCGGGTGCCCGGTGCGACGTCGGGCGGGGTCCCGGAGGACGACGGCCGCGACACCGGCGGCGCCGGGTCCTGGCCGCGGGTCACGTCGCCGCTGGTCGCGAGGGCGACCGGCACGACGACGGCGGCGACCAGACCGGCCGAGGCGAGCGTCAGCGCCGCCCGTCGCCGGCGCAGCGCCGTCCGTCCCGTGGCCGCCCGGGTCTCCGGGGGCGGCAGCGGCGGCCCCGCCGGGATCGCCCGCTCCATCTCCTGCGCGATGTCCACGCTGTCTATACGCGCGCCGTGTGCGGGAGGTTGTCACCCGCGCGTCGTCCACGATCCGGCCACCCGATCGGGCGGGAAGGCGACTCGCCGGTAGCCACTAGGGTGGCGGCATGCCGATCGCCACTCCCGAGAAGTACGCCGAGATGCTCGACGCGGCCAAGAACCGTGCCTACGCCTTCCCGGCGATCAACGTCTCGTCCTCGCAGACGCTCAACGCCGCGCTCCAGGGCTTCGCCGAGGCCGGGTCGGACGGCATCATCCAGGTGTCGACCGGTGGCGCCGACTACCTCTCCGGGCCGTCGATCAAGAACATGGTGTCCGGCTCGGTCGCCTTCGCGGCGTACGCCGCCGAGGTCGCCAAGAACTACCCGGTCAACATCGCGCTGCACACCGACCACTGCCCGCAGGACAAGCTCGACGGCTTCGTGCGGCCGCTGGTCGAGATCTCCGCCGAGCGCGTCTCGCGCGGTGAGGAGCCGCTGTTCCAGTCGCACATGTGGGACGGGTCCGCCGTACCCCTCGACGAGAACCTGCAGATCGCCGAGGAGCTCCTCGAGAAGTGCAAGGCCGCCCGGATCATCCTCGAGATCGAGGTCGGCGTGGTCGGCGGCGAGGAGGACGGCGTCGAGAACGCCATCAACGACAAGCTCTACTCCACGCCCGAGGACGCCATCGCCACGGCCCGGGCGCTGGGCCACGGTGACCGGGGCTACTACATGACCGCGCTGACCTTCGGCAACGTGCACGGCGTCTACAAGCCGGGCAACGTCAAGCTGCGCCCGTCCGTGCTCAAGGACGCGCAGGACGCCGTCGTCACCGAGTTCGGCCTCGAGGAGGGCTCGAAGCCCTTCCACCTCGTCTTCCACGGCGGTTCGGGCTCGGCGCCGGAGGAGATCGCCGAGGCGCTCGACTACGGCGTGGTGAAGATGAACGTCGACACCGACACCCAGTACGCCTTCACCCGTCCCGTGGCCGGCCATATGTTCAGCAACTACGACGGCGTCCTCAAGGTCGACGGTGACGTCGGCAACAAGAAGGCCTACGACCCGCGCGCGTGGGGCAAGGCCGCGGAGGCCGGCATGGCCGCCCGCGTGGTCGAGGCCTGCGAGAACCTCCGCTCCGCCGGCCAGTCCCTCCACTGACGGCGTGCCCGCACAGCGACTCGAGGGGATCTCGCCGACCATCTTCACGACGATGTCGGCGCTCGCGCTGCGGACGGGCTCGGTCAACCTGGGGCAGGGGTTCCCGGACGACGACGGGCCGGCCGAGCTGCTGGCAGCGGCCCGCGACGCGATCGACGCGGGCCACAACCAGTACGCGCCCGGCATCGGCGTACCCCCGCTGCGGGAGGCGATCGCCGTCCACCAGCAGCGCCACTACGGGATCGACCTCGACCCCGACCGCGAGGTCGTCGTCACCACCGGCTGCACCGAGGGGGTCGCCGCCGCACTGCTCGGGCTCGTCGACCCCGGCGACGAGGTCGTGGTGCTGGAGCCCTGGTACGACTCCTACGTCGCCATGCTCCAGATCGCCGGCGCCGTACGCCGACCCGTGACGCTCCGCTCCCCCGACTACCGCCTCGACCTCGACGAGCTGCGAGCGGCGGTGACGCCGCGGTCCCGCTTCGTGCTGCTCAACACCCCGCACAACCCGACCGGCACCGTGCTCACCGACGGCGAGCTGCAGGGCGTGGCCGACGTCGCGATCGAGCACGACCTCGTGGTGATCACCGACGAGGTCTACGAGCACCTCGTCTTCGACGGTCGACGGCACACGCCGATCGCGACGCTGCCGGGCATGCGTGAGCGGACGCTGACCCTCTCGAGCGCCGGCAAGTCGTGGTCGGTCACCGGTTGGAAGGTCGGGTGGGCCACCGGTCCGGCCGCGCTGGTCTCGGCGGTGCTCTCGGCCAAGCAGTGGCTGAGCTTCACCTCCGGCACGCCGTTCCAGCACGCCGTCGCCCACGTCCTGCGCGAGGGCTCGGACTTCCCGGCCCGGCTGGCCGCGACGCTCCAGGACCAGCGCGACCTGCTCTGCGAGGGCCTCGCCGAGGTCGGCCTGGAGCCCCGGCGACCGGAGGGCACCTACTTCTCGCTCACCGACGTCGGCCACCTCGGCTGGGACGACGGGCGGGCGTTCTGCGAGGCGCTGCCCGAGCGCGCGGGCGTGGTGGCGATCCCGTGCCAGGGCTTCCACGACGACCAGGACGCCGGCGGACAGCTCGTCCGGTGGGCGTTCTGCAAGGAGCGCAGCGTCCTCGAGGAGGGGCTGCGCCGGCTGGCGAAGGCCGAGCTGCGTCGCTGAGCGCTCAGGCGACCGGTCCGGACCCCTGGTAGCCCGGGGTCGCGACGGCGCCGCGGCGGCCGGCGTACCACGCGCTGGCCCCGCCCACGAACAGGCACACGATCGTCGTCACGGCCGAGCCGATCATCACCAGCATCAGCACCGCCGAGGTGGGGTCGGCCGCGCCGAGCAGCCCGAACCCGCAGAACACGGCGACGCCGACCGCCGAGACCACCAGCGTGATCCGGGCCCCGTTGCGGCGGCGCAGCGCGAAGATCGCCAGGATGATCGCGATCAGCGACCACAGCGCGAGCAGCCCCATCACGAACGCCGCGACGGCGATCACCTGGTCGACGCTGATGCCGTTGAAGCCCGGCGCCTGCTCCAGCTCGGTCGCCATCATGTCGCGCGCGACCAGCACCGCGATCAGGGCGAACCCGAAGAGCAGCAGCGCGAGGCTGGAGAGCACGATGGTGATGACACCCGCGGTGGTCACCGACCCCGGCCGCTTGTGGGGGTCGACGCCGTAGGTGTCGCCGTACGCCGGCTGGCCGTAGCCGGGCTGGCCGTAGGGCTGCTGCCCGTATCCCTGCTGGCCGTAGGGCTGCTGCCCGTATCCCTGCTGACCGTAGGGCTGCTGGCCGTACGGCTGCTGGCCGTAGGCCGGCTGCTGCTGGCCGTAGGGGGACGGCTGTGCGGGCGGGGGGTATCCCGAGGGCTGATGGCCCTGGTCCTGGCCGTACGGCTCGGTGGGCTGGTTCCCCGACTGGTCGCTCATGGGCGACATTGGATCACGGATGCGGCCGCCGCACGGCGAACCACGCATTCACGTCCGGCCGCACCAGCAGCAGCACCGTCGCCACGCAGGCGACGGCCGGCACCAGCAGCACCCCGGCGCCGAAGGACCCCACCGTGCACAGCACCCCGGCGAGCCCGGCACAGACCAGCAGCGCGATCCGGCCCGCGGCACGCCGCCGGAACGTGAGGAACGCCAGCACCATCGCGGACGCCGCCCACGCGATGCCGACACCGAGCGTGACGTAGGTGGTGCGGAGCAGGTCGGTGCGGCTCAGCCCGCTCTGGGCGACCAGGCCGGGGTTCTGGCGCTCGAGCTCGGCCCACATCAGCGACGGGTCGACCAGCAGCAGGGTCAGGCTGCCCGCCATCAGCGCGAAGGCCAGGCCGGAGAAGGCCCAGGTGGTGACGCACGCCCACACCAGCGCCTCCGGCCGGCGGTCCGGCTGCACGCCCGGCGGTGCCCAGGTCGCGGGCGCGGCCCCGAAGGCGCTCGGGTGGGGCGGGGGAGCCTCCGCCCGCGGGGGCACGCCGCCCTGGGGAGGTACGTCGCCCTGCGGCGGCACCTCGCCCTGCTGTGGCGCCGAGCCCGGCGGCGGCCACGCCGTGGCGGCGGGAGGCGGGCGATCGGCCAGCGGGGGCGGTGGCTCGGGCAGCGGCCGGCGGTCGAGCCACGAGCGGGACGGGTCGACCCACAGCAGCAACGCGGCGATCACGACCAGCGAGGTGAGCAGGCCGCCGGCGGCCAGGCCGGCGACGAAGAGCGGCACCGCGAGCACGGTCAGCCCCAGCCGAGCGGAGCGCACCCGCTGCAGCACGTGGTAGCCCAGGATCGCCGCCGCGGTCGCGCAGCCGGCGAGCACCATCAGCGCCGTACGGAAGACCAGCAGGGCGGCGGGGACGTCGAGGCCGGCGCCGCCGCTGTCGGCGAGGAACCGCGTGATCATCGCCCGGGTCTCGAGGGAGTGGATTCCCCGCAGCTGGTCGGCGCAGAAGATCACGGCCAGCACCGACCCGGAGATGACCATGGCCGCGGCCATGGTCGTCTGCGGGGGTCGGGGGGCGGTGTCGCTCACGTCGTCAATTCGACCATGCCGCCGGTCACGGTCGCGGGGGGCCGGACGGTGGCGGCCCGACGACGGCCCGGCCCGCCGCCTTCACCCGACGCCGGATGCGGCGCAGCTGGCTGTCGACCGGGCGGCCGAGGTAGGTGCCGAGGGTCGCGCCGGCGGCGATGCCGAGGGCGACCAGGACGCCGGTGAACAGGCTGCGGCCGCCGGCCACGAGGGCAGGGTTGTCGCCGGCCTGGCCGACCATGCGGAGCAGGCCGTTGAGCAGCGTCAGGCCGGGGACGAGCGGCAGCAGGCCGCCGCTCTCCATGCCGAAACCGGGGGCGTTGGTGGCGCGCACCACGACGGTCGCGGCGAAGCCGACGACCAGCGCACCGAGGGTGTTGGAGGCGATCTCCGAGGAGCCGGAGCCGGCCAGCGCGACGTAGACCGACCAACCCACGAGGGCGATCGAGGTCGTGAGCGCGATGGTGCCCAGGTCGGCGAAGCTGTAGACGGCGAAGGAGAGCGCGATGACCCCCGCGCCGGCGTACTGCGCCCAGAGCGGAGCGGTCGAGCCGGCGGTGTTGACGATCTCGAAGCCGATCCCCCAGCTGTCGAGGATGTCGAGGGCGAGCAGGATGCCGGCGACGATGCCGGCCGTGCGCATGACCACCTCGAGCACGCGCGCCGAGGCGGTGACGTAGAACTGGTCGATGGCGTCCTGCACCGCCCCGACGATCATCACGCCGGCCAGCAGCATCACGATGCCGCCGACGACGATCAGGGTCGGGTCGATGCCCTCGAAGGGTGCCCAGCCGAGCGTGCCGAGCTGGGCCACGCCCGCCGCGACCATCGTCATCAGCCCGGCCACCAGCGCCTGGCTGAAGAACGGCGGCACCCGGCGCCGGTGGAGCACGGTGAGCAGGCGCTCCATCAGCACCGCGGCCAGGAACGAGACCCCGACCAGCACGAAGGACGTCGAGAACGTCAGGGACGCTCCCGCGGCGATCCCGCCGCTGCCCAGGGTCGCGACCCAGTGCGGGTACGGCGGCCGCTGGTGCGACAGGGCGTCGTACTGCTCCGTCGCCTCCTCGATCCCCAGCCCGCCCTCGATCCGGGCCAGGAGCCGGTCGAGGTCGCGGACCTTGGTGTAGTCGACGACCAGCGGTTGCACGACCCGGGTCACCGTCAGCGGCGCCTTGGCCGGACCGCGGTGGTGGGTGACGGTGATCGAGGTGTAGGTCAGGTCGACGTGGACGCCGGTCAGGCCGAAGGCGTGGGTCACGCGCAGCATCTGCACCACCACGTCGTTGGCCGACATGCCCGAGGCGAGGAAGTGGTCGCCCACCCGCATCGCCAGGTCGAGCACCGGCATCGACGGCACGCGGACCAGGCCTCCGGTGTCCGTCGTCGTCACCCTGAAAGGGTGACAGCCGACGCGCGTCGATTCCCAACCCGCGACGGTGTGTTCTCCACTACCCCGGGACCTCGACCACGACCCGCCGGGGGTTCACACTCGGACGATGGCCAGCGGATTCCACGGCGGCAGCCGGCAGCTGCAGGAGCGGTTCGACACGACGGCCCTCGCCGACCGGATCGACGGGTTGCTCGTGAGCGAGGTGATCAGCGACTCCGACCGGGCGTTCATCGAGGCGCGTGACATGTTCTTCCTCGCCTCCGCCGACGCGGAGGGGCGGCCGACGTGCTCCTACAAGGGCGGTGAGCCGGGATTCGTGCGGGTGCTCGACGAGCACACGCTGGCCTTCCCCAGCTACGACGGCAACGGGATGTACCTCTCGACCGGCAACGTCCTGGTCAACCCCCACGTCGGCCTGCTCTTCCTCGACCTCGAGAAGGGGCACCGGATGCGGCTCGAGGGCGAGGCCTCGATCGACCTCGACGACCCGCTGCTCCCCGCGTGGCCGGAGGCGCAGTTCATCGTCCGGGTCCGGGCCCGCGCGGTCTACCCCAACTGCCCGCGCTACATCCACCGCTACGAGCTGGTCCGCCGCTCCCGCTTCGTCCCCCGCGACGACTGCCCCACGCCGGTGCCCGAGTGGAAGCGCTCCGACTGGGCCTTCGACGCGCTCCCCGCCCACGACCCCGCCCGCGACCCCGGCGAGCGCGAGGTGCTCGGGCGCTGAACGCTCGCCGCCCGCCTCCCGGTGACTCCAGTGATCGTCCTCTGGGGGGCGGCCCAACATCAGCTGCCCGACGACGCCCGCGTCGGAGATATCCAGTTCGTGGCCGGACGCAGCCTGGTCTCCTGGCTGGCAGACCTGAACGGCAGGCCGGTGGACAAGACAGCGGCCGCACACGTGCTCGAGCGGCTGACGCACTTCCGCTCGTCAACGTCGGCCCATGCGCGTGGACCGCTGCGCGCACCCGTGCCCCGGCGGTCTCCCCCGTTCTCCACAAGGGCTTGACAGGGGTGTTGTTCGAACTTCTGTTCGAATAGGATGGCGCCATGACAGCGGCCCTCGCCCTCCACCCCCACCCCGGCCACCCGGCCGCGGTGGTGGCCGTGGTGCACGAGGCGCTCGACGGAGTGCACGTGGAGGCACTCCGCCCTGACGAGTACGCCGACACGCTCGCCTCGCTGTCGCGGGCCCGGTCGCGACTGCACGCCCTTGAGCTCAGGCTGGTCGCGGCGGCGGAGCGGTCGGGCGTGGCGTCCGAGGCCGGCTGCTCGTCCACCGGAGCCTGGGTCTCCCAGCAGACCCGCTCGGGGAGCGCCCAGGCGGCACGCGACGTGAGGCTGGCCGTCGACCTCGACGATCACCTGCCCGCCACCTCGTCCGCGCTCGGCCAGGGCGACATCTCTCCGGAGCACGCCTCGGTGATCGGTCACGCCACGTCGCGGCTTCCGCGCGGCCTCACCACCGACCAGGTCGCCGAGGTCGAGGCGTCCCTGGTGGAGAGAGCCCGACGTCTCGACCCCGGCCAGCTGCGCCGTGTGGCTCGCCGCGCCCTGGCCGCCGTCGAGCCGGACGAGGCCGTGGTCGACGCCCACGAGGACGGTCTGGTGCGGGACGAGGAGGCCGCCGCCCTCGGGAGGACCCGGCTCACCCTCCACGACAACGACGACGACGACGGCACCCTCACCGGCCACTTCACCGTCCCCGTGCTCGCCGGGTCGATCCTCAAGAAGGTCCTCGACACGATGACCGCACCGCGCCGCAACCGTCAGGGGAGCCACGACCGTGACCCTGCGCACGAGCGCGGCCTGGCCTTCGCCCAGCTTCTCGAACACCTGCCGACCGATCACCTGCACGGCAGGAGCGCCGTCACCGTGGTCGTCACCCTCGACCTCGACACCCTGCGCGGACAGCTCAAGGCCGCCGGCCTCGACACCGGCGACCTCGTCTCCGCCGCCCAGGCCCGCCGCCTGGCCTGCACCGCCGCCCTGGTTCCGGCCGTCCTCGGCGGGACCTCGCTCCCGCTCGACCTCGGTCGTCGCAGCCGGTTCTTCACCGAGGCCCAACGCCTCGCCGGCGCCACCCATCACATCCACTGCGCCGCCGACGGCTGCCGCACCCCCTACGCCTGGTGCGAGCTGCTCCACCACCGCCGACCCTGGAGCCGCCACGGCCCCACCGACCTCGCCGACATGGTGCCGCTCTGCGGCTACCACCATCGACGCATCCACGACCCCGACCACGTCCACCGGCGCATGCCGGATGGATCGGTCCGCTTCAGTCGTCGGACGTAGCAGCGAGGACCGGCACTACTGGCCGACCCGGCCGTCGACCCGCTCACGCAGCAGGTCGGCGTGGCCGCAGTGGCGCGCATACTCGACGACCTGCGCGACCAGGACGTCGCGCATCGAGAGGTCGGCTCCGTCGGGGCCGTAGTCGGAGTCGCCGGCGTTGCGGGTGCCGAGGTCGGTGACCGAGGCGATGAACTCGTCGGTCGCCGTCACCTCGGCCCGCCAGGTGCGCCACGCCTCCTCGACGACGGCCGGGTCGGCGACGGCGCCGTTCCAGTCGCCGTCGCGGTCCTCGGCGGTGCGGTAGATCCTGGGCGCGTCCTCGCCCGCCATCACCCGCCGCAGGTGCCGCTCGTCCTCGGCGACGTGGCGGACCAGTCCGAGCAGCGACATCGTCGACGGCGGCACCGAGCGCTGCGCCATCTGCTCGGCGTCGAGCCCGGCGCACTTCATCTCGAGGGTGAGCCGGTAGTAGCGCAGGTAGTCGAGCAGCACCGACCGCTCGTCCTCGCCGTCGGCGTCCGTCTCGCGCGGGTCGTCGTCCGGGTCGACCCACATGTCGGGGAAGACGGTCGCCTCGGTCCAGCGGTCATCGGTCATGGGCGCATTCTCGGCGCTCACCGCCGCTGGCGACACCGGTTATCGCCGGTGCGCGACGATGGGGTGGTGCTGACCCGCGACCACCTGATCGACGTACCCCTCGACCACGCCGACCCCGGCGGGTCGACGCTCACGCTCTACGCCCGCGAGGTGTGGCGGCACGGCGGGGAGGACCTGCCGTTCCTGGTCTACCTCCAGGGCGGGCCCGGCGGCGAGAGCCCGCGACCCAACGCGCACACCGGTCCGGCGTGGATCAGCCGAGCCGCCCAGGACTTCCGGGTGGTGCTCCTCGACCAGCGGGGCACCGGGCGCTCCACCCCGGTCGGCGACCTCGTCCGGATCCCTGGCGACGGCGTCGCGGCGAAGGCGGCGTACCTCACCCACTTCCGTGCCGACGCGATCGTCCGCGACTGTGAGCTGCTCCGCGAGCACCTGGGCGCCGAGCGGTGGAGCCTGCTCGGGCAGTCCTTCGGCGGCTTCACCTCCACGACCTACCTCGGGCTGGCGCCGGAGTCGCTGCGGAGCGTGCACCTGACCGGTGGGCTGCCGGCGGTCGGCGTGGGACCGGACGCGGTCTACGGCGCCACCTTCGAGCGGATGGTCGAGCTGAGCGAGAAGCACTTCCACCGCTTCCCCGACGACCGCGACCGGCTGCGGCGGGCGCTCGACGTCGCCCGCGCCGGTGAGGTGCGACTGCCCGGCGGCGTGACGATCTCGCCGCGGCGGATGCGGACGATCGGCAACAAGCTCGGCCTCGACGGCGGCTCGGAGCTGATCCACCACCTGCTCGAGCTCGAGCCGACGTCGCCGGCGTTCGCCCACGACCTCGCCGCGGCCGTCCCGTTCTCGCCGCGGAACCCGATCTACACCTTCCTGCACGAGTCGTCCTGCTCCGACGGCTACGCCACCCGATGGTCGGCCGAGCGGGTGCGGCCGACGGCGTACGACGACGACGAGACGCTGCTGACCGGCGAGCACCTCTTCCCGTGGCACTTCGAGGAGGTGCCCGGCCTGGAGCAGTACTCCGAGCTCGCCGACGTCCTGGCCGAGCACCCGTGGCCGCGGCTCTACGACGAGGAGGCGCTGCGGCGTGCCGACGTCCCCGTCGCCGCGGCCGTCTACCACGACGACCCGTTCGTGCTCCGCGAGTTCTCCCTCGCGACCGCCTCGCTGCTCCCCCGCGTCGACCCCTGGGTCACCAACGAGTACCTCCACAGCGCCCTGCGCACCTCCGGCGAGGCCGTCGTCGACCGGCTGATCGGGCTCGCTCGGGAGCTGTGAGCGGTGGGCGGATCCTGACGACGACCGCCCGGATCAGCGCAGGGCCAGCTGCCCCTCGGACACGTCGACGGTGACCGCCCCGCCGTCGGCCACCTCGCCGGCGAGCAGCCGTCGGGCGAGCGGGTCGCCGATGGCGGTCTGGATCAGCCGACGCAGCGGGCGGGCGCCGTACGCCGGGTCGTAGCCGGTGTCGGCGAGCCACGCCTTCGCCGCGTCGGTGACGGTGATCGTGATCCGCCTGACGGCCAGCCGCCGCTCGAGCAGCGCCAGCTGCAGGTCGACGATCCGGGTCAGGTCCTCCTTCGACAGCGCGTCGAACAGCACGGTCTCGTCGAGCCGGTTGAGGAACTCCGGCTTGAAGGACGAGCGCACCACCGCCATCACCGACTCCCGCTTCTTGTCGGGGTCGAGGGTCGGGTCGACGAGGTAGCCCGACCCGAGGTTGCTGGTGAGGATCAGCAGCGTGTTGCGGAAGTCGACGGTCCGGCCCTGTCCGTCGGTCAGCCGGCCGTCGTCGAGCACCTGCAGCAGGATGTCGAAGACCTCCGGGTGCGCCTTCTCGACCTCGTCGAGCAGCACGACGGAGTACGGACGCCGGCGCACCGCCTCGGTCAGCTGGCCGCCCTCGTCGTAGCCGACGTAGCCCGGCGGGGCGCCGACCAGCCGCGAGACCGAGTGCTTCTCGGAGTACTCGCTCATGTCGATCCGGACGATCGCCCGCTCGTCGTCGAACAGGAAGTCGGCCAGCGCCTTGGCCAGCTCGGTCTTGCCGGTGCCGGTCGGGCCGAGGAAGAGGAACGAGCCGGTCGGCCGGTTCGGGTCCGCGATGCCGGCCCGCGAGCGGCGTACGGCGTCGGACACGGCACGCACGGCGGTGGCCTGGCCGATCAGCCGCTGGCCCAGCACCTGCTCCATCTCGAGCAGCTTGGCGGTCTCGCCCTGCAGCATCCGGCCGGTCGGGATGCCGGTCCACGCCTCGACGACGTCGGCGATCTGCTCGGCGCCGACCTCCTCCCCGACCAGTGGATCGAGGTCGATCCGCTCGGCCGCCTGCACCTCGGCGATCTGCTTCTCGAGCGCCGGGATCGACTCGTAGTTGATCCGGCTGGCCGCCTCGAGGTTGCCCTCGCGCAGCAGCTTCTCGGCCTCGATCTTGAGCCCGTCAAGCTGGCGCCGCAGCTCGCCCTCGCCCTGCAGCTGGTCCTTCTCGCGCTCCCAGCGGACCTCGAGCCCGCGCAGCTCCTCCTCCTTGTCGGCGAGGTCGCGCCGCAGCGCGTCGAGCCGGTCCCTGGAGGCGTCGTCGCTCTCCTTGGCGAGCGCGAACTCCTCCATCTTGAGCCGGTCGACCTGCCGGCGCAGCTGGTCGATCTCCTCCGGCGACGACTCGTGCTCCATCCGCAGCCGCGAGGCCGCCTCGTCGATCAGGTCGATCGCCTTGTCGGGCAGCTGCCGGCCGGTGATGTAGCGGTCGGAGAGGGTCGCGGCCGCGACCAGGGCGGCGTCGGTGATGCGTACGCCGTGGTGGGCCTCGTACTTCTCCTGGATGCCGCGCAGGATCTGCACCGTGTCCTCGACCGAGGGCTCGCCGACGAAGACCTGCTGGAACCGTCGCTCCAGGGCGGGGTCCTTCTCGACCCGCTCGCGGTACTCGTCGAGCGTCGTCGCGCCGATCATGTGCAGCTCGCCACGGGCCAGCATCGGCTTGAGCATGTTGCCGGCGTCCATCGCGGAGTCACCGCCCGCACCCGCGCCGACGACGGTGTGGAGCTCGTCGATGAAGGTGATCACCTGGCCGCCGGCGTCCTTGATCTCCTCGAGCACGGCCTTGAGCCGCTCCTCGAACTCACCGCGGTACTTCGCGCCGGCCACCATCGCGGCCAGGTCGAGGGCGAGCACGCGACGGCCCTTCAACGAGTCGGGGACGTCGCCGTCGACGACCCGCTGGGCCAGCCCCTCGACGACGGCGGTCTTGCCGACGCCCGGCTCGCCGATCAGCACCGGGTTGTTCTTCGTCCGCCGCGACAGCACCTGCACGACCCGCCGGATCTCGGAGTCGCGGCCGATCACCGGGTCGAGCCGACCCTCCTCGGCGGCCTGGGTGAGATCGACGGAGTACTTCTCGAGGGCCTCGTACGTCGACTCCGCATCCTCACTGGTCACCCGGCGGTTGCCGCGGACGGCGGTGAGCCCCTCGCGCAGCCCGTCGGCGGACAACCCGGCGTCGGTGAGCAGCTTCTGGGCCGGCGACCCGACGGTCGCGAGCGCGATCAGCAGGTGCTCGGTCGCGACGTAGTCGTCCTTCATCGACGACGCGAGGTCGAGCGCCGAGGCCAGGACCCGGGTCAGGGCGGCCGAGGCGGCGGGCTGCTGCACCGTGGAGCCGCTGGCGCTGGGGAGCGCGCGCGCCTCCTCCTCGGTCCGGGCGGTGAGGTCGCCCGCGTCGACCCCGGCCTTGCCGACCAGGGTGCGCGCGGTCCCGCCGTCCTGGCGCAGCAGCGCCAGCAACAGGTGGACCGGCTCGGTGTGGGTGTTGCCTGCGGTGGTGGCCGAACGCTGTGCGGTCTCGACGGCCTCGCGGCTGCGCGTGGTGAACCTCTCGGCTCCGAACTGGCTCAACGCTTCCCCTCCTTGGTCGACGACGGGTGCCGGCGACACCCTCCGGCGAGTACAACGCAGCAGAAGTTGAGTCTGTTCCACTCAACTCTGACTGATTGACGTCACGTGCCGGGAGCCGTGGCGCTCACCCACCCGGATGGTGGCTCGGGCTAGCATGACGGCGACGTACGCCAGGGACGAGGGAGAAGTGGCCGATGGGCCTCCGTAAGATGTTCGGCAAGCGCGAGCAGGCGAGCGAGCCCGTCGCGCCCGAGCAGGAGCCGCAACCGGGGCTGCGCATCGTGATCATCGACGACGACCCCGACGCGCGCGACTTCATCCGGATGGGCCTCGAGGTCGGAGGCTTCGAGATCGTCGGCGAGGGAGGCGACGGCCCGTCCGCGCTCCATGCGGTGGAGCAGGGGCAGCCCGACCTGGTGCTGCTCGACCTCCACATGCCCGACGTCGGCGGCCTCGAGCTGCTGCCCCAGCTGCGCGAGCTGTGCCGGCCGGCGAAGTTCATCGTGGTCTCGGCCATCAACTCCACCCACATGACCGAGGCGGCGATCGAGGCCGGCGCGGTTGGCTTCATCTCCAAGGGCGTCTCGCCGCGCAGCGTCAACCTCCACCTCCACAAGGTCGCTCACGCCGGCGCCGTGAGGGTGGTCCGGCCCTACCCGCTCAGCAGCGAGTACCCCTAGGACCTCGGCACCTGCTCCTCGCCCTCCCCGGGACCGGTGTGGGACGGGTAGTCCGACGCGTCGTCGGCCGGCAGCAGCACCGCGCGGCAGAACCCCTCGCCGAACGGCGTGAGGTGGATGCTGCGGCGGACGACCCGGGTGAACCGCTGCGAGTGCATCGCCTCCAGGACGTCGGGCTGCGCCTCCAGCACCTGGTACTCCATCGGGTCGTCGAGCTGCTCGCGCGCGAACCACACCAGTCCGAGCCGGTGGAGGTTGTCGAGGTAGGCGGGCACCCGCTCGACCCAGCGACAACCCGCACGCGCGCCGATCATCGTCAGGCCGGGGGCGAGCAGCTGGCTGTTGACCCGGCCGACCGGGCCGCCGGAGCGCACGTCGACGCTGGGCTGCGGTCCCGACCGGACCAGGAGCAGCAGCACGCGCGCCTCGTCGGGCGCGAGGTCGCCGAGGATCCGCCCGTACGCCGGGTGCGCCTGGTCCTCGTCCCACACGTCGCGCGACCGGTCGAGCAGGTCGGCGCCCTGCTCGCGCAACGACCCGGTGCCCGGCGCCTCCTCGCGCTCGAGCTGCGCCTCCTCCTGGGCAAGTGCGGTGGCCAGCGCCTGCGGCAGGGGTACGCCGCCGGCGACCGCGCGGCCCAGGTCGGTCACCGTCGCGACGGTGACTCCCAGCTCGCGGGCCAGCTCGGCCGCCTCGTGCGGGTCGCGGAGCGCGGCGACCAGCCGCCGGGTCGTGCGCCAGCCGGCCATCACGCCCCACTGGGTGGCGTGCAGCCAGGTGGCGGCGGCGATCCGGGTGAGGCCGGGGACCGCGGCCACCAGTCCAGGTCGCTGCCCGGGATCCGTGCCGTTCGACTCGACGTCGCTCATCAGCCACTCACTCCGAAGATCCACAGGTGCAGGACACCACCGCCGAAGCCCATGATCGCGCCATGGGCGTAGAGCATCCACTCGTCCTCCTTGATCGCGGCGCGCATCATCTCCACGAAGTCGCGGGGCGGCAGCTCCTGGGTGCGCGTGCCGACGAGGGTGCGGATCTTGTCGGCCTGCTCGCGACTGAAGTCGCGGTCGCGGAAGGGCGCGATGGTCATCTCGACCCCCTCGCGCGCGACCGCGGCCCGGATCGCGTCGTAGCGGCCACGGCCGAGGGCGACCTTCACCGCCGGCCGGGCGACGCCGGCCGCCTTGTCGATGGCCGGGCCGAGCGCGGTGCCGAGCAGCTGGCGGGTGCGGTCTCCGCGCGGGCCGTTGAGGAGGAAGTCGCCGATGTTCTCCAGGGTGATCACGTCGTCGGCGATGATGCCGGCGTAGACCTCGGCCGCCTCGCGCTGCCGCCGCGCGAACAGGCCGTGGACCCTGATGCCCCAGATCCGCCGGGGCTCCGGGGGCTCGAAGATCAGCCACATGCCGAGCGCGTTGGTGACCCAGCCGACGACGACGCCGAGCACCGGGAGCAACCAGCCCTGGTGGAGGGTCAGGTCGAGGACGGCCACGGGGATGCCGAGCAGGAAGCCGAAGATGCCTCCGAACCACACCATCAGGTTGAGCTCGCGCTGGCCGAAGTCGCGGAAGATCCGCACCACCAGTGCCGGGTTGGCCCGGAAGTGCTCGATCACCATGATCTTGGGGTCGAGCAGCTGGTCGATGTGGCGGCCGATCTCGGTGGTGATGCTGCGGATCACCTCCGGCAGCTGCTCGCGCACACGCCCGACGACGGCGCGACGGCCGGCGGGCGGGAGGTCGCGCCAGAGGGCAGGGTGCTCGGCGAGCATGACCTCGTCGATCAGGTCGGGCAGCTCGGGACTGAAGATCTCGACGATGTGCTCGGCGATCCGGTCCGGCTCGAGCTGCTGGTAGAACTCCGCCGGGGTGCCCAGCTTGGAGATCGCCTTGTCCACCGCGATCGAGCCCATCTTGGCGGCGCGGGCCGGGATGATCCCCTGCCAGCCGAGGCCGCCCTGCATCACGCCCGGCACCTCCTGGGCCTTGCGCGGCAGCGCCCCGGAGAGCGCGCGCAGCCCCGGGAAGGTGATGCCGTGGAACCGCACCGGGCTGAAGAGCATCACCAGGCCGGTCCAGTTGATCAGCAGGCCCACGACGGCCGTGAACACGGGGATCGACCAGAACACCAGCCAGTCGACCTCGGCGAGCCACTCGCGCGACGTACCCACCCCCTCTGACGGCTACCGCAGAGTAGCCCCCCGGGTGCGACGATGGCTCCGTGCCCGAGGTGGAGCTGGTCGCCGACTGCAGTCGCTGCTTCGGGCTGTGCTGCGTCCTGCTGCCCTTCCACCGCGACCGCGGCTTCGCGGAGTCCAAGGCCGGCGGGGAGCCCTGCGGCCACCTGCGCGAGGACGACCGCTGCGGGATCCACAGCACCCGGCGCGAGCGCGGCTACCCGGGCTGCGAGGCCTTCGACTGCTTCGGGGCCGGGCAGCAGGTCTCGCAGGTCACCTACGGCGGGGTGTCGTGGCGCGACCGGGACGACCTCGGCGAGATGGCGGCGGTGCTCTCGGTGATGCGCCAGCTCCACGAGATGCTGGCCCACCTCACCGAGGTGCAGCGACGCTCCCCCGCCGCGGACGCCGGGGCGATGCGCAGCGAGCTGGTGGCGCTCACCCACGCCGACGCCGACACGCTGCTGCGCGCCGACCTCGACGAGGTGCGGGGGCGGGTGAGCCCGGCGCTGCGGGAGGCGACGGAGCGGCTGCACGGGCCGGGGCGGCCGATGCCCGACGACCTCGCGGGAGCCGATCTCCGCGGCGAGGACCTGCTGCGCGCCGACCTGCGGGGGGCGATGCTGATCGCGGCCGACCTGCGCGACGCCGACCTGTCCCGCGCCGACCTGCTCGGGGCCGACCTGCGCGACGCCGACGTGCGGGGGACCCGGCTGGCGGAGGCCTGGTTCGTGAGCCAGGCGCAGCTCAACACCACCCACGGTGACGCGAGCACCACGATCCCCGCCCACCTCGGACGACCGGGTCACTGGGGCTGACCTCACGCGCGCGGACCGGGTCAGGCGCCCTGGCCGTCCTCGGCGAGGAGCGCCTCGAGCTCCTCGACCACGTCCTCCGGATCGGTCGGTCGACCCGGGAGCTGCCAGGTGCCGGTCGGCCCGGAGACCCACCCCCGCCGCACCCGGCGGCCGTCCGTGCGCAGCTCGACGTCGGCGCGCAGCCAGTCGGTCTCGGCGTCGGGCGTCGCGTCGGCGGCCGCCGTCGCGCCCGGGTGGAGCACCGCCGCCGCCACGAGAGCGGGGAGCACGGCCGCGGTGGCCAGCGCGAAGCAGTGGTGGCCGGCGTCGGAGACCTGCTCGAGCAGCACCACGTCGCCGGCGCGGTGGGCGTACCAGTGGTCACCGCCGCGGGGCGTGCGGCGGACTGCCGCGATGACCGACCCGGCGGCCGCGCGGAGCGTGAGCACCGACCGCACGTCACGACGTACGCCGACCGGCGACTCGTCGGGGGTGACCAGGCCACCGGCCACCAGTCGTCGGCGGGCCTCGCGAGCGGCCGCTTCGCGCTCGCCGGGGGCCAGCCGCGACCAGGCGGGCATGACCGGACGGGGCCGGAGCGGGTCGCCGGGGCCGACCAGCACGGCGAGCTCGGCGTCGGTGAGGGTGCCGACCGGGACGCAGGTCACCAGAACAGCTCTCCCAGCACTCCGAGTGCGCCGGGAGCCTCGGCCAGGCGCTCGCCCGCCCACTCGACGGCGTCGACGACCGCCAGGGTGCCCTCCAGCTCTCGCTCGTCGATCCAGGCGTCGGTCGCCGCCCCGGCGTCCTCCACCTGGTCCCAGTGGTCGACGGCGTAGTTCCCGGCGCTCCACGCGCCGTAGGCCAGCACCAGCACGCCGCCCGCGACGACCACGGGCGGAGCCAGGAAGGCACCCGCCATGACGGTGCCGGCGCCGACCGCTCCGGCCGCGCCGAACCCCCGGGTCGCCCAGTCACGGGGTCCCTCGTAGCCGCCGCCGGTGACGACGTCGTCGATCGCGGAGGCGGCGGTCAGCGGCAGCGCCGCGTGTCCGGCCACCTTGAGCAGCGGGTGGGACGCGGTGCCCCAGGTGAGGGCGACCCGTGCCCGCTCGATCACCGGGGCGGGGGCGCCGGCGCGGGCGAGGGCGGCGTAGCCGTGGAGCCGGCGGACGCCCGAGATCAGGCCGGCGCCGTCGCGCACGGTCATCCCCGCGGCCACGAAGCCGCCGGCGGTGCCGAGGGCCGCGACGTGGTCGCCGCCGAGCAGGTGGGTCCGGGCCTGGTGGGCCGCGACCAGCGACGGCAGCGTGTCCGGGACGTCGAGCCCGGTGATGCCGTCGGCGACCGACTCGTCGACGACGGCGGCCGCGGCCAGCGCAGCGGCGACGTCGGCCTGGTGGGTGGCCCTCAGCTCCTCGAGGACCAGTGCACGCTCCGAGTGCGCCTCGGAGACCGCGGCGGCCATCCGGTCCAGGGGTGGCAGCTCGGGCGGGCCCAGCAGCAACGGGCTGGTGACGACCCCGTCGTCACCGACGTCGAAGCCGGCCGCCCGCGCGAGCTCGACGGCCGCCACCACCCGCTCGCGGGCCCACCCGAGCCCGTCAGCACCCTCGTGGAGGAGGCTCGCGGCACTCGCCATCGCGTCCGCCAGCGCGACGCCACGACGGTGCTCCTCCTCGGCACGGCCCTCCGCGGTGGTGGCCCAGTCGCCGCCGGCCGTCGCGAGCGCGTCACCCAGCAGGCGGCGTACGTCGGCAGCGTCATCGGCCAGCACCGCGGCCGTGGCGGCGAGCCGGTCGCCGGCGGCGGCCAGGGCCCCGGGCTGCCACCCGGTGACCTCGGAGACGGTCGGCGCGCTCATGGTCCGACCCCCTTCAGGGGGGCGGTGAGCGCGGCGGCGACCTCGGCGTCGGTCTCGGCGGCGTCGCGGGCGACGGCGCGCGCCGCCTCGCACAGGCCGTGGAGGTGCTCGGCCCAGCAGTCGAGCGCGGCGTCGAGACCGGCCGACGTCCAGCCGCACGCGACGGCGGTGGCCGAACCGGGAACTTCGGCCGCCGCCTCGGTCAGCGCGCTGGTGACGTCGAGACAGGCCAACGAGGCCACCACGCCGTCGATGCGGCGGGCGGCGTCGTCGAGGACCTGCGGGTCGAGCGCGAACATCCGCCCAGTCCTACCCCGGCCCGGACCACCTCCGCCGGCGTCCTCCACAGCCCCGGTCCGAGGCGCCGCCGATACCTACCGCCGGCGGCGCCAGACGACCATCGACTGGCCGGGGTCGGGCGGGCGGAGGACAGGGAGCCGGTCGTCGGGCGGCCGGGTGGTGAGGGCCCGGCGCAGCGCCTCGCGGGTCGCCTCGAGCTCGGCACCCAGCTCGGCGTTGCGGATCTGCAGGGCGTCGATCTGGTTCTCGAGGTCGAGCAACCGGCGTACCCCCTCGACCCCCACGCCGGAGGCGGTGAGCTGGGCGATGGAGCGCAGCCGCTCGATGTCGCGGTGGGAGTAGCGCCGGCCGCCGCCGACGGTGCGTCCGGGGGTGATCAGCCCCACCCGCTCGTAGGCCCGCAGCGTCTGCGGGTGCAGCCCGGAGAGCTCCGCAGCGACGGAGATGACGTAGACGGCGACGTCGGGTCCGGGCAGCTGGGTCACGACGAACCGGCCTCGAAGAGCCCGGCACGCAGCGTCTGCCCGCTGGTGGCGGCACGGTAGGCCTCCACGGCCTCGCGGGTCGCCGCGTCGAGCACGGCCGGCACCTGCACCTCGACGGTGGCCAAGAGGTCGCCGGTGGTGCCGTCCTTGCGTCGGGCTCCCTTGCCACGCACCCGGAAGGTGCGGCCGTTGGGGGTCCCGGCGGGCATCTTGAGCGTGACCGGCGCCCCGGACAGGGTCGGCACCCGCACCTCGGCCCCGAGCGCCGCCTCGTCGAAGGACACCGGGACCGTCAGGGTGAGGTTGTCACCGGAGCGGCCGAAGACCGGGTGGGGGCGGACCTTCACGGTCACGAACAGGTCGCCGGCGGGCCCGCCGTTCTCACCCGGCGACCCCTTCCCCTTGAGCCGGATCTTCTGGCCGTCCTTGACCCCGGCAGGGATCCGCGCCTGGATGCTGCGCGCGGACATGCCGCGTCCGGAGCCGTGGCAGGTCGGGCACGGCTCGTCGTAGACCAGCTGCCGGCCGCCGCACGCGGGACAGGTCTCGTTCATCGCGAAGCCACCGCCGGTCGACATGACCACGAAGCCCGCGCCCTCGCACGCGGTGCAGATGTGGGGCGTCGTGCCGGGCCTCCCGCCGGTGCCCGAGCAGGCCGGGCAGGCGCTGTCGGAGGTCAGCCGGAGCGAGATCGTGACGCCCTCGAGCGCATCGGTGAAGCCGATCGTGGCGCCCGTCTCGACGTCTCCGCCGCGCCGGGGCCGGGGCGGCGCGCTGGTGCGGGTGCGCTGGCCGAAGAGGTCGCCGAACATGTCGCCGATCCCGCCGCCGCCCCCGCGCACCCGGTCGCCGAAGAGGTCGCTCACGTCGAAGCCGCCCCCGCCCTGGGGGAAACCGAACCCCCCTGCGGCGTACGACGACCGGAGCTCGTCGTACTTCTTGCGCCGCTCGGCGTCGCCGACCACGTCGTAGGCCTCGGCGACCTGCTTGAAGCGGTCGTGCTTCTGCTGGTCGCCGGGGTTGGAGTCGGGGTGGTTGGCGCGCGCGAGGGCGCGGTAGGCCTTCTTGATCTCCGCCGCGCTGGCGTCCTTGGCGACGCCGAGGACCTGGTAGAAGTCCTTGGTCGCCCAGTCGGCGCGCACCCCCTCGTCGGTGCTCACCCGCTCACCCCCTCACCTGCTCGCGTCGTACGTCGTCTCAGCCGGCGGCCGGGTCGACCACCAACACCTGGGCCGCCCGGACCACCCGCTCGCCGATGCGGTAGCCCGCCTTGGCGATCACCTTGCACGTGGTGACCTCCACGTCGGGATCCTCCCCGACGTGGGAGAGGGCCTCGTGGAGGTTGGGGTCGAACGGCTCGCCCGGCGTGCCGAACTTGGTCAGCCCGAGGCTGGCCACCACGCGCTCCAGCTGCTCGCCCACGGCCTGGAAGCCCGCGTCGAGGTCGCCGTGCTCGCGGGCCCGGTCGACGGTGTCGAGCACGTCGATGATCGGGACCAGCACCTGGTAGCGGGCGTTCTCCGCGAGCTTGTCGCGGTCGCGCTCGACGCGCCGCTTGTAGTTGACGAACTCGGCCTGCAGCCGCTGCAGGTCGGCCAGCCGCTCGGCCGCCTCCATCTGCGCGACGGCCAGCTCGTCGGCGGCGGCCAGGTCGCCGGACTCCTCCACCTCCGTGTCGTCGCCCACCTCCCCCGCTGCGTCGCCGAAGGAGTGGGACCGAGCTCCCTCCCCAGGAATCGGTTCCTGAGGAGGGCGCTCTGCGCCCGTCTCGAAGGGCTCCTCCGCGCCGACCTCCCGCTCGTCGTCGGGCTGGGTCACTTGCTCTCACCCTCCGAGGTGCCCTCGGCGGAGTCCGAACCGGACTCGTCGGTCTCGTCGACGATCTCGGCGTCGACCACGTCGTCGTCGGCCTCACCGGTCGCCTCGCTGGTCCCGCCCGCGGCGGCCTGCTCGGCCTCCGCGGCGGCGTACATCGCGGCACCCATCTTCTGGCTGGACTCGTCGAGCTTGGTCACGCCGGCGCGGATCTCGTCCGCGGAGGCGTCCTCCTGCCCGAGGGTCTGCTTGAGCGCGTCGATGTCGGCCTGGACCTCGGTCCGGACGTCCTCGGGGATCTTCTCGGTGTTGTCCTCGAGGAACTTCTCGGTCGAGTAGACCTTGGAGTCGGCGAGGTTGCGGGTCTCGACCGCGTCGCGCCGCTGGGCGTCCTCCTCGGCGTACTGCTCGGCCTCGCGGACCATCCGGTCGATCTCGTCCTTGGACAGCGCCGAGCCGCCGGAGATCGTCATCGACTGCTCGCGCCCGGACGCCTGGTCCTTGGCGGAGACGTGGACGATGCCGTTGGCGTCGATGTCGAAGGTGACCTCGATCTTGGGCACCCCGCGCGGCGCCGGCGGCAGGCCGGTCAGGTCGAAGTTGCCGAGGGGCTGGTTCTGCGCCCACATCTGCCGCTCGCCCTGGGCGACCTTGATCTCCACCGACGGCTGGTTGTCGTCGGCGGTCGTGAAGATCTCCGAGCGCTTGGTCGGGATCGTGGTGTTGCGCTCGATCAGGTTGGTCATCACGCCGCCCTTGGTCTCGATGCCGAGGCTGAGCGGGGTGACGTCGAGCAGCAGCACGTCCTTGACCTCGCCCTTGAGGACGCCGGCCTGGAGCGCCGCGCCGACCGCGACGACCTCGTCGGGGTTGACGCCCTTGTTGGGCTCCTTGCCGCCGAGCAGGTCCTTGACCACGTCGGTGACCGCGGGCATCCGGGTCGAGCCGCCGACCAGGACGACGTGATGGATGTTCTTGACGTCGACGCCGCCGTCGCGCAGCACCGACTGGAACGGCGCCTTGGTGCGGTCGAGCAGGTCGCTGGTCATCTTCTGGAACTCCGAGCGGGTCAGCTTCTCCTCGAAGTGGAGCGGGCCGGACTCGCCGTGGGTGATGTAGGGCAGGTGGATCGTGGTCTCGCTGGAGCTCGACAGCTCGATCTTCGCCTTCTCGGCGGCCTCCTGCAGCCGCTGCTTGGCGATCTTGTCGGCCGCGAGGTCGACGCCGTTGCCCATCTTGAACTTGTCGACCATCCAGTCGACGATCCGGGCGTCCCAGTCGTCGCCGCCGAGGTGGTTGTCACCGGAGGTCGCCTTGACCTCGACCACGCCCTCGCCGATCTCGAGGAGGGACACGTCGAAGGTGCCGCCGCCGAGGTCGAAGACCAGGATGGTCTGGTCGTCGCCCTTGTCGAGGCCGTAGGCCAGCGCGGCGGCGGTCGGCTCGTTGACGATGCGCGAGACGTTGAGGCCCGCGATCTCGCCGGCCTCCTTGGTGGCCTGCCGCTGCGCGTCGGAGAAGTACGCCGGCACGGTGATCACCGCGTCGGTCACCGGCTCGCCGAGGTAGGCCTCGGCGTCGCGCTTGAGCTTCTGCAGCACGAAGGCGCTGATCTGCTGGGCGTTGAAGTCCTTGTCGTCGATCTTCACGTCCCAGTCGGTGCCCATGTGGCGCTTGACCGACCGGATGGTGCGGTCGACGTTGGTGACCGCCTGCCGCTTGGCCACCTCGCCGACGAGCACCTCGCCGGACTTGGTGAAGGCGACCACCGACGGGGTGGTGCGCGCCCCCTCGGCGTTCGCGATGACGGTGGGCTCGCCACCTTCGAGGACCGAGACGACGGAGTTGGTCGTCCCGAGGTCGATGCCGACCGCTCGAGCCATGGTTGTTCGTCCTTCCGGTTGGGCGCGGTCCCGGTCCGGGTCCGCCGCTGTCCTGTGCAGAGTGGGTGAGTTGAGTCCTGTCGGCTCAACTCATGTGCGCCACGGTAACGCAGAGGTGGTGACGGTTGTTCCGCGGGGCCCACGGAACGCCGCCGTCCACAGTTCGGCAACAGACCGGCCCCGCCTCTCGTCAGTGGCGGGGGCGTGTGTCTAGCATGGCGCCCGGCGGTCGTGGGGCCGTTCGCTGGGCCACGGGCCCGACTGTGGGGGTTTGTCGAATGGGGACGAGCAAGGCGCGGCTCTCTGCCGCGCTCGTGGCGCTGGCCACCGTCATGTCCGGACTCGTGCTGTCGCTCGGCGCCACGCCGGCCCAGGCCGAGTGGAGCGAGCCCGGCACGCTGGTGCGGTTCAAGATCTGCAAGCAGGTCAGGCACGGGTCGAAGGGCTGGGTCTTCCTGGCCCGGGCCCAGAAGCGCCCGAGCTCGGACGACGCGCGCGCCGGCATGGCGATCTACGTCGGCGGTGACCGCCGCCAGCGCTGGGGCTCGGGATGGCTCCACGGGCGCGAGATCGACCGCGGCTGGGTCCGCACCCGCAAGACCGCCAAGGTCACCGTGCAGGTGTGGCAGGAGGCCGGCGACCGCGACGGCGCGGTCGGCACCTCGCGCGAGCTGCGCGTGCTCCGGGCCAACCAGGTCGCGCGCTGCGACTGACCTCGGCGAGCCCTGGGGGAATACCTCGGCGGCGCGACGTGTCGTCCCCTGTATGACTGGTAACCCCGGAACCACCGTCCCCACCCTGACCCTCCACGACCAGACGACGATCCCGCAGCTCGGCTTCGGCGTGTTCCAGGTGCCGCCGGAGGAGACGGCGAAGACCGTGTCGACGGCCCTCGAGGTCGGCTACCGCCACATCGACACCGCCCAGATGTACGGCAACGAGGCCGGCGTCGGCGAGGCTTTGGCCGAGGCGGGACTGCCGCGCGAGGAGGTCTACGTGACCTCCAAGCTCAACAACGGCTTCCACCGGCCCGACGACGCCCGCCGGTCCTTCGAGGAGACCCTGGCCGCGCTCCGCCTCGACCGGGTCGACCTGTTCCTCATCCACTGGCCGCTGCCGACGCGCTACGACGGCGACTTCGTGTCGACCTGGCAGACCCTGGCCGAGTTCGTGGCCGACGGCCGCGCCACCTCGGTGGGCGTCTCCAACTTCCAGCCCGACCACCTCGACACGATCGTCTCGGCGACCGGCGTGGTCCCGGTGGTCAACCAGGTCGAGGTCCACCCCTACTTCCGCAACGAGGACGTCCGGTCCGCCAACGCCCGGCACGGCGTCGCCACCGAGGCGTGGTCGCCGATCGCCCAGGGCGACGTCCTCGACGACGCCGCCGTCCTCGGGGTCGCCGACGAGGTCGGAGCGACCGCGTCACAGGTCGTGCTGCGCTGGCACCTCCAGCGCGGGGACATCGTGTTCCCGAAGTCGATGCGCGCCGAGCGGATGCGCGAGAACTTCGGCGTCCTCGACCTCACCCTCACCGAGGACCAGATGGCCGTGCTCGACGGCCTCGACCGCGGCGAGGAAGGTCGCCGGGGCCCGAACCCCGACACCTTCGACATGATCCCCGACTAAAGGGACCGCCGCCTCAGCAGCCGTTGATGCCCTCGGCGTCGACCAGGCCGCCGCCACCCGCCTGGGCGGCGCTGAGGGAGAACTGGAGCGACCAGTCGCCGCTCTGCCCCATCCGGACGGCGCCGGTGGCGGTGTCGTCGCGCGAGACCCGGCCGCTGTTCCAGCGACGGTCGGTCTCCTCGTCGCCCCGCATCACCACGACCCGGGACTTGACCCAGGCGTGGTTGTGGTTGACCACGCGCAGCCGGATCTTCCAGGCCTGCCCGTCGTCCACGGAGACCTTGCAGGCCTGGATCCGGGCGTGGTCCATGGTGCCGATGGTGTCCCAGCTGACGGCCTGGGCGGGGGCGGCAGCGAGCACCACACCCAGCACGGCGGAGGCGGCCACGGTCGGCAGGGCGAGGGTACGGCGGGACACGGTCACGGGGGTCTCCTGGCGAGGCTGGGTGGGTCGGAGATGCCACCCTAGGTCGCCCGAGGCCCCCGCCGAGGCGGAACCGGACAAGGTCGCGTGAGAATGCCCGAGATGCCGTCCTCCCCCGAGCCGTTCCGGTTGCGTGACATCGCCCTGGTCGCCTACGGCCCGACCCTGGTGGTCTCCGTCGGCCACGGGGCGGTGATGCCGGTGACTGCGTTGCGCGCCAGCGGGCCCGGGCACTGTCGACGATGGGGGGCGCCTTCCGGGCGGGGATCCTGGTCGGACCGCTGGTCGGGGCCGGGGTGATCCACGTGACCGGGCTGACCGGTGTCTTCTGGATGGCGGCCGCCCTGTCGGTGACCGCGGCCGCCATGGCGCGGCTGATGCCCGACCTCGGCGCGGAGGGCCGGGCCGAGGAGCGGGCGGCCGGGCACGCCTCGGTGCGCTCGGTCCTCTGGCAGCACCGCCGCACCTACCTCACCCTCGGCGTCGCGGTCGTGGTGCTGGGCGCCTCCCGCTCGATCCGCAACGGGCTGCTGCCGCTCTGGGGCCGAGCACGTCGGGCTGACGGCCCCGACCACGTCCCTGGTCTTCGCGCTGGCCGCCGCGGTCGACCTCGCGATGTTCTACCCGGGAGGCTGGGTGATGGACCACCGCGGTCGGGCCGTCGTGGCGGTGCCGGTGGTGCTGTCGGTGGCCGTCGCGTGCCTGCTGCTGCCCCTGACCTCGGGCGTGGTGGGCGTCGCCGCCGTGATGGCGCTGATCGCCGTCGGCAACGGGCTCGGGTCCGGCATCGTGATGACCCTCGGGGCTGACACCGCGCCGGTGCGCGGCCGCTCGCAGTACCTCGGCGGCTGGCGCGTGTGTGGCGACCTGGGCGTCTCCGGCGGCCCGCTCCTGGTCAGCGCGGTGGCCGCGGCCGCGCCGTTGGCCACCGCGTCGGTGGCGGTGGGCCTGCTCGCCCTCGCCGGTACGGGGTGGGTGGGCTGGTGGACGGTCCAGCTCGACCGTTCCCGGGGGCGACTCAGCAGCGAGTGAGGCCGCGCGCGCCGCCGCCGAAGAGGGTCGAGCCGGCGTGCGGGGTCTCCAGGTTGCTCCTCAGCGACCAGCGCGGGCCGCGGTGGAGGCGCACCGAGCCGACGGCGGAGGTGTCGTGGCGGGCCACCCGGCCGCTGTGCCAGCGACGGTCCGTGGGTCCCTGCCCGTTGATGACGGTCATGCTGCCGTGGGCCGGCTCGTCGGTGGTCCTCACCCGCAGCTCGATCCGCCAGGCCCGCCCGGCGCCGACCGGCACCTTGCAGGCCTGGAGCCTCGCGCCGTCGATCCGGTCGTAGGTCCCCCAGTCGTTGGCCGCGGCGGCCGGGCCGCTGGTCAGGGCGAGGGCGAGGCCCAGCGCGGCCACGAGGGCGGTGGCGCGGACGGGGAGACGGGCGACGGAGGACATGAGGGCTCCCGAGAGTCGGTGGGCCCCCACTGTAGGTCAGCCGCCGATCGTCACCTTGACCTCGTTGGAGGCCTTGTCGGTGTCGGTGTCGATGACGCGGAACCGGTTGACGCCCGACTGGCCGGTCTGGACGTACGTCGCGAAGGTGCCGTCGCTGACCGACGCGGTCACCGGGAAGTCGGCCCAGGCGCCGTTCTCGAACCGCTGCACCTGGAGGATCGCGCCCTCGCCGTCGGGGTAGACGCCGGTGAGGTCGATGTTGTCCATCGGGGCGACCTGGGTGCGGGCGGCCTGCAGCGAGATCTTGTCCTTGGGTGCGGCCGACTCGCTGTCGCCGGGCGGGTCCACCTCGTCGGACGTGTCGTTCTCGGCGTTGCGCCCGGGCGCCAGCGTGATCAGCGGCCCGTCGTCGCCGCGGGTGGCCTTCGGCTTGGGCAGGTAGAGCGAGGCCTGGCCCTCGCTGCCGCCGGTCGGCCCGCCGCTGTCGAGTCCGACCACGCGCGCGCCGGCGATGGCGACCACGCCGGCCACCACCCCGACCACCACGGCGACGGCGACCAGGGCCAGCAGGCCGAAGGCCACCGGGTGCTCGTCGCGCTGCAGTCGGTCGGTCACGAGCCCCATTGTCGCGGACGGGTGCGGGCGGTCCAAACGCGGCCGTCAGTCGACGCTCTCGCCAGCGGCTCGGCGCGCCTCGCGCTCGGCCACCGCGTGCTCGTCGGTGCGGGCGTCGTAGCCCCAGAAGTCGCGCAGCGCGAGGGCGGTGGCCGCCACCCCGACGACGCAGGCGACACCACCGCTGACGATCGAGCCACGCACCGACCACAGGTCGGCGACCGCGCCGGCCCGCACCTGGCCCCCGAGCGGGCCGACGGAGTAGGAGAGCATCTCGATGCCGGCCAGTCGACCGCGCATCGACTCGGGGATGGTCTGGTTCCAGACCGTCATCCGGAACACCCCCGAGATCATGTCGGCGCAGCCGGACAGCATCAGGAACAGTGCCACCAGCCAGAGCTCGGGCATCAGGCCGGCCAGCGCGATCGTGGCGCCGTACGCCGCCGCGGCGAGCACGATCGCCCGGCCGTGGTGGTGCACCCGGCCGGTCCAGCCGCTGGTGGCCGTCGCCAGCATCGCCCCGACCGTCTCGGCGGCGTAGAGCATGCCGAGCAGCTCGGGGCGGGCGAAGACCTCCTCGACCAGCGCCGGGAACAGCACCACGGGCATCGCGAGGAACATCGCGGCGATGTCGACGAGGTAGGTGCCGAGCAGGTCGCGCCGGCCGATGGCGTAGCGCGCGCTGGCCCGGATCGCGCGCAGGCTCGGCGGCGTCGTCTCCTCGCGGTGCGGGTAGGGCCGCATCGCGGCGAAGAGCGCGGAGGCGACCAGCAGCCCGACCACGTCGACGACGAAGCACCAGGCGAGCCCGACGTAGGCGATCAGCAGGCCGCCGATGGCCGGGCCGACCAGGACGCCGATCTGCATCCCGAGGGCGACCAGGGAGTTGGCGGCGGTGATCTGGTCGAGGCGCACGGTGCGCGGCATCAGCGCCTCGCGGCTGGGCCGCTGCATCGCGGAGGCCGCCGCGAGGACCACGGCGACCCCGAAGATCAGCGGCAGGCTCGGCCGGTCGCCGAAGGCGTTGACAGCGAGCACGCCGGTGAGCACCACCTGCGCCAGTCCGCAGCCGACCAGCAGCCGCCGGCGGTCGACGTGGTCGGCCAGCGCGCCGCCGTAGAGGCCGAAGACCACGAGCGGCACCAGCTCGGCCAGGCCGATCGCGCCGACCGCGAGGTTGGAGCCGGTGAGCCGGTAGACCTGGAACGGGATCGCGACGTAGGTGACCATGCCCCCGAGGTAGAACACCGTGCCGGCGACGAAGAGCAGCCGGAAGTCGCGCGACCCGCGCAGCGGCGTGACGTCCATCCGCAGCGCACGCAGCCGTTCCCGCCAGGTCACGTCCGGATGGTGGCAGCCCCGGCGCGGGTCGTCACGCGGTTTGTCAGCGGTTCGTCAGGGGCTGACCCGCACCCGCGCCCCGTGGCGCGGGACGCTGGTGATGTTGCGCACCTTCGGGACGTCGCGGTGCACGGTCGTCACGCCGTACGACGTCAGCAGCTCGCGGAGCACGGCGGTCCCCTCCATCAGCGAGAAGCCGGCGCCGATGCAGCGGCGGACCCCGCCACCGAAGGGGATCCAGGTGTTGGCCGGCGGGTTGTGGCCCACGAACCGCTCGGGACGGAACACCTCGGGATCGGGGTGGTTGTCCTCGCGGCTGTGCGCGATCAGGATCGACGGCCCGACCGTCACGCCGGCCGGCAGGTCGAGGCCGCCGACGGTCGCGGGGCGCTGCAGGGTGCGCACCACCATGGGGATCACCGGGTGGAGCCGCATCGACTCCTTGAGCACGGCCTCCAGCCACTCCTCGTCCCCCTCGCGCGCGGCCTGGCGGGCGCGCTCGAGCTGGGCGGGGTCCTGGCCGAGCTCGACCAGGGTCCAGGCCAGCGCCGAGGCGGTGGTCTCGTGGCCGGCGAGCAGCAGCGTGACGAGCTGGTCGCGGAGCTCCTCGTCGGTCAGGGAGTCCTCGCCCTCGTCGGCCCGGATCAGCTGGGAGAGCACGTCGGTCCGCTCGGCGAGGTCGGAGGCCGTCCGCCGCTCACGGATCTCGGCGAGCATCAGCCGGTCGAGGGCGTAGGCGTTGTCGACGGTCGCCTTCCATCGACCGAAGCGCTGCAGGAAGGGGTAGCCCCAGCCGAGCAGCACGCTCGGGCCGACGTCGACGGTCTGGTTGACCCGCGGCCGCAGCGCCGTCAGACGTGCCTCGTCGGTCACGCCGAAGACGACCCGGAGGATCACCTCGAGGGTGAGCCGGTTCATCCGCTCCAGCGACCGGAAGGTCTCGCCGTCGCGCCAGGTCGCGACCTCGGCGCGGGCCACCTCGGTGACCAGGTCGCGGTAGCCCTTGAGCGCGTGACCGTTGAACGCCGGCATCAGCAGCTTGCGGGCCCGCTTGTGCTCGACGGAGTCCTGCAGCAGCAGCGAGTGGCGACCCATGATCGGGCCCAGGATCGCGTTGCCCTTGCCGGCGTGGAAGACCTCGGGGTCGCCGGCGAAGATCTCCCGAGCGTGCTCGGGACGCGTGAACAGCACCAGCGGCCGGCCCTGCGGGAGCAGCCGCACGGTGAAGACGTCGCCGTACCTCCGGTGCAGCCGGGGCACGACCTGGTGCCGGAACCGCAGCAGCGCGATGCTCTGCACCAGCACCGGCCAGCGCGGGCCGGGTGGCAGGCCCGAGGTGTCGACCGGCTCCGGCTGCTCGCCCCCGAACGGCCGCATCCTCTCGAACCGGCGCTCGGTGATCGCGGTGACGTCGTCGTCCAGCACAGCCATCTGGACATACTACGAGTATGTGAGCCCCTGGCAAGCCCTCGGGTGCGGGGAGACCGACGGACCCCTCAGCCCCGCACGAACGCCGCGATGCCGGCGGCCTCGCGCACCCGCGACTCCTCGTGGAGGTAGGGCATGTGACCGGTCTCGAACCAGTCGTGCTCGATCCGCTCGTGCTGCGCGGGGGTGAGCCGCAGGTGGGCGACCATGTCCTGCGCCGCGGCGAACGGGGTGGCGAGGTCGTAGTAGCCGTACTCGATGCGCACCCGCAGGTGGGGGTTGGCCCGCATCAGCCGCTCCAGCCGGTCGGAGACGTTGATCGGCCGGCCCTCGAACTCCTGGTAGGACCACGCCTTCACCTGGTTGGCGAACACCTCGTAGGGCAGGTCGAGGTCCGAACGCAGCTCGGAGCGCAGGTAGTGGTGCATCGCCGCGGCGTAGGGCCCGACGATGGCGTCGATCGAGGGGTCGGCGTCCCACGTCTCGGCGTTGCCGAAGTGGAGCGGCCCGCTGAAGCGGCCGTCGATCCGGCCGACGGCCAGGCCCCGGTCGCGCAGCAGCTCGGTGGAGAAGCGGATGTGCTCGACCCGGAGGTCGGCGCGGTCGACGTACTCCTCGGAGAGGCCGGTGAGCCGCGCCAGGGTCCGGTGCGGGCGGTGTAGCGCAGCTCGCCGCCGGGCGTCGTGAGCACGTGGCTGGTCCCGACGAGCTGGTCGATCGGCTCGGGCTTGGCGGGGCTCCCGGGCTTCTCGGACTTCCCGGACGTCGCCGCCGCGTCGGTCAGGTCGGTCATGCCCGCGACTCTAGGTGGTCTCAGGCGGGCCGGCGGCGTACGTCGAGCACCTCGTGGTGGGGCACCGGGTTGTCGCGCTCGGACCGGCAGGTCAGCAGGGCCTGCTCCTCCCCCGGATGCGTCCGCACCCTGACCTGCCAGGTCGCGCCGCCGACCGCGAACGTGACCTCCCGGGTCTCGCCGTCGCGCCGCTGCCCGGTGAGGCTCAGCGCGTCGAGCCGGGTCTCGCCGAGCGTGCGGCGCAGCGCGACCTCGGCCGCCTGCACGGGCATGGGGTAGGACGACCGGCCGCGCAGGTGGTCGAGGTCGAGGTGGCCCGAGAGGTGGCTGCCCGCGACCGCGATCGCGCTCACGGCGTCGAGCCGCCCGTAGTAGAGGCCGTGAGGCAGGAACAGCGCGTTGCCCGCGAACCGGTCGCCGCCGATGTGGGAGATCTCCCAGGCCTGCTCGGGATGGGCGGCGGCCAGGGCGGCCGCGGCCGGCCGGCCCCGCTCCGCGCAGCAGGCGTCGTGCCGGCCGTGGGTGCACACGCAGAACAGCGTCTCGCCGCTGGGCTCCAGCCCGGGCGAGCGACCCTCTCCGAGCGCGGCCAGGTCGAGGTCGAGCAGGTCCTCGGCGTCGTCGAGGACGGCCGTCTCCAGCCACGGCGCGACCGGATCGGCGCGGGCGACCAGCACCCGGAAGCCGTGGCGGGGCGCCGGCCGGTGGTGGCGGCGTACGAGGTTGACGCGCACCCGGGCCGCCGACGCCGCGGCCGCCAGCCCGGCCTTGACCTCCGGGGGCAGCCGGTTGTCGCGGACCGCGTCGACCCCCCACGGGCCGGGGTTCTCGACCAGCAGGAAGGAACGGACCGTCGAGGCGGTCCCGGCCAGCGCGTCGTCGCGCAGGTCGCTTGCCGCCGAGCAGCGGAAGGCCTGCCGCCCGGTCACGGCCGCACCTGGAGCAGGCCCTCCCGCACCAGGCGCCGGCAGAGCACCCGACGGCTCTCGGGGTCGAGGTGGTCGGCGAGGTCGGCCGGGGTCAGCCGGTCGCGCTCGCGCACCAGCTCGAGGGCGGGCCGCAGCCAGCGGGGTACGTCGAGGTGGCGGTCGCCGAGCAACACCCGGAGCACCGGGCCGCTCGGGCCCTCGGCGTCGACCAGCACGCAGGGGTGGCCCGGTCGGCGGGCCAGCCGGGTGCCGTCGTCGATCTCGCCGGCGGCGAGCGCGTCGCGCAGCCCGCCGGCCAGCCGGGTGCCGCGGCTGGTGAGGAACCGCTCGCTGCGTCGCTGCGCGACCGCGTCGGTGTCGAGCTCGGCGATCCGCGCGGCGACCCGGCCCAGCTCGTCGCGCAGTCCCTCGGCGAGCAGCTCGGGCTGGTCGAGCCAGCCGGCCGGCAGGTGGGTGTCGGGCACGCTGTCGAGCAGCTCGATCAGCGTCCGCTCGACCGCGCTGCGCCAGGTCGTCTGGTTGATGCCGAGCGTCACGTGGAGCGAGGCGGCGTCCTGGGCGCGGGCGGCGTGCGGGGTGCCGGTGGGGAGGTACATCGAGAGCCCGGGCTCGAGCAGCACGTCGTCGACCCGGCCCTCGGTGTGGATCTCCCACCGCTTGTGGCCGTGGGTCTGGAAGACGAAGACGTCGTGGGAGTCGCTGTGGACCGCGAACCCCTGCGAGCCCGGGGGCGTGAGGTAGGCGTTGGCCTGGCACGGGTGGCCGAGGTCGAGCTCGAGCCGGGCGACCAGGTCGCGCAGCGGCGGCCAGTAGCGGTGGAGGCCCTGGAGCACGACGGTGGCACCGGCGTCGACCTCCTCGAGCAGCCGCCGGGCGTCGACCAGCCCCGTGAGCGGCTTGCCGGCGAGCGAGGCGCCGCTGCGGGTGTAGCGCGACTCGGGCAGCACGGCCCCGTCGCGGGCCAGCCGGACCGCCGGCGTACGGATCGCGGTCTCGGTCAGCAGGTGGTCGACGTCGTCGAGCGAGAGCAGCCCCACCAGCCGGTCCGGCTCGGTGTGATGGAGGTGGACGCGGGTCGCCCAGACCTTCGAGACGAAGGTCTGGGCGTCACCGCTCAGGAGCTCGAGAGCGCTCAGGGTCAGCCGTCCGTGCCGTCGGCGTCGCCGTCCGTGCCGTCGGCGTCGCCGTCCGTGCCGTCGGCGTCTCCGTCGGTGCCATCGGCGTCACCGTCGGTCGCGTCGGTGCTGTCGCCGTCGGTGCTGTCGGCGTCGCCCGAGTCACCGTCGGTGCCGTCGGCGTCCGACAGGCCCGAGGAGGCCTGCGGGGCACCGGTGGTCATGTCGTCGTCGGAGAGGGCGCCGCCCTCGGGCTCCTCGGTGCTGTTCGACATCTGGTCCTCCTTCGTCGTGGGCGGTCGGTCCGCCTCTCGCAACCTAGCGCCACGCTCCCAGCACCCGGAACCTTCCCCCGGGTGAGGGCGACGGGGCCATGGTCACTCGAGCAGGCCCTGGCGCCGGGCCACGGCAGCCGCCTCGGTGCGACCGGCCACGCCGAGCTTGCCGAGGATGTTGGACACGTGGACCGAGACGGTCTTGGTGGCGATGTAGAGCTGCTTGCCGATCTCGCCGTTGGTGCGGCCGGCCGCGACGAGCGCCAGGATCTCGCGCTCCCGCGGGGTGAGCTGGGTGCCGCCGACCCGCTGCCGGGCGGTGGCGGGCGCGAGGGCCGCGAGCCGGTCGAGCAGCCGCACGGCGCCGAGCCCGGCTGCGCTGCTGCGCGCGAGCGCGGCCGTCTCGCGGGCGGCGGCCACGTCGCCGGCGGCGGAGAGCACGCCGGCCAGGACGGTGCGCACCCGAGCGAGCTCGTGGACGTCGCCGAACTCCTCGATCAGCCGCTCCGCCGTACGCCAGGCCTCGACCAGGCTCTCGGGTGCGGGCGGCTCGCCGACGAGCCAGCGCAGCCGCAGCAGCTCGGCGTCGGCCCGCGCCACCCACGCCTGCCCCTCGGGCCCCCAGGTGACCCCGGGGCCGCGCTGGCGGGCGAGCACGACCTGGCTGTCGGTGTGGAGCTCCTCGGCGCGGGACAGCAGCCCCGCCCGGGTCTCGGAGGGGACGTCGGGAGCAGCATCGGCGAGCGCCCCGATCGCGACCGCGACCAACCTGATCCGCGCCGAGAACCACGGCACCCACAGCCTGCTGAGCACGGCGACGGTGTCGTCGTAGACGCCGAGGACCGCCTCGGTGTCGCCCCGGATCGCCGCGATCTGCATCTCGAGCGGGGCGGAGTGGATCGCGAGCAGCCCCTCCTGGGCCCACAGCCGACGCAGGGCGGGCAGCCGGTCGGAGACGTCGTCGCCCCGGGCGTGCCCGACCCCCAGGGCGAGGACGTCGAGCATCGCCTGCGGGATCTGCGGCAGCGGCTCGGGCGGGCGGGCCAGCCGGAGGGCCTCGTCCCAGTCGCCGCGCACGACCTGCTGGAAGCCGAGGTGCCAGCGCGACTCGAAGGCGAACGGCGCCAGCGGGACGCCGGCAGCCTCGGCCCGGTCGACGGCCCGGCGGAAGGCGGCGGCCGCCTCGGCCCACTCGGCGTGGTCCTCGAAGGAGCGACCGAGCATGAAGTGGCCGCGCAGCTCGGCCTCGAGGGCGCCCGAGCGACGGGCGGTGGCGATCGCGTCGTCGAGCGCTTCGCGCAGCCCGGCCCGCGGTCCGGTGTGCTTGACCTGGCTGAGGGTCAGCACGAGGTCGGAGACGATGTCGGTGAGGTTGTGGCGCTCGGCGAGCGGCAGGGCCTCGAGGCCGACGGCCTGCGCCTCGTCGAGGCGGCGGTAGGCCGCCAGGACCCGGGCATGGGTGGCCAGCACCCGGGCGCGGACCGCCGTGTCGTCGGCAGGTGCGAGCGCCACCGCCTCGGCCGAGAGCTCGACCGGCTCGATCTCCGACTCGGTGATCAGGAGCAGGAAGGCGCGGGAGGCGAGCATCCGCGCCCGCCACGCCGCCGGGGCGTCGGCCGGGAGCCGCTCGAGCTCGTCGGCGAGCAGGGCCGCGGCCTTGTGCGGGCGACCGGAGGCCGTGAGCGCGTCGGCCAGCCCGATCACCAGGGCGGCGCGGTCGATGTCGGTCGTCCCGGAACGGCGCGGGTCGCTGACCAGCTCGAGCGCCTGCTCGTAGTGCTGGGCGGCCTCGTCGGGCCCCCCCACCGCGAGCGCGTCGTGACCCGCCCGGATCGAGGCGACCAGCGCGGTGTCGAGATCGTGGGCGAGCCGGGCGTGGCGGGCCAGCTCGGCGGCGGTGCCCGCGACGTCGGGACCGCTGAGCGCGGCCGCGAACCGGTCGTGGAGCCGGACCCGCTCGCCGGGGAGCAGGTCGTCGTAGACCGCCTCCCCCAGCAGCGCGTGCCGGAAGGCGTAGCGGTCGCGGTCGGGGACCAGGACGTTCATCTCGACCGCCTGGCGCAGCCCCTCGTCGAGCGCGGGCTCGGCGAGACCCGAGGCCGCGGCGAGCAGGTCGTGGGAGACCCGTCGGCCGGCGACGCTGGCAGCCCGGACCACGGCACGGGCCTGGTCGCCGAGCCGGTCGAGGCTCACGAGGAGGACGTCGGCAAGGTCGGTCGGCACCCAGCGACCGGGACCGGCGGCCGCCGCGCTGATCAGCTCCTCGACGAAGAACGCGTTGCCCTCGGCGCGGTCGACGATGTCGAGCAGCTCGGCGGGGTCGAGTCCCTCGGGCGCGAGCTCGGCGATCAGCTCGCGCACGGCGGCCTCGTCGAGCGGGCTGAGGACGAGGCGGCGGGTGCCGGGGAGCCGGGACCACTCGGCCACCTGGCCGCGCAGCGGGTGGCGGCGGTGGAGGTCGTCGGCGCGATAGCTCACGACGACGGCCACCGGGCCGGCGAAGCGTCGGGTCAGCAGGTAGGTCAGCAGCTCGCGGGTGGACCGGTCGGCCCAGTGGGCGTCCTCGACGACCAGCACCAGCGGACCCGCGGCCGAGGCCTCCTCGAGGAGGGCGTGGACGGCGAGGAAGAGGTCGGAGCGCTCGACGCCGGCGGACTCGGCTCCCTCGGCGGCCAGCATCCGGCGTCCGGGCTGGAGCCGGGAGAGTGCCGGGTGGTGGCCGGCGACGGCGGCCACGGTGTCGGGCAGCTCGGCGGCGAGCCGGCCGAGCACCTCGGAGAACGGGAGGTAGGGCGGGGCGGTGTCGCCGAGGTCGAGGCAGTGGCCGACGGCCACCCGCCATCCGTCGCCGGTCATCCGGTCGCGCACCTCGGCCAGCAGCCGGGTCTTGCCGACGCCGGCGTCACCGCCGACCAGCACCCCGGAGGTGGCTCGACCCTCGCCGGCCGCGTCCCGGAGCCAGGACTCGAGGTCCGTCAGCTCGCGGTCACGACCGACGAGGGTGCTGCTGGTCCGGGTCGCCACGACGTCCATCATGGCGGCTGCCCCCGACATCAGGCGGCACGGCGGCCCGGGGTCCGGCCCGGACGGAGGCGCCGTACGGCGTGCCAGCTCGTGCCGGTGGTGCGGTGGCCGTCGTGGTGCTGGTCGGGACGCTCGCCCCGCATCCGCTCCGAGCGGTAGGCCAGCTCGTAGGCCAGGTAGGTCTGGTCGATCTCGAACATCTGTCTCACTCCTCGTGTGGTTGCTGACGAGTCGAGACTTCTCTCCTGAGGTAGGCCCGGACATCGGGCAGGTGCCTTAGGCGGGCGATCTGCTACCTCAGATGTGGGCGGGCGGGGGATCAGACGGGGCGGCCGCCCTGCCAGACCCCGGTGACCAGGGGCACGCCGGGCCGGTAGGCGAGGTGGATCGCCGAGGGGGCGTCGAGCAGCACCAGGTCGGCGCGCGCGCCGGGCGCGAGCACGCCCACGTCGTCGCGACCGAGCGCCCGGGCGCCGCCGGCGGTGGCGGCCCACAGCGCCTCGGCCGGCGTCATCCCCATCTCGCGGACGGCGAGCGCGATGCACAGGGGGACCGAGCTGGTGAAGCACGAGCCCGGGTTGCAGTCGCTGGCCAGCGCGACCGTGACGCCGGCGTCGAGCAGCCGGCGGGCGTCGGGGTAGGGCTGCCGGGTGGAGAACTCCACACCGGGGAGCAGCGTGGCGACGGTCCCGCTGTCGGCGAGCGCGGCGACGTCCTCGTCGGTGAGGAAGGTGCAGTGGTCGACGGACGCGAGGCCGAGCTCGGCCGCCAGCCGGACGCCCCCGCCGTAGGTCAGCTGGTTGGCGTGCAGCCGGCCGCCCAGGCCGACCGCCGCGCCGGCCGCCAGCACGGCACGCGCCTGGTCGACGTCGAACGCGCCCTCCTCGCAGAACGCGTCGACCCACCGGGCGTACGGGGCGCAGGCCTCCAGCATCGGGCCGGTGACCGTCTCCACGTAGGAGTCCGGGTCGGTGCCCGTCGGCACCACGTGCGCGCCGAGGTACGTCGTCTCGTCGGTGAACTGGCGGGCGACCGCGAGGCTGCGTGACTCGTCGTGGACGGTGAGTCCGTAGCCGCTCTTGATCTCGAGCGTCGTGGTGCCCTGCCGGAGCATCTCCCCGACCAGCCGCGCGACGTGCCCGGTGAGCTCGTCGTCGCTCGCGGCGCGGGTGGCGGCGACGGTGGTGCGGATCCCGCCGGCGGCGTACGACTCCCCCGCCATCCGGGCGGCGAACTCCTGGGAGCGGTCGCCGGCGAAGACCAGGTGGCTGTGGCTGTCGACGAACCCGGGGACCACGGCCCGGCCCCCGGCGTCGACGTGGTGGTCGGCGTCGGGCGCGTCGCTCGCGCTGCCGACCCAGGCGACCCGGTCGTCGTCGAGCACGATCGCGGCGTGGGCGAGGGTGCCGTGCTCGGCGTTCGTGGTGAGCTCGCCGATGTCGGTGATGAGGGTGGTCGTCATGGCCAGATCCTCCCGATCTCCTCGTCGATCCGGCGCCCCAGGGCCGCTGCGTCGTCGCGGGTGTGGACGACGCGACCGTCGACCACGACCTGCACCACGTCGGCGGCCGTGGCCGCGAAGACCGCCGTGTGCTCGTCGGCGCCGGTGCCGGCCGTGCGGGGGCTCGAGGTGTCGAGCGTGACGAGGTCGGCGCGGTGGCCGACCGCGATGGCGCCGGCGTCGTCCCAGCCCAGGCTGCGGTGGCCGGTGGTGGTGGCGACGTCGAGCAGCTCGGCGGCGGTCCAGTGGCCGCGTTCGCGGGTGGCCAGCCGCTCGTCGAGCTCGAGCGCGCGCATCTCCTCGAACGGGTCGACCACCGCGTGGCTGTCGCTGCCCAGGGTCAGCGCGACACCGGCGTCGCGCAGCCGCCGACCCGGCCCTATCCCGTCGCCGAGGTCGCGCTCGGTGGTCGGGCAGAAGCCGGCGTACGTCTGCGTCTGCGCGAGCAGCCGGACGTCGTCGTCGGTGAGGTGGGTGGCGTGGACGGCCGTGGTGAGGGGGCCCAGCACGTCGTGGTCGGCGAGCAGCTCGACGGGGGTGCGGGCGTAGGCGGCGAGGCAGGCGTCGTTCTCGGCGACCTGCTCGGAGACGTGGACGTGCAGCGGTCGCCCGTGGGCCCACTCCGCGATCGTCGGCATCGCCTCGGCGGGCACCGCGCGCACGCTGTGGATCGCGGCGCCGTGGACGACGCCGTTGCTCTCCTCCAGCGAGGCGACGCGGTCGCGCCAGGCGCCGACGTCGCCGTCGGAGAACCGGCGCTGCACGCCCTGCGGCGGCTCCCCGAAGCCGCTGGAGAGATAGACGGTGTCGAGCAGCGTGAGCCGGATCCCGGCCTCCCGGGCCGCCTCGACGAGGGCGTGCGACATCGCGTGGGGGTCGTCGTAGGGCGTGCCGTCGGGTCGGTGGTGGAGGTAGTGGAACTCCCCCACGCTCGTCGTCCCCGCCGCGACCATCTCGCCGAAGACGGCGGTGGCGAACCGGTGGTAGGCGTCGGGGTCGAGCCGTGCGGCCACGGCGTACATCTGCTCGCGCCAGGTCCAGAACGTCCCCCGCTCCCGCTGCGTCCGCCCCCGCAGCGCCCGGTGGAACGCGTGGCTGTGGGTGTTGGCGAAGCCGGGGAGGGTGAGGCCGGGGAGGGGGGTGCATGAATCCCCGGCTAGCCGGGGATTCATGCGCTTCTCGGCCGTTGCAACACCCGAGAAGTGCAGGGATCGGCCGAGAAGTGTGACGCGGGTGAACCGCCCGCCCTCGATCTCCACCAGCACGTCGTCGTGGACGGCGCCGTCGACCCACGCCCGCTCCAGCAGGTACGCCGGGCTCACGTGACCAGCCGCTCGAGGGTGTCGGCGAGGGCGGAGACGCCGACCAGGCAGTCGGCCGTCTCGGCGTGCTCGGCCGGTGAGTGGGAGACCCCGGTGGGGTTGCGGACGAAGAGCATCGCGGTCGGGATGCCGGCGGCGGCGAGGACGCCGGCGTCGTGGCCGGCGGCGGTGGGGATCACCGGCCAGTCGCCCTCGGCGTGCCCCGACGCGAGCCGGGCCGCGAGCTCGGCGTCGAAGGTGACCTCGCCCGAGACCGACTCGGCCGTGACCGTCACGGTGGTTCCGTCACGACCGGCCCGCTCCCGCGCCTGCCGGTCCACCGTCTCGACCAGCTCCTCCAGCGACGCGGTCGAGGACGCACGGGCGTCGAGCCACGCGGTGACCCGCGAGGGCACCGCGTTGGTGCCGTTGGGCTCGACCGACACCCGCCCGAAGGTCGCCCGCGCGTCGGCCAGCCGCGCCTGCTTGCCGGCGGCCAGCGCGGTCATCGCATAGCTCAGCATCGGGTCGTGCCGGTCCTCCATCCGGGTGGTTCCGGCGTGGTTGGCCTCCCCCACGAAGTCGAAGCGGTAGCGCCCGTGCGGCCAGATCGCGCTCCCGACGCCGACCGCGGCCCCGCGGTCGACCAGGTCGCGCCCCTGCTCGACGTGCAGCTCGACGAAGCAGCCGACGCCGTCGAGCAGCCGCGAGCCCGACGACCCGTCGACGACGTCGCCCAGGGCCACCCCGTCGCGGTCGCGCAGCCCTGCCACGGACTCCCAGGAGGTCGAGCCGGTCGCCAGCCGGGAGCCGAGGCAGGCCAGCCCGAAGCGCGACCCCTCCTCCTCGACGAAGACCGACACCCCGAGCGGACGGGTCGGCTCGACGCCGCGCGACCGCAGCGCGTCGACGGCGGCCAGCGCCGAGACCACGCCGAGCGGGCCGTCGTAGGCACCCCCGTCGAGGACGCTGTCGAGGTGCGAGCCGGTCAGGACGGCGCCGCCGGACGATCCCGCCGCGGGGTCCCACCACGCGACCTGGTTGCCGAGGTCGTCGGTCTCCACCCGCAGCCCGCGGGCGGCCGCCGCCTCGGCGAACCACGCCCGCAGCTCCCCCTCGGCGCCGGTCCACGGCTGCCGGAAGTAACCGCCCGAGGACGACGAGCGGCCCACCGGGGCGAGCTGGTGCCACATCTCCTCGAAGCCCATGGCGACCAGTCCACCGCTCGCACCCCGCGCGCGGCAACCGGGCACCGCGTCGCCGGGTCTGGGATCCGAGACGACCGACGGCTACCAGCGGCCGCGGTGCACCAGCTCGGCCGCCGTACGCCGCCGCCGCGTGGCCGGTGACCCGGGCGGGCCGAGGTCGCCCTCGCGCCGGTGACCGAGCGTGATCGCGCCCACCGGCACCCGGTCCTCAGGGATGCCGAAGGCTTCGCGCAGCGGGCCGACCCGGTCGGGCGGCACCCCGAACAGGCACGCACCGAGACCCTCGTCGACGGCCGTCTGCAGCACCAGCAGCGCGGCCATCCCGGCGTCGACGTACCACCACGGCACGGGCCAGCGCGTCGCGTCGCGGTCGGCCCAGCCCTTGTCGGGCTCGGCGTAGCGGTCCAGGTAGGCCTCCCGGCTGGTCAGGGGTACGACGACCACCGGTGCCGTGCGCATGCCGTCCAGCCACGACGACTCGGCGTCGGCCGGCGACGCGGACTCCCAGAACCGGCTCAGGTCGTCGGGCTGGTCGAGCACCAGCAGGGCGACGCCCTGCGTGAACCCGGCACTCGGCCCCCGCAGCGCGTGGTCGAGCACCCGGTCGAGAACCGCAGCCTCGACCGGTCGGTCGGCGTACCGGCGCACCATCCGTCGCCGCCGCACCACCTCACGGAACTCCATGTCGACACCTCCCGACCCGGCCCTATCACCCCGGCGCGGGACTTGCCAAGGCGTCGGGAGCGGCGCACCGTGGTGGCCTCCCCAATCCAGAGAGGGTGCTCCCCCCATGGCCACCACCGTCGATCCCCAGCCCGAGCCAGCCCGCCCCGACGACCAGTCCGACCCGGCCCAGCAGGGCCTCCCGTCCCACACGGGCCGCAAGCGCCATCACCCCGCGCTCGACTTCCGCCACGTCGAGGACGAGTCGGCCCGGCCGATGCCCCTCGACAAGGTCGTCTTCGGCGTGACCGCGGTGGTCGCCATCGGCTTCCTGCTGTGGGGCTTCCTCAGCACCGCGACGCTGTCGCAGGCCTCCGACACCGCGCTCGGCGGCATCATGGCCGGCCTCGACTGGTTCTTCGTCCTGGTCGCCTCCGGCTTCGTGGTGTTCTCGCTCTGGCTCGCGCTGGGCAAGTTCGGCTCGATCCCCCTGGGTCGTGACGGTGACGAGCCGGAGTTCCGGACGTCGTCGTGGATCGCGATGATGTTCTCCGCCGGCATGGGCATCGGCCTGATGTTCTACGGCGTCAACGAGCCGCTCACCTTCTTCCACGACGGCATCCCCGGGGTCACCGGGCAGTCGGAGTCGCAGATGGCCGAGACCGCGATGGCGCAGACGCTGTTCCACTGGACCTTCCACCCGTGGGCGATCTACGCGGTCGTCGGCCTCGCGATCGCCTACGGCACCTACCGCAAGGGACGGCGTCAGCTGATCAGCGCCGCCTTCGTCCCGCTCCTCGGCAAGCGCGCCGAGGGCGGCGCCGGCCGGGTCATCGACATCCTGGCCATCTTCGCCACGCTCTTCGGCTCGGCCGCCTCGCTCGGCCTGGGCGCGCTGCAGATCCAGAGCGGCCTGGAGATCGTCGCCGGGGTCGGCAAGGGCGGCAACGCGCTGATCATCGGGATCATCGCGGTGCTCACCGTCTGTTTCGTGCTCTCGGCCGTCAGCGGCGTCGCCAAGGGCATCCAGTGGCTCTCCAACATCAACATGGTCCTGGCGATCGCCCTGGCCCTCTTCGTGTTCGTCGTCGGGCCGACCCTGTTCGTCCTCGACATCCTGCCCTCGGCCATCGCCGCCTACTTCGGCGAGATGCCGACGATGATGGGCCGCACCAACGCCGAGGGCGGCGCCGCCGCCGAGTGGCTGGCGTCGTACACCGTCTTCTACTGGGCCTGGTGGATCTCCTGGACCCCCTTCGTCGGCATGTTCATCGCCCGGATCTCGCGCGGGCGCACGATCCGCCAGTTCGTCACCGGCGTGCTGCTGGTGCCGAGCATCGTGAGCCTGGTGTGGTTCGCGATCTTCGGTGGTACCGCGATCAAGCTCCAGATGGACGGCGTCGACGTCTACGGGTCCGGCGGGGTCGAGGCGCAGCTGTTCGGCATGCTCGACAACTTCCCGTGGGCGACCCTCACCAGCATCCTGGTGATGGTGCTGGTCGGCATCTTCTTCGTCTCCGGCGCCGACGCCGCCTCGCTGGTGATGGGCACGCTCTCGCAGCACGGCACCATCGAGGCCAAGAAGCCCGTGGTGATCTTCTGGGGCGTCGCGACCGGTGGCGTGGCCGCGGTGATGCTGCTGGCGGGTGGCGCCAACGCGCTGACGGGCCTGCAGAACATCACGATCGTCTCCTCGGTGCCGTTCGCGATCGTGATGGTCGCGCTGTGCTACTCCCTCTACAAGGACCTCTCCCGCGACCCGCTCGTGGTGAGGGCGACGTACGCCGAGACAGCGGTCAACGAGGCCGTCGTGCACGGCGTCGAGCGGCACGGTGACGACTTCCGGCTCTCGGTCGAGGAGGACGCCTCGTCCCCGAAGCGACCGTGACCGGCTCGTAGGATCGGCAGGGCAGTCGACGAGGAGGCGACGATGCCCGAGCAGCCCCATCACACCGAGGACCCCGCCGACCGCGTCGCGCAGGAGCGCGAGCGCGCCACGAGCCGGGCCGCGGCCCGCGCTCGCATGGAGCAGCAGCACAGCTGGGTCGACCTGCAGGTCCGGCAGGCCATGGAGCGCGGCGCGTTCGACGACCTGCCCGGCGCCGGCAAGCCGATCCGCGACCTCGGCAGCAACCACGACCCCGACTGGTGGGTCAAGCAGCTGATCGAGCGCGAACGGGTCACCGGCGTGCTGCCCCCGGCGCTCCAGCTGCGCAAGGACGACGCGGAGCTCGACGCCGCACTCGACCGGCTGGTCACCGAGCGCGAGGTGTGGCGCGAGGTCGAGGAGTTCAACGCCCGGGTGGTCGCGGCCCGCCGCCAGCTCGAGGGCGGCCCGCCGGTGATCACGCCGACCCGCGACGTCGAGGCGACGGTGGCCGGCTGGCGTGAGCGTCGCGCGGCGCGGCGTACGTCGGCACGGGCGGCGGCGCCCGCACCGGAGCCGCCCGTCCGCCGCCGTCGCTGGCGACGTGAAAGGCGTCATACCGAGGGGTAGCCGCCCGCTGCTAGGTTCCGCGGCATGAGCGCCTCCCGCCCCGCCAAGGACTTCTTCCGGCCGCTCGCGGTCGGCGCGCCCGAGCCGCTGCGCGAGGTCCCCGCGCGGCCGAGCCGGGCGATCCACTTCTTCGACCCGAGCAACGAGAAGATGGCGGCCAAGGTGCCCGGCATGGTCGGCACCGTCGACGTGCTGCTCGGCAACCTCGAGGACGCCGTCAAGGCCGACCGCAAGGAGGCCGCCCGGGCGGGGCTGGTCTCGATCGCCAGAAGCACGGACTTCGGCCCGACCCAGCTCTGGACCCGGGTCAACGCGCTCGACAGCCCGTGGGCGCTCGACGACCTCACCACCCTGGTCACCGAGATCGGCGACCGGCTCGACGTGGTCATGGTGCCGAAGGTGCAGGGCGCCGAGGACATCCACTACGTCGACCGGCTGCTGGCGCAGCTCGAGGCGCGCGCCGGCCTGGAGCGGCCGCTGCTGGTGCACGCGATCCTCGAGACCGCGCGCGGGGTGGCCAACGTGGAGGAGATCTGCGGTGCCAGCCCGCGGATGCAGGGACTGTCGCTGGGGCCGGCCGACCTCGCGGCCGACCGGCGGATGAAGACCACGCGGGTCGGTGGCGGCCACCCCGGCTACCTGGTCCGCGAGGACCCCGACAGCCAGCAGCCCGACAAGGTGCGGGCGCCGTACCAACAGGACCTCTGGCACTACACGATCGCCCGGATGGTCGACGCGTGTGCGATGCACGGCATCTACCCCTACTACGGCCCGTTCGGCGACATCGCCGACGAGCAGGCGTGCGAGGACCAGTTCCGCAACGCCTTCCTCCTCGGCTGCGTCGGCGCGTGGAGCCTGCACCCCAAGCAGATCGCCATCGCCCGCCGGGTCTTCTCCCCCAGCGCCGCCGACGTCCGGCACGCCCGCCGCGTGGTGGCCGCGATGGGCGACGGCACCGGCGCCGTGATGCTCGACGGCAAGATGGAGGACGACGCCTCCCTCAAGCAGTGCCTGGTGATGGTCGAGCTCGCCGAGCAGCTGGCCGAGATCGACCCGGAGCTCGAGGAGCAGTACGCGGGGATCGGCGATGAGTGACTTCCGGCCGCGGCGCAGCGTGCTCTACATGCCCGCCTCCAACGAGCGCGCCCTGGAGAAGGCGAGGTCGATCCCCTGCGACGCGCTGATCCTCGACCTCGAGGACGCGGTCGCGCCGGAGTCGAAGCCGGCGGCGCGCGACGCGGCGTGTGCCGTGTCGGCGTCCGGCGACTACGGGTCGCGCGAGGTGACGATCCGGGTCAACGGCGCCGACACCGAGTGGCACGCCGACGACCTCGCCGCCGCCTGCGCGGCCGGGCCCGACGCGATCGTCGTCCCCAAGGTCGGCAGCGCCGACGCCGTCCTCGCGCTGGTCGAGGCGATGGCCGGCCACGACGCCCCCGAGCACACCATGCTCTGGGCGATGGTCGAGACGCCGGCCGCGATGCTCCACGCCGAGGAGATCGCCGCGGCGTCCGAGCGGCTGACGGTCCTGGTCATGGGCACCAACGACCTGGTCAAGGAGCTGTACGCCGAGCACGTGCCCGGCCGGGCCCCGCTGCTCCCCGCCCTGGGGCTCGCCCTGCTCGCCGCGCGCGCGACCGGCACCGCGATCCTCGACGGCGTCTTCAACGACGTGAAGGACTCCGAGGGCTTCCTCGCCGAGTGCGAGCAGGGACGGCAGCTGGGGTTCGACGGCAAGACGCTGATCCACCCCGGGCAGGTCGAGGGCGCCAACCGCGCCTTCGCCCCCAGCGACGCCGCGGTCGCCGACGCCCGCGAGGTGCTCGCCGCCTGGGAGTCGCGCACCTCCGGCGTCGTCACCGTCCACGGCCGGATGATCGAGAACCTCCACGTCGACTCCGCCCGCCGGACGTTGTCGATCCACGAGGCGATCCAGGCTCGGGCCTGAGCCGAGCCTCCGGGCGGCCAGGGCTCAGGCGGCGGCGACCACCTCGTCGTGGTCGAGGTGGGCGGGGACGGTGAGCAGGGCGAGGACGGCGAGGACGGCGGCCGCGGCGAACACGAAGAAGCCCCACGGGTAGGCGACCCCGGCGGTGACCAGCGCGCCACCGAGGAACGGGCCGACGATCGCGCCGACCCGGCCGACCCCGGCGGCCATGCCGAGCGCGGTCCCGCGGATCGCGGGCGGGTAGAGGTGACCGACGAAGGCGTAGACCAGCACCTGCGCGCTGAACACGAAGAAGCCGGCCATCAGCACCGCGACGTAGACCAGCAGCCCGCTGTCGAACTTGACGGTCAGGAGGACCAGCGCCACCGCGGCGATGGCGAACCAGGCCATCGCGGCGGGCTTGTTGCCGCGCCGGTCGGCGACCTGGCCGGAGACGACCAGGCCGAGCACGGCGCCGACGTTGAGGGTCAGCAGCAGCGTCAGCCCGGCGCTGATCGAGTAGCCGGCCTCGACCATGATCGAGGGCAGCCACTGGTTGAGTCCGTAGACCAGCAGCAGCCCCATGAACGACGCCGCCCAGAGGCCGATGCTGACGAGCAGCAGCTTGCCGCGCACCACCTCGACCGGGCGCACCCGCCGGGCCGTGCCCGCGGTCGCGGCGAGGAACGCCTGCGACTCCGGCAGCTTGGCCCACATCACCGGGACGACGAGCAGTCCGGCCACACCGCCGATCACGAACATCCCCTGCCAGTCGAACGCGGGGATCACCGCGAGGGCGAGCAGCGCGGTCAGCACGGCGCCCACGTGGTAGCCGGTCATGGTGCGGGTCATCGCCGAGCCCGACGCCCGGTCGCCGGCGTACTCGCTGATGAAGGTGAGCGCCGTCGGGAGGCAGGCGCCGAGACCGAGGCCGGCCAGGAAGCGCAGGAGGATGAACACGGTCACGTTCGGTGCGGCGGCGAGGAGCAGCGTCAGCACGGAGAAGAGCGCGATGCAGCCGATCAGGGTCTTGCGCCGGCCGATCCGGTCGGTGAGCGGGCCGACGCTGACCGCGCCGATACCGACGCCGACGAGGCCCAGGGTGGCCGCGGTCGTGAGGGACGCCGGGGTGAAGCCCAGCGCGCCGGTGTCCAGGATCGTGGGCGTCACCGCGCCGAGGACGACGAGGTCGAAGCCGTCGAGGGCGACGGCGAGCCACGCCAGTACGACCGGCCAGGAGCCGGCGGTGGAACGGGCGTCAGTTGTGGACGCGGCAGGGGCGGTCATGGGGGCTACCTCTCGGACGGGCCTCGGTGGACGAGTGACACTGTGGCGTCCCGAGCCCGGCCGTGACCACCCTCACATTTCACTCAGCGGAAGCGTAGCGATCCGGCTCGCTCGTCGGCCAGCCGGTGTAGCCCTCGGCGAGCCAGCGGCCACCCGCGCCGCTGGGCGACGACACGATGCTCCGCAGCTCGGCGAGCTGCCGTCGTCCGTCGAAGTCGGTCGCCTCGGGCAGCCGGTGCAGCATCGTGGTCATCCAGTAGGAGAAGTGCTGGGCCCTCCAGACCCGCTCCAGCGCGGTGCGGCTGTAGTCCTCCAGCGCGTCGTCGACGCCGCCGAGCAGCTGCTCGAGGTGCGGCACCAGGACGCGGACGTCGGCCAGCGCGAGGTTGAGCCCCTTGGCCCCCGTCGGCGGCACGGTGTGGGCCGCGTCGCCGGCGAGCACCAGCCGGCCGTAGGACATCGGCTCCTGCACGAAGGACCGGAAGGGCAGCACGCTGCGGGAGGTGATCGGCCCCTCCTGCAGGGTCAGGCCGTTGCCGCCGACCCGTGCTTGCAGCTCGCTCCAGATCCGGTCGTCGGACCACGCCTCGGGGTCCTCGTCGGGCTCGCACTGGAAGTACATGCGCTGCAGGGTCGGCGTGCGCTGGCTGATCAGCGCGAAGCCGCGCTCGGAGTGGTTGTAGACCAGCTCGGGCGCGCTGGGCGGCGCCTCGGCGAGGATGCCGAACCAGGCGAAGGGGTACTCGCGGAAGAACTGCCGGCGCTCGCCCTCGGGGACCTGGCGGCGGCACAGGCTGCGCGACCCGTCGGCCCCGACCAGCACCCGCGCATGCACCTCGTGGGCCACTCCGTCGGCGTCGGTGAACCGCAGCACCGGACGGTCGGTGGTGAGCTCGTCGACCTCCACGTCGGCCACCCCGAAGCGGACGTCACCGCCGTCGCGGTCGCGGGCGTCGGCGAGGTCGATGAAGACGTCGGTCTGCGGGTAGAGGTGGACGGTCGCGCCGACCGCCCCGAGGAAGTCGATGCGCACCCGGTCGCCGCCGAAGCCGAGCTCGATCCCCTCGTGCTCGTCGCCGTCGCGCAGCACCCGGTCGGAGACGCCGCCCTCGACCAGCATCCGCACGCTGTCGTGCTCGAGGATCCCGGCCCGGTGGGTCTCCTCGATCTCCTGGCGGCTGCGCAGGTCGATCGCCATCGAGCCGATGCCCCGCCGCTGGAGCAGGTGGGCGAGCATCAGTCCCGCCGGACCGGCCCCGACGATCGCGACGTCGGTGGTGCTGGTCTCCCGGCTCACGGCTCGCTCCGGTCGACCAGCGTCACGTCGAGCAGCTCCTGCAGCTCGGCGTACGTCGTCCCGAACAGGTCACGGACCTCGACCCCGTCGTCGGTGATGTCGAGCACGGCCCGGTCGGTGTAGACCCGGCTGACGCAGCCGACCCCGGTCAGCGGATAGCTGCACTCGCGCACCAGCTTGGGGCTCCCGTCGCGGGCGAGCAGGGTCATCATCACGAAGGTCTGCCGGGCGCCGATCGCGAGGTCCATCGCGCCGCCGACCGCGGGGATCGCGTCGGGGGCTCCGGTGTGCCAGTTGGCGAGGTCGCCGGCCTGCGAGACCTGGAAGGCGCCGAGCACGCAGAAGTCGAGGTGGCCGCCGCGCATCATCGCGAAGGAGTCGGCGTGGTGGAAGTACGACGCCCCCGGCAGCTCGGTCACGGGGACCTTGCCGGCGTTGATCAGGTCGGGATCGACGTCGTCGCCGGTGGCCTCGGGGCCCATGCCGAGCATGCCGTTCTCGGTGTGCAGCACGACTCCGGCGCCCGGCTCGAGGAAGTTCGACACCCTCGTGGGGCGGCCGATGCCGAGGTTGACGACCGAACCGGCGGGGATGTCGCGGGCGACCAGCCGGGCCAGGCCGTCGGCGTCCAGGGGCTCGTCGGTGATCATCGGCCCTCCTCCCGCTCGCCGGCCCGGGCCTCGGGCACGTGCACCACGCGGTCGACGAAGAGCCCCGGCGTGACGACGTGCTCGGGGTCGATCCCACCGAGCTCGCGCAGCTCCCGCACCTGCACCACGGTGGTCTCCGCGGCGCTGGCCATGACCGGCCCGAAGTTGCGGGCCGTCTTGCGGTAGACGAGGTTGCCGGCGGGGTCCGCGGCGTACGCCGAGACCAGCGCGACGTCGGCGGCCAGCGGCATCTCGAGGACGTAGTGGCGACCGTCGATCTCGCGGACCTCCTTGCCCTCCGCGAGCGCGGTGCCGTAGCCGGTCGGGGTGAAGAACCCACCGATGCCGGCGCCGGCGGCACGGATCCGCTCGGCGAGGTTGCCCTGGGCGACCAGCTCGAGCTCGATCCGGCCGGCGCGGTACTCGGCGTCGAAGTGGTGGGAGTCGTGCTGGCGCGGGAAGGAGCAGATGATCTTGCGGACCCGGCGCTGCTGGATCAGCGCGGCCAGGCCGCGGTCGCCCTGGCCGGCGTTGTTGTTGACGACGGTGAGGTCGCGGGCGCCGCTCTCGAGCAGTCCCTCGATCAGCTCGACCGGCTGGCCGGCCGCGCCGAAGCCGCCGATCATCACGGTCGCCCCGTCGCCGACGACCGAGACCGCCTGCGGCGACGGAGTCGAGGAAGGCGACCATCAGCGGGCGTTCTCGAGGACGACGGCCAGGCCCTGCCCGACGCCGATGCAGATCGCGGCCACTCCCCAGCGCTCGCCGGAGGCGGCCAGCGAGCGGGCCAGGGTGCCGAGCACGCGGGTGCCGGAGGCGCCGAGGGGGTGGCCGATCGCGATCGCACCACCGTGGGCGTTGACGACCTCGGGGTCGACGTCCCAGGCGCGGACGCAGGCCAGGGACTGGGCGGCGAAGGCCTCGTTGAGCTCGACGGCACCGACGTCGCCCCAGCCGATGCCCGCCCGCTGCAGCGCGAGGTCGGCCGCCTCGACGGGCGCGAAGCCGAAGAACTGCGGTTCGTTGGCCGCCGCGCCCCACCCGGCGATCCTGGCGAGCGGCTCGCCCACGCCCGCCTGCGCGGACCCGAGCAGCGCAGCGCTGGCGCCGTCGTTGAGCGGCGAGGCGTTGCCGGCGGTGACCGTGCCGTCCTGGCGGAAGACCGGCTTGAGGCCCGCGAGCTTCTCGGGCGTCGTGTCGCCGCGGATCGACTCGTCGCGCGCCAGCTCGACGCCGGGGACGTCGATCACCTGGTCGTCGTAGAAGCCGCTGTCCCACGCGGCCGCCGCCCGCTGGTGGGAGCGGAGCGCGAAGTCGTCCTGGTCCTCGCGCGAGACGCCCTCGCGCTGCCGCAGCTGCTCGGTGGCCTCGCCGAGCGAGACCGTCCACGCGCCCGGCATCTCCGGGTTGACCAGCCGCCAGCCGAGCGTGGTCGAGACCAGCTCGGCGTTGCCGGCCGGATAGGGCTTCTCCGGCTTGGGCAGCACCCACGGCGCACGCGACATCGACTCGACCCCGCCGACGACGACCACGTCGGTCTCGCCGAGGGCGACCTGCCGGGCACCGGCGATGGTGGCGTCGAGGGAGGAGCCGCAGAGCCGGTTGACCGTCGACGCGGGAGTGCCGACCGGCAGCCCGGCGAGCAGCACCGCCATCCGGGCGACGTTGCGGTTGTCCTCGCCGGCGCCGTTGGCGCAGCCCAGCACGACCTCGCCGACCCGGTCGGGGTCCAGGCCGGGGTGCCGCTCCAGCAGCCCGCCGACGACCCGGGCCGCCAGGTCGTCGGGCCGGACGCCGGCCAGCGCGCCGCCGAACCGCCCGAACGGCGTCCGCACGGCGTCGTACACGAAGACCTCAGGCATCGAGCACCTCCTGGGCGATGGCGAAGGCGTGGTTGGCGGCCGGGACGCCGCAGTAGACCGCCGACTGCAGGATCACCTCGCCGATCTCGTCGGTGGTGAGCCCGTTGGTGCGCGCGGCGCGGACGTGCATCGCCAGCTCCTCCCAGTGGCCGAGGGCGATCAGCGCGGTCAGCACGGCGACCGAGCGGCTGCGCCGGTCGAGGCCGGGGCGGGTCCAGACCTCGCCCCAGGCGTAGCGGGTGATCAGGTCCTGGAAGTCCTGCGTGAACGGCGTCGTGGCGGCGACGGCCCGGTCGACGTGGTCGTCGCCCAGCACCTCCCGCCGGACGCGCATGCCTTCGTCGTGACTCATGTCGTCTCCTCGAGCAGGTGGGGGACCAGCAGGGCGGCGGTGGTGGCGGGGTCCTCGGCGGGCGGCAGGTGGGCGACGCCGTTCATCACCTCGGCGCGGGCTCCCGCCTCCGCGGCCACGGCGCGGGCCGCGTCGGGCGGGGCGACGGGATCGTGCTCGCCGGCCACGACGAGCAGCGGTACGGCGACGTCGCCGAGCCCCGGCCGGGCGTCGTAGGCCGCGAGCGCCTCGCAGGTCAGCGCGTAGCTCTCGTCGTCGACCTCGCGCAGCCGCAGCAGCAGGTCGTCGGCGGTGGCCGGGTCGCGGTCGAGGAACCCGGGCGCGAACCAGCGCTGGGCCGAGCCCTCGACGACCGCCGACGTGCCGGCACCGCGCACCAGCGCGGCCCGCTCGGCCCACGACTCCGGCGTGCCGAGCCGGGACAGCGAGGCGAGGGTGGCGACCCGGCCGAACGGTCCCGGGTCGGTCGCCAGCAGGAAGCCGACGGCACCGCCGAGCGACACCCCGGCGTACGACGTCGGGCGGCCGGCGGCCAGCTCGGCGGCGCGGGCGCGGACGGTGGCGGCGAGCTCGGCGACCTGGAACGCCCCGGTCGTCGGCGCGCTGCGGCCGTGGCCGGGCAGGTCCCAGCCGACGACCTCGACCTCGTCGGGGAGCAGCGCGAGGGTCGTGCCCCACAGCGTCTCCACGTCGGTGCCGAGCGAGGGACCGAGCAGCAGCAGCCGCGGAGCCGTGCCGTCGCCGGCCAGACGGGTGAACGTCAGCTCAGCCACGACCCCTCCTCGCGGCGTGACGGGCCAGGAGCCCGTCGACCAGGGTGCCGGCCTCGCCGAGGTGGTCGCGGACGTCGGCCGGGCCGGCACCGCTCTCGGCCAGCAGCACCGCGGCGGCGGCGTCCGCCCGGGCGGCCATCGCCGAGGTGTCGACCTCGAGCCCGGCGACGAGCTCCGCGGCCTGGGAGGCGGCCGTGACCGCGAGCTCGAGCAGCCGTCGCAGCGCCGGCCACTCCGCGTGCCAGGCGCCGTCGGGCCGTTCGTCGACCGCGCCGGCGGCGGCGAGGTGGAGCTGGGCGGCGAGCTGCGGCGCCTGCAGCGCCGCCGACCGCACCAGCACGGCGAGCACCGGGTTGCGCTTGTGGGGCATCGTCGAGGACCCCCCGCGACCGGCGGCCGCGCCCTCGCGGACCTCCCCGACCTCGGGCCGCCCGAGCAGCAGCACGTCGGTCGCGAGCGTGCCCAGGGCGTCGGTGGCGGTGGTCAGCGCGTCGCCGATTCCGGTGACGACCGTGCGCCGGGTGTGCCACGGCGCGCCGGGCGCCAGCCCGAGCACGTCGGCGTACGTCGCCAGCACGGCGTCGTGGTCGGCGTCCGGCGCCAGGTGGTGGAGCAGCGACCGGGTGCCGGCGGCACCGCCGTACTGGACGGGGAGCCGGCCGAGCACCTCCCCGATCCGGTCGGCGGCGTCGTCGACGCCGGTCAGCCACTGCGCGGCCTTGAGGCCAAAGGTCGTGGGGACGGCGTGCTGGGTCAGGGTGCGACCGGCCATCACGGCCTCCCGATGGTCACGGGCCAGCCCGGCGAGGTGGTCAGCCGTCGCGGCCAGGTCGGCCGCGACCCGGGTGAGAGCGTCGCGGGCCAGCACCACGAGGGCGGTGTCGAGGACGTCCTGGCTGGTGAGGCCCCGGTGGACGACCGGCTGGCCCGAGGCCTCACGCAGGAGGTCCACCAGCGGCAGGACCGGGGTGCCGGCGTCCTCGGTGTCCCGCAGCAGCTGCTCGAGGTCGGGCCGCAGCCCGCCGGCGGCGCGCTCGACGGCCCCGGCCGCGGCCTCGTCGGCCAGGCCCGCGACCACGAGCGCCCGGGCCCACGCCACCTCCACGCGGAGCATCGCCGCCACCAGGGCGTCGTCGTCGGCCACGCCGACCGCCCGGTGCGAGCCGGGCTCGAGCAGGCCGGTCACCGGCCGTGCCCCGGGAAGCGCAGGAAGACGGTCTCGCCCTCGCCCTGGAGCCTGACGTCGAACCGCAGCGAGCCGTCACCGTCGCGGACCGCCTGCAGCGTGCGGCGCTCGTCCTCGGGTAGCCCGTCGAGGAACGCGTCGTGCTCACCGGGCAGGTAGGCGCGGGTGAAGAGCCGGTCGAGCAGCCCGCGCGCGAAGACCGTCAGCGCGAAGAAGGCCGGGCCGCCGTCGACACCGACGGGCTCGACGGTCGTGAAGCGGTAGCGGCCGGAGGCGTCGGTCGCGGCCCGGCCCCAGCCGGTGAACCGGCCGTCGCGGCGCAGCGAGCCCTCGCTCGCCGGCACCCGGCCCACGGCGTCGGCCTGCCGGAGCTCGAGCAGCGCGTCGGGCAGCGGGTCGCCGTTGCCGTCGAGGACCGTGCCGTGCAGCTGCACCGCCCCCGGGGTCGCGGGCGGCACGAGGTGCTCGCCGCCGGCGTACGGGAGGGCGTCGTGGAAGAACGGGCCGACGGTCTGGCCCGGGGTCTGCTCAGGCATCGTCGTCCTCCCGCTCCAGCGGGGTCGCGTGGGATCCCGTGAGCACGACGTCCCAGCGGTAGCCGGTGGCCCACTCGTGGGTGGTGAGGTCGTGGTCGTACGTCGCGACCAGCCGCTCGCGTGCCGCCGGGTCGGTGATCGACTGGTAGATCGGGTCGAGCGCGAGCAGCGGGTCGCCGGGGAAGTAGACCTGGGTGACCAGCCGCTGGGTGAACTCGGTGCCGAAGAGCGAGAAGTGGATGTGGGCGGGGCGCCACGCGTTGTGGTGGTTGCGCCAGGGGTAGGGGCCGGGCTTGATCGTGGTGAAGCGGTAGCGGCCCTCGCCGTCGGTCAGGCAGCGGCCGACGCCCGTGAAGTGGGGGTCGAGCGGCGCGGGGTGCTGGTCCTTCTTGTGGACGTAGCGACCGCCGGCGTTGGCCTGCCAGACCTCGACCAGCTGGTGGCGCACCGGCCGGCCGTCGCCGTCGAGCACGCGACCGGTGACGACCAGCCGCTCGCCGATCGGTTGGCCGCGGTGCTGGACGGTGAGGTCGGCCTCGACCGGGTCGACGTCGGAGTGCCCGAAGACGGGAGCCACCAGCTCGACGCCCTCGGGGTCGGCCTGGCGCGGCGCCTTGGTGGGGTGGCGCAGCAGCGAGGAGCGGTACGGCGGGAAGTCGGTCAGCGGCTGGGGTGCGCCGGTCCCGGCGTCGGCGTGGACCCGCGCGATCTCGTCGCTGATCACGGCCTGGCTCTCGAGCCCGCCGGTCCCGGGTGTGGTCACGAGCTCCACGCTAGGGGGTCGCTGGCGGGCCGCCGAGGTTAGGCTTCCACTGAGCGGAAGGACCATCTCGTGGCCGGCAACCTCTCGACCCCCGGCGTCACCGTCGTCTCCCGGGCCCTGGCCCTGCTCTTCGCCTTCGACGAGCGGCACCCGCGGCTCACGCTGTCGCAGGCCGCGCAGCGCGCCGGGCTGCCGCTGCCGACCGCGCACCGGTTGGTCGGCGAGCTGGTCGCCGGCGGAGCGCTGGTGCGGCGGCCCGACGGCGACTACGTCGTGGGACGCCGGCTGTGGCGGGTCGGGCTCCTCGCCCCGGCGCGAGACCGGGCTGCGCGAGGTGGCGGCCCCCTTCCTCACCGACCTGCACGCGGCGACCCGCGCCACGCTGCACCTCGCGGTCCGCGACCGGCACGAGGTGCTCTACCTCGAGCGGCTCTCGGGCCGGGCGTCGGTGCCGGTCGTCAGCACGGTCGGCACCCGGCTGCCGATGCACACGACGGGCGTCGGCAAGGTGCTGCTGGCCCACGCGCCCGAGGAGGTCGTCGAGCAGGTGCTGGCCAACCTGACCCGGGTGACGACGTACAGCATCACCCAGCCGCGGCGGCTGCGGGACCAGCTCGACGCCTGCCGCCGCGACGGCTGGGCGTCGACCGTCGAGGAGATGACGCTCGGCGCCTGCTCGGTGGCGGTACCGATCCGGGCCGGCGCCGACGGCCCGGTGGTCGCCGCCGTCGGCATCGTCGTCCCCAGCCTCAAGCGCGGCCGTGACCGGCTGGTCACCGCCCTCCAGGTCGCCGCCGGCGGCATCGGCCGCTCGCTGATCTGACGGGACCGGCGTTCGATCACGGGACTTCGGGAGTCCGGGACTTCGGGATTCCGGGACTCCGGGATTCCGGGACTCCGGGATGTCGGGACGTCGGGATTTCGGGATTTCGGGATTTCGGGTACTCCAGTGACGAATGGCCCCTCGACAGGCGTGTCGAGGGGCCACTCGTCACTGGACTACCGAAATTTCCCCCACCTCACGCCAACTGCGCGGCCAGCCGGACGGGAGCATTGGGGGCGCCGTAGCCGTCGTAGCCGTCGCGGCGCTCGACCAGCTCGAGGAACAGCCCACCCTCGGTCCGGGTGTAGAGGTGGAGGAACGCGCCGCGCTCGTCGCGGTCGTAGAGGACGTCGAGCTCCCGCAGCCGGTCGATCAGCACCGGGTCGAGGTCGAAGCGGGCGGCGAGGTCGTCGTAGTAGTTGCCCGGCACAGGGAGCGGTCGCAGCCCGCGAGGCGACGGCGTCGGCCGCGAGCGCCAGCAGGTCGTCGCAGGCGAACGCCACGTGCTGCGGCAGGCCGGGATGTCCGACGGGCAGCAGGTTGAGCGGGAGCCGTACCCGCCCGTCGGGCGAGCGCATGACCTGGCTGCGCACCAGGCCGGCTGGGCCCGCGACCTCGGTCGCCGACTGCGTCTCCAACGACAGCACGGAGGTGTGGAACAGCACCGCCTCGTCGTAGTGCTGCCACGGCTGCACGAGGTTGACGTGGTCGATCCCGGTCACGCCGCCGGCACCGGCCGGCCGGCCACCCTCGAACTCACCGACCCAGCCGGCGCTCCGGCCGAGGAACACCTCGGTGCCGTCGGGGGCCGCGACGCCGCGCAGCTCCTCCTCCCCCGCGTACGTCGTGCGGTGCACGCGCGGGGCGAGCAACCGCGCGGCGCGGTCGGCCGACACCCCGGGGTCGGCCACCTGGTAGCCGACCGCGGCCAGCCGCGCCTCCCCCGCACCCGGCTGCGCGTTGCAGACGACCCGCGCGTCGCCGCGGGTCCACAGCCGCACGCCGGGCTTGCTGCGGTGGCGACCGCCGAACCCGAAGCCGAGCTGCTCGAGCAGCACCTCGACCGGCTCGACGTCCTCGGCGCGCACCTCGACGAAGTCGTAGCCGGTCGGCGGCCCGGCCGGTGGCAACGGCGGCTGCTCGGCGTCGACCCCGTCGGCCAGCCACCGCAGCGAGCGCAGCGCCTGCCGGGCGGTGCGGGCGGGATCGGTCTGCCGGAAGGTGTCGTTGAAGACCTCGAGCGACAGCGGGCCGGCGTAGCCGGCGGCCAGCACGTGGCGGAGGAACCCGGTGAGGTCGAAGCTGCCCTCCCCCGGGAAGAGCCGGTGGTGGCGGCTCCACGACAGCAGGTCCATGGTCAGCGCCGGGGCGTCGGCCAGCTGGAGGAAGAAGATCTTCTCGCCCGGGATCTTCGCGATGTCGGCGGGGTCGTGGCCGCGGGAGAGGATGTGGAAGCTGTCCAGGCACGTGCCGACGGCGGGGTGGTCGGCCAGCTCGACGATCCGCCAGGCGCGGCGGTAGTCGTCGACGTACCGGCCCCAGGCGAGCGCCTCGAAGGCGATCCGGATCCCGCGGCGCGCCGCGAGGTCGCCCAGTCGGCGCAGCTGGCCGGCCGAGACGTCGTCGTCGTCGATCGTCGCGGTGGCGACGTTGCTGCACACCAGCAACGTGCCGATGCCGAGCCGCTCCATGAGCGCGAGCTTGGCCTCGGCGCGGTGCAGCACCCGTGCGAACTCCTCCTCCTCGACGCCCTCGGCGTCCCGGAAAGGTTGGTGGAGGTCGAGGCTCAGCCCGAGCCGCTCGGCGAGCGCCCGGATCTCCTCGGGGCTCTCGGGGGCGGCGACCAGGTCCGGCTCGAAGATCTCGACACCGTCGAACCCGGCCTCGGCGCAGGCGTGCAGCTTGCCGACCAGGGAGCCGCTGAGACAGACGGTGGCGATCGACGTACGCATAATGAACCAGACGGTACATACGGCTCGGGCCGGCCGCCACCCCCACGCGCGGCCCGACTAGGCTCGCCACCATGGCGGGCGCGGCGGGGAAGGGTGCGCGGACCGAGCGGTTGCGTGATGCCGACCGCACCCGCGCCGAGCTGCTCGCGGTGGCCACCGAGGTCTTCTCCGAGCACGGCTTCTCGGGCGCCCGGGTCGACGTCATCGCCGAGCGGACCCGGACCACGAAGCGGATGATCTACTACTACTTCGGCAGCAAGCAGGGGCTCTACCTCGCCGTGCTCGAGCACGCCTACCGCGGCATCCGCGAGGCCGAGCAGCAGATCCACGCGAGGGACCTCGCCCCCGTCGACGCCGTACGCCGGATCGCGGAGCTGACCTTCGACCACCACCACGCCCACCCCGCCTTCATCCGGCTGGTCTCGATCGAGAACATCCACCACGGCGAGCACCTCCGCCGGGTCGGGTCGCTGCGCGAGCTCGGCGCACCCGCCATTTCGCTGCTCGACGAGGTGCTCGCCCGCGGCCAGGCCGAGGGCGCCCTCCGGACCGACGTCGACGCCCTCGACGTCCACGTCCTGATCAGCGCCTACTGCGTCTTCCAGGTCGCCAACAGCGCCACCTTCGGCTTCCTCTTCGACCGCGACATGGCCGACCCCGCGGTCCGCGCGCGCCACCGCACCACCCTCGGCGACGTGGTCGTCGCCTGGCTCACCGCTCGCTGACCCCCCGTTCCGGCCGAGTCGTGCCTCGTTCCGGCCGAGTCGTGCCTCGTTCCGATCGAATCGTGCCGGGTTCCCGATCGAGACACGACTCGGCCCGAACCACCCACGATTCGGCGGGGTGGGCCCTTGACGACGGTCGCGGACGTGTGGTGTCGTGCACACCGAACGAACCGTTTAGTTCATTAGCGATGTGCCCGAGGAGAGCGGATGCGCCCCACGCTGGTCGGCCTGGTGGGCACCGGTGTCGGCCCGTCGCTGACCCCCGCGATGCACATGCGCGAGGCGACGCACCACGGGCTGCCCTACGTCTACCGGACCCTCGACCTCGACGTCCTCGGCCTGCGGCCCCACCAGGTCGGCGAGCTGCTGGTGTGGGCGCGCCGGCTCGGGTACGACGCCCTCAACGTCACCCACCCCTGCAAGCAGCTGGTCCTCCCCCACCTCGACCACCTCGAGGCCCGGGCCGAGCGGTTGGGCGCGGTCAACACCGTCGTCCTCTCCCCCGACGGGTCGACGACCGGCCACAACACCGACACCACCGGGTTCGCGACCGCCCTGGCCACCGGCCTCCCCGACGTCCGCACCACCGAGGTCGTCCAGCTCGGCGCCGGCGGCGCCGGTGCCGCGGTCGCCGACGCGCTGCTCACCGGTAGCACCGACCGCCTGGTCGTCGTCGACGTCGACCCGCGGCGCAGCCACGCGCTCGTCGGCGAGCTGGCCGCCCGGTTCCCCACCGCGCGCGTCGAGACCGCCGACCCCGACAAGCTCGCCGCGCTCAGCCGCGAGGTCGACGGACTCGTCCACTGCACGCCCACCGGCATGGTCGCGCACCCCGGCCTGCCGCTGGACCCCGACCTGCTCCACCCCGCCCTCTGGGTCGCCGACATCGTCTACCGCCCGCTGGAGACCCCGCTGGTCCGGGCCGCGCGGGACGCCGGCTGCCCCACGCTCCACGGCGGCCACATGGCCGTCCACCAGGCCGTCGACGCCTTCCGCCTGATCACCGGCCTCGAGCCGGACGCCGACCGGATGCTCGCGCACCTGCACGAGCTCACGAGCACCGACTGAACGACCTGCACCCACCACCGGAGGAGAACCCCATGCAGGAGAGCACCCAGCCGACGCCGGGCACGACACCGGGCAAGACACCGGGCAAGGCGGCCCTGGCCAGCTTCATGGGCAGTGCCGTGGAGTACTACGACTTCTTCATCTTCGGCTCCGCGGCCGCCCTGATCTTCCCGACCGTCTTCTTCCCCGACGAGGGCACCTCGGCCCAGGTGCTGTCGTTCGCGACCTTCGGCATCGCCTACCTGGCCCGCCCGGTCGGCGCGGTCTTCGTCGGCCACTTCGGCGACCGCCTCGGACGACGCAAGGTGCTGTTGTTCACGCTGCTGCTGATGGGCATCTCGACCTTCCTCATCGGCTGCCTGCCGACGTTCGGCGCCATCGGCTGGGCGGCCCCGGCCCTTCTCGTCGTGTGCCGCGTGCTCCAGGGGCTCTCGGCCGCCGGCGAGCAGGCCGGAGCGAGCTCGCTCACCCTCGAGCACGCACCCGACGAGCGCCGCTCGTTCTTCACCTCCTGGACCCTCACGGGCACCCAGGGCGGCCAGATCCTCGCCGCGCTCGTCTTCATCCCGGTCGTCGCGCTGCCCGACGACATCAAGTACGGCATCGGCTGGCGGATCCCGTTCTGGCTCTCGGCCATCGTCGTGCTCGTCGCCTACATCATCCGCCGCGGCCTCCACGAGACCCCGGAGTTCGAGGAGGCCCGCGCCCACGACGAGCTCGCCAAGCTGCCCATCAGCATCCTGCTCCGCGACCACTGGGCCGATGTGCTCCGCGTGATCTGCTGCGCTTTCATCGCCGCGGTCTCGACGGTCTTCGGCAACCTGGCCCTCGCCTACGGCGTCGAGGTCGGGGTCGCGGAGTCGGTCACGCTGTGGCTGGTCGTCGTCGCCAACGTGTTCGCGCTGTTCACCCAGCCGATGTTCGGCAACCTCGCCGACCGGATCGGCCGCAAGCCGGTGTTCGTGTACGGCGCGCTGTCCAGCGCCGCGCTGATGCCCTTCTACCTGCTCTCGATGGGCCAGGACAGCGCCCTGCTGACCTTCGCCCTCGGTGTGGTGACGTTCTCCTTCGGGTACGCCGCCGCCAACGCGGTCTGGCCGTCGTTCTACGGCGAGATGTTCAGCACCCGGGTCCGGTTCTCCGGCATGGCGATCGGCACCCAGATCGGCTTCATGATGGCCGGCTTCGCCCCGACGATCGTCACGGCGCTCGGCGGCGTCGCCGAGGGCGGCTGGGTCGTCTCGTCGATCTTCACCGCGGTCATCGCGCTGGTCGCCACGGCTTCGGCGCTCACCGCCCGCGAGACCCGCGACGTCCCGACGCCCGCGCTCGGCCTCCGCACCCGCCGCGCGCAGGCCGCCGTCGCCTGACCCTGCGCGTCGTACCCGGCATCCGTGCTGTCGATCGGGCGATCCGACGACGCAGATGTCGGGTACGACGCGGGCAGGGCGACCCTCAGTTCAGGCCGTTCTCCGAGAGGAAGTCCTCGGCGACGGTGACCGGGTCCTCCTTGTCGACCTGCACCCGGGCCAGGGCCTCGGTGAGGTTGTCGGTCGTGAGCGCGTCGTTGACGCCCTGCAGGGCCTCCTCGACCTCCGGCGTCACCGCGTCGGACTGGATGAGCGGCACGATGTTCTGGGAGAGGTAGAGGTTCTCGGGGTCGTCGAGCACCACCCAGTCGTTGGTGGAGATCGCCGAGTCGGTCGAGAACACGTTGGCGACGTCGATGTCGCCGTCCTCGAGCGCCCCGACCGTCAGCGGGCCGCCGGCGTCCAGTGGCTTGAACTCGCCGAACTTCAGGCCGTAGACCTTCTCGAGGCCGACCAGGCCCTGGAACCGCTCGCGGAACTCGGGGCCGGCGCCGACCGTGAGGTCGCCCGCGACCGGCTTGAGGTCGGCGATCGACTCGAGGTCGTACTTGTCGGCGGTGTCCTGGGTGACCGTGAGGGTGTCCTTGTCCTCGGCCTCGGACTGCGGGAGCGTCTCGCTGCCCTCGGGCAGCACCTTCTGCAGCGCGTCGTAGACCTCGTCGGGGTCGGTGACGTCCTTGGGCACCAGGTCGGGCGCGAGCAGGTAGGCGAGCAGGGCGCCGTTGTACTCCGGCAGCAGCGTGATCTCGCCGTTCTCGAAGGCCTTGAGGTAGACCTCGCGGGCGCCGATGTTGGGCTGGGTCTCCACCGAGATGTCCTTGGCCTCGAGCGCCTGCGCGTACATCTGCATCAGGAGCTCGTTCTCGGGGAAGTTGGCCGAGCCGACCACGATCGTGTCGCCGTCGCCCCCGCCCCCGCTCAGCGGGTCGGAGCCGGTGTCGTCGCCACCGCCACAGGCACTCAGGCCCAGGACGGCGGCCGCCGCGATCGCGACGAGCGACCGGGTTCGCCGGAGGTGGGTGTTCATGAGGTCACCTTTCGGTTGGGGTGGGATGCGGTGGTGCGGGAGGAGGACTTGCGGGGGCCGCGCTCGGCACGGCCGTCGACGCCCGGCGAGACCAGGCGGCGCTGAAGGGTGGCGAGCAGCAGGTCGAGGGCGACGGCGAGGACGGCCACGAGGATGGCGCCGGCGACCACGCGAGGGTAGTCGCCCAGGGACAGCCCGTCGATGAGGTAGCGGCCCAGCCCACCGAGGGCGACGTAGGCCGCGATGGTCGCGGTCGAGACCACCTGGAGGGTGGCGTTGCGGATCCCCCCGAAGATGATCGGCAGCGCGTCGGGGACCTCGACCTGCCAGGCGATCTGGGACTCGGTCATGCCGACGCCGCGCGAGGCGTCGACCGTGCCCGGGTCGACCGAGCTGACGCCGGCGTACGTCGAGGTGAGGATCGGCGGGATGGCCAGGATCGTGAGCGCGACCGTCGCCGGGATCAAGCCGGTGCCGGCCAGCGCCACGACCAGGAGCAGCACGCCCAGCGTCGGCAGCGCCCGGCCGGCGTTGCCGGCGTTGATGGCGATGAACGCCGCCTTGCCGGTGTGGCCGATCAGGACGCCGACCGGGAAGGCGATGACGAAGGCGATCGCGACGGCCAGGGCCGTGTAGCCGAGGTGCTCGAGGATCCGATGGGGGAAGCCCTGGGGGTCGCCGAAGGACCAGTTGGCGCCGTCGAGGAGGAAGCTCAGGTAGCCGCTCATCGTGCCCCCGCCCCCACCCGGGCCCACGGCGTCAGCCGCCGCTGCAGGACCACGATCAGCAGGTCGGCGACCAGCGCGAGCAGCACCGAGAGCACCAGGCCGATGAAGATCGGCGGGACGTAGAAGTTGAGCTGGAAGCCACGGGTGAACAGCGAGCCCAGGCTGGTGATGCCCAGCAGCGCCGAGACGCTCGTCATGCTGATGTTGGCGACCGTGGCGACCCGCAGGCCGGCCAGCACCACCGGCATCGAGAGCGGGAGCTCGACGGAGAACCACCGGCGGAACGGCGTGTAGCCCATGGCCGTGGCCGCCTGGATCGCCTGCGGCTCGATCGACGCCAGCCCGTCGGAGGTGGTGCGGACCAACAGGGCCAGGCTGTAGAGGGCGAGCGCGATGACGACGTTGAGCGGGTCGAGGACGCCGGTGCCGAGCACACCCGGCAGCAGGAGGAACATCGCGAGCGACGGGATCGTGTAGAGGATGCTCGAGAGTGTCAGCAGCGGGTGGCGCGCCCAGCCGTGGTGGACGACCAGCCAGCCGAGCGGGAGCGAGAGCACGAAGGCGATCGCGACCGGCAGCAGCGCGAGCCAGATGTGCTGGAGCAGGGCGTCCAGGACGACCTCGCCGTTGATCTGGAGGTACTCCCCGACGTCGGAGAAGAACGACATCTCAGGCGTCCCGACCGCCGGACTCGCCCGCCCGCGCGAGCTGCCGCTGCCGGATGTGCTCGGCCAGCACGGCGTGACGGACCAGGCCGTCGGCGCGGCCCTCGCCGTCGACCCGGACGGCGGCACCGGCCGGCGAGAGGATCACCAGGTCGGCGACCGTGCGCAGCGTGTCGCCGGCCGACCAGGTGCCCTCGGTCGGCAGCCGGCCCTGGCCGTTCTGCCACGCTCGCGGCCGACCCTCGCCGTCGAGGTCGAGGCGCAGCCCGTCGACCGAGGAGTCGACCGGCTCGACCTCGAGGTCGGACGCCGACTCGAACTGCAGTCCGCGGAAGCCGCGGTCCCGACCGACCAGGCTGGCCACGAAGTCGTCGGCCGGCGAGGCCAGCAGGTCTTGCGGCGGGGCGACCTGGGCCAGCCGCCCGCCGTCGGCGAACACCGCGACCTGGTCGCCGAGCTTGACCGCCTCGTCGATGTCGTGGGTGACCAGCACGATGGTCTTGCCGAGGTCCTCCTGCAGTCGCAGGAACTCGCGCTGCAGGCTGTCGCGCACCACCGCGTCGACGGCCGAGAACGGCTCGTCCATCAGCATCACCGGCGGGTCGGCGGCGAGCGCGCGGGCGACGCCGACCCGCTGCTGCTGGCCACCGGAGAGCTGGGCGGGGTAGCGGTCGCCGAGCTTGGGGTCGAGGCCGACCCGCTCGAGCAGCTTCAGCGCCTCGCTGCGCGCCTCGCGCCGGCTGGCTCCGGAGAGCACCGGGACGGTGGCGACGTTGTCGACGACCGTGCGGTGGCGGAACAGGCCGGCCGCCTGGATCACGTAGCCGATGCCACGGCGCAGCTTGACGACGTCGAGGTCCATGATGTCGTCACCGTCGATCCGGATCGTCCCCGAGGACGGGTCGATCATCCGGTTGATCATCCGCAGCGACGTGGTCTTGCCGCATCCTGAGGGCCCGACGAACACCGTGATGTTGTTGTCGGGGATCTGGAGGTCCAGCCCGTCGACCGCCGTCGTCCCGTCGGGATAGGTCTTGGTCACACCGTCGAACTCGATCACCTGGAGCCTCCCTCGGAGGTGTCCGTCCGCGGAGGGACAGCGTACGGGCGAATCTGCACTGAACTGATGGAGATGACGAATGCTAGCCGGAGCGGGCACCACTCTTGCAGCACCCTCCGACAGGTGCACCCCTCCGATCGGGTGTCTCGCCTGTCGGTTCCCCGATCCTCACTCCTCCGGGTGACCGGGCCAGCCGGTCGCCAGCAGCCCGTCGAGGGCCACCAGGTCCTCGCCCCAGGGGCGGTCCTCGACCCCCGCGGGCAGCAGCCGGTCGACCACGCCGAGCGCCTCGGCCAGCCGGTCCGTGACGGCGTACGACGACCCGGCGAGCAGCCGCGCCTGGCGCACCGCCAGCAGCTCGGAGGAGACCACCCGTCGTGCGGCCGAGAGCGTCGTCCGCAGCCGTTCGGCCGCGATCAGCGCGTAGGTCTGGACGTCCTCCTGGCCGTGCGAGGTCTCGTGGGTGCCGGTGCTCGTGGCGGTCGCGGGACCGGCCGCGTGCACGGCGCCGACCGCGGCCTTGTGCACCGCCACCAGGCCGGCGTGCGGGCCGGGGTCGGCGCTCAGCTGGGCCGGGAGCCCGGTGAACGCCGGGTCGAGCAGGCGGTGGAGGCGGGCACTCCCGACCTCGGCGGCGTGGAGCAGCGCGAACCGGACGTCGTCGCATGCGGCGGAGAGCTCGAGGCCGTGGAACCCCGCTGTCCCGACGAAGCGGGCACCGGCGTCGTCCTCCAGCCAGGCCGGCGAGTCGGTCACGCCGACCAGCGCCCGGCCCGCGGCGTCCCGCAGCCGCGCGATCGTCCGTGCGAGGTGGGTGAGCACCGCGCCCGCGACCCGGAAGGACACCGGCGCCTGGAGGTGGCGCGGCGGCTCGGCACTCTCGCCGACCAGGCCGCGCAGCTCGGCGAGCACGCTGCCGAGCAGCTCGTCGCCGCGCGCGACCGCGGCGGCGTACGGGTCGCGCGAGGCTCCCACCAGCGCGATCTCGGCCGCGGCGACGTGGAGCCACTGGCGCAGCAGGGTCTCGGCCTCGGCAGCGCGCAGCAGGGCGAGCGCGGTCGCGGCCGGCACGCCCTGGAGCAGCGCCACCCCCTCCTTGGCGCCGAGCCGCGGCGGTCGGTGGCCGGCGAGGGGTCCGGCCGCGTCGACCGCCGACCCGCCCGCGTCGAGCAGCCGACCGGTGCCGGCGAGGTGGGCCCAGGCGTGGGCCAGCGGGATGATCTCGCCGGCGGCACCGGTGCCGGTGCGGGGCACGGCCGGCACCAGGTCCTCCTCGAGCAGCGTGGCCAGCCACGCGCAGAGCTCGGGCGAGACCCCGGCGTCGCCGGACAGGAAGGTCCGCAGCCGTACGGCGACCAGCGCCCTGACCTCCGCGCGGTCGAGCCACGGCGGACCGCCGACGGCCCGGCCCACCAGCAACCGGCGCGACTGCGCGGACTGCGCCTCCGGCTCGAGCCGTACGCCGGTGAGCGCACCCATGCCGGTCGAGACCCCGTAGACGGGGTGCTCGCCGAGCAGCGCGTCGAGGACCTCGGCCCGCCGGCGCGCGACCGCCTCGAGCAGCGGCCCGGCCAGCCGCGGGAAGGACCCGGCTGCGCAGGCCAGCACCGCGCCGGCGTCGAGGTCCTCGGGCCGGCCGACGTCGAGCGCGGTCCGGCTCACCGGAAGCGGACCATCGTGCCGAGGTCGGCCCGCTCGGCCCGTTCCAGGATCAGCTGGCCGACGGCCACGTCGAGGATCGACAGTCCGCGGTGCCAGAAGAGGATCCGCTCGGCGTCGTCCTCACGCCCGGGCCGGGCGCCCGTCACGACCTCGCCGATCTCGGCGTGGAGCGTCTCACGGGTGAGCGCGCCCGCGCGCAGGTGGGGCCGCAGCGCGCCGAACTCGCCGGCCTGGGCCTCGCGCCAGTCGTCGACCACGACCTTGTCGACCACGTCGAGCAGGTCGGGCGCCAGGGCGCTGACCGTGCCGTAGGGCACCAGCAGCGCGCCGGGGGCCACCAGGTCGCGGGTGACCAGCGGCGTCGGCTCCATCAACCGGGTCGCCTCGACGGCGATGTCGGCGCCCTCGAGGGTCTCGGCGACTGACTCGGTGACCACGACGGGGGTGTCGAGCTCGGCGCGCAGCCGCTCGGCGAACGCCTCGCGCGACTCCGGTCGGCGGCTGGTCACCCGGATCTCGTCGAGGTCGAACATCGCGTCGAGCATGACGACGTTGGCGTGCGCCGTACCGCGGGCGCCGACGTGGCCGAGCACCTTCGCGTCGGGCCGGGCGAGGTGGCGGGCGCCGACGGCGGTCATCGCGCCGGTGCGGACCTCGGTCACCCAGGTGGCGTCGACGATCGCGCGCGGCACTCCGGTCCACGGGTCGTAGAGCGTCAGCAGCGCCAGCTCGCTCGGGAGCCCGAGCTCGTAGTTGGGGACGAAGTCGCCGACCACCTTGACGCCGCTGACCCCGCGCTCACCGAGCGTCGAGACGTGGCCACGGAGGACGTTGAAGTGGCCGCGGCCGCCGTTGTCGGGCACCAGGTGGGTGCGCGGCTCGAAGACGGTCTCGCCGCGGCCGTGGGCCGCCACCACCTCGGTGGCCGCGGCGACCACGTCGGCCGGGGTGAGGCCGAGGGCCTCGACGTCGGGGCCGGAGACGAAGCGCAGCCACAGATCGGAGGGAGCCTCGGACACTTCGGGCAACGCTTCTCCTGGGGGTGCCGTACGACGCGGTCAGTCGACGAGCGGCCGGAGCTCCTCGGCGTAGGACACCGACACCCGGCGCATCTCGCCGTCGGGGGCGATCGAGTACTGGCCCATCCGCCACAGCGGCGGGGAGTAGGCGTGGATCGTCACCGAGCCGTCGACACTACCGCCCATCCGGTGGATGTGGTCGGGGCCGAAGCCGAACGCCCGGCCCGCGGTCACCACCCGCCCTGCGGGGTCGCCGCCGAGCCGCGGCCGACTCTCGTGGACCGCGCCGCGGGTGACCGCGACGGCACCGGAGGAGACGTCGTGGTCGTGCCAGCCGGTGTCGTCCTCGAGGTTCCAGCACAGCAGCCAGATGTCGACGTCGGCGTCGCGGTGGAGGGACACGAAGTATCGGCCGCCCGTGGCTCCGCCCTCCGAGGAGCGCACGTGGCGCTCCCACAGCTCTGGACGGTCGGCCAGGCCGCGGACCCACGCGAGCAGCTCGTCGGGCGCCATCACCCGGCCGGGCAGCGGGGGCAGGTCGTGGCCGGCGAGGACGCCCGTGACGTCGCGGTCGGGTTGGTCCTTCGGTGCCGTGGCGGTCAGGGTCATCGGGAGCCTCCGTTCAGGAAGTGGTGCGGGTTGGTGACGTGGACGGCGTGGTCGAAGGCCGGGCCGAGCCCGAGCTCCGAGGCGGCGGCGTACGGGCGGTCGGTGCCGTGGAGCACGACGTCGACGCCGACCACGCGGGTCATGGCGTCGACGGCCTGGCGGCCGTAGGAGGAGGTGTCGTAGAAGACCCCCGGGTCGAGCCGGCCGAGCTGTCCTCCGCGTTGCGCGAGCCGCTCGTGGTGGAGGGGTGCCAGGCCGGCCAGAGCCACGAAGCCGATCCGCAGCCGTGGCAACAGGGCGCGGCCGGCGGTGTGCCAGGCGAACCACGCGGCCGCGAGCTGGGCGGGGTAGTCGGTGAGCGCCCCCCACCAGCCGGGGACGCCGGTCGTCGGGCCGGTGGCCGGGCCGGGGTGGACGAGCACCGGCCGGTCGGCCTCCTCGGCGACGCGCAGCACCGGAGCCAGTCGCTCGAGCGCGGTCGGGGTCAACATCACGGTCGCCGGCACCTGCAGCCCGGCCACCCGCGGCCGGGCCAGCACCTGCGCGAGCTCGGCGGCGTCGGGCTCGACGAGCCGGGGGGCGGCCCACAGGGCGTGGCCGGGCTCGAGCCCGTCGGCGCCGGCGTGCCAGACGTCGAGCAGCGGCGCGGACTCCTCGGGCGGCAGGGTCTCGATCCCGAGCGGGCTGCTCAGCGAGAGGAGGGTGAGGTCGTCGGAGTCGCGGCCCCGTCGCGCGGCGAGGTCATGGTCGGCGGGGCGGACGGCGTACGGCGGCTCGCCCTCGAGGAGCAGCTCCCAGCCCTCGAGGCGGGGCGAACGGGTGCGGCTCCGGAGCGCGTCGACGAGCGCGGGGGACCAGGCGTGCTGATGGCAGTCCGTGCGTGCCAGCGGGGAAGCGGACATTAGTGCACCGTATCAGTAGACTTTAGGAGAACGTGGAACCCTCGCCGCATGTGCTCCGAGCGGGTCGACGTCGCGCTGCTCCACGAGGGGCGGGTGCTGGTCGACGACGGGGGCATGCTCCCCATGGTGGACCCCGGAGAGGACGACGACCAGCGGTTCACCACGGTGCTCGACGCCGTCGGGGCCGACGTCTACCTCGCGCCGAGCCTGCGGCTGGGCGAGGACCACTACCTCGACGTCGTGGGCTGCCGTCGGGTCGCCCCGCCCGAGCGGCGCTGGATGGCGCCGGCCGCGCTCGCCGACGAAGCGGTGCGCGACCTGTTGGTCACCACGGTCGCGGAGCTCGGCTCACCCCCAGATCTGCGGCCGCCGTGGTTCCGCGCCGGGTGGTACGACGACGTCGAGGCCTGGGTCGACGGCGCCCTGGGCCGGGCCGGCCGTCGGCGTACGGGACCGCTGCGGCCGGTGAAGATGTGGAGCATCTCCGGGGTGCTGCAGGTCCCGACCGACTCCCGCGAGGTGTGGTTCAAGGCCGCGAGCGGAGTCTTCGCGGCCGAGGCGGCGATCCACGAGGTGCTGGCCGCCCACTTCCCCGACGACGTACCCGTCCTGGTCGCGGCCGACGCCGCCCGCGCCTGGCTGCTGATGGAGCCGCTGACCGGCGAGTCGGAGGCGACCCAAGCCCCCGGCGCCGGGCAGGCGCTGGCCGCCCGGTGGCCGCAGGTGCAGCTCGCCTCGCTCCCGCTGGTCGGGGAGCTGCTCGCCGCCGGAGGCCTGCTGCGCGACGCCGACGCGGTGGTCGCGGGCTTCCGGGCCGTGCTGGCCGACAGCCCGCGACTGCACGACCTGTCCCCCGACGAGCTGGCCGCCGTGCGCGGCGTCGCTCCCGAGGCGGAGGAGCTGGTGCACGAGCTGTGGGCGTGCGGGCTTCCCGACGCGCTGAGCCACGGCGACCTGCACCTCGGCAACGTCGCCTACGACGGCACCGACTTGCGGGTCTTCGACCTCACCGACGCCTGCGTCAGCCACCCGCTGCTCGACGCCAGCCACCTGGCGGCGTTCGACGACAGCGGTCCGGCCGACGACGACCTGGTGGCGGCGTTCGTACGCCCGTGGCGCGAGGCCTACCCGGACGCCGACCTCGACCGGGCAGTCCGGCTCGCCCCCGTCGTCGACCTGCTGTTCCAGGTCGACACCTTCGAGCGGATCGCCCGCGCGACGGAGGATGCCTCCGCCCACGAGCTCGGCAACGTCGTCGCGTGGCTGCTGCGCCGCGTCCCCGAGGCCGTGGCGTCGGTGCGCTGAGCGCGGTCCCTCAGGAAGCCGCTCCTACCGTGGAGGCATGCCCGCCCCCGACGTCCGCTTCTACTTCGACCCCGTGTGCCCGTTCTGCTGGTTGACCAGCACGTGGCTGCGGATGGTGCAGGCCGAGCGGGACCTCACCGTCGACTGGCGCTTCATCTCGCTGCGGCTCATCAACGCGGACGTCGACTACGACGCCCACTTCCCGCCGGAGTACGAGGCCGGGCACACCGCCGGCCTGCGGCTGTTGCGGGTCGCCGCCCGGGCCCGCCACGAGCACGGCGCGGCGGCGCTCGACCCGCTGCAGGCTGCCTTCGGCGCGCGGATCTTCGACACCCCTCCCCCGACGGACGTCGTCGACGAGGAAGACCACCGGGAACGACGGGGCACCCGCGAGTTCGTCGAGCCCCTGCTGGCGGAGGCCGGACTGCCCACGGAGCTCGCGGACGCGCTCGACGACGAGTCGTGGGACGCCGAGATCCGCGCCGACGGCGAGGAGGCGCTCGCGCTCACCGGCGAGGACGTCGGCACGCCGATCATCCACTTCGAGCCGCCCGACGGGGTCGCGTTCTTCGGGCCCGTCATCAGCCGGCTCCCCGAGCCGGAGCAGGCCGGCGAGCTCTGGGACCACGTGATCGGGCTGTCCCGGTTCCCCGGCTTCGCCGAGCTCAAGCGCAGCCTGCGGGAGCGGCCGCAGCTCGTCGGGTTCGGCGTGGACGCCGACACGGTCGGCGTACAGGAGGACTGGCACGGCGGCAGCCGCCGGCACCGCCGCGACCGGGGATAGCTCACTCGCGCATCGGCACGCGGACGTCGCGCTCCTCGGCGACCTGCACGGCGCGGTCGTAGCCGGCGTCGACGTGGCGGATCACGCCCATGCCCGGGTCGTTGGTGAGGACCCGCTCGATCTTCTCCGCCGCGAGGTCGGTGCCGTCGGCGACGCAGACCTGGCCCGCGTGCAGCGAGCGGCCCATGCCCACGCCGCCGCCGTGGTGGAAGGAGACCCAGGTGGCCCCCGAGGCGGTGTTGACCATCGCGTTGAGCAGCGCCCAGTCGGCGATCGCGTCGGAGCCGTCGAGCATCGCCTCGGTCTCGCGGTAGGGCGAGGCGACCGAGCCGCAGTCGAGGTGGTCGCGACCGATCACGACCGGCGCCGACAGCTCGCCCGAGGCCACCATCTCGTTGAACTTCAGCCCGGCGAGGTGCCGCTCGCCGTAGCCCAGCCAGCAGATCCGGGCGGGCAGCCCCTGGAACTCGATCCGCTCGCCGGCCATCGTGATCCACCGGTGCAGCTTCTCGTCGTCCGGGAACAGCTCGAGGATCGCGCGGTCGGTCGCGGCGATGTCGGCCGGGTCGCCCGACAGCGCGGCCCAGCGGAAGGGCCCCTTGCCCTCGCAGAACAGCGGCCGGATGTAGGCCGGCACGAAGCCCGGGAAGGCGAACGCCCGGTCGTAACCCCCCTGCCGGGCCTCGTCGCGGATCGAGTTGCCGTAGTCGAAGACCTCGGCGCCGGAGTCCTGGAACTCCACCATCGCCCGCACGTGGACGGCCATCGACTCCTGCGCGCGCTTGGTGAAGCCGCGCGGGTCCTCGTCGCGCTCGCGGTCCCAGTCGTCGAACGCCGTGCCGGCCGGCAGGTAGGCCAGCGGGTCGTGGGCGGAGGTCTGGTCGGTGACGATGTCGATCAGCGGGCCGTGGCCGGCCTCGAGCCGGTCGTGGTGCCGCTCGAGCAGCGCCGGGACCAGCTCGGCGGCGTTGCCGAGGACGCCGATCGACAGGCCGCGCCGCTCCTCCCGCGCAGCCAGGGCACGGCGTACGGCGTCGTCGAGGTCGTCGGCCTGCTCGTCGAGGTAGCGGGTCTCGAGCCGCCGGTCGATCCGGTGCTGGTCGACCTCGACGCAGATCGCGACGCCGTCGTTCATGGTGACGGCCAGTGGCTGGGCGCCGCCCATGCCGCCGAGGCCGGCGGTGAGCGTGATCGTGCCTGCGAGGGTGCCGCCGAACCTCTTGTCGGCGACCGCCGCGAAGGTCTCGAACGTGCCCTGCAGGATCCCCTGGGTGCCGATGTAGATCCACGACCCGGCGGTCATCTGTCCGTACATCGTGAGCCCGAGGTCCTCGAGCCGCCGGAACTCCTCCCAGTTGGCCCAGTCGCCGACCAGGTTGGAGTTGGCGATCAGGACCCGCGGGGCCCACGCGTGGGTCTTCATCACCCCGACCGGCTTGCCCGACTGCACCAGCATCGTCTCGTCGTCACCGAGCGTGCGCAGCGTCGCCAGCAGCGCGTCGTAGGCCTCCCAGCTGCGGGCCGCGCGGCCGGTGCCGCCGTACACGACGAGGTCCTCCGGACGCTCGGCGTTGGCGGGGTCGAGGTTGTTCATGAGCATCCGCATCGGCGCCTCGGTCTGCCACGAGCGGCAGCTGAGCTCGGGACCGGTCGGGGCGTGGATCGGCAGGCGCGGGTTGTCGGTCATCGGGGCCTCCTCGGGCGGACTACGGTGTGGGCATGACGGAGCTGGCGCTCACCCGGTCGGGCGACGACCGGCGGCGCTACGAGCTCGCCGGGTACGGCTCGATCCGCCGGTCGGGCTGGGCGAGCCGGGACTCCGAGCTGCGGACGACGACCGGGCGCGTGTACGTCGCCCGGCCGCGCGGCTGGACCCAGCGCACCGCCGAGGCGGTGGACCAGGTGGGCTCGGTCGTGGGTGAGTTCCGACAGCGCAAGGTGATGAGCCACGCGGGCGACGTGGCATGGACCGGGCTGCCCCACGAGATCAGCCGTGAGAGCGTGTGGCGCGGCAGCTACGTGCTCACCCACCACGGAGCGCGGCTGCTGGCCGTCAAGGCCAGGGGCTGGGGCAGGACGCCGGCTGTCGTCACCCTCGACGACCGGTCGGTCGACGCGGGACTGGTGCTCTTCAGCGTGTGGCTGGTGCAGTCGTTCGTGGCGCAGGACGCTGCGAGCGCCTCGGGCTGAGCGGCCGATCACCGCAGCCCCCCGACGACCTCGCCCGCCGCTGCGGCGACGGCGCCGGAGGCGACGAGACCCACCGCGACCTCGATCTCGGGCGAGAGGTGGCGGTCCGGGCCGGGACCCTCGATGCCTGCGTCGCGCAGCAGCCGCACGACCGCGCCCGTCGCGGGGCTCGGCTCGAGCGGCGCGCGCAGGTCGAGCGCGCGGGCGGCGGTCAGCACCTCGATGGCGACCACCCGGGTCAGGCCGTCGACGGCCCGTCGCAGCTTGCGCGCGGCCGACCAGCCCATGGACACGTGGTCCTCCTGCATCGCGCTGGAGGGGATCGAGTCGACGCTCGCCGGCACCGCCAGCCGCTTGAGCTCGGAGACGATCGCAGCCTGGGTGTACTGCGCGATCATGTGGCCGCTGTCGACGCCCGGGTCGTCGGCCAGGAACGGCGGCAGCCCGTGGTTGCGGGCCTTGTCGAGGAACCGGTCGGTCCGCCGTTCGCTGATCGCTGGCGACGTCGGCCGCGACGATCGCGAGGAAGTCGAGCACGTAGGCCGACCGGGGCGCCGTGGAAGTTGCCGTTGGACTCGACGCGGCCCTCGTCGGGCAGCACCACCGGGTTGTCGACGGCGCTGGCCAGCTCGCGCTCGGCCACGGTGGCGGCGTGCGCGACGGTGTCGCGGGCCGCGCCGTGGACCTGGGGCGAGCAGCGCAAGGAGTAGGCGTCCTGGACCCGGTTGCAGTCGGGGCCGCGGTGCGAGGCGACGACGCCGGAGTCGGCGAGCAGCGCGACCAGGTTGGCGGCGCTGGCGGCCTGGCCGGGATGGGGCCGGATCGCCTGGAGCTCGGGGGCGAAGACCCGGTCGGTGCCGAGCTGGCCCTCGACGCTCATCGCGGCGGCGACGTCGGCCGTCTCCAGCAGGTTCCGGGCAGGTCGTGCGATCGCCAGCACCAGCATGCCGAGCATGCCGTCGGTGCCGTTGATCAGCGCGAGCCCCTCCTTGGCGGCCAGCTCGACAGGGACCAGGCCCGCCTCGGCGAGCGCCCGGGAGGCCGGGACCAGCGCCCCGCCGGCGTCCCGGACCTCGCCCTCGCCCATCAGCGCGAGGGCGCAGTGGGACAGCGGGGCCAGGTCGCCGGAGCAGCCGAGCGAGCCGTGCTCGTGGACCACCGGCGTGATGCCCGGGCTCAGCAGGTCGGCGATCAGCCGGGCGGTCCCGAGCCGGACGCCGGTGTGCCCGGTCGCCAGCGTCGAGAGCCGGAGCAGCATGAGTGCCCGGACCACCTCGCGCTCGACCTCGGGTCCGGAGCCCGCGGCGTGCGAGCGCACCAGCGAGCGCTGCAGCTGGGCACGTCGCTCGGTCGGGATGTGGCGGGTGGCCAGCGCCCCGAACCCCGTCGAGATGCCGTACGCCGGCGTCGTACCCGCCGCCAGCTCCTCGACGACGGCGCGGGCCCGCTCGACGGCGGCCTCGGCCTCGGGCGTGAGGGTGACCGGCGCGCCACCGCGCGCGACGGCGACCACGTCGGCGAAGGAGACCGGTCCGGTGCCGACCGCGACGGCCGGCTGATCGACGCTGGAGGACATGCCTCCCATGAAACGAGCCGGCGGCCCCGCGGCACCAGCCCCGCTCCGGGCCCCTCGTCTCGGATCCGAGACCTGACGCCCGTTGGGGTGAGCAGCGGCTTTCGGCCGGGTCCTAGGTTTGAGGGCGCACTCCACCACCGGGAGGGACCCATGGACACCTCAACCATCGTCTGGATCGTCGTCGTCATCGTCGTCGTGCTGGCCGTGATCGCCATCGCCTCCGCCATGGCACGCAAGCGCAAGGCCACCCAGCGCCGCCACGAGGCCGCCGAGCTGCGCGAGAAGGCCCAGGCCCAGCACGGCGCCGTCCAGCACGAGGACCTGAAGGCCCGCGAGGCCGAGCTCGAGGCCGAGCGCAAGCGGCTCGAGGCCGAGCGCGCCGACGCCCAGGCCACCGAGGCGCGCCGCGGCCAGCAGCACGAGCGGGCCAGGGTCGAGGACCAGGTCCGCGAGGCAGACCGGATCGACCCCGACGTCGACCACCGCTCGGCCGACTACCAGCCGGGCGGCGGCGCCGCGGGCAGCGAGACGCCCAGCCACGCCCCCGGCGCCCACGCCGACGGTAGCGAGACCACCCACGACTCGGCCACCGCGCACCCGGCGGGCAGCCAGACGCCGCACGAGCCCCACGGACACCCCGCCGGCAGCGAGACCACGCACGAGCGGGTCGACCCCGAGACCGGCCGCCCGATCGACGAGGGCACCCACCCGGACGACACCGGCACGAGCGGCACCCACCGCGCCTGACGGCGTCCCCGCGCCCCACCGGACCGTGACTTCTCGGCCGATCCATGCACTTCTCGGGTGTTGCAACGGCCGAGAAGTGCATGGATCCCCGGCTAGCCGGGGAATCATGCGGCCCACCAGTGCCACCATGACCCCATGAGCCAGGTGCCGGCGGCGACGCGCACCCTGCGCGTGCTGCGGTTCCTGGCGAGCCGCCCGGAGGCGGCGCCGCTGGAGCACATCATGCGGGCGTGCGAGCTGCCGCGCAGCACGGCCTACCACCTGCTCAACGTGATGGTCGAGGAGGGCTTCGTGGTCCACCTCGCCGACGAGGCGCGGTACGGGCTGGGGCCCGCCGCGCACGAGGTCGGGGGCGGCTACGCCCGGCAGGCGCCCCTGGCGCGGATCGCCCGGCGGCCGCTGGCCGACCTGTGCGACGAGTCGGGCCAGAACGCCCACCTCGCGGTGCTCCACGGCCGCGACGTGCTCTACCTGATCGAGGAGCGCGCTCCCGGTCGCCCCAGCCTGGTCACCGACGTCGGCGTACGGCTGCCGGCGCACCTCACGGCCACCGGCCGGGCCGTGCTCGCCGCCCTGCCGGCGCCGCAGGTCCGCGCGCTCTACCCCGACCGCGAGACCTTCACCCAGCGCCACGGCACCGGACCGGCGACGCCCAGCGCCCTGCGCGCCGTCCTCGCCGAGACCCGCCAGCGCGGGCACGCGACCGAGGACGGCGACGTCACCCCGGGCTTCGCCAGCGTCGCGGCCGCCGTCCTCGACCACACCGGCTTCCCCGTCGCGGGGGTAGCCGTGACGGTGGAGTCGCGCCACACTTCCCCCGAGCCGTACGCCGACGCCGTACGCCGCACCGCGACCCTGCTCACCCGCAGGCTGGGCGGCACGGTGACCCGGGAGCCACTCGGTCGTTGAAGTCTCCGACAGCTACCCGGAGGTAACCGTGGCCGACCACCAGCCCCCCCGCCGTACGGCGACCGTCCTCGCCCTCGCCGCGCTGCTCGTCACCGGCGTGCTCGCCGCCACCTCGGCGGGTGCCCACGAGGGCGATCCGGCCGAGGACGCCGCGACCAAGAACGCGATCTCGCGCAGCCTCGAGACCGGCGAGCAGGTCGACGACCCGACCGGACCGGTGGAGAAGGCCGGCCACGCCACCGCGGTCGCCGCCGGCCGGCGTACGCCGGATCCCGAGCTCACCACGGTGCCGTTGCGCCGGCCGCGAGGCGCGCACCCCGCCGACCGCTACGAGATGGCCGGCGGCTGCTACACGCTCGTCGACGGCGGCGAGCCGCTGTACTTCCAGGCCACTTCGCTCGGCCACTACCTGCTCTACGACGCCCAGCGCCGCTTCGTCAGCGCCGACGGCGGCAAGGCGGCCGAGCCCGGTCAGGACACCATCTGGCGCGCCGACATGGCCGGGTCGCGCACGACGTTGACCAGCCGGGGCAGCACCCTGACCGTCGACGGCCAGGACTCGTTCCTGCTGACGACGACCGACGGCTGCGCGCGCTACCCCGAGTCGCAGGTCGACGTGAAGGGCGCGCCGTTCGCCGGCGTCTCGGCCTTCCAGGAGGTGCGCGGCTACGTCGACGCCCACACCCACGGCATGGCCTACGAGTTCCTCGGCGGCGGCGCCCACTGCGGCAAGCCCTGGGACCGGTTCGGGGCGCCGTACGCCCTGGTCGACTGCGAGGACCACCAGACCGGCACCAACCCGCTCGAGGCCGCCCTGTCCGGCCGGCCCTACCACGACCCGGTCGGCTGGCCGACGTTCAAGGACTGGCCGGCGCCCGACTCGCTGACCCACGAGGGCACCTACTACAAGTGGATGGAGCGGTCGTGGCGCAGCGGCCAGCGGCTGTTCGTCAACCTGCTCGTCGAGAACAACCAGCTCTGCCAGCTCTACCCCTACGGCCGCGACGGCACCCCCGCCTCGAAGAACTCCTGCGACGACATGGACTCGATCCGGCTGCAGGCCAGGCGGATGCACCAGTTCGAGGACTACATCGACGCGCAGTGGGGCGGGCCCGGCCGTGGCTGGTACCGCATCGTCACCAGCCCGTGGCAGGCCCGGCGGGTCATCAACGAGGGCAAGCTCGCCGTCGTCATGGGCATCGAGACCAGCGTGCCGTTCGGCTGCACCTTCAAGGCCGGGCCGACCGGTGACCAACCCTCCTGCGACCCCTCGACCATCGACCGCCAGCTCGACGAGGTGCACGCGATGGGCGTGCGCCAGATGGAGCTGGTCAACAAGTTCGACAACGCGCTCTCCGGCGTGGCGGGCGACGAGGGCCAGACCGGCGCCGTCGTCAACAACGCCAACTTCCTGGAGACCGGCACCTACTGGGACATGGAGCACTGCGACCCCGCCGTGCCCGGTGCCCACGACAAGGAGCAGGCGGCCGCCCCCGAGATCTCGGCGGAGCAGCAGGACGCGCTCTTCGGCGCGATCGGTGAGGCCTTCGGCCTGGCCGGCACCGACCTGCCGATCTACGACCGGCCCGAGCACTGCAACCAGCGCGGCCTGACCACGCTCGGCGAGGACGTCATCTCCGGCCTCGCCCAGCGCCACATGCTCTTCGACCCCGACCACATGAGCGTGCTCGCGCGGAGCGAGGCGCTCGACCAGGTCGAGGAGATGGGCTACTCCGGCGTGCTGTCGAGCCACTCGTGGTCCACCCCCGACGCCTACCCGCGGATCTACGAGATGGGCGGGTTCATCGCGCCGTACGCCGGCGACTCGACCGGATTCGTCGACAAGTGGCGCCAGCACGTGCAGTGGGCCGACCCGCGCTACTACTTCGGCATCGGCTACGGCGCCGACATCAACGGGCTCGGCGCGCAGGGCGACCCCCGCGGCGTCGACGCGACCGACCCCGTCACCTACCCCTTCCGCGGGCTCGGCGGCGTGACGATCGGCCAGCAGCACGCCGGCGAGCGGGTCTACGACATCAACGCCGACGGCGTCGCGCAGTACGGCCTCTACCCCGACTGGATCGAGGACATCGAGCACGTCGCCGACTCCGAGTCCGGCGACGGTGACGCGCTGGCGACCGACATGGCCCGTGGCGCCGAGGCCTACCTCCAGACCTGGGAGCGCGCACAGGGCATCGAGCCCGACCCGTGCCGCAACCCCGGCCTGCGCCGCACGCCCGCCCGGTTCCGGACCCTGGTCACGCAGGGCATGACCACACCGCAGGTGCTGCACGCCGTCGGCCAGCCCTTCCTGCGGCAGGACCTCACCTACACCTACTGCGCCCGCACCGCCTCCGACCCCGACGTGCGGCTGGTCGTCGACCTCACCCGCGCCGGTCGCGTCGCCGGCGTACGCCGGGGGTGACCTGACGGGCGGGGTTACCCGGAAGTAGCCTGTTTCACACCGCTCGCCCGCTGACCGCGACCACCCGCTGGTCGTAGTCTCGGCGAGTCGCTCCCGCCGTCACCGACCTCGCCCGAGGAGACGCACGTGAACTGGGTCCTCATCGTCGGCCTGCTGCTCAACCTCGCCCTGCTCCCGATCGCCGCCCGGCGGGTGCTCTGGCTCTACCGGTTGATCACCAGCGGCCAGCCCGACCCGCGCCGCGTCGAGGGCGTCACGGGCCGGATCGGCCGCGCGCTGAAGACCCAGGCCGTCGAGGTCTTCGGGCAGAAGAAGCTGCTCAAGTGGACCGTCCCGGGCGCCGCCCACTTCTTCGTGTTCTGGGCGTTCGTGATCCTGGCGAGCGTCTACCTCGAGGCGTACGGCGTGCTGCTCGGCCCGGACGACTTCGCGATCCCGCTGATCGGCCACTGGGAGCTGCTCGGCTTCGCCCAGGACCTGATCGCGGTGCTGGCGCTGGCGAGCCTGGTCGTGTTCGCCCAGATCCGGCTGAAGAACGCGCCCGAGCGGCTCGGCCGCCGTTCGCGCTTCTCCGGCTCCCACCTCGGCGGCGCGTGGCTCGTGCTGTTCATGATCTTCAACGTCATCTGGACGATGTTCCTGTTCCGCGGGGCGTCCTCGGCCGCGGGCAACCTCCCCTACGACTCCGGGGCGTTCGTCTCCGTCGGCCTCGGCAACCTCCTCGACGGGCTGCCCGAGGGCGCGCTCCACGCGCTCGAGGGCGTCGGGCTGCTGCTCCACATCGGCGTGATGCTGGTGTTCCTGGTGATCGTGCTCAACAGCAAGCACCTGCACATCTTCGTGGCCCCGCTCAACGTGCTCTTCAAGCGCCAGCCCGTCGCGCTCGGCGCGGCCCGTCCGCTCACCTCCGCCGGGCAACCGGTCACCCTCGACGACCTCGAGGACATGGACGAGGACACCCGGCTCGGCATCGGCTCGATCGAGGACTTCTCGTGGAAGGGCCTGCTCGACATGGCGACCTGCACCGAGTGCGGCCGCTGCCAGGACCAGTGCCCGGCGTGGAACACCGAGAAGCCGCTGTCTCCCAAGATGCTGATCATGAACATGCGGGACCACGCGTTCCACATCGGGTCCTACCTGCAGGCCGACCAGGCCAAGCGCGACTCGATGCTCGAGGCCGACCCCGAGCTGGCCGCCGAGGTCGAGCGGGCGCTGGTCGGCGCGACCGAGGGCGAGGCCTGGCAGCCCACCGGCGGCGGGATCATCGACCCCGACGTGCTGTGGTCGTGCGTCACCTGCGGCGCCTGCGTGCAGCAGTGCCCGGTCGACATCGAGCACGTCGACCACATCGTCGACATGCGCCGCTACCAGGTGCTCGTCGAGTCGACGTTCCCCGCCGAGCTCAACCAGCTGTTCAAGGGCATGGAGTCCAAGGGCAACCCGTGGAACCTCTCCCCCAGCATGCGCCTGGACTGGACGCAGGGCCTCGACTTCGACGTCCCCGTCGTCGGTGAGGACCTCGAGTCGCTGGAGTCGGTCGACTGGCTGTTCTGGGTCGGCTGCGCCGGCGCCTACGAGGACCGCGCCAAGAAGACCACGCGCGCCGTCGCCGAGCTGCTGAACATCGCCGGGGTCTCCTTCGGCGTCCTCGGCAAGGGCGAGACCTGCACCGGCGACTCGGCACGCCGGGCCGGCAACGAGTTCGTCTTCCAGGGCCTCGCGCAGCAGAACGTCGAGACGTTCCAGGAGTTCAAGGTCAAGAAGGTCGTCTCGACCTGCGCCCACTGCTTCAACACGCTCAAGAACGAGTACCGCGACCTCGGCATCGAGCTCGAGGTCGTCCACCACACCCAGCTGCTCAACCGGCTGGTGCGCGAGGGGAGGCTGACGCCGGTCAAGGACGGCGCCGGGGCCGCCAAGCGCTCCATCACCTACCACGACCCGTGCTACATCGGCCGCCACAACCAGGTCTACGAGCCCCCGCGCGAGCTGCTCCAGGTCCTGCCCGGCGCCGAGTTCGTCGAGATGGAACGCAACTCCGAGCGGTCCTTCTGCTGCGGCGCCGGTGGGGCGCGGATGTGGATGGAGGAGAAGATCGGGGAGCGGATCAACCTCAACCGCACCACCGAGGCCGTCGGCACCGGCGCCGACCAGATCGCCGTCGGCTGCCCGTTCTGCCGGGTGATGCTCTCCGACGGGCTCACCGCCCTCCAGGACTCCGGCGACGCCCGCGAGGAGGTCGAGGTGCTCGACGTCGCCCAGATGCTGCTGGCCTCGGTCAAGGGCGAGACCGCGACCCGGGCGAGGAAGGTCGAGGCGTCGGCCTCGGGTGGGGGTACGGCGACCGCCACCCTCACCCGCGACGAGGAGACGGCCGCCGAGCCGGAGGCGGGCGACGACACCCAGACCCCCGGCACCGTGACCGAGACCGCCGACGCCGGCCCCGCCGCCAAGGCCAGCGGCGGGTCGTCCCTGTTCGACGTCGGCGACTCGGACGAGCCTGCCGAGGACGCTCCCGCTGCCGACGAGGAGCCTGCCGCCAGCGCCGGTGGCTCCCTCTTCGACCTCGGCGCCGACGACACGACCGACGCCGAGCCCGAGCCCGTCAACGAGGACAAGCCCGCGGCCGGGGGTTCGCTGTTCGACCTCGGCGACGTAGCCGACGATGAACCGGTGGTCGAGGAGGGCCCGCCAGGCCGCTCCCGACACCACCGACGACAAGGCCGAACCCGCGCGCGAGCTCGGAGATCCCGCAGGGCGGCTCGCTCTTCGACATCTCCGCTCCCGAGCAGCCCGAGCCCACCCCCGAGCAGGAACCGGTCGTCGAGGAGGCCCGCCAGGCCCGTCCGGACACCACCCCGGAAGCCGAGAAGTCCGCGCCCGCCGCCCCCGCCGGCGCCAAGATCCCCGCGGGCGGGTCGCTCTTCGACATCGCCTCGCCGGAACCGACGGCGACCGCTGCGGAGGAGCCGGTCGAGACGGCGGAGCCTGAGCCGGGGCAGGGCGACGTCGACGGCAGGCCGGACCCGAGCGCGGTCAGCGCGGCCGCGACCGCCGCCTCCTCGAACGGCGAGCCGACGACCGAGGCACCGAGCGAGGCTGCCGCCGACGAGGCGGAGCCCGCCGACGAGCCCGAGGACCAGGCCGGGGAGACCGACGGCGCGGACGCCGACGAGCCCGAGCAGAAGCCGACCAGGGCGTCCGGCCCCGCCCACCAGCCGAAGACCGACGTCGACATCACGGAGTCGAGCTCGCTCTTCGACCTCTGATCAGCCGCGAGGCCCGTCGATCACTCTCGCCGAGGACGATGGCGGGTCCAGTGGGGGTCGGGCCGGCGGAGGGTGGGCGGCGGCAGGAACTCCGGCCGTCCGTCGGCCGCGAGCCGGACCTTCCAGGGGCTGCCGTGGAGGGTGCGGTGATGGTGTCCGCACACCAGCACCAGGTTGTCCAGGCAGGTCGGTCCGCCGTCGATCCAGTGCCGGATGTGGTGGCCGTGGCACATCACGGGCGGCTTGGTGCAGCCCGGGAAGGCGCAGTGTCGGTCGCGGAGGACCAGGGCGGTCCAGATGCCGGGCGTGACCAGGCGACGGGTGCGTCCCACGTCGAGGGGACAACCCCGCTCGTCGAGACAGACCCGGACCAGGTCGCAGTCGCAGGCGAGCCGCCGTACGGCCGAGGCAGCCAGCTCCAGCCCGTCCTCGGTCTGTCCGACGCCCGCAGCGCCAGGGTCACCGTGGAGGGTGGCGTGGTCGACGGCGACCACCACCCGGGGGCGGGCGCCGTGACCGGACGGAGGCAGGTCGGTGGTCAGGGCGTGCCGGGCAACGGCGACCAGGGCGTCCCACATCCGGGCACCGTGGTCGCGAGGCTCGGGCTGCGTCTCACAGGACGGGTCGGCCGGAGGGTCTGGCTTGGTCATCGGCAGCAGCACCGCCCGCAGCACCGCACCGTCCTCGACGGTGCCCCGGCCGTCGAGCCGGATACCACCGCAACCGTCGTCGCTGATCGAGAGGTGGCGGCCGAGGTGGGCGGCCCGATCTTCCCGGTCGAGCTCCCGCTCGACCTCTCGTTCGTCACCCTCCGGGTCGACCACACGGGCGAGGTGGCGCCCGGCGCGCTGGAGGTCGGTGGCGTCGAGCCTGGCTGCCTCGGCGATCAGCACCTCCTCACCGCGGCGGCGGGTGTGCTCGACCACGGGCAGCCGGTCGACCGCGGCCAGGATCACGTGCGCCTGTTCCGGTGAGGCCACGCCGTCGTGCAGAGCGGCCAGGGTCGCCGCTCGGTCACCGACCAGCGCCTTCGCGTGCTCGACCGTGCGCTTGCCCTGGCGGCGAGTGGTGCCGGCCACGTGCGTGTACCAAGCCGACGTCGACGCCCAACCCAGCTCACGACGCGGGGTGTCGCGGGCGTCGAGCTCGGCCAGGAGCTCGGCCTCCACTGCAGCCCTGGCGGCCGTCAGCCGCTGCAGCTCTTCGACCGCTTCGACCAGCTCGGCCGAGGTGCGAGCCGACCAGAGCGCACCCCGCAGCAAGCCGACCTCGGCGCTCGCCGCCAGCACCACGGCTGCCGGTGTCGGGTGCGGGAGCGGAGTGATCGCCATGCCCCCATCCAAGCCGGGACCACTGACACCCGAGACACCCCAGAACCCGTTGTCCACAAGGGATTCCCGGCACCCTGCGCCGTCGACGATCTGGTGACGGTCGACGACCTCAGCGACCGGCGAACGGCGGGCGGTGGTCCTGCCAGCGCGAGAGCAGCCGCCGGGGCGACGTCCGGGCGAGGGAGCTCAGGTCATGCCCGACCACGCGGGCGCGGGTGGTGGACCGGGAGTCCCAGGGGTAGGCGTCGCAGTCGCCGAGCTCGGTGTCGATGCAGGTGTCGCGGCCCCGGCCGCCCCACGCCTCGTCGGTCCCCTCACCGCCGTCGAGCACGTCGGAGCGGGAGCCGCCGAGCAGGTAGTCGTCGCCGCCCAGTCCCTGGGCCTCCATCCGGTCGTCGAGCACCTGCACGAAGTCCTCGCCGTCGGATCCGCTGAAGGACCAGGGCGAGCCCCACAGCGTGAAGGCGTCCACGCTCGCGAACTCGGTGGTCTGCGTGTCGTCACCCGCAGTGACCACGGCTGTCCCGGCCGCCGCGTCGAGTGCCGCCGACGGCTCGCGGTCGAACCACAGCTGGGTCACCAGCTCGAGCTGGTCGCGGTGACCGCCCCCGTCGATGACGCCCGTCTCACCGGTGGTGATCCGCCGCGAGAGGTAGTCGAAGGCGTCCCCACCGAGCATGGTGGCGGGACGGGCACTGTCGGCGATCAGCCAGTCTCTTCCCTCGCCGCCGTCCACCGTCGCGACCCCGGAAGTGCTGAGCACGAAGTCAGGTCCCGCCTCTCCGTGGAGCTGGTCGTCGCCGTGGAAGCCGACGACGGCGTCGCGCCCTCCACCGCCGAACACCTGGTCGGCGCCACGGTCGCCGTCGAGGGTCTCCGGGAGGTCCGAGCCGTGCAGCACGTCGTCGTACGGCGATCCGGTGAGCTCGAGGTGGCGACCGGGCACCAGGACGTCGCGGCCCTCACCGGTCGCGGTGCTGGCGTCCAGGTCGACCGTGACCGCCCGGGCGCTGTGCCGGTAGGTCACGCCGTCGTGCCGCAACACCCCGACACGCCCGGTCGGCTCGTCGTAGCCGGCGTCGAGGTGGTCGTCGCCGGGCCCGCCCTCGAGCAGGTCGCCCAGGACCAGGGTGCGGCGCACGCGCTGCTCCTGGCCGTCGCGGCCGCCGAAGACCTGGTCGTTCCCGAGACCGCCGACGAGGTCGTCGCTTCCGCCGTTGCCGCACAGCACGTCGTCGCCGCCGAGCCCGACGACCCAGTCGTTGCCGTCCAGCGCCACGACCACGTCGGGGCCACGGGTGCCCCTGATCCGATCGTCGCCGGGCGTGCCGACGATCGTCGCGGGCATCCCGTGGCACCTCGGGGTGGCGGCCGCCGCGGCGCGAGCCGGTTCGGCGAGACCCGCAGCGGCGGGCAGGACGAGGGTGAGGGTGAGGATCGTGCGCAGCATGCGAGCTCCGAGTGGCCGAGGTGGGTGGGGTGACCCTAGGTCACGCACGCGCCGATCACCGGCAATCGACGCAACCCGGCTCTGAGGACGCGTGGTCGGACCAGAACCCGGACAGCACGGGATCGAGGTCCGTGGCGAACTCGTCGAAGAAGCCGTGCCGGCCGCCCCGGTGGACGTGGAGCCGGGCTCCCGGGACGCGCTCGGCGATCAGCTCGGAGTTGACGGGCGGGGTCATCTCGTCGTCGCTGCCGTGCAGGACCAGGGTGGGGCACGCGATGTGGGGCAAGAGGTCCCAGGCGTCGTGACGGGCGCTCATCCGCAGGTGCCGCTGCCGGTCCACCGGTGACATCGTCGGGTCGCCGAGCAGGTGGGAGCGCGCCGCGTCATCACCCCACGCCGGCGTGTAGAAGAGCCGCACGAGGGCGGCCTGCCGGGCGCCGGGATCGTCGGCGACGAGGGCCCGGCGTACCTCCGCGCTCCGCTCGGTCGCCCGAGGTCCTCCCGGCGAGGTGCAGGCGAGCACGAGGGAGCCGACCCGCCGGGCGTGGGAGGCCGCCAGCACCTGCGCGACCCGGCCGCCCATCGACGTGCCGTAGACGTGGGCGCGCTCGACGCCGAGGGCGTCCAGCACCGCCACCGCGTCGTCAGCGAGCAGGCCCGTGGTCAGGTCCCCGGTCGGCGACGTGGTCGCCCCCGTTCCCCGGTAGTCGAGGGAGACCGTCCGGAGCAGCTGCTCGTAACGTTCGCGGAGCCCGGTCCACCAGTCGTGCGAGCTGGCCTGGCCCTGCAGGAGGAGCAGGACCGGCGCGTCACGCGGCCCGGCCACCTGCGCCGCCAGCACGGCTCCGTCCGGTCGCGGCACCCGCAGCGCGGTCGTCGAGGAGTCACCAGGCACGCGCGAGAGTCTGCCGCAGCAGGGACACACCTCGCGCGCGGCCGGCGGCCCGAGGTCCACGGATCGACGTACGCTCGCCCCATGCGAAGGGCGGTCGCGTGGGTCGGGGCGCTGGTGGTGCTGGTCCTGCTGCTGCCCACCCTGTGCATGGGCTCCGAGGACGGCGCGACGCGGTGCAGCAGCCTGCTGCTGCCGCTGCCGTGGGGCGAGAGCAGCGACACCTGGGGGTACGCCGTCGCGATCGGTGCCTCGCTCACGACGTTCGTCGCGCTGCGACTGCTGCTGGGACCGCGGCGCCGGCCGACCGACCCGGAGTGAGCCGGCCGGCTCACCCGCGCCGCGTCAGCACCTCGCACCCGTCGTCGGTGACGGCGATCGTGTGCTCGCTGTGGGCCGTGCGGCAGCCGGTGGCGCTGCGCAGCGTCCAGCCGTCGTCGTCGGTCACGAGCCGGTCGGTGTCGGCCATCACCCACGGCTCCAGCGCCAGCATCAGGCCCGGCCGGAGCCGGAACCCGCGCCCCGGGCGACCGGTGTTGGAGACGTGGGGGTCCTGGTGCATCGTCGAGCCGATCCCGTGGCCGCCGAACTCGACGTTGATCGGGTAGCCCGCCTCGTCGAGCACCGACCCGATGGCGTGGGAGAGGTCGCCGATCCGCGCACCGGGCCGGACGGCGTCGATGGCGGCCTCCAGGGCCCGCTCGGTGGTCCCGATCAGGGCGAGGTCGGCCGGGTCCGGGGTGTCACCCACCACGAAGCTCAGCGCCGAGTCGGCGGCGACCCCGTCGAGGACGACCGCCAGGTCGAGGGAGACCAGGTCGCCGTCGGCGACCTCCCGGTCGTGGGGCAGGCCGTGCAGGACCGCGTCGTTGACGGAGGTGCAGATGTAGTGCCCGAAGGGTCCGCGACCGAACGACGGCTCGTAGTCGACGTAGCAGGACGTCGCACCGGCCGCGTGGATCATCTCGGCGGCCCACCGGTCGATCTCGAGGAGGTTGGTGCCGACCCGGCAGCGGTCCCGCGCCGTCTGCAGGATCTCGGCGACCAGCGCGCCGGTGCGGGCGGCCAGGGCGACCCGCGCCGGGGTCAGGATCTCGATCATCGTGGCCTCAGCTCCGCAGGTAGGACGCGCCGTTGACGTCGATGATGGTGCCCGTCGAGAACGCCGCCTCCGGCGAGGCCAGCCAGAGCACCGCTGAGGCCACCTCCGCCGGGTCCGCGATCCGCCCGTACGGCGACTGCGCCCGGACGGCGTCCCCGCTCGCCCCCTCGAGCACCTCGCGCGCCATCTCGGTCTGCACGAAGCCGGGCGCGACCGTGCCGACCGCGATCCCGTGGGGCGCCAGCACCAGCGCCATCGACTGGCCGAACGCGTTGAGCCCGGCCTTGGAGGCGGCGTAGGCCGGGTTGCGGGGCTCGCCCCGGAAGGCGCCACGGCTCGACACGTTGACGACCGCGCCGCCACCGGCTGCGCGCAGGTGCGGGATCGCGGCGTACGTCGCGGCGGCGGGCCCGACGAGGTTGGTCGACAGGGTGCGCGACCACGCGGCCTGCCAGTCCTCCCACGAGGTCTCCAGCGGCGGGTGCGCGAGGAAGACGCCGGCGTTGTTGACCAGGACGTCGAGCCGGCCGAGTCGCTCGGCGGCCTCGTCGACGCACGCCCGGACCGCGTCGGGGTCCGCGACGTCGGCCCGGACCGTCACGTGGCCCGACCCGGGCAGCGAGGCCCGGACCTCCTCGGCCAGCTCGCCGGAGGAGTGGAAGTGGACGGCGACCCGGTCGCCCCTCTCGGCGAACGCGTGCGCGATCGCGGCGCCGATGCCGCGCGACGCACCGGTGACCAGGACGCCGCGGGCCGAGCCGGGGGAGGTCGTCATGGGGCCATCCTGCCCGGGGGCGTGCGAGGCTGGGCACGTGGCAGAGGAGAAGTCGTCCACGGACGAGTCGACCGGCACCGTGCTGCTCGCCGGCGCGGCCAACCTGGTGATCGCGGTGGCCAAGCTCGTGGGCGGACTGATCTCGGGCTCCAGCGCGATGCTGGCCGAGGCGGCCCACTCGTTCGCCGACACCATGAACCAGGTGTTCCTGCTCGCGGCGCTCAAGCGCAGCCAGCGGCCTGCCGACGCGCAGCACCCCTTCGGCTACGGGCAGGAGCGGTACTTCTGGTCGCTGCTCGCGGCCGTGGGCATCTTCGTGCTCGGTGCCGGCTACTCGATCTACGAGGGCGTCCACTCCTTCATCGAGGCCGCGCCGCTGGGCAGCCTCCTGGTGTCCTACGTCGTGCTCGGCGTGAGCTTCCTGATCGAGGGCGTCTCGTGGCTCAAGGCGGTGCGGCAGCTGCACTCGGAGGCCGGCGACCTCGACCGCGGCCTGGTCGAGCACCTGCGGGTCACGCCCGACCCCACCGCCAAGACGGTCGCCTTCGAGGACACCGCGGCCCTGATCGGGATCGTGCTCGCAGCCGGCGGCATCACCCTGCACCACGTCACGGGCTCCGGCATCTGGGACGGCCTCGCCTCCATCGCCATCGGCGTCCTGCTGATCGTCGTGGCGGCGGCGCTGGGCCAGCAGAACATGCGGGCGCTGATCGGCGAGTCGCTGCCGGAGGAGACCCAGGTCGAGATCCGGCGGCTGATCGCCGAGTCACCGGGGGTCGACTCCGTGGTCGAGGTGCTGACGCTGCGGATGTCGCCGGAGGAGGTCCTGGTGGCCGCCCGGGTCGACCTCGACGACGACGCCAGCGTGGGCGAGCTCGAGCTGGCCGCCGACGACGTGGAGCGGCGGCTGCGCGAGGCCATCCCCGAGGTGCGGCACCTCTTCCTCGACCCGACCGACGTGTCCGAGGAGCGGCCCGGGAGCCCGGTGCCCCCACCGTCGTAGCCCGACGGCGGCCAGCCACGCCCGTGGCAGGCTGGCCGGATGAGCGAGCACTCCCCCACCGTCGTCGTCACCGGCGGCAACGGCCTGGTCGGCAGCCACGTCTGCACCGCGCTGGCCGAGCGCGGCGCGACCGTCCGTGCCGTCGTACGCCGACCCGGCACCGCGCCCCGCCACGACCGCGTCGAGGAGGTGGTCGGCGACTTCGGTGACCCGGAGACCGCTGCGGCCGCGGTGGCGGGGGCCGACGCCGTCGTCACCACCGTCCACCCGATGGGCAGCGACCGCGACACCCAGCACCGCATCGGCGTCGAGGCCACCACGACGTTCGCGCGCGCCGCCGCCGAGGCCGGGGTCGGCCGACTGGTGCACGTGTCGACGGCGGCCGTCTACGACCGCCGGCCCGGCGTCGGCGACGTCGACGAGGAGTCGGCGCTCGTGGGCGACGACGACAACGACTACGCCGTCACCAAGCGCGACACCGACGCCGCGCTCGCCGGGGTCGACGGCCTCACCCGGGTCGTGGTGCGCCCTCCCGCGATCGTCGGTCCCGGCGAGACGTCGGTGTGGAACGCGCTGCGCCCCGCAGCGGTCCGCGACGAGGAGGGTGCCCGCCACGCCCACCCCGACCAGAGCTGGTCGTGGGTCCACGTCAGCGACCTGGCCGCGCTCCTCGCCGACGTGGCGACGGGCGCGATCGCCGAGTCCGACGACGCGAGCAGCGGACCGGTCGCTGGCGGGTGCACCGCGGTCAACGCCGCCGCCGAGCCGGCGACGTGGCGCGACTACCTCGAGACGGTCACCGACGCACTCGGCGTCGAGCCGGTCTGGGACGACGGCGAGACCTGGACCGGCCGGGTCCTCGCCGACCGGGCGCACCGGTGGGGCTGGACCCCGCAGGTCACCCGCGAGCGGGCGCTCGCCGAGATCGCGGAGGGCCTGCGCGGCTGACCGCTCAGTGCCCGGGCTTGGCCCCGAGATCGTCGTGGTCCTCGGGTTCGGCCACGACGATCGGCCGCAGCTTCCACCACACGAGGAAGAACGCGGCGACGACGAGCAGGGCCAGGCCCGCCCACAGGTTGGCGTTGGGGCCGCCGGTCTTCTCGGTCTCGGCGTCGCCGAAGAGTCCCGTCAGGGTCAGCAGCACCCCGTAGAGGCCGAGCAGCGAGCCGATGATCGTGCGGACGTCGAAGGCGCCCGCGGTCTTCTTGCCGGTGCTGGACGTGTTCTCGGACATGTCGTCGGCCTCCTCAGAACGCGGCGTTCAGGACGATGACCATGACCAGGGCGAGCCCGGCCATGGGGACGGTGCGGCGGTACCAGGGAGAGGACGCCTCGTTGGGGTCGGTCCGCATCTCCTTGGGTGTCTCGCTGTAGACCAGGCCGCGCAGCTCCTCGACCGGCTTCGGCTTGGTCGCCAGCGACACCACGATGCTCAGCACGATGTCGACGACGAAGGCGGTCGACGCGGCCAGGAAGGCCGCGCCCTGCCCGGAGATCGCGATCAGTCCGGTGCTCAGCGAGCCGAAGGCGTCCTCGCTCAGGTAGGCGAGCAGCACCGCCGACAGGGTGCCGGCGACCAGCCCGCTCCAGCCCGCGGCCGCGGTCATCCGCTTCCAGAACATGCCGAGGATGAACGTCGCGAACAGCGGCGCGTTGAAGAAGCCGAACAGGGTCTGCAGATAGCTCATGATGTTGGAGAAGCTGGCGGCGAAGGTCGCCGTCCCGATCGCCACCACCGTCGCCGCGACCGTCGCCAGCCGGCCGATCCGCAGGTAGTAGTCGTCGTCGCGGTCCTTGACGACGTAGTCCTGCCACAGGTCATAGCTGAAGACCGTGTTGAACGCCGAGATGTTGGCCGCCATGCCCGCCATGAACGCCGCCAGCAGTCCGGTGATCGCCAGGCCGAGCAGGCCGTTGGGCAGCACCTCGCGCATCAGCAGCAGCAGCGAGTCGTTGTAGTCGACCGCGCCGATCCCGGCCGCGCTGGGCGAGCCGCCGGACTTGAAGTCGGCGAGGTCGCTGACCAGCACCGCGGCGATCATGCCGGGGACGATCGTGATGAACGGGACGAACATCTTCGGGAAGGCGCCGATGATCGGCGTCCGCCGGGCGGCGCTGATCGAGTCCGACGCCATCGCGCGCTGCACCTCGACGAAGTTGGTCGTCCAGTAGCCGAAGGACAGCACGAACCCGAGCCCGAAGACGATGCCGATCACCGAGAGCAGCGGCGAGTCGAAGCCGGACAGCGCCTGGCCGGGCCAGGAGTTGAGCTGCTGGGACGCCGGGGCCACCTCCGCGGAGGCGGGCGCGTTGGTGGCCGCCTCGGTGATCTTCTGGGTCAGGCCGTCCCAGCCGCCCACGCGGTGGAGCCCGATCAGGGTCAGCGGCAGCAGCGCGGCCACGATCACGAAGAACTGCAGCACCTCGTTGTAGATCGCCGCCGACAGCCCGCCGAGGGTGATGTAGGAGAGCACGATGATGGCGGCGACGATCAGCGCCACCCAGAGCGGCCAGCCGAGCAGCGCCTGCACGATGGTGCCGAGCAGGAACAGGTTGACGCCGGCGATCAGGAGCTGGGCGAGCGCGAACGACAGCGAGTTGACCAGGTGGGCGCCGGGCCCGAACCGACGCAGCATGAACTCGGGGACCGAGCGCACCTTGGAGCCGTAGTAGAAGGGCATCATCACGACGCCGAGGAACAGCATCGCCGGGATCGCCCCGACCCAGAAGTAGTGGACGGTCGGCAGCCCGAACTCCGCCCCGGACGCCGACATGCCCATGATCTCGACGGCGCCGAGGTTGGCGGAGATGAAGGCCAGGCCGGTCACCCACGCCGGCAACGAGCGGCCGGAGAGGAAGAAGTCGACCGAGTCCGAGATGTGACGCCGGGCCAGCAGGCCGATGCCGAGGACGAAGCCGAAGTAGAGGACGAGGATCGCGTAGTCGATGAACGTGGCATCGATCAGCGTCTCGGCCATCACGGTGAGCTGGGGAGTGAGCGTTGCGGACACGATCGACGACACCTCCGAGCGAGCGGTGGACCCATCGGCCCGTCGGGGCCGGGTCCACCGTAGACCGCCAGCGCGCCGACAGCGCGGATTGCCGCGACATCAGTTTGTGCTTGCGTTGACGTCACCGTGATGTCATAGTGATGCACATGGACATCACGCCGTACGTCGACAGCCTCCGCAGCGACCTCGTGGCCGCCGCCGAGGCGGGCGGCGAGGACGTCAGGCAGGCCGCCGAGCGGCTGGTGCTGGCGCTGGCCCCCGCGGCCCGGCTGGCCCTGATGGAGGCGATCTCCCAGGCCGCCGCCGAGATCACCGCCGAGCTGCCCGACGGTGGCGTCGACGTCCGGCTCGACGGGCGCGAGCTCGACTTCGTCGTCCACACCGCCGCGCCGGCGCTGCCCGCCCCGCCGCCTCCCCCGCCGCCGCCCGCGGCGGAGGAGACCGACGAGGGGGGGCTGGCCCGGGTGACGCTGCGGATCCCGGAGTCGGTCAAGGCCAAGGCCGAGGAGAAGGCGGCCCGCGCGGGCGACAGCCTCAACACCTGGCTGGTCAAGGTCGTCCGCGCGGCCACCAACGACGCGGCGATCAACGTCGACATCGACCTCTCGAGCATCCCGTTCGAGGGCTTCGACCCCTTCCGCAAGAGCCGGGGCAACCGGCGCATGACCGGCTGGCTCTAGACCGACCCCCACACCCACCCACGCCCACCCGTCAGGGACCGGCCCACCGACACCGGGCCGGCCCCGTGACCCAGCACACCCTCAGCACACCCTGGAGGCACCCATGACCGAGCACCACTTCCACACCCCCGAGCCGGTCCGGCTCACCGCCGACAACGGCTCCGGCCGGGTGCGGGTCCGCGCCAGCGAGACCGCCGAGACCCGGGTCGTCGTCACCGGCCGTCAGGCCGAGGAGGTCGAGGTCGCCCAGGACGGGCGGGAGATCCGGGTCGCGCCGCCCCGGCGGCGTACCGGGTTCTTCGGCGGCGACGACAGCCTCGACATCGAGGTCTCGCTGCCGCTCGGCAGCGACCTCGCGATCCGCACCGGCAGCGCCGACGTGGCCGTCGACGGGGCGGTCGGGTCGGTGCAGGTCAAGACCGGCTCCGGGGACGTCGACCTCGACCAGGTGCTCGAGGACGTGCAGGTCAAGTGCGGCTCCGGCGACGTCCGGATCGGCGAGGCGCAGTCGGACGTCGCGGTCTCGACCGGGTCCGGCGACGTCGAGATCGGCCGCAACCGCGGGTCCGCCGTCGTCAAGACCGGGTCGGGCGACGTCCACTTCCGCGAGGCCTCGACCGAGGTGTCGCTGATGACCGGCAGCGGCGACCTGGTGATCGACACCGCGCGCCAGGGCCGGTTCCACGCCAAGGGCGCGTCCGGCTCGATCCACATCGGCATCCCCGCCGGCACCCCCGTCTGGACCGATATCTCCACCCTGTCGGGCCGGATCCACTCCGACATCGAGGGCGCCGGCGAACCCACCGAGGGCGCCGCCCACGTCGAGCTGCGGGCCAGCACCGTCAGCGGCGACGTCGTCCTCACCCAGCGCTGAGCCACCACCACCACCGAGAGGAGAGCCACCATGCTGAACCACCTGACCGAGGCCGAGGAGCAGGTTCGCCGTCACCACGAGGCGGACCGGCACCCCCGTCCCCACCACCCCACGGCCCCGCACGTCCCGACCCGCACCCGGGTGGCCGACCGGTTGCGCCGCGTCGCCGACCGCCTGGAGCAGTGACCCCCGGCCGGCCCCTCCTCGTCGTACCCGACATCTGCGTCGTCCCGCGCCCGGTTCGACAGCACGGATGTCGGGTACGACGCACGTCAGGAGCCGGTCAGTGCCGGAGCGCCCTCAGATCGGGGTGCGGTGGAAGTTCTGGAACGACCGCGACGGGGTCGGGCCACGCTGGCCCTGGTAGCGGGAGCCGTACTTCTCCGAGCCGTAGGGGTGCTCGGAGGAGGACGAGAGCCGGAAGAAGCAGAACTGGCCGATCTTCATGCCCGGGTAGAGCTTGATCGGCAGCGTCGCGACGTTGGCCAGCTCGAGGGTCACGTGCCCGGTGAAGCCGGGGTCGACGAAGCCGGCCGTGGCGTGGGTCAGCAGGCCGAGCCGCCCCAGCGACGACTTGCCCTCGACCCGCGCGGCGATGTCGTCGGGCAGCCCCACGACCTCGTACGTCGACCCGAGCACGAACTCGCCCGGGTGCAGGATGAACGCCTCGTCCCCATCGGGCTCGACCATCCGGGTCAGGTCGGACTGGTCGGCCTGCGGGTCGATGTGGGGGTACTTGTGGTTCTCGAAGACCCGGAAGAACCGGTCGAGCCGCACGTCGATCGACGAGGGCTGCACCATGGCCGGGTCCCAGGGCTCCATCGTGATCCGCCCACCGTCGATCTCGGCCAGGATGTCGCGGTCGCTCAGCAGCACGCTGCGTAACCTACCCGGCCGCCCGGCCGGTCCCGACCGGTCGGGTAGCATCGCCGCGCACCATCCTGCGGATGTAGCTCAGTTGGTAGAGCGCGACCTTCCCAAGGTCGATGTCGCGAGTTCGAGTCTCGTCATCCGCTCCCAGACGGCCCGATCGCGTCGTACCCGACATCTGTGTCGAGGTCCGGCCGATCTCACCACCCAGATGTCGGGTACGACGCCATCCCCGCCACCACGAGCCTGGCCCGCACCGAGCCGACTGTGAAACTTGACGACTCGTGTGACTGATGGGGACAGTGGGGCGTCCCGTTCTTCCCCGACCGAGGGTCGTCCCATGTCTCGGCTCCACCTTCCCCGTCCCACTCCCGCGCGGCTCGTCGTGGCGGCCGCGGTCGCCCTCGGGCTGGTCACCGGCCTGTCCGTGCTGCTGCCCGACCACGGGCCGGGCGGCGCCGGCCACGACGGTGGCGGGGCGATCACCCCGGCCGCCGACCAGTACGCCGCGACGACCGGTGCGCCCGGACCCGGGCGGGTCAGCCCGGCCGACCGTGCCGAGATCGACCGGGTCCTCGCCGCCGGGCCCGACCACACCCTGGCGCGAGCCTCGGCCCGCACCCGGGCCGCCGACCTGGTCCGGTGCGCGACGTTCGAGGAGCAGCAGTACTGCCTGGGTCGCGGCTGGACCGACGCCCCCGCCGACCAGCCGGCGACGTCGGCGACGTCGGCCGCGGCTCGCGCCGCCTCGGGCACCGAGACCACCGGCGACCTCACCGAGGCCGCCCTGCTCCGCCAGCGCGCTGCGATGTCCCCGCGGGAGCGGGCGAGCGTGGAGCGTGCCGAGCTGGAGGCCGCGGCCCGCTCGGTCTCCAAGGTGGTGCTGCTGCGCCACCAGATCCTCGGCGAGCCGCTGCCCGACGGGTTCCTGGAGCGGCACCCCGAGGCCCGCGCCGCCGCCGGCGAGGAGACCACCGCCGCGCGTACGTCGTCGCGACCCAAGGGCTTCCAGGACTACCCCGAACGCTCGACCGTGCTCGACCCCAGCCGCACGGCGGCCCAGAAGCGCACCTACTGGTGCGGCCCGACCACGATGCAGATGATCGCGTGGGGCTGGAGCAAGGAGCGTCGCCGGCAGGGCCACTGGGCGCGGCGGCTGGGGACGACGACCGGCGGCAGCTCGATCAGCGACATGGTGCGCGTCGTCAACCAGGACACCGGCTACGACCGGCGGTCGCGGGCCGGTGACTACATCGTGCTCGACATCTCCGACTGGAGCTTCAAGAAGTGGCTGCTGCTCAACATGCGCCACGTGGAGGACTACCGGGCACCGCTGGTGCTCCACCCGATCCTGCTGAAGCGGTTCTACCCCTACCTCGACGACGACGCGTCCGGCCACTTCCAGGTCGGCCGTGGCTACGACAAGAACGGCGACCGGCCCTCCGACATCGGCTACTTCGAGCCGTGGAACCAGCAGCGCTTCGACCCGTCCGAGCCCTACATCCGGCGAGTCCAGTGGCGGCGAGCCTACAAGAGCTACCGTGCCAACCAGGCCCACTTCCAGCACAACATCGGAGTCTGAACGTGCGTCTCGCGCCCCTGACGACGGCCGTCGCCGTGGCCACCCTCCTGCTCGCCGGGTGCTCCGAGGACCCGGAGGCCGCGCCCGACCCCGAGCCGTCGGAGACGTCGTCGAGCTCCGAGCCGGCCTCGCCGAGCGAGCCGTCCGCGAGCGAGACGACCAAGGAGCCCGAGCCGACCAAGGACACGGAGCCACCCGCGTCCGACCTTCCCGTCTCGCTGCTGGACTGGAGGCCCGTGCCCGGCCCGGTCGACGACGAGGTCACGATCAGCGGGAAGTGGACGCTCACCCGCGCGGCCGACGGCTCCCGCGCCCAGCTCAGCGGACCGGCCGGTGCGACGTACACGCCCCCGAAGGGCTTCACCTACAGCGACGTCCTGATGGACGGGCAGTACGCCGTCGTGGTCGCCCAGGACGAGCAGGAGACCAAGCCGAACGTCGCCGAGGTGGTCGACCTGCAAACCGGCGGCGTCTCCCGCATCGATGCGAAGAGCGACCCGGCCACGACGACCGGCGGCGCGTGGGCCCTCGGCTCCGGCTTCCTGGTCCACGCGACCACGCGCGGCAACGACTACTGCCTCGCGGTGGTCGACCTGGCGTCCGGGAAGGGGCGGCTCGGCCCGTGCGTGCCGCCGCGCCACGGGATCAGCAACGTCGTGGTGACCCCGGCCGGCGTCTCCGCCATGACCTTCGACTCCGGCCGCCCGTCGTGCCGCACCCTCAACGCCGTGCAGGGCACGACCTTCCGGCCGCTCGGCGGCGTCACGAAGTGCGAGGGCTGGGACGTCGCCGCGACCGAGTCGTCGGTGGTCTGGTCGGAGGTGACCGACGAGACGAAGGTCGAGGAGGGCGCGTTCCACACCATCGGCGGGTCGGGCACCGTCGACCTGGGGCCCGGCACCTCGGGCTCGCTGACCTGGTGCGGCGACGCGGCGTACTTCGTGCGCGACCCGCAGCGGCAGACCGACCCGGCCCGGTTGGTGCGGGTGAGCAACGGCGAGGCCGAGGTGGTCTACGAGTCGCCGGGACAGGGCAAGGCGTTCCTCGGCCAGCCCCGGTGCGGCGGCACCGACCTCACCGTCACCGCCTTCACCTCCGCCGGCGACGAGCAGGTCACCACCAAGGTCGGCTGAGGCACCGCCGTAGGCTCGGGCGGATGGAGCAGTTCACCGGCTTCCCGGTCGCCGCGCTCGACTTCTACGACGACCTCGAGCTCGACAACACCAAGGCGTTCTGGGAGAGCCACCGGACGACGTACGCCGACGCGGTGCGGGCGCCGATGACCGCGCTGGTCGCGGGGCTGGAGCCGGAGTTCGGGACGGCGAAGGTGTTCCGGCCCTACCGCGACGTCCGCTTCGCCAAGGACAAGACGCCCTACAAGACCCACCAGGGCGCCTTCGTGGCGGCGGGTGCCTCGACGGGCTGGTACGTCGAGATCTCCGCCGCCGGCACCCGTTGTGGTGCCGGCTTCTACGACGCCTCCGGGCCGCGGCTGGCCGCGATCCGGCAGGGCATCGACCACGACCTCCACGGCCCCCGGCTGGAGGAGGTCCTGGCGGCGCTGGTCGCGGACGGGTTCGACATCAGCGGCGACACGCTCAAGACCCGCCCCCGCGACTACGACGCCGACCACCCGCGGATCGGGCTGCTGCGCCACAAGACGCTCTTCGCCGGCCGACGCTACGGTTTCCAGGCCGACGCCATCGGACCGGGACTGCTCGACCGGGTGCGCGACGACTGGCGCGCCCTGCGGCCGCTCGTCGAGTGGGTCTCCACCCACGGCGACCGCGCCGAGTAGGCCCGGCACTGGTGCGGGGGTTTCGGGCAGGGCTCAGTGGGGCTGCCAGGCGTCCTCGTCACCGGTGCGGGAGGTGACGGCGTCGGGAAGGTCGCCGGCGGCGAGGTCGGCGATCGAGACGTGCTCGAAGACGTCGCGCAGCGAGCGGCGCGCGGCGATCCAGACGTGCTGCAGCACGTCGGCGTGCTCGTTGTAGGTGACGGCCTCGGGCCGCAGCCCGTAGACCGAGACCAGCGGACCGTCCACGGCCCGGATCACGTCGGCGACCGGCACCGCGGTGGCGTCGGTGGCCAGCCGCCAGCCGCCCGACTGGCCCCGCTGGGAGAGCACGATGCCCGCGCGCCGCAGGTCGGCGAGGATCGCCTGCAGGAAGCCGTGGGGGATCTCCTGGCGTCGGCCCAGCTCCTCGGCACTGATCGCCCCGCCGTCGGTCTGCCGGGCGATCTCGATCAGCGCCCGCAGGGCGTAGTCGGACTTGGCGGACACGCGCATGGAGGCATTGTGTCAGGCGCAGGCTCACGTGCCGTCCGTCACACCCCGACGGCGTGCCCCGGCGTCCTGCTTGCACGGCGCCACCCGTCGGGAGATACTGATGTTACCGGCGGGTAGCCAACGACCCGTCTCCTATCCCGAGAGCGAACAGGTGGAGAAGTGAGCCACTACAAGAGCAACCTGCGCGACATCGAGTTCAACCTCTTCGAGGTGCTCGGTCTCGACGAGGTCCTCGGCGAGGGCCCCTTCGCCGACGTCGACGGCGAGACCGCCCGCGCGATCCTCGCCGAGGTCGACCGGCTGGCCCGCGAGGACCTCGCGGCGTCGTACGTCGACGGCGACCGCTTCCCGCCGGTCTTCGACCCGCAGACCCACACCGCGCCGGTGCCGGAGTCGTTCGCGAAGAGCTACCAGGCCTGGATGGACGCCGAGTACTGGCGGCTGCAGATCCCCGAGGCCCTCGGCGGCACTCCGGCCCCCTCCTCGCTCAACTGGGCGATCGGCGAGATGGTGCTCGGCGCCAACGCCCCGATCTGGATGTACGCCGCGGGCCCGTCCTTCGCCAGCGTCGTCCACCGCAACGGCAACGAGCGCGACCAGCGGATCGCCCAGATCATGGTCGAGCGCGGCTGGAACACCACCATGGTGCTGACCGAGCCCGATGCCGGCTCCGACGTCGGCGCCGGCCGGACCCGCGCCACCGCCAACGACGACGGCTCCTGGAACATCGAGGGCGTCAAGCGCTTCATCACCAGCGCCGAGAGCCAGCTCTCCGACAACGTCGTGCACCTCGTGCTCGCCCGCCCGGTCGGCGTGGAGGGCGTCGGGGGCCCCGGCACGAAGGGCCTCTCGCTCTTCATCGTCCCCAAGGTCCACTTCGACCACGAGACCGGCGAGCTGACCGGCGAGCGCAACGGCGCCTACGTCACCAACGTCGAGCACAAGATGGGCATCAAGGTCTCCAACACCTGCGAGGTCACCTTCGGCGACCCGTCGGTCGGCGGCGGCGAGCCCGCCAGGGGCTGGCTGCTCGGCGAGGTCCACGACGGCATCGCCCAGATGTTCCAGGTCATCGAGAACGCCCGGATGATGGTCGGCACCAAGGCGATCGCCACGCTGTCGACCGGCTACCTCAACGCCCTCGACTACGCGAAGTCGCGGGTGCAGGGCGCCGACCTGACCCGGGCGGCCGACAAGACCGCACCGCGCGTGACGATCACCCACCACCCCGACGTACGCCGCTCGCTGATGACGCAGAAGTCGTTCGCCGAGGCGATGCGGGCGCTGGTGCTCTACACCGCCACCTGGCAGGACCGGGTGATGGTCGCGGAGCACGCGGGCGAGAAGGACGAGCTCGCCGCCGCCGTCAACGACCTGCTGCTCCCGATCGTCAAGGGCTACGGCTCGGAGCGCTCGTGGGTGCTGCTCGGCACCGAGTCGCTGCAGACCCTCGGCGGGTCGGGCTTCCTCACCGACTACCCGATCGAGCAGTACGTCCGCGACGCCAAGATCGACACCCTCTACGAGGGCACCACCGCGATCCAGGGCCAGGACTTCTTCTTCCGCAAGATCGTCAAGGACCAGGGCCGGGCGCTCGGCCACCTGGCCAAGGAGATCGAGGGCTTCGTCGCCAGCGAGGCCGACTCCGCCGAGTCGGGGGGCCGCCTCAAGACCGAGCGCGCGCTGCTCGCCGCCGCGCTCGAGGACGCCAACGCCCTGGTCGGCCTGATGATCAACGACCTGATGTCGGCCGACGAGTCCACCGAGAGCGGCGACCTGCGCAACATCTACAAGGTCGGCCTCAACACCACGCGGCTGCTCATGGTGCTCGGCGACGTGGTCTGCGCCTGGCTGCTGCTGCGCCAGGCCGAGGTCGCGCTGGGCAAGCTGGCCGGTGAGGTGTCGGGCAAGGACCAGGCCTTCTACGAGGGCAAGATCGCGGCCGCGCAGTTCTTCGCGCAGACCAACCTGCCCCGGGTCCGCGCCGAGCGGAAGATCGCCGAGGGCGTCGACCTCGGGCTGATGGACCTCGACGAGGCCGCGTTCTGACCCGCTGACGTCCACGTCGTACGGCGCGCCGGGGCTCACCTGCTCCGGGCGCGCCGACGCGTACTGTTCGGCACACCACCCCTGCCGCTCGACGAGGAGGACCCCATGGGAATCGGTGTAGGCATCCTGCTGTTGGTGATCGGCCTGATCCTCGTGACCGGCGCGATCGACCTGCCCGAGGCGATCACAGACGTGATGGACGACCAGATGGTCGGCTGGATCTGCGTCGTGGTGGGAGCGCTCGCGATCGTGCTCGTGCTGGTGATGAACCAGCAGCGCTCGCGGACCACCCACGTCGAGCGCCGCGACCAGCGCTGATCAGGGGGTCTGTGGCCGCCGCAGGGTCCGGGCTGCCGCGCCGGTGACGGCGTCGCCCAGCCGGTCCAGCGCGGGCGAGGTCAGCCGCCAGCGCATCCAGTGCAGCGGTACGTCGACGGGCGACCCGGGCAGCCGGACCAGCGACCCGTCGTCCAGCCCGGGGCGCAGCTGCTGCTCCGGCAGCATCCCCCACCCCAGTCCGCTGCGGACGGCCGCGAGGAAGTCCGCCGAGGTCGGTACGCGGTGGACCGTCGTGGGGCTGACACCCCGCGCCTCGAGGGCGTCGTGCTGGAGCGCGTCCTTCTCGTTGAAGACGACCACCGGCATCCGACTCCAGTCGGGGCCGCGTCCGCGCCGCCACCGCTCGGCCAGCGCGGGAGTGGCCGCCGGCCGGTAGCGCATCGCGCCCAGCGGGCTGACCCGGCAGCCCTGGACCGGCGCCGGGTCGGAGGTCACCACGCCCAGCACCTCCCCTCGCCGCAGCAGGTCGGCCGACCACCCCTGGTCCTCGACGCTGAGCCGTAGCGCCACGCCCTCCCACTGGGCGGCCTCGGCGACGACGTCGGCGAACCACGTCGCCAACGAGTCCGCGTTGACGCCGACCGGCAGCACCACCGTGGCGCGGTCACCGAGCTCGCGCCCGGCCTCGGCGGCCAGCAGCGCGTGCTGCCGGGCCAACCGGACCAGGACCTCACCGGCCGAGGTCGGCCGGCACGGCGTCGTGCGCTGCACGACCACCCGACCCACGGCGGCCTCGAGCGCGCGCACCCGCTGGCTGACCGCGGAGGGCGTCAGGTCGAGGGCGCGGGCCGCGGCGTCGAACGTGCCGTGGTCGACGATCGCCAGCAGGGTGGCGAGCTGGGAGGGTTGCAGGTCCATCGCCACCAGTGAAGCATGCCTACAGCAACTGCAGATTCTTTCGCTGTTCTGCACTGCGCCAACCACCTAGCGTGGACGCGTGCTGCTCGTCTCCACGACCGGGATGGTCACCGGTCTCGCCCTCATCGTCGCCATCGGGGCGCAGAACGCCTTCGTCCTGCGCCAGGGGTTGCTGCACGCCCACGTCGGCGTCGTCGTGGCGATCTGCACGGTCTCCGACCTCGTGCTGATCCTCACCGGCGTGGCCGGCATCGGGACGATCGTGGAGCAGGCGCCGGCGGCGCTGGAGGTCGTGCGCTGGCTCGGTGTCGCCTTCCTCGGGTGGTACGGCGTGGCCTCGCTGCGCCGCGCTGTGCGACCGGACGCGCTGCGGGCCGCGGAGCGGGGCGCGACCGGTCGGCGTACGGCCGTGGTCACCGCGCTCGCCCTCACCTGGCTCAACCCCCACGTCTACCTCGACACCGTGCTGATGCTCGGCTCGATCGCCAACCAGCACGGGCCGGTGGGGCGCTGGTGGTTCGGCGGCGGCGCGGCGCTGGGCAGCCTGCTGTGGTTCGTCGGCCTCGGCGCGGGCGCCCACCGTGCGTCCGGCCTGCTGGCCAGCGCACGCGCGTGGCAGGTGCTCGACGTCGTCATCGGCGTCACCATGCTCGGCATCGCCGCGATGCTGGCTCTGCGCGGCTGACTTCTCGGCCGATCCCTGCACTTCTCGGGTGTTGCAACGGCCGAGAAGTGCAGGAATCCCCGGCGGGCCGGGGAATCATGCAGCCGCCGGCTGCGCTGAGGACGATCAGTCGCGATGCTGGTACGGCTTGCCCTTCGACGACCGGCTGCCCGGCGGCCCCTGGTCGCGGGCGAGCTCGATCAGCTTGCCGCTGATCCGGGTCTGCCGCAGGGCGGCCCAGGACTCCTCGGAGAGCTGGGCCGGCAGCTCGACCAGCGAGTGGTCGGGCCGGATCACGATCGCGCCGAAGTCGCCCCGGTTGAGCCCGCCCTCGTTGGCGATCGCGCCGACGATCTGGCGCGGCTCGACCTTCTGCCGCTTGCCGACCGCGATCCGGTACGTCGCCATGGGACCGCTCGGCGTACGCCGCCCGGCCGGGCCGCGCTCGCCCCGCTCCTTGCGCGGCTTGCCCTCCCGGTCGGGAGCACGCCGCGGCGGCGGAGCCTCCTCCAGCAGCATCGGGGTGTCGCCCTGGAGCACGACGGCCAGCGCCGCCGCGACGTCGCCCTCGGGGACGTCGTGCTCGCGGACGTAGTGGGAGACCACGTCGCGGTAGAAGTCGACCTGCGGACCGGACCCCAGCGCGGCCGTGATCTGGTCGTCGAAGCGCGCCAGCCGCGTGCTGTTGACGTCGTCGACGGTCGGGAGCTGCATCTGGTCCAGCGGCCGGCGGGTGGCCTTCTCGATGTGCTTGAGCAGGTAGCGCTCGCGCGGGGTCACGAAGGAGATCGCGTCGCCCGGCCGACCGGCCCGGCCGGTGCGCCCGATCCGGTGCACGTAGGACTCGGTGTCGGTGGGGATGTCGTAGTTGATGACGTGGCTGACCCGCTCGACGTCCAGGCCCCGGGCCGCGACGTCCGTGGCGACCAGGATGTCCAGCTTGGCGTCGCGCAGCTGGCTGACGGTCCGCTCGCGGACCTGCTGCGGCACGTCGCCGTTGATCGCCTGCGCCGAGTAGCCCCGGGCCCGCAGCTTCTCGGCGAGCGTCTCGGTCTCGTTCTTGGTGCGGACGAAGACGATCATCCCCTCGAAGTTCTCGACCTCGAGGATCCGCGTGAGGGCGTCGACCTTCTGCGGGTAGCTGACGGTGAGATAGCGCTGGGTGATGTGGGCCGAGACGCCGGTCTTGCCCTTGACGGTGATCTCGACGGGGTCGTGGAGGTACTGCGACGCGAGCCGCCGGATGGTCTTCGGCATCGTCGCCGAGAACAGCGCGACCTGCTTGGTGTCGGGGGTGTCGGCGAGGATCCGCTCGACGTCGTCGGCGAAGCCCATGTTGAGCATCTCGTCGGCCTCGTCGAGCACCAGGTAGCGCAGCTCGGAGAGGTCGAGGGTGCCCTTGTCGAGGTGGTCCATGATCCGGCCGGGCGTGCCGACGACGACGTGCACCCCGCGGCGCAGCGCCGAGAGCTGCACGCCGTAGCCCTGGCCGCCGTAGACCGGCAGCACGTGCACGCCACGGATGTGGGCGGCGTACCGCTCGAAGGCCTCGCAGACCTGCAGCGCCAGCTCGCGGGTCGGCGCGAGCACGAGCGCCTGCGGCGCCTTCTGCCCGACGTCGAGCCGCTCCAGGATCGGCAGCGCGAAGGCCGCGGTCTTGCCGGTGCCGGTCTGCGCCAGCCCGACCAGGTCGTGGCCCTGGAGCAGGGGCGGGATCGTCTGGGCCTGGATCTGCGACGGGGTCTCGTAGCCGACCTCGCGCACGGACTTCAGGACCGCTGCGCCCAGACCCAGGTCGGCGAAGGTGACGTCCGGCGTCTCGGTCGGTTCTGCACTCACCGGTCCACGGTAGGGCTTGGCGGGCCCATGTGGGGATTCGTGGCGGTCCTCGTGCCCGTACGCTGCCCGGCATGAGCGACGCGCAACGCCTGTCCGGCTACGTCGAGGTGTGGTGGCAGGCGATCCACGACTTCACCGGGCTGCTGGAGCAGGTGCCCGGCGAGGAGTGGTCGACGCCCACCGACCTCCCCGGCTGGGACGTCCACGCCGTGGCCGCGCACGTCTCCCACCTCGAGGCGATGCAGGCCGGCCAGACCCACGACGACGTCGAGATCGGCGAGCCCGAGCACGTCCGCGGGAGCATGGGCGTCTTCACCGAGCAGGGCGTCGTGGCCCGCCGCGGGAAGACCCCCGACGAGCTGATCCAGGAGACGCGGGCCTGCGCGACCGCCCGCCACACCCAGCTGCTCGACGACCCGCCCACCGACGCCGAGGTCCCCGCACCCGGCGTGTTCGGCGCGATCGGCTGGAGCGTGGGCCGGCTGCTGCGCAACCGCCCGCTCGACGTCTGGTTCCACGAGCAGGACGTACGCCGCGCCGTCGGCCGGCCGGGCAACCTCGACGGTCCCGCGGCGATCCACGCGGCCGGCTACCTCGCCGAGAGCATGGGCTTCGTGCTCGGCAAACGGGTCGGGGCGCCGCCCGGCACGACGCTGCTGCTGCAGCTCGCCGGCCACCCGCCGTACGGCTTCGAGGTCGGCGACGACGGTCGTGGCCGGCCGCTGCCCGACTGCCCGGCGGACCCGACCGTGCGGATCTCCACCGACCGCGAGTCGTTCCTGGTGCTCGCCGGCGGCCGCCGCGATCCCGAGCCGGGCTCGGTCGCCGTCGCGGGCGACACCGCGCTGGGCGAACAGGTGCTGGCCTCGATGGCGGTGACCCCGTGAGCGGAGCGAACGAGGTGGCAGAGTGACCTGGACGCTGGAGCAGATCCCCGACCAGACCGGCCGCACCGCGCTGGTCACCGGCTGCACCGTCGGCGGGCTCGGCTTCCACGTCGCGCTCGAGCTGGCCCGCCGCGGCGGCCGCGTCGTCCTCGCCGGGCGGTCGAGTGACAAGCTCGCCGCGGCCGCGACGGCGATCCGGGAGCAGGTCGCGTCGGCCGAGCTCGACGACGTCGTGGTCGACGTCGCCGACCTGACCTCGGTCCGGCTCGCCGCCTCCCAGGCGCGCGCGGTCGGCCCGATCCACACCCTGGTCAACAACGCGGGCGTGATGGCGACGCCGTACGCCCGCACCAGCGACGGCTTCGAGCAGCAGCTGGCGACCAACCACCTCGGCCCGTTCCTGCTCACCGGGCTGCTGCTGCCGCAGCTGGTCGAGAGCGGCGAGGGCCGGGTGGTCGCGGTGTCCTCGCAGATGCACCGGCTCGCGCGCAGCGCGCCGACCGGCGACCCGAGGGGGCAGGAGGGCCGCTACTCGCGCTGGCCGGCGTACGCCGCCACCAAGCTGGCCAACCTGCTGTTCACCTTCGAGCTCGAGCGCCGGCTGCGGGCGGCCGACCTGCCGGTGATCGCCACCGCCGCCCACCCCGGCTACGCCGGCACCCACCTGGTCGCCAACGGCCGCTTCGGCCGCTCCTCGGGCGGCCTGGCCTCGATCGTCGGGGCCGCCAACCGGGTCATCGCCCAGTCACCCGCGATGGGCGCGATGCCGCTGCTGATGGCCGCGACCGCCGACCTGCCCGGGGGCAGCTACTGCGGCCCTGGGGGCCCCGGCGAGTCCCGCGGCCTCCCCGAGCTCGTCGGCACCACCCACCTGGCCCGCGACGAGCACGCCCAGCGCGCGATGTGGGAGGTCAGCGAGCAGGCCACCGGCCTGCGCTACCCCTGACGCCCGGCTCGGGCCTCCCGGGGTGCCCGTCACCAGGAGACGACGAGGTCGTAGACCTGCTTGACGGTGAGGACGAGGAAGACCAGCGCCGTCAGCGCCATCAGCGCGTTGGAGAACGCCTTGTTGCGCCACTCCCGCGGCACCCGGTCGCTGTTGAGGATCAGCAGCAGCGTGACCGCGAGGAACGGCATGAAGAACGCGCCGAGCACGCCGTAGGACTGGATCAGCCAGAACGGCTCGCCGAAGGCGAAGAGCAGCATCGGCGGGAAGGTCAGCCACAGGATGTAGGCCTTGTAGGCCTTGCCCTGCGAGCCGCGCTCGGGGTGGTCCTCGGGCAGCTTGCGGACGTGGCCGGCGAAATCGGCGAACATCAGCGAGACGCCGTTCCAGACCCCGACCAGCGACGACATCGCCGCGGCCCAGAAGCCGACCAGGAAGATCGTGCCGGCGATCGCGCCGTAGCGCTCGTCGAGGACCCGGCCGAGGTCGAGCAGGCCCTGGTCACCCTCGGCGATCGCGATGTTGGCGGAGTAGAGCAGCTCGGCGCCGACGATCAGGGTGGCGGTGACGAAGATGCCGGTGACCAGGTAGGCGACGCCGTTGTCGAGGCGCATCACCCGCATGTGGGCGGGCGAGTTCCAGCCCTTCTCGCGCACCCAGTAGCCGTACGCCGCCAGCGTGATCGTGCCGCCCACCCCGCCGGCGACGGCGAGCGTGGTGAACAGTCCGCCGGACGGCACGATCGGCGCCAGTCCGGCCAGCAGCTCGAGCAGGTTGGGCGCGGTGAGCGCGGCGGCCATCACCATCGCCACGAACATGATGCCGACGAAGAGGGCGCACAGCTTCTCGAACAGTCCGTACCTGCCGAGCCAGACCAGCCCCGCGCCCACGAGGCCGGAGAGGATGCCCCAGGTGGTGGTGCCGAAGACCGGGAACAGGTTGGCCAGGGGCAGCCCGGTGCCGGCCATCGCGGCGGCGCCGTAGACGAAGCCCCAGATCACGATGTAGGGGCCGAAGTAGACGGCCGTCCACACGCCGAGGGAGGACCAGCCCTCGTAGATGGTGTGGCCGCTTGCCAGCGAGTAGCGACCTGCGCCCTCGACCAGCACCACCTTCATCACGCAGCCGACCACGACGGCCCAGAACAGGGCGTAGCCGTAGGTGCTGCCGGCGATCAGGGTCGCGACCAGGTCGGCGGCGCCGACGCCGGTGGCGGCGACCACCAGGCCGGGGCCGATCAGCGACCACTTCGGTCGCTGCTCCGCGGTCGCAGGGGCGGGGGTGGTGGACATCGCTGGCTCCCTTGCCGAGAACGGGGGTCCCCGGCACCGTACCGTCCGTGGACCGCGGTGGTGACGCGGGACACATCGCGCCATGATGGCGGCATGCCTGACGAGAGCCGCGCCGGACAGCCCGCCACCGAGGCCGACCTGGTCGATGTCGAGGAGCTGTTGGCGGCGTACGCCGAGCGCAAGCCGGACCCGGACGTCGCCGACGAGCAGGTCGCCTTCGGCACCAGCGGCCACCGCGGCACGTCGCTGAGGACGTCGTTCAACGAGGACCACATCCTGGCCACGACCCAGGCGATCTGCGACTACCGCCGGGAGCAGGGCTACGACGGCCCGCTGTTCCTCGGCCGCGACACCCACGCGCTCTCGGAGCCCGCGACGCTCACCGCGCTCGAGGTGCTGCTGGCCAACGACGTCGACGTCGTCGTCGACAGCCGCGACGGCTACACCCCCACGCCCGCGGTGTCGCTGGCGATCCTGCAGGCCAACGGTGGCCGCACCTCCGGCCCCGGGCTGGCCGACGGCATCGTCGTCACGCCGTCCCACAACCCGCCGAGCGACGGCGGCTTCAAGTACAACCCGCCCCACGGCGGGCCGGCCGACAGCGACGCGACCAAGGTCGTCGCCGAGCGGGCCAACGCCCTGATCCGCGAGGGCCTGGGCGGGGTGCGGCGGGTCGCCGACGTCTCGGCCGCCGGCCGCCACGACTTCCTGGCGGCGTACGCCGACGCACTGCCCGACGTCCTCGACCTGGCCGCCGTCCGCGAGGCGGGGGTGCGGATCGGCGCCGACCCGCTGGGCGGCGCGAGCGTCGCCTACTGGGGCGAGATCGCCGAGCGGCACGGGCTCGACCTGACCGTGGTCAACCCGGAGGTCGACCCGACCTGGCGCTTCATGACCCTCGACTGGGACGGCAAGATCCGGATGGACTGCTCCTCCCCGCACGCCATGGCGTCGCTGATCCAGCAGAAGGACCGCTACCAGCTCGCCACCGGCAACGACGCCGACGCCGACCGCCACGGCATCGTCACCCCGGACGCCGGGCTGATGAACCCCAACCACTTCCTGGCCGTCGCGATCGGCTACCTCTTCGGCGGCGCCCGGCCCGGCTGGCCGGACCCGGCCCGGATCGGCAAGACGCTGGTGTCGAGCTCGATGATCGACCGGGTCGCGGAGTCGCTCGGCAAGCCGCTGGTCGAGGTGCCGGTCGGGTTCAAGTGGTTCGTGCCCGGGCTGCTCGACGGCTCCTTCGGCTTCGGTGGCGAGGAGTCGGCCGGCGCGTCGTTCCTGCGTCGCGACGGCTCGGTGTGGACCACCGACAAGGACGGCATCCTGCTGGCGCTGCTGGCCTCGGAGATCCTCGCGACGACCGGGCGGTCGCCGAGCGAGCACTACGCCGAGCTGGTCGCTCAGCACGGCGATCCGGCGTACGCCCGGGTCGACGCACCCGCCGACCGCGACCAGAAGGCCAAGCTCGCGGCGCTCTCCCCCGACGACGTCACCGCGACCTCGCTGGCCGGCGAGGAGATCACCGCCCGACTCACCGAGGCGCCCGGCAACGGCGCGGCGATCGGCGGGCTCAAGGTCACGACCGAGAGCGCGTGGTTCGCGGCACGACCGAGCGGCACCGAGGACGTCTACAAGATCTACGCCGAGTCCTTCCGCGGCCCCGACCACCTGGCCCAGGTGCAGGAGGAGGCGCGGGACGTCGTCTCCGCCGCCCTCGGCTGAGCGGCGGCCGGACGCCGTGTCCCGCGGCCGACCCGCTCGTTGACCACCACAGAAGCCCGAGCACCGAACGTCCGGAGGACACCGATGACCACCACGCTTCGCCGACTCGCCGCGACCCTCGCCGGCGCGGCCCTGGCCGCGAGTGCGCTGACCGCGACCACCGCCTCGCCCGCCGCGGCGGTGCCGGTCCCGCCGCCGGGCGCCAACGACTTCGGCTGCGAGCCCGACGCACGGCACCCGCAGCCGGTCGTGCTGGTCAACGGCACCTTCGAGACCATGGACAAGAACTGGGTCTCGATGTCGCCCTACCTCGTCGACGCCGGCTACTGCGTCTTCGCCTTCAACTACGGCAAGAAGGCGACCGGCCCGATCGGCAAGTCGGCCCACCAGCTCAAGCGCTTCGTCAACCGGGTCCGCGAGGCCACCGGCCGTGACCGGGTCGACCTGGTCGGCCACAGCCAGGGCGGGATGATGCCGCGCTACTACCTGAAGTTCCTCGGCGGCGCCGACAAGGTCGACGACCTGATCGGCCTGGCGCCGTCCAACCACGGCACCGAGATGTCGATGGACGCCCCCGGCGACTCGCCCTGCCCGGCCTGCGAGCAGCAGGCCAAGGGCTCGGACTTCCTCAAGCGCCTCAACCGGGGCGGCGACACCGTTCCCGGCCCCGACTACACCGTGATCTCCACCAAGTACGACGAGGTCGTCACGCCCTGGCAGTCGCAGCGGCTCGACGGGCCCAAGAGGCGCGTCACCAACATCGTGCTGCAGGCCAAGTGCGAGACCGACCTGATCGAGCACGACCAGATGCCCAACGACCAGGTCGCGCAGCGGATCGTGCGCCACGCGCTCAAGGTCGACGGCCCGGCCCGGAAGAAGTTCAAGCCCAGCTGCGACGTGGCACCCCCGGCCTGACCCCTCGCGGCGTGTGCCTCAGAGTGCGCCCTGGCGCACTCTCAGGCACACGCCGCCGTCAGGCGGTGACCCAGGCACCCCGGCGCATCACCCGGCGCACGGCGAGCTCGTCGTCGAGCACGACCAGGTCGGCGTCGTGGCCGGGCCGCAGCTGGCCGACGCGGGCCAGGCCGTGCAGGGCGGCCGGGGTCGCGGTCGCGGCCCGTACGGCGTCCTCGAGGCTCAGCCCGGCACGCCGTACGGCGAAACGGAGCGCGTCGGCCATCGTGGCCGTCGAGCCGGCGATCGCCCCGGAGGCCAGCCGCGCGACCCCGTCGCTCACCGTGACGTCGAGCCGGCCCAGGCGGTAGGCGCCGTCGGCCGCCCCGGCCGCCGCCATCGCGTCGGTCACCAGCACGGTGTGCTGCGGCTTGCCGGCGGCGGCCAGCCCGACCATCGCCGGGTGCACGTGGACGCCGTCGGCGATCAGCTCGACGTGGGCGTCGGGGTGCTCGAGCAGCGCCGCGATCGGCCCCGGCTCGCGGTGGTGGAGCCCGCGCATCGCGTTGAAGAGGTGGGTCCCGACGGTCGCGCCGGCGTCGAGTGCCTCACGGGCCTGGTCGTAGGTCGCGTCGGTGTGGCCGATCGCCGCGACCACGCCGGCCGAGACGAAGCGGCGTACGGCGTCGACGCCACCGGTCAGCTCGGGCGCGAGCGTCACCATCCGCAGGTGGCCCCCGCACCACTCCAGCAGCCGGTCGACGACCTCCTCGGTCGGCGTGGCGAGCAGGTCGGGGTCGTGCGCCCCGGCGTAGCGCTCGCTCAGCCACGGTCCCTCGAGGTGGATGCCCGCCAGCAGCCCGTCGTCGACCAGCGGACCCAGCCGGGCCGCGGCCTCGCCGAGCCGGTCGGGGGTGTCGCTGACCAGGCTGGCCAGCATCGTGGTGGTGCCGTGGGCGCGGTGGCTCTCGACCACGCGCGCCGCCGCGTCGGGGTCGCCGCCGTCGAAGGACGCCCCGCCCCCGCCGTGCAGGTGGGTGTCGACGAAGCCGGGCACCACCGTGGCGTCCGGCAGGTCGACGTCGGCGGCGCGGTCCGGTGGGCCGTCGCCGACCGCGGCGACCCGGGTGCCCTCGACCGCCAGCCACCCCGGCGCGAACGTGCGCGCCGGGGTGACCACGCGGCCGGCGGCGAGCAGCAGGTCAGGCACTGGCCTCCGCCGTGACCGGCTGCTCCTCGTCGTCCTCCTCGGGGTCGCGGCCCGGCGTCCGCAGGTTCCACTTGCGGATCACGAACCGGAACAGGAAGTAGTAGACGACGGCGTACCCGGCCCCGATCAGGACGAGCAGCAGGGGGTTGGTCGCGATGTTGAAGTTGAGCACGTAGTCGAACAACCCCGCGGAGAACCCGAAGCCGTCCTTGATGCCCAGCGCGTTGACCAGCGCCAGCGACGTGCCGGTGAGCACCGCGTGGATGATGTAGAGCGGGAACGCGACGAACATGAACGCGAACTCCAGCGGCTCGGTGACGCCGGTGAGGAAGCTGCACAGCGCGGCGGAGAGCATGATGCCGCCGACCGCCTTCCGCTGGGTCGGGCGCGCCTCGTGCCAGATCGCCAGCGCGGCCGCGGGCAGCGCGAACATCATGATCGGGAAGAAGCCGGTCATGAACGCACCCGCGGCCGGGTCGCCGGCCAGGAACCGGGCGATGTCGCCGTGGACCGCCTCGCCGCCGCCCGACGGGGTGTAGCTCCCGAAGACGAACCACGGCGGGTTGTTGAGGATGTGGTGGAGCCCGAGCGGGATCAGCAGCCGGTTGAGGGTGCCGTAGACGAAGCCGCCGAGCACGGCGTTCTGGGTGACCCACTCGCCGAGGTTCGTGATGCCAGCGTTGAAGTACGGGTAGACCAGGTTCATCACGACGGAGATGAGCAGCGCGGCGAAGGCCACCATGATCGGCACGAAGCGACGGCCGCCGAAGAAGGCGAGGTAGGGAGGCAGCTTGATCCGGTGGTAGCGCTGCCAGAGGAAGGCGCTGACCAGGCCGATCACGATGCCGCCCAGCACGCCGTAGTCGATCAGGGTCCCGGCCGCGACGTCGTCGCCGAGCACGGTCGGCGACATCGCGTCCCCGACGCCCTTGAAGACCAGGTAGCCGACCACGGCAGCCAGCGCCGTGGAGCCGTCGGACTTGCGCGCCATGCCGATGGCGACGCCGACCGCGAAGAGCAGCGGCAGGTTGTCGAAGAGGGCGCCGCCGGCGGCGCCGATGATCGCGGCCACGGTGTCCCAGCCGAGGCCGGCCGGCCCGAGCAGGTCGTCGGCGCCCAGCCGGAGCAGCAGCGCAGCGACGGGCAGCGCCGCGATCGGCAGCATCAGGCTCGTGCCGAACTTCTGGACCGGCGCCAGGTTGAGGCGCCGCTTCGTGCCGGTGTCGGCAGTCGCGTCGGGTGTGGTCACGGTCGTGTCCTTCCTTCGGTGCTCCCGGTCCGGTCGGACGCGGGCTGTGGGCCGCCGTCGCGGCCCAACGACATGTGGAGCTGGTAGCGGTCGCCGCGGTAGCGCGAGACGACGTGCTCCAGCGGGGTGCCCGCCGCGCTCGAGAGGCGGCGGAAGACCAGCAGGGGAGTGTGCACGGGCGCGGAGAGCCGGCGGGCGAGCGTGGCGTCGGCGCTCTCGCCCCACAGCGTCTGCTCGGCGGCGTCGATCGTGTGGCCGTAGCGGGACGCGAACAGCTCGTAGAGCGAGCCGCTGAGGTCCTCGCCGTCGAGCCCGGGGAGTGCGGCCTGCGGGTACCAGCCCTGCTCCAGGGCGATCGGCTGGCCGTCGGCGAGCCGCACCCGCTCGATCATCCACGCCTCGCCGGTGGGCCCGAGGGCGAGCGAGGCCGCGACGTCGGCCGGCGGCCGCTCCCGCTCGATGCCGAGCGAGCGGGTCGAAGGGGTCAGCCCGCGACGGCGCATGTCCTGGCTGAACGACGCCAGGTGGAGCACGCTCTCCAGCCGCGGTCGCGCCACGAAGGTCCCCTTGCCGTGGATCCGGCGGAGCAGGCCGTCGACGACCAGCCGGTCGATGGCCTTGCGGACGGTGGCCCGCGAGACGGCGTACGTCGTCATCAGCTCGCGCTCCGACGGGATCGCGGCGTCGGGCCCGAGCTCGGTGACCGCGAGGTCGGCGAGCAGGTCGGTGAGCTGGGCGTGCTTGGGGCGGGGGCCCGCGGTGATCTGGCTCATCTCACCCCTCGACGGCTGCGCACCTGATTGGTACGGTCTGGTACGTACCAGTGGAGGATGGACCGCAAGGAAGGTGGTGTCAAGGGTGCCCACGCAGATGGCTCGGGAGATCGCCGAGCAGCCCGAGGCGGTCGCCCGCACCTGGGAGGCCCTCTCCGCGCTCCGGCCCGCCACCGCCTCGCTGCTCGCCGAGCGCCGCCGCGTGCTGTTCGCCGCGCGCGGGACCAGCGACCACGCGGCGATCTACGGCCGCTACTTGCTCGAGACCCACGCCGGCGTCCTCGGCGGGCTGGTGTCACCGAGCGTCGCGACCCACTACCGCGCGCGGCTCGACCTGTCCGACGCGGTCGTGGTGTCGGTGAGCCAGTCGGGGGCGACCGAGGAGATCGTCGAGACCCAGGCGTGGGCGCGGTCCTGCGGCGCGGCGACCGTCGGCGTCACCAACGTCGCGGACTCGCCGCTGGCCCGGGACGCCGACCTCGCCCTCGTGACCGAGGCCGGGCCCGAGGTCGCCGTCCCCGCCACCAAGACCTACTCGGCCCAGCTGGTCGCGATGGCGGTGCTGGCCTCCGACCTCGACCTGTCCGTGGTGCCGCCGGTGATGGCGGACCTGCTCGCGTCGCGGTCCGGGATCGACGACGCCGTGGCGGCGCTGCGGGGCGCCGACTACACGGTGGTCTCCGGGCGCGGACTGATGATGGGTACCGCGCTGGAGACCGCGCTCAAGCTCGAGGAGACCTGCCTCCGACCGGTGCGCGGCTACTCCTACGCCGACCTCCGGCACGGCCCGATCTCCGTGGTGACCTCGGGGATGGCCGCCGTGCTCGTGGCCGCGGCCGACGGGCCGATGCTGCCGCCGATGACCGAGCTCGCGCGCGACCTGGCCTCGCGGGGCGCGACCGTCGTGGGCATCGGCGGGGACGCCGGCTTCGCCGGCGCGTGCCACGTGGCGGTGGCCGGGCCGCGGCTGCCGGAGGTGCTCGCCCCGCTCGGCGCGATCGTCCCCGCCCAGCTCGTCGTCGAGCAGCTCGCCCGCGAGCTCGGCCTCGACCCCGACGCCCCCCGCGGCCTCGCCAAGGTGACCACCACCGACCCGGCCTGAGCCTCGCCACCCCGCGACCTGAAGAGCAGACTGGAACCACAGGACCCACCAAGGAGACACACATGAGCAAGGCGGAGCAGATCCTGGCCGGCCTCGGCGGCGCGGAGAACGTCGTCGAGATCGAGGCCTGCATCACCCGGTTGCGGACCGAGGTCGAGGACGCCGGCAAGGTCGACGACGCCGCGCTCAAGAAAGCGGGCGCCCACGGCGTCGTGAAGTCCGGCCGCGTCGTGCAGGTGGTCGTCGGCCCGGAGGCCGACACCCTGGCCGACGACATCGAGGACCTGATGTGACGCAGGTGCTCGCGCCCGTCGCCGGCCGGCTGGTGCCGATCGGCGACGTCCCCGACCCGGTGTTCTCCAGCGAGATGGTCGGCCCCGGAGTCGCGATCCACCCCGGCGAGGGCACGCACCGGGTCGTCTGCCCGGTGGCCGGGAAGATCGTCAAGCTCCACCCGCACGCGTTCGTGGTGCTGACCGAGGACGGCGTCGGCGTCCTGGTCCACCTCGGCCTCGACACGGTCCGGCTCGAGGGCCGGGGCTTCACGCTCGAGGCCGCCGAGGGCGACACCCTCGCCGCCGGCGACCCGGTCGTCACCTGGGACCCGTCCACCCTCGAGGACGACATGTCGATCCTGGTGCCCGTCGTGGTCATGGACCGGCCCGCCGGCTCCCTGGACCTCCCCGACGTCGACGCCGAGGTCGCCGCGGGCGACCCGCTCTTCGAGACCGCGTGAGGCCGGCGGCGCTGCTGCTCGACCTCGACGGCACGCTGGTCGACTCCGAGCCGCTGCAGCGCGAGGGCTACCGACAGTTCTTCGCTGCCCGCGGCTGGGATCCGCCCGACCTGTCGCTCTTCACCGGCCGGCGGGCCGAGGACGTGCTGCCGACGCTCGACGGACCGTGGCGCGACCACGACCCGCTCGCCATCGCCCGCGAGGTGAGCGCCCTGGTGCCGCGGGACCGGGCACCGCACGAGGTCCCGGGCGCGGCCGACCTGGTCCGTACGGCGTCCGCGCACGGCGTCCTGCTCGCGGTCGTGACCTCCGCCGGACCGGCGTGGGTCGACCAGTCGCTCGGCCCCGACGGCCTCGGCGTCCTCGGCCGGTTCGACGTGGTCGTCACGGCCGACGACGTGGTCGACGGCAAGCCCGACCCGGCCGGCTTCCTGCTCGCCTGCTCCCGCCTCGACATCCTTCCCGCCGACGCCCTGGCCGCCGAGGACAGCACCGCCGGAGTCGCGGCCGCCGCCCGGGCCGGCGTCGGACACGTCGTCGGCCTCACCACCAGCCGCCCGGCCCCCGAGCTGCGCGACGCCGGCGCCCACGCGACGTACCCCGACCTCCGCCCGGTCGCCGCCCTGCTCGACGGCTGAGTCCCCGGCGTCAGCCCGCGCCTCGGCGTCCACGTCGCCGAGCTCCTGCCCTGCTCGGTCGTCGGGTCCGGCAATGTAGCCGTCGAGCGACATGGACATGTAGAGCCTGATCGTGGCTTCCTTGGTGCGGTGGCCGACCGGCCACCCGACGGGCATGACCGCCGCCGACGTCGGACGCGACGACCGAGGAGGACGCCATGGGACGCATCGTCAACCACGTGAGCATGACCGTCGACGGGCTGACCGACGTGAGCGACTGGTTCGTCGGCGAGGGCGGCCACGACGCCGCCGGGGTCGCCGACCTCGCCGCCTGCGCGGCGTTCCTGACCGGCCGCACGACCTACGAGGGCTTCCTCGGCTTCTGGCCCTCGGCGACCGGACCGTGGGCCGAGGTCCTCAACCCGATGCCGAAGTACGTCGCCTCCCGCACCCTCACCGGCGACCTCGAGTGGAACGCCCGCGCCGTCGGCCCGGACGCCGTCGAGGAGCTGCGCCGGATCAGGAGCGAGCTCGACGGCGACCTGTTCCTCTCCGGCTGCGGCGAGCTGGCCCGCGACCTGCTGGCGGCCAGACTGGTCGACGAGGTGACCTTCTGGGTCCACCCGGCCGTCCGCGGACGTGGCGCCCGCCCGTTCGAGGGCGCTGCGGTCGACCTGCAGCTGGTCGACGTCACCGGCTACGACTCGGGCGTGGTGCGCCAGCGCTACCGCCCCGTGGCGTCGCCGGCCTGACCTCCCGCTCCGCCCCGTGGGACGACGGTCGCGCCTCCCCACTCCTCGGGCGCGACGTCGGTGAGCGTCTGGTTGAGGACCCACTGGTGGCCGAACGGGTCGTCGATCGCCGCCTGCCGCTCGCCGTACTCCCAGTCGCGCCTCGGGTCCGCCACCCGCCCACCGGCCGCCACCGCCGCCTCGACGACGGCGTCGACGTCCTCGACCTTGAGCATCACCTGGTGCGACCGGAGCGCCTCCGGCGCACGCCGCCCTGGCCGCACCTCGGCCACCACGAGCTCGGCCGGCGCGTCACCGAGCAGCCCCAGCTGCGACCGGTGGCCCTCGCCGATCCGGACGTGCTCGACGAAGCCGAGCACGTCGACGTACCACGCCACCGCCGCCCTGACGTCGGTCACCGTCAGCACGGGCACCACCCGCGCGTGCGGCGCCGAGCGGTTGGTGAGCACGTCGTCAGGCTAGACCCCGCTGGCCGATGTCACACCTGGGCGCCGGCCGGCGTCTTGATGTCGAACCCACCCATCAGGAGGACGACATGTCAGGAACCACCCGCATCCCCGCCGCCCCGATCACCGGCCCCAAGGGTTGGATCGTCAAGCGGTTCGCCAAGCAGGCGCTCGGCACGGTGCCGACGTCGATCGGCGTCTACTGGCACCACCAGGCGGTGCTGATGGACATGGCGAAGATCGGCCAGAAGGTGCAGAAGTGGGAGGAGTGCGACGAGCAGCTCAAGTCCTTCGCCCACATGGCCGTCGCGTCGCAGGTCGGCTGTACCTGGTGCCTGGACTTCAACTACTTCGAGGCCCACAACAAGCAGCTCGACATGGACAAGGCCCGCGAGGTCCCGCGGTGGCACGAGTCCGCGGTGTTCTCGCCCCTGGAGCGCGAGGTCCTGGCGTACGCCGAGGCGATGACCGACACCGAGCCGACGGTCACGGACGGGATGGTCGCCTCGCTGCGCGAGCAGCTCGGCGACGCCGCGGTGCTCGAGCTGACCGCGGTCATCTCGTTCGCCAACTTCACCACCCGCGCCAACGTGGCGCTCGGCATCGAGTCCGACGGCTTCGCGGCCGCGTGCGGGCTCCGGCCGCTGGCCGAGCCGAGCGCCGGGCCGTCCGTCGTACGGTCGTGACCGTGGATCCCTTCGTCGAGCACCGCGGGCTGCTGTTCACGGTGGCTTACGAGATGCTCGGCTCGGCCGCCGAGGCGGAGGACGTCGTGCAGGAGACGTGGATCCGCTGGGACGCCATCGGCGGGGAGGCGCGCGGCGAGGTCCGCGACCCGCGCGCCTTCCTGGTGCGGATGGTGACCCGCAAGGCGCTCGACCGGCTACGGGCCAACGCGCGGCGGCGCGAGGACTACGTCGGCGAGTGGTTGCCCGAGCCGCTGCTCACCGCGCCCGACGTCGCCGAGGACGTCGAGCTGGCCGAGAGCGTCTCCTACGCGATGCTCACCGTGCTGGAGACGCTGACCCCGACCGAGCGCGCGGTGTTCGTGCTGCGCGAGGTCTTCGACCTGCCGTACGCCGAGATCGCGGAGGCGGTCGACAAGTCCGCAGCCGCCGTGCGCCAGATCGGCCACCGCGCCCGCGAGCACGTCGCCGCCCGCCGGCCGCGGATGGAGGTGAGCCGCAGCGAGCAGGAGCAGGTCGTCTCGCGGTTCCTCACGGCCGTGACCGAGGGCGACCTCCAGGGCCTGCTCGACGCCCTCGCCCCCGACGTCGTCCTCGTCGCCGACGGCGGAGGCATCGCCCAGGCCACCCGCAACCCGGTCCTCGGCGCCAAGAAGGTCGCCAACCTGTTGCGCGCCTTCCCCACGTTCGGTGCCAGCGCCCGCATCGTCCGCGTCGAGCTCAACGGTTCCCCCGCCGCCAAGATCGTCGACGTCGCCGACGGCTACGACACCGCCCTCAGCATCGTGGTCTCCGCCGGCCGCATCACCCACCTGTACGCCGTCCGCAACCCGGCCAAGCTCGGCGGGATCGCCGGTGAGGCGACCCTGAGCCGCTAGTCAGGACGCGGCGGAGCGACGCAGCCGGACCTCAGCCGCCGACGGCCTTCGACACCAGCTCGGCGAGCCGCTTCTCGTCGGCCTTGGTGAGCGTGGTGATGGCGAAGGTGGTGGGCCACACGTTGCCGTCGTCGAGGGTGGCGGGGTCCTCGAAGCCGAGGGTGGCGTAGCGGGTGCCGAACTTGTGGGCGGGCTTGAAGAAGGCGAGCACCTTGCCGTCCCGGGCGTACGCCGGCATGCCGTACCAGGTCTTCGCGTCCAGGCCGGGCGCGTGGGTGGTGACGATGGCGTGGATGCGCTCGGCGAGGCTGCGGTCGGGCTGGGGCATCTCGGCGATCTTGTCGAGGCACGCCTGCGCCTCGTCCGCCTTCTTCGCGCCGCCGCGGCCGCTGCTGCGCAGCTCCTCGGCGCGCGCCTTCATCGCGTCGCGCTCCGCCGTGCTGAAGCCGGAGCTCGTGTCCTTGGGTGTCATGACGACGACGCTAGTGCCGGAGAGCGGAAGCCGCTTCTCGGTTCCTGACCGGTTCGGCGCGAGCGGTCACACGAGCTGTCAGGCGCGCTGCGGGTCCTGGGCGATCCGTTGGAGCCGGTCACGCCACAACCGGCTGCCGGTGCTGGCCAGGGCCTCGAGACCGACGGCCGCGGCGGCCGCGGCTCGGTCGTGGTGGCCGGTGGCAGCCTCGGCCTCCGCCAGCATCGTGTAGATGATGGGATCGTGCATCCGGGTGCCGGTGGCGCGATAGCCCTCCGCCGCGGCGCGCGCCATCTCGACCGCACCGTCGGCGCCGGGACCACCGGAGGCCCCGTTCGTCGCCGCACCCCAGCTCGCGTTGATGTCCGCGAAGTGCTCCAGGAGGGTGGCACCCGCCAGCCGCCCCAGGCGGCGCCCCTCGATGCCGTCCTCGTGGGCACGGGCGGGCTCGTCGAACGCGGCGTACATCATCCCGCGCGTGGCCAGCGCGTCGCTCTCGTCGGCCGGTCCCGACAGGTGGGCCCGGCGCACCATCTCGTCGGCGACGATCGATGCGTCGTCGCGGCGTCCGGCCACCGCGAGCGCGTGGCAGAGGAACATCCGGATGCGCACGGCCGGGTCCCCGAAGGTCATCACGAGCAGGCCGACCCCGGCGCCCTCCGCGAGCCGCAGGGCGTGCTCCAGCTCCTCGACGGCGGGCTCGGCCTCGCCCAGGCACCACAGGACCGAGCCCCGGGCGAGCCTCCCCAGCAGGGCGAAGCGATCCCTGCTCTCGGCGGTGGGCGCGTCCTCGGCGTGCGCGAGGATGACGTCGGCGAGCCGCTGCACGGCGGCGAAGTCACCGGCCATCAGCAGCCAGAGGTAGCGGCGGTAGACCGCCGCGAACACGTCGGGACCGGGCTCCATCCGCAGCGCCAGCTCGAGGGCACGTTCGAGGGCCGCCTCGGCATCCGGCGCGGCGAAGCCCAGCTGGGTCATCACGACGGTCCCCCGCCGGGTCTGCAGGGCCAGCTCGAGGCCGTCTCGCCGGGCCCCGGCGTCCAGCCGCTCGAGGACGGCGAGCGCCCGACCGATCAGCTCGTCGGCGTGGTCGAACACCAGCTGCGTCATCGCCCGGTCCACCGCCTCGAGCGTGGCGGCGATGACGAGACCGGGCTCGACGAGGTCGCCCCCCGCCATCAGCTGGTAGGCACGGTCGTCGACGTCCACCCCGGGGCGCCCGTCCATCGCCGCGCCCACCGCGGCGTGCAGCCGCATCCGGGCGCGCGCGCCCAGCTGGGCGTACAGGGCCTCCCGGATCAGCGCGTGCTGGAAGTGGAGGACGGGGAGGGGCGAACCGGTCTCGGTGGCGAGGCCGGACTGCACCGAGGCGGCCAGCCCGAGGTCGACGTCCTCGGGCGGCAGGCCGGAGACGGTCTCGAGCAGTCCGAGCTCGCAGTCCCTCCCCACCACAGCGGCGACGTCGAGCAGCCGCCGCGCCTCGACCGGGAGCCGGCTCAGCCGGTGGTTGAGGACGTCGTGGACGGTCTCGGGGATCTCGCTCCAGGCGAGCGTCGGATCGCTGGAGTCGCGCACGAGCCGGGCCAGCTCCTGGAGGAAGAACGGGTTGCCTGCCGTCCGGGCGGCGGCCCTCGCGGCCATGGCCTCGTCGGGTTGCCAGCCCAGCCGGTCCGCGAGCAGCTCGCGGGCCGTCTCGTGGCTCAACCCGGTCAGCCGGAGGCGTTCGGTGACCTGCGTCCGCGCCAGTCGCGCGAGCATCGCACCGAACGCGCCGGCCGGCTCGGCGTCCTCGACGCGGTAGGTGCACACGAGCAGCAACGGCACGTCGAGGGCATGCTCGGCGACCACCGACAGCAGGCCCAGGCTGGCCTCGTCGGCCCAGTGCAGGTCCTCCAGCACCACCAGGAGCGGTCCCGACGCGCGGGCCTCCTCGACCAGGAGGCGGGCCACGGCCTCGTGCAACGCCGCCTGGGTCAGGGTCGAGGCCTCGGCCGACGCGACGCCGGTCCCCGTGACGACGCCGACCGGACCCTCGCGCGAGATGCCCGGGAGGTTGCGGAAGACCTGCCCCCAGGGCCAGTACGGCGTGTTGTCGCTCGCCTCGTCGGTCTGCCCGACGGCCACCACCGTGCCGGACGCCCGGGCCCGCGCGGCGACCTCCTGCACCAGTCGGGTCTTGCCGATCCCGGCCTCCCCCGACAGCACCCACACCCCGCCCTGGCCCTCCGCGGTCCTGCGGACGGCCGCGTCGAGGGCGCCGACCTCGGCGTCGCGACCCAGCAGCACGCGCTCCCCGGCCGGTCGCGCGTCCCCGGCCGTGGGCGAGACGGGGCTCGCGACCACCCGGACGGACGAGGCGGGCAACGGGGACCAGTCCAGGCCGGGGTCCTGCTCCAGGAGCTGGGCATGCAGACGGCGCAACGCGGGCCCCGGGTCCACTCCCACCTCGTCGGCGAGCTGGTCGCGCAGCGCCTGGTAGCCGGCCAGGGCGTCGGTCTGGCGACCGCTGCGGTAGAGCGCCAGCAGCCGCAGGGCGTGCAGGCTCTCCCGCAACGGCTGGCCGACGAGCAGGTGCTCGGCCGCGGTGGCGGCATCGGCCGCCCGGCCCACCCCCAGCAGGGCCTCCACCCGGGTCTCCCGGGCGCCCAGGACCAGGTCGCGGAGCCGCTGCGCCTCGGCGACGGCCACCGGACCGAGGGCGTCGACGATGTCGCTCAGTGGCTCCCCCGTCACCACCGCCAGCCCCTCCTCGATCAGGTCCAGGGCAGCAGCGGGGTCGCTCGCCACGCGGGCTCGGGCGGCCTCGGCCAGTCGCGTGAGGCGCCAGGCGTCGAGCGCGCCCTCCGGGAGCTCCAGCAGGTAGCCCGGAGCGCGACGCGTGATCCGGACCGACGGCAGCACGGTCGTGTCACGACCCGTGGTGTCGCCGAGCGCGCGGCGCAGGCGAGACACGCACACCTGCAGCGAGGCCAGCGCCGACTCCTGCGGCGACTCCCCCCACAGCTCGGTGAGCAACCGGTCGACGGACACGACGCGTCCGGCCTCGGCCGCCAGCAGGCCCAGCAGCCCGCGCTGCAGGGGCGAGGAGATGCCACACGCGCGGCCGTCGACCATGGCCGAGACCGGGCCCAGCACCCGGACGAGGGTGGTCTCGGCCGTCGGCGCGGAAGCGTGCTCGGCTGTCACGCCGGGCTCCGGTCAGGGTCCACAGGTCGAGACCCTAGGGTCATCCCGGCCCCGAGAGGAAGCGTTCCCCTGCGCGCCCAGACCTCAGACCGGGCGGTTGCTGCGGAAGACCCCCGCCGGATCGGTGGCGGCCTTGACCCGACGCAACCGGGCCCTGGCGGGAGCGGAGAACGTGGAGCCGAGGTCGGACTCCGCGCCGAGGAAGTTGAAGAACGTCCGTCCGCTCCGCTGCTCGGCCAGGGCGGCACGCACCTCGCCGAACGCCGCCTCGATCGCCTCCGGCAGGCCCGGTGCCACCGGCACCCCGAGGCAGAACAGGGAGTACTGCTCGGTGACGGCGCCGTTGGGCCCGTCCTCGCTCCTCGCCCGGGCAAGGGCGCCCCCGAGGTGGCGGATCTGCACCACCGCGAGGGGGAGGTCCGCAGCGGTGCCGGCGGCGTCCACCAGCCGGTCCACCGCGGCGTCGTCAAGGGTGTGGAGCAGCTCGGAGTACTCCTGCGTCGGCATCGGGTCGACCGGCTCTGCGGCGATCCCGCCGAGCTGGGACAGCGGCACCACCCCGACCGTGTCCAGCACCTGCGCCGGGAGCTGGCGCAACCGGCTGAGCAGCCTGTTGGCCTCCGTCTCCGAGCCGAGGAGGGTCATGTCCACCGAGACGAACGCGCGACCGCGCAGCAGCTCGGGCAGCTCCGGCATCGGCGGGAACCGGAACAGGTGGGCCCACAAGGTGAGCTCGTCGGGTGCGTCCGAGGTGATCTGGCGGAACGCGCGCAGCACCGGCCGGGCCATCTCGATCGGCCACAGCATCCGACCGCCGACGACCGGGCCGGCGTCGTCGAGCATGAGCTCGACGGCGAGCACCACCCCGAAGTCGCCGCCGCCCCCGCACATCGCCCAGAACAGGTCCGGGTCGGTGGCCGGCGAGACCCGTCGCCGTACGCCCCCGGCGTCCACGACGTCGAAGGCGACGACGCTGTGCGCGGTGAGCCCGAGAGCGCGGCTGAACCAGCTGAGGCCGCCGCCCAGGGTGAACCCGACGACGCTCGGGTCCGGGCTGCTCCCGGCCAGCGCCATGAGTCCCGTGGGCTCCAGCGCGGCGAGGAGGGTGCCCCACTTGACCCCGGCGCCGACCCTGGCCACCCGGCGGACGACGTCGACGTCGATGTCCTGGAGCGCACCGGTGCGCAGCAGGACGGTGCCGCTGAGGGCGGTCGTCGCGCCGTGCCCGACCGGCTGGGTCGAGACGCTGAGGCCGTGACGGGCGGCGCACGTGACGGCCGTGACCACGTCCTGCGCGTCGCGCACCGTGACCACGGCGACCGGCTGCTGGTCGACATTGACGGACCAGCCGAGGCGGGCCCGGTCCCAGCCGGGGCTCCCCGGCAGCAGCACCCGACCGGGCAGGTCGGCGTGCAGCTCGCGCAGGCCGGTACCCGTGTCGTCGCGGGTGGGCGGGGGCTGGACGGTCGGGGCGGGAGAGATGTCGACGTCGGTCATGACGGTGCCTTTCGGTGAACGGATCCAGGGACGGGGAGAGGGACGGGGTGCGAGCGCGTCAGCACTCGACGGAGGGGTTCCACGGGGCGAAGACGCCGGCGGGGTTGCTGTCGTAGAGCCAGACGTGCAGGTCGTAGTGGACCGGCATCATCGGGTTGTGGCCGGGCATCGGACCGTCGAAGGGCTGGCCGAACAGCGTCGGACGGTCGGCGTCCGTCGCCAGGTCCTGGTCCGCATCGGCCTGGAACCACTCGGCGCCCAGCAGGCGCATGCTGTCGTCTCCGGTCGGCGAGTAGAGCAGGACGGCCGGCCTCGTGGGGTCGGGAGCCTGGGCCGCGCGGGCCGGGTTGAGGTAGTGCACGCCCATCGCTCCGGCGTCGGAGGCCTCGCACCCCGACACGGGGATGAAGCCGGCCGCCTCGGCGACCGCGACGTCCCGGTAGGGAGCGAGCGACTTCTTGAGGGCGGCGAGCTGCCGGCCCGCCCCGTCGCGGGAGTGCGTGGCCCCGCCGCCCGTGGGTGCGGCGGCGTCGCGCGCCGTAGCGGCGCCGTCGGTCAGCAGGGAACCCGACAGCAGCAGGGCTCCGGTGGCGGCCGAGGCCACCAGCCGGACCACGCCGCGGCGGGTGGGGGTGCGGGTCGTCGTCTTCATGGTGGGCTCCTGACGGGTGGGAACGAGCGGATGCCTGCACCCTGACCCCGCGCCCTTGCCGTCGCCTGACCGACCGTTTACCGAGGGCCGACAGCGTCGACCAGCCCCACGCGGCAGACGCGCTCCGCTAGGGTCGGTGCGCGATGAGCACGCCGATCACCGTCACGCCCCTCCACGTCGCCGACCTGGTGGCCGACGGCGAGCTGATGCCGGTCCTGGTGCACGTCATCGACCACCCCGACGGCCGGGTGCTCGTCGACACCGGCCTGACGACGCTCCACCCGCTGGTCGCCGACATGGACCCCCGGATCCACCCACCGGAGAGCACGGGACTGACTCCTGCCGACATCGACATCGTGGTCAACACCCACCTGCACTACGACCACTGCGGCGGCAACCACCTCTTCGCCGGCAAGCCGATCTACGTCCAGCGCCAAGAGCTCGACGACGCGCTGGGCGACGACGCCTACACGATCCGCGAGTGGGTGACCGCGCCCGGCGTCGACTACACGCCGGTGGACGGCGAGCTCGAGCTGCTGCCCGGCGTACGCCTCGTCCCCGGGCCGGGCCACACCCGCGGCTCACAGATGGTGGTCGTCGACACCGGCGCGCGCCCGACCGTGGTGGTCGGCGACCTGGCGATCACCTCCGCCGACCTCGACGACCCGCAGACGGTGGGGCAGCGTCGGGTGCGCGACCTCGACCCGGAGCTGGCGTGGCTCGCCCACCAGCACCAGCCCTGGCGGCTCGCCCGTCCCTGAGGTGGGCCGGGCGCCGGGCCCTCACCCGGCCGCGCCTACCGAGCCCGCACGCACGACGGATAGGGTCGAGGGCGATGGACGAGTCGAGCGACTACTGCGAGTTCTGTGACCTGCCCCTGTCGCAGTGCGTCCACGGCCGTCCCGAGCCGACGCCGGCGCCGGCGAAGAAGCCGGCGGTGAAGCCGGGGGTGAAGAAGGCCGCCGCGGCGCCGAAGCCGAAGCAGCGCGCTGCCGCGCGAGCCACGACGACGACCACGCCGGTCACCCGGCGCTGGACGCCGCCGGAGGTGTTCAAGCCGCTGATCGTCGAGGTGCTCGAGGAGGCGAGCGGTGAGCTGGAGGCCGAGGACGCCTTCGCCCGGCTCGAGGTCCTCCTGGAGGACCGGCTGCTCGCCGGCGACCGGGAGCTGACCCCCGAGGGCGAGCTCCGTTGGCAGTACGCCGCCCGCCGCGCCCGCGTGGCGCTGCTGGCCGAGGGCGTGATGGCGAAGTCGCGGCCCGGCGTGTGGTTGCTGGCCTGACGCACCGACGAGATCCGGCCGTTCATCGAGGCGGTGAGCCTCGTTTGTTCGGCTGCGAGAAGCCCTGGGTCGACCTAGCCTGGACGCATGACGATCTCGGGCGCCTCAGCCGACCTGGCGTGCCCCCTGTGCGGCCAGCCGGTGGATCCCGCGTCGAGGGGTTGCCGTGCGTGCAGCTTGCCGATGGACGCCATCCTGGAGCACACGTCGAGAATTTCCCGCCGAGGTCTGCGGCGGTGGATCGGGGTCCGCGTCTTCGGCCTCCTTCTCTACGCAGGAGTGGTCGCCTGGGCGTGGTGGCAATTGCCCGAGACGCTTCCGTTCGTCATTCTCGGCGCTGGCCTCGGCGGCGGATTGCTCCACGTGATCAAGGGCCGCCCGTGGCTGGGGTTCGCCGTGTTCGCTGTGACCGTCTTCGTGGCGCCGCGGCTCCTGTGGTCCGCCTTCGGAATGGGAGCGCTCAGCGACCTGTCCGACATGTTCTGACCGAGTCCTGAGCACGCACCAGCTTCCGTCCACAGATCGACTCCGGGCCGGTTCCTGCACAGGCAGCGCGACTGCTGCTCCCTGTTGTCGTCCCCCCGCAGGAGGATCGGGTCATGGGTTCGAGACAGTGATCGGGGGTGCGGGATGCAGGTGGTGACAGCGCTGTCGCGGGCGCTCGACGAGCTGGGCGACCTGCGCCTTTCGCACTTCTCCGGCGACGAGGTCGTGGAGTTCCTCGACCAGCTGACCCGAGCCGCCTCGCGCGTCCAGGCCACCCTCGGAAGGGCCCTGGTGGAGGCGGAACGTCGTCGGTTGGGCGACGCGGTCGGTGCCCGCAACACCGCGACGTGGTGGGCTTCCCGTGCCCGGGTGACGCGGGGTGAGGCGGGTCGGGTGATGGCGTTGGCCGAACGGCTCGACCGAGAGCTGCACCAGCCCGTGGCCGAAGCGCTGGCCGGAGGCCGACTGCGCGCCGACCAGGCCGACGTGATCACCCGTGCGGTCGACGACCTCCCCGCCGACCTGGTCGACACCCAGACCCTGGTCGAGGCGCGCGACTTCCTGCTCGCCCACGCCGACGACCACGACGCTCGCGCGCTGCGGGTCCTCGGGAAGCGCGTGCTCGACGTCGTCGCTCCGCAGGTCGGTGAGGCCCACGAGCAACGCGTTCTCGAGTCCGAGGAAGCACGGGCGGCGGCGACCGCGTCGTTCACGGTGCACGACGACGGGCACGGCCGCTGCTACGGCCGGTTCACCCTGCCGTCCCTCCACGGCCGGCTGCTGCGCGAGCACCTCCATGCCCTCGCCTCGCCGGCGCGGCACCAGCGCGACCGCGAGCCGGAGTCGAACGCGCAGCTCCGGCCGGCGATCACGCCGACCACCCTCGGGCAGGCGCTCATGGAGTACGTCGAGGCCTACCCGGTCGACCGCCTGCCCGCTGCGTCCGGCGCCGGCGTCTCGCTCACCGTGACCATGGACGTCGAGGCGCTCGCCGCCGGGGTCGGCGCCGCCTCCCTCTCCACCGGTGAGCGGATCTCGGCGGGCGAGGCGCGACGACTGGCGTGCCGGGCCGGCCTGGTCCCCGCCGTCCTCGGCACGGCCTCGGAGGTCCTCGACCTCGGCCGCACCGCCCGCCTCTTCAGCCCGGCCCAGCGGCGGGCCCTGCTGCTCCGCGACCGCGGCTGCACGGCCGAGGGCTGCCAGCTGCCGGCGGGCGTCTGCCACGCGCACCACGACCTCCCGTGGTCACCCGACGGCCTCACCGACCTCGCCAACGGCCGGCTGCTCTGCCCCCGACACCACCGGCTGGCCCACGACCGTCGCTATCGCGTCGAGCAGCGACCCGACCACACCGTCGCCTTCCACCGGCGGACCTGAGCGAGCTACCCGCCGGGCACTCCCGCTGGCCGGACCGCGTGCGCGCGTGGCGCTCGGCGTACGGTCGAGCGATGAGCACCGATCGCACCGTGCCCCCGTTCCGCGCCGACCACGTCGGCAGCCTGCTCCGTCCGCAACGCCTGCTCGACGCACGTCAGCAGCACGCGAGCGGGGAGATCGACGGCGAGGCGCTGCGGGCGGCCGAGGACGAGGCGATCTCCGCCGTGGTGGAGCTGCAGCGCGACGCGGGGCTGCAGACGGTGACCGACGGTGAGTTCCGGCGGACCGCCTGGCACATGGACTTCATCTACCAGCTGCAGGGCATCGCGAGCACCGACGAGATGATGAAGGTGCACTTCAGGAACACCGGCGGCGACCTCGACTTCGAGTCGGCCGCGCTCGCGGTGACCGACCGGGTCGCGCTCGACCACACGATCTTCGGCGACGACTTCGGCTTCCTGGCCCGGACGGCCGGCGAGGCGGCGCCGGGGCTCACCCCGAAGCTGACCATGCCCTCGCCGAGCATGGTCCACTACCGCGGCGGCACGGCCGCGATCTCGAACGAGGCCTACCCCGACCGTGAGCAGTTCTGGGACGACCTGGCCACGGCGTACGCCGAGCAGCTGCGCCGCGTCGCCGACCTCGGCTGCACCTACGCCCAGCTCGACGACACCAGCCTCGCCTACCTCAACGACCCGGCCCAGCGCGAGGAGCTGCGCGCTCGGGGCGACGACCCCGACCACCAGCACGAGCAGTACATCCGCACCCTCAACGCCGCCATCGCCGACCGCCCCGACTCGCTGCGCCTCACCACCCACCTGTGCCGCGGCAACTACCGCTCGTCGTGGGCGGCGGAGGGCGGCTACGACTTCGTGGCCGAGGCGCTGTTCAGCGAGCTGGCCGTCGACGGCTTCTTCCTGGAGTACGACGACGAGCGCTCCGGCGGCTTCGAGCCGCTGCGCTTCGTCCCGCCCGGCAAGCAGGTCGTCCTCGGCCTGGTCACCACCAAGTCGCCGGTGCTCGAGGACAAGGACACCCTCAAGCGGCGGATCGACGAGGCGTCGAAGTTCGTCCCGCTGGAGCAGCTGTGCCTCTCGCCGCAGTGCGGCTTCTCCTCCACCGTCGAGGGCAACGAGCTCACCCTCGACGACGAGCTCGCCAAGCTCCGGCTGGTCGTCGAGGTGGCCGACGAGGTGTGGGGTTGAGCCGGCCACTCGGCTCCTGACCCGCACTCACAGCCGCGCCCGCACGCTCGGGTGGCGCCGGCCGGACAGGGCCAGCAGCAGGTCGACGGCGGGCGCCTCGAGGGCGACGCCGTCGCCGTGCGCCCAGTCGAGGTCGGCGGCCACCAGCCGGTGCCCGGCCGGGTCGACGCCGAAGTGCCGCGAGACCCCGCCGACCGTGAGCGTGTCGAGCACCCGGCGCACGGCTCGGTCGTCGGCGGTGCACCCGAGGCCGGACGGGTGGGTGATGTCGAGGCCGTGGATGACCGCGTGGCTGAGCGCTCCGGTCGCACCGCCGCCCGGCGGCGCCCAGCCGGCCAGCGTCGCGCTGCGCAGGTCGGCCAGGAGGTCGCCGAGCGGGAGCTCGCCGTCACGACGGGCGATCGTCTCGCTGAGCCTCCCGAAGTCGCCGCCGGCCGCCGCCATCTCGGCCCCGAAGGCCGCCGGGTCGTAGCGGGCGGCCATCGTCACGTGCGCCAGGACGTGGCGACCGTCCCAGCCCTCGCACAGGGACGGGGAGCCTGCCCAGTCGGCCTCCCGGCCGTCGAGCGCGTCGGCGAGGGCGCGCAGCTGCGTGCCGACGAGCTGCTGGGTGGCGAGCTCGGCGACGTACGTCGCGAAGCGGTCCAGCGCCGTCTCCCACCCGGCGCGTGCCTCGGGGACGCGCAGGTGGGGCGGCAGCCCGCGCTGAGTCGTGACGACCTCGGTGGTGCCGTCGCCGCCGTCGGCCAGCGTCACCTCGGTGAGCACGCCGGAGCCGGCCTCGCGCCACGACACGAAGGTCGGCGGGCTGACCTCGACGTACTCCGCCCGCATCGTGTGGGTGTCGCCGCTCGCCTCGCTGACCATCACGGTCTCGAAGGCGCCGCCGGGGCGGAGGTCGACCACGATGCCGTCCGGTGGCGTGCGTGTCCCGACCGGTCCCCAGAAGCGGGTCAGGTGCTCGACGGTGGTGAGGCACGCGAAGACGACCTCGGGCGACGCGCGGTGCACGTGGCGGACAGTGACGGTGTCGTCGGTCATCGGGGGTCCTTCCCACGGTCGTCCTGCGTGATTTCGTCGAGGTACGCCGCCAGCCGGTCGTGGCGGTCCTCCCAGTCGCGCCGTCGCGCGTCGATCCAGGCGAGCACGTCGACCAGCCGGTCGACCTCCATCCGGGCCGGGCGGGCCTGGGCGACCGCGCGCCGCGAGACGAGGCCGGCCTGCTCGAGCACCTTGAGGTGGCGCGACACCGCCTGCTGGGTCAGGTCGAACGGTGCGGTGAGCTCCTTGACCGTCGCCTCCCCCTCGGCCAGCCGGGTGAGGATCGCCAGGCGGGTGGGGTCGGCCAGCGCCCCGAAGGTCGACGCGAGCTCCCGGGTCGCGGTGGCGCTCACGACGCGACCGGCCCGACCGCGTAGCGCAGCCACACGATCCCGCTCGGCGTCGGCGTCGCGTCGAGGAGGCGCAGCCGGGTCCACGCCGGTACGCCGGCGAAGGCGCGACGGCCGTCCGGGTCGAGGACCGGCCCCACCCCGAGCACGAGCTGGTCGACCAGCCCGTCCCGCAGCAGCGCACCGACCAGGCTGACGCTGCCGTGGACCCCGATGTCGCCGCCGGGCTCGGACCTGAGCCGGGCGACCAGGTCGGCCACCGGTTCGTCGACCGCGGTCGCGTTGTCCCAGTCGGTCGCCAGCGGGGTCGAGGTGACGACGTACTTGCGGACGGTGTTGATGAAGCCCGCGAACGGCTCGTCCTGGGCCGTCGGCCAGTAGCGCGACCACTCGTCGTACATCGTGCGCCCGAGGAGCACCGCGTCCTGCGCGCCGATCACCGTCGCCTCGTAGGCCTCCGAGGCCGCGTCGAACACCGGCGGCCCCGGGCGTTCGGCATCGGTCGCCGGGAAGTAGCGGCGCGGGTCGTCGACCGCGCCGTCGACGGAGGTGAGCAGGTAGGCGACCAGGGTGCGTGTCACGAACAGCAACTCTGTTGCACAACGTTTGTGTTGTCAATACCTCACGGATGAGGCGCCCCTCGACCGCGCGGTCAGCGCCCGCAGCGGTCGACGCGCTCCCAGGGCCACTCGAAGGCGAGCCAGGCGGCGACGGCGTCGGCGAGGGGGGTGTCGAGGGCGGCGCGGTCGGCGCGGACCCACGACTGCACGGTGACGTCCCGGTCGGGCGAGGGGGTGGGGTAGAGGTAGACGCAGCCGATCACGTCGCGGTCGTCCGGGTCGAGGACGGTGAAGGTGAAGCCGACGTGGCGCGCGAAGTCGTCGGCGTGGCGGGTGAGGTCGGCGAGGTTGCGCTCGGGGCTCATGCCCTCGGACGGCGGCCAGCTCCCGTCCGGGTAGCCGCGTCGCGCGGCATCGGCGCCACGATCGCACGCGCGTTCGCTGCCGCCGCTGACCGCCCCTCCCGTACGTTCGGGAGACATGCGCATCTTCTTCACCGGAGGCAGCGGCAAGGCCGGTCACCACGTGGCGCCGTACCTGGCGCAGCAGGGCCACCAGGTCACCAACGCCGACCTGACCCCGCTCGGCCACCCCGAGGTGGCCGACCTGCGCGTCGACCTCACCGACGCGGGCGAGACCTACAGCGCGCTGGCCGGACTCGCGTCCATGGCCGAGCTCGAGCTGGACGAGAAGCCGACGTACGACGCCGTGGTCCACTTCGCGGCCGTCCCACGGATCCTTCTCGCATCCGACGCGACGACGTACGCGACCAACGTGCTCAGCACCTACCACGTGCTCGAGGCGGCGACCCGGCTCGGCATCCGCAAGGTCGTCTTCGCCTCCTCGGAGACGACCTACGGGATCTGCTTCGCCCAGGGCGAGCGCCGCCCGCGCTACGTGCCGGTCGACGAGGAGCACCCGACCGTGCCGGAGGACTCCTACGCGATGTCGAAGGTGGCCGGCGAGGTGACCGCGCGCGCGTTCCAGGCACGCTCGGGCGCCGACATCTACGGCCTGCGCATCAACAACGTCATCGAGCCGCACGAGTACGCCGAGCTGTTCCCGGCGTTCCTGCAGGACCCGTCGCTGCGGCGCCGCAACGTCTTCGCCTACATCGACACCCGCGACCTCGGCCAGGTGGTGCAGCGCTGCCTGGTGACCGATGGCCTGGGCTACGAGGTCTTCAACGTCGCGAACGCCGACATGTCCGTCGCCGCGAGCACCGAGGAGATCCGCCGGCGCTTCTACGGCGGCGTCGAGCAGCGCCGCGAGATGGGGCCCGACGAGACGTTCTACGCGATCGACAAGGCGCGCGACCTGCTCGGCTACGCACCCCAGCACACCTGGCGCGACGTGCTGGCCGACCCGAGCCGGACCTAGGGAACGCCACGCCCGGCGCGACACTGGCGGTCGCCCCACCTGCGCGGGAGGCTGGGCGCGTGGAGGACCGAGGAGGGCGGCCATGGCGCTAGGTCGCTTCGACGGGGGTGACGCCGCGGTGCCGGGCGGCGGCGTGGACGGGCCGGTGTCGCGGGTGGTCGTGGTGGGCGCCGGCATCGCGGGGCTCACGACGGCGCACGCGCTGGAGCGCGCCGGGGTCGAGTGCGTGGTGCTCGAGGCGCGGTCCCGCCTCGGCGGCCGGCTCCACAGCGCGGAGGTGGCGGGGTGTCGGGTCGACCTCGGCGGGTCGTGGCTGCACCACCCGACGGGAAACCCGCTGCGGCGGTTCGCCGACCTCGCCGGCATCGGGCGCCGGCCCGGCAACCCGCTGACCAGCGTGACGGCCTACGACCTCGGCGAGGGACGGTGGCTCACCGACGACGAGGTGGGAGCCGACGTGGCCGGCGACCACGGGTTCGCCGCGGCGCTGCCCGGGCTGCGACGGCGCCTGGGCCCCCGCGCGAGTGCGGCGGAAGGCATCCGGTCGTTCCTCGACGGCGCACGCCTGTCCGGTCCGGAGGAACGTCGAGCCTGGCAGGCGCTGCGTGCCGACGTCGAGGCCGACGCGGCCGGCGCGGCCGAGGACCAGTCACTCGAGTGGCTGTGGACCCAGGACGCCTACGACGAGGAGTACTTCGGCGACCTGCCCGACGGTGGCTACGGATCGGTCGTGGCGGCGATGGCGGCCGGTCTCGACGTACGCCTCGACTCGCCGGTGGCCGGCGTCGAGGTGACCGACACCGGCGTGACGGTGTCGCTGGCCAGCGGCGAGACCGTCACCGGCTCGCACGTGGTCGTCGCGGTGCCGCTGGGCGTGCTCCAGCGCCGGCAGATCGCCTTCACCCCGCCGCTCCCGCCGGAGCGGACCGAGCTCGTCGACCGGCTCGGCTTCGGCCGCTACGAGAAGGTGGTGCTGGCGTTCGGGACGCCGTTCTGGCGCGAGGCCGGCTGGTCCCACCTGGTGCTCTTCCCACCCGACCCGGACCAGCCCTCGGCGTGGGTCGTCGACCTGGACGCGTTCGGCATCGGCCCGCTGCTGGCCTGCCACGTCTTCCACTCCGCCACCCCGTACGTCGCCACCGACTGGCCGGCCGGGGCCGCGCGGTGGGTGACCGACCGGCTCGGTGCCGTCCTCGGGCACGAGTGCCCCGAACCCGTCGACGCCGTCGTGACCGACTGGGGCGACGACCCGTGGGCCGGCGGCTCCTACACCCACGTGCCCCCGGACTGCACCAACGCCGACCTCGACCGGCTCGGCACCCCCGTCGGCGGCCGGATCCTCCTCGCCGGCGAGCACACCCAGAGCGCGCGGGTCGGCTACGCCGACGGGGCGATGGCCAGCGGCGTCCGCGAGGCCAAGCGGCTGCTCGGCACTCCCACGGTGACGCTCGGCGTCGGCGACTGAGGCCGCCGGAAAACCGGACGACGCAGGCGTGGCCCCGGGTCGATACTCGGCCCATGGAGATCGACCCGCGCTCGCTCGACGACGCCGTCGCGCAGGGCTCCTTCACCGGCGTCGTGACCGTGCACGTCGACGGCCGCCGGACCTTCGAACGGGTCGAGGGGTTCGCCCACCGCGCCCTCGGCGTCCCCATGACGGCCGACACCCGGATCGCGGTCGCCAGTGCCAGCAAGGCTTTCACGGCCCTCGCGGTGATGCGGCTGGTCGAGGAAGGGGTGCTTGCGCTCGACCAACCGGTCCGCGGCCTGCTCGGCGCCGACCTGCCGATGGTCGACGACGCGGTGACGATCGAGCACCTGCTGGAGCACTCCTCGGGGATCGGCGACTACCTCGACGAGGACACCGACGGGGATCCGTCCGACTACGTGCTCACCCTGCCTGTCCACACGCTGACGACGGCGGAGGCCTTCTTGCCCATGCTCGAGGGACACCCCCAGAAGTGGCCGCCGGGCGAGCGGTTCACCTACTGCAACGGCGGCTTCATGGTGCTCGCGGTGCTGCTGGAGCGGGCGACCGGTGAGCGCTTCCACGACGTGGTCCGCCGCCTCGTGCTCGCGCCCGCCGGGCTCACCCGCACCGACTACCTCCCGCTCAACGCCCTGCCCGCCGACGCCGCCGTCGGCTACGTCCACGACGACGGCGACCTCGCCAACACCCTCCACCTGCCGGTGCTCGGCAACGGCGACGGCGGCGTGTTCACGACGGCCGACGACCTGCACCGGTTCTGGCTGGCGCTGCTCGACGGCCGGATCGTGCAGCCGGCGACGGTCGCGGAGATGACGCGGCCGCGGCACGACGTACCGGAGGAGGACAAGCGGTACGGGCTGGGCTTCTGGCTCCACGCCACCGGCAACGCCCTCATCCTCGAGGGGTACGACGCCGGCGCGTCGTTCCGGTCGACGCACCTCGTCGACGCCGCCACCACCGTCAGCGTGCTCGGCAACAGCACCGAGGGCGGGTGGCCGCTGATCCTCACCCTGGCCGAGCGCATCGACGCGGAGCTGGGCTGACCGGGCCTATCGTGGGGGACGTGGCTACTGACCGTCCCACCACCGTCGTCCTCTTCGGCGCGACCGGCGACCTGGCCCGGCGCAAGCTGCTCCCCGGTCTGCTGCACCTGTTCAAGACCGGGTTGCTCAAGGACGTCCGCGTCGTCGGCACCTCGCTCGAGGAGCACACCACCGAGTCGTTCCGCGACTTCGCCCGGGAAGCCGTCGACGAGTTCGGCGGCAGCGACGGCGACACCGAGGCGTGGCCGGAGTTCGCGCCGCTGCTCCACTGGGCGTCCGGCAGCGAGGGACCGGAGGGGCTGCGCAAGGCCGTCGAGGCCGCCGACGCGAGCTTCCCCGAGGGCACCGACCCGGGACGGCTCCACTACCTGAGCGTCCCGCCGAAGGCCGCGCTGTCGGTCGTCCACCAGCTCCGCGAGGCCGATCTCGTCGAGCGCAGCCGGATCATCATGGAGAAGCCGTTCGGCACCGACCTCGCCTCCGCGATCGAGCTCAACCGGCAGCTCCACGAGGTCTTCGACGAGGACCAGATCTTCCGGATCGACCACTTCCTCGGCAAGGAGGCGGCCCAGAACATCCTGGCGTTCCGGTTCGCCAACGGGCTCTTCGAACCCATCTGGCACCGCCACCACATCGACCACGTCCAGATCGACGTACCCGAGGAGCTCGGGCTGGAGCAGCGTGCCAGCTTCTACGACGCCACCGGTGCCTACCGCGACATGGTCGTCACCCACCTGTTCCAGGTGCTGGCGTTCACCGCGATGGAGCCGCCGACCGCGCTCGAGCCGAGCGCGATCTCGGAGGAGAAGAACAAGGTCTTCCGCTCGATGCTGCCGATCGAGCCGAGCGACGTCGTCCGCGGCCAGTACGCCGGCTACGGCGACATCGACGGGGTGGCGCCCGGCTCGGACACCGAGACCTTCGTGGCGCTCAAGTGCTACGTCGACAACTGGCGCTGGGCCGGCGTGCCGTTCTACCTGCGCACCGGCAAGAAGATGGCCCAGGGCGCCCGGATCATCTCGATCGCCTTCAAGGAGCCGCCGCGCTCGATGTTCCCGCCGCGCTCCGGCGTCGGCGACCACGGCCCCGACCACCTGACCTTCGACCTCGCCGACCAGTCGCGGATGTCGCTGTCGTTCTACGGCAAGCGCCCCGGGCCGGGCATGCACCTCGACAAGCTGTCGATGCAGTTCGCGATGCACGACACCGGCTGGGCCGGGTCGGTGCTCGAGGCCTACGAGCGGCTGATCTACGACGCCGCCCACGGCGACCACACGCTCTTCACCTCCGCCGAGGGCATCGAGCGGCTCTGGGAGATCTCGGTGCCGCTGCTCGAGAACCCGCCCGTGGTCCGCCCCTACGCCCACGGCTCGTGGGGCCCCAACCAGATCCACCAGCTGGTCTCGCCGTTCACCTGGCGGCTCCCCTTCGAGCGCTCCTGGCGCGACCCGAACGTCACCGGCACCTGAGTCCGGCCGGCCGGCCCCGGTCGACGGCGAGCCCCGGTGGTCCAGAGGTCGCGCCACCAACGGCCGGCCCCGGTGGTCGAGGAGGTTGCGCAGCAACCGTCTCGAAACCTCCGGAGCCGGGCCGACCCGGCACTACCGGTAGTGGGCGTCGATCTGCTCGGCGACCTCGACGACCAGGGTGGGCCGGGAAGCCGCCCCGCTGGGCGTGCTCCACGATCGTCTCGAGCTGCTCGGTCTCGTGCACGCAGTAGATCTTGTCGCCCGCGACGTAGCTGGTGACCCAGCGGTACGGCACGCCGAGTCCGTCGACGACCTCGTTGGACTTCGCGGTGATGTCCGCGAGCTCCTCGCGCGTCAGGGTGCTGGCGCCGGGGATCTCTCGCTCGATCAGGAAGGTGGGCATGATAGATTTCCTCTCGTCGGCGACCGGCGGATCCGGCTCGTCAGGAGCACACTGGGGGCACGAGCATGTGACCCGGCGTGAATGGACGTCCTCGAGGCCCGCGTCACTCGTCTGGTCACACGGTGCCCGGCGACGATGCGGGAGCCCGAGCGTCGGGCGGGAGGGAGGGGCTCGTGCGACTACATCTCATCGGTACGCCGTCCGATCGCCGTCGGCGACGAGGCGCGACACCGTGCGCGGGCTCCAGGTCTGGGCCCTGCTGACCCGGGTCCTGCTGACCGACCGGCCGCTGAGCCGGCGCGAGCTCGCCGCCGAGCTCTTCCCCGAGACCGCCGACCCGCTCGGCGCGCTGCGCTGGTGCCTGGCCGCGGCCCGCCGGGCGCTGGAGGCGCCCGAATCGATGACCGGTGACCCCGTCCGCGCCAACCTGCCCGACCACGTGACCGTCGACCTGCTCGACCTGGCCGAGGGCCGGCTCGACCCGGCCGAGGTGGGCGACCTGCTGGAGGGGGTCAACCCGCGCTCCAGCGTCGAGTTCGAGCTCTGGCTGCTGGTGCAGCGCGAGCGGGTGGCCAGCCAGGTCGACGCGCTGCTGCGGCGCGAGGTGATGGCCGCGTCGGCCATCGGCGACCTCGACCGGGCCCTGACCCTGGCCGAGGTGGCCGCCCGGCGCCAGCCGCTCGACGAGGGCGCCCAGATCCTGCTGGTCGCGAGCCTGCGACAGGCCGGCCGGCACGACGCGGCGGCAGCCGCAGTCGACGACATCGAGGCGAGGTTCGCGGCCGAGCTCGGGACCTCGCCGACCCCCGCGCTGCGCAGCGCGGCGCGGCGGGACGTCGCCGCCGCTCCACCCGGCGTACCCGCAGCGAGTCGGGCCCGCTCGCTCCTGGAGGCCGGGCAGGCGGCCCTCGCCACGGCCGCCGTCGACGCCGGGATCGAGAGCCTCCGTCATGCCGCGCGCGCCGCCGAGGAGGCGCGCGACGACCAGCTGCTCGGCCGCTGCCTGCGGGCGCTAGGGGAGCGCCCTGGTCCACGCCGTGCGCAGCCACGACCAGGAGGGGGCGCTACGTCCTCGAGCGGGCCGCGAACGTCGCGCTTGGCGTCGGCGACGAGGCGACGGCGGCGTCCGCGCACCGGGAGCTCGGGTACGTCGACGCGCTCGCCGGGCGGCGTCCGGCCGCCCAGGTGCACCTCGCCCGCGCCGAGTCGCTCGCCGGCACCGACGCCGACCTGCTCGCGGCCGTGCGGTCCGTGCGCGCCTTCAACCTCACCGACTGGGCGCGGCACGACGAAGCCGTTCCCGAGTGGGAGCTCGCCCTCGAGCTCGCCCGCGGCTCCGACAACCAGCGGCGCCTCGGGTGGGCGCTGGGCCTGGGTGGATGGGGCCGGCTGCGCGCCGGCGACCACGACGCCGCCCGGGAGTGGTTGCGGGAGTGCCTCGACGTCGTCCAGGACGCCGGCTGGATCGCCTTCCGTCCCTGGCCGGCCGCGGTGCTGGCCGAGACCGAGCTCGCCGCCGGCCGCCCGGGTCGGACGTCCAGACCTGCACCATGAGTTCGCGCTCAGCTGCCAGCTCGCGGACCCGTGCTGGGAGGGCGGCACCGCCCGGGTCCTCGCCCTGGAGTCCCTCGCCTCCCACGACCCGGCCCAGGCGCTGCGGTGGATCGACGAGGCCCGCTCACGGGTCGCCCGGGAGACCGACGTCTACGTCGCGATGCAGGCCGCGATCCTCGCCACCGACATCGAGGTCAGCTCCCGGCTCGGCCACGACGACCGGGTCTCCGCCACCGCCCGCGCGCTGCTGGAGCTCGCCGCCCGCGGCACCATGGACGACCACGTCAGCGCTCCGCGGCCGTCTCCGACGTGCGTGAGCGGGACCGGTCACGCACGTCGTACCCGGCATCTGGGCTGCCGGAACCGCCGGATGACGACGCAGATGTCGGGTACGACGAACGACAGAGCGGCCGCAGCGGCCACAGCGGGCCGCCCGAGGATCAGGCGGCGCGCTGGACCTCGGGCTGCTCCTGGCGACGCGCCATCTGGGTGAGGCGGGCCTGGGCGGCGCGGCGGACCTTGGGGCCCTTGGTCGTCATCGCCCAGAGGGTCTTCAGCTGCGAGGGCAGGTTGGTGCGGTTGGTCGTCGCGAGCCAGCCGTTGGGCAGCGAGAGCCGCACCACCTTGTGCCAGGCGGAGTAGACCTGCTGCGGCATCGGACGCGTGCAGTAGGTGAGGTCGTACTTGTCGAACAGGTCGCGGACGCGCGGCGCGATCTCGGCGTACCGGTTGGACGGCAGGTCGGGGAACAGGTGGTGCTCGACCTGGTGCGAGAGGTTGCCGGTCATCACGTGCAGCGCCTTGGAGCCGGAGATGTTGGCCGCGCCGAGCATCTGCCGGACGTACCACTCGCCCTTGGTCTCGCCCTCGATCGAGCGCTTCTCGAAGGTCTCGACGCCCTCGGGGAAGTGGCCGCAGAGGATGACCGAGTTGGACCACAGGTTGCGCACGATGTTGGCGGTGAAGTTGGCCGCCAGCGTCGGGAGGAACGAGCCGGTCGGGATCGACAGCACCGGGTGGGCGACGTAGTCCTTGGTGACCTGCTTGCGGATCTTGTGCAGGACCTCCTTGAGACGACGCTGGAAGTCGGGGTCCTTGGTCTGCTTCTTCTTGATGACGGCGCCGAGGTCGAGGTCGTACGCCGCGATGCCGTACTCGAAGAAGACCGCGTTGATGAAGCACCAGATCGGCTGGCCGAGGTGGAACGGGGTCCAGCGCTGGTCCTCGTCGACGCGCATGATGCCGTAGCCGAGGTCGTTGTCCTTGCCGACGACGTTGGTGTAGGTGTGGTGGACCTGGTTGTGGCTGTGCTTCCACTGCTCCGACGGCGAGGCCATGTCCCACTCCCACGTCGTGGAGTGGATCTTGGGGTCGCGCATCCAGTCCCACTGGCCGTGCAGGATGTTGTGGCCGATCTCCATGTTGTCGAGGATCTTGGAGGCCGACAGGCCGGCCGTGCCGACCACCCAGGCGGGCGGGAACGCGCTGAACAGCAACACCGCGCGGCTGCCGAGCTCGAGGCTGCGCTGGGTCTTGATCATCCTGCGGATGTAGGCCGCGTCGTCGGCGCCGCGGCTGTCCAGGATGTCCTGGCGGATCGCGTCGAGCTCGACGCCGAGCTGCTCGATGTCCGCAGGTGTCAGGTGGGCGATCGGGTTGTCGGCCTTCTTCTGGATGACAGTCATGTCTCTCCTTCAGTGGTGGTGGAGCTCGCACGCGCCCGCAGGCGCGTTGATGCAGGTCTGGATCTTGACGGTGCCGCTCTCGCCGGGGACGGCGGTGGTGACGTCCCCGTTGCGGAGGTCGCGCACGCTGCCCTCCTTCATCGGCAGCACGCAGCCGAAGCAGATGCCCATCCGGCACCCGCTCGGCATCAGGACGCCCGCCGCCTCGGCGGCGTCGAGGATCGGGGTGGCGCCGTCGGCGGTGACGGTGCGGCCGTCGGCGAAGGTGACGCTGCCACCGTCGCCGGGCTCGACGCGGGACGTGCGGAACTGCTCGGTGAACAGCTCCAGGCCCTTGTCGGCGTGGAACTGGCCGAGCGCGTCGAGCAGGCCGGCCGGGCCGCAGGCGTACGTTCGGCGCTCGGCGAGGTCGGGCACCAGCGCCGGCAGCTCCTCGACGTCGAGCACGCCGTGGACGTCGTCGTAGCGGGAGACGAGCCGGATCGCGCCGGCATCGGCCAGCGACTGCAGGTCGCGGGCGAAGATCGAGTCGGGCGCGCTCGGGGCGACGTGGACGACGGTGATGTCGTGGTGGGCGCTGCGGCCCGGCTGGAGCACGCCCTCGTCCGTGGACGGGAACAGGTTGCGCAGCATGCCGACGACCGGCGTGATGCCCGAGCCGGCGGTGACGAAGAGCAGCTTCGTCTCTCCGGGGCCACCCTCGGGCGGCAGCACGAACTCACCGGCAGCCTGCTCGAGGTGGACCATCGTGCCCGGGCGCGTGTCATGGACCAGGTGGTGGCTCACCAGCCCGTCGGGGACGGCCTTGACGGTGATCGAGATCCGGCGGTCGGGACGCGGGCCGTGAGTCAGGCTGTAGGCCCGCCACTGGCGTACGCCGTCGACGTCGATGCCGATCCGGAGGTACTGGCCCGGCACGTGCCCGGCCCAGTCGGCGCCCGGCCGGATCACCAGCGTCGCCGCGTCGCGGGTCTCGGGGATCACCTGCTCGATGCGTCCGCGCAGGTCAGCGCCCGGGCGCAGCGGGGCGAAGAGGTCGAGGAAGTCGGCCGGGACCAGCGGCGTGGTGGCGTGCTCCACCAACCGGGTCATGCGGGACCGAAACCTCGACGTCATGCCTTCCAGCATGACTGGTTCTGGGGCTCAACTCATGGCCTCCACACGTGAATCGAGGGTCGACTTTTGTTCGGAGAACTCAAAGACTCCACGCACGGGGCGCACGGGACTCCTGCGGCTGCCGGGGCGTGCGGCGCCCCCCCGCGCACCAGCTGGGCGCCGCGCACGGCCGCGCAGCCCCCGAGGAGGGCGGTGACGGCCAGCAGCAGCGCCTGGAACCCCACGAGCGGGCCGCTGAGCCCGGCGTGGCCCAGCCCGCCGTCGAAGAAGCCGCTCACGACCGAGACCAGGCAGGCCAGGGCCAGCAGCGCCGCCGGGAGCACGGCCCGGCGCCCACGGCCGGCCACGGCCAGGGCGGTGCCGACGACCTGCGCGAGCACCATCGGGAGCGGGGCGGCGAGCAGCGCCCTGCTGCCCCACGCCTCCCCCCAGGTGTTGACGCCGGCGGCGACGGCGAGCACGCCGCCGACGACGTCGACGAGCAGCACGGCCGCCAGGGCCAGGACGAGGGCGCGCGTGGCGCGGGTGGTGGTCATGACGACAGCACACCGGCCTGGGCTTGTGGCCGGCTTGCGGGGCGCTAGAGGTCCAGCCGCTGCCGGTGGCCGGCGAGCCAGGCGACGTACGCCGACATGTCCCAGGCGGCCGCGAGCTCGTGAGCGGCGTCGGCGTGGGCCCGCGCCGACGCGGTGTCGCCCACGGTGGCGTGAGCGAGCGCGAGGTAGCCGTCGACCGGGCCCATCGTGAACACCGCCCCCGTCACGACCAGCCTCCCGGAGTACGGCGCCAGCACGTCGAGGGCGCGGCGCGCGAGTCCGGCGTCGCCCACGGTGGCCGCCGACTCCGCCTCGGTCGCCCAGTCGGCCAGGGTGGCCCAGTAGTCGACGGGCTCGTGCTCGACGGGCATCGCCGCCATCGCCGTCCGGAGCTCATCGGGCGTGCCGGTGCGGGCCAGGATGGAGTGGAGCAGGGTCGCACCCTGGCCGTGCTCGGCCTTGGCCTCCCGGACGTGCTCGAGCAGGCTGCGCAGCCGGTCCGGCGACCAGAGCGCGGTCAGGGTCAGGGCCGCCACGGCCTGCAGGTCCTGGTGGGGGACGGCCACCAGGGGCGCGGTCCTCGCCAGCTCGTCGTGGTGGCGCACGACCTCGTCCTCGCGGTCGCCGATCGCGGCCAGCGACATCCGGAGCCACAGCACGGTGAGCAGCACGTAGGGCAGCCGCTCGTGCCGCGCGATCCGCTCCGCCTCCGTCGCCAGCTGCTCCCAGGCGTCGCGCCGGGCCAGCTCCAGGGCATCGAGGGCGGCGCTCACGAGCAGCACCGCCTCGGCGGCCCGGTCACCGGCGGACCGGGCGGCGGCCAGCCCCTCGGCCATCCAGCCCTGCCGGGGCTCGGTGTGGCTCGGCATCCACCGCGCGGTCCAGGCCGCGCGGGCCGCCCACCACACGAGCTGCTCGTCGCCCGAGCGGCGTGCCAGCGTCAGTCCGCTGGTCACCAGGGCCTCGGACTCGGCGCGGTGGTCGGGGTCGTAGTAGAGCTCGACGGCCAGCGCGAGCTGGAGCCGGGCGCGGGTGTCGAGGTCGTCGTCGGGGAGCCGCGCGAGCGCCCAGCGCAGGTCGTCGACGGCGTCGACGACGACCACGCCGGTCTCGTGCGGCATCCACACGCAGTAGAGCGTCAGCGCGGCCGCCGCGCGGCCGACCAGCTCGGGCGAGGCCAACGCCCGGCCCAGCGCCATCGCCTCCAGCGCGGCCGCCTCGACCTCCGGCCAGCGGCCGGCGTACGCCGCGTCAGAGGCCAGCTCGAGCAGGAGCGTGTAGCGGACCTCGTCGTCGGCGCCGGGACTGCGGCGGTGGGCGCCGACCGCCGCCTCGCGCAGCGCCATCGCCTCGGCGTACGAGGTCAGCCGACGCGCCTGGTCGGCGGCGTCGCGGGCGGCGCGCCAGGCGAGGTCGACGTGGCTCGACCCCGCGGCCAGCCAGTGGCGGGCCAGCTCGGCGGTGCGCTCGGCCGGCCCGTGGAGGGCGGCGACGTCGGGAAGGTGGGCGAGGGCGTGCGCGACCCGGGCGTGGCGCCGCGCGGCCTGGGTCCCCGTCAGCCGCGCCGCGACGGCGTCGCGGGTCAGCGCGTGGGAGAAGCTGAACTCCTCCACGCCGGTCTCCTGCACCAGTCCTGCCCGGCGGGCGACCTCGAGGTCGTGGACGACGTCCTCGAGGTCGTGGTCCTCGGCCCTGGCCACCACGAGCGCGTGGAACCGGCGACCCACCACGGCAGCGGCCTCCAGCGTGCCCAGCACCCGCGCCGGGAGCGCGTCGAGCCGCCGGGTGACGACGTCACGGACGCTGCCGGGCAGCGCGCCCCCGGCCGACGGGCCGAGCCGGGCCAGCTCGATCAGGAAGAACGGGTTACCGCCTGAGCGCGCGTGCCACTCGGCGGCCACCGGAGCCGTCGCGTCGCCGCCCACGCTCCGGGCCAGGGCGGCGGCGTCGTCCTCGCTGAGGCCCTGCAGGTCCAGGCGTACGCCGGGGCGGCGGGCCAGCGCCTCGCCGACCAGCGCGAGCGGGCCGGTCGGCTCGGGGTGGGTCCGGCGCGTGACCACCACCAGCAGCGCGGCGTCGGCCGCGGCGACGGCGAGCAGGTGGGCCAGGACGCGCAACGTGGCGTCGTCGGCCCAGTGCAGGTCGTCGAGCACCACCAGGACCGGCCCGTCGGCCGTGGCGTCGAGGACCGCGCTCGTGACCAGGTCGGCGGTGAGGAAGGCGCGTTGCTCGGGCCCGGCGTCCCCGTGCTCCGGCACCCGGACCGCGTCTTCGGGCACGCCGAGGTCGCGGAGCACCTGCCGCCACGGCCACAGCGGGGGTGCACCGTCGTCCTGCGAGCAGCGGCCCACGGCGGTACGGACGCCCCGGGTGCGGGCCGCACCCAGCAGCTCCTCGGCGAGCCGGCTCTTGCCGATCCCCGGCTCGCCCACGAGCTGCGCCGCCCCGAACCTCCCGCCTGCCGTCTGCTCGAGCAGGCCGTCGAGGGCAGAGCGCTCGGCGTCGCGGCCCACGACCGTCTCGCCCGCGGCGACCTCGGCCGCCAACGCCGGCGTCGGAGTCGGCGGCGTGTCTGACGCCGGCGTCACGGCGGCCACGGGCCGGGCGAGGGTCCGCAGCAGCCGGTCGTCCTGCCGCAGGATCGCCTGCTCGAGCCCGCGCAGCTCGGCCCCCGGGTCGAGCCCGAGCTCGTCGGCCAGCACCTCGCGAACGGTCCGAAGCGCCGCGAGCGCGTCGGCCTGCCGACCGGCCCGGGTCAGCGCCAGGGCGTGGATGGCCCAGAGCCGCTCGCGGAGGACCTGGCGCCCGATCGCGGGCTCCGTCGTGGAGAGCACGCTCGCGTGCTCACCGAGCGCCAGCAGCCCGAGCAGCCGGGACTCCTCGGCGGCGGCCCGAAGCTGCTCCAGCGCGGTCCGCTCGGCGAGGACGTCGGGGTGGTCGGGCAGGTCGACGTACGGCTCCCCGGTCCAGGTCGCGAGCGCGGCGTCGACCTGGTCGATCGCGGCCACGACCCCGGCACGGTCGGACCACGAGAGGTCCGGTCCCCCGCCGAGCTGGGACCCGAGCGTGGCCAGCACCCGCTCGGCCGACCGGACCTCGATCACGAAGGCGGTGGTGTCGACCTCGGCCTCGGTGACCCGCAGGAGGTAGCCGTGGTCGGTGGTCTCCAGCACCGACGTCGCGGCCCGGGCCACGCGGTCCGGCTCGAGTGCCTTGCGGAGCCCGGAGATGTAGGCGTGCAGCGCCCCGTGGGCGGCGCGCGGCGGGTCGCCCGCCCAGACCAGGTCGGCCAGCTGGTCGGCGGCGACCGGCCGACCCGGGCGCAGCGCCAGGGCGGCGACGACGGCGCGTGGCTTGCGCGACCCGAGGTCGAGCCAGTCGCCGCCGTCGTCCACGGCCCGGCTGCTCCCCAGTACGCAGATCCGCACCCGGACAAGGTAGACGTCCCGCGGCCCCACCGGCAGGGCTGCCGGCCCCTAGAAGAGCCCAAGCCGGTCACAAGACCGGACGACGACGCTGGGCGGACACCCGAGGAGAGGACCACCCGTGACCACCACCGCCACGCACGCGCAGGTCGACCTGCCCGGCCAGACCCACGTCGCCGTCGGACCGCACGACCAGACCGGCATGTACGCCATGCACCACGCATTCCGCCGCGACCTCGGCCGGTTCGAGGCCGCCGTACGCCGGACCCCGGTCGGCGACACCGCGACCTGGGCCGCCCTGGCCCGGAGGTGGGAGCGGTTCGCGACCGCCCTCCACCACCACCACCAGGTCGAGGACACCGCCATCTGGCCGGCACTGGTGGCCCACGCCGAGCGGCTGGGCGAGGCGGACTCGCTGGCCACGCTGGCCGCGATGGAGGTCGAGCACGGCCACATCGACCCGGCGCTGGCCGCCGTGCGGCAGGGGATGGCCGACATGGTCGCCCACCCCTGCGACGACCACCGCAACGCCCTCGACGTCCACGTGACGGCGACCCGCGGCCTGCTCGCGGACCACCTGCGGCACGAGGAGACCGAGGCGCTGCCGCTGCTCCAGCGGGTGATGAGCACCGAGGAGTTCGCGGTCAGCGAGCGCGCCGCGGCCGACGGCTACCCCGTGCGGCTGGTGCCGTTCCTGCTGCCCTGGGTCGCCGACGGCGTGCCGGAGGACGTGATGCGGCGGCTGATGGCCGACGCCGGGCCGGGCTACGGCGCCGCGCTGAAGCTGTTCCGGTGGGGCTACACCCGACGGGAGCGTCGCGCGTTCCGCCACGTGTGAGCGCTAGCATCAATTCCACCCGCACCCGGTGGTCGCGTGGCCTCCGGATTGTTCGCAGATGACAGGGGTGGCCGGTGCCGACGTACGCGCTGGATCCAGAGCTCATCGACCTGCTGCGCACGACGCTCCCGGACGTCGCCGGCCACACCGTGACCGCCGTGCGCGACGAGGTGCCGGCCTACAGCGAGGGGCTGGGCGACCAGCTGGCGGCGACCATCGAGCAGGCGGTGCAGATGGCGCTGGCCGGTTTCCTGCGGGTGGCCGGCAGCGACGACCCCGGTACGCCGCTGACGACGACCGTCGAGGGGGCCTACGCCCTCGGCCGCGGCGAGGCGCGGTCGGGTCGGTCGGCCGACGCGCTCCTGGCCGCCTACCGGGTCGGCGCGCGGGTCTCGTGGCGCGAGCTGTCGGCGACGGCCGTGCGGGCCGGCGTCACGGCCGACACCGTGGCCCGCTTCGCCGAGCTGGTCTTCGCCTACATCGACGAGCTGTCGGCGGCCTCGGTCGCCGGGCACACCGACGAGCTCGAGACCAGCGGCCGGGTGCGGCAGGGCCTCCTGGACCGGCTCGGGGTCTCGCTGCTGCGCGGCGAGTCGGCGGACGCCCTCGCCGAGGCGGCGGAACGGGCCGACTGGACCCCGCCGCGCACACTGACCGCGGTGCTGCTGCCCGAGGCGCAGGTGCGCCCCGTGCTCGGGCTGGTGTCGGCCGGCGCGCTCACCCCGACCGAGCACGGGCTGCCCGAGGGGCTGGGCGTCGTGCTGGTCCCCGACGTCGGCGGCGCGTCACGAGCCCGGTTGCTGCAGAGCCTCGCCGACCGGCACGCGGTGGTCGGCCCGGCGCGGCCGTGGCGCGAGGCGCGCGCCTCCTTCGCCCGGGCGGTCCGAGGGCTGACGCTGCGCGACACCTCCGCGCCCGTCGACACCGAGCGCCACCTGGCCTCGCTGGTCGTCGGCGCCGACCCCGAGGCGCTCGCCGACCTGCGGGCCACCGCCCTCGCGCCGCTCGCCGACGTCCGTCCCGCCACCGCCGAGAAGCTCGAGGCGACGCTGCGCTCGTGGCTGCTCCACCAGGGCCGACGCGACGACGTCGCCGCCGAGCTCTTCATCCACCCCCAGACCGTCCGCTACCGGATGGGCCAGCTCCGCGAGCTCTACGGCGACCGCCTCGACGACCCGCAGGAGGTGCTGGCGCTGACGTTGGCGCTGGCGTGAACGGGCTCCACCCTCGCCCCGCAGCGCCTCAGCTCCCCCGCAGCCGGTCGAGCAGCCCGACGGCGTCGTACGGCGCTCGTCCGCGGGCGTCGTTGTCGAAGTACACGTACGTGTCCTGACCGGCCTCGCGCCAGACACGGATCCGCTCCGCCCAGCGATCGAGGGAGGCGGGGGCGTAGCCGCTGGCGTAGAGCTCGGTGTGGCCGTGCAGCCGGACGTAGCGGAAGCCGGCGGTGCCCTCGTCGAAGCAGGGCCAGGCGCCGGGGCTGTCGGAGTGGACCAGGGCAACGCCGTGCTCGCGCAGCAGCGCCACGGCCTCCGGCGACGCGAAGGACGGATGGCGGGGTTCGAGGGCGTGCCGCACCGGCGCATCGGTCCGGGGTCTCGTGACCGCGCGGTCGGTCGGGATGCGCTCGTCGTGCCCCGTCGCGAGGTCGGCCAGCCCGGAGTGGTCGCGCGGCAGTCGCTCGAGGAAGCGGCCCAGCAGGTCCCGGTCGAAGGCCAGGGTGCCCGGCAGCTGCCACAGGAACGGGCCGAGTCGGTCGCCCAGCGCCAGCATGCCCGACGCGAACAGGTTGGCCAGCCCCTGGTCGGCCTCGCGCAACCGCCGCAGGTGCGTCACGAACCGACTGCCCTTGACCGCGACGGGGAAACCGTCGGGAACCTGCGCGGCGATCCGCTCGTAGGTCGACGCCCGCTGCAGCGAGTAGAAGGAGCCGTTGAGCTCGACCGAGGTCATCCGCTCCGCGACGTACTCCAGCTCGCGGCGCTGGACCAGCCCCTCGGGGTAGAAGTCCCCCCGCCAGCCGGCGTACTTCCAGCCGCTGACGCCCACGTACACCTCGCCCATCGGTCTCACGTACCCAGGTGTGGCTGGCTCACCAGGCCGAGTGGACGAGCTCCCCACCCACCCAGGTCGCGGCGACGGCGACGCTGCGCAGGTGGCGGGCGGCGGCGACCCGGTCGTCGGCCGGTACGGCGAGGGGGTCGGTGTCGAGGAGGGCGAGGTCGGCGGGGTGGCCGGCGGCCACCGTGCCCCAGCCGTCGGTGGAGGCGGCGAGCGCCTCGCGGGGGGTGATCGCCTGCTCGGGATACCAGGCGTCGCGCTCGTCGGCGGAGCGGTGGACCGCGGCGGCCACGGCCAGCCACGGGTCCAGCCGGGCGACGGGCGCGTCGGAGCCCATCGCCAGCCGGACGCCGTCGTCGAGCATCCACCGCAGCGCGAAGGACCGGTCGCCCTGGCCGGGCCACAGCCGCTCGCTCACGTCGCGGTCGTCGAGCAGGTGGGCGGGCTGCACGCTGGCGGTCACGCCGAGCGCGGCCATCCGGCGGACGTCGTCGCGGCGCACCAGCTGGGCGTGCTCGATCGAGCCGCGGGCACCGGTCTCGGCGAAGGCGTCGAGGGCGTCCCCGACCGCGCGGTCGCCGATGGCGTGCACGGCCACGGTGAGTCCGTGGTCGGTCGCGCGGCGCAGCAGCTCGCGCAGCTCCTCGTGGGTCTGGTTGGGCTGGCCGTGGGGGAAGCCGAGCGGCGAGGGGCCGGCGTACGGCTCGCAGCACCACGCGGTCCGGGTGTTGAGGGAGCCGTCGCTGATGATCTTCAGCGGCCCCATCCGGGCGCGGTCGTCGCAGCCGGGCAGGGGGTCACCGGTGCGCAGGCCGGCCGCGATCACGCCGTCCAGCCCGTCGGCGTACGTCGCCATCCGGATCCGCAGCAGCCCCGCGCCCTTGACCCAGCGGTCGGCCCACTCCTCGTGCCCGCCGCTGAACTCGAAGTCGGTCAGCCCCACGACGCCGAGCTCGGCCGCCTGCTCCATGGTCCGCCGGTAGGCGTCGGGGCCGGTGCCGTCGTCGCCGAGCACGCTGGTGAGCCGGCCGTAGGCGCGGAACCACTCCGCCTCGGCCACCACCCCCTCGCGCAGCGGCATCGCGAGCATCATCAGCGCGATCGAGTTCAGCCAGGCGTGGTGGCCGTCGCCGGCGATCAGGATCACCGGCTGGTCGGTCTCGACCGCGTCGAGCATCGACACCACCGGGTCCTCGGGCCAACCGGTGGGGCGGTGGCCCCAGCCGATCACGGGTACGCCGGGCCACTCGTCGAGCCGCTCGCGCACCCGCGCCACCGCGTCGGCCGCGGAGGTCGCGCCGGCGAGGTCGAGCCGGGCGCTGGCGAGGGTCCACTGGGCGAGGTGGACGTGCTGGTCCCACAACCCGGGCAGCAGGAACCGCCCGCTGGCCTCGACCTCCGGCAGGCCCGGGTCGGCGACGTCGGGACCGACGGCGGTGACCACGCCGGCGGTCACCCGGACGTCGACCGGACCGTCCGGCACGCCGGCGCCGTCGAGGTCGACCAGCCGGGCGCCGCGCAGCACGAAGCTCGTCATGGCGCCACGGTAGGGCGCGTCAGCGGCGGCGCTTCCCGGGGGTGCGCCTGCGGACCTGCTGCTCGCCTAGCCTGTCCCGCGTGACCCACCGGCTCCCCGCCCGCGCCCTGATCGACCTCGTCTTCGACGCGGGGTCGTGGCGGAGCTGGGACGTCCCGCCCGAGCGGCTCGCCGTCTCCGAGGCGTACGCCGCGGAGCTGGCCGCGGCGGCGGAGAAGAGCGGGGTCGACGAGTCGGTCGTCACGGGCGAGGCGGTGATGCGGGGCCGGCGGGTGGCGGTGGTGCTCGGCGAGTTCGGCTTCCTGGCCGGCTCGATCGGGCGCGACGCCTCCCATCGACTGGTGGCGGCCGTCGAGCGCGCGACCCGTGAGGGACTGCCGCTGCTCGCGGCGCCGGTCAGCGGCGGGACCCGGATGCAGGAGGGCACGCCTGCCTTCGTGCAGATGGTGCGGATCAGCCAGGCGGTCGCGGCCCACAAGTCGGCCGGGCTCCCCTACCTGGTCTACCTGCGCCACCCGACCACCGGCGGCGTGATGGCGTCGTGGGGGTCGCTCGGCCACGTGACGGTGGCCGAACCCGGCGCCCTGGTCGGCTTCCTCGGCCCGCGGGTCTACGAGGCGCTCTACGGCCGGCCCTTCCCCGAGGGCGTGCAGACCGCGGAGAACCTCTACGCCCACGGGATCATCGACGCCGTCCTCGCGCCCGACGAGATCGCCGACATCCTCGACCGGGCCCTGGCCGTGCTGCACGCCCCGCGGCTCGGCATCGCGCCGGTGCCGGAGCCGGCGGCCGAGGACCTGGTCGACGAGGGGGCCGACATCGACGGCTGGGAGGTGGTGACCCGCTCGCGCCGGGCGGACCGTCCCGGCGTACGCCGGCTGCTGCGGTACGCCGCCAGCGACGTCGTCCCGCTCAACGGCACCGGTCAGGGTGAGCACGACCCCGGGCTGCTGATCGCGCTGGTGCGCTTCGGCGAGGCGCCGTGCGTCTTCCTCGGCCAGGACCGCCGCGGCCAGACCACCGACCACCCGCTGGGCCCGGAGGCGCTGCGCGAGGCCCGGCGTGGCATGCGGCTGGCCAGTGAGCTCGGCCTGCCGCTGGTCACGGTCATCGACACCCAGGGCGCCGCGCTCTCGCCCGACGCCGAGAACGGCGGCCTCGCCGGCGAGATCGCCCGCTGCCTCTCCGACCTGGTGACCCTCGACGCGCCGACGCTGTGCCTGATGCTCGGCGAGGGCAACGGCGGCGGCGCGCTCGCACTGCTGCCCGCCGACCGGGTGGTGGCCGCCCAGCACGCCTGGCTCTCCCCGCTGCCACCCGAGGGCGCGAGCGCGATCGTCCACCGCGACACCGACCACGCGCCCGAGATGGCGCGGGCCCAGCAGGTGCGGGCGATCGACCTGCACCGGCGCGGCGTCGTCGACCTGGTCGTCGCCGAGAAGCCGGACGCGGCCGAGGAGCCGGAGGTCTTCTGCCAGCGGGTCGGCGCCGTGCTCGCCCACGAGCTCGCCGGCCTGCTCGCCTCCGGTCCCGGCTCCCCCGCCGAGCGCGCGCGCCGCTACGGCTGAGCCCGGTCGTCACGTCGGCGCGTGTGCCTGAGAGTGCGCTCCAGCGCACTCTCAGGCACACGCCGCGTCAGAAGAGCAGGGCGGTGGCGGGGTCCTCGAGGATGCCGGCGACGTCGGAGAGGAAGCGGGAGCCCTTCTCGCCGTCGATGTGGCGGTGGTCGAAGGACAGCGCGAGGGTGGTGATGTCGCGCGCCACGATCTCGCCGGTGTCCCGGTCGACCCACGGCTGCTTGCGGACCGCGCCGAAGCACAGGATCGCGGACTCGCCGGGGTTGATGATCGGCGTACCGGCGTCGACGCCGAAGACGCCGACGTTGGTGATCGTGAAGGTGCCGCCGCTCATCTCCGCCGGTTGGGTCCTCCCCTCGCGGGCCGTGGCGGTGAGCTGGGCGAGGGCCTGCGCGAGCTCGAGCAGGGAGAGCGCGTCGGCGTCCTTGACGTTGGGCACGACCAGCCCGCGCGGGGTGGCCGCGGCGATGCCGAGGTTGACGTGGCCCTTGTAGACGACCTCCTGCGTCGCGTCGTCCCAGAAGGAGTTGATCTCCGGCGTACGCCGCATCGCGAGCATCACCGCCCGCGAGAGCACCACCAGCGGGCCGACCTTGACCTCGCGGAGCTCGCGACGGACCTTCAGCCGCTCGACGAGCTCCATGGTGCGGGTGACGTCGACGGTGATCCACTCGGTGACGTGCGGGGCCGTGAACGCCGAGGCGCTCATCGCCTGCGCCATCATCTTGCGGACGCCCTTGATCGGCTCGCGGGTCTCCCGCGCGCCGGTGGTTGAGGAAGGCGCGCTAGCGCCTGTCTCGAACCCACCCGTCGCCGCCGATTCCACGTCGCCCCGCGTGATCACACCGCCGTCGCCCGATCCGGTCAGCGAGGTGAGGTCGACGCCGAGGTCCTTGGCGAGCTTGCGCACCGGCGGCTTGGCCAGCGCCCGTACGGCGCCCGCGTCGGCCGCGCGCTCGTCGTGTGGCCGGGCCGGCGTGGCGGGAACGGCTGCCTCGTCACCCTCGTGCACCTCGGCGGACTGGGCGCCACCCGGGGCGAAGGAGCCCTGCACCTGCATCTGGGCCGACGCGCCGGCCTCGGTCGCCGGCGACGCGGCGCCCTTGCGGGCGCGCCGGACCGGCCCGCGGTCGGCCTTGTTGCGGCCGACCAGGCTCTCGCCCTCGCCCCCGCCGCTCGCGGCCGGGTTGGAGAGGTCGATGTCCATCTCGGCGGGCTGGTCCTGCTGCCCGGCCTTCTGGGCCATGCCGAGGTAGGGGTCGGACTCGGTCTGCTCGGCCGGCGCCGTCTCGGGTGCCGCGGCTCCGTCGCCGATCGCGATGATCGGCGTCCCGACCGGGACCATCTCGCCCTCGGCCACCATCAGCGTCTGCACCGTGCCGGCGAACGGCGAGGGCAGCTCGACCAGCGACTTGGCGGTCTCGATCTCGACGATGATCTCGTTGATCTCGACCGTGTCGCCCTCCTTGACCTTCCAGGAGACGATCTCGGCCTCGGTGAGTCCCTCACCGACGTCGGGCAGCTTGAACTCGGCCATCAGAACGCACGGCTCCTGTCCACGGCGTCGAGGACCCGGTCGAGGTCGGGGAGGAAGTCCTCCTCGATCCGCGAGGCGGGGTAGGGGGTGTCGAAGCCGCCGACGCGGAGCACCGGCGCCTCGAGGGAGTAGAAGCACTCCTCGGTGATCCGGGCCGCCACCTCGGCGCCGACGCCGAGGTTGACGTGGGCCTCGTGGGTGATGACCGCCCGGCCGGTCCGGCGTACGGACTCGTAGACCGGGCCCATGTCGAGCGGGCTGAGCGTGCGCAGGTCGATCACCTCGAGGCTGGTGCCGTCACCGGCGGCCGCCTCGGCGGCCGACATCGCCGTCTTCACGGTGGGGCCGTAGGCCAGCACGGTCACGTCGGTGCCCTGTCGCACGACGCGGCTCTGGAACAGGCCGTCGGGCGTCGCGGTCTCGTCGAGCTCGGCCTTGTCGGCGTGGTACTGCCGCTTGGGCTCCAGGAAGATCACCGGGTCGTCGCACGCGATCGCCTGCTGGATCATCCAGTAGCCGTCGACCGGGTTGGAGCAGGCGACGACCTTGAGGCCGGGCGTGTGCGCGAACTGCGCCTCGGGGCTCTCGGAGTGGTGCTCGACCGCGCCGATGCCGCCGCCGAAGGGGATCCGGATGACCATGGGGATCGTGTAGTTGCCCTTGGAGCGGTAGTGCATCTTGGCGACCTGGCACACGATCTGGTCGTAGGCCGGGTAGACGAAGCCGTCGAACTGGATCTCGACGACGGGCCGGTAGCCCCGCAGCGCCATGCCGATGGCGGTGCCGACGATGCCGGACTCGGCGAGCGGTGAGTCGATGACCCGGTCCTCACCGAAGTCCTTCTGCAGGCCGTCGGTGATCCGGAAGACGCCGCCGAGCTTGCCGACGTCCTCGCCCATGATCAGGACCTTCGGGTCGTCCTCCATCGCCTTGCGCAGACCGCCGTTGAGGCCCTTGGCCAGCGTGATCCTGCTCATGAGCGCGCCTCCTCGAACGACTCGAGGTAGGCCGCGAAGCCCTCGCGCTGGGCGCGCAGCTCCTCGGTCTCCTCGGCGTAGACGTGGTCGAACATGTCCATCGGCTGCGGGTCGGGCAATGCCTTGCAGCCCTCGCGCAGGTGGTGGCCGAGCTCGTCGGCCTCCTGCTTGACGCCGGCGATGAAGTCGTCGTCGACCAGGCCGTTGCGGCGCAGGTAGACCTCCAGCCGCGCGATCGGGTCCTTGAGCTTCCAGTTCTCGACGTCGTCGTTGAGCCGGTAGCGGGTCGGGTCGTCGGTCGTGGTGTGGGCACCCATCCGGTAGGTGTAGGCCTCCACGAACGTCGGGCCCTGGCCGTCGCGGGCCCGCTGCAGCGCGGCCTGGGTGACGACGTACGTCGCGAGGACGTCGTTGCCGTCGACCCGCACGCCGGGGAAGCCGAAGCCCAGCGCGCGCTGGTAGAGCGGGATCCGCGACTGGCGCTCGATCGGCTCGGAGATCGCCCACTGGTTGTTCTGGCAGAAGAACACGACCGGGGCGTTGTAGGAGGCGGCGAAGATGAACGCCTCGTTGACGTCGCCCTGGCTGGACGCGCCGTCACCGAAGTGGGCGATCACGGCGGCGTCGCGCTCCGGGTCACCGGTGCCGACGGCACCGTCGCGCTGGATCCCCATCGCGTAGCCGGTGGCGTGGAGCGCCTGGGCGCCGATCACGATCGTGTAGAGCCCGAAGTTGTTGTCCATCGGGTTCCAGCCGCCGTGGTCGACGCCGCGGAACAGGCCGAGCAGCTTGAGCGGGTCGACGCCCTTGCAGTAGGCAACGCCGTGCTCGCGGTAGGTCGGGAAGACGAAGTCCTGGGGGCGGAGCGCGCGGCCGGCGCCGATCTGGGCGGCCTCCTGGCCGAGCAGCTGGGCCCAGATGCCGAGCTCGCCGTGGCGCTGCAGCGCGGTCGCCTCGGTGTCGATCCGCCGGGTGAGCACCATGTCGCGGTAGAAGCCGCGCAGCTGCTCGGCGGAGAAGTCGTGGTCGAACTCCGGGTGGTGGACGCGTTCGCCCTCGGGCGTCAGCAGCTGGATCAGCTCAGGCCCCCCGTCCTGCTGGCTGGGTCCGAAGACCTCCACCAGGTCGGGGCCGAATCCTGCAGTCGTCAACCTGGACTCCTTCTCGCCTCGGCGGCTCTCGCGGGGTCGCCGCTGGCCGGTCTCTGGGCCGATCTCTGGACGCCGTGCGCCTGCTTGTGACGGGCGACACAACGTGCGGACCAAGGTACCGGCGGCGCGCGTCCCCCCGCCAATCCACCCCGCCGATCCACCCCGCCGATCCACCCCCGGGGTCAGCCGGGGAGCTCGAGGGGACGGCGGGCGAGCAGGGCGTCGGTCCAGGCGCCGACCCGCGGGTCGTCGGTGGCCAGGGTGGCGCCCTGGGCGCAGGGAGCGGGGTCGGTGCGGCCGGCGCGCAGCACGCGGTCCCAGTCGTGGTCGAGACCCTCGCGGTCCTGCCACGGCGCCCCGGGGAGGTGCTTGACCAGGACGACGTCGACGCGCGCAGCCTTCAGCGCGGCGACCTCGCTGCTGGCCGTGACCAGCACCTTCTCGCCGTCGGTCGCCTCCCCCAGCACCGGTACGCCGCCGAGCCGCCCGGCGGCCAGCACCGCGACGACCGCCTCGACCGAGTCGGGCAGCGCGACCACGACCCGGTCGCCGGTGACGACGCCGCAGTGCCCCAGCACGCCGCCGAACGCGGAGACCTCCTCGAGCAGCCGGGCAACGCTCCAGGTCCTGCCGCCGGCCACCAGGGCCGGGTCGTCGGCGTGACCCGCGACCACGTGGGCGTCCAGGAGGTCGAAGCAGGCGACGGCGGTGGGCATGGCCCCATCCTGCCCGGCGGCTGCCGTGCCTACTGCACGGGGAACCGGGTCGAGCCCGCCACGGCCAGCAGCACCAGGACGGCCGCGAACCCGGCCGCCGCCAGGAGGGTCCGGCCGGCGTGACGGGTGCGGGAGGGAAGCAGCAGCCCGGCGCCGGCGGCCGCGGCGACGGCCGGCAGCGACAGCGGGTGGAGCCGCCCCGCCGCGAGCAGCGCGAGCACGCCGACCACCAGGGCAGCGGCGGCCACGGTCCCCAGTCGCAGTGGTCGGGTGCCCCGGGGCAGCCCCACGACGACGGCCCCGCCGGAACCCGGCCAGGTCGAGGCCTCCGGGAGGTCGCACAGTCCGGTGGCGACGTCGCGCAGCGTGGCGTCGTCGGCCACCACGACCAGGTCGCGCCAGCGGTCGGCGACCGCGTGGCGGCGTACCAGGGTGTCGAGGCGGTGGGCCCGATCGCCGGGAACCTCTCCGGGCTCGGCCGCCAGCTCGGGGCACACCACCACCGGCAGGCCGAGCCCGGTCGCGCGGGCCCGGGCGGGGGCGTCGGGCGCGGTCAGCGCGACCGCTGGCCGGCCGACGTCGGCGGCAGGGTCGTCGGCACCGGTCGGCAGCAGCACCACCCGCTGCAGCCGCTGTGCCCCCGGACGGTCCGCCACGGCGCCGAGGGTCAGCCGCGGCCGTGCGGCGTCAGCCACACGTCGGGGTCGGGACCCTTCGGCACGATGCCCGTGGGGTTCACGTCCTCGTGCACGACGTAGTAGTGCTGCTTGATCTGCACGAAGTCGGTGTTGTCGCCGAACGCGGGCTGCTGGAACAGGTCGCGGGCGTAGCCCCAGAGATGGGGCAGCTCGGTCAGCTTCTGCCGGTTGCACTTGAAGTGGCCGTGGTAGACGGGGTCGAACCGGGCCAGCGTCGTGAAGAGCCGGACGTCGGCCTCGGTGACCGTGTCGCCCATCAGGTAGCGGCGGTCGGCGAGCCGCTCCTCGAGCCAGTCCATCGCCGTCCACAGCCGGTCGTAGGCGCGCTCGTACGCCGCCTGGGTGCCCGCGAACCCGCAGCGGTAGACGCCGTTGTTGACCTCGGCGAAGACCCGCTCCATCACCTCGTCCATCTCGTCCCGGACCGCGTCCGGCCACAGGTCGGGAGCGTCGGGGCGGTGGTGGTCGCCCCACTCGAAGAAGAGGTCGTGGGTGATCCGGGGGAAGTCGTTGGTGACGACCTGGCCCGAGGAGACCTCGACCATCGCCGGGACGGTGATGCCGCGCGGGTAGTCGGGGATCCGGGCCTCGTAGGCCTCCTTGAGCCGGGAGATGCCGAGCACGGGGTCGCGGCCGTCGGGGTCGAGGTCGAAGGTCCAGCTGTCCTCGTCGTGGGTGGGGCCGGGCAGGCCGACGCTGATCACGTCCTCGAGCCCGAGGAGCTGGCGCACGATCAGGGCGCGGGTCGCCCACGGGCAGGCCTTCGCGGCGATCAGGCGGTAGCGGCCCGGCTCGACCGGCCAGCCGTCCCTGGCGTCCCGGGTGATCCGGTCCGGGATGTAGGTCATGTCCCGCTCGAAGTCGTCCTTCTCCACGTACGCCATGGCCCTATCGTTTCACGTTCAACCTGATGCCGGCCCCGCCCGCCCGGGTGGGCCGGGCCTCTCAGCGGGGGAGCTGCCGGGCCAGCTCGACGACCCGGTCGTTGGCCTCGGGCTCGCCGACGGTCACGCGGGCGCCCTCGCCGGCGAACGGCCGGACCACGATCCCGAGCCCGTCGGCGGCGGCCGCGAAGTCGAGGGTGCGCTCGCCGAGCTCGAACCACACGAAGTTGCCCTGCGGCGTGGGCACCTCCCAGCCGACCTCGCGCAGCGCGCCGACGAGGCGGTCGCGCTCGGCGACCAGCGCGTCGACCCGCTCGAGCAGCTCGGCCTCCGCCGCCAGCGAGGCGACGGCCGCCGCCTGGGCCACGCTGGAGACGCCGAAGGGCAGCGCCACCGCCCGGAGCGCGGTCGCGATCGGCTCGGGGCCGACCGCGTAGCCGACCCGGAAGCCGGCCAGGCCGTAGGCCTTGGAGAAGGTCCGGGTGAGCAGGACGTTGTCGTGCCGGGCGTACGTCGCCACGCCGTCGACCGGGTCGGCCGACCGGTCGAACTCGACGTACGCCTCGTCGACGACGACCAGCACGTGGTCCGGGACCGTGGCCAGGAAGGTGTCGAGCTCGGCCTGGGTGACCGCGGGGCCGGTCGGGTTGTTGGGCGTGCAGACCAGCACGACCTTGGTCCGGTCGGTCACCGCCGCAGCCATCGCGTCGAGGTCGTGGCGGCCGTCGGCCAGCACGGGGACGCGCACCGAGGTGGCGGCCGCCGCCGCGACGGCGATCGGGTAGGCCTCGAAGCTGCGCCAGGCGTAGACGACCTCGTCGCCGGGGTCGCAGAAGGCCTGCACCAGCTGGTAGACCAGCGCGACCGACCCGGTCGCCACCGCGAGGTGGGAGGTGGGCACGCCCAGCCGGGTCGCCAGCGCGTCGTACAGCGCGCTGTTGCCCATGTCGGGGTAGCGGTTCATCCGCTCCGCCGCCTCGGTCGCCGCGGCGAGGACGCCGGGCAGCGGCGGGTAGGGGTTCTCGTTGGAGGAAAGCTTGTAGACCGTCACCCCCTCGCGCGGCCGGGGCGGCTTGCCGGCGACGTAGGCCGGCATCGCGGCGACGTTGGCGCGGGGCTGGGGTGCGGTCATGGTGCGGAGGCTAGCGGGAGCTCCGGCGCCGGGCTCAGCGTCTGCGCCACGGCCGCAGCACCAGCGAGGCGACCAGCCCGAGGCCGAAGCCGATGACCGAGCCGACCACGTTGTCGACCAGGTCGGTGACGTCGCAGGCCCGGTCGATCCGGGCCAGGCCGAGCTGGAGCATCTCGATGGCGAGCGAGTACGTCGCCAGCCCCAACAGCCCCAGCGGGGCTGCGATCCAGCCGACCCGCCACCGGCTGACCGCGACGACCAGGAGCGCACCGGCCGGCGCGAACAGCGCCGTGTTGAGCAGCCGCTGGCCGCCGGAGAAGATCCAGAAGCCGTCCGGCGCCGGGCCGCCGTAGTCCAGCGAGCATGTCTCCGAACGGGTCTCGGCCGGGACGGCGTAGTCGATGCCGTAGAGCGGCACCAGCGTCACCAGCGCGATCACGACCAGCCACCAGAGCAGCCCGCACCACGACCAGGCGGCGACCCACCCGGTCCGGCGCTGGGCCACCAGGGCGACCCCCGCGAGGACCAGCCCGGACAGCACCGCCCCCACGACCATGCTCTGGACGCCGCCGATCTCCACGGCGGCGAGGCTAACCCGTCACCCCCTCACGTGCCCGCCGAATCGTGTCTCGTTCCGACCGAGTCGTGCCTCGTTCCGAGAACCAGGCACGACTCGGCGCGAACCAGGCACGACTCGGCGGTGGGGGTCACCTGCCGGCCCCTACGCTGGACCCATGCGGATCCTGACCTGGCTGGTCACCAACACCCTGGCGGTCGCGGCGGCGGCCTGGCTGGTGGACGGGATCCACGTGGCCGGCCCGGGCCAGTGGCCGGACGAGCTCCAGGTCAAGGGGCCGGTCGTGCTGGGCGTCGGGATCATCCTCGGCATCGTGTCCAGCGTGGTGAAGCCGGTCGTGAAGCTGCTCTCCCTGCCCTTCATCGTGCTCACGCTCGGGCTGTTCCTCTGGGTGATCAACGCGCTGATGCTGAGCCTGACCGGGTGGCTGGCCGGCCAGCTCGACCTCGGGTTCCGCGTCGACGACTTCTTCTGGAGCGCCCTGCTGGGCGCGCTGGTCATCAGCATCGTGAACTGGGTGGTCGCGGGCGTCCTGGACCGCGACTGATGCTGCCTCCGTCCCGTACGCCGGGGAGCTACCGGGTCGCCCTGGTCTGCCTCGGCAACATCTGCCGGTCGCCGATGGCCCACGTCGTGCTCGAGCAGCAGCTCGCCGACGCGGGGCTCGACGACGTCGTCGTGGTCACGAGCTCGGGGACCGGGGGCTGGCACGAGGGCGAGCCGATGGACGAGCGCGCAGCCGCGACCCTCGCCGGCGCCGGCTTCGACCCCTCCCGCCACCGGGCGCGGACCTTCGACGACGACTGGCACGCCGAGCACGACCTGGTGCTCGCCATGGACCGCGCCAACCTGCGCGACGTCGGCGGTACCACCGAGCGGACCCGGCTGTTCCGCGACTTCGACCCGGTCGATCCGGGGGACGACGTGCCCGACCCGTACTACGGTGGCGGGCACGGCTTCGAGGAGGTGCTGCGGATGGTCGAGCGCACGTCGACCTCCCTCGTGGCCGCGCTGCGTGCGGAGCTGGACCGCGCGTGACCCGACAGCCGTTGATCGCCCGTCGCGCCGAGGAGCTCCTCGGGGCGTCGGTGATCGCGACGGCGCCCGTCGCCGGAGGGGACATCTCGGCGGCCGTCCGGATGCGGCTCAACGACGGCACGACCGCGTTGATGAAGACCCACCACCACGCGCCCGACGGCTTCTTCGACGCCGAGGTGCGCGGGTTGCGGTGGCTCGCGTCGGCGACGCCCGAGGGTGGTGTCGCCGTACCCGACGTGCTGGCCCACGACCGCGAGTGCCTGATCCTGCGCTGGGTCGAGCCCGGCAAGACCACCGTCGACGCCGCCACCGAGCTCGGCCGGTCGCTGGCGCACACCCACCGCGCGGGGGCCGACGGCTTCGGCGCGGCCGACGACGGCTTCATCGGCCGGCTGCCGCTGCCCAACAAGGCCACCGACGGCTGGCCCGAGTTCTACGCCACCCGCCGGGTGCTGCCCTACCTCAAGCTGGCGCGCGACCGCGGCGCCGCGACCGCGGAGGACGCCGCCGCCGTCGAGTCGCTGGTCGGTCGGCTCACCGCGCTGTTGCCCGACGAGCCGCCCGCCCGCCTCCACGGCGACCTCTGGAACGGCAACGTGCTCTGGGGCCTCGACGGCCACTGCCGGGTGATCGACCCGGCGGCGTACGGCGGCCACCGCGAGGTCGACCTGGCCATGCTCGCCCTCTTCGGGCTCTCCCACCTGCAGCGGGTGCTCGACGCCTACGACGAGGAGCACCCGCTCGCCGACGGCTGGCGGGACCGGGTCGCCCTCCACCAGGTCTTCCCGTTGCTGGTCCACGCCTGCCTGTTCGGCGGCGGCTACGCCTCCCGGGCGGCCGAGGCAGCGCGCCGCTACCTCTGAGGGCCTGGTCTGGCTCGGCGTCGGCCACTTCTCGGCCGATCCCTGCACTTCTCGGGTGTTGCAACGGCCGAGAAGCGCATGGATCCCCGGCTAGCCGGGGATTCATGCAGCCGCCCACTCTCAGACACGCCTCAGGCGGCGGTGGCACAGTGAGGGCGTGACTGCCGCCCCCAAGCCCCGCGTGCTCGTCGTCGACGACGACCGCGCGGTGCGCGAGTCGCTGCGGAGGTCCCTGGAGTTCAACGGGTACGACGTCGCGCTGGCCGGCGACGGGGCCGAGGCGCTGGCGACGATCTCCGGCACCCGGCCCGACGCGGTCGTGATGGACGTGATGATGCCGCGGCTCGACGGCCTCGAGGCGACCCGCGCGCTGCGCACCGCCGGGCACGACGTACCGATCCTCGTCCTCACCGCGCGCGACGCGGTGGGCGACCGGGTGGAGGGGCTCGACGCGGGGGCCGACGACTACCTCACCAAGCCGTTCGCGCTCGCCGAGCTGCTGGCCCGGCTCCGGGCGCTGCTGCGCCGCACGGTCCACCCCGGGGACGACCACGAGGAGCTGCTCAGCTTCGCCGACCTGACCATGGAGGTCGCCACCCGCGAGGTGCGCCGGGGCGAGCGGACGATCGAGCTGACCCGCACCGAGTTCACGCTGCTGGAGATGTTCCTGCGCCGGCCCCGCCGGGTGCTCGAGCGCGCGTTCATCCTCGAGGAGGTCTGGGGCTACGACTTCCCGACGACGGCCAACTCGCTGGAGGTCTACGTCGGCTACCTGCGCCGCAAGACCGAGGCCGAGGGCGAGGCCCGGCTGATCCACACCGTGCGCGGCGTCGGCTACGTGCTCAAGAGCGCATGACCGCGCCGGTCACCGCGCCCCACCGCTGGCACTACCGACGCTCGCTGGCGAGCCGGGTCATCCTGCTGACCACGATGGCGGTCGGCATCGCGGTCGCGCTCGTGGCCTTCGCCGCGTTCCTCACCACCCGGATGCAGATGCAGTCGACGCTCGACGACTCCCTGGTCAGCCGCGCCCACACGGTCGCCGAGGGGATCACCGTCGAGCCGCGGGTGCCGACCTGGGCGCTGAACGCGGCCGACGTCCGGATCCTCTACATCTACTCACCCGAGCGCTACCAGTCCGTCGACCAGGGCCCCGAGATCTACCTCGGCGACGCCGAGTTCGCGGTGGCCGAGGGACAGCGGGAGGCCAGCGTCCGGACCATCATCGCCAAGGACGGCACCCACTACCGGGTCGCCGCGGTGCCGGCGAAGACGTCGGGTCAGGCGCTGGTGCTGGCCCAGGAACTGACCCCGCAGCAGCAGGTCCTGGCCAAGCTCGGCGGGGTGATGCTGATCTTCGGAATCGTTGGCGTCATCGGCGCGGCGGCCGCCGGCTGGGGGGTCGCGCGCAACGGCCTGCGGCCCGTCCGTCGGCTCACGACCGCCGCGGAGAGCATCGCCCGCACCGAGGACCTGCGCCAGCTCCCCGTCGAGGGCGACGACGAGATCGCGCGGCTCGCCACGGCGTTCAACCACATGCTGGCCTCGCTCGGCGCCTCGCGCGACCGGCAGAAGCGGCTGGTCGCCGACGCCGGCCACGAGCTGCGCACCCCGCTCACCTCGCTGCGCACCAACCTCGACCTGCTGGCCCAGGCCGGCGCCGACCTCCCCGAGCAGGCCAGGGCCGAGCTGCTCGACGACGTACGCGCCCAGATCGCCGAGCTCACCACGCTGATCGGCGACCTGGTCGAGCTCGCCCGCGACGAGCCGATGGCCGCCGTCGTGGGGACGGTCGACCTCGAGGACGTGCTCGACCGGGCGCTGGCCCGGGTACGGCGCCGGGCCCCGCGGGTGACCTTCGACGCCACGACGACCGAGCCGTGGTGGCTCACCGGCGACGCCGGGGCGCTCGAGCGGGCCATCACCAACCTGCTCGACAACGCGGCCAAGTGGAGCCCCGAGGACGCCACGGTCACGGTCCGGCTGGTCCGCGGGGTCCTCACGGTCGACGACGAGGGCCCGGGCATCGCCGAGGACGACGTCCCCCACGTCTTCGAGCGGTTCTGGCGCGCGACGGAGTCGCGGAGCATGCCCGGCTCCGGGCTCGGGCTGGCGATCGTGTCCCAGGTCGTCGAGCGCCACTCGGGCACGGTCACCGCGAGCCGCGCGCCCGGCGGCGGGGCCCGGATGAAGGTGACGATGCCCGGCTCGGCCACCGCGCCCGCGCAGGCGCCGGTCTAGGACGTCAGCAGGTCGCGCAACAGCTCGTGGAGCAGGTCGTAGCCGTGCTCGGTGAGGATCGACTCCGCGTGGAACTGGATGCCGCGGTAGTGCGGCCCGCGTACCAGGTGGACGTCGCCGGTGGATGGGTCGGCCTCGACCTCGACCCCGTCGGGGAGCGGGCCGGCGGCCCGGGCGACGAAGGTGTTGTAGAACCCCACGCGCTCGGTCCGGCCCGCGATCGGCACCGGTGACTGGGTGCCCTGGAAGACGATGTCCTTGAAGCCGAGGTCGAGGCCGAGCTCGTGGCACAGCGCCTGGTGGCCCAGGCACACCGCGAGGAACGGCGTACGTCGCTCGAGCAACCGTGCGACGGCCGACCGCAGCGTGGCCATCTTCGGGTCGGTGCCGTCGCGCGGGTCGCCCGGGCCGGGTCCGACGATGACGAGGTCGAACCCGTCGAGGACGCCCTCGGCGTACGCGTCGTGGCGGACGACCTCGCTCTCCAGCCCCTGCACCCGCAGCACGTGGCGCAGCATCTTCACGAAGTCGTCCTCGCCGTCGAGGATCACCACCCGCTTGCCGCGCAGCGACGGGTCGGGCGGGGCGTCGCCCTGGTCGGTCAGCCAGAACCGGCTCAGCCGCTGGTTGCGAGCGTTGAGCGAGACCAGGACGTCCTCGTCGCTCACCAGCTCGGCCAGGTCGACGTCGGGCACCGGCGCAGGCGGCACCAGCCCGAAGGCGCTGAGGATGCCGCCGGCCTTGGCGTGGGTCTCGGCCACCTCGTAGGCGGGGTCGGAGTCGCGGACCAGGGTCGCGCCGGCCGTGACGGTGAGCCGCCCGTCGAGGCCGACGTCGGCGGTGCGGATCACGATCGGCGAGTCGACCATCTGGCCGCCCTCGGCGTCGCGGCCCAGCAGGGCCAGCGCGGCGCCGTAGTAGCCCCGGCCCTCCTGCTCGTAGCGCCTGATCAGCCGGCAGGCGTTCTCCACCGGCGAGCCGGTCACGGTGGCGGCGTACATGGTGTCCCGCAGCACCTCGCGCGGGTCGCGGGTGGTGCGGCCGGCGAGGAGGTACTCGGAGTGGACCAGCCGGCTCATCGGCTTGAGGAACGGCCCGAGCACCTGGCCGCCCTCGGTGCAGATGTCGCACATCATCTTCAGCTCCTCGTCGACCACCATGAAGAGCTCGAAGATCTCCTTCTCGTCGCGCAGGAAGTCGAGCAGCTGTGAGCGGAGGTCGCCGTCGTGGTTGCCAGCGGTCGAGGGCAGTCGGAAGGTGCCGCTGATCGGGTTCATCCGCACGTCGCCGCCGTGGATCGACACGTGCCGCTCGGGGCTCGCGCCGATCAGGTAGCGGTCGCCGGTGAAGAACACGTAGGTCCAGTAGGCGCCGCGCTCGCGCTCGAGCAGCCGCTTGAAGACGGTGAGCGCGCGGTCGGCGTCCCAGTCGGCGACCGTGGCGCGGTAGTGGCGGCCGACGACCAGGTTGGCGCCCTCGCCCTGGCCGATCTCGTCGCGGATGATCGCCTCGACGAGCTCGCCGTACTCCTCGTCGCCGATCTCGAAGCCGCCGCGGTCGGCCAGCTCGACCGGCACCTCGTCGATCGCCTCGACCACCTCGGCGACCGAGAACTCCCGCTCCGACTCCACGTCGACCACCACGAGCGGCGTGCCGTCGTCGTGGGCCTCGAACCCGCGTTCGCGCACCTGCCGGAAGGGGACCGCCAGCAGCCGGTCGGCGATGTGGCCCGCCTCGGGCACCCCGGACTCCAGGGGTACGTCGAGCAGCGACTCCACGACGGTGCGCCGGCCGCCCACGAGCCCGACGGTGTCGCGGTCGCCGGCCCGCGTCGAGCGCCGGATGATCGCCCACGCCTCGTGCTCCCGGAGGGCCGCGACGGCTTCCCGGGCGGAGGTGTCCTGAGGCATGGCGGCAGCCTACGGACAGGTGACCCACCTCCCGCGCCCGCGCTGGCACACTCGCCACGTGCACGATGCCCGCCGCCCGCCAGGCCCCCCAGGCCCACCGCGCCCACCAGCTCGGGCTGCTCCAGGTCAGCGTCGCCGGCGTGCTGTGGGGCACCGGCGGGCTGGCGATGCAGCTGTTGCGCCAGCACGACCCGATCTCGCCGGTCGCGGTGATCGTGTGGCGAGCCGTGATCGGCGCGATCCTGGTCGTGGCGCTGCTGGTCGCGCTGCGCCGCGTCGGCGAGCTGGTGGCGCTGGTCCGACGGCACCCGTGGCGGCTGCTGGTCGTCGGCACCGGGACGGCGACGCTGCAGTTCTTCTTCTTCATGGCCGTGCCCCTGGCCGGCGTGGCGGTGTCCACCGTGGTCGGCCTGGGGCTCGCGCCGGTGCTGCTGACGGTCACCGACGCCGTGCGCGACCGACGGCCGCCCGGCCCGCAGCGCGTGGGCGTGCTGCTCACCGCGCTGACCGGCCTGGTGCTGGTCTGCCTGGTCGCCACGCAGGAGGGCACCGGTCCGCGACCGGTGACCGGCGTGCTGCTGGCGGCCGCCTCGGCGACGTCGTACGCCGTCACGACCTCGGCCGCGGGCGGCCGGATCAGCCGTAGCGCCTCCCCGGTGGTGCTCACCGCGGGCATGGTGCTGGTCGGCGTGGTGGTGCTGGCGCCCGCGCTGCTCTTCGTCGACGGTCCGCTGTGGACCACCGACCCGGCGGCCTGGGGGTGGCTGCTCTACCTCGGGGTGGTGATCACCGTGCTCGGCTACGTGCTGCTCTACTCCGCGCTGCGGCGCACGACCGCCAGCACCGCCGTCACGGCCACCCTGGTGGAGCCGGCGACCGCGACCCTGCTGGCGGCGGTCGTCCTGCACGAGCCGCTCGGTCCACTCGGCCTGCTCGGCGTCGTGCTCGTGATCGCCGGCGTCGCCGGCCTCGGCCGGCCCGCAGCCGCTTCCGGCCCGGTCCCGCCGGTCAGCCCACTGTCGTGAGCAGCTGTGTCGCGCGGGTGAGGACGACGTAGAGGGTGGCCCGGCCGGTGGCCGACTCGTCCTCGATCTCCTGCGGCCGCACCACGACGATGCCGTCGAACTCCAGGCCCTTGGTGTCGAGGCCGGTGAGCACGACGACCCGGTCCTCGCCCGACGGCGTGACCGAGGAGTCGATGGCGGCCCGGGCCCCGGCGGCGTCGTCGGCGAGCTCGGGCCACGAGGCCACCCACGCGTTGACCTCCGAGCGGCGGGCGACGGGGACCACGATGCCGACCGTACCGGCGACCTCGCCCGCGACCGCGGCGACCGCCTCGCGGGTCGCCTGCTCGAGGTCGGCCACGTCGGTCACGACGGTCGGCTCGACGCCGGTCGAGCGCACCGCGGTCGGGAGGTCGGCCTCGAGCCCGACCCGTTCGGCGTACGCCGCGGCGTGGGCGTAGATCTCCGAGCTGTTGCGGTAGTTGGTCGAGAGGTGGAAGTCGTGCTGCTGCTTGCCCTCGAGCGCCGCCGCCCGCGCGGCGGCCGCTTCCTCCGGCGCGGGCCACGAGGACTGCGCGGGGTCGCCCACGATGGTCCAGGTGGCGGCCCGGCCGCGGCGACCGACCATCCGCCACTGCATCGGCGTGAGGTCCTGAGCCTCGTCGATGAGCACGTGGGCATAGCCGTCGTCCTCGACGCGGTGGGTCGGCGGCGTCCAGGCCCGCCCGGTCGGGGCGTACTCGCGGTCGCTGGCGGTGGTGAGCTCCTCGAGGTCGACCGCGCCCTGCTGGGTCCACAGCCCGTCGTCGTCGTTGTTGTGGTCGTGACGGGCCGGGACGTCGCCGAGCGCGTAGCGCAGCTCGTCGACCAGCGGGACGTCCTCGACCGTGAAGGTCGGCCCGCGCCCGTCGGCACCGCTGCCCCACGACTTCGCGAGCAGCCGCTGCTCCTCGTCGCTGAGCTGGTCGCGGGCGACGCGCGCCAGCAGCTCGGGGTCGCGCAGCCAGCCGAAGACCTCGGTCGCGGCGAGCGGCGGCCACCACGCCGCGGCGAAGTCGACGAAGTCCTGCCGACCGAGCAGCTCGTCCTCGAAGGCCTCGCGGCCCCGCTCGCGGCCGCGCTCGCCGCGCACCTGCCGCCACATCGCGTCCATCAGGGTGCCGGCGACGCGGGGCAGCTGCCGGTTGCGCTGGCCGTGGGACATCAGCTGGCGACGGATCCGGCCGAGCACGCCGCGGTCGAGGTGGATCACGTCGTCGCGCCAGAACACCCGGAACTCCTGCGGGCTGGCCGGTGCCTGCTGCCGCGCGGTGCGCCGCATCACCTCGGCCATCCGGGCCGAGCCCTTCAGGTCGGCGACCGCGGGCTCGTCGTGGCGGGTCGCGCGCAGGCCGTCGACGACCTCGCCGAGCGAGCGCAGGGCGACGGCGGTCTCGCCGAGCGAGGGCAGCACCCGCTCGATGTAGCGCATGAAGACGCCGCTGGGGCCGACGACCAGCACGCCGCCCCGCTCGTAGCGACGGCGGTCGGTGTAGAGGAGGTACGCCGCGCGGTGCAGCGCGACGACCGTCTTGCCGGTGCCGGGGCCGCCGGCGATGGTGACGACCCCCTTGGCGGGCGCCCGGATCGCGCGGTCCTGCTCGGCCTGGATGGTGGCGACGATCGAGTGCATGGAGCGGTCGCGGGCCCGCGAGAGCTGGGCCATCAGGGCGCCCTCGCCCACGATCGGCAGGTCGGTCTCGACGGTGTCGTCGAGCAGCTCGTCCTCGACGCCCAGCACCTTCGCGCCGCTGCAGCGCAGCACGCGGCGGCGTACGACGTCGTGCGGGGAGGCCGCGGTGGCCTGGTAGAACACGGCGGCGGCCGGGGCCCGCCAATCGATCAGCAGCGAGTCGCGGTGGTCGTCGCGCAGGCCGATCCGGCCGATGTAGCGCGGCTCGGGGTCGCGCTCGGGCCGCAGGTCGAGCCGGCCGAAGACCAGGCCCTCGTGGGCCGCGTCGAGCTGGGCGATCCGGCGGGCCGCCTGGAAGACCATCGCGTCGCGCTCGACCAGCCCGCCCTCGTGGCCCAGCCGGCCCCGGCCGTGCCCCTCGCGCGCCAGCTCCTGGGCGGCGGCCGACGAGCGACGCAGCTGGACGTGGACGCGGTCGACGAACGCCTGCTCGTCGGCGACCTCGCGCTCCGCCTCGGACTGGGTGAGGTCTTCACTCACTGTCGTCTCCCCGGATTCCCGCGGCCCGTCCCCGTAACGGCCCCCGCGCTGGCAGGCCGACAAGCCTACAAGGCGCCCTGGGCGGGGGTGACGCGAGTCCGGTGATTCAATCGGCACGCCCGCCCTACCGCTCGACGGGACGGGATGGTTGCCCTGCGGGCCTACTTCTTCTTGCGCTCCAGGAACGCCGTCATCGCCTCGCGGGCCTCCTCGCTGGCGAACAGCCGCGCCGAGAGCGTCGCCATCTCCTCGCCGCGCGCGTCGAGCGCGGCGACCAGGTCGCGGTTGAGGATCGCCTTGGACTCCCGCAGCCCCTGCGCGGCGCCGGTGGCCAGGCTGGCGCAGGTCGCCGCGACCTCCCCGGCCAGCGCTTCCGCGGGCACCGCCTTCGTCACCAGCCCGTACGCCGCCGCCTCGGCGCCGCTGAAGACCTCACCGCCCAGCGTGGTGAGCGCCGCCGCGCGCGGGGTCATCCGCTGGTGGACCGTGACGCTGATGATCGCCGCCGCGAGACCGAGCTTGACCTCGGTCAGCGCGAAGGTGGCGCCCTCGGCGACCAGCGCCAGGTCGCTGGCCGCGACGATGCCGATGCCGCCGGCCCGCACCGCGCCGCTCACCTCCGTGACGACCGGCTTCGGGATCGTCGCGATCAGCCGCTGCAGCTCCACGATCCGTCGGGCGCCCTCCTCCATGCCCTCCGAGCTCGCCTCGGACAGGTCGGCACCCGAGCAGAACACCCGGTCGGAGGACCGGATCAGCACCACCTTGACCGCCGGGTCGACGGCCGCCGTGCGGAGGTGGCCGAAGAGCTCGGTCACCAGCTGCCGGCTCAGGGCGTTGCGGTTGCGGGGGGAGTCGAGGGTGATGGTGGCCAGCCCGCTGGGGGCCTGCGGGTCCAGCCGGGTCACCTCGAGGTGCACGAGCTCGCTCATGTCGGGTCATCCTGCCCGACCTCGCCGCGTCGTACCCGGCATCTGCGCGGTTGCCGCGGCCGATTCCTCGTGCGGTTGCCGGGCCGCCCACCCAACCCGACCGGGACGCCGCTCCGAACACTGCGTATGAAGCAACGACTGACCTACGCCGGCTTCGGCATCCTCGCGACGCTGGTCGGCATGGCTGCCGGTCACCTGGTCGCTGCCCTCGTCGACCCCGCGTCCTCCCCCGTCCTGGCCATCGGGTCGACCGTCATCGACGCCACGCCCACGCCCGTCAAGGAGTGGGCGGTGCAGAACTTCGGGACGGCCGACAAGCCGATCCTCGTCGGCTCGGTGATGCTCGGCGCCATCGTGCTCGCGGCCATCGGCGGACTCCTGGCCCGGCGTCGCTTCGTCCTCGGAGCCCTCGTGCTGGTCCTCCTGGTCGCGCTGGCCGGTGCGGCCGCCGTGCTGAGGCCCGGCGCCGGGCCGCTGGACGCCCTCCCCGCCCTGGCCACCGCCGTGGCCGGCGTGGCCTCGCTCTGGTGGCTGGTCCGCACCGCGGCCGGCGCGGGCTCGACGACCAGCTCCGACGAGGCCGCCGCCACCGGCCCGAGCCGACGCGGCGTCCTGGTCGCCACGGGGGCGCTCGCTGTCGCCGCCGCCGCCATGGGCGGCGTGGGCCGGCTGATCTCGGGGCTGCGCGCCGATCCCGGCGACGTGACCCTGCCGGCGGCCACCGACCCCGCCGGCGGCTTCCCGCAGGGACTCGACGACAAGGTGCCCGGGATCAGCCCGTTCCGCACGCCCACCGGCGACTTCTACCGCGTCGACACCCGGCTCAGCCTGCCCGTCATCGACACGGCCGACTTCTCCCTCACCATCGACGGCGACGTCGAGAACGAGGTCACGCTGAGCTTCGACGACCTGCGGTCGATGGACCTCATCGAGCGCGACATCACCCTGACCTGCGTCTCGAACGACATCGGCGGCCCCTACGTCGGCAGCGCCCGCTGGCTCGGCGTCAAGCTCACCGACCTCCTCGACATGGCCAAGGTCGGCGGCACCGCCGACCAGATCCTGTCGACCGACGTCGACGGCATGACGATCAGCACCCCGCTGGACGTCGCCACCGACGGCCGCGACGCCATGCTCGCGATCGGCATGAACGGCGCGGCGCTCCCGCGCGAGCACGGCTTCCCCGTGCGGATGGTCGTCCCCGGGCTCTACGGGTTCGTCAGCGCGTGCAAGTGGATCACCCGGATGACGCTGACGACCTACGACGAGCAGACGGCGTACTGGACCGATCGCGACTGGGCCACCGATGCCCCCATCAAGATCAGCAGCCGCATCGACACCCCGAAGTCCTTCGGCGAGATCGAGGCGGGCAAGACCTTCATCGGGGGCGTGGCCTGGGCCCAGGACCGCGGCGTCGGCAAGGTGGAGGTCCAGATCGACGGCGGCCAGTGGCAGCAGGCCACGATGGGCCCGTCGGCGGGGGTCGACTACTGGCGCCAGTGGTACCTGCCCTGGGACGCCAAGTCCGGCCAGCACACCCTCGCCGTCCGTGCGGTCACCGAGAAGGGCGAGGTGCAGTCGCCCGCCAAGGCCATGCCGTTCCCCGACGGCTCCAGCGGCTACCAGCAGATCATCGTCCCGGTGACGTGAGGCCCCGGCCTCCCCACGCACGACGTCCGCCCACCGGTCCCCGGTGGGTGGACGTACCTCGTCCCGAGGGTCCGCGAGCCGGCCGACCGGACCAGACCAGCAACTCCGTCCAATCCGACTGACCGGTAACTCCGAATCCATGGCGACTGACCCACCAAGGAAAGGCTCCAGACAATGAAGCGCACCACCCTCCTCCGCAACAGCGGACTCGCGCTCGCGGCGGTGACCCTCTCCACCGGGCTCGCCGCCTGTGGCGGCGACGACGCGGCCACCGACTCCTCCAGCAACTCCGGTGACTCCTCGCAGACCGAGGAGACCCCGATGGACGAGGAGTCCTCCTCCGACGCCGCCGGCGGCGAGATGGACCCGACCGCCGACCTCTACGGCCCGGCCTGCAAGGACGTCCCGACGTCCGGCAAGGGCTCTGTCGACGGCATGGCCACCGCGCCGGTCGCCTCGGCCGCCGCTGCCAACCCCCTCGTCAGCACCACCGTGCAGGCCGTCACCGCGGCCGACCTGGTCGAGCCCCTCAACTCCGCTCCGGAGCTGACGGTCTTCGCCCCGGCCAACGACGCCTACAAGGCGTTCAGCAAGGCCGACCTCACCGCGCTGCTGAAGGACAAGAAGACGCTCACCGCGGTGCTGACCCACCACGTCGTGCCGATGAAGATCGCGCCGGACGAGCTCGGTGGCACCTACGAGACCCTCAACGGCGACAAGCTCGTCATCAACGGCGAGGGCGAGCAGGCCACGATCGACGACGAGAAGGCCAACGTGCTGTGCGGTGGCATCCAGACCGCGAACGCCACGGTCTACGTCATCGACACCGTGATGATGCCCTGACCTTCCGTCAGCTGACCGGACAGGCAAGGATCACCCCGTGGACCGTCTCCGCGCCGTACCCGCTGGCGGCCCCTCCCAGGAGGGGGCGCCGGCGGGACCCGGCCTCTCCGACCTGTTGAAGCGCTCCTCGCGCGGCGATCAAGACGCCTTCGCCCGTTTCTACGACGGGACGGCGGCGCGGGCCTTCGGTCTGGCGGTGCGGGTGGTGCGGGACCGGGCCCAGGCCGAGGAGGTCGCCCAGGAGGCGTTCCTCGAGGTGTGGCGCACCTCGGCCCGCTTCGACCCCGCCCGCGGCAGCGCCATCGGCTGGCTGCTGACGATCGTCCACCGCAAGGCCGTCGACCGGGTCCGGTCGGCGGAGGCGGCCAGCCGCCGGGACACGAACTACGAGAACGACAACCAGTCGGTCGCACACGACGCGACCGCCGAGGCCGTCGAGGCCTCGATGGAAGCCCGCCGGGTCCGCGACGCCCTGGGTGAGCTCACGCACGTACAGCGTGAGGCCCTGGAGCTGGCCTACTTCGGCGGCTACACGCACACGGAGGTGGCGAGCATGCTGGACCTACCGGTCGGCACGGCCAAGACCCGCATCCGCGACGGACTGATCCGGATGCGCGATGCGCTGGGGGTGACCACGTCATGAGCGACGTCCATGTCCACGACCTCGTCGGCGCCTACGCCGTCGACGCCGTCGACGACCTCGAGCGCGCCGCCTTCGAGCGACACCTCGCCGAGTGCCCGGCGTGCCGGTCGGAGCTGGCGAGCCTGCGCGAGGCGGCCTTCACGCTGTCCATGATCGAGTCCGTCGAGCCCCCGGCCCGGATGCGCGAGCAGGTGCTCGCCGGCATCGGCAGCATCCGCCCGCTCCCGCCCGAGGTCGCACCCCACGTGGAGCGGGAGGCCGCGCCCTCCCGGCGCCGGTTTCGCCCGGTTGCCCTGGTGGCCGCCGCAGCCGCGGTGATCGCCCTGGGCGCCGGCGGTGTGGTGTGGCAGCAGGTCGCCGACGACGACACGCCCTCGCAGACGCCGCCCTCGGCCTCGCCGGCCGACCGGGTCATGGCCGCTGCCGACGCCGAGGAGTACACCCAGCACTACGACGGGGTCGAGCTGACCGTCGTCCGCTCGCGCTCCCTCAACGAGGCCGTCCTGATGGCCCCGGACATGCCCGCCGCACCCTCGGGCAAGGTCTACGAGCTGTGGCTCGACCACGGCGACGGCATGGTGCCGGCCGGCATCATGACCGGCGGCGAGGACGAGGTCTCCTTCACCGGCGACCCGGGCACCGCCGTGGCCGCCGCCATCACCAAGGAGCCGGCACCCGACGGCTCGGAGGCTCCCACGAGCGAGACGCTGACGAGCTTCACCTTCGAGAAGACCTGACATGACTGATCCCCGCCACCCGCGACGGGTGGCCGTGGTCGGGTCCGGTGTCGCCGGGCTGGTCGCGGCCCACGTCGCGGCCCACTCCGCCGACGGTGGGGCGCACGTGACGCTCTACGAGGCCGACGACCGGCTGGGCGGCCACGCCGACACCCACCTGGTGCAGCACGGGGCCGACGAGCTGCACATCGACACCGGCTTCATCGTCCACAACGAGCGCACCTACCCGACCCTGCTGCGGCTCTTCGCCGAGCTCGGCGTCGCCACGCAGGAATCGGAGATGTCGCTGTCGGTCAGCGACGAGGAGACCGGCCTCGAGTGGGCCGGCGCGCTCGGCCCGCGCGGGCTGTTCCCGACGGCGTCGCACCTGCTCCGACCGGCCTACCTGCGGATGCTGACCGAGATCCCCCGCTTCCACCGTCGCGCGCGACGGCTGCTCGCCGAGGGCGACGGTGACGGCGACGACCAGACGCTGGGCGAGTTCCTGGCCGCCGGCCGCTTCTCGGCGTACTTCGAGCGGCACTTCATGGAGCCGCTGGTCGCCGCGGTGTGGTCGACCGACCCCGCGCAGGCCCTGGAGTTCCCGGCGCGCTACCTGTTCACCTTCCTCGACCACCACGGCATGCTCGGCGTCTTCGGGTCGCCGACCTGGCGCACCGTCACGGGCGGCTCCCGCGAGTACGTCGACCGCGTGGCCGCCGGGCTGCACGAGGTCCGCCTCGGCACCAAGGTCACCTCGGTGCTCGACACGCCCGACGGCGTCGAGGTCACCGACGGCAACGGCGCCGTGGCGACCTACGACGCGTGCGTGGTCGCCACCCATCCCGACCAGGCGCTCGCGCTGCTCGCCGACCCGACGGCGATGCAGCGCGAGGTGCTCGGCGACCTGCCCTACTCCCACAACACCGCGCTGCTCCACACCGACAGCCGGCTGCTGCCGCGGGTCGACGGCGCGCGGGCCTCGTGGAACTTCCTGCGGGAGGCCGACCAGGACGAGCGCCCAGGGACGGCCGGGGTCGTCGTCACCTACGACCTCACCCGGCTGCAGCGCCTCCCCACCGACACCCACTACCTCGTGACCCTCGGCGGCGAGCACCTGGTCGACCCGGCCACCGTGATCGCCCGGCGCGAGTATGCCCACCCGCTCTACACGCCCACCTCGGTGAGCGCCCGGGCCCGGCTGCCCGAGATCTCCACCGACCGGCTCGCCTTCGCCGGCGCCTACCACGGCTGGGGCTTCCACGAGGACGGCGCGCGTTCCGGCCTGGTCGCCGCCGAGCGCCTCGGCCTGACCTGGGCGGTGCCGCAGAACGGTGGTTTCGAGACAGGCGCCAGCGCGCCTTCCTCAACCACCGGATCTGCCCACACGGTCGTCGAGACCAGCGGGTCTGCCCTCACGGTGGTTGAGGAGGTTGCGCAGCAACCGTCTCGAAACCATCGTGAGGCGAGGCTGGGGCCCTACCGCACGACGATCGGGCACGACCGGCACGCGCCGTTCCGGCGCAGCTTCACCCACCGGTCCCACACCTGGCTGGTCGACCTCGACGACCTTCCCGACCACGGGCTGCTCGCGCGGTTCGAGGCCCGCGACCACCTCGGCCACCCCGACCGGTCGCTGCGGGCCAACGTCGAGTCGTTCCTGGCCCGCGAGGGCATCGCCCTCGACGGCGGACAGGTGCTGATGGTGGCGATGCCGCGCGCCTTCGGCTACTGCTTCAACCCGATCAGCGTCTTCTGGTGCGCCGGCCCCGAAGGCGACCAGCGCGCGGTCGTCGTCGAGGTCCACAACACCTACGGCGACCGCCACGCCTACCTCGTCCACCCCGACGAGCGCGGGCGGGCGACGACGGCCAAGCAGATGTACGTCTCGCCGTTCCACGGCACCGACGGCGACTACGAGCTCGTCGTGCCGTTCCCCCGCGAGAAGATCGACGTGTCTGTCACGCTGCTCACCGACGACGGCACCCGGTTCGGCGCCTGGTTGCACGGCGAGCCTGCCGACGTACCCCCGTGGCGCACCGCGGCCGCCGCCCTGCGAACCTCGCTCCTCATCCGCGCCCACGGCATCTGGCTGTGGGCCCGCCGGCTGCCCGTCCGGTCCCGGCCCGACCACCACCAGGAAGGGGTGTCACCCCGATGACGCTCAGTCCCGCCCGCCCCACCACCGACACCTGGCCGGGGCTCTTCGACCTGCCCGCCGGGCTGCGCAACCGGATCGCGTCGCCGGTCGCCCGCGGCCTGTTCCGTGCCGCGGTGCAGCGGCTCGCCGTCACCGTCGAGCTCGAGCACGGCCCCGGACACCGGGAGGTCCTCGGCCGCGGGGGTCCCGTGATGCGCGTGCACCGCCCGGAGGAGTTCTGGGCGCGGGTCGGTCGCGACGGCTTGATCGGCTTCGGCGAGGCCTACATGACCGGCGCCTGGGACGCGGAGGACCTCGGCGGTTTCCTCACCGTGCTCGCCGAGGAGATCGCGACGCTGATCCCGGACTCGCTGCAGAAGGCGCGGGCGCTCGTGGTCGCCAAGCGACCCCACCTGCACCGACCCGACGAGAAGCAGTCGCAGGACCTGATCGCCCACCACTACGACCTGTCCAACGACCTGTTCCGGCTCTTCCTCGACCCGACGCTGAGCTACTCCTCGGCTCTCTTCGACGCCGACCCGGCCACGCACCCGCCCGGCGGCCAGGACCTGGAGGAGGCGCAGGTCCGCAAGGTCGAGCGGCTCCTCGACGTCACCGGCGTCGGCGCGGGCACCCGGGTGCTCGAGGTCGGCACCGGCTGGGGCGAGCTGGCGATCCGTGCGGCTCGCCGTGGCGCGCACGTCCACTCGGTCACGCTGTCGGTCGAGCAACAGGAGCTGGCGCGGGCCCGGGTGGCCGAGGCCGGCCTCACCGACCTGGTCGACATCGAGATCTGCGACTACCGGGCGGTCCCGACCCAGCACCCCGGCCGGCAGTACGACGCCGTGGTCTCGGTCGAGATGATCGAGGCCGTCGGGGCGGAGTACTGGGCGTCGTACTTCTCGACCCTCGACCAGGTGCTCGCCCCCGGCGGCAAGGTCGGGCTGCAGGCGATCACCATGCCCCACGACCGGATGCTCGCCACGCGGGGCCAGTTCACCTGGATCAACAAGTACATCTTCCCCGGCGGCTTCCTGCCCTCCGTCCGCGCCATCGATGAGGTCACCCGCGCCCACACCGGGCTGCGGGTCGCCGACCGGCTCGCCTTCGGGCAGCACTACGCGGAGACGCTGCGTCAGTGGGACACCCGGTTCCTCGCGGCCCGCGAGCATCGCGCCGAGCTCGGCTTCGACGACGTCTTCGAGAGGATGTGGCACCTCTACCTGGAGTACTCGCGGGCCGGCTTCGCCTCCGGCTACCTCGACGTCCACCAGATCGTCCTCGACCGGCCGCAGGAGCGCGCGTGACCACGACCCAGGCCCGACCGACCACGGCGACCGGGGTCGCGCCGCGGCTGGCCGAGGCGCTGCGGCCGTTCGTGGGCGGCGAGCTGCCGGTGCGGCTGCGGGCGTGGGACGGCTCGGTGGCCGGGCCTGCCGACTCGCCGTACGAGGTCGAGCTCCGCTCGCCCGATGCCGTGCGTCGCATGCTCTGGCACCCGGGCGAGCTGGGTGCGGCGCAGGCCTACGTCACCGGTGAGCTCGAGGTCCACGGTGACCTGGCCGAGGCGTTGACCCACGCGTTCGCGGTGTCCCGCGAGCGCGGGCTCTCGGGCCGGCCGTCGGTCGCCGCGATGGTCCAGGCGGTGCGGGCCGCGCTCGACCTCAAGCTGGTCGGCCGTCCCCGGCCCCGCCCGCCTCGCAGGCCCGGCTCCGCGGGAGGCTGCACTCCGCGCTGCGCGACCGCCGCGCGATCAGCCACCACTACGACCTCTCCAACGAGTTCTACGAACGGCTGCTCGACCCGTCGATGGCCTACTCGTCGGGCTACTGGACCCAGCCCGCCTCGTCGTCGTACGACGTGGGCGACGCGCAGCGCGACAAGCTCGACCTGGTGTGCCGCAAGCTCGGCCTCGAGCCCGGAGCGCGGATGCTCGACGTCGGCTGCGGCTGGGGGTCGCTGTCGCTGCACGCCGCCGAGCACTTCGGCGCGCAGGTCACCGGCGTGACCATCGCCGCGGAGCAGAAGCGCTTCATCGACGCGCGGATCGCCGAGCGCGGCCTGGGCGATCGGGTCGAGATCCGGCTGCAGGACTACCGCGAGGTGCCCGAGCGCGACCACTTCGACGCCGTCGGCTCGATCGAGATGGGCGAGCACGTCGGCGAGGGCAACTACCCGACGTACGTCGAGGTGCTCCGCCGTGCCGTGCGACCCGGCGGCCGGGTGCTGGTGCAGCAGATGTCGCGGTCGGGCCGGTGGCCCGGCGGCGGACCGTTCATCGAGAGCTTCATCGCTCCCGACATGCACATGCGTCCGGTCGGCGAGACGGTCGCCCACCTCGAGCGCGGTGGGCTGGAGGTCCGCGACGTCCACGCGCTGCGCGAGCACTACGTCTGGACCGTCCGCGGCTGGCTGGACACCTTCGAGGCGCGCCACCACGAGTTCGTCGCCATGATGGGCGAGGAGGTGGTCCGGGTCTGGCGCCTCTACCTCGTGGGCGGCATGCTGTCCTTCCGTGACGGACGGATGGGAGTCGACCAGATGCTCTGTGTGAGGCCGGGAGGGACGCACTCGTTGCCGCCCGCCCGGACCTGGTGAGCGACTGGCTGGTCGTCGCCGGCGCCGCGCTCGCGGTGTCCGCCCTGGCCATGACGGTGACGGCCCTGGTGGCGCGCCGGATCGGTCGCGTCAACGTCGTCGACGTGACCTGGGGGGCGGCGCTGGTCGCCGTCGCCGTGGTGTGCGCGGTGCTCTCGCCCACCCCGACGTCGTGGCTGCTGGTCGGCCTGACGGCGGTATGGGGCGGACGGCTGTCCTGGCACATCCTGGTGCGCTCGCGCGGTGAGGGCGAGGACCCCCGCTACGCCGCGATGCTCGGCGACGGCGGCTTCGGCGTCGCCGTGCGCAGGGTGTTCGTCGTGCAGGGAGCCGCCGTGTGGCTGGTCTCGCTGCCGCTGCAGGCCGGCGCGGTGGTCTCCGACCACGCGGCCTGGGCGGTGCTCCTCGGCGTCGCGGTGTGGGGGCTGGGCCTGTTCTTCGAGGTCGTCGGCGACCGGCAGCTGGCGGCGTACCGCGCCCGGCCCCGCGAGGAGCGGCCCCCCGTCATGGACGAGGGGCTGTGGGGGTGGACCCGCCACCCCAACTACTTCGGCGACGCTTGCATCTGGTGGGGGATCTGGATCGCCGGCGCGGTCTCGGCCGGCTGGCTGCCGGCCCTGCTGACCGTCGTCGCCCCCCTGACGATGACCCACTTCCTGCGCAACGTCACCGGCGCCAAGCTGCTCGAGCAGACGATGTCGACGCGGCCCGGCTGGGACGCCTACGCCGCCCGGGTGCCGCTCTTCGTCCCCCGCCCGCCGCGCCGGTCCTGACCTGGCGGGGAGATCGTGGGTATCAGCGGACCGTGACCCGGAGCTAGTCCCGCCCCACCTGCTCGATCTCGTGGGTGTCGCCGTCGCGGCCGTCGAAGCGGACGGTGACCGACTCGAAGCCCTTCAGCCGCTGCGCCTGGGCGTAGAGGGCGTAGGCCCGGCGGTCGGCGTCGGTGAGGTCGACGGCGTCGGTGAACGGCGTGAGCAGCGCCCGCGGCCACAGCCGGCGGGCGAGCACCACGTTGACCTCGATGCCGAGCAACGCGATCACCGCCGCGAAGAAGATCAGGCCGACCAGGCCGAGCACCAGCCCGAAGGTCTGGTTGACGGCGCTGGTCTCGGCCAGCACGTGACTGGCGTACGCCGCCCCGCCCTGCTGCAGCCCCTGCCACCCGACGGCGGTGACCAGCGCGCCGGGCACCGCCCGCTTCCAGGAGTGCCGGCGCGCCGCGGCCAGCCGGAACAGGGAGGTCAGCACCGCGGCGACCAGCAGTACGGTGCCGCCCATGATCGCCAGCTTGATCGTGGCGTTGACGCGCGGCCCGAACACCTCGCTGCTGCCGCCGAGCGCCGCGAAGACCGACAGCCCGAGCACGGCGAGGCCGGCGAAGAGCAGGAGCAGCAGGCTCTTGAGCCGCATCAGGAACGGGTTGGGGCGGCTGTTGCGCGGCACCGCCCAGGCCGTGTTCATCACGTGCTGCAGTGCCTGACCGAGACCCAGCGCGCCGTACGTCGCCGCCAGCACGCCGACGACGACCGCGGCCACCGACCCGGTCAGCCCCTCCGGCCGGCCGAGCTGGTCACCGATGATCGGGAACTGGGCCAGCGCCGAGCTCAGGGCCTCGCTCTGCAGCTCGGGGCGCCCCTGGAGCACGAAGCCGAAGATCGAGGAGGCGAGCAGCAGCAGCGGGAAGATCGCGACGAACGCATAGAAGGTCACCATCGCCGCCAGCAGGTTGCCCTGGTCGTCGACGAACTTGTAGATCGCCGCCAGCGGGAAGCCCACGACCGGGTGCTTGCGCTGGAAGCGGTCCACCCCGCCGATGTCCATGCGCCAAGTCTGCCCGGTGGCACCCCGCGAGGCCGATTCGCCGGGGATAGCCTGCGGCCCGTGGAGCTGAGTGCGCGGGAGGAGGTCAACCGCCGGATGCTGCGGGCCCGCGACGAGATGGACCGGCGCTACGCCGAGCCGCTCGACCTACCGGCCCTGGCCGCGCTGACCCACCTCTCGGCGTCCCGCTTCGGGAAGGTGTTCCGCGACGTCTTCGGCGAGACCCCGCACCGCTACCTGCAGCGCCGCCGGGTCGAGCGCGCGATGACGCTGCTGCGCCAGACCGACCGGCCGGTGACGCAGGTGGCGTGGGACGTCGGCTTCTCCAGCCTCGGCACCTTCAGCCGGACCTTCTCCGCGATCGTCGGCTGCTCGCCGTCGGACTACCGGAGCCGGCACGGGCCGGTCCGGGTGCCGTCGTGCTTCATCGCCGCGTGGACCCGGCCGCGGGGGAGGGTCAGCGGTTTCGGAGAAGCAGCCGACGACCGCCGCTGACTAGCGTTCCCGGCATGACCAGCAACCACATCACCAGTCTCCACATCCGCAGCGTGCCCGTCCTCGACCAGGACCAGGCACTCGACTTCTACACCACCCACCTCGGCTTCGAGGTGCGCGACGACCTCGACCTCGGCTTCATGCGCTGGCTCACGATCGGCGTGCCGGGCCAGGACACCTCGCTCCTGCTCGAGCTCGTCGGCGGCCCGCAGCACGACGACGCCACGGCCGCCCAGGTGCGCGAGCTCGTCACCAAGGGCGCCCTCGGCGGCCTGTTCCTCGTCAGCGACGACGTCCACGCGACGTACGCCGCCCTGGTCGACGCCGGCGTCGACGTGACCCAGGAGCCGGTGCAGCAGCCCTACGGCACCGACTTCGGCATCCGCGACCCCTTCGGCAACCACATCCGGATCAGCCAGCCGGGCACGGCCGGCAACGACGAGATCCAGCAGGCGTACGCCGAGCAGTGACGGCTCAGGCCGGCCGGTCCACCTGGGCGACCAGGTGGGCCGGCGCCTGCAGGCAGTAGGACTCGGTGAGCAGCTCACCGACCTCGTCCCAGTCGGTGTCGTCGTCGATCAGCATGCCGACCACGTTGCGTCCCCAACCGGCCCGGAAGTAGGGCGCGCCGAGGTGCTCGAAGGCGATCACCTCGTCGGTCTCGGCCCGGAAGGTGATCCGGAACAGCTGGTCCTCGCCGCCGAAGACGTGGCACACCGTCGCGCTGCCCACCCGCCAGCGGGTGCCGACCCAGGCGTCCTCCTGCTCGGCCCGCGGCAGCGCATCCATCACCCGGCCGACGCGGGCGAGCATCGCCTCGGGCACGTCGGGTCGCTCGGGTCGGGCCACGCGCCCAGCCTGCCACGGCGCGCCGACACCCCGCACGACGTGGGAGAGTCGGGGGATGGACGCGGTCGCCGCGGCGTTCGAGGCCCAGCCACGGGAGGCCTTCCTGCCCCGGCTGGCGCGCCGCCGGGCGGCGTACGACGGGCCGATCCGGATCGGCCGCGGCCAGACGAGCTCCCAGCCGCGCACCGTGGCCGACATGCTGCGGCTGCTCGACGTCCGGCCCGGGCACCGGGTGCTCGACGTCGGGGCCGGGTCGGGCTGGACGACGGCGCTGCTGGCCCACCTCACCGGTCCCGAGGGCGAGGTGGTCGGCGTGGAGCTCGAGCCCGACCTGGTGCGCTTCGGGGCCGCCAACCTGGCCCGGACCGACCAACCCTGGGCGAGGATCCGGCAGGCCGCGGACGGTGTGCTCGGCTGGCCGGCCGCGGCGCCGTACGACCGGGTGCTGGTCTCGGCCGCACCCGGGACGCTGCCCGACGAGCTGGTGGCGCAGCTGACCCACGACGGCGTGCTGGTGATCCCGGTCGCCGGCACCATGCTGCGGGTCACCCAGCCCGGTCGGCGGGTGACCGAGCACGGCCGCTACGCGTTCGTCCCCCTCCGCTGAGACCCGGCCGCGCGCAACGCCTCGACCGACGGCGGCGCCGCGAGGTCGGCAGGGAGCCAGGGCGAGCGCACCGGGTCGCCGTAGCGGCGGTCGATCGGCAGGATGCCGGTCCACACGTCGTCCGGGACGACGTCGAGCTCCTCGTCGACGTCGCCGTCGCTGACCTTGAGTACCCAGTTGTCGTCGGTGAGGTCGAGCGCGAGCACGACGGTTGCGGCGACCTCCTTGCGGAGGTGGCCGCGCAGCTCGGCCCGGCGTCCGGGGACGAGGCCGTCGGAGAGGGTGTCGAGCGCCGCCACCGCCTCGTCGCCGGTGAGCGTGAGCAGCGGCCCCCGCACCACGGCCGAGCGGTAGTTGGCGGAGTGCTCGAACAGCGAGGTCGCCAGCACCAGCGCGTCGATCGCGTGCACCGCGAACGCCGCCTCAGCCCCGTCGGCCACCCGGCGCAGCGCCCCCGCGCCCGTCGAGCCGTGCAGCAGCACCCGGTCGCCGTCGCGCGCGTGGAGCATCGGCACCGCCCACGGCCGGCCGTCGGTGGTCACCGTCGCCAGCGTGCCGACCAGCTCCTCGTCGAGCAGGCGGTCGAGCGCCGCCCGGTCGGCGCGGCGCTTCTCCTTCATCCGGGTCAGGTCGTCGAGCGTCACCGGTCGATCGTGGCAGACGCCGGGGTCACCATGGTGCAGGGAACCTCGCCCGCAGCGCGGCCACCGAGGGTGGTGGGTCGACCTCGGCGGCGAGGTCGGAGGGCTCCGGCTCGCCGGCGACCGTGTGCAGCGGGACCACGCCGGTCCACGTGCCGGCCGGTACGTCGGCCGGGTCGTCGCCCGCCCCGCCGGTCCGCATCTTGAGGATCCAGCTGTCGTCGGTGAGGTCGAGGGCCAGCGCGACGGTCGCGACGACCTCCTTGTCGAGCATCTCCCTCACCTCGGCCCGGCGTCCCGGCAGCAGTCCGTCGGAGACCCGGTCGAGCGCGGCGCGGGCCTCCTCGCCGATGATCCGGACCAGCCGGCCGCGGACCATCGCCGAGCGGTAGTTGGCGGAGTGGTCGAACATCGCGGAGGCGAGCACCACGCCGTCGACGGCGTGCACCTCGAACACCGCCTCGGCGCCGTCCGCGACGTGCCGCAGCGCTCCGGCCCCGGTGGAGCCGTGCAGCAGCACCCGGTCACCGTCGCGGGCGTAGAGCATCGGCACCGCCCACGGCCGGCCGTCGGTCGTCACGGTCGCCAGCGTGCCGACGAGCTGCTCGTCGAGCAGCCGGTCGAGCTCGGCGCGCTCCCGGGAGCGGCGTTCCTTCTTCCGGGTCAGGTCCTCCAGCGTCACGGGGCGATGCTGCCACGGCCCCCATGGCGGTAGTCCAGTGGTGAACGGCCCCTCGAACGGCGTGTCGAGGGGCCGTTCGTCACTGGACTACCGCAATTTCCGCGATCGGTCCCAGCTGACCTCCTCCTCAGTAGGACTTGGGGAGGCCCAGGGAGTGCATGGCGACGAAGTTGAGGACCATCTCGCGGCTGACGGGGGCGATCCGGCCGGCGCGGGTGGCGACCAGCAGGCCGGCCATGCCGTACTCCTGGGTGATGCCGTTGCCGCCGTGGGTCTGCACCGCGCGGTCGACGGCGTCGCAGGCGGCCTCGGCCGCGGCGTACTTCGCCATGTTGGCGGCCTCCCCCGCGCCCATGTCGTCCCCCGCGTCGTAGAGCGCCGCCGCCTTCTGCGTCATCAGCCGCGCCATCTCGATCTCGATGTGGCTCTGCGCGAGCGGGTGGGCGACGGCCTGGTGGGAGCCGATCGGTGCCTGGAAGACCGTGCGCTCCTTGGCGTACGCCGCCGCGCGACCGAGCGCGTAGCGGGCCAGCCCCGTGGAGAACGACGCGGCCATGATCCGCTCCGGGTTGAGTCCGGCGAACAACTGCACCAGGCCACCGTCCTCGTCACCCACGACGGCATCCGCGGGCAGCCGCACGTCGTCGAGGAACACCGTGAACTGCTGCTCGGGGCTCACGATCTCCATCGGGATCGGGTGGGCCTCGAACCCCTCGGCGTCGGTCGGGACGACGAAGAGCACCGGCTTCACCTTGCCCGTGCGCTCGTCGGAGGCCCGGGCCACGACGAGCACGTGGTCGGCCTCGTCGACGCCCGAGATGTAGACCTTGCGACCGCTGAGCAGCCACTCGTCGCCGTCGCGGCGCGCGGTCGTCGTGATGTTGTGGGTGTTGGTGCCGGCGTCCGGCTCGGTGATCGCGAAGGCCATGGTGCCGGTGCCGTCGCAGATGCCGGGCAGCCACCGCTCCTTCTGCGCCGCCGTCCCGTAGCGGGCGATGATCGTGCCGCAGATCGCCGGGCTGACGACCATCAGCAGCAGCGGGCAGCCCTGCGCGGCGAGCTCCTCGCACACCGCGGCGATGTCGCCGATCCCGCCGCCCCCGCCGCCGTGCTCCTCGGGGATGTTGATGCCGAGGTAGCCGTGCTTGCCGATCTCCAGCCACAGCTCGGTGGTCTTGCCCCCCGACCGCGCCTTCTCGGTGAACCACTCGCGGCCGTAGCCGGCGGCGAGCCGGGCCACCGCCTTGCGCAGCTCCTGCCGCTCCTCGGACTCCGTGAACGTCATGCTTCCTCCACCACTGCCAGGACCTCTCCGGCGGCGACCTGCGCGCCGGGGCGTACGTCGATCTGGGTGACCGTGCCGGCGTGCGGCGCGGCCACGGTGTGCTGCATCTTCATCGCCTCGAGCACCAGCACCGGCTCGCCCGCCGCGACCTGCTGGCCGGCCTCCACGGCGACCCGCACGACGGTGCCGGGCATCGGCGCCAGCAGGCTGCCGCTCGCCACTGCGTCGGCCGGGTCCGTGAAGCGCGGGGTCCGGGCGAACGCGGCGTGGCCGCCCGGCCAGTCGAGGTCGACGACGTCGTCGCGGACCGAGACCCCGTAGGTCGTGCGGACGCCGTCGACCTCGAGCGTCACCGCCTCCGGTGACGCGGCCACGACCTCGGCGCCCTCGACCCGGTAGCCGTCACGACCGCCCCACCACGCGACCCGCTCGTCGTCGAGCAGGGTGACCTGCGGCTGGGAGACGACGTTGCGCCAGCCCACCGGGATGCCCTGCTGCACGGTGCGGGCGGCCCGGTCGGTCTCCGCGATCGCCAAGGCCGCGGCGAGGGAGGCGTCTCTGGTGGTTGAGGAGGGACGAAGTCCCGTCTCGAAACCATCGAGGAAGGCCGTCGACATCTCACCGGCCAGGAACCGCGGGTCGTGCAGCGCCGCCACCAGCTGGTCACGGTTGGTGCGGACGCCGTGGATCCGTGCCCGCGAGAGCACCCCGGCGAGCTGCCGGGCGGCCTGCTCGCGGCTGGGCGCGTAGCAGACCACCTTGGCCAGCATCGCGTCGTAGAACGTCGACACCGTGCTGCCGGTCGTGTAGCCCGCCTCGACCCGGATCCCCTCCTCGACCGGTACCTCGAACCGGGTGAGCACGCCGCTCTGCGGTGCGTGCCCGTCGGCGGGGTCCTCGGCGTACAGCCGGACCTCGATCGCGTGGCCTACCGGCAGGGCGGCCGCCGGTGGTTGAGGAGGTTGCGCAGCAACCGTCTCGAAACCACCTTCGGCGACCGCCAGCTGGAGCTCGACGAGGTCGACGTCGTGCACCAGCTCGGTGACCGGGTGCTCGACCTGGAGCCGGGTGTTCATCTCCAGGAAGAAGAACCGCTCGCTCGCGGGGTCGTAGAGGAACTCGACGGTGCCCGCGCCGCGGTAGCCGACGGCGTGGGCGGCGTCCCGGGCCGCGTCGTGCAGGGCCTCCCGGACCTCGTCGGACAGGGACGGCGCCGGGCACTCCTCGACGACCTTCTGGTGGCGCCGCTGGAGCGAGCAGTCGCGTTCGCCGATGACGGTGGTGCTGACGACCTGCACCTCGACGTGGCGGCCGTGCTCGACGTACGGCTCGACGAAGACGGTGCCGTCGCCGAACGCCGACTCCGCCTCGGCCCGCGCCGCCGCGACCTCGGTGTCGAGGTCGGCGAGCGAGCGCACGACCCGCATGCCGCGACCCCCGCCGCCGGCGGAGGCCTTGACGATCAGCGGCAGGTCGGCCTCCGTGGGATCGGCCGGGGCCTCCAGCACGGGGACGCCGGCCGCGCGCATGATCCGCTTCGCCTCGACCTTGGATCCCATCGCCTCGATCGACTCCGGCGCCGGCCCGACCCAGGTCAGCCCGGCGTCGAGCACGGCCCGGGCGAAGCCGGCGTTCTCGGACAGGAAGCCGTAGCCGGGGTGGACCGCATCGGCGCCCGCCCGCCGCGCGGCGTCGAGAAGGAGGTCCGCGTCGAGGTAGGTCTCGGCGGGAGCATTGCCGGGCAGCCGTACGGCGACGTCGGCCTCGGCGACGTAGGGCAGCCCGGCGTCGGCGTCGGAGTGGACGGCGACCGTCTGGATGCCGAGCCGGCGGCAGGTGCGGAAGACGCGGCTCGCGATCTCCGCCCGGTTGGCGACCAGCAGGCGCGTGATCACGGTCGGAACACCCCGTAGCCGCCGGCACCGGTGAACGGCGCGTTGTCGATGACCGAGAGGCAGATGCCGAGCACGGTGCGGGTGTCGCGCGGGTCGATGACGCCGTCGTCGTAGAGCATCCCCGAGAGGAAGTGGGGCAGCGACTGCTCCTCGACCGACTGCTCGATGAACGCGCGCATGCCCGCGTCGCCCTCCTCGTCGTAGGGCTGCCCCTTCGCCTCGGCGGCCGCGCGGGCGACGATCGAGAGCACGCCGGCGAGCTGGGCCGGCCCCATCACCGCCGACTTCGCCGACGGCCAGGTGAAGAGGAAGCGGGGGTCGTAGGCCCGGCCGTTCATGCCGTAGTTCCCCGCGCCGTACGACGCCCCCATGATCACGCTGAGGTGGGGGACGGTCGAGTTGGAGACCGCGTTGATCATCTGGGCGCCGTGCTTGATGATCCCGCCCTGCTCGTACTCGGCGCCGACCATGTAGCCCGTCGTGTTGTGCAGGAACAGCAGCGGGGTGTCGACCTGGTTGGCGAGCTGGATGAACTGGGTCGCCTTCTGCGCCTCCTCGCTGAACAGCACGCCTTGCGCGTTGGCGAGGATGCCGACCGGCCGGCCGTGGATCCGCGCCCACCCGGTGACCAGCGACGGACCGTAGAGGGGCTTGAACTCGTCGAAGACCCGGCCGTTGTGCGCCGAGACGCCGTCGCAGACCCGCGCGATCACCTCACGCGGGTCGAACGGCTCCTTCAGGTCGCTCGGTACCAGGTCGAGCAGCTCGTCGGGGTCGGCGTCGGGCTCCGCGTACGCCGTCGGCTCCGGCCGTGCCTTGCGCCAGTTGAGCCGCGCGACGATCCGCCGCCCGATCCGGATCGCGTCGTGCTCGTCCTCGGCGAGGTAGTCGGCGAGGCCGGAGGTGCGGGCGTGCATCTCGGCCCCACCGAGCGACTCGTCGTCGGACTCCTCACCGGTCGCCATCTTCACCAGCGGCGGCCCGCCGAGGAAGACCTTGGCCTGCTCGCGCACCATCACCGTGTAGTCGCTCATGCCCGGCACGTAGGCGCCCCCGGCGGTGGAGTTGCCGAAGACCAGGGCGATCGTCGGCTGCTTGGCGGCCGAGCTGCGCGTGATGTCACGGAACAGCTTGCCGCCGGGGATGAAGATCTCCTTCTGGGTCGGCAGGTCGGCGCCGCCGGACTCGACCAGGGCGACGGTCGGCAGCCGGTTCTCCTCGGCGATCTGGGAAGCGCGGAAGATCTTCTTCACCGTCCACGGGTTGCTCGCGCCGCCCTTGACCGTCGGGTCGTTGGCGGTGATCACGCACTCGACGCCCTCGATGACGCCGATGCCGGTGACGACGCTGGCGCCGACGGTGAAGTCCGATCCCCACCCGGCCAGCGGGCTCAGCTCGAGGAACGCCGAGCCGGGGTCGACCAGCAGCTCGATCCGCTCGCGCGGCAGCAGCTTGCCCCGGGCGTGGTGGCGGTCGGCGTACTTCTCCCCGCCGCCGGCGACCGCCTTGGCGTGCTCGGTGTCGAGGGCCTGGAGCTTCTCGAGCATGTCCGCGCGGTTACCCACGTTCGAGCACCGCCTTCATCCGCTCCAGCGTGGTGCGCATGCCGCGCTGGTTGGTACGCCGCCGCAGGAAGCCCAGCGCGGTCCAGTAGACGCGCATCGGCAGGTTGGTCTCGAGCCGGAAGTACTCGGTCACGAGGGTGCCGCCGTCCTGGGGCTGCATCCGGTAGCCCCAGTTGTTGACGGCGACGTCGTCGGTGCCGACCGACCACTCGAAGACGCGCTCCGGCTCGCAGTGGGTGACCGTGCAGGCGCTCCAGTAGGTCGGCCCGACGCCGTTGCGCTTGACGTGGCCCTTGAACTTCGCGCCGACCTCGGGGCCGTCGTAGCCGCGCCGCCAGCGGGCCTCGAAGGTCTCCGGCGAGAACTCCCCGATCCGGGTGACGTCGGAGACGAGGTCCCAGACCTCGGCCGGCGGGGCATCCATCCACACCGACACCTCCGCGCCCGGGGGCGGGAACAGCGTGCTGACGGCCTTGGTGATCATGCGTATCCCATCAGTCGTGCGGCCAGGTCGCTGAGGACCTCGGTCGCTCCTCCCCCGATCGGCAGGATCCGGGCGTCGCGCAGGTGCCGCTCGACCTCGGTGCCGGTCAGGTATCCCGTCCCGCCGTGCAGCTGCACGGCTCGGTCACACACGTAGGCAGCCGCCTCGACCGCAGTCTGCTTGGCCAGGCACGCCTCGGCGACGACGTCCTCGCCGGCGACGTGGCGTCGCGCCACCTCGCGGGTGTAGGTGCGGGCGACCTCGACCTGGCGGCGCATCTCGACCAGCGTGTGGCGGACGACCTGGCGCGTGGTCAGCGGCCGGCCGAAGGTCTCGCGCTCCCGGGCGTACGCCGCGGTGAGCGCCAGGCTGCGGGCGGCGATGCCGTAGCCGTGGACCGCCAGCGCGATCCGCTCGACCACGAACTGCTCGGCGATCTGCGCGAAGCCGCTCCCCTCCTCGCCGACCAGGTGGGCCGCCGGCACCCGCACGCCGCTGAACCCGAGCTCGGCGGTGTCGGAGCAGTGCCAGCCGGTCTTGGCCAGCGCCCGGTCGACGGTGAACCCGGGCGTCCCCTTCTCGACGACCAGCAGCGAGATGCCGCCGTGTCCCGGGCCGCCGGTGCGGACCGCCGTCGTCACGAAGTCGGCGCGGACGCCGGAGGTGATGAAGGTCTTGGTGCCGTCGACGACGTAGTGGTCGCCGTCCCGCCTCGCGGTCGTCCGGATGCCGGCGACGTCGGAGCCGCCGCCGGGCTCGGTGATCGCCAGGCTGCCGATGAGCTCGCCGGCGAGGGTGGGGCGCACGAACCGGTCGACGAGGTCTCGCTGACCGCTCGCCGCCACGTGGGGCAGCGCGATCCCGCCGGTGAACAGTGCCGCCATCAGCCCGCTCGACGCGCCCGCCTCGAAGCAGCCCTCCATCAGCGCGACGCTGTCGAGGAGGTCGCCGCCCTGGCCGCCGACCTCCTCGGGGAACGCGACCCCGAGCAGTCCCTGCTCGGCCGCCCTCCGGTGGAGCTCGCGCGGGACCTCGCCCGCGGCCTCCCAGTCGTCGAGGTGCGGCACCACCTCGCGGCGGGTGAACTCGGCCGCCATCGCCCGGATCGCGGTCCGGTCGCTCACAGCAGACCCTCCTGGATCGACACCAGCCGCGAGCGGACCCACTCGCCGAGCCCCTTGGCCTGGGGGTCGAAGCGGGTGGACGCGGCGACACCGCGGCCGAGCAGCCCGTGGAGGACGACGTTGACGCCGCCGAGGTTGGGCAGCAGGAACACCTCGACGTCGAGCTCGGCCGCCTCGGGCACCAGCTCGCGCACCCGCTGCGGCGTGATCAGCTTGGAGAGCCACGCGACCCGGGCGGCGTAGCGGTCGGTGTCGTCGTGGGTCACCCACAGCCCGAGGTTGGCGTCGCCGCCCTTGTCGCCGGAGCGGGCGTGGACGAAGGTGCCGAGGGGCAGCCGGCGGGTGAGGGTGTCGGTGGGGTGCGGGTACGGCGAGGGACGGGTGCCGGTGCGGTCCTCGCCGGCCGCGGGGTCGGTGACCGGCGGGTCGGCGACGGTCTCGCGACGGCCGTCGGCGTGCACGACCACGTGGCTCACGAGCTCGCGGTCGACGTACACCGCCCGGTGGATGCCGTAGGGCGAGGCCGGACCGGGCGGTGCGGTCATCGTGAAGCCGGGGTACGACGCGAGCGCGAGCTCGACGGCGGCAGCGGTGAAGGCGCGGCCGACCGGGTCGGCGGCAGGATCCTGGACGGTGCAGCGCAGCAGCGCCGAGGCGCTCTCCTCCGTCGGCGCGTTGCCCGGCGGCGCCACCACGGTCGACCACGCCACCGACTCCGGGGCCGGGTCGAGCGCGGCGGTCAGCTGGTCGCGCACCCAGGCCGCCTTGGCCTCGACGTCGAGGCCGGTCAGCACCAGCTCGACGGAGTTGCGGAAGCCGCCGAGCTCGTTGACGCCGACCTTGAGCCGCTCGGGCGGCGGCGAGCCGCGCACCCCGCTGACCGACACCCGGTCGGGTCCCTCCTGCGCCAGCACGACCGACGTGAGGTCGACGGTGACATCGGGCCCGAGGTAGCGGGTCGACTGGATCTCGTACAGAAGCTGGGCGGTCACGGTGTCGACGGTGACCGCGCCGCCGGTGTCGTCGTGCTTGGTCACCACGCACGAGCCGTCGGCCGCGACCTCGGCCAGCGGGAAGCCGAGCGGCCGGTCGCGCCGGGGCAGGGTCGCGAAGCCGGAGAAGTTGCCGCCGGTGGCCTGGGTGCCGCACTCGAGGACGTGGCCGGCGACGACGGCGCCGGCGAGGGCGTCGCGGGCGTCCGGCGTCCAGCCGTGGTGGGCGATCGCGGGGCCGACGACCAGCGAGGCGTCGGTGACCCGGCCGGTGACGACGACGTCGGCGCCCGCACCGAGCGCGGCGGCGATCCCGAAGCCGCCGAGGTAGGCGTTGGCGGTGAGGGCCGCGTCGCCCAGGCCGATCTCGTCGCGCCGGTCGCGCAGGTCGTCGCCCTCGACGAACGCGATGGCCGGGTCGAGCCCGAGCCCGCCGGCCACCTCGCGGAGGCGGTCGACCAGGCCCGCGGGGTGGAGGCCGCCGGCGTTGGTCACCAGGCGCACGCCGCGCTCGAGCGCCAGGCCCAGGCAGTCCTCGGCCTGCCGGACGAAGGTCCGCGCGTAGCCGAGGCCGGCGTCCTTCATCGTGTCGCGGCCGAGGATCAGCATCGTGAGCTCGGCGAGGTAGTCGCCGGTCAGGACGTCGAGCGGCCCGCCCTCGAGCATCTCGCGCATGGCGGACAGGCGGTCGCCGTAGAAGCCGGAGCCGTTGCCGACGCGCAGCGGTTCAGCCACCGGCGGGCCTCCCGCCGCCGGGCGGGCCGGCGAAGCACTGCGCGATGCCGAGCCACGCGGTCGCGTCGCGACCCTGCGCGACCAGCCGGGTGTCGGAGCGGTGGACGCGCTGGGTGACCAGCCGGCAGAAGTCGAGCGCCGGGCCGCGCACCGACTGGTCGGCGTCCTCCGGTCCCCACGACCAGAGGTCGCCGCTCGGTGCGGTGAGCTCGACCCGGAACTCGGTGGTGGGCACGTCGAGCCCGCGGGTGCCGAAGGCGAAGTCGCGGGTGCGGACGCCGAGGTGGGCGACGTGGCGGATCCGGTCGCTGGGCTCGGGCTCGGCGCCGAGCGCCTCGTGGACGTCGAGCGAGTGTGCCCAGGTCTCCATGAACCGCGCGGTGGCCATCGAGGTGGCCGACATCGGGGGGCCGAACCACGGAATCCGCTCCCCGGAGGGACGGTCACGGAGCGCGGAGGCGAGGGCGGCGCGGCCGGTCCGCCAGCGGGCCAGCAGCGTGGGCGACTCCACCCGGCCGCCCTCGAGCGCGGCGCGGTCGACGAAGCCGTCCACCTCGCCCAGCGCCCCGGACACCAGCGCCTCCCACGCAGGGGTGTCGGTGGCGGCGGCGAGGGCGGCCTCGTCGGTCCACGCGAGGTGGGCGACCTGGGTGGCGACGTCCCAGCCGGCCGCGGGAGTCGGCGTCCGCCAGCCCCCGTCGGGCCGGTCGTCCAGGTCGGCGACGAGCGCGTCGAGGCGGTCGCTCTCGGTCGCGAGGTCGACGAGCACCTGCTCGAGCACCTCCAGCTGCCCGGAGCTCATCGGGCCGCCTCCAGCTCACGGCCGAGGACGGCGGCCCACTGGTCGAGGATCCGGCCCCGACGCCGCGCGTCGTCGGTGATCGTGTCGGCCAGGCCCAGGCCGCGGACCAGGTCGAGGGTCGCCTGCACCAGCTCGCGTACGCCGGGGCGCGACTCGTCGACGCCGAGCGCCTCGACCGTGAGCCGGTGGGTCTCGCGGCCGACCCGCTGCTCCAGCGGACCGACCGCGGCCAGCAGCTGCTCGTCGGTGCGCGCGGCGACCCACAGCTCGAGGGCCGCGGCGAAGACCGGCGAGCTGAAGTGGTCGCCGAGCATCCGCACCACCGCCCGCACCCGGTCGGGGCCGTGCGGCAACCGCCCGACGGCGCGCTCGAGCTCGAGGCCACGCAGCTCGGTGAGGTGCTCGACGGCGGCGACGACCAGGTCGTTCTTGGCCGGGAAGTGGTGGAGCTGGGCCCCCCGCGACACCCCCGCCCGCTCGGAGACCAGCGTCGTCGACGTCCCCGAGAAGCCGCGCTCGACCAGCAGCTCGACCGTCGCCTCCAGCAGCCGCAGCCGCATCGCGCGGCTCCGGTCGGCCTGGGGCACCCGGGTCGCGGTCGTCACCCACCCATCGTGGCGGTCGTACAAACAAACAGTCAAGCCTGACTGTTAGTGGGTGGAGATCGCGGTAGTCCAGTGAGAAGTGGCCCCTTTCGACCGACCAGAGGGGCCACTTCTCACTGGACTACCGAAAATTCAGGCGCGGTGGGAGCCGCCGTGGGGGCGCGGGGGTGGGTCGCCCAGCATCTGCGAGGTCTCGGGGTCGGCGTGGTCGCGCTCGCGCGACAGCTTCGAGGGCCACCAGATCCAGCGACCGACGTCGTGGGCGAGGGCGGGCACGAGCAGCGAGCGGACGACGAGCGCGTCGAGCAGCACGCCGAAGGCGACGATGAAGCCGATCATCAGCAGGAACAGGATCGGGATCACGCCGAGCGCCGCGAACGTCGCCGCCAGCACGACGCCGGCGGAGGTGATCACGCCGCCGGTGGCCGAGAGTCCCTTGAGGATGCCGGGGTGGGTGCCCTGCCGGATCGACTCCTCCCGGACCCGGGTCATCAGGAAGATCGAGTAGTCGATCCCGAGCGCGACGAGGAACACGAACCCGATCAGCGGCACCTCCAGCGGCACCGGCGGCAGGTCGAGGACGTGCTCGAACACGACCGTCGCGATGCCCAGGGTCGCGCCGAAGGAGAGCACGTTGGCGACGACGAGCAGCAGCGGCGCGACGACCGCGCGCAGCAGCAGGACCAGGACCACGAGGATGACCAGCAGGATCGCCGGGATCACCAGCTTCCGGTCGGAGTCCGTGGTCTCCCGGATGTCGAGGTTGATGGCGGTGGTCCCGCCCACCAGGACGTCGGCGCCGACCTCGTCGAGGTCGGCGCGCAGGTCGGCCACGGTGTCGGTGGCGGCCTGGGAGTCGGCGGCGTCGTCGAGCGTCGCCACCACCAGGGCCTGACCGTCCTCGACCCGCGGCTGCTGCGGGTCCTCGGAGGAGGGGACCGGGAAGACGCTCGGCACCTGCTGGGTCGACGGGGCGATGCCGGGGTGGTCGGCGAGCAGCCCGACGACGTCCTGCACGTCGTCCTCGGGCACCAGGAGCTGCACGGGCGAGGAGGAGTCGGCCTCGTAGTGGCGATCGATGATGTGCTGCGCGGTGACCGAGGGCTCCTCGACCAGGAGCAGCTCGGTCTGCGGCACCTGGTCCTCGTCGAGCTGGGTGACCAGCGCGGCGGCCCCGGCCAGCAGCACGAAGGTCACCAGCCACACCGGCCGGGCCCGACGACCGATCAGCCGCGCGACGCGGCCCCAGACACCACGGGTGTCGGTGTGCTCCGAGCCGTACCTCGGGACCAGCGGCCAGTACGCCGCCCGGCCGAGCAGCACCAGCAGCGCCGGGAGGAAGGTCAGCGAGGACAGGACCGCCATCACGATGCCGATGGCGCCGACCGGCCCGAGCCCCTGCAGCCACGCGAGGTCGGAGAGCAGCAGGCACATCAGCCCGAGCACCACCGTCGCCCCGGAGGCGAGCACCGGCTCGAAGGCGCCGCGGTAGGCCCGGCGCATGGCGTCGAACCTCGACTCCTGGTCTCGCAGCTCCTCGCGGAACCGTGCCACGACCAGCAACGAGTAGTCGGTCGCGGCGCCGACGGCGAGGATGAACAGGATCCCCTGGCTCTGCCCGGACAACGTGAGGACCTCGCGGTCGGCCAGCTGGTAGATCACGAACGAGGCCACGCCGAGCGCGAGGATCGAGGAGACCAGCACGACCAGGGGCAGCACCGGCGAGCGGTAGACCACGAGCAGGATCAGCAGCACGACCCCGAGCGCGACCGCGAGCAACAGCCCGTCGATCGCCCCGAAGGCCTTGGAGAAGTCGGCCTGGATGCCGGCCGGTCCCCCGACCTCGACCGAGAGTCCGTCCGGGACGTCGTCGAGGTCCCCCCGCATCGCGTCGACGTAGTCGGCGAGCTTCTCGAAGTCGCGCGCGTCGAGCTGGACCACCAGCTGGACGGCCTCGCCGTCGGAGGACGGTAGCGGCCGGCCGATCCCGCCGTCGACGACGCCCTCCTCGTCGGCGACGCGGACGCCGTAGTCGTCGAGCCAGGCCAGGTCGTCACCGGTGACGCCCGAGCCGCGCTCGGCCACGACGACGGCCGGGAAGGTCTCGTCGTCCTGGAAGGAGCCCACGGCGTCGAGCACCTCGGTCGACTCCGCGCTCTCCGGGAGGAACGACGCGTTGTCGTTGGTCTGCACCTCGGCCAGCTTGCCCGCGAACATCCCGCCCGGGATGCCGCCACCGAGCCAGACCAGGACCACCAGCAGCGGCCACACCCACCGTCTCCTCGACGTCCCCCTCATGGGAGCAGTCTCCCCGACGGGGCGTGGCCGCCCGCCGGCGGTCTCAGCGCAGGCGCTGGTGGATGTCCTGGCTCATCCGGGTGACGGCGAGGTAGAACTCCAGCGTCATCCGGATCAGGCACAGGTAGAGGAGGATCAGGATCGGTCCGAGGATCAGCACCGCGACGCCGAAGCCGGCGCCCACGTTGAAGCTCGCGACCAGCCAGAACAGCCAGCCCAGCCCGAGCGCGACGATGGCGACGATGTAGACCGCCTTGACCAGCATCGGCGTCACGAAGTGCTCGAAGGAGAAGTCGAAGAGGGCTCCGAAGAAGCCCTTGCCCGGGGGCTGGCCGCCAGGGCCCACCGGACCACCGCCGTACGCCGGCTGCTGGCCATAGGGGTCGGGCTGCTGCTGGCCGTAGGGGTCCTGGTCGCTCGGCGGCTGGGTCATGGGGTGCTCCGTTGCGTCGTGGAGGCACGACCGACCCGAGCCCCCGGTGGCCGCAGGCTAGCCGCCCGCGATACTGGGCCGCCATGACGACCCTGATCACCGGCGCCTCCTCGGGCCTCGGCGCCGAGACCGCCCGCCAGCTCGCCGCGCGCGGGCACGACCTGGCGCTCTGCGCGCGGCGTACCGACCGGCTCGAGGAGCTGCGCGACGAGCTGCTCGCCGCCCACCCCGGCCGGCGGGTCGAGGTGCGTGCCCTCGACGTCAACGACCACGACGCGGTCTTCGCGGTGTTCCGCGAGTTCGCCGGCGTGTGGGGCCGGATCGACCGGGTGGTCGTCAACGCCGGCCTCGGCAAGGGCGCCCCGCTCGGCACCGGGCGGTTCGACGCCAACCGCGAGACCGCGATGACCAACTTCGTGGCAGCGCTGGCCCAGGTCGAGGCGGCGATGGAGGTCTTCCGCGCGCAGGGCGGCGGCCACCTGGTGATGGTCTCCTCGATCTCGGCGATGCGCGGTCTGCCGAGGTCGATGACGACGTACGCCGCCACCAAGGCCGGCGCGGCCCACCTGGTCGAGGGCCTGCGGACCGAGCTCCACGGCAAGCCGGGCTGGGACTTCACCGTGCTCTACCCCGGCTACATCGCCTCGGAGATGAACGACGGGGTCGCGGCTGCCGAGAGCAGGATGATGGTCTCGACCGAGAAGGGGGTGGCCGCGATGGTGTCGGCGATGGAGAAGAAGCGGAGCTCCGCCTGCGTCCCGCCGCTGCCCTGGGCACCGCTGTCGGTGGCGATGCGGTGGGCCCCGCTCCCGCTGTTCCGCCGGATGATCTGACCGCTGGCCGCGCGGTCGGCCCACCAACGTTCGACCTCCAGGATGGCGGCTGCGGGTCAGCCCATCGTCTTCTGCCCGTCGATCGCCTCGCGCAGGATGTCGGCGTGGCCGGCGTGCTGGGCGGTCTCGGCGACGATGTGGGTGAAGACGCGGCGGGCGGTGCGGGTCGCGCCCTTCTCGAACCACGGCGCCTCCGGCAACGGCCAGGCGTGGTCGAGGTCCACGGTCGCGACCAGGGCGTCGCCACGGGCGGCGACCCGGTCGTAGTCCGCCAGCACCCCCGCGAGCGTCTCGTCGTCGGTGAGCCGGAAGCCGTCGGCGTACGCCGCGTAGTCGGCCTCGCTCGGCGGCTCGCTCCGGGCCGGGCCGCGCTCGACGAAGTCGAGCCAGCCGGCCTCGGTGGCCGCGACGTGCTTGACGAGCCCCCCGAGGGTGAGCTCGCTGACGGTGCTGCGGGTGCGGGCCTGGTCGTCGGTCAGGCCCTGCACGGTGTGGCGGAGGAAGGCACGGTGGGCGCGCAGCGTCTCCAGCAGGTCGCGGCGCTCCTGGCTCAGGTCGTCGGTGGTCATGGACCCAGTCTGGAGCACCGTGCGGGTCAGTTCCTGACCGGTGGCCTCAGCGGTAGGTCACCAGGTCCGGCGCGAGGTGGTGGTGCTCGTTGTAGGCGAGCAGCGTCAGGCCGCGCCGTCCGGAGACGACGCGGGTGACGCCGGTGTTGACGGTGGTCGGCAGCAGCCGGGCGTACGTCGCCGGGCCGGCGTCGAGCAGCCGGGTGGAGAGCGCGCACACCGGACCGCCGGAGGAGACCGCGACGACGGTGCCGGCACCGGCCACGTCCTCCAGCGCCGCGAGCGAGCGGTCGCCGAAGCCGGCGTAGGTCTCGGTGTAGTCGCCGTCGTGCTCACCCCCGCTCCACCGGGCCATCGCGGACTCGTACCAGCGCTGGAAGGCGGCGGCGTCCGACTCGTCGGGCATGGCCTCGAACCGGGTGAACTGCGTGAACTGGTCGAGCTCGTTCCAGCGCTCGTCCTCGCGCAGGGGGGCCGCCCAGCCTGCCACCTCCGCGGCGATCTGCGCCGTCCGCCGCTGGCGCACCAGGGAGCCGTGGACGACCAGGTCGGGGCGGAGGTCGGCGAGCGCGGCGCCGAGCACCCGCGCCTGCTCCTCACCGGTCGCCGAGAGCACGTCGTAGTCGTCCGCGCCGAACGAGGCCTGCCCGTGGCGGACGACGAGCACCTGACCCATCAGGCGGCCCGAGCGATCACGGCGCGGCAGCGTTGCTCGAGGTAGCGGACCGCGGGGCCGAAGACGGCGTAGGCCTCGTTGGTGGTCTGCCCGTGGAAGTAGCGGTACCAGATCTGCTGGGCGATCACGGCCAGCCGGAACAGGCCGAAGACCTCGTAGAAGCGCCACTGCTCGGCGCTCACCGTGCGGCCGGTGCGCTCGGCGTAGTAGTCGACGACCTGGGCCCGGGTCCACATGCCCGGTGCGGTCGAGGGCTGGCGGCGGAAGTCGAGGAGGAACGCGTCGTCGTCGGCCTGCACCCAGTAGCCCAGGGCGCCGCCGAGGTCCATCAGCGGGTCGCCGACGGTCGCCATCTCCCAGTCGAGGACGGCGGCGACGCGCAGCGGGTCCTCCGGTGAGAGCACCGCGTTGTCGAGCCGGAAGTCGTTGTGGATCAGGCAGGCGCCGACGTCGGCCGGCTGCTCGGCGTCGAGCCAGCGGGTGACGTCGGACCAGTCGCCCATGTCGTCGGTGCGCGCGTCGTCGAGCCGCGACGTCCAGCCGGACACCTGCCGGGCGACGTACCCCTCGCCCTTGCCGAGGTCGGCGAGCCCGGCGGTGTCGAGGTCGACGGAGTGCAGCTGGACCAGGACGTCCCAGAAGTTGCCGCACAGCGTGGCCGTGCCGGCCTCGTCGAGGTCGACGCCGAGCTCGCGTCGCGGGATCGTGCCGGGGACCTCCGTCATCACGTAGAACGGGGAGCCGATCACGTCCTCGTCGTCGCAGTGGGCGACCATCTCGGGCACCAGCGGGAAGACGGGGGCCAGGGCGGCCTGGATCCGGTGCTCGCGACCCATGTCGTGGGCGCCGCGGGCCTTCACCCCCGCCGGTGGCCGGCGCAGGATCAGCGTGGCGTCGGGCCACGTGAGCCGGTAGGTCAGGTTGGACGCGCCCCCCGGGAACTGCCGCACCTCGGGCGTGCCGTCGAGGCGCTCGCGCCACGCCTCGGCGTGGGCCCGCAGCCACCCGGTGACGGCGTCGACGTCGAAGGCGTCCTCGTCGCGGACGGCCTGCGTCTCGTCCGGTGCGCTCACGTGGCCAGCTCCTGGAGTCGGGCGGCCTGGCGCCGCAGCTGGGCGTCGTAGGCCGGGCGGTCGGTGGTCTTCAAGGCGTACGCCGCGCGAGCCGCCGGGTCGGGGAGGATCAGCTCGTCGCCGCGGTCGATCCCCTCCAGCACCGCCGCCGCGATCTCCTCGGGACCGAGCGGCGCGTGGGCCACCAGCTCGCCGATGACCGCGCCGAGCGCGGTGTCGGCCCCGCGCATCCGCTCGACGAGGCCGGTACGGAAGTAGGACGGGCAGACCACGCTGGCCCGGACGCCGTACGCCGCGAGCTCGTGGCCGGTCGTCTCGGTCAGCGCCACCACGGCGGCCTTGACGGCGTTGTAGCTCGCCATCCCGGCGGGGTGCACGAGGCCGGCGAGGGAGGCGACGTTGACGACGTGACCCGAGCGCTGTGCCTTGAGCAGCGGCGTGAAGGTCGCGGTGCCGCGGACCGCGCCGAGGAGGTTGATCTCGGTGATCCACCGCCACTCCTCGACCGTGGCGACGTCGAGCCGGCCGCCGCCGGCCACGCCGGCGTTGTTGACGAGGACGTCGAGGCCGCCCCAGGTCGCCTCGACGTGGCGCCGTGCGGCCGCCCAGTCGTCGTCGCTGGTGACGTCGAGGGCCAGGTCGACCGGCCCGGCCTGGTCGCCGCCGTCGACGTCGGTCGCCAGCACCTGGTCGCCGCGCGCCCGGAACGCGTCGGTCAGCGCGGCGCCGAGGCCCCGAGCGGCGCCGGTGACCAGCACCCTCATGCGTACTTGCCGAGCTCGAGGCGGGCGACCAGGTTCTGGTGCACCTCGTCGGGACCGTCGGCTAGCCGCAGCGTCCGCGAGTTGACCCACGACATCGCCAGCGGGAAGTCGTCGGACATGCCGGCACCGCCGTGCAGCTGGATCGCCATGTCGATGACGGCCAGCGCGGCGCGGGGCACGGCGACCTTGATCTGCGAGACCTCCGAGATCGCCGCCCGGGACCCGCCCTGGTCGAGCTTCCACGCGGCGTGCAGCACCAGCAACCGGGCCTGCTCGATGGCGATCCGGGCGTCGGCGATCCGCTCCCGGTTGCCGCCGAGGTCGACCAGCGGCTTGCCGAACGCCGTGCGGTCCAGGCCGCGCCGGACCGCGTGCTCGAGGGCCACCTCGGCCGCACCGATCAGCCGCATGCAGTGGTGGATCCGCCCCGGTCCGAGCCGGCCCTGCGCGATCGCGAACGCCTCGCCCGGGCCGGAGATGATGTTGCCGGCCGGCACCCGGACGTCGGTGAACGACACCTCGCCGTGGCCGATCGGCTCGTCGGCGTACCCCATGGTGGTGAGCAGCCGCTCGACCTCGACGCCCTCGGCGTCGCGCGGGACGAGCACCATCGTGTGCCGGTGGTGGCGGTCGGCGTCGGGGTCGGTCAGCCCCATGAACACGAAGATCCTGCAGTCGGGGTGGCCGACCCCGGTCGACCACCACTTGCGGCCGTTGACCACCACCTCGTCGCCGTCGACCACGGCGGTGGCCTCCATGTTGGTCGCGTCGGAGCTGGCGACGCCCGGCTCGGTCATGGTGAACGCCGAGCGGATCCGCCCGTCGAGCAGCGGGTCGAGCCACGCGTCGCGCTGCGCCTGGGTGCCGTAGCGCAGCAGCACCTCCATGTTGCCGGTGTCGGGGGCGTTGCAGTTCATCACCAGCGGGCCGATGGCCGAGCGACCCATCAGCTCGGCCAACGGCGCGTAGTCGACGTTCGAGAGCCCCTCGCCCCCGTCGGTGCCGAACCGGCGGGCGTAGTCACCGGCGTGCTCGACGGGCAGGAACAGGTTCCACAGCCCCTGCTCGCGGGCCCTCGCCTTGAGCTCCTCGATCACCGGGAGCGGCGTCCACTGGGTGCCGGCCTCGCGGGCGGCCACGAGGTCGCGGTGGTAGCCGGCCTCGACCGGCTCGACGTGCTCGGACAGGAACGCCGCCACCCTCTCGCGGAGGTCGGCCGCGCGCGGCGACGGGGAGAAGTCCATGACGTGTCACCCTAGGCCCATGCGTGGGGCGGCGGTCTGGGTGCTCGTCGCCGCCCTCGCGGGCTGCTCCTCCCCGACCGGGTCACCGACCGACCCTGCCCCCTCGACCGCGACGGCTCCCGACGAGGGGGCGGTGCGCGACGGCCTGGCGCGGGCCTTCGCAGGGTCCGACCCCACCCTGCGACAGCAGCGGGACAGCGCCTGCTTCGCCCGCGAGCTGGTCGACCGGGCCGACCCGGAGCAGCTGCGCGAGGGCGGCCTGGTCGCCGAGGACGGCACGGCCGTGCGCAGGCTGCCGCCGCTGCCCGAGGACCTCGCCGAGCTGGCCGCCGACGCACAGCTCGCGTGCGTCGACCTGGTCGAGGCCTCGACCCGCGCGCTCACCTCGGTGAGGAAGGGCGACCTCGACGCGACGGCGTACGCCGACTGCCTGGTCGAGGCGGTACCGCCGGACGCCCAGCGGGAGGCGCTGGTGGCGACCCTGGCGGGACGCTACGACGACGACGCGGTCACCCGGCTCGCGGACGCCCAGGTGTCCTGCGCGGGCGCGCAGGACTGACGGTTCAGGCCGCGACGGTGACTGTCACCCGGGCCCGGGTGACGGGGTCGTCCCAGCGTTCCCCGGCGCGGGCGAGCCGGATCGAGGACCAGGCCAGGAACAGCAGCGCGACCGCGATCGACAGCATCGGCACCCGGATCTGCGAGAGCGTCGCGAACACCAGGCCGGTCAGCGTCGTGGTCACGGCCAGCCGGGAGGAGTAGGCGACCATCATCATCGGTGGCGCCGGAGTGGCGCGGGCGCTGCGCAGATCGGCGGGGTAGGGCCGCTGCTCCGACCAGCGCATCGAGGCGCCGACGACCTGGACGGTGACGACCACGAGGGTGCAGCCCAGCGCGGTCGCCTCGCTCGCCGCGGGGACGCCGGCGCGGAGCGCGGCGATCGCGACGGTGGCCAGGGAGGCCAGGCCGAGGAACTCCGCGAGCACGAGGACCCGGGCCCAGAAGACGGCGGCGGGAGCGACCGGGAGGTTCTCGCGCCACAGCGTGCCGCGGGCGTCGAGGCACCACGCGTTGACCCCGAAGAGCAGGGCGCCGCCGGAGGCGACCAGGCCGGGCAGCACCGTGATCGTGCTCCACGGCAGGTCGCCGAGCAGGGCGACCAGGCCGGGGCCGACGGCGAGCACGGCGAGGCCGCGACGCATCGGCACCGAGCGCCACACCGAGGCCCGGTCGAGCCGCAGCAGCGCGGAGAGCCCGGTCCACGGCATCGGCCGCGGGGTGTGCTGGCCGGACTCCATCCGCAGCTCGTCGTGGGGCAGCATCCGCGAGGCGCTGGTGACCGGGACGACGCCGAGCAGGACCGCGCCGACCAGCACCGCGACCTCGGTGCCGACGCGGAGCAGCCAGCCCCACGCGAACCCGTCGAGCGCGCCGGCGATCAGCCACAACGTGGGCAGCCGGTCGAGCAGGTCGAGCGTGCGGCCGGTGAGCTGGACGATGAGGAAGGCCGTCACCAGGCCGGTGAGCAGGATCCGGATGGCGAGCACGCCGTGCGGCCGGCGGCGGACGAGCTCGACGGTCCAGGCGACCAGCTGGCCGGTCGCGGTCGCGACGCCGAGCCAGAGCAGCGTGACGACCTGCATCGTGACCAGCGAGGTGGTCAGGCCGAAGGCGTAGGCGCCGGCCCCGAGCAGCAGCCAGGCCTGGATCAGCCAGCCGATGTTGAGCGGGGCCAGGACCAGCGCGCCGAGGTGGTCGGTGGCCGGGCTGACCGGGAAGGCGACCCCCTGCTCGCGCGAGACCAGCTCACGGCCGCCGCCGGACGCCATGGCCGAGACGATCGAGAGCACGAGGAGGCCGGCCATCAGCGTCGGCAGCAGCACCGCCATCTTGACCCGCTGCTCCCCGGTGGCCGGCAGCAGCGCCGGGACGACGGCGACCGCGACGGTGAGGACCGCCACGACGCCGAGGGTCCAGCGGAACGCCGAGCGGCGGCGTACGGAGGCGGAGCGGAACCACAGCAGGTGCCCGACGTCGCGCACCGGGCGCAGCCAGGCGGCCTCAGCGGTTCGAGACATGTGCGTCGCTCATTCCTCGGGGACCTTCAGGAGGGCGCGGTAGGCCCGGGCCCCCTCCTCACCGACCATGTCGTCGGCGCTGAGGGTGGCGACCTGGGCACCCCCACGGAGCACCAGCACCTCGCCGCACGCCTCGACGGCGAGCTCGCGCAGGTGGGTGGAGAGCAGGACGCAGGCGCCGCGCGCCCGGGCGTCGGCGATCGCCTCGAGGGTGGCCTCGGCGCCGACCGGGTCGACGCCGTCGAAGGGCTCGTCGAGGAGCAACACGTGGGGCTCGTGGAGGGTGGCCAGCACGACGGAGAGCCGGCGGCCCATGCCGTGGCTGAACCCGCCGGTCACCCGGTGGGCGGCGTCGCCGAGGCCGAAGCGCTCCAGCAGCTCGCGGCCGCGGTCCTCCCAGCCCTGCAGGCGTCGCAGCTTGGCCGAGAGCTGGAGGTGCTCCCAGGCGGTCGCCCGCGGCACCAGCCCGCCCACGTCGGGGCAGTAGCCGGTCGCACGCTTGACCGCGATCGGGTCGCGCCGGACGTCGTGACCGGCCACGAAGGCGGTCCCGGCGGTCGGGGGCACGACGCCGGCCAGCACCCGCATCGTGGTCGACTTGCCCGCACCGTTGCGGCCGAGCAGCCCTGTCGCCCGGCCGGCGTACGCCGCCAGGTCGACGCCCGCCACGGCCTCGACGTCGCCGAAGCGCACGTGGAGGCTGCGCACGTCGACGGCCGCCGGGGGGAGCTGGGTCATGGAGGAATCCTCCCCCAGATCTGGTGTGGCGTCCGGAGGTTTGCAGGAATCCCCGGCCCGCCGGGGATTCCTGCACTTCTCGGCCGTTGCACCGCCCGAGAAGTGCATGGATCGGCCGAGAAGTGGGCCGGGTCGGGGCGGGTCAGGCGGGGAAGGACTCCCCGCGCTCGACCAGCCCGCGGAGGTACGCCGAGGGGCGGAACCGCTCGCCGTAGCGGTCGGCCAGCTCCTCGGCGCGGGCCACGAACGCGGCGAGACCGATCGGCGCGGTGGAGTCGCCCGGGGCCTGGTAGCCGGTCATGTACTGCGCGGCGCCACCCGTGGCGGGCGGGAAGCCGATGCCCATGATCGAGCCGATGTTGGCCGCGGCGGCCGACTCGATGACACCCTCCTCGAAGCACTTCGCGGTCTCGAGCGCCTCGGCGAAGAGCATCCGCTCGGAGACGTCGCGGAACGGGATCGGGTCGGCGGCCGGAGGGAACTGCTCGGTCAGCCCGGCCCACAGCCCCTGTCGCCTGCCGGCCTCGTCGTAGTCGTAGAAGCCGGCACCCTTGAGCCGCGACGTGCGGCCGAGGCCGATCATCGTGGCGACCACGGCCGAGCCGGGGTGCTCCTGGTAGCCGGCGCCGTCGCGCACGGCGGCGTCCCGGGTGGCCTTGCCGATCTTGGCCATCAGCTCCATGTTGAGCTCGTCGGAGAGCTGGAGGGTGCCGACCGGGTAGCCGGCCTGCGTCGCGGCCCGCTCGAGGCTGACCGGGTGGACGCCCTCGGCCAGCATCGCGAGCCCTTCGTTGACCATGAAGCCGATGACCCGCGAGGTGTAGAACCCGCGGCTGTCGTTGACGACGATCGGCGTCTTGCGGATCTGCCGCACGACGTCGTAGGCCTTGGCCAGCGCCGCGTCGGAGGTCTCCGCACCGCGGATGATCTCCACCAGCGGCATCTTGTCGACGGGGCTGAAGAAGTGGAGGCCGATGAAGTCCTCCGGCCGGTCCACCCCGGTGGCGAGCTCGGTGATCGGCAGCGTCGAGGTGTTGGAGCACAGCAGTGCCTCCCCGACGTACGGCGCCACCTCGGCGAACACCCGGTGCTTGAGCGCCGGGTCCTCGAAGACCGCCTCGATCACCAGGTCGCAGCCGGCGAGGTCGGCCGGGTCGGCGGTGGGGTGGATCCGGTTCAGCAGCTCACCTGACTTCTCCTCGGTCAGCCGGCCGCGGCCGATCGCCTTGGCGTTGAGCTTCTCGGAGTAGGCCTTGCCCTTCTCGGCGTTCTCCAGCGCCACGTCCTTCAGCACGACCTGCATCCCGGCGCGGGCGCAGGAGTAGGCGATGCCGGCACCCATCATCCCCGCGCCGAGCACGCCGACCTTGGTGGCCTGCCACGGCTCGATGCCCGAGGGGCGCAGCGACCCGGCGTTGATCGCCTGGAGGTCGAAGAAGAACGCGCGGATCATGTTCTTGCTGTTCTGGTTGACGATCAGGCTCGTCAGGTAGCGCGACTCGATCCGGCTGGCGGTGTCGAAGTCGACGCTCGCGCCCTCGACGGCCGCCGCGAGGATCGCCTTCTGCGCGGGGTAGTCGGCGCCCTTGAGCTGCTTGCGGAGCAGGGCCGGGAACGCCGGCAGGAACTGCGCGAGCGAGGGTGACCTCGGCGAGCCGCCCGGCATCTTGTAGCCCGGCGCGTCCCACGGGTTCAGGGCCGCGTCGGCGTCGCCGGCGTTCTCGAGGAGCCACGCCCGCGCCGCCGGGAGCAGCTCGTCGTGGGTCGCGACCACCTCGTCGACCAGGCCCTTCTCGAGCGCCTGGGCCGGCCGGAAGCGCGGGCCTTGCAGCAGCACATCCATCAGCGCCGTCTGGAGGCCGAGCATCCGCACCGTCCGGGTGACGCCGCCGCCACCGGGCAGCAGGCCCAGGGTCGCCTCGGGCAGCCCGATCTCGTAGCGGCCGTCGACCGCGACCCGGTGGTTGGCCGCCAGTGCGATCTCGAGGCCGCCACCGAGGGCGGCGCCGTTGATCGCGGCCACGACCGGCCTCGGGAACGTCTCGAGCCGGCGCAGCCCGGCCTTGACCCGTTCGCACATCTCGAAGATCCGCGGCGCGTCGTCGGGCGTGGCCTGCGACATCAGGGTCAGGTTGCCGCCGGCGAAGAACGTCTTCTTGGCGCTGGCGACCACCACGCCCGTGACCTGCTCCACGTCGTCGTAGAGCCGGTCGACCGCGGCGGCCATCGACTCGACGTAGACCTCGTTCATGGTGTTGGCGCTGGCGGTGGGGTCGTCCATCGTCAGGGTGACGATCCCGTCGTCGTCCCGCTCGTAGCGGACGGCGGTCTGCTCGGTGGTGCTCGTGCTCATGGTGTCCTCTCCGGGTCTCAGACGAGCTCGACGACGGTGGCGATGCCCATGCCGCCGCCGACGCAGAGCGTGGCGAGGCCGCGGCGCAGGTCGCGCCGCTCGAGCTCGTCGATGAGGGTGCCGAGGATCATCGCGCCGGTGGCGCCGAGCGGGTGGCCCATCGCGATCGCGCCGCCGTTGACGTTGGTCACCTCGTGGCTGATGCCCATGTCCGCGCATGAACCGCATCGCGACGGCGGCGAAGGCCTCGTTCATCTCCCACAGGTCGATGTCGTCGACCTCGAGGCCGGCCTTGGTCAGCGCCTTGCGGGTGGCCGGCGCGGGGCCGGTCAGCATGATCGTCGGGTCGGCCCCCGACACGGCCGTCGCCAGCACCCGGGCCCGCGGGGTCAGGCCGAGGTCCTGCCCGACCTGCTCGGTGCCGATCGCCATGATCGCGGCACCGTCGACGATCCCCGAGGAGTTGCCGGCGTGGTGGACGTGGTCGATGGCCGGCACCCAGTGGTACTTCTCCAGCGCCACGTCGTCGAAGCCGGCGTCGGCGCCGACCTGGGCGAAGCTCGGCTTGAGGCCGGCGAGGCCCTCGGGGCTGGTGTCGGGCCGGACCAGCTCGTCGTGGTCGAGCACCGTGAGGCCGTTGAGGTCCCTGACCGGCACGACGGACTCGCTGAAGTAGCCGTTGGCCCAGGCCTTGGCGGCGCGGTGGTGCGACTCGGCGGCGTAGGCGTCGACGTCGTCGCGGGTCCAGCCCGCGAGCGTGGCGATCAGGTCGGCGCCGATGCCCTGCGGGACGAAGCCGGTGGTGAGCGCGGTGGCGGGGTCCATCGCCCACGCGCCGCCGTCGGAGCCCATCGGCACCCGGCTCATCGACTCGACGCCGCCGGCGAGGATCAGGTCCTCGAAGCCGGAGCGGACCCGCATCGCGGCCTGGTTGACCGCCTCGAGGCCGGAGGCGCAGAAGCGGTTGAGCTGGACGCCGGCGACGGTCTCGGGGTAGCCGGCCGCGAGCGCGGCGGTCTTGGCGATGTCGCCGCCCTGGTCGCCGATCGGGGTCACGACGCCCAGCACGACGTCGTCGACGCGTCCGGGGTCGAGGCCGGGGTTGCGCTGCTTCACCTCGTCGAGGAGTCCGACGACGAGGTCGACGGGCTTGACCTCGTGGAGGGAGCCCACCGCCTTGCCCTTGCCGCGCGGGGTGCGGAGGTGGTCGTACACGAATGCTTCAGGCATGCCGTTCCTCATCGATCGCCGGTTGCTCGCACCGATTGTGACACCGGTACTGTCAGCGTCGTCAACGTGGGACTCATCACCGACACCGCGAGGGAGTGATCTGGGCCGTGAAGGACGAGACGGTCGAGTCGTTGCGAGAGCTGCTGACCCTCGACGAGCTGACCAACCGGGTCGGCCTCAGCGTGCGCAACGTGCGCTTCTACACGACCAAGGGGCTGGTGCCGCCGCCGATCCGGCGCGGCCGCTCGGGCTACTACACCCCCGACCACGTCGCGCGGCTCGAGCTGGTGCAGGAGCTGCAGACCCACGGCTTCACGCTGGCGGCGATCGAGCGCTACCTCAGCCGGATCCCCGAGGGCGCCACGCCGGAGGACATCGCGCTCCACCGCACGATGCTGGCGCCGTGGCAGGCGGAGGCGCCGGTCGAGATGAGCCGGACCGAGCTCGACCGCCGTACCAACCGCACGCTCACCGACGACGACCTCGCCACGCTCGCGGCCCTCGGGATCGCGCTGCGCACCAAGCGGGGCCGCTACCAGGTGGCCCTGGGGCAGCTCTCGGTCGGGCTCGGCCTGCTCGAGCTGGGCTTCCCGACCGAGGCGGCGGTCGCCGCCGCCGACGTCTACGCCGACCACGGCCGGCAGATCGCCAAGGAGCTGAACGACCTGTTCCGGACCATGGTCTGGCCGCTCTACAAGGAGTCGGGCGCCCCGCCGGAGGCGCTGCGCGAGGTCGTCGAGCGGCTCAAGCCGCTCTCGATCGCCTCGCTGGTGGCGGCCTACGAGGCCGCCATGGACGAGGAGAAGCGAGAGGGCATCGCGGCGCGAGCCCGCGGTACGACGCCTCGGCCCCGACCCTGAGCGTCGTCCAGCTGGGCTGCAGCGCCGCGACGCCCAGACCCTGGGCGCGGACCACCGAGCCGCGTCCCCGCGACCGCCGGCCGCGTTCCCCTGCACGGTAGGCCTGGCGGTGGGGGGTGGGAGCCGGTGGTCTGGACCACCACTGCAACTAGGGTGGGGGCATGACCGAGGCCCGCAGTGTGCTGGTGACCGGCGCGACGGGCTTCATCGGCCGCCGGCTGGTGCCGGCCCTCGTCGAGCGCGGTGACGACGTTCGCGCCATGACGCGCCGGCCCGGGTCCTACGAGGGCCAGGGCACGGCGGTCGCGGGTGACGTCTTCGACCCCGGCTCGCTCACCGCGCCCCTCGAGGGCGTCGACGTGGCGGTCTACCTGGTGCACTCGCTGGACGACCCGGACTTCGAGCGCAAGGACGCCGAGGCCGCCCGGTCCTTCGCCCGCGCGGCCTCCGACGCCGGGGTCTCGCAGATCGTCTACCTCGGAGGGCTGGGCGACGAGGACGGCGACCTGTCGCCCCACCTGCGGTCCCGACGCGAGGTCGAGGAGCTGCTCGGCTCGACGGGCGTCCCGGTGACGGCACTGCGCGCCGGGATCATCGTCGGCGCCGGCGGGATCTCCTGGGAGCTCACCCGGCAGCTGGTGAAGAACCTGCCGGCGATGATCGTGCCGCGCTGGGTCTCGACCCCGACCCAGCCGGTGGCCGTCGACGACGTGATCCGCTACCTGGTCGGCGTGGCCGGCAATCCGGAGGCCCGCGGCCGGGTCTTCGAGGTCGGCGGCCCCGACCAGATGACCTACCTGCAGATGCTCCAGGTCGCGGCCCGGGTCATCAACGGCCGTCGCGCCGCGATCCTCCCGGTGCCGGTGCTGACGCCCCGGCTCTCGTCGTACTGGCTGGCGCTGGTCACCGACGTCGACGTCACCACCGGCCGCAACCTGATCGACTCGATGGGCACGGAGGTGATCGTCACCGACCACACCATCCGCGACCTGGTCCCCGGCGACCCGCTGTCCTACGAGGAGTCCGTCCGCCGCGCGCTCGCCGAGGCCTGATCCGGCACCTCTAGCGCGGCCGCCGGCGGCGGTCAGCCGAAGAGGAGGGGCAGGGCGAGCAGCATCGTGAGCGACCAGGTGCAGTGGGTGAGGATCGGGGCCAGGATCCCGCCGGAGGCACGCCGCTGCAGGCCGACCACGACGCCGAGCAGCACCGCGGCGAAGCTGAGCATCAGGTTGCCGGTGGCGGCCGTGGCCAGGGTGTAGGCGACCGTGGTGACCACGACCGGGTGCCTGGTCGTGGCGGCGTACGCCGCGCCGCGGAAGAAGAGCTCCTCGGCGATGCCGTTGACCACCGTGATCACGGCGAGCAGCGGCAGCGAGCCCTGGTCGGCGAAGTCGAGCACCCGGATCACCTGGCTGCCCAGCCACGGGACCTCGCGCACCCCGAGCGCGCCGACGACGAAGACGCCCGCGAGCCCGAGCCCGAGCGCGATCGGTGCGATCACCGGCCGGCGCAGCTCGCTGCGGGAGGCAATCCGCCCGAGGTGGATCGGTCCGGAGGCGAAGGCGCCGACGGTCCAGACGGCCGCGAGGCCGAGGGTGGCGGAGTAGAAGAGCGGGCTGCCCGGCTCGATCCTCAGGCTGAGTCCGAGCAGCAGCCCGCCGAGCACCACGAAGCCGACGGTGACCAGCTGCCGACGGCGCAGCTCACCCGGGGTCTGCCAGTGGTCGCGCGGGACCTTGTCCCACAACGAGTTCCTCAGCCACAGACGCACGGCACCGACCTCCTCCGTCGGTGACTCTACGGAGGCGGTCGGTGCCGGGTGCGAGGCTGTCCTACTTCTTGAAGACGTCCTTGACCTTCTCGCCGGCGTCCTTGGCCGCCGCGGCCTTCTGGTCGTTCTTGCCCTCGCCCTCGAGCTTGGCGTTGCCGGTCGCCTTGCCGGCGGCCTCCTTGGCCTTGCCCTTCGCGTCCTGGCCCTTGTTGGAGGCCTTGTCGTCGACAGCCATCGTCGGCTCCTTTCGTCGGGACCTCCAACGTGGCACGGACCACCGCGCGGCTCCTCACCCGTCCGGGGGAAGCCGACCCGCCTCGCGTGGACTACGCGTCCGGCTGCCTGGCCTCCTCGGCCGCGGTGCCGGTCGACTTGTCGGTGGCGTCGGCGCCGCCGGCGGGCTCGGGCGCCGCCCGGAGGTCCTGGTTATCGGAGACCTGGCCCTCGTCCTGCTGCTGGGGCTCGCGCCCTTCGTCGGTCGTCGTCATGTCCCGACCGTACCCACGGACGCCGGGCCCACTCGCTCAGCCGCGGCGGCCGGAGCTGAAGCCCGCGGGGCTGTGGCCCCCGCCACCCTGCGGTGATCCGCCCCCGGCACGGCGGCGGGGCTTCCGGCTGCCGCCCGGCTGGCCGGAGGACTTCGGCGGGGAACCCTGGCCGGACCGGCCGGACCGGCCCCCGGAGCTCGGGGAGGCGCCGCGGCGGCGGTTGCGGGATCCGCCGCCACCAGCCCGACGCGGGGCGGAGCCCGATCCCGACCGGGCGCCGGTGGCCGGGGCGTGACCGCCCGGCACCAGGATCCGCTCGCCCGGGGCGAGCTCGACCAGGATCGGGTGGCCGGGGCCGGGGACCTTGGTGGTCACCGGCCGGATGCCGGCCTGCCGGGCCAGGGTGCGGACGTCGCGCACCTGCTCGTCGGTCATCAGCGTGATCACCGTGCCGGACGCGCCGGCCCGCGCCGTACGACCGGAGCGGTGCAGGTAGGCCTTGTGCTCGACCGGGGGGTCGGCGTGGACAACGAGCGCCACGTCGTCCACGTGGATGCCGCGGGCCGCGATGTCGGTCGCGACCAGGGTGGTCGCGTCGCCGGCGTGGAAGGCGTCCATGTTGCGGGTACGGGCGCCCTGACTGAGGTTGCCGTGGAGCTCGACCGAGGGCACGCCCTGCTGGTTGAGCTGCCGGGCCAGGGTGCGGGCGCGGTGCTTGGTCCGCGTGAACACCACGGTGCGGCCGGGGGCGCTGGTCAGGTCGACGAGCACGGGAACCCGCTGCTCGTGGGGCAGGTGGAGGACGTGGTGGGACATGCTCGAGACCGGCGCCTGCACCGAGTCGGCCTCGTGGGTGACCGGCTCGACGAGGAACCGCTTGACGATGACGTCGATGGCCTTGTCGAGGGTCGCCGAGAACAGCAGCCGCTGGCTGCCGCGCGGCGTCCGGTCCAGCAGCCGGCGGACGACGGGCAGGAAGCCGAGGTCGGCCATGTGGTCGGCCTCGTCGAGCACGGTGACCTCGATCGCGCCGAGGTCGCAGTGGCCCTGGCCGATCAGGTCCTCGAGGCGGCCGGGGCAGGCCAGCACGATGTCGGCGCCCTTGCGCAGCGCGGTGACCTGGGGGTTCTGGCCGACGCCGCCGAAGACGGTGACGACGCTGAGGCCCGCGGCCGCCGCCAGCGGCTCGAGGGCGCCGCGGATCTGGCCGACCAGCTCACGGGTCGGCGCCAGCACCAGCGCGCGAGGACGGCGGGAGGCGGACCGGCGGCCGTCGGAGAGGCGGGCCACCAGCGGCAGCAGGAAGGCGTAGGTCTTGCCGGAGCCGGTACGGCCACGGCCGAGCACGTCGCGCCCGGCGAGGGAGTCGGGCAGCGTCGCGGCCTGGATGGGGGTGGGGGTGGTGATGCCTCGCTCGTCGAGGATCGCGGTCAGGGAGCCAGGCACGCCCAGGGACGTGAACGTCGGGGCGTGCGGGGACTGCAGGGTCAAGGGATGAGTCTTCCGGTTGGTGTCTCACCAACGCGCTTCCGCCGTGGTGGCGGGGCCGGCAGCTCGGGGCTGCTGCGTGACCCACAGGATCGTGGGCGGTCCGTGGCGGACCAGCGGCCCGAGGCAAGACTGGACGGGCCGGTGGTTCCACCCTACGGCAGTGCGCCGCCGGGACCCGCATCGCCGGCGCGTGAGGTCGTGCACCCGTCGCGGTCAGCGGAAGCGCAGCACCCCGTCGTCGATCGCGGACCGGCGGATCGAGCGGACGTCGTGGAAGTAGTTCTGCCGCAGCCGCCACGGCTCCCGGTCGCCCTGCTTGGGCAGCAGGTGCTCCGAGCGCTTCACGTAACCCGGCGTGAAGTCCATGAACGGCGCCTCGCCGACCTCCGGGTCGGGCACCGGGACGACGGTGGTGAGGCCGTGGGCGTCGAGGTGGCCGAGCAGGCGGCAGACGTAGTCGGCGACGAGGTCGGCCTTCAGGGTCCACGACGCGTTGGTGTAGCCGATGGTGAACGCGAAGTTGGGGACACCGCTGAACATCAGCGCGCGGTAGGCCATCCGCCCCCGGAGGTCCACGGGTTCGCCGTCGACCGAGAGCGCCGTACCGCCCATGATCTTGAGGTTGAAGCCGGTGGCGGTCACGACGACGTCGGCCAGCAGCTCGTCGCCCGAGGTGACCCGGACCCCCTTCTCGGTGAAGGTCTCGATCGTGTCGGTGACGACGTCGACCCGGCCCTCGCGGATCACCCGGAACAGGTCGCCGTCGGGCACCAGGCACAACCGCTGGTCCCAGGGGTCGTAGGTCGGCCGGAAGTGGACGTCGACCGGGTAGCCCTCGGGCAGCTGCTTGGCGGCCGCCCTGCGGATGAACCGACGCGCCTGCGACGGCCACCTGCGGCTGGCCTGGAACAGGGCGACGGCCATGGCGACGTTCTTCCAGCGCAACAGCCAGTACGACGCCTTCTCGGGCAGCATCCTGCGGACCCGGGTCGCGACCGGGTCGTCGCCGGGCAGCGACAGCACGTAGGTCGGCGAGCGCTGGAGCATCGTGACCTGGCCGGCCCCGCCGTCGGCGAGCGCCGGCACCAGGGTCATCGCGGTGGCGCCGCTGCCGAGGACGAGGACCCGCCGGCCGGTGGTGTCGAGGTCCTCGGGCCAGTGCTGCGGGTGGACCACCGTGCCGCGGAAGGCGTCGAGGCCGGGCAGCTCGGGCCGGTAGGGCTCGTCGTAGTCGTAGTAGCCGCTGCACGCCCACAGGAAGCCGGCGGTCATCGTGACCTCGCCGTCGGGGGTCTCCGCGGTGACGGTCCAGCGGGCGGTCGCGGAGTCCCAGGCCGCGGCCGTGACCCGGTGGCGGTAGCGGATGTGGCGGTCGACGCCGTACTCGGTGGCGGTGTCGCGGACGTAGGCCAGGATCGACGGTCCGTCGGCGAGCGCGCGGTTGCTGCGCCAGGGCCGGAACCGGTAGCCCATCGTGTACATGTCGGAGTCCGAGCGGATGCCGGGGTAGCGGAACAGGTCCCAGGTACCGCCGCTGGCCTCGCGGGCCTCGAGCACGGCGTAGGACTTCCGCGGGTGCTCCTGGGCCAGCCGGGCGGCGGCGCCGATGCCGGAGAGCCCGGCCCCGATGACCAGGACGTCGACGTGGTCGGTGGTCATCTTCGGGAATACCTCTCGACGAAGCTCGCCAGCAGCCGGGGCGGCTCGGTCACGACCGCGCGCCGCGCCATGTCCATCACGCTCTGGACCTGTGCGGGAGGAAAGTACCCGTACTCCCGGTATGTGTCGACCCGCAGGCACAGCGACTCGACGTCGAGCTCGGGGTGGAACTGGGTGGCGTAGACGTGCTCGCCGAGCCGGAAGGCCTGCACGGGGCACGTGGTCGACGAGGCGAGCAGGGTCGCTCCGCGCGGCAGCGTCCGCACGGCCTCCTTGTGGCCGAGCAACACGTCGAAGGCGTCCGACAGGTCGGCGAACAGCGGGTCGGCCCGGCCCTCGGGGCTGAGCCGGACCTCGACGCAGCCGATCGGCTCGCCGTGGGTCCGGTCGACGGTGCCGCCGCCGGTGCGGCCGAGCACCCCGATGCCGTAGCAGGCCCCGAAGAACGGGAAGTCGGCGCCGACCACGCGGTCGGCCAGGGCGGCGAGCTCGGCCTCGACGCGGCGCTGGACGTCGGACTTCTGCTCGTCGGGGTCGCTGACGTTGAACGGTCCGCCGCCGAGGAGGATTCCCGACCAGTCGGCGAGGTCGACCGCGCCGAGCTCGTCGCGCTCGAGCCGGTGCCGGCGCAGGTCGCGCTCCTCGAGGCCGCCGCTGCGGCGTACGGCGTCGTACTCGTCGTCGGCCACGGCGTCCTCGGCGCGGGTGCCGAGGAACAGGAAGGGCTTCACGAGGGCCTCGTCATGCCTGCACCGCGGCACCCGAGGCCAGCAGCCCCTCGACATCGGCGACGCCCCACGCGGTCAGCGCCTCGCGGGTGTCGGCACCCGGGGCGGCGGGCGGACGCGCGACCGCGCCCGGCGTCCGGCTGAAGCGGGGCGCGGGCGCGGGCTGGGTGACGCCGTCGAGCTCGACGTAGGTGCCGCGGGCGGCGAGGTGCTCGTGGGTGATCGCCTCGCTGAGCGGGACGACCGGCGCGACGCAGGCGTCGGTGCCGGCGAAGAGCTCGGCCCACTCCCCCTGCGTCCGCGAGGCGAAGGTGTCGGTGAACAGCCGGCGCAGCTCGGCGTGGTGGGCCGGGTCGTCGCGGTCGGGCGCGTCCTCGAGCCCGAGCAGCCGGAGCAGCTCGGCGTAGAACGGCGGCTCCAGCGCCCCGACCGACACGTGCTTGCCGTCGGCGGTCTCGTAGAGGTCGTACCAGGGGCTGCCGCCGTCGAGCAGCCCGCTGGCGCGGGTCTCGGGCTGCACGCCGAGGGAGGCGAACGTCGTGGCCATCGCGTTGAGGCTGGCGACGCCGTCGACGATGGCGGCGTCGACGACCTGGCCCTCGCCGCTGCTCCGCGCCTCGAGGAGCGCGGCCAGGACGCCGATCACGAGGTAGGTGGAGCCGCCGCCGAAGTCGCCGAGCAGGTTGGTCGGGAAGTGCGGACGGGCGGGGTCCTGGCCGGCGGCGTGGAGGGCGCCGGTGACCGCGACGTAGGTGAGGTCGTGGCCGGCGGTCCGCGCCCACGGCCCGTCCTGGCCCCAGCCGGTCATCCGGCCGTAGACCAGGCGCGGGTTGCGGGCCAGGCAGGGCTCGGGGCCCAGGCCGAGCCGCTCGGTCGCGCCGGGGCGCAGTCCCTCGACCAGGACGTCGGCGCCGGCGACCAGGTCGAGCACGGTGCGCACGGCGTCCGGGTGCTTGAGGTCGAGGGCGACGCTGGGGCGGCCTCGAGCCAGCACGTCGTGGCGGCCGGAGCTGAACATCCCGCCGCCCGGCCGCTCGACCCGCACCACGTCGGCGCCGAGGTCGGCCAGCAGCATGCACGCGTGCGGGCCGGGGCCGATGCCCGCGATCTCCACCACCCGGGTGCCGCGCAGCGGGCCGGAGCCCTGGCCGAGTTCGACTGCCATGGGCCGATCTTCACAGACCGGCGACGGCGGTCGTCAGTGGTGCCCCGAGCCGTGCATCTCGTGGACGACGGCGTGCCCCTTGCCGCGCCCGATCATCCAGCGGTTGACCGGGACGGTGATCACGAACGCGACGGCCAGGGAGAAGGCCAGCGTCCACCAGAAGAGCGTCGTCACCAGGCCGGCCTCCATGGCGCCGGGGTAGACCAGCAGCACACCGTTGTCGACGACCTCCATCACCAGGATCGAGACGGTGTCGGCGGCCAGCGCCGTCCGCACGGCCGCGCCGACGTCGAGCCCCGCACGGCGTACGCCGGTGAAGGTGAGCAGGTAGCCGAAGAAGAAGGCGAGCGCCACCGACAGGAGCACGCTGCCGAGGTTGCCCCATCCCCACCACGTCGCCAGCACCATGCCGAGCACCTCGCCGATCGCGCAGCCGGTGAGGCAGTGCAGGGTCGCGGAGATCGCGGTGCGCCAGGAGCTCATGTGACCGACACTAATACCCCCAAGGGGTATGTGCAAGTGAGGGTCGTCACTCATTATTGCAACTCGTTGCATAGGGCTGGCAGAGTGCCGGGATGGCCCTGGAGCACGCGCTGCTCGTGGCCCTGCGTGAGCGACCGGCGTCGGGCCTGGAGCTGGCCCGCCGCTTCGACCGTTCGATCGGCTTCTTCTGGCACGCGACCCACCAGCAGATCTACCGGGTCCTGGCGCGGATGGAGGGCGACGGCTGGATCACCCCGCACGTGGTCGCCCAGACCGGTCGGCCCGACAAGAAGGAGTACGCCGTCTCGGCGGCCGGCGAGCGGGTGCTGGCCGACTGGCTCGCCGCCGACACCCCGGTCGAGCCGCTGCGCAGCGAGCTGGCCGTCAAGGCGCGCGCCGCGTCGTACGGCGACCGCGCGGCCGTGCGCCGCCTGCTCGCCGACCACCTCGCGGAGCACCACGCCCGGCTCGCCGGCTACCACCGGATGGTGGCCGAGCAGTACCCCGACCCCGACGCCCTCGCCGGCGCCGACCTCGACCGCTACCTCGTCCTGCGCGGCGGGGTGCGGCTGGAGGAGTTCTGGACCGGCTGGCTCACCGAGTGCCTGGAGTCTCGAGACGCGCGCTAGCGCGCGCTCCTCACCCACCGAAAGGCGAAGCATGACCTACGACCACCTGCTGTCCCCGATCCGGCTCGGCGACCTCGAGCTGCCCAACCGCGTGGTGATGGGCTCGATGCACACCGGGCTGGAGGACAAGCCGTGGGACGTGCCGCGGCTCGCGGCGTACTTCGCCGAGCGCGCCCGCGGCGGCGTCGGGCTGATGATCACCGGCGGGTACGCCGTCAACCGGCGGGCCTGGCTCAAGCCGTTCGCCGGCGAGATGACCTCGCGGCTGCACGCGATGCGCCACCGGCAGGTCACCGACGCCGTGCACGAGGCGGGCGGGGCGATCGCCCTGCAGGTGCTGCACGCCGGCCGCTACGCCTACCACCCCTTCAGCGTCGGGGCGTCGGCCCAGAAGTCGCCGATCACGCCGTTCTCGCCCAAGGTGCTGTCGACGCGGGGGGTCCACCGCACCGTCGACGACTTCGCGCGCTCGGTCGTGCTGGCGCGCAAGGCCGGCTACGACGCGGTCGAGGTGATGGGCTCCGAGGGCTACCTGCTCAACCAGTTCCTCGCCGCGCGCACCAACGACCGCACCGACGAGTGGGGAGGGTCGGCGTCGGCGCGGATGCGGTTCCCGGTGCGGATCGTGGAACGGATCCGCGAGCTGGTGGGCGAGGGCTTCCCGGTGATCTACCGGATCTCCCTGCTCGACCTGGTCGAGGGCGGCCAGTCGTGGGACGAGACCGTCGAGCTGGCGCAGCGGCTCGAGGAGGCCGGCGTGACGGCGTTCAACACCGGCATCGGCTGGCACGAGGCGCGGGTGCCGACGATCATCACCCAGGTGCCGCGCGGGGTGTGGGCGCCCCACACCGGGCGGCTGCGCGACGCCGTCGGCGTCCCCGTCATCGCCTCCAACCGGATCAACACCCCCGAGCTCGCCGAGCGGCTGCTGGCCGACGGCACCTGCGACCTGGTGTCGATGGCGCGGCCGTTCCTCGCCGACCCCGAGCTGGTGCGCAAGGCCGCCGAGGGGCGCGCCGACGAGATCAACACCTGCATCGGCTGCAACCAGGCCTGCCTCGACCACACCTTCACCAACCGGACGGCGTCCTGCCTGGTCAACCCGCGCGCCTGCCACGAGACGAGCCTGACCCTGGCACCGACCCGCCGGCGCGCGTCGGTCGCGGTCGTGGGGGCGGGGCCGGCGGGGCTCGCCGCCGCGGTGTCCGCGGCCGAGCGCGGGTTCGCGACGACGCTGTTCGAGGCGGACTCGGCGGTCGGCGGCCAGTTCCGGCTGGCCATGGCCGTGCCGGGCAAGGAGGACTTCGCCGACACGCTGCGCTACTACACCCGGCGGCTGGAGGTGCTCGGCGTCGACGTCCGGCTCTCGACGCGGCCCTCCGTCGCCGAGCTGACGGGCTTCGACGAGGTGGTGGTGGCGACCGGCGTGACGCCGCGGGTGCCCGCGATCGCGGGGATCGACCACCCCTGCGTCGTCTCGTACGCCGACGCGCTGGCCGGCCGCGTGGTGCCCGGCCGCCGGGTCGCGGTGGTCGGCGCCGGCGGGATCGGCGTCGACGTCGCCCACTGGCTGAGCCACGACCCGGCCGACACCACCGAGGACTGGCTGGCCCACTGGGGCGTCGGCGACCCGGCGCTCCACCCCGGCGGACTGACCGAACGGAAGCCGCGGACCCCGGTGCGCGAGGTGACGCTGGTGCAGCGCAAGACCACGCCGATCGGAGTCGGTCTCGGCAAGACGTCGGGCTGGGCGCACCGGGCCGTGCTGAAGCAGTCGGGCGTGCGGCAGGTCTCCGGGGCGACGTACGACCGGATCGACGACGGCGGCCTGCACCTGACCGTCGACGGCTCGCCGGTGGTGGTCGAGTGCGACCACGTCGTGGTGTGTGCCGGCCAGGAGTCGGTGCGGACCCTCCACGACGAGCTGCTCGCCGCCGGCGTCTCCTCCCACCTGATCGGCGGCGCCGACGTCGCCGCCGAGCTCGACGCCAAGCGCGCGATCGACCAGGGGACGCGGGTGGTCGCGGGTCTGTGAGGTCCGGAATTTCGGTAGTCCAGTGAGAAGTGGCCCCTTTCCGACCCCGGATGGGGCCACTTCCCACTGGACTACCGGACCTAGGGTGGCCGGCATGATCCACGACTTCACCGACGAGGAGGCCCGGCGGGCCCTGGTGCTCAAGTGGGGGGCGGTCGAGGCCGACGTGCTGCCGGCGTGGGTGGCCGAGATGGACTACGCGCTGGCGCCGCCGGTGGCCGAGGCACTGCACCGCGCGGTGGCCGACGGGGTGACCGGCTACCCGCCGTTCGAGACCGGCGGCGCGCTGGGCCGGGCGTACGCCGGCTTCGCGCAGCGCCACTTCGGCCAGCAGGTGGACCCCGAGCAGGTGCTGCCCGTCGTCGACGTCACCGCCGGCGTCCGGGTCGCGCTCGACGCCCTCGGGCAGGCCGGGCCGCTGGTGCTGCCGACGCCGGCGTACCACCCGCAGTTCGGCGTCGGCCCGATCACCCACCGCGAGACCTGGGAGCTCCCGCTCGACCCGGACGCCGAGCGCGTGGAGCTCGATCTCGACCGGCTCGACGACCTGTTCGCTAAGGGCGCGACGGCGCTGCTGCTGACCCAGCCCCACAACCCGCTCGGCCACGCCCACACCCGCGCCGAGCTCGAGGGGATCCGCGACGTCGCGCTGCGCCACGGCGCGCGGGTGGTCAGCGACGAGATCCACGCGCCGCTGGTGCTGCCCGGGGCCGAGCACGTGCCCTACCTCTCGATCGAGGGCACCGCCGGCCACGCGGTGGCCGTCGTCGCGGCGAGCAAGGCGTTCAACACCCCCGGACTGCGCTGCGCCCAGATCGTCACCGCCGACCCGGCCAGCCGCGACCTGCTGATGGCGGAGCCCCCTGCCCGCAACGACTCGTGGTCCCCGCTCGGCGAGATCGCCGCGGTGGCGGCGTACGAGCAGGGCGACGCGTGGCTGGCCGCGCTGCTCGAGCGTCTCGACCAGCAGCGCACGTTGCTCGGCGAGCTGCTGGCCGAGCACCTGCCCGAGGCGCGGACCCGGCCGCTGGAGGCGACGTTCCTGGCGTGGCTCGACCTGCGCGCCTACGGCCACGACGACCCGGCGGGCGTCGCGCACGACAAGGGCCGGGTGCGCCTCGAAGCGGGCCACCGCTACCAGCCCGGGCTGACGGGTCACGTGCGCGTCAACATCGCCACCTCCCCCGCCCGCCTCACCGAGATCGTCCAGCGACTGGCTCGCGCGCTCACCTGAACCGGCGGGTCGGGTCAGCCGGCGTGCTGGGGCTGGGCGGCGACCAGGCCGGCGTACCAGCGATAGGAGTCCTTGGGGGTGCGGGCGAGGGTGTCGCGGTCGACGTGGACCAGCCCGTACTTCTGCCGGTAACCCTCGGCCCACTCGAAGCAGTCGAGCAGCGACCAGACGTAGTAGCCGCGGACGTCGACGCCCCGCTCGACGGCCTCGCACACCGCGCGCACGTGGCTCTCGAGGTAGTCGATGCGGCGCTGGTCGGCGATCCGGCCGTCGCCGTCGGGGCCGTCGCCGTAGGCCGCACCCGACTCGGTGATCACGATCGGCGGCAGCGCGGCGCGGTAGCGGGCCCGGAACATGATCAGCCACTCGCGCAGCGCGGTCGGCACCACCGACCAGCCCGCCTCGGTGGTCGGGTAGCCGAGCGGCTCGAGCACCTCGAAGGGCAGCTGCGCGTCCTCGGGCGCGGCCGCCACCTTGACCGGGCTGTAGTAGTTGACGCCGTAGAAGTCCAGCGGCTGGCGGATCGTCGCCATGTCGCCCGGCTCCACCAGGTCCTCCATCAGCGGCTGCAGGTCGGCGGGGTAGCGGCCGAGCAGCATCGCCTCGATGTAGGTCGCGTTCCAGATCCCGTCGAAGAGCTTGGCCGCGCCCACGTCGGCGTCGCTGTCGCTGGCCGGCCAGATCGGCGCGTGGTTGTTGGCACAGCCGACGCTGGCGGCGCCGGTGTTGCGCAGCGCGATCGTCGCCCGTCCGTGGGCGACCAGCAGGTGGTGGGTCACCCACAGCGCGTCGAAGTAGAGCGGCAGCCCGGGCGCGTGCGTGCCGGTGCCGTGACCCATCAGCGAGACGACGTTGGGCTCGTCGATCGGGATCCAGTGCGCGACCCGGTCGCCGAGCCGGCGGCCGACCAGGTCGGCGTACGCCGCGAAGTGGTCGATCGTGTCGCGGTGGAGCCAGCCGCCGTCCTCCTGGAGGGCCTGCGGCAGGTCCCAGTGGTAGAGCGTGACCGTCGGCGAGAGCCCGGCCTCGAGCAGCCGGTCGACCAGGCGGTCGTAGAAGTCCAGACCCTGCTCGTTGACCCGGCCGCGACCCTCGGGGAGCACCCGCGACCACGACACGGAGAACCGGTAGTCGGGAGCGCCGAGGTCGCGCAGCAGCGCAACGTCCTCGGCCACCCGGTGGTAGTGGTCGCACGCGAGCAGCGGCGTCCCGCCGTCGGCGATCCGGCCCGGCTGGCTCGCGAAGGTGTCCCAGATGCTCGGTCCCCGACCGTCGAGGTCGGCGGCGCCCTCGATCTGGGTCGCCGAGGTGCTGGTTCCGAAGCGGAAACCGGGTGGAAGGAGCGGGAACACCCACTCATCCTCGACCATGCACATCGATCACCGCCGCGGAACGCCCGAAGTGTGCGGGATCCGCCGTCAGGGAGCGATCACGGCGAGGGCACGCTCGCGCACACCGACGACCAGCGGGGCATCCGTGGGGCCGGGCAGGCGACCGAGCGGCTCGCCGTCACCCCCGACCGGAACCGTCCCGCCGGGTGCACTTGCCAGCTCGACCCGCCGGCCGCTCATCACCACGACGCCCTCGCGTTCGACGTGGCGACCGTCGTAGAGGCTCGGCAGCGCGCGGACCAGTGCCGGGCGGGAGGCCGCACCGATCACGACCACGTCGAGCAGCCCGTCGTCGAGCACGGCGGCGGGCGCGACGCGCATGCCCTGGCCGTAGTACGCCGAGTTGGCGACCACGACGGTGGCGGCCTCGACGAGGTGGGCCACGCCGTCGACGACCAGCCGGTAGCGGGCGGGCCGGTACGACGCGATCGCCCGCAGCGCGGCCACAGGGTAGTGCAACGGCCCGGGCAGCCGCTGCCAGCGGGTCACCAGCTCGGCGGCCCGGGCGTCCACGCCGGCGTACACCGACCCGGCGACGACGCGTCCGTCGCAGTCGAGCAGGTCGACCCGGCGCCTGGACCGGGCGAGCAGCAGCGCCGCCTGCTCGGCCGGCGTGCGGGGGAGGTCGAGCATCCGCGCGAAGTCGTTGCCGCGCCCGGCGGGCAGCAGGCCGAGCAGACCGCCGAGCCGCGCCACCTCTCCGGCCAGCGAGGAGAGCATCCCGTCGCCGCCGACGCTCACCACGACGTCGCCCCGGCCGACCGCCTCGGCGACCAGGCGTCGAGTGGCCAGCGGGCCGGGTGAATAGCTCACCGTCACCTCCTCGCCCGCCTCGCGCAGCAGCCGCGCGACCGGGACCACGACCCCGGGGCCGGCGCCGCCGCCCGAGGTCGGGTTGACGAGGAAGGAGTAGGTCACGGGACCAGGACGCCGGGGTTGAGCACGCCGGCAGGGTCGAGGGCCTGCTTGACCGCCCGCAGCGCGAGGACGCCGACCGGGCCGATCTCCTCGGCGTACCACGGCTTGTGGTCGGTGCCGACCGCGTGGTGGTGGGTGATGGTGGCGCCGGCGGCGCGGATCGCGTCGCACGCGGCCACCTTCGCGGCCTGCCACTGGGCCAGCGGGTCGTCGGCCTGCCGGGCGGCGACGGTGAAGTAGAGCGAGGCGCCGGTCTCGTAGACGTGGGACACGTGGCAGAGCACGAGCGCGCCGTCGAGGGAGCCGGTCAGCGCGTCGGTCACGCTGGCGTGGAGGTCCTCCAGCCCCGACCAGAACGTCGCCGTCTCCAGGGTCTCGACGAGGACCCCCTCGTCGAGCAGCGCGTCACGGAGGTACGGCGCCCCGAACCGCCCGGCGGCCCAGGCGCGGCCGGGCTCCTCGCCGAGGTCGGTGCCACCGAGTCGTTCCAGCACGGCGGTGACGGCGGCCTGCCGGGCGGCTACCGCCTCTGACGTCGCCCTCGAAGCCGGTGATCATCAGGCAGCCGCCCCCGTCACTGCCGCCCGCGCCACCGAGCGCGTCGGGGTCGGCGAGGTTGACGGCGGTCTCGGTCTCGTCGGAGAGCCGGAGCACGGTCGGGAGCAGCCCGGCCTGGGCGAGGGTGCGCGCGGCGGTGGCGCCGTCGGCGAAGCTCGGCCACCGCCAACCGCGGTGCACCGCGGTCTCCGGCTCGCGGCGGACCCGGAGGGTGACGCTGGTGATCACGCCGAGGGTGCCCTCGGAGCCGAGCAGCAGCTGGCGCAGGTCGGGCCCGGCCGCGCTCGCGGGGGCGCTGCCGAGCCGGAGCGCGCCGGCCGGCGACGCCGCGGTCAGGCCGACGACCATGGCGTCGAAGCGGCCGAAGCCGGCGCTGGCCTGGCCGCTGGACCGGGTCGCCGCGAAGCCGCCGATCGTCGCGAACTCGAAGGACTGCGGGTAGTGGCCGAGGGTCAGGCCGTGCTCGGCCAGCAGCGCCTCGGCGTCGGGACCGCGCAGCCCGGGCTCGAGGGTGGCGGTCATCGAGACCGGGTCGACGGCGAGCAGCCGGTCCATCCGGGCCAGGTCGAGCGAGACCACGCCCGCGAGGCCCTCCCGGGCCGTCGACGGCACGGACAGGCCGCCGGTCACGCAGGTCCCGCCGCCGAAGGGCACCACCGCGACCCGGTGGGTGGCGGCGTACCCGACGACGGCCTGGACCTCGTCGTGGTCGGCCGGGCGGACCACGGCGTCGGGGGCGTCGGCGAAGTCGCCCGCCCGGTTGCGCAGCAGGTCGGGCGTCGACTTCCCGCGGGTGCGCCGGCGGCGCAGGTCGTCGTCGACCAGGACGTGGTCGGCGCCGACGATCCGCCGCAGTCCCTCGACCAGGGGGGCGTCGAGCGACGTGGGCGGCAGCGGTCCGTCGCCGTCCGTCGCGGTGGGCCCCGCGCCCTCGCCGAACGCGAGGGCGACCAGCTCGCGAGCGGCCTCGGGCAGCGGTGCGGCGGCGGCCGGGTCGCCCCAGCGGGAGGGGTGCATCTCGAGGGACATGCGTTACAGTGTGACACATGACGTCAGTTCGTCACATCCCCGACCGGGCCGATCCGCGCGAGGGCTACCTCGACGCCGCCCGGGCCTGCATCCTCGACGTCGGCTGGCGACGGACGACGCTGACCGAGGTGGCCCGCCGGGCCGGCGTGAGCCGGATGACGATCTATCGCGCCTGGCCGGACATGAAGACCCTGCTCGGCGACCTGATGACCCGCGAGTGGGCGCTCGTCCTGGCGACCCGCCCTCCCGGCGAGGACCTCGTCGCCGGCGTGGTGGCGACCGTGCGCGCGCTGCGCGAGGACGAGCTGTTCCTGCGGATCGTCGACCTGGACCCCGAGCTGCTGCTCCCCTACCTCCTGGCGCGGCGCGGCCGCTCCCAGGACCTGGTGCTCGAGCTGCTGGTCGCGCGGATCGAGACCGGCCAGGCGACCGGCGTGGTCCGCGACGGCGACCCGCTCGCGATGGCGCGGGCGCTGGTGCTCGGCGCGCACGGCTTCGTGCTCAGCGCCCAGACGATGGTCGACGACCGGGTCTCCGAGGCCGACCTCGACGCCGAGCTGGCCACGCTGCTGACCCGGGCGCTCGCCCCGTGAGCCCACCGACGCGGATCCGCCCGGGCACGCACGGCCTCGCGACGGCGTACGACGTGGTCGTCGTGGGCCTCGGCGTGACCGGCTCTGGCGTGGCCCTCGACGCGGCGGCGCGCGGGCTGTCGGTGCTGGCCGTCGACGCCCACGACCTTGCCTTCGGCACCTCGCGCTGGTCGAGCAAGCTGGTGCACGGCGGGCTGCGCTACCTGGCCCAGGGGCAGGTCGGCGTCGCCCACGAGTCCGCGGTCGAGCGCGGCGTGCTGATGGAGACGACGGCGCCCCACCTGACCCGGCCGCTGCCGATGCTGCTGCCGCTCACGCCGGGTGTGTCGGCCGGCCGGTCCGCGTTGGCGCGGGGCGGCTTCCTGGCCGGCGACCTGCTGCGTCGCGGCGCCCGCACCGGTCGCGACACGCTGCCGCGGCCCCGCCGGCTGAGCGTGACCGAGGCGCTCGCTCTCGCCCCGGGGTTGCGCGCCGACGGCCTGCGCGGAGGGCTGCTGTCGTGGGACGGGCAGCTCGAGGACGACGCCCGGCTGGTCACCACGATCGCCCGGACCGCGGCGGGGCTCGGCGCCGAGGTCCGCACCAGGACCCGCGTGGTGCGGGCCTCCGGGCGCGGGGTCGTGCTGCGGGACGCCCTCACGGGGACCACGACCGAGGTCGCCGCCCGCGGCGTCGTCAACGCGACCGGCGTGTGGTCCGGCGGGCTGGTCGAGGGCATCAGGCTGCGACCGAGCCGGGGCACCCACCTGGTGCTCCGGGGCTCCCTGCTGCCCGGGCTGCGGGCGGCGGTCACGCTGCCGGTGCCGGGCTCGGCCAACCGCTACGTGATGGTGCTGCCCCAGCCCGACGGCACGCTCCACGTCGGCCTCACCGACGAGCCCGTCGACGGTCCGGTGCCCGACGTCCCCGTGCCGACCGAGCCCGAGATCGGCTTCCTGCTCGACGTGGTCTCCTCGGCGTTCTCCCACGACGTACGCCGCGCCGACGTGGTCGGAGCCCACGCCGGGCTGCGGCCGCTGCTCGACGGCGGGTCGGACGGCACGGCCGACCTGTCGCGCCGGCACGCCGTGGTGACCTCGCCCACCGGCGTGGTCACCGTGGTCGGCGGCAAGCTCACGACCTACCGACGGATGGCCGAGGAGGCGCTCGACCGGCTGGTCGCCGAACGCCGGCTCGCCGCCGACCCGTGCCGCACCCGGACGCTGCCCCTGCTCGGCGCCGCGCCGCGGGCCGCGCTGGCCCGGCTGGAGCAGCCGCGACGGCTGGTGCGCCGCTACGGCACCTGCGCCGCCCACGTGCTCGACACGGCCGGGTCGGTGAGCGGGCTGTCGGACGACGAGCTGCTCGCGCCGGTCGCCGACGGCGTCCCGGTCACCCTGGCCGAGCTGGTCTTCGGGGTCACCGACGAGGGGGCCTGCGACGTCGACGACCTGCTCGACCGGCGTACCCGCGTCGGCCTGGTGGCCGCCGACCGCGCCCTCGCCGTCCCCGCCGCCGAGCGCGCGCTGGGGTTGGTGGCGACCCCCCTGGCGCGGTAGTCCAGTGGGAAGTGGCCCCTGATCGGCGAGAAAAGGGGCCGTTCGTCACTGGACTACCCGAAATTTCCCACCAGACCCACCGATGAGTCCGCCGGTTGGCGGGAGTCGACACCGTTGGCAGACTGGACGAGCCAGAGGGAGCGACGGGGATGAGGACGGGCATGATCGAGGGGACGGTGTCCACCGGCCAGGTCGACGCCACGACCGAGCTGGCGGACTTCGACGCGCTGACCGCGCGCTACGAGCGCGAGCTGCTGGCGCACTGCTACCGGATGAGCGGCTCGGTCCACGAGGCCGAGGACCTGGTGCAGGAGACCTTCCTGCGCGCGTGGCGCGCGAGCGCCGCCTTCGAGGGCCGCTCCAGCGTCCGCACCTGGCTCTACCGGATCGCCACCAACGTCTGTCTGACCAACCTCGAGACCCGGCCGCGTCGGCCGCTGCCCACCGGGCTCGGCGCCCCCGACATCGACGCCAGGGACCCGCTCGACGCGCAGCCCGAGGTGCCGTGGCTGGAGCCGATCCCGGACGCCGCGGTCCAGGTCGAGGAGAAGGACACGATCCGGCTGGCGTTCGTCGCCGCGCTCCAGCACCTCCCCGCCCGGCAGCGGGCGGTGCTGATCCTGCGCGACGTGCTGCGCTGGTCGGCCGCCGAGGTCGCCGAGGCGCTCGACACCACGGCCGTCGCCGTCAACTCCGCGTTGCAGCGCGCACACGCCCAGCTCGACAAGCAGCGACCCTCACCCGACGCCCCCAGCACCGGGCTGACCGACGCCCAGCGACAGCTGCTCGACGACTACGTCGAGGCGTTCTGGCGCAAGGACATCGACCGGATCGTCAGCCTGCTCACGGCCGAGGCGACGTGGGAGATGCCGCCGTTCACCGGGTGGTACTCCGGCAGCACCACGATCGGCGAGCTGATCGCCACCAAGTGCCCCGGCGGCAGCCACGACATGCCGATGCTCGCGACCTCGGCCAACGGCCAGCCGGCGTACGGCCTCTACATGCGCGCCGCCGACGGCGGCTTCGTGCCCTTCCAGCTCCAGGTGCTGGAGATCGAGGGCGACCGGGTGCGGCACGTCACCGCCTTCCAGGGCGCCGAGGGTGTGTTCGCGCGGTTCGGGCTGCCCGAGACGCTGCCGGCCGACCATCGGTGAGCCGGGCATGACGGCGCTCGGGGGGGCCCTCACGGGCACCGTCGAGCTGCTGGAGCGGTCGCTGGCCTGGACCCGGAGCGGGCTGGCGCGGGTCACCCGCGAGCGGCTCGACGACCCGACGCCCTGCGCGGAGTGGGACCTCGCCGCCCTGCTCCACCACATGGACGACGGGCTCGACGCCTTCACCGAGGCCGCCACCGGCGAGGTCTCGCTGGTGCCCACCCCCGACACCGCGTACGTCGAAGGACGGCTGGAGTCGATCCGCGCCAAGGCCTGCGCGCTGCTCGGCTGGTGGTGCGACCGGCCGCCCGACGAGGTGCTCGTGGGTGACCTGCGGCTACCGGCCGACCTGCTCGTCGGTACGGCGGCGCTGGAGATCACCGTGCACGGCTGGGACGTCCACCGCACCCTCGGCACGGGCGCCACCCTCCCGGAGGCCCTGGCCGAGGACCTGGTGCCGGTGGCCGTGCTGACCGTCGGCGACGCCGACCGTCCCGCCCGGTTCGCCTCGCCCCGCGCGGTCCGGGCCGACGCCTCGGCCACCGACCGGCTGCTGGCCCATCTCGGACGAGCCTGACCAGACCGGCACCCCTGGTTTCGCCGTTCGGCCGCGGCCCCCGCAACCCGTCCCTACCCTCACCTACATGCTCGGGACCACGATGGATGCGGCCGACCTCGCCTGCGCCGGTCACGTCGCCGCTGCGCTGGCCGCGCTCGGCGACGCGCCGTCGTCGGTCGACGACCTGGCCCTGGCCCTCGAGTGCCGGCTGGCCCGCGGCGAGGTCGACCTCGCCCTCCGGCTCGGCGAGCAGCTCGCCGGGCGTCCCCGGCTCACCGGTCGCGACCTGGCCCGGGCCGCCCTCGCCCTGGGCGAGCTGGCCGCCGCCACTGGCCGCGACGACGAGGCGGCCGCCCACTTCCTGCTCGCCGGCGAGCACGCCGGCGACCCGGCCGACCCGAACGACGTCGTCGACCTGCCCTGGCGTGCCGGCGCCGCGCTCAGCCTGATCCGCGTCGGCCGGCACGAGGAGTCGAGCCGGCTCGCGCTGGAGCACCTGCGGCTGGCTCGCGAGCACGGGTCGGCGTACGCCGTCGCGGGTGCGCTGCGCACCGTCGCCGCCGTCTGCTCCGGACAGCGCGAGGACCACCTGCGCGAGGCCCGCGCCCTGCTCGGCGACGACCACCCCCGGCTCGCAGCGGCCCTCGCCGCCGACCTCGCCGGTCTGCTCGCCCTGATGGGCGGAGCCGCCGGCCGGGAGGAGGCGGTCGCGCTGCTCCGCAGCGCCGGGGCGTACGCCGACGAGGAGGACCTCTGGCCACTGCACGGCCGGGTCAACCGGCTGCTCGAGCGACTCGGCCAGCCGCCGGTCCCGCTGCGGTGCGAGGCGATCGCCCAGCTCACCGAGCTCGAGCACCGGGTCGCCCGGCTCGCCGCCGGCGGCGAGAGCAACCGGCAGATCGCCGAGCACGAGGAGATCACCGTCAAGGCGGTCGAGTGGTACCTCTCGCGTGCCTACCGCAAGCTCGGCATCCGCAGCCGCCGCGAGCTCCCCCGCTCGCTCAAGCTCGTCTGAGGGCCAGCTTCACAGCACGTGCATCGTGGCGCCGTGGCCATGGGTCCACGCGACCGCCCGGCCGTCGACGCCGAGCACGAAGGCGGGTCGCTCCGCGGGCAGGTCGGGCCCGGTGGCGGTGACCTCGGGCAGCACCTGCGGCGCCTCGTTGCTGACCCAGTGGCAGCGGCCGGCCGACACCAGCGAGGTCATCAGCTGGTGGAAGCGCTGCCGGTCCGGCGGCTCGAGGTAGGCGATCACCGCGCTGTGGAACACCACCACCCGCCCGTGCTCGGCCGCCTCGCCCACCAGGTCGGGGAGCTCCTCGACCAGGTCGCCGGTGACCAGTCGCGGCGGGTCGGCGCGGGCGATCTCCACCGCCGTGGCGAGCCGGGTGCGGCGGAGGTCCTGCTCGGGCCAGACCAGGTTCTCCAGCCAGGCCATGGCGTCGGCGTCGGTGACGTCGAGCGGGTGCAGGTCGATGCCGCCCCGCCAGGCGATCGCGGGCAGCGAGGCGGGCGCCGCGAAGGGCCCGCTCACCTCGCAGGGCAACCTCGGCCCCGCACCCACGGTCAGCACGCCGGAGCCGGTCGTCCAGGCGTAGGACCAGCGGTCGGGGTAGAGGCAGAGGCCGGCGCTGGCCCCCACCTCCAGCAGCGCCAGCGGCCGGTCGTCCTCGCGCCGGGCCAGGTCGGCGAACCACGGGACCAGGGTGGCCAGCCGGCCGACCTCGTTGGTCTGGGTCGCGCGCGCCAGGATCGTGGCGCGGATCGCGCCGTCGTCACCGAGCAGCGCGTCGCGGAAGCCGGCGTACGGCCCGGGTGCCGCTACGCCGTGCCAGCGGGCCGCGGCCAGCACCAGGTTGGGCTGCTGCTTGACCGGTGGGAGCGAGCCGATCCAGGCCAGCACCTCGTCGTCGGCGGTCACCTTCTCGGTCCACTCCCGGAAGCAGGGCGACCCGTCGGCGTAGCGCGCGAAGTCGGCGTACTGGCGCGCGACGTCGGTGTAGAGCTCCATGTCCCACCAGCCTCCCACCCTCGGGAAACGCACGGGTAACGGTGTGCTCACGACCCGTGACATCACAGGCGAGTAGTGGGATTCTGGCCGCGTCGGTTGCGGAGGGAGCACTCTGCGTCGACCCGGGCCCTCCGCTGACCCCATGCAGTGGGGGGCTCGGCTGATTCTGGGGTCTCGACGAATTCTGACTCTCGCGGCAACACCGATCCACGAATGGGTAACAACCCCCGCCGCCCCATTGACCGTGCCTGTGGGCAGCGGGAAGGTGGATGCGCGATTGGGCCCAGTCGAAACTTCGTCGCCACGGCAGCTCCGCCATCGTTCTCCGATGACCCCGCTGTCCCTTCGCCGTCAGTTGTGAAACGCCTTGAATGACGGTCCCGGGGTTCCTCTGTCGGTGCGCCTTCAGCCCGCGACGGGCTGTGCTAGACCGGACTGCTCACGAGGTGTTTCACCATGCGCCGATCACGACTGGTCGCCATCTTCGCGACCGGACTCCTCCCCCTCTCGTTGGCCCTGGCGGCCAACGCGACCACGACGACGACGGATCCCCCGGGCCAGGGCTCTGCCTCCACAGACGCCACCCAAGCCCAGCTCCTGGGTGCCGCGGCGCGAGACCACGACCTCCGGGTCGCGGACCTCGCCGTGGTCGCGCGGACCGGGAGCTCGCTACCGCTCACCGGACTCTCCCTGACCCGCGCCAAGGTCCTCGACCGGGCCACGGGGAAGGTCTACGGCGTCACCATCGACGCCAGCGGACGGGACGTCAGCTACCTGGCGGCTCGACGCGCCGAGTCGGCGGCGTACCGGTCGCAGTTCGGCACCATGACCCGGCAGCTCGCCCACGTCGTCGACTCCTCGGCGGCCGCTGAGCGCATCGCCGTGTCCTTCTGGCTCAAGTCCGACCACAACTCCGCCGTGACGCGGGCCAGCATCGCCGACACCGACGTCACCGCGACCCAGGTCGAGGCGGCCGAGAGCCGCAACCTCCAGCGCATGGCCGACGCCGTCACGCCGACCAACCGCGCCTTCGCCTCGACCCTGCGGGCCCGTGGCTACCGGGTCGTCGCGACCGCCGACTACAGTCCGGCCGTCTTCGCCGTCGTGCCCGCGGGAGCCGTGGCCCGGCTCTCGACGGACCCGCGGGTCCAGGAGACGTCCTTCGCCGGCGCTCGGGCCGAGAACACCCAGGACATCGCCAAGACCACGACGGCCGCCACCAAGGTCTGGGCCAAGGGCATCACCGGGGCCGACCCCTTCACAGCGCCCGGCACGGCGAACGCCGGTGTGGTCGAGTGCTGTGACTCCCTGTTCGAGGAGAACACGGCCGACCTCGACGCCGAGAACAACTACTACCTGGCCAGGATCCATGAGGGGCGTGCGGCTGCCTGCGGCGGCGACCACAGCCACCCCACCGCGGTGAGCGGGATCATCGCCAGTACCCACCCGAAGTTCACCGGGATCGCCAACAACGCCAACATCTACTTCAACTCCGCTGCCGGCTGCGCCGGTAACGAGGCCGAGCTGGTCAGCGCGGCACAGGACGTGTCCGCGAAGGTGTCCGGTGCCACCAACCACAGCTACCGGTTCTTCACCGGTGGCGCGGCGCCGTGCCCGAGCGTCACGGTCGCGGCGACACTCGCCCGCGCCCTCGACGACCTCGTCCGCGGAGGTGCTGACTCGCAGTACGTCGCGGCCGGCAACGACGGCAACACGGCCTGCGTGGGTTCCCCGGCGACCGCATGGAACGTCGTGAGCGTCGGCGCCTTCGACGACCTCGGCACCAACGGGTGGGCGGGCGACACCATGGCCGGCTTCTCCAGCGGCGCCGACCCCGCCAGCGACAGCGGTGACCGGGAGGAGCCCGACCTCGCGGCTCCCGGCACGAACTTCACCGGGCTGCTGCCGAGCAGCGGCGGAGGTCCGACCGGGAACATCGGCAGCGGCACCAGCTACGCGGCTCCGGTGATGGTCGGCGGCGCCGCGCTCGCCGAGCAGAAGGCACCCTTCCTGCTCGGCTGGCCGGAGACCGAGAAGGCCGTGATGATGGCGTCCAACTGCCACAACATCGAGGGCGGCCAGGCCATCAGCGAGCTCGACGGTGCAGGAGGTCCCGACTTCCTGGAGACGTACAACCTGTTGAACGCCAACCGGTTCCGCGGGGACTCCATCCCCAACGGGACTGGTACCGCCATCACCCAGACCTTCCCCAGCGTGTCCGCCGGGCAGGAGATCCGGGCTGCGCTGGCGTGGGACACCAACACCAGCTACGGCCTCTACGCCACCGATCCGTCCGACGACCTCGACCTCGCCCTGCTGCGGCCCAACGGCACCGTGGCAGCGACCTCGTCGTCGTTCGACAACAACAACGAGGTGATCGAGTTCGTGGCGGACGTCGCGGGCACGTGGAGCATCCAGGTCAACCGGTTCCGGACCAGTGACCCGGCCGGGTCCACCTTCGCCGGGCTCGCCTGGCACAGGTACGCACCCTCGGCGTGCACCGCACCGTGAGTGGCCGCTGATCATCCATCCGACGACGGGATGGGCCCTGCGGGGTCCATCCCGTCCTGGCCGGTTCGGGATCCGACGAAGCGGCTCGCACGTCGCAGCCCCATGAGGACCTCGATCGCCCTGCGGGCCGGCGCCGTGCTCCTGGCGGCCACGACGTCCTGCGCCACGACAGACGAGCCCGGGTCGTTCCACCCCACTCCCGACGGTGGGGGCACCTCCCGCGTCGAGCCGACGAGCACGACGCTGGAGGGCACGGTCCGCGGCGGCGTGGAGGGCGACTGCCTGCTCCTCCGTTCCGGCGGGCGCGCCTACCTGCTCCTCGGACCGCAGGCCGAGGGGCTGTCTCCCGGCGAGCGGATCCGGGTGAGCGGCACGGAGCGACCGGACCTCGCCACGTCCTGCATGGAGGGAGTCCCGTTCCGGGTCGAGACCGTGGATCGCACACCGTGACGCGGTCGCGGACGTCCGGGTGACGCGATCCGGCACCTTTCCTCTTGCCAATGCCCCCCGACCGGAGTTGCCTTCGTGGTGGAGGTGGCGGCATGGCCGACAAGGGGAGCGCACGCAGACCGGCCGGGCAGGATCTCGGGGCGAGCAGCCCGGACCGGATCAGGAACGTCGTGCTGGTCGGGCCCGGAGGCTCCGGCAAGACGACCCTCCTCGAGATGCTGCTCGCCACCGCCGGAGCCGTCCCCCGCCCCGGGTCGGTCGACGAGGGCACCACCGTGGGCGACCACGACCCGGGCGAGCAGCGACACCACCGCTCCCACGCGCTGGCGGTCGCCCCCGTCGTGCACCAGGGGGTCAAGGTCAACCTCCTCGACACCCCCGGCTACGCCGACTTCGTGGGTGAGGTGCGGGCCGGGCTACGCGCCGCCGACTGCGCCCTGTTCGTGGTGGCCGCGGGCGGGGGGGTCGACGAGGCGACGCTCGGCCTGTGGCGCGAGTGCGCGCAGGTCGGCATGCCGCGGGCGGTCGTCGTCACCCGGCTCGACCAGGCCCGCGCCGACTACGAGGGCGTGCTGGCGCAGGCGCAGGCGGCGTTCGGCGAGCAGGTGAAGCCCCTCTTCGTCCCGGTGCGCGACGGCCAGGAGGTCACCGGGTTGACCGGCCTGCTCGAACCCTGCCCCGAGGGCCGCGACGACCTCGCCGCCCTCCGTGGCGACCTGATCGAGGGGGTGATCGAGGAGTCCGAGGACGAGACGCTGATGGACCGCTACCTGGGGGGTGAGGAGATCGACGCCAAGATCCTGGTCGAGGACCTCGAGCGGGCGGTCGCGCGGGCGACGTTCTTCCCGGTCGTGCCGTGCTGCGCGATGACCGGCGTCGGCTGCCGCGAGCTGCTCGACCTCGCCGTCAGCGGCTTCCCCTCCCCCGCCGAGCACCCCTCGCCCGAGGTCTTCACGCCGGCCGGCAAGGGCGCGCCCGAGATCGGCTGCGACGCCTCCGCGGCGCTGGTAGCGGAGGTGGTGAAGACGACCAGCGACCCCTACGTCGGCCGGCTGAGCCTGGTCCGGGTCTTCAGCGGCACGCTCCGGCCCGACGCCCCGGTGCACGTGTCGGGCCACTTCTCGTCCTTCTTCGGTGACTCCGGAGCGGGTCATCCCGACCACGACGAGGACGAGCGGCTCGGCGCGCTCTCGCACCCCTTCGGCAAGCAGCTGACCCCCGCCGCCGCAGTCGTGGCCGGAGACATCGCCGCCATCGGCCGGCTGGTCCGGGCCGAGACCGGTGACACCCTCTCGGACGTCGACCACCCCGTCGTCCTGCGGCCGTGGTCGCTGCCCGAGCCGCTGCTGCCCGTCGCCATCGCGCCCCGCACCAAGACCGACGAGGACAAGCTCAGCCAGGCACTGGGCCGGATCGCGGCCGAGGACCCCTCGCTGCGCATCGACAACGACGCCGAGACCCACCAGCTGGTGCTGTGGGCGATGGGCGAGGCGCACGCCGAGGTCACCCTCGAACGGCTCCACGAGCGGTACGGCGTGCAGGTCGACCAGATCCCCTTCGTCGTGTCGCTGCGCGAGACCTTCGGCGGCACCGCGCAGGGCCACGGCCGCCACGTCAAGCAGTCCGGCGGCCACGGGCAGTACGCCGTCTGCGACATCACCGTCGAGCCGCTGCCCGAGGGCGCCGGGTTCGAGTTCGTCGACAGGGTGGTCGGCGGCGCCGTACCCCGTCAGTTCATCCCCAGCGTCGAGAAGGGCGTGCGGGCGCAGATGCTGCGCGGCGTCCGCTACGGCTACCCGGTCGTCGACCTGCGGGTGACCCTCACCGACGGCAAGTCCCACAGCGTCGACTCCTCCGACATGGCCTTCCAGGCCGCCGGCGCGCTGGCGCTGCGCGAGGCCGCCTCGGCGACGACCGTGACGATGCTGGAGCCCTTCGACCTGGTGGAGGTCGTCGTCCCCGACGAGCAGGTGGGTGCGGTGATGAGCGACCTCTCCGCACGCCGCGCGCACCTGCTCGGCACCGACAAGGTCGGCGACGACCGCACCACGGTGCGGGCCGAGGTCCCGCAGACCGAGCTGGTCCGCTACGCCACCGACCTCCGCTCGGCCTCCCACGGGGCCGGTTCCTTCACCCGGCGCTTCGCCCACTACGAACCCATGCCCGACGACGTCGCCAGCCAGGTCCCCCCGCGCGACCGTTGAGAACCAGGCACGACTCGACGGGAATCAGGCACGACTCAGCTGGCGCGGAGGAAGGCCTCGAGGAGCGGGCCGGCGGTGCCGGAGCCGGAGTCGCCGGTCTCGACGAAGACGGCGACGGCGAGGTCGTCGTGGGCGCCGACCATCCAGGCGTGGGTGCGCACGGTGCCGTCGTCCTCGTACTCCGCCGTGCCGGTCTTGGCGATCACCGGCCCGCCGGGGACGTCGGCGAGCAGGCTGCCGCTGCCGGAGGTGACGACGCCGCGCAGCATCGAGCGCAGCTGGTCGACCTCGGCCCGCTCGAGGGTCGCGACGTCGGCCGGCTCGACCTCCTCGTCGACCACCAGCGAGGGGAGCACCGTCTTCCCGGACTGCACCGACGCGATCACCGTCGCCATCGCCATCGGGGAGGCCAGCACCCGGCCCTGGCCGATCATGTCGGCCGCGGCCTCGGTCTCCGACCGGGCCGGCGGCACCTGCCCGAAGTAGGAGGGGAAGCCGAGGTCGTGGTCGACGCCGAGCCCGAGCGAGCCCGCGGCGTCGGCCAGGTCGCCGGGGCCGAGCCGCTCCCGCTCGGAGATGAAGGCGGTGTTGCACGAGTTGGCGACGGCGGTGCGCAGCGGGATGGTGCCGGTGCCGTCGGCGGGGTAGTCGTCGTAGTTCTCGAACTGCTTGCCGTCGACGTCGAGGGTGTCGGTGCACTGCGTCGGCGAGTCCGGCGAAAGCCCCGCTCGCAGCAGGGCCAGCGTGCTCACGACCTTGAACGTCGAGCCGGGGGCGAGCTGCCCGTAGGTCGCCACGTTGTAGCCGTCGGTGCCGGGGCCGTTGGCGGCCGCCACGATCTCCCCGGTGGAGGGCCGGACCGCGACCAGCGCGCTGGCCGGTCCGACCGGCGCCAGGATCCGCTCGGCCGCCGACTGCAGCCGGGCGTCGAGCGTGAGCCGCAGCGGGGTGCCGCGCACCGGCTTCTCCTCGAACAGCACCTCCTGCGCGTCGTCGGACGCGGTGGCCACCACGGAGACCCCCGGCGTCCCGCCCAGCTGCTCGTCGTAGCGCAGCTGCAGGCCCGACAGCCCGGCCTCGGTGCCGGGCTGGTAGCGCCCGGGATCCTCCTCGACCATCTCGGCGGTCGCCTGGCCGACGCTGCCGAGGATCGGTGCGGCGAACTCGCGGGTCGGCGCGAGCGGCAGCGAGTCGGCGACGGCGAGCGCCCCCTTGATCCGCTGGTAGCCGGCCCCGACGCGCACCGGCACGTCCTCGCGGCGGTAGACGATGCCCTCGACGAACGCGAGCTCGCCCGCCCCCTTCACCTGGTCGACGTACGACGCCGCGTCGATGTCGAGCAGCGCCGCGAGGGCCCGCGCCGACCCGACGGCCCGTTGCGGGCTGACCGCCGACCTGTCGATCCCGAACCGGGTGACCGGTCGCTCGGTCACCAGTCGCTGGCCGCCCGCGCCGAGGATGTCGGCCCGCTTCGCCGCGGCGAGCTGCCGGCTCAGCGTGCCGCCGGTGTGCAGCGAGGGCTCGACCAGCGACGGCTCCCAGACCACCTGCCACTGCTCGCCGGACCGTCGCAGCTCGGCCTCGGAGGTGTAGGTCCAGTCCTGCTCGCTGACCGGCCACGACCAGCCGAGCGTGGCGGTCGCGGTGCTGCCGTCCTCGCCCTCGTCGACGCCGTCCACCGCCACCGTCGGGGTGACCTCGCCGAGGCCGTCGACCACGTCGTCGTAGGACTTCTGGGCGCCCTCGGCGGTGAAGGCCACGTCCGACAGATCACCGGAGGCCAGGCCGTCGGCCAGCGTCGCGGCGGCGTCGGCAGGGTCGGGCCCGGAGTCCTCCGGCGCCGCGGTGCAGGCGGCCAGCGGCACGACGAGGGCGAGGGTCAGCAGTCGTGTCAGGGGCACCCGGTCATTCCAGCAGACCGCCGGTGCCCCGCGATTTGCGGGTAACGGGCCGTTCGTGTCGCTGGCGTGCCGTTGTGACGGCGCAGGAGCGACACCGGCGGACCGTTACCCGGCAATCTGCAGCCGGGATCAGCGGCCGAGCCCGGTGCGGTCGACCTTGCGGTGGAACCGCATGCCGGCCAGCCCGCCGAGCATCGCGCCGACCAGGGTGACCACGAGGACCACGACGACCGCGATCACGAAGTTGGCCGAGACCCCACCGTCGAAGGTGATCCGCGGCAGGCCCTGGGTGCCCGCGTAGTCGTTGCCGAACACCGCGCCGAGCACGCCGAGGACGAGGGCGATCACGATCGACCAGAGCCAGACGGCCACGCCCTGCTTGAGCCCGTCGAAGCGCGCCATCCGTCCGGCGACGTACCCGCCGGCGTAGTAGGACAGGAAGGAGACGACGAGAGCGACGACGATCGCGACGACCCCGAGCTCGTGTGCGCTGAGGTCGAGCACGTCGGCCGCCTCGCCGGCGCTGTCGGTTCCCGTCGCGTCGCCCGCCAGGAACCCGGTCGTGGCCAGGATCCCGCTGAGCAGCACCGCCATGCCGGTCGCGGTCAGCCAGCCGAAGAAGGCCGAGCCGATCTTGACGCCGCCGTGCTCCTCGCGCTCGCGGGCCACGACCTCCCGGCGGTCCTCGGTGTGGACGACCTCCTCACGGTGGGCGTGGTTGCCCACACGGGTCTCGTCGTCGTGCTGGTCGCGGTGGTCGGCCATGACTCGCTCCTCTGGGGTCTCGGCCGGGTTTCGGCCTGCGTGCAGCCAATCACGTGGGGTGTCCCGTCACCACTCACCACCCTGGGTGAGTCACTCCACGGTGACCGACTTGGCGAGGTTGCGCGGCTTGTCGATGTCGTGCCCGAGGTGCAGCGCGGCGTGGTAGGCCAGCAGCTGCAGCGGGATCGTCAACAGCACCGGGTCGAGCTCGCGCTCGTTCCTCGGTACGTCGAGCCGGGTGGCCGCGACGTCGCCGAGGTCGACCGACGCGTGGGTGACCACGACCAGCGGCCCGCCGCGTGCCGCGATCTCGTGGAGCGCGGCGACGTTGCGCTCCACGAGCTCGTCGTCGGGGACGATCGCGACGGTCGGCACCGAGGGCTCGATCAGGGCCAGCGGACCGTGCTTGAGCTCGCTGGTCGGGTAGGCCTCGGCGTGCCGGTAGGAGATCTCCTTGAACTTCTGGGCACCCTCCCGGGCGACCGGGAAGCCGCGCACCCGGCCGACGAAGAACAGGCTCTCGGCCCCGGCGAGCTGCCGGGCCACCTCGGCGTAGGTCTCCTCCTGGTCGAGGATCTCGCGGATCTGGTCGGGCACCGCCTGCAGCCCGGCGATCAGCCGCCGCCCCTCGGCGATCGAGAGGTCGCGCACCCGGCCCAGCTGGAGGGCCAGCAGCGCGAAGCCGAGGAACATCGTGGTCAGCGCCTTGGTGCTGGCGACCGCCACCTCGGGGCCCGCGTGGAGGTAGACCCCGCCGTCGCACGCGCGCGCCACGGCCGAGCCGACCACGTTGACCAGTCCGACCACGCGACCGCCCTTGCGGCGTACCTCCTGGACGGCGAGCAGGGTGTCGACGGTCTCCCCGGACTGGCTGACCGCGACGTAGAGGGTGTCGGGCTCGATCACCGGGTCGCGGTAGCGGAACTCGCTCGCGGCCTCGGCGTCGGCCGGCACCCGCGCCAGCTCCTCGATCAGCGCGGCGCCCATCTGGCCGACGTAGTACGCCGATCCGCAGCCGAGCACCTTGACCCGGCTGATGCCGCGGGTCTCGCGGGCGTCGAGCCCGAGCCCGCCGAGGTGGGCCGTCGCGAACCGCTCGTCGATCCGTCCGCGGAGCACCCGCTCGGCCGACTCGGGCTGCTCGGCGATCTCCTTGCGCATGTAGGAGGCGTGGTCGCCGGCCTCGAAGGCGGCCGGGTCGAGGTCGAGGGTCGCCGCCTCGCGGTGGGTCGCGGTCAGGTCGCCCCGCGCGTCGAGACGCATCGTCGTGAAGCCGGTGGCGGTGAGCGTCGCCAGCTCGCCGTCCTCGAGGTGGGCGACGGTGGTGGTGTGGCGCACCAGCGCCGCCAGGTCGGAGGCCACGAACATCTCGCGCTGGCCGACACCGACGATCAGCGGGCTGCCGTTGCGGGCGACCACGATCCGGTCGGGGTACGCCGCGTGCACGACCGCGAGGCCGTAGGTGCCCTCGACCGCGGTCAGGGCGTCGCGGACCTTGCCCTCGAGGGTGTCGGCGCCGGAGCGGGCGACCAGGTGGGCGAGCACCTCGGTGTCGGTGTCGGAGGCCAGCTCGACGCCCGCGTCGGTCAGCGCCGCGCGCAGTGCGGCGGCGTTGTCGAGGATCCCGTTGTGGACGACCGCCACCGCGCCCGCCGAGTCGGTGTGGGGGTGGGCGTTGGCGTCGGTGGCCGGGCCGTGGGTGGCCCAGCGGGTGTGCCCGATGCCGACCTGCCCGCCGAACCGCTTCGGGAGCGCCTCGGCCAGCTCACGCACCCGACCGGCGCGCTTGGCGACCCTGGCCCCGCTGCCCCCGAGCACCGCCACCCCCGCGGAGTCGTAGCCCCGGTGCTCGAGCCGGGTCAGGCCCTCCAGCAGGATCGGGGCGGACTGCTGACCCCCGACGTAGCCGACGATTCCGCACATGACAGGTCCTCTCGGGTGGTGGAGCGGGAAGGCTCAGCCGTAGACGAGTCGGCGCAGCTGCCGCTCGCTGAGCTCGGGGGCGGCGACCAGGCGGCCGGCGAGCTCCACGCCGATCCGCGCGAAGATCTCGGGGTTGCGCGCGCCGTAGGTCTGCAGGTGGGCGTGGCGGCGGCGTACGTAGTCGGCCACCGGCTCGGCGTGGAAGGCGAGCACGTCACCGACCACCCGGCGCACCACCTCCGGCGCCAGCCCGGTGGTCGAGACCAGGTGGTCGACGAGGTCGGGATCGACGTCCGGAGCGGCAGCCACGGGAGAAAGGGTGGGGTCCTGACGACAATGACGCAACTTCCTGCCCGCAATCGGGCAGGAAGTGCCCACAGTCACCCTCTGGAGGCGCGCTGACGGGGTGGGGAATACCTGACCGTCGGAAACGTTAGATGATCAAGTCTTCAACTACCATCCTCTGGAGGAGCACCATGAGCAGCACCCAGTTCGACACCGCCCCCGCCGCCGCCACCACTGGCGACTACATCCTCGACGCCTCGCACTCGCGGCTCGGCTTCACCGCCCGCCACGCGATGGTGACCAAGGTCCGCGGCCACTTCGGCGAGTTCGAGGGCAGCGCGCACGTCGACGTCGAGAACCCCGCGGCGTCCTCGGTGCAGCTGAGCATCGACCCCGCGTCGGTCTCCACCGGCAGCCCCGACCGCGACGGGCACCTGCGCTCGGCCGACTTCTTCGACGTCGAGACCCACCCGCAGTGGGGCTTCCGCTCCACCGACGTCAGCCGCGACGGCCAGACCTGGACCATCACCGGCGACCTCACCCTCAAGGACGTCACCAAGTCCGTCTCGATCGAGTTCGACGAGACCGGCACCGCCGTCGACCCCTTCGGCAACACCCGGCTGGGCTTCGAGGGCTCGCTGACCGTCAGCCGCAAGGACTGGGGCCTGACCTGGAACGTCGCCCTGGAGGCCGGCGGCGTCCTGGTCTCGGACAAGGTCGTCCTCGAGTTCGACATCTCCGCCATCAAGAGCGCCTGAGCGCGTCCCCACCGAACGGGGTCACCGGAAATCGGTGGCCCCGTTCGTCGCGCGCGCGTCACCATGGCGGCATGGAGCTTCCCGAGGGGCTGACGTCCCGCCCGCTCGCGCTGGCCGATGCCCGCGCGGTCTTCGAGGTGATGGCCGCCGCCGAGCTGGCCGACATCGGCATGGTCGAGATCGAGGAGGCCGACATCGTCGCCGACTGGGGGCGACCCAGCTTCGACGTCGCGGCGTCGACGACCGGCGTCTTCGAGGGTGACCGGCTGGTCGGGTACGCCGAGGTCTCCGCGCCCGACCGCGGCGACGCGGCGGTCCACCCCGACCACCGCGGGCGCGGCATCGGGACCGCGCTCGCCCACTGGATGCAGGACGCCGCGCGGGCCAAGGGCAGCGCGGAGATCGGGATGCCGGTCCCCGAGGGCTCCTCGGGCGACCGGTTGCTCGAGGCGCTCGGCTACCGGGTGCGCTGGACCAGCTGGGTGCTCAAGCTGCCGCCCGGCGCGACGATCGTCGAGCGGGCGCTGCCGGAGGGGTACGCCGTCCGCGCGGCCGAGCCGGAGGAGTACCCGGCCGTCCACACCGTCCTCGAGGACGCCTTCCTCGAGTGGTCGGTCCGCGACCGCGAGTCCTACGAGGACTTCCTGGCCCAGACCACCGGCCGACCGGGCTTCGAGCCCTGGCAGCTGCGCGTGGTCGTCGACCCCGGCGGCGTCGTGGTCGGCGTCGCGCAGGTGACGCTGGCCCTCACCGAGGACGGCCGACCGCCCGAGGCCTACGTCGCGCGCCTCGCCGTACGGCGCGACCAGCGCAACCGCGGCCTGGCCCAGGCGCTGATGGTCGACGCGTTCCGCGAGGGCCGCGACCACGGCGCGGAGTCGTCGTGCCTGAGCACCGACTCGCGCACCGGCGCGCTGGGTCTCTACGAGAAGGTCGGGATGCAGCCGACCTCGGTGTGGGTCAACCGCGCGATCGCGCTGTAGGCCGCCGGCTCACCAGCGGCGCGGCTGGTGGCCCCAGGCCGAGCGGGAGCCGCAGCCACCCCGGAAGAAGAGGAACCAGACCCCGACGCCGAGCAGGATCAGGGGCAGGTGGGTGATGATCGCGACGGCGACCAGCGCGCCCAGCAGCACCAGCAACGGCAGCGGCGGACGGCCCCGCGACCACGAGCGACTCGGGCGCGTCGGCTGGGGCCGCGGCCCGGCGGCGGCCGCCGTACCGGGCAGGTCGGAGAAGACCGGGTCGAGCTCCGACTGCGTCCGGGCGGCCCAGATCCGGTCGAGCCGCTCGGCGTGCTCCTCCTGGGAGATCCGGCCCATCGCGTAGTGCTCGGCCAGCTGGGTGGTCGCCCGCTCCCGTTCGGCGTCGCCGATCCGGAGCTCGGGGCGGTCCTGCTGGGACGGCGCCGCCGCGTCGTACGGCGGACGGCGGCTCATCGGGGGTCCTCGTCGGCCAGCAGCCCGTAGAGCTTGCGCCGGGTCTCGATCAGCACCGCCATCGCGTCCTTGCGCTGCTCGTCGGTGCCGTTGGTGAGGATCTGCCAGACCGCCGACATCATCTGGCCGACCTCGTTCTTGAGGACCGAGAGGTCCGGGCCGTCCTCGGCCGGCACCTCCTCGAAGGAGCTCCAGACGGCCGCGAGCTCCCCGGGGTGCTCGGCGACGTAGGTCTGGCCGGCCTCGGTGAGCCGCAACGTGCGGCCGCGTTCCTCGTCGGCGACGACCAGCCCCTCGTCCTCGAGCTGGCTGATGGTCGGGTAGACCGAGCCGGGGCTCGGCTTCCACTGTCCCGCCGTACGTTCTGCGATCTGCTGGATCACCTGGTAGCCGTTGAGCGGCTCCACCGCCAGCATGTCGAGGATCGCCGCGCGGACGTCACCGCGCTTGACGCGCGGCCCCCGCGGCGGCTCGGGCTGCACCAGCCCGAAGAGTCCCGCCAGCCACGGCGGCGGCCCCGGTCGCCCCCGGTGCCCCTGCGCCCACGGCGGACCCCCCGGCCCACCCGTCGCCCCGGCCCAGCCGGTCTGTCGCTGGCCACCCCACGGGTGGCCCCACTGTCCGTGTCCCATCGTCGATCCCTCCCGATGCTTCGTGATGTTCTTCCGACTGTCGCCGATATATCGCGATAGTACTCAGGCGCCACGGCTGCGTTCAAGGGTGGGCTGCAGGTTTCCCCGGCTGGCCGGGGAAACCTGCGCTTCTCGGGTGAAGTTTCGGCCGAGAAGCGCATGAATCCCCGGCTAGCCGGGGATTCATGCAACGCACAGCCACCCCCTACCCCGACAGCTGGTCGCGCCGCCGAGCGAGCCAGGCCCGCTCGGCGCGGTTGCCCGTAACGGCGATCGCGGCGTCGTACGCCGACCGCGACTCGGCCGAGCGGCCGAGCCGGCGCAGCAGGTCGGCGCGGGTGGCGTGCCAGGCGTGGTAGCCCTCGAGCGGGAGCCGGTCGACCTCGGCGAGCGCGACCGACCGGGCCGTCGAGCTCGGCGATCGCCACCGCGCGGTTGAGCCGGACCACCGGCGAGGGGTCGATCCGCACGAGCTGGTCGTAGAGCGCCGCGATCTGGGACCAGTCGGTGTCGCGCGCCTCGGCCGCGTCGGTGTGGACCGCGCCCACCGCCGCCAGCAGCTGGTAGCGACCGGGCGGCTCGCCGGTGACCCGCTCGCGGGCCAGGCAGGCCCGGACCAGGTCGTGCCCCTCGGCGACCAGCGCCCGGTCCCAGCCGCTGCGGTCCTGCTGGTCCAGCGGCACCAGCTCCCCGCCCGCGACCCGCGCGTCGCGTCGCGCCTCGGTCAGCAGCATCAGCGCCAGCAGCCCCACCACCTCGGGCTCGCCGGGCAGCAGCGTGCGCAGCACCCGGGTCAGCCGGATCGCCTCACCGGTCAGCTCGCGCCGTACGGCGACCTCGCCCGCCGTGGCCAGGTACCCCTCGTTGAACACCAGGAACAGCACCGCCAGCACCCCGGCCAGCCGCTCGGGAAGGTCGGCGAGGGCGGGCACCCGGTAGGGGATGCCGGCGCCGGCGATCTTGCGCTTCGCCCGGGTGATCCGCTGGGCCATCGTGGTCTCGGGGACCAGGAACCCGGCCGCGATCTCGGCCACGGTGAGCCCGCCGAGCAGCCGCAGCGTCAGCGCCACCCGCGCCTCGGGGGCGAGCGCGGGGTGGCAGCAGGTGAACACCAGCCGGAGCCGGTCGTCCTCGACCGGTCCGGTCGGCTCGTGGGGCTCGCCCTGGGACTTAAGCGCGTGGATCATCTCGGCCTGCCGGTGCTTGTCGTCGCGTCGCTGCTCGCGGCGGATCCGGTCGATGGCACGGCGGGTGGCCGTGGTCGTGAGCCAGCCGCCCGGGTTGGGTGGGATGCCGTCGGACCGCCACTTCTCCAGCGCGACCACGAGCGCCTCGCCGGTCGCCTCCTCGGCGAGGTCGAGGTCGCCGAACCGGCGCGCCAGCGCGGCCACGACCCGGCCGAACTCGTCGCGGAAGACCCGGTCGATCGCCGCGTCCGCGGCATCGCCGCTCACTCGGCCTGGAAGGGGCGCACCTCGACCGGCCCCCGGCAGGCCGCGGAGCCCCGCCGCGCCCAGTCGAGCGCGGCGTCGAGGTCGGGCGCCTCGATCACCCAGAAGCCTCCGAGCCATTCCTTGGACTCCGCGAACGGGCCGTCGGTCACGAGCTGCCGGCCGCCGCCGGCGTCGACGGTCGTGGCGGTCTCCGGCGGCATCAGGCCGCCGGCGAACACCCACGCGCCGGCCTCCCGCAGCTCGCCGTTGAAGCGGTCGACGTCCTCGAACACCCGCTGCACGTCCTCGCCGCCGGGCGCCGGCTCGTCCTCGACGTGGTGGACGGACAGCATGTAGTGGGTCATCGCTCTTCCCCTCGGTCGTGGCCGCCCCGGTGGGCGCCTCCGCCCTCTCCACGAACACCGGCGGTCCGGCACGACACTCTCACCCGCGCCGACGCCTCAGGAATCCCGGCACGGGCGGGCCATCGTGTGGAGATAGCGGTGGTACGGCGGCAGCCCGACCTCGGCCCGTCGCTCGTCGAGCCCGGACGGGTGCTCGAGGGAGGCCAGATCGCCCGGCGAGGCCTGGCCGTCGGCGACCGCCTCGCGCAGCAGCTCCAGCGCCCCGTGCTCGGCGATGATCTCCTCCAGCCGCGCGGTCCGCTCGGTGTCGCTGAGCTCCGCCTCACCACCGGTGCGCTCGTCCTGGTCCTGCGTCTCCATCGTGACGAGCTCCTCGCGCAGCTCCTCGTCGATCCCCGAGGGACTCGGCCGCTCCACGGGACCGGACTCGGTCCGCGTCCCGCCGACGCACCCGGTCAGCACCGTGAGCGACAGCGCGAGACCGACCAGCACCCGGACCATGCCCCTTTCTACCTCCGTGGCCTCCGCGTGACGAGGGAGGCGGCGGGTCGTTGACCCGTCATGCACGTACGCCGCCTCCTGCTGCCCGGCCTGCTCGCCCCGCTGCTCGCCCTCCCGGCGGTGGCTCCGCAGGTCGAGGCCGCCGCACCGGCAGCGGCCGCCGCCACGCCCGCCGCGGGGCCGCTGGCCCTCGAGGTGCTCTCCAACCGGCGCGACCTGGTCTCGGGCGGCGACGTGCTGGTCGAGGTCGTGCTGCCGCGCGGGGTACGGGCCCGCGACGTGCGGGTGACGCGCGACGGCGACGACGTGTCGCGACGGTTCCACCGCACCACCGACGGCCGCTGGGTCGGCCTGGTGACCGGCCTCCACGAGGGGCGCAACGTGCTGCGAGCGGTGGCCGGCGGCGACGTCGCGCGGACCACCGTGACCGACCATCCCCCGGGCGGGCCGGTGTTCTCCGGGCCGCACACCGACCACTACGTCTGCCAGCAGACCGCGGTCGACGCCCAGTGCGACGAGCCGGCGACGTACCGCTTCTTCTACCGGTCGACCGACCCGGCGCAGTCGGACCTCCAGCCGTACGACCGGGACCACCCTCCCTCCGACGTCGCGACCACGACGACCGACGAGGGCGTGACCGTGCCCTTCATCGTGCGGCGGGAGTACGGCTACCAGGACCGCGACCGCTACACGATCCTCCAGCTCTGGCAGCCCGGTGAGCAGTGGCGGGCCTGGTCGCCGCAGGAGCAGTGGAACCACAAGCTGCTGATCACCCACGGCGGCAACTGCGGCGCGTCCTACACCCCGGGCGACACCCCGCTGCAGGACTACTCCGGGACGCTGGAGTCGGTCCCCGGCGTGACGCCGAGCTATGTCACCGCCCTGGGCAAGGGCTTCGCGGTGCTCTCGACGGCGCTGGCCAACACCGGCCACAACTGCAACGTCGCGATGGAGGCCGAGTCGCTGCTGATGGCCAAGGAGCGCCTCGTCGAGCAGTACGGCGAGCTCCGCTACACGATCGGCACCGGCTGCAGCGGCGGGTCGATCGCCCAGCACACCGTCGCCAACGCCTACCCCGGCATCTACCAGGGACTCGTCACCACCTGCTCCTACCCCGACACGCTCACCGCCGGCGCACAGTTCGCCGACTACCACCTGATGCGGCTCTACTTCGAGGACCCCTCGCGCTGGGCACCCGGCGTCGTGTGGAGCCCGACCCAGATGGCCGCCGTCGAGGGGCACGCCTCCCACGTCAACGCGGTGACCGCCGACGAGGGGCTCTTCAAGGCCGCGCTCGACCCCGAGAACGCCTGCCCCGGCACCACCGCGCCGGTTGCCGGCGACGAGTCGACGCGCTACGACTCCGAGACCAACCCCGGCGGCGTCCGCTGCTCGGTGCTCGACATCATGGGCAACCTGCTCGGCCCGCGCCCGGAGGAGGACTGGTCGTCGCAGGAGCAGGCGGCCGGCCACGGCTTCGCCGGCGTGCCGTTCGCCAACACCGGCGTCCAGTTCGGCCTCCACCAGCTCCAGCAGGGCCTGATCACCCCGGCGCAGTTCGTCGACCTCAACACCAAGCTCGGCGGGCTCGACGTCGACGCCCAGCTCACCCCCGAGCGGATCGAGGGCGACCAGGCATCGATCGCGCGGGCCTACCGCACCGGCCTGATCAACGAGATGAACAACCTCGACGAGGTCGCGATCATCAACCACGGTGGTCCCGACCCGGGCGCGGCCCACGACTACGCGCACGCGTTCTGGAGCGAGGAACGGCTGCAGGCCGACCAGGGCAGCACCCCCAACCGGGTGATGTGGTTCGGCCCGGCGCCGCTGATCGGCGACCCGCAGTGGGCCGGCGAGGCCCTGCTCGCCATGGACCGGTGGCTCACGGCCGTCGAGGACGACGACCGCTCGGTGCCGCTGGCCGCCAAGGTGGCCCAGGACCGGCCCGGTGACGTCACCGACCGCTGCGTCGTCGGCGCCGCCGCCGAGGCGTGCTCGGTCGAGCAGCTGCAGGTGCTGCAGACCCGGTTCTCCACGCCGCGCCAGGAGGCCGGCGGCCCGCTCGCCAACGACGACGTCGCCTGCCGGCTGCGCCCGTTCACGCTCGACGACTACGGCCCGGCCGCCGCGCTGTTCACCACCGACCAGGTGGCCGCGCTCCGCGACGTCTTCGCCGACGGGGTCTGCGACTGGTCGCAGCCCGGCCGCGGCGAGGGGCCGACCGAGACCTGGTTGCGCTACGACGCCGCGGGTGACCCCGACGCCGCGGCGTACGGCGGCCGGCCGCTGCGCGACGTACCCCCGCGGTCCGGCGACGGCTGGGTCTCCCCCTCGTTCCGCGAGATCTGGTCGAGGTAGCCGGCCTCACCCCGACGGCGGTCCGCTGACCTCCCAGACCTGGCCCGAGGGGTCGCGGAAGCTGGCGGTGCGGATCCCCCACGGCCGGTCGACCGGACCGTTGAGGAGCTCCACCCCGACGGTGCGCAGCTGCTCGACCCGCGCGTCCACGTCGTCCACCTCGACGGTCAGCACGCTCCGGTCGGACGCGGCGGAGCCGACGGGCGCGGGCGCGAACAGCTCCGGCGCGGCAGCGGCGGCCAGCAGGTTGACCAGGGTCTCGCCGAAGCGGAACACCGTCGAGCTGTCGTCCTGGTAGAACACCGGCAGGCCGAAGACGTCGAGGTAGAACTGCCGGGTGGCCACGAGGTCGTCGGTGACCAGGGTGATCGCCGCGACCGGTCCCGGCCACGCCGGCCCCGGCTGGGCCATCAGGCGGCGCCGCCGTCGCCGCCCTGCCCGGCGATGTTGACCAGCCAGCCGACGCCGAACCGGTCGACGAGCATGCCGAAGGTGTCGCCCCACACCTGCGGCTTGAGGGCGTCGACGACCAGGCCGTCCTCGGCCAGCTTCTGGAACCAGCCGGTGAGCGCCTCGGTGTCGTCACCGGACAGGCTGACCTGGATCGACCCGCCGGGCGCGACGGTCTCTCCCGGAGGCGCGTCCGAGGCCATCAGCGTGAACCCGGCCGGCGTCTCGAGCTGCGCGTGCATCACGCCGTCGGCCGGCGAGCCACCCATGTCGCCGAAGGTCATCACGGTGAGCTCGCCACCGAGCACGTCGCGGTAGAACTCCATCGCCTCGCGGGCACTGTCCTGGAACATCAGGTACGGGTTCAGCGTGGACGCCATGTCGTCTCCTCGGGTGGCTGGTGCGGGTGTCGGGTCAGACCGCCGCCGGTCGGCGGACTCATCGCTCGAGGCTAGACCCCGCGGCCGGCGCGCAGGCGGCCGTCGTGGGCCACCGGCGCCGTGGCAGGGTGGCAGGCATGCCGCTCGCCGACCACGACGTGCTCGCCCTCGACGTCTACGGGACCCTCGTCGACACCGGCGGGGTGGTCGAGCGATTGCGTGAGGTCGTGGGCGAGCGGGCGCCGGCGTTCTCCGACGCCTGGCGCCAGCACCAGCTCGGCTACTCGTGGCGGCGGGCCCTGATGGGCGCCTACGTCGACTTCGGTGTCTGCACCGCGCAGTCGCTGGACCACACCGCCGCGGAGTTCGGCACCCCGCTGACCGGTGCCGACCGCGACGACCTGCTGGCGACGTACGGGCGGCTGCCGGCGTTCCCCGACGTCGCCCCGGCCCTCACCAGCCTCAGGGACGAGGGACGGCGCGTCGTCGCCTTCACCAACGGGCCCGTGGCCGCGGCCGACGCCCTCCTCGGGCGGGCCGGACTGCGCGACCACCTCCACGACGTCGTCAGCGCCGACGAGGTCGGCTCGTTCAAGCCCGACCCGGCCGTCTACCGCCACCTGCTGTCGCGGGTGGGCGCCCCGGCCGACCGGGTGGTCGTGGTCTCCAGCAACTCCTTCGACGTGCTCGGGGCCAAGCACGCCGGGCTGCAGGCGGCCTGGGTGCGCCGGTCCGAGGCGACCCGGCTCGACCCGTGGGGCGTCGAGCCCGACGCCGTCGTCAGCGACCTCGGGGGCCTGAGCGGCGCTTGACCGGCGACGGGGCCACCGGCACCTCGACCCCGTAGCTCCAGCCGTCGGTGAGCGGGAGGTAGCCGCCGCTCCAGAAGGTGCCCGGGTCGTACCACGTCGCCCTGCGGTCGTCCTCGAGCAGCCCCATCTCCTGCATGGTCAGCGCCACGACCTCCGCGCAGTACGCCGCCTCCGGTCGGGGCCGCGCCTGTCGCTCGCGGCTCGGCAGGTAGCCGTCACGGCCACGCAGCCACCGCCCCGCCAGCCGGGCGGCGCTGGGGAAGGACACGCCGTCGAGACGGGCGACCGCCCGCAGCGCGGCGTCCTCCTCGACCCGGCCGACCTCCGGGCTGAGCTGGCGCAGCCAGGCGTCCTGCCCGTACTCCTCCTGCCAGCGCAGCACCGAGGCCCGCAGGTCGTGGAGCTGGACGCCGCGGTGGTGGTCGCCGGTCCACACGTCCCACAGCGCGCGGCCGAGCTCGGCGTGCCACATCAACGGCGGCAGGTCGTCGAGGACGATCGCCAGGCCGACGTGGTTGACCGGCGCGTTGGTGAGGGTCTGGATCGCCCGGTCGGCCGCGCTGCGGCCGCGGAAGAGCCACAGGTCGCCCGTCCGGGTGTGGGCCACCGCCTCGTCGAGCCCCAGCGGCGAGGAGTTCCGAGCCATGGCGCCCGACCCTAGGGCACGTCGTACGCACGGCTCGCTAGGGTCGGCGGATGGCTGTCGCGTGGTGGAAGTGGCTCGGGCTGGCCGGTGTCGTGGGCGTCGCCGCCACCGGCGCCGCCGTGGCCCGGCAGGAGCGCCAGCGCCGGGCCTACACCCCCGAGGAGGTGCGCGACCGGTTGCGGGAGCGGGTCGCGGAGGCCCAGTCGGGGGCCGAGGGCTGACTCCCGCTCCGTGGGGTCACCAGTCGGGGTCGCTCTCCGCCCGGCCCTGCTTGGCCCGCTGCCGGCGCCGTCGCGCCTCGGTCGCGGCCATCCTGTTGAGGACGGCACGCTCGTCCTCGGGCCGCTGCCGCCCTTCCCACTCCTCCCACCGGGGCCGGACCAGCCGCCAGAGCAGCACCGCGCCCACGAACGGCCCGAGCACCCACAGCCACTGCTCCACGCGTTCAGCCTAGGCTCCACCCTGACCCCCGAGGAGGTAGTCCCATGAGCTCGTCCGGCCGCTTCGCCGTCGCCGTCACCTGCATCGACGGGCGGATCCAGTCCGCCGTCGCCGAGTCGGTCCGCGCCGACCACGACGCGACGTACGTCGACGTCGTGACCGTGCCGGGCATCGACGGCGCGCTCCTCGACCCCGGCTCCCCCGCCCGGCAGCAGGTGCGCGACGCGGTGGCGGTGTCGGTGACCGCCCACGACAGCCGGGTCGCCGTGGTCGCCGGCCACACCGACTGCGCCGGCCACCCGGTCGACGACGACGTCCACGAGCGCGACGTCCGCGCGGCCGTGGCGTGGCTGCGCGCGGAGTTCCCCGACCTCGACGTCCGCGGCGCGGTCGTCGACACCGGCTCGGGCGGCGTGCGCGCGGTCTGATTGCGCGGGCGGGATGGGTAGTCCAGTGACGAACGGCCCCTCAGGACCCCCTGTCAGGGGCCACTTCTCACTGGACTACCCGAAATGACGACTGGCGATCAGCGGTCGCTCACGCGTCGTGGATCGGCTGCCTGGGCAGCTTCTTGACCCGCTGCCGGCGCTTGCGGCGCTCGGGGATCATCGAGCGCATCTCCTCGAGGTTGCCGAAGCACAGCAGCCGGTCCTCGGCCTCGAGCTGCTTGCCGGCCCGCGGGTTGGGGACGACGTGGGTGCCGCGGTGGAGGGTGAGCACCGTGATGTCGCGCTCGCGCAGGCCCGACTCGCCGATCGGCTTGCCCACCATGTCGGCGCCGGCGTGCACGACGAGCTCGGCGACGCCGTACCCCGTCGAGATGCTGAGCCGCTGCCGGACGTCGATCTGGGGGAAGGCGACCTGGTGGTCGATGTGGTCGATGATCGCGCCGGCGACGTCGAGCCGGGTGGCGTTCTCGATGCCCTCGAGGCCGGGCGAGGAGTTCACCTCCATCACCAGCGGGCCGGCCTTCCCCTCGAGCATGTCGACGCCCGCGACCTTGAGGCCCATGATCTGCGCGGACCGGACGGCGGTCGCCTGGAAGGCCTCGTCGAGCTCCACCGGCTCGACCGTGCCGCCGCGGTGGACGTTGGAGCGGAACTCGTCCCCCTGCGCGACCCGCCGCATCGCGGCCACCACCCGGTCGCCGACCACCAGGGCGCGGATGTCGCGGCCCTTGCTCTCCTTGACGAAGCGCTGGATCAGCACGTTCTGCCGGGTGCTCTGGAGGGTCTCGATGATCGCCTCGGCGACCTTGATCGTCGGCGCCAGGATCACACCGATGCCCTGGGTGCCCTCGAGCAGCTTGATCACGACCGGCGCGCCGCCGACCCGCTCGATCGCGGGGATCACGTCGGCACGGTCGCGGACGAACGTCGTCGCCGGCATCCCGATGTTGTGCCGCGAGAGGATCTGGGTCGCCCGCAGCTTGTCGCGGGAGTTGGTGATCCCGGCCGCGGTGTTGGGGGTGTAGATGTCCATCTGCTCGAACTGCCGGACCACCGCGGTGCCGAAGTAGGTGATCGAGTTGCCGATCCTCGGCAGGATCGCGTCGTAGTCCGAGAGCTGCTTGCCGCGGAACTGCAGGTCGGGCTCGTCGCCCGACAGGTCGATGCCGAAACGCAGGGTGTCGAGCACCTTCACCGTGTGGCCACGGTCCTGCGCCGCCGTACGCAATCGCTGGGTGCTGTAGGCCCGGGGGGCGCGGGAGAGGATGGCGAGCTTCAAGAGTCAACCTGACAGGATGGCGGGATGGTCGAGCCTGGCAGTCGTGCAGACGCAGACCCACCATCCAACACCATCGCCCGGACGGTCGCGGGGTGGCGGGAGTGGGTCAGCCTCCCGGGCCTCGGGGTGGGCTGGATCAAGGCCAAGCTCGACACCGGCGCCCGCACCTCGGCGATCCACGCCTTCGATCTCGAGGTCTTCGACAGGGACGGCGAGGGCGAGCCCGAGGCATGGGTCCGCTACGCCGTCCACCCGTGGCAGGACTCCGACGAGGACGCCGTCGGGTGCGAGAGCCGCGTGGTCGACCTGCGCGAGGTGCGCAGCTCCTCGGGTCACGTCGAGGAGCGGTACGTCGTGTGCCTCGACGTCAGCCTGGTCGGCCGCCTGGTCAGTGCCGAGGTCACGCTCAGCCGGCGCGACGAGATGGGCTTCCGGATGCTGATCGGCCGCGAGGCCCTGCGCCAGGGCTTCCTCGTCGACCCCGAGCGCTCCTACCTCGGCGGCCGGCCGCGGCGCTCGGTGCGCCGGCTCAACCGGGGCCGCTGACCGTGCCACGCGAGTCCTTCGGCATCGGCAACGTCCGGGTGCGCGCCGGCACGTCGCGCGCGCTCGAGCTGCCGATCACGCGGCTGGTCACCGGGGCCGACGTGAGCCTGCCGGTCCGTGTCACCCACGGCCGCGAGGACGGGCCGACCGTGTGGGTCGACGCCGCCATCCACGGCGACGAGGTGGTCGGTGTCGAGGTGATCCGCCAGGTCGTGGCCGGCCTCGACGCGCGCGCCTTCCGCGGCACCCTGATCGCGGTCCCGATCGTCAACGTGCTCGGCTTCATGAACGGCGACCGCTACCTGCCCGACCGGCGCGACCTCAACCGCTCCTTCCCCGGCTCCGCGCGCGGGTCGCTGGCCAGCCGGATCGCCCACCTGTTCATGCGCGAGGTGGTCGACAAGTGCGAGGTCGGCATCGACCTCCACACCGGCTCCGACCGCCGCTCCAACCTCCCGCAGATCCGCGCCGACCTCGACGACGAGCGCACCCACTCGCTCGCGGCCGCCTTCGCGGCGCCGGTGATGCTGCACGCCCGGATCCGCGACGGTTCGCTGCGCCACGCCGCGCGGGAGCGCGGCGCGACCGTGCTGCTCTACGAGGCCGGCGAGAACCTCCGCTTCGACGACTACGCGATCGATGCGGGGGTGCTGGGCGTACGCCGCGTGCTCGCCGCGCTCGGCATGACCGACGCCGTCGAGGAGCCGGCGTTCGACCCGTCGGTCGAGTGCCGGGCCAGCGGCTGGGTCCGCGCGCGGCGTACGGGCATCCTCGACCTCGACGTCCGGCTCGGCCAGCAGGTGACCTCCGGCGAGCGGCTCGGCGCGCTGGTCGACTCCTTCGGCCGCACCCTGCGGCTGGTCCACGCCGACCGCGACGGCATCGTCATCGGCCGCACCGAGGCCGCCCTGGTCAACTCCGGCGACGCGATCGTCCACGTCGCGTCGCCGTTCGAGGGGTGAGTCCTGGCTCACGTGCCCGTGGGCACGCTCCGGTCCCCGTGCACGGTGACCGAAGGGGGGCCCAGCGCACGTTAGCCACCACCCTGACCCCGTCTCGACCTCCGGGCGGCGAGGGCGGCGGCGTCGCCTTCGCGGCGTGGAGCGCGACCACCCCGGCGGTCACGACCGCACGCTGACCACGGGCTCGACCCCGAGGAAGGCGGCGTAGCGAGCCGCGGCGACCTCGAGGGGGCCCAGCATCCCGGGTGAGTACGACGCGTGCGGCCTCAGCTCGAAGACCACCCGCCTCCGGTCGACCGCGCGCTTCATGCCGGCGACGAGCTGGGCGTCGACCAGGGCCATGCCGAGGCTGGTCTCGCGGCCGCGCGGGACGGCGCCGGCGACGTCGAGCACCCACCGCGAGGCGATGGAGTAGCCGCGGTAGGCCTCGTCGAGGATCTGCAGCAGGTGGCCCGCCGGCTCGGCCGCCGCGACGGGCGGCGACTGGTCGCGGCGCGTGCCACCAGGTGCGGCCGCCGTGCTCGAAGCTCGCCAGCCGGTCGGCGGCCGCGGCCAGCCCGGTGCGGGCGTCGGTCAGCGTGAGCGTCGCCCAGTAGACGAGGTCCTCGACGCAGACCGGGCCGTGCCCGACGACGTAGCGCAGCGCGAGCTCGGCCAGCGCCTCCTCCCGGTCGAGCCGCCGCGGTGCCGGCAGCCGGTCCGCGACCAGCGCGTAGGAGTGCTCGCCGTCGACGACCGGTCCGCTGCACACCAGCGCCTGCAGCTCGAGGTCGGCCATCAGCAGCATCAGGTGGTGGGCGTCGACGTCCTCCCCGGCCTCGGCCAGCAGCGCCGCCACCTGCGGCCGGGTCAGGTGGCGCCCCGCGAGCCCGGCGTAGACGCGCTCGCCGAGCCGGCCGAGCCGGCGCCTCGCCGTACGTCGTGAGGAGGGCCTGGCGCAACGGCCGCCGCGCCCCGCGCGCCGTGGCCTCGACCAGCCACACCAGGTCGTCGGCGGCGACGTAGTGCCAGGTCGGCCGCAGCACGTGGGTGCGCAGCACCCGGCCGTCGTCGAGCGCGACGGCGAGGTCGCCGGCGTCCGGCGACACCGTGCGGGTGGCGACGGCCCATGCCGACTGTGCGGGGTTCTCGGCCTGCACGGCGAGCAGCCCGGTGACCACGTCGTGTGCCGAGCCGGCCGTCGGCCCCGTGAGGCCCAGCGTCCGGAGCCGCCACCGCGCGAGGTCGAGGTCGGTGGTCACGGCCCCACTGTGCCAGCCGCGGGTCAGCCGCTGTGGTCGCGCAGCAGGCTCTCGAACGACGGCGGCTCGGGCAGCTCGGTGCCGGACCGGCGCGGCCGCGCGGCGAGGTCGGGCGCGAACCCGGCGACCCGGCCGGTCCCGCCGACCATCGCCGCGGCCAGCTCGGAGGCCGCCCGCAGGATCCGCTCCTCGAGCCCGGCGTCGCCGAAGTCCTCGGTCGCGGCGAAGACGCCGGTCGGGACGACGGTCGCGCGCAGGTGGCTGAACAGCGGCCGCAGGGCGTGGTCGAGCACGAGCGAGTGGCGCGGCGTGCCGGCGGTCGCACCGACCAGCACCGGCATCGCGTTGACCGCGTCGGTGTCGAGGGTGTCGACGAACATCTTGAACAGCCCGCTGTAGCTGGCCGTGAAGACCGGCGTCACGGCAATCATGCCGTCGGCCGCCGACACCAGGTCGTGGGCCGCGGCCAGCCGCCGGGTCGGCACGCCACCCGTCGTGGTGGCGGTGGCCAGGTCGTGGGCGAGCTCGCGGACCTCGATCACGTCGACGGCGACGTCCTCGCCGCGCGCCGACACCTGCGTCCGTACGGCGTCCGCGAGCTGGTCGGCCAGCAACCGCGTCGACGACGGCTCGGAGAGCCCGGCGGTCAGCACGACCAGCCGGCGGGTCACGACGCCTGCCCGGCGGGGACGCCGGTCTCGACCGGGCGGGCCGGGGCGACGAGCCGGTGGCGCGACTCGGGTCCGGCCGCCAGGAGCGAGGCGTGGGTGGGCGGGTCGCTCGGCACGTGGGCCGGGCGTCGGCGGTCGAACTCACGCACGCAGCACCGGCACCACCTCGCGGCCGAGGATCTCGACCTGCTCGAGCACTGCCTCGGTCGGGAGGCCGGCGTGGTCGACGAGGAACAGCTGGCGCTGGTAGTCGCCCACGTAGTCGGCGAAGCCGAGGGTCCGCTCGATGACCTGCTCCGGCGTCCCCACGGTCAGCGGGGTCATCTCGGTGAAGTCCTCGAGCGAGGGGCCGTGGCCGTAGACCGGTGCGTTGTCGAAGTAGGGCCGGAAGACCCGCTTCGCCTCCGCCTCGGTCGGCGCCATGAAGACCTGGCCGCCGAGCCCGACGATCGCCTGGTCGGCGGCGCCGTGCCCGTAGTGCTCGAAGCGGCGCCGGTAGAGCGCCACCATCTGCTGGGTGTGCTCCTTGTTCCAGAAGATGTGGTTGTGGAAGAACCCGTCGCCGTAGTAGGCCGCCTGCTCGGCGATCTCGGGCGAGCGGATCGAGCCGTGCCAGACGAAGGGCGGTACGCCGTCCAGCGGGGCCGGCGTGGCCGTGAACCCCTGCAGCGGGGTGCGGAACCGGCCCTCCCAGGTGACGACCGGCTCGCGCCACAGCCGCCGCAGCAGGTGGTAGTTCTCGACCGCGAGCGAGATCCCCTCCCGGATGTCCTGGCCGAACCAGGGGTAGACCGGGCCGGTGTTGCCGCGGCCCATCATCAGGTCGACGCGACCGCCGGAGAGGTGCTGCAGCATCGCGTAGTCCTCGGCGATCTTGACCGGGTCGTTGGTCGTGATCAGCGTCGTCGAGGTGGAGAGCACCAGCCTCTCGGTCTGCGCGGCGAGGAAGCCGAGGTGCGTGGTCGGGCTGGACGGCACGAACGGCGGGTTGTGGTGCTCGCCGGTCGCGAACACGTCGAGGCCGACCTCCTCGGCCTTGAGCGCGAGCCGGGTCATCGACTCGATCCGCTCGTGCTCGGTCGGCGTGCGGCCGGTCGTCGGGTCGGGCGTGACGTCCCCGACGGTGAAGACACCGAACTGCATGGCTGCCCTTCTCGTCGAACTGATTGAATCTTGTATCAGTACGAACGCGTCGGGGGCCTGTGGCATTCCCGAGGGTGTGTGGGTGCGTCCGGTGGTGGGCGGTGGCTGCATGATTCCCCGGCTAGCCGGGGAATCATGCGCTTCTCGGCCGTTGCAACACCCGAGAAGCGCAGGGATCGGCCGAGAAGTCCGAAACGGCTGGGGCCAGGGGTACGACGACACGCGCCCGCGCCCCCACAGGGACAGCGCGACGCGTCAGCCGGTCAGGGACCGAGTGGCGCGAGGACGGCCTTCTTGTCGTCGTAGGCGACGGTGAGCAGGTCCATCATCGTGAACCGGTCGGGCGCGCCCTTGCCGAGCGAGGGACGCCACTCGGGGTTGCGGACGATCGAGTTGCGCGAGCCCTCCATCGCCCGGTGGACGGTCTCGGCGACGATCCGGCCGCCGACACCGGTGAGCTTGCCCTTGTTGAGCTCGGCCTCGCGCAGCACGTAGAACCACAACGGCGTGTCGGCGGCGAACCGGGTCCGCTCCTCGTCGGTCAGCGTGCTCAGCGAGGCGCCCTCGCCCGGGCCGAGGATCTTGGTCTTGGTGAGCGTGGTGACCGGGACGCCGCTGGAGCGGAGCAGCGTGGCCATGTCCTGCCCCGAGGCGAGCTTGAGCATCGAGGCGCGGGTCAGGTTGCGGAAGGCCAGGTTGGCGGCCAGGTTGCCGAAGCCGTCCCGGTCGCCGCCGAAGGACCCCGGCGGCAGGTCGTGCAGGATCGGGGTCAGGAAGGTGTCGATCCGCTTGGCCAGGTTGAACTCCCGTGGCGGCGGCTTCATGTCCTCGCGTCCGATCTTGGCGAACCGGTAGAGCCGCCGCCAGTCCGCGATCCAGTTGCTCGGCAGCGCGGCCGGACCCCCGCCCAGGAACCCCGACGTCCCGGAGAAGTCGAACAGGAACGACAGGCTGCCCTGCCCGTTCGGGAAGATCTTGTTCCAGTCGTAGGCGTCCCGGATCATCGAGTGCCCCATCCGGAACGCCGCCACCGAGAACTCGATCGGCATCGTCGGCACCGACATCGGGTCGGCGCCGACGTCGAGGACCTTCCGACCGTTGGCGAACACGTCGTCGACGATGGCGTCGTCGACGATCTTGGGCAGGTAGTCGGTGCGTAGCATCCACTGGTAGTGCAGCGTCACCTCCCGTCGCGCCCTCCGGAACCGCTGGTTGGTCGGCACCCCACTCCCGAGCTGGTCGACCACCCTGTTGTGGAACCGGATGAAGGCGAGATGGGTCTGGGCCACGGCCAGGTTCTCGTCGTTGCGGTGGTCGGGGATCAGCGCCCGCCGCGGGTTGCCCGGTGAGTCGTCGCCCTCCCGCGGCAGGTCGTACTCGGGGTGGGCCACCAGCACCCCGTTGCCCACCTTGACGGTCTTGCCGGTCCTCAGGTGCCGGTCGTCCCTGTAGAACTCACCCGACACCGGGTCGGCCGGCCCCGCGCCGTAGAGGTTGTCCAGGTCCAGCGACGGCGAGCGTCCCTGGAGCAGCTCGGCCGGCGACACCGTGTCGCCGAGGGCGACCGTGGTGTGGTCGAAGGTCAGGTCGTGGTCGACGAACTGGCCCAGGTAGGTGTAGCCCGCCGGGATGTTCCCGTTGCCGCCGGTGTCCCCCGTGGTCATGGCCTGCGCGACCTTGCGCAGCAACGACGTCGGGTGGGTCTTCCCCTTGGGCCCCAGCCGCGAGAACCGGAACTCCGGCGCGGCCGCAGCCGCCCGGGCCCGGTCGGCCGAGCCACCGGCCGGCGCCGTCAGCGGGGCCGTCGCCGGGTTGCCGACCAGCCCCTCGCCCACGATGAAGAAGTGCCCCCGCGAGTGACGCGACGGACGACTGCTGATGGTGATCTCCTCGGACATGCCGGCACCTTTCGACAAGACCCCGGGAGGACGGCCGTCGGCCGACCTCCCTCCCCAGCGAGTCAGCGACTGCCGAGCAGCCTAGCGTCGCCCGCGGAGGCACCGATACGGCGAAATTGCTGATCTCCAAGGCTCGCGTGGCTGGTGTGAGGATGGCCCGATGACGACCCTGCTCTTCGTCCCCGGCGACCGGCCGGACCGCTTCGCCACGGCGGTCGCCGCCGGTGCCGACCTGGTGGTGCTCGACCTCGAGGACGCCGTGGCCCCCGCCGCCCGGGACGACGCCCGCACGGCGGTCGCGGGGTGGCTGGCCGACGGCGGCCGAGCCGCGGTCCGGGTCAACGCCGTGGGCACGCCGTCGCACGACGCCGACGTCGCGGCGGTGGCGGCGTACGGCGTCCCGGTGATGGTCCCGAAGGCCGAGGACCCGGCCTCGCTGGCGACGCTCGCCGGCCGGCTCCACGACGAGACCCGCCTGCTGGCCATCGTCGAGTCGGCGGCCGGCGTGCTGGCCGCGCCCGCGCTCGCGGCCGTCGAGCGGGTCGACCGGCTGGTGCTCGGCACCTACGACCTCGCCGCGCAGCTCGGCGTCGATCCCGACGACCGCGAGGCGCTGGCCGGCGCCCGGCACGCACTCGTGCTCGCCTCGGCCGCGGCGGGGCTCGCGGCTCCCGTCGACGGGGTGACCGGCGACGTCACGGACGACGCGCGGCTCCGCGACGACGTGGCGTACGCCGTCCGGCTGGGCTTCGGCGGCAAGCTCTGCGTGCACCCCCGCCAGGTGCCCGTCGCGCGGGAGGCGCTCGCCCCCTCGGCCGACGACGTGGCGTGGGCGCGGCGGGTCGTCGCGGCGGCGGAGGACGACTCCGGAGCGGTGCTGCTCGACGGGGCGATGGTCGACCGGCCGGTGGTCGCCCGGGCGCGGCGGATCCTGGAGCGTCAGACCCAGTAGGTGTCGTGCTGGAGCATGAAGGCGGCGCGCTCGTCGTCGGTCATGGTGGCGCCGTGGCCGAGCGCGTGGAGGGTCTCGAAGTAGTCCTCGCGCGGGGCGCCGGGCGTGAACATCAGCAGCATCCGCGCGTGGTCCGAGCCGCGGAAGCCGTGCCGCCCGCCCTCGGGCACGTGCAGGAAGTCGCCGGCGCGGGCGTTGACCCAGTCGCCGCCGTCGTACAGCCTCACGGTCCCCTCGAGGACGTAGAAGGACTCGGTGATGGCGCGGTGGAAGTGGGGGTCCGGCCCGGACTCGGTCTCGCCGAAGCTCCAGCGGTAGAGGCCGTAGAGGCCGCCGGTCTGGTCGCCGGTCGCGAGGTACTCGCAGCTGCCGCCGTTCTTGTAGACCAGCTCCGGCTCCCGGGCGTCGGGTCGGACCCAGGCCGACACCTCACCGCCCTCGCCGGAGTAGACGTCGTCGGGGTAGGGGCGGTGGAGCGGGTTCGGGAAGCTCATGCCCGCATCCTGCCGCGCTCGGCCGGGCGCACCCACCGGGTGCGACCCCACGGCTTCCAGATCGAGAGCACCAGCGCGCCGCCGAGCGCCGCGAAGGAGACGATCGGTGGGTAGACCAGGTCGCGGCCGGCGCGGCCGACCGCGTCGCGGACCTCGGCGGCGGTGCCGCCCAGCTCGGCCGGGATGCCCAGCGCGCCGGGGAGCAGCGCCACGAAGACCAGGGTCGTCAGCACCAGGCCGATCACCAGCTTGGTCAGCACCCACGTCCACTGCGTGAGCCGCCACCGGGTGCCGAGGCCGAGCAGCACGCCGGTGCCGAGCATGCCGACGGCGAGCACCGGGACGACGTACGGGATCACGAGCCGGACGGCGGTGTAGGACGCCGCGACCGTCGCCCCGCTCTCGGACGTGAGGCCGGTGGCCACGAGCACCAGCAGGCCGAGGTCGAGGCCCATCCACCCGACGCCGCACAGCACGTGCAGCACCAGCACGCCGCGGCGCGCGGTCCGGGAGAGCGGGGTGAGGGCCATGTCGCCGACGCTAGGAGGGCGGTGCCGCGCGCACATCGGGGTCGTCCCCGGGACCGACCCCGAGGTCGATCGTCACCCACCCAGGGCGGCCTCCAGCGCGGCCCCCACCCGGTAGAGCCGGGCGTCGTGGCCGGCGCCGGCCATCAGCTGGACGCCGACGGGGAGCCCGCCGCCGAGGCCGGCCGGGACCGTGGCGGCCGGGATGCCGGCGAGGTTCGCCTCGACGGTCCACCAGTCGGTGCGCGGGCGGGCGAGCGGGTCGGCCATGCCGGGGCGGCCGAGCAGCGGCGCGGTCAACGGGACGGTCGGGCTGACCAGGACTGCACACGTCCTCAGCGCGGTCGCGACGTCGGCGCGGATCTCGGCCCGCACGGCGAGCGCCTCCTGGTGCTCGCGGGTGCCGGCGAGCGAGCGGCCGTGGCGCAGCCGGCTGGCCGCCTCCTGGCCGAGCCGCCCGAGCGCGGCGTGCTCCTCGAGCACCGGCAGCGCCTCGACGCAGGTGACCGTGACGTAGACGTCGAGCAGGTCGCCGAACCGCGGCACCGAGACCGGCAGCACGGTGGCGCCGAGCTCGACCAGCGCCAGCCGGGCGACCTCGAAGCGCTCCAGCACCTCCGGCGAGTTCCGGTGCCCGGACATCGGCACCACCACACCCAGGGTCACGCCGGTGAGCGAGCCGGCGGTGCCGCGCCCGGCCGCCGCCACCAGTCCGTCGACGCCGGCGAGCACCTCGTGGAGCAGCGCCGCCTCGGCCACGGTCGGCGCGATCGGGCCCACCCGGTCGAAGGTGGGCGCGAAGTCGACCACGCCGTCGGTCGGCACCGACCCGGGCGACGGCGCCACCCCCACCACGCCGCACAGCGCCGCCGGTTCGCGGATCGAGCCGCCGGTGTCGGTGCCGATCCCGAGCACGCCGTACGCCGCCACGGCGGCCGCCGACCCGCCCGAGGAGCCACCGGCGGTGCGGGCCGGGTCGTGCGGGTTGCGGGTCGGTCCCCATGCCGAGGTCTCCGTCGAGGCGCCCATCGCCAGCTCGTCGGTGTTGGTGGTGCCGGCGACGACGCCGCCGGCAGCGCGCACGCGGCGGACCACCTCGGCGTCGTGGTCGGCCGGCCCCAGCCCGTGCCGCGTCGTCGAGCCGCAGGTCCAGGGCGCACCCCGCACGGCGATGTTGTCCTTGACCGCGACCAGCCGGCCGGCGAGCGGCCCGTCGCCAGCGGGCCCGGCGGCGATCGCCTCGTGGTCGACGTGGACGAAGGCGCCGATCTCGTCCTCCCTGTCGAACGGGCCGACGGGGCGCTTCATTCTGTGGCGAACCGGCCGAGCAGGTCCGCCGGTACGCCGTCGAGCCGCTCGGCGAACATCCGCTGGTAGGCCAGCTCCTCACGGCTGCGCGGCGCCGGCAGCGAGCCGACCCGCTGCTCGGCCCAGTCGGCGTCCGGCACCAGCTCGGCGACCCGCTGCGCCATCACGTCGGCCGTGCCGCTGCCGTCGCCGAACTGCTCCTTGGGCCGCCACAGCAGGTCGTGGGGCAGCCATCCGGCGAACGCCTCGCGCAGCAGCGCCTTCTCCTCGCCGTGCTCACCGGGCAGCAGCCAGCCGACCGGCATCCGCGCCGCGAGGTTGACCACGTCGCGATCGAGGAACGGCACCCGCGCCTCGAGCCCGAAGGCCATCGTCACGCGGTCGCAGCGCTGCAGGTTGAGGTGGTGGAGGCCGGAGACGTTGCGCACCAGCTCGGCGCGCAGGTCCGCCTCCTCGATCTCGCGGTAGTGGGCGTAGCCGGCGAACAGCTCGTCGGCGCCCTCCCCGGTCAGCACCACCTTCACCGTCCGGGCGGTCGCTTCCGAGAGCAGGTAGTTGGGGACCGCGCTGCGCACCAGCGACGGCTCGTAGGACTCGATGCTGCGCACGACCTCCGGCAGCACGGCGACCACCTCGTCGCGCGTCGTAGACGCGCTCGTGGTGCTCGAGCCCGAGGTGGTCGGCGACCCGGCGGGCGGCCGCGAGGTCGCTGGAGCCGGCGGTGCCGGCCGCGAAGGAGTGCACCGGGCCGTGGGCGTCCTCCCGGTGCCGGGCCATGAGCGCCGCCACCAGGCTGGAGTCGAGGCCGCCGGAGAGGAAGACGCCGATCGGGACGTCGGCCATCATCCGGCGGCGTACGGCGAGGTCGAGGACGTCGCGCAGCAGCACCGCGGCCTCGGCGCGGTCGGTCAGCTCGGGCCCCGCGACGTGGAGCTCGCGGAAGCGGCGCAGCCCGGTCGTCGGCGTCCAGCGATGGCCGGGCGGGAACTCGGCGACCAGCGGCCGGTGCTCCTCGTCGAAGGCGCGGATCTCCGAGGCGAACAGCGTCGCCCCGCCGACGTGGGCCCAGTAGAGCGGCTTGACGCCGACCGGGTCGCGGGCGACGACGAGGTCTCGCCCGCCGTCGTGGGCCACGGCGAAGGCGTACATGCCGCGCAGGTCGCCGAGCGCGTCCGGGTCGTCGCTGATCGCGGCCGCCAGCGCGGCCTCGGAGTCGGAGTCGGTCCGGAAGTCGCGCGGCGAGACCTCGCGCAGCTGCTCGTGGTTGTAGATCTCGCCGTTCACCACCGCCCAGTGGCCGTCGCCCGAGGGCAGCGGCTGGTCGCCGGCAGCGAGGTCGACGATCGAGAGCCGGACGTGGCCGAGCCAGGTCGGTCCGACCTGGCGGCTCCCGTGGCCGTCCGGGCCGCGGTGCCGGATCCGCTGCAGCATCCGCTCGCCGAGCACGGCGTCGGGTCCGGCCGGGTCGTGGACCGCGACGATGCCGCACATGGCCAGGAGTCTAGGTGGGTGGACCGGGTTAGCGTGGCGGGCATGACCTCCCCCGGAACGACCGGCATGCCCATCCACCAGCTCAACGACGGCGCGGAGCTCCCCGCGGTCGGCTTCGGCACGGCCGGCCTGCGCGGCGAGGACGCCACCACCGCGGTGCTCAGCGCGATCGAGCAGGGCTACCGGCTGATCGACACGGCGGTCAACTACGAGAACGAGTCCGAGGTGGGGGAGGCGGTCCGGCGTACGGACGTGCCCCGCGAGGAGCTGCGGATCACCAGCAAGATCCCGGGCCGCGACCACGGCTACGACGACGCGATCCGCTCGACGCGGGAGTCGCTGGAGCGACTCGGCCTCGAGCAGCTCGACCTCCACCTGATCCACTGGCCCAACCCCTCGCAGGGCAAGTACGTCGAGGCGTGGCGTGCGCTGGTCCAGCTGCAGCGCGACGGGCTGGTGCGGAGCATCGGGGTCTCCAACTTCACCCGGGAGCACCTCGGCCGGATCATCGACGACACCGGCGTACCGCCCACGGTCAACCAGATCGAGCTGCACCCCTACTTCCCGCAGGGGCACATGCGCGAGGTCGACGACGAGCTCGGCATCGTGACCGAGTCGTGGAGCCCGATCGGAAAGCGGGAGGCGCCGTTCACCGAGCCGCCCGTGGCCGACGCCGCCGAGCGGCTCGGGGTCACGCCGGCGCAGGTGATCCTGCGGTGGCAGGTCCAGCTCGGCAACCTGCCGATCCCCAAGTCGGCCACGCCGTCGCGGCAGCGCGAGAACCTCGACGTCTTCGGCTTCGAGCTGACCCACGACGAGGTCGCCGCGATCACCGGGCTCGGCCGCAACGCCGGCCGGCTCTTCGGCGGCGACCCCGACACCCACGAGGAGATGTGAGTCAGCGGCGCTGCTCCAGTACGGCGAGGTCGCGCTCGGCGTAGCGGCGGTGCTCCCACTCCTCGTTGAGGATCGTGCGGAGCACCTCACGGACGGGGTAGGCCCGGGGCGGCGGCCAGCTCGGGCCGTCCACCGGGGTGGTCTCGCCCGCGAGCTGCTCGTCGGTGAGGTCGGCGAGCACCCGGCCCACCGCCGCCTGCCGGTCGGCGCGGAGGGCCAGCGCCTCGTCGAGGTCGGGCCGGGCGTCGCGGTCCCACGGCACCTCGGGGTGGGGCGTCATCTCGTCGAAGGGCAGCGAGAGCGGGTGCCAGGGGCGCGGGTCGCCGAGCAGCGCGCGCAGGACCCAGGTCTCGGTGGCGTAGGCGAGGTGGCGCAGGGTCTGGGTGAACGACCACTCCCCGTCGATGCTCTCGTGGAGCGCGCCGGGCCGGGCGGCCTCGAGCCGGCGGGCCCGCTCGACGGTCCCGCCCCACAGCTCGCTGATGACGGTCCAGCCCTCGCGGAAGCCGTCGGCGTCGGTGGGGCGCATCTTCTCCCGGCCGGGTTGCTGCCTGTCGAGCTCGCGGTCGACGTACGCCGAGATCTCGATGCCGTTGACGGTGACGTTGCGGATCTCGCCGGTGATCTCGGCGTCGATCAGGTCGGCGTTGAGGATCCGCGTGCCGATCATGTCGATGTTCCGGAAGGTCACCTCGTTGAGGAGGGCGCGGCGGAACGTGGAGCCGGTGAGGTCGACGGACTCGAACGCGGAGTTGCGGAGGTCCTGGAGGTCGTCGGTCATGCCGGCACGGTAGGGGCAGTACCGGACAGAGGACTTCCGGATCTGCGCAGCCGTAGAGTCGGCGCATGACCAGGTACGGCGGGCAGTACGGCCCCGACATCACCTTCCTCGGCGTCGACGGGTGCGACCTCGACGACGAGACGACGTACGCCGGCGCCGACGTCGTCGTGCTCGGAGCCCCCTTCGACGGCGGGACGTCGCACCGGCCGGGCACCCGGTTCGGGCCGCAGGCGATCCGGATGACCGACTACCTGCCCCACGACGGCTCGCGACCCTCGCTGGCGCTGCGCACCGACGCGCTGCAGGACCTGCGGGTGGTCGACGCGGGCGACGTCGAGATGCCGCCCGGCGACATCGAGGTCGCGCTGCCGTTGCTGGAGGCCGCGGTCGAGCGGGTGGCCCGGGCCGGGGCGATCCCGGTCGTGCTCGGCGGCGACCACTCGATCGCGTTCCCCGACGCCAAGGGCGTGGCCAACGTGCTGGGTCACGGCCGGGTGTCGATGATCCACTTCGACGCCCACGCCGACACCGGTGACATCACCTTCGGCTCGCTGTGGGGGCACGGCCAGCCGATGCGGCGGCTGATCGAGTCGGGAGCGCTGCGCGGCGACCGGTTCCTGCAGGTCGGGCTGCGCGGCTACTGGCCCGAGCCCGAGACCCTGGACTGGATGGCCGGCGAGCGGATGCGGTCCTACGAGATGACCGAGATCGTCCACCGCGGCCTCACCGCGTGCCTGACCGAGGCGTTCACGATCGCGACCGACGACTGCGACGGCGTCTTCCTCTCCGTCGACATCGACGTCTGCGACCCCGGCCACGCGCCCGGCACCGGCACCCCGGAGCCGGGCGGGCTGTCGGCGCGCGAGCTGCTGGACGCCGTACGCCGGATCTGCCTGGAGCTGCCCGTCGTCGGCGTCGACGTGGTCGAGGTGAGCCCGCCCTACGACCACGCCGACATCACCGCCGCCCTGGCCAACCGGGTCGTGCTGGAGGCGCTCTCGGCCATCGCCCGCCGCCGCCGCGACGCCGCCGACGGCACCACCTGGGACCCGTCCCGCCCGCTGCTCGACCGCTGATCCGGCATCTCGGGTAGTCCAGTGGGAAGTGGCCCCTCGCGGCGGCGTGCCAAGGGCCACTTCTCACTGGACTACCCCGAGTTCCTAGGCTCCCCGACATGAAGATCGCGCTGGCGTCGTGCGCCGAGGTCCCGGAGCTCGACGACGAGGGGCAGCTGCTGGTGGCGGGGCTCCGCGAGCGGGGCGCCGAGGTGGCGACGCCGGTCTGGGACGACGCCGGCGTCGACTGGGCCGGGTTCGCGCTGGTCGTGGTCCGCGGGACGTGGGACTACGCCGAGCGGATCGAGGACTACCTGTCGTGGGCCGACCACGTCGCCTCGGTGACCCGGCTGCTCAACCCGGCGCCGGTGATCCGGTGGAACACCGACAAGCGCTACCTCGCCGACCTCGAGGCCGCCGGCGTCCCGATCGTGCCGACCCAGTTCCTGGCGCCGGGCGAGGGCCCCGGCCACCGCTACGAGGACGTCGAGCACGTCGTGAAGCCGGTCGTGTCCGCGGGCTCGCGCGGCACGTTGCGGCTGGGGCCGCACGAGGTCGAGCGCTCGCGCGCCCACGCGGCCTCGCTGCTCGACAGCGGCCGCGCGGTGATGGTGCAGCCCTACCTCCACGGCGTCGACGAGCACGGCGAGACGGCCCTGCTCCACCTCGACGGCGCGTTCTCCCACGCGATGCGCAAGGGGGCGCTGCTGACGCCCGGGATGGACCTGACCGGTGACCTGTTCCTCCAGGAGGACATGGCGCCGCGCGACCCCACGCCCGCCGAGCGCGCGGTCGCCGACGCGGTGCTCGCCGCGGTCCCGGCCGACCTCGGGGACGACCTGCTCTTCGCCCGCGTCGACTTGCTGCCGGGTGCCGACGGCCCGCTGCTGCTCGAGCTGGAGCTGACCGAGCCCTCACTGTTCCTCGACCACCACCTGCCCGCCGTCGACGTGCTCGCCGAGGCCGTCCTGCGCCGCGCCGGCACCCCCTGATCCGGACGCGCTCCGTCCGGGTCAGCGGCTAGCGTGGCCGGGTGCCGCCCCACCAGCTCTCCGCCGTCGAGGCCCGCCGGATCGCCGTACGCGCGCAGCTGCTCGACCTCCCCCGCCCGGACTCGCCCGAGGACGTCGTCGAGCGGCTCACCCTGCTGCAGGACGACCCCTGCACCGCCGTCGCCCCCAGCGCCCAGCTGGTGCTGTGGAGCCGCCTGGGCAGCGCCGCCGACCCGCGCTGGCTGACGGAGCAGACCGACGCGGGCCGCCTGGTCGAGCTGCACCAGATGCTGCGTCGTTCCGAGGACCTCGCGCTCCACCGGGCCGGCATGGCGCACTGGCCCGCGGTCTTCGACGCCTACCGCGACATCCACGACTCCCTGGCCCACTGGGTCGAGGCCAACGACGACACCCGGCGCGACATCCTCCAGAAGCTGTACGACGAGGGGCCGGTCACCTCCCGGGAGCTGCCCGACACCACGCTGGTGCCGTGGCGCTCGGGCGGCTGGAACGACGACCGCAACGTGAGGATGCTGCTCGGAAACATGGTCGGCCGGGGCGAGGTGGCGGTGGCCGGCAAGGAGGGACCGCACAAGCTGTGGGACCTGGCCGAGCGGGTCTATCCCGACGACCCGGTGCCCGACCTCGAGGACGCCCGGCGCGAGCTCGACCGCCGTCGGCTGGCCGGCCTCGGCCTGGCCCGCCCGAAGGCCGCCGTCACGCCGGGTGAGCCGGTCAGCGTGGGCGAGGCCGGTGAGGAGGCCGTCATCGAGGGCGTGCGCGGCCGCTGGCGCGTCGACCCGGCCCACCTGGAGGACCTCGACGGCTTCACCGGCCGGGTCGCGCTGCTCTCCCCGCTCGACCGGCTGGTCATCGACCGCAAGCGGATGGTCGAGCTGTTCGGCTTCGACTACCAGCTGGAGATGTTCAAGCCCGCGGCCAAGCGTCGGTGGGGCTACTGGGCGATGCCGGTGCTGGTCGGCGACCGGCTGCTCGGCAAGCTCGACGCCACCGCCGAGCGCGAGCGCGGCGTCCTCCGCGTCGACGCCCTCCACGAGGACGAGCCGTGGGACGACTCCGTGCGCGACGACGTCTGGGCCGAGGTCGAGTCGCTCGCCGGCTTCCTCGACCTGGTCGTGGAGGACCAGCGTCCCTGACCCACCGGGACCACGAGGCAGTAGCGTCCCGCGCATGGCGTCGGCGACGATCTGGGAGCGGCAGGCACCGCCGCGGGCGGTGGTCGAGGCGGCGCTCGCGCAGGCGGTCGACGGCTGCGCGTGGCTGGAGGACGTCGCCCTGCGACCGCGCCACGAGCCGCTCACCGCCGACCACCGGACCGACCTCGTCGTGGTGGGTGGGGGCTACACCGGGTTGTGGACCGCGGTGCTGGCCAAGCAGCGCGACCCCGGCCGGCGGGTGCTGCTGCTCGAGGCGGGCCGGGTGGGCTGGGCGGCGTCGGGCCGCAACGGCGGGTTCTGCGCGGCCAGCCTCACCCACGGCGAGGAGAACGGCCGCAGCCGCTGGCCCGAGGAGTACGACGCGCTGGAGCGGCTCGGCCTGGACAACCTGGCCGGGATCGCGCGGACCGTCGACGACTTCGCGATGGCCGTCGACTGGGAGCCCACCGGCGAGCTCACCGTGGCCGTCGAGGAGCACCAGGTGCCGTGGCTGCGCGACAGTGCCGTCGGCGAGGGGGGCGGCCGGTTCCTCGACCGTGAGCAGGTGCGGGCCGAGGTGAACAGCCCGACCTACCTGGCCGGCGTCCAGCACGACGACCTGGCCCTGCTCCACCCCGGCCGGATGGTGGCCGAGCTCGCCCGGGTCGCGGCCGACCTCGGCGTCGAGATCGTGGAGGACACCCGGGTGACCGGGGTGTCCAGCCGTCGCCGCGGACCGGTCGAGGTGGCGACCGGCTACGGCACGGTCACCGCCGACCACGTCGCGCTGGCGACCAACGTCTTCCCCGCGCTGCTGCGGGGCCAGCGGATGCGCACCATCCCGGTCTACGACTACGTGGTCATGACCGAGCCGCTCACGGCCGAGCAGCGCGCGGCGATCGGGTGGCAGGGGCGCCAGGGCCTCGCCGACCCCGGCAACCAGTTCCACTACTACCGGCTCACGGCCGACGACCGGCTGATGTTCGGCGGGTACGACGCGGTCTACCGCTTCGGCGGCCGGGTGCGCTCGGACTACGAGGACCGGCCGGACTCCTACCGCCGCCTGGTCTCCCACCTGCTGACGACCTTCCCCCAGCTCGAGGGGGTCCGGGTCGCGCACCGCTGGGCCGGCGCGATCGACACCAGCACCCGGTTCTGCGCGTTCTGGGCGACCGGCCACGGCGGCCGGGTCGCCCACTGCGCCGGCTTCACGGGGCTGGGGGTCGGCGCCAGCCGGTTCGCCGGCGACGTGCTGCTCGACCTGCTGGCGGGCGCCGAGACCGAGCGCACGGCGCTGGAGATGGTACGACGACGGCCGCTGCCCTTCCCGCCCGAACCGGTGGCCGCGCTGGGCATCAACGCCACCCGCTGGTCGCTCGCGCGGGCCGACGAGCGGCAGGGACGGCGCAACCTGTGGCTGCGGGGGCTCGACGCGATGGGGCTCGGCTTCGACTCCTAGGGTGACGTGGTGCGCTCCCCGATCCCCGACTACCTCGACGAGGTGCTGCGCGGCTGCGCGCCCGACACCACCGGTGCCGTCGCCGACTACATCCCCGAGCTGGCGCGCGTCGACCCCGACCTGTTCGGGCTGTGCCTCTCGACCGTCGACGGCGCGGTCTACGAGTCCGGCGACACCGGCGTGGGCTTCACCATCCAGTCGATCTCCAAGCCCTTCGTCTACGCCCTGGCCATCGCCCGGCGCGGGCTCGGCGCGGTCCTGGCCGAGGTCGACGTCGAGCCGTCCGGCGAGGCCTTCGACGAGCTGTCGCTCGAGCAGGGCTCGGGGCGCCCGCTCAACCCGATGATCAACGCCGGTGCCCTGGTCGTGCACACCCTCGTCGGTGACCCGGGCGAGCGGGACGACCTGGTCCTCGAGGGACTCTCGGCGTTCGCCGGCCGGCCGCTCGAGGTCGACGAGGCGGCGTTCAGGTCCGAGACCGAGACGGCGTTCCGCAACTACGCGATCGCCAACATGCTGCGCAGCCACGACACCATCCGCGAGCCGCCCGAGCAGGTCGTCGTCGGCTACACCCGGCAGTGCGCCGTCCGCGTCACCGCGCGCGACCTCGCGCTCATGGCCGCCACCCTCGCCAACGGCGGCACCCACCCGCTCACCGAGGAACCGGTCGTGGACGCCTCCGTCGTCCGGCAGACGCTGAGCGTGATGGCCACCTCGGGGATGTACGACGCCGCCGGCGACTGGACGTCCACGGTCGGCTTCCCGGCCAAGAGCGGGGTGTCGGGCGCGATCATCGGGGCCCTGCCCGGGCAGCTCGGCATCGCCGCCTTCTCACCGCGGCTCGACGGGCACGGCCACAGCATCCGCGGGGAGGAGGCCTGCCGCCGGCTCTCCCACGACATGGGGCTGCACATGATGGACGCGCCGCAGCCGGCCCGCGCCACGATCCGGCGCACCCACAGCCTGCAGCGGGCCGACGGCGGCGAGGCCGCGGTCTTCGCGCTGCACGGGTCGATCCAGTTCGCCGGGGCCGAGCGGCTGGTGCGGGACCTCGCCGAGGCCGAGCTGACGCCCCTGGTGGTCCTCGACCTGAGCCGGGTCCACACCGTCAACGACGCGGCCCGGCGGATGCTGCTCGAGGTGGTGCGGCGGCTGGCCGCCGAAGAGCACCGGGTGGTGCTCGTCGATCCCGACGAGACGCTGCCCGACCCCGACTGCGGTGACGGCGTACGCCCGCGGGTCGTCGACTCGCTGGCCGAGGCAGCCGCGACCTGAGGTGCGCCTCAGGCGTGGGTGCGGTTCTTTCCGGCCACCGACTCGGCGACGCCGATCAGCAGCACGGCGGCGACGACGGCGAGCACGAAGCCGAGGACGTTGAGCTCCCAGATCGAACCAGAGTCGAGGACGCTGGCGATGGTGCCACCGATCAGCGAGCCGACCAGTCCGAGGCCGAGCGTCGCGAGCACACCCAGGTTCTGCTTGCCCGGCTTGATGAGTCGCGCGAGGGCCCCGATGATGAGGCCGGCCACGAGGAATCCGATCATGCCGTCAGCCTAGTCCGCGGGGTGAAAGGACCCGGCCCTCACGCGAACCCGTGCCGCGCCAGCGGGCCGATCAGCTCGCGCTCCTCGTAGGCCAGGTGGGAGAGCAGGGTGTCGGTGAGGACGTCGACGGCGTGCTGCACCTGGTCGAGCGCGGTCACGCCGCGACCCCTGTCCTCCCCGGACACCAGCTGCACCAGGGCCCGGTCGAAGTCCTCCAGCACGCGGTGGATGGTCTGGTGCTCGTCCTCGAGCCGGTCGAGCACCGGTCCGAGACCGGGTTCGCTGCGCCGCAGGTGCGGGAAGACGCTCCGGTCCTCCAGCGTGTGGTGGCCGGTGACGACCCGGCAGTAGGACTCGCAGTAGGCGCCGAGGGTCCAGTTGTTCTGGCGCATCGTCATCGTGTTGACGACCGAGCGTGCGGCGCCGATCGAGGTCTGCCCGCGGCGTACCTGGTCGAGCACGTCGCGCACCTGCGCCAGCTCCTGGCGCAGGTGGTCGTGGATGTCGACCAGGTGCTGGGAGGCCGCGGCGGTCGCCGGGTCGTACGTCGTGCCGGCCGGCTCCTCGTGGGTCGGCCGCCCCGTGACGTCCCACGGCAGCGGGCCCGACAGCAACGTCTCGGGCGGCCGGGTGGCCGTGACGGTCAGCCGATCGCGGTCGGGCACCTGGGCGTCCCCGGCCGGCACCGGCGTCGGCGGGGCCTCGCCGCGGGCCCGGTGGCCGCGCTCGGCCTCGACCAGCTCGCGCACGGCGGGCGCGACCTCGGTCGCCCACCGGCGGACGTCGTCGGGGTGGTCGGTGCCGAGGACGTAGGTGCTGGTCCCGACCTCGAGCGTGAGCTCGGCCAGCTGTGACGCCCAGTCGCGCGGGCTCCCCTGCAGGAAGCCACCGCCTGTCCCGAACCGGCCGAAGACGTTGTAGATCCTGGTGACCGAAGACGGCGAGCGGCCGGCGGCGAGCGCGGCCTCGTCGATCACGGCGGACATCTCGGGCAGCGCCGGAGGGTCCGCGTAGCCCATGCTCGGCACCCAGGCGTCGGCGAGCCGGCCGGTGAGCCGCAGCATCCGTGGCTGGTAGGCGCCGACCCACACCGGGATGTCGTGGGCCGGGACCGGGCCGGCGTGCAGCCCGACGGAGCGGTAGTGCTCGCCCTCGAAGCGGACCGTGCCGCCGGCCCAGAAGGCCTTGACCAGCTCGATCGCCTCGGCCAGCGCGGCGACGGCCTCCCCCGGCGCGCGGCGCGGACCGCCCGCGGCGACGATCGCGTCCCAGAAGGCGCCGGCGCCGAGGCCGAGCTCGACCCGTCCGCCCGTGACCAGGTCGAGCGTCGCGGCCGCCTTGGCCAGCACCACGGGTGGCCGCAACGGCAGGCTGACGACGTTGGGGGCCAGCGTGATCGTGCTGGTGCGCGCGCCGAGGACCGCCAGCAGGGTCCAGGTGTCGAGGTACTTCGCCTGGTAGGGGTGGTCCTGCACCGACACCAGGTCGAGACCGGCGACCTCGGCCAGCTGCACCAGGCCCAGCAGGTCGTCGAGCCGCGCCGCGTCCGGCGTCGGGAAGATCCCGAACCGCAGCTCCTGCTCCAGGTCGGGCATCGGGCCTCCTCCTCGTCGGTCACCGCCTCAACGGCGGTGGGCGTCCCACTCATTCCGGAGCACCGCGAAGACGAGCAGCGAGGTCCACTCGCCCTTGAACCACTCCCCGTCGACGTACCTCGCCTCCAGTCGCATCCCCAGCCGCCGGCAGACCGCGGCCGAGCCGGCGTTGCGGGCGTCGAGCCGGGCGGTCACCCGGTGGACGGGCAGCCCACCGGCGAAGGCGAGGTCGACCAGGGCGGCGGTCGCCTCGGTCGCGAAGCCCTGCCCGGCGTGGTCGGGGTGGACGACGTAGCCGACCTCGGCGTGCCCGTCGGCGACGCTGTGCCAGAACAGCACCAGGTCGCCGATCATCGCGCCCGAGTCCCGGCGCTCGATCGCCAGCGACAGCACCTGCCCCTCGGCGTCGATCGTCGAGCGCACCCGCTCCGGGTCGCGGAACCGCTCGGCCATCGCCTCCGGCGTACCGGGCTGGAAGGGGACGTAGCGGCACACCTCCTCCAGGGACCGGTAGGCGTGCATGCCGGCGACGTCGGAGGGCCGGTCGAGCGGCCTCAGCAGCAGCCGCTCGGTCACGATCGGGTAGTCGGGCTCGAGCCGCGAGGCCTCGACCGCCATCTCGACCCGGTCCTCGCCGTTCCCTTCGACGTCGGTGTGCCGGCCGGTCTCGCGGAAGCCGGCCGCCACGTGGCCCTGCACGAGGGGCAGGTCGTGGCCGGGGACGTCGGCGGTGATCCGGCGAAGGCCCATCGTGCGCAGCCCGTGGTCGACGACGAGCCGGGTCACCTCGGGGCCGAGCCCGCCGTGGGAGGCCTGGAGGGTGACGCGGAGGGTGGCAACGTCCGGGTCGTCGCCGTCGAGCACGACCTCGCCGGCGTCCGCCCCGGTGGCGCGGTCGAGGATCGCCAGGGCGAGCCGATCGTCGTGGCGGCCGGCGGAGTCGCCCGTGGCACGGGGCCGAAGCACCGCCAGCCGGCCGGTGAGCGTGCGCGGTCGCCAGCGCCCGGTGGGTGCGGTCACGCGCGGTGGCCGATCTCGCCGAGGACCCGGCGTACGGCGACGACGTGACCGCGCGAGCCGACGACCGCGGCGCGGTAGGCCCGGCCGCGTGCGCCCGCGAAGTCGGCGTAGGTCACCGCGGTGACCCGGGACCCGTCGCCGGCGGGCGCCACCCGCAGGTCGAGCACGTAGTCGGAGAACCGGTGGCGCCCGGCCAGGCTCAGCAGGTGGGGCGGTTGCTCCTCGGTGACCGCGAAGCCGGCCGATGGCTCGGTGCCGAGCAGGCCCGTGAGCCGGCTCTCCGCGCCCCGGGCGAGCAGGTCGTCGACGAAGCCCCGCACCGCCTCCCACGTGGCCGCGACCGAGGCGTCGAGGTCGCGCGAGTGCTCGTCGACGTACGCGGGTCGGGCCAGCCCCTCGGCGACCCGGCGGAAGCCGTCGTTCTCGGTCGCCAGGGCGCGGCGCACCCACGGGGAGACGGCACGGCCGAGCACCGGCGCGGCCGCGCCTGCCACGTCGAGGACCAGCTGGGTGCGGGTGCCGCCGTCGACCTCGGTGAGGTGGTGGCCGGCGACCATCCGCATCCCCGAGACGGTCGTCTCCCAGACGAACGCGTGCGGCGGCTCCAGCGCGCGCACCTGCCAGGTCGCCGGCCGTTGCCGGGGCTGCACGACGCGGGCGCGGCTGCCCTCGCGCAGCGGGCCAGCGTCGAGCAGCACGATCGAGGTCATCGTCGGGGTGATCGAGGGCCAGGCCTCGAGGTCCTCGGTCAGGGACCACACCCGGTCGAGGGGTGCGAGCACGACGGTCTCCGCAGTCAGGCGCACCTCGCCGACCCTAGGGCACCATGGAGGCGTGAAGCGGGCGCGCGTCGAGGTCCACGGGCTGGTGCAGGGCGTGTTCTTCCGCGACTCCTGCCGAGGCGAGGCCGAGGCGCGCGGGGTGTCCGGCTGGGTCCGCAACACCAGCGCCGGCACCGTCGAGGCCGAGCTCGAGGGTGAGGACGCCGACGTCGACGCCCTCGTCGCCTGGTGCCGCCACGGCCCACCCCGCGCCGACGTCGAGCGGGTCGACGTACGGGAGGTCGAGGCGACGGGCGGCTCTGGGTTCACCGTCCGCTGAGACGGTAGTTCAGTGAGAAGTGGCCCATCCGGACGGCGTGTCAGGGGCCACTTCCCACTGGACTACCCGAAATGGGGGCGGCGCGTCAGCCCCGCGCCGCGCCCTCGGCGGCGATCTCGGCGAGCTCGTCGGGGGTGAAGGCGCGCAGGACGCAGAACTCGTTGCCGTCGGGGTCGGCCATCACGACCCACGAGACGCCCTCGCGGGCGGACTGGCCGACCTCGGTGCGGGAGGCGCCGAGGGCCTCGAGGCGGGCGACCTCGGCGGCCTGGTCGGCCGGGCGCAGGTCGAGGTGCCAGCGGTTCTTGACCGTCTTGCCCTCGGGCACCCGCAGGAAGAGCAGGTCGGGCGCGACGCCGTCCTGCGGGCTGCCGGCGGGGGGCTCGAGGACCACCTCGTCGTCGGTCTCGTGGGTACGCCGCCACCCGAGCGCCTCCTGCCAGAAGGACGCGGTGCGGCGCGGGTCGGTGGAGTCGAGCAGGAAGCACTGGATCATCAGGTCCGTCATGTCCGGCAGCGTGCCACCGCCATCGGGAGGCGTCGCCCCATTTACCCGGGCTAGCCTCGGACCATGAGCCACGCCGCGGTCCGGTCGGCGACCCCCGCCGACGCGGGGGTCGTGGGCCGGCTGCTCTGCGACTTCAACACCGAGTTCGAGACCGAGACGCCGTCGGCCGAGGAGCTCGCCACGCGGTTCGCGCGGCTGCTCGCCCTCGACGAGGTGATCGTGCTGCTCGCCGGAGGAGCCGAGCCGACCGGTTTCGCCTACCTCACGCTGCGGCCGGCGCCGTACTTCGACGGACCGCTGGCCCAGCTCGAGGAGCTGTACGTCGTCCCGCACCTGCGCGACCGCGGCATCGGCAGCGCCCTGCTCGACCGCGCCCTGGCGCTCTGCCGTGAGCGGAACGCCGGCGAGATGCACATCGGCGTCGACGAGGTCGACACCGACACCCGCCGCTTCTACGAGCGGCACGGTTTCGTCAACATCCTGCCCGGCACCGACTACCGGATGCTGTTCTACGAGCGCGAGCTCTGAGGTGTCGTGTCCGGCCCCGCCCGTTCGTGGAGCAGGTGAGAAGTCCTCCACCACCACCGAAGGAGACCCACGATGCGCACCCTGGTCGTCACCGAGTTCATGTCCCTCGACGGCGTCGTCGACAGCCCAGGCGGCGAGAGCGGATACCCGCACACCGGCTGGACGTTCAAGGACGTCGAGCCCGACATGGCCGCCTACGAGCTCAAGGGCCGCGAGCAGGAGGAGGCCGGCGCGCTGCTGGTCGGGCGCGTCAGCTGGGAGGCCTTCCACGAGGTGTGGCCGACGATGAAGGAGTTCGCCCACTACAACGAGATCCCCAAGTACGTCGTCTCCTCGACGCTCACCGAGGAGTCCGTGGCCGCATCCCCCTGGAAGCCGGCGACGCTGCTGCGGACCATGGACGACGTCGCCGCCCTCAAGCAGACCGAGGGCGGCGAGCTCCAGGTGCACGGCAGTGCGCGGCTCGCCCAGTCGCTGGCCGCGGCGGGCCTGGTCGATCGCTACCACCTGCTGGTCTTCCCGTTGCTGCTCGGCACCGGCGGCAAGCGGCTGTTCGCCGACGACGGCGAGAAGGCCCGGCTGCGACTGGTCGAGCAGGCGTCGTACGGCAACGGCGTCCAGAAGCTCTGCTACGACGTGGTCCGCTGATGGGCCGGGTCACCGCCGACATGGCGGTCTCGCTCGACCTCGTGGGCGCCGGCCACGACCAGTCGGCCGAGCACCCCTTCGGCCCGCGGGTCGGCCAGCGCCTCCACGAGGCGTGGATGTTCGACCACGCCGACCGGCACGCCGAGGAGATCGAGGCGATCCTCCACGCCCGCGCCTACGTCATGGGGCGGCACATGTTCGGGCCCGACCGCGGCGAGTGGGACCTGTCGTGGACCGGCTGGTGGGGACCCGAACCGCCCTACCGCGGCCCGGTGTTCGTGCTCGGCCACCGGCCGCGCGACCCGGTCGAGATGGAGGGCGGGACGACGTTCCACTTCGTCACCGACGGGGTCGAGGCCGCCGTCGCGCGGGCCCGCGAGACGGCCGGTGAGGGCGACGTGTCGATCGCCGGCGGCGTCTCGACGCTCAACGCGGCGCTGGCCGCCGACCTCGTCGACGAGCTGCGGCTCCACGTCGTCCCGTTCACGGTCGGCGAGGGGCTGCGGGTCTTCGACGGCGTACCCGACCTCACCCTGGTGCCGGTCGCCGCCCGCGCCACCCCCGAGGTCACCCACCTGACCTGGCGGCGGCCCTAGAGGTCCTCGGCGTCCTCGGCCTCCTCCTCGACCACCCGCATCGCGGAGGCTTCGGGGCCGTCACCGTCGTAGGCCTGGTCGGCGCCCGCGGGGCCGCCGAGGACGTCCTGCTCGGCCGGGATGGCGTCGGGGTCGTCGCCGCCGACCATGCGCTCGGCCTCGCGCTCGGCGCTCCCGTCGGGGGCGCCGTACGCCGTGCCCGACTCGTGCTGCTCCTGCATCACCCGCTGGTCGAGGGTCTCACCGCCGTCGGTCTCGACGCCGACGAGCTCGGCGCCGCGGGGCTGCCGGTCCGGCGGCGACCACGGCTCGTCGTCCGCGGCGCTCGGGTCGTCGAGGTTGAGGTCGGCGTCGCGGCGCTCCTGGGGGTCGAGGTCGGACTCGCCCCAGTCGCCTTCGTCGTCACGCTCGGTCATGTGATCGTCCTCCTTCAGTCGCGGTCGAGCCGGGAGAGCTCGTCGTCGGTGAGCGTCAGGTCGGCGGCCGCGGCGGAGTCCCGGACCGAGGTGGGCCGCTTGGCGCCGGGGATCGGGATCACGACCGGCGACTGGGCCAGCTCCCAGGCGAGCGCCACCTGCTGGGCGCTGACGCCTCGCTCGGAGGCGACCTCGGCGAAGGCGGGGTGCTTCTCGGCCAGCTCCTTGGCGTCGGAGAGCCCGCCGAGCGGGCTCCACGGCAGGAAGGCCAGGCCCAGCTCGTCGCACACCTCGATCTCCGGCCGGGAGGACCGGAACTTGGGGCTGAACTGGTTCTGCACGCTGACCAGGTGGTCGCCGAGCTCACGGTGGGCCGCACGGATCTGGTCGGGATCGGCGTTGGAGAGCCCGATCCGGGCGACCTTGCCCGACGCCGCGATCTCCTTCAGGGTGCCGATCACCTCGGCGTCGTCGACGTCCGGGTCGGGCCGGTGGTGCTGCCAGAGCGCGATCTGCTCGACGCCGAGCCGTTGCAGGCTGTCGTCGACGGCACCGCGCAGGTGGTCGGCCGAGCTGTCGAGGTCCCAGCCGCCGCCGTCGGTGCGGACGTGGCCGCCCTTGGTGGCCAGCAGGACCCGGTCCCGCACCCCGAGCTCGTCGAGCAGCGAGGCGATCAGTCGCTCGTTCTCGCCCTGCGCACCGGCCCCCAGCTCGTCGCCCGGCCCGTAGGCGTCCGCGGTGTCGAAGAGCGTCACCCCCGCGTCGAGCGCCGCCCGGACGGTGTCGAGCAGCTGCTCGCGGGGCTGCGCGCCGGTCTGGTCGAAGGTCATCAGGCCGAGCCCGATGGCACCCACCTCGACGCGTCCGACGGTGTCGTTGCCGATGGTCCGTGTCTGCATGCCTCCGACCCTACGGACCACCCGGAGGGAGGAACGGCTGCGGACGGAATGCTTCCGGTAGTCGCACTAGCCTGACCGGGTGCCCGACATCAGCCCCACCGCCCGCGCGCTCCGCGCGCTCGAGCTGCTCCAGGCCCGGCCCGGGATCACCGCCGAGGAGCTCGGCCGCGGGCTCGGCGTCACCGAGCGGGCGGCCCGTCGCTACGTCGCCATCCTGCGCGAGGCCGACATCCCGGTCGAGTCGGTGCGCGGACCCTACGGCGGCTACCGGGTCGGTCGTGGGCTCCGGCTGCCGCCGCTGGTCTTCAGCGCGACCGAGGCACTCGGCCTGGTGATGGCGGTGCTCGACGCCCACCGCGACCCCGACGACCCCGACGACCCGGTCGGCAGCGCGCTGGGCAAGATCGTGCGGGCGCTCCCCGAGGCGGTGGCCGCCCAGGCCGACGCCGTACGCCGGACGGCGGCACCGGTCCCCGACCGCGGCGCCGCCCGCCCCGACCCGACGACCACCACCACGCTGGTCCGGGGGTGCGGCGAGCACCGGCTGCTGCGGCTCGGCTACCGCACCGAGTCGGGCCGGGAGTGGGAGACCGACGTCGAGCCGTGGGCCGTCGTGGTGCGCCACGGCCGCTGGTACCTGCTGTGCCGTCGACCCGACCTCGGCGAGCGCCGCGCCTACCGGCTCGACCGGATCACCGGCGCCGAGGTGCTCGACACCGGCTTCGACCCGCCGGTCGGCCTCGACCCGGTCCGCGAGCTCGAGGAGCACCTGGCGGCCGGCTGGGAGTTCGCCACGGAGGTCAGGGTCGACGCCTCGCTCGAGGCGGTCCGGCGGGTGCTGGCGCCCCACCTCGGCCGGCCCGCGGCCGCTCCCGACGGCACGACCGTGGTCGTCGGCAGCACCAGCAACCCCGCGATGTACGCCGAGGACCTGGCTCGCCTGCCCTACCCGTTCAGCGTCGTGGCCGGACCCGAGCTGCGCACCGCCGTCGCTGCCCTCGGCGAGCGGCTGCGGGCGGCGGTCGACTGAGGCGTCTCCCCAGGCTCAGTCGCTCCGTCCGCCCGGCCGCGGTCTCAGGGCCGCGGGTCGGGGAGCCGACGCAGCTGGTGCCGGACCAGCGACTTCGGCCGCTGCTGCTCGCCCTGGAGCGCCCCTAGCACGACCAGGGTGCCGGTGACGGCGGGCAGCGCCCACTGGGTCAGCTGCAGGCGGCGCTGCGTCTCGGCGAGCTCGCGGCTGGAGTCGGCGCCGGGCTCGGTCACCCCGGTGGGCCCCTCCTGGCGATGCTGCCCGGCCTGCTGCCCGAGCCGCTTGTTGTAGGCCGAGAGTCCGACGGCCACGCCGGTGAGCGCGGTCTTCACGACCGTGACGGCGCGGGACCCGGGCTGGCTCGCCAGCCGCGCCTTGTTGACCGCGAGCAGGCCGGTGCCCCCGACGAGGTGGGCGCCGATCGCGGCCGCGTCGTAGGGCTGCCACTTCTTCCAGCCGATCCCCGCCAGGCGCAGCCGCTCCTGCGGGTCGTGGGCGGCTGCCGCGGCGCCGTTGACGCCGACGGCGCCCATCAGCGAGCTACCGAACCAGGCGGCCAGGCCCACGTCGTGCAGGCTGCGGATCAGGGTGTTCTTCTCGGACACGGGATTCCTCCGTCGGGTCGGGTCCCCGGGTGCGTACCCACCCGTCACGGTCGCCATGCCCGCCGTTCCCACCGCCCTGCCAGCATGGGTGGGTGACCCAGGCCCGGTTGATCGACGTCCACGTGCCCGCGCAGCCGGTCGGGCAGGTCGTGGTGATGCACGGCGGCGCGAGCCGGGGCGACGGCGTACCGGTGAGCCCGACCCAGCTGTCGGTGCTGCGGATGGTGCCGGTGGCCCGCCGGGTGGCCCGGGCCGCGCGCGGCCGCCTGGTCGTCGCCCGGCTGCTCAACTCGGTGCGTGGCTGGGACACCGCCCACACGCCGGTGGACGACGCGAGGTGGGCGCTCGACCGGCTGGCCGAGCGGTTCGGCACGGTGCTGCCGACCTGCCTGGTCGGCCACTCCCTCGGCGGTCGGGCCGCGCTGCTCACGGCCGGCGGCCGGCCCGAGGTGCGCAGCGTGGCCGCGCTGGCGCCGTGGGTCTACCCCGACGACGGGCGGACCGACCTCACCGGGCGCCGCGTCCTCGTCGTCCACGGGACCGAGGACCGGATCGCCTCGCCCGACCGCGCCGCCCGCGTGGCGCGCGACCTGGCGCGGACCGCCGAGGTCGGGTTCGTCTCGGTCGCCGGCGGCACCCACTCGATGCTGCGCCACCACGGCCAGTTCGATGCCTACGCCGCCGACTTCGCCCGGGCGACCCTGCTGGAGGAATCCGCGGGCGGGCCGGTCGGCGAGGTGCTCGCCGGCGAGTCGTGGGTCGAGGCCTGAGCCGCGCTCAGCGCCCGGCGACCCGCTCGGCCAGACCGCCGGCGAGGCCACGGACGGTCAGCCAGTCGACCGCCTCCCCGAGGGTGCCGGCCAGGCGGGGGTGGGCGACCGGACCGAGCCGGAGCCTCAGCTGCAGGCGGCTGCCGGTGGGGTGGTCGGCCAGGAACAGCGCCCAGCTGACGTCGGTGCGCCCGCGCCGCGAGGTGTGGACCAGCGTGTGGGGCGGCTCGAGCAGCGCCACCGTGAAGGTCTCGTCGCGGCCGCCCCAGTCGGGGATCACGTCACCGACGGCGAGGCCCTGCCAGCGCGGGTCGATCCGCCGCAGCGCGCGCCGCGAGGACGGCACGAGGCGCTCCACCGAGCGGGGGAGGTACCAGCCGGCCCGCTGCTTGCCCAGCTGCACGAGCCACGGCCAGACCGCGGCGGGCGGGGCCGGCAGCGTGAACGCGCGGTCCATGACGGTGGTCGCGTGGGGCACGAGGTCGTCGCCGGGCAGCGGCCGGGCGACCTCGGCGGCGGTGGCGGTGACCCTGCTCATCCGGGGGCTCATCGCAGGTCCCGCCGCATCAGCACCCGGGGGAAGCCGCCGGAGACCGCGTCCGTCGCCGCGGCCAGCGTGAAGCCCCCGTCCTCGAAGAGCCGGCGGGTGCCGACGTAGGCCATCGTCAGGTCGACCTTCTCGGCGCCGTTGTCGGCGGGGTAGCCCTCGACGGCCGGCGCGCCCTGCTCGCGCGCGTAGTCGACCGCGCCCCGCAGCAGGTGGTGGGAGATCCCCCGGCCGCGGTGACCGGGCCTCACCCGCAGGCACCAGACCGACCACACCGGCAGGTCGTCGACGTGGGGGATCCTGGTCGAGCGCGCGAAGGGCAGTTCGGCCCGCGGCGCCACAGCGGCCCAGCCGACGACCTCGTCGCCGTCGTAGGCCAGCACGCCCGGCTTCACCTGCCTGCGCGTCAGGGACTCGACGAGGTCGCCACGCGCGGTGCCGGTGAGCTCCCGGTTGGTCTTGGCGTCGATCCGGTGGCTCAGGCACCAGCAGACGTTGGCGTCGGGCCGCGTCGGTCCGACCATGGTCCGGACGTCGTCGAACCGGGCGTGGGTGGCGGGGACGACCTCGATCACTCCCGGCCGCCCAGCACCATGCGGACGTCGATGACCTGGCCCTCGTCGATCGCCTCGGCCCGGCGTACGGCGTCCTTCAGCGGCACCAGGTAGCGGCCGTCCTTGGGGAACAGCGAGGTCTCCCAGACCGTGTCGCCCACGGTGACCCGGGCCGGGATGACGCCCCAGCCGTAGGTCAGCATCGGCGAGGCCTCCTTGATGTCGGCGCTGTCGTCGTCGGGGACGGCGACGTAGAAGTAGGGGGACGGGCCGCGCCACTCGAACACGTCCCCGGAAAAGACGACCTCCACGGGGCCAGTCTGCCCCGTGGAGGTCGGTCGTGCGTCAGGCTGCGGGTCTCAGCTGCCGAGGCGGCGCTTGAGCTCGCTTCCCGGCTTGAAGCCCGCGGTGGTGCTCGCGGCGATCTGCATCTGCTCGCCGGTCTGCGGGTTGCGGCCCGCGCGGGCGGCCCGGTGGCGCGCCTCGAAGGTGCCGAACCCGGCGATGGTCACCTTGTCGCCCTTGGCCAGCGTGGCGGCGATCGTCTCGAGGACGCCGTCCAGCGCCCGGTCGGCGTCGGCGCCGCTGAGGCCGGCGTGCTCGGCAACAGCGTTCTTCAGCTCGGTGCGGTTCATCTGCTCTCCTCCTGGAGTGTCGCGTAAGCCCGCCACGCTAGCGAACCGTGCCGACACCGGGACACGGGGCCTCGGGCGGGGGATGCCCGGACCTCCGACGCGGATGCCGGGTGGGGCGCCGCGGTTGCGCGCGACACCGGGCCCGCACCACGATGACGGGTGGCCGGTGCTCCCCCGCCCCCTGCGTCGACCGGTCGCCCGCCCGACGGAGAGGACCCCCATGGCCACCACCCCCGCCGACACCAGCCCGCTGGCGCAGCAGACCTACGCGATCGTGGCGCGACGGCTGCTTCCGCTGCTGGGCCTGTGCTACTTCCTGAGCTACCTCGACCGCACCAACGTCGCGGTCGCCGCGCTGACCATGAACGAGGCGCTGGGCATCAGCGCGGCGGCGTTCGGCCTCGGCGCGGGGCTGTTCTTCCTCGGCTACTTCGTCTTCGAGGTGCCGAGCAACCTGGTCATGTACCGGGTCGGTGCGCGGATCTGGATGGCGCGGATCATGATCAGCTGGGGGATCGTCGCCGGCGCGCAGGCGCTGGCGGTCGGGGAGAAGAGCTTCTACGCGATCCGGGTGCTGCTCGGCATCGCGGAGGCCGGCTTCTTCCCCGGCATGATCCTCTACCTCACGTTCTGGTTCCCGGCCGAGGCCCGCGCGCGGGCGGTCGGCTGGTTCATGGCCGCGGTGCCGGTCTCGACGGCGATCGGCGCGCCGCTCGGTGGGCTGCTGCTCGAGCTCGACGGCGTGGCCGGGCTGGCCGGGTGGCAGTGGCTCTTCGTGGTCGAGGCGGTCCCGACGGTCCTGATCGGCGTCCTGCTGCTGGCGTGGCTGCCCGACAAGCCCGCCGACGTCGACTGGCTCTCGAGCGAGCAGAAGGACTGGCTCGGGGAGCGGCTGGCGAGGGAGGAGTCGGAGAGCACCGGCGCCCACCTCACGGCGTGGACCAGCCTCGCCCACGCGCGGGTGCTGGCGTTGTCGCTGGTCTACTTCGCGATCGTCTTCGGGCTCTACGGCATCGGCTTCTGGCTGCCGACGATCGTCAAGGAGAGCCTCGGCATCGCCGACAACCTCACCGTCACGCTGCTCACCGCGGCGCCGTACGCCGTGGGGACCGTGGCGATCGTGCTGGTCGGGCGCTACGTCGACCGGGTCGGCCGGCCCGGCCGCACCACGGTGCTGGCGATGGCCGGGGGCGGCATCGCCCTGGCGGCGACCGCGTTCGCCTCGACCCAGCCGTGGGTCGGCTACGCCGGGTTGTTCGTGTGTGCCGTCGGCGTGATGGCGTCCTTCCCCGGCTTCTGGCGGCTGCCGACGGCCTTCCTCACCGGTGCCGCCGCCGCCGCCGGCATCGCGGTCGTCAACTCGATCGGCAACCTCGCGGGCTTCGCCGGTCCCTATTGGGTGGGCTTCCTCACCGAGTCGCTGGGCGCCGCGAAGTGGGGCCTGGTCTCGATCGGGCTGGTGATGGTCGCGGGCTCGGTGGTGGTGTTGGCGCTGACCCGGGAGCGGGGTGGCCGGGCTGTGGATTCTCGGTAGTTCGTGACGTTCCCGCCCCTGTTCACGGCGTGTCGGGGGCCGTTTCGTCACGAACTACCCCCAACACCGGCCCGGCCACCGCCCGGCCCGGCCACCGCGTCATCTGGTACGGCGGTACAGACTGAGGCCCGTGCCCGAGCTGCCCGAGGTCGAGACCGCGCGCGCGGTGATCGAGGCCGCGGCGCTGGGACGCGAGGTGGCCGACGTCGACGACGCCGACACCTGGGTCTGTCGCCCGCACCCGCCCGGGGAGATCCGCGACGCGCTGCTCGGCCGGCGGCTCACCACCGCCCACCGCCGCGGCAAGACGATGTGGTGCGAGACCGACGGCGAGGCCGTGCTGGGTCTCCACCTCGGCATGAGCGGCCGAGTCGTCGTGACCGGGCCCGACGGCGCCCCGGTCGAGGGCGGCGACCGGGTCCGCGGACGCACCGCCACCGACCCGGCCCGCGACCCCTCCTGGGACCGGTTCACGGTCCGCTTCGCCGACGGCGGCGAGCTGCGGCTCTTCGACAAGCGGCGGCTCGGACGGGTGCGGCTCGACCCAGACCTCGACCGGCTCGGACCGGACGCGGCGGAGGTCGGGGTGGCCGAGTTCCGGGAACGGGTCGGTCGCGGCACCGCCCCGGTCAAGGCCCGGTTGCTCGACCAGTCCGTCGTCGCCGGCGTCGGCAACCTGCTCGCCGACCAGACGCTGTGGCAGGCCGGGCTCGACCCGCGCCGGCGGGTCGACACGCTGGAGCGCGACGAGCTGTCCCACCTCCACCGCGAGCTGAGGCGGGCCACCCGTTCCGCCATCCGGAAGGGAGGCGTCCACACCGGCGAGGTGATCGCCCACCGCAGGGCCGGCGACCACTGCCCGCGCTGCGGCGCCGAGATGCAGCGGGCCGCCGTCGGCGGCCGGACGACGTGGTTCTGCCCGGTCGAGCAGCACTGAGCCTCCACGGGCCGCCGCCTAGGGTTGCCGCACACCCACCGGAGAGGCCCCACCGTGACCGAGCTCAACGCCGTCGCCACCATCCCCGCCAAGGCCGGATCGGAGGACGCCGTACGGGAGGCGCTGACCACGCTCGCCACAGCCACGCGCTCCGAGGACGGGTGCCTGTCCTACGACCTGTTCGAGTCGGGCTCGGCCCCCGGGACCTTCGTCACCGTCGAGCGCTGGACCGACCAGGCGGCGCTCGACGCCCACCTGGCCACCCCCCACGTCGCCGACGCCTTCGCCGCGGCCGAGGGTCACCTCGCCGGCGAGGTGGCCGTCCACCCGCTGTCACCGGTGTCCTGACGCGGCGGCGTCCAGGTCACCAGCAGCAGCCATCCCAGGTTGGTGGCCAACCAGCACCGTTGCCACAACCCGGGATCGCTCCCCGTCCAGCGCAGCAGCAGGCCGACCGAGAGCACCGCGGCCACCCCTGAGGCGGCGGCCAGCCAGCGGGGCGGCCCGGACCGGCGTACGCCGCCCGCGGCGAGCAGCAGCATCGTCACGACGAGGAGCAGCTCGTAGGCCACCACGCCACCGACGTGAACCCGGTCGATCGCGTCGTCCGGTGCCCATCCGCTGATCCGGAACGCCGCGACCACGACCGTGGCAGCGGCCGCCGACAGCAGCACCACCGCCAGGGCACGCGACCGCTCCGCCACCACCGTGGCGGTCGCGGCGTGGGCCACGGCCAGGGACAGGAGCGACGCGACGCCGAGGGCGGCGGCCGGCGAGTCCCGGGCGGCGAGCTCCGAGACCACGTCGAGCCGGGCCGAGTAGCCCGGCACCTGGGCCGCCGCCACCACCGTGCCGAGCCAGAACAGCGCGACGGCGAGGGTCGCGCCGAGCTGCGCTCCCCGTCTCATCGACGCCGGGCGAAGACCCCGTCGGGGAACGCGCCGGCAGCCTGCACCGCCCGGACCAGGGGCCGGCCGAGCTCACCCAACCGCGTGGCGCCCGCCTCGCCGAGCGCCTGCCACGGCGCGAGGCCGTGCTCGTCGGTCCGGGTCTCCAGGTCGGTGCGCAGCCGCTCGCCCCCGTCGGTGAGCCGCTCGTCGGGCGTCATCAACCCGCGGTCGGCCAGGCCGGCGAGGGCCGCGGCCCACTCCTCGTCGGACCAGCCCCGGGTGGCCTGCGCGGCCTGCCGCGTGAACCCCCGGCCGGTCGCGGTGTGGGTGATCAGGGCCTCGATCCCGCTCAGGCCGGCACCGATCAGCGCGGCGACGTGGCCGTCGCCGCGGTGCTCACGGAGCAGGGTCAGGGCGTGGAACAGCACCAGGTGGGGGTCCTCGGGCCACGGCAGGTCGGCGTGCGCGGCGTGGAGCGGCCGCCCGGCGACGTCGCAGGCCTCGGCGGCGGTCCGGGCGAGTACGGCGGCCTCGGCCACCTCGGCGGAGGCCAGCACGTCATCGCCGAGGAGGCGTCGCCACGCGCACGACACGCCGTCGTACCGGGCCGCCACCACCGCCGACGGGTCCGCCGCCTCCCACACCTCCGGGACGAAGTGGGCGACCAGCGAGGGCGAGAAGACGTAGAAGGTGGCGGCCACCGTCCCGGCCCCCACCCGGCCCATCGGCGCGGAGCGCGAGGCGAAGTAGGCGCCACGTCCCCGCTTCACGCCGAGCCCGGTCACCGCCGCCTCGACCTCGGGGGCGAAGTAGCCGAGGGCGTGCAGCGGCTCCAGCGAGCGGGCGGTCCGGCCGGCGAGGTGGGCGTCCATGCCCCGGTTCTACACGCCGCCCGGAGGCTGCCGCTTCACCAGGTGGAGCAGCGCGTCGGAGCCGGTGTCGATGAGCGCGTAGCGCCGGGCCCCGGCCCGGCCGTGGAGCACGAACACCGAACGCCGCTCGTCGCGGTCCTCCAGCTCCCACCAGCCCGTGTCGGCGATCCGCTTGTCGTCGTCCTCGTACGTCGCGTGCTCCAGCTCGTGGTCGGCGACCGGGACCGCCAGCCGGTCGCCGCGCGGGTCGGTCGGCAACCCCCTCGGCACCGCCCACGACCGCAGCACGCCGTCCTCCTCCAGCCGCAGGTCGAAGTGGTGCTGCGGCCGGTCGTGCTCGTGGAGCACGAAGACGGGACGGGTCACGGCACCCGCCCCTCGCCGGGCCGAGCACGTCGAGCGGCACGCATGTCCCGCACCGTAGCCGTGGGCCGGTCCGGCCGTCGACGGTCGCGGTCCGGGTCGCCCAGCAGCGCTGACCCGGCTCAGCGGGTGAGGCCGGCCAGGTCGGCGACGTCGTCGGGACCGTCGAGGTCGCGGGTGGCCAGGAAGACCGTCGACACCCCCTCGGCGGCCAGCGCGGCCCAGCGGTCGCGGTGCTCGGCCACGGTGCCGGCGTGGGTCCGGGCGGCGTACGCCGGCGCGGGGGTGCGGCCGCGGTGCCGCTCGACCCGGCGCCAGGCGTCGTCGCGGTCGCGCCCGACCACGGGCAGGTCGAGGACGGTCACGGCCACCTCGGCGGGGTCGCGGCCGAGGTCGGCGCAGTGGGCGCGCAGCACCCCGACCTTGTGGCGCAGCTGCTCCACGTCGGCCATCTGGACGTTGCAGGCGTCCCCGAGCCGGGCGGCGATCCGGAGCGTCCGCCGCTCGCCGGACCCGCCGACCACCACCGGGACCGAACCGGCGGGCCGCGGGTAGCAGGTCGTCTCCGGCAGCCGGACCGCCTCGTCGGCGTACGGCCTGGTGCCCCGGGCCCACAGCGCTCGCATCGTCACGATCGACCGTTCGAGCTCGTCGAACCGCTCGCGGCGGTCGGGGAACGGCACGCCGAAGGCGGCGTGCTCGCGCTCCCACCAGCCGGCCCCGATGCCGACGAACGCCCGGCCACCGGTGAGCGCGGAGAGGCTGGCCGCCGCCTTGGCCGTCACGCCGGCCGGGCGGAAGGTGACCGGCGTGCACAGCGTCCCCAGCTCGAGGCCGGTGCCGAGCCCGGCGATCGCCCCGAGCGTGACCCACGGCTCCGGGATCGGCTCCCACGCCCGGCCGACCTGGGGGATCTGGATCAGGTGGTCCATCAGCGCCAGTCCCGCGAACCCGGCCTCGTCGGCCGCCAGGGCGATCGCGCGCAGCCAGCCCATCGGGTCCTCGCCCCACGGGAACCGGGAGACCTGGAGCACGACGCGCAGCCCCTGGCTGGTGGTGCGGTCGGGCGTCGGCGGGGCGTCGGGGACCGGGAGCGTAGCCACCGCCGCGACCGCGTGGTCGACCCCGACCACCGCGTCCCAGCCCTCGGCCGCGAGGGTCGGACCCACCTCCCGCACGCTGCGCAGCTGGCGGGCCAGCGCGGGCGCCGGCACCGGGACGTCGCGGGCGCCGTTGCGGCGGCGGCACTCCGCGTCGGGGGTCTCGAGCACCACGACCACCGCCGGGAGCCCGGCCGTCCGGGCGGCCGCCAGCCAGGCCGTACGCCGGTCGGCATCGAGCCCGAGGGTGTCGACGACCGTGGTGAGTCCGCGAGCGAGCCGCGCCGCCACGATCGTCTCGACCAGGGCGAAGGCGTCGACGGAGGCGGCGAGGTCGTGCGGCCCGCTGCCGACGACACCGCGCAGAGCGTCGGACGACACGACCTCCTCGGCCCGGTAGCGCTGCCGTGCCCAGGTCGACTTCCCGGAGCCGGAGGCGCCGACGAGCACCACGAGCGCGGGGTCCGGCAGGCGGGTTCCCGCGCCGTCGATCATCGCGCGCTCGGTCATCGCGGGGTCAGTCGAGCGGGATCCGGCCCCGCAGCGACTCCGGGTCGTCGACCGGGTCGGAGGCGGTGGCCTCGATCAGCTCGCGGGCCTTCGGCACGCTGTCCCAGACGTTCCAGAGCAGCACGCCCCGCACCGCTCCGCCGTCGACGTAGTAGACGACACCCGCGCCGTGGTCGTCGTCCTTCCAGTCCTCGACGACTGCGTGCCTGGTCGACAGCTCGCCGATCGCCTCGTAGCCGTCGTCGAAGAGGTCCGACCAGAACATCGGCGTCTCGTCGTACGTCGTGTCCTCGCCGGCCATCGCGCGACCGGCCGTCTCGCCCATCTTCTCGGCGTTGTCGACGTGCTCGACCCGGCGTCGGCCGAGCCGGGTGTCGGGGTAGGTGGCGACGTCGCCGGCGGCCCAGACGTCCTCGGCACTGGTGCGCAGACGCTCGTCGACCACGATCCCGTCGTCGACCTCGAGCCCCGCCTCCTCGGCGAGCCCGGTCTGCGGCGTCACGCCGATGCCCACGACCGCGCCGTCGGCCCTGACCTCGGTGCCGTCCTCGAGCCGGAGCACGACACCCTCGCCGGACACCTCGCCGGCGTCGAGCCAGCCGTGCACGATCTCGACGCCGTGGTCGCCGAACGCCTCGGTCACGTGGCGGGCCAGCCCCTCGGGGAACATCGCGGCCTGCACGTGGTCGGCGGCCACGACCAGCGTGACCCGGACGTCCTCCTGCTGGGACAGCGCGGCGGCGATCTCGGAGCCGATGTAGCCGTCGCCGACGACGGCCACGTGGCTGCCGGGCGCGGCCAGGTCGCGCAGCGTCCGGTAGTCGGCGGCGGTGCGGTAGTAGACGACCCGCGGCCCGGGCTCGAGGCCGAGGGTGCGGGGCGCGGCGCCGGTGGCGAGCAGCAGCCGGCCGTAACCGACCCGGCTGCCGTCGGCGAGCGAGACGCTGTGGCCGGCCGGGTCCAGGGCGGTCACCTCGGCACCGGTGTGGAGCTCGACGCCCTCGGCGTCCTCGAGCAGCGCGGAGCCCTCCAGCGTCTTCCCGTCCTCCAGCCACAATGTCTTGGACAGGTCGGGCCGGTAGACCGGCGGATCGGGCTCGGCGCCCAGCACGGCGACGGTTCCGGTCCGGTCGACGGCGCGGATCCCGCTCACCGCACTGGCGCCGGCGACCCCCGCGCCGACGATCACGTAGTCGTAGGACTCCTGGAGCTCGGCCATGCCGGATCCCTCCTCAGGGCTCGGTGGTCCCTCGAACCTATCCCCGGCGTGTGAGGGGCGTCGCCCACCCGTTCAGGGGTGAGCGCTCAGTCCCGGTCCGGGGCCACGCCGACCTCGTCGCGCTCGAGGGCGGGGCGGCGGAGCGCGCGGACGATGAGCAGCACGCCGGCGAGGATCAGCGGCAGGGTGAGCCACTGGCCCATGTGGAGCCCGGTGCGCTCGGCGAAGTCGGCCAGCTGGGCGTCGGGCTCGCGGAAGAACTCCACGACGAAGCGGGCCGACCCGATGCCGGCGAGGAAGGTACCGCCGAGCAGTCCGGGGCGCCAGCGGGCGCCGGTGCGCCAGAACAGCATCAGCATCACGACGATCAGCAGGGCGCCCTCGAGCCCGGCCTCGTAGAGCTGGCTGGGGTGGCGCGGCTGGTCGCCGGCGTTCGGGAAGACCATCGCCCAAGAGGCGTCGGAGGGCTTGCCCCACAGCTCGCCGTTCACGAAGTTGGCCAGCCGCCCGAGCATCATGCCGAACGGCACGTTGACCGCGACGTAGTCACCGACGCGCACCAGGTCGAGGTGGTGGCGGCGTGCCACCCAGGCGATCGCGAGGAGCACGCCGATCAGTCCGCCGTGGAAGCTCATGCCGCCGTGCCAGACCTGGAGGATCTCGCCGCTGCGCCACAGGTCGCGGTCGTAGAACGTGGCGTAGCCGATCCGGCCGCCCAGCACGATCCCGAACGTCGCCCACAGCGCGAGGTCCTCGACCTGCTCGGGCGTCAGCGGGCTGCCGGGCCGGCGCGACATCCGCAGCAGGTGCCAGTACCCCAGCCCGATCCCGATGATGTAGGCCAGGGCGTAGTAGCGCAGCGTGAACGGCCCGAGGTCGAGGCCGGGCTGGAGTCCCAGGTCGCTCCACCGGAGCGGGTCATCGGCGGCAGCGGCTCCCACGCCCCCAGCCTCCCATGCCGGGCACGCCGGCCTCTCCCACCACCTTTGTCTGTACCCTTGCGGTTACGTACCCGATTGGGTACGTTCGGCCGATGGACGCCGTGATGCACGCCCTGGCCGACGAGAGCCGGCGCACCGTGCTGGAGATCCTGCGCGACCGTCCGGCCACCGCCGGTGAGCTGGCCGGCGCGCTGCCGATCGCCCGGCCGGGCGTCTCGCGACACCTGCGGGTGCTGCGCGAGGCCGGCCTGGTCGACGTACGACAGGAGGCGCAGCGGCGGATCTACAGCCTGCGCCCCGAGCCGCTGGCCGATCTCGACGCCTGGCTCGAGGACTACCGCGCGCTCTGGCAGCAGCGGCTGGACGCGCTCCACACCGAGATCGCCCGAGGAAAGAGGACCCGGACATGACCGTCACCACCACCACCCGCCCCCTCGACGACACCCGCGGAGCCGTGCGCGCCGAGGACGTCTACGACACCGACATCGAGGACCTGTGGGACGCGTGCACCAACCCCGAGCGGCTGGCCCGCTGGATCGCCGAGGTCACCGGCGACCTGCGCGTCGGCGGCACCGTCGACGCGGTCTTCACCAGCTCCTGGACGGGGGCCTCCCGGATCGATGTCTGCGAGGCGCCCCACCACCTGCTGCTCACCACCGAGGCCGACGGTGAGGAGGGCGAGCTCGAGGCCTGGCTCACCGCCGAGGGCTCCCGCACCCGGCTCGTGGTCGAGGAGCGCGGCCTCCCCGTCGGCCGGCTCCCGTTCTACAGCGCCGGCTGGCAGGCCCACCTCGAGGATCTCGCCACGTCGCTCACCACCGACGCCCCCGTCCACGACGGCTGGTCGTCGCAGGCCCCCGCCACGGACTGGTACGCGCGCTGGAGCGAGCTCACCGGCCGCTCGGCCTGAGGCCAGGCCCCGGCCGGTGGACCCTCAGCCGTGGGCCATGTCGACGAAGCGCGAGTAGTGGCCCTGGAAGGCGACCGTGATGTCGCGGGTGGGGCCGTTGCGGTGCTTGGCGACGATCAGGTCGGCCTCGCCGGGGCGGGTCGACTCCTTCTCGTAGACGTCGTCGCGGTGGAGCAGGATCACCATGTCGGCGTCCTGCTCGAGTGACCCGGACTCGCGCAGGTCGGCCATCATCGGGCGCTTGTCGCCGCGCTGCTCGGGACCACGGTTGAGCTGGGAGAGCGCGATGATCGGGACCTCGAGCTCCTTGGCCAGCAGCTTGATCTGGCGGGAGAACTCCGAGACCTCGAGCTGCCGGGACTCGACCTTCTTGCCCGAGGTCATCAGCTGCATGTAGTCGATGATGATCAGCCTGAGGTCATGGCGCTGCTTGAGCCGTCGCGCCTTGGCCCGGATCTCCATCATCGTCATGTTGGGCGAGTCGTCGATGAACATCGGCGCGCTCGACACCTCGCCCATCTTGCGGGCCAGCTTGGTCCAGTCGTCGTCGCTCATCTGGCCGTTGCGGATGTGGTTGAGCGGTACCTTCGCCTCGGCCGAGAGCAACCGCATCGTGATCTCCGAGCGCGTCATCTCCAGGCTGAAGAACACGCTGCTCATGTTGTTGTGGATCGAGGCCGCCCGGCACAGGTCGAGGGCCAGCGTCGAGTTGTGGGTCGGGATCATCCCGCGGCCGGCGAGGTAGAGGTGGTCGTGGTTGTCGACCTGCACGCACCGCACCGGCACGCTGTCGACAGGAACGACCTCGGTGATGTAGCGACGCCCGATTCGGGCCAAGGTGGCAGGTCGCTCCTCCTTGTGGAGTAGGTGCTTGCGCTCGAGCCGGAAAACGTCCTCAGTCGTGGAGAAGCTGAGGATGTGACAGGTCGACGTCGCCTCCGACCGCCCGGCAACCCTCCTCGACGTCCGTCCGCACTTGTAGCCCAGGCTCACGACGAGCTCGAAAACGTCGTCGGCCAGTCGCTCGCTGGTGACGGCGAACTGGCACGAGCCGACCCCCTTGACTACCGTGCCGTCGGTGTCCATCAAGCCGGCCAGCAGCGCCCGGCGATCCGCCTCGGGAGCACGCAGGTAGTCAAGCGGGATGTGCTTGTCCCCGAGGACGCCGAGATGGCGCAGCTTGGTCTGCAGCGAGCCGGACCCAGTCCTCCCAGGGGTGTGGAGCGAGTAGAGCATCGCTCCGTGGTGGCGAACCTCGATCCCCTCGCCCTCCATCAGCATGGGGATCTCGGGCGTCTCACAGGTGATCCGAGCACTGGCACTGTGGCCATCACCCAGCCAGGCGCCCAGCGTGTAGGCCGGGACCGGCAACGGCTTCGCGGCCGCCTGGAGAGCACCAGTGTTGACGACCGCGTGGTTGGCGCGCTGGTCGGAGTCGATGCGGACGGTGGCAGCGATCTGCTCTGTCGTCACCACGGAGGCGTGAATGTTCTGGTGGCGGGCGCGGTTGTAGTTGTGGTCGGCCGCCCACTTCGACTTCCGTGCCGCACGGGTCTCAACGAGCCACTGGTGCTGGGCGTCGGCGACGATGACTGACCCGTCGGAGAAGTGGACCTCGTAGCAGGGACGCTCCGCCATGACGTCCGTGGCGGCCACCACCCTCGTCGGGCGCCCTTGGGCGTCGTAGAGGTAGTCGCCCACGGCGACCTCGCCCATCGTGGTCCACCCGTCCGGGGTGGGGAGCGGGGTGTCGAGCGCCAGCGCCTTGCCCATGGCGGGGCGGGCGGCGACGATCACCATCTGGCCGGCGTGGAGGCCGTTGGTGAGGTCGTCGAGATCGGTGAACCCGGTGGGGACGCCGTAGAGACCGGCCTCGCGGTTGCCGATCGCCTCGATCTCGTCGAGGACACCGTCCATGATGTCGGAGAGCGGCGCGTAGTCCTCCGAGGTCCGTCGGTCGGTGACCTTGTAGACCTCGGCCTGCGCCTCGTCGACCACGTCGTCGACCTGGCCCTCGCCGGCGTAACCGATCTGGACGATCCGGGTGCCGGCGTCGACCAGCCGGCGCAGGATCGCCTTCTCGCGGACGATCTCGGCGTAGTAGCCGGCGTTGGCGGCGATCGGCACGTTGGCCGAGAGGGTGTGGAGGTAGGGCGCCCCGCCGATGCGGGCCAGCTCGCCGCGCCGTTGCAGGGCGGCCGCCACGGTCACCGGGTCGGCCGGCTCGCCGCGGCCGTAGAGGTCGATGATCGCGTCGTGGATCAGCTCGTGGGCCGGGCGGTAGAAGTCCACCCCGCGGACGGTCTCGGCGCAGTCGGCGATCGCGTCCTTGGAGAGCATCATCGCCCCGAGCACGCTCTGCTCGGCGGCCTCGTCCTGGGGCGGCACCCGGCCGCCGCCGGCCGGCTGGGGCGCGTTTCCCGGGGCGTAGGCGGCGGGGCCGTCGCCCCACTCCTCGTAGGGGGGAGGGGGTCCGGACGGGTCGTAGTCGGTGATGCTCACCCGAGCCTCCTCCCGTCGCTGTGGGCCGCGCGGAGGCGCCCCAAGGTGTGGTGTGCTGACCTGCTCGGACGCTAGCGACGACCCCTGACAGCGGGCCTGGTCAGCGGGTCCGGCACGCCGTACGACCGGACGGAACCTACGTGCTCCGGGGCCCAACCTCCAGCCCGTTATCCACAGGGGTTGGGGATAACCCCCGGGGCATGGTGGACGACACGCGTCACGATGTGCACGGGCTGGGGAGCCCGCTGTGGACGCACCCCTCACGCACACTCGCACCTGGCCCCTGACCTGCGACAACGTCGACCACGGGGTGTGGATGGCAAGTTTGTCGCGACTTTCTCGGCGCCGTCCGGATCGCGGTCCGGGCCGGTGCTCCACTACCGCAAGTAACACGCCGTTGACCAGTCATCCACCGAATACCCACAAGTGGTCCAGACCGGGGGTCGTCACCTTCACTTGCCCATGATGACCCTTACGAGTCGTCGGGCGTGGCGGCTAGGGTGAGGGCATGGCAGGCCGCCACGACCGCGAGATCCTGCGGCTGGCGGTCCCGGCGTTCCTGGCGCTGGCCGCCGAGCCGCTGTTCCTGCTCGCCGACGCCGCGATCGTCGGCCACCTCGGGACCGTGCCGCTCGCCGGCCTCGGCCTCGCCGCGGCGGTGCTGCAGACCGTGGTGGGCCTGTGCGTCTTCCTGGCCTACGGCACCACGGCCGGCGTCGCCCGCCGGCTCGGCGCCGGCGACACCCGCGGCGCGCTGGCCCAGGGGATCGACGGGATCTGGCTGGCCGTCGTGATCGGCGGCGTCGCCACCCTGGCCGGGGTGGCGCTCACCACGCCCCTGGTCGGGGTGTTCGGCGCCAGCGAGGCGGTGGAGGTGCAGGCCGCGGCCTACCTGCGCGTGGCCTTCCTCGGCACCGTGCCGCTGCTGGTCATGCTCGCCGCCACCGGGGTGCTGCGCGGGCTCCAGGACACCCGGACCCCCCTGGTGGTCGCCGTGCTCGGCAACGGCGCCAACGTCGTCCTCAACCTGCTGCTGGTCTACGGCGCCGGGCTCGGCATCGCCGGCTCGGCGTGGGGCTCGGCGGTGGCCCAGGCGCTCGCCGCCGCCGCGCTCACCGGCGTGGTCGTGCGGGCCGCCCGGCGCGAGCGCGCCCCGCTGCGCCCCGACCGGGCCGGCATCCTCGCCGCGGCCCACGCCGGGGTGCCGCTGGTCGTGCGCACGCTGACCCTGCGGGCCGCGCTGCTCGTGACGACGTACGCCGTCACGCTGGTCGCCGTGACCGGGACCGGCCAGGCCGCCGACCTCGCCGCCCACCAGCTCGCGCTGACCCTGTGGACCTTCCTGGCCTTCGTGCTCGACGCGGTGGCCATCGCCGCGCAGGCGCTGACCGGCCGGCACCTCGGCGCCGGTGACGTCGACCTGGTGCGCGCGGTCACCGACCGGATGGTGCAGTGGGGGCTCTGGTCCGGCGTGGTCACCGGGGCCCTGCTGGCCGCCTCGAGCCCGTTCCTCGGTCCGCTGTTCACCGGTGACCCGGCGGTCCACGAGCGGCTGGTCGGCATCCTGCTCGCCGCCGCGGTCTTCCAGCCCGTGGCCGGGATCGTCTTCGTGCTCGACGGGGTGCTGATCGGTGCGGGCGACGGCCGCTACCTGGCCGTGGCCGGGACGCTGGTGCTGGCGGTCTACGCGCCCGTGGTGCTGCTCGTCGCCGTGACCGGTGGCGGGCTGCTCGGGGTCTGGGTCGCCTTCGCTGGCGTCTTCATCGGGGCCCGCTGGGTGGTGCTGACCCGGCGCGCGCGCAGCGAGGCGTGGCTGGTCACCGGCGCCACCACCGCCGCCTGACCGGCGAGAAGCAGCGGCAGGGCCGCCCCTCCGAGCGGAGGGACGGCCCTGACGGACGCTGCTCGGGTCAGCCCGGGATCACGTTGAGGGTGACCTCGGCGGCCACCTCGTCGTGCAGCTTGACCGACACCTGGTGGGTGCCCAGCGACTTGATGGGGTTGCCGACCGCGATCGACCGCTTGTCGACGGTCTCGCCCGCAGCCGAGCTCAGCGCGGCCGCGATGTCGGCGGAGGTGACGGCACCGAACAGGCGACCGGTGTCGCCCGCCTTGACCTGCACCGGGACCGCGTCGGACTCCAGCTTGGTCTTGATCTGGGCCGCGTGGTCCTGGTCGCGGACGGCGCGCGCGGTGACGGCCGCCCTGATCGACTCGGCCTGCTTCTCGGCGCCGCGGGTGTAGCGGATCGCGGCACCGCGCGGGACGAGGTAGTTGCGGGCGTAGCCGCTCTTGACCTCGACCACGTCGCCGGCGGCGCCGAGGCCGGAGACCTCCTGGGTCAGGATGATCTTCATGTCAGCTCCTCTCAGCGGCCGGTCGAGGTGTAGGGCAGGAGGGCCAGCTCGCGCGCGTTCTTGACGGCGATCGCCACGTCGCGCTGGTGCTGGACGCAGTTGCCGGTGACCCGACGGGCGCGGATCTTGCCGCGGTCGGAGATGAACTTGCGGAGCAGCGTGGTGTCCTTGTAGTCCACCGCGGTCGCCTTCTCCTTGCAGAACTGGCAAACCTTCTTCTTGGGCTTGCGAATCACTGCCTTGGCCATTGTGGTGCTTCCTTTCCGAAGCCCGGCTCACGCCGGAATGGGTTCAGGTGGGTTGTCAGGTCCGGAGGTCTGGATGCCTCCGGTGGTGGATCAGAACGGGGGCTCGTCGTTGGAGACCCCGGGGGTGGCCCACGGGTCGGACTGGCCGCCGCCCTGGGGAGCGCCGCCCTGGGAGCCGCCGCCCTGCGGGGCGTTGGTGGCCCACGGGTCGGGCTGGCCGCCACCCTGCTGGCCGCCGCCGCCCTGGCCGTAGCCGCCACCACCGGACCGCTGGGTCCGGGTGACCTTGGCCGTGGCGTAGCGCAGCGAGGGGCCGACCTCGTCGACGTCGATCTCGAAGACGGTCCGCTTCTCGCCCTCGCGGGTCTCGTACTGGCGCGACTTCAGCCGCCCCTGCACCACGACCCGCATCCCCTTCTGGAGGGACTCGGCGACGTTCTCCGCCGCCTGCCGCCACACCGAGCAGGTCAGGAACAGCGCGTCGCCGTCCTTCCACTCGTTGGTCTGGCGGTCGAAGGTCCGCGGCGTCGAGGCGATCCGGAAGTTGGCGACCGCAGCCCCGGACGGGGTGAAGCGCAGCTCCGGGTCGTCGACGAGGTTGCCGACGACGGTGATGACGGTCTCGCCTGCCATGTGATCTCCCTGGTCTGGTCCACTGGTGTCCCGGCGAGGCTAGGCAGCCGCGCCGACACTGAAAAGGTCTCGTCCACAGCCTCAGGCCGTGGGACGCAGCACCTTCGTGCGGAGCACGGCCTCGTTGAGACCGAGCTGGCGGTTGAACTCCTTGACCGTGTCGGGCTCGGCGTTCAGCGTGATGAGGGCGTAGATGCCCTCGGCGTTCTTGCGGATCTCGTAGGCGAGCCGGCGGCGGCCCCACACGTCGACGTTGTCGACGGTGCCACCGTCCTTGCGGATCACGTTGAGGTACTTGTCGAGCGAGGGCTCGACGGTCCTCTCTTCGAGACTCGGGTCGAGGATGACCATCACTTCATAGGCACGCACAGCGGTCTCCACCTCCTCTGGACTAGAGCGGCCACGGACTCTCCGTGGCAGGAGGGCTGGTGCGGGTGTTGCTGGCGGCCCGGACCGAGCCGGGCAACGCAGGCGAGGTTAGCAGCGGCGTACGGCGGCGGCGGAATCCTCGGCCGCCGCTGTCGGCGCGGGCTCCTAGGGTGGGGCCATGGCGAACCCACTGGCCATCGGGGCCCACGTCGAGCAGACCGACCCGGTCGCCGAGGCGCGGGCCCGGCAGGCACCCCACGTGCAGTTCTTCCTCGGCGACCCGCAGAGCTACAAGGGCCCGGTGCTGGCCTACGCAGGCGGTGCGGAGGCGCTGCGCTCGGCCGCCGAGGCCGCGGGCGTCGCCCTCTACGTCCACGCGCCCTACCTGATCAACGTCGCGACGACCAACAACCGGCAGCGGATCCCCAGCCGCAAGCTGCTCCAGCAGCACATGACCGCAGCCACCGAGATCGGCGCCCAGGGGCTGATCGTCCACGGCGGTCACGTCACCGACGACGACGACCCGGGGAAGGGGTTCGACAACTGGCGCAAGGCCGTCGACGCCACCGAGATCACGATCCCGCTGCTGATCGAGAACACCGCCGGCGGCACCAACGCCATGACCCGCTACCTCGACCGGATCAAGGGGGTCTGGGACGCGATCTCCGGTTGCGAGCAGGCCGACCGGGTCGGCTTCTGCCTCGACACCTGTCACGCCCACGCGGGCGGCAACGCGCTCGAGACGGTCGTCGACGACGTCCGCGCGATCACCGGCCGGATCGACCTGGTCCACTGCAACGACAGCCGCGACGACTTCGACTCCGGGGCCGACCGCCACGCCAACCTCGGCGCCGGCAAGGTCGACCCCGACCTGCTCGCCGCGGTCGTCCGCGACGCCGGCGCGCCCGTGGTCCTCGAGACGCCCGGCGGTGCGGAGGAGCACCTCACCGACATCGCGTGGCTCAGGGACCGGCTGGGCTGAGCGGCCCGGGGCCACCGGATAGCCTCGGCGGGTGACCGCCAGCCCCCTCTCCGTCCGGACCCTCACCGCCGAGGAGCACCTGGCCTTCGTCCGCCGGCAGCCCTCGGTCAGCTTCCTGCAGACCCCGGCCTGGGCGAAGGCCAAGCCGGAGTGGCGCGCGGAGTCGCTGGGCTGGGTTCGCGACGGCGACGTCGTCGGAGCCGCCCTCGTGCTCTACCGCCAGCTGCCGAGGGTCAAGCGCTACCTCGCCTACCTGCCCGAGGGCCCGGTCATCGACTGGGAGGCCGACGACCTGGCCGCGTGGCTGGTGCCGATGACCGCCCACCTGAAGGCGCAGGGCGCGTTCGGCGTCCGGATGGGCCCGCCGGTCGTGGTCCGTCGCTGGAGCGCCGCGCAGGTCAAGGAGGGCATCGCCGACCCCGACGTACGCCGTCTCGACCAGGTCGCGCCCCTGGAACGCTCGCCGGTCGGCGCCCGCGTCCTCGCCCAGCTGAGCGACCTCGGCTGGCGCCCGCAGGCGGCCGAGGGTGGCTTCGCGGCCGGCCAGCCGCAGTTCAACTTCCAGGTCCCCCTGGCCGGGCGATCCGAGGACGACGTGCTCAAGGGCATGAACCAGCAGTGGCGCCGCAACATCAAGAAGGCCGCCAAGGAGGGGGTCGAGGTGAGCCCCGGGTCGGTCGCGGACCACGGTGCCGATCTCAGGGCGTTCCACGACCTCTACGTCCACACCGCCGAGCGCGACGGCTTCACCCCGCGCCCGCTGTCCTACTTCGCCGCGATGCACGACGCGTTGGCCGCCGAGGACCCCGACCGGATCCGGCTCTGGTTCGCCCGCCACGAGGGCGACCTGGTGGCCGCGACGATCGCGATCCGGGTCGGCACCCACGCCTGGTACTCCTACGGCGCCTCGTCCACCGAGAAGCGCGAGGTCCGCGGCTCCAACGCCGTCCAGTGGGAGATGGTGCGCGACGCGATCGCCGCCGGCGCCGAGGTCTACGACCTGCGTGGCATCACCGACACCCTCGACGCCGAGGACCCCCACGTGGGCCTGGTCCAGTTCAAGGTCGGCACCGGCGGCGAGGCTGTCGAGCACGCCGGCGAGTGGGACCTGCCGCTCAACCGGCTGCTCTACCGCGCCTTCGACACCTACATGGGGCGGCGCTCCTGATGGGCGTGGTGCTGCACGTCGACGGGGAGCGGTGGCGCGGCCACCTGCGCGGCGTGGCCGAGGCGACGCCCGGCCTGGTGCCTGTGGTCAAGGGCAACGGCTACGGCCTCGGGGTCGGCCGGCTGGCCCGCAAGTCGCAGTGGCTCGCGGACCAGGGCTTCGACGTCGACACCATCGCGGTCGGTACCTACGAGGAGCTGCCCGAGGTCGCCCAGCGCTTCGACGGAGACCTGCTGGTCCTCACCCCGTGGCGACCCTTCGGCGGCGCCGTCGAGGTGCCCGCGGCCCTGGCCGGGCGGGTCGTCCACACCGTCAGTCGCGTCGAGGACCTGACCGACCTGCTCGGCCGCCACCCCGGTGCCCGCTTCGTCCTCGAGCACCTCACCAGCATGCGCCGCCACGGCCTCTCCGGCCGTGGCCTCCGGGCCGCCGCCGAGCACCTCGCGGGCGCCCGGGCCGGCCGGCTCGAGGGGATCGCGCTACACCTCCCGCTCCAGCGCGGCTCCCACCTCGGCGAGGTGCGCCGGCTGCTCAACGACGTGGTGGGGGCGGGGCTCGCGCCGGCGACGGTGTGGGTCAGCCACCTGACGTCGGAGGAGCTGGCCACGCTCCGGACGGCGTACGCCGACTTCACGATCCGGCCGCGGATCGGCACCGGTCTCTGGCTCGGTGACCGGGGCGCGCTCCGGGTCACCGCCACGGTGCTCGACGTGCACGAGGTCGACCGCGGCGAGGTGTTCGGCTACCGCGGCCGCAGCGTGCCGAAGTCGGGCCACCTGCTGGTCGTCAGCGGCGGCACCGCCCACGGCATCGGGCTGGAGTCGCCGACCGGCGACACCAGCCTGCGCGCCCGGGCGGCCACCGTGGCGCGCGGCGGCCTCGACGCGGTGGGCTTCGTGCGCAGCCCGTTCTCGATCGACGGCAAACAACGGCTCTTCGCCGAGCCGCCCCACATGCAGGCCTCGATGCTGTTCCTGCCCCAGGGCGCCCGGGTGCCCCCGGTCGGCGAGGAGGTCGACGTCCGGGTCCGCTTCACCGCCACCGACGTCGACCGGGTCGAGATCAGCTGAGCGCGCGCTCGGCGCGCGACCGTGGGGTACGACGCAACAGCTGGCGCTCGTCCCAGACCGGGTCGTGGGCGGGACGCAGCACGTCTCGGGCGACGACGGCGGCCAGGTAGAGCTCGGCGGCGACCCGGAGGCCGATGGCGACCCAGTAGAAGCCGACCTGGCCCCCGCCGGCGGGGGCGAGGTAGCCGCCGAGGTACCACCAGACCGCCGCGAAGTAGAACACCTCGCCGCTCATCCACACCACGTGGTCGCGCCAGCGCGGCCGGGCCAGCGCGGCCAGCGGCAGCAGCCACAGCACGTACTGGGGGGAGTAGACCTTGTTGACCAGCAGGAAGCCGATCACGACGAGCAGCCCGAGCTGGGCGAAGCGCGGCGTCACCGGCGCCCGCAACCCGAGCAGCAGCACGCCGGCGCACCAGGCCGCGAGCACGACCCACGACACCAGGTTGATGGTCTCCACGGACGGGCCGCCGGTGGCCTGGGAGAGGACCAGCCACAGCGATCCGAGGTCGGCGCCGCGGTCGCTGTTGAACGTCCAGAAGTGGGTCCACTCGATCGGCCCGGTCAGGATCGCGGGCAGCTGCACGACCAGCCAGGTGACGACGGCCGCCAGCGTGGTCTGCACCAGGTCGGGCAGCCGTCGCTCACGCAGGCAGATCACCAGCAGCGCGCCGAGCAGCAGCAGGGGATAGAGCTTGGTCGCCGTCCCGAGCCCGATCATCACACCGGTGAGCACGGGCCGGTCGCGCGACCACGCCCAGAGCGCGCCGGCGACGCAGGCGACGACGAGCAGGTCCCAGTTGACGATGCCGGCGAGCGCCAGCGCCGGCGAGGCCGCGACCAGGGCGGCGTCCCAGGGTCGCCGCCGGTGGACGCCGGCCAGCAGCCACACCGCCGCCAGCCCGGCGAGGGCGAGGCCGACGGCGTTGACCACGACGAACACCATGCTCTCCCGGCGTACGTCGTCACGACTCGCCAGCTCGCCGGCCGGCACGGCGTACCGCTCGCTCACGTCGGGCGAGCCGCTGAGCCCGTGGGTGACCCAGGCGGTCCCCCAGGCCCAGTAGGAGATGACGACGGGGTACTCCATCGTCGGGTAGCGCTGCCGGACCTGGACGTCGTCGGTGTAGGGCCAGTCGAGCTCGGCGAACCCGCGGCCGGTGTAGAGGTAGGGCAGGTCGGAGTAGCACATGTGGGCGTAGCGCGAGCTGCCCTCGCCCTGCCACGCGTCGGCGTAGCAGCTGGACTTCTGCACCAACCCCAGCGCCATCACCACGGCGGCCATGGCGAGCACCACCCGCACCGGCGTCCACCACGGGTGCCGGCCGGCGTGGTCCCCCACGGGTCCCCCCACCCCCTCGCTGAGGGCGGCGACGAGCGCGTCGTCGCGCGTGGGGTGGGCCCGGGGATCGGTCACACGGAGTACCGCTCGCGCGCCGCCCACTCACGGAAGGAGGAGGGGGCCGCCGCGCCGCTCGCGCCGCCTCCCTGCGGGTTGCACGGCGGCAGCGACCCGTCGGCACAGGTCGGCCCGTCGCTCGGCGACTGGGAGGTGGGCGGCGGCGACGTGGTGGGGGGCTTGGACGTCGTCGGCGGCTGCGAGGTCGTCGGCGGCGCCTTGGTCGTGGGCTCCTGGCTCGGCGGCCTGCTGGTCGGCGCCTTCGAGCTCGGCGGCGGCGCCTGCGTCGTGGTGGGGGGCGGGGTGTAGGGATCGTGGCCCTCGTCGGGCGCGTCGCCGTCGACGTTGGCCGCCGGCGGGAAGGTCTCCACCGGCTCGCCCTCGAGCGCCTTGGTCATCACGGCGGTCCAGGTCTGCGCGGGGTAGACGCCGCCGAAGTACTCCGGCAACCAGCCCTGCAGCTGCTCGTTGCCCTTGCCGCGGACGTACATCACCGACGTGCTGAGCTGGGGCGTGTAGCCGGTGAACCACGCCGAGGACACCCCGCCCTCCTCGTTGGTGGCGGTGCCGGTCTTGCCGGCCGCGGGGCGCTCCAGCGCCAGCGCGGCGGTACCGGTGCCGCTCTTCACGACCTGCTGGAGGGCGTAGCTGACGTCGCGGGTGATGTCGGGCCGGACCGCCTCGGTGTCCTCGACCCGGTGCTGGTAGCGGGTCTCGCCGCTCTGGTCGACGACCTTCTCGATGATGTAGGGCTCGGCCGCGCGGCCGCCGTTGGCCAGCGTCGCGTAGGCGTTGGCCATGTTGATCGGGCTGACGGTGGCGCTGCCCAACGAGACACCGGTGTTGGGCTCGAGGCCCGGGGAGGTGTTGGGGAAGCCGGGCGCCTTCTTGGACGCCTCCGGCGGCGGGATGCCCAGCCGCTCGGCGGCGTCGACGATCTTCTGCGGCCCGTCGGACATCGAGGTGGTCATGTCGATGAACGCCGTGTTGATGGAGTCCTCGGCCGCGGTCACCATCGAGACCGCGGCGCCGTAGTCGTGGTCGCCCTCGTTCTCGAAGTCGGTGCCGTCGGGCAGCACGAACGGCGAGTTCCCGTCGAAGGTGTCCGTGAGCGAGAACCCGTCCTCGATCGCGGCGACCAGCGCGGCGGGCTTGATCGTCGAGCCGGCCTGGCCGCCGGCCACGGCCCAGTTGATCTGGGACTTCAGGTAGTCCTGCCCGCCGTAGAAGCCGCGGACGGCGCCGGTGCCTGGCTCGACGCTGGCCACGCCGATGTGGAGGTCCTGGTCGCCCGAGCCCGGTTCGGTGCTGCCCTTCTCGACGCCGGGGATCGCCGCGGGCAGCCCCGTGGGCCGGACCTCCTCGACGCCCTGCTGGGCCGCAGTCATCGCCTTCTGCGTGAACGTCGTGGTGACCCGCAGCCCGCCCCCGTCGATCTCGTCCTCGTTGAAGCCGAGCCGGAGCAGCTCCTTGCGGACCATCGTGAGCACGTGGCCGCGCTGGCCGCCGTACTGGCTCTCCTGGGCGATCTCGGGGAACTCCGGCAACTTGCGCTCGGCTTTCTCGGCCTCGCTCGCGGAGACCGCGCCCATGTCGGCCATGCCGGAGAGCACGTAGCCGTAGCGCTCCTTGAGGTCGGCCTTCGCCCGCTTGCCGTTGGCGGGGTCGTAGCCGCTGGGGTTGTTGAGGACCGTGGCGAGGACCGCGCTCTGGCGCAGGTCGAGGTCCTTGGCCTCCACGTCGAAGTAGGCCTTCGCCGCGGCCTGGATGCCGTAGGCGCCCCGTCCGAAGTAGATGGTGTTGAGATAGCCCTCCAGGACCTCCTGCTTGCTCACGTCGCGCTGCAGCTTCAGCGAGATGATCGCTTCCTTGATCTTGCGGGTGAGCGTCTGCTCCTGGGTCAGGTAGAGGATCTTCACGTACTGCTGGGTGATCGTGGAGGCGCCCTGGGTCGCGTTGCCCTGGGCGTTGCTGAACGCTGCGCGGAGGATGCCGCGCGGGTCGATGCCCTGGTTGGTGTAGAACGTCCGGTCCTCGGCCGCGACCACGGCGTCCTTGATGGAGTCGGGCATCTGGTCCAGCGGGATCGACATCGCGGTTCTGGCGTGGCGTAGGCTGCCGAGCTGGGTCTTGCCGTCGTCGTAGTAGACGAACGGACGTCTGGGTCTCGAAGGCCTCGTTGGGGTCGGGGACGTCGATCGCCTGGTAGAGGACGACGAAGCCGGCCACCGCGATCAGCGCGCCGACCAGGCCGATGGCCACCAGCCACGTCAGGACACGGCGCAACCGCGACCCGCGCTTGGCGGGTCGCTGGGGCTTCTTCTGGGCGGGGCCGGCGGCCCGACGCTTTCCGCTCACGTGAACTGGTTCTCCGGTCCGGGGGTGGTCTGACCCCTGCGTCCCCGAGCGCAGGTCGGCCATCAGGGTACGCAGTGGGCCGCCCGCGCGACCAACCACCGGGCTGGACCGGGGCCGGCACCCGCGTCGACCCCCCGGGAGGGCCGTTTGGATATATCGGTACGATAGGTCGCGTGGCACGACGTGGAGAGACCATCGAGCTGGCAGTCCTCGGACTGCTGCACGAGGGACCCATGCACGGCTACGAGCTGCGCAAGCGACTCAACCTGATGCTCGGCTGGGGGCGCGTGCTGTCCTACGGCTCGCTCTACCCCGCCTTGAAGAAGATGCTGCGCAGCGGGCTCATCGAGGAGTCCGGGGTGGCCGCGACGGGGCGCCGGCCGCGGATCACCTACCAGCTCACCGACGCCGGGCTCGCCGAGTTCGAGCGGCTGATGTCGGAGGTCGGTCCCACCGCGTGGGACGACGACACCTTCGACATCCGCTTCGCGTTCTTCGGCCGCACCGACATGGAGATCCGGCTGCGGGTGCTCGAGGGCCGTCGCAGCCGGCTGCAGGAGCGGCTGGAGCGGGTGCAGAAGGAGCTTCACATGACGCAGAAGGAGGTCGACCGCTACGCGGCCGAGCTCCAGCGGCACGGCGTCGAGCAGGTCGAGAGCGAGGTGCGCTGGCTCTCCGAGCTCATCAACGCCGAGCGCAACGGGGACCTCCCCGCCACCGGGGTGGAACCACGGACCAACACCGGTCAGTCGCAGGGCTGACGGGCGAGACACAGACGAGGAAGGGACGCGCGCGAGATGGGTGCGGTACGAGTGGCAATCGTCGGAGTGGGGAACTGTGCGACCTCACTGATCCAGGGCGTCGAGTACTACAGGGACGCCGACCCGGCCGGCACGGTGCCCGGCCTGATGCACGTCGCCTTCGGCGACTACCACGTCTCCGACGTGGAGTTCGTGGCGGCGTTCGACGTCGACGACACCAAGGTCGGCAAGGACCTGTCCGAGGCGATCAACGCCTCCCAGAACAACACCATCAAGATCGCCGACGTCCCGACGCTGGGCGTCGAGGTGCAGCGCGGCCACACCCTCGACGGGCTCGGTCGCTACTACCGCGAGACCATCGAGGAGTCGGGCGCCGACCCGGTCGACGTCGTCGAGGTGCTGCGCGAGCGTGAGGTCGACGTGATGGTGTCCTACCTGCCGGTGGGCTCGGAGGAGGCCGACAAGTTCTACGCGCAGTGCGCGCTCGACGCGGGTGTCGCCTTCGTCAACGCGCTGCCGGTCTTCATCGCCTCCGACCCGGAGTGGGCGGCGAAGTTCGAGGCCGCGGGCGTGCCGATCGTCGGCGACGACATCAAGAGCCAGGTCGGCGCGACCATCACCCACCGGGTGCTGGCCAAGCTGTTCGAGGACCGCGGCGTCGCGCTCGACCGGACCTACCAGCTCAACGTCGGCGGCAACATGGACTTCAAGAACATGCTCGAGCGCGATCGGCTGGAGTCCAAGAAGGTCTCCAAGACCCAGGCCGTCACCTCCAACCTGACGGGGGAGCTGGCCGACAAGATCAGCGACCGCAACGTCCACATCGGCCCGTCCGACTACGTGCAGTGGCTCGACGACCGCAAGTGGGCCTACGTCCGGCTCGAGGGCCGGGCCTTCGGCGACGCCCCCATCAACCTCGAGTACAAGCTCGAGGTCTGGGACTCCCCCAACTCCGCCGGCATCATCATCGACGCCATCCGCGCCGCCAAGATCGCGCTCGACCGCGGCATCGGCGGCCCACTGATCGGCGCCTCGTCGTACCTGATGAAGAGCCCCCCGGTCCAGCTCCCCGACGACGAGGGTCGCCGCCGCGTCGAGGCCTTCATCACGGGCGAGGAGTAACCGCCCCTCCTTCTCGTTACGCGGGCCCGATGACGTACGTCGTACGTCACCGGGCCCGCACTGCGTTGTCCACCGTCCGCGGGCAGGCAGGGCACCGCCGCACCTCCCCGCTCCATCCGCCGCGGCGGAGCAGGACGCCGATCCGGTGGGCGGTCAGGCAGCCGCGCCCGAGCACTTGACCCCATCCCAACCGGACCGTGCGTGCGTCCTCGTGCACCGCCGCGTCGAGGTCGCGCTCCAGGTCGTGGTCGCGAGCACGGGTGCCCTCGTGGAAGGTCTTGCCGTCGAGCTCCACCAGCAGGCCGTACGCAGCGTAGGCAACGTCCCGCTCGACCCGGCGCCCGCCGGCACGAGAGCACAGCTGGCGACTCGCCCTCGGCAGTCCGTGCGGCCGCTCCACGCGGACGAGGTACTCGTGCTCGAGCACGGAGTTGGCGCCGAGCGCGAGGTCCTCGAGAACCTTCCCCAGCCACGTGCCGCGCGGCATCCGGGACCGCTGGTCGAGCGCCGTCGCCACTGCCTCGTACGACGTCCATCGCTGCTGGACCACGGAGGTCAGTACCGCGATCGCCGCGAGCTCGTCAGGTGCGGCAGAGGCGGCATCGAGGGCGGCGTGCTCGATCCGCACGCGTGGTGGTGAGAGCCGCCAGTTGACTCGCGCGTCCAGGTCCCGCACCCGGTGCCAGCGGACGCCCGGCCGCCGCTCGAGGTTGCGCCCGGTCGCGACCGCCACATGGATCGGACGCGTCCTCATCCACACCGACGCGTGGCTCAGGGCAGCCGGCCACGCGTGCATCACGGCCACCCACGCGTCCTGCTCCCAGGTCGGGACCCCCGTGTGGTCCACGAAGATGCCCGACGCCAGACGCACGAGGTCCTTGCGACGCAGCATCCGCTCGATGTCGCCCGGCGTGGCCCCCAGGGCATGGAGCTGTGAGCGCGTGATCATGCCGTCCTGGGCACACTGCTGGAAGGCGACCTCTGCGGGGTCGAGCGGACCCGTGTGCGCGACGTACGTCGGAGGGCGCGCGCGGCGGTCTTGGGGGCGGTCCACCCGGGGAAGCCTGCGTCGCACCCGCGGGGTGCGCCAGCCCTCTCCGAGGGGCTGTGGATGAACCACGCGGGTGCCCTGACGCGTCCCGCACGTCACCGCGCCCGCGCTGCGGCAGCGCCGCCGGATGTCACGGGGGAGGACAAGGGGGATGTGAGGCGTAACACTTCGGGGGCGGGGTCGTTCACGGGGAAGAGGCGCCGATCGCGCCCCCTCACCCGGGTCCGCCACTGGAGACACCATGACCTTCCGCTCCCTCCGCTCCCCCCAGGTCCTCGCCGGGACCGCACTGGCCGTGATCGTCGGCCTGTTCGCGCCGCTGGCGAGCCTGCCCACCGCCTCGGCCGCCGAGCCGGCGACGCCGGCCCAGGCAGAGGGGGTGGTGTCGCGGGCGACCGTCGGCGGGCTCCAGGTGGAGAACTCCTTCGTCTCCTCCGTCGGCTGGGTCAAGCCGGGCGAGACCTACCCCTCGCGGATGCTGCTGACCAACACCGTCGACCGGGCCAAGCGGGCCTCGGTCACGCTCACGGCCCCGGTCGGGACGACCTTCACCGACGCCAACAACGGCGCCACCGATCGGCGGCAACGGCCGGACGGTCAGCTGGACCGGCACCGTCCCGGCCACGAGCACCACCGTGCTCGTGCTCGAGAGTGCCGCCGCGACCACCGAGCAGCTGCCGACCATCGTGTGGCGTGACATCTCCTCCACCGCCACCGTCACCGTCGGCACGGCCACCAGGAACGTCACCAGCCACGGCCCCAAGGTGATCCCGCCGGGCGACGAGTTCGACACGGCGCGGTACGGCGACCGGCCGTTCCCGGTCGTGCCGGTGCAGTACACCGACCGCGACTACCAGGCCGACCACGACCGCGACCTCAACACGGTCATCAACTCCCCGACGTTCGCGGGCTCGACCTACAACCTCTACCAGGAGATGTCGCTCGGCCAGCTCTACCCGGAGGGCACCGTCCCCTCCGACGGCATCGGCACCGCCGACTTCTCCAGCTACGGCCCGGGCTTCGACTTCAGCAAGACCGAGCCCGGCCAGACCTGCACCGGCACCACCTTCTCCGACACCCCGGTCGACGAGGAGGACACCCCGCTCTACCCCGAGCGGATCACCGACGGCGTCTACAACCTGCCGGGTCAGACCCAGTGGTACGGCGCCGACGCCAACGGGTCCGCGCTGACCGGCGCCCTCGCCGGCGTCGGGGCCCTGCAGAACATCGACTCCGGCTGCGGCCCCGCCGGCAAGCTGGTGCGCGACGCCGCCGCCATCGCCGACCCGGAGATCGACTACTCCGACTACGACACCGACAAGGACGGCGTCGTCGACTTCTTCATGGCCGTCTTCGCCGGCTGTGGCGGCAACGGCTCCTCGCAGCTCTCCGTCGCGGGCTGCCCCTACCCCGACGCGCCGTACGACAACGTCTGGCCGCACTCCTCGAGCCTGGAGTTCTCCTACACCGACCCCGAGACCGGGCTGCCCGGCTTCACCACCGACGACCAGCTCAAGGACCTCGAGGGCCACCCGCTCTGGTACACCGACCAGGGTCGCGACGAGATGACGACCACCGACAACGGCGAGGACCTCAAGGTCTTCGTCCGGGTCGGCCCCTACAACGTCAACCCCGAGACCGCGATCGACAAGGCGAGCGTGATCTCCCACGAGTACGGCCACTCCCTGGGCCTGCCCGACTTCTACTCCACCGGCAGCCGCGAGACCTATGGCGACTGGAACCTGATGGCGACCGACAAGTCGCACAACATCGACGCGTTCGGCCGCCAGGAGCTCGGCTGGGTGGTGCCCGAGGTGCTCGACTCCACGCGCACCGAGGCCGGCATCACCGACTCCAAGCAGGACATCGACACCATCCGCTGGCAGCGCCCCGACGGCACGCCGTACACCCTCGCCCAGGGGCAGAACGGCGTCGGACGGGTCCAGAACTCCCAGATGTACGTCGCCAAGCTGCCCGGCCGGATCCTGCTCGACCCGGCGAAGTTCGACTCCGGCGACAAGGCCAGTCCGGTCCACACCTGGTGGTCGCGCTCCGGCAACGACTTCGGCTGCGCCAAGGACGCCGGCAAGGGCCACAACGTCGACCTGGCCCTGCCCGAGCTGGCCGACCTGCCCCAGGGCACGACGGTCGACCTCGACCTCAAGTCGATGTTCGACATCGAGTGGGACTACGACTACGGCTTCGTGCTGACCTCGACCGACGGCGGCCAGGAGTTCGCCTCCAACGAGTCCGCCAACGGGTTCACGACCGCCAAGGAGCAGAACCCCAACCAGAACGCCTGCCAGGCCTTCTACGGCAACGGCATCACGGGCTCCTCGCAGTCCTACGCCGACGGCACGGAGGACGTCGACCGGGTGCTCGGCAACTACCCCGAGATGACCTACCAGGCCGACAGCTACGACATCTCCGAGCTGGCCGGCGCCGACCTGCCGGTGCTCCGGTTCAGCTACGCGACCGACCCGGGCCTGGCCAAGAAGGGCTGGTTCATCGACGACGTCAAGGTCACCGCGACGCTGCCGAACGGCGAGACCCGCGACATCTACACGACGGACTTCGAGTCCAGCGGCGACCCCGAGGACCCGCGGATCTTCAACGGCGGATGCCGCGGCGCCGGGCCGGACACCTCCAACTGCACCCAGGGGTGGCAGTACGTCGCCGCCGGCTCGGAGGGCCCCTCGGACCACGCCTACTACCTGGAGATGCGCGACCGCTCCGGCTTCGACCAGTTCGGCAAGGGCCAGAACGACCGCGACCCGATCAGCTTCGCGGCCGGGTTCTACAACGCCTACACCGACGAGGCCCACGGCTACGGCAACGCCGGTACCGACGACCCGCCGGCGCAGTCACCGCTCGACAGCACCCCGCAGCCGGGTGAGGACGCGCCCAACCTGAACGACGCGGCGTGGCAGCCCGGCGACCCGGCGTTCAGCGACTTCGGGGAGGGCCACACCGACAACTACATGGACCCCTCCTCCGACGACGGCAACTGGCACTTCCGCTACGACTGCCTGGAGTACGACGTCACGCAGATGAGCGGGCAGGGCGTCGGCCCGGCCACGTCCGACGGCGACCTGACCGGCACCGTCGACTTCACCATCGGCAACGGCTGCGGCCAGTTCGACTACGGCTACGGCGACGAGGAGGTCGGCGGCCCCGACGACACGACGCCGCCGAGCGCCGGCTTCACGACGGACCGCGACAAGATCTTCACCCACTCCGACGTGACGCTGACCGCCACGGCCACCGACGACACGACCGCTCCGGCCGACCTCACCTACGAGTGGGACTTCGACAACGACGGCCGGACCGACGACAGCGGCCGCCGGGTCACCACGGCGTTCGCCGATGCCGGTCGCCACAAGGTCGCGCTCACCGTGACCGACGAGGCCGGCAACAGCAGCTCCGTCGGCCAGACGGTGCTCGTGCGGCAGCTGATCCGCTGCCGCAGCGACCGGGTCTTGAAGACCGGGAGCTGGTCGGTGGTCCAGAACGACCGCGCCAACGGTGGGTCCTTCTGCCGCAACGACGCCCAGCGCAGCACCCGCGACGTCCTCGGCTACGACTTCTCGGGTCCGATCGTCGGCGTCGTCCACGGCGACTCCACGCGGGGAGGCGGCGCCCGGGTGTTCGTCGACGGCCAGGCGCAGCGGGCGCTCTCGTTCGTGGGCGACCGACGCGAGATCCGCTTCGGACGCCACTACGTCCTCGACGGGCTCGGGTCCGGGCAGCACACGATCCGGATCGTGATGCGCGACGGCGCCCAGGGCTACGTGGAGGGCTTCACCGACCGGCGCTGAGCGCCGGTCCACCGATCCCGGGTCACGGCTGGGAGCTCAGGGCCGAGGCCCGGGGGCCGAGCGGGGCGTTGCCCCCTCAGCCCTCGGCCTCGGCCTTGATCCGGTCCAGGGTCCGGCGCATGCCCTCGCGGAGCTCGCCGGTGAAGCGGTCGACGCCCCCGAGCACGGCGTCCTGGAGCCGCAGCGAGATCGGCGTGATCCCGTCGGGCGTCTCGCGGCGGTGGGTCAGCCGGGTGCCCGCCTCGGCCGGCTCGAGCTGGTAGGACCAGATCACGCCGTTGTCCAAGATCTGGAACGCGAAGTCGCGGCACGGCTCGAAGCGCACCACCTTCGACCGGGTCGGCCACACCTTCCAGCCGGTCCGGTTGATGTTGAGCGCGCGGGTGCCGAGCCCGACAGGGCCGCGGACGAAGGTCCGGACCCCCTGCGGGCTCCACGACGCCATCCGCTCCAGGTCGGTGACCAGCGCCCACACCCGCTCGGGCGGGGCGGCGATGTCGACGGTCTCGTGCAGGACTGCGGTCTCGGGCATCGGCCGAACCTACCGGGAGTACGCCGCCGGCGCCGTGACGGCCGCCACGTGCGGGGGCCTGCGTCACACCCGCCCCTGATCAGCGGGACGCCCACCAAGCCTGCAGCCGACGGCCCGCCTCGTCCTCGCCGAGCGGTCCCTCGTCCATCCGCAGCTCGAGCAGGAACCGATAGGCCTCGCCCACCTCGCGGCCCGGCGGCAGGTCGAGCAGCGCCATGATCTGGTTGCCGTCGAGGTCGGGCCGCATCGACGCCAGCTCCTCCTCCTCGGAGAGCCGGGCGATCCGGGCCTCGAGGTCGTCGTAGGTACGGCGCAGCCGCTCGGCCTTGCGGCGGTTGCGGGTGGTGCAGTCGGCGCGGGTGAGGATGTGCAGCCGCTCGAGCTGGTCACCGGCGTCGCGGACGTAGCGGCGGACCGCCGCGTCGGTCCAGTCGCCGTCGCCGTACCCGTGGAAGCGCAGGTGCAGCTCGACCAGCGCGGCGACGGCGTCGATCTCGTCGCGGGAGAAGCGCAGCGCCTGCATCCGCTTGCGGGTCAGCTTGGCGCCGACGACGTCGTGGTGGTGGAAGGTCACGGTGCCGTCGTCGAGGAAGCGGCGGGTGCGGGGCTTGCCGACGTCGTGCATCAGGGCGGAGAGCCGGACGACGAGGTCCGGGCCGCCGGGCTCCAGCCGGTGCTCGAGGTCGATCGCCTGCTCGAGCACGGTCAGCGTGTGCTCGTAGACGTCCTTGTGACGGTGGTGCTCGTCGCGCTCGAGGGCCAGCGCCGGGAGCTCGGGCAGCACCCGGTCGGCCAGCCCGGTGCTGACCAGCAGGCTCAGCCCGCGCCGCGGGTGGGGTGCGGTGACCAGCTTGACCAGCTCGTCGCGTACCCGCTCGGCGGAGATGATGTCGATCCTGGTCGCCATCGCGGTCATCGCCGCCACCACCGCGGGGTCGACCTCGAAGCCGAGGACGGCGGCGAACCGCGCCGCGCGCATCATCCGCAGCGGATCGTCGGAGAAGCTGTCCTCCGGCGTGCCGGGCGTCCGCAGCAGCCCGCTCGCCAGGTCGAGGACCCCGCCGTAGGGGTCCTCGAAGGTGCGGTCGGGGATCGAGACGGCCATCGCGTTGACGGTGAAGTCCCGGCGGCCGAGGTCGCCGGCGAGGGTGTCGCCGAAGGCCACGGCCGGCTTGCGGGAGTCGGGGTCGTAGGACTCCGAGCGGTACGTCGTGATCTCGACCTGCCAGGGGCCGGTGCGGGCCCCGATGGTGCCGAAGTCGCGGCCGACGTCCCACACGGCGTCCGCCCAGCCGGCGAGCAGCCGCTCGGTCTCCTGCGGGCGGGCCGGCGTGGTGAGGTCGAGGTCGTCGACGGTGCGGCCGAGCATCGCGTCGCGGACCGGGCCGCCGACCAGGTGCAGCGCGTGCCCGGCCGCCGCGAACCGCTCTCCCAGGGGGCCGAGCACCGGCGCCAGCCGGTCGAGCTCGGCGCCCAGCGACCGCTCGGCCTCGACCATCGACAGCTCCCCCGACACGACCGGAGACTCTAGGGCACGACGCCGCCCCGCCACCCCGCCGGGAGGCGGCATCCCACCGTCCGCGGGCCTCCTCAGTGGGGGTTCCGGACAACCACTCCGAGCCCGCCCACCACCGGGGCGAGCGCCGGAACGCCGGATAGAGTCGGCCCGTGCGTCGCCCGTGGTCCCTGCTGCCTGCCCTCGTGGTGGCGGCCGCGACCGTGGTGCCCGCTGTGGTGCTGCCCGCGACGCCCGCCGGGGCCGCTCCGCCGCTGGCCGCCGCTGCGGAGGAGGAGGGCGACCCGTTGCTCGTGACGATCGACGTGCTCACCCCCAGCGAGGTCCCCGAGCGCGGCGAGGTGACGATGAGCGGCACCGTCACCAACGTGAGCGAGGAGCGGTGGCGCGCGGTCAACGTGCACGCCTTCGTGGGCCGGACGCCGATGACCACCTCGGCCCAGCTGGCGGCCGCCCGGGAGGTCCCCGACGACGCCGACGTCGGCGAGCGGATCTTCATCCCCGGCACCTTCGACAGCCTCGGCGGTCTCGACCCGGGCGAGCAGGCACCCTTCGAGATCACCCTCAAGCGCGACCAGATCCCCGCCGAGCTGCCCGGGGTCTACTGGTTCGGCGCCCACGCGCTCGGCAACACCACCGAGATCCGCGACAGCGTCGCCGACGGTCGCGCCCGCACCTTCCTGCCCCTCGTCGAGAAGACCCGGCCCAGTGTCTCGGCCTCGGTGGTCGTGCCGCTGCGCCGCTCGGTGCAGCACACCCACACCGGACGGATCATCGGTGAGGGGTCGTGGGCCCAGGACCTCGAGCCCGGCGGCCGGCTGAGCGCGCTGCTCGACCTCGGCGCGGCTGCCCGCAACCGGCCGGTGACCTGGTTGATCGACCCCGCCCTCCCCGACGCCGTGAAGCACCTGGTCGAGGGAAACCGCCCACGGTCGCTCTCCGACAGCAGCGAGCCGCAGCAGCCCGACGACGGCACCCCGTCGCCGTCCGGCTCCTCCTCAGCTGCGCCGGTGCAGGACGCCGCCCCGGGCGAGGCCGTCGTCCCGGGACGCGACTGGCTCGGCCGGCTCGACGACGCGCTGGGCGGCAGCCGGGTGCTGGCGCTGCCCTACGGCGACGTCGACGTCTCCGCGGCCCACGACCACGCCCCCGAGCTGCTGCGCGCCGCCCGGCTCCACGCCGGTGAGCAGCTCGACGCCTTCCACGTCTCCACCGCGCCGGCGGTCGCCCCGCCGGGCGGGTTCCTCTCGACCGAGGCCCTGGCCGACCTGCCCTCCTCGACCCAGGTCCTGCTTGCCGACCGGATGCTGCCGGCCGACGTCCGGCCCCGCCCGCTCGACGTCGACGGCGCGCGAGTCCTGTTCACCACCAGCGACGTCGCCGAGGGCGGCCCGGGACCAGACGACCCGCTGGGCACCGTCGCGGTGCGGCAGCGGATCCTGGCCGAGGCGGCGGTCCGCACGGTCGACCAGCGACGTACGCCGCTCGTGGTGATGCTGCCGCAGGCCTGGACGCCCGACCGCGACCGCGCATTCTGGCGCGGTCTCGACGTCCCGTGGCTCTCGCTCACCGACGCCGCCTCGCTCACCGCGGAGGACGACCTGTCCCTCGACCGGCTCGACTACCCGGCCGAGCAGCGCCTCGCCGAGCTCCCCGCGGCCAGCTTCGCGGTGGCCGAGCAGGTGCAGCGCTCCGGGCAGGTGCTGGCCAACGTGCTCACCAACAACGACGAGATCGGGACCGAGGTGACCGGCGAGGTGCTGACCTCGGTGTCCTACGGCGCCCGCCAGGACCCCGACCTCCAGCAGCTGCGGTCCGACGAGTCGCTCCGCTGGCTCGAGCGGCGTACCCACGCCGTCCGCGTGCGCGCCCCGCGGGGCGTCACCCTCTCGAGCGCGTCCGGCGGCTTCGCGACGACCCTGACCAACCGGCTCGACCACCCGGTCACGATCTCGCTCAAGGCGATCACCGACGCCTCGCTCGCCGTGGAGACACCGCCCACGATCGACCTCGCCGCCCGCGGCCGGCAGACGGTCGTGCTCGACGCGCGCACCACCTCCCCGGGCGTCCACTACGTCCGGCTGATCGTCACCGACGACACCGGGGCGCCGCTGGGCTCCTCGGCCACGCTGCCGGTGCGCTCGGCGGAGGTGAGCCAGGTGATCTGGCTGATCCTCGGCGTCGGCGTCGGACTGCTGTTCCTCGCCATCGCGGTCCGGCTGGTGCGCCGGATCCGGAGCGAGCGGACGTGAGCCAGCAGAGCATCCTGTCGTCGAGCGCGGTGATGGCGGCCGGGACCACGGTGTCGCGGCTGAGCGGGTTCGTCCGCGGCGCGCTGCTGGTGGCGGCGCTCGGCTCGGGCCTGCACGCCGAGCTCTTCAACGTCGCCAACACCGTGCCCAACATGCTCTACATCCTGCTGGCCGGCGGCGTGTTCAACGCCGTCCTCGTGCCGCAGCTGGTGCGCTCGATGAAGAACGACGCCGACGCCGGCGAGGCCTACACCAGCCGCGTGGTCACCCTGGCCGTGCTGTTCCTCGGCGCGGTCACGGTGCTGCTGGTCCTGGCCGCGCCGTGGGTGATGGACCTCTTCCTCGGCGCGCCGTACGGCGACCCGGAGCTGGCGGCGCAGCGCGACTCGGCCGTCGACTTCGCGCGCTGGTGCCTGCCGCAGGTCTTCTTCTACGGAATGTTCGTGCTGGTCGGGCAGGTGCTCAACGCACGCGGCCGGTTCGGCCCGATGATGTGGGCGCCCATCGCCAACAACGTGGTCTCCGTGGCCGTGCTCGTGACCTACCTGGTCGCCTTCGGGCCGGCGGAGGGCGAGCAGCTGGCCGGCCCGTTCACGCCCGGCCAGGAGGCCCTGCTCGGCCTCGGCTCGACGCTCGGCATCGCCGTCCAGCTGCTGGTGCTGCTGCCGGTGCTGCGCGCGGCCGGCGTCCGGCTGCGGCCGCGGTTCGACCTGCGCGGCACCGGGCTCGGCCACACGCTGCGGCTCGGCATCTGGACCGTGCTCTTCGTCGTCGTCAACCAGGTCGCCTACACGGTGGTCGTCAACCTCGCCAGCAGCGGACCCGCGCTGGCGCCCGGCGAGCCGGCGACGGGCTACACCGTCTACTCCTTCTCGTTCCTCGTCGTGATGGTCCCCCACTCGATCGTCACCGTCTCGCTGGCGACCGCCGCGCTCCCCCGGCTCTCCGACCAGGCCGCCGCGGGCGACCGCGCGGGCCTGGCCGCCACGCTGAGCTCGACGCTGCGCAGTGCCCTGGTCGTGGTGGTCCCCTTCGCGCTGCTGCTGCCGCTGGTCGCCCGCGACACCGCCCACGTCGTCTACGGGCAGGGCGCCGGGGCCGAGACCTACGGGCTGTTCGCGCCGACGCTCGCGCTCTTCGGCCTCGGACTGGTCTTCTTCACCGTCCACTACATGGTGCTGCGGGGCTTCTACGCCCTCGAGCGCACCCGCACCGTGTTCTTCGTGCAGTGCGTGATCGCGGTCGTCAACGTCGTCGCGGCCGTGCTGCTGGTGCGGCAGGCGACGGTGGAGCAGACCTCGCCGGCGCTGGTGATCGCCTACGCCACGGCGTACGCCGTCGGGGCGGTGGTCTCCTCGCAGGTCCTCTCGCGGGTGCTCGGCGGGCTCGGGCTCGGCGACCTGCTCCGGTTCGCCGGGCGGCTGCTGCTCGTCGCGCTGCTCGCGACCGCCGGCGGGTGGCTGGTCCACCTGCTGCTCGACGGTCTCGGGCCCGACCCGACCAAGCTCCTCGCCCTGGTCCGCGCGATGGCGATCACGGCCGTCGACGTGGTGGCGTTCCTGCTGCTGGCGCGCCTGTTCCGGCTCACCGAGGTGACCGAGGTCCTCGACACGGTCACCCGACGGTTGCCGTTCCGGCGACGATCGACCTGAGCGGTGCCTACGATGACGGACGAACGAGCCGTAGGGAGCTGGAGACCGTGACCCAGGCAGCGAGGCCCGGCGACGTGCTCGCCGATCGCTACCAGCTGGTCGACCTGCTGAACGAGAGCGGGAACGGCCGGTTCTGGCGCGCCCACGACGACGTGCTCGACCGCCACGTCGCGCTGCACTGCATCGCCGAGGACGACGAGCGCGCGGCCGGCCTCACCGAGGCGGCCCGGCTCTCCGCCACCGTGCTCGACCGGCGGCTGCTGCGCGTGCTCGACGCCGACCACGGCGACGGGATGGCCTACGTCGTCAACGAGTGGGGCTCCGGCTCCAGCCTCGACATCCTGATCGGCAACGACGGCCCGCTCTCGCCGCGCAAGGCGGCGTGGGTGGTCTCCGAGGCCGCCGCCGCGCTGGCGGTGGCCCACGAGCAGCGCGTGGCCCACGGGCGCCTGGTGCCCGAGACGGTGCTGCTCGACCAGACCGGCTCGGTGCGGATCATCGGCTGCTGCGTCGACGCCGCGCTGCGCGGTCTGCCGGCCGGCCGGATCAGCCAGGACGTCACCGACCTCGGCGGGCTCCTCTACTTCGCGCTCACCGGCCGCTGGGCCGGCGCCTCGGCCTCGGCCGTCCGGCCCGGTCCCCGGGCGCAGGGGCGCTGGCTGCGGCCGCGCCAGGTCCGCGCCGGCATCCCGCGGGTCCTCGACGGCATCTGCGACGTGGTCCTCAACCCCTACGCCGCCGCGCCCGCCGGTGGCCGCCACAACCTGCTCACCGCCGCCGGACTGGCCGAGGCGCTGCGCGAGTACGTCGGTGACCCGACCGGCATGGCCGAGGCATCGCCGCTCGGCGGCGTGCACGGCGCCGGGGCCCTCGCCGTACCCGGACCGCGGCCCGAGCGGGACCCGGCCACCACGCAGATGACGCCGGCCGCCGGGCCCGCGGAGGAGCCCGAGGGCGATCCCGAGCCCGAGCCGGCCGACGAGCCGGAGCCCCACCCCGGCCCCGCCGAGCCGGTGCCGGACGCCCCGACGCTGATCGCCCCGGCGGTGACCCCCGCGGTGCCGCCGGCCGGGGTGCCGGCCGCGGCGCCCACCGACCCGCCAGCCGAGCAGGCCTCGGACGTCGTCGAGCCGGAGGGGCCCGTCGAGCAGCTCACTCAGGCCGGGATGCCGATCTTCGACGACGATGCCGACGACGTCAGCTGGCTCACCGCCCGCCCCGACCCGCCCGCGCCGCCACCCCCGCTCGAGGACCCGCCCGCCCGGCCGCTGTTCGCCCCCGACCCGGATGACGGGGCGCCGCCCCGCCGGCCGCGGCCGGGCGTGGTGACCACGCCGCCGCGCGAGTACTGGCCCTGGGAGAACACCGCCACCGGCGCCGGTACCGGGAGCGGCGTGATCCCCGTGACCGAGGACGAGCCGGACGACGGCGGCGTGCCCGGCCGCTCATGGTTCCGGCTCGGCGCGCTGGTGGGCGCCGCCCTGCTGCTGGTGCTCGCGGTGCTGGTCGCCTACAACCTCGGTCGGGGCAAGACCCCCCTCGGCGGCGAGCCCGAGAAGCCGTCGCCCTCGCCGTCGGCGAGCCCGACGCAGGCCGCGGCCCCGCAGCCGATCGACGTCGCCGACGTTCGCGACTTCGACCCGCAGGGCGCCCCCGCGGAGGAGAACCCCGACCTCGCCCCGCTGGCGATCGACGGCGACGCGACCACGGCGTGGCAGACCCAGACCTACTTCGACCAGTTCGGCGCCGGCGGGCTCAAGACCGGGATCGGGCTGGTGCTCGACCTCGGTGAGTCCCAGGAGGTCTCCCAGGTCGACCTGACCACCCTCGGTTCGCCGATGAAGGTCACCTACTACCTCTCCGACGACGACCCCACGGCGGTCGCCGGTCTCGACCCGGTCGCCAGCGGCACGGTCACGGACGACAGGCTGCGGACGTCGTTCGACGAGCCGGCCACGGGCCGCTACCTGGTCGTGTGGATCACCTCGCTCCCCCCGGTCGGCAGCGACTTCCGGGCCGAGGTCGCCGAGGTGGGGGTTCGCGGGTGAACGGTCCGGGCGATCGGTCCGGCGCCCCGGACGCCGAGCTGCTCGCGGCCCACGTCGCGGGCGACGCCGACGCGTTCGGCGTCCTGGTCGCGCGCCACCGCGACCGGCTATGGGCCGTCGCGCTGCGCACGACGGGCAACCGCGAGGACGCCGCCGACGGGCTGCAGGAGGGCCTGGTGTCGGCCTACCGGCGGGCTGCCTCCTTCCGCGGCGACGCGCAGGTCACCACCTGGCTCCACCGGGTCGTGGTCAACGCCTGCCTCGACCGGCTGCGGGCGGCAAAGGTACGGCGCGCCGACCCGTTGCCCGACGACCTCGAGGAACGCGGCGATCGCGGCTCGCTGGCCACCGGCTCGCCGGTCGACCCGGCCGACGCCGCGCTCGCCGCCGAACGGCGGCGGCTGGTGGTCGCCGCCCTGGCCGAGCTGCCCGCCGAGCAGCGGGCGGCGCTGGTGCTGGTCGACATGGAGGGATACTCGGTGGCCGAGGCCGCCGAGGTGCTCGACTGCGCGACCGGGACCGTCAAGTCGCGCTGCGCCCGGGGCCGGGCCCGGCTGGCCCGGCTGCTCGGCGTGCTCGACCCGGCCGGTGACCACGGCCACACGCCGGCCGGGAACCCGCCGGCGGGGCCGGCCGTCCCAACGGTGGAGCCCCGCGGGCCACCCGGCACCGTGAGCAGCTAGCGCGACGTACGACCCCCGATGTCCGACCAGTCCCTGAGGAGGCGTGGAACCAGCCGTGGACGAGCAGCTGACGCCCGAGCAGGAGGAGCGGGTACGCCGCCTGCTGGCCGAGGCGCGCCACACCGAGCCGATCCCCGACGACGTCGTCGCGAGGCTCGACCGGGCGCTGACCGAGGAGGCCGGTCGGAGCGAGTCCGGCGCCGGCACCTCCGCGGTTCCCGCCGCTGCCGTGGTCCGGCTCGCCGACCGGCGGCGCAACGCCGGCCGGCTGCTGCTCGCGGCCGCCGTCGTCGTGGTCGGCGGTGTCGCTCTCGGCCAGGTCGTCGGGAGCTCCGGGCAGTCCGGCGACTCGGGCTCGGCGTCCGACAGCGGCCTCCAGGACCGGCTCCGGGCGCCGGAGCGGGCCGAGAGCGGTGCGAGCTCCTCGGACAGCCCGTCCCAGGACGTCGAGCCCGGTGCGGTGTCCGGCAGCATGGTCACGCTCTCCAAGGCGCCGCCGCAGCGGGTCCGCTCCGAGCGCTTCGCCCGCGTCGCCGCGCGGCTGCGCCCCGTGGCGACCGGCGGGACCAAGGCGGCCGACGAAGCGTCTCGCAACGACGCCCAGGCGTCCGGGCCCCGGTCCGCGCTGGTCGCCGAGACCTGCCGGCCGGGCGTGTGGGGCGGCGGGCGCTACCTGCGGGTCGCGGTCGACGGCGACGCCGGCTGGCTGGTCTACCGGCCGCCGCGGGGCGACACCGAGGTCGTCGACCTGTTCCTGTGCGGCGAGGCGGACCCCGAGCGCTCGACGACGATCCCGCTCCGCTGAGGGGTCGGCGCGCGCCGTACGGCCGCCCCGGCGGGGGAATTCCGCTCGCCTAGGATCGGTTGTGATCCCGTGACACCAGACCCGAGGAGCAGCATGTCCGACCAGCCCGCCACCGAGCCCCGCAACGTGATCGTGATCGGCTCGGGCCCTGCCGGCTACACCGCGGCCCTCTACACCGCCCGCGCGGCCCTGGCGCCGCTGGTCTTCGAGGGATCGGTGACCGCGGGCGGCGCGCTCATGAACACGACCGAGGTCGAGAACTTCCCCGGCTTCCGCGACGGCATCATGGGCCCGGCGCTGATGGACGAGATGCGCTCGCAGGCCGAGCGGTTCGGCGCCGAGCTGGTGGCCGACGACATCGTCGAGGTCGACCTCTCCGGCGAGGTGAAGGTCGTGAGGACCGCGACCGACACCTACACCGCGCGGTCGGTGATCCTCGCCACCGGCTCGGGCTACCGCAAGCTCGGGCTGCCCCGCGAGGAGGAGCTCTCCGGCCGCGGCGTCTCGTGGTGCGCCACCTGCGACGGGTTCTTCTTCCGCGAGCAGGCGATCGCGGTCGTCGGCGGCGGCGACTCGGCGATCGAGGAGGCGACGTTCCTCACCCGGTTCGGGTCGAAGGTCTACCTGATCCACCGCCGCGACGAGCTGCGCGCCTCCAAGATCATGCAGGAGCGCGCCTTCGCCGACCCCAAGCTCGAGATCGTCTGGAACGCCGAGGTCGCCGAGATCAACGGCGCCGAGCGGCTCGAGTCGGTGACCCTGCGCGACACGGTCACCGGCGACACCCGCCCGCTGGAGGTCACCGGCCTGTTCATCGCGATCGGCCACGACCCGCGCTCGGAGCTGCTGGGTGGCCAGGTCGACCTCGACGACGAGGGCTACGTGCTCGTCGACGCCCCCACCACCCGCACCAATCTCCCCGGCGTCTTCGCCTGCGGCGACCTGGTCGACCACAGCTACCGGCAGGCCATCACCGCCGCCGGCACCGGCTGCTCGGCAGCCCTCGACGCCGAGCGCTTCGTCGCCGCCCTCGACCACGAGGCCTCCACCGCCGGCGCCGCCGACGCCACGGCCGAAGAGGTCCGCGAGGCCGTCCACAGCGGCTGACCCACCCCGCCGCCGTACCCGGGGCGTGCTGTGGCGCGCCCGGGGGTCCGCTTGTAACGCCGGGTTACTGACTGTTCCCACCTGGAAATTTCCGGGTGGGTAGAGCAGTAACCCGGCGTTACAAGCAGCGGGACCCACCACCTCCCGTCCCCAACCCGCGCCGAGTCGAGGTTGTCCACAGGCCGAGGGGTACGCCGTCGCGGCGCCGGCCTCGCTGCCGCACGATCGGCGACATGATCCTCAGCCCCGCGGGCCGGCTGCACGACCAGCACGGCCTGATCACCCGCCGGCAGGCGCTCGCCGCCGGCAACACCGACCGCGAGCTGCGCCGGCTCCTGCGCTCCGGCAGCTGGCTCACGCTCCGGCACGGCGTGTACGTCGAGGCGGAGCACTGGCAGTCCCTCGACCCCTATCGCGAGCAGCCGCTGCTGCGGATCCGGGCCGCCCGGCTGACGCTCGGCGGCGACTACGTCCTCAGCCACGACTCGGCCGCGATCGTCCTCGGTCTCGGGGCGCCGGACCCGGTCCACGCGCTGGTGCACGTGACGCGACGCAAGGTCCACGGCGACGCCGACCGAGCAGGCGTCAAGCACCACCTCGCGCCGTACTCCCCCGACCAGGTCCTCCTCGTCGACGGGCTGCCCGTCCTCGATCACGCCCGGACGGCGCTCGACATGGCGCGCGAGCACGGGCTGGTCGCCGGGGTGGCGGTCGGCGACCAGGTGCTCCGGCGCGGTGTCCCGCGAGCCGACCTGCGGGCCGCGCGTGCGGCCATGTGGTGCTGGCCCGGCAGCAGGACCATGGACGCGGCTCTGGAGCTGCTCGACGACGGCGCCGAGAGCTGGCTGGAGTCGGAGGCCCGCGTCCTGGTCACCGGCCTCGGCATCGGCCGGCCGCAGACCCAGCTCGGGCTCTCCGACGGCCACCGGACCGTCTGGTGCGACCTGCGCGTCGGCCGCCACGTCTTCGAGGTCGACGGCTTCGTGAAGTACGCCGACGACAACCTCACCGGCGAGTCGCCTCGTCGCGTCCTGGAGCTGGAGAAGCAGCGGCAGGACTTCGTCACCGGCTTCAAGCTCGGCGTCTCGCGGATCACCGCCCACGACTGCCGCGCGGGCCGCCGCGCCGCCGAGGCCCGGCTGCTGCGCGAGTTCCGCGACACCTGCGCGCGCTTCGGCACCGACCTCGGCGACCTGACGCCGTACGTCGTGCAGCGCCCTCGTCGTCCCCGCTGACACACCCGCCCCACATGTCACAGGTGCGCGCCCGGCTGACCGCTTGTAACGCCGGGTTACTGACTGTTCCCACCTGGAAATTTCCGGGTGGGTAGAGCAAGTAACCCGGCGTTACAGCCCGGAGCCGCCACCCACCCAGCGCGGCGGGGAACAACTGTCGGTGGGGTGGTGTTGAATCGGTCGACAGTCTTCGCAACAGGGGCCGGCCAGCGCCGGTCCCCCGACCCGAAAGGTGCAGGCAGTGGGCAACATCTCCGCCGTGACCGACGCCGACTTCGAGACCCAGGTCCTCAAGGCCGACAAGCCCGTGCTGGTCGACTTCTGGGCCGAGTGGTGCGGCCCGTGCCGCCAGGTCCAGCCGATCCTCGAGGAGATCGCGGCCGCGCACGGCGACGACGTGACCATCGTGAAGATGAACGTCGACGAGAACCCCGTGACGCCCTCCTCCTACCGGGTGACCGGCATCCCGACGCTCAACCTCTACCAGGGGGGCGAGGTCGTGAAGTCCATCGTGGGCGCCCGGCCGAAGGCCGCGCTGCTCAACGAGCTCTCCGACTACATCAGCTAGGACCACCACCGGACCGCGGTACGCCCCCCGGGGCGTGCCGCGGTTTGCTGCGTGGGCGCACGACGCCGACCAACCGCTCGAGCGCGGCCTCGACCTCGCCCTTCCACGAGATGGCCGTGCGCAGGTCCATCCGCATCCGCGGGGTCGTCGGGTGCGGCCGGTGGGTGCGGAAGCCGACGCCGGACAGGAAGTCGACCGGCACCTGGCACCGGGTCGCCCGGCGACCGAGCACCCCGAAGGCCTCGACCGCCCGGATGTCGCGCTCGACCAGGTCGCGCGCCATCGCGCGCACCAGCATCCGGCCGATCCCGTAGCCCCGCGAGTCGGGGTCGACGTACGCCGTGGTCATGAGGACGGCGTCCGGCGAGACCGGCGCCGTGGCGAAGCCAGCCGCGCCCGGCACGAAGGCGGCCGGCGCGTAGAGGACGTAGCCGACCAGCGCGTCGTCGACCAGCGCCACCCTCCCGCACGACCCCCACTCGCGCAGCACCTCCGAGACCCACGCCTGCTTCTCCTGGGCCGGGTCGGAGGCGCGGTCGCGGCGCACCGGGTCGAGCTCCCAGAACACGCAGGAGCGGCACGGCGCGGGCAGCGCGTCGAGCGTGTCCAGGGTCAGCCGGACCGCGGTACGGCTCATGGGAACCATTCTGGCACCTGCGAGGATGACGGGCGTGCGACCGATCCGGCAGAGCAGGAAGCTCCACCACGTCCGCTACGACGTCCGCGGGCCGATCCTGGTCGAGGCACAGCGGCTCGAGGCCGAGGGCCACCGGATCCTCAAGCTCAACATCGGCAACCCCGCGCCGTTCGGCTTCGAGGCGCCCGAGGCCATCGTCGCCGACATGGTCCACCACCTGCCCGAGGCGCAGGGCTACAGCGACTCCCAGGGCATCTATCCCGCCCGGACGGCGGTCGCGCAGTACTACCAGCAGCGCGGGCTGCGCGACGTCTCGGTCGAGGACGTCTACATCGGCAACGGCGTCTCCGAGCTGATCTCGATGGTGTTGCAGGCGTTCGTCGACGACGGCAACGAGATCCTGGTGCCGGCGCCCGACTACCCGCTGTGGACCGGCGCGGTCACGCTCAGCGGCGGCGTCCCGGTCCACTACCTCTGCGCCGAGGACGACGGCTGGAACCCCGACCTCGCCGACGTCGAGGCCAAGATCACCGAGAACACCCACGCCATCGTCATCATCAACCCCAACAACCCCACGGGTGCCGTCTACAGCCCCGGGACCGTGGCCGGGCTGGTCGACATCGCCCGGCGCCACCAGCTCGTCGTGATGGCCGACGAGATCTACGAGAAGATCCTCTTCGACGACGCCGTCCACCACCACGCGGCGACCGCCGCGGGCGACGACGTGCTGTGCCTGACCTTCAGCGGTCTCTCCAAGGCCTACCGGGTCTGCGGCTACCGGGCCGGCTGGGTGATGGTCTCGGGCCCGCGCGAGCTGGCGGCCGACTTCCTCGAGGGGCTGACGCTGATCGCCAACATGCGGATGTGCGCCAACGTGCCGGCCCAGCACGCCATCCAGACCGCGCTCGGCGGCTACCAGTCGATCGAGGAGCTGATCGTGCCCGGCGGCCGGTTCTACGAGCAGAGCATGCTCGCCGACCGGCTGCTCAACGAGATCCCCGGCGTCTCGTCGGTACGTCCCCGCGGCGCCCTCTACTGCTTCCCCCGTCTGGACCCCGCGGTGTACGCCGTCGAGGACGACCAGCAGCTCGTGATCGACCTGCTGCGGGCCAAGAAGATCCTGGTCACCCACGGCACCGGCTTCAACTGGCCGGCCCCCGACCACTTCCGGCTGGTCACCCTGCCCGACGCCGAGGTGCTGGAGGAGGCGATCGGCCGGATCGCGGAGTTCCTGGCGACCCGGCGCTGACTGCGACGTGGCCCTCGTTTCGTGACAGCCCTAGGCTGACCCCGTGCGGGACCTCACCTACCCCCCGATCATCGCGACGGCCAAGCTGGGGTTCCGGCTGCTGGGCCAGCGCATCGACATGGACGGGACCCACCACGTCCCCCGGAGCGGCGGTGCGCTGCTGGCGGTCAACCACGTCGGCTACGTCGACTTCGTCTACGGCGGCCTGGCCGCGAACCCGTCTGGTCGCCTGGTCCGGTTCATGGCCAAGCGGGAGCTCTTCGACCACCGCTGGTCCGGCCCGCTGATGCGCTCGCTCCACCACATCGAGGTCGACCGCGGCGCCGGCGTGGCGTCCTACCGCACGGCGGTCGACTACCTGCGCGCCGGCGAGTGCGTCGGGATCTTCCCGGAGGCGACGATCTCGCGGGCGATGGAGATCAAGGAGCTCAAGACCGGCGCGGTGCGGATCGCGGCCGAGGCGGGCGTGCCGCTGCTGCCGGTCGTGCTGTGGGGGACGCAGCGGATGATGACCAAGGACCACCCCCGCGACTTCTCGCGCGGCACGACGATCCTGATCCGGGTCGGCGAGCCGCTCCACCCGACGGGCGCCGACCCCGAGGCCGAGACCGCCGAGCTCAAGGTCGCGATGGACGCGCTGCTCGAGCGCGCGATCCACGACTATCCCGCCGACGAGCAGCCGCCCGGCTCCTGGTGGGTCCCGCAGAAGTACGGCGGCACCGCGCCCAGCCTGGCCGAGGCGGCCGAGCTCGACGCGGCCGAGAAGCGTGAGCGGGCCGCCCGGCGGGCGGCGAAGCGGTCACAGGGCGACTGATCGCTTTGTCGACAAAGCGACGTGTCGCTTCGTCGACCTAGATCGGTCGGTCGGTGCGGTTGCGCGGGTCCATCACGTCGACGATCCGCCGCAGGTCCTCCAGCGAGGCGAACTCGACGGTGACCTTGCCCTTGCTCTTGCCCAGCTGCACCCGCACCCGGGTCTCCAGCCGGTCCGAGAGCCGGTCGGCGATCTCGGCCAGCCCGGGAGCCACCGGTCGGGAGCGTCGTACGGCGGGAGCGGATCCGGGGCCCACCGTGCCGACGGCCACGATCTCCTCGAGGCCGCGGACGCTGATGCCCTCGCTGACGACCCGGGCCGCGAGCCGGTCCTGGATCTCCGGGTCCTCGACCGCGAGCAGCGAGCGGGCGTGTCCGGCCGAGAGTACGCCGGCCGCCACCCGCCGCTGCACCGCCGGGGAGAGCTTGAGCAGCCGCAGCGTGTTGCTGATCTGGGGACGGGAGCGGCCGATCCGGCCGGCCAGCTCCTCGTGGGTGCAGCCGAAGTCCTCGAGCAGCTGGCCGTAGGCGGCGGCCTCCTCCAGCGGGTTGAGCTGGGAGCGGTGCAGGTTCTCCAGCAGCGCGTCGCGGAGCATGTCGTCGTCGCCGGTCTGGCGCACGATCGCGGGGATCGTCTCCAGCCCGGCCAGCTGGGCGGCGCGCCAGCGGCGCTCGCCCATCACCAGCTCGTAGGCGCCGTCCTCGGCGGGCCGCACCACGATCGGCTGCAGCAGGCCGACCTCCTGCAGGGAGGCGACCAGCTCGGCCATGGCGTCCTCGTCGAAGACCTGGCGCGGCTGCACCTTGTTGGGGGTGATCGCGGCCAGCGGGAGCTCGGCGAAGTAGGCGCCCCCGACCAGCTCGGGCGCAGCGACCTCCGACACGGCACCCGGGGCGTCGCCACCGCCACCGTAGGACGCACCCGTCGCCGGGTCGGGCTCCGCTGACGGCGTGTCGGCGTCCTCGCTCGCGGCCGGCGCCTTGGGGGGAGCGGTGGGGATCAGCGAGCCGAGGCCGCGGCCGAGGCCGCGCCGCTGGGAGGACTGGGGATTCTGCGGCATCAGGCGGGCGCTCCCTTGCTGGCGATCTCACGGGCGGCTTCGAGGTAGCACAGGGCCCCGGGGGAGCCCGGGTCGTAGGTCATCACGGTCTGCCCGTACGACGGCGCCTCGGAGACCCGCACCGAGCGGGGGATGGTGGTCTTGAGGACCTGGTCGCCGAAGTGCTCCCGGACCTCGTCGGCGACCCCGGAGGCCAGCCGGGTGCGGGCGTCGTACATCGTGACCAGGATCGTGGAGACGACCAGCCGCGGGTTGAGGTGGGCCTTGACCATCTCGACGGTCTCGAGCAGCTGGCCCAGTCCCTCCAGCGCGTAGTACTCCGCCTGGATCGGGATCATCATCTCCGCGCCGGAGACCAGCGCGTTGAGGGTGAGCAGGCCCAGCGACGGCGGGCAGTCGACCAGCACGTAGTCGAACCGGTCCTCGCCGGCCTCGGCGCCGCCGACCCGCGCGTGCCCCTGGATCGCCTGGTGCAGCCGGCTCTCCCGCGCCACCACGCTGACGAGCTCGATCTCGGCACCGGCGAGGTCGATGGTCGCGGGAACCACCCACAGGCCGGGCAGGTCGGGGCACACGGAGGTCACCTCGGCGAGCGGGACGCCGTCGACCACCGCGTCGTACGTCGACGCGACACCGCGCCGGTGCTCGACCCCGAGCGCGGTCGACGCGTTCCCCTGCGGGTCGAGGTCGATCACCAGCACCCGCTGACCGAGCTGGGCCAGGGCGGCGGCGACGTTGACGGTGGTCGTGGTCTTGCCGACGCCGCCCTTCTGGTTGGCCACCACCATCACCCGGGTGTGGTCGGGGCGCGGCACCGGCGGCCGCATCCGCGCGCCGTACCGCGCCATCACCGAGTGCTCGGCCGCCCGGGCGAGCGGAGTGCTGTGGTCGTCGAAGTCGGCTCCCCCCGCCGCGACGTCCCCGGCGGTCCGGACCGCCGAACGGCCGGGGTGACCTCCTTCCGGTGACGCTGCGTCCGAGGTCGGTGCGGGCGGTGTTTCACGTGAAACCACGGGGCTCCCTTCCCGGGCCGGTGGCTCCGGCGCGGGATCGTCGGTCTGTGGATAACTTGGCTTTCCCTGTGGAGGGATGCGCTCATCGGGCCACCCCAACCCGGTGGATAACTCGTCACCCCGGTCGCCGGGCGACGGTCGCGCGGGCCAGCCGACGGCGCCGTCCGTGGCACGGGACGGGCTCTGGGACACCAGGACCGGACCTTTCACCATCGGGGTGGGCGGCCCCGGGACCCGGAGCCGGAAAGGGATCAACCTACCCTCGCCCCACCGGCAGCGGCCACCCGGACCACGGTCGTCGGTGGATCCAGCAGCTCCGTCCCCAGGGTCATCACCTCGGGCTCGGCGCACCGCCACCGGCGCAGGTCCCGCCGCGCGGCCTCGATCTCCTCGCGGACCGAAGACCCCTTCATCGCCACCAGGGCGCCGCCAGGCGCGACCAGCGGCATCGACCAGCCCAGCAGCCGGCCCAGCGGCGCGAGAGCTCGGGAGGTCACGACGTCGAACCGCGCCGTGCCGTGCAGCTCCTCCGCGCGGGCGCGCACCACGCTGACCCGCTCGAGGCCGAGGTCGGCCACGACCTCCTCCAGGAACGTCGTGCGCCGCGTCAACGGCTCGACCAGGGTGATCCGCAGGTCGGGGCGGACGATCGCGAGCACCAGGCCGGGCAGGCCGGCCCCGCTGCCGAGGTCGCAGACCGTCGCGTCGCGTGGCACCACCTCGGCCACGACGGCACAGTTGAGCAGGTGACGCTCCCAGAGCCGCGGCGTCTCCCGCGGGCCGATCAGGCCGCGCACCACCCCGTCACCGCCTAGCCACGCGGCGTACCGCTCGGCCAGGGGGAGGGTGTCGGACGTGAAGACCCCCTGCGCCGAGTCCGGTGCAGGGGGCGTTGTTTCACGTGAAACGTCGTCGGCCATCAGCCGGGGAGCACCACCACGTAGCGCTTCGGCTCGACGCCCTCCGACTCCGAGCTGAGCCCGGCGGCGGCCACGGCGTCGTGGACGACCTTCCGCTCGAACGGCGTCATCGGGTCCAGCGAGACGGCCTCGCCGGAGTCCTTGACGGTCGTCACGGTGCGGTCGGCGAGCGCCACCAGCTCCTCGCGCCTGCCCGCGCGGAAGCCGGAGACGTCCAGCATCAGGCGGGAGCGCTCGCCGGTCTCGCGGTAGACCGCCAGCCGGGTCAGCTCCTGCAGCGCGTCGAGAACCTCGCCGTCGCGCCCGACCAGCTGCTGCAGCTCGGCGCCGACGATGGAGACCGAGGCCCGGTCACCGTCGACGTCCATATCGAGGTCGCCGTCCAGGTCGGCGATGTCGAGGAGCTCCTCGAGGTAGTCGGCCGCGATGTCCCCCTCCTGCTCGAGGCGCTCGGTGCGGCTCGAGCCCCCGTCGGCGTCCTCCCCCTCGACGGCGGCCTCGTCCGCCGCCTCGTCTGCCGCCTCGTCTGCGGCCTCCAGGGTCGGGTCCTCGGTCACGGCTGGGTCCTGCTCACTCATCAACGTCCTGCCTTCCGGCTCGTTCACTTCGGTTCGTGGGTGGGGGGAGTGCCGCCGTCGCCGGGCGGCTGCTGGCCCTTGGTGCCCTGCTTGCGGCGCTGCTCGCGCGACTGGCGCTTGGGCTGCTGCCGCTGGGCGGGCCGCTGCTCCACCTCGGTCGCGGTGGTCCCCGCCTCGCCCGCGGCCTCGGGAGCGGGCCCGCCGTGGCGGGCGGCCTTGGCGGCGTCCCGGTCCTGCTTGGCCTTGAAGGCCGGCGTGCCGGGCGCGGGGTTGTTGCGGATGACGTAGAACTGCTGGCCCATCGTCCACAGGTTGGAGGTGGTCCAGTAGAAGAGGACGCCGATCGGGAACGCGATGCCGCCGATGGCGAAGACCAGCGGCAGGATGAACAGCAGGAACTTCTGTTGCTGGGCGTAGGGGCCGGTCAAGGCGTCGGCCGGCATGTTCTTGCTCATCAGCTGCCGCTGCGTGAGGAACGTGGTCGCGGTCATCGCCAGCACCAGGATCGCGGCCATCACCATGACGTTGACGGCACCGTCGGCGCTCACGAAGGTCTGCGACAGCGGGACGCCGAACAGCTTGGCCTCGCCGAACTGCCGGGCCTGGTCGTCGGTCAGCACCCCGGTGGGCTTCTCCCGGGAGGCGTTGTTGAGGATCCGGAACAGCGCGAAGAAGATCGGCATCTGCAGCAGGATCGGCAGGCAGGAGGCGAACGGGTTGGTGCCCGACTCCTTGTAGAGCGCCATCGTCTCCTGGGCCAGCTTCTCCCGGTCGTGGCCGTACTTCTTCTGCAGCTCCTTGACCTTGGGCTGGATCAGCTGCATGTTCCGGCTGGACTTGATCTGCTTGACGAACAGCGGGATCAGCGCCGCGCGGATCACCAGCGTGAGCCCGATGATCGACAGCGCCCACGACGCCCCGCCGCTCTCGTCGAAGCCGATGCCGGTCCACAGCTGGTGGAACAGGTCGAGCACGAAGGAGATGGCGTAGTACAGCGGCGTCATGATGAAGTGGCCGATGTTGCCGAAGAACTCGAACACTCAGGCTCCTAGCCTCTGGGGAAGGCCCCGCTCCGAGTCCGGCTCGGGGGTGTCGTCGGGGGTCGGCGTCCGCGGGGGCACCGGGTCGTAACCGCCGGCGGCCCACGGGTGGCACCGGGCCACGCGTCGTACGCCGAGCCAGCTGCCCCGCAGACTGCCGTGGACGGTCACCGCCTCGAGCGCGTAGGCCGAGCACGAGGGGTGGTAGCGGCAGACCTGACCGTAGATCGGGCTGATCAGCATCCGGTAGGCCCGCAGGACGCCGATGAGTAGGTACTTCACGACATCACCCGCTGCAGGCAACGCTCGAGGTCGGCGCCGAGTTCCCGGGAGCCCGCGGTCGCGGCGGGCGGGTTGGCCCGCACCACGAGGACCGAGGACTCCGGCAACGCGCCCAGCCGGTCGCGGACCAGGTGTCGGATCCGGCGCTGCACCCGGTGACGGACCACCGAGCCGCCGACTGCCTTGCTGACGACCAGGCCCACCCGCGGCTCGGCGGGGGCAGCCGTCGGGTCCGTCGCGGGATCGACGCCGAGGTGCACGACGAGCGTGCGTGAACCCGCCCGGCGTCCGTCCCGGATCACCGAGCGGAAGGTCCGGGCGCCGGTCAGCCGATGTGCCGCGGGCAGCACGGCGGGAGCCAGGCCGGTCGCCGGCTCAGACGGCCAGGCTCTTGCGGCCCTTGCGGCGGCGCGAGGAGAGGACGGCGCGACCGGCGCGGGTGCGCATGCGCAGTCGGAAACCGTGCACCTTGTGGCGACGACGGTTGTTCGGCTGGTACGTACGCTTGCTCACGGCAGATCTCTTTCGTGGTTGACGGGCACCCTGCCCGATGAGTGGACCGGCGTCGGCTCTCCCGACGCCCTGGCACCGGCCTTTCGGCTGGCACCGCCCACCCACGCAAGCGAGGCCTCCATGGACGTGCGGCACCGGTCGACGTGACGCCCAGGCGTTCCGCCCGGGGCGCGTCAGCACCCAGCGATGACTCACGGTACGCGGGGGCGCGAGGCAGGGTCAAACCCGCGCTCCGACCGCCGAGCCCGTCGGTCGCGAGGCCCCCCGACGACGGATCCGGTGACCTGTGGAGAACCTCTTGCCCGCGGTCGCGCCCGCTTGTTACGTTCGGCCCTTCCGGATTCCCCGCCGGCAGCGTCCTCTCCAGGACGGCGAGCCCGGGTGACGGGGCTCACACGTTCCCGTCATCAAGCCGCTGACCTGCGAAGACACCGATCTGTGTGGTCCCTGGCCGCGCCTCGGAAGCCGTGTTCCCCACCCGGGACAGACCAGGTACACAGTCTGTGGACAATTCTGTGGACATCAGACGACGCACCCACCCGGAGCCGGTGGACGGCGCAGCCGAAAGGGCAGGACCAGCGTGGAGCAGCAGACCCCCGACCTCGAGGCAGCGTGGCGCGACGTGCTGGAGGAGCTGCAGCCCCACCAACGGGGCTGGCTGCGGTCCAGCGAGCCGGTCACGCTCCACGAGAGCACGGCGATCGTCGCGGTCCCCAACGACTTCACCCGCACCCAGCTCGAGGGCCGGCTGCGCGGCCAGCTCGAGGACGCGCTGACCCTGGCCCTCGGCCGGGAGACCCGGCTCGCGGTGACCGTCAACCCGGCCCTGGAGGACGCGCCGGCCTCGACCCCCGCCGACGAGCAGGTCGACGAGACGACTCCTCGACATGACGACATGTCGACATCCGGCCCCGACGCCGTCGGCTCGACGCTGCGCCACGACCACCGCCCGCTCGAGGCACCCGGGAGCCCGGGAAGCCCGGGCACCACCGCCGGCGGCTCGTTCACCGAGACCAGGCTCAACCCCAAGTACACCTTCGAGACCTTCGTCATCGGCTCGTCCAACCGGTTCCCGCACGCCGCGGCGGTCGCGGTCGCCGAGGCGCCGGGCAAGGCCTACAACCCGCTGATGGTCTACGGCGACTCCGGGCTGGGCAAGACCCACCTGCTCCACGCGATCGGGCACTACGTCCGCAGCCTCTACAACGGGGCCAAGGTCCGCTACGTCTCCAGCGAGGAGTTCACCAACGAGTTCATCAACGCGATCCGCGACGACCGGCAGGACCGGTTCAAGCGCCGCTACCGCGACGTCGACGTGCTCCTGATCGACGACATCCAGTTCCTGGAGGGCAAGACCCAGACCCAGGAGGAGTTCTTCCACACCTTCAACACCCTCCACAACTCCAACAAGCAGATCGTGCTGACCTCCGACCGGCCGCCCAAGCGGCTCGAGGCGCTCGAGGACCGGCTGCGCAACCGGTTCGAGTGGGGGCTGATCACCGACGTGCAGCCGCCCGACCTCGAGACCCGGATCGCGATCCTGCGCAAGAAGGCCGCCATGGACCGGCTCACCGCGCCGCCGGACGTGCTCGAGTTCATCGCCAGCAAGATCCAGACCAACATCCGCGAGCTCGAGGGCGCCCTGATCCGGGTGACGGCGTTCGCCAACCTCAACCGGCAGGAGGTCGACATGACCCTCGCCGAGATCGTGCTCAAGGACCTGATCCCCGAGGGCGGCGAGCCCGAGATCACCGCCGGCCTGATCATCGCCCAGACCGCCGCCTACTTCGGGCTCTCGATCGAGGAGCTGACCGGTCCGAGCCGCGGTCGCCACCTGGTGATGGCCCGGCAGATCGCGATGTACCTGTGCCGCGAGCTCACCCCGCTCTCGCTGCCCAAGATCGGCGCCGAGTTCGGCAACCGCGACCACACGACGGTGATGTACGCCGACCGCAAGATCAACACCCTGCTCGCCGAGCGGCGTGCGGTCTTCAACCAGGTCAGCGAGCTCACCAACCGGGTCAAGATGCAGGCCCGCCAGGGCTGAGCGACGAGCAGCGAGGCGCCCGCCCAATGTGTGGAGAACCTGTGGTCCGCCCGCCGAGGTTCGTGCACAGCCTGTGCACAACCGGTGAGTGTTCCCCGCCGGGTCACCGTCCGTTCACATCCGGACCCCGTTCGTGCCCCCTCTCTCCACACCCGCTGTGCACCGCTGATTCGGCCTCTGACCTGCGACGACGTTACTCATCCACAGATTCCACCGAGGCTATGACTGCTACGAGACCCCAGCCGAGTCGATCGCCCGTGGAAACCCACCTCGGCCCCTGCCTGGGGACAACCCCCGAAACGCCTCGTCCCTGCGGCGCCCTCCCTGCTCGGTGTTCCTCGCCGCGGCGTGACAGGATGCCTCTCCCACCGCTCGTGAAGGAGCTCGCACCGTGAAGTTCCGCGTCGAACGCGACGTGCTCGCCGATGCCGTCGCCTGGGCTGCCCGCAGCCTCCCGGTCCGCCCGAGCGTCCCCGTCCTGGCCGGGCTGCTGATCGAGGCCAGCGACGAGGGCCTGGTGCTCTCGAGCTTCGACTACGAGACCTCGGCCCGCGCGACGCTGACCGAGGCCCAGGTCTCCGACGAGGGCCAGGCGCTGGTCAGCGGCCGGCTGCTGGCCGACATCTGCCGCAGCCTGCCCGCCCGACCGGTGGAGATGGTGCTCGAAGGACCCCGGGTCTCGCTGACCTGCGGCTCGGCGCGCTTCAGCCTGCAGACCATGCCGGTCGAGGACTACCCGACCCTGCCCGACATGCCGGCCGCGACCGGCACCGTCCCGAGCGACCAGTTCGCCCACGCCGTCGCCCAGGCGGTCACGGCCGCCGGCCGCGACGACATGCTGCCGGTGCTGACCGGCGTCCGGATCGAGATCGACGGCTCGACCATCTCGCTGCTGGCCACCGACCGGTTCCGCCTCAGCCACCGCGAGCTCACCTGGAACCCGCACACCCCCGAGGAGTCGCTGGCCGCGCTGGTCCCCGCGCGGGTGCTCGGCGACACCGCCAAGTCGCTCACCGCGGGCGGCGAGGTGACCATCGCGCTCGCCACCGGCGGCACCGGCGAGGGCATCATCGGGTTCGAGGGAGTCGGCCCCGGCGGCGTGCGCCGTACGACGACCCGACTGCTCGACGGCGAGTTCCCCAAGGTCCGCAACCTGTTCCCGCCCGAGCAGCTCACGACGGCCAAGGTCGACAAGGCCGACCTGATCGACTCGGTGAAGCGGGTCGCCCTGGTCGCCGAGCGCAACACCGCGGTGCAGCTCGCCTTCTCCGGCGAGGACGGCCAGCTGACCCTCGACGCCGGCTCCGGCGAGGAGGCGCAGGCCTCGGAGTCGCTGCACGCCGAGATCGTCGGCGAGGACCTCGTGACCGGCTTCAACCCGCAGTTCCTGCTCGACGGGCTGACCGCCATCGACGAGTCGGTGGTCGAGCTGGCCTTCACCCAGGCCTCCAAGCCGGTCGTGATGAGCGGGTCCCCCGGCGAGTCCGGCGGGTCCCCGTCCTTCCGCTACCTGCTCATGCCGCGGCGGCTCCTCTCCTGACCCGCGCCCATCACGAGTAGCGTGGCCGACATGGAAATCGGTCTGATCGGACTCGGCAAGATGGGCGGGAACATGCGCACCCGCCTGCGCGACGCGGGACACACGGTCGTCGGCTACGACCGCAACGCCGACCTCGCCGACGTCGACAGCCTCCGGGCCCTGGTCGACGCGCTCGGCCAGGACGGCTCCGCCAAGGTCGTGTGGGTGATGGTTCCGGCCGGCGACCCGACCCGCGAGACGGTCAAGGAGCTGGCCGACTTGCTCGACGAGGGCGACGTGGTCGTCGACGGCGGCAACTCGCGGTGGACCGACGACCAGCGGCACGCCGACTTCCTGGCCGAGCGCGGCATCGGCTTCGTCGACTGCGGGGTCTCCGGCGGGGTGTGGGGCCTCGAGAACGGCTACGCCCTGATGTACGGCGGCGACGCCGACGACGTCGCGAAGGCGCAGCCGGCGTTCGACGCCCTCAAGCCCGAGGGCGACTCGGGCGCGGTGCACGCCGGTGCGGTGGGGGCCGGCCACTTCTCCAAGATGGTCCACAACGGCATCGAGTACGCGATCATGCAGGCCTACGCCGAGGGCTGGGAGCTGCTCGAGACCGTCGACCTGGTCGACAACGTCACCGACGTCTTCGACTCCTGGCGCGAGGGCACCGTGATCCGCTCCTGGCTGCTCGACCTGATGGTCCAGGCGCTGCGCGACGACCCGGGCCTCTCGTCGATCAGCGGCTACGCCGAGGACTCCGGCGAGGGCCGGTGGACCGTCGAGGCCGGCATCGACAACGCGGTCGCGACCCCGGCGATCACCGCGGCGCTCTACGCCCGCTTCATCTCCCGCCAGGACGACTCGCCCTCCATGAAGGCGGTCGCGGCGATGCGCAACCAGTTCGGCGGTCACGCCACGCGCACCGTGTCCCCGAAGGGCGGCGACGTCCCCGACCAGTAGCCGACCCGCCCGCCAGCCTCCACGCCGTACGACCGGGACCGACCGGGAGAGACCGTGCACGTCGCCCACCTGACCCTCCACGACTTCCGGTCCTACCCCGCGCTCGACGTCGCGCTGGGGCCCGGGGCGACGGCGTTCGTGGGACGCAACGGCCAGGGCAAGACCAACCTGGTCGAGGCGGTCGACTACCTCTCCCGGCTGGGCTCCCACCGGGTCGCGACCGACGCCCCGCTGGTGCGCGCCGGCGCCGAGCGCGCGGTGGTGCGGGCCACGGTCGTGCGCGACGGCCGGCAGGCGGTGCTCGAGGTCGAGATCTCGCCGGGACGCTCCAACCGGGCCCGGGTCAACCGCGCGGACCTGCCCCGCGCCCGCGACCTCCTCGGTCTGGTGCGCACCGTCGTCTTCTCCCCCGAGGACCTGACCCTGGTCAAGGGCGACCCGTCGGACCGGCGCCGGTTCCTCGACGACCTGCTGGTGCTGCGGACGCCACGCCTGGCCGGCGTCCGGTCCGACTACGACCGGGTCCTCAAGCAGCGCAACTCGCTGCTCAAGACCGCCGGCCTCGCCCGGGGCAGCTCGCGGGACTCGGCGCTCGCGACGCTCGACGTCTGGGACGGGCACCTGGCGGGGGTCGGTGCCGAGCTGCTCGCCTCACGGCTGCGGCTCGTCGACCAGCTGCGCCCCTACGTCGGCAAGGCCTACGAGACCGTCGCGCGCGGGGCCTCGCGCGACGACGCCTGGCTCGACTACGCGCCGTCCCTCGAGCTCGCCGGCGCGGCCCAGGGTCCGGACGGTCCCGATCGCGGCGCGCTGACCGACGCCCTCCTCGCCGAGCTCGAGCGCCGGCGCGACGACGAGCTCGACCGCGGGATCTCCCTGGTCGGGCCCCACCGCGACGAGCTGCGGCTCAGCCTCGGTTCGGCGGCCGCCGACGGGAGCCGGCTGCCGGTGAAGGGCTACGCGTCCCACGGGGAGTCGTGGTCGTTCGCGCTGGCCTTGCGACTGGCCTCCTACGACCTGCTCCGCGCCGAGGGCGACGACCCGATCCTGGTGCTCGACGACGTCTTCGCCGAGCTCGATGCCGAACGGCGCCACCAGCTCGCCGACCTGGTCTCGGGCGCCGAGCAGGTGCTGGTCACCGCCGCGGTCGCCGACGACGTACCGGAGGCGCTGGCGGGCGTCCGCTTCGACGTGGCCGACGGGGAGGTGACCCGTGCCGGCTGACCCGCCCGACGAGAAGACTCCCGACGAGGCCGCCGCCGACCAGGGGGCTCCCGAGGAGCGCCGCGACGACGGCCTCGACCTGGCCCGCGCGCTGAGCCGGGCCTCGGCGCGGTCGACCCCGGCCCAGCGGGTCCGCAAGCGCTCCCGGCGCCCACCGCCGACCACCTCGCGGGCCGCCGGTGCCCACCCGGACGACCGCGACCCGCAGCTGCTCGACACCACCGTGGGCCGGCTGGTCGAGGACCACGGGTGGGAGGTCGAGCTCCGGGTCCACGCGGTCTTCGGCCGGTGGCCGGAGCTGGTCGGCGCGGAGGTCGCCTCCCACAGCACCCCGGAGAGCTTCGCCGAGGGTCGGCTGGTGGTCCGCACGGACTCCACGGCCTGGGCCACGCAGCTGCGGCTCCTCGCCCCGACCCTCGTACGCCGGCTCAACGAGGAGCTCGGCCACGGCACGGTCACGGTCATCGACGTGCAGGGGCCGCGCGGCCCGTCGTGGCGGTCGGGCCCGCGCTCGGTCCGCGGCGGCCGCGGCCCCCGCGACACCTATGGTTGAGGGCGGCTGAGCGCCGCCCCAGCGGCCTCACGGGCGTACTGGGCCCTCACCGACCCCCTGCTCGGCGGCCTCGCCCGGTGTTACGGGCCGCTGAGGGGCCCATTTCGTCCACAGATCCCCCGTTCCCGAGGGCGGCCGCGTGGATCCCGGGCTTCCACGGGGTATCATGGCGATCGGGTCGCGACCACGCCAGTCGCGACCCGTCCCATGCCGAAGCGGCTCCCCCGGACCCCGGGACGGGCCCCGTGTGAGAGGTTGCGCGTGAGCGACGAGCCCGCCGTCGAGAGCAACGAGGACCCCACCCCCACCCCCGCACCGGCCCCCGCCCACGGGATCGTCGGCGAGGTCTCCTACGACGCCTCGGCCATCCAGGTCCTCGAGGGGCTCGAGGCGGTCCGCAAGCGGCCCGGCATGTACATCGGCTCGACCGGTGAGCGCGGCCTGCACCACCTGATCTGGGAGGTCGTCGACAACGCGGTCGACGAGTCGCTGGCCGGACACTGCGACCGGATCGTGATCACCCTGCTCGCCGACGGCGGGGTGCGGGTCGAGGACAACGGCCGCGGCATCCCCACCGACACCGCGCCCGGGCAGGAGCTGCCGGCGCTGACCCTGGCGCTGACCGTCCTCCACGCCGGCGGCAAGTTCGGCGGGGGCGGCTACAAGGTGTCCGGCGGCCTGCACGGGGTCGGCGTCTCGGTCGTCAACGCGCTCTCGAGCCGGGTGGTGGCCGAGGTGCGCAACCGCGGCCACCTGTGGCGCCAGACCTTCACCGTCGGCGTACCCGACGGTGAGCTCGAGGAGGTGCGCGCGATGGAGGAGGGAGAGCGGACCGGCACCACCGTGACCTTCTGGGCCTCCCCCGACGTCTTCGAGACCACCGACTACTCGCTGGAGACCATCACCTCCCGGATCCGCGAGTACGCCTTCCTCAACAAGGGCCTCGAGATCGTGGTCCGCGACGAGCGGCCCTCGGCCGACCAGGTCGCCGATGCGGTCTCCGACGACACCGTGGCCGACGAGATCGACCAGGCGGGCGTCGACGCGATCAAGCGCGGCGAGGCCGGCGGCCTCGAGCAGGTCTTCCGCTACGAGCGCGGCCTGGTCGACTACGTCGAGCACCTCAACCGGCGCAAGGACAAGGCCAACCCGACCGTCATCAACTTCGAGGCCGAGACCGCGGCCAACGCCGGCACCGGCGTGGGGCACATGAGCCTCGAGGTCGCGATGCAGTGGAACACGACGTTCACCGAGTCGGTGCACACCTTCGCCAACACCATCAACACCCACGAGGGCGGCACCCACGAGGAGGGCTTCCGGGCCGCGCTCACCTCCCTGGTCAACACCTGGGGCGAGGAGTGGGGCCTGATCAAGAAGCGCGAGGACCGGGTCTCCGGCGACGACATCCGCGAGGGCCTCACCGCGATCATCTCGATCAAGCTGGAGGAGCCGCAGTTCGAGGGCCAGACCAAGACCAAGCTCGGCAACACCGAGGCCAAGGGCTTCGTGCAGCGGCTGGTCAACGACCAGCTCGGCGCCTGGCTGGAGCAGAACCCGGCCGAGGGCCGCGACATCATCCGCAAGGCCCAGGCGGCGGCCAGCGCCCGGATCGCCGCCCGGAAGGCGCGCGACCTCGCCCGCTCCCGCAAGGGCCTCCTCGGCGGCGGCGGCCTCCCCGGCAAGCTGTCGGACTGCCAGTCGACCAACCCGGCCGAGTGCGAGGTCTTCATCGTCGAGGGTGACTCCGCCGGCGGCTCGGCCCGCCAGGGCCGCGACCCGCGGGTGCAGGCGATCCTCCCGATCCGGGGCAAGATCCTGAACGTCGAGAAGGCCCGGCTCGACAAGGTGCTGGCCAACACCGAGGTGCAGGCCATCATCTCCGCGCTCGGCACCGGCATCCACGAGGAGTTCGACCTCGACAAGCTGCGCTACCACAAGGTGGTGCTGATGGCCGACGCCGACGTCGACGGCCACCACATCAACACCCTCCTGCTGACGCTGCTGTTCCGGTTCATGAAGCCGCTGATCGAGCACGGGTACGTCTACATGGCGCAGCCGCCGCTCTACCGGATCCGCTGGAACAAGCCCGCCGAGCACGAGTTCGTCTACTCCGACTCCGAGCGCGAGCTGCTGACCCGCGACGGTCTGGCCCAGGGCAAGAAGCTGCCCCGCGAGAACCCCGTCCAGCGCTACAAGGGCCTCGGCGAGATGAACGCCGAGGAGCTGTGGGAGACCACGATGAACCCCGACCAGCGGCTGATGCTGCAGGTCACCCTGGACGACGCCGCCCGCGCCGACGAGGTCTTCTCGATCCTCATGGGGGAGGACGTCGAGCAGCGACGGTCCTTCATCCAGCGCAACGCCAAGGACGTCCGATTCCTCGATATCTGAGTGTCTACGACCAGACCTAGATTTCGTTAGAGCACCGGAGAGAGAACACACCACGTGACTGAGCAGACCGGCAACCTCATCAGCGGCGGGGACGGCGACGGGCCGGGCGGCCGGATCGAGCCGATCGAGCTGCAGACCTCCATGCAGCGCGCCTACATCGACTACGCGATGGCGGTCATCGTCGGCCGGGCGCTGCCCGACGTCCGCGACGGGCTCAAGCCGGTGCACCGCCGGGTGCTCTACGCGATGTACGACGGCGGCTACCGGCCCGACCGCGGCTTCTCCAAGTGCAGCCGCGTCGTGGGTGACGTGATGGGCCAGTACCACCCCCACGGCGACACCGCGATCTACGACACCCTGGTCCGGCTGGCCCAGCCCTGGGTGCTGCGCGCGCCGCTGGTCCACGGCCAGGGCAACTTCGGCTCGCCCGGCAACGACGCCGCGGCCGCGATGCGCTACACCGAGTGCCGGATGGCGCCGCTGGCCCTCGAGATGGTCCGCGACATCGCCGAGGACACCGTCGACTTCCAGCCCAACTACGACGGTCGCTCCGAGGAGCCGACGGTGCTGCCGTCGCGCTACCCCAACCTGCTCGTCAACGGCTCGGCCGGCATCGCGGTCGGCATGGCCACCAGCATCCCTCCCCACAACCTGCGGGAGGTCGCCGACGGCGCCCGCTGGGCGCTCGAGCACCCCGACGCCACCCGCGAGGAGCTGCAGGACGCACTCATCGAGCGGATCAAGGGCCCCGACTTCCCCAACGGTGCCCTGATCGTGGGCCGCGAGGGGATCGAGCAGGCCTACCGCACCGGCCGCGGCTCGGTCACCCAGCGCGCGGTCATCGAGATCGACGAGGACGCCCGCGGGCGGACCTGCCTCTCGATCACCGAGCTGCCCTACATGGTCAACCCCGACAACCTCGCGCTCAAGATCGCCGAGCTCGCCGACTCCGGCAAGGTGCAGGGCATCTCCGACGTCCGCGACGACTCCTCGGGCCGCACCGGCCAGCGGCTGGTCGTGGTGCTCAAGCGCGACGCGGTCGCGCGGGTCGTGCTCAACAACCTGCTCAAGCACACCGAGCTGCAGACCAACTTCAGCGCCAACATGCTCGCGCTGGTCGACGGCGTCCCCCGGACGCTGACGATCGACCAGTTCATCTCCAACTGGGTCACCCACCAGGTCGAGGTCATCCAGCGGCGCACCCGCTTCCGGCTGGCCGAGGCCGAGCGCCGCGCCCACATCTTCCGCGGCCTGGTCAAGGCGCTCGACCAGCTCGACGAGGTGATCGCGCTGATCCGTCGCTCCCCCGAGGTCGACGACGCCCGCCAGGGCCTGATCGAGCTGCTGGAGATCGACGAGGTCCAGGCCAACGCGATCCTCGACATGCAGCTGCGACGGCTCGCGGCGCTGGAGCGGCAGCGGATCATCGACCAGCTGGCCGAGATCGAGCGGGAGATCGCCGACCTCGAGGACATCCTCGCCAACGAGGCCCGGCAGCGGCAGATCATCACCGACGAGCTCACCGAGATCACCGACAAGTACGGCGACGACCGCCGGACCCAGATCATCGCGGCCGACGGTGACCTCTCGATGGAGGACCTGATCCCCGACGAGGAGCTCGTCGTCTCCATCACCCGCGGCGGCTACGCCAAGCGCACCCAGCGGGCGTCCTACCGCAGCCAGAAGCGCGGTGGCAAGGGCGTGCGCGGCGCGACGCTGCGCGGCGACGACGTCGTCGAGCACCTCATCGCCACCACCAACCACCACTGGCTGCTGTTCTTCACCACGGCCGGCCGGGTCTACCGCACCAAGGCCTACAACCTGCCCGAGGCCGCACGCGACGCGAAGGGCGGCCACGTCGCCGGCCTGCTCAGCTTCCTGCCCGACGAGGACATCGCACAGGTGCTGGCCATCCGCGACTACGAGCAGGCGCCCTACCTCGTGCTCGCCACCCGCAACGGCCTGGTCAAGAAGACCCGGCTCGGTGACTACAACAGTCCGCGCCAGGCCGGCGTCATCGCGATCAACTTCCGCGAGGACGACGACGAGCTGATCGGCGCCGAGCTGGTCAACGGCGACGACGACGTGCTGCTGGTGTCCCGCAAGGGACAGGCGATCCGGTTCAAGGCCGACGACTCCCAGCTGCGGCCGATGGGCCGGGCGACGTCCGGCGTGACGGGCATGAAGTTCCGCGACGGCGACGCGATGCTGTCGATGTCGGTGATCCGGGCCGAGCAGGTCGCGGCCGAGGAGGCCGCGGAGGCGAGATTGATCGACGAGGGCCACGCTCCGCACTTGATCGAAGCCGGGGAGCTGCCCGACGTGAAGGAGCAGTACGTCTTCACCATCACCGACGGTGGGTTCGCCAAGCGCTCCAAGATCACCGACTACCGGCTGCAGTCGCGCGGCGGCCTGGGGATCAAGACCATGCAGCTCGACGACGAGACGCGCGGCAGCCTGGTCGGCGCCTTCATCGTCGAGGAGGGCGACGAGGTCATGTCGATCACCCAGTCCGGACAGGTCGTCCGGACGCCGGTCGACGCCGGCCTGCGCCCGCTCGGGCGCTCCACCAAGGGCGTCTCGTTCGTGCGGCTGCGCGGCGGCGACGCGGTCGCCGTGGTCGCCCGCTCGGTCGAGGCCAAGGTCGTCGAGGAGGACCTTGCCGGCGCCGGCGCCGAATCGCCGGATACCGGGGTGGATGCAACAATCGATGGATCCCCGGTCGACGACGAGGCCGACGAACCGGCTGACGAGGCCGAGCACCCGGGCACCCAGGAGGACTGATGTCGGAACGCAGCGCCGAGCGGACGGCCGAGAGGGCCGCCGTGCGGGGTACCGACAGCACCGAGGACACCAGCAAGCAGCCGCTCGCCGAGCGGATCCAGAGCAAGCTGGCCCGGGCCGCCGACGAGCACCGGCGCAGCGCCGAGGCGCCGAAGAAGCAGGTGGCCAACCAGCGGCGACAGGCGGCCGCGGGGAGCACGAAGGCCCCGCGCCGCGCGCGGTTGCGGCTGACCCGGATCGATCCGTGGTCGGTCATGAAGACGTCGTTCCTGCTCTCGGTCGCCTTCGGCATCGTGACCGTGGTCTCGGTCTTCATCGTCTGGACCGTGCTCGGCGGCGCCGGCGTCTGGGACTCCATCAACGCCACCGTCGAGGACGTCCTCGGCAGCGAGGCCGGCAACTTCGACGTCACCGACTACATCAGCACCTCGCGCGTGCTCGGCTTCACGATGCTGGTCGCCGTCGTCGACGTCGTGCTGCTCACCGCCATCGCCACCCTCACCGCCTTCCTCTACAACATGGCCGCCGCCCTCCTGGGCGGCGTCGAGGTCACGCTGGCCGAGGACAACTGACCAGCAACGCCCAGCCGCTGGTGGCGTTTTTGGGGGGCCCCGCCCGCTGCGGTAGTGTCACGACTCGGTCGTCCGGCGCACCACCTGGGCGGCCGTCGACGTTCTCCTACGTCGTCCCCGGGCCTATAGCTCAGACGGTTAGAGCGCTTCCCTGATAAGGAAGAGGTCACAGGTTCAAGTCCTGTTAGGCCCACCCGAATCCCCGCGCCCGCGAGTCGAGGAGCCCCGATGAAGAAGATCCTGCTGGTCCTGGCCGCCGCCGCCGGCGCCGCGTTCACCAAGAGGAAGCTCGACGAGTCGCGTCACGAGCAGGCGCTCTGGGCCGAGGCGACCGACACCGTCGCCTCCCGCCCGACCGCCTGAGCCGCCTGAGCCGCAGAGCGGCACACGCACCACGGGGCCTTGGCGCAACTGGTAGCGCACCTGCTTTGCAAGCAGGGGGTTAGGGGTTCGAGTCCCCTAGGCTCCACCGATCGAACCGCGGGGCGGACGAGTCGTAGCGCCGTCGCCGGTCGAGACCAATTGGCCCGAACTTTGGCGAGATCCGGCGATGACACGTACCCTGAGGCAGTCTCGGGGCATAGGTGGGTCACGTTCCCGTTCCTGACACGCAGTGATCCAGATGGGGGAAAGTCAGTGTCCGTACGCCGCATGGGGGGCGCCCGTCGGGCTGCCCTGGTGTCCACAGCCCTCGCGACGGCCGCCGTGCTCGCGACGACCGGTGCCGGGTCCGCCGCCGAGCCGGCCGCCCAGCCCGCCGGTGTCCCGAGCGTGGAGAGCGTGACCGAGCGCGTCCTGCAGTCCGTCGACGTCTCGATGGGTCCCGACGGCACCACGACCGGGGTCGGGAGCTCGGTCGTGCGCGCGACCGACAGCGTCGAGGACGCCGAGACCTCCGATGAGTCCTTCTCGCCCGAGGACGTCGTGGGCGACCTGCCGGTGCGCGTGCTGACCTCGTGGCGCACCGCCGACGGCGCCGGCACCGACCTCTCCGACCTGCAGGGCTACGACGGCCGGATCGCCATCGACCTCACTGTGCAGAACCTCACCGTCCGGCCCCAGGTGCTCAGCTACGACGCGGCCGGCGTCTCCCGCGAGCAGGCAGCGCTGGTCGGCTCGCCGCTGACCGTCACCGCCTCGACCGCCCTCGGCGACCTCAAGCCCGAGCGTGTCGTCACCGACGACAAGGGGACCGGCGTCAACGTCACCAACGGCGTCCTGAGCCGGTCCGTCGACGGGACGACGGTCCAGTGGGCCGCCCTGCTCGCGCCGCCGGTCCTCAGCTCCTCCTCCGAGATGAGCCTGGTCGTCGACGCCAAGGACTTCGACGTCCCGACCTTCGACCTCAGCGTGCAGCCTGGCCTGGTCACCGACCCGTCCATCGGCGCCCTGGTCGACTCGGCGTTCAACCCCGCGACCTCCGGCGAGCTCGACCTCCAGCGCCGCACGATCGAGCTGATCACCGACGTCAACGTCGTCCTGGCCAAGGCCAGCGACACCATCACCGACGTCCGCTCGAGCCTGAGCAGCACCTCGGAGACCCTCGGCACCCAGACCGTCTCCGACCTGCAGTCCTCGACCCAGTCGGTGACCTCCAACATGCGCTCGCTCGACGGGGCGCTGCTGAGCCTGCGGAGCGAGCTCGACTCGACGCTGAAGACCACCGGCTCCTCGGCCATCGCCGAGATGCAGTCGGCCGTCGACACCGTCGACCAGATGCTCGGCGACACCTCGGCCCAGCCGGTCACCGCGCCGATCCGGGGCACCGGCTGCAAGACCACGGTCGCCGACCCGAAGCAGGCCGGCACGGTCTACGGCAGCCTGCTGCAGGTCGCCGGCCAGCTCAAGGGGTACGCCGACGCGACCGACCTGTGCAAGGGCGCCGTCAAGAAGAGCATCCTGGGCAACATCGGCCCCGAGAACCCGACCCCGGCCACCTGCCTCGACAGCACGTCGGTCACCTGCTCGCTGCTGGGTGCGCAGGGGAAGTTCAACGCCGTGGCCGACCACCTGAACGACCTGACCGACCAGGCGGTGGAGCTGCTGCGGTCCTCGAACTACACCGCGGCGCTGGACGCGCTGACCACCCTCGAGTCGACGATCAACGACATCGACGAGCTCGCGGGCCTGATCGCCGAGGGCCGCAACGGCGTCGTCGGCGCGATGAACGACGCGGTCTACGGCCCCGACCGGGCCCCGGGTGGTGCTCCCGGCCGGCTGGAGCTGATGATCACCAAGGTCGACCAGGCCAGCGCCGGTCTCGACACGGTCGCGGCCAACGTGGCCAGCCTCGACTCCGGCCTCGACTCGTTGCAGGGCCAGGCCGACGACGCGGCCGCCGCGATCTGCCAGCTCGAGAAGGACGGCGTGATCACCGACGCGCAGGCCTCCGAGAGCCTGAAGTACCTGGTCACCGAGTCCTGCGACAAGACCGACCTGAGTGCCCCCGAGGACGGCAACGGCAACGGCGTCGCCGACGACTCGATCTCCGAGCGGCTCGACCGCGGCAGCGTCGAGCGCGGCTACCTCGACAGCGTGGGCGGCGCGGTCCGGGGCGGGCAGCGCACGCTCTCACTGCTGGGCGGCAGCGCCGCCAACCCGGCCGACGGCTCGCTGGGTCGGCTCTACACCACGCTCAAGACCGCTCTCGACCAGCGCTACGGCGGTGCCGACGACGGCATCACCTTCAGCGCGCTGATCGACCAGCTCGAGGGCCTCTCGGGCACCCTCAGCGACCAGTCGAACGCCCTGGGCCAGACCCTGGACGACCTCGACGCCAACGCCGACGAGGTCGCCCAGATCCAGGGCACGATCGACACGGAGATCGCGCGCGCCAAGAACGAGCTGCAGTCGGTGCTCGACGAGCAGACCGAGGCCGTCTACGGCACCGGCGGGACCGCCACCGAGGAGCTCGGCACCATGCTCGAGCGGTCGGCCAGCGGGCTCAACAACTCCGCCGACGCGGTGGTGACCCACGGGCGCAAGAGCCTGGAGGGCCAGAAGCGGGAGTTCGCCGCGGCGCAGGCCCAGGCGAGCAACCGGATCTCCGGGACGATCGAGAGGGGCCTGGCCCAGATCAACTCCGGGGTCACCTCCTCCACGCGCGACATGGAGGCCGCGACCACGCTGCTGGTCGCCGACCTGCGCACGGTGCTGCTCGACCTCGGTCAGCGCAAGGTCGGCGGTGGCGGCCTGCTCGGCGCCATGGCGACCAACGCGGCGACCGCCAGCACCGCCGACTACCAGCTCGGCCTGGCCGGCGACAAGGCCACGTCCTACGCCAACGTCCGCGGTCGCGACGTCGCGGGGCTGATGCTGCGGCAGGCCCAGACCGATGCCGCGATGCAGATGCTGGAGGGCCTCCCGGCCTTCCAGCTCGACCTGCCCAGCGGGTCGCAGCACCGGACCGTCTACAACTTCAGCATCGGGGACAGCTGATGCCAGCGCGCCGTACGCGACTCGTGGCCGGGGTCGCGCTGGCGGTGGTGCTCGCGGGCGCCTCGGCCTGCACCAGCAGCGAGGACTCCCCGGAGGAGACCGGCAAGCCCGCCAGCCCGCCGGCCGTCGAGCTCTCGCCCGAGGGCGCCCCGGAGAGCATGACCATCGGCGTGGTGGTCAGCCTCAGCTCGGCCCCCGGTGAGGGCTCCCAGTGGAGCGAGGCCGCCGAGGGCGCCGAGGTGGCGGCCTACCGCTACCAGCTCGGTGACGTCGACGTGACGATCGAGCCGCGCGACGACCGTGGCTCCGCCGAGGGCGCCACCAGCGCGGTCGAGGAGCTCGCCGACCAGGGCGTCAGCGGCATCGTCATGGCCACCGAGGGCAAGCACGTGACCGCAGCCCTCCGGGCCGCCTCCGAGGTCGGCGTCCCGGTGCTGCTGCCCTACGCCGACGACCAGACCGGCCTGCCCGACGGCGTGTGGACCACCGGCGCCGACGCCCAGCAGGTCTCCACGACCCTGGGTGCGGCCCTGGAGTCCGGCGGCGCGGCCCGCCCGGCCGTCATCGATGCGGGCGGCGCGCCCGTCGACGTCGACGAGGCCGGCACCGTGCCGTTGGGATCGGAGACCGACGCCGCCGGTGCGGCCCGCCGGGTGGGGGCGCTCGCCCGCAGCGCGGCCGGTGCCGACTCGGTGATCGTCACTGGCCCGGCCGAGCTCCAGGCGGTCGCCGTCCAGGCGCTGCAGGAGCGAGACATCCAGCTGCCGGTGTTCCTCACCGGTGACGCCGTCAGCCCGGTCTTCGCCACCGCGCTCGACGAGGCCGGCGCCTCGCTGGCCTCGCCGCTCACGACGGCCGGCCTCGACACCGACGACGTGGCGGCCCTCGACCCGGGCAGCCAGGGGGCGGCCGTGTCCGCCTACCTCGCCGCGCTCCGCGTGACCGCGGAGGACGGCGACGTGACCGACTTCTTCGACGACGAGAAGTTCGAGACGGTGGCCGCGTCCGCCGACGCCCGCAGCCACGACGCCGTGGTCGCGCTCGTCACCGCGGCGTCGGTCGCGGCCAGCACCGAGCCGGAGCAGGTGCGCGACACCCTGGCCGGCCTGACGCCCGACGCGAGCGACGGCCTCGCCGGCCCGCCGCTCGACTTCTCCTCCTCGGCTGCCGTGCCCGGCGACTCGGTGGTGTCCCTGCAGGCCACCACCCAGGACCCCGGCCTGCGCCCGGTCGACCTCGCCGGGGTACCTCGGCTCTACTGGTTCCAGACACCCACCGCCTGACCCGCGGCGGTCGCGACCGGGGTCACAGGAACGAAGGAGACGAGGCGTGCGACTCGCGATCGAGCTGGACGGGGTCCGTCACGAGGTCGAGACGTCGCAGTACGCCGAGACCGCGACGCTCGCCGACCTGGTCGAGGCGGTCTGCGGCACCGGCGTCCCCGGCGAGGAGACGCTCTTCGTCGACGACCGTGAGCACACCGGCAACGCCCGGCTCTCCGACCTGCTGCTGCTCGAGGGGTCCCGGGTCGCCCGGTCGCCGCTCGAGACGCCCTCACCGGTGCGCGGCTGGACCGCGCTGATGGCCGGTGGCCTCGACGCCGGCCGCACCCTCGCCGTACCGACCCGGCGCGCGCTGTTCATCGGCCGCTCTCCCCAGGCCGACCTCACCGTCGACTCGCCCAGCGCGTCGTGGAGCCACGCCACGATCGAGCACGCGACGGAGACGGTCGGCGCGGACGAGGACGAGGACGCGGAGGGCAGGAAGAGGAAGCGGAAGGACAAGCAGGCCGAGGACGAGCCGACGCCGGAGCCGGAGACGCTCGAGGGGCTCCGGATCAAGGACGAGGGCTCCACCAACGGCACCTTCGTCGACGGCGTCAGGGTCCCGGAGGAGGGCATCTTCGTCACCGGGGACGCCGTCGTGGTCGTCGGTGGCACGTCGGTGCTGCTGCGCAAGGACCTGGCCGAGACCCTGGCGCCGGCGCCGGGCAGCCTCCACAACGTCACGACCGCCGGTACGGCGCCGTTCAACCGGCCGCCGCGGCCCGGCCGGCCGCCCGAGCCCGACCCCGTCGTACCGCCGGTGCAGAAGGACCCGCCCGCGCCGCACCGCTTCAGCGTCGCCACGGTGGTCGCCCCGCTGCTGCTCGCCGTGGTGATGGTGATGATGATGGGCCCGCGGATGGCCGTCATCGCGCTGATGAGCCCGGTGATCGCGGTCGGCACGTGGTGGGAGCAGAAGCGTCGCCGCAGGACCGACGTGGGCGAGGAGGACGAGCGCTTCGCCGACGCGCTCGACGCCTTCCGCGGCGACGTCGAGGAGGCGGCCAGGGCCGAGCGGGCCCGACGGCGCGACGACGTCCCCGACCCCGCGACCATGCTGCGCCGCGCGTCGCTGCCGACCACCAAGCTGTGGCAGCGACGCCCGGGCGCCGGGGAGATGTTGCGGCTGCACGCCGGTGTCGGCGACGTGCCGTGGGAGCCGGGCCTGGACACCTCGGCGGGCAACCGTCTCGACGACCGGGTGCGCTCGGTGCTCGGCGAGACCCGGATCGCGGCGGCCCCGGTCGAGGTCGACCTCACCGACGCGGGGGTGGTGGGCATCGTCGGCGACCGGGAGGGGGCGCTCGCGGTCGCGCGCAGCCTGCTGTGCCAGGCGACCATCCACGCCGGCCCGGCCGACATGACGGTCGGCGTCTTCTGCGACACCGGCCGCGACGAGGCGTGGCGGTGGACCACCTGGCTGCCTCACGTGCGCCACGTCGGCGACGGCGCCGGCGGCCAGTGGCTCTCGGCGCAGCGTGGCCGCAGCGAGGCACTGCTGCGCTCCTTGCGCGACGGCATCGACGGCCACATCACCCCCACCGTGCTGCTCGTGATCGACTCCGACGTGCTGACCGAGGGCCGGGACGCCCCGGCCCGTGCCCTGCTCGGCCACGGCCGGCCGACCGGCTCCGGCGGCATCGGTGCGGCCAAGGACAAGGGCACCCAGGTCTCCGGCATCGTGATCGCCGCCAACGAGGAGCAGCTGCCGGCCTCGTGCACCACGGTCGTGCGGGTCCAGCCCGACGCCCAGGGCACGGTCACCCGGCCCGACGACCTCACCACCGTCGACGACGTCGTGCTGGCCGGGCTCGAGATCGCCACGGCCCGGCGCTGTGCCACCGACCTCGCCCGCTTCGACGACCCGGAGCTCGTCGTCCCGGGAGCGGCCCTGCCGGGCCTGGTCCGGCTCTCTCCGCTGCTGGGGCTGGAGGAGATGACCGCCGAGGCGATCCGCAAGAGCTGGGCGTCCTCGACCCGGATCTCGACGCCGGTGGGCGTGGGGGAGAGCGGCGGTTACGAGATCGACCTGGTGCGCGACGGCCCGCACGGCCTGGTCGGCGGCACGACCGGCTCCGGCAAGAGCGAGTTCCTGCGCTCGCTGGTCGCCGGCCTCGCGGCCCGCAACGACCCGACCCGGCTGACCTTCATCCTGATCGACTTCAAGGGCGGCGCCGCGTTCGCGACGTGCGAGCGGCTGCCCCACACCATCGGCACGGTCAGCAACCTCGACGAGCAGCTGGCCGACCGGGCGCTGCGCGCGCTCGAGGCCGAGATGAACTACCGGCAGCGGGTCTTCGCGCAGGCGGGCGAGGGTATCGACAACCTCGACGCCTACCTCGCGACCAACCCCGAGCAGCCGATGCCGCGGCTGCTGCTGGTGGTCGACGAGTTCGCGATGCTCGCCAAGGAGTACCCCGACGTGCTGTCCTCGCTGGTCAGCGTCGCGGCCGTCGGCCGCACGCTCGGCGTCCACATGATCCTCGCGACGCAACGCCCGGCGGGCGTGGTCAACGAGGACATCCTCGCCAACACCAACCTGCGGGTCGCGCTGCGCGTGCAGAGCCGCGACGACTCGGTGAACGTCGTCGGCGTCCCGGCCGCCTCGGCGATCGGCAGGACCCAGATGGGCCGGGCGTTCGTGAAGCTCGGCCAGGACGACATCACACCGGTGCAGACCGCGCTGGTGACCGGGCGCTCGGAGTCGGCCGCGTCGACCCTCGTCGACGCGCACCCGATCGGCTTCGGCGAGGTGCTCGAGCCCGCCCGGCCGGCCACGCCGGTGGACGAGGACGCCCCGACCGACCTCGACCTGCTGATCGACGCGGTCGTGGCGGCCAACGAGGAGGCCGGCTTCGCGCCGCCGCGTCCGGTCTGGCCCGAGCCGCTCGGCGAGCACCTCGAGCTGACCGCCACCCACGAGGGCGACGACGACCAGGTCCGCTCGGTCGGCGCCGTGGTCGGCTCGACGGTGCAGGTGGCGCTGGCCGACGACCCCGACCGGCAGCGGCAGATCCCCGTCGGCTGGGACCTCGCCCGCGGCAACCTGTTGCTGATGGGCATCCCCGGCAGCGGCACCAGCACCACGCTGTGCAGCATCGCGCTGACGATGGCGGCCGAGCACGCCCCCGACGAGCTCGACCTGATCGTGCTCGACATGGGCTCGCGCGACCTCGAGCCCCTCGCCGCGCTCCCGCACTGCGCGGCCTACGTCGGCTCCGGGTCGGCCTCGCGGGAGCAGCAGGTGCGGCTGATGAAGCACGTGCGGGCCGAGCTCGACCGACGGCGTACGACTCCCGGACCGCACCGCAAGACCCTGGTGCTCGTCGACGGGCTGGCCGCGCTGCGCGACGAGTACGACGACTTCGAGGGCATCAAGCTGCTCGACGGCCTCTATCGCGCCTACGCCGACGGGCCCGACGTCGGGCTGTGGACCGCGGCGACCACCTCGCGCGCCAAGTCGGTCCCGTCCGCGATCGACGAGGTCACCACCCAGAAGTGGCTGTTCCGGCTCGCCGACACCTACGACTACGCCTCGGCCGGCGTCCCCGTGAAGTTCGCGCCCGCCGCCGTCGCGGGCCGGTGCGTCTTCGCCGAGACCAAGCTGCAGACCCACGTCGCCTCGCCGTCGTCGTCGTTGCGCGACGCGGTGGCGCTCGTGGGCGCCCGGTGGCCCGGCTCCGGCCCCAAGGCCACCGTCGTCGGCCAGCTGCCCGAGCGCGTCGCGGTCTCCGAGCTCGGCGCCCACGCCCAGCTCGCCGGCGAGCCGTGGCGGATCCCGGTCGGCATCCGCGAGTCCGACCTCGAGCCGGCGATGCTCGAGGCCTACGAGGGCGAGCACGTGCTGGTCGCCGGGCCGCCGCGCTCGGGCCGCTCCACGACGCTGCTCGCCATCCTCGAGGCGCTGCGCGCCGGTGCGGTGGCCGAGGGCGTCGACCTGGCGGTGTGGGGCATCTGCGGACGGCGTTCACCGCTGGCCGGGGCGCCCCTCGACAGGTGCGTCAGCGGCGACGACGGGCTGGCGGCGCTGCTCGCGGCCGCGCGGGTGCACCGGGGCCGGCTGGTGATCCTGATCGACGACGCCGAGCAGTTCGACGACGCCGACCAGGCGATCGTGGGCCTGCTCGGGGCGCGGACCAGCGACCTGCTCGTGGTCGCCGCCGGCCGCTCCGACGACCTGCGCACGATGTACGGCCACTGGACCAGGACGGTGCGCAAGTCGCGCAGCGGCATCCTGCTGCAGCCCAACGTCGACTACGACGGCGAGCTGCTCGGCGCCAACCTGCCGCGGCGGGCGCCGGTGGCGATGAGCGTCGCGCGCGGCTACGTCGCCAGCGGCGGCACCCTGGAGTTCCTCCAGGTCGCCTCCCCGACGTCGTGAGCGGTGGCTCCCGGGCGACCTCCGGCGAGGCGCTCAGGCGTCGGGGGGCTTGACGCGGCGGCGCTCGGCGGCGGCGAGCATCCGGCGGACGAGCTCGGCCATGGCGGCCGAGGTCCGGGTCAGGGTGGCGACCTGCCGGGTGAGCGGGGCGTCGGCGTGCCAGCCCCGCGCGCTGTCGGCGAGGCCGACCAGCTCGGTGGTGGCACCCCGCTCGTCACCCCACGCCAGTCGTTGCAGTGCGGCGGCCGCTTGCCGGTCGGCCTGCGCGAGCGACTCGTCGGTGGCGCCGCTCGCGCGGTCGGGCAGCGGGCGGGCGCGCTCGTCGGCCACTGCGGGGCCGAACGTCCGCAGCTGGTCGGCGGCGTCGGTGGCCAGGCGCCGCAGCCGGCGGGCCCGCCACCACATCACCAGGTAGAGGATGACCGAGGCCACCACGACCGCGACGAACGGGCCGGCGATCGGCAGCCACCCGGTGTCGTGGAGCGCGACGACCAGGCCGACCATCCCGATGCCCGCCAGCACCACGATCACGGGGTAGCGGACCAGGGGTGGCAGCGGGCCGGTCATGTCCGGGGTCCCTGTGCGGAGCGGAGCGGAGCGAGCATCCGCATGGGGTGGCTCATGCCGGGTCGCGTCGGGTCAGCTTGCGCTCGAGGGCGGCGGGGTCGAAGGACGGCGGCTTGCGGCGGAACGCGAACGACGAGCCGGTGCCGACCTCCTCGTGGGTGTTGGGCAGCCGCTCGGAGATCCGGGCCAGCCACGCGCGGCACGGCGGTCCGAGGTCGCCCGCGCGCTCGCAGCCGCGGCGTACGTGGCGGTGGAAGTCGGTGTCGAGCAGCACCGCGGCCCGGTGGAGCAGGATGCCGACGATCATCACGTCACGCGGGTCAAGCGGGCCGGCCTCCTCGAGGGCGAGCGCGAGGGCGATGGTCTCGAGCAGCCGCGGCCGCGCAGCGGCGACGGCCTCGCTCACGGCCTCCTCGGCCCAGCCGAGCAGCACCCAGGCGCGTGGCTTGCTGAGAGCCGGGCTGCCGGAACCAGCCTCGGAGACGGCGCTCACCCACGTCTCGGGCCGCTCCTCCAGGCTCTCCCGGACCTCGTCCGCCCACCTCCTGCGGGCGGCCTCGGGGCCGCCGTCGGGGTAGGCGTCGAGCAGCTGCAGGACCGGTGTGCTCACCTCACCACCCTGCCACCGCGGCCCCCGGCCCGCGGGTGCAACCCGTTGCCGGGCACGTCGAGCCGACCAGCTCATCCGAAGACGTGGTGCTCAGCGTCATGGGCAGTTCGGTAGAGCTCACCCCAGCCGATGATCTCGAGCTCCTCGGCCCGGACGGGGGAGACCAGGGCACGGCCGGCGGTCTTGGCCACGGCGACGAACACGAACAGCGGGAACTCGCTGACCGGGTCGACGCTGGCCCCCTCGTGCCGGGCCGTGAGGAAGACCGTGTCGATGTCGTCGCGCCCGAAGTCCTGGCCGACGACCGGCGGGTCGATGCGCCCGAGCACGGCGCGCTTGCCGGTGTCGAGGACCAGGGACTCCACGACCTCGCAGCTGCGGACCGGCTCGAGGCGCGCGCTCTCCAGCGAGCTGAGGAAGTAGGTGTCGCTCATCGTGACCGAGTGTGTCAGAACTCCGGGTTCACGCCGCTCACCCGGTCGACGGTGACGGCACCGGAATCGATGCCGTGCGGGATGATGTACTCCGGCAGGCCGCCCTTCATCCCGTCCAGCGGGAGCGCCTCGCGCTGGAGGACGACGGCCGAGGGGTCCTGGAGGGTCCCCTCGATGACGAACCGGCCGGAGTTGGTGGCCCCGCTCTCGCCGCCGGACGGGAGCCCGGCGATGTCGCGGTAGTTGGGCACCGCGTCCGGGTGGACCGGCGACCACGACGCACCGTCGGCGAGCGAGTCGCCGCCGTAGACGCGGTAGACCGGCATGCCGGGCACCGGCTCGGGCGTGATCGGCGGGTGCACCGGCGGGTCGGGGATCACCTGGGTCCGCGGCAGGTAGCGCACCGCGGCCGCGTCGGCGGCGTGGCCGAAGGCGCCGGTGGCGCCGCCGGTGACCATGCCGGTGCCGCCGCCCATGGCGGTGGACTGCAGGAACCCGGAGGCCGTGTGGGGCCCGGGGCTGGTCGCGTAGGCGTAACCCCCGCTGGTCGCGCCGCTGGCCATGCCGGAGACCATGCCGCCGACGACCCGCTGCTGGAGCAGCGTCCGGGCGCCGAGCGTGCGGGCCACGCCGGTGCCGCCGAAGGCGCCGAACGCCCCGGAGATCGCGACCTGGCCCCAGTTGACCTCGCCGGTCGTGGCCTTCTGGATGATCGTGTCGGCGCCGGCACTGATCAGCATCATGCCGGCCGGGCCGCCGACGCCGGTGGCGACCAGCACGCCGCCCGCGATCACCATCGCACCGCCGGCGACGTACTCCCAGTTGTCCTTCATCCAGTCGCCGGCCGCGGCCAGCGCACCGTTGTTGGCCGCGGCGTAGGCGGCCAGCTCGGCGTCGGTGACCGGGCGCAGGCCGGTGGGGTCGAGCGCGTGGAGCGGGTCGTTGCCGGCGTAGGCGTAGGGGTTGCCGGACCAGCCCGCGCCGGGCACGGCCTCGAGCGGGTCGACGGAGAGGAAGCCGCGGCTCGCCGGGTCGAGGACCCGGGCACCGAGCCAGCCCAGCCCCGCGACGTCGAGCTCGCCCGACGCACCGATGCTCAGGCCGGCAGGCAGCCGGGCTGCGGTGGCGGCGCCCCACGGGTCGTCGCCCGTGCCGCGGGCGGTGCGCCAGCCCGGCGCGGTCCACTCCTCGCCGACGCCCGTGACGGGACCGGCCGCGACGACCGGGACGTCGCCGACCTGCAGCAGCGAGGGCGCGTAGCGCTGGGCGCTGTCGAAGAAGACCGCGGTGCCGTCGACGTCGGCCAGCTCGCCGCTGGCGTCGACGTGGAGCGTGGTGCGGCCGGTCTCGTCGCCGTCCTGGCGGTCGACGATCCTGGTCAGCCGGCTGGTCGTCGACCAGCCCAGCTCTCGGGTGCGGCCGTCGGACCACTCCGAGCGGGTACGTCGGCCGACGGCGTCGTAGTCGTGGCGGGCGCTGGCGCCGTCGCCGACACGGCTGGCCACCAGCTGGCCGGCGGCGTCGTAGTCGTGCTCGACGGCCCGGCCGTCGACGGACTCGGCGAGCAGCCGGCCGGCGGTGTCGTAGCGCCACCGGGAGACGCTGCCGTTGCGGGCCTCGACCAGCTGGTGGGCCTCGTCGTAGCCGAACGTCGTGGTCTCGCCGTCGCGGTCGAGCGCCGCGATCCGGCCCTCGGCGTCGCGGGAGATCGCCGTCCGGCTGGCGCCGTGGCTGTCGGTCACCGTGTGGGCGACCACGAAGCCGTCGGCGTGCTCCCAGGACTGGATGATCCCGTCGGCGGTGGCCTGCACCAGCCGGCCGTCGGCGTCGCGCACCAGGCTGGCGCGACCGAGCAGCGGGTGGTCGACCGAGGTGAGCCGTCCCGCGGCGTCGTAGCCGTAGTCGGTGCGGTGGCCGTCGGGTCCCGTCACCGACGTACGCCGCCCGGCGGCGTCGTAGGTCCACGCCAGGCTGCGGTCGTCGCGGCTGCGTGAGACCAGCTGCTGACGGGCGTTCCAGCGGAACCGGTGGATGACCTCACGGCCCGCCGAGCCGGAGTCACGGGTGTGGTCGCGCAGGGTCAGGCTGCGGTCGCGGACGTCGCGCTCGATCGAGGACACGGTGCGGCCGTCGACCTCGGTGGAGAGCACCAGGCCGTCGTCGTCGAAGGTCCACGACAGGCGACCACCGGCGGGGTCCTCCTGCCACAGGCAGCGCCCGGCGGCGTCGTAGCCGGCGCGGGTGGTGCGGCCCAGCGGGTCGGTCTCGGCGACGCAGCGGTTCATGGCGTCGAACTCGCGGTGGGTGGTGTGGCCCAGCGGGTCGGTGATCGCGGTGTTGCGGCCGTTGGTGTCGTAGTCGTAGCGGGTGACGCCGCCGTTGCCGTTGGTGACCTCGACCAGCTGGCCGGCGGCGTCGTAGCGGAACCGGCGGCGGCCGTGCCAGGTGTCGGAGGACTCCACGACCCGGCCGGCGGCGTCGTAGCGGTAGCGCGCCACGCCCCGTCCGGGCTGGTGGCGGGCGGTGGTGCGGCCGCACACGTCGAACTCGGCCCAGGCCTCGTCACCCGAGGGGAGGGTCTGGCGCACCAGCCGGCCGTCGGCGTCGTAGGCGAACGTGGTGCGCCCGCCGAGCGCGTCGGTGCGGGTGGCGACCCGGCCGCAGATGTCGTAGTCGTAGCGGGTGGTGGCCCCGGTCGGGTCGACGACCTCGACCACGCGGCCCGCGAGGTCACGGCGGATCACCGTGAGGGAGCCCTCGGCGTCGACGAGCTCGACGGGCCGACCGCAGCGGTCGTAGGTGGTGAGCGCCGAGGAGCCGTCGGGCAGCTCGGTCGCCACCGGGCGGCCCAGCGGGTCGAACCGGGTCGAGGTCGACGTACCGCCGCCGGCGACGGTCACGCCGCCCGTCGGGTCGGTCGCCACGCTCCGGGAGACGCCCGTGGGGTCGGTGGTCGCGGCGAGCGTGCCGACGCTGTCGTAGCTGCGCTCCCAGGTGGCGCCGGTCGGGTCGGTCGCCCGGACCAGGCGCGAGAGCGCGTCGTGGGCGAAGTCCCAGCGGCTGCCGTCGGGGAGCTCGACGCTGGCGAGGTTGCCGAGGTCGTCGAGGTGACGGGTCACCGCGCGGCCGAGCGGGTCGATGGTGCGCGACTCCTCGCCGTGGGCGCCGTGCTCGATCTCGGTGCGGGCGCCGGTCGGGTCGACCACCGCCGAGAGCCGGCCGGCGGTGGTGTGCTCGAAGTGCCACACCGCCCCGTCGGGGTCGCGCCGCGAGGCCAGGTGGCCCGAGGGCGAGTAGGAGTAGCTGGTGCGGGCACCGGACGGCGTCGTGGCCGTCTTGACCCGGCCGGTGGTGTCGCGCTCGAGCCGGGCGCTGTTGCCCTGCGCGTCGGTCGTCGAGACCAGGTCGCCGTGGTCGTCGTAGCCGAAGCGGACGGTCACGCCCACCGGGTCGACGACCTCGGCGAGCAGGTTGTCCTCCCAGGTGAAGCGGGTCTCGCCGCCCTCGGGGTCGACCATGAGCGAGGGGTTGCGGCCCTCGCCGTCATAGGAGTACGTCGTCACCGCACCCGACTCGGTGACCACCGTCGTGACCCGGTCGAGCGAGTCGTAGCCGTAGGTCAGGTCGGCGCCGGTCGGGGTGACGGTGCGGCTGCGCCGACCGCGGTCGTCGTACTCGTGGACCGTGACGGCGCCGTCGCGCTCGGTCATCAGCACGACGTTGCCGTGGCCGTCGTAGGACATCGACTGCCGCTGCTCGTGGGCGTCGACGACGCCGATCAGCCGGCCGCGGTGGTCGTGGATCCAGGTGTTGGAGCGGGTGCCGTCGTGGTCTGAGACGACCGTGACGTTGCCGGGCAGGTAGACGAACCGGGTGGTGCGGCCGTGCTGGGAGACCTGGCTGGTGACGCGGCCGCGGTCGTCGTAGGTGTTCTCGGCCTCGAGCACGCCGTCGGCGTCGGTGACCGAGGAGATCAGGCCCGCGTCGTTCCAGGTGTAGGTGCGGGTGCCGGCCGGACCGGTGACCGTGGTCAACCGCCCGCGCTCGTCGTAGCCGTAGTCGACGTGGCGGCCGTCGGAGGTGGTCGCGGAGAGCACCCGCGTGCCCTGCTCGTCCCAGGCCAGCGCGAGGCTGCGACCGCGCTCGTGGACCAGGCCGACGACACGGTCCTCGGCGCGCTCGACGCGCACCGCCGTGCCGGGTGCGGTCGCGTGCTCGGCGAGGTGGCCCTCGCGGTCGAAGGACCATCGCGTCCCGTCGTTGCCGCTGGCGGTGTAGCCGGCGTCGGTGCGCTCGAGCCACAGGCTGGAGCCGGTGGCGCGGTCCCAGCCCTCGCCGAGGCGCGGGAAGACCACCACCCGGCCGTCGGGCAGCCGCATCCGGGCGGCCTCGTCGTCGAGGTCGAGGCGCGCCTCGGTCCACGACGACCAGCCGGTGCCGAAGGCGCCCTCGCCGGCGTCGAAGGAGTTGTAGGTGCGGGTCAGGACGAGCGTGCCGCCGGCGCCCGGGAAGGACAGGTCGAGCTCGTTCTCGAGGAAGTTGCCGGTCGCGGTGTTGACCGGGTCGTTGGCGTAGCCGGTGGTCGGCGGGGCGCCGTAGTTGGTCGGCGGGTCGATGACGATGTCGTCACGGGTGGCGTCGACGCCGGCCGCCTGGAGGGCGGACATCAGCGCGCTGTTGCTGACCGTGGAGACCGAGCCCTCGCCGCCGGCGGCGGCGAACGCGTCGGCCACGACGGTGGCCCAGCGCACGTCCTCCTCGTTGGCCTCGTTGAACTTGTCGAAGCCGGTGAAGACGCCGTGGGCGTCGATGCGGCCCCACTGGCAGCTGGACTGGAAGCTCTCGTAGTGGCCGCGCAGGGTGGTGGGCTTGGGGCTGAGCGTGGAGTTGGCGCCCCGCGAGCCGTTGGCGAAGGAGCGCAGGTCCTCGGGTCGCGCGGACGACGTACCGCCGCCACCGCCGCCGCCGCTGCCGGGAGCCGGCGTCTCACGGGTGCCGTTGACCGGCGCGGAGACCGGGATGTCGGGCTCGGCCGCGGGCGGCCCGACCGGCGGGTCGTCGCCGCCGAAGACGCTGTCGACGCCCTTGTCCCAGAGGTTGCGGTCGTCCTGCTCCTTCTTCCACTGGCGCGCGGTCTCGCGGCGCTGCTGCTCCTTGCGCGCCTCCTCCTTGAGCAGGCGTACGCCCTTGGCGACCTCGCGCAGCCGGTTGGCCAGCTCGGTCGCGTCGGCCGAGGCGACCGAGGCGTTGGCGCGGAAGAGCTCGGAGAACCGGCCGCGGAAGTCGGTGAGCGCGGTGTTCTTCCACGACGCGCGGGAGCCCAGCTGCCCCTCGATCAGCCCCGCTGCGGAGTCGCAGCCCTGGCTGAAGGTGTCGGCAACACCGTTGTCGAACACTACGTCTTCGTCGATCGCGCCCAGGTCGGCCACGAGTCACTCCTCTGCGGTCGTCGGTCCTGCTGGTCGGCCGGTCACGCGCGCTTCCTCGACGGGGGTCGGAGGCGCGTGGGTCGCGGCACCACACCGACCACCCGCCCCGAGAGGCGGGTGATCAGTGAGGCGTCGTGCCCCAGGGTCGGACCCTCAGGCGCCGCCGCCGGCGGTCATGATGTTCTGGGAGATCTGGTCGAGCTGCGTGCGCAGCTCCTCCAGCTCCTGCTTGGCCTTGTCGAGGGCCGCGCGGGTCTCCGGCCAGGTCGAGCCGCGGAACTTCTCGGCCAGCGGGCCGTCCCACACGTTGGGGTCCGAGAGCGTCTTGCCCTGGGAGTCCAGCTGGCTGATCTGGTCGGTGAACCCGCCGTTGATGATCGCCTGCATCTGCGTGATGGAGGTCTTGGCCTGCTCGGTGGAAAGAACTCGAGACATCGTCACCCTTACTCGCCGATCCTGGTCGGGTCGGCTCCGTCGTCGGTCAGGACACGACGAGGACACTGTGGGGCCGGACGTCCCGGGGACGACGTTCCGGCGCTGACCCCCGTCTGACCCCGAGTCTGCCAGAGCCCGCGGCGCCAATCTACGGAACGAAGGTAAAGAATTGGGGGACCCCGCCGTCAGGTCCAGTCCGGGTCGTTCGTGCCGCCCGTGACGACCGCACCCGGGATCCGCAGCACCCACGGGTCGTCGTCGCCGCGCTCGTCGAGCGCCAGCCCGAGCCCCTCCCCGAAGCCGAAGACCGGCCCGACGCCGGCGGCGACGTCGACGCTCTGCACGGCGTGGCCGATGAGGTCCCACAACCGGTCCTCGATGCCCGGCGACTCCCAGTCGAGCCCCCAGGCGTCGATGGACCACGCGCACCAGACCGTGAGGCTCCACGCCTGGCCGTCCGGCGTGGTCCCCGACAGGGTGATCACCGGATCGGTGGAGGACACCTCCCGGACCACCAGCGGCAGGGCCGCCCGGACCAGGGCCTGGGTCCCCCCGTCACGGGTCGAGCTCAACGTGGGTCCTCTCGCGGATGTACTCACGACGCTCGGCGGCGGTGAGCCCGGGTGGTGGCTGGACCGGCTTGCCGCTGAACGCGTCGACGGGTTGGCCGTTCGCGTTCTCGAAGGAGGCGCGCTGGGGTGCCTGGCCGCTCGCGTCCATGACCCGGACGTGCGAGCCGTCGGGCAGCGTGTAGTCGGTGCCGGGCGAGCGCGTGGGGCTGCTCGGGAAGCCGGCGTCCCGGAAGCCGCCCTCGAGGGTCGCGCGACTCGTCGGGATGACGGTGCCGTCGGCGTCGGTGATGAAGGTCGCGCGCGGCGGGGTCGGCGCGACGTCGTCGAGGTGGCGTCCGGCCGAGGAGACGATGTTGTCGCCGGCGCCGCCGGGGACGGGCAGCGCGCCGGTGGCGCCGCCCATCGCGGTCGAGCGGACCAGGCCGGTGGGCGTGTGGGGGCCGGGACCGGCCAGGTAGGAGCCGCCACCGCCGAGGGCGCCCTCGCTCACCCCGGAGACCACGGCCGCGCGGACGCCGGTGGCCCCGGCACGCATCGCCAGCCCGCCGACGCCGAAGCCGACCGCGCCGGCGGCGCCGGAGACCGCGACCTGGCCCCAGTTGACCTCGCCGGTCGTGGCCTTCTGGATGATCGTGTCGGCGCCGGCCGAGATCAGGGCGGCACCGGCGGCCTGTGCGACGCCGGGCACCGGCGCGATCATCAGCGCCGCACCGGCGATGACCATGGCGCCGCCGGCGACGTACTCCCAGTTGTCGGAAACCCACTCGCCCGCGGCGTGCAGGAACCCCTGGGTGGACTCGATGTAGGCGTCGAGCTCGGCGTCGGTGAGCGGCTTGAGGCCGGTGGGGTCGAGCGCGTGGAGCGGGTCGTTGCCGGCGTAGGAGTAGGGGTTGCCCGCCGCGCCCGCACCCGGGGTCGGGTCGAGCGGGTCGACGGAGAGGAACCCGCGGCTCGCCGGGTCGTAGACACGGGCGCCGAGCCACTCCAGCGGGTCGCCGGCGCCGCCGAGCGTGAGCTCGCCGGAGGCCCCGACCCGGAGACCGCCGGGCAGGGTGAGCCCGCCGGCCGGCTCCCAGGGGTCGCGACCGGCCGACCGGGCGGTGCGCCAGCCGGGTGCCGACCAGGCCTCGCCGAGCCCGGTGACGGGGCCGGCGGCGACGACGGGTACGTCGTCGGCCTGGACCAGCCGGGGGGCGTAGGCGTCGGCGGTGTCCCACCAGAGCGGGGCCCCGTCGACGCCGGCCAGCTCGCCGAGCACGTCGACGTGGAGCTCGCTGCGGTGGCGGCCGTCGAGGTCGTGGTCGGTCACACCGGCCAGGCGCCCGCTCGGCGACCAGGCGAGGTCGCGGACCCGGCCGTCGGCGTGCGCGGTGCGCGTGCGGCGGCCCACCGGGTCGTAGGTGTGGCGGGTGGTGCCGATCGCGTCGGTGGTCGTCAGCAGCTGGCCGGCGGCGTCGTAGCCGTGGTCGCGCGCGATCACGTCGGCGCCGTCGGTGGTGGCCTCGCGGACCAGTCGGCCCGACGCGTCGTAGTCGTAGGTGGTGACGGAGCGCTCGGTGCGGGCGTCGACCAGCTGGCCGGCGTCGTCGTAGTCGTAGGCGGTGGGCTCGCCGTCGTGCTCGACCGAGACCACGCGGCCCCAGTCGTTGCGGGTGACGACGGTCGCCGTGGCGCCCTCAGAGTCGGTGACGCTGTGGCCGACCACGAAGCCGTCGTGGCGCTGCCACGCCTGCACGGTGCCGCCGGCGGTCGCGGCGACGACCCGGCCGTCGGCGTCCCGGTCGAGCACCACGCGCCCGAGCAGCGGGTGGTCGACGGTGGCCAGGCGGCCCGCCGCGTCGACGCCGTACGTCGTCGTGAGGCCGTCGGGCGTGGTCATCGACCGGCGCCGGCCGTCGGCGTCGTAGGTCCAGGTCAGCTCCTGGTCGTCGCGGCTGCGGTTGACGAGCCGGCCGCGGCGGTCCCACTGCATCGTGTGGACCATCGCCCGCCCGGAGGGCGACGTGTGGTCGGTGACCGTCACCCGGCGGTGGCGCAGGTCGCGCTCGATCGTGGCGACCGCACGGTCGTCGACCGACGTCGCGGCCAGCCGGCCGGCGGCGTCGTAGATCCAACGGGTGGTGACGCCGTCGGGACCGGTCTGCCAGGCGAGCCGGCCGGCGGCGTCGTAGCCGGCGCGGGTGGTGCGGCCCAGCGGGTCGGTCTCGGCGACGCAGCGGTTCATGGCGTCGAACTCGCGGTGGGTGGTGTGGCCCAGCGGGTCGGTGATCGCGGTGTTGCGGCCGTTGGTGTCGTAGTCGTAGCGGGTGACGCCGCCGTTGCCGTTGGTGACCTCGACGAGCTGGCCGGCGGCGTCGTAGCGGAACCGGCGGCGGCCGTGCCAGGTGTCGGAGGACTCCACGACCCGGCCGGCGGCGTCGTAGCGGTAGCGCGCCACGCCGCGACCCGGCACCCGCTGGGCGACGACCCGCCCGCAGTCGTCGTGGTCGGTGGTCGCGACGTCGCCGGAGGGCAGCGTCCGGCGTACGACGCGCCCGTCGGCGTCGTAGGCGAGCGTGGTGCGGCCGCCGGTGGGGTCGACGATCGCGACCAGCCGGCCGCAGACGTCGTAGTCGCGCCGGCTCACGGCGCCGGTCGGCGAGGTGACCGTGACCGGCTTGCCGGCGGCGTCGCGCTCGATCGTGGTCAGCCCGCCCTCCCCGTCGAGCAGCTCGACGGGGCGACCGCAGCGGTCGTAGGTGGCCATCACGGCCGAGCCGTCGGCCTGGCCGGCCGAGGTCATCCGGCCGAGCGGGTCGAAGCCGGTCGAGAGGCTCGCCTCGCCGTCGTCGACGCCGACGGTGCCGGCGACGCGGTCGCGGCTGACCGCGTGGCGGACGCCGGTGGGGTCGACGGTCACGACCACGCGGCCGCCCTCGTCGTGCTCGCGCGACCAGGTCGCGCCGGTCGGGTCGGTGGTCGCCACCAGTCGCGAGAGGGCGTCGTGGGTGAACTCCCACGTCGAGCCGTCGGGCAGCTCGGCGGAGGCGAGGTTGCCGAGGTCGTCGAGGGTGCGGCTGACCACCCGGCCCAGCGCGTCGGTGGTGCGGGCCGCCTCGCCCGCCTCGTCGCGCTCGACGTGGGTGCGCGCGCCGGTCGGGTCGATCGTGGCCGAGAGCCGGCCGGCCGCGGTGTGCTCGAAGCGCCACCTCGCCCCGTCGGGGTCGCGGCGGCCGGAGACCAGCCCCGAGGGCCCGTAGTCGAAGGTGGTGCGGGCGCCGGACGGCGTGACCGCGGCCCGAACCCGGCCCGCGACGTCGCGCTCGAGGCGGGCGGTGTTGCCGAGCGCGTCGGTCGTCGCGACCAGGTCACCGTGGGCGTCGTGCTCGAAGGAGACCACCACGCCGGTCGGGTCGACGATGCGGGTGAGCAGTCCGGCCGACCAGGTCAGCCGGCTCACGCCGCCCTCGGGGTCGGTGACCACGGACGGGTTGCGGCTCGCGCCGTCGTAGTCGTAGGTCGTCACCGCGCCCGCCTCGGTCACGACGGTCCGCACGCGGTCGAGCTCGTCGTGGCCGAAGGTGAGGTCGGCACCCGACGGCGTGACGGTGCGGACCCGGCGGCCGCGGTCGTCGTACTCGTGGACGGTGGTGGCGCCGTCGCGCTCGGTCACGAGCACCGGGTTGCCGTGGCCGTCGTAGGCGGTGGAGATCCGCTGCTCGTCGGCGTCGACGATGCCGATCACGCGGCCGCGGTGGTCGGAGATCCAGGTGTTGGAGCGAGCGCCGTCCTCGTCGGAGACCACGGTGACGTTGCCGGGCAGGTAGACCAGCCGGCTGACGCGCCCGTGGGCCGAACGCTGCCGGACGACGCGGCGGCGGTCGTCGTAGGAGTTCTGGGCCTCGACCACGCCGTCGGCGTCGGTGACCGAGGTGACCAGGTCGCGCTCGTCGTCCCAGCCGTAGCGGCGGGTCCCGAGCGGTGTCGTGACCGCGACGAGGCGCCCCCGCTCGTCGTGCTCGTACGTCGCCCGGCGACCGTCGGAGGTCGCCGCCCCGACGACCAGCCCGCCCTCCCACGTCAGGGCGATCGAGCGGCCACGCTCGTGCTCGAGGCGGACCAGGCGGTGCTCGTCGTCGTGGACCAGGCGGACCGCGCTGCCCTCGCCGCGGTGGCGCCGGCGCAGCAGCCCCTCGGCGGAGAACTCCCAGGTGGTGCCGTCGTTGCCGGTGACGACCAGGCCGTCGCCGGAGCGCTCGAGCCACAGGCTCTCGCCGGTCGCGCGGTCCCACCCGTCGCCCAGCCGCGGGAAGACCACGACGCGACCGTCCGGCAGCCGCATCCGGGCCGACTCGTCGGTCAGCTCGAGACCGGTCTCGGTCCACGAGGACCAGCCGGGCCCGAAGCCGCCGGAGCGGGTGTCGAAGGAGTTGTAGGTGCGGGTCAGCGCCAGGTCGCCGCAGCCGCCGGCGAACCCGAGGTCGGCCTCGTTCTCGAGGAAGTTGCCGGACGCCGCGTTGACCGGGTCGTCGGCGTAGCCGCTGGTCGGCGGGGTGCCGTAGGCGGTGGGCGGGTCGACGACGATGTCGTCGCGGCTGGCGTCGACGCCGGCCGCGCGCAGCGCCGCGGCGAGCGCTGAGTTGGACAGCGTGGAGACCGCACCCTCACCCCCGGCGCGTGCGAAGGCGTCGCCGACGGTGGTGGCCCACTCGACGTCCTCCTCGTTGGCGTCGACGTAGCGGTCGAAGCCGCTGAAGACCCCGGAGGCCTCGAGGTGGCCCCACCCGCAGCCGGCGACGAAGGAGTCGTAGGCGGTGCGGCAGCCGGTCGGCCTGCTGCGGATCTCGCGGTTGGCACCGCGGGAGCCGGACGCGAAGGCGCGGAGGTTCTCCGGACGGGCCGAGGAGGTGCCGCCACCCCCGCCGCCCCCCGAGCCGGGTGGCGGGGTCTGGCGCGGTGCGGGGGACACGGGGGTCGGTGCGAACGAGGACGGGGTGGGCATGGGTCCCACCGGGGGCTTGTCCTCGCCCGCGCCGAGCCATCCGCCGACGGTGTCGACGCCCTTGTCCCACAGGGAGCGGTCGGCCTGCTGCCGCTGCCACTCCCTGGCCTTCTCGCGGCGCCGCTGCTCGCTGGTGGCCTCCTCGGCCAGGGTGGTGGTGAAGCGGGCGACGTCACGCAGCCGGGTCGCGACCTCCGTCGCGTCTGCGGACGCCGTACGCGCGTTGCTGGCGAAGAGCCGGGCGAAGGATCCCGCGAAGTCCTGCAGACCGGTGGTCACCCAGGACGCCCGCGACCCCGCCTGCCCCTCGACCGTGGTGGCCGCGGCGTTGCACAGGCTGATCAGCCGCTCCGCCGCACCGTGGTCGAAGCGGACGTCCTCCTCGATCGGCCCGAGGTCACTCATCCGGTCGGACCAGGCGCCGGATCAGGCGCCGCCGCCGGCGGTCATGATGTTCTGGGAGATCTGGTCGAGCTGGGTGCGCAGCTCCTCCAGCTCCTGCTTGGCCTTGTCGAGGGCCGCGCGGGTCTCCGGCCAGGTCGAGCCGCGGAACTTCTCGGCCAGCGGGCCGTCCCACACGTTGGGGTCCGAGAGCGTCTTGCCCTGGGAGTCCAGCTGGCTGATCTGGTCGGTGAACCCGCCGTTGACGATCGCTTGCATCTGCGTGATGGAGGTCTTGGCCTGCTCGGTGGAGAGAACTCGGGACATCCTGGGTTTCCTACTCGCTCGTCGGTCAGGACAGGGCGGAGGACCAGCCAGCTGCCCGGGGGACGGCAGTGGCGAGGGGACCCCCGTCTGCTCGTTCATCCTGCCAGAACCGGCGGAGACCCAAGGTAAAACTTTGGCCGCGCGGAGCCCGCTCAGCTGCCCCGTGGACTGATGGCGAACTCGTTGCTGGGGACGTCCTGGATGTTGCCCACGGTGGCGTTGACCACGCAGCCGGTGGAGAAGCCCCCGGCGGTGACGTAGAGCCCGCCGCCGCTCACGACCAGGTTGCCCGAGCAGCCGTCGGTGAAGCGCAGGCCGTCGTAGCCCCCGGCGATCGCGCTCAGCACGCTGGTGGGCTCGCCGATGTTCTGGCTGTCGAAGATCGGGTTGATCGGGTCGGGCTCGCCGCCCGCCCAGACGGGCAGCACGACCACCCGCAGGGTCCGGCCGCTCACGGTGCTCGAGGGCGCCTGCACGACGACGTCGGTCAGCCGCTGGACGGGGTAGACGGCCGTGTCGACGCTGGGGTCGACCAGCGCCTCCTGGGTCCGCTGCTGCGCGTCGTCGAGCCAGGACTGGAGCTCGGTGCCGGGGTCGCTGGTCCCGAAGGGCAGCGAGATCGTCGCGGTGACGACCATCTGGCCCTGCGCCGGCACCGGACCGCCGGGGTCGATGCTCCATCCGCACGGCGTGCCGAGGCCGCCGGAGCCGCTGTCGCGGGTGCCGGTGCCCTGCTCCCAGGTCACGTTCGGGCAGTCGCCACCGTCGGTCTCGGGGATCACCTCGAGGAAGGGGCCCTCCAGGGGGGCGTTCTGCGCGGAGTAGGTGAGGGTCAGCGCGACCGACTCGGTCTGCGGGTCGTAGACGGCGTTGCGGTCCACGGTGAGCCCGGCCCTGGTGGCCGTGTCGCTGCTGGTCGCCGGGGGCGGGGCCGCGGTCGGGGTGGTGGGCCCCGGTTCCTTCCCGCCCGTCCCGGTCGAGGCGGCGTAGGCGACCGCCCCGCCGAGCAGCACCAGCGTGGCTGCGATCAGGGCGAGGGTGCGCGGGTCGCGCCACCTCGGCGTCTGCTTCTTGCGCTGGGCCCGCGCGGGCTCGCGCCGGGTCTCCTCGCGCGTGGTGGTCGGCACCGACATCGGCCGCAGCATCGTGCCGTGGTCGGACGCGCCGAGGTCGGGGGCGGACAGGCGTACGTCGTCGTCGCCCTCGGCCGGGTCGGCGACCGCCGGCTCCGGCTCGGGGGTGACGCCGCGCAGCATCGTCATCGGCCCGCGGGCGCTGTCGAAGTCGGCCGGGGGCGCCTGGGTCTCGAGGGCCGGCAGCCCGGCGAGCGTGGGGGCGACCCGGCGCAGAGCGGCCGCGGCGTCGGCGGCGCTCGGACGCGCGGTCGGGTCCTTGGAGAGCATCGCGTCGAGCTGGACGGCCAGGGCCTCGGGGACCGGCAGCGGCGGCGGCACGCTGGCGACGTGGCGGTGGGCGACCGTGTAGTCGGTGCCGGGCCCGGCGAACGGCGTCCGGCCCGCGAGCAGCTCGTAGAGCAGGATGCCGGTGCCGTAGACGTCGGCGGACAGGTCGCAGGTGCCGGTGACGAGGAGCTCGGGCGCCATGTACTCCGGCGTACCCATCAGGCCGGTGGTGGTGCCGGCGCCGTCGGCGACCATCCGCGCGATGCCGAAGTCGGTGAGCCGGACCGCACCCGGGTCGAGGTCGTGCCAGTCCTTGCTGAGCAGGACGTTGTCGGGCTTGATGTCGCGGTGGAGGATGCCGCGCGCGTGGGCGGCCGCGATCCCCTCGAGCGCGGCGGCGACGACCGCGGCGGCGCGCTCGGGCGGCAGCGGTCCCCGGGCCAGGACGTCGCGCAGCGTGCCGCCGTCGACGTAGTCCATGACGATCGCCAGCTGGTCGCCCTCGACGACCAGGTCGCGCACGGCGACGACGTGGGGGTGGCGCAGCCCGGTGAGGATCGAGCGCTCGCGGACGAAGCGGCCCACGAGGTCCTGGTCGGTCGCGTGCTCCGAGCGCAGCAGCTTGGCCGCGACGACCTCGTCGGTACGACGGTCGACGGCCCGCCACACCTCACCCATGGCGCCCCGACCGAGTCTCTCCTCGAGTCGGTAGGACGCGCCCAGGGCGACGCCTGCGCCTTCGGTGCTCACGCTTTCCTGCCTCCCGGATCCCACGTGCTCCGGCGGACGGGCCCCGTTCCGGTCACGGGGCCGTGGGAACAAGCCTGACGCCTCTCCGCACGATAAACGAATCCCGGTCACGCCCGTGGCGGGATGCGGTGATTGGGGAGCGGCCCCGGCCCGGCTACCCCGGCTGGGCCTCGGTCCGTTGCACGGCGTCGGCGACGACGGCGGCCAGGTCACCGGTGCGCTCGAAGGTACGCCGCTGCTGGGTCGCGCCGTTGCCGCGGGACAGCAGCCGCTCGACGCCGTCGTCCACGCGGTCGGTGTCGCCCGCGTCCTCGAGCGCCTCCCGGGTGTGCTCGACCAGGGCCGTGAGCGCCGCGCGCGCCGGCACCAGCTCCATCGAGCGGGGGTCGACCAGCTGGCCGGCGAGCCCGTGGCGCGAGGCCCGCCAGGCCGCGCCCCGCAGCAGGTCGGCCCGCCAGCGGGGGTCGCGCCCGACGCCGTACGTCGCCTCGGTGGTCACCAGCGCCCGCGCGAGCGCGGTCACCAGGACCGCGTCGTCGACGTCGCCGCAGACGTCGGCGACCCGCAGCTCGAGGGTGGGGTAGGTGCTGGAGGGACGGGCGTCGAGGTAGAGCATCCCGTCGTCGAGCGCGACGCCCCACGCGAGCAGCCTGTCGGTGACCGCGCGGTAGTCGGCGAGGTCGGCGAAGCCGCCGCCGGTGCCGTGGCTCGGCCACCGGCTCCAGGTCTGGTAGCGCCAGCTGGCGTAGCCGGTGTCGACGCCGTGGGCGTACGGCGAGTTGGCGCTGGCGGCCAGCAGCACGGGCAGCCACGGGGCGATGCCGCCCAGCGCGCGCACCGCCTCCTCCTCGTCGGCGACGTCGACGTGGACGTGCATCGCGCACGCCAGCGCCGAGCGGGCCAGCTCCCCGAACTCGCCGACGATGTGCTGGTAGCGCGGCTGGGGGGTGATCCGGGTCCGGCGGTCGGCGAGCACCGGCGTCGCGGTGGCGACCGCGGCCGCTCCCGCGGCCCGGGCGGCCTCGCCCATCGCCCGCCGGCCGGCCGCGAGCGCCGTGCCGACCTCCTCGAGGTCGACCGCCGGCGGGGTCTGCGACTCGATCTGCTGGAGGAACAGCTCGGCCTCCACCGGCGCCTCGTCGTCGCCGTCCTGCTCGTGGGCGCGCAGCGCCGACCCGGCCACCGCCGTCAGCACCCCGCTGGTCGGGTCGACGAGCAGCAGCTCCTCCTCGACTCCCACCTTGCGCACGCCCACGCCCTCGATCCTGCCCGATCCCCCCACCATCCCCAGCCTGGGGACAACCTGTGGAGAACTACAGCGGTGTAAGTCTCCACAGTGTTGTTCACAGGTGTGGAGGACGGTTGGGGTTGCAGGTTTCCCCGGCTAGCCGGGGAAACCTGCACTTCTACCCCGAAGTTTCGGCCGAGAAGCGCATGAATCCCCGGCGAGCCGGGGATTCATGCACGGGCCGGCCGAGGCGCAACAAGCCGGCGTCAGAGCAGGGCGAGCCGGACGGCGATGCCGGCGGCGACCGCGAGGGTCACCAGGCCGACGCCGCCGGCCTGCCAGAGCGGGCGGCGCTCGCCGCGGGGGGAGTAGACGAGCACGGCACCGACCAGCACGCCGCCGACGAACCCACCGAGGTGGCCCTGCCAGGAGATGCCCGGCACGGTGAAGGTGATGAAGACGTTGGCGAGCAGCAGGATCCCGATCTGCGAGAGGTTGCCGCCGACCTTGTGCACCATCACCAGCAGCGCGCCCATCAGCCCGAAGATCGCGCCGGACGCGCCGAGGGTCTGCACCTGGTCACCGGCGAACCACACCACCATCGCCGAGCCGGCCAGCCCCGAGACGAGGTAGAGCGCGAGGAACCGGGTCCGGCCGAGTGCCTGCTCGAGCTGGGGGCCGAAGAGGTAGAGCGCGATCATGTTGCCGGCCAGGTGGAGCAGCTCGACGTGGGTGAACATGCTGGTGACCAGCTGCCAGAAGGCGCCGTCGGCCACGCCCGGCACCCACGTCCCGCCGCAGACGGCGGAGCTGGTCGCGTCGGGGAAGATGAAGCCCGGCCGGGCGGCCTCGCAGCGGCCCCGCAGCGTGAGCGCCAGGAAGTCCATCAGCCGGCTGGTCTGGCCGCCGGTGAGGGAGATCGCCAGCCACACCCCGAGGTTGGTCGCGATCAGCACCAGCGAGGTGATGCCGACGTTGCCCGACCGCTTGCCGCCGTACGCCGTGCGGGCCTGGCGCGTCGTCCTGGCCGCCTCCGCGACGCAGGAGGGGCAGTGGAACCCGACGGCCGCGTCCCGCATGCAGTCGGGGCAGATCGGCCGCTCGCACCGCTGGCAGCGGATGTGCGACTCCCGGTCGGGGTGCCGGTAGCAGGTGGGCACCCCGGCCGGGGACGCCGGTGGCTCGGGAGGGGGAGTGGTGCTCAGGAGCCGGAGACCTCGACCGAGTCGATGACGACCGGCTCGACGGGCCGGTCGCCGGGACCGGTGGGGGTGCCGGCGATGGCGTCGACGACGTCGCGCCCGGCCTGGTCGGCCACCTCGCCGAAGATCGTGTGCTTGGCGTTGAGCCACGGGGTCGGCCCGACGGTGATGAAGAACTGCGAGCCGTTGGTGCCGGGACCGGCGTTGGCCATCGCCAGGAGGTAGGGCTTGTCGAAGACCAGCTCGGGGTGGGGCTCGTCCTTGAAGGTGTAGCCCGGGCCGCCGGTGCCGGTGCCGAGCGGGCAGCCGCCCTGGATCATGAAGCCCGGGATGATGCGGTGGAAGGTCAGGCCGTCGTAGAACGGGCCGCTGCGTCCGTTGCCGCTGTCGTAGTCCTTGGAGCCCACCGCGAGCCCGGTGAAGTTGTCCACCGTCTCGGGGGCGTGGTCGGGGAAGAGGTTGATCGTGATGTCGCCCTGGTTGGTCTTCAGGACGGCCTGCTGCTCGGCCATCAGCCTGCTCTCTGCTCGGGGTCTGTCGGGTCACGCACGGGGGGAGGTGCGCGCTCGATCCTCCCAGATGCGCCAAGTCACCCACAGGGGTGGCTGGTGGGCGCTTGCCGAAGGTGATGGGATGGGGGGTGAACCGATCGAGAGGAAGATCCCCACCATGGGCATCCGCAAGAAGAAGAGCCTGATCGAGCAGGCGGCCGACTACGTCGACCAGGTGCGCCCGCACGTCGAGCAGGCGGTCGAGTCCGCGCGGGACAAGGCGGTGCCACTCCTCGTCGAGGCTCGGGATCGTGCCGTTCCCGTGATCGAGGACGCCCGTGACCGCGCCAAGCCGCTGATCGCCGACGGTGCCGCGATCGCGGCCGAGCGCGCCTCGCAGGTCGCCGACCTCGCCCAGCAGAAGGCGGCCGAGGGCCGCGACCTGGCCGCCGCCAAGGTCGCCGAGCTGAAGGGCGAGCCGCCGAAGAAGAAGAGCCGGCTCCGCAAGATCGTGCTGTTCGGCGGCATCGCCGCGGCCGCGGCGTTCGTCGCCTCCAAGCTCAGGGGCGGGCAGGACTCCGCGAGCTGGAACTCCTCCTACACCCCGACCCCGCCGGCGCCCCCGACGGCCGCCCCGGCCGCCCCGGCCGCCCCGGGGGACGACGCCGCCGGCGCGATGCCGGGTGAGGCGCTCTCGGACGCCGACGACGCGCCGCACGACGTCACCACGCCCGACGACCCGGCCGACGAGGTCGTGATCGACGACGAGGGCGGGGCCCACAAGAAGGGCTGACCCACCGCTCCACCGCGCAGGGCGGTGACCACGTCCGTGGTCACCGCCCTGTGTCGCGCTCGGGGGACGTCGCGCCGGGGGTGCGGTGCTCCTCGACCCACGCGTCGATCCGCTCCCACCAGGCGAAGAGCCACTCGATCCGCTCCTCGCGCCCGCCGGGGATCTCCTCGCGCGAGACCTGCCACCACCGCATCACGATCTCCTTGTCCATCGGCAGCTCGCGCCACACGTCACCGATGGTCTGCAGGTGGTCGAGGCCGGTGTGGGCGACCAGCACCACGTCGGCGTCGGGGGCGCCGTCGAGGGCGGCGAGGAAGCCGCCGGGACGCGGTGCCACCACGTGGCTGAGCCGCTCGGCCCGCCGGGCCATCGCCTCGAGGCCGAGCTTGCGCAGCCGCTCGATGCCGCGGCGCCGACGCTCGGGGGTGAAGTTGCCGCCCTCGGGGAAGATCACGAAGGCGTCGTTCTCGTCCAGGCCGTGGGCCAGCTCCTCGATCTGGTGCTCGATGTCGCCACCGCGCGGGTCGATGAAGCGCGCGGGCAACCGGTTGAGCACGACGTCGATGACCGGGTCCCAGGCGAGCGTGTCCTTGAGCACGACCCGCGGCTCGCGGTCGTACCAGTGCATCAGTGCGTGGATCAGGGTGAAGGAGTCGCCGGGGCCGGCGTGGCGGCAGGCGACCAGCAGCGGGACGCCGGGGTGGGCGTCGGGGCTGGGGCCGTCGGTGGCGATGCTGAGCTTGAGCACGCGACGCGCCTCGCGGAAGAACACCCACATCACGCCCTGCACCAGGTCGTAGTGGATCCCCTCGAAGTAGGGCGCCCGGAGCCGCCGGCCGAAGCCGGCCGAGAACCACAGCCCGAGCAGCACCACCAGCAGCAGCGCCTCGCAGGTGAGGTAGAGCATCGCCAGCCACAGCAGCCGCAGCGCCCGCCACCGGCCCGGCAGCAGGGGCGAGAGCACCGCCGCGACGATCAGCCAGGCCGGCAGGGTCGCCCACATCAGCACCGCGAGCCCGACCATCGCCGGGGCCAGCAGCACCCGCCGGAGGCGGTGCGCGCTCACCGGTCGTCCAGGTAGTCGCGGCAGGCGACGTACGTCGCCTCGATGCGCTGCTCGACGCTGCCGAGGTCGCGGTGGGCGCGGAGGGTGTCGTCGCGCGAGCTGGTGCCGCGCGCGGGCAGGACGTGGGTCTCGACGTGGTCGGGCACCTCGGCGAGCTCGCGGGTGAATCGGTGGCGGCGGGCGATCTCGAAGGAGACCCGGGCGACCTCCCACGGCCGCCGGGGCACGCTCAGCGGCCGGTCGATCCGCCCGACCTGGAGCACGAAGACCCGGTCGGCTCCGAGCTGGACGGCCCGTCCGAGCGGGATCGAGTTGACGATGCCGCCGTCGAGGTAGTGCTCGCCGCCGACCCGAGCGGGCGGCAGCAGGCCGGGGACGGCGGCGCTCGCGACGACCGCCTCGACGACCGGCCCGGACTCGAACCAGTGCTCGGCGGCTCGCTCGATGCTCGCCGCACAGACCTGGAACCGGACCGGCAGGTCCTCGATCAGGGTGTCGCCGAACTCCTCGGCGAGCTGCTCCTGGATCGGTCGTGAGGAGTAGATGTGGGTGCCCGAGGCGACCGCCCGGCGCACGGTGCGCAGCGGGTTGTCCTGGTAGACCGCGCGGCCGCGGGCGACCTCGAGCCAGAGCTGGGTCAGCCGGTCGACCACCGAGGGAGTCGGGTCCCGCGCCACCATCGCGCCGTTGAGGGCGCCGACGCTGGTGCCGAGCACGAGGTCGGGGGTGATGTCGCGCTCGAGCAGCGCGCGCAGCATCCCGACCTCGACTGCGCCGAGGACGCCGCCGCCCCCGAGCACGAACGCGGTGGTCATCAGGCAGTCACGAGGCGCCGGTCAGGCGTCGGCGGTGGCGAGGTCGGGGTGGTCGCTGCGGAGCCGGCGGACGACCTCGCGCTCGACCCAGAAGATCAGCAGCGGCACCAGCCCGGCGACCAGGCAGAGCACGGTGAACCTCAGGCTCCAGCCGGCCCGGCGCGCCAGCAGGAACGCCACGACGACGTAGACCATGAACACCCAGCCGTGGACGACCCACAGGATGCTGGCCTGCTCGCCGACGTGCTGGAGCGCGGTGCCGTCGGCGAGGAGGTACTTCAGCGGGAGCGCGACCAGCGCGCAGAAGGCCAGCAGCACACCGACGACGAGCGCCAGCACGCGGTAGGTGGTCAGCAGGTTCCTCACGCCCCGACCCTACTCATCGCCCGGGCGGTCCTCGTCATCCGGCGGCCGCGCCTCGTCGAGCAGGTAGCGGACCCACACGAAGACCGCGAACCCACCGAAGATCCACCACTCGACGGCGTAGAAGAGGTTGCGGGCGGCGGTGAAGCGACCCGACTCGGGAAGCGCCTCGGGCTCGGCGGTCGCCAGGCCCGGGGTGCCTTGCGTCAGGACGGCGTAGCCGCCGTAGAGGTCGACGTCGACCCGCTGCACCAGGTCGGCCACGCGCAGCTCGGGGAGCACGTCGTCGTCCGGGTCGGGGTCGGTCGCGCCGGTGCCCTCGGTGGGCTGCAGCAGGCCGACGAGCTCGGCGCTGCCCTCGACCGCGGGCGCGGAGGGTGTGTCGGAGACGCCGCGGACCACCGGGATCGCCGCGTCGCCCGGGCCGACCTCGAGCGGGGTCACGACCCAGTAGCGGCTGCCGCGCTCGACGTACGTCGTGCCGGCGTCCAGCCAGGTCCCGGAGAGGGTCACCGGCCGCCCGACCGAGTCGCCGGGGAACGGGTCGTCGGGTCCCAGCACCTCCCCGAGCGCGACCGGGTCGACGCGGGTCAGGTCACGCGCCTCGGCGTCGCGGCGCGTCGACCAGGCGTCGAGCTGCCAGGTGCCGAGCCAGGTCGCGGCCGCGACCAGCACCACGACCAGCAGGTGTCCCGGCCAGAAGCGCAGTGCCCAGGGCGGGGTCCCCGAGCCCGGGCGGACGCTCACTCCCAGCGGGTGGCGAAGGTGAAGCCCACGGCCATCAGCGCGATGCCGAACATCAGGTTGTACTGGCCGAGGTCGTTCATCACGGGAATCGCGGACGGGTCGTTGCTCACGACGTAGTAGGTGCAGATCCACAGCAGCCCGAGCAGGAAGCAGCTCAGCATGCCGACCACGACGCCGCGCCCGCGCCCCAGCGGGGTGGAGGGGTGGGCCGAGACGGCCAGGCCGAGCAGGGCGACGCCGAAGCCGATCAGGTAGTTCCACATGCCGAGGTCGGCCATGAAGCCGGGGCCGCCGGGCTTGGGCGCGGGGATCCTGGTCGGGTCGACCCGGACCACGAGGTAGTAGTAGACGACCCACGCGACGCCGACCGCGAGCAGCAGCAGGGCGAGCACGGAGCGCACCGACAACACCGGTCCACCGGAGATCCCGGTCAGCTCCTGCTGGGCCTTGGGCTTAGCCACCTGCACTCCTCGGTCGGCGTCCGGCGGGTCCGTCCCGCCGGGGCGCCCGGGTGGGCGCGGGGGCTAGCGTAGTCGCCATGGACGCGCGGCCCGACCCGAGCCCCGGCCCGGAGCGGCCCTCGGCGCGCGACCGGGTCGCGGGCTGGCTCGCTGCCGTCGTACGCCGTCCGGGACCGCCGCGGCCGCTCGCGTGGCGGCTGGGCACGCCGCTGGTGGCGATCACCTGCGGGGCGCTGCTGGCCACCAGCGCCGCCAACAGCGGCGGCACCGACCTGAGGCCGGGGCGCTACACCGACCTCGCGGGGCTGGTGGCGGAGGAGAACCGGCAGTACGAGGCGCTGGAGACCCGGATCGCCGACCTCGACGACGAGATCGCCCGGTTGACCTCCCGGGTCGGGTCGGTCGAGGTGCTCCGGGCCCGTTCGCGGGTCGAGAAGCTCGAGGACCCTGCCGGGCTGCGGTCGCGCGCCGGTGAGGGACTGACGATCACGCTCTCCGACGCTCCCGAGGACGTCATCAACTCCTCCAGCCGCAACCTGAACCTGCTCGTCGTCCACCAGCAGGACATCCAGGCCGTCGCCAACGCGCTCTGGAAGGGCGGCGCCGAGGCGATGACGATCCAGGGCCAGCGCGTCATCACCACCACCGGCATCAAGTGCGAGGGCAACGCGGTGATGCTCCAGGGCGTCGCCTACGCCCAGCCCTACGTCATCTCCGCGGTCGGCAACCCCGCCGCGCTGGAGGCCGCGGTGCTCCAGGACCCCTACGTCGCCGGCTACCGGGCGGCGGCCTCGACCCCCGACATCTCCGTCGGCTGGCAGCTCGAGGTCGAGGACCGGCTCGAGGTCCCCGCCTACGAGGGCCTCACCGACCTCTCCTACGCCCAACCCCTCGGCGGCTGACCCCTCCGCTTGTCGGTGGTTTCGAGACGGGCCTGGCGGCCCTCCTCGACCACCGGGGCGGGGGTCAGGGGCTGGAGGTGTCGCTGGGGAGGCCGGTGGAGGCGGTGTCGCTGGGGGAGGAGGTGTCGCTGGGCGACGGCGACTGGTTCGGCGACTTCGACGGCTTCGGCTTCTCGAACGCCGAGACCACGATCGTCACGGTGGAGCCGTCGGCGGCGTCCTGGCCGCCCTCGGGGCTCTGGTCGATGACCTCGCCCTTCGGCGCCGTGGTGTCGGTCGACTCGACGACCCGCGGCTCGAAGCCCGCCTCGCGCAGCTGGCTCTCGGCCTCGTCCTGCTGGAGCCCGATCACGTCGGGGACCTCCTCGGGGCCGTCGGAGAAGTAGACCGTGACGGTGCTGCCCTCCGGGACGCTCGCTCCCGGCGCGGGGTCGGTCTCGAGCACCTGGCCCTTCGGCTCGTCGGACTCCCGCTCGGTGGCGAGCACGTCGAAGCCCTGCTCGTCCAACGCGGCCTTGGCCGCCTTGACCGGCTGCCCGATCACGTAGGGCACCTCGGTCAGGGGCTTGCCCTGCGAGACGACCAGGTCGACCTCGGTGCCGGGGGCGACGAACTGGTCGGGGTTGGGATCCTGCTCGAGCACCTCGTTGCGCTTGGCGTTCTCGTCGGTGCGATAGCTGACCTCGCCGACGGCCAGCTCGGCGTCGCCGATCGCGGCGCGGGCCTCCTTCTCGGTCATGCCGACGACCTCGGGCACCTGCTTCTGCTCCGGCGGTGACTCGAAGAGCTGGGGGAGCAGGTACGCCGCCGCGGCGATCAGCCCGATGAGCAGCAGCACCAGCAGCACGATCAGCCCGGTGCGCGAGCGGTGGTCGTCGTCCTCATCCTCGGGCTGCGGGGCAGCCACCGGCACCGGTGAGGCGACCGTCGTGGGCTCGTCGGGCGGCGGGGGAGGCGGGGGCGTCGCGTGGACCGGACGGCCGGCGAGGTAGCGCTCGATGTCGCTGCGCATCGCGGCGGCGCTCTGGTAGCGGTCCTCGACGCGCTTGGCCAGCGACTTCATCACGATCGCGTCGATGGCGGCCGGGAGGTCCTGGTCGTGGTCGGACGGCGGCTGCGGCTGCTCGCGGACGTGCTGGTAGGCCACGGCGACCGGGCTGTCACCGACGAACGGCGGCCGGCCGGTGAGCAGCTCGTAGAGCAGGCAGCCGGCGGAGTAGACGTCGGAGCGCGAGTCGACGGTCTCGCCGCGCGCCTGCTCGGGCGAGAGGTACTGGGCGGTGCCGACGACGGCCGCGGTCTGGGTCATCGTCGAGGAGGCGTCGGAGATCGCGCGGGCGATGCCGAAGTCCATGACCTTGACGTCGCCGGACGGCGTGAGCATCACGTTGCCGGGCTTGATGTCGCGGTGGATGATCCCGGCGCGGTGGGAGTAGTCGAGGGCCGAGAGCACGCCGCTGGTGATCTCGAGCGCCCGCTCCGGCAGGATCTTGCGGCCCTCGCGCAGGATCTCGCGCAGGGTACGGCCGGCGACGTGCTCCATCACGATGTAGGGCTGGGCCACGGTCTCGCCGTGGGGGCCGTCGGTGGCCTCCTCCTCGCCGGTGTCGTAGACCGCGACGATGGCGGGGTGGTTGAGCGACGCCGACGACTGCGCCTCGCGACGGAAGCGCGCCTGGAACGTCGCGTCGCTGGCCAGGTCGGTGCGCAGCCGCTTGACCGCGACCACCCGCCCCAGCCGGGTGTCGGTGCCCTTGCGCACCTCGGCCATGCCGCCGCGACCCAGCATCTCGCCGAGCTCGTAGCGTCCACCGATCAGCGCACCCACTAGTCGTTCCCCTTCTTCTCCTGGCCGGGCGGTGTCTCCGGCGGACCTGTCGACGTCTCGACCGGCTTGTCGTAGACCCCGACGGTGACCTCGTCTCCCTCCTGGAGGCCGGAGGTCGGGCTCACCGACGCGACGGTGCCCTCCTCGTGGGTGCCGTCGTTGTCGACCTTCTCCTCCTTCGGCTTCAGGCCCAGCGACTTCAGCTCGTCGGCGACCTCCTTGCCGTCGCGGCCGAGGTAGTCGCCCTCGTTGATGTCGAAGGTCTCGGGCGCGGCGCTCGTGGTCTCCTCGGTCGTCGGCGGGGTCGTCGGCGCGGTCGTCTCGGGAGCGGTGGTCGCCTCGCTCGGTGAGGAGGAGGTCTCCGACGGGGTCCGGTCACGCTTCGGCGTCCGGTCGGTCGGCTGGTCGTCGGTGCCACCGGCGACCAGCGCGAGCACGATGATCGCGGCGATCACGACCAGGGCCAGCAGGATCCAGACCCACGGGAGGTCGCGCCTCTTCTTCTGCGGAGAGGGCGGCGGCGCGGCCGGTGGCAGCGGCGCGGAGCTGGTCATCACCTGGGTCGCGGGGGCGGCGGCCGGCGCGACGGCGGTGGCCGCGAGGACGGCGGTCGCCGGGTCGCGGAACGCCGCGGCCAGCTCGGAGGCGTCGGCGTACCGCTCGGCGGGGTCCTTGGCCAGCGACCGGCGGACGACGGCGGCGAGGTCGGAGGGAACGTCGGGCGGCAGGTCGGGGATCGGGTCGCGCAGGTGGGCCAGCGCGGTCAGGACCGGGGTGTCGCCCACGAAGGGCCGCCGCGCCGCGAGGCACTCGAAGGCGACCACACCGAGGGAGTAGACGTCGGACGCCGGGGTGGCGGTGCCGCCCTGCGCCTGCTCGGGGGAGAGGTACTGGGGCGTGCCCATCACCTGGCCGGTCTGGGTCAGCGCCATCCCCTCGGCCGCGCGGGCGATGCCGAAGTCGGTGATCTTGACCCGCCGGTCGGGGGTGATCATGAGGTTGCCGGGCTTGACGTCGCGGTGCACGATGCCGGCCGCGTGGGCGGCGCCGATCGCGTCCGCGGCCTGCGCCATCAGGTCGCGCACCACCTCGGCGTCCATCGGCCGCCGGTCGGCCAGCAGCGTCGAGAGCGGCTCGCCGTCGACCAGCTCCATCACCAGGTAGGGGCGGGCGTCGTCGCCCTCGGCGCCGCTGCCGTAGTCGTAGACCGCGGCCACCCCCGGGTGGTGGAGCGCCGCGGCGTGCTGCGCCTCGGAGGTGAACCGGGTGCGGAACGTCGGATCGTCGGCGTACTCGTCCTTGAGCAGCTTGACCGCCACGGTGCGGCCGAGCCGGGTGTCCGTGGCGCGCCAGACCTCGCCCATCCCGCCGGTGGCGATCCGGGAGTCGAGGCGGTAGCGGTCGGCGGGGTCGGCGAAGCGGTCCTGCGGGCCCTGGCTCACGGCTGGATCACCGCCTCCATGACCGCCTTGGCGATCGGGCCGCCGAGCGCGCCGCCGGCGATCTCACCCCGCGCCGTACCGGGCGCCTTCTGGATCATCACCGCCACCGCGACCTGCGGGTCGTCGGCGGGCGCGAACGAGGTGAACCAGGCGTACGGCGCCACCGAGTCGATCCCGCTCTGGGCCGTACCGGTCTTGCCGGCCACCTCGATCCCCTGGTCGGCCATGCTGGCCGGGCTCGCGGTGCCCTGGGCGACGGTGTACTTCATCAGCTCGGTGAGCTCGCGGGCGGTCTCGGGCGAGACGGCCTCGGAGAGCTCCTCGGGGTCGGTCTGGGGCAGCGGGTCGAGCTCGGGGGTCAGCACGCCGTCCACGAGGTAGGGGCGCATCACCGTGCCGCCGTTGGCGATGCCGGCCGAGACCATCGCCATTTGCAGCGGGGTGGCGGCCACCTCGAACTGCCCGATGCCGCTCTGGCCGGTCTCGGGCGGGTTCATGCCCTCGGGGAAGTTCGACTGCGCCTGGCTGGGCAGGTCGTCGAGGTAGTCGCTGTTGAAGCCGAACGCCTCGGCCTGCTCGAGCATCGCGTCGGCGCCGACCTCGACGGCGAGCCGGGCGAAGGTCGTGTTGCAGGACTGGCCCATCGCCTGGGTGAACGGGATCTGGTCGGTGCCGCAGTCGCGGCCCTCGTTGTCGATCAGGCCGCTGTCGCCGCTGGTCTGCGGCAGCTGGTAGGACGACCCGCCCGGCACCTGCGAGCTGGCGTCGTAGTTGCCCGACTCGATCGCCGCGGCGGCGGTCACGATCTTGAACGTCGAGCCCGGGGGGAGCCGGGTCTGGATCGCGCGGTTGAGCAGCGGCTGGTCGTCGCGCCCGCCCAGGTCCTTGGCCCGCTTGGTGACCGCACCGAAGTCGTGGCTGGCCAGGTCGTTGGGGTCGTAGGAGGGCAGCGAGACCATCGCGAGGATCTGCCCGCTGCTCGGCTCGATCGCCACGACCGAGCCCTCGACGCCCGGGCCGAGAGCGCTGAGCCCGTCGAACGCCGCGGTCTGCGCCTTGGGGTTGATCGTCAGCTGCACGCTGCCGCCCTTGGCGCTGGAGTTGCTCAGCAGGTCGACCAGCCGGGTCACGAAGAGCCGCGAGTCGTCGCCGGAGAGTACCGGGTTCTGGGTCTTCTCCAGACCGGTCTGGCTGTAGTAGGAGAACCAGCCGGTGACGTGGGCGTACTTGTAGGGCTGGGGGTAGGTGCGCTGGAAGTCGTACTGGTCGCCCGACGGCTTGCTCTCGGCGATCGGGGTGCGGCCCTGCTCGGACTCGCCGACCAGGATCGCGCCCCGCTCGCTGGAGAACGCCTCGGCAAGCACCCGACGGTTGAGCGGGTCGTCGTTGAGGGCGCCGGCCTGCCAGTACTGGATGTAGGTGGCGTTGAGCATCAGCGCCACGAACAGCAGCAGGCAGAAGGTCGCGATCGTGCGGATCGGCTTGTTCATGGTCGTGTCACTGCCCCACGGCCTTGACCACCTGGGTCGACTCCGAGTCGGCGTCGTCGTCGGTGGGCATGGAGGGGATCGGGCGCCGGGCCTGGTCGGAGATCCGCAGCAGCAGCGCGATGATCACCCAGTTGGCGACCAGGCTCGAGCCGCCGTAGGAGAGGAACGGCGTGGTGAGGCCGGTCAGCGGGATCAGCCGGGTCACGCCACCGATGACCACGAAGACCTGGAGGGCGAGCACGCCGGCGAGGCCGGTGGCCATCAGCTTGCCGAAGCCGTCGCGGCAGACCAGCGCCGCGCGCAGCGCCCGCTCGACCAGCAGGCCGTAGAGCAGGATGATCGCGATGACGCCGGTGAGGCCGAGTTCCTCGCCGATCGCGGACAGGATGAAGTCGGACTCGGCGTAGGGCACCCGCTCCGGCGAGCCGTTGCCGAAGCCGCGGCCGAGCAGGCCGCCCCAGCCCATCCCGAACATCGCCTCGACCGGCTGGAAGGCGCGGTCGTCGGTGCCGGGGCCGTAGTGGGCGAAGGGGTCCAGCCAGATGTCGACCCGGTCGCGGACGTGGCCGAAGAGCTTGTAGGCGACGGCGGCCCCGCCGAAGAACAGTCCGCCACCGACCACGAGCCAGCCGGGACGCTCGGTGGCGACGTACAGCATCGCGAGGAAGAGCCCGAAGAACAGCAGGCTGGAGCCCAGGTCGCGCTGGAAGACCAGGATGCCGAGGCTGACCAGCCACATCGCGAGGATCGGGCCGAGGTCGCGGCCGCGGGGCAGGTCGACGAAGAGCACCCGGCGGCCGGCCAGGGCGAGCGCGTCGCGGTGGAGCACGAGGTAGCCGGCGAAGGCGACCACCAGCAGCACCTTGGCGACCTCTCCCGGCTGGAAGCTGAAGCCCGCCAGCTGGATCCAGATCCGGGCGCCGTTGATGGTGGCGCCGAGACCGGGCACCAGCGGGAGCAGCAGCAGCAGGATCGCGGCCAGGCCGGTGGTGTAGGTGAAGCGCTGGAGCACCCGGTGGTCGCGCAGCACCACCAGGGTGCCGATGAAGAGCAGCACGCCGACGGCCATCCAGATCAGCTGTCGGCCGGCGAAGCCGCTGTCCTCGACCAGGTCGAGCCGGCGGATGACCGCGAGACCCAGCCCGTTGAGCGAGGCCACGACCGGCAGCAGCACCGGGTCGGCGTACGGAGCGGTGAAACGGACGGTGACGTGGGCCGCCACGACCAGCGCGGCGAGGGTGCCGCCGTAGCCGATGATGTCGGCCGGCACGGTGCCCTCGACCCCGAGCCCGACGGCGGCGTAGGCGCCGATGCCGACGGCGAGGGCGATGACGAGCAGGAACAGCTCGGCCCCGCGACGGCGGCGGTGCACGAAGCCCATCAGGGTCCCGGTCTGCGACATCAGGACCCCCCGTCGTTCTGGGGGGCGCTCTCGGGGGCGACCCGCTCGGCGGCGAGGTTGTCGACGGTACGGCGCGCGGAGTCGAGGTCGCCGAGCCCGAGGCCGTCGCGGACCTGGGTCTGGTCGTAGTCGCTCAGGTCGGCGAGCTCGATGTCGCTGGTCTCGTAGGGCTGGGAGAGCTCGAGGCCGGGCAGGTCCGCGTTGAGCCCGCGGAAGATCGTGACCCGGCCCTCGTGGTCGCCGACGTAGTACTGGCGCTGGCTCCACGCCCACGCCCCGGCCGTCACGACCCACAGCACGCCGACGAGGAAGAGCAGCACGAGCAGGCGACGCAGCCAGGCGAACCGGCGCGGCTCGCGGGGCGCGTAGCGCGCCTCCTCGGGATCGATCGGGTCGGAGGTGATGGCGAACGGGACGTCGTCGGGCATGTCGCCGGGGACCGGGTCGAGCTCGCCGGTGTCGCCGGAGCGGTGGCCGCGGAACAGGCTGCCGACGCCGGCCATGCTGCGGCCGCGGCGCGGGAGGTCGGCGGCGGCGCCGACCAGCATCGGCACCGTGTCGCCCTCGGCCAGGTCGTCGATCACGTCGGCGACCAGGCAGGTGACGTTGTCGGTGCTCCCGGCCTCGAGGCTGGCCCGCACCAGCTCGACCGCGGCGAAGTCGGCGTTGCCGGAGCCCAGGATGTCGGCCAGCCGGTCGTTGTCGAGGACGCCGCACGCGCCGTCGCTGCAGAGCAGCAACCGGTCGCCGGCCCGGCTCTCGAGCTCGAACAGGTCGGGCTCGAGGTCGTGGATGCCGTCGACGGCCTTGAGGATCAGGTTGCGGTGGGGGTGGACCCGCGCCTCCTCCTCGGTGATCTGGCCGTCGTCGATGAGCGTCTGCACGAAGGTGTGGTCGGAGGTGATCTGGCGCAGCTCGCCGTCGCGCAGCAGGTAGGCGCGGCTGTCGCCGACGTGGCCCACGCCGAAGGTGGTGCCGTCGAAGTAGGCGACGGTGGCGGTGGTGCTGGTGCCGGTCAGCGAGGGGTCCTCGTCGACGAGGTCGCCGATCCGGTCGTGGGCCCGGTGGAGCGCTCCTGCGACCTGGCCGAGCAGGTCCTCGACCTCCTCGGCGTCGAGCCGGCGGAGCTGGCCGATGGCCGTGGCCGAGGCGATGTCGCCGCGGGCGGCGCCACCGACGCCGTCGCAGACCGCGAGCAGGTGGCGGCCGGCGTACCCGGAGTCCTGGTTGTCCTTGCGGACCCGGCCGACGTCGGAGATGGCGGCGTAGTCGAGACGCATCAGGTCGCGGCCGCCTTCACTTCCGCAGCTCGAGAACGGTCTTGCCGATGCGCACCTGGGTCCCGAGCGTCATCGTCGTGGGCTGGGTGATCCGGGCCGTGCCGACGTAGGTGCCGTTCGTCGAGCCGAGGTCCTCGACGAACCAGCCGTCGCCGGAGCTGGCGATCCGGGCGTGCCGGGTCGAGACGTAGTCGTCGTCGAGCCGGATCGCGGCGTCGCTGCCGCGCCCGATCAGGATCGGGGCCTGGTCGAGGTCGGCGCGCTCGCCGGAGTTGGCACCGTCGACCACCAGCACGTGGGTCGGGCTGCCGCGTCGCTTGGGTGGCGCCTTGGGCGCCTTCTTCTGCTTCTTGGCGCGACCCCGCTCGCCGTCGCGGGCGTTGGCGGGGACCCGCGCGCCGAACATGTCCGAGCGGATCACCGAGATCGCCGAGAGCACGAAGATCCACAGCACCGCCAGGTAGGCGAGCCGGATCAGGAAGAGGGTCAGCTCAGACATCGGCGGCCCCCTGGGCGGGTTCGGTGACGATCCGGACCGTGAGCGTCGTGCTGCCGACCTTCACCTGCGAGCCGTCGCGCACGCTGGTGCTGCTGATCCGGTGGCCGTCGACCAGCATGCCGTTGGTCGAGCCGAGGTCGCGCACCCGGACCTCGAGCTCGTTGCCGCCCTGCACCAGCTCGAACTCGATGTGCCGCCGGCTGACCCCGGGGTCGTTGACCCGGATGTCGGCCTCGGTGCCGCGGCCGACGACCGTCACCGGCGGGCTGAGCGGGTGCTGCTGGCCGCCGGCGATGACGAAGGCCCGCGCCCGGCTCGCCTGGGTGTCGGTCGAGCTGGACTGGACCCGCGCCTGCGCGCTGCTGCGGATCCGGAACCGACCGGTGGTGAGGTCCTCGGCCGCCTCGAACTCGATCCGGATCGGGCCGGGGAACTGGTAGCCCTGGTGCCGGGCGTGGTCCTCGAGCTGCTCGGTGAAGTCGCGCGCCATCGTCGAGTCGTACGGCGCCAGCCGGTCCAGGTCGGTCTGCGCGAGCTCGACGTGGAAGGCGTTGGGCACCATCCGGCGTTCACGGGACAGGATCTGGGCGTTGTTGTCGCACTCGCGCTGGAGCGCGGCCGCGATCTCGACCGGCTGCACGGCGCTGCGGAAGGTCTTGGCGAAGGCGCCGGAGATGACCTGCTCGAGCTTCCGCTCGAAGCGTTGCAGCCCGCCCACGTCCTCACCGCCTCTCTTCCGTGCACCGCTGGGGCACGCTCGACCCGCGCCCGTCCCGGACGCTGCCCGCGATGCTATCCGGGGTGGGCCCGCCCCTCCGACCCCGCACGCCGGGGCCGGTCCAACCGGTGCCGGTCGGTTTGGGGATGCTCTTCGCGCTGGGATAGCCTCAGGGCTGCTTCTCGCGCGAGTGGCGGAATAGGCAGACGCGCACGGTTCAGGTCCGTGTGTCCGAAAGGACGTGGGGGTTCAACTCCCCCCTCGCGCACCAGCACCAGACCCGTGCCCCGGACCGAGTCACCCGTTGACTCCGACCGGGGCACGGTCGTCTCCGCCGGGCTGGAGCCCGCGCAGCAGCGGGAGCACGTCGCGGCCGAACGACGACAGGAACTGCTCCTGGTCGTGGCCGGGCGCGTGGAACACGAGGTGGTCGAAGCCGGCCTCGACGTAGGGGCGTACGGCGTCGAGCACCCCCTCGGGCGTGGTCTCGACGATCCAGCGCTCGGCGACCTGCTCGATCGGCAGCCGGTCGGCCGCGGCCGCCATCTCGGTCGGGTCGTCGAGGCGGTGCTTGTCCTCGGCGCTGAGCGAGAGCGGGGCCCAGAAGCGGGTGTTCTCGAGCGCCTCCTCGCGGGTCGGGGCGTAGGAGAGCTTGATCTCGATCATCCGCACGATGTCGCCGGAGGACCGGCCGCCCGCCTCGAGCCCCTCCTCGACGGCCGGCAGCAGCGTGTCGGTGTAGAGGTCCATCCCCTTGCCGCTGGTGCAGATGAAGCCGTCGCCGACCCGGCCGGCGTACTTCGCCATCTGCGGCCCCCCGGCGGCGACGTAGACGGGGACACCGCCCTCGGGGCGGTCGTAGACGGTGGCGTCGCTGGTGCGGTAGTAGTCGCCGTCGAAGCTGACCCGTTCCCCCTCCCACAGCGCGCGCATCAGCCGCACCGACTCCCGCAGCCGGGCCCAGCGCTCCTTGAACTCCGGCCACTCGGCGAGCCCGACGGAGATCTCGTTGAGCGCCTCACCGGTGCCGACGCCGAGCATCACCCGGCCGGGGTTGAGCAGCGCGAGCGTGGCGAGCTGCTGGGCGAGCACCGCCGGGTTGTAGCGGAAGGACGGCGTCAGGACGCTGGTGCCGAGCTCGACCCGCCGGGTGCGCTCGCCGATCGCGGCCAGGCAGGCGAGGGCGTGGGGGGCGTGGCCGCCCTCGTGCCGCCACGGCTGGAAGTGGTCGCTCACCAGGACGCTGTCGAGGCCGACCTCCTCCGCGCGCACGCCGAGCTCGACCAGCTCGCGGGGGCCGAACTGCTCGGCGGAGGCCTTGTAGCCGATCCGGAGGCCGGGGGTGGCGTTCATGGGGCCCCATGCTGCCCCACACCGCACGGCGGACCGCGCAGCGCGGGTCGCTTGACCTCCGGGCGCCGCAGGTCCACCCTCGCAGGAGGGGGTGGCCGGATGGCCGAGGTAGCCGGGGCGCGGGACTTCGCAGGCAGCGGCGACGCCTACGACCGCTTCATGGGCCGCTTCTCCCAGCTGCTGGCGCCGCAGTTCGCGGACTTCTGCGGCGTGCAGGGCGGACAGCGGCTGCTCGACGTCGGGTGCGGGCCGGGGGCGTTCACCGCCGTCGCGGCCGACGTGCTCGGGCCAGCCGCCGTCGTGGCCGTCGACCCGTCGCCGAGCTTCGTCGAGGCCTGCCGCGCCCGGCACCCGGAGGTCGACGTACGCCAGGGTGCCGGGGAGGACCTGCCCGTCGAGGACGAGGCCTTCGACCGGGCGGTCTCCCAGCTCGTGCTGCACTTCGTCACCGACCCGCCGCGTGTCGTCGCGGAGATGACGCGGGCGGTGCGACCGGGCGGCGTGGTCGGTGGGTGCGTGTGGCACGGCACCGAGGACACCGGCCTGCTCCACGTCGTCGCCGCGGCGCGGGAGGCCGTCGAGCCGCCCTCGGCGGAGCCGGAGGTGCGGCCGTTCGGCGGGGAGGGAGAGCTGGCCGCGCTGTTCACCGGCGCCGGGCTGGTCGACGTCGTGGACACCGCGCTGCCGGTGACCGTGCGCTACCGCGACTTCGCCGAGCTGTGGGACAGCCTGCTCGAGGGTGTCGGCCCGGCCGGGGCGTACGTCGTCTCGTTGGCGCCCGAGCGACGCGAGACCTACCGCGACGCGCTGTTCGGCCTCGTCGGTCGGCCCTCCGGCGACTTCACCCTGACCATGACCGCGCTCGCCGTCCGCGGCACGCGGGCCTCCTGACGGGGTTCCTCAGTCCAGGACCGGGATCCGGAGCCGCCAGCCGGTGACGATCAGGTCGGGGTCCTCGATCCGCGGGTTGGCCGCGACGACCTGCTTGACGCTCACGTGGGTGAGGTCCTTGAGCGTGCGCACGATGCCGGTGAGGGTGTCGCCGGCCTCGACCCGGTAGAGCAGGTAGCCGCGAGAGCCGGGGAAGCAGATCACCTCGACCTCGCGCAGGTCGAAGCCCGGCGCGGAGCCCTCGCCCGAGGGGTCGTCGCCGAAGACCTGCACGGTCAACCGGGTGCCCGCCCGCGGCGGGTCGGTGATCCGGACCCGCGCCGCGAAGTCGCCGACGCCGATCCCACCGCCGCTGGACTGCGCGGAGTCCTCGCCCACGACCCGGCCGCGCGGGCCGAGCACGCGGATCCCGATCGTGCCCTCGAAGCCGGAACCGATCCCGGCCACGACGAAGCGGTCGCCGACCAGGTCGTCCCGGCGCGGCTGTCGCACGCGGACGTCGGTCATGAGTCCCATGGCGCTCCTCCCCCGAGCCGCTCTGGTCGCCTCAGTGTAGGGCTGGTCGACCCGGGGTGGAACCGTCGGCGCAGCCGGGTCGTCGGTGCCGTGACGGGGCGCACGTGAGCGGGAACACGGTGCGGGCGGGAAACACCTCGGGGACCATGGTCGTTGGACTGATTGGAACGATCCAAAAACGTCACCCCGGAGGACTCATGAACACCGTCAAGCGCGTCACCCGCTGGCTCGACCAGCAGACCCTGTGGGCCTACCACGCCGGCCCCCGCTACGGCGCCCGTCGCCGCTGACCCACCACCCGCGACCCGTCACCTTTGCGGGTTCGCACCTCGCCGAGCCGTCACTTCCGCAGCCGACAACGTGCAGAAGTGACGGCTCGGCCGTTCCTGAACCCGCACGAGTGACGGCTCGGCGAGGGTCGGGTCGGCTCAGACGATCCCCACGACGTTGGCCATCAGGGGGACCAGGGCGACGATCAGGATGATCCCGATGACGTCGAAGACGACGCCGGAGCGGACCATCTTGGTGATCGGGATCATGCCGGAGCCGTAGACCACAGCGTTCTGCGGCGTGGAGACCGGCATCATGAAGCCGAAGCTCGCCCCGAAGATCGCGCACAGGGCCGGGACGACGGGGTCGAGGCCGGCCGCAGCGGCGATCGGGATCACGATCGGCACCACGATGGTCGCGCTCGCCGTGTTGGACGTCGTCTCGGAGATCAGGATCGCGATCAGCGCGGCCACCGCCGAGACGGCGATCAGGCTGGTGACCCCGAGGGTGTCGGCGATGCCGGTGCCGAGGGTCCCGGCCAGGCCGGTGTCGGAGAGCATGGTCCCGAGCACGATCCCGGAGCCGAACAGCACCACCGTGCCCCAGTCGATCTTCACCGCCTCGTTCCAGTTCATCGTGAACCGACGCCGCTCCCAGTCGATCGGCAGCAGGAACAGCAGCACGGCGGCGATGATCGCGACCGTGCCCTCGTCGAGGCGGTCGCCGACGTAGGTCGTGGCCGCGGACTCGTCGCCCGTGAACAGCGCCAGCACGCCGGGCAGCACCCAGAGGAACACGGCGATGCCGAAGACGACCAGCGTGTTCTTCTCGCCGCGCGACAGGGCCCCCAGCTCCTCGCGCTGCTCGCGGACGTACTCCTCGGCACCCGAGATCCGCCGGATCTCCGGCTTGTTGAGCAGGATCAGGATCACGCACAGCGCGAGGAACATCAGCGCGCAGATCGGCAGCGCCGCGGTCACCCAGGTGAAGAAGTTGATCGTGGTGTCGGTCTCGGACTCGATGAAGCCGATGCCGATCAGGTTGGGCGGGCTCCCGATCGGCGTGACCAGGCCGCCCACGCCGGCGCCGTAGGAGATCATCAGCATCAGCGCCGTCCCGAACCGCAGCCGGTTGGCGTCGGTGTCCTCCTCGGCCTGCTCGCTCACCAGCCCGCCGAGCGCCCCCATCATCCCGAGGCCGATCGGCAGCAGCATCGCGGCCGTCGCGGTGTTGGAGATGAACGCCGAGATCGCGGCCGCGATGAAGCCGAACGCGATGATCACGCCGTACGTCGACCGCGCGACGCCGGGCAGCGAGAGGATCCGGAACGCGAAGCGCCGGTCCAGGCCGTGCGTCCGCATCGCCTGGGCGATGATGAACGCCCCGATGAACAAGAAGATCGTGTCGGAGCCGAAGGTCCCGTAGACGATGTCGGAGGCGGAGTCGTCGCTGTCGGCGGGGATGACCGGCACCTGGAGCAGCACGCACAGCGCGAGCGAGAGGATCGCGGTCGCCGGGATCGGGATCGCCTCGGAGAGCCAGTAGACGATGGTGAAGGCGAGGATCGCCGCGAGCCGGTGCTGGTTGTCGTCGATCGGCAGCGGCAGCAGCAGCATCACCACGAAGACGATCGGCCCGGCGACCAGCCCGATGGTCTGGCGCGCCCGTTCGAAGCGCTGCTCGGCGGGACTGAGCTTCTCCATCTGCTCGTCCAGCGTGCGGTAGGTGCGTGCGTCCTGGGTGTTGCTCATCCCGAGTCCCTTCGCGTTCGGCCCCGTGCGGGCGACCCAACCACAGCAGCAGGGCGGAGGGAACCGTCTGCAAGGGAGCGGTTGAGCCAAATACCATAGGGGGGTATGGTGTCCCCATGACGCAGCAGCAGCACCAGCACGGTTACCTCGCCCACGACGACAAGGACAAGGTCCTCAAGCGGCTGCGCCGGATCGAGGGGCAGGTCCGCGGGCTGCAGCGCATGGTCGAGGAGGAGCAGTACTGCATCGACGTGCTGACCCAGGTCTCGGCCGCGACCAAGGCCCTGGAGTCGGTGGCGCTCACGCTGCTCCACGACCACCTCACCCACTGCGTCGTCGACGCCGCCCGGGAAGGTGGCCCCGAGGCCGACCAGAAGGTCCGCGAGGCCTCCGACGCCATCGCCCGGCTCGTCCGGTCCTGACCCCCACGAGGAGATCCCATGTCCGAGACCCAGACCCACACCTTCGAGGGCACCGTGACCGGCATGACCTGCGGCCACTGCGTCGCCTCGGTCACCGAGGAGGTCCAGGAGATCGCCGGCGTCCAGGACGTCACGGTGGTCCTCGAGACCGGGGCCCTCACCGTCACCAGCACCGAGCCCCTCGAGGCGGACGCCGTGCGCGCCGCCGTCGAGGAGGCCGGCTACCAGATGGCATGAGCACGCCGGTCAAGGTCGTCGGCTTCGTGCTCGCGCTCGCCCTCGCGTTCGTCGGCGCGCTGGGGGTCGGGCTGGCCGTCGGGCCGCTCGACGTCGAGCCGGCGCCCATGGCCGAGCACGGGGACGAGATGGCCGGCATGGACCACGCCGGGTCCGCCGCGGCGGTGCCCGGCGGGTTGGCCTCCTCGCAGGACGGCTACACGCTGCGGGTGGTCTCCCGGCCGTCGCCCGGGACCGACCGGCCGCTGCGCTTCGTGGTCGAGGGGCCCGACGGCGAGCCGGTGACGGCGTACGACGAGGAGCACGAGCGGCAGCTCCACCTGGTCAAGCTCCGGCGCGACGGGGCCGGCTTCGAGCACGTCCACCCGACGCTGGCCGCCGACGGCACCTGGACCGCGCGGCTGACGCTGACGCCCGGCAGCACTCGCTTGCTGGCCGACTTCACGCCGACGGGCGGTCCGCCGCTGGTGCTCGGCACCGACGTCGAGGTGGCCGGCGACTACGCGCCGATCCCCACGGTGCCGATCACGGCGACCGCGCGGGTCGACGACTACCGGGTCTCGCTCGTCGGAACCCTGGTGCCCGGCGAGGCCTCGCCCCTGACCGCGACCGTCACCCGCGGCGGCGACCCGGTCACCGACCTGCAGCCCTACCTCGGCGCCTACGGCCACCTGGTCGCGCTGCGGGAGGGCGACCTCGCCTACCTCCACGTCCATCCCGAGGAATCCGACGCAGGTCCCGAGATCCCGTTCGTCGCCGAGGTGCCGAGCAGCGGCCGCTACCGGCTGTTCCTCGACTTCCGCCACCGCGGCACGGTCCGCACGGCCGCGTTCACCCTCCAGGCGGGTGCTCATGACCACTGATGTCGAGCTCGCGATCACCGGCATGACCTGCGCCTCGTGCGCGAACCGCATCGAGCGCAAGCTCAACAAGCTCGACGGCGTCGTCGCGACGGTCAACTACGCCACCGAGAAGGCCAGGGTCAGCTTCCCCGACACCGTCAGCCCCGACCAGCTCGTCGACACCGTCGCGCAGGCCGGGTACGCCGCCACCCTGCCACGTGTGCCCGGCTCCGACGCCGACGACGTACCGCCGGTGGACGACCACGTCGACGCGCTGCGCCGGCGGGTGCTGGTGTCCGCCGCGCTGAGCCTGCCCGTCGTCGTGCTGGCGATGGTGCCCGCCTGGCAGTTCACCTCCTGGCAGTGGCTCTCGCTCGACGCTGGCCGCGCCGGTCGTGGTGTGGGGCGCGTGGCCCTTCCACCGGGCGGCCTGGGCCAACCTGCGCCACGGCGCCTCCACCATGGACACCCTGGTGTCGGTCGGGACGCTGGCCGCGCTCGGGTGGTCGCTCTACGCGCTGTTCCTCGGGACGGCCGGCGAGCCCGGCATGACCCACCCCTTCGAGCTCACCGTCCAGCGGACCGACGGCGCCGGCAACATCTACCTCGAGGCGGCAGCCGGGGTGACGACGTTCATCCTGGCCGGCCGGTGGTTCGAGGCCCGCTCGAAGCGCCGGGCCGGGGCCGCGCTCCGCGCGCTGCTCGAGCTGGGGGCCCGCGAGGTGTCGGTGCTGCGAGAGGGCTCCGAGGTGCCGATCCCCGTCGACCAGCTGGCCGTGGGGATGAGGTTCGTGGTGCGGCCCGGTGAGAAGGTCGCCACCGACGGCGAGGTCGAGCAGGGGAGCTCGGCCGTCGACGTCTCGATGCTGACCGGCGAGTCGGTCCCGGTCGAGGTCGGACCCGGCGACGCGGTCGTGGGGGCGACCGTCAACGCCGGCGGCCGGCTGGTCGTCCGGGCGACCCGGGTCGGCAGCGACACCCGGCTCGCCCAGATGGCGCGGCTGGTCGAGGACGCCCAGAACGGCAAGGCCGAGGTGCAGCGCCTCGCCGACCGGGTCTCCGGCGTCTTCGTGCCCGTGGTGATCGGCCTGGCCGTCGCCACCCTGGGCTTCTGGCTCGGCGCCGGCGTGGGCGCCTCGGCGGCCTTCACCGCGGCCGTCGCCGTCCTGATCATCGCCTGCCCGTGCGCGCTCGGGCTGGCGACGCCGACCGCGCTGATGGTCGGCACCGGCCGCGGCGCCCAGCTCGGCATCCTGATCAAGGGGCCCGAGGTGCTCGAGTCGACCCGCCGGGTCGACACCGTGGTGCTCGACAAGACCGGCACCGTCACGACCGGCGAGATGACGCTGGCCGACGTGGTCGCTGCCGAGGGCGAGGACGTCGCCGACGTGCTGCGGCTGGCCGGGGCGCTCGAGGACGCCTCCGAGCACCCGATCGCGCGGGCCGTCGCCCGCGGTGCCCGCGACCGGGTCGGCACGCTGCCCGCGGTGACCGGGTTCCGGTCGACGGCCGGCCACGGCGTCGCCGGCACGGTCGAGGGTCGCGAGGTCACCGTCGGCCGGGCGGCCGCCGACGTCGTACGCCGCGACGGGCACACCGTCGTGGAGGTCGCGTGGGACGGGGCCGTGCGCGGCTGGCTCTCGGTCGCCGACGCCGTGAAACCCACCTCGGCCGAAGCCGTACGACGGTTCCGCGACCTCGGGCTGCGGCCGGTGCTGCTGACCGGCGACCACCTGGCGGTGGCGCTGGCGGTGGCCGCCGAGGTCGGGATCGACGCCGACCAGGTCGTCGCCGGCGTCCTGCCCGCCGACAAGGTCGACGTCGTCCGGCGGCTGCAGGCCGAGGGACGCGTGGTCGCGATGGTCGGCGACGGCGTCAACGACGCGGCCGCCCTGGCGCAGGCCGACCTCGGGCTGGCGATGGGCACCGGCACCGACGTGGCGATCGAGGCCGGCGACCTGACGCTGGTGCGCGGCGACCTGCGGGTGGCGGCAGACGCGATCCGGCTCTCGCGGCGGACGCTGGCCACGATCAAGGGCAACCTGTTCTGGGCGTTCGCCTACAACGTCGCCGCGATCCCGCTGGCCGCCTCCGGGTTGCTGAACCCGATGATCGCCGGCGCCGCGATGGCCCTGAGCTCGGTCTTCGTCGTCTCCAACAGCCTGCGCCTGCGCCGCTTCCGGCCGCTGGTCACCGACTGACGCTCGCCCGAATCGTGCCTGGTGAGCGGCGATTCGTGCCTGGTTCGGGTCGAATCGGCCCTCCTTTCGCGAACGGGACACGACTCGGCGCGAACGGGCCACGACTGGGCGCGAACGAGCCACGATTCGGAGAGTCAGGGCAGGCGTTCGAGGACGGCGACGCAGCGGTCGTCGCAGGTCTCGAGGTGGACCACGGCCAGCCCGGCCGCTGCAGCGAGGCCGGGGAGGTCGTCGGCGCCGACGAGAGCCCACGTGAAGGCCTCGCTGCGGGCCCGGCCGGAGACCAGGCGCAGCTCGAGCTGCCGCATCGGTACGCCGTGACCCGCGACGTCGGCCACGACCCGGCCGCCCGGCGCGAGCAGCTCGGCCAGCCGCGCGAGCAGGGCCGCGGGGTCGCCGCCGATGCCGATGTTGCCGTCGGCGAGCAGCGCGGTGTCCCAGCGACCCTCTGCCGCGATCGGCCCGAAGACGTCGCGTCGCTGGGCCGCGGCGCCCCGGCCCTGGGCGAGGGCGACGGCGTGGCGGACCACGTCGATGCCGAGCGAGGAGCAGCCGAGCTCGGTGAGCCGGGCGCTCATCCGGCCGGGGCCGCAGCCCACGTCGAGCACGGTGCCGTGGCAGTGGGCGAGCAGGACGTCGTCCTCGGTCGTCGGCTCCCGGCTCCACGTGTCGACCGGCAGGTCCACGGGGTGCTCCGCGAGCCCGACCACCTGGCACGGCTGGCCCCGGAACCCTCGGGCGAGCAGGGTGGTGACGGCCAGGTGGCCCATCAGCTCGGCGGTCACGACGCGGTCACCTTCCGCTCGGCCCACGCCCGCGCGAACCGCGACCGCGGCGCAAGCGCGGCGACCTCGGCCGCGTCGGTCGCGGTGTCGACGTCGGTGAGCTCGGGGGCGCCGGCCACCCGCAGCCCGTCGGCCTCGAGCGCTGCCACCGTGTCGGCGTACGTCGTGGGGGTGGACATCGGCACGTCCGCGAGGACGGCGGCGCGGGCGGGGTCGCGCAGGGCGAGCGCCCACCAGCCGCCGTCGGTGGCGGGCGCGAGCACGGCGTCGTGGTCGGCCAGGCCGTCGAGGACCGTGTGGAGCAGCTCGGCGGTGAGCTGCGGGGTGTCCATGCCGACCTGGACCACGGGGCCCGGCCCGAGCGCGCCGTGGGCGTGGGCGAGCCGGCGGCCGAGGTCGCCGTCGGTCTGGGCGTGCACGGTCCACCCGGTGAGCGCGACCCGGACCTCCTCGGGGCGCACCCCGTCGTCGAGGTCGCCCTCGAGCGCGAGGTGGCAGGCCGCGGCACCGACGGCGGCCGTCGCCGCGTCGACCACGTCGAGCAGCGAGGCGGCGGCGAGCTCGGCCGCGGCCGTGTCGCCGACCAGCGCGCCCAAGCGGGTCTTGGCGCGGCCCGGCACCGGCGCCTTGGCGACCACGAGCACCCGGTTCATCGCAGCACCTGCGCGAAGTCGCGTGCCGCCCGGAGCGTGCCGCGCACGGACCCGGACACCTTGCTGCGGGTGCCCTCGGCCCGGGGGTGGTAGGCGACGTCCCGCTCGTGGACCCGCCAGCCGGCGAGCGTGACCCGCTGGAGCAGCTCGACGGGGTAGCCGAAGCGGCGGTCCTCGACCCCCAGGTCGAGCATCGCCTCGCGGCGGCTCACCCGGATCGGGGCGATGTCGTGGACGTCGGTGCCGATCCGGCGGCGCAGCCAGGCCAGCACCAGCGCGTTGCCGGCGCGGGCGTGCCACGGCCAGACCCCCCGGGCGACGGGGCGCCGCCGGCCGACGGCGAGGTCGGCGCGGTCCTCGCGCACCTCGGACAGCAGCGGCAGCAGGTCGTCGGGGTCGAAGGAGCCGTCGCCGTCCATGACGGCGACGTAGTCGTGCCGGGCGGCCTCGAGCCCGGCGTGCACCGCGGCGCCGTAGCCCGGCGTGGGCTCGGCGACGACGCGGGCGCCCAGGCCCGCCGCCACCTCGGCGGTGCCGTCGGTGGAGCCGTTGTCGACCACGATCACCTCGAACGCGGCGGGGACGCGCGCCAGCAGGGCCGGAAGGGCGGCGGCCTCGTCACGGCACGGGAGTATCAAGTCACACTCCGGGAGTTCGGAGCCGGCACCGGGACCGGCTTGGTCGCCGGCGTGTGTTCCGTGCCGCATGTCGTGACACTGACAGATCCCGACAAGCAGCGCCGCCGATCGCGCTGCACCCCGGGCCGTAGGGTCGCCGCATGCGGACCGGCCAGGCGCGACCCGTCGTGGTCGGACTCGCCGTCTGGGTCGTGCTGGTGGTCCTCGCGATCGCCTACCCGTTGCTGACCGGCTGGGACGTGAGGACCGCGCTCGACCCGGTGCTGCCGGTCCCCCCGCTGCACGCCCAGTGGCTGCCGCGGGTCGGCCTCGCCTCGGTCGTGGCGCTGCTCCTCGCGGCGGCCGCGGTCCGGTGGGCCGAGCCGCTCGCGGACCGGCTGCCGTGGCGACGGCTGCTGCTGGCGGCGTACGTCGCGGGGCTGGTGTGGGCGCTCACGCTGGCCTTCGTCGACGGGCCGGCCGAGGGGCTGCGGTCGCTCGGCTTCGGCAGCGAGTACCTGCCGACCGCGCGGGAGACCGACGACGTGACCGCGATGGTCCGCGAGTACGCCGCCCGGATCCCCTACTCCCACCCCGACAACTGGCCGATCCACCTCGCCGGGCACCCGCCTGCCGCCGTGCTCTTCTACATCGGGCTGGTGCGGATCGGCCTCGGCGGCACGGTCGCGGCCGGTGTCGTGACGGTGGCCCTGGCGGCGAGCATCGCCCCGGCCGTGCTGGTCACGCTGCGCCGGCTCGGTGCCGAGGACGCCGCGCGTCGGGCGGCGCCGTTCCTCGTGCTGAGCCCGCCGGTGATCTGGTACGCCGTCTCGGCCGACGCGATGTTCGCGGCCGTGGCGGCGTGGGGGCTGGCCGCGCTCGCGGTCGCGGCCACGTCGACGCGGACCGGCGCGATGGCGGGCTGGGCGCTGGCCTCCGGGGTGCTGCTCGGGACCTGCGTGATGCTGTCCTACGGGCTGCCGCTGCTCGGGCCGATCGCGCTCGCGGTGCTGTGGCTGGCGCGGTCGTGGCGGCCGCTGCCGGTCGCCGCGGCGGGTGCGCTCGCGGTCGTGCTCGGCTTCGCGGCGTGGGGGTTCGCCTGGTGGGAGGCCTTCCCGCTGCTGCGCGAGCGCTACCAGGACGGGCTCGCCGGCGAGCGGCCGGCGACGTACTGGATCTGGGGCAACCTCGGCGCCCTCGCCCTCGCGTGCGGTCCGGTGCTCGGGGCGGGGACGGCGGTGCTCGTGACCCGACTCCGGAGCGTCGCGCGGGTGCCGGCCGCGCTCGCCGCGGGCGCGTGGGTGGCGATCCTCGTCGCCGACGTCTCGGGGATGAGCAAGGCCGAGGTCGAGCGGATCTGGCTCCCGTGGATCCCGTGGCTGCTGCTCGTCGCCGCCCTGGTCCCCGACCGCTGGCGCCGCCCCCTGCTCGTGGCCCAGCTGGTGCTCGCGCTGCTGCTCCAGCACCTGCTCAACACGACGTGGTGAGTGCGGGTAGTGAGTGGGGTACGACAGTGAGAAGTGGCCCCTCAGAACGCCGTGGAGGGGCCACTTCTCACTGTCGTACCCGAAATCAGGCGCGCAGCGGTGCGGTCGCGAACGCCGCCAGACCCTCGTCGGGCGTGACGGCGGCGCTGAAGCCGAGCTGCTCGGCCGCCCGCTGCGGTGAGGCGACGACGTGGCGGACGTCGCCCGGGCGGAACTCCCCGGTCACGACCGGGTCGAGCCCCGCACCGGACACCTCGGCCAGCCGGCGGGCGACGTCGAGGATGGTGACGGGGGTGCCGGAGCAGACGTTGTAGGCGTCGAACCGCCCGGTCGGGCCGTCCACGACCGAGCGCAGCGCGGCCACGTTGGCCGCCGCGACGTCGGACACGTGGACGAAGTCGCGCACCTGCCCGCCGTCCTCGAAGACCCGCGGCGCCTCGCCGCGCTCGAGGGAGGAGCGGAAGATCGCCGCGACGCCGGAGTACGGCGTGTCGCGCGGCATCCCCGGTCCGTAGACGTTGTGGTAGCGCAGCGCGACCGCCGACGCCCCGGCCTGCCGGACCCACGCGGTCGTGTAGTGCTCCTGGGCGACCTTGCTGGCGGCGTACGACGACCGCGGGTCGAGCCGGGCCGTCTCGTCGACCAGCGCCCACTCCAGGGGACGCGAGCACACCGGACAGGTCACCTCGAACCGCCCCGCCTCGAGGGCGGTGACCTCGCGCGGCCGGGCGGGCTGGTCACCGTGGTCGGGGCAGCGGTAGCGGCCCTCGCCGTAGACCACCATCGACGACGCCAGCACCAGCCGCGCCACCCCCCCTTCGTGCATGGCCGCGAGCAGGGCCGCGGTCCCGAGGTCGTTGTGGCCGGCGTACGCCGGCAGGTCGGCCACCGTCACCCCGGCGCCGACGACGGCGGCCTGGTGGCACACCACGTCGACCCCGCGGAGCAGGTCGACCCAGTCGCCGGCCTCGCGGACGTCGAGCCGGTGGACCCCCTCGGGCGTCTCGGTGGCGCCGTGCGCCGCGGGGAGCATCAGGTCGACGGGGACGACCTCGTCACCGGACTCGGCGAGCGCGGCGGCGACGGCCGACCCGATGAAGCCGGCCGCGCCGGTCAGCAGCACCCTCATCGGAGGTAGGGGAGCGTGAGGTCGTCGGCCCAGCCGCTGCAGCTGCAGCCGTTGGGGTCGGGCGCGGCGGCGACCACGCGCTCGAGCACGCCCCGGAGCCGGTCGAGGCTCTGCTCGAACAGCGCGAACACCTCGGCCTGGCCGACCCCTTCGCCGGACTCGGCACCGGCGTCCATGTCGGTGACGACCGCGATCGCCGCGTAACAGAGCCGCAGCTCGCGGGCGAGCGCGGCCTCGGGGGCGCCGGTCATGTTGATCAGGTCCCAGCCGGACGCGGCGTAGTCGCGCGACTCGGCGCGCGTGGAGAAGCGCGGCCCTTCGACGACGACCATGGTCGCGCCGGTGCGGACGTCGTCGACGCCGTCGATCGCGCCGAGCAGCCGGGGGCAGTAGGGGTCGGCGAAGGGCAGGTGCACCGCACCGGTCTCGACGTAGCTGCCGATGCGCCGGAAGGTGCGGTCGACCAGCTGGTCGGGGGCGATCAGGTCGCCGGGCGCCACGGTGTCGCGCAGCCCGCCGACGGCGCACGGCGCGAGCACCTGGTGCACGCCGGCCGCGTGCAGCGCCCAGAGGTTGGCGCGGTAGTTGATCGCGTGCGGCGGGTAGCGGTGCCCTGCTCCGTGACGCGGCAGGAACGCGACCCGACGGCCCCCGAACTCACCGATCGTGAGCGGCGCTGACGGGTCGCCGTACGGCGTGGTGAGGCTGTGCTCCTCGGCGTCCTCGAGCAGGGAGTAGAGCCCCGAGCCGCCGATGACGCCGATCTCGGCGAGCGGCTCCGGCTGGGTGTCCATGGGGGCGAGACTAGGGTCCTGCCCATGGCGGAGCTGGTGGAGCCGGGCGACGCCGGCGAGATCGCGGCCCGGCTGGGGTCGGGGATCGAGCGCCTGGTCGGGGTCTACGCCGCCCCCGGGCGGGTCAACCTGATCGGCGAGCACACCGACTACAACGCCGGCCTGTGCCTGCCGATCGCGCTGCCGCACGCGACGTACGCCGCCGTGGGACGCCGTGACGACGGGCTGCTGACGGTGACCAGCGCGCAGCAGGACGACCGGTTCGAGGGGCCGCTCGCCGACGTGGCCCCCGGTTCCGTGGCCGGCTGGGCGTCGTACGTCGCCGGCGTGGCGTGGGCGCTGCGCGAGGCGGGCCACGAGCTGCCCGGCATGGACCTCGTCGTCGACGGAACCGTGCCGCTCGGGTCGGGGCTGTCGAGCTCGGCGGCCCTGATCTGCTCGGCGGCCCTGGCGATGTGTGCCGCCGCGGGCGTCGACCCTGCGCGCGACGCCCTCGTCCGGGCGACGATGCGCGCGGAGGCCGAGGTGGCCGGTGCACCGACCGGCGGGCTCGACCAGACGGCTGCACTGCTCGGCGAGGCGGGCTACGCGCTGCTCATCGACTTCCGCGAGCACACCAGCCGGACCGTCCCGTGGCGGCCGGACGACGCGGGGCTGGCGCTGCTGGTCCTCGACACCCGCGCCAGCCACTCCCACTCCGAGGGCGGCTACGGCTCACGCCGGGAGGAGTGCGAGGCCGCCGCCCGGGCGCTCGGCGTCGAGAGCCTGCGCGAGGCCGGGCCGCAGGACGTCGACCGGCTCGACGACGCGGCGCTGCGCCGCCGTACGCGCCACGTGGTGACGGAGACCGCCCGGGTGTCGGCGACGGTCGAGGCGCTCGCGGGCGGCGACTGGGATGGCGTGGGTGGGCTGTTCTCGGAGTCGCACGCCTCGATGCGCGACGACTTCGAGATCTCCTGCGACGAGCTCGACGTCGTCGTCGACACCGCCCTGGCCCACGGCGCCCTCGGCGCCCGGATGACCGGCGGGGGTTTCGGCGGCTCGGCGATCGCGCTGGTCCCCGCCGACCGCGCCGGCGAGGTGGCCGACCGCGTCACCGCCGCCTTCGCCGACCGCGGCTGGAGCGTCCCCGGGGTGCTGCCGGCTCCGGCGTCGGCGGGGGCGCGGCGGGTTGCATGATTCCCCGGCTAGCCGGGGAATCCTGCGCTTCCCGGCTGTTGCAACGGCCGGGAAGTGCAGGTTTCGGCCGGGGAGTGGGACGGGGGGGCGGCTGAGGTCGGCTCGCCCACCCGTTTGGCAGACTGGTGACATGACGACTCTCGGCGACTTCAGCGCGACCACGGCCGACGGGCAGGAGCGCGACCTGTCGAGCTACGAGGGCCAGGTCGTCCTCGTGGTCAACACGGCGTCGGAGTGCGGCTACGCCTCACAGCTGCCGGCGCTCCAGCAGCTGCACGACACCTACGCCGAGCGCGGGTTCACCGTGCTGGGCTTCCCGAGCAACCAGTTCAAGCAGGAGCCGCTCGGGGACGGTGAGATCGCCGCTGCCTGCCAGCGCAACCACGGCGTGAGCTTCCCGATGTTCGCCAAGGTCGACGTCAACGGCGACGACGCCCACCCGCTCTACCAGTGGCTGAAGACGGAGAAGGGTGGCGTCCTGGGCAGCAACATCCGCTGGAACTTCACCAAGTACCTCGTCGGCCGCGACGGCCACGTCATCAAGCGGTTCTCGCCGACGACCGAGCCCGAGAAGCTGACCGACAAGATCGAGGCCGCTCTCTAGAGGCCGAACGACTCCCGCCGCTGCTCGGGGACCAGCGCGAGGTAGGGGTCGGGGTGGCGCCGGATCCACGCGGCGATGAAGGGGCAGGCGGGATAGACGCCGAGGCCCGCGTCGCGTGCCGCGTCGAGCGCCGCGCGCGCCAGCCGCGACCCGACGCCCTGGCCCTCGAAGGCGTCGTCGACCTCGGTGTGGGTGAAGGTGATGTGGTCGTCGTGGAGCCGGTACGCCGCGAAGCCGGCGACCTCCCCGTCGACCCGGATCTCGAAGCGCGACTGCTCGCGTCGGTCGGTGACGTCGATGGTGGGTCCTGACATGGCCGCGACGCTAGCGACTTGCCGGTAACGGAGCACTCGGTGGAGGGTGGCCGTCATGGCCGCCACCACGTCGTCGTACTCGATCACCATGCGGCTGCACACGGCCCCCGACCACGGGGTGGTGGGCTCGGTGGCGACGGCGATCGCCGAGGTCGGCGGGATCGTCACCGCCATCGACGTCGCCGAGTCGCGCCACGACCGGCTGGTCCTCGACGTCACCTGCTCGGCCAGCGACGCCGACCACTCCGAGCAGCTGGTCGCGGCGGCCGACGCGGTCGAGGGGGTCGAGGTCCACAAGGTCAGCGACCGGACCTTCCTGCTCCACATCGGCGGCAAGATCGAGGTCAACTCCAAGGTGCCGCTGAAGAACCGCGACGACCTGTCGATGGCCTACACGCCCGGCGTCGGGCGGGTGAGCGCGGCGCTGGCCAAGAACCCGGACGACGTCAGCCGGCTGACCGTCAAGGGCAACAGCGTCGCGGTCGTGACCGACGGCTCGGCCGTGCTCGGCCTGGGCAACATCGGACCGGGCGCCGCGCTGCCGGTGATGGAGGGCAAGGCGGCGCTGTTCAAGCGGTTCGCCAACATCGACGCGTGGCCGATCTGCCTGGCCAGCCAGGACGTCGACGAGATCGTCAAGGCGGTCGAGATGATCGCGCCGGGGTTCGGCGGCATCAACCTCGAGGACATCGCCGCGCCGCGCTGCTTCGAGGTCGAGCGCCGGCTGCGCGAGAGCCTCGACATCCCGGTCTTCCACGACGACCAGCACGGAACGGCGATCGTCGTCACCGCCGCGCTCACCAACGCCCTGCGGGTGGTCGACAAGCAGCTGACCGACGTCCGGGTCGTGGTCTCGGGCGGGGGTGCCGCCGGTACGGCGATCGTCACCTTGCTGCTAGCCGCCGGGGTGAGCGACGTGGTCGTGGTCGACCGTGCGGGCGCGATCTGCGCCGGCGACGAGAGCCTGTCCGAGGCCCACCGGACGCTCGCCGAGGTGACCAACTCGCGTGGCGTGCGCGGTGACCTCCAGGCCTGCCTGCGCGGCGCCGACGTCTTCATCGGCGTGAGTGCGCCCGGCATCCTGCAGCCGGAGTGGATCGGCGAGATGGCCGACCAACCGGTGGTGTTCGCGCTGGCCAACCCCGACCCGGAGGTCGACCCCGCCGAGGCCGAGAAGTACGCCGCCGTGGTGGCCAGCGGCCGGTCCGACTACCCCAACCAGATCAACAACGTGCTCGCTTTCCCCGGGGTCTTCCGCGGCCTGCTCGACGCCCGCGCCTCCGACATCACGATCGAGATGCTGCTGCGTGCGGCCGAGGCGATCGCCCACACGGTGAAGGACGACGAGGTCAACCCCAACTTCATCATCCCCACGGTCTTCAACACCGAGGTGCCGAAGGCCGTCGCCCGCGCGATCCGCGGCGTCGAGTCCGACTGAACCCGCTCACCGGGTCTGGACGGCGTGCAGCGCCGCGCCGACGATGCCGGCCCGGTTCTGCAGCTGGGCCGGCACGATCCGGGTGTCGACGTCGATCAGCGGGATGAACTTGTCTGCCTTCTTGGAGACCCCGCCGCCGACCACGAACAGGTCCGGCGCCAGCAGCGCCTCGAGGGCACCGAAGTAGCGGGTGAGCCGCTTGGCCCAGTGCTTCCAGGACAGGTCGTCCTTCTCGCGCGCACTGTTGGCCGCCCGGGTCTCGGCGTCGTGGCCGCCGATCTCGAGGTGTCCGAGCTCGGAGTTGGGGACCAGCACCCCGCGGTGGACCAGGGCGGTGCCGATGCCGGTGCCGAGGGTGACCATGACGACCAGGCCCTGCTCGCCGCGCGCGGCGCCGTACGCGACCTCGGCCAGGCCGGCGGCGTCGGCGTCGTTGACCACGTGGACGTCGCGCCCGGTCGCCTCGGTGAAGACCGCGTCGGCGTCGGTGCCGATCCAGGCCTCGTCGATGTTGGCGGCCGAGGAGACCACGCCGTGCCGGACCACGGCCGGGACGGTGATCCCGACGGCGTCCTCGGAGTCTGGGAAGTGGCCGAGCAGCTCGGTGACGACCTCGGCCACGGCCTCGGGGGTGGCCGGGTGGGGGGTGTCGATCCGGAACCGGTCCTCGGCGAAGTCGCCGCCCTTCAGGTCGACCGGAGCGCCCTTGATGCCGGTGCCGCCGAAGTCGACGCCGAATGCCGTACCCGGGCTGGGGGTGCCCTTCTCGTTCACTCCGACCACGGGGTCCGCTCCCTTCCGACGGCCACGCCGTCGACCTCGACGTCGAGCCGCTCCTGGTAGAACGCGACGCACCCGCCGACCTGGTGCGCGTCCGGGAGCGGCTGCTCGTAGGACCACGCGATGCGGGGCAGGTGGGCGCCGCCTGCCTCGACACCGTAGTGGGTGGCGTGCCCCTTGTAGGCGCACGTCGTCTCCAGGTCGTCGGGCAGCAGCGGGACCAGGACGTCCTCGCGCGGGAGGTACCACCGGACCAGGGGGAACGTGCCCTCGAAGAGGGCCCACGGGTGCGCGCTGTCGGCGAGGACGACGCCCGCGTGGCTGATCCGGACCCGGCGCGAGGAGCGGCGGATGTCGATCCGGTGGAACGGGTCGCGAGGATGGCCCACCAGCGGCTCGTCCTCCTCCCACCACGCGAAGTCGTCGAAGTCGAGCACCACGTGGTCGGGCAGCCCGGCCAGCCGGAACCCGGCCCCGGTCCGGCCGTCGGCGTGCAGGCGCACCGGCTCGCCCTCGGCGGAGTGGACCGCGAAGGGCACGCCCGGGTCGAGGATCGGCGGGCCGTCGCCGAAGCCGATCTCGCGGTAGGCCGGCGGCGGTCCGGTCTCCGCCGGTTCGGGCCCGACCCGCAGGTCGACCAGCGGGACGGCGTACGACGGCACGACCCGCATCGGCTCCATGACCAGCACCGGGTGGTCGGTCACCGCGACCAACGTCGACCCGAGCCGGACGGTCAGCAACTTGTGCACCCGCTGCGTGCGCAGCTCGGGCAGCAGCCTGGTCATCTCCTCCGACAGCTCCACGGACATGGGACCACTCTCCCCTACCTGCCCTCCGTCGCGCGGCCGACGGCCACCGGCCTCCCTAGACTCGGTGCATGAGTGCCCGTGGGACCCGGCTGCTGCTGCTCGGCGGCGTCGCGATGTTCCAACCGGTCAACGGCTACCAGATCCGCCGCGAGCTGGTGAGCTGGCAGGTCGACCGGTGGGCCAACATCAAGCCCGGGTCGATCTACCACGGCCTCGGGCGGCTCGCCGACGAGGACCTGCTGCGGCGTACCGACCTGGTCGACGCGGGCCGCGAGGTCGCCGTCTACGAGGTGACCGACACGGGCCGCGAGGTGCTCGACGCGATGCTGCTGGCCGCGCTCGAGCTGGTCGACCCCTACGACCGCAGCGACTTCACGATCGCCTTCGGGATGCTGCCGCTGCTCACCCGCGAGCAGGTGTTGGTCGCGTTGCGGCGGCGTCGGGTGGCGCTGGAGCGGTCGGTGGAGGAGCTCGTGCGCGGCCGCGACGACGAGCGCAACGGCCCGCCGCACGCCCGCCGCGGCTGGGTGCTCTGGATGGACCTCTCGGTGGCCGAGCTCGGGTGGCTGCGCGAGGTGATCGCCGACGTCGAGTCCGGCGCGCTGCCGTTCACCGCCGACGACGACTGGGGTTGGCGGCCGCCGGACGACGACCCCGGCTGGCAGATGGACCACGACCGCACCCGATACCGCGACCTGCTCGGCCGCTGAGCGATGAGGACCGTCGGCGCGGCCGGTCCACCCGGTGTCGAAAATCCGTTGCCTCCGGCGCTAGGGTGCTATTCAAGTTTGAACACGAGGGGAGAGCAATGATCCGGGCACGCGGACTCGTCCAGACCTTCCACACCGGTCAGGGCAAGAAGAAGAGCGAGGTGCGCGCCGTCGACGGCGTCGACCTCGACGTCGCCGAGGGCGAGGTGGTGGCCTTCCTCGGGCCGAACGGCGCCGGCAAGACCACGACGCTGCGGATGCTGGTCACGCTGCTCAAGCCGACCGCGGGCACCGCCGAGGTGGCCGGCTTCGACGTGGCGACCCAGAGCAACGAGGTCCGCCGCTCGATCGGCTACGTCTCCCAGACCGGCGGCGCCTTCTCCGCGGCGTACGCCGGCGACGAGGTGGTCGACCACGCGATGCTCTACGGCGTCGCGCGCGGGGCGGCCGTGGCGCGCGGCCAGGAGCTGTTCGGCCAGCTCGACCTGCCCGACCTGTGGCGCCGCAAGACCAAGGACATGTCGGGCGGTCAGAAGCGCCGCCTCGACATCGTGATGGGGCTGATCCACGACCCCCGGCTGATCTTCCTCGACGAGCCCACCACCGGCCTGGACCCGCAGGCGCGCGCCAACCTGTGGCAGCACATCGGCGACCTGCGCGACCGGCGCGGGGTCACGGTGTTCCTGACCACCCACTACCTCGACGAGGCCGACGCGCTGGCCGACCGGATCGTGATCATCGACCAGGGGAGGATCGTCGCGTCCGACACCGCCGACAACCTCAAGGCGCAGGTCAGCGGTGACCTGGTGGCCCTCGAGGTCGCGGCCGACGACCAGGTGACGCCCGCCGTCGAGCGGCTGCGGGCCGTCGCCGGCGACGTGCAGGCCGAGGGCCGCAACGTCAGTGGCCGCGTGCCGCGCGCCGGGCGCGTCGTCCCCGGTCTGATGCGCGAGCTGGAGGCCGCCGGGGTGACCCTCGACTCCATCGAGGTGCTCCGCCCGACGCTCGACGACGTCTTCCTCACCCTGACCGGCCGGACGCTGCGCGACGCCGAGGCGTCCAGCGAGGCGACCACCGACCCCGCCCAGCCCGAGCACGAGGGAGCAGTCCAGTGACCACCTTCTGGCGCGACAGCACGATCGTCTTCCGTCGGCAGATCCGGATGAACCTGCGCAACCCCGCGTGGGTGTTGATCGGCATCTTCCAGCCGGTGCTCTACCTGCTGCTCTTCGGCCCGCTGCTCAAGCCGCTGGTCAGCCAGTTCCCGGGCGCCGGCGAGAACCCCTACACCTTCCTGGTGCCCGGCCTGCTGGTGCAGCTCGGCCTCTTCGGCGCCTTCTTCGCGGGCTTCAGCCTGATCGGCGAGTGGCGCGAGGGCGTGATCGAGAACGAGCGGGTCACGCCGGCCAGCCGCGCGTCCCTGCTGGTCGGACGGCTGATGCGCGACCTGTTGCAGCTGCTCGTGCAGGCAGCGATCCTGGTGGCCCTCGGCTACGCCGTCGGCATGCGCGGGTCGTGGATCGGCGTGCTCGCGGGGGTGCTGCTGACGGTGGTCATCGGCGGGGCGTGCGCCGCCGCGTCGAACGCCCTCGGCCTGGCCACCAAGTCCGAGGACGTGATGGCACCGGTCATCAACGTGGTCTTCATCCCGGTGCTGCTGCTCAGCGGGATCCTGCTCCCGATGACGATCGGGCCCGACTGGCTGACCACCGCCAGCGACTTCATGCCGATCAAGTGGATCGTCGACGCCATCCGCGACACCTTCCAGGGCGACTTCGCCACCGGTTCGGTGCTCGCCGGCTCCGCCACCGCCCTGGTGCTCTTCGGGCTGGCCATGTGGTGGGGGACCTCGGTCTTCTCGAAGGACGACGCCTGACCCGTCCGGCCCTTCGGTCGGCCTTCTGCGGCCGTCTGACCCACATGTAACGCCGGGTTACTGACTGTTCCCACTGGAAAATTTCCGAGTGGGTAGAGCAAGTAACCCGGCGTTACAGCGCAAACGCGCCGCACTTGACACATCGCACCCTCTTGTCAACCCAGGTTTACACATCGTATGGTCGTGTAAACCGACGACGGGAGGCCAGTCGATGTCCGACGAGAGCACCACCATCCCCCGCAGCACGGTGCCCGCGGGCTCGACCGAGCAGTGGCACGACAAGAAGCGCTACCTGTGGCTGATCGGGCTGGTGGTGCCGAGCCTGGCCTTCATCGGGTACGGCGGGTGGCAGCTCACCGGCCACGGTGCGTGGTTCTGGGTCGGGCCGTTCGTGATCCTCGTCGTCGTACCCGCGATCGACCTGGTCGCCGGCCTCGACCGCTCCAACCCGCCCGACGACGTGATCGAGGCGCTGGAGAACGACCGCTACTACCGCTGGATCACCTACTTCTTCCTGCCGATCCAGTACGTCGGCTTCGTCGGCGCCTTCTTCCTGCTCGCGCACGGCGACCCGGTCAGCGGCCTCGAGCTCGGCGGGTGGGACAAGCTCGGGCTCGCGGTGAGCATCGGGTGCATCGGCGGCATCGGCATCAACACCGCCCACGAGCTCGGCCACAAGAAGGAGTCGCACGAGCGCTGGCTCTCCAAGATCGCGCTCGCCCAGGTCGCCTACGGCCACTTCTACATCGAGCACAACCGCGGCCACCACGTCCGCGTCGCCACCCCCGAGGACCCGGCGAGCGCCCGGCTGGGCGAGAACTTCTACCAGTTCTGGCCGCGCACCGTGCTCGGGTCGCTGAGGAGCGCGTGGCGGATCGAGAAGCGGCGCTATGCCCGCAAGCAGGGCCACCCGTTCCGGATCGGCAACGACGTCCTCAACGCCTGGCTGATGACGGCGGTGCTGTGGGGGGCGATGGTCGCCTGGCTCGGCGTCGAGGTGCTGCCCTACCTCGTGGTGCAGGCGGTGGTCGGCTTCACGCTGCTCGAGGTCGTCAACTACATGGAGCACTACGGGATGCTCCGGCAGAAGGTCGGCGTCGGCGAGCGCCGCCGCTACGAGCGGGTCGACCCCAGCCACAGCTGGAACTCCAACAACATCGCGACCAACGTGCTGCTCTACCACCTGCAGCGCCACAGCGACCACCACGCCAACCCCACCCGCCGCTACCAGGCGCTGCGCGACTTCGAGGAGAGCCCGGTGCTCCCGACGGGGTACGCCGGGATGATCGTGCTGGCGGTCGTGCCGCCCCTGTGGCGACGGGTGATGGACCCGCGGGTGCTCGCCCACTTCGACGGCGACGTCACCCGCGCCAACATCACTCCCCGCAAGCGCGAGCGGATCCTGGCCCGGTACGGCGCCCCCGATCCGGAGGCGGGGCGGCGTACGGAGGGGGCGTCGGCCGGCGGGCCGGACGACGTGCTGGCCGCCCGCTGCCCCGGCTGCGGCTACACCTACGAGGTCGAGGCCGGCGACGAGCACGAGGGATTCGCCGCCGGCACCGCGTGGGCCGACATCCCTGACGACTGGTGCTGCCCCGACTGCGGCGTGCGCGACAAGGTCGACTTCGTGCCGGTGGAGCGGGTCGAGGCGTAGGTTTCCGCGTCGCGCGCGAGGTCGCGGTAGGGGGTGCACTCCGTAGGGTGGGGGCATGACCGTGTCCACCACCACGCCGCTGCGCGAGCGGATCGTCGCCGCCGCGGTGGACACGACGCTGGCCGACGGCTGGTCCCACGTCACCATGGCGCGGCTCGCCGAGGCGGTGGGGGTGAGCCGCCAGACGGTCTACAACGAGGTCGGCGGCAAGCCCGCGCTCGCCGAGGCGATGGTGCTCGCCGAGCTCGAGCGCTTCCTCGGCCTGGTCACCCGGGCCTTCGACGACCATCCCACCGACCTCGTCGCCGCGATCGAGGCGGCGACCCGGGACGTCCTCCACCTCGCCCGCGGCAACGACCTGCTCAAGGCCGTCGTCAGCGCGACCCACGGCGCCGACACCGAGCTGCTGCCGCTGCTCACCACCCACGCGGAGTCCCTGCTCGAGACCGCCAAGCTGGTCGTCGCCGAGCGGGTGCGCACCTACGACGTCCCTCTCGACGACCAGCTCGACCCGGCCATCGACATGGTGGTGCGGGTCGTGCTGAGCCACGTGATGCAGCCCTCGGGGCCGCCCGAGCGGACCGCCGCCGACCTGGCCTTCCTCGCCGCGCGCGTCCTGCGCGGGTGAGTCAGCCGAAGCACGCGTCGTACTGCGCGACCAGGTAGCGGCTCAGTGCCACCCGCTCGTCGAACGCGTGCCGGTCGCCGGCGCCGCTGCTGCCGAGCAGGTCATAGACGAACGAGTCGAAGCCGCTGCGCAGCAGCACGCTGGTGACGAACGCCGAGCGCACCGAGTCAGCGTGGCCGGCCAGCCCCTCCGCCTCCAGACCGGAGACGTACGCCGGCAGGATCCGCGCGGCGATCCCGCCCAGCAGCGACGCCGGCACCAGTCCGGCCTGGGTCAGCCCCACCAGCAGCTGTCCGAGGTCGAACCCCAGCGCGTGCGGCGTCCTGAACGACACGTCGATCACGACGAAGGTGTCGGGCTCCCCGGCCGGTACCAGGAGGTTCTGCGGGCTGGCGTCGCCGTGCGGTATGCACTGCACGAAGCCGTCGAGCCGCTCGAGCATGACGGGGATGTCGGAGCCGAGCTCGCGCAGCCGGGAGCGCAGGTCGGCGTGCTCCGCGAGCCAGGGGTGCGACCACAGCTCGTCGTCGGCGAGAGGCGCCAGGCCGCGCGTGACCACGGCCTGTTCGGCGTACATCCGCAACGCGAAGCCCGGTGGGTAGTCGTTGGCGACGACCAGGTCGCGGTCGGCGCAGCGCGCGTTCCAGCGGCCGAGCAGCCGTGCGGCTGCGGCGAAGCGGTCGAGGTCCCAGGCGGCGGTGGCCCCGTCGACGTCCTCCATCCACACCGCGATCCGGTCGTCGCCGAGCTCGACGATCCCGTGCAGCACCGGCGTCCGGAAGCCGCCGGGCAACCGGTCGGCGTAGGCGTGGTCCCACAGCTCGAGCTCTGAGCGCCAGGGGTACTCCTGGGCGAACCGGTGACCCAGCTCCGGCGGGATGTAGGCCAGACCCGGCCAGTGCCGCACGTGCTGGAGCACCTTCCCGAACCACGACCAGTCCGGACCACGGAGCCGGTAGAGGCCGGCGGTCGCCGGTGAGCCGAAGACGTAGGGGAAGGGCTCCAGGGTGAGCGGTCCGCCGGGGTGGGCCAGCTCACCGAGCAGCTCCTTGGGCCGGCGCACAGGGGTGGAGCCGAGCTGGTCCGGCGTCCGGGCTCCGACCATGATGCGCCTCCCCCGGTGGTCAGGTAACCTTCCTACGCCGCCGATAGTAAGGTTCCCTTATGAACTCCGTCAAGGACGACGTCCCGGACCACATCCTGGCCCTGCTGGGCCTGGTCATGGACGGCGTACGTCGTGACGTCCACGCCGCCACCGCCGCCGTGGGTGGCCGTTCTCCGGCTCGCGGGCTGCGCAGCTCCCAGATCCGGCTGCTCAGCCTGACGCCCACCGACGGGATGCGGCTCACCGACCTGGCCGTGCGGGTGGGGATGACCAAGCAGGCCCTCGGTGAGTTCGCGACCGGGCTGGAGCAGCAGGGGCTGCTCGAGACGGTCCGCGACCCGACCGACCGGCGGGTCCGGATCCTGCGCCCGACCCGCCGTGGCCGGCAGGCGGTCGCGGCCGCGGGCGCCGTCATCGACGCGGTAGAGCAGGAGTGGCGCGACCGGCTGGGCCCCCGCAAGTGGGACCGGATGCGTGCGCTGCTGGTCGAGGCGGCCACGCTGGCCGACTGAGGCCTACGCTCTCCCCGTGGTGGCAGCGACACCCGGGCAGGTCCGGCTGGGGACGCCGGTGGGGCGCGCGGTCGTGGCGACCGCCACGCTCGGTTCCGGGCTGACGCTGCTCGACGGCACCGTCGTCAACGTCGCGCTGCGCACCATCGGCGAGGACCTCGACGCTGACCTCGCCCAGCTGCAGTGGATCAGCAACGGCTACCTGCTCTCGCTCACCTCGCTGATCCTGCTCGGCGGCTCCCTCGGCGACCACTTCGGGCGGCGCCGGGTCTTCGTGATCGGCACCGTGTGGTTCGCGCTCGCCTCGATGCTGTGCGGCCTCGCGCCGACGCCCGAGGTGCTGATCGCGGCGCGGATCCTGCAGGGCGTCGGCGGCGGGCTGCTCACCCCGGGCAGCCTGGCGATCATCCAGTCGGTCTTCGCGCCCGAGGACCGGTCGCCGGCGATCGGGGCGTGGTCGGGCATCGGCGGCATCGCGGCGGCCGTCGGCCCGTTCGTCGGTGGTGGGATCCTCGAGACGGCGTCGTGGCGCTGGATCTTCCTGATCAACCTGCCCCTGGCCCTGCTCGCGGTCTGGATCGCGGTGCGCCACGTGCCGGAGACCCACGACCCGACCGCGTCCCGCCGCTTCGACGTGCCCGGGGCCGCGCTGGCCATGCTGGCGCTCGCCGGGCTGACCTACGGCCTGATCGAGGTCGGCAGCCTGGCCGCGTTGGTCGCCGGCGTCGTGGGGCTGGTCGCGGCCGTCGTCTTCCTCGCCGTCGAGCGGCGGTCGCCCGAGCCGATGCTGCCGCTCGGCATCTTCCGCAATCGGACCTTCAGCGCCGCCAACGCGATGACGCTGCTGGTCTACGCCGCGCTCGGTGCGGTGCTGTTCTTCCTCGTGCTGCAGCTCCAGACCGTCACCGGCTACGGCCCGCTCGCCGCCGGCACCGCCACGCTCCCGATCACGGTCTGCATGCTGCTGCTCGCCTCCCGCGGCGGCCGGTTCTCCACCCGCGCCGGTCCCCGGATCCCGCTCACCCTCGGGCCGGTGGTGATGGGGCTCGGCACGCTCTGGCTGCTGACGGTCGACGCCGACGCGACGTACGCCGCCACCGTGCTGCCCGGGCTCACGGTCTTCGGGCTGGGGCTCTCGCTCACCGTCGCGCCGCTGACCGCGACCGTGCTCGCGGCCGCTCCCGAGGAGCACGCCGGCATGGCCAGCGGGGTGAGCAACGCGGTCGCCCGCAGCGGCTCGCTGCTGTCGGTGGCGGCGCTGCCGCCGCTGGTCGGCCTCTCCGGTGCGGAGTACGCCGACCCGGCCGCGTTCGACGCCGGCTACGGCACCGCGATCCTGGTGTGCGCCGTGCTGCTGGTGCTGGGCGGCGGGATCTCGTGGCTGCTCATCCCCTCCCGCGTACGCTGATCGCCATGGGGCGGGGGAGCTGGGCGGTCGCGGCGTCGATGCTGTGCGCCCTGGCGACAGCCGGCTGCAGCGCCGACGACCCGGCGCCGGCCAGCGCGACGACGGCCTCGGAGTCGCCGAGCGAGGTCGCGGCCACCGGCAAGGGCTCGGCCCGCGCCGTCCCCGTCGCCGACCCCGAGCACGCCGTCGACCCGCCCGGGGCGCTGGAGGACCGGCTCTACCGGCCCGACATGCTGATCTTCGACCAGGACCCGCTCAGCGAGGAGATGGTCGAGGAGATCCGCGACCTGCCGCAGGTGGCCGCCGCCGAGGTGATCGGCCTCGGCAACGTGGCGATCGAGAACCAGGCGCTCACCGTCGCCGCCGTCGACAGCGCGACCTACCGCCGCTTCACGCCGGTCGGCTCGGCGCAGACCCAGGACGTGTGGGACCGCGTCGCCGGCGGCGAGCTGGCGATCGACCCCAAGCTCGGCAAGAAGCTCCAGGACAAGGACGGCAACCTCGCCCTCGGCAGTGGCGACGACGCCCCGGTGATCCACATCGGCGCCTACGCGCCGCAGCCGGTGCAGGTCGACATGGTCGTCAACAGGGCGTGGGTCGGCGACATCGACCGGATGGTGTTCGGCAACGGCCTGCTGATCTCGACCGACGAGGCCGACCCGTCGGTGATCCGCAAGACCGTGCAGCGGATCGTCGGCGACACCGCCTCCATCCAGGACCTCGACATCGCCTCGCGGGTCGGCCTGGACCCCAACGTCCAGCAGACGGCGTTCCTCACTGGCGGCTCGATCGCCGACGTCGTCGGCACCTTCAGCTACGGCGTGCTGAGCGGCGGCCGGATCGCACCCGACCCGGCCTGGGTGCAGGCCAACATCGCGACCGAGACGGTCCCGATCCTCGGCAGCGTCACCTGCAACAAGGCGATCTTCCCGCAGCTCGAGGCGGCGCTCGACGAGGTCGTCAGCCGTGGCCTGGCCGGTGAGATCCACCCGGACGAGTACGCCGGCTGCTACTACCCGCGCTTCATCGCCGGCACCACCACGCTGTCCAACCACTCCTTCGGCCTCGCGCTCGACCTCAACACGCCCGGCAACCAGCGCGGCACGGTCGGCGAGATGAACCGCGAGGTGGTCTCGATCTTCAAGTCGTGGGGCTTCGCCTGGGGCGGCGACTGGAGCTACACCGACCCCATGCACTTCGAGATGGCCCAGCTGGTCGAGCCCCGCTGACCCGGACGCGGGCGGGCCCGCTCACCTCGCGGTACCCGACATCTGTGTCGTCAACACGCCGGGAGGACAACACAGATGTCGGGTACGACGCACAGAGCCCGACCCGCGGCCGCCTCGGCCCGCAGCCGCCGCCCGCGGGTCACGGCCGGGGGTTCGGTGGCGGCGGGCGACCGGATGGGTCCGTGAGCGGATCCGACCGCTCGGTAGCGTTCCCGCCATGCGCGCCCTCCAGGTCACCAGCCCCACCGGACCGTCGGCCGTCGAGGTCAGGGAGGTCGACGAGCCGACGCCGGGACCGGGCGACGTGCTGGTCGAGGTGCACCGGGTCGGGCTGTCCTTCCCCGACCTGCTGCTGAGCAAGGGCGAGTACCAGCTCAAGCCCGATCCGCCCTTCACGCTCGGCGTCGACCTCGCCGGGACCGTGGCGGCGGTCGGCGACGAGGTGACGCGGTTCGCGGTCGGCGACCGGGTGGCCGGGGTGCTGCCCCACGGCGGTGCGGCCGAGCTCGCCGTCGTGCCCGAGCCCTTCACCTTCGCCCTGCCCGACGCCGTCTCCTTCGACGCGGCGGCCGCGATCCCGATGAACTACCTCACCGCCCACTTCGCGCTCGTCGAGCGCGGCGGCCTGCGCGAGGGCGAGACGGTGCTGGTCCACGGCGCGGCCGGTGGCGTCGGAACGGCGACCCTGCAGGTCGCGCGCGGGCTCGGCGCGCGCACCATCGGCGTGGTCTCGACCGAGGAGAAGGCCGAGGTCGCCCGCCGGGCCGGTGCCGACGAGGTGGTGCTGCTCGACGGCTTCCGCGACGCCGTGTCCGCCCTCACCGGCTCCGCCGGCGTCGACGTGGTCGTCGACGTCGTCGGGGGCGAGGTCTTCCTCGACTCGCTGCGCCTGCTCGCGCCGCAGGGCCGGCTGCTCGTGGTCGGCTTCGCCTCCGGCCAGGGCATCCCCGAGGTGCGGGTCAACCGGCTGCTGCTCAACAACACCGACGTCCGCGGCGTCGGCTGGGGCGCCTACGCGATGGTCCGCCCCGGTTACATGGCCGAGCAGTGGGCCGCCCTGCTGCCCCTGCTCGAGGACGGCACCATCGACCCACCCATCGGGGCGACGTACGACCTCGGCGATGCGGGCCGGGCCCTCACCGACCTCGACGAGCGTCGCACGCTCGGCAAGTCGCTGTTGCGGGTGCGGGGCTGAGACGCTCGTCTGGGGACGACGACCTCCGTAGCCAGGCACGCTTTCGGGCGCGACCGGCGGATGGCTAGGGTTCCTGACGTGAGCATTCTCGACGACGCACGCGAGGGGATGGACGCCGAGGTCCGCCCCCAGGACGACCTGTTCGGACACGTCAACGGCCGGTGGCTGGCCGAGACGGAGATCCCGGGCGACCGGTCCAGCTGGGGTCCCTTCGTGGAGCTGGCCGACACCTCCGAGCAGCGCGTCCGCGCGATCATCGAGTCCTTCGCCGAGGCCGACCCGGCGTCCCTCGACGACGACGCGCGCCGGATCGGCGACCTCTACAGCTCCTTCATGGACACGGCCACGATCGCCGAGCGCGGCATCCGCCCGATCCAGCCGCTCATCGACGCCGTGGCCGCGCTGCGCGACGTGCGCGACCTCGCGGCGTTCCTCGGTGAGTTCGAGCGGGTCGGGGGCAGCGGGCTCTTCGGCACCTACGTCGACACCGACGCCAAGGACTCCGACCGCTACCTCGTCAACCTCGTGCAGGGCGGGATCGGGCTGCCCGACGAGTCCTACTTCCGCGAGGAGAAGTTCGCCGAGGTCCGTGAGAAGTACGTCGCCTACCTGGCCGAGATGTTCGGGCTGGCCGGCCACGCCGACCCGGACGGCGCGGCGGCGGCCGTGCTCGAGGTCGAGACCCGGCTGGCGGGCGGCCACTGGGAGCGCGCCGAGACCCGCGACGTGCAGCGGACCTACAACCTCAAGACCGTCGAGGAGCTGCGCGAGCTGTGCCCGGCGTTCGACTGGGACGTCTGGGTGCGCAACCTCGGCGGCGACGACGCGACGCTCGCCGAGGTCTGCGTCCGCCAGCCGTCCTACCTCGAGCACCTCTCCGCGGCGCTCACCGAGGTGCCGCTCGAGCGGTGGCAGCCGTGGCTGCTGATCCGCGTGCTCCGCGCGGCCGCGCCCTACCTCACCGACGACTTCGTCGAGGCCAACTTCGGCTTCTACGGCCGCACCCTCAGCGGTACGCCGGAGCTGCGCGCGCGGTGGAAGCGTGGCGTCACCTTCGTCGAGGGCTCGGTCGGCGAGGCGGTGGGGCGCCACTACGTCGAGCGCCACTTCCCGCCTCACGCCAAGGAGCAGATGGACGAGCTGGTCGCCAACCTGCTCGAGGCCTACCGCCGCTCGATCACCGACCTCGACTGGATGACCGACGACACCAAGCAGCGGGCCTTCGAGAAGCTCGGCACCTTCCGCCCCAAGATCGGCTACCCGGTCCGGTTCCGCGACTACTCCGCGCTCACCGTCCACGCCGACGACCTGATGGGCAACGTGGCCGCCGCGGCGGCGTTCGAGACCGACCGCCAGCTCGCCAAGATCGGCGCGCCCGTCGACCGCGACGAGTGGTTCATGCTGCCGCAGACCGTCAACGCCTACTACAACCCCGGCACCAACGAGATCTGCTTCCCCGCCGGCATCCTGCAGCCGCCGTTCTTCGGGGCCGAGGCCTCCGCGTCCGAGAACTACGGGGGCATCGGCGCGGTCATCGGCCACGAGATCGGCCACGGCTTCGACGACCAGGGCTCGCAGTACGACCACGCCGGCAACCTCGAGAACTGGTGGACGCCCGATGACCGGGCGGCGTTCGAGGTGAAGAGCACGGCACTGATCGCGCAGTACGACGCCCTCGAGCCGCGCGACCTGCCCGGCGAGCGGGTCAACGGCTCGCTCACCGTCGGCGAGAACATCGGCGACCTCGGCGGGCTGACCATCGGCCACAAGGCGTTCGTGATCAGTCAGGGCGGCGAGACCGACGTCGAGGAGCGGCAGGCGCTGTTCCTGAACTGGGCCCACTGCTGGCGCACCAAGCGCCGCCAGGAGCTCGCGATGCAGTACCTCACGACCGACCCGCACAGCCCGCCGGAGTTCCGCGCCAACATCGCCCGCAACCTCGACGAGTTCCACGAGGCCTTCGGCACCGAGTCCGGCGACGGGATGTGGTTGGCGCCCGAGGACCGGGTGCGGATCTGGTGAGGTTGGAGCCGGCCCACGCCCAGGCCGGCCACCGGGTCCGGCTCGACTGGGGCCCGACCGGAGCGGCCGCGATCACCCGCGGCGCCGACGTCGCGGTCGTGGTCGACGTGCTGTCCTTCTCGACGACGGTCACCGTGGCGCTGGGCCGCGGCATCACCGTCCACCCCTTCCGGTGGCGCGACGAGCGGGCCGCCGAGCTGGCCCGTGAGCTCGACGCCAACCTGGCGCTGCAGCGGCAGGACGCCCGACTGCGGCCGGGGTCGGTCTCGCTCTCGCCGCAGTCGATCCAGCACGCCACCGGCATCGAGCGGCTGGTGCTGCCCTCGCCCAACGGCTCGACGATCTGCGCCGAGCTCGCCGGTAGCGGCGCCCGCGTGGTCGTGGGGTGCCTGCGCAACGCCCGTGCGGTCGGGGGCGCTGCTTGCCGACGAGGTGGCCCGCGGCGCGACGGTCGCCGTCGTCCCGGCCGGCGAGCGCTGGCCCGACGGCACGCTGCGCCCCGCGGTGGAGGACCTCTGGGGTGCCGGCGCCGCGATCGCCGACCTCGACCCGGCCCTGCTCAGCCCCGAGGCCCAGCTCGCCGTGCTCGCCTTCGAGCGGTTCCGCGAGCGGCCGTTGCAGCACCTCCTCTCGTGCGCCAGCGGTCGCGAGCTGGTCGACAAGGGCTTCGAGCCCGACGTCGTCATCGCCGGCCGGGTCAGCACCAGCGACGTCGTCCCCGTCCTCGCCGACGGGGCGTTCTCACCCGGCTGAGGGCGTCATTTCCTGGCTAACGTGCCCCTGGCCACGCTCCGGTCCCCGTGCACCGGGACCGGAGCGCAGGTGCGGGCACGTTAGCCGCCGAAGCTGCGGCCGTGGCACCTCGACCTCCGACGGCGACTCGCGGCAGGATGAGCCGGGCCCTTGACCGGTCGTGCAACACTGATTACATGATTACAGACGAGCAGCACGAGGCGGTGACCGGCTGGTTCGCCGGCCGCCTGCCGGAGGAGTGGACGGTCGAGCCGCCGCAGGTGGTCGTCGACCGCGAGGAGATCACGGTCGTCCTGACCATCGCCGACGTCGAGGCCGGAGAGTCCGACGTGGCCACGTCCGAGGCCCGGGCGGGCCGGTCGAAGGCGTTCCGCGAGGACACCCGCGACGCTCGCATGAAGATCGCCCGCGAGGCGCAGCACCGCTACGAGCGGACCGTGTCGTGGGGACTGCACGTGGGCGATCACGAGGAGCTGTGGACCCACGTCGCCGCGCCGGTGATGACCCGGCTGCGGCAGCCGCAGCGCCGGGTGCTCGACACCCTGGTCGAGTCCGGGGTCGCCCGGTCGCGCGCCGACGCGCTGGCGTGGTGCGTCCGGCTGGTCGGGCAGCACGAGGGCGACTGGCTGGCCGACCTGCGGCAGGCGATGACGGCCGTCGACGACGTACGTCGTCAGGGACCGGCGGCCTGACCGCTCACAGCGACGGGACCCGGCGCAGCCGGCCCTGCGGGTTGGGCTGGTCCTCGATCGCGTCGAGCTCGGACCGGCCGGCCTCGGCCACCTCGTCGGCGGCCCGCCGCAGCCGGCGGGAGAGCTCGGCGGCGAAGGTGCGCTGCGCGTCCGAGCCCAGCCGGTAGGAGGGCTGGTCGGGCCGCAGCGGCTGCAGCCCCTCGGCCCCGCGGTCGTAGGACGTCAGGAAGTCGGGCAGCACGCTCAGCAGCGCGCGGAACCGCACCCACCGATGGTTGTCCCACCCGGTGAACCGGGGGTCGGCGGCCGGGTAGCGCGGCTCGGCGAACTGCGCCATCAGCGCGCCGATCCCCACCTCGCCCCGCTCGCCCAGCCCGCGGATGGTGGCGCCGTCCATCTCGAGGTTGAGCCCGCCCTCGCTCCGCGACTGCAGCACCCGGACGATCCGGTCGCGGTAGCCCGGGAAGTCCAGCAACGAGCCGTCCTGCCAGGTGCGCGCGGTGTCGACCGCCGCGACCGCGAAGCCGACGACGGCCGGCAGACCGGTCCGGGCCAGCGGGTGGTTGGTCGGCGGGATCGCGCGGTTGTCCTCGGCGTACTCGATGTTGTGGAGCTGGTCGGCGTCCGGCTCCTCGCCGTCGGGCAGGCGGCCGAGGTTGATCGCGAACGTCGGCCGGGTCGGCAGCGCGGCGTCGAACATGTGGAGCGGGAAGTTGCTGCACAGGCCGCCGTCGGTGAACCAGAGCGTGGCGAAGTCGAGGCCGTCGGTCGCCAGCGGCCGGCCCGCGTCCCGCGCGGCGCGGTAGGCGCGGACGGCGTCCTTGGTCCGGGGGCTGCGCCGCTCCACCGTGTGCAGCGGCACCGCCGAGATCAGCAGCGGGAAGCTCAGCGACATCCGGGTGGCCACGATGACGGGCAGGTGCTCGGCGTCGGGCAGCCTCCGCAGCGGCGGGTCGTGCCGGAGGGCCACGGCCTCCTCCCACGCGCTCTCGGCGTCGGAGGAGGTGCCGGTGGCATCGCTGCCGGGTGCCTCGTCGAGGGCCGCCATCACGGCCGGCGGGAAGAGGGTGGCCCACACCTCGGGGTCGTAGAAGAAGGTCCGGGCGTCCCACGGCAGCTGGTAGGGCTTCCGCTGGCTCAGGCAGGTCGTCATCATCCGCAGGTCGATGTCGGGCGGCTCCGGCGCCGGCAACGCGGGATCACCGTCGGCGCCGCGCCAGAGGTCGCCGAAGGTCAGCGGACGGCTCCCCTCGGGGCGCCCGGCCACCTCGTCGATCCGGTCGGAGAGCCACTCGGTGAGCCCCGGGCGGCCGCCCTCGCCGAGGCCGCGGCAGATGCCGAACAGGTTGTCGGGCACGGCACGGGTCAGGTCGCGGTAGGCGCCGTACGCCGCGCCGGTGACCGCCCCGGCGAGCGTGAGCACCAGGCCGAGCCCGGCCAGCACGACCCCGGCGACCCCGTCGCCGAGGGCCCCGACCACCAGCAGCACCACCCCCGGCAGCGCGCCGAGCAACGAGGGCAGCGGGTGGCCCGCGACCGCCGTGCGCACGAGCGCGGCGGACCGTGCCCCCGACCGGTCGGGTCGCGACCAGCAGCAGCCGCAACGTCGCCCGGGTAGGTCGCTGCGGCTGGAACAGCGCGAGCAGCCCGCCGTCGGCCAGCTGGTCGGGGATCCCGGCGAGCGTGTCGAACCCGCCGTCGGCCCGTCCGTACTCGGCCGCCGCACCGAGCGCCGCGCCGATCGCGCCCGCGGACGCACCGCCGACCCCGCGGAACCGGTAACGCTCGGAGAGCCGGCGCAGTGCCAGTGGGTAGACGACGCCGGAGGTGATGCCGCCCTTCATCACGACGTCGCACTCGTGCGGCGGTTGCGAGGAGGTCGGCTCGGCGATCGGTGCGGCGGGGCTGTCGGTGCTGCTCATCGTGCCTCCCGAGACGGTGGTGGTCAGGCCGGGTCGAGCGTCCAGGTGATGCCGTCGACCGGGTCGCCCACGACGACGTCGTAGTCGAACGCCGTCTCCCAGTCCGGGTTGGTCCACCAGCCGTTGAAGGTGCTCGGCGTGTTGAACACCAGGGTGGGCGAGGGCGCGCCGTACCGCAGCACGCGGGCGATGGCGGCGGCGTCGGGGTGCTTGTACTTGGTGCCGTCGGAGGAGACGACCCACGTGGTGCAGTCGACGGCCTCGACGAAGGCGCGGGAGACGTTGTGGCGGCTGCCGTGGTGGGGCAGCTTCACCAGGTCGGCGTGGACCTTGGCGCCCCCGTCGACCAGGGCCAGCCCGTCGACCAGCTCGCTGCCGATCGCGTCGCCCGTGAGCAGCACCCGGCGGCCCTGCCACTCCAGCAGCACCGTGATGCTGGCGGCGTTGGCCCGGGAGGAGTCGGCGCTCGGGGCGGTGTCGGCCAGCAGCTCGAGGTCGACCGGGCTCTCGAGCACCGGCGGCGCCGTCGAGCCCATCCCCTCCAGGCCGGGCGAGACGTCGCTCGAGCGTGCCCGCGGCCATCGCCGCCTCGACGTCCTCCTGCCACTTGTCGATCAGGTCGGTGAGCCGGGCCTGCGCGGGGGCGACCACGGTCAGGGTCAGGCCGTCGGGGAGCTCGACGCGGGGGAGCGCGGTGTCGGAGCGGATCGCCGGCCCGCCGCCGAAGGAGGCGTTCCAGCGCTGGGTGCGCAGCCAGGTCGTGAACTGCTCGCCCTGGGCGCCGCCCATCGGCTCGAGCGGCGAGGGCTCGGTGTGCGGCACCTCGCCGTGGAGGTGCTCCCAGCCGTTGAACCACACCTCGCCGAAGCCCCAGCCCGGGATGTCGGCGAGCTGGTCGACCACCCCGGTGAGGACGCCGCCGATGTGGTCGGTGTCGACGTGGGTCACCACCAGGAGCTCGAAGTGCCGCTGGTCCTCGGGCAGCGCGCGGACCCGGTCGGCGAACGCCGTCCCGGTCGCCGAGGTGCCGAGGTCGACGAGGAGCTGACGCCCCTCGCCCCACCGCACCCAGATCGCGTCGCCCTCGCGGGCGTTGAGGAACTGGAGCTCGAGCTGGTCCATGTCAGTGGCCTTCCCGGTGGGTGAGCATCACGGCGTCCCAGTCGGCCGTGCACGCGAGGTCGGCGAGCCCCTCCAGCCGGTGGGTCCGGGCGCGCTCGTGCGCGTCGCCGGGCCAGCGGCGGAGCAGGTCGGTCGCCAGCGACAGGCCGTCGGTGTAGAGCGGTCGCTGCCGGGTCGCCGCCAGCAGCAGGTCGAGACCGCGGTCGCGCTCGGCCGGGTCGTCGTCGCGCATGAGCAGCGCCGCGCACAGCACCTGTCCGTCGGGCAGCCACGGGAAGTCGCGCGCGAGGTTCTCGACCCAGTCCTGGCGGCCGTGCAGCCGGCCCAGCCGGTGGAGGGTGAGGCCGCCGAGGGCGGCGGCCGGCGGGTCGTGGTACTTGTGCAGCAGCAGCTCGGAGGCCTCCCGGATCATGTCGGCCGAGCCGAGCTGGTGGTGGCGCACGACCCCCTCGATCAGCCGGCTGACGCGTCGCTCGTGGGAGAACGTCGCCACCGGCCGGTCGGGCTCGCCTGCGACCTGTCTCACCCGCACCCGGCAGCGGCGGAGCTCGTCCTCGCCGCGCTCCGCCGGGTTGAGCGCGAGCGAGACCACCCACGGCACCGGGTCGCCGAGCCGGAACCGCGCGGTCGGTACGTCGTCGACCTGCGCGTCCGGGGTGAAGACCCAGCCGTCGTCGACCTCGCGGGCGGTGCAGCCGTGGGTGTCGAGCAGCTCGCCGAGGTGGTGCCCCCGCGGCGGCGGTGCGGCCGGCGGTGGTGGGGCCGGGGCCTCCCAGCCGCGTGTCGGCGGCATCGCCGCGGGCGCGACCGCTGGCGGGTGGCGCTGCGGGCGCCGCCGAGGGGGCCGGCACCGGAGCCGCGGACACGGCGTCCTCGGGGTCGCCGACGACGACGCCCACCGTCTGTCCCTCGCGGACCTCCACCACCTGGGTGCGGGGCTCGCCGGAGGGGGTCAGCACCTCGACCGAGTAGTAGCCGGCGTCGAGGTCGAGGGTCGGCTGCAGCCCGGTGCGGCCCTCGGCGACGTACGCGCTCGAGGCGTCGCGGACGACGTAGGGCAGGTTGTCCTGGAGCCACACCGAGGCGTCGTCGACCCGCAGCTCGAGCCGCCCCTGCCCGGTCATCGCTGCACCACGATCTGGGCTCGGAACCGCGGCGGTTCGGCGTTGAAGACGAGCTCGCCGTGGGTGCCGTCGTCGCCGGTGGCCTGCAGCTTGTAGATGCCGGGTGGGCCGGTGAAGTGCAGCGGCCAGCCCGGGGTGACCTGCTGCGGGGTGGTGGTCATCAGCAGCAGCTCGGCCAGGGGCACCGGCTGGTGGTCGACGGGGTCGAGGTCGACGTCGATCTCCACCGGTGGGGCGGCCGCGAGCCGCTGGGCCACGACCTCGTTGACGGTGCCCGTGACGTGGACCGTCTGCTGCTCGGGGAGCCCGGCCAGCAGCTCGGTGACGCGCGCCGGCAGCACGGTGATCAGCTGGGTGGCCGGGACGTGCCAGTCGGGGCAGGCCGCGCTGGGGCCGCGTGCGGCGCCGCCCCGCAGCGCCCACATCAGGGCCTGGTTGAACAGGCTGGTGCCGTCGATCGTCGCGAACGCCTTCTCCCGCGTGGACGCCGCCAGGAAGATCGGGCAGGCGGCGACGTTGCCGGGGCGCTCGTCGGGCGCGTAGCCGCCGCGGATCGACTCGAACTTCCGGACGACGTCGGGCTTCTGCCGGCAGGCGTCCGAGAACCACAGCTGGTGGCCGGCGTTGCCGTCCTCGTCCATCGACCGCCGGCAGCCCTCGACGTCGAGCGCGCCGTAGAGCAGGGTCCGGCCGTCGACCGCGAAGTCCTCGAGCAGCAGGACGGCGCCGTGCTTGTCGAGCTGGATGCCGTGGCCGACGACGTAGACGAACGCGACGTTGCCCGGGTCGCTGCGGCAGGCCTCGCGGAAGAGGTTGAAGGCGACCTCGACGTCGTCGCGCAGCGCGGGCGCGGTCTGGCCGGCCATCGCCGTGACGACGTCCGGGTGGAGCTGCTCGCCGTCGGCGGGGGAGAGGAAGAGGGTCACCTCGGCGAGGGGGGCGTCGGGGTTGTGGTACTCGCCGAGCAGCCAGGCGGTGACCTCGGAGGCGGAGCGGGCGGCGCTGGAGAGGTCCTCCATCCCGAGCTCCTGGCCCTGGGCGGTCGCCTGGTCGCCGCTGAGGAACGGGTAGTGGCTCACGCCGACGACGAACGCGCGCGTCGCCGGACCCGTCCCCGGGTGCGGACCCGTGATCTGCATGGCCCCTCCTGCGGGACTCAGGCTAGCGAGGCGCGGGGGTGGTGCGCTGCCCCTGTGGACGGATTTCCGGGTACGTCGGCAGGCGCTGGTAGACAGGCCGGGTGAGCAACCAGGTGATCGCCGACGTCCGCGCCGAGGCGGAGGCCCACCTGCGGGCACTCGTCGGCAGGGACGACGTCGCCCTCCACGACGACCAGTGGGCGGCGATCGAGGCGCTGGTCGTCGGTCGGCGGCGGGCCCTGGTCGTGCAGAAGACCGGGTGGGGCAAGTCGGCGGTCTACTTCGTGGCCACCCTGCTGCTGCGGGCCACGGGCAGTGGCCCGACCGTGATCGTCTCACCGCTGCTCGCGCTGATGCGCAACCAGATCGCGGCGGCCGAGCGGGCCGGCATCCGCGCGGTCACCATCAACTCGACCAACGCCGAGCAGTGGGAGCCGATCCACGACCAGATCCGGGCGGGCGAGGTCGACGTGCTGCTGGTCAGCCCCGAGCGGCTCAACAACCCCGGCTTCCGCGACGAGGTGCTGCCGCGGCTGGCGGCGACCTGCGGGCTGCTGGTCGTCGACGAGGCCCACTGCATCTCCGACTGGGGCCACGACTTCCGGCCCGACTACCGGCGGATCCGCACCCTGCTCGGCGACCTGCCGTCCGGCATCCCCGTGCTCGCCACCACGGCGACGGCCAACCAGCGGGTGACCGACGACGTCGCCGAGCAGCTGGGCGCCGAGACCCTCACGCTGCGCGGCTCGCTCGACCGCGAGTCGCTGCGGCTGGGCGTCGTACGACTGCGGACCGCGGAGCAGCGGCTGGCCTGGCTGGCCGACCACCTCGCCGAGCAGCCGGGCGCCGGCATCGTCTACTGCCTGACCGTCGCGGCGACCCAGGAGGTCGCCGACTACCTGCGGTCGCGGGGGCACGCCGTCGCGGCCTACTCCGGGCAGACCGAGGCGACCGAGCGGCAGGCGCTCGAGCAGGACCTGCTCGACGGGCGGGTCAAGGCGCTGGTCGCGACCAGCGCGCTCGGGATGGGCTTCGACGCGCGGCTCGGCTTCGTGGTCAACCTCGGGGCGCCGCAGTCGCCGGTGGCCTACTACCAGCAGGTCGGCCGCGCCGGCCGCGGCACCGACGACGCGAGCGTCGTGCTGCTGCCGGCGATCGAGGACCGCGACATCTGGGCCTACTTCGCCTCGCTCGCCTTCCCCCGCGAGCAGCTGGTCCGCGACACCCTGGCCGCGCTCGCCGAGCACGGGCCGCTCTCGACGGCCGCGCTCGAGACCCACGTCGAGCTGTAGCGCACCCGGCTCGAGACGATGCTCAAGGTGCTCGACGTCGACGGCGCCTGCCGCCGGGTCCGCGGTGGCTGGGAGGCGACCGGGCAGCCGTGGGCCTACGACGAGGAGCGCTACGCGCGGGTGGCCGAGGCGCGACAGCGCGAGCAGGACGCGATGCTCGCCTACCTCGACACCGACGCGTGCCGGATGGAGTTCCTGCGCCGCCAGCTCGACGACCCGGAGGCCGCGCCGTGCGGCCGCTGCGACAACTGCGGCGGCATGACGCTGTCGGCGGCCGTCAGCGACGAGGCGGTCACCGAGGCCGGCGCCCGGCTGGCGCGACCCGGCGTCGTGGTCGAGCCGCGCAAGATGTGGCCGACGGCGCTGGCCACGCTGGGCATCGACCTCAAGGGCAAGATCCCCGACGGGGCGTCCGAGGGACGCGCGGTCGCGCGGCTGACCGACCTCGGCCACGGCCAGGCGCTGCGGGCGTTGCTGGCCGGCGACGACGGGCCGGTCCCGGTGCCGCTGGTCACGGCCGTCCTCGCGGTGCTCGGCGACTGGCAGCCGCCGGTCGAGGCGGTCGTCGCGGTCGAGTCGGCGACCCGACCCACCCTCACCCGCGACCTGGCCGAGGGCGTCGCGCGCCACCTCGGCGTCCCCGTCGCGGCGACCTGGGCGATCGTCGACCCCGACGTCGACCCGGGCCGGGGAGCCGCCAACTCCGCGCAGCGGGTGGCCGCGGTCGGCCGCCGGCACGCGCTGCGCGGCGACGTCCCCTCCGGCCCGGTGCTGCTCGTCGACGACCAGGTCGTCACCGGCTGGTCGACCACCCTCGCCGCCCGCGCGATCCGCGCCGCCGGCGCCACCGAGGTCCGCCCCCTCGTCCTCGCCCTCGGCTGAGGCTTCCTCGTCGTACCCGACATCTGTGCTGTGGAAAGGCCGTTCTCACAGCACAGATGTCGGGTACGACGCTCACGGTCAGCTGCCGGGCAGCCCCTCAGGTGACGGGACGCCCGTCGAGCTTCTCGATGCTCGCCAGGCTCGGCCGCCGGGAGCCCGACAGACCGGCGGCGGTCTGCTCGACGCCGCGCATCACGCGCAGCACGTTGCGGCAGGTGAGCGCGGCCAGGTCGTCGCGGCTCCAGCCGCGCTCGGCGAGGGCGGCCAGGAGGCGCGGATAGCCGGTGACGTCCTCGAGGCCGTCGGGCAGCGCGTCCACGCCGTCGTAGTCGCCGCCCAGGCCGACGTGGTCGATCCCCGCGACCTCGCGCAGGTGCTCGACGTGGGCGACCACGTCGTCGAGCGTCGCCGTCGGCCGGGGGTGGGCACCCGCGTGCGCCTCGATCAGCTCGGGCCAGCCCTCGTCCGTGTCGGGGTCGAGGCCGGCGTCGATCCCGATCGCCTTGATCTCGGTGGTCCACTCGGCGCACGCGCTGCTGACGAAGCCGGGCACGAACGTCGCCATGCAGACCCCGCCGTTGCCCGCGAGCCGCTCGAGGACGTCGTCGGGCACGTTGCGCGGGTGGTCGGTGACCGCGCGGGCCGAGGAGTGGGAGAAGACGACCGGCGCCTCGGTCGCGTCGAGCGCGGCGCGCATCGTGGTCGCCGCGACGTGGGAGAGGTCGACCATCATCCCGAGCCGGTTCATCTCGCGGACCACCTCGACGCCGTACGCCGACAGCCCGCCGACGCCGGGGTCGTCGGTCGCCGAGTCGGCCCACGGGGTGTTGTCGTTGTGGGTGAGCGTCAGGTACCTCACGCCGAGCTGGTGGAACATCCGCAGCGCCCCCAGCGAGCAGCCGATCGAGTGACCGCCCTCCGCGCCGAGCAGCGAGGCGATCCGGCCGTCCCGCCAGGCGGCCTCCACCTCGTCGGCCGTGGTCGCGAGCGCCAGCCGGTCGGCGTACCGCTCGACGAGGCGGTGCACTCCGTCGACCTGTTCCAGGGTCGCGGTCACGGCCGCGTGGCCGGCGTACGACGTCGGGACGTAGACCGACCAGAACTGCCCGCCCACGCCGCCCTCGACCAGTCGCGGCAGGTCGGTGTGGGTCGAGGGCGTGTGCCCGCCCACGTCGAGCCGGTCGAAGTCGTAGCCGACCTGCTTGCGGGCCTCCCACAGCAGGTCGTTGTGCCCGTCGATCACCGGGTGGTCGCGCAGCAGCTCCCTGATCTCCATGGGCCGAGGCTAGGGCCCGGCCCGAGCCTCGAAACCCCGGGACCATGCAGGGAACCTCCTGTCGGTGCGGCGCGTTAGCGTCAGGTCTGCCCCGACCGACCGAGAGGGTCCCGCTGCGTGAGCTTCGTCCCCGTCACCGGGCCGGCCGTCTTCACGGCGGCCGACCTGCCGCGCGAGAGCGTGGTCGAGTTCACCGACGAGCGGCACACGGTCACGCTGCCGATCCGGGGGGCGCTGCCGGTCCTGGCGCGGGCACCGGCACGGGAGGAGGCCCACCCGTCGGTGCGGCTGATCGCCGGCGCCGCGCTGCTCGGGATGCGGCTGGTCGCGGCGGGCGCCTTCCAGCCCGGTGAGGGGCGGTGGCGCCCGGCGCCGTCGCGCGCCGACGACGACCAGGCCCACCGGCTGGCCGCCGGCGACGCCGAGACCCGGCGCCTGGTGGACGACGTGGTGGCGGCCGTGGTCGACGCGCTGCCCCGCAGTGCGCCCGCCCCGAGCCGGCAGGAGCCCGGCCCCCGGGCGCCGTTCCGCGAGCGCCTCGAGCGCCGGCTCAGGCTCCACGACCCCGACGCGGGACGATCCTTGGCCCAGCTGGTCCGGATCTCGCTGCGGGTCGAGGCCGACGAGGAGGAGCTGGTCGCCGGATCGGTGCGGCTGGTCGCCCAGGTCCACGACGAGCAGGACCCGCTCCGGGTCTGCGACGCCGCCCTGCTCTGGACCGGCAAGGGCTTCGAGCACGGCTTCGGCGAGCGGGCCCGCACCCACGCCGGCATCGCGCTGCGCGCCGCCGCCGACGCCTGGCCGGTGCTCGACCGGCTGCTCGAGCTGCGGGTGCCCGACCAGCTGACCCTCGACTCCGACGAGCTGGTCAGCCTCCTCGACGAGGGCGTCGCCGCGCTCGCCGGCCGCGGGGTCGACGTGATGTGGCCGCGCTCGCTGGGTCGCGACCTCACCGCGACCGCCGTCCTCGACCGCCGTACGCCGCCCGCCGGCTCGGCCGGCCCGGGATTCCGCGAGCAGCCGCTGCAGACCGGGGTGCTCACCGAGGAGGCGCTGTTCGCCTTCAGCTGGCAGCTCGCCCTCCACGGTGACCCGCTCACGCCGGAGGAGATGGACCGGCTCGCCGGCGCGGCCTCGCCGGTCCTGCGGCTGCGCGGGCAGTGGGCGGTCGTCGACCCGGCGCTCGCCCGCAAGGCCCGCAAGCGGCTGATCCGTACCGCCACCCCGGCGCAGGCCGTCGCCGCGGCCCTCTCGGGCGTCGCCGAGGTCGACGACGACGCCGAGGTCGGTGCGAGCGAGGTGATCGTCGGGGCCAGCCTGCTGCGGGTGCGTGACCAGGTGGTCGGCGCGGCGACCCTGGCTCCGCTCGACCCGCCGGCCGGCCTGACCGCGACGCTGCGCGACTACCAGCGCCAGGGGCTGACCTGGCTCGACCGGCTCACCTCGCTCGGCCTCGGGGCCTGCCTCGCCGACGACATGGGCCTCGGCAAGACGGTCACGCTGATCGCGCTCGCCCTCCACCGCGCCGAGCGCGAGGGCGGCTCCGGCCCGACGCTGGTGGTCTGCCCGGCCTCGCTGCTCGGCAACTGGGAGGCCGAGGTCGAGCGGTTCGCGCCCGGCGTGCCGGTGCGCCGCTTCCACGGCACCCGCCGTGACCTCGAGGGGCTCGACACTGCCCGACCGGCGTTCGTGCTGACGACGTACGCCACGATGCGGAGGTCCGTGGTCCAAGACGAGGGCGAGGCCGCTGGTGGCGGTAGTCAGTGGTCACTGACGGACGTGCCGTGGGACCTCGTGGTCGCCGACGAGGCCCAGCACGTCAAGAACTCCCGCTCCGCGACCGCCCGTGCGCTGCGACGCATCCCCAGCCGCGGCCGGGTCGCGCTCACCGGCACCCCCGTCGAGAACGACCTCACCGAGCTCTGGTCGATCCTCGACTGGGCGACGCCGGGGCTGCTCGGCAGCCGCAACGCGTTCCGTCGGGTGTGGGCGGCGCCGATCGAGTCCGGCGTCGACGCAGGCGTGACGGCACGGTTCCGCGAGCTGGTCTCGCCGTTCCTGCTCCGCCGCCGCAAGTCCGACCCCGGGATCGCCCCCGAGCTGCCGCCGCGCACCGACACCGACCACCTGCTCGCGCTCACCCGCGAACAGGTCGTGCTCTACGAGGCCTACGTCCGCGACTGCATGGACCGCATCGAGCGCGCCGACGACCTCACCCGCCGCGGCCTGGTGCTGGCGATGCTCACCGGCCTCAAGCAGATCTGCAACCACCCCTCCCACTTCCTCAAGCAGGGGGCGCTGCGCCACTCGTCGGACAAGACCGACCTGCTCGACGAGATCGTCGGCACGGTGCTCGCCGAGGACGGTGCGGTGCTCGTCTTCACGCAGTACGTCGCGATGGCGCGGCTGCTGGCCGACCACCTGGCGCGGCAGGGCGTACCCCACCAGCTGCTCCACGGCGGCACCCCGGTCGCCCAGCGCGAGCAGATGGTGGCCCGGTTCCAGGCCGGCGAGGTGCCGGTCTTCCTGCTGTCGCTGAAGGCCGGCGGCACCGGCCTCAACCTCACCCGCGCCGACCACGTCGTCCACTTCGACCGCTGGTGGAACCCCGCCGTCGAGGAGCAGGCCAGCGACCGCGCCCACCGGATCGGCCAGACCAAGCCCGTGCAGGTCCACCGGATGATCACGACCGGGACCATCGAGCAGCGGATCGCCGAGCTGTTGACGCGCAAGCGCTCGCTGGCCGACGCCGTGCTGGTCGGCGGCGAGAGCGCCCTCACCGAGCTGAGCAACGCCGAGCTGCGCGACCTCGTGAAGCTGGATGCGCCCGCATGATGGCGACCCACGCCCGGCTCGCTCCTCGTCCCGCCGGCGCGGCCCGCGCCCGCACCTGGTGGGGCAAGGCGTGGGTGCGCGCGGTCGAGGAGGCGGCGTACGCCGAGGAGGACCTGCGCGCCGGCCGTCGGCTGGCCCGCGGCGGCCGGGTCGGGGCGATCTCCGTCGAGCCGGGCCGCTTCGTGGCGGCCGTCGAGGAGGGCGACGACGTGCTCACCGTCAGTGGCGGGCTGCCCGAGCTCGACCCGCCGTCGGCCGCGGCCCTGGTGGAGGTGGTGGCCGCCGAGTCGGGCCGGGTCGCCGCGCTGCTCGCCGGCGACCTCCCGCACGCGCTCGTCGAGCACGCCGAGGAGTCCGGCGTCGAGCTGCTGCCCTTCGGCGGCGAGATGGTGACGTCGTGCACCTGCCGGCCCTGGGCCGACCCGTGCCACCACGCGCTCGCCGTCCTCCAGCAGCTGACCTGGCTGATCGAGGCCGACCCGTTCGTGCTGCTCGCGCTGCGCGGCGTGGGCCGCGACGACCTGCTGGCCCGGCTCCACGCGCTCACGGCGGCCCCCGAGGGCGCTGCGACCGACCTGGACGTCGCGGCCGATGCCGCCCATCGCGCGGCGCGGGTGCTGGAGCTGCTCGACGACCCCGGCTCCTCGCTGGACCACCTGTGGTGAGCTCGCCGCGCGCCGCGCTCGAGGCTGCCCGGGCGCTCACGCTGCGACGGCTGGCCGCGCTGACCGACGACTTCGACTCGGTCGTGGCCGCGTCGCTCGACACCAACGCCGACGACGAGCACGACCCCGAGGGCCACACCATCGCCTTCGAGCGCTCCCAGGTCGACGCGCTCGTCCGCCGGGCGCGGGCGCGGCTGGTCGAGCTCGACGCCGCCCTCGCCCGCCTCGACGCCGGCAGCTATGGCACCTGCTCCCGCTGTGGCGACCCGATCGACCCCGACCGCCTCGCCGCCCGCCCCGAGGCCCGGCTCTGCATCACCTGCGCCCGTCGCTCGGCGTAACGTGCCCGCTGCATGTCACTACCGCGCCGTTGCAACGGCGACAGGAGCGGCACTCCCGTGCCGTTAGCCGGCGCAGAGCCAGCCCAGTCGGGACAACCCCCAGCGCGTCCAGCGCCATGCCGATCAGCAGCTCCCGCATCTGGGGAGAGGGCAGCAGCGCGCTGTGGGGGGTGGAGTTGATGAGGCCGAACGTCGCGTGCGCCATCGCCCGCGCCCGGTCGGCGCGCAGCCCGCGGTGGACCCGGCGCAGCTGGCCGGCCCACACCTCGACGTACTCCCGCTGCAGGCTGCGCACCCGCTCGCGCGCCTCGGGCGGCAGCGACTCCCAGTCGCGGTCCTGGACCACGATCAGCGAGCGGTGGCGCAGCGCGAAGTCGACGTGCCACTCGACCAGCCCGCGCACCGCCGAAAGCGCATCGGCAGGACGCGGAGACCCGCGACCGTCCCACCCCCAGCAGCTCCTCGCTGATCGCCACCAGCATCTCGGCGAGGATCGCGTCCTTGGACGGGAAGTGCTTGTAGAGCGCCGGCCCGGAGATCCCGCACGCCGCCCCGATCTCGGCGACCGACACCCCGTGGAAGCCGCGCGCCGCGAACAGGTCGGCCGCCGTCGCGAGCAGCTGCTCCCGCCGCGTCGCCGTCCCCGCCGTCGTCATGGGACGAAGGTTAGCGCCTGCTAACCCCGCTCAGGCAGGGCTGAGCCGGACCACGGCGAGCCGCCGCTGCACCTTGGCCTGGTAGGTGTCGTAGTCGAAGACCTCGTCGAGCAACGTGCGGTAGACCTGTGACCGCTCGGGGTCCTCGATCTCCGCGCCCGTCACCGGCGTCGTCGAGCCGTGGACGGTCACCTCGCCCGGCGAGCCGGCGCGCAGGTTGAGCCACCAGCCGGGCTCCCAGTCGGCGCCGCCGTTGGAGGCCACGACGATCCAGTCCGGCTCGTCGCGCAGGTAGAGCAGGGGCGTCGTACGCCGCTGGCCGGTCTTGCGGCCGACGGTGGTGAGCATCAGCAGGTCGCCGCCGCGGAACCGGCGCATGCGGGTGAGCCGGACGACGAGGTTGGCCGCCCGGTTGACCCACACGAACAGTCGTCGCCTCATGGCCGCAGGGTAGGGCACGCGCGGGCCGCGGTCAGGGCTCGACGACCCCGTGGTCGGTGTCGTAGGTGTCGCCGGTCAGCTTGGTCTTCGCAAAGCTGATCAGGGAGGCGACGTTGCCCCCGGGGGTGTCCCAGTACTCCGCCCGCTCGACGTCCACCCGGATCAGCAGCGCCTCCGGGTCCTCCGGGCCGCCGGGCAGCCAGGCCTCGGCGAAGGTGTTCCACAGCTCCTTCAGCTTGGCGGTGTCGTCGACGACGTACGCCGTGCCGGTCAGCGCGACCCACGCGCTGCGCGAGGAGAACGACAGCGCGACCCGCGGGTCGGCGGCGAGGTCGCGGGTGTGCTCGGTGCTGCGCGCGGTGATGAACCACATCTCCGCGCTGGCGTCGACCTCCTGCCGCGCCATCGGCACCGTCCGGGCCCCGCTCTCGCCGCCCAGGGTCGTGAACATGGCGATCGGCATGTCGCGCATCAGCTCGACGAGACGCTGCTGGTCTCCGCTCTGTGTCATGTCTCGACGGTAGGTCTGCACCCGAAAGGGTGGGCCTCAGCCCAGCAGCCGTTCGTCGTACGGCGCGGTGGAGATCAGCTCCGGGCCGGCCGGCGTGACGATCACCTGCTCCTCGAGCTTGACGCCCTCCCGGCCCCCGACCGCGCCGACGTAGGACTCGATGCTCATCACCATCCCGGCCTCGAGCTCGCCGTCGTGGTGGCCGGTGAAGTTCACGCAGGGGTACTCGTCCACTAGTCCGGTGCCGTGGGCGATGAAGGGGTAGCGCTGCGCACGGAACTCCTCGGGCAGCAGCGGCCCGAGCCTCCGGCCGAGCTCCTCGAACGACGCACCGGGCCGGAAGTGCGGCAGGCACGCCTGCAGGAAGTCGTACGACGCGGCGTAGAGCCGGCGCTGCTCGTCGCTCGCCGGCCGCTCCCCGCACAGGTAGGTCCGCGAGACGTCGGTGAGGTAGCCGTGCCGGCCGACCAGGTCGGTGTCGAAGGCCACCAGGTCACCGTCGAGCACGACCCGGTCGGTGGCCTCCTGCATCCACGGGTTGGTGCGCGGGCCCGACGACAGCAGCCGGGTCTCGCACCACTCGGCGCCCGAGCCGAGAGCGGTGCCGACCAGCGTGGCCCACAGCTCGTTCTCGGTGACGCCGGGCCGCAGGATCGCGCGCAGCTCGTCGATCCCCCGGTCGGCCGCGATGGCGTTGGCCCGGATGGCCGCCAGCTCGTCGGGGGTCTTCACCGCGCGGGCGCGCTCCAGCGCGGGTTGCGCGTCGACGAGTCGTACGCCGGCCGAGCCCAACGCCAGGTGGCCCAGCGTCTCGAGCCGGTCGACGCCCAGCGGCTCGCCGGCCAGCCCGCGCGCAGCGAGCTCGGCCGCGACCTCGGCCGCGAAGCCGGCCGCCTCCCGCTCGGAGGTCGACCCCGACCCGAAGAACGTCCACGACCGCGCCGGCCGCAGGTCGCCGTCCCAGTGCTGGGCGGTGAGCCGCATCGTGTGGGGGTACTCCCAGACCACCGGCTCCGACTCCGCGAGCACCAGCGCCCAGCGAAAGGTGTTGTGCAGGTTGAAGACCGGGAACGGCCCGCTCACCGTCGCGTAGCGGACGTTGATCGGGTCGCACAGCAGCACGGCGGGCAGCTGGTGCTCGCGCAGCACCTGGCGGGTGCGCGCCAGCCGGTCGCGGTGCATCCGCACCGGGTCGACGGTCAGCCCGTCGTCGACCGCGGCGACCTCAGCACTCACCGCCCCACCCCTTCTCCGAGCCACGGTGGTTGAGGAGGTTGCGCAGCAACCGTCTCGAAACCACCGGATGCCTCCGGTTCACGCGTCGACCGACACGTCGCCGAGCGGGCGGGAGCAGCAGAGCAGCACCTCGCCCCGCTCGACGTCACGGTCGCGGAGGCCGCCGGCGTGCTGCAGGTCGACCTGCCCGTCGAGCAGCGTGGTCCGGCAGGTGCCGCAGATCCCCTCGCGGCACATCGACGGCGGCCGCAGCCCGGCGCGCAGCGCGGCGTCGAGCAGGGTCTCGCCCGCGCCGCACGGCGCGGTCAGGCCGCTGCGCGCGAACGCCACGGCGTACGTCGGCCCGACCGGCACGGCGGTGGGGGTGTCGTGGGCGGACCCGAGCGCGGCGAGATCGAAGCTCTCCTCGTGGCACCGCTCGGGGTCGACGCCGGCCAGGTCGAGCATCTGCCGGACCGCCGCCATGTAGCCGGGCGGGCCGCAGGTGAACACCTCGCGGTCGTGGAGGTCTGGCGCGACCCGGAGCAGCGCGCGCAGCGACAGCATGCCGACCGTGCCCTCCCACGGGTCGCCGTCGGGCACCGCCTCGCAGACCACGGCGACCTCGATCCCGGGCAGCTCGGCGGCCGCCTCGAGCTCGCGCCGGAAGATGATGTCGTCCGGCGTACGCGCGCTGTGGACGAAGACCACGTCGCGCGGGCCCGGGGTGTCGCGCAGCGCGCGGGTCATCGACATCAGCGGCGTGATCCCGCTGCCGGCCGACAGGAAGAGGTACGCCGACGCGGGGTGGCGGGCCGAGGTGAAGCGTCCGTGCGGACCGGTCACGGCCAGCGAGTCGCCGACGCCGAGGTGGTCGTGCAGCCAGTTCGACACCGGCCCGCCCGGCACCCGCTTGACGGTGATCGTCGGCTGGTCGGGCCGCGCGGGCGAGGAGGCGATCGTGTAGCAGCGCTGCAGCTCGACGCCGTCGACCTCGACGGTGAACGTGAGGTACTGGCCCGGGTCGAAGGCGACCACCGAGCCGTCGGCGCGGGCGAAGGTGAAGCTGCGGACGTCGTGGGTGACGTCCTCGATCGCCGTGCAGACGAGCCGCTCGTCGACGGACTCCGCCGGAGCGACCTCGGGGACCAGGAGGTCGGTCATGACAGGTGCTCCTTCAGCCGGTCGACGTACCAGGCGACGAAGGCCTCGACCTGGTACTCGTTGGGGGCGTAGGGGCCCGCCTCGTAGGCCGGGCTGGTGACGCCGGCCTGCGCACGGCCGACGAGGGTGCCGTCCTGGGCGTTGGTCTGGTGCCAGACCTCGGTCAGCCGCTCGAGGTCGTAGTCGACCCCCTCGACGGCGTCCTCGTGGACCAGCCAGGTCGTGCGCACGAGCGTCTTGTCAGGCCCCAGCGGCAGCACCGTGAAGGTGACCGCGTGGTCGGCGAGGAAGTGGAACCACGAGTTCGGCTGGTGGTGCAGCGAGAGCCGTCCGAGCCGCGGCGTGTCGAAGTCGCCGAGCAGCGTGGTCGACGCGGCCGAGCCGTCGGTCGTGTAGGACTCGCCGGCGCCGTCGAGCGGCTCCCGCGCGATCCGGAAGGCCGCCGGCCGCGAGTCGATCTCCTCGATCAGCGCGTGGGGCAGGCCGCGCTCGTCGCACGTGCGCTCGAGGTCGCGCTGCGCCTTCAGGTAGCGCGCGTGCAGCGGCAGCATCCGGTCGGGGAGCTCCTCGAGCTGTAGCCGTAGGTCGGGAAGAAGGTGCAGGTGAGCTCGGGGTGCCCGGCCTCGCAGTGGTAGCACTCCCGGTTGTTCTCCATCACCAGCTTCCAGTTGCCGTCCTCGACCAGGTCCTCCTGGGCGGCCACCTTGGTCCGGCGCAGCTGGTGCGGCGCGAGGTAGGGCGCCGTGACGCGCGGCGACGTCGTCGAAGTCGGCGGGCGGCTCGGCCGCGAGGCTGATGAACACCAGCCCCTCGACGGCGCGGACGGCGACCGACTTGAGGCCGAAGCAGCTCGGGTCGAAGCCCGGCGCCTGCTCGCCGGCGTGGAGCAGCGTGCCGTCGGTGCCGTAGGTCCACTGGTGGTAGCCGCACACCATCGTGCCGACCGACCCGCGCTCCTCGGCGAGCACCCGCGACCCGCGGTGGCGGCACACGTTGTGGTGGGCGCGCACCTGCCCCTCGTCGTCGCGCACCACGATCACCGACCACGGGCCGACCTCGACGGTCACGAAGTCGCCGGGCTGCTTCACCTCGGCCTCGGTCGCCACGAAGATCCACGACCGGCCGAAGACCGCCGCGACGTCGAGCGTCGAAGACCTCCTGGCTGAGGTAGAACGGCGCCTCCAGCGGCTGCCCCGGGACCCGCCGCGCGACCAGGTCGTGCAGACCGGCGCTCTCCTTGCTGGCTAATGTCGTCATCGCTGTCCCTCCTCAGATGGTCTGGCAGAGCCGGAGCGCGTCGTACGTCGCGGCGTGGATGTTGCGGCTGGCGACCGCGTCGCCGATGCGGAACAGCTGGAACGACCCGGAGTCGTTCGTGACGCACGTGCTGCGCGCGCCCGGCCAGCAGCGCCGCGTGGTCGACCTCGCCGAGGTTGGTCGACGACGGCACCAGCTCGAGGTAGAGCTCGTCGACCGGCACCGTGCCGTGCTCGACGACCACGTGCGTCGACGATCCGCTCGAGCACGCCGTCGACGTAGTCGCTGATCAGCTCGGCGACCAGCCGACCGTCCTCACGGCGTACGCCGTGGAGCCGGCGGGCCAGCGTGACCTGCACGTCGTGCTCGGCGAAGGCGCGTGAGGTAGGCGGGGGAGTTCATGCCGCCGACGCTCGGGGCGAGCGCGCGCTCGGGGGTGACCAGCTCGACCCTGGCGCCGCGGCCGGCGAGCAGCTCGGCGGCGTCGAGCGCGGGCTCGGCGCCGTTGTCGTCGAAGACCAGCACGTCGCCGCGCGGGTGGGCGTCGCCGGACATGACGTCCCAGGTGTCGAGCACGAGGTTCTCGCCGTGGGCCAGGAACGAGCGGTCGGGCATGCCGCCGGTGGCGATCACCACGACGTCGGGCTCCTCGGCCAGGACGTCGGCCGCCTCGGCGTACACCCCGAAGCGGAAGTCGACGCCGGCGAGCTTGGCCTCGCTGACCCGCCAGTCGACGATGCCGACCAGGTCTCGCCGACGCGGGGAGGCGGCGGCGAGCAGGACCTGGCCGCCGGGCTGGCCTGCGGCCTCGAGGACGACGACGTGGTGGCCGCGCTCGCCGAGGACGCGCGCGGCCTCGAGGCCGGCCGGGCCGGCGCCGACGACGACCGCCTTCTTCGCCGCCGGTGCGGGCGGGACGACGTGGTGGAGCGTCTGCTCGCGGCCGGTCGCCGGGTTGTGCAGGCACTTGGCGTCGCCGGACTCGTAGATCGCGTCGAGGCAGTAGTTGGCGCCGACGCAGGGCCGGATCCGGTCCTCGTCGCCGGCCATGGTCTTGGCGACGAGGTGGGGGTCGGCCATCTGCGGGCGGGTCATGCCGACCAGGTCGAGCAGCCCGGCGCGGAGCGCGTGGCGGGCGGTGGCGACGTCGCCGATCCGCGAGGCGTGCATGACCGGGACGTCGACCGCGGCCCGGATCTCGCCGGCGAACTCCAGGAACGGCGCGCTCGGCGTCCCCATCGACGGGATCACCTTGGCCAGCGTCGCGTCGCTCTCGATCGTGCCCTTGATGACGCTGAGGAAGTCGACGCCGTCGTCGACGTAGCGGCGCAGCGCCGCCAGCGCCTCGGCGCGCTGGAGACCGTGCGGCGTTGTCCTCGTCCATCGACATCCGGATGCCGATCACGAAGTCGGGGCCGACCGCCTCGCGCACGGCCTGGATGACGCGGCGCGGGAAGGCGAGCCGGTGGTCGAGGTCGCCGCCCCACTCGTCGTCGCGGCGGTTGGTCCTGGGGGACAGGAACGCGTCGAGCAGGTGGCCGTAGTGCTGGAGCTCGATGCCGTCGAGCCCGGCCGCCGGCAGCGGGCGGCGGCGTCGGCGTAGTCGCGGACGATCCGGTCGAGGTCCCAGGTCTCGGCGACCTTGGGGAAGGAGCGGTGGGCCGGCTCGCGCAGGCGCGAGGGGTAGACGAGCGGCAGCCAGTCGCCGGAGTAGTTCGAGGTACGCCGCCCGAGGTGGGTCACCTGGCACATCACCGCGGCGCCGGCCTCGTGCACGTCGTCGGTGAGTCGCCGCAGCCACGGCACGATCTCGTCGGCGTACAGCAGGAGGTTGCCGAAGCTCGGCGGGCTGTCGGGCGAGATCACCGCGGAGCCGCCGATCATGGTCAGCCCGACGCCGCCGCGCGCCTTCTCGAGGTGGTAGAGCCGGTAGCGGTCCTTCGGCATCCCGTCCTCGGCGTACGCCGGCTCGTGGGAGGTGCTGACCACCCGGTTGCGCAGCTGGACGCCCTTGAGCTCGAAGGGCTCGAGCAGGGGGTCGAAGGCGCGCACACCTCGAGTGTGAGGCCGCGGACTCGTGAGGGGAATCAAACGTTTGTCCACGGAATCGTGCAAACTGGTCGCATGATCGACCACCGGCTCCAGGTGCTGCGGATGGTCGCCTCGCGCGGCACCGTGACCGCGGCCGCCGAGGCGCTGGGCTACACCCCGTCGGCGGTCTCCCACCAGCTGCGCAGCCTGGCCCGCGACCTCGGCGTACCCCTGCTGGCGCGGGAGGGGCGCGGCGTACGACTCACGCCGGCGGCGCGGCTGCTGCTGAAGCGCTCGGAGGAGCTGTTCGCGCGGTGGGAGGAGGTGCGGGCCGAGCTGGCGGCGACCGGTGAGCAGACGGTGGGGACGCTGCGGCTGTGCGGCTTCTCGACCGCGGCGGCGGCGCTGCTGCCGCCGGTGGCGGCGCGGGTGGCGGCGCTCCACCCGGGGGCGACGGTGCGGATCATCGAGGCCGACCCGGCGGAGTGCTTCGACCTGCTGCTGGCCGACCAGGCGGATCTTGCCGTCGTGGTGGCGACCGCCTCGCTGCCCCCGAGCGACGACCCGCGCTTCGAGCAGGAACCGCTCCTCGACGACCCCCTCGACCTGCTGCTCCCCGCCGACCACCCGCTGGCGGGGGAGTCGTCACTGCTGCTCGCCCAGGTGGCCGGCGACCGCTGGATCATGGACCGCCCCGGCACCGTCTACCACCAGCTGGTCGCCACCGCCTGCGCCGCCGCCGGCTTCACCCCGAGCATCGCCCACCAGGCCGCCGAGTGGGACACCGGCGCCGCCCTCGTCGCCGCCGGCCTCGGCATCGCGCTGATCCCCCGCCTGGCGCGCCTCCCCGCCGACTACGCCCTCGCCCGCGTCCCCCTCCGCGGCGACCCGACACCGGCTAGGCACCTGCTCACCGGCGTACGCCGCGGCAGCCGCCACCAGCCCGCCATCGCCACCGCCCTCGTCTGCCCTCGAGCACGTCGCCCACGCCCGCCTCGCCGAACTGCCCGCGTGATGTCCTGGCGCCTTGGGGCGGCGCTGCCATCCGCCGCTAGTGACGTCGCCCGTCACGAGTCCAGCGGTCGACTCGCTGGCGCGGGTGGTTAACGATCGCTAACCTGATCCGGTGAGCGAGATGAGGGAGCTGGTCGACGAGCTGCGGGAGCGGCTGGCGAGGGCGCGGCGGGGTGGGTCGGAGGCTGCCCGGCAGAAGCACACCGACCGGGGGAAGCTGCTGGTGCGCGATCGGGTCGACCGGTTGCTGGACCCGGGGAGTCCGTTCCTGGAGCTGAGCCCGCTGGCGGCGTACGGGATGTATGGCAAGGACGGCGACGACTTCGCGGTGCCGAGCGCGGGGATCGTGACCGGGATCGGGCGGGTCAGTGGGCGGGAGTGCGTGGTCGTGGCCAACGACGCGACGGTCAAGGGCGGCACCTACTACCCGATGACGGTCAAGAAGCACCTGCGCGCGCAGACCGTGGCCTCCGACAACCACCTGCCGTGCGTCTACCTCGTCGACTCCGGCGGCGCGTTCCTGCCTATGCAGGACGAGGTGTTCCCCGACCGCGAGCACTTCGGGCGGATCTTCTTCAACCAGGCCAACCTGTCCGCCCGCGGCATCCCGCAGGTCGCCAGCGTCATGGGGTCGTGCACGGCGGGCGGGGCGTACGTGCCCGCGATGTCGGACGAGACCGTGATCGTGAAGAACCAGGGGACGATCTTCCTCGGCGGTCCGCCGCTGGTGAAGGCGGCGACCGGTGAGGTCGTCACCGCCGAGGAGCTCGGTGGTGGGGACGTGCACGCGCGTACGTCGGGGGTGGTCGATCACCTGGCCGAGGACGATGTGCATGCGTTGGCGATCGTGCGGTCGATCGTGGACACCCTGCCCCGGCATGGTGGTTTCGAGACAGGACTTCGTCCTTCCTCAACCACCGGTGGTCGACTTCCGAACCACCGGAGGAGCCGCTGGTCGATCCCTCCACGTTGGATGACGTGGTGCCGACGGACCCGCGGACGCCGTACGACGTGCGGGAGGTGGTCCGGCGGGTGGTGGACGGGAGCCGGTTCCACGAGTTCAAGCAGCTCTACGGCGAGACGCTGGTGTGCGGGTTCGCGAAGATCTGGGGGCACGAGGTCGGGATCGTCGCCAACAACGGCATCCTCTTCAGCGAGTCGGCGCTCAAGGGCGCCCACTTCATCCAGCTGTGCAACCAGCGCGGCATCCCGCTGGTCTTCCTGCAGAACATCAGCGGCTTCATGGTCGGCAAGGAGTACGAGAACCGCGGCATCGCCCGCGACGGCGCCAAGCTCGTGACCGCGGTCGCGTGCAGCGTGGTCCCGAAGTTCACCGTCGTCATCGGCGGCTCCTTCGGCGCCGGCAACTACGGCATGTGCGGGCGCGCCTACGACCCGCGCTTCCTCTGGATGTGGCCCAACGCCCGGATCTCGGTGATGGGCGGCGAGCAGGCCGCCAACGTGCTGGCCACCGTCGCCGGCCGCGAGGAGGACGACGACTTCAAGGCGCCGATCCGCGACCAGTACGAGCGGCAGGGGTCGCCGTACTACGCCACCGCCCGGCTCTGGGACGACGGCATCATCGACCCCGCCGACACCCGGCGGGTGCTCGGCATGGGGCTGGCCGCGGCTTCCCACGCGCCGGTGCCCGCGCCCTCCTACGGCATCTTCCGGATGTGATGACGGTGAAGACATTGCTCATCGCCAACCGTGGCGAGATCGCTCTGAGGGTCATGCGGACCGCCCACCGGCTGGGCATCCGTACCGTCGCGGTCTTCACCGACCTCGACTCCTCTGCTCCGCACGTGCACGCTGCTGATGACGCGGTGCGGGTCGACTCCTACCTCGACGTCGACGCGGTCGTCGCGGCTGCGGTCTCGTCCGGTGCCGATGCGGTGCACCCCGGGTACGGGTTCCTCTCCGAGCGTGCCGGCTTTACGTCTGCCCTGGCGGACGGCCGGCATCACGCTGGTCGGGCCGAGCGCGGCGGTCATGGAACGGATGGGGCGCAAGGACGCCGCGCGTGAGCTTGCGGTCGCGGCGGGCGTCCCGGTCGTCCCGACCGGCGACGACGCGGCGTACCCCGTGCTGGTGAAGGCCGCGGCGGGTGGGGGCGGCAAGGGGATGCGGGTGGTGCGCAGCGGGGGCGAGATGGCCGAGGCGGTCGCGGCGGCGAAGCGGGAGGCGTTGTCGGCGTTCGGCGACGACACCATGCTGGTCGAGAAGTACGTCGAGCGCGGCCGGCACATCGAGGTGCAGGTCATCGGCGACTCCCACGGCACCGTGCTCCACCTGCACGAGCGCGACTGCTCGACCCAGCGCCGCCACCAGAAGGTGCTCGAGGAGGCGCCCGCGCCGACGCTCACCGACGAGCAGCGCGGTGCGATCACCACTGCCGCGGTCGACCTGGCCCGCCACGTCGGCTACGTCAACGCCGGGACGGTCGAGTTCCTGCTCGACAGCGACACCGGCGAGTTCTACTTCCTCGAGATGAACACCCGGCTCCAGGTCGAGCACCCCGTGACGGAGATGGTGACGGGTCTCGACCTCGTCGAGCTGCAGCTCAAGGTCGCCGACGGCGAGCCGCTCGGCCTCATCCAGGACGACGTCCGACTCAACGGCCACGCGATCGAGGCGCGGGTCTACGCGGAGGACTCGTTCGGCGGGTTCCTGCCGCAGGCGGGCACGGCAAGCATCGTGCGCTGGCCGACGGAGGTGCGGGTCGACCACGCGCTCGAGGCCGAGCAGACCGTGTCGACGGCGTACGACCCGATGCTCGGCAAGGTGATCGCCCACGGGCCCGACCGCGAGGCGGCCCGCCAGGCGCTGGTCGCCGCGCTCGACGAGACCGCGATCCTCGGCATCACCACCAACGCCGGCTTCCTGCGGACGCTGGTGGACTCCGAGGAGTTCCGTGACGCGACCATCGACACCGCGTGGCTCGACCGCCACGACGTGCCGGCGCCCGACCCCGACCTGGCCCGGACCATGGCGGCCTGGACCTCGGCGCTGCTGACCTCCTTCGACACCGGGCACCCGTTCCAGGCCGACGGGTTCCGGCTCGGCGGCCCGCCGGCGCCGACCCTGGTCGAGCTCGACCGCGACGTGGTCGTCGACCGCGCGGCCGGCACCGTAGACGGCGTACCGGTCCGCACGACGTACGCCGCCAACCACACGCTCGAGGCGGTCGTCGACGGCCACCGGGTGCGGGCGGTGATCAACGCGCAGCGCGACTTCGTCGACGTCGCGCTCCACGGCCAGCGCCACCACTTCACCCGCCCCGACCGGATGGCCGGCGCCGTCGCGGCCGGCGACGGCACGCTCACCGCGCCGATGCCGGGCACCGTGCTCGACGTCCGCGTGGCGGAGGGTGAGACCGTCGAGGAGGGACAGGTCCTCGGCACCCTGGAGGCGATGAAGATGGAGCTGGCGCTCAAGGCGCCGTTCGCGGGCACCGTCACCAGGTCGGCGCGACGGCCGGGGCTGGTGTGGCGCTGGGTGCGACGCTGTTCGTCGTGGAGGAGTCGTGAGCGTCCCCGAGCGGGTCACGATCTACGAGGTCGGCCCCCGCGACGGGCTCCAGAACGAGTCCGCGATCGTGCCGGTCGAGGTCAAGGCCGAGTTCGTACGCCGCCTGCTCGCGGCCGGGCTGCCGGTCGTCGAGGCGACGTCGTTCGTCCACCCGAGGTGGGTCCCGCAGCTCGCCGACGCGGCCGAGCTGATGACCGCGCTCGGCGACGAGGGTCGTGACCTGCCGGTGCTGGTGCCCAACGAGCGCGGCCTCGACCGGGCGCTCGAGCTCGGGCTGCGCCACGTCGCGATCTTCGGCTCGGCGACCGAGACCTTCGCGCAGCGCAACCTCAACCGGTCGCTGGACGAGCAGTTCGCGATGTTCGAGCCCGTCGTACGCCGGGCGCGGGACGCCGGGCTCGACGTCCGGGCGTACGTCTCGATGTGCTTCGGCGACCCGTGGGAGGGCGACGTCCCGCTCGAGCAGGTCGTGAGCGTCGGCAAGCGGCTGCTCGACCTCGGCGCGAGCCAGCTCAGCATCGGCGACACCATCGGCGTCGGCACCGCCAACCGGGTCGTCGACCTGATCGACGCCTTCGAGGCCGAGGGAGTCGCCACCGACCGGCTGGCGATGCACTTCCACGACACCTACGGCCAAGCGCTGGCGAACGCCCACGCCGCCCTGCAACGCGGGATCACCACCTTCGACGCCAGCGCCGGCGGACTCGGCGGCTGCCCCTACGCCAAGAGCGCGACCGGCAACCTCGCGACCGAGGACCTGGTCTGGCTGCTCAACGGCCTCGGCGTCGAGCACGGCGTCGACCTCGCCGCCGTCGTCGCGACCAGCACCTGGATGGCGGGTCACCTCGGCCGCCCCAGCCGTCGGCCGTCGTGCGGGCGCTGGGTGGGTAGTTCGTGACGTAACGGCCCCAAAATCGGCCGAATCGGGGCCGCTACGTCACGAACTACCGCGATTGGCACAATCACCCCATGAGCCCGACGGTCTACCTGCACATCGGTGCGCCGAAGACCGGCACCACCTACCTGCAGGACCGGCTCACCCTCAACGCCGCCTCGCTGGCCGGCCACGGGGTCCACTTCCCGGGGCGCTCGGCGCTGGTGAGCCCCGGGCTCCTCCAGTTCCGCGCCGCGCTCGACCTGCTCGGCCAGGACTGGGGCGGGCCGCCCGGCCACGCCGAGGGGAGCTGGGACTCGCTGGTCAAGCGGGTACGCCGCAAGTCGGGCATCGTCGTGGTCAGCCACGAGATCCTCGCGCCGGCCCGGCCGGACGTGATCGCGCGCGCGATCGCCGACCTCGGCCCCGACGTCCACATCGTCTACACCGCCCGCGACCTCGGCCGGCAGGTGCCGGCCGCGTGGCAGGAGAGCATCAAGCAGGGCCGGCGCTGGCGCTACGCGTCGTTCGTGAAGCGGATGCAGCGCGGCAAGACCTGGTTCTCGCGGGCCTTCGACCTCCCGACCGTGCTCGGCCGCTGGGGCGCCCACGTGCCGCCCGACCACGTCCACCTGGTCACCGTCCCGCCGTCGGGCACCAGCCGGCCCGGCGACGACCTGTGGCACCGGTTCTGCCGCTCGGTCGGCATCGACCCGGCCTGGGCGCCCGTCGACAGCACCCGCGCCAACGCGTCGCTGGGCGTCGCGGAGGCGGGCGTGCTGCGCCGGCTCAACAAGCAGCTCGACCGGATGACCCGCCGCGAGGCGGCCTACGACGGGTTGATCCGCTCGATGCTCGCCGAGGAGGTGCTCTCCCAGGGCAGCTCGGCGCGGATCACGCTGCCGCCCGGCGCCTGGGACTGGGCCGACCAGACCGCGAGCACCTGGATCGAGTTCGTCCAGCAGGCCGGCATCGACGTCGTCGGCGACCTCGAGGAGCTGCGGCCCGCCAAGCCGGACCCCGAGGCCACCTGGCGCGACCCCGACCGGGTCTCGGCGCGCAAGCGCTCCCGGGTCGCGCTCAACGCCCTGGCCGCCATGACCGTCGAGGCCGCGAAGCGCCCGGACCCCGACCAGTCGTTCACCGGGCGGCTGCGGCAGGGCGCGCGGCGGCTGAAGCCCTGGTGACCGGGTCGGCAGACGCGCGGGCCTGGGGGTGGGTCGCCCACCTCCGATCCGGCGGCACTACGCCCTGGCGCGAGTGGTCCGGGACCGCGGAACCCGCGGCCCCGGTGCTGCCGGGCGCCCAGCAGCTCGAGCTGGCCCGGCGGCTCAACCTCGCCGGAGGGCCCACGCGCGGCCTGGTCGATCGCGTGCTCGCCGCCGACCCGCCCCGCCGCTCCCGCCCGGCGCTGCCGCTGCCCCACGACGACGCCGTGCCCCACCACGGCCCGCGGCCGACCGACCCCGCCGGCGTACGCCCGGCGGAGCTGCTCGACCTGGTCGCCGTGGTGATCGCCCACGACCTCGCCCGCCGTACGCCGCCCGAGCCACCCGCCGGCCGGCGCCGGCCCTGGGCGGCCCGCTACCGGCTGCACGGCGACCCCGAGCTGGGGCGGACCCTGCGCCGCCACCTGGTCGCCCACGGCCACCCGCCGACGTCGCGCTCGGGCCGGCTGGTCGTCGTCGGCACCGACGTCGGCACCATGCTCACCGACCTCTGGACCCACCGCGCGCTCGGCGAGGGCGTCTCGCCCTGGAGGGAGTGGTGGCGGGAGACCACCGGCCGCGACGGGCTCCCGGCCCGGATCGACCTCGAGCGGCTCGTGGCCGAGGGGCTGGAGCAGTCCGGCGTGGTCGAGGTCCACCTCGTGACCGACCCGGCCCGGGCCGCCCGCGCCGCCGGGCTGCGCACGCCGCTGCCCCCGCAGCCGACGCTCGCGGCCACCGCGGTCGACCTCGGCCGGCGGGTCGTGGCCGCACTGCGGCCAGCCGTCACCCCGCCCGTGCGCCGCGCGCTGGTCTCCGAGCTGCTGCGGCCGCGGCTGGCCGGCGTCGAGGGCCCGCCCCCCGTCGTACCGACCTCCCACCGGGCCTGGACCGACGCCCAGGCGACCCGGCTCGTCGCGGGGCTGGCCAGCAACGCCGGCCGCTACCCTGTCTCCGGCAGCCTGGAGCTGCTGCTGCCGGGCGACCGTCCGGGAGCCGAGGCGGTCCGGCCGAGCGACACCCTGGCGGCCGGCATCGGGTTGCTCCTCGCGAGTGAGGACACCCCCGAGGAGGCACAGTGAGTCGACGGGTGCTGCTCCACGTGGGCACTCCGAAGACCGGCACCTCCCACCTCCAGGACGTGCTGTTCCGCAACCGCAGCCGGCTGCGCGAGCACGACATGTCCTATCCCGCCGAGCGCTTCGACGCCCACTTCCTGGCCGCCCTCGACCTGATGCAGCTGCGCTGGGGCGGGCTGGAGGAGGAGTGCATCGGTCAGTGGGACCGGTTGGCCCACGACGTCCGGGAGTTCGGCGGCACCAGCATCATCAGCCACGAGATCCTCGCCACCGCGTCCGCCGCCCAGGCCGCCCGGGCCCTGGAGTCGCTCGGCCACCCCGACACCGAGATCCACGTGGTGCTCTCGGTGCGCGACCTGGTCCGCCAGGTCCCCGCGGAGTGGCAGGAGAACGTCAAGCACCGCCGCGAGCTGGGGTACGCCGACTTCCTGCGCCAGCTGCGCGACCCCCAGCGGTCCAAGGGGGTGGCGCCGTGGTTCTGGGGCGCCCAGGAGATCCCCGACATCCTCGACCGGTGGGCGCGCGACCTGCCGCCCGAGCGGGTCCACGTCGTCACGGTGCCGCCGCCGGGGGGACCCCCGGACGAGCTGTGGCACCGGTTCTCGCGGGTCCTCGGCCTCGACGGGATCGACCTCGACCTGTCCGTCGACCGGGCGAACCCGTCCCTCGGCGTACCCGAGACCGCGCTGCTGCGCCGGCTCAACGTGAGGGCCAACCCCGTCGTCCCGCCGCTGGTCTACCGGCCGCTGGTGCGCGAGCTGCTGGCCCACCGGACGCTGTCGCAGCGGGCGTCCTCGCCGCGGCTCACCCTGCCGCCCGACGACCACGCCTGGGCGTGCGAGCTCACCGAGTCGTGGGTCGCGACGCTGCGCGAGCGCGGCTATGACGTGGTGGGCGACCTCGGCGACCTGCTCGGTGCGCCGCCCGCGCCGGCCGGTTCCTGGGCCGACCCCGACCACCCGGACGAGACGCTGGTGGCCGACGCCGCGCTCGACGCGATCACCGCGCTGGTCGTCGAGAACGGCCGCCTGCTCCGGGTCGAGCAGGAGCTCAACGAGCGGCTCGCCGAGACCGAGGCGGCGTTGCGTCGCAGCTATCTCCGGCCGACGTACCGGCTGCGCGAGAAGGTCGTGCGCGGGCTGCAGCGGGGGCGCGTCGGGCGGTTGGCGCTGCGGGTCTACCGGCGGTTGCGGGGCAGGAGCTCGCGGTCGGCGTAGCGCCCGATCCGCCAGGTGGCGTAGCCGTCGGCGCCCATGCCGACCAGCCCGCCCACCACCGGCACCCGGCGCCCGATCGTGATCGCCATCCGCTTGCCGGCGACCTTGGCGATCAGGTCGCGGGCGACGTAGGTCGAGATCCGCTGGTCGAGGTCGGCGTCGTGCTCGGGTGCGGTCGCCAGGGCCATGGGCGGGGCCGGGATGTGCTTGGCCTTGACGAGGTCCTTGACCGTCTCCTCGCCGAGCAGGCAGACCAGGATCGCGTTGCGGACCCGCGGGTCGTCGAGGTCGTAGCCGCGCAGGTGGGCGATGCCGGCGATCATCCGGCACTCGATCAGGGCGAGCCCGCTGATGTTGGCGGGGATCGTCACGGCGGCCGTGACCAGCCCGCCGATGTTGGTCGCGAACCCCTGCGCCCCCGCCAGCCGGACGTGGTTCTCGATCACCTCGTGGATCGCCCGGTCGACGTTGTCGTGCTGTTCCTTCAGCTGCTTGTCGGCGGCAACCGCGGCCGGCGGCAGCGGACCCACGCCCGCGATGGCGCGGTGGAGGGCCTCGCGCACGAACGCCGTCGTCAACCCGGGCGCGAGGTCGGTCACCCGCGGCGCCAGCCGCCTCGACATCGAGCTCATCGCACCCATGCGGCGATCCTACGGGGGGCTGGCCAACCCGCTGTAACGCCGGGTTACTTGCTGTACCCACCCGGAAACTTCCGAGTGGGAAGAGTCAGTAACCCGGCGTTACACGACGCCGCCAGCGACCACGTGGCCTAGGTTCGAGGCCATGCCCGCCGTGCCTGGGGAGCCGGTCGAGCCGGTCGAGCCGCCACCGACGCCGTGGCGGCTGCCGGCGGCGAGCGAGTGGCCGTGGCACGACCTGGTCGCGGTGGGGGCCGACCTGGAGCCGGGGACGGTGCTGGCGGCGTACCGCTCCGGGCTGTTCCCGATGCCGGTGCCCGACGGCCGCCTGGGATGGTGGAGCCCCGTCGAGCGGGCGGTGCTGCCGCTGGACGGGATGCGGGTGAGCCGGTCGCTGCGCCGCTCGGCACGGACCTTCGAGATCCGGGTCGACACGGCGTTCGCCGAGGTGCTCGCCGCCTGCGCCGACCCGCGGCGGCCCGACGGCTGGATCGACGACGAGATCCGCGCGTCCTACACCCGCCTCCACGAGCTGGGCTGGGTCCACTCGGTCGAGGCGTGGCGCGACGGCCGGCTCGCCGGGGGTCTCTACGGCGTCGCGATCGGCGGGCTGTTCGCCGGCGAGTCGATGTTCCACCACGAGACCGACGCGTCGAAGGTGGCGCTGCTCGGCCTGGTCGACCTGCTCTCCGATGCGTACGCCGGGCAGCGGCTGCTCGACGTCCAGTGGGCCACCGACCACCTGCTCAGCCTCGGCGTCGTCGAGCTGTCGCGCTCGGCGTACCTCGACCGGCTGGCCGGTGCCCTGGCCGTTCCCGCTCCGGCGTGGGGTCAGACGACCTGAGCCGGCGAGCCGGAGTCGCTGACCATCGGCCGTCCCGCGGCCTCCCACTCGAGCATGCCGCCGTCGAGGTTGCTCACGTCGTGGCCCTGCTGGGCCAGCCACGCGGTCGCCCGGGCCGAGCGGGCGCCGACCTTGCACACGACGACGACCCGCCCGCCGGGCACGTCGCCGAGACGCCCCGGCAGGTCGGAGAGCGGGACGTGGGTCGCGCCGTCGATGTGGCCGTGGTGCCACTCCACCGGCTCGCGGACGTCGAGCACGGCGAGGTCGTCGGGGAGCGGGTCGGGCAGGTCGGTGACCGTGACGGTGGGGACATGCATGGGGGGACTCACTTCAGTAGTCGGGACATCCGGCGGTCGGCGAGGGGCTTGCCGCCGGTCTGGCAGGTGGGGCAGTACTGCAGGCTCGAGTCGGCGAAGCTGACCTCGCGCACCGTGTCGCCGCACACCGGGCACGGCTTGCCGGCCTGGTTGTGGACGGCGAGGTGCGACTTCTTCTCGCCCTTGAGCTCGCTCGCCGCCAGCCCGCGCGAGCGGTCGACGGCGTCGCCGATCACGGTGCGGATGGCGTCGTACAGCGTCTGGGACTCCTCCTCGCTCAGCGAGGACGCCGGCTTGAACGGCGACATCCGCGCGGCGTGGAGCACCTCGTCGGAGTAGGCGTTGCCGATGCCGGCGATGGTGCCCTGATGGCGGAGCACGCCCTTGACCTGGGCCCGGCCGGCGGTGGCGAGGATGCCGCGCAGGGTGTCGACGGTGAAGGCGTCGGCGAGCGGGTCGGGGCCGAGCGAGGCGATGCCGGGCACGTCGTGCGGGTCGCGGACGACGTACGCCGCGAGACCCTTCTTGGTGCCGGCCTCGGTGACGTCGAGCCCGCTGCCGTCGTCGAGCACGACCCGCAGCGCGAGCCCCGTCTTGCCGCCGGCCCGCGGTGGGGCGGTCGGGACCTCGTCGCGCCACCGGATCCAGCCGGCGCGGGCCAGGTGGATCACCAGGTGGAGCCCGGAGGCGTCGACGTCGAGGAACTTGCCGTGCCGGGTCACGTCGTCGACCAGCGTGCCCTCGAGCGCCTGCAACGGCGGGTCGTAGGTCTTGAGCGCGCTGAACGCCGCCACGTGGACCATGGTGATGGCGCGGTCCTTGAGCCGGCCCCGGAGGTCCAGGGCCAGCGCCTCCACCTCGGGCAGCTCCGGCACGCGGGTGATTCTAGGCGGGTCGCGGCCGGCGTTCCTGCGGGTAACGGACCGCTCGTGGTGCTCCTGCGCTGTGGGGACGCACCGGGAGCGACACGGAAGGTCCGTTACCGGCCGCCCACCGCGATCCACTACCGCGAGTGCGCGACGCGCGCCACAATGGAAGGCATGCCCGCCGCCCGGCCGCTCCCGACGACGGGGTCGATCTACCTCGACTCCCGCGGGACCGGGCGCGCGCTGCGGCTCTCGTGGCACCACGAGGCCGGGTGCGTGGTGCTGTCGCTGTGGCGCGACAACGTCTGCTCCGGGTCGTTCCGGCTCGCCGTCGACGACGTGCCGGACATGATCGACGCGCTGCGGTCCGGGCTCGACGCGGCCTACCGGCACGCCCCCACGCGGTCGGCGGCCACGCCTCCCGCCACCCGTCAGACGGCCTGAGGCCGACACACCGACCGCTGTCTAGGGCCACCCCTAGACACCCCGATACGGTCGCAGCGTGGACCCGATCCGGAACCCCTACGCGCCCGGCGCCGGCCAGCGGCCGCCCGAGCTCGCGGGCCGCGACGAGCAGCTGGCGGCGTTCGACGTGGTGCTCGAGCGGGTCGCCCGCGGCAGGCCCGAGCGCTCGCTGGTCCTCACCGGGCTGCGCGGCGTCGGCAAGACGGTGCTCCTCAACGCTCTCCGCTCCGCCGCCGTACGTCGGCACTGGGGCACCGGCAAGCTCGAGGCGCGGCCCGACCAGCCGTTGCGCCGCCCGCTGTCCGGTGCCCTGCACCAGGCGGTGCGCGAGCTGGGGCACCCCCACGCCGACGAGGTCGACCACGTCCTCGGCGTGATCCGCTCCTTCGCCCAGCGTGAGGCCGGGACCGGGGCGAGGCTGCGCGACCAGTGGCACCCCGGCATCGACGCGCCGGCCGTGAAGGGCCGCGCCGACTCTGGTGACGTCGAGATCGACCTGGTCGAGCTGTTCACCGACCTCGGCGGCCTCGCGGCGGACGTCGGAAAGGGGATCAGCGTCCACATCGACGAGATGCAGGACCTCGGACCCGACGACGTCTCCGCCCTGTGCGCCGCCTGCCACGAGATCAGCCAGTCGGGACTGCCGGTCATCGTGGTCGGTGCCGGGCTGCCCCACCTGCCGGCGGTGCTGAGCGCCAGCAAGTCCTACTCCGAGCGGCTCTTCCGCTACCAGCGCATCGACCGGCTCCCGCGCGAGGCCGCCGACCGGGCGCTCGCCGCACCGGCCGCCGACGAGGACGCCGCCTTCGAACCCGACGCGCTCGCCGCGATGTACTCCGCCACCGGCGGCTACCCCTACTTCATCCAGGCCTACGGCAAGGCGGTCTGGGACCGCGCGCCCCACAGCCCGATCACGGCCGACGACGTGGCGGTCGCCGCGCCGGAGGCCGAGTCGGAGCTGGCCGTCGGCTTCTTCGGGTCGCGCTTCGAGCGGGCGACGCCGGGGGAGCGCGACTACCTGCGCGCGATGGCCGACGCCGCGGTGGCGATCGCCGAGGCGGACCGGGCGGCCCTCGACGACGTCGAGAGCGTGCCCACCGCCGACGTGGCCGCCACCCTCGGCAAGAAGCCGCAGTCGCTCTCACCGGCTCGCGACGCCCTGCTCAAGAAGGGCCTGATCTACTCCGGCGAGCGCGGCCGGATCGCCTTCACGGTCCCCCACTTCGGACGCTACCTGCGCCAGCACGCGTGACGTCCCGCTGATCCGCCCTATCGGCGGCCTCACCCGGTCGGGGGAGGCCCGGCTTGGTGGCCCGTGCTTGTGTGGAGGAGCGGGACGGCCCCCGCCGTCCTGCGTTGAGAGCCCCCGGGATCCGCCCGGGAGCGGTGAGGAGCGCAGATGTCCGGCAACAAGATCGTCGTCTACAAGGGCCCCGGCGAGGTGGCGGTCGAGTCCGTCGACTACCCGAAGCTCGAGATCCCGGCCGAGGTGGCGAAGGGGATGGGCATCAAGCAGGCCGCCCCCCACGCCGTGATCCTCAAGCTCGTCACCACCAACATCTGCGGCAGCGACCAGCACATGGTGCGCGGTCGGACGACGGCCCCCGAGGGCCAGACCCTCGGTCACGAGATCACCGGCGAGGTGGTCGAGGTCGGCGACGACGTGCTCTTCGTCCAGGAGGGTGACATCTGCTCGGTGCCCTTCAACATCGCCTGCGGTCGCTGCCGGATGTGCAACGAGGGCAAGACCGGCATCTGCCTCAACGTCAACCCCGCCCGCGCCGGTGCGGCGTACGGCTACGTCGACATGGGCGGCTGGCTCGGCGGCCAGGCGGAGTACGTGATGATCCCGTTCGCCGACTTCAACCTGCTGAAGTTCCCCGACCGCGACCAGGCGCTGGAGAAGATCCTCGACCTGACGATGCTCTCCGACATCTTCCCGACCGGCTACCACGGCGCCTACACCGCCGGCGTCACCACCGGCTCCACGGCGTACGTCGCCGGAGCGGGACCGGTCGGGCTGGCCGCGGCCCACGCCGCCCAGCTGCTCGGCGCCGCGGTGGTCATCGTCGGCGACATGAACACCGACCGCCTCAAGCAGGCCGCGTCGTTCGGCTGCGAGACCGTCGACCTGTCCTCGGGCAACGACCTCGTCGACATGATCGAGCAGATCACCGGCGAGCCGGAGGTCGACGCCGCCGTCGACGCGGTCGGCTTCGAGGCCCGCGGCCACGGCGAGGGCGCCGACGAGGCTCCGGCGACCGTGCTCAACGACATCATGACCATCGCCCGCGCCGGGGCGTCGCTCGGCATCCCGGGCCTCTACGTCACCGGCGACCCGGGCGCCGCCGACGACGCCGCCAAGCAGGGGCAGATCGGCGTCAAGCTCGGCCTCGGGTGGGCGAAGTCGCACGCCTTCGTGACCGGTCAGTGCCCGGTCAAGCAGTACAACCGCAAGCTGATGAACATGATCCTCGCCGACAAGGCGCACATCGCGAAGGCCGTCAACGCCAAGACCATCGGCCTCGACGACGCGCCGCGCGGCTACCAGGAGTTCGACGCCGGTGCCGCGACCAAGTACGTCATCGACCCGCACGGCATGGTCGCCTGACGGAGTGGTCGGTGTGGGGGGTCGGTGTGACGTCGATCGGTCCCCTTCTTCGGGTACTCCAGTGAGAAGTGGCCCCTCTGCAGCCACGTGAGGGGCCACTTCTCACTGAACTACCGAACTACCCGAACGACCCGGACCTCTCGGTCACCGGTCGAGCGCGGCCAGCATCGACAGCGAGCGCTCGAGCAGCAGCGCGGTGGCCGCGTCGTCGTAGTCGTCGAGCGAGGAGTCGGCGAACAGGTGGCCCTCGCCGGGGTAGAGGAAGAGCTCCCCCTGCTCGTAGGAGTCGACGAAGGCCTGCGCCGGCTCGAGGTCGCCCTCGCCGACGAAGTAGGGGTCGGCGTCCATGGCGTGGATCTGGACGGGGACGCCGTCGGGCCAGCTGCCGAAGTACTTCGGGTCGGCGAAGCCGAAGTAGGCGAGCAGGCCGCGGGCGCCGGGACGGTTCTGCACCAGCGTCTGGGCGGCCATCACGCCCAGCGACATGCCGGCGTACACGACGTCGTCGGGGAGGTCCTGGGCGGCGGCGATCCCGCGGTCGCGGACAGCCTCGAAACCGACCTCGGTGCAGTAGGCCTCGCCCTCGTCGATCGAGCCGAAGGTGCGACCCTCGAAGGAGTCGGGGGTGTGGACGACGTGCCCGGCGGCGCGCAGCCGGTCGGCGAAGGCGACGATGCCGGGGGTCAGTCCCTGGATGTGGTGGAAGAGCACGATCTCGGTCATGGGGGAGACGCTAGCCGCGGTTCCGGACGCTTCGCTTCCGGTAGCTCCTCACTCCGTCGCGATCGCGTCGAGCACCTTCATCCGCGAGGCGCGGATCGCGGGCACGACGGCGGCGACCACGCCGAAGACCACGGCGATGCCGAGGAAGACCCCGAGGCTCGGGAGCGGGAGCGCCAGCGCGGTCAGGTCGTCGCGGAGCGACTGGCGCAGCAGCACCCCGATCGCGAGCCCGACCACCATGCCGAGCACCGCGCCCATCACCGCGATCGTCACGGACTCCAGGGTGACCATCGTGCGCAGCCGCGCCCGGGACAGGCCGACGGCGCGGAGCAGCCCGATCTCGCGGGTCCGCTCGATCACGCTGAGCCCGAGGGTGTTGATGATGCCGATCACCGCGATGACCACGGCCAGCGCCAGCAGCCCGTAGATCAGCGAGAGCAGGGTGTTGATCTGGGCCAGGATCGAGTCGGCGAACTCCTCCTTGTCCTGCACGGTGACGATCGGTACGTCGGCGACGACCCGCTCGAGGTCGCGCTGCACCGCCTCCCGGTCGGCCCCCTCGTCGATGTTGATGCTGACCGAGGTGTCGGCCCGGTTGAGGCCCAGTCCGGTGAGCACGCTCAGCGGCACGTTGACCGCGCCGACGACCGGGGTGGGCTCGATGATCCCGACCACCTCGACCTTCACCGACCGGTCACCCGGGACGGCGATGCCGAGCCGGTCGCCGAGGCCGACGCCGTAGTCGTCGGCGGCGTCGGTGCTGATGACCGCCTCCTTGCCCGAGAGGTCCTGGGTGCCGTCGGTGACGTCGAGGTCGTAGATCTGCCCGTAGTCGGGGTCGACGCCGAGGATCGTTCCCGGCTTCCCGTCGACCAGGGCCGGCGAGAACTGGTCGCGGGTCACCATCGCGACGCCGTCGACCTCGGCCATGTCGTCGCCGATGCCGGTCGGGAAGGTCTGGAAGTTGGCCGACTGCACCAGGAAGTCGGAGGCGAACTGGTCGTCGACGAGGTCGTCGGCGGTCGCGCTGAAGGACGCGGCGAGGGTGCCGACCGCGGAGACCAGTGCGACGCCGATCATCAGCGCCGACGCGGTCGCCCCGGTCCGGCGCGGGTTGCGCAGCGCGTTGTCGCCGGCCAGCCGGCCGGTGGTGCCGAACGCGCGGGCGAAGAGGGCACGCGTGGCGACCAGCACCGGGTGTCCGATGACCGGGCTCAGCGCGGCGGCCGTGAGCACCCAGACCACGGCCGCGCCGCCGACCCAGGCGGCCGCCGGGCCGGGCGCGCCGTCGGTGAAGCCGTAGCCGGCCGCGGCTGCTCCGAGCGCGACGACCACCGTGCCGATCAGCGCGCGGCGCCGGAGCGACTGCTCGGGCGGAGCCGCCTCGTCGCGCATCGCGGCGACCGGGGCGGTCCGCGAGGCCCGGCGCGCCGGCAGGTACGCCGAGACCAGCGTCACGGCCAGCCCGACGCCGTACGCGAGGGCGACGGCGGGCCAGGTCAGGGTGAGCGCGTCGCCGGCGATGTCGAGGCCGAAGGAGCTGAAGAGGGTGGCCAGCGCGCGCGAGAGCACCAACCCCAGGCCGACGCCGATGGTGGATCCCAGCAGCGCCATCAGCGTCGCCTCGAGCAGCACCGAGCGTCGTACCTGAGCGGCGCTGGCGCCGAGCGCGCGCAGCAGCGCCAGCTCGCGCACCCGCTGCGCGACCAGGATCGTGAAGGTGTTGGCGATGATGAAGCCGCCGACCAGGATCGCGATCACGGCGAAGGCGACGAGGAACTGGGTGATCACGCCGAGGAACTCGTTGACCGAGTCCTGCGACTCCTTGACGACGGTGTCGCCCTTCATCACCTCGTACGCCGCCGGCAGCACGTCCTCGGCCGCCGCGGCGAGCTGCTCCTGGCTGACCCCGGGCGCGGCCGTCAGCGCCGCGCTGGTGAACACGTCGCGGCCGCCGAGGAACAGCTCCTGGGCGCCCGGCGTCGAGAACACGAGCAGGGTCGCCCCCGCCGTACCGCCGCCGTTGAACTCGGCGGTGCCGGCCAGCGTGAAGGTGTGCCGCGCCCCCTCGACCGAGGTGCCGTTGGGCGCGATGACGGTGACCTCGTCACCGACCTCGTAGCCACCGTTGTCGGCGGCGCCGCTGTCGAGCACGATCTCGTCGGTGCCACGCGGCCACGCCCCGTCGAGCAGCTCCAACGACGGTTCGTCGAGGATGTTGGGGTAGTCGTTGTCGTTGAAGGCGATGGTCGGGGCGCCCTGGCCGCCGACCAGCTTGCCGTCCGCGTCGAGCAGGTAGCTGCCGAGCCCGTCGACCTGTCCGTCGGCCCGCGCCACCTCGGGCAGCGCGGCCAGCCGGGCGACGTCCTCGGGCTTGAGGACGGTGGTGGTGCCGGCGCCGACGGACTCGAAGGAGCCGGTGCCGGTCGGGCGGACCAGCGCGTCGGGCGTGGAGCCCTTGATGATCGCGTCGAACGTCGAGCCCAGGCCGTTGCTGAAGACCATCACGCCGGTGAGGAAGCCGATGCCGAGCACGATCGCGAGCGTGCTCATGACGAGCCGGACCTTGCGGGCCAGCAGCGTGCGCCAGGTGAAGCGGAGCATCTCAGCCCACCTGCGGGGTCAGCCGCGCCATCGTGTCGAGGATGGTGTCGCGGGTCGGCTGGGCGAGCTCCTCGACGATGCGGCCGTCGGCGAGGAAGACGACGCGGTCGGTGTACGCCGCCGCGACCGGGTCGTGGGTCACCATCACGATGGTCTGCCCGAACTCGTCGACGCTGCGCCGCAGGAAGCCGAGCACCTCGGCGCTGCTGGTGCTGTCGAGGTTGCCGGTGGGCTCGTCGGCGAACACGACCGTGGGCCGGCTGACCAGCGCGCGGGCGCAGGCGACGCGCTGCTGCTGGCCGCCCGACATCTCGCTGGGACGGTGGCGGAGCCGGTCGCGCAGCCCGACGGCGTCGATCACCCGGTCGAACCACTCCTGGTCGGGGCGACGGCCGGCCAGGGCCAGCGGCAGCACGATGTTCTCCTCGGCGCTGAGCGTCGGGATCAGGTTGAAGGACTGGAAGACGAAGCCGATCCGCTCGCGGCGCAGCGCGGTCAGCGCCTTGTCCTTGAGCTTGGACAGCTCGACGCCGTCGACCAGGGCCTCACCGCTGGTGGGGGTGTCGAGCGCGGCGAGGCAGTGCATCAGCGTCGACTTCCCCGAGCCGGAGGGCCCCATCACGGCCGTGAACTGGCCGGCGTGCAGGTCGACGGTCACGTCGTCGAGCGCCCGCACCTCCGCCTCCCCCTCGCCGTAGGTCTTCACCAGGTTGCGGGCGCTCGCGGCGCCGGTAGGCGGGTTCCCCGTCGTCGTCATGCCCCCAGCCTGACCGGTCCCCCGAAACCGCCGCCATCAGGTTTCCCACCGCCCCACCCCTGACCCGACCCCGAGACGGTGGTCGGTCGGGTGGTGGTGACCCCGCACGCGTGAGCAGGGCTAGCATCCGGGGATGGCGATGATCCAGGTGGCGCAGAAGGCGGAGGACCTCGAGCGGGCCAGCCGGTTCTACGCCGACCTGCTGGGGGCCGAGCCGGTGGCGACGTACGACCCGCCGGGCCTGGTGTTCTTCGACGTCGGCGGGTTGCGGCTGTTGCTCGACCGGGGGGCGCCGAGCGCGCTCCACTACCTCGGCGTCGACGACCTCGAGGCGACCGTCGCCCGCCTGCGGGGGAGCGGCGTGGCCGTGGAGCGCGAGCCGCACGTCATCTTCACCCACGACGACGACACCCTCGGGCCGGCCGGCACCGAGGAGTGGATGGCCTTCGTCCGCGACCCCGAGGGCAACCTGGTCGGGTTGGTCGAGCAGCGCCCGCGCGGCTGAGTCCACAAGACCCCCAGAAGCGTCAGACTGCGAGCATGAGGGCGCGCGTCGAGCGGCCGCAGGTGGTCGCCCACCGCGGCGCGAGCGACATCGCCGCCGAGCACACGCTCGGCGCCTACCTCGAGGCGCTCGCCGCGGGGGCCGAGGGGCTGGAGTGCGACGTCCGGCTCACCTCCGACGGCCACCTGGTCTGCTTCCACGACCGGGACACCCGCCGGACCGGTCGCCGCAAGGGCCTGGTGTCGACCATGGAGCTCGCCGAGCTCGACCAGCTCGAGTTCGCGACGTGGAAGAACCCGTGGGCCGACCTCGACGACGAGGCCGACGACCGCGACGAGCAGCTCGACAAGGTGCTCACGCTGCGCAAGCTGTGCGAGGTGGTGGCCGACCACGACCGCCGGATCGAGCTGGCGATCGAGACCAAGCACCCGACGCGGTACGGCGCGCTGGTGGAGAAGCGGCTGGTCGAGGTGCTGCGCCACTTCGGCTGGCACCGGCCCGGCGGGCAGGCCCGGGTGATGAGCTTCTCCTGGGTCTCGCTGCAGCGGGTGCAGCGGCTGGCCCCGGAGGTGCCGGTGGTGATGCTGGTGGAGCGGGCCCGCCACTGGCCGCTGGTCCGGCAGGTCCTCGAGCCCGGCTGGGTGCTCGGGCCGGGCATCGAGGAGCTGACCGCCCACCCCGGCTTCGTCCGGCGGCTGGCCCAGACCGACCGCGAGATCCACGTCTGGACCGTCAACACCGACGCCCAGCTCGAGCTCTGCCGCGACCTGGGCGTCTCGGCGATCATCACCGACCGGCCGGCCTACATGCTGGGCAAGGTGGGCGGCTAGCCTCCCAGCCATGGCGAAGCGCTCCCGCAGCAAGTCCCGGCAGCAACCGCGCGAGCGGGCCGCGGGCCCTGATGGGGCCGTGGGCCCCCGGCAGCCGTGCCCGTGCGGCTCGGGCCGTCGCTACAAGGCGTGCCACGGGGCCCCCGGCGGTGCCGCCCCGACCTACGTCGGCCGCCCGTTCGAGGGACTGCCGTCCGAGTGCGACCTGGTCGCGCTCCGCGAGCTGGTGCCGGCGGCGACCGCGCCGCTCCCGCTCTCCGGGGAGTACGCCGACCGCGAGGTCACCCTGGTCACGCTGCTGCCCGGCGCGGCCCCGGCGATGGTGCGCGAGGGCGGCGGGATCTGGCTCGCCCTGCAGGTGCAGCACCACTTCGGCGACCCGGCCCGCGACCTGGGCGCCGTGCTGACCGCCGCGCTCGCCGAGCAGGAGCCCGGCGTCGTGGGGCTGACCGACGACCCCGGCGAGGGGCCGCGGTTGCAGGACCTGGTCGCCGACGACGAGCTCGCGATCACCGTGCACGAGGGGTTCGACTTCTGGGTCGCCGACGTCCCGGACGCCCCCGACCTGATGGGCGTGCTCGAGCAGGCCAATGCCTCGGTGCACCCGACGGCCAGGCTGACCGGTGTGCCGGCGGCGTACTGGACCGACGTCGGCACCAAGGAGCACCTGCGCTGGGTGATGCCCGAGCCCGAGGACCGGCTGCTCGACGCGCTCGCGCGGCTGCACGCCGCCGGCGACGACGTGCTGGTGCCCGACTCGCGGCTGGTCGGCATGTTCCGGGCCCACGGGCTGCTCACCCCGGTCTGGGACCTTCCCCTCGGCACCGGCGCCGAGGCGCTCGAGGAGCCGGCCGACCGGTTCGCGACGGCCCTCGCCGAGGCGCTCGCCGACGGCTCGGACCTGACCGCCGAGCAGCGCTCCGCGCGCAACGGCCTGGCCCACCGGCAGGTCACGATCCGCTGACCGAACGGTCCGGACCACCGGTGTGACACCCGCCCGCAACACGCGACCCCCCGTGTTGTGTGGGCGGAGTCCCGACGGTACGTTGGCTCGGGACCCGGTCGTTGTTGTCTCCCCCGTCGGCAGCGGCCGGGTTCTTCATGTCTCGAGCCCGACCGCCATCCGGATCAGTCGGTCGGCAGCGGGTCCCGGACCACCGGACAGCTCATGCAGCGTGGGCCGCCGCGGCCCGAGCCGAGCTCGGAGCCGGCGATCCGGATCACCTCGATGCCGGCGTCCTCGAGCCGGTCGTTGGTGCCGTCGTTGCGCTCGTAGGCGACGGCGACCCGGGGGGCGACGGCGAGGGTGTTGTTGCCGTCGTCCCACTGCTCGCGCTCGGCGGTGACCGGGTCGAGGCCGGTGTCGATCTGGTGGAGGGTGTCGATCTCCATCGCCTTGGCGGCGGCGACCAGGAACGGCTCGGCGTGCGAGACCTGCAGCGTCAGCCGGTCCTCGTCCTGCTCGGGGTCGGGGGCGGAGACGGAGAAGGCCTGCAGCGAGTCGGCGACGTTGGGGTACATCACGATCTTGTCGACGTCGACCATCGTGCAGACGGTGTCGAGGTGCATGGTCGCCCGCTCCTGGGCGATCGGCACGGCGAGCACGGTGTGGGCGAGGCCGGCGTGGAAGACCTGGCGGGCCAGCCGCTCGACCCCGGCGGGCGTCGTACGCTCCCCGACGCCGACGGCGATCACGCCCGGCGCGAGCAGCAGGACGTCGCCACCCTCGACGTGCTCGTGGTGCCAGCCGTGGATGGTGCGGGTGCCGACGAAGCGCGGGTGCTCGGTGTAGATCAGCTCGGTCAGCTGGGTCTCGCGGCGCCGCGCAGGCATCGCCAGCGACGTGATGGCGACCCGGTCGCGCACCCAGACGCTGGAGTCGCGGGTGAACAGCAGGTTGGGCAACGGGTCGACGAGGAAGTCGTGCTGGTCGAGCAGCGAGGTGACCAGGCCGTGGCCGCCGCGCACCTCGTCGTTGCGGATGCCGGCGGTGAGGTAGGACGTCAGCTCCTCGGGGCTGGCGTCGGTGAGGGCGTGGCCGAGGTAGGTGCGCAGCGTGTCGCCGAGGTGGAGCCCGGTGAGCGCGGTGGTGATCGCGTGGCGCCGGGCCGACTCCTGCTGGAACGTCTCGGTGAGCAGGTCGGTCAGGTAGAGCACCTCGACGTCGCGCTGCCGCAGGGCGTCGGCGAAGGCGTCGTGCTCGTCCTGGGCGCGCGCGACCCACGGGATGCCGTCGAAGAGCAGCTTGTCGTTGTTGCGCGGCGTGAGCCGCTTCAGCTCGTCACCGGGGCGGTGGAGCAGGACGGTGCGGAGCCGGCCGACCTCGCTGTCGGCGCCGTGGACGGGCGGGTTGCTCATGACCGGCACTCTAGGGCGAGGGGTCGGCCGCGGCCCACTCCGAGGCGAGCACGGCGTAGGACAGGCTGTCGGTCCACTCGCCCTTCGACCAGTAGTCCTGCAGGCGGTGGGTCTCCAGGCGCATCCCGAGTCGCTCGCAGAGCCGGGCGGAGCGGGTGTTGCGGGCGTCGAGGTCGGCCCAGATCCGGTGGAACCCGAAGTGGCCGAACCCGATGTCGATCAGCGCCCGCGCCGCCTCGGTCGCGAAGCCGCGTCCCCCGACCTCGGGGTGGATCACCCAGCCGAGCTCGGCCTGGCTGGGTCCGCGGAACATCAGCACCATGTCGCCGACCACCCGGCCGTCGTGCTCGATCACGAAGCCCCAGACCCGGCCCTGGGCCTCGGCCCACTCCCGGAACCGGTCGTCCCACTCCGGGCGCGGAGCCGGCTCGGAGAGCAGGTAGGTCGCGACGTCCTCGCGGCCGTAGTAGGCCCAGATCTCCTCGGCGTCCTCCGGGCGGTGGTCGCGCAGCAGCAGCCGCTCGGTCCGGACCGGCATCGGTGGCGGCGTCGGCGTGAGGTGGTCGCGGCGGATCCGGTCGACCCACTCCTCGCGCGGCGAGGTGCCGCCGTGGCGTGCGGCCTCGACCTCGCGCGCGGGCGACAGCAGCGTGTCGAGCCCGTCGACCGCCTCGGCGAGCGAGCCGCGTCCGACGGGGTCGCGGGGGTCGGCGGCGAGGCGTTCGATCGCGCCGCGCGCCTGGGCCTGGAGCCGCTCGACCTGCCGCAGGTTGTGGGGGGTGGCGGGGTGGAACCAGCCGTGGCGCCCGGCCATCCAGTCGCCGAACGCCTGCTCGGCATGGTCGCGCTCCGCCTCCGGCCAGTAGGCGACGTACCAGTCGTGCAGGCGGTCGGCGCCGCCTGCCCAGCCGACCGGGTCGAGGTGGCCGGGCGCGACGACCGGCGTGCCGTCGGTGAGCACGTACGGCGGCATCGGCAGCCGGCCCCCGGCCATGTCGCTCAGCACCGCCGGATCGGTCACCGGCTCGTGGCTGGCGGCCAGCGCGCGGTCGTCGGACGGCGACGTCGGGTGGTCGCCGTGGATCTCGCGGTAGCGCGCTCGGACGTCGTCGGCGCTGGTCACCTGCCGACTCTAGGACGTCGAGCGCTCGCCGTCCCGGGATCAGTGCCGACGCACCAGCCACGGCTCGAGGTGGCGGTAACCCTTGACCGAGACCCGGCGCAGTCGCCGGAAGCGCAGGTCCTCGTGCTCGGAGTACGGCGAGATCTCGCTGATCTCCTCGGCGGCCCGGTCGAGGATCCTGCTGAGCGGGGTCCCGTCGGGGGCGGTGTCGGCGTCGTCGTCCTCGAACTCGCCGCGCCCGGTCAGCGCCTCGTAGGCGCCCCGGTCGACGAGCACCGTGCCCGGTCGGGCCTGGGAGGTGAGCCGGGCGGCGATGTTGACCGTGGCGCCGAAGACGTCGCCGAGGCGGGTCGTGACCTCGCCGTACGCGATGCCGGCGCGGACGCGTGGGAACGGGTCGTCGTCGTCCTCGCCGCGGCCGGTCAGCGCGAGCGCGACCTCGACCAGGGCGCGGGGGGAGTCGGCGACGTAGAGGACCTCGTCGCCGATGGTCTTGATGACCCGTCCGCCGATGGCGGTCACCGTGCGGGTGGTCTCGTCCTCGAAGGTCTCGACCAGGTCGACCAGTCCGGCCTGGGTGAGGTGCTTGCTCTGGCTGGTGTAGCCGACGATGTCGGTGAAGGCGACGGCCATCCGCTGCCCGTCGCCGCCCTCCTCGACCGTGGTGAGGAGGCGCTGCGCGGCGCTGACCAGGTGGCGGCGCCACACGTAGTCCTGCAGCTTGCCGACCCGCGGGGTGACCTCCTCGACCAGCTCGCCGATCCGGCGCCCGGGGTCGTCGTCCTGCAGCGCCAGTCCGGCGAGCAGCTCGGCCTGCCACTCCGCCAGCCGGGCATAGCTGCGGCCCCAGGTGCGGACCAGGGCGGCCTGCGAGTCGCCCTCCAGGATCCCGAGGCTGACCAGCTCGGAGGTCATCTTGAGCGCGGCGACGTCCTTCTTGGTGAAGGCGATGTCGTCGTCGGCGCTGCGCGGGAAGCCCAGCTGCGACCACAGCTCCTCGGCCACGTCGAGCGGGACGCCGGCCTTGGCGGCCACCTCGACCCGGGTGAGGGTCGGGCGCGCCCCCAGCAGGGAGCGCTCGATGTCGTCGAGGGGTACCTCGTCGGGAGTCTCGTTCACCGCACCGTCGTCCGGGATCAGGAGTCGAGGCGTTCCTGGGCGACCCGGTCGAGCGCCTCGGCGAACGCGGGGATCTTCTCGCGGAGCTGGTTGACCTGGTCGCTGCTGAAGTGGAGCAGCTCGACCTTGGTGAGGGTGACGATCGAGGCGTTGCGCAGCTTCTTGCTCACGATCGCGCCCTCGCCGACGATGTCGCCGGGGCCCAGTCGCGCGATCTCCTCGCCCTTGCGGCGTACGGCGGCCTCGCCCGAGACGATGATGTAGGCCTTGTCGGCGGGGGTCTTCTCCCAGATCGGCGACCAGTCGGCCGGGAGCGTGACGTGGGTGCCGGTGTTCTTGATCTGGTCGACCTCGCGGTCGCTCAGCTGGTCGAAGATCGTCATGGCCTGGCCTCTCGCACTAGTACCTCCCGGTAACAATCCTCCCGGACCGGGCTCGGGCGTGTCCAGCGATGTGACGCGGACGTCACCGCGGCTCAGGCCAGCAGCTCGTAGCCGGTGAAGCCGGCCAGCAGCACGCAGACCGCGGCGCCGACGTAGTGCAGCGTGTGGAGGGGTACGACGCGGAGCAGGACGCGTCCGATCACGACCGCCAGGCCGCTGACGACCAGCAGCGCCCCCAGCGCGCCGATGAACACGCTGACCGGGTCGTGGTAGCGGGCGACCAGGGTCAGGGTCAGCAGCTGCGAGAGGTCGCCCCACTCGGCGGCGAAGAGCACGAGGAAGCTGGCGCCGACGGCCTTGAGCCCGGAGGCGTCGCCGGCCTTCTCGGCGAACTCGTCACCGCTGTCGACGTGGTGGCTCCGACCCTGGCGGAACAGGATGACCCCGCCGATCAGGAACATCACCAGCGCGAGCAGCTTGACGGCGTCGTCGGGGAGGAACGAGGCCGCGTGGCCGAGCGCGACCGCCACGATGGTCTGCACCGCGAAGGCCAGGCCGACGCCGATCCAGACCAGGACCGGCCGGAACTTGGTGGCCAGCACCAGCGTCGCGATGAAGGTCTTGTCGGGGAGCTCGACCACGAAGATGGCGCCGAAGGTCACCGCGATCACGAGCAGGTCCATTCAGTGGCCCCTCACTGCTGGGGTCTCTCGTCGGCCGCGGGATAGACCCCCAGCACCTTGACGTCGTGGGTGTAGAACTCCAGCTCCTCCAGCGCGCGGGCCAGGCCGGGCTCGGAGGGGTGACCGTCGACCTCGGCGAGGAACTGGGTCGCGGTGAAGTGCCCGTCGACCATGTAGCTCTCGAGCTTGGTCATGTTGACCCCGTTGGTGGCGAACCCGCCGAGCGCCTTGTAGAGGGCGGCGGGCAGGTTGCGGACGTGGAAGACGAACGTCGTCACGACCGGTCCGTCGCCGGGTGGCGCCTCGACGTACTGGCGGGAGAGGACGATGAACCGGGTCGTGTTGTGGTCCTCGTCCTCGACGTCCTCGCGCAGCACCTCGAGCCCGTAGATCTCCGCGGCGAGCGTCGGCGCGATCGCCGCCTGCGTGGGGTCGCCGAGCTCGGCGATCTCGCGGGCCGCACCGGCGGTGTCGCCGGAGACGACCGGCGTCAGGCCCAGCTCGCGGATCACCTTGCGGCACTGGCCGAGGGCGTGGACGTGGCTGTGGACGGTGCGGATCGACCCGACGCCGGCGCCCGGGAGCGCCATCAGCGCGAACTGGATGCGCAGGAAGTGCTCGCCGACGATGTGGAGCGTCGAGGTCGGCAGGAAGTGGTGGATGTCGGCGACCCGGCCGGCGAGGGAGTTGTCGATCGGGATCATGGCGAGCTCGGCGTCACCGCCCTCGACGGCCGCGAAGACGTCCTCGAAGGACGGGCAGGCGACCGCCTCGTGGTCGGGGTGGTGGGCCCGGCACACCAGGTGGGAGTTGCTCCCGGGCTCGCCCTGGTAGGCGATGCGTGGCGTACCGGTGCGGGTCACCACCTCATCGTAGGGTCGGCGCGTGGAGGTCCTGACGCTGGTCTCGCTGGTGGTCGCGCTGCTGGCGCTCGTGCTGACGGTGGTCGCGCTGCGGCGTACCCAGCGGCCCCGCGGCAGCGGCGCCGACGCCCTCCCCGAGGACGTCCACGGGCTGCGTCAGGAGGTCGCGGCGCTGAAGCGGGAGGCCGGCGACGCGCTGCGCCACCTCGCGGTCGTGCGCTACGACGCCTTCGGCGACATGGGCGGCCACCTGTCCTGGTCGCTCGCCCTCCTCGACGACGGCGGCCACGGCGTGGTGGTCACCTCGATCCACGGCCGCTCCGAGGCCCGCACCTACGCCAAGAACATCGTCGCCTGGTCCTGCGAGCAGCCGCTCTCCCCCGAGGAGGAGGAAGCCGTCACCCACGCCCGCACCTGAGCCTGACCCTGCTCAGCGGGGGACCCGGACGAGCAGGCGGCCGTGGAGGCACTCCATGTGGAGCTCCTGGCCGGGGCCGATGGCGTCGCCGTCGAGCTGGCGGGGGGTCTCGCCGGCGGCGCGGAGGACGACGGTGCGGCCGGTCATCCGGTTGATGGTGTCGTCGGTGCGGGGGCGGCGGGCGAGCACCCGGAAGGCCAGCGGCACCCACGACAGGAACCGCTTCGGGTGCAGCACCACGACGTCGAGCAGCCCGTCGTCGATCGCGGCGTCGGGCAGCAGCGGCATGCCGGCCTGGAGGAAGCCGACGTTGCCGACGACGACGGTGCGGGCCCGGTGGCGGGTGAAGTCGCCGTCGTCGACGGAGATGTCGATGCGCAGCGCGGGGAACATCAGCGCCTTGAGCGCGGAGAGGACGTAGGCGACCCAGCCCACCTTGTCCTTGATGGCGTCGTTGACGCCCTCCATGATCGCCGCGTCGAAGCCCATGCCGGCCATGACCAGGAAGTGCGTGTCGTCGGGTACGCCGTCCCCGCTGACCGCGACCAGGTCGATCGCCCGGTCCTGGCCGTTGAGCGCGACGTCGATCGCCGAGCGGATGTAGAGCGGGATGTCGAGGTTGCGGGCCAGCAGGTTGCCGGTGCCGGCCGGCACGATCCCGACCGGGATGCCGGTCCCGGCGAGCTCGGCGCACACCTCGCGCACGGTGCCGTCGCCGCCGCACACCAGCACCAGGTCGGCCCCCGCGACCGAGGCGGCCTCGGCCATCCCGGTGCCGGGGTCCTCGAGGGTCGTGTAGTGCCAGGTCGGCGCCGACCAGCCCGAGCCGGCCGCCATCGCGGTCACGGTCGCGCGGAACTGGCCGACGTCCTCGACCTTGACCGGGTTGAGGATCACGGCGAGCTTGCGGTCGGTCGCGTAGACCTCGGGCAGCGGCTCGGCCTTGGCGGCGTGGCCACGCGGAACGGGGTCGAGCAGCACCAGCCCCAGCAGCACGAAGCCGGCGCCGAGCAGCGATCCGGCGACCACGTCGGTCGGGTAGTGGCGGCCGAGCAGCACCCGGTCGAGGCAGACGACCAGCCAGACCAGCACCAGCAGGGCGGTCAGCGACCGGCGCATCGAGGATCGGCGTACGAACACCATGACGAGGACGACGAGCACGCCGGCGAACGCCGCGATCGACGACGCGTGGCCCGACGGGAACGACTGGGTGGTCAACAGGTCGACCTGCGACTGCCACGCGGGCCGGGCCCGCGCGAGCAGCGTCTTCAGGACGGTGGTGGCCAGCGAGGTGGCCACCATCACCGCGACCACGAAGATCGCGGCCCGCGTGTGCCGTCGTACGAGCAGCAGCACGGCGACCACGACCGTCAGCACCGTCATGCCGATCGTGCCGAAGGCGAGCTCGATCCACTCCAGGACGTGGACGAGCACGTCGTGGTCGTCGGCCCAGCCCTCGGCGCCCCGACCGAGGTCGTCGAGGCCCGCCAGGGGTGCCCGGTCGCGCGCCACGAGCAGGGCCAGGACGCCGAACAGCGCGAAGCACGCGGCGGACCAGACGAGCGTCAGGCGGTGGGGACGGTCGAGCACGCGCCCAGTATGCAGAGCACGGCGCCCGGTGGACGGATCGACCATCCGGTCGGGCGATGCCGCCCACGCACTAACCTGACGCACATGATCGACCCCCGCGTCCTCCGCGACGACCCGGACCGCGTCCGTGCTGCCCAGGCCAAGCGCGGCCTGCCCGCCGACGTGGTCGACCGGGCGCTCGCCGCGGACGTGTCCCGGCGCAGCGCGATCGCCGACTTCGAGGCCCGCCGGGCCGAGCAGAAGAGCCGCGGCAAGGACGTCGCCCGCGCCACGGCCGCGGAGAAGCAGGCGCTGCTCGCCGAGGTCAAGGAGCTCGCCGCCGAGGTGAAGCGGCTCGAGGCCGCCCAGGCGGCGGCCGAGGAGGAGTGGCGCGCGGCGCTGATGGACATCCCCAACATCGCCGCCGACGAGGCGCCCGCGGGCGGCGAGGACGACTACGTCGTCCTGGAGCACGTCGGTACGCCGCGCGAGTTCGACTTCGAGCCCCGCGACCACGTGGAGCTCGGCCGGATGCTCGGCGCGATCGACCTCGAGCGCGGCGCCAAGGTGAGCGGCTCGAGGTTCTACTTCCTCACCGGCGTCGGCGCCCAGCTCGAGCTCGCGCTGGTCAACCTCGCGCTCGAGCAGGCCCGCGCCGCGGGCTTCACCCAGGTGATCGCGCCGTCGCTGGTCAAGCCCAAGGCGATGGAGGGGACCGGCTTCCTCGGCCAGGCCGCCGACGACGTCTACCGGATCGAGGGCGAGGAGATGTACCTCGTCGGCACCTCGGAGGTCGCGATGGCGGCCTACCACTCCGAGGAGATCCTCGACGTCGCGTCGTTCCCGCTGCGCTACGCCGCGTTCAGCCCCTGCTTCCGCAAGGAGGCCGGCTCGCACGGCAAGGACACCCGGGGGATCATCCGGGTCCACTGGTTCGACAAGGTCGAGATGTTCGTCTACACGACGATCGAGGACTCCTTCGCCGAGCACCAGCGACTGCTGGGCTGGGAGAAGGAGTTCCTCGACAAGCTCGGTCTCGCCTACCGCGTGATCGACACGGCGGCCGGCGACCTCGGCCTCTCGGCGCAGCGCAAGTTCGACTGCGAGGCCTGGATCCCGACCCAGGGCCGCTACCGCGAGCTCACCTCGACGTCCAACTGCACCGACTTCCAGACCCGCCGCCTCGACACCCGCGGTCGTACGCCGGACGGGACGATCGAGCCGGTGGCCACGCTCAACGGCACCCTGACCGCGATCCCGCGAGCGATCGTGGCGATCCTCGAGACCCACCAGAACGAGGACGGCTCGGTCACGGTGCCGCAGGCGCTGCGGCCGTTCATGGGCGGCACGGAAGTGCTGAAGCCCTTCGAGACGGTCGCTGCGCGACCTCCTCAGGAACCACCCGTTGGCTGACTGGCAGCCGCGGCTGGTCGCGCTCGACATCGACGGCACCCTCCTGAAGTGGGTCGAGGGCGTCGGCGCGACCTACGAGCAGGTGCCGCCGGCCACCGTCGACGCCGTACGGCGCGCCCACGACGCCGGCGCCCACGTCGTGCTGGCCAGCGGCCGCTCCCCGCACGGGATGGCGCGGATCGCCGAGCTGCTCGGCCTGCCGCCGGAGGGGAGCGACCGGCTCTGGGTGGTCGCGTCCAACGGCGCCGTCGTCTTCCGCTACCCACCGATCGAGGTGGTCCACGAGGAGCTCTTCGACGCCCGGCCGGCCGTCGAGGCCGTGCTGCGCGAGCGGCCCGGTGCGTTGGTGGCCGTCGAGGAACGCGGCGTCGGCTACCGGGTCAACCGGCCCTTCCCCGAGGGCGAGCTCTCGGGCGAGCTGATCCCGACCGACGTCGCCGACCTGATCGCCGAACACGTCAGCCGGGTCATCATCCGCGACCCCGAGGCGACCGCCGACGACTTCGTCGAGCTCGGCGCCCGTCTCGGGCTCCACGGCACCGACTACGTCGTCGGCTGGACGGCGTGGCTCGACCTCTCGCCGGTCGGGGTCTCCAAGGCCTCGGGGCTGGCGATCGTGGCCGACGCGCTCGGCGTCGCCCGCGAGGACGTCCTGGCGATCGGCGACGGCCGCAACGACATCGAGATGCTGCGCTGGGCCGGTCGCGGCGTGGCGATGGGCCAGTCGGTCGAGGAGGTCCACGCCGCCGCCGACCACGTCACCGGCACTGTCTGGGACGACGGTGCCGTCACCGAGCTCGCGACCTGGTTCCCCGACGCGGCCGAGGACCGCGCCGGATGAGCCTGCCCGAGCGGATCGACACCGCACGGCTGCGGTTGTTCCCGGTCACGCTCGCCGACGCCGAGGACATGCGCGCCGGACGCCGCCAGGACCGCTGGCACCCCGACTACCCACGCCCCGACGACGTCGACGCCGCCTCGCTCGTACGTCGTGACCAGCCCGGCCACTGGGGACCCCGCCACATCGTGCTCGGCGCCCTGGCCGTGGGCTCGATCGGCTGCTTCGGTGCGCCGGTCGACGGGGAGGCCGAGGTCGGCTTCGGGCTGGTGCCCGACGCCCGCGGCCGGGGCATCGCGACCGAGGCGCTGCGTGGCCTGGCAGCGGCCACCGACGCGCTCGACGTCCGCCTGCGGGCCAGCGTCGCGCCCGACAACGCGGCCAGCCTCCGACTGCTCGCGCGTTGCGGCTTCAGCGAGCTGCGCGGGAGCACCGAGGCCGGCGAGCTGGTCATGGTCCGCCCGGTGCCCAGCCCATGAGCCGGCATACGAACCCGCCCCGGCTGGTCGCCACCGACCTCGACGGCACGCTGCTGCGCGGCGACGGGACGCTGTCCGCCCGCACCCGCGAGGTGCTGGCCGCGCTCGACGCCCTCGGCGTACCCGTCGTGATCGTCACCGGCCGCCCGATGCGCTGGCTCACCGACCTGCGGCCGGTCGTGGGTCGCCACGGCCTGGCGATCGTGTCCAACGGCGCCGCCGTCTACGACGTGGCCGCCGACCGGGCCCACGACGTCCGCGGCATCGCCGTCGACGTGGGGCTCGACCTCGCGCGCCGCATCGGGGAGCGGTTGCCGGGCGCCACCTTCGCGGTCGAGACCGTCGAGGGCATCGCGATCGCGCCCGGCTTCGAGGACATCGACCGCGTGCCGCCCGGCGCCCGGGTGGGGTCGCTCGACGAGCTCTGGACCGCGCCCGCGCTCAAGCTGCTGGTCCGCCACCCCGACGCCGACCACGGCCGGCTGCAGGAAGGAGTGGTCGAGGCCGTCGGCGACCGCGCCACCCCGACCTGGTCGATGCGGGGACTGGTCGAGATCAGCGCCACCGGGGTGACCAAGGCGACCGCGCTCGACGCCCTCGCCGAGCGGCTCGGCGTCGACGTCGCCGACACGGTTGCCTTCGGCGACATGCCCAACGACGTCGCGATGCTGAGGTGGGCCGGCCGCTCGTGGGCGGTCGCCAACGCCCACCCCGACGCCGCCGCGGCCGCCACCCACCGCGCGCCCGCCAACGACGACGATGGCGTCGCCACCGTGCTCGCCGACCTGTTCGACCTCTGACCCACCCCCGCCGGCTGGCCCCTCGTGGGGACGATCTGTGACCATGGGCCGCGTGCCTCGCCTGATCCGGAGACTGCTGCCCGCGCTGCTGCTGGCGTGCGCCGGACTGGCCCTGCTCCCGCCGGCCGCGCAGGCCTGCAGCTGCGCGGTGCCGCCGGTGGGCAAGGCCGCCCGGCAGGCCGACGTCGTCTTCACCGGGACCGTGCTCGGCCAGCAGCGCGACCAGCAGCGGGTCGAGCTGGCCTTCCGGGTCGACCGGATCTACCAGGGCCAGGTCGACGACGACACCGTCGCGGTCGCCTCGCCGTCCGACAGCTGTGGCCTCAAGCTCGTCGACGACCAGAGCTACGTCGTCTTCGCCAAGGAGAGCCGCACCGGCCTGGTCTCCGAGGAGTGCTACGGCACGGCCCGCGCCAGCGGGCGCACGCTGACGGCGCTGGAGAAGGCGCTCGGCCCCGGCGAGAAGTACCAGGCGCCCACGCCCGAGCCCGCCGAGCCGGTCTACACCAAGCTCGCGCCGGGCTCACCGCCCGACTTCGCGCGCGCCGCCGCTCCCGGGGCGGCGATGGCGCTGGTCGGCCTGCTCGGCTGGTTCGTCGTACGCCGCCGCTCCTGACCGGCCCGACCTAGAGGTACATCCCGCCCGACTCGCCGGGCGCGCCCGGCGGAGCGTTGTGCGGCCCGGGGACCCCGGCCTGCGGTGGCGTCATGCCGGGCGGCAGCTGCCGGCGCATCTGCTCCAGCTGGGCGCGGGCCGCGACCTGCTGGGCGTAGATGGCGGTCTGGATGCCGTGGAAGAGGCCCTCGAGCCAGCCGACCAGCTGCGCCTGCGCGATCCGCAGCTCGCCCTCCGAGGGGGTGGAGTCCTCGGTGAAGGGCAGCGAGAGGCGCTCGAGCTCCTCGACCAGCTCGGGGGCCAGGCCCGACTCGAGCTCGGCGATCGAGGCCTGGTGGATCTCCTTGAGGCGGTTGCGGCTGGCCTCGTCGAGCGGCGCGGCCTTCACCTCCTCGAGCAGCTGGCGGATCATGCTGCCGATCCGCATCACCTTGGCGGGCTGCTCGACCAGGTCGGCGATGCCGCCGCCCTGCTCGCCGTCGTCGTCGCCATCGCCGTCGCCGACGGTCGCCGCGGCGATCGCGCTGACCGGCACGGAGCCGACCGGCTGCCCGTCGGGTCCGACGACCACGACGTGCTCCTCCTGGCCCGAGGACTGCTCGTTCATGCGGCCCACCCTACGGGCCGGCCCCTCAGTCAGGTCGTGAGCAGCAGCTTGCCGATGTGGTCGCTGGCCTCCATCGAGCGGTGGGCGTCGGCGACCCGGTCGAGCGGCATCGTGTCGTGCACGATCGGGCGGACCTTGCCCTCCGCCACGAGCGGCCAGACGTTGTCGACGACCGACGCGCAGATCGCCGCCTTGCCGCCCGGGGGGCGGGCCCGCAGCGTGGTCGCGATGACCGCGGCGCGCTTGGGGAGCATGGCGCCGAGGTCGAGCTCGGCCTTGGCCCCGCCCATCAACCCGATCACCACGAGCCGGCCCTCGGTGGCCAGTACGTCGATGTTGCGGGCGAGGTAGGCCGCACCCACGTGGTCGAGCACCACGTCGGCACCGTGCCCGTCGCTCGCCTCGCGCACCGCCTCGACGAAGTCCTGGTCGTGGTAGTTGATCGTCGTCTCGGCCCCGAGCTCGGCGCACACGGCGAGCTTCTCGGCCGAGCCGGCCGTGGTGTGGACGTGGGCGCCGAGCGCGCTGGCCAGCTGGATCGCGCAGGTGCCGATGCCGCCCCCGCCGCCGTGGACGAGCAGGTGCTCGTCGGGCTGCAGGCCCGCGACCATGAACACGTTGGACCACACGGTGCACGCGACCTCCGGCAGCGCGGCGGCCGTGACCAGGTCGATGCCCGCCGGCACCGGCATGACCTGCCCGACCGGGACGACCACCTTCTCGGCGTACCCGCCCCCGGCGAGCAGCGCGCACAACTCGTCGCCGACCGCCCAGCCCTCGACGCCCTCACCGAGGGCAGCGACGGTGCCGCTGCACTCGAGACCGATCACGTCGGAGGCGCCGGGCGGCGGTGGGTAGAAGCCCTGCCGCTGCATCAGGTCGGCGCGGTTGACCGCGGTGGCGGCGACATCGAGCAGGACCTCGCCGCGGCCCGGCTCGGGGTCGGGCAGGTCCCGGACGGCGAGGACCTCGGGACCTCCGGTCCCGTCGGTCACGACGGCCCTCACTCCTCCTCCCCGTAGGCGTCGGTGGTGTGGTCGACGGCGCTGTCGTCGGGTACGTCGTCGTCGACGTCGTCGGGGTCGGGCGCCCCGGCCGGGCGGTCCCAGCCCTCGGCGAGCGCCTGCGCCTTGCCGGCCAGCCGCTCGATCTGGTCGGGACTGGCGCCCTGCTCACCGGCGGCCAGCCCCAGCAGGTAGGTCGTGATCGGCGCGGCGGGCCTGGTCACGTCGTGGGCGGCGGTGCGCGCCAGGTCGAGCACGAGGGCCTCGTCGACCTCGGTCTCGACGTCGAGCGCGTCGCAGAGCTCGTCGATCCAGTCGTGGAGGTTCACAGCCCCAGCGTTGCGACTGTGCCGTCCTCCCGCAACCCCGGTCGGCCATCCGTCGTCTCACCGGTCCGGCAGGTCGCGCAGGTCGGCCCACGTGTCGACGCCGCGCGCCTCGTCGCCCTCGGCGTCGACCGGCGCCAGGTCGAGGGTCGAGAGGAGCGATCCGACCGACGCGCCGTGGGGCTGGGCCGGCGTCACGGCGTCGAGCGCGCCGGTCCGCAGCAGCAGCACCAGCCGGCGCCGCCCGTCGGGGCCGACGAGCGCCGCGCCGTCGCCGCCCCCGGTCGCGGCGACCATCCGGGCCACCGTCGCGGCCGTCACCCAGGGCATGTCGACGGCCAGCACGACGACCGCCTCCGGCGTCCGGGCGAGGGCGCGCCGCCCGGCGACGAGCCCGGCCACCGGGCCGCCCCGGGGCGGGTCCTCGCGGACGAAGGTCACGGGACGGCTGGTGGGGACCTCGTCCCCCACGACCACGACTTCGTCGGCGGCGTCGACGGCAGCCATGGCGTGCTCGAGGAACGTCCGTCCGGCCAGCTCGATGCCGGCCTTGTCGACGCCGTCGAGGCGCGCGGCGGTGCCGCCGGCGAGGATCACGGCCGCGAGGTCCATACGGCCGAGTCTCCCATCGACGTACGCCGTGGCACGCTGGGTGGGTGAGCCCGGAACCCACCACTCTGCGCGTGGCGCTGGTCCAGCACGCCTCGGGCCTCGAGCCGGAGGACAACCGCCGGCTGCTCGCCGAGCTGGCGCCCGACGACGCCGACCTCGTCGTCTTCCCCGAGGCCTTCGCCCGCGACTTCGGCTCGCCCGGGTCCGACGTCGGCGCCGACGCGGAGCCCGTCGACGGCCCCTTCGGGCAAGCCGTCGCCGAGCTGTCCCGCGAGCGCGGCACGACCGTGGTGGCGGGCATGTTCGAGGTCTCCGACGACGCCGCGCGGCCTTTCAACACGCTCGTGGTGCGGGGCGCGGCGACGGCCGACTACCGCAAGGTGCACCTCTACGACTCCTTCGGCTACCGCGAGTCCGACCGGCTCAGCGCCGGCCCGGTCGACGCGGTGACGGTGCCGCTCGGAGGGTTCACGCTGGGCCTGATGACCTGCTACGACCTGCGGTTCCCCGAGCACGCCCGAGCCCTGGTCGACGCGGGCGCCGACGTGCTGGTCGCGCCCTCGGCGTGGGTCGCCGGCGAGCGCAAGGTCGACCACTGGCGGACCCTGGTGAGGGCGCGGGCGATCGAGAACACGGCGTACGTCGTCGCGGCCGCGCAGCCCGGCCCGCGCTACAGCGGGCACTCGATGGTGGTCGACCCGCTCGGCGACGTGCTGGCCGAGGCCGGCGTCGAGGCGGAGACCGTGGTGCGGGCCGAGCTCGACCCCGACGTGGTCGCCGAGGCCCGACGGACCAACCCCTCGCTCGCCAACCGCCGCCGGTAGCCTTCGCCCCCGTGGCCAGGAGCACCCCCCGACGACGCGCGGAGAAGGCGCGACGGTGGCGACGCGGCTCCTCCCGGTCGGTTCCGGGCACCCCGTCCACTCCCGGGGCACGCCCGGAGACCGCTCCGGCCACGACGGGCCTGGTGGCCCTGCCAGAGCGTCCGGTGGCGCGGTCCTCCGAGACCGGCGAACCGGTGGTGCAGCCCCCGGTCGAGGACCGTCGCCCCGGGCGGTTGCTGGCTCGGTTCGGGGCGCTGCTGTGGACGCTGGTGACCGTCGCGGGCGCCGCCGCCCTGCTGGCCGGGGTCGTCGGGTGGGGGCCGTGGCTGCTGCCCGACGCCGGCGCGGTGGTCGTCGCGACGGCGTACGTCTGGGCGCTGGCGGTCCGCACCGGCGGCCGACCGGTCGTCTTCGGCCTGCTGACCCTGGCGGTGGGCGCCACGTTGCTGCTCAGCCATCAGGAGGTGCTGCGCAACGGCGCCGCCGTGATGACCTGCGCGCTCGCCGCAATCCTGGCCGTGGTAGCGACCGTGCCGGCCGTGACGTCGCGGGCGGCGGTGCGCGAGGTGCTGGTCGCGGTCGTGCTGGCGGCGCTCGGCGGCCTGGCCGCGGCGGGCTTCCGGCCGACCATCGACTTCCCCCGCTTCGAGTACCTCACCCTCGGCATGGCCCTGGTCGGCTGCCTCGTGGTCGTCTACCGGCTCGGCGCCGGCCTGCACGGCCTGGGCCGACGCGGGCTGGCGGTCGTGGTCATCGGCGGCATCGTGCTCGGGCTGACGCTCGCCTACGGCGAGCTGCTGCGCCGCTACGGCACCCCCGTGCTCGTCCAGAACGTCGGCGACGGCATCGCCTGGCTGCGCGACAAGGCCGGCGCCTCGCCCCGGCCGATCGTCGCCGTGCTCGGCGTACCGGCGCTGATGTGGGGCGTCCACATGCGCGCGCGGCGTCGTCAGGGGTGGTGGGTGTGCGCGGTCGGCGTCACTGCGACGACGCCGGTGGCGCAGGCGCTGCTCCAGCCGAGCACGGCGCTGCGCGAGTGGTCGCTCGCCCTCGGCTACGGCGTGGTGGTCGGGCTGCTCCTCGGCCAGTTGCTGATCCGCGCCGACGTCGCGCTCACCGGCGGCCGGGGCAGTCGCGGCCGCCGCGGCCGCCGGGCCGAGGAGGCGGCGGCCCTGCGGCCCGAGCCGCACCGCATCGACGCGCTCCTGTGACCGGAGCCCTGACCGGTGGGGTCGATCCGGTCGACATCCACTAGCGTCGGGACATGGCCCGGGCCCAGGAGATCGAGATCGTCGCCGAGATGGTGGCCAACGTGATGACCGTCTACGTCGCCCCCGGCGACGCGGTCGCGCCGGGCGACACGGTCGTGCTGCTGGAGTCGATGAAGATGGAGATCCCCGTCGTCTCCGAGCACGGCGGCACCGTCACCGGCCTGTGGGTCGGCCCCGGCGACGTCGTCCAGGAGGGCGACGTGCTGCTGGCCCTCGGCGGCTGAACCGCCCGTAGACTCCCCGGGTGCCGCCGGGCCCTGCCCGCCGGCTCGGAGGGGTGCCGGAGTGGCCGATCGGAACCGCCTTGAAAGCGGTCGCTGGCAGAGATGTCAGCCGCGGGTTCGAATCCCGCCCCCTCTGCCCTACTCCGAGCCGCCCAGCTCGAGCTGGACGGCGTCCCACTGCAGCGCGCGCGTCCGCCGGCGGTGCCGGTCGACGTCGCCGACCATCCGCGCGACCTCGGCCCGGGCGACCGGCTCCGGGGCGACCTGCACGACGTCGCCGAGCGCGGCGAGTCGCCGCAGCAGCAGGGTGCGTTCCCGGACGCCGCGGGCTCCGCGTGCGGCCAGCCATCCGTCGTAGGCCACCGGCGACTCGGAGGTCAGCAGGTCGCGGACGCGGGCCAGCTGGCGGCGCAGCTCCCAGCGCCAGGCCTGGCCGGAGACGGACGACGGGGGCACCAGCGGCTCGGGCTGGGCGTGCGGCACGGCGAGGTTCATGGTCGTCTCCCCAGGGGATGTGCCCGGCAGGAGATTCGAGTGTGACCGGCGCGGGGACCGGCCACAAGACCCCCGACGCGGTCGGTTCCGGCCATGCGCGAGGATCGGGCGCATGTCGTCCGGTTATCGGCTCGCGCCCGCGCTGGCCGCCCGGTTGGTGGGACTCGCGCTGCTGGTGCTCGCGCTCGTCGTGCTGGTGACCACGGTGCTGGTCGCCGTGCTCGACGGGCCGCCGGGGGCGGTGCTGGTGGTGGGGGCGGTGGCGCTGGTCGCGCTGGCCGGCGTCGTCGTGCCCCTGCGCCGGGTCCGCGTCGTCGAGCTCGACGAGGAGGGTTACCGGGTCCGGATGGTGCGCGGTGCCGGCGTACGCGCGGCGGCGTGGCGCGAGGTCGGCGACGCCGTGGCCGCGAGTCCGCGCGGGGTCGACTGCGTCGTGCTGCGGCTGCGGGACGGTCGCACGACCAGCATCCCCGTGGCCGCCGTCGACGCCGAGCGCGACGCGTTCGCGCGCGACGTGCGCGACCACCTCCGCCGCGCCGAGGGCTCGCCCCCGCGCTGATCCACCCGACCGGGAACCGGAGGGGCCGCTCGCGCATCGTCACCCCGAGACAGTCGCGGGCCGGATCCGCGATCCTCGAGGGTGGGCGAGGGGGTGAGCCGATGGCGCCGGACCTGGATGCGCTCTACGACGCCTCGTACCGCCGGCTGGTCGTCCAGCTCTTCGCGATCTGTGGCGACCTGGCCGACGCCGAGGACGCCGTGCAGGAGGCCTTCGTGACCGCCCTGCGCACCCGCAACCGCCTGGAGCGGATCGACAACCCGGAGGCCTGGCTGCGCACGGTGGCGCTCAACCGGCTCCGGGGCGGCTGGCGGCACGCGTCGGTCGTCCGGCGCTACCAGGCCCGCGTCCCCGGCCCGCAGGCGCCGGTCGAGGTCGGCCCCGAGCACGTCGCCATCGTCTCCGCGCTCGCCGAGGTCGACGGCGGCCTCCGGCAGGTGGTGGTGCTCCACTACCTGGCCGACCTCGGCACCGCCGACATCGCCGCCGAGCTCGGCATCCCGGAGGGCACGGTCAAGTCCCGCCTCTCCCGGGCCCGGGCCCGGCTCGCGTCCCTGCTCGACGACCGCCTCGACGACCGGGAGGAGCAACCTGATGCCTGAGCTGGACCTCCTGCGCCGCCTCGGCGACCAGGTCTCGCCGCCTCCTCTCGAGGCGCTGCGCGACACCGCGCGCCGCCGCGACCGGCGTACGGCGGCCGTGTCCGCGATCGCCGCCGCCGCCGTCGTGGCCGCCCTCGTCGTCAGCACCGGGGTGCTCGCTCCCGACGACCACCCGTCGCCGCAGCCGATCGAGCCGCCGGCCGACCGCTCGCGACCGCTGACCTTCGCCGAGGGGAGCACGATCCACTACGGCGACCGGACGCTGGAGGCCGAGGCCCCGGTCGTCGAGCTCGACCTGACCGACGACGGGGTCGGCTTCCGGACCGATGACGGCCGGATCTGGTTCAGCGACGGCACCGCCGCCCAGCAGGTCGGCGACCTCGGCGAGACCGGGCCCGGCTATGGCGGCGGCGTCTGGCCGCTGTTGGTGCGGCCGAGCTGGATGCTCTCGGCCAACACCGGGTCGCGGCTGGTGTGGTTCGAGTTCGCCGCACCGGGCGAGCCCGAGGTCGTCGTCTACGACACCGGCCAGAGGGCCGAGGTCGCCCGCGACCCGGTCGCCCTGGGACTCGGTCACCACGCGGTCCCGGCGCTGCTCTCGGAGCGCTACGTCTACTGGTACCAGGATCCCGAGTCCGGCGAGATGCCGGAGGACACCGGGAAGGTGCGCTACGACCCGGAGACCGGCGAGCAGGCCCCGGTCACCGAGCGCGCGGTCTACGAGGACCTCAACGGCGACGCGGCGGTGCGCTCGCTGCGCACCAACGGCGACGGTGGCGCCTGCGGAGGGCCGTGCCGCGGCCAGGACCTCGCCTACACCGACGGCATGAACCAGCAGATGGGCCTCGACCTGAAGAAGGACGTCGCGGGCGTCGACGGCATCGCTCCGGTGGGTGCGGGCGACATGGTCACCGAGGACGTCGACGGCCGGCCCTTCCGGTTCGACGACCTGCCCGGCTACCCCACCAGCGGGAACGGGCCGGCCTGGCTGGTGCAGTGGCTCGACGACGAGACGGTCGTCGTCCTCAACCCGCGCGCGAACCGCACCGACCTGATCGCCTGCCACCTCGAGACGCACGCGTGCGAGCTCACGCGGTCGCTGTCGGGCGTGGTGGTCGTGCCCGAGTTCGGCGCGGTCGACTCCGTCGGGTAGGTCGCGATGACGAGGAGCAGCACGCTGGCCCGGGGGTGCGGGGAGCCCGATTTCGGCGCCGCCGCGCGCGACCGGTAGCCTGACCAGCGCCGTCGGAGCCGCTGAGGATCCGGTGGTGGAGGAGGCGTCGCCTAGTCCGGTCTATGGCGCCCGCCTGCTAAGCGGGTTGAGGAGTGATCCTTCTCTCGCGGGTTCAAATCCCGCCGCCTCCGCGCGTGGGGTGTCGCGCCGTGGCTCCTCCCGGCGAGGTGGGGAGCACGGCGCGACACGGCCGTCCGACGTTGCACGAACCTGCAATGCACACAAATGGCCCACCCGATCGCTGCCGCCGTGGCCCGAGGCCCCCGAGACTGGAAGCTCGGCCTCGTGACGCGAGGCGTGAACGATGCGACAACCCAGGTGGAGTGAATCAATGAAGATCGCCAGGAAGATGGCCACTGCGACGCTTGCGGCGGTCCTGTCAGTCGGTCTTCTCGGGAGCACCGTCAGCCCGGCAGCCGCGGACACCAGCTGGGGCAAGGGCGGCATCCCTGCTCCGTAGGCGAGGCCTGGACCGACGAACCACACCGAAGGGTGGAGACCAGGGACCTGAGTCCCCCCAGACGAGGCGGGTCCTGGTGGCTGTCCCCCGGCCGCACGTCTCCGCCGCGCGAGGGCAGTGACCCGGTCACTGCCCTCGTGCACGTCCCGACCGTCCGGGTCGCCGCGCTCAGCCGGTCGCGTCGGTGTTAGCGCCGGCCGCACCGCCGTCCGGGCGCTCCCGGCCGGAGATCCCGCGGGTGCCCATCGTGTAGCCGAGCTGGAACCGGGTCTCCGCCTCGTACTCCTGCTTGAGGTCGGCCACGTAGCCGGCGTAGGTGCGCGGGCTGACGCCGAGCCGCTTGGCGCTCACCTGGTCGGCATGGCCCTCGACCAGCATCCGGATCGTCATCGCCCGCTGCTCGGCGGCGATGTCGCGGAGCATCCCGGAGTCGCGGCTGGTGAAGGGCCGTCCGCGCTCCCACGCGCGCTCGAAGACGTCGACGAGGTAGTCGACGACCGACGGCTCGCGGATCACCACGGCGGTGTCGAGGTCCTGCTCCTTGCCGGGGATCACGGCGATCCGGTGGTCGAAGACGATCATCCGGTTGAAGAACTCGTCGAGGGTCCGGACCTCCGCCCCGCGCTCGGTCACCTCCGCGACGTAGTCGGCGGTGACCGTGCTGCGCCGGGCGCTGTGCTGGTAGAGGGTGCGCATCCGGGTGCCGCGCTCGAGCATCGCGGTGTCGCGTACGGCGGCCGCGGCGAGCGTCTCGGGGTCTCGACCGGCCTGCGGCTGCGCGGTCAGCACCTCGATCTCGCAGTCGGCGACCAGCCCGGCGATGTAGGAGTCGATGCGGGAGCGGCCGGTGTCGTCGGGGTCGTCGTGGACGACCATGATCGAGCTCTCGGGGGTGGCCGGCGCGCGCCGCCACGCCTGGGTCACCGGCGCGAAGGCCCGGACCCAGCTCGAGGACTCCTGGAGCAGCCGGGACCCCTCGTTGCCGAGCGGCGAGACGATCCGCGACTGCACGGTGATGGGGTCGACCGCGACGTACCGGGTGGCGCCCTGGTTGCCGGCCAGGAGGCCGAGCTCGACGAGGAGCTCGAAGGCGTGGCGCTGCTCACCGCCGGGGACGACCCGGGGGTCGTCGGCGTCGATCCCGCCGGTCTCGACGACGTCCTCGTAGAGCAGGGTCGCGTCGGACTCGAACAGCGACCGGTCGTCCGGACCGAGCTCCCGCACCCGCCACCCCTCTCGTCACTCCCCGAGTGGGGAGAGGATAACCGGGGGTCAGGCTCCTGGTAGTCCGCCCAGCCGTTCCCGCAGGCCGTCGAGCTCGGTCCAGAGCACGGCGGGCAGCTGGTCGCCGAACCGGTCGAACCACTCCTGGATCTGGGGCAGCTCGGCCGCCCACTCCTCGGGGTCGACGCGCAGCGCCGCGGCGAGCTGCTCGTCGCTGATCTCCAGGCCCTCGGTGTCGAGGTCGGCGGGGGACGGCACGTGGCCGATCGGGGTCTCGACCGCGGCTGCCTGGCCGTCGATCCGCTCCACGACCCACTTGAGGACCCGGCTGTTCTCGCCGAACCCGGGCCAGAGGAACGGCCCGTAGCCGCCGCCTTCCTGCTCTTCCCGGCGGAACCAGTTGACGTAGAAGATCCGCGGCAGCTTGGACGCGTCGTTGTCCTTGCCGATGGAGATCCAGTGGTCGAAGTAGTCGCCGGCGTGGTAGCCGATGAAGGGCAGCATCGCCATCGGGTCACGGCGGACCACGCCGACCGCGCCGACGGCCGCGGCGGTCGTCTCGCTGGAGAGCGTCGCGCCGAGGAACGTGCCGTGGATCCAGTCGCGGGCCTCGAAGACGAGCGGGACGGTCGTCTTGCGACGGCCGCCGAAGAGGATCGCGTCGATCGGGACGCCGCGCGGGTCGTCGTACTCGGGAGCCAGGATGTCGCACTGCTTGATGGGCGTGCAGTAGCGGCTGTTGGCGTGGCTGGAGAGGCCCTCGCTCTCCGGGTTCCACGGTTCGCCCTTCCAGGACGTGGCCCGGGCCGGCGGGTTCTCCAGGCCCTCCCACCAGATGTCGCCGTCGTCGGTGAGTGCGACGTTGGTGAAGACCGAGTTGCCCTTGTTGATGGTCCGCATCGCGTGGGGGTTGGTGTGCTCGTTGGTGCCGGGAGCGACGCCGAAGAAGCCGTACTCCGGGTTGACCGCCCAGAGCCGGCCGTCCTCGCCGATCCGCATCCACGCGATGTCGTCGCCGAGCGTCTCGACCTTCCAGCCCGGGATGGTCGGCTCGAGCATCGCCAGGTTGGTCTTGCCGCACGCGCTCGGGAACGCCGCGGCGACGTACTTCACCGTGCCGCCGGGGCTGGTGAGCTTGAGGATCAGCATGTGCTCGGCGAGCCAGCCCTCATCGCGGGCCATCACGCTGGCGATCCGCAGCGCGTAGCACTTCTTGCCGAGCAGCGCGTTGCCGCCGTAGCCGGAGCCGAAGGACCAGATCGCGCGCTCCTCGGGGAACTGCACGATGTACTTGGTGTCGTTGCACGGCCAGGCGACGTCGGCCTGCCCCTCCTCGAGCGGCATGCCCACCGAGTGGAGGCACGGTACGAAGTCGGCGTCGAGCTCGGTCATCCGCTCCAGCACGTGGCTGCCCATCCGGGCCATGACGCGCATGCTCACCGTGACGTAGGCGGAGTCGGTGAGCTCGATGCCGAACATCGGCTTCTCGGCGTCGAGGTGGCCCATCACGAAGGGGATGACGTACATCGTGCGGCCCCGCATGCAGCCGGCGTAGAGCCCCCGCATCAGGTCCTTCATCTCCTTGGGGTCCATCCAGTTGTTGGTGGGCCCGCAGTCTGATCTGTCGACCGAGCAGATGTAGGTGCGGTCCTCGACGCGCGCGACGTCGGTCGGGTCGGAGGCCGCGTGGAAGCTGTTGGGCTTGATCGCCGGGTCGAGCCGGGTGAAGGTCCCGGTCGCCTCCAGCGCGCGGGTCAGGTCCTCCCACTCCTCGTCGGACCCGGTGCACCAGTGGATCCGGTCGGGCTGCGTCATCGCGGCGACCTCGGCGACGAAGTCGAGGATGCCCTGGTGGGTCGTGGGGGCCGTATCGGTGAGCTGGCTGATGGTGGTGGCGGTCATGCCTGGCCTCTCGCTGGGGAGCCGGTCTAGAGGTCATCGCACGGCGTCGTCGACGGCGACGGAGAATTGCGCGGGAGGCTACCGGCGTCCGACCTGCGGACCTATTGGATCGATCTACGGACCGTGGCGCCGGTCACGTGGGCACCTGTCGGGGTGGTGACACGCTTCCTATGCTTCTCCCATGTCCCGTGCGCCGCTCCGGATCGCGATCGCCAACGACTACGAGATCGTGGTCGTGGGCATCGCCGGCATCCTCGAGCCGTACGCCGACCGGGTCCGCGTCGTCGAGCTCGACAGCGGTGTCCCGATCGAGTCCACGGTCGACGTCGTGCTCTACGACTCCTTCGGCCAGCCGCAGGGCGCCATGCTCGACGTACCGGGCTTGATCGGGGAGTCCGACGGCAAGGTCGTGATCTTCAGCTGGAACACCCAGCCGGAGCTGGTCGAGGCGTCGCTGGCCGCCGGCGCGTCGGGCTACGTCTCCAAGAGCGTCACCGGCGAGGAGCTGGTCGAGCTGTTGGAGCGGGTCCACGACGGGGAGGTCGTCGTCCCGTCAGGGCAGGACGACGGGGACGGCAGCTTCGGGGCCTGGCCCGGCGACGACCACGGGCTCTCGCCGCGCGAGGCCGAGGTGCTGGCCCTGATCTGCCAGGGCCTGAGCAACCAGCAGATCACCGAGCGCGCGTTCCTCAGCATGAACACCGTCAAGAGCTATGTCCGGGGTCTCTACCAGAAGATCGGCGTCGAGAGCCGGACCCAGGCGGTGCTGTGGGGCGTCGATCACGGCTTCCGCCCCGACCACGTGCGCCACCGCATCGAGCGCGACTGACCCACAGCACACCTCCGGGTGTGCCGCGTGGTGGACCCGCGTGTTCTGCTGGGGACCGGCGGTCGCGCGACCGCCGGCGCAGGGCGTCCTGCCGGGGCTCACGCAGCCCCGATCGGGGTGGGACGCCCTGCGCGCGAGAGGAGCTCACGTGCGGGTGCGCCAGGTCGGGATCGGGCCCGAGCAGGCGGTCGACCCACGGATCGAGGACGTCGTCGCTCGGGTGCTGGGTGATGCCGGGGCCCGGACCCCCGCTGGCTGGCCAGGGGCGGCTCGCGACCTCGGTGCCGTCCTCCCCAGGCCGGGCGAGGGGCGGACCACGGAGCTCTGGTCTGTGCTGGCCACGGTGGCCGCGGAGGACCTGCAGCTGGCCCGGGCCGTCGAGCCGCACCTGGACGCGCTGGCGATCCTGGCCGAGGCAGGGGCGGCGGGGTTCGGCACCCAGGCCGTGCCGAGCGCGACCTGGGGCGTGTTCGCCGCGGAGAGCGGCGGGGTGCGGCTGACGGCGAGCAACGCGGAGGGGGCCTGGCGGCTGGAGGGCACCAAGCCGTGGTGCTCGCTGGCCGACCGGCTGAGCCACGCCCTGGTCACCGCCTGGCGGGACGACGACAGCCGAGGGTTGTTCGCGGTCGACCTCACCGACCGCGGGGTGGTCACCTCCCCGCCTGCCTCCTGGGAGGCCCGCGGGCTCCGTGACGTGGTCAGCCTCCCCGTCACGATGTCCGGCGTGCCCGCCCACCCCGTGGGTCCCCCGGGGTGGTACCTCGAGCGTGACGGCTTCGCCTGGGGCGGCATGGGCGTGGCCGCCGTCTGGTACGGCGGCGCCGTCGGACTGGTGCGCCGGCTGCTCCGCCCGTCGCCGCGGACTCCCGACCAGGTGGCCCTGCTGCACCTCGGCCGGGTCGACCGCCAGCTCACGGCGGCCCGCTCCGTGCTGCACGGCGCTGCCCGTGACGTCGACAGCGGCCGGGCCGCGGGCGCGGACGGCGCGCTCCTGGCCCACCGGGTCCGCGCGGTCGTCGCCGGAGTGGCCGAGGACGTGCTCGAGGTCGTGGGCCACGCCCTCGGCCCGGGTCCGATGGTCTCCGAGCCCGACCACGCCGCCCGGATCGCCGACCTCGGCCTCTACCTGCGCCAGCACCACGCCGAGCGCGACCTGGTCGCGCTCGGCGGCCTCGTGGCCGAACGTCCGCACCCGTGGTGACCACCAGCGCCACGTTCAGGCACGACGCCCCCGGGACGCCGGCCACCGCGTGGGACGACTGGGTCGCGGCCGCCGGGCGCAGCCCGCTGCGCCTGCTCGACCGGGACAGCGCCCCGATCAGGCGACTGGTGGTCGTGGCCGCGCACCCGGACGACGAGGTGCTCGGCGCCGGAGGACTGATCGCCCTGGCCGGTCGTCAGCCCGCGGTGCGGGTCACCGTCGTGCTGCTCAGCGCCGGCGAGGCGAGCCACCCCGCCTCGACCAGCCACGACCCGCGGCAGCTGGCCGCCCGACGGGAGCAGGAGTGCCGAGCCGGGCTGGCCGAGCTCGGGCCCGCGGTCGACCTGGCCCCGATCGGGTTGCCGGACGGCGGGCTGGCGGCGTACGAGGAGGAGTGCGTGGCCGCGGTCGTCGCCGCGGTGGGGGACGGGCGGGGCGTCCTCCTGGTCGCGCCGTGGCGACACGACGGGCACCCCGACCACGACGCCGCGGGTCGGGCGGCCGCTGTCGCGGCCACGCGCACCGGCGCCAGGCTGCTGGAGTATCCGGTGTGGTGGTGGCACTGGGGCGACCCGACCGCCGCGCCCGCCGACACGTACGCGCTGCCCCTGGACGCGGACGCCGTCCGGGCGAAGGCTCGGGCGATCGCCCGCCACCGCAGCCAGGTCGAGCCGCTCTCACCCGCACCCGGTGACGAACAGCTGCTCGGGGCGGACTTCCTCGCCCACTTCCGGCGGGGGCACGAGGTGTTCGTTGAGCAGGCCGCCGGAGACTCGGCACTCGACGACGTCCACGAGGGCGGTGCGGAGCCGTGGGGCGCGGACACGCGGTGGTACGAGGCGCGCAAGCGGGCCCTGCTCCTGGCGATGCTGCCGCGACGGGTCCACGCTCGGGCGCTGGACGTGGGCTGCTCGACGGGCGTGACGACGCAGGCGCTCGCCGACCGGAGCGAGTCGGTCGTGGCGGTCGACGCGAGCGAGGCCGCGGTCGCGTCCGCGCGCGAGAGGTTGGCCGGACTCGCCCACGTCGAGGTCGAGCGGCGCGACCTGCCCGGTGACTGGCCGGACGGCCGGTTCGACCTGGTGGTCGTGAGCGAGGTCGGCTACTTCCTCTCCGCCGCGGCGCTGGAGCAGCTGGTCGACCGGGTCGCCGGGTGCCTGACCGACGACGGGGTCGTCGTGCTGGGCCACTGGCGGCACCCGGTGGCGGGGTGGCCGCTGGACGGGCCCGACGTGCACGCGGCGTTCGAGTCGCACCCCGGCTGGTCGCGGCTGGCGTCGTACGCCGACCGCGACGTCGAGCTGGCGCTGCTCGGCCACCCGGACGTGCTGCCGGACCCGTCGCGGTGAGCCGGGTCGACCGGGTCCTCGTCGTCGTACCGGCGCACGACGAGGAGGCGCTCCTGGGCCGCTGTCTGGCGAGCATCGCGGCCGCGGCCGAGCGGCTCCCGGAGCGGGTCGTGGTCCGGACGGTCGTGGTGCTCGACGACTGCTCCGACGCCACGGCGGACGTCGCCGCGGAGCACGGCGTGGCGACGGTCGGGACGCGCGTCCGCAACGTCGGCGCCGCGCGGGCGCTCGGTGTGGCGGTGGCGTCCCGCGACGCGCCCGACGAGGCCGCCACCTGGGTGGCCACGACCGACGCCGACTCGCACGTGGACCGCGCCTGGCTCGCCGACCACCTCGCCGCGGCGCGGGCCGGGCACGACGCGCTCGTCGGTCCGGTCCGCCCGGATCCCGCGGACGTGCTGCCTGTGGTGCTGCGGGAGTGGCACCGGCGCCACCAGGCGCCCGGCCGTCATGTCCACGGTGCCAACGTCGGCGTGCGGCTCTCGGCCTACCGGGCCGTCGGCGGGTTCCCGCCGGTGGTGACCGGCGAGGACGTCGCCCTCGTCGAGGCGTTGCTCGCGCACGGGGCCCCGGTCGCCCGAGGAGGCGCGCCGGTCCTCACCTCCGGCCGCACGGACGGCCGCGCGCCCGACGGTTTCGCCGCCTACCTGGGCGCCCTCGCGCTCGACCTCGCCGTCGCGCGGGTGCGCTGACGCGGATTCGGACCGCTCCGGGCGGTCGGCTATCCTCGACCAGTCGCCGCGCCGCACGGTCGGCGGCGAGCGCCCGTAGCTCAACGGATAGAGCATCTGACTACGGATCAGAAGGTTTGGGGTTCGAATCCCTACGGGCGCGCCAGACCTGACGGGTCCGCTCCAGGCCCAGCTCGATCCGCGCGACGATGTCGGGCACGTCCGCGGCGAGCGCGTCGAGGTCGGCCCCGCAGCGGTCGATGTCGTCGACGCCGGCTCGCTCCAGGAGGCCACGGGCGTGGCTCAGCTGGTGCACCACCCAGGTGCTCGTAGATCCAGGCGGTCTCCACGAGGCCGAGTATGCCGGTGCCGGAGACCGTCCGGGTCCGCGTGCCTGGCAGTCACGGATCTCGGGGTCTGCCGCGGGAAGGTTCCGTCGTCTCCTCGAAGGAGGGCCCATGCCCCAGCTGCGCGTGGTCGCTCAGCTCACGACCAAGCCGGACTCGACGGAGGTCGTCCGCGAGGCCCTCACGACGCTCGAGTCGGCGACCCAGAACCCTCCGGGGTGCGTCGAGTTCGTCATGGACGAGTCCGTCGCCGCACCCGGCACCTTCCTGACCGTGGAGACCTGGGAGAGCCAGGAGACTGGGGACGCGCATATGGCGACCGAGGACCTCGCGACCGCGATCTTCGCGACCGAGGGTCACCTGGCCGGCGACATCGCGATCCATCCGCTGCGACACGCCTGATCGGTCGGCGTGCGGGCGCTCAGGCGCCTCGCTCGATGACCCAAGCCACCGCCTGCGACCTGCGCACCACGTCCATCTTGCGGTAGGCCCCGCGGACGTAGCTCTTGATCGTGTTGAGGCCGAGGTAGAGCTCCGCGGCGATCTCCTTGTTGGTCATGCCCCGGGCGATCAGGGTGATGACCTGCGCCTCCCGCGGGGTGAGGCCGTGCGCCATCAGGGGCGAGGACGGTGGCGGTCGCGCGGTGGAGGCGTGTCTGGGTGCGGTGACCCGGCTGTGGGCGAGGAGCTCGAGGCGCCGGACCAGCTCGCCGGCGCCCAGCTGCATGGGGAGGTACTCGCGCGCCCCGGCGGCCAGGAGCACGCCGCGCTCGGCGGCCGACTCGTCCCACCCGAAGGCCACCACGCGCTCGTAGCCCTCGGCGACGAGGCGCCGTACGCCGTCACCGGACCTCGCGTCGTGGCGCGGATCGACCAGCAGCACGTCGACGGTCGACGGCCAGAGGCCCTCGCTGGGGACGAGCTGCGCTCGCCCGGCGTAGGGGGACAGCATCCCGCGCAGTCCGTGGTGGATCAGGTCGTCCGCGCCCACGAGCCCGACCTGCACGACGGCGTTCGCGACGCGCGGGTCCCGACCCACCCCGCGGGACGGCCCGACGGTCAGGTCGTGGGAGCCGGGCCGCGGCTGGGGAGGTGCCCGGGTGAGCTCAAGCCGGGCGGTCATGACTCTCCCGGTCGCCGACGGGACCGGTCGGTACCGCCGACGTTCGCGAGGAGGTGCGCAGCTGGGCGACCGCTGGAGGCTGCCAGGGTCCGGGGCGACGCCACGAGGTGGACGCGCTCAGCCCACCCCTCGACGACGTGGGAGGGCTCCGCACCGTCCTGCCGATCAGGAGCCGTCGGCCCGCCCGTCCCCGCGCAGCCGGTGCTCGCCGTCCGCGTCCGACACGTCGCTCGGGACCACCTCCAGGCGCAGGCGTTCGCCGGTGGACATCGTGAGCACCATCAGATGGGTGTCGTCGCGGGGGAACGAGCCGGACTTCACCCGACCTCGGCGCGCGTCGATCCGCCGTAGCCCGCGGCCGTCGGCGGTGGTGGCGTCGTCCCAGTCAGGCCGGGAGAAGAGCAGCCGGCTGATCCTCCCTCCCGAGGCCGGGAAGTGGTCGACGAGGTCGGCGCCCTCGACCGACAGGTCTCGGGACCGGGGCCACCACACCCCGTCCACGGAAGCCGCGGAGTCGGGGCGAAGCTCGAGCCGCAGCGGCTGCGTCGCGGTGGTAGACCCGGGGCTGGTAGGGGGAGTCGGCATGACGTCCGCCTTCATGCCTGCCCTGCAGCTCGGCGAGCTGGCGTGGCAGGTCGGTTGTCCTCCACGCTACCCGGGGGGCAAGCCGCGTGGCGGTGCGCTCCGGAGGTCGGCGGCGAGCGGGCACTCGAACGGGCCCCGCGCCCGCAGCCCGACATCGTTGAGGTAGCGCACCACGACGGCGTAGGAGGCGAGGAGCCCCAGCTCGGTGTAGGGGACGCCGTGCTCCCGGCAGTAGGCGCGCACGATCGGCTGCGCCCGCTTGAGGTTCGGCCGAGGCATGCTGGGGAACAGGTGGTGCTCGACCTGGTAGTTCAGCCCACCCATCGCGACGTCGATCACGGGTCCGCCCCTGATGTTGCGCGACATCAGCACCTGTCGGCGGAGGAAGTCGATCTTCGTGGTCGGCGGCACGATCGGCATTCCCTTGTGGTTGGGAGCGAAGGAACCACCGAGGCACAATCCGAGGAACGCCTCCTGCACGAGGACGAAACACAGCGCCTTCGTGGGCGGCAGCAGCAGCAAGAGTGCTGCGACGTACGCCGTGTGGCGGGTCAGGATGAGCGTGAGCTCGGTACCGCGGTGACGCACCGGACCGCGCCGGGTCAGCTCGCGAACGCTGGTCACGTGGAGGTTGATCCCCTCCAGCGTCAGCAGGGGGAAGAACAGCCACCCCTGGTGGCGCTGGAACCACCCGGCGACGCCGGAGCCCCGACGCTCCGCGAGGGCCGGGGTGAAGGCCAGCAGCCCGGGGGCGATGTCGGGGTCCCGCTGTTCCTGGTTGGGGGCAGCGTGGTGGCGGTTGTGCTTGCCCTTCCACCACGACAGACCCGGACCGGTGAAGGCGCCGGCGAGGACGAGTGCGGCGGCGTCGTTCCAGGACGAGCTGGCGAAGACCTGGCGATGGGCGGCGTCGTGCCCGAGGAACCCTAGCTGGGCCAGCACCACCCCCACGCCGCAGGCGACGGCCAGCTGCCACCACGAGTCGCCCACCCGCGTGGCCGCCACCGAAAGGAGGGTCAGCACGAGCAGCAAGGTCGCGAAGGAGGCCCAGTAGTAGCCCTGACGGCGTCCCATCAGGCCCGACCGGTGGACCTGGTGCGCCAGCTCGGTGTAGGAGCTGGTGCCGCGATCGGCGTGCGGTGGTCGCCGGGCCCGGTTGGTCACGGGTTCCTGCCCGGACGCACTGTCGGCACGGCCGAAGGCCGCCCCGGGCGGGCCCCATGAGGAACCACCGCCTCGGGACGGCCCCGTCGGAGCAGGTGTTCCCCCCGGATCCACCTGTCCGAGCGACGCGTCGGCTCCACCCACCGGGCGGGAGGGGTGGGAGCCGACGGCCGCGGTCCGTGTGGCCGCTCGCCTCGCGGTGGACGCAGGGCGGGGGCACGTCGTAGCCCGGTGAGGCGAGGAGCCGGGGGCTCGTCGCGGCGTGGTCCAGCTCCGCTGCTGTCCACGTCCAACCCCTCCGCCGGTGCCATCGCTCTCGTCGGCAACCGGGGTCCGGGGCTGTCGTTGCTGCTCAGGGTACCCCGTCAGGGGTTGTCGAAGACCCCTCGCGCGTCGGTCCGGGTCACTCGTGCAGGTCCTCGACGTCGACGGTGCCCTCGATGACGCCGCGGGCCACTTCGGTGAGGGGACGCCTGGTTCGGCGGCTGTAGGAGCGCAGCACCGAGAAGGCGTCGTCGATCGCGAGTCCGGCCCGCTCGGCGAGCACCCCCTTCGCCTGCTCGATGAGCACCCGGCTGTTGAGCGCGCCCTGCAGCTGCTCGGCGAGGGCCTCCTGGTGACGCACGGAGCGTTCCTGGAGCAGCCCGATGGTCGCGATGTCGGCCATGGCCTGTCCCAGCGAGACGTCGGTGTCCGAGACGATGCTCTCGTCGACGCAGTAGAGGTTGAGGGCTCCGATGACTTCGTCGCGCAGCCGCATCGGCAGCGCGTGCGTCGAGCGGAAGCCCGCCTCCTGCGTCGCCGTCCGGAACCGCGGCCAGCGGCGAGCAACCTCGTCCACGCCGAGGTTGACCAGCGGCCTCCCCGTGCGACAGCACTCCAGGCAGGGCCCTTCCTCGTTCTGGATCTGGAAGACCTCGAGCACGCGAGCTTCGTGGTGGGTCGTCGCGACCACCTGCAACCGACCGCGGGCGTCGACGAGCATGAGTCCGGCCGCGTCCGCGTCGAGGAGCTGTACCGCCCGTTCGACGAGGAGGTGCAGGAAGTCCACGGCTTCGAAGTCGGCGACGAGCGTGTCCGCCAGCTCGACGAAGGTCGAGCTCAACAAGTCCTCGCGGCTCATGGTCCGGCCGTCCCTTCCCGGAGTGCTGTGGTCATGGCGCCAGGTGTCCAATCTACGTGTCCTCGACGTCGTCGAGCTCGAACCGGAGCCGACGAGCGATCACTTCGCGGGCCACGTCCAGGATCGTGCGATCCGTGGCGAACGCCCGGGCCCGGAGCAGCAACAGGGCCTCGGCCAGGCCCACGGCCGCCTGCACCGTCACCATGCCGGTGGCCTGGTGGACCTCGGGTCGGTAGTCCTGGGGATCGATCAGGTCGGGGTGCAGCCCCTCGTCGGGTCCCATCTGGTGCTGCAGGTGCATGAGCAGGACGCCGGCAGCGTCGGCGTAGGTCAGGGCGTCGGCCAGCTGGGTGCGGTCCAGGGCCCCCGCGCGGTCGCGGTAGAGGTCCAGCACGCCCAGCCGCAACCCGCCGACCTGCAAGGGGAAGGCGAAGATGGCCCTCACCCCGGCGTCGAAGACGGCGGGCCCGAAGCCCGGCCAGCGGGCGGCCGCGGTCCGGGTCAGCTCGGGCTGGAGCACCGGCCGGCCACCGCTCGAGGAGTCCAGGCAGGGACCCTCCCCGAGGGTGTACTGCAGCCGCTCCATGGTGCGGGCGGTGTCGTCGCTCGCCGCGACCACGCCCTGGTGGCCGTCGCTCGTCATCAGGGCGATGCCGACACCGCTGACCGAGAGGTCGACCGCGCAGCGGGTGCACAGGAGCTCGGGCAGGGTCGACTCGCCCGCAGGGGCGGCCAGGAGGGAGGTCAGGATTCCGGCGACGGTGATCACCGGCATCTCGATGGCGGGCCACCGATCCGGCGCAGCCGTTCGCGGTCGTCCACGGGCCCGTCTCCGTCCGCCTGGTCAGGTGATACGCGACCAAGGTCCGGGGCCTCGCGGGGCTCACGATACGTCGTCGTGGCCTACGGCGCCAAGGGCCCGCGCCGGCCCCCGCTCGGCCACCCCTCGCCACAGCGGCCCCGCCGGGGTGACACTGTGGGTGGAGGGGGAGGGGGAAGGCCGTGCTCGCGAGCCTGCGTCAGGGGCGGAACCGCGCCGGAGCGCTGCTCGGCGTCGCGGCGGTGCTGCTGTGCGGCGTGGTCTCCGCGCCCGCCGAGGCGGCGGTGGTCACGAGGACCTGGGACGGCGGCTGCGGCGTGAACCGCGCCTGGTCGTGTGCGGCCAACTGGTCCGGTGACATCGTGCCGGGGGCGTCCGACAGCGTGCTGCTCGGTGCGTCTGCGGTGGCCGACTCGGTGGTCGACCAGGGCTTCAACAGCGCGCAGACGGTGGCGAGCCTGAAGCTGGCGAGCGGGTACACCGGCACGGTGAGCCTGGCCTCGTCCCTCCACGTGACGGGTGCGCTCACCCTGGCGGGTCCGGGCCGCCTCGACGCCGGCGGGCAGGCGCTCGACCTCGACGGCGCGCTGGTCCTGTCGGCGGGCACCTTCCGGGCGTCGAGCGGCACGACCACGCTGGCCGGGAACCTCACGGTCACGGGTCAGGCGACGTACGACGCCAACGGCGGCACGCTGGTCCTCGACGGCACCCGGTCGGCGACGATCTCCTGCCGGGGCCGCGACCTCGGCCTGGTGCGGCTGGCCCACACCAAGGGCACCACGACCGTGGCCGCCGGTTGCTCGGTGCCCCTGGGTGCCGATCCGACGACGGGTGCGGGCGCCGGGCTCGTGGTCGCCGGGTCCCTGACCGGCACCGGGCTGCTCACGGTCGGCACACCGACCACGACGACGCCGTTGACGGTGCGGGCTGCCGGTGCGCTCCCCGGCTTCGCCGGCCTGGTCGGCCACGGCGCGGTGGCCCTCGACGGGGCCACGCTCGACGCCGGCGACTGGCAGCGCCTCGACGTCGACGGCGGCCTGGCGATGACCGACGGGGCCGCGGTCACGGCCCCCAGCGCGACGACCAGGGTCGGCGGCGACCTCGCGCTCACGACGGGTGCCGGCCTCGACCCGAACGGCGGCACCGTCGAGCTCACCGGCGTAACACAGGCGTTGGTCGGTGGCCCCTTCACCTTCGCCGGCCTCACGAAGCGGGCGACCGCGCCGAGCACGCTCACCGTCGCGGCCGGGGCCACCGTCACGGTCACCGACGACCTCACCCTGCGCGGCGTGCCGGGCGCCTTCGTGGAGCTGCGCTCCTCGACGCCGGGCACGCCGTGGCGGCTCGCCGCGCCAGGTGCCCGGACGCTGGAGAGACTGAAGGTGGGCGACAGCACCAACCTCGATCCCGTCCCTCTGGAGGCCGCCATGAGCTTCGACCGCGGCGGCACCACGGGCTGGACGTTCACGCCGCCCGATCCGGCCGAGGTCGCCGGGCCGGTCGCGCCCGTCCGCGCCACCCAGGTGGCGAGCGGGTCCGCGCTGCTCGGTCGCCCGCTCGGGATCGGATCCGGGGGCGCCGGGGTGGTCTACCTCACCGACCTCGACCAGATGGCCTCGCCGACGTACGGCAAGCCCGGTCGGGTGCTGCGCTACCAGGCCTCGACCGGCGCGGTCACGCTCGTGCACCAGGGCACGTTCGGGGTCTACCCGACCGACGTCGTGGCCGCCCCCGACGGGTTGCTCTACTTCGTCGACCACCTGGCCGGCACCATCAAGGCGCTCGACCCCGACACCGGGACGACGATCGTGGTGGCCTCGGGGCTGTCCCACCCCGACTACCTGGCCATCGACCCGTCCGGCCAGCACCTCTACGTCTCCGACCAGAACCACTACGTCGTCAAGCGGGTCGCGCTGGCGACCGGGGCGGTCACGACGGTGGCCGGGACCGGCAGCCAGGCCGCGGTCGGCGCCGCGTGCCTGAGCGGCTCGAAGCCGGCGACGTCGGTCGCCCTCAACACGCCCTTCGGGCTGGCCGTCGGGCCGGACGGCAGCGTCTACCTCGGCGACCAGTACCGCCACGTCGTCTACAAGCTGTCCGGCGGACAGCTCACGCGGGTGGCCGGGACGTGCACGCGCGACAGCAAGAACGTCGGCACCGGCGACGGCGGCCCGGCGGCCGCCGCGCAGGTGCCCTATCCGCAGGGGCTGGTCGTCGACCCCGCCGGCAACCTCTACGTGCTCCAGGTGCAGGGCCAGGTGCGCCGGGTGCAGAGCGGCACCGGCACCATCACCACCCTCTACCGCGGACCGGTCGCCGGCTCCAACACCGACCTGGCGCTCGACCCGGGCGACGGCAGCCTCTACCTGACCTCCCAGAAGGTGCCCGCCCTCACCCGCCTCACCAACTGAGGCGCGAGCCTCAGTGGCGGAACGCGCGCGCCAACCCGCCTACCGACTGCGTCCAGGACTGCCAGGCGCAGAACGGGGTCCGTGGTCGGCTCGCGGTGCTGGGCTTCCCCTTCCCGGTGCCCGCCGGCAGCCGGCTGACGCCCCCCACCGCACCGATCCCACCGCGCTGACCCCGCGTCGCCCCCTAGTTCGACCCCTGCGTCGGCCCCGCTGCTCGCGTGCGGCGGGGCCGAGGCGTGTGCAGGCGGCTGGGGCTGCTCAGGCGTGGAGCTGGTAGAAGCGGAAGAACCCGAAGTCCTCGACCGGCAGCACGCTGACGCCCGAGAACCCCGCCTGCGCGGCGTAGTCCTCGAGCACGCTGCGGCGCATCACCGTGCCGGTGCCGACCGACGGCGTCGAGGAGAGCCCGTCGGGCAGGCAGACGAACAGGCTGCAGCCGTACATGAACCGGTCGACCTCGTCGGCCGGGGCCTGGAACTCGTCGGCCACCGCCTCGTCCATCACCACGACCACGCCGCCCTCGCGGACACCGGCGCGGATCGCGGCCAGCACCTCGACCGGGCGCGGCATGTCGTGCAGGCACTCGAAGGCGAACGCCGCGTCGAACGGCTCGGCCGCGAGGGTCTCGCCGCCGGCCAGCCGGAAGTCGACCCGGTCGCCCAGCCCGGCAGCCTCCGCGGCCGCGCGAGCCGCGTCGACCGACGGCTGGTCGATGTCGAGCCCGACCACCTCGGCCCCCGGGTAGGCGCGGGCGAGGGCGAGCGTCGACCACCCCATCCCGCACCCGACGTCGGCGATCCGGGCGCCGTCGGCCGAGAGCGCGGCATGGAGGTCGGGCAGGCCGGCGAGCACGTCGCCCAGCCGCCGCTCGAACCACGGCCGGTTGAGGGCGCCCTGGGCCTCGCGGGCGTCGTCGCCGAGCTCGTCCCAGCTGACTCCGCCGCCGTGGCGGTAGACGTCGAGCAGCCGGTCGAGCATCCCGGCCGGGGCGGCCACGAGCCGCGGCACCGCCCCGAGGAAGGACAGGCTGTTCCCGTCGGTCAGCACCTCGGCCGGTCCCGGCGGGAGCGTGTAGCGGCGGTCCTCGCGCCGCTCGGCCGGCTCCACGGTGAGCGTTCCGAGGCCGGCCTGCATCTCCAGCCACTCCAGGCAGTAGCGGGGCTGGGTCGCGGTGTGGGCGGCCAGCTCGTCGGCGGTCGAGGGCCCGTGGTCGCGCAGGGCGGCGTACCAGCCGAGTCGCTCGCCGACGTACGTGCTCAGGACCTCGAAGGCGCCGAGCGTGGCGCCGAAGAGCTGCTCGGCGTAGGCCTCGGCGGTGGGTCCGGACTGGGCCTGGGTCATCGGCTTCTCCTCGATCGGTGTCGGGAGTCTAGGAGCCCGTCGACCCGGTGTCAGCGGCCGACGATCGGGGTCAGGAGGTCAGGAGCCGGTCGGTGCGCCAGAGACCGGGGTGCTCGGCCAGCCAGCGGTCGGCGTCGCGGCGCCCGAGCGCAGCGGCCTCGTCGAAGAAGTCGGGGTCGAACATCAGGTAGGAGAGCAGCTCACCCTGCAGCGGGCTGTCGCTGCCGAGCATCCGGTGGACCAGCTGCAGGTCGGGGTCGAGCAGGGACTTGCGCAGGGTTCCGTGGTTGGCGCGGAAGACGTCCATCGCGATCTGCGAGATCTCGGTGCCGGTCTGCGGCACGACTGCCACGTAGGGCGTGACCCGGAACGGCGCCCGGCCGATCGACTCCCGGTGCCGGTCGAGCGCGGCGCCGCAGTCCTCGTCGGCCGCGAGCGCGTTGACCGAGGCGAGCTGGCGCAGGTCGTGGCGCAGCGGGTCGTCCATCACGGCGCCCAGCAGCGTCGCGCCGCCGTCGCCGAGGTCGACGGGTGCCTGGTCCTGCTCGGGGTCGGGGTCCGACGGCTTCAGGCTGCCGGTGCCGACCACGACGATCCGGTCGGCGCCGAGCTCGAGGGCGGGGGAGAGCGGGACCCGGCGGCGGGTCGCCCCGTCGACGTACCACCCGGCGGAGCCCTCGGGGCTGCTCACCTTCACCGAGGGGAAGAGCACGGGGATCGCGGACGAGGCCATCAGGTGCTCGACGGCCAGCCGGGTCTGCGCATAGCTGCGGTGGTGCTCCGCCGCCGGTTGCGGCAGGTCGCCGTACGACGCCGTCGACTCGGTGAACATCGTGACCCAGCCGGTGCGGACCGACGTCGCGGTCACCGCCGCGACCTCGACCAGGCCCTCCTCGACGTTGCGGTGGAGCCGGTCCCAGTCGATCGACCGCTCGAGGGTGTGCGCGAGCGGCTGGGTGCCCATCAGGCCGCGCAGCCGGAACCCGGAGACCCCCAGCGTCTCGGACGCATAGCGGGCCAGCACGTTGGGCGCCTGCCGCCACAGCGGTTGCATGACGTTCTTCTTGGTCGCTCCCTGCAGCACGCCGAACAGTCGCTCGGCCTGCTCCTCCGGCTCGAGGTGGGCGCTCGCGGTGAGCGAGCCGGTCAGCAGGGCGCCCGCGCTGGTGCCGATGAGGAGGCTGGGCCGCGAGCCCTGCTCGGCGATGGCAGGGAGCAGGGAGCGCAGCGCGCCGACCTGGTAGGCCGAGCGGGCGCCGCCGGCGTCGAGGACGAGCGCGACGCGGTCACCGGGGGTGGTCATCCGAGGAGGCTATAGAGGCGCAGGCCCGACCCGACAGGGGCCATGATGTGCGGGTGATCCTCCGGCGGCTGCCTCTCCTGGTCGTGACGGTGGCGCTGCTGCTCGGCGGCTGTTCCTCCTCGTCCTCCGACTCGTCCCCCCGCCCGCCACGGCCGGACGTGCGGCTCGGCTTCACCCAGCTGCTCCCCGACGAGGGCACGCGCCACGCACTGCTGCGGGTCGAGAACCTCAGCGACCAGCCGCTCGCGGTCACCGAGGCGGGCCTCGACTGGTCGGGCTACGGCGCCTTCACCTCGCCGCAGGACGCGACCCTCGCCGCCGGCCAGACCCTCGACCTGCAGGTGATGCTGCCGGTCCCCGACTGCGACTCCGAGCCGACCGACGTGGTGCGCGGCATCGTCCGGACGGCCGGGGCGGAGACGGTGCAGCCGCTGAAGGGACCCGACCAGGACTTCGTCCGCCGCCTCCACGCCGCGTGGTGCGGCGACAAGCTGCTGGCCGCGAACGTCGGGATCGGGTACGGCGACGACTGGCGGGTCGCCGGCGACGTGCGCCGGGGTGAGCCGGCAGCCGTCGGCTCGCTCGTGCTCACCCGCCGCGACGGCACGGAGCCGGTCGAGGTGCGGTCGAGCGACGGCACGGTGCTCTACGACTTCGCGGTGCGGACGCCCGCCACCCTGTCCGCCGAGCGGTCGCGGCTCGCCGTACCTGCGGAGATCCTGCCGGGCAACCGCTGCGACGAGCACGCCCGCGGCCAGGCCACCGCCCCCTTCACCCTCGCCCTCTACGTCCGGGTAGGCGAGAGCGACGACGCCCGCGACGTCCGGGTGCTGGTCGAGCCACCCGCCCGGGTCCGCAACCTCACCACCCACGCCCTCGACCTCGCCTGTGAGCTCCGCGCCGCCGGAGGTTGAGGTGCGAGGTCCGCGCCCTCATCATCCCCGGCCGGATCCTCGAGGGCCACGACCGCAAGGACCCCACCGTCCTCGCCGACCGCCTCTGGTCCGTGCACACCGACCACGGTGACTTCCGCGTCTACGCCGACAGCATGGACGAGGAGTAGCCCGGCGCCAGCAGTGAGAGCTAGTGGTAGCGGTGGCTCTTGGCCTCGTGGCCCCGCTCGCGCGTGCAGGTGCGCCCATTCATCGAACGATGCCCGCAGGCGTCGTCAGTGGGTGGAGCAGGGGCAGCCACAGGGACGGCCGATGACCTGGCGGTTCTGGCCGGGCTGGCCGGGCTGGAGGCCGCACGCGGCGTAGCCGACCTCTCGCGATACCGGGCCTCCCGCATCGCCCGCATAGCGGCTTCCTTGCTCATCGCGCATCCACCCGAGGAACTCTAGGCGTGCGCGCCGACACGTCGGTGCAGGCGCGACGGCCGCGCCCCGTCGGCATCGCCGATCCGACAGCGCTGCGAGTTGCGGGTGATCCGCTAGGTCCGTCTGGTGAAGCGGACGTCGCCGTTGGGGAGGTGGCGTTGGTCGTAGTGGTGGTCGTGGGCGCGGTGGTGGTGGAAGGAGCACAGGAGCTGGCCGTCGGCGAGGTCGGTGCGGCCGCCGCCGGCCCAAGGCTCGGCAGCATGGTGGGCTTCGCACCAGGCGGCGGGGATCTCGCAGCCCTCGGTGCGGCACCGGCGGTCGCGGACGGCGAGGGCCTTGCGTTGGGCGGGGCTGAAGAGTCTTCGGGTGCGGCCGAGGTCGAGGACCTGGGAGTCGCCTCCGAGGACGGCGGGGAGGATCGAGGCGGTGCAGGCGAGGCGGCGGACCTCGCCTGGACTGAGGGGCTGGTCGCCGACCAGGGCGGTTCCGAGGCCCGAACGGAGCGTGTCGAGGTCGATGGTGACGATCACGGTGGTGGCGTCGCCGCCGTGCAGCGGGAGCCGGTGCGGGTCGACGGTCTCGAGGAACGCGCCGAGGGCGTCGCCGAGGCGTCGTCCGTAGGGCCTGCGGTCGTCGGCGGGACCGTTGGCCGTGGCGCGGGGTGCGGTGAAGGCCTGGAGGTAGGTGAGCAGCCGGTCGGCCACGGTGTCGGCGACGCGGCCGCGCAGGTCTGTGGTGCCGTCACCTCGCTGGCGGGTGGTCAGCCAGGTCTGCGCGGCGGCGGCGGACTCCTCACGCTCGAGCGCCTTGCGTTCCTCGTCTTCGGCCGCCTCCGGGTCCACGACGTGCAGGATGCGGCGGCCCAGGACGCGTAGCTGGGCGGGTCCGAAGTGCGCGGCCTCGGCGACCAACCGCTCCTCAGCCATGGCCGCGACCTCGGGGTCGAGCTCGGTGGGGAGGTCGTCGAGGGCGCGGACGATCACCTCGGCCTGGGCGAGGTTGACCGTGCCGTCGCGCAGCCCGGCCGCCACCAGCGACCACCGGGCGCCCAGGGCCTGCCCGAGGCGGTGTGCGCGTCGGCACTCGGCCCGGTCCAGGCGTGCCGCGTGCCCCAGCCAGGCGGCCACGTCACGCGCGCCCACCTCGTCGGCGACGTCGTCAGAAGCGGTGAGGACCCGCAGTCGCAGCTCCTCGATCTGTCCCGACAGCGCGGTCAGCACCAGTAGCGCCTCGCGCTTGTCTCGTGTCTGCATGAACACCGGGGCGAGGTCGGCCACGTCCTTCAGGGCAGCAGCGATCACCCCAGCACACGTCTGCACCGGATGGGTACGAGGACGGTGTTCCATGGTGTGCTCCGCGGGGCTGGCTCGACCGAGGTGTCCGGGGCTGTGCCGGCTCTGACCCGTCGTCGAGCCCAGGGCGTCCATGCGGACGAACTGCCGCAGCGCCAGCGGCGAGGTTCCTGGAATCGCATGCTGCGTGGTGAGGCGCTGGTCCCCAGAATAGAACACATGTTCGAAGGAGTCAAGGGTTGGCCACGCCGTCCGTGGATCGGGCCGATCCCTTTCGCATCGCGCTCGGCGACTCCTGTCGGGACGAAGAAGCGCGGACGATCCGGCCGGTGTTTGTTCTCATCGCCGAAGCTTGCTCACGCTCAGCTCTCATCGCGGCATCACTCCGCCGCGAAGCGGCCAAGACTGTCGCCAGACGGTGGGAGCATCTAGCCATGGCCAAGTACGACGCACTCGGGACGTTCCTCGCGGGTCATTCGGATGACCAGCATGAGGTCGAACTGACCTTTGGTCGCATTGACACCTTGGTCGGTGGACTCCCCCCCGTCTGCTCGCCGTCTGCGCACGTGGTGGGCGAACAACTCCCAAGGACAGTCCCTTGCGTGGCAACGGAGCGGTTGGCACGTGCGGTCAGTGGACCTCGCGGGGAACACAGTCATCTTTGCTCGCGGCCAGATCGGCGGTTCCTACGCCGCTCGCGGTCGCGTTTCTGCGAAGTCCGAACATTCGCGTGGCGGGTCAGGTAAACCGACTGAACCAACGATCGCGACCCCGTCTGATCAGCCCGCCACGATGCGGACGGTCGAGACCGTCGACGCTCGAGTGACCTTCAGTTGGCGCCGATTTGGCACCGTGGCACTCGATTCGGTTGGCAAGCTCGCATTCCCGGGACCGCTCCCGGCGCGTCCGGGCCTTTACCGATTCACGCTGGCCAACCAGGCTGGACGGGACCGGATCTACATAGGCGAGTCTGACAACCTGCGTCGCAGACTCGGCACCAATTACCGGAATCCGGGCCCGCGCCAGCAAACCAGCCGCCGAGTCAACGCCTTCCTCGTCGAGCACCTACGCGGCGGCGCCGAGGTCGTGCTCGACATTGCGGACGGAGCAACACTTCTAGGTAATGGCATTGTGACCGCAGACCTCGATCTAAGCCGAAAGGCCGGCCGGCTATTCGCCGAAAGTGCCGCGCTCGTTCTCGCGCAGCATGCAGATGCCGTGGACATCGAGAACCTCGGCTGACCCAGGGCATCACTCCGCCGCGAAGGAGCCGCCCGGACGTCTACGGCGCGATCAGCAGCTTCTCCCCGGTCGCGGTGCGGGCGGCGCGGCGGAGAACGTCCACCTCGAGGAGCTGGTCGAGGGAGACCTCGTCGGTGAAGTGGCTGGCGAAGGTGGTGGTGAGCTCGGAGGCGATCCGGGTGCGGAGGCGGGCGTGGTCGTCGGGGGTGAGGGTGGCGAGGAACGGCATCAGCAGCCAGCCGCCGAGGCTCCAGGTGAAGCCGAAGCCGCGACGCAGCTCGGTGGGGCGGCGGTCGAGCCCGCCGTAGATGTAGACCTGCTTGGGGACGTCGGTGCCGTAGCGGCTGTAGGGCGCGTCCGGTTCGGTGACGGCGGTCTCCATCGCGTTGAGGATGTCGCTGGCGAGCCGCCCGCCGCCGGTCGCGTCGAAGGCCATGGTGGCGCGGGTCTCGCGGATCGCCGAGACCAGGTCGCTCATGAAGGAGTCCTGGCTGGAGTCGACCACGTGACGGGCGCCGAGGTCGCGGAGCAGGTCGGCCTGCTCGGGGCGGCGGACGACGTTGACCAGCTCGATCTCGTCGGCCTGGCAGACCTTGAGGAGCATCTGGCCGAGGTTGGACGCTGCCGCGGTGTGGACGAGGGCGGGGTGGCCCTCGCGGCGCATCGTCTCGACCATGCCGAGCGCCGTCAGCGGGTTGACGAAGGACGCCGCACCGTCGGCCGCGGTCGCGCCGTCGGGGAGCGGGAGGCAGCCCTGGGCCGCGGCGAGCGCGTGCGAGGCATAGCTGCCGCCGCCGAAGAACGCGACCTGCCGGCCGAGGAGTGCCTGCGCCTCGGGGGAGTCACCCGCGGCGACGACCGTGCCCGCGCCCTCGTTGCCGACCGGCATCGACTGGTCGAGACGGGCCCGCATGCTCGGCATCACCGCGCCGGGGACGGCAGCGGTGACCACCGGGCCGGTGTCGGTGTCCTCGACCACCGCGGCCTCGGGATCGGCCATCGCCAGCAGCAGCCCGAGGTCGGAGGGGTTGAGCGGCGCGGCCGCCACCTCCACCAGCACCTGGTGGGCGCGCGGCTGCGGTGTCTCCACGCTCTCGATCGAGACGCGGACCTGGCCCTCGGCGGTGACGAGGGAGCGCAGCTGGCGGCTGGTGGTGGGTACGTCGCTCATGCGACCGAGTCTCCCAGCCGGGCGGGAGGACGGCGAGCGCCGGTCAGCCGGCGACCGGCGCGCCCCCGTCGGCGAGCCGGACGCCGGTGAGCGCCCAGCGCGAGCGGTGGGGGAAGAAGTTGCGGTAGGTGGCTCGCGCGTGGCCGGGCGGCGTCAGCGCGCAACCGCCGCGGAGCACCATCTGGTTGCTCATGAACTTCCCGTTGTACTCCCCGATCGCGCCGGCGGGAGCGCGGAAGCCGGGGTAGGGGTGGTAGGCGGACTGGGTCCACTCCCAGCAGTCGCCGTAGACCTGGCGCAACCGCGAGCGGGCCGGCGCCGGCGTCGCGGCGCGCGGGTGGAAGGTCTGCTGGTCGGCGAGGTTGCCGCGGACAGCGGTCTCCTGGCCGTCGACCACGACGGCGTACTCCCACTCGGCCTCGGTCGGGAGCCGCTTCCCCGCCCAGCTGGCGAACGCGTCGGCCTCGTAGAAGCTGACGTGGCTCACGGGCAGGCCGGGGTCGACCGGTGCGGTGCCGTGGAGCGTGTGCTCGAGCCAGACCCCGTCGTGGCGGCTCCAGTAGAACGGCGCCTCCCAGCCCTCGGCCCTCACCTGCGCCCAGCCGTCGGAGAGCCACAGCTCGGCCCGCTCGTAGCCGCGATCGGCGATGAACTCCAGCCACTCGCCGTTGGTCACCAGCCGGTCGGCGAGCCGGTAGGGCTCGAGCCACTGCTGGTGGCGCGGCAGCTCGTTGTCGAAGGAGAAGCCCGGGCCCTGGTGGCCGATCTCGACCAGCCCACCCTGCACGTCGAGCCACCCCATCGATCCGGGCTCGCTCGGCGCCAGCGCCGTGCCGGCGTACGTCGGCTGCAACGGGTTGCGGGACAGGACGTGCTTGATGTCCATCAGCAGCAGCTCCTGGTGCTGCTGCTCGTGGTGGAAGCCGAGCTCGATCGTGGGGGTGGCCCGGGTGAGCGCCTCCTCGTCGAGGCTCGCGACCAGGTCGCGGACCCGGTCGTCGACGTGGCGGCGGTAGAGGCCGACGTCGTGGGCGCCCGGCCGGGTGATCAGGCCCCGGTCGGGACGGGAGTAGCGCGGGCCCACGGCCTCGTAGTAGCTGTTGAAGAGGAACCAGTACTGGTCCTGGAACGGCGCGAAGCGCGGCTCGTGCTCGGCGAGCAGGAAGGTCTCGAAGAACCAGGTCACGTGGGCGCGGTGCCACTTCGTGGGCGAGACGTCGGGCATCGACTGGACGGTCTGGTCCTCCGGCGAGAGCGGGGCCGCGAGGGCCTCGGTGTGGCCGCGCACCTCGTCGAAGCGGCGCAGCAGGCCGGCGGCGTCCCAGTCGGTGTCGGCGTACGCCGGCGCGGGGTGCCCGGCCTCGGCCAGGTGGTCAGGGGCAGTGCTCGTGCTCATGTCGGCTTCCCTTCGTCGGATCGACGCTCGACGTCAACGCACACCCCCCAGCCTGCCGCGACGGCGCACGCGCTGTCACCACCCTGACGCAGGGAACCGACACCGCCTCAGCGGAGGACGAGGACGAGGCCGACCAGGCCGGGAAGCAGGCCGAGCGCCAGCCAGGGGGAGAGGAGGGGCTTGTGGTGGAGGGCCCGGCCGACGGCGGCGGCCATCACGCCGAGGGCGCCGGAGCAGACGCAGAGGCCGACGCGGGCGACGGTGTCGCGCTCGTCGAGGAAGTAGGCGGCGATCACCAGGCCCGCACACAGGTGGAGGATCGTCGTCACCGCGAGCACCGACATCACCCACTGCTGCACCCGGGCCAGCCGGCGGGCGGCCTCGGGGTCGGGCGGCCGCCGCGGGGCGGTGGGGTCGATCAGGTGACGGGCCCGACGTGGTTGCTCGCTCACCCGGGCGACCCGAGGTCGACGGCCAGCCGCTGCTCCGGGCCGTCGGTGTCGAGCAGCACCGAGACCTCGTCGAGCTCGACGACGTAGAGCCGGAACGGCGCCTCGCCGGTGACCCGCTCGCGACCCCACGGACCCAGGCCCTGCCCCTCGCTGGCCGACGAGTACGTCGCCAGGTGGGCGTCGAGGTCGGCGTCCGCGCACACGGCCGCCCGGCCCCGGCCGTAGAACGCCGTGCCCCGACCGGGCTCGACGCTGCCGTCGAACACCGTGACGGCGAGCCGCGGATCGGCGGCGAGGGCCCGCGAGTGACGTGTGTCCGGCCGGGAGACCCACAGCAGCTGGTCGAGGCCGCGGTGGGCGAACCAGACCGGCGTCGCCCACGGGCCGTCGCCGTCGGCGGTCGCCAGGACGACGTACCGGTTCCTGCCCAGGATCTCGCGGGCGGCCCCCGCACTCTCGCTCACGGAGCCATTCTCCCGCAGACTGGGCCGCAACCCTCAGGAGGCCCCGTGCGCCGTACCGTCCCCGCCCTCGTCGCGACCGTCCTCGCCGTCGCGCTCACCGCGGCGCCGGCGGGTGCCGCCGACCGGCCGCCGCGCTACGTCGCCATGGGCGACTCCTACAGCGCCGCGTCGGGGGTGCTGCCGCCCGACCCGGACGCGTCGGTGGACTGCGCGCGGTCGCTGGTCAACTACCCGCACGTCATCGCGAGCAAGGTGGAGGTCCGGCTGCGCGACGTGACGTGCGGTGCGGCCGAGACCAACGACTACTTCGAGAAGCAGTACGAGGACGTGCCGCCGCAGCTCGACGCCCTCTCCCGCCGGACCAGGCTCGTGACGATGACCATCGGCGGCAACGACCAGGGCGTCTTCATCGACGCGATCCTCGCGTGCGGCACCGAGGGCGTGCTCACCCTCGGCAAGGGCAACCCGTGCCAGGAGAAGTACGGCCGCTCCTTCGTCCGCAAGATCCGGAACAAGACCCACCCGGCGCTCGAGCACGCGCTCCGCGCCGTCCACCGGCACGCCGAGCGGGCCGACGTGGCGATCCTCGGCTACCCGTGGATCATGCCGAAGCGCGTCGGCTGCTTCGACCAGATGCCGGTCGCCCGGGGCGACGTCCCCTACCTGCGCCACATCCAGACGGTGCTCAACCGGGTCGTGGAGCGGTCGGCGGACGCCACGGGCACGACGTACGTCGACTTCAACCGGATCTCCGAGGGCCACGACGCCTGCCAGGAGATCGGCACCCGCTGGATCGAGCCCGTGCTCCAGGGCACCGACCCGGTGATCGTCCACCCCAACGCGCTCGGCGAGCGGCGGATGGCCCGCCACACGATCCGGAGGCTCGACCTGGAGCGGTCCGCGCCGACGACGCCGGCGCTCCCGCGGCCCGGCCGATCCGGCTGAGCTCCGCCAGCACCGCGACCCACGGCTCGCCCATCACGTCGCGCGGGCTCAGGGTGCGGCCCGGGAAGCGATCCGGGGCGCTCCGTGTTGCAGGGCACGTGGAGCTGAGGACCGAACGACTGCTGATCCGCCCCTGGCGGGCCGACGATGCCGAGGACGCCGTCCGCGTCTACGGCGATGCCGACGTCGCGCGCTGGCTGAGTCCGGCCATGCAGCGGGTCGAAGGGGCGGCCGAGATGCGGGACCTGCTGCAGGAGTGGGCCGCGCAGCAGGATCACCTCGAGGCACCGGCCGGCCGCTGGGCGGTCGAGCGGCTCGCCGACGGCCGCGTCGTCGGCGGGATCGGGCTGATGGTGATCCCGCCGTGGGAGCAGGACCTGGAGTTCGCCTGGCAGCTGGCGCCCGACGCCCGCGGTGAGGGGTACGCCGTCGAGGCGGCGCGCGAGCTGGCTCGGTGGGCCTTCGCCCAGGACGGGACCGACGAGGTGTTCGCCGTCGTCCACGCCACCAACCACAGCGGCACCGCGATGGCCCGCCGGCTCGGCATGGAGTGGGTGGGCGAGACCGAGAAGTACTACGACCGGACGCTGCAGGTCTACCGCCTGCGATCCGTGGACCTGGCCACCGGGAACCGCTAGCCGGGGCGACCCCGGACACGGCTGCGGCCGGCAGGACGTGAGGAGTCCTGCCGGCCGCGCCGGTCCCGAGGTGGGTCAGACCTCGGCGAGGGTGCCCTCGCGCCGCTCGACCGCGCGCGACGTGCGCTCCTGGGTGACGGCCCAGGTGATGGCGGCGATCCACGCGACCGCGATCGTGGCGGCGAGGGCTCCGACCTGACCGCCGGACGCCCCGAGCGCCTCGGCGATGGTCTTGGAGTTGGTGAGGATGATGATGCCGCCCGCGGCGACACCGAGGACCCGGGCCGGCATGTGCTTGACCAGCCAGGCCGCGACCGGGGCCGCGATCACGCCACCGGCGAGCAGGGCGAGGGCGTAGGACCACAGGATGCCCTGGCTGCCGAGCGCGAGCAGGAAGCCCAGCGAGCCGCCGACGGCGACCACGAACTCGGAGGTGTCGATCGAGCCGACCACCTTGCGGGGCTCGAGGCGGCCCGAGGAGAGCAGGGTGGTGGTACCGACGGGACCCCAGCCGCCGCCGCCGATCGCGTCGAGCGTGCCGCCCACCAGGCCCATCGGGACCAGGAAGCGGGCGCCGGGACGCGACCTGAACGAGGGGCGGCGGCCGCCGAGGACCAGGAACCGGTAGATGACGTAGAAGCCCAGCGCGAGCAGCAGGCCCGCGACCCACGGCTTGGCCGTGTCGGCGGGGAGGCTGGAGAGGAACGTCGCGCCGGCGAAGGCGCCGATGAAGCCGGGGGCGGCCAGGATGCTGACCGTCTTCCAGTCGACGTTCCCGAGCTTGTGGTGGGAGAAGCCCGAGACCAGCGAGGTGCCGATCTCGGAGAAGTGGACGGCTGCCGACGCGGCGGCCGGCGCGATGCCGGCGGCCAGGAGCAGCGTGGACGAGGTGACGCCGTACGCCATGCCGAGCGATCCGTCGATCATCTGGGCGAGGAGGCCCACGGCGGCGAGCACGAGGAGCTTGCGCATGTGATTGACCCATTTCTTGATGGTTGACCCTAGAACTACTGAACAACTCGAAATTATGAACATAGGTGACTGAGGCGTCAACTCGACGGCGTGTCGGGGTGGCTCAGGTCGGGCAGGATGTCCCCATGACGGGTCTCTCACGCTGGCTGGAGCAGCTCAGCACGCTGCAGGTGCTGCTGCTGGTCGCGGGCCTCCTGCTGGGGGGCTCGGTGCTCGCCGCGCTGGTCGGGGGACTCCTGGTCCGGATGGGGATGCGGCGCCCGGCGGTGGTGGAGCGGGCCTCCGGCCTGGCCGAGCGGGCGCTCGGGCTGGTCAAGCGGCCGCTGACGATCGTGGTGCTCGACGAGGTCGCCAACGTGATCCAGACCGGCCACTACACCAAGAACATCTCCGACGCGCTCCGCGAGAACCACGACGAGCTCAAGGCGCTGGTGGCCGAGAAGGTGCGCCAGGACCCCAACGTGCGACTGATCGGCCGGCTACCCGGTTACGACACGATCATCAGCGAGGTCAGTGAGACCACGCTGCGCGTGATCATCGAGATGTTGCAGGATCCTCGGATGGACGAGCTCGTGAACGACCTGCTGCGCAACAACATCACCCAGATCAAGCAGGCGGTGAGGCTCCGGGCCCACGAGGACCTGCCGCCGCCCTCACCGCCGGACCCGGTCCCGCCGAGGCTGGGGAGCTGACATGGCCCAGCGCCAGCTGCCCAAGCGCCGGGACATCGCGCCGCTGCTGAAGTTCAAGAAACCGGTGCTCTCACCGCGCGACCGCCGGCTGGCGAGCGCGCTGACGATCGAGGACCTGCGACGCATCGCCAAGCGACGTACGCCGAAGGCGGCGTTCGACTACACCGACGGCGCCGCTGAGGGGGAGGTGTCGCTGGCGCGGGCCCGGCAGGCCTTCGCCGACGTGGAGTTCCACCCCTCCGTGTTGCGCGACGTCTCGAAGGTCGACACCTCGCGGGAGGTGCTCGGCCAGGTCTCGGCGCTGCCCTTCGGGATCGCGCCGACCGGCTTCACCCGGATGATGCAGTCGGAGGGCGAGGTCGCCGGCGTCACGGCCGCTGCGGCCGCCGGCATCCCCTACGCGCTCTCGACGATGGGCACCACCTCGATCGAGGACGTGCGGGCGGCGGCGCCCGACGCGCGGACCTGGTTCCAGCTCTACATGTGGAACGACCGCGAACGGTCGATGGCGCTGGTGTCGCGGGCCGCCGACGCCGGCTACGACACGCTGCTGGTCACCGTCGACGTCCCCGTGGCCGGCGCCCGGTTGCGCGACGTGCGCAACGGGATGACGATCCCGCCGACGCTGACGCCGCGGACGGTGGCGGGCATGGCGACCCGGCCGGCGTGGTGGTTCAACCTGCTCACGACCGAGCCGCTGGCCTTCGCCTCGCTCGACTCGTGGTCGGGGACCGTCGCCGAGCTGCTCGACACGATGTTCGACCCGACGGTGACCTACGACGACCTCGCGTGGATCCGCGACCAGTGGCCGGGTCGAGTGGTGGTCAAGGGCGTGCAGACCGTCGCCGACGCGCAGCGGCTGGCCGACGCCGGCGTCGACGCGGTGCTGCTCTCCAACCACGGCGGGCGCCAGCTCGACCGGGCGCCGGTGCCCTTCCACCTGCTGCCCGACGTGGTCGCGGCCGTCGGCGACTCCGTCGAGGTGCACGTCGACACCGGCATCATGTCCGGCCAGGACGTCATCGCGGCGATCGCCCACGGAGCGCGCTTCACGCTGGTCGGACGGGCCTACCTCTACGGGCTGATGGCCGGCGGCCGTCCCGGCGTCGACCGGGCGATCGAGATCCTGCGCGGCCAGGTGGAGCGGACGATGCGGCTGCTCGGCGTCACCTCGCTCGGCGAGCTCACGCCCGACCACGTCACCCAGCTGGTGCGGCTGGAGCCGCGACGGCGGTGACTGCTCCGCTTCCGGCTGCCGACCGGGCCGACGGGCGGGTCGCCGTACGGCAGCTGGCGCTGGTGTCGGGCGTGCAGGTGCTGGCGGTCGCGACCTGGTTCGCGGCGTCGGCCGCGGCGCCGGCGCTGCGCGCGGAGTGGGAGCTCGGACGGGTCGGCGAGGCGCTGCTGACGATCGGCGTCCAGCTCGGCTTCGTGGCCGGTGCGCTGCTCTCGGCCGTCACCAACCTGCCCGACCGGGTCGACCCGCCGCGGCTGATGGGACTCGGTGCGCTGGTCGCCTCGGGGGCGACGCTCGCGACGGCGCTGCTGGTGGACGGACCGGTCGCGGCGGTCGTGCTGCGGGTGGTGACGGGGATGGCCCTGGCGCTGGTCTACCCGGTGGGGATGAAGGTCGTCGTCAGCTGGTTCGCGGACCGGCGCGGGCTGGCGGTGAGCGTGATGGTCGGCTCGCTGGCGCTCGGCAGCATCTTCCCGCAGCTGATCTCGGGGACGCTCGACTCGGCCTGGCGTACGGCGCTGGTCGTGTCGGCGTTGCTGGCCCTGGTGGCGGCGGTGCTGCAGCGGTGGATCCGGGTCGGGCCGCTGGTGGCGCGCTCCGAGGGGTTCCGGCCGCGGGCGGTGGTCGACGTCTGGCGGGACCGGGCGCCGCGGTTGGCCAACCTCGGGTACCTCGGCCACATGTGGGAGCTCTACGCCGTGTGGGCCTGGGCGCCGGCGTACCTCGCCGCCTCGCTCGGGCCCTCCGCCTCGCCCGGACTGGTCGGCGTCGTCGTCTTCGTGGCCTTCGGGGTGTGCGGGATCCTCGGCTGCCTGGTGGCGGGGGTGGTCGGCGATCGGCTGGGTCGTGCCCGGGCGGCGACGGGGGCGATGCTCGTGAGCGGGGCGTGCTGCCTGCTCGCCGCGGTCGCGTTCGGCGGTCCGCTGTGGGTGCTGGTGCCGCTGCTGATGGTGTGGGGCGCGTCGGTCATCGCCGACTCAGCGATGTTCTCCGCGTGCCTCGGGACCGTCGTCGACCAGCGGTACGTCGGCACCGCCCTCACCCTCCAGACCGCGCTCGGCTTCCTGCTGACCGTCGTCACCATCCAGCTGGTGCCCGTCGTGGCGGGCGCCGTCGGCTGGCCGGCCGCCGTCGCGATGCTGGCCATCGGGCCGCTGCTGGGCTCGGTGGCGATGGTGCGGCTCACGCCGCTGCTGCCCGGTCGCGCCTGACCTCGCCGCTGACCTGCTTCTCGGCCGAAACCTGCACTTCTCGGGCGTTGCAACGGCCGGGAAGTGCATGAATCCCCGGCGGGCCGGGGAAACCTGCAGCGCCTCAGCCCTCCGCCGACTCCAACGCAGCGGAAACCCGCCGGTGGGCCTCCCAGATCTCCTCGGGGAGGCCGTCGAACTGGCGCAGGTGCTCCTCGCGGAAGCCCATCTCCTCGCGCCAGCGGTCGGTGTCGATGGTGAGGACGCGGTCGAGGTCGGCCTGCGGCACCGACATGCCGGTGAGGTCGAGCTCCTCCTCGGTGGGGAGGACGCCGACCGGGGTCGGCCGCCCCGTCACCAGGCCGTCGCGCAGCTGCATCAGCCACAGCAGCGGGCGCAGGTTGTCGCGGTAGCCGGGCCAGACGAAGTGGCCGTCGTCGGGGTGCTTCTGGAACCAGTTGACGTGGGCGAAGATCGGCTGGTCGGTGGCGGCGCCGACGATGCGCAGCCAGTGGGCGGCGTACTCGCCCTCGGAGTAGGACATGAACGGCCGCATCGACATCGGGTCGTAGCGCAGCTGGCCGTCGACGCCCTCGGCCGCGAAGGTGGCCTCGGCGCCGAGCGTGAGCCCGTCGTAGACGCCCTCGGCGAGGTCGGTGATCGCCCGGATCAGCGGCTCGCGGTCCGAGGTGCGCCCGCCGAAGATGATGCCGTCGATCGGGACCCCGGCGGGGTCCTCGAAGTCGTCGGCGATGTTGGGGACGTTGGCCAGCGTGGTCGTGAACCGACTGTTGGGGTGCGCCCACGGCGAGTCGTCGCGCGAGGACCGGTCGGCGATCTTCTCGCCCTTCCAGTCGTGCCAGCCGGTGAGGTCCGACGGCGGCGTCGGCGTCTTGCCCTCCCACCACACCTCGTGCGTGTCGGTGTTGTAGGCGACGTTGGTGAACAGCACCTGGGTGTCCTCGGCGACCGAGTCGAGCGCGGTGGGGTTGGTCTTCTCGTTGGTGTCCTTGGCGACGCCGAAGACCCCGAACTCCGGGTTCATGCCGTAGAGCCGGCCGTCGTCGCCGACCCACAGCCACGCGATGTCGTCGCCGTAGAACTCGACGTGGTAGCGCTCGCCGAGCCCGTCGGGCGGGAGCATCATCGCCAGGTTGGTCTTGCCGGACGCGCTCGGGAAGCCGCCCGCGACGTGCCACTTCTTGCCGGTCTCGCGGTCGGTGATGCCGATCAGCATGAACTGCTCGGAGAGGAACTCCCGCGACGCCCAGCCGTCGTAGGCGGCCTGCCGCAGGCCGTGGGCGATCTTGCCGAGCAGCGCGTTGCCGCCGTACGACGACCCGAAGTGGAGGATCGTCCGCTCGTCCGCGACGGTCACGAACCACCGCTGGTCGTCGTCGGTGCCCTGCCCGAGGTGCTCGAGGTCGCCGGTCACGTGGACGGCCCGCACGAAGGTGTCGGGGTCGTCGAGCTCGTTGATCAGGTCGATGCCGACCCGCGCCATCCGGATCATGTGGAGCACGACGGTGCGGTTGTCGGTGATCTCGACGCCGGCCGCCCACTTCTCGAGGGGCGATCCCGGCGGCGACATCAGGTAGGGGATGACGTACATCGTCTTGCCGGCGAGCTGGCCGCGCATCTTGCCCTCGAGGAGCGGCTTCATCTCCTCCGACGGCTTCCAGTTGTTGTAGACGCCCGCGTCGGAGGGGTTGGCGGTGGCGACGACGGTCCGCTCCTCGGAGCGGGCGGTGTCCTTGTAGTAGGAGCGGGAGTAGTAGCGACCCCGGCCGGCCGGCTCGATCTCGCCGGCGTCGAGCGCCTCCTGGAGCAGCCGCTGGTCGTCGGCCGCGCTCACGACCTCGATCCGCTCGGCCCCGGTGACCTCCGCCCAGTGGGCGACGTAGTCGCGCACCGCCTGGTTGCGCAGCCCCGCATCGTCGAGGACACCCGCCACGTCGACCATCTGCTCCCACCTCTTCGCTGACCCGGATCCGGGCCGGGCCCGCGCCCGGCCGGTGATTGGGACGCACCGTACAAGCCCGGCGCGCGTGCGGGACAGCAGGGTGAGGGCGCGCGCGGCCGCCCGAGCCCGGTCAGCCGTCGTGCGCGAGCCGCCGGGGCAGGACGGCGAGGAGCGCGACGGCCAGCCCCACGGCGAGGACCGCGACGACCGGTGACGCGGGCCGGCCGAGGACCACGTCGACGATGAACGTCGTCATGCCGACCACCAGCGCCGCCACCCCGGTCATCGCTACCCGCAGGGCGACGGCACCGGCCGCGACCACCCGGTCCTTGACCCGTCGGCCCGTGAGCCGGCGGTGCACGGCGACCGGCGTCATCACGGTGAGCGTGGTGGCCCCGGCGACGACGACGAGCCCCAGGAACAGGGCGTGCTGGGGACCGTCGAGGTCGGCGAAGGTGGGCTGGAAGGGCAGCGTGAGCAGGAACCCGGCGAGCAGCTGGACACCGGTCTGCATCACCCGCAGCTCCTGGAGCTGCTCGGCCCAGAGCCGGTCGAGGCGCTCGGGCGCGGTCTCGTTGCGACCCTGGTCGTCCACGACTGCGGAGCGTACGCCGCCACTCACCTCTACGGGTGTGGGAATGCCCGGGGGGCGGCTGAGAGGTTGGACGGCGGTTCACCAGACCGGTGACCAGGAGAGGGAGGGACTCATGGAGCTCATCTTGTGGATCCTGGCCGTCATCCTCGTGATCAGCGGCATCGTGTCGCTGATCCGCGGAGCCGTGCTGATGGGGATCGTGCTGATCGTCGTGGGGCTGCTGGTCGGCCCGGGTGGCGTCAGCCTCTTCACGTAGTAGCTGCTCCGCGCAGGCTGTGTCGGCGGCGGGCCCTATGTTGGGGCCCGTCGCCGAACTGTGTCCGCGTCGAGGAGGTCCCGGGGTGCCGCTCCACCTCCACCGCGCCCCTCGGGCCGATCTGCTCGCCGACGCCCTCGGCGACCTGCTGTCCGTGCCGCTCGCCGACCCGTTCGCGACCGAGGTGGTCGCCGTGCCGGCCCGGGGGGTCGAGCGCTGGCTCTCGCAGCGGCTCTCCCACCGGCTCGGGGCCGGTCCGGGCGGTGGCGACGGCGTCTGCGCAGGTGTCCGGTTCCTCAGCCCCCACTCGCTGGTGTCGCTGCTGCTCGGGCGCGAGCGCGACGACCCCTGGGACCCCGACCGGCTGGTCTGGCCGCTGCTGGAGGTGCTCGACGAGTCGCTCGGCGAACCGTGGGCCCACACCCTGGCCCGTCACCTCGGCCACGGCGCCGACCCCGACGACCTCCGCCGCGCGCGGCGCTGGTCGGTGGCCCGGCGGCTGGCCGGCATCCTCGCCTCCTACGCCCGGCAGCGGCCGCAGCTGGTGACCGACTGGCGCGAGGGCCGCGACACCGACGGCGCCGGCGGTGAGCTGCCCGGCGACCTGGCGTGGCAGCCCGAGCTGTGGCGTCGGCTGCTCCGACGGGTCGACCAGCCGCCGCCCGACCTCCGGCACGAGCAGACGGTCGCCCGGCTCCGCGAGGGCGACCCGACGCTCGACCTGCCCGGTCGGCTGTCGCTGTTCGGCCACACCCGGCTGCCGGTGACCGAGGTCGAGCTGCTGGCGGCGCTCGGCGAGCGTCGCGACGTCCACCTGTGGCTGCCGCAGCCCTCTCCCGCGCTCTGGACCACGCTGCGCGGCACGGGTGGCGTGGTGGCGCGCGACGCCGACGAGTCGGCCGCGCTCGTGGGACACCCGCTGCTGGCCTCGCTCGGCCGCGACACCCGCGAGCTGAGCCGGGTGCTCGACGGGCTCGGCGTCGAGGCGCCGGCACCGGCCGAGGTGCCCGAGCGGCCGACGCTGCTCGGCTGGCTGCAGGCCGACCTGCGCGCCAACCGGGCGCCCGACGCCGCGCTCCGCGACACCCGCACGTACGACGCCACCGACCGCAGCCTCCAGGTGCACGCCTGCCACGGCCCGGCCCGGCAGGTCGACGTGCTGCGCGAGGTGCTGGTCGGGCTGCTCGACGACGATCCGACCCTCGAGCCGCGTGACGTGCTGGTCATGTGCCCCGACATCGAGACCTACGCGCCGCTGATCGCCGCGGGCTTCGGCCTCGAAGGCGTCCTCCGCGACGGGCGCAGCACGCCCTCCTCGGGGGCCGGGAGCGCGGAGCACCCCGCCCACCGGCTGCGGGTGCGGCTCGCCGACCGTGCCCTCTCGAGCACCAACCCGCTGCTCGCCGTGGCGGCCCGGCTGGTCGAGCTCGCCGGGGGCCGGGTGACGGCCAGCGAGGTGCTCGACCTGGCCGGCACCGACGTCTGCCGCCGCCGCTTCGACCTCGACGACGACGACCTGGCCCGGCTGGCCGACTGGGTCGGCGAGGCCGGCATCCGCTGGGGTCTCGACGCCGGGCACCGGTCGTCGTTCGCGATGGACCGCTTCGCCCACAACACCTGGCGCAGCGGCCTCGACCGGCTGCTGCTCGGCGCCGCGATGAGCGGTGACGACCACCGCCACGTCGGCCGCGGGCTGCCGGTCGACGACGTCGGCAGCGGCGACCTCGAGCTGCTGGGCCGGTTCGCCGAGCTGGTCCACCGGCTCGACCACTGCGTCTCCGCGCTGACCGCCGCCGGCCCGCTCGGCGCGTGGGTGGCTGCGCTGCGCGAGGGCGTCGCCAGCCTGGCCGAGGCGGATCCCGAGATGCCGTGGCACACCGCCCAGCTCGAGCGCGAGCTGGCCCAGGCGCTCGACGCCGCCAGCGACGGGGGTGCCGTCGCGCTGCGGCTCCCCGACGTCCGCGCCCTGCTCCACTCCCGGCTCGGCGGTCGGCCCACCCGCGCCAACTTCCGCACCGGCACGCTCACCGTCTGCACGATGGTGCCGATGCGCTCGGTGCCCCACCGGGTGGTCTGCCTGGTCGGGCTCGACGACGGCGTCTTCCCCCGGGTCGCGTCGGTCGACGGCGACGACGCGCTGCTCCGCCGGCCGCTGACCGGCGAGCGCGACGCCCGCTCCGAGGACCGGCAGCTGCTGCTCGACGCGGTGCTCGCCGCCACCGAGACCCTGGTCGTCACCTACACCGGCGCCAACGAGCACACCGGCGCCCCGAGGCCACCCGCCGTCCCCCTCGGGGAGGTGCTCGACGCCGCCGACCGCACCACCGCCCACCCGGTGCGCGACCACGTCGAGGTGGTCCACCCGCTCCAGCCCTACGACGCGCGCAACCTGGTGCCGGGCGCACTGGTCGCGGGCGAGGAGCCCTTCAGCTTCGACACCGCGGCGCTGGCCGGTGCCCGGGCGGCGGTCACCGAACGCCGGCCCCCCGCGCCGTTCCTGCCCCGGCCGCTCCCGACCCGCGAGCGTGACGACGTCAACCTGGCCGACCTCCGCGACTTCCTCGCCCACCCGGTCCGCTCGTTCCTGCGCCACCGGCTCGACGTGTCGCTGCCGCTCGACGACGACGAGGTCGGCGACGCGATCCCGGTCACGCTCGACGCCCTCGAGCAGTGGGGGATCGGCGACCGGCTGCTGCGCGAGGTGCTGGCCGGCCAGGACGCCGTGGCCGTCCTCACCGCCGAGCAGCTCAGCGGCACGCTGCCGCCGGGCGGGCTCGGCACCCAGGCCCTCCACGAGGTGGCGCGGGAGGCGCAGGCGCTCTACGCCGGCACGGTGGGGCTGCGCGAGGACGGCGAGGGCCGCGACCTCGACATCGACGTCGACCTGGGCGAGGGCCGACGGCTGACCGGGACCGTGTCCGGGCTCTTCGGGAGCCGGCTGGTCTCGCTCGGCTACTCACGGCTCAAGCCCCGCCAGCGGTTGCTCGCGTGGGTCGACCTGCTCGCCGTCAGCGCCGGCCACCCCGATCTCCACGTCACCTCCCACGCCGTCGGCCGCGGCCGCGCCGGGCCGCAGCGGGCGCTGGCCGGGCCGCTCGACCACCGCGCGCACGCCTGGCTGCGCTCGCTCGTCGAGCTCCGCGACCTCGGGCTCACCCGTCCGCTGCCGGTCCCGGTCCAGACCGGCGCGGCCTACGCCGAGGCGCACGCCAAGGAGCTGCTCGGCGCCCCGGTCGACCCGGTCGCCGCCGCCGCGCGGACCTGGGAGACCGACCGCCACAACCCGCTCGGCATCCCGGGCGAGGACGCCGACGCGTCACACGTGCGCGTCTACGGCGCGGACGCACCGGTGCAGCGGCTGCTCGACGAGGGGCTGGCGACGTACGCCTGGCAGGTCTGGGAGCCGCTGCTCACCGGCGCCGAGCGGGTGGGTGCGCTGTGAAGCCCTTCGACATCCGTGACCCGCTGCCGACCGGCACCACCGTGCTCGAGGCGAGCGCGGGGACCGGCAAGACCTGGACGATCGGAGCGCTGGTGACCCGCTTCGTCGCCGAGGGCGTCGCGACGCTCGACCAGATGCTGATCGTGACCTTCGGCCGGGCGGCGAGCCAGGAGCTGCGCGAGCGGGTGCGCACCCAGCTGGTCGAGGCCGAGCGGGCGCTGGCCGGCGACGACCTCGGCGACGACGCCGACGCGCCCTCCGAGCTGGTCGAGCTGCTGCTCCACGCCGATGTCGAGACCCGGGCGCTGCGCCACCGTCGGGTGGTGGCCGCGCTGGCGGGCTTCGACGCGGCCACGATCGCGACCACCCACCAGTTCTGCTCGCTGGTGCTCGGCTCGCTCGGCGTCGCCGGCGACACCGACGCCCACGCCCGGCTGGTCGAGGACCTCGACGACCTGCTGACCGAGGTCGTCTCCGACCTCTACCTCCGCGCGTTCGCCTACGGCGAGGGCACGCCCGCGTTCAGCCATGCCGAGGCGCTGGCGATCGCGCGGGCCGCGGTGGGCGACCCGCAGGCCGTGCTCGTGCCGCAGGGGGCCGATGCCGACTCCCGCCACGGCCGCCGGGTCGCCTTCGCGGAGGCGGTCCGGGCCGAGCTCGACCGCCGCAAGCGGCGGCTCGGGATCCTCTCCTACGACGACCTGCTCAGCCAGCTCGCCGCGACGCTGGCGGAGGCCCCCGACGACGGCGGGGCCGCGGCCCGCGCCCGGATGCGGCAACGGTGGCAGGTGGTGCTGGTCGACGAGTTCCAGGACACCGACCCGGTGCAGTGGCAGGTGCTCGACCGTGCCTTCACCGGCCACGCCACGATGGTGCTGATCGGTGACCCCAAGCAGGCGATCTACGCCTTCCGCGGCGGTGACGTGGTCACCTACCTCGAGGCCGCGGGCACCGCCGTCACCCAGCAGACGCTCGACGTCAACTGGCGCAGCGACCAGCCGCTGCTGGCCGCCTTCCAGGCGATGCTCCGGGGTGCCGCGCTGGGCGACGAGCGGATCGTGGTCCACGACGTCGTCGCACGCCACGACGGGTCGCGGCTGGCCGGCGCGCCCCACCCCTCGCCGTTCCGGCTGCGCGTCGTCCGTCGTGACCAGCTGCGTCGCGGCGGGTCCGCGCCCCTCACCGTCGGCCAGGTGCGGCCGCTGGTCGCCGAGGACCAGGCCCACGACATCCACGCCCTGCTGGCCGCGGGCGCCACCTTCGACGGTCGACGTCTGGAGCCGCAGGACGTCGCCGTCATCTCCTACCGCCACGCCGACCTCGCCGCCGCCCAGGCCGCGCTCCACGCGGTCGGCATCCCCGCGGTGATCGCCGGTGGCGGCTCGGTCTTCGCCACCCCTGCCGCCGTCGAGTGGCTGCAGCTGCTCGAGGGGCTCGAGCAGCCGCATCGCAGCGCTCGGGTCCGGGCGGCCGCCCTCACCTCCTTCCTCGGCCACTCCGCCACCGAGCTCGACGATCGCAGCGAGCAGCTGACCGAGGAGGTGGCCGACCGGTTGCGCGCCTGGGCCGAGGTGTTCGCCACGCGCGGCATCGCCGCGGTGCTCGAGGCGTCCACCGCGCTGGGGCTCCCGGGGCGGGTGCTGGGGGTGGTCGGCGGCGAGCGCCACCTCACCGACCTGCGCCACATCGGCGAGGCGCTCCACGAGGTCGGCCTCACCGAGCGGCTGGGCGTGGCCTCGATGCTGGCCTGGCTGCGCCGCCAGGTGGCCGAGGGCCGGGCCGGCCGCGGCACCGAGCGCACCCGACGGCTCGACTCCGACGCGGCCGCCGTGCAGCTGGTCACGATCCACGCGAGCAAGGGACTCCAGTACCCCGTCGTCTACCTGCCCGCACTCGCCGACCGCAATGTGCCCAAGCCCTCGACCCCGCTGTTCCACGACGACGCCGGCCGGCGCTGCCTCGACGTCGGCGGGGGTGGCGGCGACGACTGGGGCGACCACGTGCGCCGCTGGGAGCGCGAGGAGGCCGCCGAGTGGCTCCGGCTGCTCTACGTCGCCGTCACCCGCGCCCAGTCGCAGGTCGTCGCCTGGTGGGCACCCACGCGCAACACCCCGGCCTCCCCGCTCCACCGGATGCTCCAGGGGCGCCGACCCGGGACGGCGGAGGTGCCCGACGCGTTCGACAACCGCTCCGACGACGACGCGGCGGCGGTCTTCGCGCAGTGGCAGGCCGCGGGCGGGCCGGTCGCCGAGCCCGCCGTGCCCGAGCCGCTCGGTGCCGACGTACCCCTGAGCATCCCCGGCGGCCTCGCCGTCCGCAGCTTCGACCGCGAGGTCGACACCGCCTGGCGGCGCACGTCCTACTCCTCGCTGACCCGGGTCGAGCCCGTGGCCGCCCCGACGGTCGGCAGCGAGCCCGAGGTGGTGCCCCGCGACGACGAGCCCTTCGAGACGCTCGCTTCGCTCGCTCCTCAGGAACCACCGCCGGTCGGGGAACCGCTCGAGGAGGGCCCGGTCGCCGCCGTGGCCGCGCCGGCCGTGCCGTCGCCGATGGCGTCGCTGCCGGTGGGCGCCGACTTCGGGTCGCTGGTCCACGGTGTGCTCGAGCACGCCGACCCGGCCGCGCCCGATCACGGTGGCGACCTCGCCGCCGAGCTGCGGTCCCGCTACGACGACGAGCGGGTGCGGTGGCCGGTCGAGGTCGATCCCGTCCTGCTCGTCGACGCGCTCGTCGCCGTGTGCGACTCACCCCTGGGCTCGCTCGCCGGCGGCACGACGCTGCGCCAGGTCGCGATGACCGACCGGCTGCGTGAGCTCGAGTTCGAGCTGCCGCTCGCGGGCGGCGACCTCGGGCTGACCGGCGAGGTCAGGCTCGGCGACCTCGCACCACTGTTGCGTCGCCACCTGCCCGAGGGCGACCCGGTCCGCGGCTTCGCCGACGCGCTCGACCGCCCCGAGCTGGGCGGCCAGAGCCTCCGCGGCTACCTCACCGGCTCGGTCGACGTGGTGCTCCGGGTGCCCGACGGCTCGGTCGGTGGGGGCGGCCACCGCTACCTCGTCGTCGACTACAAGACCAACTGGCTGGGCCCGCGCGAGGAGCCGCTGACGGCCGCGTCCTACGCGCCGGTCGCGCTGGCCGCCGCGATGGGCCACTCCGACTACCCCCTGCAGGCGCTGCTCTACGCCGTGGTGCTCCACCGGTTCCTGCGGTGGCGGCAGCCCGGCTACGACCCGGAGCGCCACCTCGGCGGCGTCCTCTACCTCTACCTGCGCGGCATGTGCGGGCCCGACACCCCGCTGGTCGACGGCGAGCCCTGCGGCGTCTTCGCGTGGCGGCCGCCGGCGGCGCTGGTCGAGGACCTGTCGGCGCTGCTCGACGGCCGGGTCGCCGTGGCGTCGCCGGAGGGTCCGCGATGACCGAGCTCTTCGAGCCCACCGGCGAGCACGACCGGCGGCTGGTGGCCGGGATCGGCGGCCGGCTGGGCTGGTTCAACCGGGCCGGCGTCGTCTCCGCGGCCGACGTCCACGTCGCCACCCGCACCGGCGACCTGGCCGGCGAGGCCGACGAGCAGGTGCTGCTGGCCGCCGCGCTGGCCACCCGCGCCGTGCGGAACGGGTCGGTCGGCGTCGACCTCGACACGATCCGCGACATCGCCCCGGAGCTGCCGTGGCCGGACGCCGCGGAATGGACCGCCGCGGTGGCCGGCTCGTCGCTGGTCGAGAGCGGGGTGCTCCACCAGGAGCTGGGCCTGGTCTACCTCGACCGCTACCACCGGCTCGAGCGACAGCTCGCCGACGACGTACGGACCCGCACCGCTCAGCCGCCACCGTCCGTCGACGAGGCGCGGCTCGAGGAGGCGCTCGCCCGGGTGCGCGACGAGCACCTCAGCGCGGAGCAGGAGGAGGCCGCCGTCGCCGCCTGCCGCCAGTGGACCACCGTCGTGACCGGTGGGCCCGGCACGGGCAAGACCACGACCGTCGCGCGGATGCTGGCGCTGCTCTCGTCGCAGTCCGACCGGCCGCTGTCGGTCGCGCTCAGCGCGCCCACCGGCAAGGCCGCCGCCCGGCTCTCACAGGCGGTCGAGGCCGAGCTGCCCGCGGGTTTCGCCGAGCGGGTCGGCCGGCCCGAGGCGATGACGCTCCACCGGCTGCTCGGCTGGCGCCGCGACAACCAGACGAGGTTCCGCCACGACCGCCGCAACCGGCTCAAGCACGACGTGATCGTGGTCGACGAGTGCTCGATGGTCGACCTCACGATGATGGCCCGGCTGCTGGAGGCCGTGCGGCCGCAGACCCGGCTGGTGCTGGTGGGCGACCCGCGCCAGCTCACCTCCGTGGGCGCCGGGGCCGTGCTCTCCGACCTGGTCGAGGGGCTGCCCGACGGGCTGGTGCGCGGGCTCTCCCGCAACTACCGCTCCGCGGCCGGCATCCAGGCCGTCGCCGACGCGCTGCGCGACGCCACGGGGGAGGAGGGTGCCGCCGCGGTCCTCGCCGCGCTGCGATCCGGGTCGGGCGACGTCGAGTTCGTCGAGACCGACGACCCGGCCGAGGTGCTGCGCGACCGGCTGGTCGGCCACGCCCTCGACGTACGCCGGCTCGCGCTCGCCGGCCGTGACCAGGACGCCGTCGACGTGCTGGCGCGGCACCGGCTGCTGTGCGCCCACCGGGAGGGACCGCGCGGCGTCCGCACCTGGAACCGGTTGGTCGAGCAGTGGCTCGGCGAGGAGACCGGCGAGCCCATCTGGTCGGCCTGGTACGCCGGCCGGCCGCTGCTGGTCTCGGCCAACGACCACGCGCTGGAGATCTACAACGGCGAGACCGGCGTGGCCGTGCTCGACGGCGGCCGGCTGCGGGCACGCATCGACGGCTCCCGCCGCGGCCTGACCGACCTCGCCCCGGGCCGGCTCGACGCGGTCGAGACGATGCACGCCCTCACCATCCACAAGAGCCAGGGCAGCCAGGCCCGCGAGGTCACGGTGCTGCTGCCCGAGGCAGGCTCGCGGCTGCTGACGCGCGAGCTGTTCTACACCGCGGTCACCCGCGCCCAGGACCGCGTGCGCGTGGTCGGCACCGAGGCCGCGGTCCGGGCCGCGGTCGGCACCCGTGCGCAGCGTGCGACGGGGCTGCGGCAGCGACTGCGCTGAGGGTCGTTCACCCGTCGACCGCGAAACAGCGCCGACATCGGCGGCCGTTATCGTCGAGGCGTGCCCTACCTGCTGCGTGTCCAGCTCCCCGACGTCCCCGGGTCGTTGGGCAGGCTGGCGACGGCGATCGGTGAGGCCGGCGGCGACATCGAGGCGATCGAGATCGTCGAGAAGCGCTACGACGGCACGGCCGTCGACGACGTCTTCCTCGAGATGATCGAGGACACGATGCCCGACGCGGTGGTCTCGGCGTGCGTGGAGCTGCCCGACGTCCAGGTGCTGTGGATCAACCGCTACGCCGCGGGCGGCAACGTCTTCCTCGACCTCGAGGCCGTCGAGGACCTGACGACCCACCGGCGGCAGGCACCGGCGCGGCTGGTCGCGCTGCTGCCGGTCGTCTTCCGGTCCGACTGGGGAGCGCGGGTGCACCGCGACGGCGGGGTGCTGCAGGCCACGGCCGCGGCTCCCGACGGGATCGTCTGGACCGAGGTCTCCTCGCCCGGAGCGGTCGAGGGCCCCGACGAGGACCTGGTCGTCGCCTGCCCGCTCGGTCCCGACGAGGTGCTGCTCATCGGCCGCCGCGGTGGCCCGGAGTTCCTCGCCTCCGAGCTCGCCCGGCTCGAGCACCTCGCCAACCTGGCGCGCTCGATCGCCTCCTGAGCGGGCTCAGCCGGAGCGCTCGAGCAGGAACAGCGGGATCATCCGGTCGGTCTTCTTCTGGTAGTCGCCGTAGGTCGGCCAGGTGGCGACGGCGTGTTGCCACCAGTCGTCGCGCTCCTCGCCGTCGGGCAGCTCGCGCACGGCGTACGTCGCCAGGTCGGCACCGTCCTGCAGGTCCACCTCGGGGTGGGCGCGGAAGTTGTGCGCCCACACCGGGTCGTCGTCGGCCCCGCCCTTGGAGGCGACCGCGAGGTAGCTGCCGTCGCGCTCGACCTTCATGACGGGGTTCTTGCGCAGCTTGCCGCTGCGGGTGCCGACCGAGGTGATGACGACGATCGGGTAGCCCGTGTCGCGCAGGGTGTTGGCCCGCTGGCCGTCGGAGGCCTCGTACTCGGCGACCTGGTCGCGGACCCACTGGGCCGGGCTGGGCTCGTACTCACCGGAGAGTGTCATGACCTCCACAACACCATGCGCGACGGCGGGATTCCAGCGCCCGGTTGGAGGAGGACCTTCCGGTAGTTCAGTGAGCAGTGGCCCCCGAATGGGATGTTCCGGGGCCACTTCTCGCTGGACTACCACGGGCGCCGCCGGAACCGGCGTCGGCCCGGGCGATAACGTCTCGGGCATGAGCGCGATCGAGGGGGTGTCCGAGACCTTCGACCCCGAGCGGTGGGACGTGGTCCCGGGCTTCGAGGACCTGACCGAACTCACCTACCACCGCGCCCGGGCCCACGGCACGGTCCGGGTCGCCTTCGACCGCCCCGAGGTCCTCAACGCGTTCCGACCCCACACCGTCGACGAGCTGCTGCGGGTCCTCGAGCACGCGCGCACGTCGAGCGACGTCGGTTGCGTGCTGCTCACCGGCAACGGTCCCGGCGCCGGTCACGGCAAGCGGGCGTTCTGCTCCGGCGGCGACCAGCGGATCCGGGGGCGGGCGGGTTATGAGTACACGCGTCCGGAGGACGCAACGGGCAGAGCGGGCGAGACATCTGACGTGGTCGACCGGGCGAAGCTGGGCGGCTGCACATCCTGGAGTGCCAGCGACTGATCCGGTTCATGCCCAAGGTCGTCATCGCCGTGGTCAACGGGTGGGCGGCCGGCGGCGGCCACAGCCTCCACGTCGTCTCCGACCTGACGCTCGCGAGCGCCGAGCACGCGCGGTTCAAGCAGACCGACGCCGACGTCGGGTCCTTCGACGGCGGGTTCGGGTCGGCGTACCTCGCCCGCCAGGTCGGCCAGAAGCTCGCCCGCGAGATCTTCTTCCTCGGCGACGAGTACGACGCCGAGGACGCCCACCGGATGGGCATGGTCAACCGCGTCGTCCCCCACGCCGAGCTCGAGGCGGTCGCCCTGGACTGGGGCCGCCGGATCAACGGCAAGAGCCCGACGGCGCAGCGGATGCTCAAGTACTCCTTCAACCTGATCGACGACGGTCTCGTCGGCCAGCAGCTCTTCGCCGGGGAGACCACCCGGCTGGCCTACATGACCGACGAGGCCCAGGAGGGCCGCGACCAGTTCCTCGAGAAGCGCGAGCCCGACTGGTCGCCCTTCCCCTGGTACTACTGACGCGCGCCAGCTATCGGCGTCCGGCCAACCGGTTCCGCCCAGAGCGAACTCGACCTCCGGCCGGAACACGCCACGTCGCCCGAGGGTTGAGCCGGCGTCTGTCAACTCTCCGAGGTGGGTGCCCGATGACCGAGTCGCTGCGACTCCCCGTGCTGTTCCTCTCCGACGCCGTGCTGCTCCCCGGCATGGTCGTCCCGATCGAGCTCGACGAGGCCGCCCAGGCCGCCGTCGACGCCGCCCGCAGCGAGGGGGGCGACCAGCTCCTGGTGGCCCCGCGCCGCGACGACCGCTACCCGACGTACGGCGTGGTCGCGACCATCGACCGGGTCGGCCGGTTCCGCGGCGGAGCGGCCGCCGCCGTGCTGCGCGCCGGGCGTCGCGCCCTGATCGGCAACGGCGTCACCGGACCCGGCGCGGCGCTGTGGGTCGAGACCACGCCGGTGGCCGACGAGCCCGCCGGCGAGCGCGCGACCGAGCTCGCGGCCGACTACAAGGCGCTGGTCGTGGCGGTGCTCCAGCACCGGGAGGCGTGGCAGATCGTCGACTCCTTCAGCAGCCTGACCGACCCCGCCGTCATCGCCGACACGGCCGGCTACGCGCCGTACCTGTCGGCCGAGCGCAAGTGGGAGCTCCTCGAGACCCCCGAGCCCGAGGCGAGGCTCGAGCGGCTGGTCGGGTGGACCCAGGACTACCTGGCCGAGCTCGAGGTCAGCGAGAAGATCGGCGAGGACGTCCGGCAGAGCGTCGACAAGACCCAGCGGGAGTACCTCCTGCGCCAGCAGCTCGCGGCGATCCGCAAGGAGCTCGGCGAGGGCGAGCCCGAGGGTGCCGATGACTACCGCGCCCGGGCGGAGGCCGCCGACGTCCCGGACGCCGTGCGCGAGGCGCTGCTGCGCGAGGTCGACAAGCTGGAGCGGGCCAGCGAGCAGAACCCCGAGGCGCAGTGGATCCGGACCTGGCTCGACACCGTCCTCGAGCTGCCCTGGCACGTCACCACGCCCGACGCCACCGACCTCGTGGCCGCCCGCGCCGTCCTCGACGCCGACCACCACGGGCTCGACGACGTCAAGGAGCGGATCGTCGAGCACCTCGCCGTCCGCGCCCGGCGGGTCGAGCGCGGGCTGGAGGTGGTCGGCGGTCGTGGCAGCGGCTCGGTGATCCTGCTGGCCGGCCCTCCCGGCGTCGGCAAGACCTCGCTCGGGCGAGTCCGTCGCCCGCACCCTGGGCCGGAAGTTCGTGCGGGTCGCGCTCGGCGGGATCCGCGACGAGGCCGAGGTCCGGGGACACCGGCGCACGTACGTCGGCGCCCTGCCCGGTCGCATCGTCCGGGCGGTCCGCGAGGCCGGGTCGATGAACCCGGTCGTGCTGCTCGACGAGGTCGACAAGGTCGGCTCCGACTACCGCGGCGACCCCGCGGCGGCGCTGCTCGAGGTGCTCGACCCGGCGCAGAACCACACCTTCCGCGACCACTACCTCGAGCTCGACCTCGACCTGTCCGACGTGCTGTTCATCGCCACCGCCAACGTCGTCGAGCAGATCCCCGCAGCCCTGCTCGACCGGATGGAGCTGGTCACGCTCGACGGCTACACCGAGGACGACAAGGTCGCCATCGCGCGCGACTTCCTCGTGCCGCGGCAGCGCGAGCGGGCCGCCCTCGGCGCCGACGAGGTGACGATCACCGACGAGGCGCTGCGGCAGGTCGCCGCCCACCACACCCGCGAGGCCGGCGTACGGCAGCTGGAGCGGGTGGTCGCCAAGGCCTTCCGCAAGGTCGCCACCCGGCTCGCCGCCGGCGCCGAGGCGCCGGTGGTGGTCGACGAGGCGGTGCTGACCGAGCTGGTCGGCCGGCCACGGTTCACCCCGGAGGCGCACGAGCGGACCGAGGTGCCGGGCGTCGCCACGGGCCTGGCCGTGACCGGCCTCGGCGGCGACGTGCTCTACGTCGAGGCGTCGGTGCTGCCGGACGGCGACCCGGGCCTGCGACTCACCGGCCAGCTCGGCGAGGTGATGAAGGAGTCGGCCCAGATCGCGCTGAGCTACGTGCGATCGCACGCGGCCGACCTCGGGGTCGACCCGGGCTCCCTCGACCGGCCGGTGCACGTCCACGTCCCGGCCGGCGCCGTCCCCAAGGACGGGCCGTCGGCGGGCGTCACGATGACCACCGCGCTGGTGTCGCTGGCGACGGGTCGACCGGTACGCGGTGAGGTCGGGATGACCGGCGAGGTGTCACTGACCGGACGGGTGCTGCCGATCGGCGGGCTGAAGCAGAAGCTGTTGGCCGCGCAGCGGGCCGGGCTCACCGAGGTGTTCGTGCCCCAGCGCAACGAGCCGGACCTCGACGACGTCCCCGCCGACGTCCTCGACGCCCTGACCGTCCACCTGGTCTCCGACGTCCGCGACGTCGTCGCCCGGGCCTTGGAGGAGGCGGCTCCCGCTGTCGAGCGGGGTGCAGCGGCCTGATTCCCGGCTAACGCGCCTTGGGCACTGCTCCGGTCCCCTGGCACGGGGACCGGAGCGCGGCTGCGGGCACGTTAGCCACCTGGGGCCACCGCCGGGCCTACTCGGCCAGGTCGGGCACCAGGAGCACACCGGTGCCGGGAGGCAGGGTGAGCCGGTCGGCGAGGGGTGAGCCCACGCCCAGTCCGGCGCCGGGGGTGGCGAGCGCGACGGCGTACGTCGTGCCGTCGGCCAGCGGCACCTCGAGCGCGACGTCGGCGAAGCTGACCGCCACCACGACCGCGTCGGCGCCTGACCCGCGCCGGACGACGAGCCAGCGGGCGTCCTCGTCGACCTCGACGTGGGTGGCCCGGAGGTCGGGGTCGGTGAGCGCGGGCAGCTCGCGGCGCAGCCGAGCCAGGTCGCGGTAGACCGCGAGCAGCGCCCGGCCGCGGGGCGACTCGACCTCGGACCAGTCGAGGGTGGAGGCGGCGTACGTCGCGGGGTGCTGCGGGTCGGGCACCTCGACGTCGCCCCACGCCATCCGCTCGAACTCGCGTCGTCGCCCCTCCGACACCGCCCGCCCGAGCTCCTCCTCGGGGTGGTCGGTGAAGAAGGCGAAGGGCGTGGTCGCGCCCCATTCCTCACCCATGAAGAGCATCGGGGTGAACGGCGAGGTCAGCGTCACCAGCGCGGCGACGGCGAGCTGGTCGACGTCGAGGGACGCGGTGAGCCGGTCGCCGACGGCGCGGTTGCCGACCTGGTCGTGGTTCTGCGCGCAGACGACCAGCCGCCAGCCCGGCGTCCGCGGGTCGAGCGGGTGCCCGTGGTCGCGACCGCGGAACGACGACCAGCTGCCGTCGTGGAAGAAGCCACGGTCGAGCACCTTGGCCAGCGCGCCGAGGGGTGCGAAGTCGGCGTAGTAGCCGTCGGTCTCGCCGGTCAGCGCGACGTGCAGCGCGTGGTGGAAGTCGTCGCTCCACTGGGCGTCGATCCCGAGACCGCCGGCCTCGGGCGGCGCGATCACCCGCGGGTCGTTGAGCTCGGACTCCGCGACGAGGAAGAGCGGCTTGCCGAGGTGGGCCGCGAGGCCGGCGACCTCGGAGGCCATCTCCTCCAGCAGGTGCGTCTGGCGAGGAGTCGACCAGCGCGTGGACGGCGTCGAGCCGCAGCCCGTCGACGTGGAAGTCGGTGAACCAGCCGCGCACCGAGTCGAGCACCAGCCGCCGCACCTCGTGGCTGCCGTCCTGGTCGAGGTTGACCTGGTCGCCCCAGGGCGTGTCGCCCTCGACCAGGTAGGGCCCGAACACCGGCAGGTAGTTGCCCGACGGGCCGAGGTGGTTGTGGACGACGTCCTGGATCACGCCGAGGCCGCGCGCGTGGCAGGCGTCGACGAAGCGCTGGTAGGCCGCCGGGCCGCCGTAGGGCTCGTGGACCGCGGACCAGAGCACGCCGTCGTAGCCCCAGCCGTGCTCGCCGTTGAACGCGTTGACCGGCATCAGCTCGACGAACCCGACGCCGAGCCCGACGAGGTGGTCGAGCCGGTCGACCGCCGCGTCGAGGGTCCCTTCTGGGGTGAAGGTGCCGACGTGCAGCTCGTAGACGACGGCGCCGGCGAGCGGGCGGCCGTGCCAGGCGCCGTCGGACCAGTCGTGGGCGTCGGCGTCGAAGGTGCGCGAGCGGCCGTGCACGCCCTGCGGCTGCCGCCTGGAGCGCGGGTCGGGGACGGCGGTCTCGGCGTCGTCGACGAGGTAGCCGTAGTCGACCTCGCCCTCGGGCACCGGTCCGTCGGGACGCCACCAGTCGTCCGGGCCCCGCGTCATGCCGACCACGGCGTCGCCGACGCTGAGCCGCACCCGCTCGGGTCGCGGCGCCCAGACGTCGAAGCTCCCGCGCCGCCGCGGCTGCTCGGGCACCGCCTCGAGCAGCGCCACGGGTCCGTCGGCGAGCACGTCGGCCACGGCGGTGCTGCCGTCGCTGGTCACGACGGTGCCGCGCAGCAGGTCTCGCCACCGGCCGGCCGGCAGCGGCAGCCGGGTGTCGCCCCAGCCGCCGCGTGCGGCCAGGCCGTGGGGGAGCCGGGTGACGAGGGTGACCGCGCCGCCGCGGTCGAAGGCCAGCACGTGGTCGGCCGCCTCGCCGGTCGCCGGCAGGTCGGCGTACGTCGTGAAGAGCTCGGGCCGGTCCCGGCGCAGCCGGAGGGCCTCGCGGACCAGGTGGAGCTTGGGGTGGTCGGGCCGGTCCTGCGCGACCAGCCCGCGTCGTACGTCGAAGTCGACCGGCCGCCGGTTGTCGGGATCGACCAGGCTGTCCTCGCGCAGCTCCGAGCCCTGGTAGACGTCGGGCACGCCGGGCATCGTCAGCCCGAGCAGCTTGGCCGAGAGCGCGTTGCTGCGGCCCGCGTCGCCGATCGCGGCCAGCACCTCGTCGAGCACCGCGCGCACGTTCGGGTCGTCGAACGCGGCGTCGACCGCCGAGTGCACGCCGGCCTCGTAGGCCACGTCCGGTTCGGTCCAGGTGGTCCGGTCGCCGGCCTCGCGCATCGCCTTCTCGGCGTAGGCGTGCAGGCGGTCGCGCAGCGCCGGGTCGTCGGACCACACCCCGACCACGGCCTGCCAGAGCAGGTTGCCGAACCCCGGGTCGGGCACCGGCGTGTAGACCTGCAGCCGGTCGAGGGCGGAGGCCCACAGGTCCGGCACCTCGGCGAGGACGGCGATCCGCGCGCGCACGTCCTCGGCGCGCTTGGTGTCATGGGTCGAGGCGGCGGTCATCGCGTGGGGCCTCTCGGCCTGGCGCGTGGCCATCGCCTCGTGGAACTCGGCCGGCGACACCGCGAAGACCGACGGGTCGCCGCCGACCTCGTTGAGCGAGGTCAGCCGCGCCCAACGGTAGAACGCACAGTCCTCGACGCCCTTGGCCATGACCATGCCGCTGGTCTGCTGGAACCGCCGGGTCGCCTCCGCCGCGCCGTCGCCGAGCACCGGGGCGATCGCGTCGAACGTCGCGCCGAGGTCGGGCCGGTGCCGCCTGGCCTTTGCGAACGCGTGGTCGAGGTGGTCGCGGCCCTCGGGCAGGTAGGAGCGGTAGACCGGGAAGCAGGCGAGCAGCTCGGCCACGGCGTCGACCACCACGTCGTACGCCGGCGGGCGCTCGCCCAGCAGCGGCACCAGCTCGCGGGAGATCCGCCGCGTCTCGGCCAGCAGCGCGGTGTCGGCGACCGCGCGCTGGGTGTCGTGGATCATCGCCGGCCAGTCGACCGGCGCCCCGCGCAGCCGGTCCTCGAGCGCCGTCAGCGGTTGCTCGCCGGCAGGGTCGGTCAGCACCCGGTCGACGAGTGCGAGGGCGTCGTAGCCGGTCGTCCCGGCCGTCGCCCACGAGTCGGGCAGCCGCTCGCCCGGCTCGAGGATCTTCTCCACCAGGACGTAGGCGCCGCCGGTGAGGTCGGCCAGGTCGTCGAGGTACTGGCCCGGGTCGCGGAGGCCGTCGGGGTGGTCGATGCGCAGCCCGTCGACCAGGTCGTCCGCGAACCAGCGCGCGATCTCCTCGTGGGACCGCGCGAACCACTCCGGGTCCTCGACCCGGATCGCGGCGAGGGTGGTGACGGTGAAGAAGCGGCGGTAGTTGAGCTCGGCGTCGCCGCGCCGCCAGTGGACCAGCTGGTAGTGCTGGCGGGCGTGCACGGCGTCGGCGTCGGTCTCGGTGGGCCCGGCCGTTCCGGGCGCGAGCGGGAACCGCTGGTCGTGGTAGTGCAGCTCGCCCGCGAGCAGGCGCAGGTTGCGGATCGTGCCGTCCTCGCCGAGGTCGTCGTCGCCCACGACCGGGACCAGGAGCCTGCCGTCACCGGCCTCCCAGTCGATGTCGAAGGCGTCGGCGTACGGCGACTCGGGGCCGTGCGTCAGCACGTGCCACCACCACGCGTTCTCCCACGGCCGGGCGATGCCGACGTGGTTGGGCACGACGTCGACGAGCACGCCCATCCCGAGCCGGCGCGCCTCGCTCGACAGCGCCGCCAGCCCCGCGCCCCGGCCGCGGGAGGCGTCGATGGCGGAGTGGTCGGAGACGTCGTAGCCGTGGTCGCTGCCGCTCTCGCTCGCCAGCACCGGCGAGAGGTAGACCCAGTCGACGCCGAGGTCGTGGAGGTAGGTCAGCGTGCGCGCGGCCTCGAGCAGGTCGAAGTCCTCGGTGATCTGGAGACGGTAGGTGCTGGTCGGGATGCGCACGTCCACCATCCTCGCAGTCGCCGTTCACGGCCCGACCGGGTGAGGCGCACGCGGGGACCGCGCCGGGCTGGGAGGATGCGCGGCGTGCGCTACGTGGACTTCGACACCCGGCTGGCGGCGTACGTCGTGGTGCGCGACGCCGACGACCGGGTGCTGCTGGGGTGGTTCGTGGGCAACCGCTACGACGGGCCGGGGTGGGCGCTGCCGGGCGGCGGCGTGCACTTCGAGGAGACCGTCGAGCAGGCGGCCGTGCGCGAGACCCGGGAGGAGACCGGGTACGACGTCGCGCTGGACGGCCTGCTGCTCGTCGACACCTGGCAGGTCCGGCGCGAGCCGCGGCCGTTCAAGACCGCTCGCGTGGTGTTCCGCGGGCACGTCGTCGGCGGCAGCCTCGGCACGCTGAAGACCGACGACTCGACCTCGCACGCGGCGTGGGTCGACCCGGGCACGCTGGAGGACCCGACCCCGCTGCTGCGGCGCGCGCTGGCCGCGGGCTAGCGCGGGTCAGCCGTCGTTGCCCGCCTGGGACTTGATCGAGGCCGCGACCGAGTGGTCCGGCTCGGCCTCGGGGGCGGAGTGCTGGCGCAGCACGACGACACTGCGACCGGCGAGCTCCACCACGGAGCCGGCGGTGTGCGGGGTGGCGTCGAGCGCGTCGGCGGTGTCGATCACGACGTCCCACGCGGCGGCGTACTCCTCGGCGGGCAGGGTGGCCGAGACCGCGTCGGCGCCGGCGTTGAACCACAGCAGGAAGTGGTCGTCGGTGACCCGGGTGCCGGTGGGGTCGGTGCCGGGGATGGCGTCGCCGTTGAGCCACATGCCGAGCACCGACCGGTCGCCGGAGCCCCAGTCGTCGCCCTCCATCGGGGTCGCGTCGAGGTCGAGCCAGACGATGTCGTTGAGCCGCTCGCCCGCCCGGACCGTCGTGCCGGTGAAGAAGCGCTTGCGCCGGAACGTCGGGTGGTCGGCGCGCAGCCGGGCGACCGTGGCGGTGAACTCCACCAGCGGCAGGTCGGCGCGCTCCCAGTCGACCCACGACAGCTCGGAGTCCTGGGCGTAGGTGTTGTTGTTGCCCTGCTGGGTCCGGCCGAGCTCGTCGCCGTGGAGCAGCATCGGCACGCCCTGGCTGAGCAGCAGCGTCGTGATGAAGTTGCGCTGCGCGCGCGCCCGCAGCTCACGGACCTCCGGGTCGTCGGTCGGCCCCTCGACGCCGTGGTTCCACGACCGGTTGTGGCTCTCGCCGTCGTTGTTGTCCTCGCCGTTGGCCTCGTTGTGCTTCTCGTTGTAGGAGACCAGGTCGCGCAGCGTGAAGCCGTCGTGGGCGGTGACGAAGTTGATCGAGGCGAACGGCCGCCGCCCGGAGTGCTCGTAGTAGTCGGCCGAGCCCGCCAGCCGCGAGGCGAAGTCACCCACCGACGGCTCGCCGCGCCAGAAGTCGCGGACGGTGTCGCGGTAGGCGCCGTTCCACTCGGTCCACAGCGGCGGGAACCCGCCGACCTGGTAGCCGCCCGGCCCGATGTCCCACGGCTCGGCGATCAGCTTGACCTGGCTGACGACCGGGTCCTGCTGCACCATCTCGAAGAACGTCGAGAGCTTGTCGACGTCGTAGAACTCGCGGGCCAGCGTCGCCGCGAGGTCGAAGCGGAAGCCGTCGACGTGCATCTCGGTCACCCAGTAGCGCAGCGAGTCCATGATCAGCTGCAGCGAGTGGGGCTGGCGGACGTTGAGGCTGTTGCCGGTGCCCGTGTAGTCCATGTAGTAGCGCTGGTCGTCCTCGACGAGCCGGTAGTAGGCCGGGTTGTCGATGCCCTTGAAGCTCAGCGTCGGCCCCAGGTGGTTGCCCTCGGCGGTGTGGTTGTAGACCACGTCGAGGATCACCTCGATGTCGGCGGCGTGCAGCGCCTTGACCATCGCCTTGAACTCCTGGACCTGCTGGCCCTCGCCGCTGGCCGCGTAGTCGGCGTGCGGGGCCAGGAAGGCCAGCGTGTTGTAGCCCCAGTAGTTGCGCAGCCCCTTCTCGAGCAGCGTGCTGTCCTGGATGAACTGGTGGACCGGCATCAGCTCGATCGCGGTGACGCCGATCTTCTGCAGGTGCTCCACGACGGCGGGGTGGGCCAGGCCGGCGTAGGTGCCGCGGTACTCCTCGGGCACCTCCGGGTGGAGCTGGGTCAGGCCCTTGACGTGGGCCTCGTAGACCACGGTCCGGTTGTAGGGCGTCCGCGGGAGCCGGTCGCCCTCCCAGTCGAAGAACGGGTTGATGACGACGCCGAGCGTCATGTGGGGCGCGGAGTCGTCGTCGTTGCGGCTGTCGGGGTCGCCGAAGGTGTAGCCGAACAGCGACTGGTCCCAGTCGATCTCCCGCGTCGTCGCCTTGGCGTAGGGGTCGAGCAGCAGCTTGTGGGGGTTGCAGCGCAGCCCGCGCTCGGGCTCGTAGGGGCCGTGGACCCGGAAGCCGTAGCGCTGCCCCGGCCCGACCTCGGGCAGGTAGCAGTGCCACACGAACGCGTCGACCTCGTGGAGCTCGAGGCGCTGCTCGGTGAACCCGCCCCGGGGGCCGAGCTCGAACAGGCAGAGCTCGACCCGCTCGGCCACCTCGCTGAACAGCGCGAAGTTGGTCCCGCGGCCGTCGTAGTTCGCCCCGAGGGGATAGGCGTTGCCGGGCCAGACCTGCACGGGTACCTCGTCTCTCGCCACTGTGGTTGGAACGATCTAAGACTAGCGGGGGCGATCCTGCCACCACCCGCCCCCAGCGGGTGAGTCAGGCAGCAGGCAGCGTGACGGTGAAGGTCGAGCCCACGCCGAGCTGCGAGTCGACGCGGACCTGGCCGCCATGGCGGGTGGCGATCCGCTTCACGATCGCCAGCCCGAGCCCGGTGCCGGGTCGGGCGAGGGCCTCGGGGTTGGTCGAGCGGAAGAAGTCGCCGAAGAGGTGGTGCTGGTCGGCGGCGGAGATGCCCAGGCCGTCGTCGGCACACTCGAGCTCGACGGTGTCGCCCGTACGGCGCAGGGCCACGCGCACCTCGCCGCCGGGCCGGGAGTACTTCACCGCGTTGCCCACCAGGTTGCCCAGGAGCCGCGAGAGCTCGTCGCGGTCGCCGGTGACGGCCAGGTCGGGAGCGTGCTCACCGACCACGACCCGCGGCGCGTCGCCGCGCGAGGTGTGGGCGACGTCCTCGACGACCTCGGCGACGATCGGTGCGAGGGGGACCCGGGCGCGGGCGGGCGGCTGTCCCGCGGTCTCCATCCTGCTCAGCATCAGCAGGTCGTCGGCCAGGGTCCGCAGCCGCGAGGAGCTGCGCTCCATGGCGCCGAGCGACCGCGCGACCGCGTCCGGCAGGTCCGGGACGCCCTCGAGCATCTCCAGGTGGCCGGTGATGACGCCGAGCGGGTTCTTCAGCTCGTGGGAGACGGTCGAGATCAGCCGCGTGCGGTGCTCGTCGAGGCGGGTCAGCTCGGCGATCAGCTGCCGCTCGCGGTCGTGGGCGCGGGTGTTGAGGATCGCGCGTCCGAGGTCGTGACCGACCTCGAGGGCTGCGGCGCTCTCGGTCTGGGTCCAGCGGGCCTCGCCGACCCGGCGGGCGATCAGCATCACCCCCAGCGCCTCGGGGCCGGCACCGATCGGGGCCAGCACCAGGGCCCCTGCCCCGCGGTCGGCGAGGTGGAGGTCGAGGTCGTCGGTGTGGTGGGCGGCGAGCTGCTCGTCACCCCATACCTGGCCCGGCTCGGCGATCACCACCGTCTGCTCGGCCCAGGCGCGCCGGGCCGAGCCGGAGGCGGCGGCCATCAGCGAGCGCGGCAGCCGGACGGGTGAGTCGGGGTCGATCTCCGGCGGTGGGTCGGTGAAGACCAGCACGGCGAGGTCGTCGGCCCGGAACCCCTCGGCGAGCAGGGAGCGGGTCTCGGGCAGGAGCTCGCGGTAGCCGAGCCGGCGCGACGCGGTGCGGACCACCTCCTGGGCGATGGTCGTCAGCCGGACCTGCTGGCTGAGCTCCTCGCGCTCGATCGCGGTGAGCACCGCCCGGAGCACCAGGCGCAGCTCGTCGTCGAGCCGGCGGGCTCCGCGGTGCTGGGTCGCCGGCCCGAGCCGGGCTCGTCGAGGTACATCAGGGCGCGCAGCTGGCCCCGGTCGTCGACGATCCGCGCGACCAGGACGTCGAGGGCGCGCCACTGGTCGGCGTCGCCGGTGTCGTCGATCTCCGGGATCCAGCAGTAGGCGCGCAGCTGCTGCTCCGCCTCCGGGGTGAGCCACTCCTGGGCCACGAACGTCCACTCGCCGTACTCGGCGCCGAGCCCGAGCGTGAGCGCCATCGCCGAGTAGGGCGTCGCGCGCCGCAGCATCTCGTCGTCGGCGTCCTCGTTGCCGGCGATCGCGACGAACTCGAGCATGTCGTCGGGCCGGAGCACCTCGATCTCGCAGGTCGCGAAGTCCGTGCGCTGGCGGGCGTCCTCGGCGATCAGCCGCAGCGCCGCGCGCGCACCGTCGTAACCCCAGCCGTCGTCGCGGGCGCGAGCGGCCGTCAGCGGCTTCGGCTCGGTCATGGCGCGTGCTCCTCGGGCGATGTCGTGGCCCAAGGGTGGCACGGAAGGGGTGCTCGCACCGGGTGTTCCTAGGACTGGTGCACTAGACGCGGCCGGGCGTGAGCGGGAGCGCGACCTCGAACCGGGTGCCCACGCCGAGCTCGCTCTCGACGTCGATCCGGCCGCCGTGCCGCGCGACGATCCGGGTCACGATGGCCAGGCCCAGGCCGGTGCCGGGGCGACGCAGCGCCTCGACGTTGGTGGAGCGGAAGAACTCCGTGAACAGCCGCGGCCGGTCCTCCTCACTGATGCCGAGGCCTCGTCGGCGCAGCTGAGGACGAGCTCGTCGCCGCGGGTCTCGAGCCCGAGCTGCACCTGGCCCCCGGCCTCGGAGTACTTCACGGCGTTGTTGACCAGGTTGGTGACCAGCCGGCGCAGCTCCTCGGGGTCACCCGGGACCACCAGCCGGTCGGCGGTGCAGGCGGACCGCAGGGTCACCTCCGCCGCGGCGGCCCGCATCGACTCGTCCTCGATCACCTCGCCCAGGACGGCGCCGAGGTCGACGGGCAGTGGCACCAGCGGGTGGTCGGGGTTGTTCATCCGGCCGAGCATCAGCAGGTCGTCGACCACGGAGGTCATCCGGGCCGCGCCCCGTCCGAGCGCCCGCAGCGACGTCTCGGCCGCCCCCGGCATCCCGGGGAACGCGTCGAGCATCTCCACGTGGCCGACGATCACGCCGAGCGGGTTCTTGAGCTCGTGGGCGACGGTGGCGATCAGCTGGGTGCGGTAGTCGGCGAGTCGCTGCAGCTCCTCGATGAGGTGCCGCTCCCGCTCGTGGGCCCGGGCGCTGAGCAGCGCGCGCCCCAGGTCGTGGCCGACGCCGAGCGCGGCCATGCTCTCGTTCTCGGTCCACCGGTTCTCCCGGCCGCGACGGACGACGACGAGCACGCCCATCGACTCCTCCCCGGCGCCGACGGGCACCAGCAGCAGCTCGCCCGCGTCGTACGCCGCGAGGTGCTCGGTCAGGTCCGCGCGGTGGAGCCGGTCGAGCTCGTCGTCGCCCCACACCCGGCCTGGCTCGGCGACGATCACGGTGCGCGTGGTCCACGCGCGCCGCATCGCGGCCTCGAGCGCGGGTCGCAACCGGTCGGGGAGCGCGGCCGCGCTGCCGCCGCGCACCAGCTCCTCGTCGGGCTGGTCGTGGAGCAGCACGGCGACCGACTTGGCCCGGAACCCGGCCACCAGCTCGGTCTGCACGTGGGCGAGCAGCTGGTGGCCGCCTCGGCCCGAGGCCGCCCTGACCACGGTGCGCGCAGTCTCGTCGAGCCGGGCCTGCCGGGTCAGCTCCTCGCGGTCGACCGTCGCCAGCGCCGCCTGGAGCAGCAGCTCGAGGTCGTCGGCGATCTCCTGCAGCTCGGCCGGCGAGGGACGGTGCCCGGTCAGCGGCTCGTCGAGGTGGAGCAGGGCGCGGGTCCGGCCCTCGGAGGTCGGTGAGGTGGGCGACCAGCATGTCGAGGGCGCGCCAGCTCTCGGGGTCCGGGGGAGTCGAGGACCTCGGGCACGTAGCCGTAGCCCCGGATGTCGGCCTGCAGGTCGTCGTCCATGTCCTCCTCGGCCAGGAAGACGAAGCGGCCGTAGCGGGCGCCCTCGTCGAGCACCCGGCGGACGTAGCCCATGGAGTAGCTGCCGCCCATGTCGGCGGCCTCCTCGGGGCGGCCGGTGAAGGCGACCAGCTCGAGCAGGCCGTCGGCGCGCAGCACCTCGATGGCGCTCACCAGGAACCCGGCGCGGACCCGGGCGTCGTCGGCGATGCGGCGCAGCTCAGCCCATGCCTCGGGCCCTCCCCAGCTGCTCGCGCGGGCGCGGGCCGGGGAGGGGTCGGTGCGTTGATCGTGGCCCACGGTGGCTTCCTGGTGTCGAGATGTCCCACCAGCCTGCCTGCCGGAACACCTGTGTCAGAAGCATTTCCTCGATTTGCCGCGCTGCGTCGGCCTCGTCACAGTACGCCCCTCGCGGACCTACCCGCGGGTAGCATTCGGCTCCATGAAGCGCACGATCTACGACGAGGACCACGAGGCCTTCCGCAGCTCGGTCAAGGAGTTCCTCGACCGCGAGGTGACCCCGCACCTGGAGGAGCACGCCACGGCCCACGGGCTGCCGCGCGAGTTCTGGATCTCCGCCGGCAAGCAGGGGTTCCTCGGCCTCGAGGTCCCCGAGGAGTACGGCGGCATCGGAGGCCGGCGACTACCGCTTCAACGCCGTGCTCACCGAGGAGCTGGCGAAGGTCAACATGGCCCTGCCGAGCTGCGTCGGCATCCACAGCGACATCGTGGCGCCGTACCTCGTCCACCTGACCAACGACGAGCAGAAGGAGCGGTGGCTCCCGCGCTTCTGCACCGGCGAGCTGCTGACCGCGATCGGCATGACCGAGCCGTCCGGCGGCTCCGACCTCGCCGCGCTCCGGACGACCGCGGTCCGCGACGGCGACGACTGGGTCATCAACGGCTCGAAGACCTTCATCACCAACGGCGGCTCCGCCGACATGGTCGTCGTGGCCGCGCGCACGCGCCGGAGAAGAAGGCCAAGGGGATCTCGCTGTTCGGCGTCGACACCACTGCCGAGGGCTTCTAGGTCGGCCAGGTGCTCGACAAGGTCGGCCAGCACGAGTCCGACACCGCCGAGCTCGCCTTCGACGACCTGCGGGTCAGCGACGACGACCTGATCGGCGAGCTCGACACCGGCTTCATCTCGATGATGCAGTTCCTGCCGCAGGAGCGGCTCGGCTCGGCGATCACCAACCTCGCCCACGCCGCGCAGATCCTCGACGAGACGATCGAGTACGCCAAGGAGCGCAAGGCCTTCGGCCAGCCGATCGGCTCCTTCCAGAACACCCAGTTCCTGCTCGCCGAGCTGGTGACCCGGGTCGAGGTGACCCAGGCCTACGTCGACCAGTGCGTGCTCGCCCACACCGCGCGGCGAGCTCACCGCCGTCGACGCCGCCAAGGCCAAGTGGTGGACCTCGCAGGTCCAGAACGACGTCCTCGACCACTGCGTCCAGGTCCACGGCGGCTACGGCTACATGAACGAGTACCGCGTCGCCCGCGCCTGGCGCGACGCCCGCGTCACCAAGATCTGGGCCGGCTCCAACGAGATCATGAAGATGCTGATCGGCCGCGACCTGGGGTTGTGAGGTCGCCGCTGCCAGGACGCAGGCCAGCCTGCCCTTGCTTGCGACGACGGCGGGGCGCCGCGGACGATGAGGACATGACCGGTGACGCACTCGGGCAGGTCGAGGTCGGCCCGCACGACGACGAGCCACACACCGGGAGCATCGGCAACCGGCTCAACTGGCTGCGCGCCGGCGTCCTCGGGGGCAACGACGGCATCGTCAGCACGGCCGGCATCGTGATGGGCGTGGCCGGCGCGACCAGCGGCACCTCCACGATCGCGATCGCCGGCATCGCCGGCCTGACCGCCGGCGCCCTGAGCATGGGCGCGGGGGAGTACGTCTCGGTCAGCACCCAGCGCGACTCCGAGGAGGAGCTGCTCGCCAAGGAGCGCCGCGAGCTGGCCGAGGACCCCGAGGACGAGCTGGCCGAGCTCGCGAGCCTGTACGTCGACAAGGGGCTCAGCGAGGAGCTCGCGCTGCAGGTCGCCCAGCGAGCTCACCGCGCACGACGCGCTCGCCGCCCACGCCGAGGCCGAGCTGGGCATCGACCCGACCGACCTCACCAACCCGTGGCAGGCCGCGCTCGCCTCGATGCTGGCCTTCACCCTCGGCGCGCTGTTGCCGCTGCTCACGATCACGCTGAGCCCGCCGACGACCCGGATCTGGGTCACCGTCGTCGCGGTCGTGGTCGCCCTGGCCGGCACCGGCTGGACCTCCGCCCGCCTCGGCTTCGGCCGCACCACCCCGGCCGTGGTCCGCAACGTCGCCGGCGGCGCGTTCGCGATGGCCGTCACCTACCTGATCGGCACCCTGCTCGGCACGGGCGTCGCCTGAGCCGCCAGTTCGGTAGTTCAGTGAGAAGTGGCCCTGATCCACGCGTCGGAGGGGCCACTTCTCACTGAACTACCGTCGAGCCCCGTGAGGATGTTCGTGGCGCTGCGGCCGCCGGAGGAGGCGGTCGAGCACCTCGACGAGTTCCTCGCCGTACGCCGGGAGGCCGCGCCGTTCCGGTGGGCGCCCGCCGAGCAGCTCCACGTCACGCTCGCCTTCCTGGCCGACGTGCCCGACCGCCGGCTCGACGACCTGGTCGAGCGGCTCGAGCGCGCCGCCCACCGGCGGCGGCCGGCCGTGACCCGGGTCGCGGGCGGCGGCGCCTTCCCGCACCCGGCCGACGCCCGGGTGCTGTGGGCCGGCCTCACGCTCGACGAGGCCGGGCGCACCGAGCTGGGCCGGATGGCGACCGGCGCCCGGGCCGCGGCGACCCGGGCGGGGATCGCTGTCGCCGGCCAGCGCTTCCGGCCCCACGTGACCCTCGCCCGGCTGGGACGCCCCGCCGAGGTCACGCCGTGGGTGCGGCTGCTCGACGCCTACGAGGGACCGGAGTGGACCACGACCACCTACGAGCTGGTCGCCTCCCACCTCGGCGAGGGGCCGAGGAGGGGGCCGCGGCACGAGGTCGTCCACCAGTTCGACGTGGGATGAATCTCGGCGCCGCGCCCTGAGATGCCTGTCCGCGAGCCGGGATGTCCCCTAGGTTCGGCTGCGTGAGGATCGCAGTCGCCCGGGAGTCCAGGGACGGCGAGTCCCGGGTCGCGATCGTGCCCGAGCTCGTCGGCAAGCTCACCGACCTCGGGTGGGAGGTCGCCGTCGAGCCCGGCGCCGGCAACCACGCGCTGATCTCCGACGAGGAGTACGCCGAGGCGGGCGCGGTCCTCGACGAGGCGGCCTTCGACGGCGCGGCGCTGGTGGTCTCGGTGCAGCCGCTCGACGTCGGCGCCGCTCGGCGGCTCCCCGCGGGCACCTCGACGATCTCCTTCCTCCCGACCCAGCTCGAGCCCGACCTGGTGGCCGCCTACCGCGACGGCGGCGTGACGGCGTACTCCCTGGAGCTGGTGCCGCGGATCTCGCGCGCGCAGTCGATGGACGCGCTGTCGTCGCAGGCCTTGGTGGCGGGTTACCGCTGCGCGGTGGTGGCCGCCGGCATGCTGCGCCGGTTCTTCCCCCAGAACATGACGGCCGCCGGCACCATCAAGCCCGCGCAGGTCGTCGTCCTCGGCGCCGGCGTCGCCGGCCTCCAGGCCATCGCGACCGCCCGCCGGCTCGGCGCCGTCGTCCAGGCCTACGACGTCCGCGCCGCCGCCGCCGAGGAGATCGCCTCGATGGGTGCCAAGCCGATCGCGCTCGACCTCGAGACCCTCGAGGGCTCCGGCGGCTACGCCCGCGAGATGACCGAGGACCGGGCGGCCCGCCAGCGCGAGCTGCTCACGCCCTACATCGCGCAGGCCGACGCGCTGATCACGACCGCGGCCGTGCCGGGCCGGACGGCGCCGATGCTGGTCACCCGGGAGATGGTCGAGGAGATGGCGCCGGGCTCGGTCGTGGTCGACCTGGCCGCCGAGTCGGGCGGCAACGTCGAGGGCTCCGAACCCGGCGAGGTCGTGCGCATCGGCAACGCGTCGGTCTGGGGTGGGCGCAACGTCCCGAGCCAGATGCCGGGCCCGGCCTCGCGGCTGCTGGCCCAGAACGTCGTCAACCTGGTCACCCTGATGACCGCCAGGGACGACGAGGCCGGGACGTCGTCCTTCGCCCCGGACCCCGACGACGAGATCGTCGCCGGGGCCTGCGTCACCCGCGACGGTGCGATCCTCCACGAGCCCACCCGCGCGGCGCTGGAAGGAGAACCCGCCCATGAGTGAGCCCGTCGTCTGGCTGACGATCTTCGTGCTCAGCGTGTTCGTCGGCATCGAGGTGATCTCGAAGGTCTCCTCGACCCTCCACACCCCGCTGATGTCCGGCGCCAACGCGATCCACGGCGTGATCCTGCTCGGCGCGATCATCGTCACCACCCACGCCAGCGGGATCGCGCTGGTCGTGGGGCTGGTGGCGATCGTGCTCGCCTCGGTCAACATGGTCGGCGGCTTCGTCGTCACCGACCGGATGCTGCAGATGTTCACGCGCAGGAAGACGCCGAAGAAGTCGCCCGAGACGGGAGCCGCCGCGTGATCCCGGTCTGGGCGCAGCTGACCTACCTGGTCTGCGCCGTCGCGTTCATCCTCGCCCTCAAGGGGCTCTCGGGCCCGCGCACCGCCCGCGTCGGCAACCTGATCGGCGCGGCCGCGGCGGTCGTCGCCTGCGCGCTGCCCTTCTTCTACCTCCAGCGGATCGACAACCTGGTGTGGATCCTGCTGGCGATCGCGATCGGCACCGCCGGCGGCGTCTACGGCGCCCGCACCGTCCAGATGACCCAGATGCCGCAGATGGTGGCGCTCTTCAACGGCGTCGGTGGCGGGGCGGCCGCCCTCGTGGCGCTGCTCGAGCTGGAGGAGCTGCTGGGTGAGGGAGCGGCGCGCGACGTGGGCTGGTTCGTGCTCGTCGCGACCGCCTTCACGGTCGTGGTCGGCTCGGTGTCCTTCGCCGGATCGGTCGTCACCTTCGCCAAGCTGCAGGACCTGATGACCTCGCGGCCGGTGGTCTTCCCGGGGCTCGCCGTGGTCTTCGCGGCCACGCTGCTGGCCGCGCTGGGGCTCTCCGGGTTGCTGGTCGCCGGACCGACGATGTGGGTCGGCATCGTGCTGGCGCTGCTCGGGCTGGCCTTCGGGCTGCTGCTCGTGCTGCCGGTCGGCGGGGCCGACGTCCCGATCGTGATCTCGCTCCTCAACGCCTTCACCGGCCTCACGGTCGCGGCCGGCGGCTACGTGCTGTCCAACACGCTGCTGCTGGTGGCCGGCACCCTGGTCGGCGCCTCCGGAACCTTCCTCACCCTGCTGATGGCCAAGGCGATGGGCCGCTCGGTGACCAACATCCTCTTCGGCGCCCTCAAGGGCGGCTCCACGCTCGGCGGCGGCGAGGCCTCCGACCGCCCGGTCCGGACCGCGGGCCCGGAGGACGCCGCGATCATGCTGGCCTACGCCGACCGCGTGATCATCGTCCCCGGCTACGGCCTGGCCGTGGCGCAGGCCCAGCACACGCTGCGCGAGCTGGTCGACGTCCTCGGCGAGCGCGACATCACCGTCGACTACGCGATCCACCCCGTGGCCGGCCGGATGCCCGGCCACATGAACGTGCTGCTCGCCGAGGCCCAGGTGCCCTACGAGCAGCTGCGCGAGATGGACGAGATCAACGGCGACTTCAAGGACGCCGACGTCGTGCTCGTCGTCGGCGCCAACGACGTGGTCAACCCCGCGGCCAAGACCACGCCGGGCGCCCCGATCTACGGCATGCCGATCCTCAACGCCGACGAGGCGCACCAGATCATCTTCATGAAGCGCTCGATGCGGCCCGGCTTCGCCGGCATCGAGAACGAGCTGCTCTTCGACGAGAAGACCAGCCTGCTCTTCGGTGACGCCAAGGAGACGATGGGCAAGCTGCTCAACGCGGTGAAGGCGCTCTAGACCCGTCCCCGGACCTCCGGCATTCGCCTGCAGTGGCGCCCTCTCCCCGACATACTTCCTGGACGGACGCCGCGCCCGCCTGGGACGCGCGCCGCGGTGGGGAGGTCGAGTGTCCGGCGTGATCGCGACGCAGGGGGATGCGCTGGTCCCTGCGCTGCTGCGCCGCCACCGGGTCTCGCTGCTCCTGCTCGCCGTCCTCCTGTCCTCGGTCCCGCTGCTCGCGGCCGCCGACACCCCGAGCGGCATCCCCACGGCCTGGCCGGCGGCAGGCCTGCTCACCGGGCTGCTGGTCATCACCGAGCGGGAGCACCGCGCCGGGGTGAGCGCCCTCGGCGGGCTCCTGATCGTGCTCGCCCAGCTGCTCGTCGGGGCCGGGCCGCTGGTCGCCTTCGGATCGGCCGCGGCCACCGTCGCCGGCACCTGGGTCGCCTGGAGCCGGCTGCGCCGCGGTCCGGGGCCACGCCGGTTCAGCCTGGTCGAGGAGGGCGACGTGTCGCGGGTGATCGGAGCGGCGTCGCTCGGTTCGTTCGCCTCCGCCGTCGTGCTCGGGGTCGTGTTCAGCCTCGCCGGCACCTCCGCCCCGTGGCTCGGCGCGCTGGCCGGGTTCGGCACCCACGCCGCGGCCCAGCTGGTGCTGCTGCCGCTGTTCCTCGACACACCGACCTTCGCGCCGTACGCCCCGGCCCGCGAGCGGCTGGTGCAGATCGTGCTGACCCTCGGCGTGACCTCGGTGCTCTTCGCCTTCGCCGACGCGCCGCCGCTGGTCTTCGCGGTGATGCCGATGTTCGCGTGGCTGGCCTTCCGGGGCACGTTGCGGGAGGCGTCCCTCCTGCTCACCGGCGTCGGGGCGATCGCCACGATCGTCACCGCCTCCCACCACGGCCCCGTCCACGCGCTCGTCGGCCTCTACGCCATCCCGCCAGAGCTGGTGGTCGGCTTCCTGCAGCTGTTCCTCGTCGACTGCGCCCTGCTCCTGCTCCCGCTCTCGGTGATGACCACCCAGCAGCGGATGGCGGCGGCCCGCGCGAAGTCGAGGGAGCAGACGTTGCAACGGCTGATCGACGCGGCCACCGGGTCCGGCGTGCTCTCGGTCGAGCCCGACGGCCGGGTGCTGGTCTTCAACCCGGGGGCCGAGGCGATGTTCGGGCGCACGGCGACGGAGGTGCTGGGCGAGGTCGCGGACGTGTTCTTCAGTGACGCCGAGCTCGGCCGGCAGGCGGCCCGGCTCGGCTGCCGCCCGCTGTTCGCCGACCTGTGCGCGGCGTCGGTCGCGGCCCAGGACGACCGTCACGCCTGGCACGTGCTCCGCCCGGACGGCGAGAGCCGCACCCTGTCGCTGGTGGTCACCGAGGTGCAGGACGAGCTCGGCCGGCGGTCGGGGTACCTGTGCGTCGCCGACGACGTGACCGAGCGCGAGGCCGCGCACGCCGCGCTGGTCGCGGCCCTCGACCACGAGCGCGACGCGGTCGACCGGCTGCGCGACCTCGAGCAGGTCAAGGCCGACTTCGTCGCCACCGTGAGCCACGAGCTGCGGACGCCGCTGACCAGCATGATCGGCTACGTCGAGCTGCTCGACGACGGTGCCGTGGGCGAGCTCACCGCCGACCAGCGCGCGGTGATGAACCGTCTCGAGCGCAACGGCCGCCGGCTGCTGCTGCTCGTCGAGGACCTGCTGCTGCTCTCGCAGATCGAGGCGCGGCAGATGCAGTTCCACCCCCTCGAGTGCGACCTGCGCGACACCGCGCGGGCGGCGTACGACGCGTTGGGACCGCTGCTCGCGACCCGTCACCTCGACCTCGTGCTGCGGCTGCCCGACGTGCCGGTGATGCACGAGGGCGACCCGGAGCAGGTCGAGCGACTGGTGCTCAACCTGATCAGCAACGGCGTGAAGTTCACCCCGGACGGCGGCCGCGTCGAGCTGGTCGTCAGCGACCTCGGCGACACCGTCGAGGTGGTCGTGCTCGACACCGGCATGGGCATCCCGGCCGACGAGCAGGACCAGCTGTTCACCCGGTTCTTCCGGGCGTCGACGGCGACCGCGCAGGCCATCCAGGGCACCGGCCTCGGCCTGACGATCGTGCAGGCCATCGTCGAGCGGCACGGCGGCCGGATCGCCGTCGCCTCCAGCGAGGGCGTCGGCACCACCGTGTCGGTCAGCCTGCCGCGACGGCAGGGCGCGGAGGTGCCTGCCGCGCTCCCGTCAGCCGGGTCTCAGTCGGCCACGCCGTAGAGCCGGTCGCCGGCGTCGCCGAGCCCGGGGACGATGTAGCCCTTGTCGTTGAGCTTCTCGTCGAGCGCGCCGGTCACCACGGTGATCGGGACGTCCAGATCGGCGAGCTCCTGCTCGACCCGAGCGATGCCTTCGGGGGCGGCGAGCAGGCACAGCGCCGTGATGTCGCGCGCGCCGCGGTCGGTCAGGAAGCGGATCGCCGCCGCCAGGGTGCCGCCGGTGGCCAGCATCGGGTCGAGCACGTAGCACTGCCGGCCCGAGAGGTCGTCGGGCAGCCGCTCGGCGTACGTCGAGGCCTCGAGGGTCTCCTCGTTGCGCACCATCCCGAGGAACCCGACCTCGGCCGTCGGAAGCAGCCGCATCATGCCGTCGAGCATCCCGAGCCCGGCGCGGAGGATCGGCACCACCAGCGGCTTGGGCCGCGCGAGCTTGACGCCGGTGGTCGGGGAGACCGGCGTCCGGATCTCCTTGGGCGCCACCCGGACGTCGCGCGTCGCCTCGTAGGCGAGCAGGGTCACCAGCTCGTCGGCCAGCCGGCGGAAGGTCGGGGAGTCGGTCGTCTCGTCGCGCAGGTAGGTGAGCTTGTGGGCGATGAGCGGGTGGTCGGCGACGTGCGTGCGCATGGCCCGGAGCCTAGCGTCGGAACGGGTCGTCGATCGGCGCGGACCGGCTGGGCGCCACTGGCCCTGCCTGTGTGCGTCTGCCACTCTGGAGGAGCAGGCGACCGCGCGAGCCAGAGGAAGGAGCCCGTCATGACCGAGCAGCTCGACGGGATCGACTTCGCCCTGGCCGCCTACCGCGAGGAGGGCGTCTGGCAGGTCGAGGAGCTCGCCCACGACGTCCTCTCCGACGTCGAGAGCCTCACCCACGCGCTGCGCCGCTTCCCCGGTGACGGCGGCGCGCTGGCGATGGTGGCCTACGACGAGGACTTCTTCCTCGTCGTCCGCGTCGCGGGCAACTCGATCCGGGTGCTGCTCTCCGACATCACCGCGGCCGACGAGTGGGAGATCGCCGCGTCCGCGATCGACCACCTCGGGCTGCCGCCGCCGGACGACGACGACGACCAGGTGCCGGCCGGCGACCTCGACCTGCTCGGCGACCTCGGCATGCCCGCGATGGACATGGGCGTGCTGCTCGACGACTTCGACCTCTACCCCGACGAGATGCTCTCCGACGTGGCCCGCCGGCTCGGTTTCGGCTCGCTCTTCGACGAGCACGTCGGGCTCGCGTCCGCCTGAGACGGGTCGGTCCGTGGACCCCTACGCCGGCCCGATGGGGGCCGCCCTCGACGAGGCGCGCGCCGCGCTGGCCACCGGCGACGTACCCGTCGGCGCGGTCGTGGTCGACGCGTCCGGTGCCGTCATCGGCAGGGGGCGCAACGTGCGCGAGGCCGACACCGACCCCACGGGTCACGCGGAGGTGGTCGCGCTGCGGGCGGCCGCGGCGGCGCGGGCCGGGTGGCGGCTCGACGGCTGCACGCTGGTGGTCACGCTCGAACCGTGCACGATGTGTGCGGGCGCGGCCGTGCTGGCGCGCGTCGACCGCGTCGTCTTCGGCGGCTTCGACCCCAAGGCCGGGGCGGTCGGCTCGCTCTGGGACGTCGTCCGCGACCGCCGCCTCAACCACCGTCCGGAGGTGGTCTCGGGGGTCCGGGCCGAGGAGTCGGCGGCGCTTGCTGGAGGAGTTCTTCCGCGGCCACCGGTGAAACCGGTCGGCGATCCCGGCTGGAGGCCGCTGAGCCCCCGCCCCGTGTGCCTGAGGGTGCGCCAGAGCGCACGCTGAGGCACACGCGGCGGATTTCGGCGGGGCGCGAGGCCTCCGGTAGCCTTCCCGGCGGTGGCGTGTCCGAGCGGCCTAAGGAGAACGCCTCGAAAGCGTTTGTGGGCGCAAGTCCACCGAGGGTTCAAATCCCTCCGCCACCGCCAGTCACCAGCAGCTCCCGGCACGCACGTCCGCGTCGGGAGCTGCTGGTCTCACGCCCGTGAGGCGAGCACCTGCTCGCGCAGGATGTCGGCGTGGCCGCAGTGCTGGGCGAGCTCGCGGATCACGTGCAGCATCACCCAGCGCAGGGGGAGCGGGCCGCGGCGGTTGCCGGTGAGCACGTCGTCGGGCCCGAGGCCGGCGACCGCGGCGGCGGAGGCCTCGCAGGCGGCAACGTACGCCGCCCGCACGGAGGCGACCGTGTCGGCGTCGTCGAGCACGAAGGAGTCGTCGGGGTGGGCGGGGATCCCGATCTCGGCCCGCGAGCGGCCGGTCACGCCCTCGTCGAACCACACCTGCTCGACGAAGGTCGCGTGCTTGACCAGGCCGAGCAGCGTGGTCCGCGAGGGCACCAGCGACCGCCGGGCCTCCTCCTCGCTGAGCCCGTCGAGGCAGTCGCGCAGCGCGCGGCGGTGGTCGTCGAGGAACGACGCGAGCTGGGTGCCGAGCCCGGCGTCGAACAGCGCCGGGTCGTGGCTGGAGGGGGAGTCCACGGCGACACCCTAGGTCGCAGGGCAGGATGACCCGTATGACCGCCTGGTTCGCCTCCCCCGACGACGCCGCGGCCCGCCTGCGCGACGTCGGCTACCTCGGTGACCCCGCGCTCGCGACGACGACCTTCCTGGCCGGCCGGCTCGAGAAGCCGCTGCTCGTCGAGGGGCCGGCCGGCGTCGGCAAGACCGAGCTCGCCAAGGCGGTCTCGCGCGCGACCGGGGCCGACCTGGTCAGGCTGCAGTGCTACGAGGGGCTCGACGAGGCGCGCGCGCTCTACGAGTGGAACTACAGGAAGCAGCTGCTCTCCATCCAGGCAACGGCCGCCATGTCGCAGGCGACGGAAGGACCCTCGTCTCCCCAGGACCTCCTGGACCACCAGATCTTCGCCGAGGAGTTCCTGCTCACCCGGCCGTTGCTCACCGCGATCCGGCGCGAGGAGCCGACGGTGCTGCTCATCGACGAGGTCGACAAGACCGACGTCGAGGTCGAGGGACTGCTGCTCGAGATCCTCTCGGACTTCCAGGTCACGATCCCCGAGCTCGGCACCGTCGCCGCCGTACGCCGCCCCTTCGTCGTGCTCACCTCCAACGCCAGCCGCGAGCTGTCGGAGGCGCTCAAGCGGCGCTGCCTCTACCTCCACCTCGACTACCCGGACGCCGAGCGCGAGCGCGAGATCGTCACCGGCCAGGTGCCCGACCTCGACCGACGGATCGCCGAGCGCCTCGTCGACACCGTCGGCCGGCTGCGCGACCTCGAGCTGCGCAAGGCGCCCTCGATCGCCGAGTCGGTCGACTGGGCGCGCACGCTCGTCGCGCTCGAGGTCGGCACCCTCGACGAGGGGACGATCGCCCGCACCCTCGGCGCCGTGCTCAAGCACGCCTCCGACACCGAGCGCGCGGTCAAGGAGCTCGGGCTCCCGTCGTGACCAGCGGCCTGGTCGGACGCCACATCGACTTCCTGGAGGCGCTCCGGGGGGCCGGGATCCCGGTCTCGCTCGCCGAGGACCTCGACGCCGTCGCCGCCCTCTCCGCGCTGCCCTGGAGTGACCGCGCCACGGTCCACGACGCCTACGCCGCCACGCTGGTCAAGCGCCAGCTGCAGCGGCCGACCTTCGACGCGCTCTTCGACCTGTGGTTCCCGCGGCTGGTCGGGCGACCCACTGGCGCGACGAACGTGGACGAGGAGGCCGAGGAGGCTGAGGACGGCCCGTCGGTCAAGGACGGCCCCGGCCAGCTGGCCGGGCTGCGCGAGCGGCTGGCCGAGGCGCTCACCTCCGGTGACCAGCAGTCGCTGACCGACCTGGCGGTCGAGGCGGTCGAGCGGTTCGGCGAGATGCCCGGCCGGGCTCCCGGGCTGACCGGCTGGTCGGCGTACACCACGCTGCGGCGGGTCGCGCCGGCCGAGCTGGTCGACCGGCTCGTGGCCGCGTTGCTCGGCGCCGGCCGCACCGACGACGAGGCACGCCGCGTCGCCGGGCGCCGGGTCGCCGCGTTCACCGCCCTCGTCGAGGGCGACGCGCGTCGTCGCATCGCCGAGGAGAAGGGTCCCGGCCACATCGCCGACGTGGCCGTGCGCCCCAGCATCGACCGGATCGACTTCGGCTCGGCCCGCGGCGAGGAGCTCGCCGCGATGCGTCGCGAGGTCCAGCCACTGGCCCGGCGGCTCGCGACCCGGCTGGCCCGCGAGCAGCACGCGCGCCGCCGAGGCCCGCTCGACGTACGCCGGACCGTGCGCGCCTCGCTCTCCTCCGGCGGCGTCCCGCTGACCACCCACCACCGGCCGCGTCGGCCGCACCGGCCCGACCTCGTGGTGCTGTGCGACGTGAGCGGCTCGGTGGCCAGCTTCGCGTCGTTCACGCTGCTGCTGGTGATGGCGCTGCGCGAGCAGTTCTCGGCGCTGCGGGCGTTCACGTTCGTCGACCGGGTGCACGAGGTGACCGACGTCGTGCGCCCGGGCGCCGATCCGGGCCGGGTGATGGCCGACCTGGCCGCCAGCAGCGCGCACGCCGCCCGCTTCGGGCGCACCAACTACGGCCGCGCCTTCACCGACCTGCTCCGCGACCACGCCGACGCGCTCGGGCCGCGGACCTCGCTGCTGGTGCTCGGCGACGCCCGCTCCAACTACAGCGACCTCGCGCTGCCCGCCCTGCGCGAGCTGACGCGGTCGGTGCGGCACGCGTGGTGGCTCAACCCCGAGCACCCCCGCCACTGGGACACCGGCGACTCGGCGGCGCGGCCCTACGGCGAGGTGGTGCCGATGGTCGAGTGCCGCAACCTGGCCCAGCTCGGCGAGCTGGTCCACGACCTGCTCTGAGGTGTTGCGGCGCGGCCGGGCCGTGCGGTTCGGTGGGGCGGTGTTCGGGGGCTTCGAGATCCACGACGTCGACGTCGGTGAGGTGACGATCCACGCGCGGGTCGGGGGCGACGGTCCGCCGGTCCTGCTCCTGCACGGCTACCCGCAGTGCCACGCGATGTGGCACCGGATCGCGCCCGGGCTGGCCCGCGACCACACCGTCGTCGCCGCCGACCTGCGGGGCTACGGCGACTCCGGGAAGCCGCGCTCCGACAGCGCGCACGCGGCGTACTCCAAGCGCGCGATGGCGGCCGACCAGGTCGCGCTGATGCGCTCGCTCGGCTTCGTCTCCTTCGCCGTGGTCGGTCATGACCGCGGCGCTCGGGTCGCCCACCGGATGTGCCTCGACGCGCCCGAGGCGGTCGAGCGGGTGGCCGTCCTCGACATCGTGCCCACCCGGCACATGTTCGACACCGCCGACCGGGAGTTCGGGCTGGCCTACTACCACTGGTTCTTCCTCGCCCAGCCCGACGGGCTGCCGGAGCGGATGATCGGCGCCGACCCGGCGGCCTACCTGCGCCACAAGCTGGGCCAGTGGTCGGCCGACGGCGCGGAGTTCGACGAGCGCGCGGTCGACGAGTACGTCCGCCACTTCACCGACCCCGCCACCGTCCACGCCAGCTGCGAGGACTACCGCGCCGCCGCCTCGGTCGACCTCGACCACGACGCGCTCGACGCCGCCGCCGGACGCCGCGTGGAGTGTCCGCTGCTGGCGATCTGGGGTGCGCACGGCTTCGTCGGCAGCCGCTACGACGTGCTCGGCGTGTGGCGCGAGTACGCCGCCGACGTCCGCGGGCAGGCCGTCGACAGCGGCCACTTCCCGCCCGAGGAGGCACCGGACGAGACGGTCGCGCTGTTGCGCGCGTTCCTGGCATAACTCGCCAGTAACACCGGTCGTTGGTCCGGTGTGCGACTGACGACGAGAGCGTGGACCGCCCTGCTGGCCGGCGCGGTGGCCGGCCTGACCACCCTGAGCGGGTCGGGGAGCGCCGCCGCCACCGAGCAGCAGCAGCCCTCCGCCGACGTACGCCGCGCGGTGTTCGTCGGCAACAACTGGGACGGCACCGCGACCATCCTCGCGCCGGGGAGCTTCGAGCAGCTCGGCCGGATCAACATCGTCCCCGACCGTGAGCGGCGGATGCAGGAGATCATGACCAACCCCGACCGGTTGGCCTACTTCCTGGCCATCCGCGAGGCGATCGGCGAGGGCAACAACCAGTACGTCGACGACATGTACACCTCCAACGACGGTCGGCTGCTGATCGTGTCGCGGCCCTCGTTCGCGGACGTCGTCGCGATCCGGCTCGCCACCGGCAGGATCGCGTGGCGGTTCAAGGTCGACGGCTACCGCTCCGACCACATGGCGGTCTCGCCCGACGGCCGGCGGGTCGTGGTCAGCGCCTCGACCGCCAACGTGGTGCACGTGCTGCGCGTGAGCGACGGCTCGGAGGTCGGCAGCTTCCCCTCGGGCGGCTCGCCCCACGAGAGCGTCTACATCGACGGCGGCCGCAAGATCCTCCACGCCAGCATCGGCTACGTCTACACGCCGACCGACGAGGACCAGATGGACCCCGCCAAGGGGGAGCGGGTCTTCGAGGTCGTCGACGCGAAGACCCTCGAGGTGCTGCGGCGTTACGACCTGCGGCGCGAGCTCGACGCCCGGGGACGCGACGACATGAGCACCGCCGTCCGCCCGATGACGCTCTCGCCGGACGAGAAGTTCGTCTACTTCCAGGTCAGCTTCTTCCACGGGTTCGTCCAGATGAACCTCCGCACCGGGCATGTCGTCCGCATCCACCACCTGCCCAACCTGGTCAAGGACACCCCGCGCGAGCAGTACCTGCTCGACTCCGCCCACCACGGCATCGCCATGAACCCCAGCGGCACCCGGATCTGCGTCGCCGGGACGATGTCCGACTACGCCGCGGTCGTCGACGCCGACGACTTCGACCACGACCCGCTGATCAAGCGCGAGGACGGCAAGCCCTACTGGGTGACCCCGAGCGCCGACGGCCGGTTCTGCTACATCTCCTGGAGCGGGCTCGACGAGGTCTCGCGGATCTCCTACCGCACCGGGAAGGTCGACGAGACCGCCCCGGTGGGCGACCACCCGCAGCGCGTCCGCAACGGGTTCGTCCGCCGGGCGCTGGTCGCCGACCTGCCCGACTACACCCCGCCCGACGACATCCAGGACCCCGTCGACACCACTCCGTGAGCCCCGCCGGACCGGCCGTCCCGTGCCCCGTGGCCGGTCCGGGACCGGGCTCGCGCGCCGGTAGACTGCGGACTCGCCGCCCCTGCTACCGCTGAGGTGACATGTCCTTCGACGTCCACGACCTCGACACGTTCGTGCTCGTGGGCAGCGCCGTCACCCTGCTGGCCATCCTCGCGGTGCGGGTCTCCTCCCGGGCCGGCCTGCCGAGCCTGCTGATCTACCTGCTGATGGGCGTGGTGCTCGGCGAGTCGGGGGTGGGCATCGCCTTCGACGACTCCCAGGTCGCCCACGCGCTCGGCTTCGCGGCGCTGGCGATCATCCTCGCGGAGGGCGGCCTGACCACCTCCTGGGACGAGGCCCGGCCCTCCATGGGGCTGGGGGTCTCACTGGCCACCGTGGGGGTCGGGGTCTCCATCGCGGTCGTCGCCGTGGGCTCCCACTACCTGCTCGGGCTGCCGTGGGAGCTCGCGGTGCTGCTCGGAGCCGTGACCTCCCCGACCGACGCCGCCGCGGTGTTCTCGGTGCTGCGGGTGGTGCCGCTGCCCCGGCGGCTGGGCGGCGCCCTCGAGGCGGAGTCGGGGCTCAACGACGCGCCCACCGTGGTGCTGGTGACGTTGGTCGCGAGCGGCGCCTGGGCCGAGCACGGCCTCCTCGGCGCGACCGGCATCGTGGCGTGGGAGCTGGCGATCGGCGTCGTCTCCGGCCTGGCCTTCGGGTTCGGCGGCGCGTTCGTGATGCGCCGCGCGGCGTTGCCGTCCTCCGGCCTCTACCCGATCGCCGTGCTGTGCCTGGCGATGCTCGCCTACGGTGCCGCGGCCGCCGTGCACGCCTCCGGCTTCGCAGCGGTGTACGTCGCCGCGCTGGTGCTCGGCAACAGCGAGCTGCCCCACCGGGTCGCGACCCGCTCGTTCGCCGAGGGAGTCGCCTGGCTGTCCCAGATCGGCCTGTTCGTGATGCTGGGGCTGCTGCTCTCGCCCGCCCGGATCACCCTCGGCACGGTCGGGCTCGCGCTCGTGGCCGGGCTGATCCTCACCTTCGTCGCGCGACCAGTGTCGGTGGTCCTCAGCTCGCTCACCTCCTCGCTGACCTGGCCCGAACGCGCCTTCATCTCGTGGGCCGGGCTGCGGGGGGCCGTCCCGATCGTGCTCACGACGATCCCGCTCTCCGAGGGGGTCCCGGGGGCCGACCGGCTCTTCGACCTGGTGTTCGTGATGGTGGTCGCCTACACCCTGCTCACCGGCCCGACGCTGCCGTCCGTCGCGCGGGTGCTCAAGGTGGCGCGGCGCTCCGAGCCGCGCGGGCTCGACGTCGAGGCCGCGCCGCTGGACCGGATCGCCGCCGACCTGCTCCAGGTCAGCATCAGCCCCCGGTCGCGGCTGCACGGCGTCGAGGTCGGCGAGCTCCGGCTGCCGGTGGGCTCGTCGGTGGCGATGGTGATCCGGGACGACGAGACGCTGATCCCGGAACGACGTACGGTGCTCCGCCACGGCGACGACCTGCTGATCGTCACGCCCCGTCGGTTGCGCGAGGAGACCGAGCAGCGGCTGCGCCGGGTCTCCGAGGGCGGCCGGCTGGCGCAGTGGCTGGAGCGGCCGCGCTGAGCGGTGTCAGCCGGCGGCGCGCCGCGGCCCGCACACGGTCGTGTCCCGGGTGGCACGGACCGACTTCCTGCCCGGCGTCAGGTCCTCGAAGTCGTCGCCCACGACGACGAGCACGCCGGCCGCGCGGGTCGACTTCTCCACGACGTCGACGTCGCCGAGCTGGCTCGCGACCAGCTTGACGGCCGGGTTGCCCGGCTCGTCGGTCCAGATCTCGACCCGGTCCACCCGGGCCTTGCCGGGGGTGTTGCCCTCGTCGCCCTCGCGGAACCCGGCCTGGGTCAGCAGGTTCATCGTCAGGCTGGCCAGGCCGACCCGGTCGCCGGAGTTCCAGACGCTGACCACCACGTCGCGAGGGGTGATCACGTCTCCCTTGGCGTACTCGCGGTCGACGCACACCTTCGGCCCGGGGTCCTTCGGGAACGGCTCGCTGATCGCGTTCCAGCCCCACAGCCCCGCGAACGACAGGACCACGGCGAGCACGGCCAGGGTGATGACCGACCGCACCCGCCGGTCCATCAGCCCGCCACCGGGTGGACCCTCGCGTGGAGCACCGACCGCTGCTGGAGGGCCGCCCGCAGCGCACGGTGGAGGCCGTCCTCGAGGTAGTACTCGCCCTGCCACTCCACGACGTGCGCGAACAGGTCGCCGTAGAACGTCGAGTCCTCGTCGAGCAGCGCGTCGAGCTGCAGGGTGTCCTTGGTGGTGACGAGCTCGTCGAGCCGCACCTGGCGCGGGGGGACGGCGGCCCAGCCGCGGGACGAGAGCCCGTGGTCGGGGTAGGGCCGGTCCTGGCCCACGCGCTTGAAGATCACGAAAGGAGCATAACGAGCGGCGCACCGAGCCCGGCACGCCCGAAAGTCTGAGGTCCTGAGCCCGGGCACCCCGACCGACGGTGGATCCCGGCCGCTCATCGGGCCACCTGCAGCTCGGTGACCCCGCCGGTCACGTCGTCGACGAGCCGGGCCCTGCCGGGTGGGCCGGGGGTCGGGGCGAGCCGGCCGACCACCGGCCCCTCGCTGGGGCGGCCGGGGAGCAGCAGGGTCGGTGTGCCGACGTCGTGCAGGGCGCGCAGGTCCGGCTGGTGGAGCGCCCGGGCCGCTCCCGCCGTACGGCGGGCGACGAGCAGGCGCAGCCCGACCTCGGCGGCGCGGGGCAGCAGCGGCAGCAACGGCCCGAGCGGGGAGGGCTCGAGCAGCTCGTGGTCGTCGACCACCACGTAGACCTCTGCGCCGGTCGACCCGGGCCGGTCGAGCCGGCCGCGCAGGTGCTCGGCGAGCTCTCGCACGGGCGGCTCGGCCGTGTCACCCGTGGTGTGGTGGGCGAGCAGGTGCCCGGGTGGCACCGCCTCGCACAGCCCGCGCCGGGGGTCGAGGACGACGACCTGGGCCTGCTCCGGCGTCCGGGTGCGGACCACCTCGGCCAGCAGCGTGCGCAACACCGTCGTGCGCCCGGAGCCGCGGTCGCCCAGCACGAGAAGCCGTGGCTCGGCGGCGAGGTCGAGCGTCACGGCCCCGCGGTCGTCGGCGCCCAGGAACAGGCCGCTCGCCCCGACTGCCCGCTCCCGGAGCGTCGACAGCAGCACCTCCGCCGGCAGGCGGCCGAGGCGTGGTGCGGGAGCACCGGGCCAGGCGGCGGCGATCCGTGCGACCAGGTCGACGAGCGGGTGGTCGTCGACGAGGGGGAGGGCGGTCAGCAGGTGATGGCCGTCGGCGGCCAGCCCGCGCCCGGGGCGGTCGGCCGGCACGGCGCGGGCCAGGCGGCGGTCGACCTCGGAGTCGAGCGGGTCACCGAGCCGCAGCTCGATCCGGCTCCCCACCAGGTCACGCGTCGCCGCGCGGACGTCGCCCCAGCGGCCGGCCGTCAGCACCAGGTGGACCCCGAACGCGAGCCCGCGCGCGGCGATCCGGTGGAGTCCGGGCTCGAGGTCGTCGTGGTCGGCCCGCAGGTCACCCCAGCCGTCGACCACCACGAACAGCCGCGACGTCCCGGTGTCGGCACCGCTCGCCCGACGGTCGAGCACCTCACCGACGCGGCCGACGACACGACGGACGACATCGGGCTCCGCCCGGGTCGCGTGCGCGGCGACGTGGGGGAGGGTGGCCAGCGGAGCCAGACCGCTCCCGGCGAGGTCGAGCAGCACCACCCGCGCCTCGGCGGGGGTGTGGGTGAGGGCGATGCCGGTGACCAGCGTCTGCAGCACGGTCGTGCGACCGCTCCGGGGTGCGCCGACCACGGCGACGTGGCCACCGGCGCCCGCGAGGTCGACGACCAGCGGGTCACGCCTGTGGTCGCGCGGGCGGTCGAGGATCCCGAGCGGGAGCCGCAGGGGTGCGGCGCGGCCGCGGCTGGCCACCAGCCCGAGACGGGGGTCGGCGCGGACCGGCCCGAGCAGGTCGCCGAAGGTGGGTGGCTCGTCGAGCGGCGGCAGCCAGATCGCCTTGGCGCGGGGACCGGTGCCGGCCAGCCCGGCCACCACCTCCTCGAGCACCGTCGATCCGGCGCGAGCGGCGGTCGCGGTCGCCCGTGTCGTGGGCGGGTAGGGCCCGACGACCGGACGGGCGTCGGTCGCCCGCGCCGGACCCGACGCGTACGCCGCCCGGAACCGGACCGGCTCGCCCGGCCCGGTCCGCAGGTAGCCCCCACCCGGCAGCGGCGGCAGGTCGACGGCGTCGGGCACGCCCAGCACCGACCGGGACTCGGCCGCGCTGAACGTCCGCAGACCGATCCGGTAGGAGAGGTGGGCCTCCAGCCCGCGCAACCGCCCCTCGTCGAGCCGCTGCGAGGCCAGCAGCAGGTGGACGCCGAGCGAACGGCCGAGTCGTCCCAGCGTGGTGAAGACCTCGAGGAACTGCGGCCGGGCGGCCAGCAGCTCGGCGAACTCGTCGACCACGACCAGCAGGCTCGGCAGCGGCGCCAGGTCGCCACCCTGCTCGCGGGCGAGCGCGTGCTCGCGGACCGAGCCGAGTCCGAGCGAGCTCAACAGCTCCTGCCGCCGCAGCAGCTCGCCGGCCAGCGCGTCCTCCATCCGGTCGACCAGCGTGAGGTCGTCGGCGAGGTTGGTGACCGCGGCGGCGACATGGGGCAACGACGCCAGCCCGGCGAAGGTCGCGCCGCCCTTGAAGTCGACCAGCACGAGGTTGAGCCGGTCGGGCGGGTGGGCGACGGCCAGGCCGAGGACCAGGGTGCGGAGCAGCTCGGACTTGCCCGAGCCGGTGGCCCCGACCACCAGCCCGTGGGGCCCGTCACCACCCTGCGCCGCCTCGGCCAGGTCGAGGTGGAGCGGGGCGCCGTCCTCGGTCACGCCGACCGCGGTGCTCAGACCCGCCCGGGGTTCCTCCCTCCCGAGCCCGAGCAGCGCGCGCACGTCCGGGACCGACGGGTCGGGCGCCGAGGGTGGCCACCGAGCCAGCAGCCGGCGAGCGACGACCTCGGCCGTCGCCGCGTCGCAGGCGTCGGCCCGCCCGGTCAGGGGAGGCCCGCCCCCGTCGGCCGTCAGGGAACCGTCGTGGGCCAGCCGGACGACCACGTCGTCGTCACCCGGCCCGGACGCCGGCGCACGGAGCCGGAGCACCGTGGCGTCTCCGCCGGGGGACGGGGCCGGTCCGCCGTCGACCACCACGACCCGGTGGGCGCCGAGCGTGGGCTCGACCAGGGCGTGCGGGAGCCACCGCAGCCACGCCCACTCCGGCTCCGCGTCGACATCGGTCACGGCCTCGACGCTCAGCCGCCCGGGTGGGTGGGCCGCAGCCGCCGCCACGACGATCGCGCGCACCAGGGACCGCGCCGCCTCGGGCTCGCCCTGGACGGACACCCGTCTCGTCGAGGCCAGGTCGAGGGTCAGCGGGAGGTCGGGCAAGGCGGCGTATGCCGCGAGGAGCCGCCGGCGGGCGTCGAGGGCCGCCGGGTCCGGGTCGTCACCCGGGGCCGACGGCACCGGCTCGGCCCTGCGGTCGGGGGACCGGTCGCCGACGCCGAGGCGCACCACGAGACCGCTCGGAGTCGCCGAGGTCGAGGTCAGCAGCGCGACCGGTGGTGGGTGCTCGCGCAACAACCGGTCGCGCTGCCCCCCGGCCGCCTCACGCAGCGCTCGGCGTACGTCGGCGAGGTGGCCGAGGTAGCCGTGGCGGGCGGCATCGCGCCGGCGTCGCCGCCGCGCCCGCTGCCGGTCGAGCTGGACCAGGACGAAGGCGAGCGTGCCGAGCAGGAACCCGCCGGCCGCGAGCAGGCTCCGGTGACCCGACGTCCCCGCCGGCGTGACGAGGGTGGCGACCAGCGCCATCGAGCCGAGGCTCCCGAGCATCGGGACCGCGCCGGCCAGCACCCCGCCCGCCCCCTCGTCGGCCTCGAGGGCAGGCGGCGCGTCGACGGTGATCGTCGTCCTGACGTCGGTGTCGGCCACCGCTCCTCCTCTCGCGAGGGTGCCGAGGCTAGGCCTCCCCGGTGACAACGCGGGCCGTTCGGCCGGCAGCCTGTGGACAACGTTCCTGGCGGTTCCACGGGAGGGGTGGCGACGGGTAGGAACGGGTGTCAGCCCGGGCGCACGTCCCGGGGAAGGGAGGCGGCGATGCCGCACGAGATGGGGATGGGCGCCGGGACCCTGGGCCGCGGCGCCGACCTGGTGGGGGCGGCGCGCTCCGACTTCGACCGGATGAGTGCCGAGCTCGATCACGAGATCGACCAGCTGCGACCAGCCTGGCAGGGTGCGGGCGGCCGGGCGTTCTTCGTGCTGAAGGACGCCTGGGCGGAGCGCCAGCAGCGCGTCGTCGCCGCCCTCGACGGGCTGTCCGCCGCGCTCCGCGACACCGAGCGTGACCTGGTCGCCACCGACGAGGCACAGGCAGCGGGCTACCACCACGACCTCAGCCGGCTCGGCTGAGCAGGGAGGCGAACGACATGGACCTCGACGGCATCCGGGTCGTCCACGACGGGCTCGACCGTGCCTCCGACGGGTTGTACGCCGCGTGCCGCCGCATCGACGAGCGGCTCGACCGGCTCGAGGCCGAGCTCGTGCCGCTCCGCTCGGAGTGGACGGGCGAGGCGCAGGCCGCCTACGAGGCGGCCCGCGCCCGGTGGGAGCAGGCGATGCGGGAGATGCGCGACGTGCTGGAGTCGACGAGCCACACCGTGGCGGAGTCGAACGGCGCCTACCGCGCGGCCGACCTGCGTGGCGCGGCGGCCTTCGGCGGCTGAGGCGGCGACGGCGGTGGTGGCGGCGCCCGACGTGCTGCGGGTGAGCGTCGTCGCCGGTCGCCGCCGGGTCGACCTCGTGGTCCCGGCGGCCGTCCGGGTCGCCGAGCTGCTGCCCGAGCTGGCGACGTACGTCCGCGACGGTGGGGCGTCGCGAGCGCTGCGACTCTCCGTGGCGGGTGGCGCCCCGCTCTCGCCGGGGGCCGGGTTGGTGGAGCAGGGAGTCGCCGACGGCTCCGTGCTGACGCTGACGCTCGCCGACGACCACGTCGCCCCACCAGCGGTCGAGGACGACCTCACCCTGCTCGTGGCGGAGTGCGCCGAGGGCATGCCGCGCCCGCCGGTTGGAGGGGCCTGGTCGGCCGGATGGCTCGCCGTCGGCGGGCCGCTCCTGCTCGGCGCCGCGGGGGTGGTGCTCGACGGCGGCTGGGTCGCGGCGTCGGTCTCCGCGACGGTGGCGGTGGTGCTGCTGCTGTCGGCGGCTCTCGAGGTCCGCGGGGCCGCCCGGCCGCCGGCCCTCGTCTGCACCACGTGGGTGGCCGTCGTGCACGCCGGCGCCGCCGGTCTCGCCGCCGGGGCCCTCGGAGCCGGGGCGGCCTGGATCGTCGTCGGCGCGATCGCCACCGCGCTGGCGCGTGGACGGGCCGGGCCGCTGACCGGAGTCCCGCTCGCGGGCGCCGTGCTCGTCGTCGCCGGGACGGTCACAGCGTTCACACCGACCGCCCCGTCCTCGGGGCTGACCATCACCCTCGTGGCCGCCGTGCTCGCCGGTGAGCTCGTGCCGTGGCTGGCTGCCGCTTCGGCCGGGCTGCTCCCGCCACCGCTCGACCGGCAGCCTCCCCGCGCTCCCGAGCGGGAGAGGGTCGCCGACGGCGTTCGTCGTGCCCACGGTGTGCTGCTCGCGTGCTCCACCGCCGCGGCCCTGCTGCTCGTGGTGCTCGCACCCGTCGCCGCGACCCGGGGCCCGTGGGGGGTCGCGGTCGGCCTGGAGTGCTGCGCGCTGCTCGGCCTGCGGTCACGCCGGCACCGGGTCGGCAGCAACGGGATGGCCGGGCTGATCGGCGGACTGATCGCCCCGCTGCCGATCGTCGCCACCGTCTGGTGGACCGAGCCGGCCTGGCGCGAACCGCTCATGCTGACGGTCGCGGCCGCCGGACTCCTCGGAACGGCGGCGCTCGTCCTCGCCCCGGCCCGCAGCGTCCGGCTCGGCCGGCTCGCCGAGCTGGCCGAGGGGTTGCTGCTGGTGGCGGTGCCGCCGTCGCTGCTGTTGGCGACCGGGGTGCTCGACGCCGTCCACCGGCTCGTCCCGTGACCAGCCGCAAGGACCTGCTCGAGGCCCAGGCGTTCACCCGCCGGCGCCTGCTCGCCGTCCTCGTCGGCGGCATCGCCGACGGCCACGAGGCCGAGCCGCCGTCGACCGCTCGTCCGCTGCTCGGCGGCGTGGTGGTCGCGGCCCTCGTCGTGCTGGTCGTCGCCGCGGTCGCGCTCCTGCGCTGAGCAGGAGGAGTGGCGGAGGATAGGGGATTCGAACCCCTGAGGGCTGTTAACCCAACCCGCTTTCCAAGCGAGCGCCATAGGCCACTAGGCGAATCCTCCGCGGAGGACAGTACCGCTCGCTCGCGGGGCCGGTGAAATCGCCCGCAGCGGCGTCCGGGCGGAGTTGGTGGCCGCCCCCCGACCCACCTAGACTCCCGGACAACCCCCCGCGTGGCGGCACCTTGCCGAACTCCCCCAGGGCCGGAAGGCAGCAAGGGTAAGCGAGCTCTGCCGGGTGCGCGGGGGGCCTCGTCGTCTCCCGGGTCGGCCGGGTTCCCGCTGTCACCGGCGGTGGTTAGGGTTCAGGCGTGGAGTCCCCGCTCGCCCTCTACCGGCGCTATCGTCCCGAGACGTTCGCCGACGTCATCGGGCAGGACCACGTGACCACGCCGCTGCGGGCCGCGCTGGCCAACAACCGGGTCAACCACGCCTACCTCTTCTCGGGACCCCGCGGCTGCGGCAAGACGACGAGTGCCCGGATCCTCGCCCGCTCGCTCAACTGCGAGAAGGCGCCGATCGCCGACCCGTGCGGCGAGTGCGACAGCTGCCGCGACCTGGCGCGCGGCGGGCCGGGGTCGCTCGACGTCATCGAGATCGACGCCGCGTCCCACGGCGGGGTCGACGACGCCCGCGACCTGCGCGAGAAGGCCTTCTTCGCACCGGTGAGGAGCCACTACAAGATCTACATCATCGACGAGGCCCACATGGTCACCACGCAGGGCTTCAACGCCCTGCTCAAGCTCGTCGAGGAGCCCCCGCCCCACCTGCGCTTCGTGTTCGCGACCACCGAGCCCGACAAGGTGATCCCGACCATCCGCTCGCGGACCCACCACTACCCGTTCCGGCTGATCCCGCCGCGACTGCTCTCGACCTACCTCGCCGAGCTGTGCGAGCGCGAGGGCGTGGCGATCGAGCCGGCCGCGCTGCCGCTGGTCGTCCGTGCGGGCGCCGGGTCGGCGCGCGACTCCCTCTCGGTCCTCGACCAGCTGCTCGGTGGTGCCGGTCCGGAGGGCATCACCCACGACCTGGCCGTCGGCCTCCTCGGCTACACGCCGGCCTCGCTGCTCGACGACGTCGTCGAGGCCCTGGCGGCCGGCGACGGCGCGGCCGTCTTCGGCGTCGTCGACCGGGTGATCGAGACCGGTCAGGACCCTCGCCGCTTCACCGAGGACCTGCTCCGGCGGCTGCGTGACCTGGTGATCGTCTCCGCGGTTCCCGACGCACCCGCCTCCGGCCTGATCGACGTCTCGGCCGACCAGGCCGACCGGCTGGTCCAGCAGGCCAACCACTTCGGACCCTCCGAGCTGAGCCGCGCCGCCGACCTGGTGGCCGCCGGGCTGACCGAGATGCGCGGCGCGACCGCGCCGCGGCTGCTGCTCGAGCTGATCTGCGCGCGCGTGCTGCTGCCCGGCGCCGATCCCTCCCCGACCGGTGTCCTGGCCCGGGTCGACCGACTCGAGAAGCGGGCCTCGATCGCCGGCGGCGCACCCAGCCCGGCCCCCGTCCGCGAGGACCCCGCGCCGCCCGCCCCCGCCCACCCGGTCCCAGCGGAGCCCGCTCCCGTGGCGACCATCCCCGAGCCCGCGCCCGGCCCCGTCGTCCCCGACCCCACGCCGGCGCCGACGCCGCCGCCCACCCCCGAGCCGGTCCCCACCCCCGAGCCGGTGCCTGCGCCCGAGCCGGTCCCCACCCCCGAGCCGGTGCCTGCGCCCGAGCCGGCGCCCGCCGGCGCGCTGAGCCTGGTCGACGTACGCCGGCTGTGGCCCGACATCGTCGAGGCCACCAAGCTGCGCCGCCGGGTGGCGTGGATGCACCTGACCCAGAACTCCCAGGTCGTCGGCGTCGACGGCCCGATCCTGACGCTCGGCTTCGCCAACGCCGGCGCCCGCGACTCCTTCGTGGGCGGCGGCTGCGACGAGATCCTGCGGCAGGCCGCGATCGACATCGCCGGCGTCGACTGGAAGATCGAGACGATCGTCGACCCCGGCGCCTCGTCCGGCACTCCGGCCGCCCCGGCCGCAGAGCCGCTCCCGACCGACCCGGGCCCGGACGCCCCCGACGACGCCGGCACCGACCCGGCGCCGGAACCGCCCGCCGACCCGGCCCCCGACGCCTCGGTGGCCGCCCGGGAGGCGATCCGCTCCACGCGCGTGGCGGGCGCCGCCGACCCCGCGGCGGCCGACGCGGACCGCCGGGCGGCCGACGCCGACGCCCACCCCGACGACCCCGACGACGACACCTCCGGCCTCGCCGGGCCCGCGCTGCTCCAGCGCGAGCTCGGCGCCGAGGTGATCGAGGAGATCCGGCACCCGTGACCACCGACCCACGCCAAAGGATGACGAGACCATGACGCAGCCCCCGACCAACCCCTTCGACACCCCTGGCGGCGACCCCCTCGGCGGTGGCGGTTTCGACATCAACGCGCTGATGCAGCAGGCCCAGCAGATGCAGGAGCAGCTCGAGCAGGCCCAGCAGCGGCTCGCCGACACCGTCGTCGACGGCACCGTGGCCGGGGGTGCCGTGACCGTGCGCGTCAACGGGGTCGGCGAGCTGGTGGGCGTCGACATCCGGGCAGGCGGCTTCGACGGCAGCGACACCGACGACCTCTCCGACCTCGGCGACATGATCGTGGCCGCCTACCGCGACGCCAAGTCGCAGGCCGACGCGATGGCCGCCGAGGCGCTCGGCCCGCTGGCCGGCGGCGGTGGGGGCGGGGGCGGCATCCCCGGGCTGGGGTTCTAGCGCCTTGTACGAGGGGATCGTCCAGGACCTCATCGACGAGCTGGGCCGGCTGCCGGGCGTCGGCCCCAAGAGCGCGCAGCGGATCGCCTTCCACCTGCTGCAGGCCGACCCCACCGACGTACGCCGCCTCGCCGACGTGCTGGTCGAGGTCAAGGCGCGGGTGCGGTTCTGCACCACCTGCTTCAACGTCGCCGAGTCCGACCAGTGCCGGATCTGCGCCGACCCGCGCCGCGACCCGGCGGTGCTCTGCGTCGTCGAGGAGTACAAGGACGTCGTCGCGATCGAGCGCACCCGCGAGTTCCGCGGCCGCTACCACGTGCTGGGCGGCGCGATCTCGCCGATCGACGGCCTCGGGCCCGACCAGCTGCGCATCAAGGAGCTCCTGCAGCGGTTGGCCGACGGCACGGTCACCGAGGTGATCCTCGCGACCGACCCCAACCTCGAGGGCGAGGCGACTGCGACGTACATCACGCGGATGCTCAAGGACTTCGGGTTGCGCGTGACCCGGCTGGCGAGTGGACTGCCGGTGGGAGGCGATCTCGAGTACGCCGACGAGGTGACGCTCGGCCGAGCATTCGCAGGGAGGCGAAGTGCCGATGATTGAGGGACCGATGACCGGGACGAACGGGACGCCCGACCCGAGCGCGCCGGCGGAGGAAGGCGGCTTCGCCGACCAGATCGCCGACCAGGTGGAGTCGTTCCTGCTCGCGCTGCGGGCGATCGCCCGCGAGGACGACGGTGGCCGGGTGGTCTCGCTGCTCCTGCTCGAGATCTCCCAGATCCTGCTCGCCGGCGCCCGGCTCGGTGCCCAGCAGGACTTCACGCCCCATAGCGAGTACCAGCCCGACGTCGGGCCCGAGGCCGAGGTCGAGGAGATGCGGCTGCGGCTCGCCGAGCTGCTCGGCAACGTCGACACCTACAGCTTCGTCTTCGACCCCTACCTCCCCGAGGTGGTCGAGAGCCAGCTCTCCGACGACCTCACCTCGATGGCCCTCGACCTCGAGAACGGGCTGCGCCACTACCGCTCCGGCAACGTCGCCGAGGCGCTGTGGTGGTGGCAGTTCTCCTACGTCGCCAGCTGGGGCAACCTCGCCGGGGCTGCGCTCAACGCCCTGCTCTCCGTCGTCGCCCACGACCGGCTCGACGCCGAGATCCCGGCAGAGCAGGAACAGATCGAGGCCGCCGAGGCCGTGCTGGACGTGGACGAGCCCACGCCCTGAGGGCCGGTAGACTCGGGGGCTGGTCCCGCACCCGAGCGCAGGAGTGAGACACCGGTGGGCATTGTCGTGCAGAAGTACGGCGGCTCCTCCCTCGCCGACGCCAGCAGCGTCAAGCGGGTGGCACGGCGGATCGTCGAGAGCAAGCGGCAGGGCCACGACGTCGTCGTGGCGGTCTCCGCGATGGGTGACTCGACCGACGAGCTGCTCGACCTCGCCACCGAGGTGAGCCCGCTGCCGCCGGCCCGCGAGCTCGACATGCTGCTGACCGCCGGCGAGCGGATCTCGATGGCGCTGGTCGCGATGGCGATCTCCGACCTCGGCTTCACTGCCCGCTCCTTCACCGGCTCGCAGGCCGGCGTGATCACCGACTCGGTCCACGGCAAGGCCAAGATCATCGACGTCACGCCGGGCCGGATCTCCGACGCCCTCGACGCGGGCCACGTCGTGATCGTCGCCGGGTTCCAGGGCGTCAGCCAGGACACCAAGGAGATCACCACGCTCGGCCGCGGCGGCACCGACACCACCGCGGTCGCGCTGGCCGCCGCCCTGCACGCCGACCACTGCGAGATCTACACCGACGTCGACGGCGTCTTCACCGCCGACCCCCGCATCGTCCCGACCGCGCGCAAGCTCGACCGGGTGTCCTACGAGGAGATGCTCGAGCTGGCGGCGTGCGGCGCCAAGATCCTCCACCTGAGGTGCGTCGAGTACGCCCGCCGCTACCACATCCCGATCCACGTCCGGTCCTCGTTCAGCCAGCTCGAGGGGACCTGGGTGGTCCCGGATACGAGCGCAGCCCCCGTTCCCGACTCCCCTGAAGGAGAGGCCCCAGCCATGGAACAGGCGATCATCGCCGGCGTCGCCCACGACCGCAGCGAGGCCAAGATCACCGTCGTCGGGGTGCCCGACAAGGTGGGCGAGGCAGCGCGCATCTTCGAAGCGCTGGCCGACGCCCAGATCAACCTCGACATGATCGTGCAGAACATCTCGGCCGCGGCGACCAGCCTCACCGACATCTCCTTCACGCTGCCCCGCGCTGACGGCCAGACCGCGATGAAGGCGCTGGCCGCGCTGCGCGACGAGATCGGGTTCGCCTCGCTGATCTACGACGACAAGATCGGCAAGATCTCGCTGATCGGTGCCGGGATGCGCTCTCACCCCGGCGTGAGCGCCACGTTCTTCTCGGCCATCGCCGCGGCCGGCGTCAACATCCAGATGATCTCCACCTCCGAGATCCGGATCTCGGTGATCGTCGACGAGGGACTGGTCGACGCCTCCGTCGCGGCCGCCCACTCGGCGTTCGACCTCGACGCCGACGAGGTCGAGGCCGTCGTCTACGGCGGGTCCGGTCGATGAGCGGCGTACGACTGGGCATCGTCGGCGCCACCGGCCAGGTGGGCGTGGCGATGCGCCAGATCCTCGAGGAGCGCCGCTTCCCGGTCGAGCAGGTCCGGTTCTTCGCCTCGCCCCGCTCGGCCGGCACCGTCCTGCCGTACGCCGGCCCCCACGGGCAGCAGAGCATCACCGTCGAGGACGCCACGACCGCCGACCCGTCGGGCCTCGACATCGCGCTGTTCTCGGCCGGCGCGACCACGTCGCGTGCGCTGGCGCCGAGGTTCGCGGAGGCCGGGGCGACCGTCGTCGACAACTCCTCGGCGTTCCGGATGGACCCCGACGTCCCGCTGGTCGTCTCGGAGGTCAACCCCGGCGCCATCGCCGACGCGCGCAAGGGCATCATCGCCAACCCCAACTGCACCACCATGGCGGCGATGCCGGTCCTCAAGCCGCTGCACGACGAGGCCGGGCTGGTGCGGCTGATCGCCTCGACCTACCAGGCCGTCTCCGGCTCCGGCGTCGCCGGCGTCGAGGAGCTCGCCTCCCAGGTCGCCGCGGCGGGGGACAAGGCCCGCGAGCTCGCCTACGACGGCGAGGCGGTCGCGTTCCCGTCGCCGGACAAGTACGCGCGGACCATCGCCTACAACGTGCTGCCGCTGGCCGGGTCGATCGTCGACGACGGCCTGGAGGAGACCGACGAGGAGCAGAAGCTGCGCAACGAGTCGCGCAAGATCCTCGGCATCCCCGAGCTGCTCGTGTCCGGGATCTGCGTCCGGGTGCCGGTCTTCACCGGACACTCGCTGGCGATCAACGCCGAGTTCGCGCGGTCGATGCCGGTCGCGCGTGCTCGCGAGCTGCTGACCGGCGCCCCCGGCGTCGAGCTCGCCGACATCCCCACCCCGCTCCTGGCCGCCGGCAAGGACCCGTCCTACGTCGGCCGGCTCCGCCACGACCCCGGTGTCCCCGACCACCGCGGTCTCGCGCTCTTCATCAGCAACGACAACCTGCGCAAGGGCGCCGCGCTCAACACCGTCCAGATCGCCGAGCTGGTCGCGGCTGGTTGAGGCCTGGCCTGTCGGGTCAGCGGTGCATCTCGCGGCCGGTCGGCTCCACCATGGCGGTGGTCAGCCGGTGGGCGAGAACGTACGCCGGCATCGCCACCACCGGCACGGCGATCACCATCCACCAGGCGAAGAGCACGCTGCCCGGCACCATCAGCATCACGACCGCGACGACGCCCATCGCCAGGAAGCTGGTGCTGGTCCCGTCGGACACGCCGAACGCCGCCAGCAGCTGCCCGCCGAGCAGCGCCGCGATGACGAAGATCGCCAGCAGCACCAGGAAGCCGGGGTTGCCGCAGCTCGACGTACCGCCGATCACCTCGCACAGCCGGAACGACAGCCAGACCAGCCCGACCGTGATCACCCCCACCAGGACGCCGGTCACCAGCGCAGCCGGCACGGCGCCGAGCTGGGGTACGGCCGCCACCGACCACGGGCGGGACGGCTTGCGGTCGCCGTCGTCGTCCGACTCGGGTTCGGGGTCAGAGTCGGGGTCGGTGTCCACCGCTGGCGGAGGCGCGTCCTCGACGAACAGCGGCGCGCCCGGGCCGACGGGCTGCGGCGCGGTCGGCTGTTCCTCGACGACCGGCTCGGCAACCGGCGCGGGCTCAGGCTGCGGCTCGGCCTTCGCGGGCCGGGCCTTCTTCTTGCGCCCGAACCCGAACGACGGGAGCTCCAGCGACGGACCGTCCTGCTCCTGAGGATCGCGGTCCTTCTCAGCCATGCGCGCAGTGTGCCAGACGGCACGGTGGTCGGGGTGACAGGATTTGAACCTGCGGCCTCCTCGTCCCGAACGAGGCGCGCTACCAAGCTGCGCCACACCCCGAACGCGCCGGGAAGGATCCCGGCGCGAGCAGCCGCAACCCTACCCGAGCGCCGACGGCGCCCACGAATCGCCCCGGCCGCCTCCCGGGGCCGTGGTCAGCCGCGCGGGGTGAGGGTCAACAGGGTGGCCTCGGGGCGGCAGAACAACCGGACCCGGGCGTACGGCGAGGTGCCGAGACCGGCAGACACGTGCAGCCAGGTCGAGCCGGGGTCGCCGGGCGCCGAGTCCGCCGGATGGCGGTGCAGCCCCTTGACGCGCTCCGGCTCGAGGTCGCAGTTGGTGGTCAGCGCGCGGCCGCCGGGCAGGCACACCTGGCCGCCGTGGGTGTGACCGGCGAGCACCGCGTCGTAGCCGTCGCGGGCGAACTGGTCGAGCACTCGCAGGTACGGCGCGTGGGTGACCCCGAGCCGGACGTCGGCCGTCGGGTCGGCGGTTCCGGCGACGTCGTCGAGCCGGTCGTACTCCAGGTGCGGGTCGTCGACCCCGGCGAAGGCGAACGTCGTGCCGCCGACGGCGAACGCCGCCCGAGCGTTGTCGAGGTCGATCCAGCCGGCCTCGTCGTAGGCCGTCTTCATCTCCCGCCACGCCAGCTGCTCGCTGGTGGTGTTGCGGCGCCCGTCGTCGGGCAGCAGGTAGCGCAGCGGGTTCTTGAGGATCGGCGCGTAGTAGTCGTTGGACCCGAGGACGAAGACACCGGGCACGTCGAGCAGGCCACCGAGCGCGTCGAGCACGGCCGGCAGGGCGTCGCGGTGGGCCAGGTTGTCGCCGGTGTTGACCACGAGGTCGGGACGGGTGCCGGCCAGGCTGCTGATCCACTCCCGCTTCCGCCCCTGTGCGGGGGTCAGGTGGAGGTCGCTGATGTGGAGCACGCGCAGCGGCCGGTGGCCGGGCGGCAGGAGCGGCACCGACACCTCGCGCAGCTCGAAGCGTCGGGTCTCGGCGACCGCGTGGCCGGCGACCGCGGCGCCCGCGACCGTCCCGGCGGCGAGGATCCCTGTCACGGCCCTGAGGTGCATATCGACAGGCTTTCACAGCCGCCCGGCTGCCAGACTGGTGGCATGAGTGCTCTGAAGGACCGGCTGCGCAGCGACCTCACCACCGCCATGAAGGCGCGCGACCAGGCACGCGCCGGCACCCTGCGGATGCTCCTGTCGGCCGTGACCAACGCCGAGGTCGCCGGCAAGACCGCCCGCGAGCTGAGCGACGACGAGGTCGTCGGCGTGCTCGCGACCGAGGCCAAGAAGCGCCGCGAGGCCGCCACCGCCTTCGACAGGGGCGGCCGCGGCGAGATGGCCGAGAAGGAGCGGGCCGAGGCGGAAGTGATCGCCGACTACCTGCCCGAGCAGCTCAGCGACGACGAGGTCTCCGCCCTGGTCGCCGAGGCGATCGACCGGGTCGGCGCCCGCGAGGAGGGCATGAGGGCGATGGGCAGGGTGATGGGCGTCGTCCAGCCCCAGGTCAAGGGCCGCGCCGACGGCTCCCTCGTCGCCGCCGAGGTCCGTCGCCAGCTCGGCGCCTGACGCCGTACGCCGGCGAGCAGCGGCTCGCCGGAACCGGGGTCAGCCGCGGCCGCGACCGCCGCCGTTGCCGTTCCCGTTGTTGCCGGGGGGAGGCGGACCGCCGCCACCACCGTTGTCGCCGCCACCTCCGCCACCGTTGCCACCGGGGTTGGTGGGCTGCGGGGCGGGGACGTAGCCGGTGGAGGGGTAGAGGGTGACGACCGAACCGGCCGGCGAGACCGCACCGGTGCCGGGGCTGGTGTAGGCGACGGTTCCCTCGGGGTACTCCGAGTAGTCCTCGGAACCGACCAGCACGTTGAAGCCGGCGTCCTCGAGCTGGCGGCGGGCGCTGGCGAGCGGCAGCCCGGCCACGCTCGGGACGGTCGTCTCGTCACCGCCGAGCGCGCTGAGGTCGGGTGGGGTGAAGGTCTCGTCGGGCAGCCACTGCTCGACGCCGCGCATCGCCTGGCCCCAGATCGGTCCGGCGAGACCTGAGCCGGAGGCGGAGTCGATGTAGTGGCCGCCGACGGTGAGACCCTCCAGCCCGATCGGCTGCCCGAAGGAGTTGGCGCCGGCGAGCATGGTGGCCGTCGACAGGTTCGGCGTGTAGCCGTTGAACCACACGGCGCGCGCGCTGGTCGTCGTACCGGTCTTGCCGGCGTCCTCCTGGTTCATGGTGATGTACTGCCCGAACCCGCCGGGCTCCAGCACGCCCTTGAGGATGGAGTTGACGGTGTCGGCGACCGCGTTGGTGAGCACCTGGGTGCACTGCGAGTCGTACTCCTTGAGCAGGTTGCCGTTGGCGTCCTCGATCGAGGTCACCGGCCGGGAGTCGCAGTGCTCGCCGCGGGCCGCGAACGTCGCGTAGGCCTCGGCCATCTCCAGCGGGCTGACGTCGACGACGCCGAGGGTGAACGACGGCACCCGCTCGTGCTCGGGGTCGGTGAGGTCGAGGCCCATGTTCTTGGCGAGCTCGTAGGGCTTGCAGAGCCCCGTGAGCTGCTCGAGGTTGGCGAAGAAGGTGTTCACCGACTGCTGGGTGCCGGTGTAGAGGTTGAACGTGCCACCCCGGTCGTCGAAGTTCGAGGGGTCCCAGACCACGGTGTTGTAGGGGCCGCCGTAGGGCCCGTCGCAGTCCTCGAAGTTCCTCTCGGGGATGAAGTCCTGGGCCGGCACGGTGAGCGTGGTCTTCGGCTGCACGCCGTCCATCAGCGCCTGCGCCAGCACGAAGGCCTTGAACGTCGACCCCGCCTGGAACCCGGCCGCGTCACCGACCTCCTGCGGCACCACGTAGTTGAGGTAGGTCTGGCCGAGCTCGCGGTTGCTGCCCATCGGTCTGGACTGGGCGAGCGCCTTCACGTCGCCGGTGCCGGGCTCGACCATCGCCAGGCCGCCGATCGCCTGGTCGGTCGGGTCGGTGTAGGTCTGCACGGCCTTGTCGGCCACCCGTTGGTAGCGCAGGTCGATGGTGGTGCGGATGGTCAGGCCGCCCGAGCGCAGCAGCTGCTTGCGCTCGTCCTTGGTCTTGCCGAGCGAGGGGTCCTGCATCAGCGTGTTGATGACGTAGTCGCAGAAGAACGGCGCCCGCGAGTTGACGCACCCGTTGTCGGTCGGCTGCACGTGGAGACCGAGGTCCATCTTCTCGGTCTTCCTGGCCACCTTGGGCGTGATCACGTCGAGCTGCGCCATCCGGTCGAGCACGACGTCGCGACGCTCGCGCGCGGCGCCGGGGGAGTTGGTCGGGTCGAGGCCGGTGGGGTTCTTGACCAGGCCGGCCAGCAGGGCCGACTGCCGCAGGTCGAGGTCCTTGGCGTTGACGCCGAAGTAGTGGCGGGCGGCCGACTGGATGCCGAAGGCGCCGTCGCCGAAGTAGGCGAGGTTGAGGTAGCGCTCGAGGATCCAGTCCTTGGAGTACTGCTCCTCGAAGGCGATCGCGTAGCGCAGCTCGCGGATCTTGCGGGCGATGGTGTCGTCGGTCGCAGCCACCCGCTCGGCGCGGGTGTCGGCCTGGCTGACCAGCGTCAGCTTCACCATCTGCTGGGTGATCGAGGAACCACCCTGGACCACACCGTCGGCGGCCTGGTTGGTGACGAGCGCCCGCAGCGTGCCGCGCAGGTCGAGCGCGCCGTGCTCGTAGAAGCGGTAGTCCTCGATGGAGACGATCGACTTGACCATGGTCCGCGAGACCTGGCTCAGCGGGACGTTGACGCGGTTCTCGTCGTACAACGAGGCGATCAGGTTGCCCTTGCCGTCGAGGATGGTCGTCTTCTGCGAGAGCGGCTCGACGGTGAGCTCGGCCGGCAGGTCGTCCATGCTGCGCGCGACGTCGCGCGCGCCGACGCCCATCACGCCCGCGAAGGGGATGGCCAGCCCGGCGAGGAGGACCCCCACGACCACGGCGACCGCACCCATGACCCCGAGGTGGGACGCCACGCGGGCAGGGGAGAGACGCTCGGAAGGGGGCCTGGCCATGTCAGGCACGGTACCCGAGCGATGGCGACCCGGCCCAAACATGGCATCCGGTGCCTAGTCACTTCGGACTAGACGAAAGGGGCAGATCGTGGCTGTTGCCGGGGTACTTGAAATCCATACCTTTGGTCCCTCGGGAATCGCGGCCATCGGTGGGGATGGTCGGAGCCCCCCAAGCAAAGGACCAGCATCATGTGGATCGAGGACTGGGCCCCGTCGGCGGCCTGCCGGCAGGCATCACCGGACGCTCTCTTCGTGCGAGGCGCCGAGCAGAACAAGGCCAAGCTGGTCTGCCAGAGCTGCCCCGTGAGGACCGAGTGCCTCGCCGAGGCGCTGGACAACCAGATCGAGTGGGGCGTCTGGGGCGGCATGACCGAGCGTGAGCGCCGCGCGCTGCTCCGCCGCAAGCCGAACTCCTCGTGGCGCGCCGTGCTCGAGACCGCCCGCAACGCGCAGGTCGGCTCCTCCGCCCCCGTCTCCGTCTGAAACCCCCTGCTCCCGTCCCCCGGGAGGCTCCCATCCCCCGGGAGCACGTCGGTGGACCTGGCCGGCAGGGGAGGTCAGGTCCCCGACAGCAGTGCCGCGACGTGCCGCAGCCCGTCGAGGTCGTGCACGTCGCCCGGCAGGGCCGGCACCACGACCGTCGGCACCGTCGGATGAGCGGCCGCGAAGCGGGCCCGCAGGCCCGCCTCCCGCTCGACCAGCCGTGAACGGTCGGCGTGGAGCCGCAGCAGCCCGGCCGTCGTCGAGGCTCCGGCTCCGGCCTCCAGGCGCCTCGCCGCCGCCGTCGCCTCGTCCGGCGACAGCACCGCCTCCGGCTCCGGGCTCGCCCGGTTGACCACCAGCCCGGCCAGCGGCATCGCGTCCTCGCCCAGCCGCTCCACGAAGTACGCCGCCTCGCGCAGCGCGTCCGGCTCGGGCGCCGCCACCACCAGGAACGCCGTCCGCTCGCCCTGGAGGAGCGCGAACGTCGACTCCGCCCGCGCCCGGAAGCCGCCGAACAGGGTGTCGAACGCGGCGACGAACGTCTGCATGTCGCGCAGCACCTGCGCCCCGAGGACGCGGGTCAGCGCGTGGGTGATCAGCCCGAGGCCGGCGCTCATCACCCTGGCCGGGCCGCGGGCCGGCGCGAGCAGCAGCCGGATGAACCGGCCGTCGAGGAACCGCGAGAGCCGTTCGGGGGCGTCGAGGAAGTCCAGCGCCGAGCGCGACGGCGGGGTGTCGACGACGATCAGGTCGTAGCGGCCCTCGCTCGCCGACCGGCGGTGGATCTGGCCGAGCTTCTCCATCGCCATGTACTCCTGGGTGCCGGCGAAACTGCTCGACAGCGCGACGTAGAACGGGTTGGCCAGGATCTGCTCCGCCTTCTCCGGCGAGGCCTGGCTCTCCACCACCTCGTCGAAGGTGCGCTTCATGTCGAGCATCATCGCGTCGAGCGATCCCTCGCCCCTCACCCCCGACACCGGCCGCGGCGTGTTGTCCAGCGTCTCGATCCCCATCGCCTGGGCCAGCCGGCGTGCCGGGTCGATGGTGAGCACGACGACCCGGCGACCGCGCTCGGCGGCCCGCAACGCCAGCGCGGCCGAGGTGGTGGTCTTGCCGACGCCGCCGGAGCCGCAGCAGACGACGATCTCGATGGCCGGGTCGTCGAGCAGGGCGTCGACGTCGAGGTCCGGGGTCTGCTCGGTGGTGGATGCGGCGAGTGGTCCGACCCGGACCCGGGAGCTCATGCGGGTCCGTCCTGGCGGAGGTCGGCGGCGAGCTCGTAGAGGCCGCCGAGGTCGATCCCGGCGGCCAGCCGCGGCAGCTCGTGGAACGGGACGCCGAGCCCGCCGACGACGGACCGCTGGTCGTCCTCGAGCTCTCGACGTACGGCATGGTCGTGGGCCTCGGTCAGCAGCGCGTCGACCAGGGCGTCGTCGACGGTCACGCCCACCCGGTCGAGGTCCTTGCGGACCGCGTCGGCGTCGAGGGCGCCGGCGCGGGCGGCGGCCAGCTGGTCGGCGTCGAGGTCCTGCGGCCGGACCAGGTTGACGATGACCGAGCCGACGGGGAGCCCGGCCGCGCGCAGCTCGGCGATGCCGTCGGCGGTCTCCTGCACCGGCATCTCCTCCAGCACGGTGACCAGGTGGATGGCCGTGCGCGGCGATCGGAAGAGCTTCATGACGTTGTCGGCCTGGGACCGGATCGGCCCGACCCTGGCCAGGCCGGCGAGCTCGCTGTTGACGCCGAGGAACTGCGCGATCCGGCCCGTGGGCGGCGCGTCGAGCACGACGGCGTCGTAGCTCGGGACGCCCTTGGCCCGGCGCTGCACCTTGGCGGCCTCGTAGACCTTGCCGGTGAGGAGGACGTCGCGGACGCCCGGCGCCAGCGTGGTCGCGAACTCGACGACCCCGAACCGGTCGAGCGCCCGCCCGGCCCGGCCGAGCCGGTAGTACATGGCGAGGTACTCCAGCAGCGCCGACTCCGGGTCGACGTGGAGCGCGTGCAGGGTGCCGGCACGCCCGCCAGGCCCGGGCAGACCGGTCGCGATCCGGCGTTCGGCGTAGGGGAGCGGGTCGACGTCGAAGAGCCGGGCGATCCCCTGCCGACCCTCGACCTCGCACAGCAGCACCGAGCGGCCGTGGCTGGCCAGCGCGAGGGCGAGCGAGGCGGCCACGGTGGTCTTGCCGGTGCCGCCCTTGCCGGTGACGACGTGGAGCCGGACGCGGCTCGCGTCGGAGCTCCGGTCGGCGGGGGCGGGCACGGCGTCAGCGTAGTGCTGGGCGGGCGTGCCCTAGGGTGCTGGCGTGGACAAGGTAGTGGCGTCGGCGGCGGAGGCCGTGGCCGACATCAAGGACGGGTCGACCCTCTCGGTCGGCGGATTCGGGCTCTGCGGCATCCCCTCGGTGCTGATCGCGGCCCTGCTCGAGACGGGCGTCTCGGACCTCGAGGCGTACTCCAACAACTGTGGGGTCGACGACTGGGGCCTGGGCCGGCTGCTGATGGAGAAGCGGCTGCGGCGGATGGTGTCGTCGTACGTGGGGGAGAACAAGGAGTTCGCCCGGCAGTACCTCTCCGGTGAGCTCGAGGTCGAGCTCACCCCGCAGGGCACGCTGGCCGAACGGATGCGGGCCGGCGGGTCGGGCATCCCGGCGTTCTTCACCGCGACCGGAGGCGGCACCCAGGTCGCCGACGGTGGCATCCCGTGGCGCTACGACGCCGAGGGCAACGTCACCGTCGCCTCGCCGCCCAAGGAGACCCGACGACTTCGGCGGGGCGGGAGTACGTGCTCGAGGAGGCGCTGGTCGCCGACTTCGGCCTGGTGCGCGCCTGGAAGGGCGACCGCCACGGCAACCTCGTCTACCGCGACTCCGCCCGCAACTTCAATCCGCTCGCCGCGATGTGCGGGCGGCTCACGATCGCGGAGGTCGAGGAGCTGGTCGACCCCGGCGAGCTGGACCCCAATCACGTCCACACCCCCGGAGTCTTCGTGCAGCGCGTCGTCGCCCTCACCCCGGAGCAGGCCGCCGACAAGCGCATCGAGCGCACCACCACCCGGAAGCGCGAGGCCTGACATGCCGTGGAGTCGTGAAGAGATGGCCGCCCGGGCGGCCTCGGAGCTCGAGGACGGGTCCTACGTCAACCTCGGCATCGGCCTCCCGACGCTGGTCCCCAACTACGTCGCCGACGACGTCGAGCTCGTGCTCCAGTCCGAGAACGGGATCCTCGGCGTCGGCGCCTACCCCTACGAGGGCGAGGAGGACGCCGACCTGATCAACGCCGGCAAGGAGACCGTCACCCTGCGCAAGGGGGCGTCGTTCTTCGACTCCGCCACCAGCTTCGGGATGATCCGCGGCGGCAAGATCGACGCCGCCATCCTCGGCGCGATGCAGGTCTCGAAGGACGGTGACATCGCCAACTGGATGATCCCCGGCAAGATGGTCAAGGGCATGGGCGGCGCGATGGACCTGGTCCACGGCGCCAAGCGGGTGATCGTGCTGATGGAGCACGTCGCCAAGGACGGCTCCCACAAGATCCTCGACGAGTGCACCCTGCCCTACACCGGCAAGGCCGTCGTCCAGCGCATCATCACCGACCTCTGCGTCATCGACGTGACCAACGAGGGCCTCACGCTCGTCGAGCTCGCCCCCGACGTCACCGAGGACGAGGTCCGCGAGAAGACCGGCCCCGCGCTCGTGTGATTCCGAGTCTCTCGGGCCGTCAGGTGCGGATCCGCGATGAGCGGGCTCGCAAGGACGTCAACGTCGTCGGTGCTGTTCCCATGGGGCGGGACGACTCCCTGACGTGGAGGTCAGGTGGAACGACCTGCAGCGTGGACACCAGGAGGAACCGGTTGGTGCCTTGGCGCCTTCGGGCTTCTTGAGCCGGATGGCCCGGAGGGCGCCCTCGGCAGACCACCGGTTGGTAAAGCACTTCTTCGAGCAGGGGAGCATCGCGACGCTTCTCTCGTCGCGTGCTCAACTGGCTGACATCCAGCTCGGCACGATGAGTTTGCGGTTCACACCCGCTCGGCCCGGTTCGGAGCGTGTAGGTCTCCGGCTACTGCTAGAGAGTAACCCCGGTCGGCATTGCGGCGACAGACTCGCGTACCTCGTGACCGGTTCAACGAGCACTACGTGCCGCGCTCCTGCCTGAGCAGAGCACAGTCCCCATGACCTGATTGCGTGTGCCCCTTTCCGGCGAACTCGATCTCGGGGACCACGTGGCGCGACGTCACGTCCGTCGGGTGAAGCGGACGTCGCCGTTGGGGAGGTGGCGTTGGTCGTAGTGGTGGTCGTGGGCGCGGTGGTGGTGGAAGGAGCAGAGGAGCTGGCCGTCGGCGAGGTCGGTGCGGCCGCCGCCGGCCCAAGGCTCGGCAGCATGGTGGGCTTCGCACCAGGCGGCGGGGATCTCGCAGCCCTCGGTGCGGCACCGGCGGTCGCGGACGGCGAGGGCCTTGCGTTGGGCGGGACTGAAGAGCCTTCGGCTGCGGCCGAGGTCGAGGACCTGGGAGTCGCCTCCGAGGACGGCGGGGAGGATCGAGGCGGTGCAGGCGAGGCGACGGGCCTGGCTGGGGCTGAGGGGCTGGTCGCCGACCAGGGCGGTTCCGAGGCCCGAACGGAGCGTGTCGAGGTCGATGGTGACGATCACGGTGGTGGCGTCGCCGCCGTGCAGCGGGAGCCGGCGCGGGTCGACGGTCTCGAGGAACGCTCCGAGGGCGTCGCCGAGGCGTCGTCCGTAGGGTCGGCGGTCGGCGGATGGTCCGGCGGCTGCTGGGGGTGGGGGTGGCGCGGGGTGCGGTGAAGGCCTGGAGGTAGGTGAGCAGCCGGTCGGCCACGGTGTCGGCGACGCGGCCGCGGAGGTCGGTGGTGCCGTCGCCGCGACGGCGGGTGGTCAGCCAGGTCGCCGCGGCCGCGGCCGACTCCTCCCGCTCCAGCGCCCAGCGCTCCTCGTCCTCGGCCGCGTCGGGGTCGATGACGTGGAGGATGCGGCGGCCCAGGACGCGCAGCTGCGTGGGCCCGAAGTGCGCGGCTTCACCGATCAACCGCTCCTCGGCCGTGGTGGCGACCTCGGGACCGAGGTCGGTCCGGGAGGTCGTCGAGTGCGCGGACGATCACCTCGGCCTGGGCCGGGTTGACCGTGCCGTCGCGCAGTCCGGTGGCCACGTGGGGCCACCGGGTGTCGAGGGCCTGGCCCAGGCGCTGGGCTCGACGGCACTCGCCCCGGTCGAGGCGTGCGGTGTGGCCGAGCCAGGCGGCCACGTCACGGGCCCCGACCTGCTCGGCGACGTCGTCAGAAGCGGTGAGGACCCGCAGTCGCAGCTCCTCCAACCGCCCCGCGAGCGCGGTCAGGTGGAGCAACGCCTCGCGCTTGTCGGTGGTCAGCATGAACACCGGGTCGAGGTCGGCGACGTCCTTGAGCGCGGCATCGATCGCCGCGGCACACCTCAGCACCGGGTGGGTGCTGTGACGATGGTCCATGGTGTGCTCCGCAGGCTCGTTCGACTGACCTGTCCGGGGCTGTGCCGGCTCTGACCCGTCTCGTCGAGCCCAGGGAGTCCATGCGGACGAACTGCCGGAGCGCCCACGGCGAGGTTCCTGGGACCGGTGTTGCACCTGCGACGCTCACCTTCATTCTAGAACATGTGTTCGAATAGCGCAAGTGGTGTGCGGCACCGCACCCGAGCCGCGGGCGCCGATCGACCGTCGCCGTCGTCCGCCGCGCCGGAGCCCGGCCACCCCCACAGTCCCCCTGGCCTCGACAGCGTCTGGTCGATCGGTTGCCCTGCGGTGGCCGGCCCTTAGGTCGAGGGGTGCATCTGGGCGCTGTTCCAGGAGCGGGAGTCTCCGAGGTCGTCCTCTACGCCCGCGTGAGTCCCGGTCGGTGGCGGCACACGCCGAAGGAACGTCAGCCCGTTGGCCCACCAGCTTCGCCTGCGTCGAGCCAGCGTTGGGCCCTCGGCTCCGGCCTGGCTCCGATCCGCCCGATCGACCGTTGCCGACGCCAGCCATCGCTGACATGCTCGCGACTTCGGACGAGACTCGGAACGTCGTGAGGTGTGAGAGATGGACCTGAACCGGAGAGACTTCCTGGTACGGACCGGTGCGACCGGTCTGGCCGTGGGCATGGCGGGGAGCGTGGAGGCGCTGTTCACGGCCAACCCGGCAGCGGGGGCGCGAGGGCCCAGCAGCGGCTACGGGCCGTTGGTGCGCGACCCGCGGGGGATCCTCGACCTGCCGCAGGGGTTCCACTACCGGATCCTGTCCCGGGAGGGGCAGCCGATGAAGTCCGGCGGCGGGGCCGTGCCGAGCCGTCACGACGGCATGGGCAGCTTCAGCCGGGGCCAGAGCACCCACCTCGTGCGCAACCACGAGTGCCGGCCCGACGCGCCGTTCAAGGTGCCGGTCGGCCCGACGACGTTCGACCCCGGCGCACCGGGCGGGACGACCAACCTCGTGCTCAGCCCGTCGCTGCGCACCCAGGAGGAGTACGTCAGCCTCTCCGGTACGTCGATCAACTGCTCCGGCGGCATCACGCCCTGGAAGACCTGGCTGACCTGCGAGGAGACCGAGGACCGGGCCGGGTCGTTCGGCAACACCAAGGACCACGGCTGGATCTTCGAGGTCGACCCCTACGACAACCGCCGCAACGCCGACCCGTTCCCGCTCAAGGACATGGGCCGGTTCATGCACGAGGCGGTGTGCGTCGACCCCGAGACCGGCGTCCTCTACGAGACCGAGGACGCCTTCAGCGGGGCGCCGCTCGGCAGCTACTACCGCTTCCTGCCCCACAAGCCCGAGGGCGGCTACGGCAGCCTGCGGGCCGGCGGGACGCTGCAGGCGCTGCACGTGCCGGGGCTCGAGGACCTGTCGACGGTGCGCGAGGCCGGGACGACGTTCACCGGCATCGAGTGGTTCGACGTCCCCGACCCCGAGGCGACGACGACCCCGACCCGCGCGCAGGACTACCCCAAGCCGATCACGCGCGGGCAGAAGCTCGAGGGCGCCTGGTGGGGCAACGGCGACCACTCGGCCTACTTCGTGTCGTCGTTCGCGACGCCCGAGGACGGCTCGGCCGAGTCGCACGAGGGCCAGGTCTGGCGCTACGACCCGCGCGCCAACACGCTCACCCTCGAGCTGATCTTCACCGGCTCCCCGGCTGACGACGTCTACGAGGCACCCGACAACATGTGCGTCTCGCCGTACGGCGGCCTGATGATCTGCGAGGACTCCAGCGGCGAGAACTACATGATCGGCACCACCGCCGAGGGCGAGCCTTTCGTCTTCGCCCGCAACCGGCAGCACACCGCGCCGGGCGAGACCGGCGAGCTCTCCGGGGTGTCGTTCTCGCGCGACGGCAAGGTCATGTTCTTCAACGTCTACGACCCCGGTACGACGTTCGCCGTCACCGGGCCGTGGCGCCGCCAGAAGTAGGGACTCCCCTCACCCGGCCCGCGCGTACGTCGCGTCGTCCTCGATGTCGGACCGGCTGCGGTCGGCCATCAGCCGGACGGCGATGATCGTGACGACGGAGCAGAACAGCATCATGAAGGCGATGGAGTAGACCGAGCCGGTCTCCTCCAGCAGGATCGTCGCCACGATGGGCGCCGGGCCGCCGGCGATGACCGAGGCGAGCTGGTAGCCGAGCCCGGCGCCGGCGTAGCGCAGCTGGGTCGGGAAGGACTCCGCGATCAAGGCGGCCTGCGGGCCGTACTGCATCGCGTGGGGGATCAGCGCGATCAGCATCGCCAGGTAGACCACGATGGCCGAGCCGCTTCCGAGCGCGGCGAACAGGACGAACCCGTAGCCGCCGATCAGGGCGGAGCCGGTCAGGTAGACCTTCTTGCGGCCGATCGTGTCGGAGAGGTGGCCGGCGAGGGGCACCGCCACCAGCTCGACGGCGGCGGCGGAGAGGATCGCGGCGAGCGCGAACGTCGTGCTGTAGCCCTGCTCCTCGGTGAGGTAGGCGAGCGTGAACGCGGTGATGACGTAGAACGGCGCCTGCTCGGACATCCGGGCGAACGCGCTGAGCAGGATCGGCCGCCAGTGCTTGCTGATGACCTCGATCGAGGGCATCCGGCTGATCTGCTTCTCCTTCAGCCGCTTGGCGAACATCGGCGTCTCGAAGATCTGCAGCCGGATGTAGAGCCCGATCGCGACCATCACCACGCTGAACAGGAACGGGATCCGCCAGCCCCACGCCGCGAACTGCTCGTCGCTCACGAGCGCGCTCATGAGGTAGAGGAACCCGGTGCCCAGGATCAGCCCGAACGCCACGCCGAGCTGCGGCAGGCTCGCCATGAAGCCGCGCCGTCGCTGGTCGCCCCACTCCATCGACAGCAGCACCGAGCCGCTCCACTCGCCGCCGACCGCGATGCCCTGCACCAGCCGGAGCAGCACGAGGAGGATCGGCGCCCACACGCCGACCGAGGCCGACCCGGGGAGCACGCCGACCAGGGTGGTCGCGAGGCCCATCATCAGCAGCGTGATGATCAGCGTCGCCTTGCGGCCGATCCGGTCTCCGTAGTGGCCGAAGATGAACGCCCCCACGGGTCGCGCCGCGAAGCCCACGAAGTACGTCGCGAACGACTCGAGCCGCCCGGCGTAGGCCGAGGACTCCGGGAAGAACAGCGCCGGGAAGATCAGCGCGGCCGCGGTGTTGTAGAGGAAGAAGTCGTACCACTCGATGGTGGTGCCGACCGTGCTGGCCAGGGCAGCCTTGCGGATCTGCGCACGGTGCTCGGGGGTGCCCTCGGCCGCGACGGCGTCGTCGGCGGAGTGGGGGTCGGGGGTCATCAGCTGCCTCTCGGTCATGTGCGACGTGCGTCTCCCCGGGGTCCATCCCTACTCCCCGATCGGGGCGACCACAAGAGGTTGCGGCCGGCAACGACCGCTGGCGGCTCAGTCGGCGCCGGCGGGCGCGACCGGCTGGCGGAGGATGGTGCGCAGCTTCGCGGGCGCCGTACGCCGGGCGTCGCTCAGGTAGACCTCGTGGTGGCGGCCGGTCATCCGCAGGCCCGCGCGCGGGATGAAGGCGTCGTGCATCTCGGCGAGGACCGGGCGGTGTCGAACATCGCGGGCTCGATCCAGTCGGGGACCAGGATCATCGCGGTCCACTCCCACTGCGACGCGTCCTGCGCCGAGGTGTACGTCGCCAGGTCGACCTTCACCCGGCCATCATCACCGGACCAGGGTGAGCTCGGTGCGAGTGGCGCGGGGCGCCGGCTCGGCGCCGGGCCAGCGGGCGCGGTGCCCGGTGGCCCACACGCCGACCGAGAGCCAGCTCCGGCCGGTCGTGATCATCAGCCGGTGGGCGACGCAGCGGGCCAGGAACGCCTCGATCTCGGCGTCGGCCACGCCGGCCAGCGTCGGCAGCTCGCGCAGCCGGTCGAGGGAGAGACCGGCGTCGCAGGCGGCGTACATGGCGGCCTTCCAGCCCTCCAGCAGCGCCCGGACGGGCTTGCGGGCCAGATCGCCGCGGGTGTCGAGGACCTGGAGCCTGCCGTCGCCGCGGACCCGCACCTCGAGGTCGCCCCGCTGGGGTGAGGCCTTCCACCGGTTGGCCAGGGCGATCGCCTCGCGTGCGTGCTCCTCGGGCCGCCGGCCGTCGTCGTAGTCGAACTCGAAGTAGTAGGCGATGTCCATCAGCTCGGCCGGCTCGACGGGGTAGTGGTAGCCGAACGGGGCCATCGGGCGGACGCCGGTCATGCCGAAGTCGCCCGGGTCGGCGTGGTAGGGGCTGAACCGGTCGAGCCGGATCGGCCCGCACGCCGTGGGCGGGTCGAGGTGCCAGATCGCCCGGAGGTGGTCGACGGTCTCGGCGTAGTCGTCGGCGGTCTCGCCGGGGAAGCCGTAGAGCAGGTTCCAGTAGGGCGTCACACCCTCCTCGCGGCACCACTTGAGGAGCTGCACGTTGCGGAAGGTCGTCGAGCCCTTGCGCATCAGGCTCGAGGACGTGGTCGCTGAGGGCCTCGATCCCCGGCTGGATCATGGTGACCCCGGCGGCGCGCAGCGCTCGCACCTGCTCGAGGGTGAGGTTGGCCTTGACCTCCCAGAACATGTCCAGCCCGAGCCCGGCGTCGGCCAGCCGCGGCAGCACGCTGCGGAAGAACCGCATGTCGAGGATGTCGTCGACGATGCTGAAGGTCGCGGGCGCCGTAGCGCGAGCGCAGGTCCGCGAGCTCGGTCACCACCCGGTCGGGCGACTTGCTGCGGAACGTCATGGTGGCGCCGTTGAGCCCGCAGAAGGTGCAGTGCGAGCGCTCGCCCCACCAGCAGCCGCGGGCGGTCTCGGCGAGCAGGGTGGCCTGGAGGCCCGCGGCGTCGCTGCGCTCCTTCTGGGCGAAGAAGGCGTCGAAGTCCGGGCACGGGTACGCCGTCGAGGTCGCTCACCCGCTCGGCCGCGACGCGGGGGTGTGCGCTGCCGGCCACGCTGACCCCGGCGACCTCCTCGACCGGCCGGCCGTCGCGCCGCGCCCGCAGCACCTCGACGAACGACTCGTCGGCCTCGCCGGAGAACGCGAGGTCCACGAACGGGAAGGCCCGCTGCAACGCGGGACCCATCACGTCTTCCCAGTTGGCGCCGCCGCACGCGATCGTGACGTCCGGGTGCTCCTCCTTGACCCGGCGGGCCAGGGCGAGGGAGGCAAGGTTCTGCTGGAAGATCGAGGTGAACCCGACGAAGGTGTAGTCGCCCCACGGCACCTCGCGCAGGCAGGTGTCGAGGAACAGCTCGACCCGCGAGCGCATCCGCAGCAACCGGTCGACGTCGGACTGCGGGGTGAGCCAGGTCTGGCGCAGTACCTCCTCGACGTAGCCGGCGTCGGCCTCCGGGCGCGGGCCGTGCAGCGCCTCGGAGAAGATCCACTCACCCGCGAAGGCCGTGTAGGGAACGTCGTCGGAGCCGACCCAGGTGTAGTCCTCGAGGCCGACCAGGTCGGCGTACCGGAACGTCAGGTAGCGGACGTCGCAGGGCACCCCCAGCCGCTCGCAGTGGGCGGCGAGCAGGCCGAGGGCGAGCGAGGGTCGCTCGAGCGCACCGAAGGGCATGCTGACCAGCAGCACCCGCTCCTCCGGTGCGGCTCTCACAGGTCGAGGTCCTGCGGCGGCTCCGGCTCCTGGATCGGCCCGATGGGACCGACCCGCGGGATGATCGGCGGCTGGATCGGCGTGATCCCGCGCGGCTCGATCGGGATCCGTGGTCCTCGCGGGATGATCGTCCGCGGCGTGATCGTGCGCGGTCCGGGCGAGATGATCGGGCCGATCAGGCTGGGCGCCCAGTGGAAGAAGAACGGGTCGATGGACGTCTGCACCGTCGAGATCCCGTCGGTGCCGAGCAACCGCCCGCCCGCCCAGTCGACGTTGCGCTGGTAGGAGACCCCGCTGGGGAAGTGGGTCAGGTCGGCGGCGTTGCTGCCCGAGAAGATGCCGTAGAACCCGCGGCCCACCGAGAGCAGCCGGACGTAGTCGCCGAGGTAGGGCCAGAACATCCGCCCGGGGACCGTCGACGGCGCGCGGTGGAGCACGTGGGTCTCCGGCGCGGTGTCGAAGGCGTCGGAGGTGACCTCGAGCCGGGTGACCCACTCGGTGCCGGTGAACTCCTGGTAGAGGAACCCGAGTGTGCCGTTGGAGTTGACGGCGAGCGACGGGTTCTTGCCGCGGACGACGGTGCGGCGCACGGGCGCCCAGTTGCGACCGCGGTCGGTGGAGCGCGCGACGTCGATCGTCCACGGGATGCTGCCCGCGGCGCCGCCGGGCTTGTAGCCCCAGGCCACCCACACGGTCGAGGAGTCCGTCGGGTCGACGGCGATGGCCGCGTCGGCGCCGAGCCGCTCCTGGCCCATCTCGGCGTTCCAGAAAGAGTAGAGCGCGTCGGCGACGCGGGTGCCGACGACGTTGTCACGGGCGTCGCGCAGGTCGCGGAAGCCGCTCGCACCGGTGCCCCAGCTGTCGTCGCGCGTGACGACGACGTCGAAGGTGATGTTGTTGGCGACGAACGCCGACCAGCGGATGTGGACGGCGTACACGGTGCCGTCGCTGTGGGCCGCGAGCCGCACCGGTGGGCCGTCCTGGCCGGAGGTCACCCGCTCCTCGGGCAGCGAGCGCGCGAACGTCGGGCTGGCGGTGCGGCCGTCGGCCGTCGCGTCGATCGTCGCGGTCTGCGTGGTGCCGACGCCGAGGGCGTTGTTGCCGACCCAGACCCGGTCGGCGCTGCCCTGGGTGGCGGCCGCGACCCAGGGCTGGTCGGGCCCGGTGCGGTCCATCAGGACGGCCATCTGGGTGGTGCCGGCGAAGCTGGTGCTGCGGAGGATCTGCATCCGGCGGGTGGCGTCGGCACCGCGCAGGATCGAGGCGTAGAGGGTGCCCCCCGCGGTGCCGAAGGCCACGCTGATGTCCTTGGTCGGGAACCCCGGGTTGCCGGCGCCGGGGACGACGGTGCGCAACGACCAGGTGGCGCCGCCGTCGGTGGAGACGAAGATCGGCGCCAGGGAGCCGCCCATCGGGGCCGGGGTGAAGGCGGTCGCCACCATCTCGTTGGTGTTGGCCGGGTTGACCGCGAGGTTGGGCTCGCTGTCCTGCTGGGTCTCCCCGCTCATCGACTGCGGGACGATGTTGACGACGGTCACGGTGCCCATGGGTCAGTCTTCCGGCGAGATGGTGGCGAGGGCGTCGACCGGCATCCGGTCGTCGGGGTGCTCCAGCTGCCAGGGGGCGAGGTCGGCAGCGGCACCGTCGGTGGCGTGCAGGATCCACACGCCGTCCTGGGAGGCCTTCGGCTTGGGTACGGCGCGCCACTCGGTGTCGAGGCTGTTGGGGTAGAGGACCCGTAGCGGACCGGCCTCCACCTCGCCGGCCACGACCTGGCGGACGTCGATGGTGGCGCACCACCACATCGGGTCGTGCTCGGAGTAGCTCGGCTCGCCGACCTGCTCCATGCCGCTCACCACGCCGACGACGACCGCGCCCGCCGAGGCGACGTGGTCGCGGACGGCCTGGTCGGCGAGCTCGGACCGGAAGGAGTCGAGGGCGAGCCGCGCGTCGCCGGCCTCGGCGGCCACCACGGCGTGCGGCGCCACGTCCTCGAGCGGGACCCGGGCGGCCTCGGCGACGGTGACGGTCTCGCCGAACGCCAGGCCGTCGGCGAAGCTGGCGATCTGCTCGCCGACGACGGGCAGGTCGGTGTCCGGTGACAGCTGGACCGTGATCCGCTGGCCCTCGAGGCCGAGGAACATCGGCGGCGCGTGGAGCACCACGTCGACCCGGACGACGGCGGTGCGCTCATCGATGGTGACGTCCGCCGAGGCCGCGGCACCGATGTGCTCCACGGTCCCGACGAAGCTGAACGGGTGCTCCCCGACCAGCCCCTTGAGCTCTTCATCAGGCACGACGCGTACGGGTCACCCGCTGACCGGGTGAGCCCTCCTCCCTTCGAAGCGGGTCAGACCGGTGCTGGGGACGGCGAGCGGCGACGTACCGAGGACGACGGCGCTGGCGGTCGTCGGGGCGACCGAGAGCGAGTGCTTGCAGAGCACGGTCCACCCCCGTCCGCGGGATGACATGCCGCGTCGCAGCGACGCGACCCACCAACGCTACTCGCGTGGGATGTGCCCGGCAATGGGCCCGATCGGGTGGTTGCCCGCGGCCCCGACTCGGGGCACCGTGATCGCATGAAGACCGACACGCCCCGGATCGTGCAGTGGACCCTCGCGCTCGAGGAGGCGACGGCGCTCGACGGTGCGGTGCACGCGCTGGAGCCGGTGATCGACAAGGCGTTCGCGACCGGCACCAAGGGCGAGGTGCTCCGCGGCGAGTGGCTCGGCCACGCCGTGCACCCGCTGCTCACCGACGTCGTCCTCGGCAGCTGGACCTCCGCGACCGTGCTGGACCTGATCGGCGGCACGGAGTCGCGCAAGGCGGCGCAGCGGCTGATCGGCGTCAGCCTGCTGCTCGTCGGGCCGACCGCCTGGACCGGGTGGGCCGAGTGGGCGGCCGTGGGCGAGCGCGACAAGCGGGTCGGCCTGGTCCACGCCGTCACCAACGCCACGGCGATCGGCCTCTACGCCTCCTCCTGGCTCGCTCGCCGCCGCGGCGACCACGCCCAGGGTCGGCGCCGCGCGCTGGCCGGGGCGGGCGTCGCCGGCGTCGGCGCCTACCTCGGCGGCCACCTCGCCGCCGCCCGGAAGGTGGGCAGCCACCACCCGGCGTTCGACTGAGGGCGTGGCGGCGCCCTGCATGAATCCCCGGCCCGCCGGGGATTCATGCACTTCTCGGCCGTTGCAACGCCCGAGAAGTGCAGGTTCAGGCCGAGAAGTACGACGTGAGGAGCTGCGCCCGGTGGCGCGGAGGCGTCAGTGGTCGGCGCCGGGAACGAGCGGCTGGGCCTCGGGGTCCTCGGTGTCCGGTCGGGCGTGGACGGCGGTGGTGGGGGAGGGGAGGGCCTGGCCGCCGTCGAGCCACGACTCGAGGTCGGGGACGCGCAGGCGGGCGCCGGAGAGGGCGGGGACGAGGAGGGCGGCGACGAACGCCGTGCCGGCGAGCACCAGCATGCCGACCAGGCCGCCCTTGATCCCCTCGTCGACCGAGGTCGCCGTCGTGGCGAGGTAGAGGACGACCGGGCCGACGGCGAAGGTGGCCACCGACCGCAACAGCTGCACCAGCGCGAAGGCGCGGCCCAGCCAGGTCGACGGCATCCCGAGGCCGGTCATGAAGAGGCCGGGGGAGACGGTGGCGCCCGCCCCGAAGCCGAGCAGGGACGCCGCCAGGGGGACGAGCCACCCCTGGTCCGACGACGAGAGCGCGAGCAGGACCGCCGCCGCGCCGGCGAGGGCGAGCAGGCCGACGTCGGCCAGGACGGGGACGAAGCGGGTGCGGAAGAGCAGGCCGAAGGTCACGGCCGCGACGGCGAGGCCGATCGGCATCGGCCACCACAGCCACCCGGCGGCGTCGGGAGCGGTGCCCGACACGTCGGCCAGCCACGTCTGGGCCAGCTCCAGCTCGGTCACGAACACCGCACCGCCCAGCATCGCCACCAGCACCCCCGTGACGGGGAGCTGCGTGGCCAGCCGGGACACCGGGATCAACGAGTCCTCCTTGCGTCGCTCCACCACGAGCAGCACCACCAGGGCCCCCAGGCCGAGCAGCAGCGGCACCAGCACGACCGGGTCGGTGAGGGAGCTTCCGGAGAGCCACGCCCCCGCGAAGAACATCGCGACCGTCGAGAGCGCCGCCAGCGACAGGGCCGCCGCGTCGACGGGCAGGTCGGGGTCGGCGGGGCCGATGTCGGGGTAGCCGACGAGAGCCGCCACCCAGCCGAGCACCGCGACCCCGGCGACCACCAGGAGGAAGCCGCGCCACGCGCCCGACGCCGCGAGCTCGCCGCCGATCAGCGGCCCGAGGGTGATCACCCCGAACAGCCCGACGTCGACGAGCACGACCGTCAACGGCAGGGTGCGCACGCCGTACCGCGTGATCAGCGGCGGCAGCGCGCTGATCAGCATCCCGCCGGCCGCGGCCCCCTGCAGGACCCGGCCCAGCGCCCAGGTGAGCTCCCCGGTCGCGTACGCCGCGACCAGCGTGCCGGCGACGAACAGCGCCTGGTAGCCGAGGAACAACCGACGCTGGCCGAACCGCTGGGCGGCCTGCGCGGCGACCACCACGCCCAGGGCGTACGCCGCGTTGCCCAGGCCCGCGGCCAGCTGCAGGGCACGCGTCGACGCGCCGAGGTCGCGGGCGAGCACGGCCTCGAGGGGGAACAGCGTCGTGGAGAGCACGACGTAGGGGGTGAGCCCGAGCAGGGCCACGGTGGCGACCAGGCCGTAGCGGCCCCGGAGGGATCCACCCACGTGCACCACCCCTCCGCGACGGCCTGCCGGGGTCGAGTCTGGCACCGGTAGATTGCCGCCACGTGAGCGCACCCCACCCGAGCTACGAGCAGCTGGTCGAGCTTCCGGCGTACGTCGAGCAGCCGGTCCCGATCGCCTTCGAGGACGCCAACGGCCACCTCAACGTCCGGCACTACACCGGCATCGCCAGCGAGGGCCTCGACGAGTCACTGGTGGGGGTGGGCGTGCCGCAGATGTGGCCGGCGATGGGGCACGCGGTGTTCTCGGCCGAGCACCACCTCACCTACCTCGCCGAGGTCCGCACCGGCGACCGGATCTCGGCCCGGGTGCGGCTGCTGGGGCGCTCGGAGCGGGCGGCGCACGCGCTGGTCTACCTGCTCGACGAGACCCACCAGCGGCTGAGCTTCGTGATGGAGGAGATCTTCCTCCACATCGACATGGAGACCCGGCGCACGGCGCCGTGGCCCGAGGACGTCGCCGGCCGGATGGACGAGAAGATCGCCGACGACCAGGCGCTGTCCTGGGAGCCGGACATCTCCGGATCGCTCTCCCTGCGCTGAGGCGTCAGCGCACCTGCGCGGTGACGTAGTAGCAGCCGATGTCGGCCAGGGCGTTGCCGGACTCGGGGAGGTAGGGCTCCGGGCCGCGCACCTCGACCGGCGTCCACACCCCGTCGGCGGCGATCCGGTCGACGACCTCCTGGCACCGGCGGGGCTCCCACAGGTCCTCGCGCTGGGTGACGACGACGTGGCCGCCGGGGCGTACGACGCGGGCGAACTCGCGCCACACCGCCTCCGTGTCGGGCAGGTAGGTCATCACGCCGATGCAGTCGGCGGCGTCGACGGCGTCGTCGTCGAGCGGGAGCGGCCGGAGCAGGTCGGCCGGGCGCAGGTCGTCGTAGGTGCCGGCCTGCTGGGCGAGGTCGAGGGAGGCCTGGGAGATGTCGAGGCCGACCAGACGGCCGGTGAAGCCGCGCCCGCGGAGCTCCTTGCCGACCAGGCCGGTGCCGCACCCGATGTCGAGGATCGCGCCCGGGCGAGGATCGAGGGCCACGAGGATCTCCGCCGCCGCCGCCGGGGCCCGGTAGGACCACGCGTCGAGGTCGGCGTCGTAGCTCTCGGCCCACGCGTCGTAGTGCTCCGCGACCTCCTCCGGCGCCGCGTCGCCGCTCACCAGCCAGTCGTCGTCCGGGACCCTGTCGTCTGCCATCGGCCCAGCCTGCCACGTGCGGCCGACGTCCGGTTAGGGTCCGGAGGTGGGGATCGAGGGGCTGCTGGCGGACACCCGCCCGCTCCAGAATCCCCACTTCGCGCGGCTCTGGCGGGCCAACATCATCACGGTCATCGGCGCGCAGCTGACGGTCGTGGCGGTGCCGGCGCAGATCTACGGGATCACCGGCTCCTCGGCGTACGTCGGACTGACCGGCGTCTTCGGCCTGGTCCCGCTCGTGGTCTTCGGGCTGTGGGGTGGCGCGCTGGCCGACGCGATGGACCGCCGCACGCTGCTGGTGATCACGACCGGCGGGTTGATCCTCACCAGTGCCCTGTTCTGGCTGCAGGCGGCGCTCGGGCTCGAGAACGTGTGGGTGCTGCTGGGGCTGTTCGCGCTGCAGCAGGCGTTCTTCGCGGTCAACCAGCCGACGCGCTCGGCCGTGCTGCCCAAGCTGCTGCCCACGGAGCAGCTGCCGGCGGCCAACTCGCTGACCATGACCGTCTTCCAGGCCGGCGGCATCGCCGGCCCGCTGGTCGGCGGGGCCCTGATCCCGGTGCTCGGCTTCTCGTGGCTCTACCTGCTCGACACGGTCACCCTCTTCGCGACGCTCGGCGCCGTGGTGCGGCTGCCGCGGTTGCCGGTCGAGGGCGCGGTCACGACCCCGGGGATGGCGGCGGTGGTCGACGGGTTCCGCTACCTCCGGCACCAGCCGGTGCTGTTGATGTCGTTCGTCGTCGACATCATCGCGATGGTCTTCGGCATGCCGCGGGCGCTGTTCCCCGAGCTGGCCGACGTCGCCTTCGGGGGACCCGGCGAGGGAGGGCTCGCGTTTGCCGTGCTCTTCGCCGCCATCCCCGCGGGGGCGGTCGTCGGCGGCGTGCTGTCCGGCTGGGTGTCGCGCGTCGAGCGCCACGGGCTGGCGGTGATCGTGTCGATCGTCGTGTGGGGCGTGGCGATGGTGGGTTTCGGCGTCGCGGCGCTGCTCGCTCCCCACGTCGGGACGGCGATGCTCGTGGTCGCGGTGGTGATGCTGGCGATCGGCGGCGGGGCCGACATGGCCTCGGCAGCGTTCCGGACCTCGATGCTGCAGGCGGCGGCGTCGGACGCCGTGCGGGGTCGGCTCCAGGGCATCTTCATCGTCGTGGTCGCGGGCGGTCCGCGGGTCGCCGACGTCGCCCACGGCGCAACGGCGGCCGCGACCGGCGCCGCCGTCGCGGCGGCCGGTGGCGGGGTGCTGGTGGTGGTCGGGACCGTCGTGGCGGCGCTGGCCGTCCCGGCGTTCGTCCGCTACCGGGTCACGCGGGACGCGCTGCCCTGAGCGGCGTCCGCGACGCGGTGACGACGGCGGTCACCGCGAAGGCCACCGAGATCGCGAAGACCGCGAGGAACGGGTCGCCGCCCGCGGCGTCGACCAGTCCGAAGCCGATGCCGCACAGCGAGAGCGCGAGGGCCGCGCCCATCGAGTCGGCGATCGAGATCGCCGAGGAGTTGAAGCCGCGGTCGGCCTCGGTCGAGTGGGACAGCATCGCGACGCCGGTGCGGGAGAAGCCGAAGCCCATGCCGGCGCCGGCGAGCACGAACGTGGCGCCGGCCAGCAGGCCGGACGCGTCGGTCCACACCACCAGCCACGTCCCCACGACGGCCACCAGCACCACCCCGCTGCCGACCCGCATCGCGGTCTCTGACGTGATCCGCTCGCCCAGCCGCGCCTGCACCTGGCTCATCCCGGCCCACACCACGCCGACCACCATCAGGGCGATCCCGGCGCGGCCGGGCGTGTAGCCCCAGCGGTCCTGCAGCACCAGCACGATGTAGGCCTGCCCGACGAAGAACGCCGCGCTCATCATCGCGCGGGTGCCGATCACCGACGGCAGCCCGCGCACCGAGCGCAGCGTCCCGCGCGGGGTCAGCGGGCGCAGGGCGACGAGCACCGTCACGGCGGCGACGGCCGCGAACGCGAGGCCGCCGAAGGAGTTGGCGAGCTCGACGCCGAAGACGGCCGCCGCGGCGAGCACCGCCCACAGCAGCCGGGACCGCGGGGTGCGCGAGGCCTCGCGGTCGGGCCGCCGCAGTCCCGGGACGACCGGGGCGATCAACAGCGCCGCGAGCACCACCAGCACGACGATGCCGAGGAAGACCCAGCGCCAGCCGAGCACGTCGGCGACCAGGGCCGCGACGGGCGGCCCGAAGAGCGAGGGGAGCACCCACGCCGCCGCGAACGTCGCGAAGATCGACGGCTGCAGCCGGGCCGGGAAGACCAGCCCCACGACGACGTACAGGCTGACCATGAGCGCGCCGGCGCCGAGACCCTGGATGATCCGGCCCACGACCATCACGTCCATCGTCGGCGTCAGCCCGCCGACCAGGACGCCGATGGTGAACAGCACCAGCGCGGCGAGCAGCGAGCCGGCCGGTCCGCGGCGGTCGCTCCACGCGCCGGCCGCCACCATCCCGACGACGCCGCTCGCGAACGGGGCGGCCATCGCCGGCGCGTAGAGCGCGAACCCGTCGAGCTCGCGCGACACCGTCGGCATGATCGTGGTCACCGCCATCGTCTCGAAGGCGCTGAAGGCGATCAGCGCGAAGATGCCGATCGTGGTGGCGGTGTAGGGCTGCGACAGGATCCCGCCACGCGCCTGGCGCGTCGCGGGCGAGCTGGTCATGGTCACCTCTCGACGGTAGGAGCTCAGGCGCGGTTGAGCTCAAGGGCCGGCCGCGATGAGTCTTGCGGCCGACGGGGGTCTGTCCTGATCGTAGGTTCCCGAGGGAGGACGTCATGGGCAAGGTCATCGCCAGCATCACGGTCTCGGTCGACGGCTACGTCACCGGCCCCGACGACCACGCGGGCCAGGGGCTCGGCGTCGGCGGGGAACGGTTGCACTACTGGGTCATGGGGGGTCCCTGGACCTACGACGGCGGCCACGACACCGACGGCATGCAGGGGGCCGACCGCGAGTTCTACGACACCCTGCTCGACGGCATGTCGGGTGGCGTCGTCGGCCGCGGGATGTACGACGCCGCGGGCGCGTGGGGCGGGCAGAACCCGTTCCCGGGCACGCTCGTCGTGCTCACCCACCGGGTCGACGAGCAGCCCGACGAGTCAGCCGGCTTCCGGTTCGTCGACGGCTTCGGCGAGGCGCTCGCGGCGGCCCGCGAGATCGCCGGCGAGGGCCACGTGTCGCTCGGCGGCGGTGCCTCGCTGGTCCGGCAGGGACTGGCCGCGGGTGTGGTCGACGAGCTCGTGATCTCCACCGCGCCGGTCGTGCTCGGGGGTGGGAAGCGGCTCTTCGAGGGGTTCGGGCACGACCTCGACCTCGAGGTGCTCTCGGTGCACCACTCGGCGTACGCCGTGCACGTGAGGTACGCCGTCCGCCGCTGACCCGGCGCGGCCCCGCTAGGGTCGGTCCATGACCAAGTGGGACTACCAGGTGGCGCCGATTCCGCTCCACAACGAGGCGTTGATGCTCAACAACTTCGGCCAGGACGGCTGGGAGCTGGTGACCATCCAGACCAACGCGCAGGGCGGGCTCGTGGCCTTCCTCAAGCGCCCGGTGACCGACGGGGAGGGCTGAGCGATGCCCCACCCCGAGGAGAAGCTCGCCGAGCTCGGGCTCAGCGTGCCCGAGGTCGCCAAGCCCGTCGCCGCCTACGTCCCGGCGGTCCGCAGCGGCCACCACGTCTTCACCTCCGGCCAGCTGCCGATGCGCTCCGGTGAGCTGATGGCCACCGGCAAGGTCGGCGGCGAGGTCAGCCAGGAGGAGGCGGTGGCCTGCGCCCAGCAGTGCGGCCTCAACGCGATCGCCGCGGTCAAGGCGGAGGTCGGCGACCTGGCGTCGGTCAAGCGCATCGTGAAGGTGGTCTGCTTCGTCGCCTCGACCCCCGACTTCACCGCGCAGCCGCAGGTCGCCAACGGCGTCTCCGAGCTGCTCGGCGAGGTCTTCGGCGACGCCGGCATCCACGCGCGGTCGGCCGTCGGTGTCTCGGTGCTGCCGCTCGACGCCCCCGTCGAGGTCGAGCTCGTCGTGGAGGTCTGAGCGGCCGTGCGGCGGTTGCCGCTGCCCGACCACCTCGTCGAGCAGGCCCGGTCGTACGCCGAGGGCCGCGCCACGCCGGTCGAGCCGCGGGACGCGGCGACCGTCGTGCTGCTGCGGCCGTCCGGTGACGGCTCGGCGGTCTACCTGCTGCGCCGCCACACGTCGATGGCCTTCGCCGGCGGGATGTGCGTCTTCCCCGGCGGCGGGGTCGACCCGCGCGACTTCGACCACGCCGTGGCGTGGGCGGGCCCGACGCCCGCCGAGTGGGCCGGCCGGTTGGCGGTCGACGAGCCGGCGGCCCGGGCGCTGCTGTGCGCCGCCGTGCGCGAGACCTTCGAGGAGTCCGGCGTGCTGCTCGCGGGGCCGCGCGACGACCCGGGGTCGGTCGTGGCCGACACCTCCGGCGACGACTGGGAGGCCGACCGGGTCGCGCTCGAGGGGCGTGAGCTGTCGCTCACCGACTTCCTCGACCGGCGCGGGCTGGTGCTGCGCACCGACCTGCTCGGCGCGTGGTCGGGCTGGCTGACGCCGGAGTTCGAACCCCGCCGCTACCGGACCTGGTTCTTCGTCGCCTCGCTGCCCGAGGGGCAGGTCACCCGCGACGTCTCGACCGAGTCGTCGGCGGTCGCCTGGCTCCCGCTGGCCGAGGCCCTCGACCGGGTCGACGTCGGAGAGGTCACGATGATGCCGCCGACCTACCTCACCTGCCGTGACGTCGCCCGCTTCGGCGCGCCCGGCTCGGTGCTGGCCGAGGCGTCGGGCAGGGCGGTGTCGATGTTCATGCCCGAGCTCGAGACCGCCGACGGGGTGTCGACGCTGTCGGTGCCCCCGGGCTACGAGTCGTTGCTGGAGATCTCGTGACGGGCGCGGGCTGGACCGGCGGCTCGTTCGGGGAGCGCGGCACCTGCGTGCTCGCTCCCAACGCCAACCCGATGACGCTCGACGGCACCAACACCTGGGTGCTGCGCGAGCCGGGCGGCTCGCGGTCGGTGGTGGTCGACCCCGGTCCGCCGGACGCCTCGCACCTCGACGCCGTACGGGAGCTGGCCGGGGACGTCGCGGTCGTGCTGCTGACCCACCACCACCTCGACCACTCCGAGGCCGCCCGGGAGCTCGCCGAGTCGGTCGGCTGCGGCGTACGCGCGCTGGACCCGGCCCACCGTCTCGGCGGCGAGGGGCTCGGCGAGGGTGACGTCGTCTCCGTCGGCGACCTCGAGGTCCACGTCGTCGCGACGCCGGGGCACACCGCCGACTCGCTGTCGTTCGTGCTGCCCGCCGAGCGCGCGGTGCTCACCGGCGACACGGTCCTCGGCCGCGGCACCACCGTCGTCGCCCACCCCGACGGCAAGCTCGGCGCCTACCTCGAGTCCCTCGACCGGCTGCACGCGCTCGCCGAGGCCCGCGAGATCGAGACCGTCTGGCCCGGCCACGGCCCCGTGCTCGACGACGCGCTCGGCGTCCTCGACCACTACATCGCCCACCGCCGGCAGCGGCTCGACCAGGTCCGCGACGCCGTCGCCCAGCTGCGGTCGGGGGGTGTCGCCGACGGGGCCACGCTGCCCCGCCAGGTCGTCGAGATCGTGTACGCCGACGTCGACCCGGTCCTCTGGGGCGCCGCCGAGCTCAGCGTCCGGGCCCAGCTCGACCACCTGCGCTGAGTCGGGTCAGCGGGCCCGGCGGGTGAGGCGATCGAGGTCCATGATCACGACGGAGCGGGGCTCGAGGCGGAGCCAGCCGCGGGAGGCGAAGTCGGCGAGCGCCTTGTTGACCGTCTCGCGGGAGGCGCCGACCAGCTGGGCGAGCTCCTCCTGGGTGAGGTCGTGGTGGACGTGGACGCCGTCGTCGGCGGTCCGGCCGAAGCGGTCGGCGAGGTCGAGCAGCGCCTTGGCCACCCGGCCGGGCACGTCGGAGAAGACCAGGTCGGCGTTGACGTCGTTGGCCTTGCGCAGCCGGCCGGCGACCTGGGAGAGCAGGCCGAGCGCGACGACCGGGCGGCCCTCGAGCCAGCGCAGCAGGTCGTCGTGGGAGAGCGAGGCGAAGGCGACGTCGGTGACCGCCGTGACGGTGGCCGAGCGCGGGCCGGGGTCGAAGAGCGACAGCTCGCCGAACATCTGGCCGGGACCCAGGATCGCCAGCAGGTTCTCGCGGCCGTCGCTGGAGGTCCGGCCGAGCTTCACCTTGCCGTCGAGGACGATGTAGAGCTTGTCGCCCGAGTCGCCCTCGTGGAAGAGCACCTCGCCCCGGCGCAGCGAGGTCTCCGTCATCGACGCGCGAAGCGCGGTGGCCGCCTCGTCGTCGAGGGCGCTGAAGAGCGGCGCCTGACGCAGCACGTCTGTGTCCACGGGGTCCTCCCAAACGTTGTGCCGCCACCGGTCCCGGAGGGGCGTCGCGCACGATCCTAGCCAGTGGCGCAGGTCACAGGGTCACGTGTGGCCGAAGAAGGGGTCACAGGTAGCGCAGGGCCAGGTAGCCCGCGCTGAGGGTGATCGTCACCAGGGTGACCAGGGCGCCGTACTTGGTGAACTGCCAGAAGCCGATCGGGTGCCCGGCCCGCTCGGCCAGCCCCAGCACGACGACGTTGGCCGACGCGCCGATCGCGGTCGCGTTGCCCCCGAGGTCGGCACCGAGGGCCAGCGCCCACCACAGGACGTGCGAGCCGTCTCCGGCGGGGACCAGGTCGGCGACCACCGGGCTCATCGTGGCGACGTACGGGATGTTGTCGACGAGCGCCGACAGCAGGGCCGACCCGAAGAGCAGCACCATCGTGGTCGGACCCTCCGCGCCGCCGGTGGCACCCGCGAGCGCCTCGGAGACCTTGCCGACCACTCCGGTGTCGACGAGGCTGCCGACCATCACGAACAGACCGGCGAAGAAGACGAGGGTCGGCCACTCCACCTCGGCGAGGGCGTCCTCGACGGTCACCCTGGTCGCCAGCACGAGGATGCCGGCGCCGAGGAGCGCGACGACCGACGGTTCGTAGTGGAGCACCGGGTGCAGCACGAACGCCGCCACCACCCCGACGAGGACCACGCCGGAGACGAGCAGCAGCCGGGGGTCCTTGATCGCCTCGCGCTCGTTGAGCGCCATCACCGACGCCACCCGCTCGGGGTGGAACTCGAAGTCGGACCGGAACATCCACCGGCACATCACGCAGAAGACGACCATGAGGACGACCACCCACGGCAGCAGGTGGACCAGGAAGTCGTTGAAGCTCAGCCCGCCGCGGCTGGCGATGATGATGTTGGGCGGGTCCCCCACGAGGGTCGCGGTGCCGCCGATGTTGGAGGCCATGACCTCCGCGATCAGGAACGGCACCGGCCGCAGGCCCAGCCGCTCGCAGACCAGGAAGGTCACCGGGACGATGAGCAGCACGGTCGTGACGTTGTCGAGCACCGCCGACGCCACGGCCGTGAGCACGCAGAGCATGACCATCAACCGGTAGGGACGCCCCCGGCTGCGCTTGGCGGCCAGGATCGCGATGTACTCGAAGACGCCGGTCTGGCGGAGCACCGAGACGATCACCATCATGCCGAGGAGCAGGAAGACGACGTTCCAGTCGACGGCGGTGTCGGGGTCGAAGAACGCGTGCTCGGCGTCGGTGACGTGCAGGACCAGCATCAGCCCGGCCCCGGTCAGCGCCACCTTGGTGCGGTGCACCTTCTCGGTCGCCAGCAGCACGTAGGCGCCGGCGAAGATCACGACGGCCAGGGCGGCGGTCATGCGCCAGCCGCGGAGACGGTGCCGGCACAGGTGCCTGGCGAGGGTTCCTGGCGCACGTCGGTCACCCTAACCGTCTAGTCTCGGCGGGTGCACGCCCAGGAGCTCGCGACGCCCTATCCCACGGTCCGCCAGGACACCGATGCCCTCGAGGCGCTGCGCACGCTCACCGAGCACGAGCGTCCGGCGCTGATCCTGGTCGACGAGGACGACCACCCGGTGGCGATCCTGCCGGGCTCCCAGGTGCTGCGCATGGCGATCCCGCGCTACGTCCAGGACGACCCCACCCTGGCCCGGGTGGTCGACGAGAGCTTCGCCGACACCATGGCCGACCAGCTGTCCGGCAAGACGATCGCCGAGCTGCTGCCGAAGGAGAAGGTGCCGCTCCCGACCGTGGAGCCGGACGACACCGTGCTCGAGATCGCGGCGGTGATGGCCGCCAACCGGTGCCCCCTGGTCGCGGTGGTCGAGAAGGGGAAGAAGGGGGCCTTCCTGGGCGCCGTGAGCGTCAGCCAGCTCCTCGGCCGGGTGCTGCCCGTCGACTGACGGCGCGGGGCGTGGCCGGGTCATCCCTGTCTGCCCGGCCACCTAGGCTGTCACCCGTGACGACGACTGCCCCGCCCTCGCGGACGGCGCTCGTGCGCCGTGCCCGCAAGGTCGACCGGGTCCTCGCCGAGACCTATCCGGACGCCCGCTGCGAGCTCGACTTCGACGACGCGTTCCAGCTGCTGGTGGTCACCGTGCTCAGCGCCCAGACCACCGATCGGCGGGTCAACACCGCCCGGCCGGCGATCTTCGCCGCCTACCCGACGCCCGCGGCGATGGCCGCCGCCCCGCGCGACCACCTCGAGCAGCTGCTCGGCCCGCTCGGGTTCTTCCGTCAGAAGACCGAGACGGTGCTGAAGCTGTCGGCGGCGCTGGTCGACCACTTCGGGGGCGAGGTCCCCCGGACCCTCGAGGAGCTCGTGACCCTGCCCGGCGTCGGCCGCAAGACGGCCAACGTCGTGCTCGGCAACGCCTTCGACGTCCCCGGCATCACCGTCGACACCCACGTCGGCCGGATGGTGCGCCGCCTGGGCTGGACCGAGGAGACCGACCCGGTCAAGGTCGAGCACGTGGTCGGCGCCCTGTTCCCCAGGCGCGACTGGACGATGCTCAGCCACCACCTGATCTGGCACGGCCGGCGGCGCTGCCACGCCAGGAAGCCCGCGTGCGGCGCCTGCCCGGTCGCGCGGTGGTGCCCGTCGTACGGCGAGGGGCCGACCGACCCGGAGGTCGCGGCCGCCCTGGTGAAGACCCAGGGTCCGGCGTGAGGCGGCTGCTCGCCTGCGTCGTGGCGTCCGTCGTGCTGCTCGCCGGCTGCACCGCCGCTCCCGACGACCCGCCCGGCGAGGCGAGGATCGACGTCGACACCCCGTCGCTGCGCCACGCCAAGACCGCGGCCGGGGTGGCGGACTGCCCGCGACGCCACGGTCGCGCGGTCGACGCCGACGGCACCCTGCCCCAGATCGTGCTGCCGTGCTTCGGCGGCGGTCGTGACGTCGCGCTCGGCTACCTGCGCGGCCCGCTGGTGGTCAACGTGTGGGCCTCGTGGTGCGGCCCGTGCCGTGAGGAGATGCCGGTGCTCGAGGAGTTCCACGAGCGGTACGGCGACCGGGTGCCGATCCTCGGGATCAACTACGAGGACACCCAGCCGGACGCGGCGATGCAGCTGGTCCGCGACACCGGCGTGACCTACCCGCTGCTCGCCGACCCGCAGGCCGACCTCCAGGGGGAGTCGCCGTTCCCGGGCCGGATGGGGCTGCCGCTGTTCGCCTTCGTCGACGCCGACGGCCAGGCCACCGTGGTCGGCGGCGGTGTCGGGTCGCTGGCCGAGATGAAGGCCATGGTCGAGGACGAGCTGGGGGTGACCCTGTGAGGCCGGAGTGGCTGCGGCCGATCGAGGAGGGCGCCCGCACGATCACCGGTCGCGACCTGACCCGCTTCCTGCCGCCCGAGGACAGCGACCCGCGCCGCGGGGCGGTGCTGGTGCTCTTCGGCGAGGGCGACCACGGGCCCGACATCCTGTTCACCGAGCGGTCCCACACCATGCGCAGCCATCCCGGGCAGATCTCCTTCCCGGGCGGTGGCCTCGAGGAGGGCGAGACCGCCCGCGAGGCGGCGCTGCGCGAGACGCAGGAGGAGATCGGGATCGACCCCGAGGGCGTCGACGTCTTCGCCGAGCTGCCCGAGCTGTGGCTGCCGCCGAGCAACTACGCCGTCACCCCGCTCCTCGGCTGGTGGGAGCGCGAGAGCCAGGTCGGTGCGGCCGAGCCCGACGAGGTGCATGCTGTCCACCGGGTGCCGATCAGCCAGCTGGTGGGCCCCGACCACCGGATCTCGGTCCGGCACCCCTCCGGCTGGGTCGGGCCCGGCTACCTGATCGGCGCCGACCACGACCTGATCCTCTGGGGCTTCACCGCCGGCATCGTCGCGCGCCTCTTCGACTACGTCGGCTGGGCCGACCAGGTCGACGACGCCCCGGTCCGCGAGGTCCCCGAGCACATGCTGCAGTGGGAGCCCACCGGCGACGACGGGGTGCCCCGGTGATGGCCACGTGAACGTCCTCGACTGGGTCCTGGTCGCCCTGGTCCTGCTCTACGCGCTCTCGGGCTACTGGCAGGGCTTCGTGACCGGCGCCTTCGCGACCGGCGGCCTGCTGCTCGGCGGCGCCTTCGGCGTGTGGCTGGCGCCGTTCGCCCTCGGTGAGGCGGCGCGGTCGCTGCTGGTCTCGATCGGGGCGCTGTTCATCGTGATCCTGTCGGCGTCGATCGGGCAGGCGGTGTTCCAGTTCACCGGTTCCCGGATCCGCGAACGGATCCGCTGGCAGCCGGTCCGCGCCCTCGACGCAGTCGGCGGCGCGGCGCTGAGCGCGGTCGCCGTCCTCCTCGTCTCGTGGGCACTCGGCGTCGCCGTCTCCGGCTCGGGCATCGCGGGCATCACCGGCCAGGTCCGCAACAGTGCCGTGCTCGCCAAGGTCGACCAGGTGCTCCCCGCGACGGCCGACGACCTGCTCGGCGCCTTCAACGACGTGGTGGGCTCGGGCTTCTTCCCGCGCTACCTCGAGCCCTTCGCGCCGGAGCGGATCGTCGACGTCGCGCCCGGCCCGAAGCGGATCGTCTCCGACCCCGACGTGGAGGACGCGCAGGCCTCGGTCGTCAAGGTCCGCGGCACCAACTCCTGCGGGCGCGGCGTCGAGGGCTCCGGGTTCGTGTACGCCGACGGACGCGTGATGACCAACGCCCACGTGGTCGCGGGCGTCGCCGACCCCGAGGTCGAGATCGGTGACGACTCGGTCTCGGCCGAGGTCGTCCACTACGACCCCGACCTCGACGTCGCGGTCCTCGCCGTCGACACGACCGGGCTGCCGGCGCTGTCCTTCGACGACTCCGCCGGGCCCGACGACGGCGTGGCGGTGCTCGGCTACCCGCTCGACGGCCCCTTCAACGCCCAGCCGGCCCGGGTGCGCGCCGAGCAGCGGCTGCGCTCGCCCGACATCTACGGCGACGGCACCGTCATCCGCGAGGTGTTCTCGCTGCGCGGCCTGGTGCGGCCGGGCAACTCCGGTGGACCGGTGGTCTCCTCGGCCGGCGACGCGGTCGGCGTGGTGTTCGCGGCCTCGGTGACCGACGACGACACCGGCTACGCGCTCACGGCGTCCCAGGTGGCCCAGAGCGCGGCCCGGGGCCTGTCCCGCAGCCAGCCGGTGTCGACCGGCGACTGCGCCGGGTGACGGAGTCGGCTACGCCTTGCCCTTCAAGGCGCGGGGGATCTCCTTGCCCTGCTGGATCGCCTTCTCCGGGCCGCGCACCTTCTTGACGCTGCGGATCCCGAGGTAGGCCAGCACCCCGGCGAGCAGCAGGTAGAGGCCGAACACGATCAGGAACGACCAGTGCAGGCCGAGCCCGGTCAGGTGGATGAAGTAGGCGATCGCGACCGAGAGCATGATGATCGCGAGCACCGCCAGGAAGCCGGCCGCCGCGAACAGGCCGGCGCCGATGCCGCCGGCCTTGATGCTGACCTTGAGCTCGGACTTGGCCAGCTTGATCTCGCTGCGGATCAGACCGGAGAGGTCGCGGCTGGCGTCGTGGACGAGCCGGCCGATCGTGGGGTCGGTGTCCCGGACGGGTTCGCGCGACATGCGTGGATCCTCCCTCGCGGTGAGCGGTCGGTCCGACCCTACAGTCCGGATAGGATGGTTCCCGGTGTGCCGGGAAGTCTGGTCGGCTCGCCGGGCGTGTCCGCCCGGCGGTGAGCGCCCAGCGACGACCGAGAGGCCACCCCGTGACCGACGTGCCCCCTGACGACCCGGACGCCGACGACGACGCCACGACGAGCCCGCTGTGGCGGCTCGGGCCGGTCTACCTCTCGAGCAACCGCCCGCTGGCCCGGTTCGTCGCGCGGCCGGTCCTGGAGTTCCTGCGGGTCGAGTCGGCCAGCGCGGCGCTGCTGCTCGCAGCCGCGGTGACCGCGTTGGTGTGGGCGAACTCGCCGTGGGCCTCGGCGTACCACGCCCTCTGGGACGCCCACCTCGTGCTCGACCTCGGGGTGCTCCGGCTCGACGAGTCGCTCCACCACTGGGTCAACGACGCGCTGATGGTGGTGTTCTTCTTCGTCGTCGGGCTGGAGATCAAGTACGAGCTCGTGCACGGCGACCTGCGCGACGCGCGCTCGGCGGCGGTGCCGATCGTGGCCGCCGTCGGCGGGATGCTGGTGCCGGCGGCGCTCTACCTCGCGATCGCGGGTGGCGGGGAGGCCGCCAGCGGGTGGGGGATCCCGATGGCCACCGACATCGCGTTCGCGGTCGGCGTGGTCGGCGTCCTCGGTCGCCGGATCCCGTCGGCAGCGCGGGTGCTGCTGCTGACCCTGGCCGTGGTCGACGACATCGGCGCGATCGTGGTGATCGCCTTCTTCTACACCGACGACATCCACGTGGGTGCGCTGCTCCTGGCCCTCGCGCTGCTCGGCCTGATGGTCGTCATGCGGTTGGTCAGGGTCTGGACGATCTGGGCCTACGTCGTGGTCGGCGTCGCCGCGTGGCTGGCGACGCTGGAGTCGGGCGTGCACGCCACGCTGGTGGGCGTGGCCATCGGCCTGCTGACGCCGGCGACCCCGCTGCTGCACGACTCCGCCGCGCGCGACTTCCTCCGCCGGGCGCTGGACGACCGGGTCATCGAGGCCGGGGAGCTCTCCCAGCTGCGGTTCGTGATGCGGGAGTCGGTCTCGATGGTCGAGCGGCTGCAGTCCCAGCTGCACCCCGTGTCGTCGTACGTCGTGCTGCCGGTGTTCGCGCTCGCCAACGCCGGCGTCGAGCTCACCGGCGGCGCGGCCGGCGGCCTCCTGGAGTCGACGGCGGCGCTCGGCATCATCGTGGGACTGGTCGTCGGCAAGCCGCTGGGGATCGTCGCGGCGGCGTACGCCGCGGTGCGACTGGGCCTGGGCCGGCTGCCCGACGGGGTCACCTGGCGGATGATGGCCGGGCTGGGTGCCGTCGGCGGCATCGGGTTCACCGTCAGCCTGTTCATCGCCGAGCTGTCGTTCCCGGGCAGCGAGGCGCTGACCGAGGAGGCCAAGCTGGGCATCCTGCTGGCGTCGCTGCTCGCTGCGGTGGTGGGCGTCGGCCTGCTGCTCCTGTCGCCGCGTGTGCCTGAGAGTGCGCCCTAGCGCTCGCTCGGGCACACGCCGCGGGCGGGTGGGCGGTGCTCAGTCCTCGTCGGACGAGCCCGACCCCTCCTTGTCCTTGATCAGGTCCATCACCGTCGAGTCGGCGAGGGTGGTGACGTCGCCGACCTCGCGGTGCTCGGCGACGTCCTTGAGCAGGCGGCGCATGATCTTGCCCGAGCGGGTCTTGGGGAGCTCGGGGACGATCATCACCTGACGCGGCTTGGCGATCGCGCCGATCTCCTTCTGGACGTGCTTGCGCAGCTCCTCGACGAGCTCCTCGTTCTTCTCCTCGTCCTTGCCGCCCTCGCGCAGGATCACGAACGCGCACACCGCCTGGCCGGTCGTGTCGTCGGCGGCCCCGACCACGGCGGCCTCGGCGACGCGGGGGTGCGACACGAGGGCCGACTCGATCTCGGTGGTGGAGAGCCGGTGGCCGGAGACGTTCATGACGTCGTCGACCCGGCCGAGCAGCCAGACGTCGCCGTCGTCGTCCTTCTTGGCGCCGTCGCCGGCGAAGTAGAAGCCCTGCTCGGCGTAGCGCGACCAGTAGGTGTCCTTGAACCGCTCGTCGTCGCCCCACAGCGTTCGCAGCATGGCCGGCCACGGCTTCTGCAGCACGAGGTAGCCGCCCGAGCCGTTGGGCACCGACTCCCCGGAGTCGTCGACCACGTCGGCGGCCACGCCCGGCAGCGCCTTCATCGCCGAGCCGGGCTTGCCGGCGGTGACGCCCGGCAGCGGGCTGATCATGATCTGGCCGGTCTCGGTCTGCCACCAGGTGTCGACGACCGGCACCGAGCCGGCGCCGATGTTCTCGCGGTACCAGATGTAGGCCTCGGGGTTGATCGGCTCGCCCACCGACCCGAGCACCCGGATCGAGGAGAGGTCGAACTCCTTCGGGATGTCGTCCCCCCACTTCATGAACGTCCGGATCGCGGTCGGCGCGGTGTAGAAGATCGTGACGCCGTACTTCTGGACGATCTCCCACCAGCGGCCCTTGTGGGGGCTGTCGGGCGTGCCCTCGTACATCACCTGGGTGCAGCCGTTGGCGAGCGGTCCGTAGATCATGTAGGAGTGGCCGGTCACCCAGCCGACGTCGGCGGTGCACCAGTAGACGTCGGTCTCCGGCTTGAGGTCGAAGACGCTCCAGTGCGTGTACGACGTCCCCGTGAGGTAGCCGCCGGTGGTGTGCAGGATGCCCTTGGGCTTGCCGGTCGTGCCCGAGGTGTACATGACGTAGAGCGGGTGCTCGGAGTCGTGCTGCTCGGCCTCGTGGTCGGCCGACGCGCCGTCGACGGCGTCGTGCCACCAGACGTCGCGCTCGTCGTCCCACTCGACGTCCTGCCCGGTCCGGCGTACGACGAGCACGTGGTCGACGTCCTGGCCCTGGTCGGCGGCCTTGGCGACCGCCTCGTCGACGGCGGGCTTGAGTCCGGAGGGGTTGCCGCGCCGGTAGCCGCCGTCGGCGGTGATGATCACCTTGGCGCCGCAGTCGACGACGCGGTTGGCCAGCGCATCGGCGGAGAACCCGCCGAAGACCACCGTGTGGGGTGCGCCGAGCCGTGCGCAGGCCAGCATCGCCACCGCGGTCTCGGGGATCATCGGGAGGTAGATCGCGACCCGGTCGCCCTTCTCGACGCCGAGCCCGATCAGCGCGTTGGTCGCCTTGCAGACCTCGTCCTTGAGCTCCGCGTAGGTGAGGTCCCGGGTGTCGTCCTCGGGCTCGCCCACCCAGTGGAACGCGACCTTGTCGCCGTGGCCCGCGTCGACGTGGCGGTCCACGCAGTTGACGGCGGCGTTGAGGGTCCCGCCGACGAACCACTTGGCGAACGGCGGGTCGGACCAGTCGAGCACCTGGTCCCACTTCGTGCCCCAGTCGAGCCGCTTTGCAGCGTCGGCCCAAAAGGCCTCCGGGTCGGAGTCGGCGCGGGCGTAGGCCTCCTCCTTGACGTTCGCGTTCTCGGCGAGGTCGGCGGGCGGCTCGAAGCGGCGGTCCTCGCTCATCAGGTTGGACAGGGTCTGCTCGCTCATGGCTGTGAACCTACTCCTCGTGGGTTGGCACGGGGTTGTCCCATAAGGGGGCGGCGCGAGGCCGGCCACCGGTGGTGACCTGCCCCGCACCCCCCGGATCTCGCGGTGGTCAGTGCTTGGTCGCCTTCTCGGAGCCGGCACCCGTGAGGGCCCGGACCTCGAGCTCGGGGTAGGCCGCCGCGGCCTCGGGCTCACGCGAGGTGACGGTGCCGAGCCAGCCGAGGATGAATCCGGCTGGGATCGAGATGATGCCCGGGTTCTTCAGCGGGAACCACGCCCAGTCGCTGTCCGGGAACATCGCCTTGGGGTCTCCGGAGACCGCCGGCGAGGACACCACCAGGGCGACGCAGATGATCAGGCCTCCGTAGATCGCCCAGGTCGCTCCGCGGGTGTTGAAGCGCGACCAGAAGAGGTTGTAGATCAGCGAGGGCAGGTTCGCCGAGGCCGCGACCGCGAACGCGAGCGCGACCAGGAAGGCGATGTTGAGCGACTGGGCGAAGATCGACAGCACGATCGCCACGCCGCCGATCGCGAACGCCGCGATCCGGGCCACCCGGACCTCGTCCTTCTCCGTGGCCTGTCCCTTCTTGATGACGTTGGCATAGAGGTCGTGGGCCACCGACGAGGCCGAGGTGAGCGTCAGTCCCGCGACCACGGCGAGGATCGTCGCGAAGGCGACCGCCGCGATGAAGGCCAGCAGGATGGCGCCACCGGCCGTGCCGGCTCCGCCGCCCACCTCCTCGGCGAGCAACGGCGAGGCCAGGTTGCCGGCCGAGTCGACGACGGGTCCCTCGCTGGTGTTGAGGAGCGCCGCTGCGCCGAAGCCGAGCACGAGCGACATCAGGTAGAAGGCGCCGATCAGGGTGATCGCCCAGTTCACCGAGGTGCGCGCGTCCTTCGACGTCGGCACCGTGTAGAACCGGATCAGGATGTGCGGCAGCCCGGCGGTGCCGAGCACCAGGGCCAGGGCCAGGCTGAGGAAGTCGATCCGGAGGGTGGTCGTGTTGTAGGTCAGCCCGGGCTCGAGGAACGCCGTTCCCTTGCCGGTGTTCTGGGCGGCCGCCCCGAAGAGCTCGGAGAGGTTGAAGTGGAACTGGGCCAGCACCAGGATCGTGATCAGCACGGTGCCGCTCATCAGCAGCACCGCCTTGACGATCTGGACCCACGTGGTGCCCTTCATGCCGCCGACGACGACGTAGAAGATCATCAGCAGGCCCACACCCACGATGGTGCCGCGGATCGCCCACTCGCCCTCGACGCCGAGCAGCAGGGTGACCAGGGCGCCCGCACCGACCATCTGGGCGAGCAGGTAGAAGATCGAGACGACGACCGTCGAGGTGGCTGCCGCCGTACGGACCGGGCGCTGGCGCATCCGGTAGGCCAGCTGGTCCGCCATCGTGTAGCGGCCGGAGTTGCGCAGCAGCTCGGCCACGAGCAGCAGCGCGACCAGCCAGGCGACCAGGAAGCCGATCGAGTAGAGGAAGCCGTCGTAGCCGGAGAGCGCGATCGCGCCGGAGATGCCGAGGAACGACGCGGCCGACATGTAGTCACCCGAGATCGCCAGGCCGTTCTGCAGGCCGCTGAAGGAGCGGCCGCCGGCGTAGTAGTCCGCGGCGGTGCTGGTCTGCCGGCTCGCCCAGAAGGTGATGCCGATCGTGATCGCGACGACGGTGAGGAACAGGATGGTGGAGAGGGTCTCGGAGCTCATCGGAGGGCCTCCCCGCCGGTCGAGTCGTTGTAGCGCTGCTCCAGCTCGCGGGCGAGCGGGTCCGCGTTCCGGTTCATGTAGCGGCCGTAGAGGATGGCGATGAGGAACGTCGAGGCGAACTGGAGGAGGCCGAAGACCACGGCCACGTTGACGTTCCCGAAGACCGGGGTGCTCATGAAGCCGTGGGCCCAGTTCGACATCACGACGTAGAGCAGGTACCAGACCATGAAGGCGACGGTCGCCGGGATCACGAAGCCCCGGAAGCGCTTGCGCAGCTCCTGGAACTCTGCGGAGCGGTGGAGCTCGGCGTAGGCGGGATGGGCGGAGCGCTGGTGGACGCGGCGTTCGCCCTCGGGAGTGGGTGCGGACACGGGAAACCCCTTTCGACAGACGGGTGACCACCGTCACGCGTCGGTTCCCACGGTGGCAGCCCGCGGCGCGGCTGGTGAGCACCCCCGGCCACCCCCGCGACGAGTGGTCGGCACGGATCGACCAGCGGTCGGTTTCACGCGACCAGCGGTTCCGTTGTTGGTGATTTCGAGACGGGCCTGGTGGCCCTCCTCAACCACCGATGGACGAGGGCTGACCAGAGCCGGAGGAACGGTGGTTGAGGAGGTTGCGCAGCAACCGTCTCGAAACCACCCGGCCAGGTCAGCCGCGGTCGAGGGCGAGCGCCTCGGGGGCGTGGAGGCGGACCATGAAGCGGTGGGCGTGGGGCGGGCGGCGGTCGCGGGTGGCCAGGCTGACGGCGACCATGGTGCCGAGCGCGAGCGGAACGCTCCAGGCGGCGGGCTGGCCGAGCAGCACGGCCGCCCACCCCTCGGTCGAGCTCGTCACCAACGTCCACCCGACCGCGAGTCCGGAGCCGAGGCCGCCGACGAGCAGGCCGGCGACGGCGCCGGCAGCGGTCAGCCCGCGCCACCAGATCCCGAGCAGCAGCAGCGGGCAGAACGTCGACGCCGCCACCGCGAAGGCCAGCCCCACGGTCCGCGCCACCCCCACGTCGGCCGCCAGGATTGCCACGAGGCACGGGACGACGACCGCGACCACGGCCGCGGCCCGGAACGCCGCCACCCCGTCGCGCCCGGGGTGCCGGCCGGTGACGTCCTGGCTGAGCACCCCCGCCACCGCGATCGTCAGCCCGGACGACGTCGACAGGAACGCCGCGAACGCCCCCGCCGTCACGATCGCGGCCAGCAGCTGGCCGCCGAGCCCGGGGACCATGATCTGGGGCAGCTCGAGCACCAGGACGTCGGCCCGGCCGGTCCCCGCGAGGTGGGGGGCGTAGAGGCGGCCGAGGGCGGCGTACACCGGCGGCAGCAGGTAGAAGACGCCGAGCAGTCCGAGCACCGCGACCGTCGTACGGCGTGCGGCGCGACCGTCCGGGTTGGTGTAGAAGCGGACGGCGACGTGGGGGAGGCCCATGGTGCCGAGGAAGGTCGCGACGATCAGCGAGTAGGTGACGTAGAGGCCCTGGCCCCCGCCGGAGCCGAGAGGCAGCGACCAGGGGTCGGCCGAGCGCTGCGGGAGCACCACGTCGGCGGGGTTGGCGGCGCCGTCGCCGGCCCAGACGAGCAGCAGGGCGGCGGCGGGGACGAGGAGGGCGGTCAGCTTGAGCCAGTACTGGAAGGCCTGGACGAAGGTGATCGATCGCATCCCGCCCGAGGTGACACCGGCCAGCACCACCACGGCGACCACGACCGCGCCCAGCCACGGCGGGGCGCCGACCGCGGCCCGGAGGGTGAGCCCGGCGCCCTGGTACTGCGGCAGCAGGTAGAGCCAGCACACCGCGACGACCAGCAGCGAGCAGAGCGCGCGGGCCCGGCGCGAGCCCAGCCGCGCCTCGGCGAAGTCGGGGAGGGTGTAGGCGCCGGAGCGGCGCAGCGGTGCGGCCACGAAGACCAGCAGCAGCAGGTAACCGGCGGTCCAGCCGACCGGGTACCAGAGCATGTCGGCACCGAAGGTGAGCACGAGGCCGGCGACGCCGAGGAAGGATGCGGCGGAGAGGTACTCGCCGCCGATCGCCGAGGCGTTGAGCCGTGGGTGGACGGTGCGCGAGGCGACCATGAAGTCGCTGGTCGTCCGCGAGACCCGCAGCCCCCAGGTGCCGATCGCGAGGGTGGCGGTCGCGACCAGCGCCACGGCGACGATGCTCGGCACGTTCATCGCTCGACCTCCTCCACGAGGGCGACGAAGGAGTGCTCGTTGGCCTCGGCCCGGCGCAGGAACCGCCAGGCCAGCCAGACCAGCCAGGGATAGACGGCGGCGCCGAGCAGCAGCCACGCCAGCGGCACACCTCCGAGCCGTACGTCGGCCAGCGACGGCGCGAGGAAGAAGACCAGCGGCATGGTGCCGACGGTCGCGACCAGCAGCAGCACCGTGCGCAGCGCCAGCCGGAGCTGGTCGCGCATCAGGGAGGTGAGGTAGAGCTCGCCGAGCGGCGACGCGGCGTCGATCTCGGCACGGCCGGAGGGCCGCACCCGGCGGGTCCGGCTGCGTGGGCCGGTGACGCGCACCCGCGGCGTCGGCTCGCTCACGGGCGGGTCCGCGGGGCGGCGAGCAGCTCGCGCAGGCGGGGCGTGTGGCGGCGGCTGACCTGGAGCACGGCGTCGCCGACCACGACCGAGCACTTGCCGCTCTCGACGTGGAGCTCGTCGACGTGGTCGAGCGCGACCAGCAGCGAGCGGTGGATCCGCACGAAGCCGGCGTCGGCCCACTGCTCCTCGAGCGCCGAGAGCGGGGTGCGGAGCAGGTGGCTGTCGGTGCGGGTGTGGAGCCGTGCGTAGTCGCCCTGGGCCTCGACGTAGCGGATCTCCGAGCGCGGCACGAAGCGCGTCACCCCGCCGCGCTCGACCGGGATCTGCTCGTCGGCCGTGCCCGGGGCCCGGGCCGAGGCGTCCAGGACGCGACGTACGGCCTCGGCGAGGCGCTCGGCACGCACCGGCTTGAGGACGTAGTCGACGGCGTTGAGGTCGAAGGCCTCCAGCGCGTGCTGCTCGTGGGCGGTCACGAACACGACCGGCGGCGGCACCCGGAAGCGGGCCAGCACCTGGGCGAGGTCGAGACCGCTGAGCCCGGGCATCTGGATGTCGAGGAACACGACGTCGACCTCGCGGTCCTGGAGCAGCCGCAGCGCCTCGGTCGCCGAGTCGCAGCGGAGCACCTCGCCGATCCGGTCGTCGTGGCCGAGCAGGAAGCCGAGCTCGTCGAGCGCCGGTCGTTCGTCGTCGATGACGAGCGCGGTCAGGGGCTGGCTCATACGTGGACCCCCGGTGCGAACTTGGGGACTCTCACGGTCACCTTGGTGCCGGCGCCGGGGGCGGTCTCGACGACCAGCCCGTAGTCGTCGCTGAAGGCGTTGCGCAAGCGCGCGTCGACGTTGCCGAGTCCCACGGAGTCGAGCTCGGCGTCGCCGGCGAGCGCGCGACGTACGCGATCGGGGTCCTCGCCGACGCCGTCGTCCTCGACCTCGATGACGCACTCCTGGCCGAGGTCGCGCGCGGCGATGGTGAGGTGACCGGTCTCCTGGCCCTGGAGGCCGTGGCGGACGGCGTTCTCGACCAGCGGCTGGACGCAGAGGAAGGGCACGACGACCGGCAGCACCTCGGGCGCGACCTGGAGCGTCACCCGGAGCCGGTCGCCGAAGCGGGCCTGCTCGAGCATCAGGTAGCGCTCGATCGAACGCAGCTCCTCGGCCAGCGTCGTGAACTCGCCGTGACTGCGGAAGGAGTAGCGCGTGAAGTCGGCGAACTCCAGCAGCAGGCTGCGCGCGCGGTCGGGGTCGGTGCGGACGAAGCTGGCGATGGCACCCAGCGAGTTGTAGATGAAGTGGGGGCTGATCTGGGCGCGCAGCGCGCGGACCTCCGCCTCCACCAGCTGGGTGCGGGAGTCGCCGAGCGCCGCCAGCTCGAGCTGGCCCGAGACCCACTGCGCCACCTCGTCGGCGGCGCGCACCAGTCCACCGGTCGCCTCCGGGGCGCCGACGGCCAGCGTGCCGACGATCGCCTCGTCGACCACGAGCGGGCTGAGGATCACCTGCCGCACCGGGCAGCCGGCGTCGGCGCACACGAGGTCGCCGCGCGCCACCACGCGGGTGCGGCCGGTGTCGAGCACCGTCGCGATTCCACCGGCTACCTGGTCGCGGTGGTGACCGCCGAGGCCGTCCCAGTGGAGGACGTCGTGGGCGTCGGTCAGCGCCACGGCCGGGCTGCCGAGCAGGGCCCGCAGGTGGCGCGCGCTGCGCTCGGCGCTCCCGGCGGTCAGTCCCTCGCGCAGCGCGGGCGAGGCGAGCGAGGCGTTGTGGAGCGTGCGGAACGTCGCGCGGTCGGCCTCGCTGCCGAGGTGGTTCCGCCGCCAGGGGCGCCACCGCTCCCGCGTCATGGCGGGAGGGTACGCCGGGGGGTGCGTCGACGTACCCGGCATCCATGCTGTCGAACGCCGCCTTTCACGACACGAATGCCGGGTACGACGCTCTCAGCAGCGGGGGGCTCGGCTACTGGCTCCTCTTCTCCCTGTTCTCTGGGCCTTCCGGTGTGACGACAGCTGCTCGGAGGGTGAGTACCTCGGCTGGCACGGGACCGGTCAACTGGTCCTCACGGCGCTCGCCCTCGCTCACCGGGGTGTGCGCGCTCGTTGGGGTCGGCTGGGTGATGTCAGGCAGCTTCTGAGGATCAACGGAAATCGATGAGCAGCACGTCGGGGTCGCCGCCGTCGCTGACGCGGCGCGGGCTGGCCGCCCCTTCGACGGGCGCTTCGGCGCCGTCCGCGGCGTCGTCCTCGTCGGGGTCGCCGGGAGCGTCCGGCCGGTCGAGCACCTGCGCGCGGAAGCACTCGCAGTCGTAGGGCAGCTGCATGCCGTCCATGCCGCGGCCGTAGTCGTCGTACAGCGCGAGGACCTGGGCGAGCGTCGCCTCGCGTGCCTCCTCGTCCTGCATCGCGACATAGCTGCGGGAGGCGACCAGGTCGAGGATCGTCTCGCGGTTGACGTCCTGCCAGAAGTGGAAGGTCTTCTCGTCGACGAAGCCGAACAGGTCGCACTGGACCAGCGGGTCGGTCCAGGTGGTGGTGCCGGTGGTGCTGCCGGGCTGCCCCTCGAGGATCCGCCCGAGCTTGCGCACCCAGGGGATGCGGGTGTCGCGCTGGTTCCAGGTCAGCGCGAGGTGGCCGCCGGGCCGCAGCACGCGGGCGATCTCGGGCAGCGCCACGTCGTGGTCGAACCAGTGGAAGGCCTGCGCGGCGACCACGACGTCGACCGACCGGTCGGGCAGCGGGATCTCCTCGGCACCGGACTCGCTGGTGGGGACGTCGGGGAGCCGCCGTTTGAGGACCTTGAGCATGCCGGGGTCGGGCTCGGTGGCGTGCACGTCGTGGCCGAGCCGGGCGAGGACCTCGGTGAGCTTGCCGGTGCCGGCACCGAGCTCGAGCACCGTCGCGGGCTCGGTGCCCACCAGCCAGCGGACGGCCTCGTCGGGGAAGGACGGACGACCCCGGTCGTACCGGTCGGCGATCGGGCCGAAGGAGCGCGCGTGGCTGCGTACGTCGTCGTCCATCACGGGCAGGCTACCTGCTGTCGGGGTGGTGCCCGCCGCTAGCCTTCGGCCCACGATGACGCACTGGATCGACCCCGGGCTCCTGACCCGCCTGCACGCCCTCGAGGGCGTCCCGTCGGCGCTCGCGTCGGCCCGCGACGGCATCGACGCCATGCTGCGCGACCGCGGCCTGCGGCGGACCACGCCGGAGACGACGGCCGAGTCGCTGCTGCGCGGCGCGCACGCCAGCGCGGTGCTGGAGGGGTCGGCCTCGACCCTCGAGGACCTGCGCGCCGGCACCGGCGACGAGGTCGCGGCGGCCTCGGTCCGGCTCTCGGCCCAGCTGCTCTCGCAGGTGCCGGTGCTGACCCGTTCCCCGCTCCAGGCCCTGGCCCGGCTGCACACCGTGGTGGCCGCCGGAGCGGTGCCCGACGCCCAGCTCGGCCGCCCCCGCGACGCCGAGACGGCCGGCCGGTTGCGCGAGCTCGCGCCGCTGGTCACCGCCGATTCTCCGGCGCTGCTCGTGGCGGCCGTCGTCCACGCGGAGCTGCTGGCGGCCGCGCCGTTCGCCTCCCACAACGGACTGGTCGCTCGGGCGGCCGAGCGCCTCGTGCTGGTGGCCCGCGGCCTCGACGAGAAGTCGTTGGTCGTGCCGGAGGCCGGGCACCTGGCGCTCCGTGCGGCGTACGAGCAGCGCTGGCGGGGCTGGCGCGACGGCGGTGGGTCCGGGCAGCACGCATGGTTGCTCCACGCCGCCGACGCCTACGCCGCCGGCGCCGAGGCCAGCCCGCTGCGCGACCTGTGACCGGCTGTCGGCCCGGACGTGCGAGCGGCACCCGACTCGAAGGACCGGGTGCCGCCGCTGACACGTGAGACCTGGCTACCAGGCGTGCTTCTCGTGTTGCTGCCCCGGGCAGTCCCGGCGACAGGCGCCCTGTAGGAAGGGTGGATCGCCGCGTGGGTACCTGGCTCACGTGCGGGTCTGTGGACTTGTTCCTCTTGGTCTACGCCCCTCGCGGTCGCACTTCAAGTCTTGACTTCCGGGCCTGCGAGGGGGAGCCGCGGCTAGAGGCGACGACGGCGTACGTTGCTCCAGGCCATGCCGCCGATGGCGAGCACGGCTCCGGCCGCGAGCACGGCCAGGGTCGGCGCCGGGGGCGGCAGTGGGACGCGTGAACGCAGCGCGACCGGCCGGTCGAAGACCAGCACCGGCCAGCCCCGCGAGGTCGCGAGGCGGCGCAGCTCCTTGTCGGGGTTGACCGCGTGGGGGTGGCCCACCGCCTCGAGCATGGGGACGTCGGTGGTCGAGTCGCTGTAGGCGTAGCACTCGCCGAGGTCGTAACCCTCGCTGAGCGCGAGCTCCTGGAGGGCGCGCGCCTTCTCCTCGGCGTAGGCGTAGTACTCGATCTCGCCGGTGTAGTGCCCGTCGACGATCTCCATCCGGGTCGCCACCACCCGGTCCGCCCCGAGCATCTCGCCGATCGGGGCGACCACCTCGGTGCCGCTGGTGGACACGATGACGATGTCGCGGCCGGCGAGCCGGTGCTGCTCGATCAGGCTCACCGCCTCGTCGAAGACCAGCGGCTCCACGATGTTGTGGAGGGTGTCGGCGACGATCTCGCGCACGGTGGCGACGTCCCACCCCGCGCACAGCTGCGACATGAAGGCCCGCATCTTCTCCATCTGGTCGTGGTCGGCGCCGCCGACGACGTAGACGAACTGCGCGTACGCCGAGCGCAGCACCGCGCGGCGCGAGATCAGGCCGCCCGCCTGGAAGGGCTTGGAGAACGCCATCGTGCTCGACTTGGCGATGATCGTCTTGTCGAGGTCGAAGAAGGCCGCCGTCGGTGCACCACGGGGGCTCACCGGGGGAGTCACCTCTCCACTGTAGGGCGGCTCCGGCCCCGGTTCAGGCCATTTGGCGTCCACAGGCGGGCACTCGGGACGGTTGTCCACAGGCGCCGCCCGTCGTGCTCGATCGCGGGGGGTGGGCCGGGCGAGGCTGCGGGCATGAGCGCACCCCTGGTCATCTCCCGCGACGAGAGCCTGCTCGAGGAGCTGCTGCGGCTGGCCGCGGCGGCAGGCGTCACGCCCGACGTGGTCGCCGACGGCGTGGCCGGCCTGGCCGGGTGGTCGGCGGCCCCGGTCGTCCTGGTGGGGGCAGACCTGGCGGCCGAGCTGGCGGCGCTGCGACCCCGCCGCCGCGAGGGGGTCCACGTCGTGTCCTTCGGCGGGTTCTCCGACGACGCGATGGGCGTGGCGCTCGCGCTCGGGGCGGAGAACGTCGCCGATCTGCCCCACTCGGCCGAGTGGGTCGTCGAGCTGCTCACCGACCTCGGCGACGAACGACCGCGGCGGGCCTGGACCGTCGGGGTGGTCGGCGGCTCGGGCGGGGCCGGCGCGTCGGTCTTCGCCGCGGCGCTCGGCCAGGTGGCCGCGATGTCCGGGCCGACGATCGTGCTCGACACCGACCGGGTCGGCCCCGGTCTCGACCGGGTGCTCGGCCTCGAGGGACGCACGGGCGTGCGGTGGGACGAGCTGTGCCGCACGACCGGCCGGCTCGGAGCCGCCTCGCTCCGCGAGGGCGTGCCCCGGCAGGCCGCGCTCGGCGTGCTCACGTTCTACTCCGGTCGCCAGCCACCCCTGCCCGCGTTCGCGGTCCGCGAGGTCGTGGCCGCCGCCCAGCGGGGCCACGACACGGTGGTGGTCGACTGTCCGCGCGTCCGCGACGACGTGCTCGACGAGGTGCTGGTGCGCTGCGACCGGGTGGTCGTCGTGACCCGCCCGACCCTGGCCGGCCTGACCTCGACCGCGCGCGTGGTCGCCGGGCTCCCCGACCCGCGGCGGGCCGCCCTGGTGCTCCGCGGCCCCGGTCTCGACGTCGACGAGGTCGGCCGGGTGCTGTCGACGCCGGTGCTGGCGCGGATGAGCGACCAGCGCGGCCTGGCCGAGGCCGTCGACCTCGGGCTCGGGCCGGTCCGCTCGCGACGGGGTCCGCTGGCCCGGGCCTCCCGCGAGGTGCTCGCCGAGGCCGCGGCCCGGGAGCGTGCGGCATGAGCCCGCCGTGACCGAGGCTCCCGTCGACCTGGTCGACCTGGTCCGCGACCGGCTGGCCCGCGAGCCCGGGACCCTCACGCCCCACCGGGTCGCGGCCGCGTTGCGGAGTGCCGGTCGGCCGGTCGGCGACGCGACCGTGCTCGCGGTCTACGAGACGCTGCGCCGCGACGTGGTCGGCGCCGGCCCGCTCGAGCCGCTGCTCCGCCAGCCCGGCGTCACCGACGTCCTGGTCAACGGTCCCGACGAGGTCTACGTCGATCGCGGTGACGGGCTCGAGCGCACCGACCTGCGGTTCCCCGACGACGACGCCGTACGCCGGCTCGCGCAGCGCCTCGCGGCCGCGGGGGGGCGGCGGCTCGACGACGCCGCTCCCTGGGTCGACGTCCGGCTGGCCGACGGCAGTCGCTTCCACGCCGTGCTCGCGCCGCTGGCCCGGCCCGGCACGGTGATCTCGCTGCGCGTGCCCAGCGCGCGGGTGCTGACCCTGGCCGACCTGGTGTCGCTGGGCACGGTGGGCGAGGAGGGCGCCCGGTTGCTCGAGGCCCTGGTGCGTCGCCGGCTGGCGTTCCTGGTCTCCGGCGGCACCGGCGCGGGCAAGACCACCCTCCTCGCCAGCCTGCTCTCGCTGGCCGACCCGAGCGAGCGGCTGGTCGTGGTCGAGGACGCCAGCGAGCTGCGGCCCGACCACCCCCACGTGGTCGGGCTCGAGGCCCGGCCGGCCAACCTCGAGGGTGCCGGGGGCGTGAGCGTCCAGGACCTCGTCCGCCAGGCGCTGCGGATGCGACCCGACCGGCTGGTGGTCGGCGAGGTCCGCGACGCCTCGGTCACCGACCTGCTCGCGGCCCTCAACACCGGGCACGAGGGCGGGTGCGGCACCATCCACGCCAACTCGGCGCTCGACGTCGCCGCCCGGGTCGAGGCGCTGGCCCTGGCGGCCGGCTGGGGCCGGGCCGCGACCCACAGCCAGCTGGCCTCGGCGCTCGACGCCGTCGTCCACGTGGCGAGGGCGGCCGACGGTCGGCGCGTGGTGCGCCAGGTCGCGGTCCCGGTGCGGACGCCGGAGGGGTGGGTGGGCTTCGAGCCGGCGGTCGACGTCGACGACGACGGCCGGCTCACGTGGGGCCCCGGCGTCGACGTCCTCGAGCGCCGGTTGACGCGATGACGACCGCGCCCCTGCTGGCCGGCGTGACCGCCGCCGCAGCCGTGCTCCTGGTGCTGCCCGCCGGCCGGCCGCCACCGGCCGCGACCCGGGCGACGGCGCGATGGGCGGTTGCGCTGGTCCCGGCCGCCTGCGGCCTGCTCGCACTCGGCTCGGCGGTCCCGGCCGGCCTGCTCCTGGTCACGGCCCTCACGGCCGTGGGCGTGCGGTCGCTGCTGGCCGGGCGCAGGCGCCACCGGGACGCGGCGTACGCCGCCGAACGCGTGCTCGAGACCTGTGAGCTGGTCGCCTCCGACCTGGTGGCGGGCCAGTCACCCGTCGTCGCGCTGCGGCGGGCCAGCGAGGAGTGGCCGGCGCTCGCGCGGGTCGCCGAGGCCGCCGAGCTGGGCAGCGACCCTGCGACCGCACTGACGGAGCTCGCGCGAGCCCCGGGCGCGGCCGACCTGCGCCTGGTCGCCGCGGCCTGGACCGTGGCCCACCGCACCGGCGGTGGCCTCGCCGAAGCCCTCGACCGGGTCGCCACGACGATCAGGGACCGGCGTGCCACGGCCCGGGTCGTCGCCTCCGAGCTGGCCTCGGCCCGGGCGACGGCCCGGCTGGTCGCGGCACTGCCGCTGGCCATGCTGTTGCTCGGGGGGCGCGGGTCGGGAGCCTGGGAGTTCCTGCTCGGCGGTCCACCCGGGCTGGCGTGCCTCGCGGCCGGCCTCGCCCTGGGGCTGGCCGGGCTCGCCTGGATCGAGCGCATCGCCGACGCGGTGGCCGCGTGACCGCGCTCCTGGCCGCCCTGCTGGCCGCGGCCGCGGTGGTGCTGCTGGCCCCGCCGCGCCTGCGCGCCAGGACGCCGGCCCCTGCCCGCCCAGGGGGCGAGGGCGAGTGGGTGCGTCGCTGGCGCTGGCTGTGGGCCGCCTCGGCCGGGTCGGCCTGCTGGACCTTCCGGCCCGGCTGGGGCGGACTGCTGACGGGGGTGGTGGTGGCGGTGCTGGTGGCCCGGTTCGCGGCCGGTGCCGAGACGGCCGCCGTGCGTCGCCGGCGGGAGGAGCTGCGCGCCGACCTGCCGGTGCTGGTGCTGCTGCTCGCGACGTCGTTGCGGGCCGGGGCGCCGCCTGCCCTCGCCGTCCGTCGCGCCTGCCTGGCCCTGCCCGGCGCGGCGGCCGACCGGGTCGCTCCGGTGACCGACCGGCTGGCGCTCGGCATCGACCCGGTGGCGGTCTGGGACGACGTCGCCCGCGACGCCGACCTCGCGTTGCTGGGTCGTGCGATGGCGCGCGCCCAGCGCTCGGGGGCTCCCGTCGCCGCTACGGTCGAGCGGCTCGCGGCCGAGCTCGCGGCCGCCGGCCGGGCCGAGGTCGAGGACCGGGCGCGGGCCGTGGGCGTCAAGGCCGCGGTGCCCCTCGGGGTCTGCCTGTTGCCGGCCTTCCTGCTGCTCGGCGTCGTGCCGATGGTGGCAGGGCTGGTCGCGGGCCTCGGGCTGTGAGGTCCGGCGACGCGCCACCTTCCCTCCACAGGACGGCTCCGCACGCCGTGCTCCACAGCCGGCCTCCGCACGGTCGCGTGGTGTCGGCCGACGCGGCGAGAGTCGTCTCGCGGGCTCGCACCGGGCGGCCCGACGAGAGGAGATCCGATGAAGACGAAGAACGACGACGGCATCACCACCGCCGAGTACGCCGTGGGCACCGCGGCCGGGGCGGGGCTGGCCGGGCTGCTCTACCAGCTGCTCACCGGCGGCTTCGGCGACCAGCTGCTCCGCACCCTGTTCGACCACGTGCTCGGGTTGCTGGGTATCGGATGACGCTGCGCCCGTCCCGTCCGCGGGGCAACCGCGGCGCCGTCACCGCCGAGCTGGCGATGGGGCTGCCGCTGCTGCTCGCCCTCACCGTGACCCTGGTGTGGCTGCTGGCCGCGGGAGCGGCCCAGATCCGGGTCCTCGACGGGGCGCGCGAGTCGGCGCGGATGCTGGCGCGGGGCGACGCCGAGGTGGCGGCCGTCGGGCGTGGGGCGGAGGTCGCGGGACCGGGGAGCCGGGTCCGGGTCGACCACCGGGGTGAGGAGGTGGCCGTGACCGTCACTCGCAGCTTCGACGGCCCGGGGGGTGTGCTTGCGGTGCTGCCGGAGGTCGAGCTGCACGCGACTGCCGTCGCCGCCACCGAGGACTCCTCGTGAGCGGGGAACGGGGAGCCGCGACCCCGATGGTCGTGGCCTGCCTCGCGCTGTTGCTGGTGCTCGGAGCCGCCCTCGGCGTGGTGGCCGCCCTGGTGCGCGACCACCGGGCGGCCGAGACAGCGGCCGACCTGGCCGCGCTCGCCGGTGCGGCCGCCCGACAGCGGGGTGACGACCCCTGCGCGGCGGCCGCCGCCGTCGCCGACGCCAACGGCGCGCGGCTGGCGGGGTGCCGCACCGAGGGAGCCGACGTCGTGGTCCGGGCCGTGGTCGAGGGGCCGGGGTGGCTGGGGCAGAGCGGCGACCTCCAGGCGCTGGCGCGGGCCGGCCCCGCCCTCAGCCGGACCGCGGGGCGTGGTCGAGCAGGACGTCGAGCAGCGCCACGGCGCCGGCCTTGTCGAGCGGGTGGTTCTGGTTGCCGCACTTCGGCGACTGGACGCACGAGGGACAGCCCTCGGGGCAGCCGCAGTCGCGCACGGCGTCGCGCGTGGCGCGCAGCCAGGCCGCCGCCTGGTCGTAGCCGCGCTCGGCGAACCCCGCGCCACCAGGGTGGCCGTCGTAGACGAAGACGGTGAGCCGCCCGGTGTCGGGATGGTGGGCGGTGGAGACGCCGCCGATGTCCCAGCGGTCGCAGGTGGCGAAGAGCGGGAGCAGGCCGATCGAGCAGTGCTCGGCGGCGTGAGCCGCCCCGGGGAGGTCGACCGGGAGGACTCCCGACTCCTCGAGCACCTCCTCCGGGACGGTCCACCAGACCGCGGTGGTGCGCAGCGTCCGCTCGGGCAGGTCCAGCGGCTCCTCGCCGATCACCTCGCCGGAGGGGCGGCGCTTGAGGAACGACACCACCTGGTGGGTGACGTCGACCTCGCCGGTCGCCAGCCGGCACGGTCCCCACGCCTGGTGGCGCCGTTCCGCGGCGATCGTGATCGCGGTCGTCTCCCGGGCGGAGGTGGTGTGGTCGGGGTCGTCGCGCTCCATGACCGCGACCCGGTCGTCGAGGTCGAGCTCGTGCACGAGCCAGGTCTCGCCGGCGTGCACGTAGACCGCGCCGGCATGGGCGGTGGAGTGCGCGCGGGACGCGTCGACGGTGCCCACCACCCGGCCGGTGCCGGCCTCGAGCAGCTGGACGGGGGAGCCGCCGGTCGAGCGGATGTCGGCGAGGTCGGCCGCGCGACGGGCGTCGGTCCAGTACCACCCGCGGCTGCGGTGCCGCAGCAGCCCGGCGGCCACCAGCTCGTCGACGACCGCCCGGCTGGTGGGACCGAACAGCGGCAGCTCGTGCTCGAGCAGCGGCAGCTCCTGGGCCGCGGCGCACAGGTGCGGCCCGAGGACGTAGCGGTTGTCGGTGTCGAAGACCGTGGCCTCCACCGGCTGGCCGACCAGGGCCTCCGGGTGGTGGACGAGGTAGGTGTCGAGCGGGTCGTCGCGCGCCACGAGCACGCCCAGGGCGTCGCCGGCGCCGCGGCCCGCCCGGCCGAGCTGCTGCCACAGGGCCGAGCGGGTGCCCGGGTAGCCGGCCATCACGACGGCGTCGAGCCCGCTCACGTCGATGCCGAGCTCGAGGGCGCTGGTGGCTGCCAGGCCGAGCAGCTGCCCGGCGCGCAGCCGCTGCTCGAGGTCGCGGCGCTCCTCGGGGAGGTAGCCGCCGCGGTAGGCCGCGACCCGCCCCGGGAGCGAGGTGTCGACCTCGGCGAGCGAGCGAGCGGCGGTGAGCGCCACCTGCTCGGCCCCGCGGCGGGACCGGACGAAGGCGAGGGTCCGCACCCCGTCGACCACCAGGTCGGTCATCAGGTCGGCGGTCTCGGCGGCCGCCGAACGACGGACCGGGGCGTCGTTCTCGCCCTTGAGCGAGGTGAAGGCGGGTTCCCAGAAGGCCAGCGAGACCCGACCCCGGGGCGAGGCGTCGTCGGTGACCGCCACGACCGGAAGGCCGGTGAGTCGGGTCGCCGTGCCGGCCGGGTCGGCCATGGTGGCCGAGGCGAGCACGAACGTCGGCTGGGCGCCGTACCGCTCGCAGATCCGCCGTAGCCGCCGCAGGACCTGGGCCACGTGGGCGCCGAAGACACCCCGGTAGTGGTGGGCCTCGTCGACCACGACGTGGTCGAGCATCGAGAAGAACCGGCCCCACCGCTCGTGGCCGGGCAGCAGCGAGCGGTGGAGCATGTCGGGGTTGGTGAGGACGTACTCGGCGTGGTCGCGCGCCCAGTCGCGCAGCTCGCGGCTGCTGTCGCCGTCGTGCGTGGTGACCCGGGTGTCGAGGCCGAGCGCGCGCAGCCCCGCCCACTGGTCCTGGGCCAGGGCCTTGGTCGGGGCGAGGTAGAGCGTCGTGGAGCCCCGCTCGCCCGCCGACCCGCGCAGCCGGTGGATGCCCGCGAGGGCCGGGAGCTGGAAGGCGAGCGACTTGCCGGACGCGGTCCCGGTCGACACGACCACGTGGCGGCCGGCCCGGGCGTGGTCGGCCGCCTCCACCTGGTGGGCCCACGGCTGGGCGACCCCGCGCGCGACGTACGCCGACCGCAGCTCCTCGGGCACCCAGGCCGGCCACGGAGCGGTCACGGCCTCCCTCGCGGGCATCTCCTCGAGGTGCGTGAGCCGCTCGGCGCGACCCAGCGGAGCCGTCAGCCGGGCCACCAGGTCGGCGACGGGGCGTCCGGACGCGGCTGGCTGCACCCGCGCAGTGTGGCAAAGCCCCACGACATCCACGGCCGTGGTTTGATTGGTGCAGGCAGTCGAGCGACCGACCGGGACCCACCCGGTGCCGAGGGAGAATGCACACGTGGACCTGACGCTGACCACGCGAGAGGCCGACGGCAAGACGATCGTCGCCGTGGGTGGGGAGATCGACGTCTACACCGCGCCCAAGCTGCGCGACAAGATCAGCGAGCTGGTCGCGACCGGTGCCTACGACATCGTCGTCGACATGCACGAGGTGGAGTTCCTCGACTCCACGGGTCTCGGCGTCCTGGTCGGCGGCCTGAAGAAGGTCCGCGCCCACGACGGCTCGCTGCGGCTGGTCTGCAACCAGGACCGCCTGCTCAAGATCTTCCGGATCACGGGTCTGGCCAAGGTCTTCGTGATCCACGAGACCGCCGACGACGCCCTCGCCGCCAGCTGATCCACCGGGCGCGCCCAGCTTTTGTGTGGGACCACTCACACCGGGTGCTGTGACCCGAACCTCTCTGCGTAGACTCCGCGTCGTTCACACGCTCGTGAGTTGAGTCACTCCCAGGAGGAATCGCATGACCGGGATTGTTCCCGCCGTCGTGGATCTCTCCGGAGGCAACTTCGTCCTGGTCCTCGTGGTGCTCCTGATCGCGCTCGGCGCGCTCGGCATGGCCTACATGTTCCGCCAGGAAGTGCTTGCCGCCGGTGAAGGCACCGACAACATGAAGAACATCGCCCAGGCGGTGCAGGAGGGGGCCCAGGCCTACCTGCAGCGGCAGTTCCGGACGCTCGGCATCTTCGCGGCCATCGCGTTCGTCGTCCTGCTGTTCCTGCCCGCCGAGGACATGGGGCTGCGCATCGGGCGCTCCGTGTTCTTCCTCGTCGGCGCCGGGTTCTCCGCCGCCATCGGCTACCTCGGCATGAACCTGGCGGTGCGGGCCAACCTCCGCGTCGCCGCGGCGGCCGACGCCGAGGGGCGTGACCCCGCGATGGTCATCGGCTTCCGCACCGGCGCCTTCGTCGGCATGGCGACCGTGGGCCTCGGCCTGCTCGGCGCCTCGCTCGTCGTGCTGCTGTTCAAGGACGGCGCCCCGATCGTGCTCGAGGGCTTCGGCTTCGGGGCCGCGCTGCTCGCCATGTTCATGCGGGTCGGCGGCGGCATCTTCACCAAGGCCGCCGACGTCGGCGCCGACCTGGTCGGCAAGGTCGAGAACAACATCCCCGAGGACGACCCGCGCAACGCCGCCACGATCGCCGACAACGTCGGCGACAACGTGGGTGACTGCGCCGGCATGGCCGCCGACCTGTTCGAGTCCTACGCCGTCACGCTGGTCGCCGCGCTGATCCTCGGCTCGCAGGCCTTCGGCGACGCGGGCCTGGTCTTCCCGCTGATCGTGCCGACCATCGGTGCGCTCACCGCGATCCTCGGCGTCTACATCACCCGGCCCAAGACCGGTGAGAACGGGCTGATCACGATCCAGCGCGCCTTCTACATCTCCGCGGCCGTCGGCGCCGTGGTGTCGGTGATCGCGGCGTTCCTCTACCTGCCCGGCACCTTCTCCGAGCTGACCAACAGCGACATGGCCAACGCCGCCGGCGACCCGCGGATCATCGCGTCGGTCGCCGTCGTCATCGGCATCGTGATGGCCGCGGGCATCCTGGCCCTGACCGGCTACTTCACCGGCACCGACTTCCGGCCGGTCAAGGACGTCGGCCGGACCTCGCTCACCGGCCCGGCGACGGTCATCCTCTCCGGCCTGTCGGTCGGCTTCGAGTCGGCGGTCTACACGACGCTGGTGATCGGGGCCGCGGTGTTCGGCGCGTTCCTGCTCGGCGGCGCCTCGCTGACCGTCTCGCTGTTCGCGGTGGCGCTGGCGGGCTGCGGCCTGCTGACCACGGTCGGCGTGATCGTGGCCATGGACACCTTCGGCCCGGTCTCCGACAACGCCCAGGGCATCGCCGAGATGTCGGGTGACGTCAGCCCCGAGGGCGCGCAGATCCTCACCGAGCTCGACGCCGTCGGCAACACCACGAAGGCGATCACCAAGGGCATCGCGATCGCGACCGCCGTGCTCGCGGCGACCGCGCTGTTCGGCTCCTACGCCACCTCGGTCTCCGAGGCGGTGGCCGAGGCCAACCCGTCGCCGAAGGAGTTCGGCTTCGAGTCGTTCTTCGTCTTCGACCCCTCGGTCCTGGTCGGCGTCCTGCTCGGTGCGGCAGCGGTCTTCCTCTTCTCCGGCCTGGCGATCAACGCCGTCGGCCGGGCCGCGGGTGCCGTGGTCTTCGAGGTGCGCCGCCAGTTCCGCGAGATCCCGGGGATCATGGAGGGCACCGGCCGTCCCGAGTACGGCAAGGTGGTCGACATCGTCACCAAGGACTCGCTGCGCGAGCTCGTGACGCCCGGCATCCTGGCCGTGCTCGCCCCCGTGGCGGTCGGCTTCGGCCTCGGCGTCAGCGCGCTGGCGGGCTTCCTGGCCGGCGCGATCGGCTCGGGCACCCTGATGGCGGTCTTCCTCGCCAACGCGGGCGGCGCCTGGGACAACGCCAAGAAGCTGGTCGAGGACGGCAACCACGGCGGCAAGGGCTCGCCGGCCCACGAGGCCACGATCATCGGTGACACCGTCGGCGACCCGTTCAAGGACACCGCCGGCCCGGCCATCAACCCGCTGCTCAAGGTGATGAACCTGGTCTCGCTGCTCATCGCCGGCGCCGTCGTGTCGATGAGCGTGGGCAAGGACCAGAACGACCCACTGCGCATCGTGATCGCCATCGTGGCGGCCCTCATCATCGCCGGAGCCGTCTACGTGTCCAAGCAGCGCTCGGCCGTGATCGGCGACGACGACCCGGGAACGCCGGCCGAGCCGCCGGCCGCCCCTCCGGCCACGGGTCACGACCCCGCACCGGACACCGCACCGGTGAGCGGACACGACACGGCGCCGACCCAGCAGTTCGAGGCGCCCCCACAGTCGACGCAGCAGTCGACCCAGCAGTCGGGTCAGCCCCGCTCGTAGGGCAGCACCCCCTCGACCCCGTCCGGCCACCGCCGGGCGGGGTCGAGCCGTCCCTGACAGGATCCCCGGGTGGACGTCCCCGCCCTGCGCGCCGCCCTGGTCGCCGCCCAGTTCACCCACCACGCGGTGGTCGACCGGCTCGGCCCGCTGGCCCACGCGGCGCTCGGTCGCAACGAGACCACCCCGGCGCTGCGGCGTACGACGGGCGCCACCCCGCTCGACACGCTGACCCGGCTGTTCCTGCTCCAGGCGCCGGTGTCCCAGGCGGCCGCCGACCGGGCGCTCCCCGGGCTGGTCGACGGCCTCGCCGGCGAGGGGGTCCTCGAGGCGAGCGGGGGCGAGGTACGCGCCCTCCTCGACTGCCGCCCGTACGCCGACGACGACCGCGACCTCTGGGTGCTCAGCGACCTGACCCCCGGGCTCGACGGCGCGCCGACGAGCGTCGACGCCGACCACGTCCTCGGGATCAGCCCGGCGTCGGTCTCGCTCGCGCGGCTCACGATCCGCGAGCCGGTCGGCCGGGCGCTCGACCTGGGCACCGGCTGCGGCGTGCAGGCGCTCCACCTCGCCGGCCACGCCGACCAGGTCGTGGCCACCGACGTCAACCCCCGGGCCCTCCGGCTCGCGGCGCTGACCTACGCGCTCAACGAGCACGCCGTCGACCTGCGCGACGGCTCGCTCTGGGACCCCGTCGCGGGCGAGCGGTTCGACCTGGTGACGAGCAACCCGCCGTTCGTCGTCTCGCCACCCGGCGCCGAGGTGCTGACCTACCGCGACAGCGGGCTGCCGGGCGACGAGGTCGTCGAGCGGGTGGTGCGCGGCGCGCCCGACCACCTGACCCCGGGCGGCTGGTGCCAGGTGCTGGCCAACTGGGTGGTGCTCCGCGGCGTCCCCTGGGACGGACGGCTGTCCGGCTGGCTCCGGGACGACTGCGCGGCGCTGGTGGTGCAGCGCGAGGTGCTCGACCCCGCGGAGTACGTCGAGCTGTGGCTCAAGGACGCCGGCCACCACGGGCGACCCGGCTACGCCGACCGCTACGACCACTGGCTCGGCTGGCTGGAGGGGCAGCGCGTCGAGGGCATCGGGTTCGGCTGGCTGTCGCTGCGCCACGCCCCCGGTCCGCAGACCTTCCTCGACCACCCGTACGCCGTCGAGCAGCCGGTCGCCCCGGCCCTCGCGGCGTGGGGCGTGGCCGTCGACCGGCTGGCCGGGCTCGACGACCAGGCGCTGCTCGCCACGCGGCCCGTCCGGCGCGACGACGTACGCCAGGAGACCGACGGCGAACCGGGTGCGGAGGACCCCGAGACCATCGTGCTGCGCCAGCAGCGCGGACTGCGGCGCGCCCGCAGCGCCGACACCGTCACCGCGGCCCTCGTCGGCGCCGCCGACGGCGAGCTGACGACGGGCCAGATCCTCGACGCCCTGGGGACGCTGCTGCACCACGAACCCGCCGACCTGCACCGACAGCAGCTGCCCGTGGTCCGCGAGCTGGTCGCCGAGGGCTACCTCACGCTGCGTTGACAGGTCGCGCTACCGTGAGCCGCCGGTGGCCCCCATCCCCACCGGCTGGATCGACCTGCAGGAGAGAAGCGTCCCCGTGGCCCACAAGCTCGTCATCGTCGAGTCACCGGCAAAGGCCCGCACGATCGGCGGGTACCTCGGCCGGGACTACGTCGTCGAGTCCTCGATCGGCCACATCCGCGACCTCCCCAACTCCGCCGCCGACACCCCGGCGAAGATCAAGGACCAGCCGTGGGGCCGGCTCGCCGTCGACGTCGACCACGGCTTCGAGCCCTACTACGTCGTGCCGCGCGACAAGAAGTCCCACATCAGCAAGCTCAAGAAGCTGCTGAAGGACGCCGACGAGCTCTACCTCGCCACCGACGAGGACCGCGAGGGCGAGGCCATCGCCTGGCACCTGCTCGACGAGCTGAAGCCGAAGAACATCCCGGTCAAGCGGATGGTCTTCCACGAGATCACCAAGCAGGCGATCCTCGAGGCCGCCGACAACCCGCGCGACCTGGCGATGGACCTCGTCGAGGCCCAGGAGACGCGGCGGATCCTCGACCGGCTCTACGGCTACGAGGTCAGCCCGGTGCTGTGGAAGAAGGTCATGTCCGGCCTCTCGGCCGGCCGCGTCCAGTCGGTCGCGACCCGGCTGGTCGTCGACCGCGAGAAGGAGCGGATGGCCTTCCGGGTCGCCTCCTACTGGGACCTCGAGGGCACCTTCGACGCCGGTTCCGACCACGAGCCGCGGATGTTCCCCGCCCGCCTGTTCAGCCTCGACGATCGGCGGGTCGCCCGCGGCTCCGACTTCGGCAACGACGCCGCGCTCACCAAGGCCGACCGGGTCCACCTGACCCGCGCCGACGCCGAGTCGCTGGCCGGCTCGCTCGCCGACACGACGTACGCCGTCCGCTCGGTGGAGTCCAAGCCCTACACGCGCAAGCCCTACCCGCCGTTCCGCACCACCACCCTCCAGCAGGAGGCGGGCCGCAAGCTCGGCATGACCGCGTCGGTGACGATGTCGGTCGCCCAGCGGCTCTACGAGAACGGCTTCATCACCTACATGCGGACCGACTCGACCACGCTCTCGGGCGGCGCGGTCGAGGCGGCGCGGTCGCAGGTGCGCGAGCTCTACGGCAGCGACTACCTGCCCGACAGCCCGCGGGTCTACGCCAGCAAGGTCAAGAACGCCCAGGAGGCGCACGAGGCGATCCGGCCGGCGGGCGAGTCGTTCCGCACCCCGGGCCAGACCGGGCTGAGCGGCGAGCAGTTCCGCCTCTACGAGCTGATCTGGATGCGGACGGTCGCCTCCCAGATGCGCGACGCCCGGGGCGAGTCGGTCACGATCCGGCTCGGTGGCACGGCCGCCGACGGCCGGGACGCGGTCTTCTCGGCCAGCGGTCGCACGATCACCTTCCACGGCTTCCTCAAGGCCTACGTCGAGGACCTCGACGACTCCTCGAAGCGTCGCGACGACGCCGAGACCCGGCTGCCGGCGCTCGCTGAGGGCGCGGCCGTGACCGCCGCCTCGGTCACCCCCGAGGGCCACGAGACCAAGCCGCCCGCGCGCTACACCGAGGCCACGCTGATCCGCGAGCTCGAGGAGCGGGAGATCGGGCGGCCGTCGACGTACGCCTCGATCATCGGCACCATCCTCAACCGCGGCTACGTCTACAAGAAGGGCACCGCGCTGGTGCCCGCGTGGTTGGCGTTCTCGGTGACCCGGCTGCTGGTCGAGCACTTCCCGCGCCAGATCTCCTACGAGTTCACCGCGCGGATGGAGGACGTCCTCGACGACATCGCCGGTGGACGGCGCGACCGCAACACCGAGCTGGCCGAGTTCTACTTCGGCTCCGGCGACGTCGAGGGGCTCAAGACCCTGGTCAGCGAGCTCGGTGAGATCGACGCCCGCGAGCTGGCGACGTTCCGGATCGGCGAGGAGTCGGACGGGATCAACCTCCGGGTCGGCCGCTACGGTCCCTACCTCGAGGGCGACGACGACGGCCCGTACGCCGGCAAGCGCGCCAACGTCCCCGAGGACCTGCCGCCCGACGAGCTGAGCGTGGCCAAGGCCCGCGAGCTGTTCGCCAACCCGGCCGGCGAGGAGATCGAGCTCGGCGAGCACCCCGAGACCGGGCTGCGCGTGGTGGCCAAGAACGGCCGCTACGGCCCGTTCGTCACCGAGCAGCTGCCCGACGACGCGCCCAAGAAGGAGCGGCCGCGCACCGGGTCGCTGTTCAAGGCGATGAGCCTCGACACGATCACGCTCGACGACGCCGTCAAGCTGCTGTCGCTGCCTCGGGTGGTCGGCACCGACCCGGAGTCGGGGGAGGACATCACCGCCCAGAACGGGCGCTACGGGCCTTACCTGAAGAAGGGCACCGACTCGAGGTCGATCGACAGCGAGGACCAGCTGCTGACCATCGACCTCGACGAGGCGCTGAAGATCTACGCCCAGCCCAAGCAGCGGGGGCGGGCCGCGGCCGCGCCGCCGCTCAAGGAGCTCGGCGCCGACCCGGTCTCGGGCCAGCCGGTGGTCGTGAAGTCGGGTCGCTTCGGCGAGTACGTCACCGACGGTGAGTACAACGCCACCCTCCGCAAGGACGACACCGTCGCCGACGTCACCCTCGAGCGGGCCGCCGAGCTGCTCGCCGAACGACGTGCTCGCGGCCCGGCCAAGAAGACCGCCAAGAAGGGCGCGAGGAAGAGCCCGGCCAGGAAGTCGACGGCGAAGAAGTCGACGGCGAAGAAGTCGACGGCCAGGAAGAAGACGGCCGCCAAGAAGTCCTGACCTCACCGGTCACGCCTGTCACCCACTTCCCGGCTGATCCCTGCGCTTCTCGGGTGTTGCAACGGCCGAGAAGCGCATGAATCCCCGGCGAGCCGGGGATTCATGCAGAACCACACCCACCTCGACCGTCCCCACCCCCACGTAGGGTGAGCGCGTGCCCCCAGCAGCCGGCCCCGGGACCTTCACCGACACCGGGGTGTTCGTGTGCCTCGAGGGCGGCGAGGGGGCGGGCAAGTCGACCCAGGCCAAGCTCCTGGCGGGGTGGCTGACCGAGCAGGGCCACGACGTCCGGCTCACCTTCGAGCCCGGTGACACCCCCGTCGGCCACCGGTTGCGCGGCATCGTGCTCGACCCGGCCACCGGCGACCTCTCACCCCACACCGAGGCGCTGCTCTACGCCGCCGACAAGGCCGAGCACGTCGCGACGGTGGTCCGGCCCGCCCTCGACCGCGGCGAGGTGGTGATCACCGACCGCTACGTCGACTCCTCGCTGGCCTACCAGGGAGCCGGCGGGCTCGAGGCCGGCGGGCTGGCGGCGATGCTCCGCTGGGCCACCGGCGACCTGCGGCCTCACCTGACCGTGCTGCTCGACCTCGAGCCGCAGCAGGGCCTCGGCCGGTTCACCGAGCGCGACCGGATCGAGCAGCGCGACCTCGACTACCACGCCCGGGTCCGGCAGGCGCTGCTCGACCTCGCAGCGGCCGACCGCGACCACTACCTCGTCGTCGACGCCCGGCTCCCGGTCGAGGAGATCGCCGGCCGGGTGCGTGAGCGGGTGGCCCCGCTGCTCGGCCAGGCGACCCGATGACCGCCGTCACCCTGCCGGCGCGCTCGGTGTGGGACGACCTGGTCGGCCAGCACCGCGTCGTCGAGTCGCTGCGCCGCGCCACCGCCGGGCAGGGCATGTCCCACGCGTGGCTGTTCACCGGGCCGCCCGGGTCGGGCCGCTCCAACGCCGCGGTCGCGTTCGCCGCCGCCCTGCAGTGCGAGCAGGGCGGGTGCGGCGCCTGCCACGCGTGCCACACCGTGCACAAGGGCTCCCACGCCGACGTCACCGTCGTCCGCACCGAGAAGCTCTCGATCGGGGTCGACGAGGTGCGCGACCTGGTCCGCCGCTCGGCCCTCGCCCCGGTCGGCCGCCGCTGGCAGGTGATGATCGTCGAGGACGCCGACCGGCTCACCGAGCAGGCCTGCAACGCGCTGCTCAAGGCCATCGAGGAACCGACCGTCCGCACCGTGTGGATGCTCTGCGCGCCCACGGTCGAGGACGTGCTGCCGACGATCCGCTCCCGCTCGCGGCTGGTCTCGCTGACCACGCCGACCCCCACCGACGTCGCCGACTTCCTGGTCCGGGCCGACGGCGTCGACGCCGACCTCGCGGCGTACGCCGCCCGCGCCAGCCAGGGCCACATCGGCCGCGCCCGGGCGCTGGCCCGTGACGCCGACGTCCGGCAGCGCCGGACCAGCGTGGTCTCGATCCCGGCCGCGCTGACCTCGCTCGGCGCCTGCATGCGGGCGGCCACCGAGCTGACCGAGACCGCCAGGGTCGAGGCCGAGGCGATCACCGACGCCCTCGACGCGCGGGAGCGCCAGCAGCTGGCCGAGGCCCACGGCGTGGTGGAGCGCGGTCGGCGGCCCCGGGAGTACGCCCCCGCGCTGGCCGCCCTCGAGCGCAACCAGAAGACCCGCGCCAAGCGGCGCCACCTCGACGTCGTCGACCGCAGCCTGATGGACCTGGTCTCGGTCTACCGCGACGCCCTCGCGCTCGCCGCCGGCGCCCCCGGGGCGCTGGTCAACGAGGACCGTCGCGCCGAGGTCGCCCGGCTCGCCGAGGCTTCCAGCGCCGAGCTCAACCTGCGGCGGATCGGGTGGGTCTTCGAGGCGCGCGAGCAGATGCTGGAGTTCAACGTGCCGGTGCAGCTGGCGCTGGAGTCGATGATGGTCGCGCTGCGGCTGCCCGACGGGGCGCGCCGGTGAGGCGACTGGTCGCCGGCCTGCTGGCCGTGGTGCTGGTGGTGGGCGCGCTCGGGGTGGCGGCCGTGCTGCTGGTGGGTGGCGACAGCTCCGACGGCGCACCGCCGCAGCCCCACGTCGAGCTCGACCCCGAGCCGGGTTCCGGCGAGGCGCCCGCGGCCGACCTCCACGAGTTCTACGGCCAGCACCTCGCCTGGAAGCCGTGCGGCGACCAGGACTGCGCCCGCCTCACCGTCCCCCTCGACTACGACCGGCCCGGCGGGCGCACCCTCGAGCTCGCGCTGCTGCGGGTGCCGACCCACGGCCGGCCCGACGGCGTGCTCGTGGTCAACCCGGGCGGCCCGGGTGCCCCCGGCACGGCGTACGCCGCCGTGGCGGGCCAGCGGCTCGGGCAACGCCTGCTCGACCACGACGACGTGGTCGGCTTCGACCCCCGCGGCACGGGCGACAGCGCGCCCGTCGACTGCATCTCCGACGAGCGGCTCGACGACTACCTGGCCGCCGACCCCTCGCCCGACGACGCCGCCGAGACCGACACCTGGATCCGCCTGGTCTCCTCGATCGGCCGTGGCTGCGCCGCCGACGACCGGCAGCTGGCGGCCCACGTGTCGACCGTCGAGGCGGCCCGTGACCTGGACGTGCTGCGCTCGGCGCTCGGCCAGGACCAGCTCGACTACCTCGGCAAGTCCTACGGCACCAAGCTGGGCGCGACCTACGCCGAGCTGTTCCCCGACCGGGTCGGCCGGTTCGTGCTCGACGGCGCCCTCGACGTCTCGATGTCGCAGCGGCAGCTCAACCTCGGCCAGGCCCGCGGCTTCGAGGAGGCGTTGCGCGCCTACGTCGCCAACTGCGTCGAGACCACCGACTCCTGCTTCCTCGGGAGCTCGGTCGAGGAGGGTCTCGGCCGGATCTCCGACCTCATCGACCAGGTCGACGCGAAGCCGCTGCCGACCCGGCTGGGCCGCGAGCTCGCCGTCGGCAACGCGTTCTACGGCATCGCGGCCCCGCTCTACGACCGGGACTACTGGGCGATCCTCAGCGCCGGACTGCGCTCTGCCCTCGACGGCGATGGCACCACCCTGCTCCAGCTCAGCGACTCCTACGCCCACCGCGACCCCGGGGGCGGCTACGCCGACAACAGCTCCGAGGCGTTCAACGCCATCGGCTGCCTCGACGACCCGACCTCCATCGCGGCCGATGCGGTGGCCGCCCAGCTGCCGGCGTTCCGGAAGGCCTCCCCGACCTTCGGCGACGTGTTCGCGTGGGCGCTGACCGGCTGCGCGGGCCAGGTCGTGCGGTCGACCGAGGAGCCGCTCGAGATCGATGCGGACGGCGCGGCTCCGATCGTCGTGATCGGCACGACCCGCGATCCGGCGACGCCGTACGTCTGGGCCCGGGCGCTGGCCGACGACCTGGAGTCGGGCGTGCTGGTCTCGCGCGACGGCGACGGCCACACCGCCTACCACGCCGGGAACGCGTGCATCGACCGCGCGGTCGAGGACTACTACGTCGAGGGCACGGTGCCCGACGACGGCCTCTCCTGCTAGCGGGGCGTGACGGGCTCGGCGATCGACTGGATCCGCCGGGTGGCGAGGTCGATCATCAGCCGGGCGGCACTCGAGAGCGTGGCGCCGGACCGGTGGACGACGGCCAGGGTGTCCCACTGCCGGGGGCGGAGCGTCGCGAGGCCGGCCTCGGGCGCGAGTCGCGGCAGCAGCTGCTCGGCCACGCCGCGGGGGACGACGGAGTCGGCCAGGCCCATCCCGACCAGCTCGACAGCGGTCTCGACGTCCTCGACCTCGATCCGGGTCTGGGGGTTGCGGCCGGTCTCGTGGAGCATCTGGCGCAGGATGATCCGGGTGGAGTCCTCGGCGCGCCAGGTGGTCTCCGGCATGACCAGCGAGGCGCGGGCGAGCTGGGAGGCGGTGACGGGGGAGGCGACCCGCTCGGGCTCGGCGGAGATGTAGACCAGCTCGTCGCGGGCCACCGGCGTGACCGACATCCCCTCACTGGCGACGCGGGGCACGGCGATCATCGCCGCCTCGAGCCGGCCGCGGCGCAGCTCGTCCTGGACCTCGGTGGAGTTCTGGCCGATCAGCTCGACCCTCACGCCGGGGTACTGCGCGAGCACGTCGGCGACCAGTCCCGCGCCGGCGTACAACCGGGCGGTGCCGAACATCCCGAACCGGATCGTCCCGGTCTCGAGCGCGGTCACGCTCCGCGCCGCGCGCCAGGTCTCCTCGGCCGCCGCCAGGGTGCGCTCCGCGTGCGGGCGCAGCGTGTCGGCGACGGTCGTCGGGACGACGCCGCGGCCGACCCGGCGGAACAGCGGCGCCCCGACCGACTTCTCCAGCGCCCGGATCTGCTCGGACACCGAGGGCTGCGCGTAGCCGAGCTCGGCGGCGGCCGCGGTGAGCGAGCCGTGCTCGTAGGTGGTGAGGAAGCAGTGGAGCTGGTGGAGTGAGAACAAGGATTCTCCTTGAGGTCGTGAAGACAACTCAGGCTACCCCTATGGGAACTGGTGGCCGATGATGGAGGGACCAGACCGACGACACCCCGGGGGAGGACCCGTGTTCGACCACCACTGCACCGCCTGCGACCGCCGCCAGCTGATCTTCCCGAGCCAGGTCACCGGCCTCGACAACACCGACCACGGGATCGTGGTCGCGTTCGTCTGCTGGTGTGGCTCCGAGCAGGCCCTGCTCACCGGCCGGTCGGCCCACCGCGACCGCGTCACGCGGGCCGCCTGAGGGGCTGCGCCGGTCGCTCCCGGCGGTTTCGTCGTGGGGCGCGCTGCTCCGTATACTCACCCGGGTTGCCCGGGCCGAGCACGCACTCACCCGGGCAGCGCGCCGCCTTAGCTCAGTCGGTAGAGCGATTCACTCGTAATGAATAGGTCGTCGGTTCGATTCCGACAGGCGGCTCCGTGTGATGTCTCACGACATCGGCGACAGCCGGACCTGCGACGGGTCCGGCCTTCCTCGGTCTCGGGGTGAGTCGCCCGGGATTCGTGGTGGCTCAAGCAACGACGGGGGTCTCGGCGGCGGCAGATCGCTCCAGGTCTCGCAGGCCCGCTGTCAGGAGGTCAGCCACCTCCAGGGGTGGTACGCCGAGCAGGCCCGCCGCCTCTCGATAGCTGTGCCCACCGAAGAGGCACAACCCGAGGCACGCGCGCTGGAGCTGGGCCAGCCGGCCCAGCCTCACCATGGCCGGCGGCAGCTGCTCCGGCGTGGACGTCTGGCCGACGAGCTCCTGGCTGCGCCAGAACACGTGGCGCGCCCACGAACGGCGGGCATCGTCCGTCGAGACGTCTCCGGCCGCTCGGGCGAGGTCGGTCGTCCCCAGCGTCACAGCCCGGACCACTGCCGTCTCGTCGACGAGGAGCAGGCAGGCCAAGGCGTAGACGGCCGCGCCGTGGAGGTCCCACAGGTCGTCGAACTGCAGCATCGTCGCACTCTCGGCACTCTCGGCACTCTCGGCCGGATCGGGAGAGGCACCTCGTGGGGCACTGTGCAGAAGATGAGGCGTCATGCCCCGGTCCTTTCCGATCCGCAGAGGTCCTCGACCTGTCTGTCTTCCGACACCGTACGAGCGACACGCCCGTCTGTCTAGTCTTTGTACAAGGTTCGCCGTCCCGTACACTAGACAGACTATGTACACGATCGCGCAGGCGTCACGACTCACCGGTGTCTCGGTGGCGTTGCTGAGGGCCTGGGAGCGGCGGTACGGCGTCGTCACGCCGGACCGGAACGAGTCGGGGTACCGCCTCTACGGCGACGGGGATCTGGCGGCGCTGTCGACGATGCGTCGCCTCGTGGACAGCGGCTGGTCGCCGGCAGAGGCTGCCGACGCCGTTCGCAGCGGGGGCGCCCCCGTCGTTCCGGACGAGGTGGCCGGTCGCGGGACCTCCCAGGACCTCGACCCTCCCCCGGTGGTCACCTGCACACAGCTGTTCCTGTCCTCGGCCGCACGGATGGACACAGCGGGGATCGAAAGGAGCCTCGATGAAGGATTCGCGCTCGGATCCTTCGAACACGTCGTCGACTCGTGGCTCTTTCCCACCCTGGAGGCACTCGGCGAGGGTTGGACGCGCGGCGAGATCGATGTCGCGGGGGAGCACGCGGCCAGCCACGCGGTCCATCGGCGGCTCTCCGCCGCGTTCGACGCGGCCGCCAGCAGCTCCAGGGGCCCGACGGTCGTGGTGGGGCTCCCCGTCGGAAGCCAGCACGACCTCGGTGCCCTGGCGTTCGCCACGGCGATCCGCCGCAGGGGCATGGACGTCCTGTACCTCGGTGCCAACGTCCCGGTCAGCAGCTGGGAGGCGGCGGTGCGCAGCCGCAAGGCCCGAGCGGCGGTCGTGTCCGTGGTCACTCCGGAAGACCGTCCGGCCGCGGTGGCGGTGGTCGAGCGACTGCTCGCCCGCGATCCGGTCCCGATGGTGTGCGTCGGCGGAGCGTCCGCGACGAACCTCAGCGAAGGAGTCCACACGCTGCCGTCGAGCATCGGGTCGGCGGCCCAGCAGCTCGATCAGCTCACGCACTGAGCCCAGGATCACGATGCGAGAGACGACACGTTCCCGAGGTGGTGGCGCCCCCGCCGCCCGGTCAGCCGAGGGGGACGGCGACGCAGGGGGCGGGCGGCGGGGGCCGTGGCGAGCGTAACCCCGTCGGCGACCGCGCCGGAAGCCCCTCGTGGACGAGGGGGGCCGAGTGTGTCGTCGCCGTGCTCGACGGCCTCGGCCGACCCGGCCACCCCCGCTCGGCCGCGATCGAGCAGGATGGGGGCATGTCCATCGACCTCTCCCAGGACCTCGGCCCGTTCGCGACCGGCCTCGGCCTCGAGCTGACCGAGGCCACGGGCGACCGGGTCGTCGCGACCTGGTCCGCGCAACCCTCGCTGCACCAGCCCTACGGGATCGTGCACGGTGGGGCCCACTGCGGCGTGGTCGAGACCCTGGCCAGCATCGCCGGTGCGATGTGGCTCGGCGACCGCGGCCAGGTGGTCGGCGTGACCAACACGACCGACTTCCTGCGCGCGGTGCGGGAGGGCGACCTGGTCTCGACGGCAACGCCGGTCCACCGGGGCCGACTCCAGCAGCTGTGGACCGTCGAGACCCTGGACGCCGACGGGCGGCTGGTCTCGCGCGGCAGCGTGCGGCTGCAGAACCTCTACTCGGAGACCGGCTCGCCGTAGAGCGTCGTGCGCTGACGGGCCGTACGACCGGCGGCGGTGGCCAGGTCGTGGAGCTCCTCGGGCGTGGCCAGCTGGCCGTGCGCGGCGCCGGCGGCCCGACTGATGTTCTCGTCCATCAGGGTGCCGCCGAGGTCGTTGACCCCGGCGCTCAGCAGCTGGTGGGCGCCGGGCTGGCCGAGCTTGACCCAGGACGCCTGGATGTTGTCGAGCACGCCGTCGTAGGCGATCCGGGCGACCGCGTGCATCAGCACGCTCTCGCGCCAGGTGGGACCGCGCCGAGCGCCGCGCTTGAGGTAGATCGGCGCGGCCATGTGGACGAACGGCAGCGGCACGAACTCGGTGAAGCCGCCGGTGCGGTCCTGCAGGTCCCGGGTGCGCAGCAGGTGCCTGGCCCAGTGGCGCGGCGTCTCGACCGAGCCGAACATGATGGTGATGTTGGACCGCAGCCCCACCTCGTGGGCGGTGCGGTGCACCTCGAGCCACTCCTCGGTGTCGACCTTGTCGGGGCAGAGCACCGCCCGGACCTCGTCGTCGAGGATCTCCGCGGCGGTCCCGGGGAGCGATCCGAGGCCGGCTTCCTTGAGCCGGGTGAGGTACGCCGCCAGCGGTTCCTCGAGTCGCCGGGCGCCCTCCATCACCTCGAGCGCGGTGAAGCCGTGCACGTGGAGCCCGGGCACCGCCGCCTTCACCGCGCGCACGACGTCGACGTAGAACTCGCCGTCGAAGCTCGGGTGGATCCCGCCCTGCAGGCAGACCTCGGTCGCGCCCCGCGCCGCGGCCTCGACGCTGCGCTCGACGATCTCCTCGAGGCCCAGCAGGTAGGGCGCGCCGCGCAGGTTGAGCGAGAGCGGGCCCTTGGAGAAGCCGCAGAACGTGCAGCGGAAGGTGCAGACGTTGGTGTAGTTGATGTTGCGGTTGACGACGTAGGTGACGGTGTCGCCGACCGCACGCCTCCGCAGCTCGTCGGCGACCTCGGCCACGGCCGCGACCTCGGGGCCGCGCGCGGCGAACAGCGTGACCAGCTCGGCCTCGCCCACCCGCTGCCCGAGCCGTACGCCGGCGAGCACCTCCGCCACCGCGCCACCCGCGTGGGCTCGCGCCGGCAGCAGGGCGGGCGGCTCGGTGTCGGCGCCCGAGTACCAGGCCGTGGAGCGGCGCCCGATCTGGACCACCTCGGCCCCGGTGCCGACGTTGGCGGCGGCCTGGTGCCGCTCGGGCCAGACCGCGCCCGGGTCGTCGCGGCCGAGCAGCTCGGCGTCGGCGCGGTCGAGCACCGGGAAGACCAGCGCGGGATCGAGCCACCGGTCGGGCCGCGCGGCGTGGCCCGGGTGGACGGTGAGCCGCGGCGCCAGCGCGAGCCCGCGCGACTCGGTCGCCGCGCGCAGCACCGCGACGTCGGGCCACGGGCGCTCGGGGTTGACGTGGTCGGGCGTGACCGGCGAGACCCCGCCCCAGTCGTCGAGGCCGGCGTCGAGCAGGTCGCCGAGCCGGTCGGGGTCGGAGAGGTTGGGCGGCGCCTGCACGTGCACGTCCGGCGGCAGCACCAGCCGCGCCAGCGCGATCGCGCGGAGGTGATCCTCGGGCGGGCACGGGTCGACGTACCGCATGCGCGGTGCCGGGCTTGGGCAGGAAGTTCTGGACGATCACCTCCTGCACGTGGCCGTGCCGGCGGTGGCTCGCGGCGATCGCCTCGAGAGCCTCGACGCGGTCGGCCTCGGTCTCGCCGATGCCGACCAGGATGCCGGTGGTGAACGGGATGCCGAGCTCGCCCGCCCACTCGAGGGTCTGCAGCCGGCGCTCGGGAGCCTTGTCGGGGGCGCCCCGGTGGGCCGCGAGGTCAGGCCGCAGCGACTCGACCATCATCCCCTGCGACGCCGCCACGGTGCGCAGCGCGGCGAGGTCGTCGCGGGAGACGGCGCCGGCGTTCGCGTGGGGCAGCAGCCCCGTCTCCTCCAGCACCATCCGGCCCATGGCGACCACGTAGTCGACGGTGGAGGCGTGGCCGTGCTCGTCGAGCCAGGCCCGCGCCTCCGGGTAGCGCAGCTCGGGCAGCTCACCCAGCGTGAAGAGCGCCTCGTGGCATCCGGCCTCGGCCCCCTGCGAGGCGATGGCCAGGACCTCCTCCGGCGTCAGGTAGGGCGCCGGGATGTGGCGCGGCGCGGTCGCGAACGTGCAGTAACCGCACCGGTCGCGGCACAGCCGGGTCAGCGGCACGAACACCTTGGGCGACCACGTCACGCGGGCGCCGGTCGCCCCGGCCCGGACGTCCCGGGCCCGCTCGGTCAGCTCGGCGGTGCCCGCCGTCGCGAGCGACTCAGGCGTGGCGACGTCGGTCGCTGCGGTCACGCGTCCTCCTTCGTCCGGGTCGGCGGGTCGCCCCAGTCTGCCTGCTCGCGCAGCAGCAGTCTGCCCGGGCCGTCGTCTACCGTGTCCCGCGGTGTGCGGACTCGAGACGGGAGGCGACGTGGCGTGGTGGAGCAAGACCGATCGCCGTCCGATGGACGTCGTCGAGCGGCTGTCCGGGAAGCCGCTGCTGCGGCCGCGCCGCGAGCAGACGACGCTCGACGACCGCGACACGGTGCAGCGCTGGCTCCACGAGCTCGGTGACGCGGACCGCCAGGTGTTGGTGCACCGCAGCTGGGGCACCGTCGCGGCCGTGGCCGACGGGAAGCACCCGGTCGAGGTGGTCATGGCCGACGGCGAGTCGGCGTGGGCGGCCGAGCCGCCGGGCGCCGAGAGCCAGCGGGGGCTCACACCGGAGCAGGTGACCCACGTGGTGCTCGACGCGCTCACCTCGCCCGCGCCGCCGGGCTGGCCCGCGTGGCGCTGCCTGGTCTGAGCGGCCGGCGGCCTTCAGGCCACGCGCACCGGGAACCGACAGGGGGTGTCACAGTGGGGCCGTGACCGATCGCGACCCCGACCTGCGGCTCGAGCTGCCCGGCACGACGGACGAGCTGGTGCTGCGCGATCGCTACGAGCTGGTGAGCATCCTCAACGACCTGCTGGTCGCGGTGTGGTTCCTGGTCGGGTCGGTCCTGTTCTTCGACTCCGCGACGACGTACGCCGGCACCTGGCTGTTCGTCCTCGGCTCCGCCCAGCTGATGCTGCGCCCGACCATCCGGCTCAGCCGCCGGGTGCACCTGCGGCGGCACCGGCAGCGACACGGGCGGGCCGGTGGCGCCGAGAGCGGCTTCGACTTCTGAGATGGCCCGGTCGGTGGTGGTCCTCGTGGAGGGGGCGAGCGACGCGGCCGTCGTCGAGCTGCTCGCCGCCCGGCCAGCGCCCGACCTGGAGGTGGTGGCCATGGGCGGGGTGACCAACGTCGCCCGCCACGTCCGGCGGCTCGTCGGCCGCAGCCCCGCGCCGGTCGTGCTCGGCCTGTGCGACCTGCCCGAGCGGCGCTTCCTGGAGCGGGTCGACCCGCCGCTCGACGGCATCTTCGTCTGCGACCGCGACCTCGAGGAGGAGCTGATCCGCGCGGTCGGCGTCGACCGGGCGCTCGAGGTGCTGGCCGACCTCGGTGACCTCGACCGGTTCCGGACCTTCCAGGGCCAGCCGGAGTGGCGGGGTCGCCCGCTCGCCGACCAGCTGCGCCGCTTCGCCGGCACCCGGTCAGGGCGCAAGGCCGTCCTGGCGACCGCCCTCGCCGGGCGGCTCGGTCCAGACGACGTACCGCCCCCGCTCGCCCGGCTGCTGGCCCGGGCCGCCGCGTTGCTGGCGGACCGGTCGCGGCCCGCTCCCTAGTCGACGAGCTCGGTGCTCTCGGCGGCCAGCAACGTGGCCCCGACCAGGCTGGCCCGGCTGCCGAGGGCGCTGGCGACCAGCGGCGTCTGGGCGACGGCGTCGAGCGCGTGCCGCCGCAGCCCGGTCCGCGCGGGGTCGAGCAGCAGGTCGCCGGCCCGGACCATCTCGCCGCCGAGGATCACCAGCGAGGGGTTGAGCAGGTTGACGACGCTGGCCAGCGCCCAGCCGAGGTGGAGCCCGGCGTCCTCGAGCACCCGCATGGCCGAGACGTTGCCGGCCGTGGCCTCGTCGACCAGGACCTCGAGCGTCGCGTCCGGGAGGGTCGGGGCGACCAGCCGCAGGATGTGCTCGCTCGAGGTGTAGGTCTCCAGGCAGCCGCGGCTGCCGCAGCGGCACATCGGGCCCTGGTCGTCGACGGTGAGGTGGCCGATCTCGCCGGCGGTGCCGTCCGAGCCGTGGAAGAGGTGGCCGTCGACCACGATGCCGGCGCCGACGCCGCTGGCGATCTTGACGAAGACCAGGGTGTCGTGGCCCCGGCCGGTGCCGTGGCGGTGCTCGGCCAGGGCGCCGAGGTTGGCGTCGTTCTCGACGTGCACCGGGACCCCGAAGACCTGCTCGGCCGCGGCCCCGGCGTCGACGTCCTCCCACCCGGGGAAGATCGCGGCGGAGCGCACCACGTTGTTCTTCACCGGCGCCGGCAGCCCGAGGCCGACCCGGCGCAACGGTCCGCGGCCGCCCAGCAGCCGCCGCAGCATCGAGGACGCCAGGCCCAGCGCCTCGTCGTGCCCGAGGTCGTCGGTGGTCCGCGCGCGCTCCTCGGCCAGCACCCGGCCGGCGACGTCGCCGACCGCGACCCCGACGTGGGAGTGCCCGAAGTCGATCCCCGCGACCAGGCCCGCCGCGGCCGAGAGCCGCACCGAGGAGCCGCGGCGCCCGCTGCCGGGCTCGGACTCCAGCAGTCCGGAGGTGGTCAGCTCGCGCACGATGTTGGACACCGTGGCGGGCGCGAGGCCGGTGAGCCGGGCCAGCTCGGCCTGCGTGGGCGCCTCGCCGGGGGGCACGCTGCGCAGCGCGCCCAGCACCCGGTTCTGGTTGGCGGCCCGCAGCGACGACGTCGACCCGGGGGCGCTGGTCGTCCGGGGCGTCGTACTCATGGCGCACACCCTGCATCTGTCGGAGCCAATGGTCAAGAGTCGACCACAAAAGTCCAGATTCAACGGGTTCGACACATTTTGTCTTCAACTCTTGACCGTTCGGGTGTGACGCCCGACACTCGACCCAACAGTCGTCGCAGCGCCCGCTGCACGAGTCGGAGGAGAACCAACCGTGCCCACACTGCTGACCCGCCCCCAGCGGCGCATCATGGCCCTCGGCGCCGCGTCGATCCTGGCCCTGAGCCTCACCGCCTGCGGCGCCAACGATGCCCAGACCGGAGGCGACAGCGCCGACGGCGGCGGCGGCCAGACCATCGCGCTGCTGCTGCCCGAGTCGAAGACCACCCGCTACGAGACCTTCGACAAGCCGCTCTTCGAGGACAAGGTCGCCGACCTGTGCTCGGACTGCGAGGTCTCCTACTACAACGCCGACCAGGACGAGGCCAAGCAGGCCCAGCAGGTCGACTCCGCCATCAACGAGGGCGCGGCCGTGATCGTGCTGGACCCGGTCAACGGCGCCGGCGCCGGCGGCATGGTCACCTCGGCCCAGGACGCCGACATCCCGGTGATCGCCTACGACCGGTTCATCGCCGAGGCCGACTACTACATGTCCTTCGACAACAAGACCGTCGGCATGATGCAGGGTCAGGCGCTCGTCGACGCCATGGGCGACAAGGGCAACATCCTGATGCTCAACGGCGCGCCGAGCGACCCCAACGCGGCGCAGTTCAAGGAGGGCGCCCACAGCGTCATCGACAAGAGCAACGTCAAGATCCTCGAGGAGTTCGACAACCCCGACTGGAGCCCGGAGAACGCCCAGCAGTTCGTCACCGACCAGCTGAGCAACTACGACCCCTCCGACATCCAGGGCGTCTACGCCGCCAACGACGGCCAGGCCGGCGGCGTGGTCGCGGCCATGACCGGAGCCGGGGTCGCCGCCACCGACCTGCCGCCGATCACCGGCCAGGACGCCGAGCTCGCCGCGATCCAGCGGATCATCGCCGGGGAGCAGGCGATGACCATCTACAAGCCGATCCCGATCGAGGCCGAGACGGCTGCGGAGATCGCGGTCAAGCTGGCGGCGGGTGACGACGTGAGCGGCACCAGCGACACGGGCATCGACCAGACCGACTACGAGGGCGTGCCGTCCTACATCTTCGACCCGATCGCGGTCACGGCCGACAACGTCAACGACACGGTGGTCAAGGACGGCTTCTACGCCGTCGACGACATCTGCACCGACGAGTACGCCGACGCGTGCTCGGAGGCCGGCATCAGCTGATGTCGCAGACGGCAGGCACCACGGTCAGGGAGAGCGTGCTCTCCCTGACCGGGGTCAACAAGAGGTTCGGCGCGGTACAGGCGCTCACCGACGTCTCCTTGGAGGTGGCGCCCGGCGAGGTGGTCGCCCTGGTGGGCGACAACGGCGCCGGCAAGTCGACCCTGGTCAAGATCATCTCGGGGGTCTACTCCGCCGACGAGGGCGAGATCGTCTTCGACGGCTCCCGGGTCTCGATCGGCGGCCCGGCCGAGGCACAGCGGCTCGGGATCGCCACGGTCTTCCAGGACCTGGCGCTCTGCGACAACCTCGACGTGGTCGCCAACCTGTTCCTCGGGCAGGAGCACACCCAGGGCCTGGTCCTCGACGAGGTCGGCATGGAGAAGGAGGCCTGGCGGCTGCTGCGCACGCTGTCGGCCAAGATCCCCTCGGTCCGGATCCCGATCGCCTCGCTCTCCGGCGGCCAGCGCCAGACCGTCGCCATCGCCCGGAGCCTGGTCGGCCGGCCCAAGGTGGTCATGCTCGACGAGCCGACCGCGGCGCTGGGGGTCGCCCAGACCGCCGAGGTGCTCAACCTCGTGGAGCGGCTGCGCGAGACCGGCCTCGGGGTGATCCTGATCAGCCACAACATGGCCGACGTCCAGGCCGTCGCCGACCGGATCGTGGTGCTGCGGCTGGGCCGCAACGCCGCCGACTTCCGGGTCGAGGAGGCCACCACCGAGGAGCTGGTGGCGGCGATCACCGGCGCCTCCGACAACGTCGTGGCCACCCGCGCCTCGCGCGGGCCACGCACCCACGAACGCCAGGAGGCCACCGATGGCTGACACGGGCACCGACCCGGCGACCGAGGCAGCGAGCCGCGAGGCCGCCGCGACCGCCGTCGCCGCCGACCTCGCCGACGAGCGGCTGATCCAGACCCAGGGGATCGGCGGGTACGTCCGGGCGCAGGCCGCCCGGCTGCGCTCCGGCGACCTCGGCAACCTGCCGGTGATCATCGGCCTGGTCGTGATCTGCTTCGGCTTCTACCTCGACAACGCGCGCTTCCTCTCCTCGCGCAACATCGTCTCGATCACCCAGTACGCCGCCCCGATCGGCATCATCGCGCTCGGCATCGTGCTGGTGCTGCTGCTCGGGCAGATCGACCTGTCCGTCGGCTCGGTCAGCGGCATGGCCGCCGCCGTGATGGCCGTGCTGATGGTCAACCAGGGGACGTCGACGGTGGTCGGGATGCTCGGCGGCATCGCCACCGGGGTCGCCGTGGGGGTGCTCTACGGGCTGCTGTTCACGCGGGTCGGCGTACCGTCCTTCGTCTTCTCGCTGGCCGGCCTGCTCGGCTTCCAGGGCGTGCTGCTCTACGTGCTGGGCGACAACGGGACGATCAACCTGCCCGGCGACTCCTCCCTGCTGGAGTTCACCCGGTTCAGCTTCGTCACCGGCTGGGTCTCCTACCTGATCGTGCTCGTCGTCGTCGGCACCTACCTGCTCTCGCAGTGGCGGACCACCCTGCAGCGGCGGGCCGCCGAGCTCGCGCCGCCGTGGTGGCCGCTGGTGCTGGCCAAGGCCGCGCTGCTCGCGGGCGGGCTCGGGTTCCTCACCTACTACGTCAACATCGACCGCGGCTTCAGCTATCTGTGGTGGCTGTTCTTCGCGCTGGTGGTCGTCGTCGACTTCGCGCTGCGGCGCACCGTGTGGGGACGTCACGTGTTCGCGGTCGGCGGCAACGTCGAGGCCGCCCGCCGGTCGGGCATCAAGGTCGACCGGGTCTTCCTGTCGGTGTTCGTGCTCACCTCGACCCTGGCCGCGCTCGGCGGCATCGTCGGCGCGGGCCTGCAGACCTCGGTGTCGCAGGCCACGGGCACCACCGACACCAACCTCACCGCGATCGCCGCTGCCGTGATCGGTGGCACCAGCCTCTTCGGTGGCCGCGGCTCGGCCTGGGCCGCGCTGCTCGGCATCCTCGTGCTCCAGGCGATCACCAGCGGGCTCAACCTGGCCGGCGTCGAGTCGGAGGTGCGGTTCATGGTGACCGGCGCCGTCCTGCTGATCGCCGTCGCGATCGACTCGGTCTCCCGCCGGGCGCGCTCGTCGAGCGGACGCGGCTAGCGACCTCGCTCGTGCCGCCCGGTCGGGGTCACCCCTCGGCCGGGCGGCGCATCGGCACGTGGGGGATGCCGTCGTCGAGGTACTCCGGGCCGGTGACCTCGAAGCCGAGCGACTCGTACCACCGCGCGAGCGGGGCCTGCGCCTCCAGCACGACCTCCCGGTCGGGGCAGACCTGCAGCGCGGTCTCCATGAGCACGTCGGCCAGCCCGCGACCGCGCGCCTCGCGGGCCAGGGCCACCCGGCCGACCCGCCACCGCGCGCCGTCGTCGAGCACGCGCGCGACACCGACGACCCGGTCGTCGTCGCGCAGCACGACGTGGCGGGTGCCCGGCTCGTCGTCGCGACCGTCGAGGTCGGGGTAGCAGCACTCCTGCTCCACCACGAAGACGTCCTGGCGCAGTCGCCACACGGCGTACGCCGTCGGGGGGTCGAGGGCGGCGAAGGGCAGCGCGGTGACCGTGATCATCGGAGGAACTCCAGGGCCTGCCGCCGGGCGGTGCGGGCCTCGGGCACCAGCGGCAGCATCGGGTAGACGTGGATGAGGTCGGGCTGCTCGACGTAGGTGAGGTCCCAGCCGACCTCGCGGGCCCGGTCAGCCAGCAGTCGGCAGCCCGGGAGCAGGATGTCGCGCGTGCCGCAGAACATCAGCGCCCGCGGCAGTCCGGCGAGGTCGGCCAGCGCCGGACTCACCTCCGGCCGCCCCAGGTCGGCCTCCGAGCCGGCCCACCAGCGGGCGTAGGCGTGGAGCTTGCCGAGGAAGAGCCACGGGTCGCGCTCGGCGTACGCCGGCGTCTCGGGTGTCGAGGTCGTGAGGTCGGCCCACGGCGAGAGCAGGAGCAGCTCGGCGGGCTGCGGTCCGCCCCGGTCACGGACCGCGGCGGCGAGCGCCAGCGCGTAGCCGCCTCCGGCCGACTCGCCGGCGAGCGTGGTCCGTCCCTCGCCGGCCCACCGGGCGACCAGGTCGACCAGCACGGCGAAGGAGTCGCGCCAGGTGTGCTCGGGAGCGAGCGGGTAGTCGGGGAGCACCACCCGCGCCTGCAGCGCGGCGGCCAGGAAGCAGGCCCAGCGCACGACGAACGGGTCGACCGGCGCCATGAAGGCGCCGCCGTGCACGTGGACCACGGTCCGGGTCGGCACGACGTGGCGCGGCGTCACGACGTGGACCGGGAACCCGGCGACCTCCTCGGTCACCACCGAGAACCGCCGCCTGAAGCCCGGCACCAGCACCGTCGGCAGCCCGCGTCGCGCGCTCGGCAGGCCCAGCGCCTCGTGCCACGACTCGACCCGCGCCCGCTCGGCCGGCTCGTCGACGAGGTCGCGCGAACGGCGCACCCGCGGCACGGCGTACGCCAGCAGCTGGTGTCGCCCGCTCGGCATGGGCGCAATCTAGCGGGGGAGCGGTCGGACGGGCCGCCGCTCGCCCCACCAGCCCCAGCCGCGACGTACTTCTCGGCCGATCCATGCGCTTCTCGGGTGTTGCAACGGCCGAGAAGCGCATGATTCCCCGGCTAGCCGGGGAATCATGCAACGGCCCCGCGTACGCTGGCCCACGTACAGACAGGGGAGCCCGTGAGGCGGGCTGAGAGTGCGGGAGACCCGCAGACCCTCCGAACCTGATCCGGTTGACACCGGCGTAGGGAGTCGCACCGATGAGGCTCGTCGTTCCCGTCCTGCTCACCGCGCGTCCTCGCCTCGGGCTGCAGCCTGATGGGGGGCGACCCGGCACCGAGCACGTCGCCTGAGGGCAGCCCGCCCGGCACGGTCGTGCTCGTCACGCACGACTCCTTCGCGATGCCGAAGCCGCTGCAGCGGCAGTTCGAGGAGGAGTCGGGCTACGACCTCGAGATCCGCAGCGGGGGCGACGCCGGGTCGCTGACGACCCGGCTCGCGGTCACGGCCGACGACCCGACCGGCGACGTCGCCTTCGGGGTCGACAACACCTTCGCCTCCCGGGCCCTCGACGCGGGGGTCTTCGACACCCTCGACGTCGACCTCCCGGCCGGAGCGGGCGACTTCGTGCTCGCCGGCGACGACGGTGCGCGGCTGGCCCCGGTCGACGACGGCAACGTGTGCGTCAACGTCGACACCACCTGGTTCCGTGAGCACGACCTCGCTCCGCCGCGCACCCTCGACGACCTCGCCGAGCCCGCCTACCGCGGCCTGTTCGTGACGCCGTCGGCGCTCACCAGCTCACCCGGCCTGGCCTTCCTGCTGGCCACCGTGGCGGCGTACGGCGACGGCTGGCCCGGCTACTGGGAGGACCTGCTCGCCAACGACACCGAGGTCGTCGACGGCTGGGAGGAGGCCTACTTCACCGACTTCACCCAGGGCAGCGAGACCGGCACCCGGCCGATCGTGCTCTCCTACGACTCCAGCCCGGCCTTCACCGTGCCCGAGGGCTCGCAGCGGTCGACGACGCGGGCGCTGCTCGACACCTGCTACCGCCAGGTCGAGTACGCCGGCGTGCTGGCCGGCGCGGCCAACCCCACGGGCGGCCGGGAGCTGATCCGGTTCCTGCTGTCGGAGGACGTGCAGGCGGCGCTGCCCGACGCGATGTACGTCTACCCGGTGCGCGACGGCGTCCCCCTCCCGCGCGAGTGGGCCCGCCACGCCCACCAGCCCACCGACCCCTTCTCCCTCGGCCCGGACCGGGTCGCCTCCGAGCGCGACGCCTGGCTCGAGCAGTGGCGCGACCTGGCGACCGGCTGAGGATCGTGATGCCCCGGCGATCCACCAGGCTGCTCGGACTGGGCGCGCTCGCCGCGCTCCCGGTCCTCGCGCTGGTCGCCTTCTTCGTGGTGCCCGTCGTGGCCATGGTCGGGCTGGGGTTCGGCGACGACGGCGGCACGGCGGCCGTCGTCGAGGTGCTCACGCGCGAGCGCACCCACCGGGTGCTGGCCTTCACGCTGCTCACCGCCACGGCCGGCACCGTGCTCTCCGTCGCCCTCGGCCTCCCGGCCGCCCACGTCCTGCACCGCACCGCGCTGCCGCTGCGCCGGGGCCTCCGGGCGGTGCTGCTGGTGCCGTTCGTGCTGCCGACCGTCGTGGTCGGCGTGGCCTTCCGGCAGCTGCTCGGCGAGGGTGGGCCGCTGGGGTTCCTCGGCCTCGACGGCACGCCGGCCGCCATCGTCCTGGGCCTGGTCTTCTTCAACGTCGCGGTCGTGCTCCGCGTGGTCGGCACGGCCTGGGAGTCGCTCGACCCGCGGCCCGCCCAGGCCGCCGCCACCCTCGGCGCACCACCGGCGACCGTCTTCCGCACCATCACGCTGCCGGCGCTGCGGCCCGCGATCGTCTCGGCCGCGACGGTCGTCTTCCTCTTCTGCGCCACGGCCTTCGGCATCGTGCTGACCCTCGGCGGCGCCCGCTACGCCACGGTCGAGACCGAGATCTACCTGCTCACCACCACCCTCTACGACCTGCCGGCGGCGGCCGCGCTCTCGCTGCTCCAGCTGCTCGTCGTCGGGCTGCTGCTCCTCGCCGCCCGGCGGGTGCGCGCGGCCGCCCCGTCCGTACGCCGACCGGTGCCGCTGCGCCGGCCGGGTCGCGCGGACGCCGTACCCCTCGCGGCGACGCTGCTCCTCCTGGCCTTCGTCGGGCTGCCTCTCGCCGCACTGGTCGTGGGCTCGCTCCGGGTCGGTGGCGGCTGGGGGCTCGGCAACTACGCGGCCCTCTCCACCACCGGCGACCGACAGGCGCTCGTCGTGCCGGTGACCGACGCGCTCCTCATCTCGGTACGCACCGCGGTCGACGCCACCTGGATGTCGCTCTCGGTCGGTCTGCTCGTCGCGTTGGTGGTCACCCGGCGTTCCCGCACCGCGGTCGAGCGCCGGGTCCGCGGCGTGCTCGACGGCTTCTTCATGCTGCCCCTGGGCGTCTCGGCGGTGACGCTCGGGTTCGGCTTCCTGGTGGCGCTCGACGAGCCGCCGCTCGACCTGCGCGACAGCCGGCTGCTGGTGCCGGTCGCCCAGGCACTGGTCGCGCTGCCGCTCGTCGTCCGGATCCTGGTGCCGGTGCTCGCCGGCATCGACGACCGGCAGCGGCAGGCCGCCGCCTCGCTCGGTGCCGGGCCGCTGCGCACCCTGGCGACCGTCGACCTGCCCGTGCTGTGGCGGCCGCTGCTGGCCGGGGCGGGCTTCGCCTTCGCCGCGTCGCTCGGCGAGTTCGGCGCCACCTCGTTCCTCGCGCGCGACGACACCCCGACCGTGCCGGTGGTGATCTTCCGGCTGCTGGGCCACCCCGGCCAGGACAACGCGGGCATGGCGCTCGCGGCCTCGTGCGTGCTGGCAGCCACCACCGCGCTCGTGATGCTGCTCGTCGAGCGGCTGCGGGTCCCGAGCCTCGGGGCGCTGTGACGTGCTGACGCTCGACGACGTCTCGGTCACCCTCGACGGCCACCCGGCTGTCGCGGGCGTCGACCTCGCGGTGCCCGACGGCGAGGTGCTGGCCGTGCTCGGGCCCTCGGGCTGCGGGAAGTCGACCCTGCTGCGGGCGATCGCCGGCCTCGAGCCGCTCGCCTCCGGACGGGTCGCCTGGGACGGCGACGACGTGGCGGGGGTCCCCACCCATCGGCGCGGCTTCGCGCTGATGTTCCAGGACGGGCAGCTCTTCGACCACCTCTCCGTCGCCCGCAACGTCGGCTACGCGCTCCGGCTGAGACGCGCGCCCGCCGCCGACCGGCGCGTGACCGAGCTGCTCGAGCTCGTCGGCCTGCCCTCGTACGCCGAGCGGATGCCGGCGACGCTCTCGGGCGGTGAGCGGCAGCGGGTGGCGCTCGCGCGCTCGCTCGCCGTCCGACCGCGGCTGCTGCTGCTCGACGAACCGCTCTCGGCGCTGGACGCGGGGCTGCGCGAGCGGCTGGCCGACGACCTGGGCCGGATCCTCCGCGAGGCCGGGACCGCGGCGCTGCTGGTCACCCACGACCACGAGGAGGCGTTCGCGGTCGCCGACCGGCTGGCGGTCATGCGCGAGGGGCGGATCGTCCAGCACGGGCCGATCGCGGAGGTGTGGCGTGCCCCGGCCGACCCCGGCACCGCGCTGTTCCTCGGTTACGCGCGGGTGCTCGCCGGCGAGCCGGCGGCCCGGCTGCTGCGACCGCTCGGGGTGGACCCCGGGCCGGCGGTCGCGCTGCGCCGGTCGGCGCTGGTCGTCACCGGCGATGGACCGCTGGCCGGGGTGGTGGTCTCCTCGAGGCTCACCCCGGAGCAGGTCCGGGTCGAGGTCGACGTACCGGGACTCGGGCGGCTCGACGCCGTCGCCCCGCTCGACCGCCACCCGGCACCCGGCGCCGAGGTGGCGCTGCGGGTCGACCGGACCCGGCTCGCCCTCGTCGGCGGCAGAACGGGGTCGGAGACCCTCAGGCCCCCGCTCTAGACTGGCCGGCGTGTTCCGCCGGGCCTATGCACTCCTCGTCGGGGTCGCCGTGGTCACGGGCGTGCTCGCCATCGTCGCCGCGGTGATCCTCGACCGGCGACTGGTCGATCCCGACGGCTTCCTCGGGCCCTCCTGGCTGCGGCTGCCGCTGCTGCTCTCGGCGGCGTTCCTGGCCGACCTCGTGCCCCGGACGCTGTGGCTCTCGCGGGCCCGGCCGGGGGAGTGGCGAGACATCGCGCGCGAGCGGATCCGGGACCACTGGGGGCGCGAGCGCTGGATCCTGGTCGTGCTCGGGATCGTCTGCTTCTACTTCACCTACGTCAGCTATCGGAACCTGAAGTCTTTCCTGCCGTTCATCCGCGACGTCATGTACGACCGCGAGCTCCACATCATCGACAACGCGCTGATGTTCGGCAACGAGCCCGGCAACGTGATGCACGAGCTGCTCGGCACCGGCATCTCGGCCCACGTGCTGTCCTACATCTACCTGTGGTTCCTGCCGCTGGTGCCGCTGGCGGTCACCGCCTGGCTGGTGTGGTCGCGCAACCTGTCCTACGGCTACTGGTTCGTCACCTCGCAGGTGCTCGCCTGGACCCTCGGCACGGTCTCCTACTACCTGCTGCCCACGCTCGGTCCCGGCTTCTACGTCGCCTGGGTCTACAAGGACGTGATCGACGCCGGTACGCCGACCTCGGGACTGATGGACAACCTGGCGATCGCGCGCGAACGCGTGACCCAGGAGGGCGTCGAGGGGGCGGTGCAGTCGACCGCCGGCTTCGCGAGCCTCCACGTCGCGATCACGCTGCTGGTGGCGCTGATGATCCAGTACACGATCTCCTCGCGGGTGGCCCACTGGGTCGCGTGGACCAACTTCACGCTCACCGTCGTGGCCACCATCTACTTCGGCTGGCACTACATCGCCGACGACGTCGCCGGCGTGCTGATCGCGCTGCTGTCCTTCTACCTCGGCGGGCTCGCCAGCGGCCAGGTCTTCGAGAGACACGGGCTCGCCTCGCACCCCACCACCACCGACTCCCACGTCCCCGCCGACGTCGCCGACTGAAGGCCCGCCCGCCACCGGTGGATCGGGGCCGCCGAGCCCGCGCGGCTGAATGACAACGTTGTAGTTTGTCAAGGCGACACGCCTGTGACAGAAGAAAAAATTGTGAAAACTGTTCCCTTATGTGACGGATGAGGGCTAGCGTCCTGCCTGGCCCGAGGTGCGACACCGCCCCGGGCCGTTGTCCACCAACCCCGTCCCAGCAGGAGGTCGACCACCGTGCGTGCGAGCGGAGCCGCCCTGGCCCTCACGTTGGTCCTCGCGGTCCCCCCGGCCGCCGGGGTGACCGGGGCGTGGGCCGCCGACTCCGACCGACCCCCCAGCCGGGCCGACGTGCGCGACGCGCGGACCGCGGTCGAGGACCGCACCCGCGACGTGGCCACCATTCAGGCCGAGCTGGCCGCCGCCAACCAGCGGCTGCAGGACTCGGCGGTCCGGGCGGCCCAGGCGAGCGAGGCGTGGAACGGGGCGCGGTACACGTTCGAGCAGGCCCGCCGCGAGGCGGAGGCCGCCGGAGAACGGGCCGGCATCGCACGGACCGACCTGACCACGCAGCAGCGGGCCTACACCGACGCCGTCGTCGACTCCTACCAGGACGCCCCCGAGCTCACCGCCGTCTCGGCCATCGTGAAGTCCGACGGGCTCGACACGCTCGTCCAGCGCACGACCACGCTGGCCCAGACGCAGTCGGCGATGGAGACCCGGTACGACGGGTTCCGCGCTGCGTCGACGCTGGCCGGGGTCGCCCACCAGCAGGCCGAGGACGCCGAGGCCCAGGCGGCCTCGCTGCGCGACGAGGCCCGGCAGGCCCGGGACGAGGCGGCGGCCGCCGCCGAGCAGGCCGCGGCCGAGGCCAGCGCGATCGCCGCGCAGAAGCAGGACCTGATCGCCGAGATCGCCCGGCTCCAGGACGTCAGCGTCCAGCTCGCCGAGCAGCGGCAGTCGGCCCTCGAGGCGCGCGCCGCCGCCCGGGCCGCGGCGGAGCGACAGGCCCGCCAGGAGGCGGCCGAGGAGGCCGCCCGGCAGGCCGCCCAGGAGCAGGCCGCCGAGGACCAGGCCGCCGAGGACCAGGCCGCCGAGGACCAGGCCCAGCAGCAGGCCGACCAGCAGGCCTCGGACGACCAGCAGTCGGCTCCTCAGCCCGCCCCAGCCCCCCAGCCCGCCCCAGCCCCCCAGCCGGCGCCCGCGCCGTCACCGCCCCCCGCGCCGGCCCCCCCGGCCCCGCCCGCTCCGGCGGGCGGAGCCGCCGCCGCCGTCTCCTTCGCCCGCGCCCAGATCGGCGAGCCCTACGTGTGGGGCGCCGCCGGGCCGAGCTCGTGGGACTGCTCCGGCCTGACCATGGGCGCCTGGGGTGCCGGCGGGAAGGCGCTGCCCCACTACTCCGTGGCGCAGTACGAGCAGTCGACCCCGATCTCCGCAGGGAGCCTGCAGCCGGGCGACCTGGTCTTCTGGGGCTCCTCCAGCAGTCCCTCCTCGATCTACCACGTGGCGATGTACGCCGGGAACGGCCAGATCATCCACGCCCCGCGCACCGGCCGGCCGGTGACGGAGGAGTCGATGTACTACTGGATCACCCCGAACTTCTACGCCCGCCCCTGACCGCTCGGGCATACCCGGCAGTAACCTCGGCGGCATGGCCACCGACACCGCCGCGCCCGCGTCCGCCGCAGCACCGGCCGCCGTCGACGTCGCCGCGCTCCGGGCGGTGCTCGACGGTCGCTACGCCGACGTACGCGACCTGGTGCGGAGCAACCTCGCCGACCACGCCTCGGTGCTCGAGGACGCGGAGACGCTCTCCACCGACGACTTCCGCGACCGGGTGCGCGACCTCGTGGTCGCGATGGCCGAGACCGGGCAGACCGGCATGGGCTTCCCGCAGGAGTACGGCGGCGGCGGCGACCTCGGCGCGTCGGTCGCGGCCTTCGAGACCCTGGCCTACGGCGACCTCTCGGTGCTGGTGAAGGTCGGGGTCCAGTTCGGGTTGTTCGGCGGCGCGATCCTCCAGCTCGGGACCCGGCGGCACCACGACGCCTACCTGCGCGACCTGGTGAGCGGGCGGCTGATGGGCTGCTTCGCGATGACCGAGGTCGGCCACGGCTCCAACGTGCAGGCGCTCGGCACGGTGGCGACCTACGACCCGGAGACCGAGGAGCTGGTGGTGACGACCACCGAGCCGTCGGCCCGCAAGGACTGGATCGGCAACGCCGCCCGTCACGCCGACGTCGCGGTCGTCTTCGCCCAGCTCGAGGTGGCTGGCGAGCGGCACGGCGTCCACGCCGTCGTCGTCCCCCTGCGCCGGGACGGGCAGGTGCTCCCGGGGATCACGATCGAGGACGACGGCCTCAAGATGGGGCTCAACGGCGTCGACAACGGCCGGATCGGCTTCGACGGTGTCCGGGTGCCGCGGGAGAACCTGCTCGACCAGTTCGCCGACGTGACGCCCGAGGGTCGCTACGAGAGCCCCATCGACAACCCGGACCGACGCTTCTTCACCATGCTGGGCACGCTGGTGCAGGGGCGGGTCTGCGTCGGCGGCGCCGGCATCAACGCCGCCAAGGTGGCGCTCGCGATCGCGGTGACGTACGCCGACCGGCGCCGGCAGTTCAACGCCTCGAGCGAGGACACCGAGGAGCTGCTGCTCGACTACGGCATGCACCAGCGGCGGCTGCTGCCGCTGCTCGCCCGCACCTACGCGCTCCACTTCGCGCAGGAGGTGGTGGCCCTGGAGCTGCACGAGGTGTTCTCGCAGACCGAGGCGCCGGAGGAGGGGGAGAACGACCACCGGCGTCGTGAGCTGGAGTCGTTGGCGGCCGGGGTGAAGGCGCTCGGCACCTGGCACGCCACCACGACCATCCAGGAGTGCCGCGAGGCGTGTGGCGGGCAGGGCTACCGGGCGCTCAACCGGTTCGCCGCGCTCAAGGCCGACACCGACGTCTTCACGACGTTCGAGGGCGACAACCACGTGCTGCTGCAGCTGGTCGCCAAGGGGCTGCTGACCGACTACGCCTCGGAGTTCGAGGACATGGACCAGTTCGGGATGGTCCGCTTCGTCGCCGGGCTGGCCGTCGACACCGTGATCGAGCGGACCTCGGTGCACAAGCTGATCGAGCGCGTCCGCGACGTGCTCCCGGGCGGCGACGACTGGGACCAGGAGGCGGGGGTGCTCGACCCCGACTACCACCGGATGATGCTGCGCTTCCGGGAGGAGCACATGCTCTCCGGCGTGGCGCGACGTCTCAAGCGCGGGATCGACGGCGGCATGAACCCCGGCGAGGTCTTCTCGCGGGTCCAGGACCACGTGATCGCCGCGGCCGAGGCCCACGTCGAACGGCGCGTGCTGGACGCGTTCGTCGACAAGATCGCCGCCGTCGACGACCCCGGCACCCAGGCGGCGCTCGGCCTGCTGTGCGACCTGTTCGCGCTGACGACGATCGAGGCCGACCGTGGCTGGTTCATGGAGCACGGGCGGCTCTCGAGCCAGCGGTCGAAGGCGATCAGCCGGGAGGTCAGCGGGCTGTGCCGTAGGTTGCGGCCCGTGGCCGTCGACCTGGTCGACGCCTTCGGCGTGCCGCCGGAGATGCTGCGCTCGCCGGAGCTGGTGGGCCGTGACTGACCACGTCGACCTCGGCGACCCGGGATCGCCCGGGCTGGCGGTGCTGCTGCCGGGGTTCGCCCCGCTGTTCGCCATGCCGCTGCTGGTGCCGGCGGCCGTGGCGGCCGTCGCCGCCGGGTGGCGGGCCCGGTTGGTCGACTGGGACCCGCCGGAGTCGCGGGAGCCGGGCTGGGTGGTCGAGGAGCTGCTGGCCGCCGTCGGCGACCACGACGGTGAGGTGCTGGTGGTCGGCAAGTCGCTGGCGACGCTGGCGGCGTCCCACGTCGCCGACCGGGGCTGGGACGCGGTGTGGCTGACGCCGCTGCTCCACCGGCCCGACGTGGCCGCCGCGATCGCCCGGCACCCCGGCCGACAGCTGCTGGTCGGCGGGACGGCCGACGAGGCGTGGGTGGGCCCGGTCGCGGCGGCTTCCGGCGCCGACGTGCTGGAGCTGCCGGGCGCCGACCACGGGCTGGGGGTCGACGGCGACGCCGTGCGCGGCGCGGAGGTCCAGCTCGACGTCGTACGCCGGCTCGTCGACTGGCTGCGGCCGGTGGGCGCGTGAACCGGCTCCTGGGCGGCTGGGGCGCCGACCCGCTCTGGGGGACCGTCTACGACTGGATCGTCGAGCACCCGACCCTCGGTGGCGCCGCGTGGCGGGCCGGGCTCGGCGGCTCGCTGTCGCTGCTCTACGCGACGGCGGACGAGCTCGGCGGGCTGCCCGCCGGTGCCCGGGTGCTCGACGTGCCGTGCGGCGGCGGGGTCGCGCTGCGCGGACTCCGGCCCGGGCAGGGCCTCGACTACGTCGCGGCCGACCTGTCACCCCGGATGCTGTCCCGCACGCTCGCGGCGTCTCGCGACCGGCGTGTCGACGACCAGGTGACCACGCGCCAGTGCGACGTCGCCGCGCTGCCCTTCGAGGCCGGGTGGTTCGACCTCGTGGTCAGCCTCACCGGCCTGCACTGCTTCCCCGACCCGCGGGTCGCCCTGCTCGAGATGGGGCGGGTGCTGCGGCCCGGCGGCGTCCTCACCGGCAGCGCCGTCCTCCACGGCACCGGGCTGCGCTACGAGCCGCTGCGGCGGATGGGTCGGGCCACGCACCTGATCGGCCCCTCCGGGTCGCCCGCCGACGTACGGGCCTGGCTGGAGGAGGCCGGCGTCGTCGACGTCACCCTCCGCCTCGACGGCGCGCTCGGCTACTTCCGTGGGGTGCGGGCCGGGTAGTCCCGTCCGGCCAGCGGCACCGCCAGCCCTCAGTGCCCGCCCTCGTCCTTGGCCCGCTTGAAGGAGGCCTGGACCTCGGCCTCGGCCTCGGTGCGGCCGACCCAGTCGGCGCCCTCGACGGACTTGCCGGGCTCGAGGTCCTTGTAGACCTCGAAGAAGTGCTGGATCTCGAGCCGGTCGAACTTGGAGACGTGGTTGATGTCGCGCAGGTGCTCCAGCCGCGGGTCGTGGGTGGGGACGCAGAGGACCTTGTCGTCGCCGCCGGCCTCGTCGGTCATCCGGAACATGCCGATGGCGCGGCAGGCGATGTAGCAGCCGGGGAAGGTGGGCTGCTGGAGGATGACCATCGCGTCGAGCGGGTCGCCGTCCTGGCCGAGGGTGTCCTCGATGAAGCCGTAGTCGGCGGGGTAGGCGGTGGAGGTGAAGAGCATGCGGTCCAGGCGGATCCGGCCGGTCTGGTGGTCGACCTCGTACTTGTTGCGCTCCCCCTTGGGGATCTCCACCACCACGTCGAACTCGAGCACGTCCCGCTCCTGTCGCCTCGTCACTCCCCGGCCGCGTCCGGACCGGCCCCCAGTGTCGCGCACAATGTCCCCGAACGCGCAGCCGGGGAAGGGGCCGTGAGTGAGCAGACGTGACCGACGCCGCCGCACCGGCGGCAGCTTCGTGGGCCAGTGGCTCCCGGTGCTGCTGGTCGTGCTGCTGCTGGCGGGCGCCGTCGCGGCCTACCGGTTCGAGCTGGGCGAGCGGTGGTTCGGCGGCGAGCCGCCCGACCCGGTCGAGGAGCCGGCCGCGGTCGCGCCTCCCGAGGGCCTCGACCTGGAGCCGCTCGCGCGCCCCGCTGCGGTGGCGGAGACCGCCGACGAGGACGCCCTGTCCGCCGACGCCGTACGCCGTGCCCTGGCCCGTGGGCTGCGCGACAAGGACCTCGGCCGGTCGGTCCACGCGGCGGTCGCACCGCTCGAGGGCGGGCCGCTGGTCTTCGAGCAGGGCACCGGCGGCTTCGCCCCCGCCTCGACGACGAAGGTCGTGACGGCCACCGCCGCGCTGGAGGAGCTCGGGCCCGACCACCGGTTCACGACGAAGGTCGTCGCCAAGCGTGGCGTCCTCACCCTCGTGGGCGGCGGCGACCCGTTCCTCGAGGCCCGGCCCGAGCCGGCCGGCGACTGGCCCGAGCGCGCCGACCTCACCGACCTGGCCCGGCGTACGGCGGAGGCGCTGCGCGCCGACAAGCAGCGTGGCCCACTCCGGCTCTCCTACGACGACTCGCTGTTCACCGGCCCCGAGGACAACCCCACCTGGCAGCCCGACTACGTCCCCGACGACGTGGTCTCGCCGATCGGCGCGCTGTGGGCCGACGAGGGGATCGACCCCTCGGGCTACGGGCGGCTCGCCGACCCGGCGGCCGGCGCGGCCAGCCAGTTCGCCGACCTGCTCCGCGCGCGCGGCGTCCGCCTGACCGGTCCGGTCCGCCACACCGTCGCACCGCGGGACGGTGACGAGGTGGCCGCCGTGCAGAGCGCGCCGCTCTCGCAGGTCGTGGAGCGGGTCCTCGAGATCAGTGACAACGAGGGGGCCGAGGTGCTGGCCCGCCAGGTGGCCGTCGCGCGCGACGAGCCGGCCTCCTTCGCCGGCGGCGCCCGTGCGGTGACCGCGACCCTCGGCGACCTCGGCGTCCCGCTGGCCGGCGTCCGCCTCCACGACGGCAGCGGCCTCACCCGGAGCAACCGGCTCACCGGTGCGGCGCTGGTCAGCGTGCTCCAGGTGGCCGCCGACCCGCGCCACCCCGAACTGCGACCGGTGATCACCGGCCTCCCGGTCAGCGGCTTCACCGGCTCGCTCGCCGACCGCTTCGATACCGGTCCGCAGGCCGGCCTGGGCCGGGTGCGGGCCAAGACCGGCACGCTCACCGGCGTCCGTGCGCTCGCCGGCGTCGCCACCGACCGCGAGGGGACGCCGATGGCCTTCGTGCTCTCCGCCGACAAGATCCGCTACGTCAAGAACCTCGACGCGGAGCAGCGGCTCGACGAGCTCGCCGAGGGCCTCGGCGCCTGCCGCTGCAGTCGCTGAACCCGAGGTGGGCTTCGGTGCGCCGGGCTAGGGTCGCAGGATGAACTCGATGGTCGACTGGGACCTTGCGGCCACGATCGGCGGCCGCCTCGCCGGGCAGGGTCCGGTGGTCAGCGCCGTCGAGGCCGCCGACGCCGTGGCGGAGCTGCGCGCCGCCGCCGACCGCTCGACCGGCCTGGTCCGCGACTTCACCGGCCTGGTGGCCGAGGAGCGTACGGCGCCGGTGCTGGTCGTCGACCGCTCCGGCTGGGTCCGCGCCAACGCCGATGCCTTCTCCACGATGCTCGGCCCGGTCATCGACCGGCTGACCGAGAAGAAGGGGGAGCCCACCGGGGTCGCCCGGACCGTCGGCTCCCGCGTGACCGGCACCGAGGTGGGCCTGATGCTGGGGTTCCTCGCCTCCAAGGTGCTCGGCCAGTTCGACCCGTTCCACGAGCCGACCGGGCGGCTGCTGCTGGTCGCTCCCAACGTCGTGCACGTCGAGCGCGAGCTCGGCGCCGACCCGTCGGACTTCCGGTTGTGGGTGTGCCTCCACGAGGAGACCCACCGGGTGCAGTTCACGGCCGTGCCGTGGCTGCGCGACCACCTCTTCTCCCAGGTGACCGCCCTCGCCGACACCATCGACCCCGGCGGGATGCTCGAGGACGGCGTCAAGCGCATCTCCGAGGCGCTGCGCGGAGGGCCCGGCGGTGGCAGCGTGATCGACGCGCTCAGCACCCCCGAGCAGAAGGAGATCCTCGACCGGGTCACCGGCGTGATGTCGCTGCTCGAGGGCCACGCCGACGTCGTGATGGACGGCGTCGGGCCGCAGGTGATCGGCACCGTCACCGACATCCGCGCCACGTTCGACCAGCGACGCAAGGGGGTCGGCGTGCTCGACCGGTTCCTCCGGCGGCTGCTCGGCCTCGACGCCAAGATGGCCCAGTACCGCGACGGCGCGGTGTTCGTCCGCGGCGTCGTCGACAAGGTCGGCATGGCCGACTTCAACGCCGTGTGGGAGCAGCCCGCCAACCTCCCCACCAAGGCCGAGATCGCCGCCCCCGAGGCGTGGGTCGAGCGCGTCCTCTAGTGCCGTGACGCTCGACCCCGCCGTCGCGGCCGTCCGCCTCGCCGTACGACGGGCGCTGGCCGGTCTCGAGCCCGGCGACCGCGTGGTCGTCGCCTGCTCGGGCGGCGCGGACTCGCTGGCCCTGCTCGCGGCGACCGTGCAGGAGGCCCGCGACCTCGCCGTGCTGGTGGTGGGCGCGACGGTCGACCACGGGTTGCAGGAGGGCTCGGCCGAGCGGGCCGACGGCGTCGTGGCCACGATGGCCGCGCTCGGTGCCGCCGAGACGGTCACCGCGCGGGTCCAGGTCGAGGCCGGCGGACAGGGCCTGGAGGCGGCCGCCCGGGAGGCCCGCTACGCCGTGCTCGGCGAGCTCGCCGCCCGGATCGGCGCCGTCCGGGTGCTGGTCGGCCACACGCTCGACGACCAGGCCGAGACGGTGCTGCTGGGCCTGGCCCGCGGCAGCGGAGGTCGCTCGATCGCCGGCATGCGCCCGGCGTACGACGTCTTCGTCCGGCCGCTCCTCGACGTCCGTCGCGCGGAGACCGAGGCCGCCTGCCGGGCCGAGGGGATCGGCTGGTGGGACGACCCCCACAACGCCGACCCGCGCTTCACCCGCAGCCGGGTGCGTCACGAGGTGCTGCCGGTGCTGGAGCGCGAGCTCGGCCCCGGCGTCGCCGAGACGCTGGCCCGGACGGCGGCCCAGCTCCGCCCCGACATGGAGGCGCTGGACCGCTGGGCGGCCGAGCAGCACGCGGCGCTCGCCTCTCCGGACGGCCTGCCCCTGGGCCGGCTCCACGAGCTCGACGAGGCCGTGGCCTCACGGGTGTTGCGGCTCGCCGCGCTCGACGCCGGAGCCCGGGCCGGCGAGCTGTTCCACGTCCACGTCCGGGCGCTCGTCGAGCTGGCGGCCGGAGAGCTGCACGGCCGGGTCCAGCTGCCGGGCCGGGTGACGGCGATCCGCGAGGCCGGTCACCTGAGGTTCCGCCCCACGTCTGTGGAATCCTGACGCCATGGATGCCTCGCACGTCGAAGACGACCTCGTCAACGTCCTCTTCACCGAGGCCCAGATCCGGGAGCGGCTCGGCCAGCTGGCCGAGCAGATCGAGGCCGACTACGACGGCCAGGACCTACTGATCGTCGGCATCCTGCGCGGCGCCGTGATGGTGATGGCCGACCTCGCGCGCAGCTTCACCCGCCACCTCGAGATGGACTGGATGGCGATCTCGTCCTACGGCTCCGGCACCAAGTCCAGCGGCGTCGTCCGGATCCTCAAGGACCTCGACACCGACATCACCGACCGGCACGTGCTGATCGTCGACGAGATCATCGACACCGGCCTCACCCTGTCGTGGCTGACCTCCAACCTGGAGTCGCGGTCGCCCGCCAGCGTCGAGATCTGCACGCTGCTCCGCAAGCCGGAGGCGCTGCAGATGCCGGTCGAGGTGAGGTACGTCGGCTGGGACATCCCCAACGAGTTCGTCGTCGGCTACGGCCTCGACTTCCGCGAGCGCTACCGCAACCTGCGCGACATCGGCACCCTCGCCCCCCACGTCTACTCCTGACCGACGGAGCCGCCGTACGTCGGCTGGGACGCTCAGCGCCCGGCGAGGGTGCGGGGGTTTCGAGACGGGCCTGGCGGCCCTCCTCAACCACCGCTCCTGGCGGTGGTTGAGGAGGTTGCGCAGCAACCGTCTCGAAACCACCAGCGCGGTGACGCCGGCTCGGCGTTCGGTGGGCAGGCGTTGGGGCGGCCTGCGAGAATGGGGGACTCCGTCGGCGGGTAGCGTCGTCGGTCCACCGCCCCTCTGCACGAGAGAAGCACGTGAAGCGCATCCTGCTGAACCGCTGGTTCATCGCCATCCTCGCGGTGGTGGGTGTCCTGCTCGCCCTCCAGTACCTCGTCCCGACCGGTGAGCACGAGGAGATCTCGACCTCGCGGATGGTCGAGTACATCCGGTCCGGCGAGGTCCAGGACATGAAGTTCGTCGACGGCGACCAGGTGATGGAGGCGACGCTCGACGGCGATGTCGAGCGCGAGGGCGGCAACGAGGTCATGGCCTACTGGCTGACCGACACCCAGGCCGAGCTCGAGGACGAGGTCCAGAAGCAGGTCGACGCCGGCACCATCGTGTCCTACACGACCGAGGTCGCCCAGCCGAGCATCCTCGGCTCGATCCTGGCCTCGCTGATCCCCTTCATCCTGATCGTCGTGGTCTTCCTGTGGCTGATGAACAACATGCAGGGCGGCGGCCGCGGGGTCATGCAGTTCGCCAAGTCCAAGGCCAAGCTGATCACCAAGGACATGCCGAAGACCACCTTCAGCGACGTCGCCGGCTGTGACGAGGCCATCGAGGAGCTCGGCGAGATCAAGGAGTTCCTCCAGGAGCCGGCCAAGTTCCAGGCCGTCGGCGCCAAGATCCCCAAGGGCGTGCTGCTCTACGGCCAGCCCGGCACCGGCAAGACGCTGCTCGCCCGCGCGGTGGCGGGCGAGGCCGGCGTGCCCTTCTACTCCATCTCCGGCTCCGACTTCGTCGAGATGTTCGTGGGCGTCGGCGCCAGCCGGGTCCGCGACCTCTTCGAGCAGGCCAAGGAGAACGCCCCGGCCATCGTCTTCATCGACGAGATCGACGCCGTCGGCCGCCACCGCGGCGCGGGCATGGGCGGCGGTCACGACGAGCGCGAGCAGACCCTCAACCAGCTGCTGGTCGAGATGGACGGCTTCGACGTCCGCGGCGGGGTCATCCTGATCGCCGCGACCAACCGGCCCGACGTGCTCGACCCCGCGCTGCTGCGCCCCGGCCGCTTCGACCGCCAGATCGGTGTCGACGCCCCGGACCTGGCCGGACGCGAGCAGATCCTCAAGGTCCACTCCCGCGGCAAGCCGCTGGCCGCAGACGTCGACCTGCGCGGCGTGGCCCGCCGTACGCCGGGCTTCAGCGGCGCCGACCTGGCCAACGTGCTCAACGAGGCGGCGTTGCTCACGGCCCGCATGAACAACAAGCTGATCGACAACAGCGCCCTCGACGAGGCCATCGACCGGGTGATCGCCGGCCCGCAGCGTCGTACCCGCCTGATGAGCGAGCACGAGAAGCTGGTCACCGCCTACCACGAGGGCGGCCACGCGCTCGTCGCCGCGGCGCTGCCCGGCAGCGACCCGGTCCACAAGGTCACGATCCTGCCGCGTGGCCGGGCCCTCGGCTACACGATGGTGCTGCCCGACGAGGACAAGTACTCCCAGACCCGTAGCGAGCTGCTCGACAAGCTGGCCTACATGATGGGCGGCCGCGCGGCCGAGGAGATGGTCTTCCACGACGTCACCACCGGCGCCGGCAACGACATCGAGAAGGCCACCAACCTGGCGCGCGCGATGGTCACCCAGTACGGCATGACCGAGACGCTGGGCGCCATCAAGCTCGGCGAGTCCAACTCCGAGCCGTTCCTGGGCCGCGACCTCGGCCACAGCCGCAACTACTCCGAGGACGTCGCCGCCAAGGTCGACCAGGAGACCAAGATGCTGCTGGCGACCGCCCACCAGGAGGCCTTCGACATCCTCGAGGACAACCGCGACGTGCTCGACGCGCTCGTCCTCGCGCTGCTCGACAAGGAGACCCTCGACAAGGACCAGACGGCGCAGGTGTTCGTGCCGCTGCGCCGGCGCGACCGCCGTCCCGCGTGGACCGGCTCCCCCGACCGCAACCCCTCGGAGATCCCTCCGATCGAGATGCCCGAGGAGGTCCGCGAGCGGGCCCGCTCCAACGGCCAGCCGGTGCCGGACGACGGCAGGGAGGGCGGCGTGGTCATCACGCCCCCGGGTGCCGGCGGCGACGTCCACGGCGACCCCGGGCTCGGGGGTGCCGCCCCGCCCTCGCCGCCCACCACGTCATGACCGATCCTGTCTCGCTGCCCGAGCGGGACCTGCAGGAGGTCCCGGCCTTCGACCACGCGCGGGTCGAGGCAGCGGTGCGCGAGCTGCTCGCCGGCATCGGCGAGGACCCCACCCGGGAGGGCCTGCGCGAGACCCCGGCCCGGGTGGCCCGCGCCTACGAGGAGCTCACCGACGGGCTGCGGATGCGGGCCGAGGACGTCCTCAGCACGACCTTCGACATCGGGCACGACGAGATGGTCGTGGTGCGCGACATCGAGCTCTGGTCGATGTGCGAGCACCACCTGGTGCCGTTCACCGGGGTCGCCCACGTCGGCTACATCCCGGCCGTCAGCGGCAAGATCACCGGCCTCTCCAAGCTGGCACGGCTGGTCGACGTCTACGCCAAGCGGCCGCAGGTCCAGGAGCGGCTGACCACCCAGGTCGCCGACGCCCTGATGGAGATCCTCGAGGCCCGCGGCGTGATCGTCGTGGTCGAGGCCGAGCACCTGTGCATGACGATGCGCGGGGTCCGCAAGGCGGGCGCGCGCACCATCACCTCCGCGATGCGGGGGCTGCTCCGCGAGCCGGCCACCCGCGCCGAGGCGCTGACCCTGATCCAGGGCAGGACCTAGCGACGTGGCCCCGCGGCTGATGGGCGTCGTCAACGTCACCCCCGACTCCTTCAGCGATGGGGGCCGCTACGTCGAGGCGGACCTCGCCATCGCCCACGGCCGGCAGCTGCTGGCCGAGGGTGCCGACATCGTCGACGTCGGCGGTGAGTCGACCCGGCCGGGCGCGACCCGCCCGCTCGTGGTCGAGGAGCTCAACCGGGTGATCCCCGTGATCAGCGCCCTCGCGGCCGACGGTGCGGTCGTCTCGGTCGACACGATGCGGGCCGAGGTGGCCGCGGCCGCGATCGAGGCCGGCGCCGGCATCGTCAACGACGTCTCCGGGGGGCTGGCCGACCCCGCGATCCTCGAGGTGGTCGCCCGGTCCTCGGCGACGTACGTCGCGATGCACTGGCGTGGCCACGCCGACACCATGCAGGAGCTGGCCCGCTACGACGAGCCGGGCGGTGTGGTCGAGGCGGTGGTCCGCGAGCTCGGCGAGCGGGTCGCCGCCGCGCGGGCGGCCGGTGTCGACGACGACCGGCTGGTGCTCGACCCCGGGCTCGGCTTCGCCAAGACCGCCGACCACAACTGGGAGCTCGTCGCCGGCACCGCCCGGCTGCAGGAGCTCGGGTTCCCGCTGCTGGTCGGCGGCAGCCGCAAGTCCTTCCTCGGCAGCCTGCTGGCCGGCACCGACGGGACCCCCCGACCGGTCGACGACCGGGAGGCGGCCAGCACCGCCCTCACGCTGCTGCTGGCCCAGCACGGCGTCTGGGGCATCCGGGTCCACGAGGTCCGGGCCAGCGCCGACGCCCTGGCCGTGCTCGACCGGCTCGCCCGGGAGGACGCGCCGTGACTCAGGACGAGCTCACCATCACCGGGATCGAGTGCTGGGGCCACCACGGCGTGCTCGACCACGAGCGGCGCGAGGGCCAGGTCTTCGTGGTGGACCTCACGCTGGGCTTCGACACCTCCCTCGCGGCCCGCACCGACGACTTGCGGGACACCGTCGACTACGGGAGCCTCGTGGGAGAGGTGAAGACGGCCGTCGAGTCGGATCCGGTCGACCTGATCGAGACCCTGGCCCGGCGGATCTCGGACGTCGCGCTCTCGGACCATCGTGTTGAATGGGCGCGGGTGACGGTGCACAAGCCGGATGCCCCGATCGAGGCGGCGTTTGCCGACGTGGCATTGACGATCCTGACACGACGCGAGGAAAGCCTGTGACCGAGACGCCCAACCCGAACATCATCGACGCCGACACCCTGACCGGTGAGATGCGGCCGATCCGCCGCGCCGTGCTGGCCCTCGGGTCCAACCTCGGTGACCGCATGGGAGCGCTCCAGGGAGCCGTCGACACGATCGCCGACACCCCCGACGTCTGGGTCACCGCCGTCTCGCCGGTCTACGAGACCGAGCCGGTCGACGCCCCCGAGGACTCCCCGGTGTTCCTCAATGCGGTCCTGCTCGCCGACACGACCCTGGCCGCCCACCGCCTGCTCGACCGCGCGCTCGCCGTCGAGGACGCCTACGACCGTGAGCGCAGCGAGGTCCGCAACGCCCCGCGCACCCTCGACGTCGACATCATCGTCGTGGGTGACCGGCGTGCCGACGACGAGCACCTCACGCTGCCCCACCCGCGGGCCCGCGAGCGGGCATTCGTGCTCAAGCCGTGGCACGACGTCGAGCCCGACGCCGAGATCCCGGGTGTCGGATCGGTCAAGGAGCTGCTCGAGGGCCTCGACGACGCCGGGATCACGCGCCGCGAGGACCTCGCGCTCGAGCTCCAGTGACGATCGGATGAGCCTGTCGTGAGCGCAGGTCCGTCCGACGAGGAGCCGGACGGGCCGCCGCCCGAGCCGAGGCTGCAACCCACCTCGCCGGCGACGGTCGGTGGCTCCGTGGTCGCCGGGCTGGTGCTCGGCTGGCTGCTCCACCCGGTCTCCGACCGGATCTCGAACCCCCCGGTCGTCACCTGGCTCCAGCCCCTGGCCCTGATCTTCTTCGCGGCCGTCGTGCTCGGCGCCGCGTGGGTGACCCACCGCGCGCTCCAGGTCCGCCGCGACTACCTGGAGCCGCACCGGGCGGTCAACCGTCTGGTGCTCGCCCGGGCCTGCGTCGTGGTCGGCGGCCTGGTCGCTGGTGGCTACGCCGGGTACGCCGTCAGCTGGCTCGGCGTGCCCAGCGAGCTCGCCGGCGAGCGGCTCGTCCGCTCCCTGGTGGCCGCTGCGGCGGGGGTCCTGATCGTCGTCGGGGCGCTGCTCCTGGAGCGTGCGTGTCGTGTCCGAAAAGACCACGAGGAGCCCTAGTCTCGTGCTATGTCTTCCCCGACCGCACGTCGGCGACAGCGCAGCACGCGCGTCACGGTCGCCGTTTCCCTGCTGACGTTCGCCGCGGTCCTCGTGACCGCGGCGTTCCTCGGTGACAGCGCCTGGTTCCAGGCGCTCGCCGCCGTCTCGTCCGTCGTGCTCGGCGCTGCCGCGACCCGGATCACCTACTCCGAGCTGCTCGAGTCGCGTCGCGACGCCGCCCGCGACCGGGCCGAGCAGGCCCAGGCCTACCGCGTGCTCACCGTGCAGCGCACCGGCGAGCACCTCGCCTTCTCGCGGGCCATGCAGTCCCGTGCCGACCAGCAGGAGCTGGCGCTCGACGAGCTCGAGAAGGCCCTCGGCGAAGCCCAGAAGCGGGCGGCCGAGGCCACCCGCAAGTTCAACGCCGAGGCCCGCCGGGCCGAGCTGGCCGAGCAGGAGGGTCGCGCCGTGGCCGAGCGGCTCGAGGAGGCCGAGGAGCGCGCCGCCGAGGCCGCGCTGCGGGTCTCCGAGCTCAGCCAGGAGGTCGAGCTGGTCCGGGCCGAGCTCGCCGCGTGGGAGTCCACCCCGCAGCGGATGCACGCCTGAGCCGTCCGAGTCCCGCGGCGTGTGCCCGAGCGAGCGCCATGGCGCACCCTGAGGCACACGCCGCGCCGCGGGCGGCCGACGGCGTACGGCAGAATCAACCGACGTGATCCCCGAGGCCAACCGCTTCCACAGTGATCCCGACGGCATCCTCGCCGACTCCGAGCAGCTGATGGACGGCTGGCGGGTCGAAACACCCGACCCGGCCGACCGCTCCACCGTCGACCGGCTGACGGCGCTGCTGCGCGAGCACGAGCGGGCCGGCCGGGGCTGGGCCGGGGCGTCGGTCGACGACGTCCTGGTCGAGGTGTCCGAGCGCGGCCTGCGGATGCGGGAGAACGTCGTCGTCCGCGACCCGGAGGGCGAGGTCCGCGCCTGGGGCAGCGTCCACGACCGGGCCGAGGGCCGGATGCTCCTCGTCCACGTCGTGGAGCGCGCGCTGGCCGAGGACCTCGCCGATGCCTGCGCGGGGCTGCTGTTCTCGTGGGCCGAGGAGCAGGCCCGGGCGGTCGGCGCGGCCCGCGGGCTCGACGTCCAGCAGATCGACACCGGCGCGTTCGCCCACGACGCCCGCCAGCACGACTGGCTCGAGCAGGCCGGCTTCGCGCGGGTCCGCACCTGGTTCCAGATGTCGCGGCCGGTCACCGCCGAGGAGGCCGGCATGGTGCCCGACCCCGCGGGCTGGCAGCGCGACGACGTCACCATCCGGCGGGTACGCCGCCGCGAGGACGACGGGCTGCCCGATGCCGTCGACCTGCACGCCGTCCACCAGGTGCTCGAGGCGGCGTTCCGCGACCACTTCAACTCCTGGGAGGAGACTTTCGGGGAGTTCGTGCACCGGCTGCGCGAGGACCCCGGCCACCGCTGGGACCACTGGTGGCTGGCCGAGCTCGCCCACGAGGACCTCGCGGGCATCGGCCCGGTCCCCGTCGGCGCGCTGGTCGGGACCCACCTGGAGTCCAGCCGCGGCGCCGACGGCTCCTACGTCTCCTACATCGGCGTGCTCGACGACGCCCGCGGCCGGGGCGTGGCCAAGGGCCTGCTCCACACGATCATCGCCGACGCCGCCGCGCGTGGCCGCGACCGCGTCGGCCTCGAGGTCGACGCCGACTCACCCACAGGCGCCCGTGGCCTCTACGAGTCGCTCGGTTGGGAGACCTCCTACGTCACCGAGTCGTGGCACCGGGACGTGGCGCTGGGATGACGTGCGGCTCTACTCATGCGTGACCCCACCGGACCGCCGCAGCAGCTCCGCGACGACCATCAGGTCGAGGGCGGTGGTGACCTTGAGGTTGGCCTCGTCGCCGTCGACCACGGCGACCGGGACGTCGGGCAGGTAGCGCTGCACCACCGAGCAGTCGTCGGTCGCCACGAAGCCGGGGTCCTCGGCCGCCGCGGCGTACGCCCGGCGCAGCACGTCGGCGTGGAAGCCCTGTGGGGTCTGGGCCCGGCGCAGCGTCTCGCGCGGGGGTACGCCGGTGATGGTGCCCGCCGGCCCGACCTCGAAGACGGTGTCGGTCGAGGGGACGCCGGTGGCGACGGCGCCGTGGGTGGCGAGCGCGGCCAGGCAGTCGGTGACCACCCGGGCCGGCAGCAGCGGCCGCGCCGCGTCGTGGAGCAGCAGCCACCCCTCGACGTCGCCGAGGTGGGCGAGCGCGGTCAGCGTGCTGGCCGTGCGGGTCGTCCCGCCCGGGAGCACGGCCGTGACCTTGGGGCGGTCGGCGACCAGCCTCCGTGCGGTCTCGAGGTGGTCGGCCGCCATCACCACGACGACCTCGTCGACGCCCGGGTGGTCGTGGAGCGCGAGCAGCGAGTGCTCGAGCAGGGTGCGGCCGCCGACCTCGGCCAGCTGCTTGGGCCCCTCCAACCCGGCGCGGGTGCCGAGACCGCCGGCCAGCAGCACCGCGATGGTGCGGGGGCGGGCGTCCATGGCGGCATCCTCGCAGCCGACCCGCGCGGACGTCGCGGAGGTCACGCCGCGCAGCCGTTCCGCGGCCGGTGCGACCCCGCGTAGATCCTCGGGTCCGGTCGAGCACGAGGAGGCGCCGGTGAGCAGCCCCGACCGCTGGCGGGTCGGCGTCGTCGGCGCCGGCCGGGTCGTCGTGGGGGCCGCGCTGGCCGCGGCCCGCGCCGTGCTCGACGCCACACCAGGGATCGACCTGGACTACCTCGCGCTGACCGGTCCCGACCTGGCCGGGCTGCGGCCTGCCGCGGCGGCCCCGACGGTGGGGCGGCTGCTCGTCGCCGCGCTGGTCGGCGACCCCCGGCTGATCGACAACATCGCCCTCGACCTCGGCTCGTGACCGGTTGTCCGAATGCCCTTTCCGACGCTTTTCCCGTGAATTCGACTAACCCGAATTGTCGATTGGCGCCGCTCGTTCTCTTTCTGCCATGCTGGAATTTCGCATTCGTCAATTCATGACGTTCCACCGAAAAGGAATGACCACCATGGCGCAAAAGGTGAACATCGTCCTCGTCGACGACATCGACGGCAGTGACGCCTCGGAGACCGTGGCCTTCGGGATCGACGGCACCTCCTACGAGATCGACCTCAACGACAAGAACGCCGCCCAGCTCCGCGAGTCCCTCTCCGCCTACGTCGGCCACGCCCGCAAGGTGACCTCGCGCGGCTCCGGCCGTCGTCCGCGCGCTGCGGCCACCACCTCCGGCCCGAGCGCCCGCGAGCTGCGCGACTGGGCCCGCTCCAACGGCTTCGAGGTCTCCGACCGCGGCCGGGTCCCCGCCGAGGTCCGCGAGGCGTTCGACGCGCGGAAGTAGCGCCTGCTCCGCCTTGCCCGTTCGCTCCTGGCGTACAGCCGTGGGTCTGGGGCGGGAACGCGTAGGCTGTCTGCGGGGTTGAACCTCACGTTGTGGTCCGCCGGAGAGGTGGGCCTGCCCCCGAGGCAACAGGAGCGACACACATGTTCGAACGGTTCACCGACCGAGCCCGTCGGGTGGTCGTGCTGGCGCAGGAAGAGGCCCGCATGCTCTCCCACAACTACATCGGCACCGAGCACATCCTGCTCGGCCTGATCCACGAGGGCGAGGGCGTCGCCGCCAAGGCACTGGAGAGCCTCGACATCTCCCTGGAGGCCGTGCGGGCCCAGGTCGAGGAGACCATCGGCCAGGGCCAGCAGGCCCCCAGCGGCCACATCCCGTTCACGCCGCGGGCCAAGAAGGTGCTCGAGCTGTCCCTGCGCGAGGCGCTCCAGCTCGGTCACTCCTACATCGGCACCGAGCACATCCTGCTCGGCCTGATCCGCGAGGGCGAGGGCGTCGCCGCCCAGGTGCTGCAGAAGCTCGGCGCCGACCTCAACCGGGTGCGCCAGCAGGTCATCCAGCTGCTGTCCGGCTTCCAGGGCAAGGAGTCCGCGGCGACCGCCTCGGCGTCCGGCGCCCCCTCGGAGCAGCAGTCCTCGTCGCTGGTCCTCGACCAGTTCGGTCGCAACCTGACCCAGGACGCCCGCGAGGGCAAGCTCGACCCGGTCATCGGTCGCGAGCAGGAGATCGAGCGGGTCATGCAGATCCTGTCCCGCCGTACGAAGAACAACCCGGTGCTGATCGGTGAGCCCGGCGTCGGCAAGACCACGATCGTCGAGGGCCTGGCCCAGGACATCGTGCGCGGCACGGTCCCGGAGACGCTGAAGGACAAGCAGATCTACACCCTCGACCTGGGCGCGCTCGTGGCCGGGTCGCGCTACCGCGGTGACTTCGAGGAGCGCCTCAAGAAGGTGCTCAAGGAGATCCGCACCCGCGGCGACATCGTGCTGTTCATCGACGAGATCCACACCCTCGTCGGAGCCGGCGCGGCCGAGGGCGCGATCGACGCCGCCAGCATCCTCAAGCCGATGCTGGCCCGTGGCGAGCTGCAGACCATCGGCGCCACCACCCTCGACGAGTACCGCAAGTACCTCGAGAAGGACGCCGCGCTCGAGCGCCGCTTCCAGCCGATCCAGGTCGCCGAGCCGTCGATCGCCCACACGATCGAGATGCTCAAGGGGCTGCGCGACCGCTACGAGGCCCACCACCGGGTGACGATCACCGACGAGGCGCTGGTCTCGGCGGCCACGCTGGCCGACCGCTACATCTCCGACCGGTTCCTGCCCGACAAGGCCATCGACCTGATCGACGAGGCCGGCTCGCGGCTGCGGATCCGCCGGATGACCGCCCCTGCCGACCTGCGCGAGTACGACGACAAGATCGCCGACGTGCGCCAGCGCAAGGAGGGCGCCATCGACGGCCAGGACTTCGAGGCGGCCGCCCGGCTGCGCGACGAGGAGAAGCAGCTCATCGCCCGCAAGGCCGAGCGGGAGAAGCAGTGGCGTGCCGGCGACATGGACGAGGTCGCCGAGGTCGACGAGGAGCTGATCGCCGAGGTGCTCGCCGTGGCGACCGGCATCCCGATCGTCAAGCTGTCCGAGGAGGAGTCGACCCGGCTGCTCAACATGGAGGACGAGCTCCACAGGCGGGTCATCGGCCAGGACCAGGCGGTCATCGCGATCTCGCGGGCGATCCGGCGTACGCGCGCCGGCATGAAGGACCCCAAGCGTCCCGGCGGGTCGTTCATCTTCGCCGGCCCCTCCGGCGTCGGGAAGACGTGGCTGTCCAAGACGCTCGCGGAGTTCCTCTTCGGCGACGAGGACGCGCTGATCCAGCTCGACATGAGCGAGTACGGCGAGAAGCACACCGTCTCGCGGCTCTTCGGCTCGCCCCCGGGCTACGTCGGCTACGAGGAGGGCGGCCAGCTCACCGAGAAGGTGCGGCGCAAGCCGTTCTCGGTCGTGCTCTTCGACGAGGTCGAGAAGGCGCACCCCGACATCTTCAACACCCTGCTCCAGATCCTGGAGGAGGGCCGGATGACCGACTCCCAGGGCCGGGTGGTCGACTTCAAGAACACCGTCATCATCATGACCACCAACCTCGGCACCCGTGACATCGCCAAGGGGCTCAACCTCGGCTTCCAGCAGGCCGGCGACGCCGCCGGCTCCTACGAGCGGATGAAGAACAAGGTGTCCGAGGAGCTCAAGCAGCACTTCCGGCCCGAGTTCCTCAACCGCGTCGACGAGGTCATCGTGTTCCCGCCGCTCTCGCAGGAGCAGATCGTCGCGATGGTCGACAACATGATCGCCGGCGTGGAGCTCCGGCTGCGCGACCGCGACATGAAGCTGGAGCTGACGCAGGCGGCCAAGACGCTGCTGGCCGAGCGGGGCTTCGACCCGGTGCTCGGCGCGCGGCCGCTGCGGCGCACGATCCAGCGCGAGATCGAGGACGTGCTCTCCGAGAAGATGCTCTTCGGCGAGGTCGGTCCCGGTCAGATCGTGCTGGTCGACGTCGAGGGGGAGGGCGCCACGGCGAGCTTCACCTTCGACGGCCAGAAGATGGGCGAGTTCCCCGACCTGCCGCCGCTGGAGACCGCCAGCGTCGAGGTGTCGAGCGGGGAGGCCGACCACGCCGACGGGCCCGACGACAGCGACAGCGCGTCCGACGTGCCGAAGTCGGGCGGCTCGGAGGACTGAGCGCCCCTCAGGGCAACGCGTAGCCGTCGCCGGCGGGCACCAGCAGCCCGTCGGCGACCAGGCTCGCCAGGCAACGCTCGCGCTGGGTGGGCTCGGCCCACGCCTGCTCGAGCCGGTGCCGTGGAACTGCGCCCTCGGCGTCGCGTGCCACGGCCAGGAGCCGGCCGCGACACTGCCGGTCGGTGCCGGCCCACGCCTGGCCGCGCCGCGGCGGTCCGTCGTACGCCGGGTGGCCGGCCGCGCGCCAGGCGCACCGGTCGGCGACCGGGCAGTCGTCGCAGCGCGGTGCGCGGGCCGTGCAGACCAGCGCTCCGAGCTCCATCACGGCCACCGACCAGGTCGCGGCGTCGGCGTCGTCGGCCGGCAGCAGCGCGGTCGCCCGTTCCCGCTCCGCCCGGGTGACCGAGGCCGGTGGGTGCTCCACGCCGTCGAGGACGCGGGCGTGCACGCGCCGCACGTTGGTGTCGAGCACCGCGTGCCGGCGGCCGTGGGCGAAGACGGCGACGGCGGCGGCGGTGTAGTCGCCCACCCCCGGCAGCGAGAGCAGGGCGTCGTGGTCGGCGGGCACCCGGCCGTCGTGGTGCGCGACGATCGCGGTCGCGGCGGCGTGCAGCCGCAACGCCCGGCGCGGGTAACCGAGCCGTCCCCACATCCGGACCGCCTCGCCCGCGGGCTCGGCCGCCAGGTCGGCCGGTGTCGGCCAGCGCGAGAGCCACTGCTCGTGCACCGGCAGCACCCGGGCCACCGGCGTCTGCTGCAGCATGAGCTCCGAGACCATCACCGACCACGGGCTGGCCGAGGGCGAGCGCCACGGCAGGTCGCGCGCGTGCTCGTCGTACCACTCGAGCACCGGCGCGTGGAGGTCATCCATCGCGGTCGATCGTAGATCGGTGCGTCCGGGCGTGGCTCCACCGTCCGGCCGCCCGCGCTCTCTAGGTTGGGCGCATGACCGCGCTGACCCGCGGACCGCTACCCGCCCAGGTCTACTGGCGCCGCCGGATGCTGCTCCTCGTGGTGCTGCTCGGCCTGGTGGTGGGCGTGGTCCGGCTGACCGGCCTCGGGTCCGAGCCCGCAGCCGACCCGCAGGCCCGCCAGGTCTCCGCAGAGCCGGCGGAGGCCACCGCGACGACCGGCTCCACGTCGGTCACGAGCTCCGACACCCCGAGCGAGACGCGCGCCGGCGCGCCGACCACGGGGCCCCCCGGGGCCTCCGGTTCCGACGCCTCCGGCCATGCCGGGAAGAAGTCCCAGGCCAAGCGCGACCGCGGGCCGGTGCTCGCCGAGCCCGAGGGCGTCTGCTCCGACCGCGACGTCGCCGTCACGCCGTCCGTGCGCCGCGCCGTCGGCGGCCGGCCGGTCACCTTCACCCTCGAGCTGCGCACGATCAGCAGCGCGGCCTGCACCTGGCACGTCGCACCGTCGACGCTGACCATGAAGCTCACCTCGGGTGACGACGACATCTGGAGCAGCCAGGACTGCCCGCGCGCGATCCCGTCGCAGGACGTCGTCGTCCGCAACAACGTCGCCACGATGGTCGACGTCACCTGGTCGGCCAAGCGCTCCGACGACGACTGCAACACCCGCTACACCGAGTGGGCGATGCCGGGCTGGTACTACGTCGAGGCCTCCGCACTGGCCGGCGAGCCCTCCGACCTCCACTTCGAGCTCACCGCCCCCGATCCCGAGGTGAAGCTGGTGAAGCGCGACCGGGACACGAAGTCCGACCAGAAGAAGGCGGACCAGAAGAAGGCGGACCAGAAGAAGTCCGACCAGGAAAAGTCCGACCAGAAGAAGGCGGACCGGAAGCAGCACGGCGCCGACGGCCGCCGCTAGCCGCGGGCCGGCACGTCCTCCGGTTGCCGGGTCGTGGTCCGACCCGCGGCGTCGGTGTGCCCCAGCGGCTCGACGCTGCCGCGCACGACCAGGACCGCGAGCTCCCGGGCCGCGACCTCCCTCACCCTCAGGTCGGGCTCGTTGAGCCTGAGGTCACGTCCTGCGGCCGGTCGTACGCCACGCTCGAGCGCGGCGAGGCGTTGAGGTAGGAGTTCGGCCTCGCCCGCGGTCCGGCACCAGCGGATCTCGCCGCAGGACCAGACTGACGTCGAGCGGTGGCCCTCGATGACGCCGGCGAGGTTGTCGCAGGGCCGTGCAGCACGAAGCCGGGTACGCCTCAGACGTACCGCTCGAGGATCGTCGACTCGGCCAGCCGCGAGAGCCCCTCGCGGACGCTGCGGGCGCGCAGCTCGCCGACCCCGTCGACGGCCTGGAGGTCCTCGATGCCGGCGGAGAGCAGCTTCTGGAGGGTGCCGAAGTGGTCGACCAGCCGGTCGACGACGCTGCTGGGCAGCCGTGGCACCTTGGTCAGCAGCCGGTAGCCGCGCGGGGCGACCGCGCCGTCGAGGTGCTCGCCGCTGCCGAGGCCGAGCGCGCGGGCGGCGGCGCCGGGGTCGACCAGCTCGGTGGGGGAGAGCGCCTCGAGCCGGGCCAGGCACTCCTCCGGGGTCCGGGCGCGGCGACCGGTCGGCAGGTAGTCGCGGATCACCAGCTCGCGCTCCGCGTCGACCCCGGTGATCAGCTCCTCGAGCTGGAGCGAGAGCAGCCGGCCGTCGGTGCCGAGCTCGAGCACGTAGTCCTCGATCTCGCGGGCGATCCGGGTCACCATCTCGAGCCGCTGGGCCACCACGGCGACGTCGCGCACGGTGACGAGGTCCTCGATCTCCAGCGCTGACAGGGTGCTGGAGACCTCGTCGAGGCGCAGCTTGTAGCGCTCCAGGGTCGCCAGCGCCTGGTTGGCGCGGGAGAGGATCTGGCCGGAGTCCTCGAGCACGTGGCGGGTCTCGCCGACGTACGCCGCGATGATCTGCATCGACTGCGAGACCGAGATCACGGGGAAGCCGGTCTGCCGGGCGACCCGGTCGGCGGTGCGGTGCCGGGTGCCGGTCTCCTCCGAGGGGATGGTGTGGTCGGGCATCAGGTGGACCGCGGCCCGGATGATCCGGGTGAGGTCGCGGTCGATGATGATGGCGCCGTCCATCTTGGCGAGCTCGCGCAGGCCGGTGGCGGTGAACGGGACGTCGAGGCTGAACCCGCCGGTGCAGATCGACTCGACGGTCCGGTCGCTCCCCAGCACGATCAGCGCGCCGGTGCGGCCGCGGAGGATCCGCTCGAGCCCGTCGCGCAGCGAGGTGCCGGGCGCGATCGTCGCGAGCGTGGCCCGGAGCCTCAGCTGCTCGTCGGTCCGGTCGGTGCCGACCACGCGTGTCTCCCCTCGAGTGACCCGCCCGGTGACCGGGCGCGCCGTCAGTGTAGGAGATCGGCCCGGCGCGGGCGGCCAGTCAGGTCCGGGTGAGGGAGAGCGTCCGGAGCGCGGAGGCGACGTCGGGCGCCTCGACGACCCGCATCCCCTCGATCCGTCGCTCGCCCGGCTCCTCGCCGCCCCGAGCGCCCGGCACCACGGCCACCGCGAAGCCCAGCCGGGCGGCCTCCGCGATCCGTTGCGGCAGGTCGCGCACCCGGCGCAGCTCGCCGGCCAGCCCCAGCTCACCCATCGCCACGATGCCGCGGGGCGCCGGCTGGCCGGTGGTGGCCGAGGCCAGGGCGACCGCGATCGCCAGGTCGGTGGCCGGCTCGAGCAGCCGGGCCCCGCCGACGGTCGAGGCGAAGACGTCGCGGTCGTGGAGCCGCAGCCCGCAGTGCTGGTGGAGCACCGCCAGCACCATGGCCACGCGTGAGGAGTCGAGCCCGCTCGTCGTACGCCGGGGGCGCTCGGCGGCGGTGTGGGTGACCAGCGCCTGCACCTCGGCCAGCAGCGGGCGGCGGCCCTCCATGGTGACCGCGACGCAGGTGCCGGGAACCTGCTGGTGGTGCTGCTCGACGAACAGGCCGGTCGGGTCGGTGACCGCGGTGATGCCCTCGGCGGAGAGGTCGAAGCAGCCGACCTCGTCGACCGGGCCGAACCGGTTCTTCATCGCCCGGACCATCCGGAACCGGGAGTTGCGGTCGCCCTCGAAGTGGAGCACCACGTCGACGACGTGCTCGAGGACGCGGGGGCCGGCGATGGAGCCGTCCTTGGTGACGTGGCCGACGAGCACGGTGGTGATGTTGCGGGTCTTGGCGACCCGGATCAGCGCCGCGGCGACCTCCTTGACCTGGGTGACGCCGCCGGGCACCCCGTCGGTGCCGGAGGCCGCGATGGTCTGGATCGAGTCGACGACCAGCAGCTCGGGCCGCACCTCCTCGATGTGGGTCAGCACGGCGCCGAGGTCGGTCTCGGCGGCGAGCATCAGCTGGTCGTGGACCCCGCCGGTGCGGTCGGCCCGCAGCCGGACCTGGGAGGCCGACTCCTCGCCGGTGACGTAGAGGGTCCGGCGCTGGTAGCGGGCGGTCTGGGCGGCGACCTCGAGCAGCAGCGTGCTCTTGCCGACGCCGGGCTCGCCCGCGAGCAGGATCGCCGCGCCGGGGACCAGGCCGCCGCCGAGCACCCGGTCGAGCTCGGGGACGCCGCTGGAGCGGAACGCCGACTCCACGACCGACACCTCGCCGATCGGCACCGCGGGCCGGGTGACCGGCGCGGCCGACGTACGGCCGGACGGGGCGGCGGCCTCGGCGACCGACCCCCACGCCTGGCACTCACCGCAGCGGCCCACCCACTTGGCGGTCTCCCAACCGCACTCGCTGCAGCGGTAGGCGGGGCGGGCGGGTCGGGCGGTGCTCCTCGGCATGCGGGAGACGCTAGGTCACGCCACCGACAGCCGTGGGTATGCTGCGTTGGAACGATCAAGAGGGGGTGCAGATGACGTCGGTCCCGGCGCTGCCGCCGACGCTCGCCGACGTGGCCGAGCTGGCCGGCGTCTCGAGGCAGACGGTGTCGAACGCCGTCAACAACCCCGACCTGCTGCGCCCCGACACGCTCGCGCGCGTGCAGGAGGCGATCGACCGTCTCGGCTACTCGCCCAACCGTGCGGCCCGCAACCTCCGCACCCGCGCCAGCCACCTGATCGGGATGCGCTTCACGCCGGTCCAGGAGGGCACGGCCAACGCGACGATGGACCGCTTCGTGCACTCGCTGGTCGAGACCTCGAGCGCGGCGGGCTACCACGTGCTGCTGTTCCCGGGCGACACCGAGGACCCGACCGCCGGCTACGACTCGCTGCTCCGCTCGACGGCGGTCGACGCCTTCGTCGCCACCGACACCTACCTCGGCAACCCGCAGGCCGCGTGGCTGCAGACGCGGCGGGCGCCGTTCGTCGCCTTCGGCCGGCCGTGGGAGAACCCCGACGCGACCCACCCCTGGGTCGACGTCGACGGCGCCGCCGGCGCCGAGCTCGCCACCCAGCACCTGCTCGACCGTGGCCACGAGCGGATCGCGTGGATCGGCTGGCGCAAGGAACAGGTGATCGGCGAGGACCGCCGCGGCGGCTGGACCCGTGCCCTGCGCTCGCGCGGCCTCTCGACGACGGGGCTGGCCTCGCGCTCCGACGACACGCTGGGCAGCGGCCGCGAGGCCGCTGCGGTGCTGCTCGACGAGGCCGCCCCCACCGGGTTCGTCTGCGCCTCCGACACCCTCGCGCTCGGCGTCATGCACACCCTGGCCGACCGCGGGCTGATCCCCGGCCGCGACATCGCCGTCGTCGGCTTCGACGACTCCCAGGTCGCCCAGGTCGTCCCGCCCGGCCTCACCTCCGTGCGCCAGCCGCTCGAGGAGGTCGCCGTCGAGATCGTCCGCGCCCTCGAGGGCCTGCTCGGCCACCCGTCCGAGCACCTCGGCGGCGTCCTCCTCACCCCTGAGCTGGTGGTGCGGGGGACGAGCTGAGGGTGGGCTGGGGGCTGCATGATTCCCCGGCCCGCCGGGGATTCATGCACTTCTCGGGCGAAGCTTCGGCCCAGAAGCGCATGGATCGGCCGAGAAGTGGGAGGGCTCACGCCAGGAACGCGCGGATCCGGGCCGCCAGCCTGACGGGGTCGGCCAGGTCGGCCCACGTGATCCGCAGGCAGCGCCAGCCGGTGATCTCACGCACGAGGTCCTCCCGGCGCTTTTCCCGCAGCACCGCGTCGGTGACCGTCTCGCCCTCGCGGAGGTACTTGACGTACTTCTGACGGCCGTCGAACTCCATCCAGCACTTCCGGTCGGGCCAGGCGAAGTCGAGCCGGGCCACTTCGAGACCGGTGCCGTCGCAGATCGCCAGCTGCAGCTCGGGCAGCGGGAGGCTGTGGCGGAAGAGGACGAAGAAGCTCCGCGACTCGCCGACCGACTCGATCCGTGGGTCGGCCAGCCGGAGGACCAGGTCGGTGTTGAGGGTGTTCGGGTCGCGCTCCATCCCCGCGTACCGGTCCCACAGCTCGGCCTTGGTCGCATGCTTCATGTGCAGGAGGTGGTTGACCGCGACGAGGGCGGCTTCGACGCCGAGCACCGTGGTGACGTCGATGCCCGTGCGTACGCCGCTGGTCATCAGGACGCCGTTGCGCTCGACCACGTCGCCGGGCAGGAGCAGCCCCTGGTGCTGCACCACGCCCGACTCGCGCCTTCCGGCACGGCCGTCGAGGCGGGTGACGTGGGTGGTGAGGGGAGGGTGACCCCAGAGCGGGCCGTCGTACTCGGGCATCGCCGAGGTGTGGCTGACGATCACGTCGGTGTTGGCCTGGCGGAGCACCGCCCGGGTAAGCAGCCTGACCCGGCCGGCCTCGTCCGCGGAGGCCCACTCGGCGGACGTGACGTAAGCACCGTGCCTCAGCTTGACGAGTGATCCGTCGGACACCAGCCGGGCGATGGCCCGGTCGGTGTAGCCGGCTTGGATCAGCTCGCGACGCAGGATCACCTGGGATGTCGCCGAAGCGGTGAGCAGCTGGGTCATGGCAGGACCCTGACTGAAAACGGTCGTCCGGCATCCACCCCAGCGGACAGCCTGTGGATAGGGCCGCGGAGAGGGCGCCTGTGGACGATCAGTGGCGGCTCGACTGCCGGTCCCGCGGCGTACTTCTCGGCCATTCCCTGCACTTCTCGGGTGTTGCAACGGCCGAGAAGTGCATGATTCCCCGGCCCGCCGGGGATTCATGCAGAGGCCAAGCGAGCCCCGCTCAGAAGTGGCGCCACCAGAGGTTGACGGCGTAGTCGACGGTGAGGCCGGGGTGGGAGGCGAGGGCGGAGTCGGCAACGGGACCGGGGAGCTCGAGGCGGACGACGGCCTCGAGGTCGGCGCGGGAGTCGAACTGCCAGCGGACGTCGAGGGGCCGGCGCGACCAGCCGCGGGTGGTCCAGAAGGCCTCGACGGCGGCGTGGTCGACGCCGGGGAAGCCGCGGGCGAACCACGAGCCGAACGTCGAGCGGGTGGGGTCGTTGTCGATGACGAACGCCGTCCCGCCCCGACGGACGACGCGGTCGAGCTCGGCCAGCCCGGGCTCGCAGCCGGGGCCGAAGAAGTAGGCCCACCGGGCGTGCACCACGTCGACCGACAGGTCGGCCACGGGCAGCGCCTCGGCGAGCCCCTCGACGACCGAGACCCGGTCGAGTCGCCGGGTCCGCCGTCGGGCCAGCGCGACCAGCGCGGGGTGCGGCTCGACGCCGACGACCGACGCCGCGGTCGCCGCGAACGTCGGCAGGTGGAACCCGGTGCCGCAGCCGACGTCGAGCACGCTGCGGCCGGCCCACGGGGCGAGGGACGACATCGCCGTCTCGATCACGCCGTCGGGGTCGACCGCGCGGTTCTCGATCTCGTAGGTGCCGGGGTGGTGCCAGATGTTGGGGCTGGGACGGGCCCGGTCGAGCACCGCGGGAACGCTCAGACCCGGACCAGGCCGTGCGGCGTCTGCACGGCCGCGGCCACGATGCCAGGCGTGCCGTTGGGGGCGACCCACTCCACCTTGACGTCCTCCAGCGGCGCCTCGACGGTCTCGCCGAGCCACTCCGAGACCCGCTGCGAGTCGCCGGCGATCTCGAGGGAGACCAAGCCGAAGTCGCCCGTCGCGCCGGCGCTCGGGTGCAGGTCGGCCGAGCTCTCCCACTGGATGAAGAACGGCAGCTGCGGGTCGGACATCAGGCCGTTGATGCCGATCTGCTTCCACCGCAGCTCGGTGCCGTCAGGGCGCTTGCGGTTGCCGGTGGCGGACTCGCGGCCCAGGCGCCGTTCGACCTCCGTGATGTCGTCGACGGCCACCACCCAGCCCAGCCAGCCGCCACCGAGCAGCGAGCGTGCGCGCACGGCCTGGCCGAAGGGTGCCTTGTCGGAGGCGGGGTGGTCGAGCACCTCGACCACCTCCAGGTAGGTCCCGCCGGTCATCGGCAGGATCATGTTGCGCGTCCCGAAGCGTGGGTGCACACCACCGTCGAGGAAGTCCGTTCCCAGCAGTCCCCCGAGTCGACGGGCAGTGCTGGCAAGGCCATCCGGTCCAGCTGCGAAAGAGAGATGGTCCAAGCGCATGTCCCACATTGTCGGCAACCCGCCGACGGGTCCGGACAGCGGGGTCGGTTTCTCTCGACGTCGAGCCACTCGCGGCCCGCGACCCCGCGCGTCGGCGGGGCCAGGCGGGGGTCAGCAGGGCGTGCGCGCGGGTCAGCGCGGGTCGGCCGGGTGCAGGGCCAGCGCCGACCGCGAGCGCAGGTGCGCCTCGCAGTGCTCGACGAGGGCGTCGTACGCCGCCCGCCCCATCAGCTCGGTGAGCTCCGGCTCGTTGGTGACGTAGAGCGGCTCCACGGCGACGTGGGCCTCGGTGTTGCCCGAGCAGTACCAGTCGAGGTCGTGGCCACCAGGACCCCACCCGCGCCGGTCGTACTCGGTGATCGTCACCTCGGTGTAGGACGTCTCGTCCTGCCGCTCGACGTCGCGGTAGGTACGCCGGATCGGCAGCTGCCAGCACACGTCGGGCTTGGTCTCGAGCGGCTCGCGACCCTGGGCGAGCGCCAGCCCGTGGAGGGCGCAGCCGGCACCGGTCGGGAAGTCGGACCGGTTGTGGAAGACGCAGGCCGAGGCGCCGTCGTGCTCGACGGTCCGCGTCTTGGCCTCACCGTCCTCGTCGTGGTCGACCCAGTCGGCCCGCTTGGCGCGCCGACCCGGGTGGAACTGCCACTGCTCGGGGGTCAGCTCCTTGACGTACCGCGCGACCCGCTTCTGGTCGTCGGCGTCGGAGAAGTGGGCGCCCAGGGTGCAGCAGCCGGCCTCGGGCGAGGAGTCGAAGATGCCCGGGCAGCCCTGGCCGAAGATGCAGGTGTAGCTCGACGTCAGCCAGGTCAGGTCACACCGGAACACCTGGTCGTCGTCGGCGGGATCGACGAACTCCACCCATGCGCGCGGGAACACCAGGTCGACTTCGGGCACCGGGCAACCTTACGCGCCGGGTAGATTCGGCCCATGCGCCTGGGCGTGCTCGACATCGGCTCCAACACCGGACACCTGCTGGTGGTCGACGCCTCCGTCGGCGCCGCGCCCCTTCCGGCGTCCTCCCACAAGCAGCCGCTGCGGCTGGCCGAGCACCTCGACGAGGACGGCGCGGTCACCTCGGCCGGCATCGACGCGCTCGCCGGGTTCGTCGCCTCCGCGCTCGAGGTCGCCGAGGACAAGGGCTGCGAGGACATGCTGCCCTTCGCCACCTCGGCGGTCCGCGACGCCACCAACTCCGACGAGGTGCTGCGCGAGGTCGAGCAGCGCACCGGCGTCGCCATCGGGGTGCTGCCCGGCGAGGACGAGGCGCGGCTGACGTTCCTCGCCGTACGCCGGTGGTTCGGCTGGTCCTCGGGGCGACTGGCCGTCTTCGACATCGGCGGCGGCTCGCTGGAGATCGCGGCCGGACCCAACGAGTGGCCCGACGTCGCCTGGTCGATGCCGCTCGGCGCGGCCCGGCTGGCGCGCGACCACCTCGCCCACGACCGCAGCGACGAGGCCATCCGCGCGCTGCGCAAGAAGATCCGGGCCGCGATCGCCCACGACGCCGGCACCATGCTCCGCTCGGGTGCCCCCGACCACGCGGTCGCGACCTCGAAGACGTTCCGGTCGCTGGCCCGGATCTGCGGCGCCGCGCCCTCGGGCGACGGCCCGCTGGTCCCGCGGACGCTGCCGGCCGACGAGCTCGGCGACTGGATCCCCAAGCTCGCCGCGATGTCCGACGACGAGCTGGGCGACCTGCCGGGGGTCTCCTCGAGCCGGACCCACCAGATCCTCCCCGGCGCCCTGGTCGCGCTGGCGGTCATGGACATCTTCGAGCAGCCGGCGCTCGAGATCTGCCCGTGGGCGCTGCGCGAGGGCGTGATCCTGGAGCGGATCGACGCGATCCGCCGATCGGCCAGCGGTGACTGAGCCCACGGGCCGGATCGGGCTGTCGACCGCGTCGGTCTACCCCGAGTCGACGGCCCACGGCTTCGCCTGGGCCGCCCAGCTCGGCTACGACGCCGTCGAGGTGATGGTCGGGATCGACGCGCTGTCCCAGCAGGTCTCCGCGGTCGCCCAGCTCGCCGAGCACCACGAGATGCCGGTGTGCGCGGTGCACGCGCCGTGCCTGCTCTTCACCCAGCGGGTCTGGGGCACCGAGCCCTGGGGCAAGCTCGAGCGATCGGCCGAGATGGCCGCGGCGGTGGGCGCCGAGGTCGTGGTCGTGCACCCGCCCTTCCGCTGGCAGAAGGAGTACGCCGCCGGCTTCGTCGAGGGGATCGCGGCCCTCGAGGTGTCGACCGGGCTGGCCTTCGCGGTCGAGAACATGTACCCGTGGCGCGCGTCCTCCAAGCGCGGCATGGAGATGTACGCCCCCGGCTGGGACCCCTCGGAGGAGCCCTACGCCCATGCGACCGTCGACCTCTCCCACGCCGCCATCGCCCGCTCCGACGTGGTCGAGATGGCCGTCCGGCTCGGGTCGCGGCTGCGTCACGTCCACCTCACCGACGGCAGCGGCTCGGCCAAGGACGAGCACCTGGTGCCCGGTCGGGGCGTGATGAAGGCCGCCGGCTTCCTGCGCCACGTCGCCGACTCCGGCTTCGGGGGCGACGTCGTGCTCGAGATCAACACCCGCCGGGCGACCTCGCGCGAGCAGCGGGAGGCCGACCTGCGCGCGTCGCTCGACTTCGCCCGCGAGCACTTCCGGGTGGGGTCGCGGCCGTGAGCCCGGCCGCGAAGCCGGCGCCGCGGGGTCGACGCCCGGGCTCGCCCGACACCCGCGCGGCGATCCTCGACGCGGCCCGCGCCCGGTTCGCCGACCGCGGCTTCGCCGCCACCACGATCCGCTCGGTCGCGACCGACGCCGGGGTCGACGCCGCGCTGGTCCACCACTACTTCGGCACCAAGGACCAGCTGTTCCTCGCGGCGATGCAGCTTCCCGTCGACCCGCGGCAGCTGATGGCGCCGGTGCTCGGCGGTGGCCTCGAGGGAGCGGCCGAGCGGATGCTCGGCGTCTTCCTGTCCGCCTGGGACGACCCCGAGCTGCAGCCCGCGCTGCTCGCGGTCGCGCGCGGCGTGATGGAGCCGGGCGGGGCCACGCTGCTCGCCCAGGGCTTCCTGCCGGTCGTGGTGCGGCCGATCGGCGAGACCCTGGGCGTCGACCGGCCCGACCACCGGATGCCGCTGGTGGCCAGCCAGATGGCGGGACTGATCCTGATGCGCTATGTGCTGCGGGTCGAGCCGCTGGCCTCGATGCCGGCCGAGCAGGTCGTGGCGACGTACGCCCCCAACCTGCAGCGGTTCCTCGCCGACCCCTTGCCCTGACGGGTGCCGCGGGGGCACAATTCAACACATGATGAAAAACGCGGTCGAGGTGTCCGGCCTGGTCGTCGTGCGCAGCCGGCGCGAGGTGCTGCACGACCTGGGGCTCACGATCCCGCAGGGGCAGGTCACCGGCCTGCTCGGGCCGAGCGGGTGCGGGAAGTCGACCCTGATGCGCAGCATCGTCGGCGTGCAGCGCACCAGCTCCGGCGAGGTGACGGTGCTCGGCGAGGCGGCCGGCAGCCGCGGGCTCCGCGACCGGGTGGCCTACCAGACCCAGGCGGCGAGCGTCTACGACGACCTCACCGTCGCCGAGAACCTCCGCTTCTTCGCCCGGGTGCTCGGGCTCGGCCGCGACGCGGTCGACCGGGCGATCGAGGACGTCGACCTCGGCTCCCACCGCGACCAGGTCGTCGGCAACCTGTCCGGCGGCCAGCGGAGCCGGGCCAACCTGGCGGTGGCGCTGCTCGGTCGCGCCGAGGTGCTGGTGCTCGACGAGCCCACCGTCGGCCTCGACCCGGTGCTGCGCGAGGAGCTGTGGACGCTGTTCCACGCCATCGCCGACCGCGGTACGGCGGTGCTCGTCAGCAGCCACGTCATGGACGAGGCCGAGCGCTGCGACCGGCTGCTGCTCATGCGCGACGGCCGGATCATCGCGGACGGGACGCCGCAGGAGATCCGCGAGAAGGCCGGTGTGGACGACATCGAGCAGGCCTTCCTGGCGATCGTCAGGGGTGAGGCGGCATGAACCCCAGGATCACCCTCGCCGTCACCAGCCGGGTGCTCCACCAGCTGCGGCGCGACCACCGCACCCTGGCGATGCTGATGGTCGTGCCGGCGGTGCTGCTCACCCTGCTGTGGTGGATGTTCGACGACCTGCCCGGCGGGCTGTTCGACCGGTTCGGGCCGGCGCTGCTGGCGATGTTCCCCTTCATCATCATGTTCCTGGTGACCAGCGTGACCACGCTGCGCGAGCGCAGCAGCGGGACCCTCGAGCGGCTGCTCAGCATGCCGATGGGCAAGCTCGACTTCCTGCTCGGCTACGCGATCGCCTTCGGCCTGGTCGCCGCGCTGCAGAGCGCGATCGCCGTCGGCGTCAGCGTCGGCCTGCTCGACCTGGAGGTGCAGGGGCCGGTGTGGCTGCTGAGCGTGATCGCCGTCGTCGACGCGCTGCTCGGCTCGACGCTCGGCCTCTTCGTCAGCGCCTTCGCCCAGACCGAGTTCCAGGCGGTGCAGTTCATGCCCGCGGTCGTGCTGCCGCAGATCCTGCTCTGCGGGCTGTTCGTGCCGCGGGCCTCGATGCCCGACGTGCTCGAGGCGATCAGCAACGTGCTGCCGCTGTCCTACGCCGTCGACGCGATGCAGGAGCTCACCGTCACCGCCGACCCCGCGGTGGCCGGCGACCTGGCCGTGGTCGGCGGGTTCGTGCTCGCGGCGCTGGTGCTGGGGGCGGCGACGCTCCGGCGGCGTACGACCTGACCGCTAGCGTCGGCGCATGACTGCTGCTGCTGACACCGACGTCGCCGTCGCGGCCGCCCGGGCGGGCGCCGAGGTCGCGCGGGCCGGGTGGCGCACCCCGCTGGCCCGCCACGGCAAGGGCGGACTCGACTTCGCCACCGACGCCGACCTCGCCTCCGAGCGCGCCGTGCGCGAGGTGCTGCGGGAGCAGCGCCCCGACGACGCGGTCGTGGGGGAGGAGTACGGCGCCGACGGGACCGCCGACCGGACCTGGCTGGTCGACCCGATCTGCGGCACCCTCAACTTCGCCGCCGGCGTCCCGCTCTTCGTCGTGAACGTCGCCCTGCGCCAGGGCATCGGGCGAGGCCGGCGAGGTCCGGGTCGCCGCCGTCGCCGATCCGGTGACCGGCGAGGTGCTCGTGACCGACGGCGAGCGGGTCTGGCCGGCCGACCTCCCCGACCAGTCGCTGTCGCCCGACCCGGCCAACCGGCTGGTCGAGGTCGACGTCGCCCACGGCGCCACCCGGGTCCGGGGGCTGCTCGACCGGCCCGGCTTCCACGAGCGGTTCGCGCCACGGGTGGTCTCGAGCTCGGTCGGCGTGGCCTGGGTGGCGGTCGGCCGCTTCGCGGCCTACGTCGTGGAGCACGACGTGGTCGACAGCGTCCACTACGCCGCGGGGCTGGCGCTGTGTCGCGCGGCGGGCTGTGTCGTCACGGGCCTCGACGGTGGCGAGCTCGCGCCCGGGTCCGGCCTGCTGGTCGCCGCCGACGCCGCCACCCACCTCGACCTGCTCGGATTGCTCGCCCAGCGGTGAGCCGCCGGGTCCTCGCGGCGTAACCTGTGCTGCATGCCGCTGCTCCGCCAACCGCTCCTGCTGCTCGCGCGCAGCGAGCACGTCAAGCAGCTCGTCAGCACGATGCCGGTGTCGGCCGGGATCGTGCACGGCTACGTGCCCGGCGAGACCACCCCCGAGGCGGTCGAGGTCACCGCGCGACTGGTCGGCGAGGGCATGCGGGTCACCCTCGACCACCTCGGCGAGGACACCCTCGACTCCGCTCAGGCCGACGCCACCGTGGCGGCGTACGTCGACCTGCTCGGTGAGCTGGCCGCGCGCGGCCTGGCCCGCCGGGCGGAGGTGTCGGTGAAGCTGTCCGCGGTGGGCCAGGCGCTGCCGCGCTCGGTCGACGGCGGGGGGCACAAGATGGCGATCGAGAACGCCCGCGCCATCTGCCGGGCCGCCCGCAACGCCGGCACCACGGTCACCCTCGACATGGAGGACCACACGACCACCGACTCGACGCTGGCGATCCTGCGCGAGCTGCGGCAGGACTTCCCCGAGACGGGGGCGGTGCTGCAGGCGGCGCTCCACCGCACCGAGTCCGACTGCCGCGACCTGGCCCACGAGGGGTCTCGGGTGCGGCTGTGCAAGGGCGCCTACCTCGAGCCGGAGGAGGTCGCCTTCCAGGACCGGGTCGACGTCGACCGCTCCTACATCCGTTGCCTCAAGGTGCTGCTGGCCGGGCAGGGCTACCCGATGATCGCGACCCACGACCCGCGGATGATCCGGATCGCCGGCAGCCTCGTCGGCCGCTACGGTCGCGAGCCCGGCAGCTACGAGTACCAGATGCTCTACGGCATCCGGCCGCTGGAGCAGCGGCGGCTCGCCGACGCCGGCGAGACGGTGCGGGTCTACCTGCCCTACGGCACCGAGTGGTACGGCTACCTCATGAGACGTCTCGCGGAGCGTCCGGCCAACCTGTCATTCTTCCTGAAGTCGCTGATCTCCAAGAAGTAGTGGAGGCTTCCATGCCCGACGGCCGCCAGACCGCCATCCTCGGCGCCGGCGTGATGGGCGAGACCCTGCTCTCGGGGCTGGTCCGCGCCGGACGTCGCGTCGACGACCTGCTCGTCGGGGAGAAGCGGCCCGACCGCGCGCGCGAGCTCGAGGAGCGCTACGGCGTGGGCGTGGTGTCGAACGTCGACGCCGCCCGCAAGGCCGACACCGTCGCGGTCGTGGTCAAGCCGCAGGACATGGGCGACCTGCTCGACGAGATCGGGCCCGAGCTGCACGCCGGCCAGCTCGTCGTCTCGCTCGCGGCCGGCATCACCACGGCCTTCATCGAGTCGCGGGTGCCCGAGGGCGTCGCCGTCGTGCGGGTCATGCCCAACACCCCCGCGCTCGTCGACGAGGGGATGGCGGCGATCTCGCCGGGTCGCTACTGCGACGAGGCCCACCTCGCCGAGGCGGAGTCGCTGATGAGCTCGGTCGGCAAGGTCGTGCGCGTGCCGGAGCGCCAGCAGGACGCGGTCACCGCGATCTCCGGGTCGGGCCCGGCCTACATCTACTTCGTCGTCGAGTCGATGATCGAGGCGGGCGTCCACCTCGGGCTGCCGCGTGCGACGGCCCACGAGCTGGTGCTGCAGACCGTCGTCGGGTCGGCGGCGATGATCCGCGAGACCGGCATCCACCCCGTCGTGCTGCGCGAGCAGGTCACCTCGCCCGGCGGCACCACCGCCGCCGCGCTCCGCGAGCTCGAGGTCCACAAGGTGCGCGCCGCGTTCCTCGCCGCCATCGAGGCCGCCCGCGACCGATCCCGCGACCTCGCGGGAGGCGCCCCGACCTGAGGCGGGACGCAACCTTTCCCGGGGCTCGGGCGTGTCAGGTGCAGGAACCCACACCGACCACCTGCGGACGGGAACGGTCAGATGCTCGCTTCGGACGGACAGGACTTCGCGGACTTCTACGCCGCGACCTGGGGCCGGACGGTGGCCTGCGCCTACGCCCTGACCGGGGACCTGGCCGCGGCCGAGGACGTCGCCCAGGACGCCTACGCGCGGGCCTGGCCCCGCTGGAGCCGGCTGCAGACCTACGACGACGCGGGCGCGTGGGTCCGCCAGGTGGCGACCCGGCAGGCGATCAGTCGCTGGCGGCGTACTCGCACGGCCGCCCGGCACCTCGTCGGTCAGCGCCCGCCCGACCCCGTCGCGCCACCCGGCGAGAGCTCGGTTCTCCTGGTCCGGGCCCTGCAGCAGCTGCCCGAGGCGCAGCGGCGCGCACTGGTCCTGCACCACCTCGTCGGCCTGCCCGTCGCCGAGGTCGCACGGCTCGAGGGCTGTCCGGAAGGCACCCTCAAGGCGCGCCTCTCGCGCGGGCGCACTGCCCTGGCCCTCCTGCTCGCGCCCGACGACAGCCGTCCCTCCACGACCGACGAGGAGTGCAGCCGTGCCTGAGACCTTCGACCTCGACGACCGCTTCGACGACCTCGTCCGCGACGTCTCCCGCGCGGCGGGCGCGGGGGACCCCGAAGGTCCGGTGCGCAGGAGCCGCCGGCGCCGCGCCGTGGCCGGCGCCGTCGCGACCGCCGTCGTGGTGGCGGTCGGTGCGACCGCGCTCACGGTCGTCGGCCCGGACCGGCACGACCCGGACGTGACCGGCGTGCACGCCGAGGACAGCCCCGGGGCCGAGCGCCGGGCCAGGCTGCTGGCCCTCCTGCCGCCGGGCAGCCACCAGGTGAGCGTCGTGGACGTCGTCGGCTTCACCGGCCGGCCCGGGCTCGACGCCGTGGCGGACCCCAGTGAGCAAGCCCTGTTCGACTACCTGCTCTCGCCGTTCCTCAAGCTCCAACGTGGCCCCTTCGAGCGGCTGCTGATGCCCGACCTGGTCACGTACGCCGGGAGCGGAGCCACCGACGTCTTCCTGGTCGACCGGCGCCCTGCCGAGATCGTCGACCGACTGGTCCGGGCCGGGTGGGTGGCTCGCGACGACTTCCTGGTCCCCGGGTCGCGCGTCGGGGGCGTCACGGCCAGCCTCGGTCGCTACATCCGGGTGACCGAGGAGGAGGGGCAAGCGCTGGTCGTGATCGCCCACGACCGCGGCGACCTCCTCGACCCCGAGGCTGCTGCGACCGAGCCGGTTCCCGCCGCCGCCCCGCTGGTGGCTCTCGGCGGCGCCGTCGGCGTCTCCGTCGACTTCGACTCGAGCTGCACCCTGCAGGCCTTCACGCTGTCCTCCGAGACGGCGGGCCTGGTGCTGCTCGGACCGCCCGCGGGAACGGAACCGTCAGACGTGACGGTCGACGACCTGCTCGTCCCCGACGGCATCTCCTCCGTCGACGCCGTCTCGCCCCAGGGCGACTCGGTCGTCGCCCAGGTGACGGTGCCCGGCCCCGGCGGGCCGATGGAGGTGCTGTCGCGGCTGGGCCTCCCGGGCACGGAGTTCTGCTGACGGCTCACAGGCCCACCGCCGACCGGGCGGCGGCGAGGACTGGCGCGGTGACCTGACGGCACCGCTGGGCGCCGGCGTCGAAGACCGACGCGACGTACGCCGGGTCGGCAGCGAGCTCCGCGTACCGGGCCTGCACCGGCTCCAGCACCGCCACGACGGCGTCGGTGACGGCCGCCTTGAGCGCGCCGTACGTCGTGAGGCCGTCGGCCGAGCCGCCGCAGGCGACCAGCACGTCGAGCAGGTTGGTCACGCCGGGCTTGGCCGCCCGGTCGGCGTGGACCGCGGACGGTCCCGGGTCCGAGTCGGTCACCGCCCGCGCCACCTTGCGACGGACGACGTCGGGCGGGTCGAGCAGCAGGACGCTGCCCGGCCCCGAGACCGACTTGCTCATCTTGCGGGTCGGCTCCTGGAGGTCCATCACCCGCGCGCCGGCCACCGGCGTGACGACCTCCGGCACGGTGAACACCTCGCCGTAGGTCCGGTTGAAGCGCAGCGCGAGGTCGCGCGTCAGCTCGACGTGCTGGCGCTGGTCGTCACCGACCGGCACCCGCGTCGGCCGGTAGAGCAGGATGTCGGCGGCCATCAGGACCGGATAGGTGAAGAGCGAGACCCGGGTGGAGTCCACCCCACGTCCCTTCTCCTTGAACTGGATCATCCGGTTCAGCTCGCCGGTGTGCGCCGTGCACTCCAGCAGGTAGGCCAGCGAGGTGTGCGCCGGCACGTCGCTCTGCCGGAACAGCGTGCTCCGCTCGAGCCCCGCGGCGATCAGCAGCGTCGCCATCTCCTGGCGGCGCGACCGCAGCAGCGCCGGGTCGTGGGGCGTGGTCATCGCGTGCAGGTCCGAGAGGCCGTAGTAGGCGTCGTCCTGCTGCTGCGCCATCGGCCGCAGCGCGCCGAGCAGGTTGCCCAGCGTGAGCCGGCCCGTGGGGGTCAGCAGCGAGAGGGTGGTCATGGTGCGCTCCTGGGGTCGGGCCTCCGGGAGCCGACACAGCAGACGACCGCCCGGAGGCGGTCGTCGTCGATGTGGGTGTGCTCGAGCGAGGGGCCGCCGTCAGGCGGGCCACCACAGCGCGGGAAGGGTGCTGAGAGGACGGGCGAGCATGCACCAAGGCTACCGGTAGCGTGACCGGCATGCAGGAGTGTGCCGGTCCGGCGACGGCGGTCTTCGACCCCAGCCTCACCGGTTACGACTTCGGCCCCGGGCACCCGATGTCACCGGTGCGGGTCGACCTGACCTTCCGCCTCGCCGAGGCGCTCGGGGTGATCGGCGACCGGCTCCAGGTGGTCGGGGCTCCCGCGGCGACCGACGAGCAGCTGCTCACCGTCCACGACCAGGAGCTGGTCGACGCCGTACGGCGAGCCGGCGAGACCGGCGAGCACAGCGACCGCCACGGGCTGGGCAGCGAGGACAACCCGGTGTTCCGCGACATGCACGCTGCGACCGCGCGCGTGGTGGGCGCGACGATCGCCGCCTGCGACCGGGTGTGGAGCGGTGAGAACCTCCACAGCGCCAACATCGCCGGCGGTCTCCACCACGGGATGCCCGGCCGGGCCAGCGGCTTCTGCGTCTACAACGACGTCGCGGTCGGCATCCGCCACCTGCTCGACCAGGGCGCCGAGCGGGTCGCCTACGTCGACGTCGACGTCCACCACGGCGACGGCGTCGAGCGGGTCTTCTGGGACGACCCGCGGGTGCTCACCGTGTCGCTCCACGAGACCGGGCAGATGCTCTTCCCCGGCACCGGCTTCCCGCAGGACTCCGGCGGGCCGGGGGCGCAGGGATCGGCCGTCAACGTGGCGCTGCCTCCCGGCACCTCGGACGCGGGCTGGCTGCGCGCCTTCCACGCCGTCGTCCCGCCGCTGCTGCGGGAGTGGCAACCCGACGTGCTCGTGACCCAGCACGGCTGCGACTCCCACATCGAGGACCCGCTGGCCCACCTGTTGCTCACGGTCGACGGCCAGCGCGCCGCCTACCTCGCCCTCCACGAGCTCGCGCACGAGGTGTGTGCGGGTCGCTGGGTGGTCACCGGAGGCGGCGGCTACTCCCTGGTCGACGTCGTGCCACGCGCCTGGACCCACCTGCTCGCGATCGTGTCCGGCCACCCGCTCGACCCCGGGACGCCGACCCCCGAGGCCTGGCGCGAGCACGTCCGTACGTCGCTCGGGCGCGACCCCGCCCACGCGGCTCACCGACGGCCGGACGCCGGCCTACCGCGACTGGTCGGAGGGCTTCGACCCCGGCTCGTGGCTGGACCGGGCGATCAACGCCACCCGGTCGGAGGTCTTCCCGCACCACGGGCTCGACCCCCTCCCATGAGCGTGGCGTGACCGCTCAGGGAGCGGGCTCCGGGGAGCCTCGCGGGCCGTTCGGCAAGCCGACACGCCGAATCACTCCAGTTTCATGAGTGATTTGCTTCCCCATCCATCACACCTGCCCTATCCTTCCCAAGCAGCGAGCACGTTGTGCGCATCGGCGGGGAAGCCGGTGGCGTGCCGCCCAAGAAAGCCGGTGCACGATGATGAACACCCCCGGGGACCACGCTGACCCCAAGTTCCTGACCGTGGCCGAGGTCGCGGGAATGATGCGCGTCTCCAAGATGACCGTCTACCGGCTCGTCCACAGCGGGGAGCTGCCCGCCGTCCGCGTCGGCCGCTCGTTCCGGGTGACCGAGGACGACGTCGACGACTACCTCCGCAAGAGCTTCTACAGCGCCGGCTGACCCCCCGGCTCCTCGCGCGCCTCCCCCCACGCGATGAGGACCGCGAACGCGGTTTCGCCTCGCCGTGGGACGGGCCGATAGGCTGACCCGGTCCTGCCGCCGGTAGGACGTCAGCACGTGAAAGGTCTCCCTGTGGGTTCTGTCATCAAGAAGCGGCGCAAGCGCATGGCCAAGAAGAAGCACCGCAAGCTGCTCAAGAAGACGCGCGTCCAGCGCCGCAAGCTCGGCAAGTAGGGCGACGCCGCAGGCGCCATGAGCCCCGATCTCGGCCGGACCGTCCTGGTCACGGGGGTCTCCCGTGACCTCGGGCAGCGCTGCGCCCGCGCCCTCGCCGGCCAACCGGGGGTCGCTCGCGTGATCGGGGTCGACGTCGTGCCGCCGCGGGGCGACCTGGGCGAGGTCTCCTTCGTCCGGGCCGACATCCGCAACCCGGTGATCGCCAAGGTGATCGCCAAGGAGGACGTCGACACCGTCGTCCACATGAGCGTCATCTCGACGCCCGGCTCCGCCGGCAGCCGGGCGACGATGAAGGAGCTCAACGTCATCGGCACCATGCAGCTGCTCGCCGCGGCCCAGAACGCGCCGCGGCTCGAGCGGCTGGTGGTGAAGTCGACCACCACCGTCTACGGCGCCGGCAGCCGTGACCCGGCCATGTTCACCGAGGACATGGAGCGACGCAGCCCGGCGCGCTCGGGCTACGGCAAGGACGTCGCCGAGATCGAGGGCTACGTGCGCGGCTTCGCCCGTCGGCGGCCCGACGTCAGCGTGGCGGTGCTGCGGTGCGCCAACGTGATCGGCCCGCGGGTGCAGAGCCCGATCACCTCCTACTTCCGGCTCCCCGTGCTCCCGACGGTGGTCGGCCACGACCCACGCCTGCAGTTCCTCCACGAGGAGGACCTGCTCGACGTCGTCCAGCACACCGCGCAGAGCGGCCACCACGGGATCTTCAACGTCGCCGGCGACGGCGTCGTGATGCTCTCCCAGGCCGTACGCCGGCTCCAGCGGCCGCGCGTCCCGTTGCCCGCCGCCGCCGTCGGCAACCTCGGCTCGGTGCTGCGGCAGGTCCGGCTCGCGGAGTTCTCGCCCGAGCAGCTCGGCCTGCTCACCTTCGGCCGGGGCGTCGACACGACCCGGATGCGCGAGGTGCTGGGCTTCCACCCGCGGTGGACGACCGCCGACGCCTTCGCCGACTTCGCCGCCTCGCTCACGCCCACGGGTGGTCGCACCACGCGGGCGATCGACGCCGTGACCCGCCTGCTCGACCCCGACCAGGCGGGCGGGCCCGGTGGGGGCGACCGACCCGCGTCCGCCCTCGAACCCTCGGGAGCCGAGCATGGGTGACGCCGAGATCATCCCGATCGGCACCCGCGGGCGTCCGGGTCGCGGCACCGGCACCGACCGCCCCTCCTCGGCGGCTCGCGGCCTGGCCGCCGGTTCGCGCGGCGCGTCGCGTTCCGGGACCGCGCCGGCCGAGGAGCCCGTCGCCCCGGCGCCGGTGGCCGAGCTCCCCGTCGACCCCCCGGCCGCGGAGCCGGCCCCGGCGACCACCCGCGAGCGGTCGCCGCTGGGCGGGGTGTCGCCCGGTGAGTGGCTCTCGGGCTTCCAGCACGCCGCACGCGAGCTCTTCGGCGACGACTGGGAGCCGCAGCTCGCCCGGTTCCTCGCCTTCCTCCGCCGCCGCGTGACCGGTGACTACGTCGTCGACGACTACGGCTTCGACGCCGAGGTCACCGAGCGGTTCCTGATGACCGCGCTGCGGCCGATCGCCCAGAAGTGGTTCCGGATCGAGCTGAGCGGCGCCGAGAACATCCCCGAGACGGGCGGTGCCCTGGTGGTGTCCAACCACTCCGGCACGATCCCCCTCGACGGGCTGATGACGATGCTGACCCTCCACGACGCCACCGGCCGCCACCTGCGACCGCTGGGGGCCGACCTGGTCTTCCAGCTCCCGCTCGTCGGCTCGGTGGCCCGCCGCAGCGGCGCGACCCTGGCCTGCCAGGAGGACGCCGAGCGGATGCTGGCCGGCGGCGAGCTGGTCGGCGTCTGGCCCGAGGGCTTCAAGGGCATCGGCAAGCCCTACTCCGAGCGCTACAAGCTGCAGCGGTTCGGCCGCGGCGGCTTCGTGTCGGCCGCGATCCGCACCGGCGTCCCGATCGTCCCGCTCTCGGTCGTGGGCGCCGAGGAGATCTACCCGCTGGTCGGCAACGTCCCCGCGCTGGCGCGGCTGCTCGGCATGCCCTACATCCCGATCACGCCGTTCTTCCCGTGGCTCGGACCGCTCGGGATGGTGCCGCTGCCCTCCAAGTGGCTGATGGAGCTCGGCGAGCCGATCCGCACCGACGCCTACGAAGCGGGTGCCTCCGAGGACCCGATGCTGGTCTTCAACGTCACCGACCAGGTGCGCGAGACGATCCAGCAGACGCTCTACCGGCTGCTCATGCAGCGGGAGTCGGTCTTCCGCGGCCGGGCGGCCTCCGACGAGCTCGGCGAGGCACCCGGCGACGACTGAGGGCGGCGCTAGTTGCCGGTCAGCGTGCCGCCGAGGCCGTCGACGGTGTCGTCGATGGCGTTGCCGGCGTCCTTGACCGTGTCCTTCACGGTGTCCTTGACCTTGTCGCCGGCGCCTTGGGTGCCGTCGTTGGACGCCGTCGGGTTGTCACCACCCGTGAGGGCGTCGGCGGCGTCGGTCAGCGGGTCGGTCGCGCCGCCGCCGGTGGTGCCGCCGGTGGTGCCGCCACCACCCCCAGGAGCCGTCACGACCGGGTCGGTGGAGACGTTCTCGTCGCCACCCTGTGAGCCGCCGTCGTGGTCGGTGGCCGGGGCCGTGTCGCCGCCGTTGCCGTTGCCGTTGCCGCCACGCTCGCGCGAGCCCTGCCACGCGTCGACGGTCGCACCCGGGATCACGACCACGGGCGCGCTGCTGGTGGCCGAGGAGAGCAGCACCTGCGGGATCTGCTGGACGCCGGCACCGCCGCACGTCGGGCAGGCCTCGCGGGCCTGGGCGTCGATCCGGGTCACGGCGTCGACCGCGGCCTGGAGCTCGTCGCGGGCCGACTCGGGGACGCTGTCCTCGAGGGCGGCCAGGGTGGCCATGCTGGAGCCGGTGAAGTCGCGCAGGTCGCGGACCAGGGCGCGGTCGCCGCTGCTGGCGTAGTCGTCGAGGATCACGTCGCTGCCCTCGCGGGCCTGCTCGGCGAAGTCGACGAAGCTGCTCGAGACCACGAGGTCGTCGTTGGACAGCTCGCCCTCGCGGCCGAGCGCCTCGACCTCGGTGAGCCGGCGGGTGGCGCTGTCGAGCAGGGTGTGGGCCTGGGCGCTCGGGGTCGTGGCGGCGTCGGCCTCGGCGACCTCGATCGCACGCTTGAGCGGGTAGAGCATCTCGCCGGGCAGGGCACCCTGGGCGGCGACGGCCATCGACGTACCGGCGCCGACGACGGCGAGGCCACCGACGACGGCGGCGATCCGGCGGTCGCGCCGGGCGCTGCGGGCCGGCATCGCCAGCCGCGAGCTGTCGACGGGGACGAGGAGGGTGTCGGCCGCGGCCATCAGCTGCTCGCGCAGCGAGCCGACGAACTCCGGTCGCGGCTCGGGCGAGGGTACGGCGCGCAGCGACTCGACCAGCGCGAGGAACTCCTCGAGCGTGGCGTCACGAGACACCCCGGCGGAGGGGCTCTCGACCAGGGAGCTGAACTCCTCGGCGCGTCGTCGCGACGCGAACACCGACGTCATCGGAGGGATCCTGTCTGCTTGCTGGGCTGCGGGGGAGCCACCGGGTCAACACCTGGTGACACCCGCTCCAACGAGGCGCGCGCGGGGGAGGTTACGGGGCGGGACGGGGCAGTTGTGAGCCTCATCAGCGCACCCCGTCGGGCAGCAGCTTGGCGAGGTTGCGGACCCCCCGCAGCTGGAGCTGCTTGACCGCGCCGTCGGACCGCTCCAGCACCGCGGCGGTCTCGGCGATGCTGAGTCCCTGGAGGAAGCGCATCACCAGGCAGTCGCGCTGCTCGTCGGGCAGCTGGGTCAGCGCCTCCATCAGCAGCTCGTTGGTGAGCGAGGCGAGCACGGCGTTCTCGGGGCCCTCGGTGCTGTCGTCGTGGGCGCCCATGTCCTCGGTCGTGACCTCGAGCCGGGTGCGGCCCGCCTTGAAGTGGTCGGTGCACAGGTTGCGGGCGATGGTCATCAGCCAGGCGCCGAAGTCCTTGCCCTGCCAGCGGAAGCCGTTCATCGAGCGCAGCGCCCGGAAGAAGGTCTCGGAGGTGAGGTCCTCGGCCAGCTGGGAGGAGCGGGTGCGGTAGAAGAGGAAGCGGTAGACCGAGCCGTGGTAGTGGTCGTAGAGCAGGCCGAAGGCGTCCTTGTCGCCGGTGCGGGCCAGGTCGACCAGGGCGATCAGCCGGGTCTGGTCGGCCTCGTCGTCCTCGGAGGAGACGGCCAGGTCGGAGTCGCCGAAGCCGCCCGGACCGGGCGCGACCGCGGCCGCCTCGCTGAGCAGCCACCCCGTCGCGCCGCGGGTACGGCGTCCTGCTGACCCGGCGGCGGCCCCGCCGGCGCCGGCGAGCAGCGGCTGCTGCTGCAGCACGACCCGCGCCACTGCCGCGCGCAAGGCGTCGAGCCCGCGCGCCGTGACGTCGTCTCGACCCCACTGCGTGTCGATGGATACCCTCCCGGTCAGCTTCCCCCGAAGCCACCTTCATGCTAGGGACGCGGCAACGTCTCGTGAACCCCTCGGTAACAAAAGGTGGCCCAGACCACACTCGCACGGCGTGTCGGCGTCCGGTAATCGGTCAATCGCCGGGACTCAGCCCACTACCGCCTCCGGCGCTCAGCCGATCACCGCCTCCGGCGGAGGGCGACGCCCGCCGCCACGGCGCCGGTCATCGCGCCGGCGGCGGCGCCGAGGACCAGGCCGGTCCGGGCGGCCTTGCGGCCGGTGCGGTAGTCGCGCACCCGCCATCCCTGCGCGCGGGCGTGGGCGCGCAGCCGGCCGTCGGGGTTGATCGCGCAGGGGTCGCCGACCAGCGAGAGCATCGGCAGGTCGTTGTAGGAGTCGGAGTAGGCCGAGCACCGCGTCAGGTCGAGTCCCTCGCGGCCGGCCAGCGCCTTGATCGCCTCGCCCTTGCCCGGGCCGTGGAGCAGGTCGCCGACCAGCCGCCCGGTGTAGACGCCGTCGACGTGCTCGGCCACGGTGCCCATCGCCCCGGTGAGGCCGAGCCGGCGGGCGATGATCTGGGCGATCTCGACGGGCGCGGCGGTCACCAGCCAGACCCGCTGCCCCCGGTCGAGGTGGAGCTGGGCCAGGGCGCGGGTGCCCGGCCAGATCCGGTGGGCCATCGCCTCGTCGAAGATCGCCTCGCCGAGCTCCTCGAGCTCGGTGACCGTGTGGCCGGCGATGAAGCCGAGCGCGGAGTTGCGGGCGTCGGTGACGTGCTCGGGGTCCTCGACGCCCACCACCCGGAAGTAGGCCTGCTTCCAGGCCGCGCCCAGGATCTCGCGGGTGGTGAAGAACTCGCGGCGGTGGAGCCCCCGGGCCAGGTGGAAGATGCTGGCGCCCTGCATCACGGTGTTGTCGACGTCGAAGAAGGCCGCCGCGGTCGCGTCGGCCGGCGTCGACAGCGCGGTCTCGACCTCGGCGGCGGCCGCGGCCGCCTCGCCGGCGAGCACCGAACGCTGCTGGAGGTCGGGCACGCGCCGCTGCCGCTCGGGCGTCATGGCACGGATCGTAGACCCCGCCCGGTTCGCTCCTCGCGGTCCCGGGCGTGTGCGAGGATCGCCGCCATGCCCGAGCTGCCCGACCTCGCGCGCCTGGTGTCGACGGCGGCGGCCGAGCGCCCCGACGGCACCGCCCTGGTGGCCGGCGAGCAGCGGCTCACGTGGGCCGAGCTGGAGGACGAGGTCGCGCGCATCGCGACCGGTCTGGGCCGCGTCGGCGTGGTCGCGGGGCAGCGGGTGCTGCTGGCGATGGGCAACCGGGTCGAGCTCGTGACGACCTATCTCGGCGTGCTGCGGGCCCAGGCCGTCGCGGTGCCCGTCAACCCCGGCTCCACCGCTGCCGAGCTGGCCCGGATGATCGCCGACAGCGGCTCCCGGCTGGCGGTCGCCGGCCCGGGGACGCTCGCAGCGGTCCGCGAGGCCGTGGCCGAGGCGGCCGCGACGGTCGCGTGCCGCGTCGTCGTCGCGGGCGCCGACCCCGCCGACGGCGAGATCGACCACGCGCAGCTGCGCGCCGCCGACCCGCTCGCCGTCCCGGAGCTCCAGGACCCCGACAAGCTCGCCGCCCTCCTCTACACCAGTGGTACGTCGGGACGCCCGCGCGCGGCGATGCTCACCCACCGCGCGCTGGCCTCCAACCTCGAGCAGGTGGCCGCCGTCGAGCCACCGATGATGCGCGACGACGACGTCGTCCTCGGCGTGCTGCCGCTCTTCCACGTCTACGGGCTCAACGCCGTGCTCGGCGGGGTGCTGCGCCACCGCTGCACGCTGGTGCTCGCCGAGCGGTTCGACCCCGAGGCCACCCTCGACCTCGTGGCGGCCGAGGCGCTGCACCGTCCTGCCGCTCGCGCCGGCCGCGCTTCGCGCGCTGGCGCGACCGGCCCCGGCTGCGCGAGCGGCTGGCCTCGGTCCGGCTCGTGCTCTCGGGCTCGGCGCCGCTGCCGCCGGAGGCGGTGGCCGACTTCGACCGGCAGACCGGCATCGAGGTCCACCAGGGCTACGGGCTGACCGAGGCGTCGCCGGTGGTCACCAGCACCCTCTGCTCGCAGCGGCTGCGGCCGGGCTCGGTCGGCGCGGCGCTGCCCGGGGTCGAGCTGCGGCTGGTCGACGCGGCGGGCCGGACGCCCGACGGCGAGGACCCGGGCGAGATCGAGGTCCGGGGCGACAACCTCTTCAGCGGCTACTGGCCCGACGGTCGCGACGGTCCCGACGCCGACGGCTGGTGGCCGACGGGCGACGTGGGGTTCCTCGATCCCTCCGGTGACCTCTTCCTCGTCGACCGGGTCAAGGAGCTGGTGATCGTCTCCGGGTTCAACGTCTACCCGGTCGAGGTCGAGGAGGTCGTCGCGGAGGTCGACGGCGTGGCCGAGGTCGCGGTCATCGGCGTGCCCGACGAGCTGACCGGCGAGGCGGTCGTCGCCTACGTGCGGACGCAGCCGGGCGTCGCGGCCGACGCGGTCGCCGCCGCCGTACGGGAGCGGTGCGCGCAGCTGCTGGCGCGGTTCAAGCGGCCCACCCGCGTCGAGGTCGTCGGCGAGCTGCCGCTCACCGTCACCGGCAAGGTGCAGAAGGGCCGGCTGCGCGGGCTCGAGCGCCGGCGGACCGAGCTGCTGCCGTGAGCCCCCGGGTCACGCTCTACACGCGGGCGGGCTGCCACCTGTGCGAGGCGGCCCGCGAGATCGTCCAGCGGGTCTGCGCCGAGCTGGGGGAGGGCTTCGACGTGGTGGACGTCGACAGCGACCCCGCGCTGCGCGAGCGCTTCACCGAGGAGGTGCCCGTGACCTTCGTCGACGGCCGCCAGCACGACTTCTGGCGGGTCGACGAGCAGCGGCTGCGTGCGGCCCTCGGAGCCCGGCCCGGCTGACCGGCCCCGCCCCGGGTGCGGAACCTCACCTGTGCCAGCCGGGGTCTCCGCTCGATTTGTTCCCCCGTTCACAAACTCCTACTGTGAACGCGTCGCCAGGTCCTCTCCGGGTTCCCGAGGCCCGAATCCCAGCGGCTGGAAAGCGGAGCACGTTGACCGCCAGGACGTCCACCGAGAGCGCCCGGGACATCCCCGAGGCCACGGTCGCCCGTCTGCCCGTCTACCTCCGGGCCCTCGTGACGCTGGTCGAGGCCGGCACCACCACGTGCTCGAGCGAGGAGCTGGCCCGCGCCGCCGGCGTCAACAGCGCCAAGCTCCGCAAGGACCTCTCCTACCTCGGCTCCTACGGCACCCGCGGGGTCGGCTACGACGTCGACTACCTGCGCTACCAGATCGCCCGCGAGATCGGGGTGACCCAGGACTGGCCCGTGGTCATCGTCGGCATCGGCAACCTCGGGCACGCGCTGGCCAACTTCTCCGGCTTCCGCAGCCGCGGCTTCCGGGTCGTGGCCCTGCTCGACGCCGACGCCGAGCGGCAGGGCGAGGTCGTGGCCGGCGTCGACGTCCGCCCCTTCGACGACCTCGAGGCGATCGTCGGCGAGCAGGCCGTCGCCATCGGGGTGATCGCGACCCCGGCCCCGGCCGCGCAGTCGGTCGCCGACCGGATGGTCGCCACCGGCATCACCAGCATCCTCAACTTCGCGCCGACCGTGCTCGAGGTCCCCGCAGGCGTCGACGTGCGCAAGGTCGACCTCTCGATCGAGCTGCAGATCCTCGCCTACCACGAGCAGCGCAAGTCCGGCGTGCACGCTCCTGACGCCCGGGAGCACGCCTCATGAGCGTCCTCGTCGTGGGGATCTCCCACAACTCCGCCCCGGTCGCGCTGCTCGAGCGGGTGGCCCTCGACGCCGACGGCGTGGCCAAGCTGGTCGCCGACGCCCAGGCCTGCCCGACCGTCACCGAGACGGCCGTGATCGCCACCTGCAACCGGCTCGAGGTCTACGCCGAGGTCGAGCGGTTCCACGGCAGCGTCGAGGAGCTCTCGCGGCTGCTGGTCGAGCGGGCCGGCGAGTCGACCGAGGCGATGCTGCCCCACCTCTACGTGCACTACGAGGACGGCGCGGTCTCCCACCTCTTCCACGTGGCCGCCGGCCTGGACTCCATGGCGGTCGGCGAGGGCCAGATCCTCGGCCAGACCCGCGAGGCGCTGCGCGGCGGGCAGGAGCACGGCAGCGTCGGGCCCGCCCTCAACGTGCTCTTCCAGCAGGCGCTCCGCGTCGGCAAGCGGGCCCGGGCCGAGACCGGCATCGACCAGGCGGCGCCGACCCTGGTGTCGGCCGCGATCGAGCGGGTCCTGCCCGAGGGCGTGGCCGGGCGCCGCGTGGTCGTGCTGGGCGCCGGCTCGATGGCCGCGCTCACCACCGCCACGGTCACCCGCGCGGGCGCCTCCGACGTCGTGCTGGTCAACCGCACCTCGTCCCACGCCGACCGGGTCGCCGCCGAGCACGGCGCCCGGTGGGCGCCGATGGAACGGCTCGAGGCCGAGCTCACCGGCGCCGACCTGCTGGTGACCTGCACCGGCGCCGCCGGCGTCCTGGTCTCCGCCGCCCAGCTCCACGCCGCCCGGCCCGACCACCGCCCGCTGGCCGTCGCCGACCTGGCGCTGCCCCACGACGTCGAGCCGGCCGCGGCCGAGCTGCCCGGCGTCCGCCTGGTCGGCCTGGCCGACCTCGCCGAGGAGCTGCGCGACACCGAGGCCGGTCACGAGGTCTCCGACGTACGCCGGATCGTCGGCCAGGAGGTCACCGCCTTCCTGGCCGCCCGCCGGCAGGCCAGCGTCACGCCGACCGTCGTCGCCCTGCGCTCGATGGCCACCTCCGTCGTCGACGCCGAGATGGCGCGGCTGACGGCACGCCGGCCCGACCTCGACGACGCCTCGCGCGCCGAGGTGCTCCACACGCTGCGCCGGGTGGCCGACAAGCTGCTCCACCAGCCGACCGTCCGGGTCAAGGAGCTCGCCAACGAGACCGGCGCGGTCTCCTACGCGACCGCCCTCGCCGAGCTCTTCGCGCTCGACCCGGAGGCCGTCGACGCCGTGACCCGCGCCTCGGGGGAGGCGGTCCAGTGACGACCTCGAGCACTCCGCTGCGGCTCGGCACCCGGGCCTCGGCCCTGGCCACCGCCCAGTCGACGCTGGTCGCCGACCTGCTCCACGAGCGGCTCGGGATCGAGGCGCAGCTGGTCGAGATCACCACCGAGGGCGACACCTCCACCGCCCCGCTGGCCCAGATCGGCGGCACCGGCGTCTTCGTCAGCGCGCTGCGCGAGGCGCTGCTGGCCGGCCGGATCGACCTGGCCGTCCACTCCCTCAAGGACCTCCCGACCGAGCCGCCCGCCGGCATCGCGCTCGCCGCCGTACCGACCCGCGAGGACCCCCGCGACGTGGTGGTCGCCCGCGACGGCCTGACGCTCGGCGAGCTCCCGGTCGGCGCCCGGGTCGGCACCGGCTCGCCGCGGCGCGCCGCCCAGCTGCACGCGCTCGGCCTCGGCCTCGAGGTCAGCGACGTCCGCGGCAACGTCGACACCCGGATCGGCAAGGTCCACGCGGGCGCCTACGACGCCGTCGTGCTCGCCCGCGCCGGGCTGGCGCGGCTCGGCCGGCTCGACGAGGCCACCGAGGTGCTCGACCCGCTGCAGATGCTCCCGGCCCCCGGCCAGGGTGCGCTCGCGGTCGAGTGCCGGACCGACGACCTCGGGCTCGCCGGCCGGCTGGCCGCGCTCGAGGACTCCCGCTCGCGCGCGGCGGTCGACGCCGAGCGCGCCGTGCTCGCCACCCTCGAGGGTGGCTGCTCGGCCCCGATAGGAGCCCTGGCCGAGGTGGTCGAGGGCGACGACGGGGACGAGCTGTGGGTCCGGGCCGTGGCCCTGTCCCCCGACGGGGCCCTGACGGTGCGGATGTCCGCATCCGGGGACCCGGCCGACGCCACCGGCGTCGGCACCCGCCTGGCCGGCGAGATGATCGCCGACGGAGCGGCTGAACTGACGGAAGCACCGATGAAGAGGCGACACGCATGACGCGAGGCAAGACCATGTCCGAGGGCCACAGCTCCGGGACCACCGCCCCCGCCACCAGTGCCGGGTGGGTGTCCTTCGTCGGGAGCGGTCCCGGTGACCCCGAGCTGCTGACGGTGCGCGCCGTCGACCTGCTCCGGCAGGCCGAGGTGGTCGTGACCGAGGTGCCCGACCACGAGCCGCTGGTGCGCTCCCTGCTCGGGCTCCCTGCGGCCACACCCGGCGACGAGACGGCCCCCGGGCCGCGCTTCGTCGACGGCGGCTTCGGCGAGGACGGCCAGCCGCTGACCCACGCCGCGCGGGCCAAGGTCGTGGTCCGCCACGCCAAGCGCCAGCGCGTGGTGCGGCTGATGGTCGGCGACCCGTTCCTCTACGCCTCCGGGCCCGAGGAGGCGCAGGCCTGCGTCAAGGCCGGCGTCGGGTTCGAGATCGTCCCGGGCGTCTCCAGCGTCACCGCCGTCCCGGCGTACGCCGGCATCCCGCTGACCACCAAGCAGAACCGCGACGTCACGGTCGTCACCTGCGGCGGCCGGGTCGACCGGGTCGACTGGACCCGCTACGCCGACGACCGCACCCTGGTGCTGCTCTCGGCCGTCGGCTCGATCGGCGAGGTCGCCGACGCGCTGATCGCCGCCGGCCGTCCGGCCGAGACCCCGGTCGCGATGACCCGGGTCGGCACCACCACCGGCCAGACCACGGTCTGCTCGACGCTGGCCGACATCGCCGCCGACGCCCGCGCGGCCCGGATGGAGCCGCCCGCGGTCACCGTCGTCGGCGAGGTCGTCGACCTGCGGCAGACGCTGTCGTGGTTCGAGACCAAGCCGCTGTTCGGCTGGCGGGTGCTGGTGCCCCGCACCAAGGAGCAGGCGGGCTCGCTGACCGCGCGGCTGCGCGGCTACGGCGCCGTGCCCGACGAGGTGCCGACCATCTCGGTCGAGCCGCCGCGCAACCCGCAGCAGATGGACAAGGCCGTGCGCGGCCTGGTCGAGGGCCGCTACGAGTGGATCGCCTTCACCTCGGTCAACGCGGTCAAGGCGGTGCGCGAGAAGTTCGAGGAGTACGGCCTCGACGCCCGCGCCTTCTCCGGCCTCAAGATCGCCTGCGTCGGCGACCGGACCGCCGAGGCGGTCGCCGCGTGGGGCCTGCGCGCCGACCTGGTGCCCTCCGGCGAGCAGTCCGCCGCCGGCCTGCTCGAGGACTGGCCGCCCTACGACGACCTGCTCGACCCGATCAACCGGGTCTTCCTGCCGCGGGCCGACATCGCGACCGAGAACCTCGTCGCCGGCCTGGTCGACCTGGGCTGGGAGTGTGACGACGTCACCGCCTACCGCACGGTGCGGGCCACCCCGCCGCCGGCGCCGACCCGCGACGCGATCAAGACCGGCCGGTTCGACGCGGTGGTCTTCACCTCCTCCTCGACGGTCCGCAACCTGGTCGGCATCGCCGGCAAGCCGCACCCCTCGACGGTGATCGCGGTGATCGGCCCGGCCACGGCCAAGACCGCCGAGGAGCACGGCCTGCGGGTCGACGTGCTCGCCCCCAAGCCCGACGTGGAGCTGCTCGTCGACGCGCTCGCCGACTTCGGCGCCACGCGCCGCGCGGCGATGGTGGATGCCGGCCAGCCGGTCACCAAGCCCTCGGAGCGCAAGCCCACCGGTCGTCGCGCCCGGGCCAAGTGAGCCGAGCATGACTGCGGACGCGCCCGAGCCGGTGACCCGGCCGCTGGTGCGTCCGCGCCGGCTGCGGACGACGCCGGTGATGCGCCGGATGGTCGCCGAGACCACGGTCCGGCCCGGCCAGCTGGTGCTGCCGGTCTTCGTGCGGGAGGGGCTCGCGGAACCGCGCCCCGTCGGGGCGATGCCGGGCGTCGTGCAGCACTCGCGCGACTCCTTGCTGCAGGCGGCCGCCGAGGCGGCCGAGGCCGGCCTGGGCGGCGTGATGCTCTTCGGGATCCCCGAGGTCAAGGACGCCGTCGGGTCGGGCGCGCTCGACCCCGAGGGGGTGCTCAACCGGGCGATCGCCGAGGTCAAGGCCGAGGTGGGTGACGCGCTCACGGTGATGAGCGACCTGTGCCTCGACGAGTTCACCGACCACGGCCACTGCGGCGTGCTCGACGACCGCGGCCGGGTCGACAACGACCGCACCCTGGCGCTGTACGCCGAGATGGGACTGGCCCACGCCGAGGCCGGCGTCGACATGGTCGGCCCGAGCGGGATGATGGATGGCCAGGTCGGGGTGGTCCGCGAGGCGCTCGACGCCGCCGGGCACACCGACACCGCGATCCTCGCCTACTCGGCGAAGTACGCCTCCGCGTTCTTCGGGCCGTTCCGGGAGGCCGTCGACTCCAGCCTCCGGGGCGACCGGCGCACCTACCAGCAGGACCCCGGCAACGCCCGGGAGGGAGTCCGCGAGGCGCTGCTCGACGTGGCCGAGGGCGCCGACGTCGTCATGGTGAAGCCCGCGCTGCCCTACCTCGACGTGCTGCGCGACGTCCGCGAGGCGGTCGACGTCCCCGTCGCCGCCTACAACGTCTCGGGCGAGTACTCCATGCTCGAGGCCGCCGCGGCCCAGGGCTGGATCGACCGCGAGGCCGCGATCCTCGAGACCCTCACCTCGATCAGGCGCGCCGGCGCCGACGTCGTGCTGACCTACTGGGCCACCGAGGCCGCCCGCCTGCTGCGCTGAGGCCGGCTGTCGCTACTGCGCGTAGCCGAGGCCGGCCATGCAGGTGTCGAAGTCGACCAGCAGGCCCAGCGCCTCGAGGTCGGGGAGCTGGTCGGCGGTCGCGCCGACCTCGACCAGGCACTGCTCGGAGGCCTCCTCCTCGGTGACGGGCGCCGGGTCGGTGGGCTCGTCGCTGGGCGGGTCGGTCGGCTCGTCGGTCGCCGGCGGCTCGGTGGGCTCGTCGGTGTCGGGCTCGGTCGGCTCGTCCGTGGGCTCGTCGGTCGGGTCGGTGGGCTCCTCCGCGGGGTCGGTGGGCTCGCCGGTCGGCTCGGAGCCGGACGGGCCCTCGCCGCTCGGCGGCGCGACCGGGTCGTCGATCGTGGTCAGCCCGTGGGTGTGGCCGAGCGGGGCCAGGTCGCCCGGGCCCTCCTCGCCCGCCGGCGTGGGCCGCGCGGAGCCCGGCCGGGTGGCCCGCTGGGGCGCGGTGGGGACGGGGCGGTCGAAGCTGCCGGAGTAGCTGACCGTCACGGCCGGTGAGGAGCTGAAGTCGCCGCGGAGGTAGGCGTGCATCAGCGAGAGCACGAGGTCGACGTAGTCCTGGCTGTGGTTGTAGCGGTAGACCGCGGCCCGGCGGCCGGCGTCGGTGGAGAGGTCGTCGTCGCCGGAGCAGAGGTAGACGGCCGTGGCCAGGGCCGCGTCGTCGATGTCCTGGGGGTTGCGCTTGCCGTCGTTGTCGCCGTCGACGCCCACGACCGACCAGGTCGAGGGGATGAACTGCATCGGGCCGACCGCGCGGTCCCACCGGGTGTCGTCGTCGTACTGGCCGGCGTCGGTGTCGCTGATCGCGGTGGTCTGGTTGCTGCCGTCGAGCGGGATGCCGTAGATGCCCGGCGTGGCCAGGCCCTTGGCGGTCAGCCGGTTGCCGTTGGCGCGGCCGTGGTCGGACTCGACCCGGCCGATCGCCGCGATCAGCTCCCACGAGGCGTGGCAGGACTTGTCGGCGGCGTTGATCACGGTCTCGGCGCGCTGGTAGGCGGCCAGGGCCGGGTCGGGGATGCCGGAGGCCGAGACCTGGGCCGGGTGGCGCTCGCCGCGCCTGATGATCAGGTCGTGGCGGCGCACGCTGGCCGGCGCCTTGATCGAGTCGGTCGGCACGTCCGGGGGGACGGACGTGGCGGGCTCGGGCGTCGTGACCGGCGTGGCGGTCGGCGCGGCGGCGCCACCCCACGGCGCGCTCACGGCGACGGACAGCAGAGCGGCAGGCACCAGCGCGAGCTGGTGGCGTCCGACGTGTCGTGCAGACATGCGCTGCTGGTGCTCCCCCGTACGGCGAAAGCGCCCGCCGTCCTCCCCGGCCATGGGCGCTGCTGCGACCTTACCTCCGGGGGTGGCGCGAGGGCCACGGTTCTGGCGAACTCGTCACCTGTCGGACAGGGCGGAGGGGCTGGTGGGACTCAGGCCGGTGAGGTTCGCGACGCACTTGTCGAAGCGCGTCGTCGGCGTTGCAACGGGTCGTCGACCATGCCCCTTGGCCGTGCACTTCGCGACTGCCTCGGCCTTGGTGATCGTGTCATCGACGGTTCCGCCGACGTCGCCGGTGCCACCGCCGCCGCCGCCGCCACCGCCACCGGTGCCGGGCAGGTCGGGCACGCTGGGCAGGCCGCCGCCGCCACCGCCGCCGCCGCCCCCGCCGGTCGGGGGAGTCGTCGGGACGGGCGTGGTGTCGCCGCCGGACGTGGTGCCGCCACCGCCGGACGTGGTGCCGCCACCGCCGCCACCGCCACCGGTCGTGCTGGTGGAGCCGCCACCGCCGCCGGTGCTGGGCGGGTTCGTCGGCTGCGGGGCCTTGCCGGGTCCGGCGCCGGAGCCGGAGCCGACCGGGTCGGGGCTGGGCACGAAGTAGCCCGAGGAGCTGGTGCCGTTGGGCACGCTGGTGAAGTCGCCGTCCATGTAGGCGTCCATGAACGAGAGCACCAGGTCGACGTAGTCCTGGCTGTGGTTGTAGCGGTAGACCGCCGAGCGCCGGCCGGCGTCGGCGGAGAGGTCGTCGTCGCCGGAGCAGAGGTAGACGGCCGTGGCCAGCGCCGCGTCGTCGATGTCCTGCGGGTTGCGCTGGCCGTCGTTGTCGCCGTCGACGCCCACGACCGACCAGGTCGAGGGGATGAACTGCATCGGCCCGACCGCGCGGTCCCACTTCGCGTCGTCGTCGTACTGACCGGCGTCGGTGTCGCGGATGACGGTCGTGTTGTTGCTGCCGTCGAGCGGGATGCCGTAGATGCCCGGCGTCGCGAGACCCTCGTCGTCGAGGGTGTTGCCGTTGGCGCGGCCGTGGTCGGACTCGACCCGGCCGATCGCAGCGACCAGCTGCCAGGGCAGGTGGCAGGACTTGTCGGCGGCGTTGATCACGGTCTCGGCGCGCTGGTAGGCCGAGATGGCGGCGTCGGGGATGCCGGAGGCCGAGGCGGAGGCGACCGCGCCGTCGAAGCCCTTCTTGGAACCGGGGGCGACCACGCCGGGACGCGAGAGGCTCGCGGGAGCCTGGATCGCGTCGGTGGGCACGGTGCTGCCGTCGGGGAGCGCCGACACGGGCTGCGACTCGGCGACGGCGCTGGTGGGGCCGACACCGGCGAGCGAGGCGGTGACGGCCGTGGACAGCAGCGCCAGCGGCACGAGCGCGGTGGCTCTCTGGAATCGAGATGCGGCCATGTGAGTGAGTCCCTCCCTCGGGTCGTCCTTCCGCGTGCTCCCTCAAGCACGGGACAGGTGGACCAACGAGTCCCTCCTGAGCAGGTTACGCGGTGGTAGGGGCTGTGAGGAAGGTCGCACCGACCACCACCCCGGGAGACGCCCTCCCGGGGCTCGGGGACAATGGTGGGGTGAGTGGTTCCACCGACCGGTCCGAGGCCCTGTTCGGGCGTGCCCGCGCGGTCACGCCCGGGGGCGTCAACTCGCCCGTCCGCGCGTTCAACGCCGTCGGCGGCACGCCGCGCTTCATCCGCTCCGCGAGCGGTGCCTGGCTCACCGACGTCGACGGGCACGACTACGTCGACCTGATCTGCTCGTGGGGGCCGATGCTGCTCGGGCACGCCCACCCCGAGGTGCAGGCCGCCGTGGCCGCCGCGGTCGCCGCCGGGACGTCGTACGGCGCCCCGACGCTGCAGGAGGTCGAGCTCGCCGAGGAGATCGTCGCCCGGACGCCGGTCGACACCGTGCGGCTGGTCTCCTCGGGCACCGAGGCGACGATGTCGGCGATCCGGCTGGCCCGCGGGTTCACCGGCCGCGACCTGGTCGTGAAGTTCGCCGGCTGCTACCACGGCCACGTCGACGCGCTGCTGGCCCAGGCCGGCTCCGGGCTGGCGACGCTCGCGGTGCCCGGCACCCCCGGGGTGCCCGAGTCGGCGACCGCGCTGACCATCGTGCTGCCCTACCACGACCGCGAGGCGGTCACGGCGGCGTTCGCCGAGCACGGGGCGCGGATCGCGTGCGTCATCACCGAGGCGGCGCCGGGCAACATGGGCGTGATCGCCCCCGAGCCCGGCTTCAACGCGTTCCTCGCCCGCACCTGCGCCGACCACGGCGCGCTGTTCGTCTCCGACGAGGTGATGACGGGGTTCCGCGCCAGCCGCACCGGCCAGTGGGGCCTCGACGGCGCCCACGAGGGGTGGCACCCCGACCTGATGACCTTCGGCAAGGTGATGGGCGGCGGCTTCCCGGCCGCCGCGTTCGGCGGCCGGGCCGAGGTGATGGCCCGGCTGGCGCCCGAGGGGCCGGTCTACCAGGCCGGCACGCTCTCCGGGAACCCGGTCGCGGCCACCGCCGGCCTCACCACCCTGCGGCTGGCCGACGACGGCGTCTACGAGCACCTCACCAAGGCCGGCGAGACCCTCAAGGCGGCGGCCCGGGAGGCGCTCACGGCCGCCGGGGTCCCCCACGTGGTGCAGTCGACCGGCACCATGTTCTCCGTGTTCTTCACCGACCAGCCCGTGCGCGACTTCGCCGGCGCCTCCCGGCAGGACACCGCGGCGTTCGCGGCGTTCTTCCACGCGATGCTCGACCGCGGGGTCCACCTGCCGCCGTCGGCGTACGAGGCGTGGTTCCTCTCCTCGGCCCACGACGACCGCGCGATCGCCACCGTCGTCGACGCGCTCCCGGCCGCCGCCCGCGCCGCGGCGGAGGCGAGCGCAGCATGAGCATCGAGACCGTCGTCCACCTGATGCGCCACGGCGAGGTCCACAACCCTGACGGCGTGCTCTACGGACGGATGACCGGGTTCCACCTCTCCGAGCTCGGGCAGCGGATGGCCCAGCGGGTCGCCGACACCGTGGGCGACCGCGACATCACCCACCTGGTGGCCTCGCCGCTCGAGCGGGCCCAGGAGACGGCGCGGCCCGCTCGCGCTGGCCCGCGGGCTCGACGTCACGACCGACGTCCGGATCATCGAGTCGGAGAACGTCTTCCAGGGCGAGGGCTTCGGCCCGGGCGCCTCCACGTTGCGGCGCCCGAGCTCCTGGAAGCACCTCTGGAACCCGATCCGCCCGTCGTGGGGCGAGCCCTACGTCGCCATCGCCGAGCGGATGATGGCGGCCGTCCACGACGCGCGCGACGCCGCGACCGGCCACGAGGCCGTCCTGGTCTCCCACCAGCTGCCGATCTGGATCACCCGCCTGTACGCCGAGGGGCGCTCGTTCCTCCACCACCCCCGCCGGCGGCAGTGCACCCTCTGCTCGCTGACGAGCCTCCACTTCGAGGGCACCGCGCTGCGGCGGGTCACCTACTCCGAGCCGGCCGGTGACCTGATCCCGACCCGCGCCCGCCAGGACCCGTTCTCCTCCGGTGGCTCCGCCGAGGAGCTGTCCACCTGACGTGCGTACCACCGCCCTGCTGCTCCTCGCCTGCCTCCTCGCGCTCACCGGCTGCACCGGTGGCCTCGGCGGCACCGACGGCGCGGGCGACAAGGGCTTCGTCACCGGCGACGGCCAGGTGACGCGGCTGGCCGAGGACGACCGCGAGGACCCGATCGACTTCCGCGGCGAGGACCTCGGGGGCGAGCCGATCGCGCTGTCCGACTTCCGTGGCCGGCCGCTCGTCGTCGTGGTCTGGGGGTCCTGGTGCGGCCCGTGCCGGGCGGAGGCGCCCGACGTGGTCTCCGCGGCCGACCGGCTGCGGGGCGAGGCCGACGTCGTCGGGCTCAACATCCGCGACTCCTCGCCCGAGTCGGCGCAGGCGTTCGTGCGGACCTTCGACGTGCCCTACCCGTCGTTCTCCTCACCCGACGGCAAGGCGATGCTGCCCTTCGGTGGGGTGCTCACCCCCAACTCGATTCCCAGCTTCGTCGTGCTCGACGCCGACGGCCGGGTCGCCGCCAGCATCATCGGCACGCTGCCCTCGACCGACACCCTGGTCGAGCTCACCCGCGACGTGGCCGACGGTGCGAACGCCGATGGGTGACTGGTTCTCCTCGACCGCGGCGTCGGGCTCGCTCGCGCTGGCGATCCCGGTGGCCCTGGTCGCCGGCCTGGTGTCGTTCTTCTCGCCCTGCGTGATCCCGCTGCTGCCCGGCTACCTCTCCTACGCCACCGGGCTCTCCGGCGCCGACCTCGAGCAGGCGCGGCGCGGCCGGATGCTCGCCGGGTCGGTGCTCTTCGTCCTCGGCTTCTCCGTGGTCTTCGTGGCCCTCGGCACGCTCTCCGGCGCGCTCGGCGCCTGGCTGGTGACCTGGCAGCGCCAGATCACCCTCGTGCTCGGTGTCCTCACCATCGTGCTCGGACTGGTCTTCGCGGGCGTCGTGCCGTGGCTGCAGCGGGACTGGCGGGTCCACCGGGTGCCGGCCGTCGGCCTGGCCGCCGCGCCGCTGCTCGGGCTGCTCTTCGGTCTGGGCTGGACGCCCTGCATCGGCCCCACCCTCGGGGTCATCACCACGCTCTCGATCAACGAGGCGACCGCCGGGCGCGGCGCGCTGCTCTCGGCCTGCTATGCCCTCGGCCTCGGCGTCCCCTTCGTCGTCGCCGGCCTCGCCTACCGCCGCGCGCTCGGCGCCTTCGGGTGGGTACGCCGCCACCAGACGTGGGTGATGCGGGCCGGCGGGCTGATGATGGTCGCCGTCGGCCTGCTCCTGGTGACCGGCTGGTGGAACGAGCTGGTGACCTGGCTGCAGATCCACCTCGTCAGCTCCTTCGAGACGAGCGTGTGATGGCCCAGACGACCCAGGGGACGGCCCGGCGGCCCGAGCGGCCGCCCGAGACCCGCCGGTCCGGTGAGCTCACGCTGCGCGAGCTGCTGCGCTGGTCGTGGCGGCAGCTGACGTCGATGCGCACCGCGCTGGTCCTGCTGCTGCTGCTGGCGCTGGCGGCGATCCCCGGGTCACTGATCCCGCAGGAGGGGGTCGACTCGATCAAGACCGGTCGCTGGCAGGACCAGCACCCCCGGCTCACGCCGGTCTACGAGCGGCTCGGGCTCTTCGACGTCTACTCCTCGCCGTGGTTCGCCGCGATCTACCTGCTCCTGATGGTCTCGCTCGTCGGCTGCTTCATCCCGCGGATCCTGGTCTACGCCAAAGGGGTCAGGGCGGCGCCGCCGGTGACGCCGCAGCGGCTCGACCGGCTGCCGCACCACGCGACGTACATGACCGAGGAGGAGCCCGAGGTCGTCCTCGCCCGCGCCCGGGGCGTGCTCCGCCGGAGCGTGCTGCGCCGCCACCGGGTCGTCGACCACGGCGACTCGCTGGCCGCCGAGCGCGGCTACCTGCGCGAGGCCGGCAACCTGCTCTTCCACGTGTCGGTGCTGGTGGTGCTGGTCGGGTTCGGGATCGGCAGCATGTTCGGCTACCGCGGCGGCGTGATCCTGGTCGTCGGCAACGGGATGTCCAACAACCTCACGCAGTACGACGACTTCGACCCGGGCAGCCTGTTCTCGCCCGACGACCTCGACCCGTTCTCCCTCGACATCGACGACTTCGACGTCGAGTGGCTGTTGGACGGGCCGGCCGCCGGCCAGGCCCGCGCGTTCGTCTCCCACGTGACCTACCAGCAGGGCTCGGAGGCGCCGCAGGACTACGACCTGCGGGTCAACCACCCGCTCGACATCGGCGGCACCGACGTGTTCCTGATCGGCCACGGCTACGCGCCGGTGATCACGATCCGCGACGGCAACGGCGACATCGCCTACACCGGCCCGACGATCTTCCTGCCCGAGGACCAGAGCTTCCAGTCGATCGGCGTGGTCAAGGCGCCCGACGCCCGGCCGACGCAGGTGGGCCTGGAGGGCTGGTTCTACCCGACCTACGCCTTCACCGACGAGACCGGGCCGTTCTCGGTGCTCGGCCGGGCCGACAACCCGGCCATCTCGATGCTGGTCTACCAGGGCGACCTCGGCATGGACGACGGCTCGTCGCAGTCGGTCTACGCCCTGGACAAGTCGGGCGTGGAGCCGGTGCTGAAGGACGACGGGCAGCCGTTCCGCGTCGACCTCGCGATGGGGCAGCAGGTGAAGCTGCCCGACGGGCTCGGCACGGTGAGCTTCGACAAGGTCGAGCGCTGGAACAAGATCCAGATCAGCCAGACCCCCGGCATGGGCATCACCCTCGCCGGCGTCGTGCTGGCGCTGCTCGGGATGCTCGGTTCGCTGTTCATCCGGCCGCGGCGAGTGTGGGTTCGTGCCCGCCGGGGCGAGGGGGGCACACTGGTCGAGGTGGCCGTGCTCGACCGCTCCGCCGGTGCCGACGTGGCCGCCGTCCTGGACGGGCTCGTGACCGATCTCCGGACCGAGCCCACCGACCCGAAGGAGCAGACGTGACCGACGCCGCGTGGGAAGCGCTGAGCAACCAGGCCGTGGCCGCGGCCGGGGTCGTCTACTTCCTGGCGATGATCGCCCACCTCGTCGAGCACGCCGCCGCCCGGCGGGTCCTCGAGCCGGCCGCCGCCACCGCGGGGTCCGGCCGGGCCGCGGGCGGCGTCGCCGTCGCGACCGGTCCCGATCCCGACGTACGCCGGCGGCGTGACCTGTTCGGCCGGCTCGGCTACCTGCTGACGCTGATCGCCGCGGCCGCCCACCTCGCGGCGCTGGTGGCTCGCGGTCTCGCGGCCGACCCCAACCGGGTGCCGTGGGGCAACATGTACGAGTTCACGCTGTCGGGGACCTTCGTCGTCGCCGCGCTCTACCTCGTGCTCCACCGGCGGCTCGACCTCGGCTGGATGGCGCCGATCGTGGTGGGGATCGTGCTGACCCTGCTGATGGTCGACGTGATCTGGCTCTACGCGCCGATCGCGCCGCTCACCGAGGCGCTCTACTCGCCCTGGCTGGTCATCCACGTGGTGTCCGCCGTGATCGCGACCGGTGCCTTCACCATCGGTGGCATCGCCTCGGCGCTCTACCTGCTCAAGGAGCGGCGCCCGGCGGCGACGTCCGGCTACCTGGCGCGGGTGCCGGCGACCGCCGAGCTCGACCGGCTCTCCTACCGGATGCACGCCTTCGGCTTCCCGGTATGGACCTTCGCGGTCCTCATCACCGGTCCGATCTGGGCCCACCAGGCGTGGAGCACCTACTGGAACTGGGACCCCAAGGAGGTGTGGGCCTTCATCACCTGGGTGGTCTACGCCGCCTACCTGCACGCGCGGGCGACGGCCGGCTGGCGCGGGCGCAACGCGGCGATCGTCGCCCTGGTCGGGCTGGCGACGCTGTGGTTCAACTTCATCGGGATCAACTTCTTCTCGAGCACCAGCCAGCACTCCTACGCCGAGCCGATGTCGGTGGAGGCGCCGGCCGTCGCCGGCCAGGGGGGCGGCTGACGGGCGCAGGCCCGGAGCAGGGTCAGCGCTTGTCGTCGCCGAGGCTGCGGAGGAAGTCGGGGTCGTCGTCGGGGCCGCGGGGCCGGCGCGGGGCGCCCGATCCCGGTGGACGGGTGCCCGGGTCGACCTGCCGGCGCCGCTCGACGCCGCGCACGACGAGGTAGACGGCCACCCCGACCAGCACCACGAGCAGGAGGAACTTCACGCCCTCAGGATAGGCCGGTGGTGGTGACCCCCACGGGTGCCTTCTAGGCTGTTCGGGTGAAGGAGTTCTGGGTCTACACGGCACTGCGGGTGGTGCTCTTCCTGGCCACCTTCGGGGTGGTCGTGGGCGGCTGGCTGCTGGTCGCCGACCAGGTCCCGCTGGTCTGGGCGGTCGCCCTCTCCTTCGTCCTCTCCGGCATCGGCTCCTGGTTCGTCCTGGGGCGCTCCCGGGAGGCCTTCGCCCGCAAGGTGCAGGTCCGCGCCGAACGCGCCACGGCCGCCTTCGAGGAGCGCCGGGCCCGCGAGGACGTCGACTGACGCTCGCTGGTCAGCGCAGCGGGAGGTCGTGCCCCGGCCCGCGCTGGTCGTCCGGCCTCGGACCGAAGAGCCGGCGCTCGTCCTCGGTGATCGAGACGTCGTTGATCGAGGCCTCGCGGCGGCTCATCAGGCCGTCGTCGGCGAACTCCCACAGCTCGTTGCCGTAGCTGCGCGTCCACCGCCCGTCGCGGTCGTGGCACTCGTACTGGAAGCGGACCGCGATCCGGTTGCCGGTGAAGCCCCACAGGCTCTTGCGCAGCACGTAGTCGAGCTCGCGGTCCCACTTGGCGGTCAGGAACGCGACGATCTCCGCGCGACCCGAGAGGAAGGTGTCCCGGTTGCGCCACACCGAGTCGGGTGTGTAGGCGAGGCTCACCCGCTCGGGGTCCCGGGTGTTCCACGCGTCCTCCGCGGCCTGCACCTTCTGCAGCGCCGCCTCCTCGTCGAACGGCGGGAACGGCGGGCGGCCCTCGGTCATCGTGGCTCCTCCTGGTCGTCGACGGTGATCGTGAGCGTGGACGCGTAGCCGCTCGACGGCCCGCGGACGACCTCGGTGTCCGGGTCCGGCCCCGGACCCCGCAGCTCGCGGAACCCGTCGACCAGGACGGCCGAGAGGTGCACCCAGCAGCCGTCGGGGGTGGCCGGCGACTCGATGACGCCCCACCCCTCCTCGACGTGCCAGACGACGACGGTCCCGCTGCTGCTCACGGCACCATCATCACCCCAGCGAGGTGATCAGTGGTGGCGCGGGCCGTCGTCGCCGCCGTGGCGGTGGTGGCGCCCGTGGTGGCGGCCGTGGTCGTCGCCCCGGTCGTGGCCGGCCCCGTCGTCGGCGCCGTGGCGGGCCGCCGAGGTCCGGTCGTCGCCGCGGTCGTGGCGCGGGCCGTCGTCGGCGCCGTGGCGGGCGAAGCTCGCGGCGGGCGTGAGCAGGAGCAGGGCTGCGGTCGTGGTGGCGACGAGCGTGCGTCGGACGTTCATGGTTCCTCCTGGGTCGTGGTGGTGTACGCCGAGGAGCCTCGTCGCCAGGAGGGACGAGTCGGTAGTGGACGAGCGCGCTACGACTCTGTGGCGCGGGGTACTAGGACCCCGGCTCAGCTGCGGCGGCGGCGCTCGATCTGGCGCCGGATGCGAGCCTCGTCCTGACCGGTCAGCTTCGCGATCAGCGCGGCCCGGTTCTTCCACGCGAGGTAGCCGCCGACGACGAGCACCAGCAGGATGATCCAACCCATGCGACCAGCCTACGGCGGCCTCAGAAACCGAGGATGTTGAAGGGGGCGTCGGGGAGGTCGGCCATCGCGGCGAAGCGGGCCGCTGCCTCGGGGTCGCCGGTGATCCGGCCGGCGGCGTACAGCCCGGAGACGGAGATCGCCCCGAGGGTGAGCGAGCCGAGGGTCTCGGCATCGAGGGTCAGCTCGGCCGGGGAGTCGGTGGGCCGTACGTCGGCGACGCCGTCGCGCGTCGTGACCGCGTAGCGACCGCCGATGTGCCCCTGGGCGTCGACGACCTCGAGCACGGCCTCGCCGTCGGCGGTCCACGGTCGGGCGGCGAGGGTGCGCGGGACGTCGAGGACCCGCACCCAGAGGAACTCGTAGCCGCTCTTGAAGGAGAGCGCGTTGAGGTCGCGCAGCGCCCACGGCAGCGGGTCGGCGGGCGGGAAGTCGCCGTAGGTGACGTGGTTGACCAGGTCGACCTCGCCCATGAAGCGCCACAGCGCGAGCCGGGCGGCGGCGTCCTCGGCGAGGTGGAGGATCACCTTGGCCTTGCGCTTGTCGCCGTCGCGGCCCTCCGGCCGCCACAGGAGGACGCCGTCGACGCGTTCGTCGGCGGTGAGGTGGACGGCGCCGCGGAGCTTCTTGTCCGGGCCGCTCTCGCCGAAGGACCGGGCGCCGGTGAACAGGTCCTCGTAGAAGTGCGGCGTCCCGACCGAGCCACGGCTGCGCTGGTGGAACCGGTCGAGCTGGTCGCGCACGACCGGCCAGCCGTCGCGTGGGTCGAGCTGCTCGACGCGGCCGGCGTCGTGGAAGTCGCGCATCCCGAAGCGCGGACCGGTGTCGAGCTCGACCTCCTGGCCGAAGGTCGCCACCCCGAAGCCCCAGCGGCCGTAGATCGTGGCCTCCGAGACCGTGAGCGCCGCCACCGGCAACCCCTGGGCGACCGCGTCGGCGAGGCAGTCCTCCATCAGGCGGCGTACGAGCCCGCGGCGCCGGTGGGCCGGGCTGGTCGTGACGTCGGTGATCATCCGGAGCGGCAGCAGCTCGCGACCGACGTTGAGGGTCTTGTCGAACCACGCCGTGGTGGCGACGGGCCTCGGGCCGGCGCCGTAGGCGTCGTCGGGGAGCCAGGCGCCGCTGCAGGTGACGTCGTCGGCCTCGAGGTGGGCGAGCCACATCTTCTCGAGGTCGTCGTCGACCTGCTCCTGGTGGAAGCCGAAGTTGACCGCCTGCAACCAGGCCCGGCGGCGCTCGCGCGCACCGTCGGTGTCGTCGTCGAGGTCGAGCGTGCCGAAGCGGTAGTCCACGGGTTCACGCTAGCCCGACGGCCACCCCGAGTGCCCACAGGATCTCCGCGACGCCGGTCTGCTGGAGCACCGGCACCAGGGCCGGCCCGGTCGCCCCGGTGACGACGGTGCGGGCCGCGGGTGCGGCGGCGGCGAGGAACGCCAGCCCGAGCAGCGCCCACCACGTCGTCGCCGCGGCGACCGCGACCACCGCGCCGGCGGCCGCGACCACGAGCAGGAGATAGAGCGCGCGGGTGAAGTGGTCCCCGAGGCGCACGGCGAGGGTGCGCTTGCCGGCGACCCGGTCGGTCGGGATGTCGCGCAGGTTGTTGGCCACCAGGATCGCGCAGGCGAGCGCGCCGATCCCGACGGCGGCGTAGACGGCGGCCTCCTCGACGGCACCGGTCTGGACGAACGTCGTCCCCACCACGGCGACCAGGCCGAAGAACACGAAGACCATCACCTCGCCCAGGCCGAGGTAGCCGTAGGGGCGCTCACCGCCGGTGTAGAACCACGCCGCCACGACGCACGCCGCGCCGACCGCCACCAGCCACCACGCGGTCGTGGCCGCGAGCACGAGTCCGGCGGTCGCGGCCACCCCGAACGCCGCGAACGCCGCCCGCTTCACCGCCTGCGGCGACGCGGTCCCCGACCCGACGAGCCGCATCGGCCCGACCCGGTCGGCGTCGGTGCCGCGGATGCCGTCGGAGTAGTCGTTGGCGTAGTTGACCCCCACCTGCAGCGCGAGGCTCACCACCAGCGCGAGCAGCGCCTTCCACCACACCGCCTCGTCGACGTACGCCGCCACGCCGGTGCCGGCGACCACCGGCGCGACCGCGGCGGGCAGCGTCCGCGGGCGGGCGCCGGCGATCCAGTCGGAGGTCGTGGGCACGCAGGGGATTCAAGCAGGTGCGTCGCGGGTCCTGGACGAGCTCCCCCTCCGCCCCGCCCTCTCCGAGGGTCAGCCGCACCACCGGCGCAGCAGCTCGCCGTAGACGGCCACGGCCTCGTCGACGCGGGACAGCGAGCACCACTCGTCGGCGACGTGGCACTGGTCGGGCTCGCCGGGGCCGAGCACGACCGTCGGTGTCGTCGCGCCGCCCTCGGCGGTCAGCAGCGGGATCAGCGCGGACGCGTCGGTGAAGAAGCGCGCGGTGGGGGCGGGGGCCGGGTCGCAGCCGCACGCCGACAGGGCTTCGCCGACCATCCCCACGAAGGCGGAGGAGAGGTCGGTCGCGACGGGCGGCAGCACGGCCAGGTCCTCGACCCGGACGTCGCCACCGACCAGCGAGCGCACGAGCTCCCGCACGGTGTCCCCGTCGACGCCCGGCACGGTGCGGATGTCGAGCTCGAGCTCGCCGGCGTCCGGGACGACGTTGGTCTGCACGCCACCGCGGAGCACGCCGACGTTGGCCGTGACCCCGTCGGGCCAGCCCTGGTGGTCGTGGAGGGCGACCGCCGCGCGGGCGACCTTGACCGCGGCGTTGTCGCCGAGCTCCGGCGCCGAGCCGTGGGCGGCGCGGCCGGACGCCGCGAGGCGCATCCAGTGGGCGCCCTTGTGTCCGGGGACCAGCCGGTTGGCGGTCGGTTCGGCGACGACGAGCGGTCCGCCGGCGGTGAGCGCGTCGCGGGGGATCGCGTTGGCCCCCTCGCAGCCCGTCTCCTCGCCCGAGCACAACACGACCTGCACCCCGCGACAGTCGTGAGCCGTCGCGAGGTGGTCGGCGACGGCCACGGCCAGGGCGGCGACCCCCGACTTCATGTCGCTGGTGCCGCGGCCGACGATGCGGTCGCCGTCGACCTCGGCGGCCCACGGGTCGACCGCCCAGTCCGACGGCGTCGCCGGGACGGTGTCGAGGTGCCCGGTGAAGGTCAGCGGGGCCCCGCCGCCGGCGCGGCCGACGTACTGCTCACGGCCCGGCTCGAAGTCGACGAACCGCCCACTGAGCCCGGAGGCCTCCATCAGCTCGGCCAGCCGACGACCGAGCCCCGCCTCCGACGCGGCGACGGTGTCGGCCCGCACCAGCTCGGCGAGCAGGTCGGTCGCGCGACTCATCGAGGCGTCACCTGAGGACCGACCCCTTGGTCTCGGGCAGCGACAGCGTGGCGAGGAAGGCGATCACGGCACCGCCGGCGACGTACCAGAAGAACCAGCTGCTGTGCCCGGCGTCGCCGAGCCACTGGATGACCAGCGGTGCGGTGCCGCCGAAGACCGCGACGGTGAGGTTGTACCAGGCGCCGATCCCGAGACCGCGCAGCTCGGTCGGGAAGAGCTCGCTCATGATCGCCGGGGCGATCGAGCTGAGGATCGCGTAGGTGCCGAGCCCGAAGCAGAAGACCAGCAGCATGCTGCCGAAGCCCGCGCCCGGTCGCACCAGCGTCGAGACCGGCACGATCAGCAGCGCGAACGCGCCGGACCACACCAGCATCTGCGGCTTGCGGCCGAACCGGTCGGCGGTCCAGCCGAAGGGGTACTGCAGCGCGACGAACAGCGCCGTCCCGACCGACAGCGCCCAGAACACCGTGCTCGCGTCGATGCCGTTGGCCGTGACCGCGAAGGGGGTGAGCGCCGAGAAGAACGTGTAGTAGCAGAGCGTGTTGAGGAGGGTGAAGCCGATCAGCTGCGCCACGGCCCGCGGGTGCTCGCGCAGCGTCATCATCAGCGGGTTCTTGAGCGCGCGGGCCTTGGCGGCGTTCTCCTCGAACTGCTCGGTCTCGTCCATGCCCCGGCGCAGCCAGAGGCCGACCAGGCCCAGCGCTCCGCCGATCAGGAACGGCACCCGCCAGCCCCAGCTGGCCAGCTGGTCCTCGCTGAGGGTCGTGGCGAGGAAGGCGCCGAGCAGCGAGGCGAGCAGCACCGAGGTGCCCGTCGAGATGTAGAAGAACGACGAGTAGCGGCCCCGGCGCTCCGGCGGCGCGATCTCCGCGAGGTAGGCCGAGGCGTTGGACACCTCGCCGCCCAGCGACATGCCCTGGGCGATCCGGGCCAGCAGCAGCAGGATCGGCGCCAGCCAGCCGACCATCGTGTACGTCGGCAGCACCGCGATCACGAGCGACCCGCCCGCCATCAGCGTGATGGTCAGCAGCATCGCCTGCTTGCGGCCGCGCAGGTCGGCGAACCGGCCCAGCAGCATCCCGCCGAGCGGCCGGAAGAAGAAGGCCAGGGCGTAGGTGGCGAAGGTGCCCACGAAGGCGAGCGACTCGTTGGCCGCCGGGAAGATCTGGGTCGCGAAGTAGATCGAGAACGTCGCGTAGACCGTCCAGTCGTACCACTCGACGGCGTTCCCGACGCTCGCCGCGATCAGCGTCCTGACGGGCAGCTTGTGCGGCGCCTCCGCCGTGGTCGAGGTGCCGCCTGGTGTTCCGCTCATGCGTGTTCCTTCCGAGACCGGCCCCCGCCGCCCACCTTCCTACCCTCTCGGCGGGCCGGCGTCGAGGCAGGTGTCCGTCCGCTCGCGGCGCGGTCGGGTCGGAGGGAACCGCAGCGACGTCGCGGGCGTCGAACCGGCATGAGGACGATCAGGGTGGTGCTGGCGGCGTTCCTGGGTTGCGTGGGGATGGTCCTCGGGGTCGCCGGGCCGGCCGCCGCGTGCAGCTGTGTCGCGGCCAGCATCGAGGAGCTCGTCGGGTACGCCGACGTGATGGTGACCGGCACGCTCACCCGATGCGCAGGACCCGTCGCTGCGTCGCAGGTCATGAGCAGCGGCGACCCGGTCACCTACACGGTGGCGGTGGAGCGGGTCTTCAAGGGCGACGCGTCCGGTGAGCTCGAGCTCACCTCGGCGATGTCCGGGGCGTCATGCGGTCTGGAGCGCATGGTGGTCGACCGCCGTTACACGTTCTTCCTCGACGCCGAGGGCAGAGGACCTGACGGCGAGCCTCTGCGGCGGGACCGTCGCCGGCAGGGACCGGCCTCGAGCGGCGGGTGGTCCGGGTCGACCGGCCCTCCCACCAGGCCCGCGCGCACCGTGCACGGAGACGACCGCCACCACCGAGGGCGCGGCCGTGGCGTCCGAGCCCACAGCCGCGCCGTCGACCTCCGCCCGTGGGGCCTGGCCGGCGGCCGGGTCCGGTGTCGTGGCCATCGCAGCGGGATTGTGGCTGTGGGTGCGCCGGTCCCGACGGTATGACGCGCCAAACGCCCCGCCGTGAGCGGGACGGCGGGGTGTGGGGCGGCGGTTCATCGTCGAGGAGGTGGGTCGGGAAGTGCTTCGGTGCCGAGGTGGTCACGCAGGTAGCGGTGGCCCAGGGGTGAGCGCCAGACGGCGACACCCGGCTCGGGCATCACGTAGCTCCAGCCGCCGTGGGTCTTGAGGCGGTGGTGATGAGGGCACAGGGCGGCGAGGTTGTCGGTCGCCGTCGGACCGCCGGTGTCGGGGTCGGCGTGGTCGTAGGGGACGACGTGGTCGACCTGACAGCGTCGCGCCGGGCGGGAGCACCAGGGGAAAAAAGACACACGTCCGGTCGCGCTGGCCGATGTGCTCGCGCAACGGCTCGGTAACGGCGTAGCCGGGTGCGGTGAGCTGGGTGGCGAGGTCGAGGACAGGGACGGACGACGACCTGGGTGTGGCTGTCGGCGCACCATTGCCTGACCTGGTCGATCAGCACCATGACGTTGGCCCTCCTCCAGCGTGGCCAGCGCGTCGAGCTCCACCTCGCCGGTGGCGGCCACCACGGACGCGGCCAGGTGGACGTGGAGGTCGAGCCTGCGGGCCGCGCGCTTGGTGCTGGGACTGTTCGGCGAGCCGAGGTCGAGCGCCAGCTGACGACGGACCAGGTCGCCGAGGGCCTCCGCCCGGCGAGCATCGAGCGAGGCCTCGGAGCCGAGTGACCGCAGCGTCTCGGCCCCGAGCCGGACCGCGTGGTCGAGGTCGAGGGCGTCGGCCAGGTCGAGCTCGGCCTCGACCAGGACGGTCCCGGCGTACGCGACGTCCTGGTCGTGGACGGTCACGTGTCGCCCGTCGGGCACGACCGGGTGGGGGTCGTCGGGGTGCTCCGCCGGGGTCGGCGGAGAGGTACGCCGGAGGGCCTCGTCGACCAGCCGGTCGACCGCCGCCGTGCCGGTGCGGTGGGCGAACGGCGCGACCATCCGGTCGACGTAACGCGCACCCTCCGGGGTCAGGTCGGCGTGGATCGTCGCCTCTGCGATCCGGCGCGCGCGCCATGCCGGAAGCTGCCCCGCGTGGACCCGGCGCCACAGGCGAGGGAGTCGGTGGCGGAGCTCGAGGGCATGGCCGATCAGCCGCTTGGCCGCGGTCGTGGTCGTGCCCAGCGCCGCCCCCAGCTCCGCGGCGCAGAACTCGGCGACCAGCGGGCACCCTTCGCCCGCGATCTGCTCCTCGCCCTCGCAGCCGTGCACCCAGAACGTCGCGGCGTCATGGATCGACTCCGGCGGGTGGAGGTCGGCCCACTCGGCAGCGGCAACGAGCAGCCGCGCCTCCGCCCGGTCGGCCGCGGCGCGCTCCGCCCTGGCGGTCGCCAGCACCGAGGCGGGCGACGTGCCCGGCACGGCGGGGGTGGCGACCTGTTCGATCATGTGTTCGATCCTAGGTGGGACCACCGACAGCCAGAGCCCTCTGATGGAGGGTGTGGAGGACCCTGGTGTGGCTCCCGGCTAGCGTGCCCGTCATGACGCCCCTCAGCCTCGCCGGCAGTCCCGCCGAGGTGGTCGGGGCGCTGCGCGGGTGGCTCGCGGCCGAGCAGCCACCGCCGCTCGTGGTCGAGACGTCGGGGTCGTCGGGGACGCCGAAGCGGGTGCTGCTCTCACGCGCGGCCGTGCTGGCCAGCGTCGCGGCGACCGAGCGGCGGCTCGGCGGCCGCGGTCGCTGGGCCCTGGTGCTGCCGCCGACGTACGTCGCGGGGCTGCAGGTCGTGGTGCGCTCGCTGGTGGCCGGCCACGAGCCGGTGCTCGAGGGCTGGGAGGACGCGGCGTACACCTCGCTCGTCCCGACCCAGCTCCACCGGATGCTCGACCGGCCCGACGAGCTCGCGGCGCTGCAGCGCCTGGAGGCGGTGCTGCTCGGGGGTGGCCCCGTCGAGCCGGCCCTGCGCCGCCGGGCCGAGGAGGCCGGCGTCCGGGTCGTGGCGACGTACGGCGCGGCGGAGACGGCGGGCGGGTGCGTCTACGACGGTTACGCGCTCGACGGCGTCGCGGTCGCGCTGGGCGTCGGTGGCCGGATCCGGATCAGCGGGCCGACCCTGTTCGACGGCTACGAGGGTGACGCCCGGGCGACCGACGCGGTGCTGGTCGACGGATGGTTCGTGACCTCCGACGCGGGCCGGCTCGACGACGACGGCCGGCTCCACGTGCTGGGCCGGGTGGACGACGTCGTGGTCAGCGGCGGGGTCAACGTGCCGACGCCCGCCGTCGCCGCCCGGCTGCGCCAGCACCCCGCCGTGCTCGACGCCGCCGTCGTCGGCGTACCGGACGAGGAGTGGGGGAGCCGGGTGGTCGCGTTCGTCGTGGGCGACCTCGACCTGGCCGCCGCCCGGGCGTGGGTCGCCGAGGCGCACCCACGCTCCTGGGCGCCCCGCGAGCTCCACCTGGTCGACGCGCTGCCGCTGCTGCCCCACGGCAAGCTCGACCGGCGGTCGCTCCAGGCGCGGGCCGCACGATGAGGGTCTGGTCGGTGCCGATGACCACCCGGTTCCGCGGCATCACGCTGCGCGAGGGGATGCTCGTCGAGGGTGCGGCCGGGTGGGGGGAGTGGAGCCCGTTCCTGGACTACCCGCCCGAGGTCGCCGAGCCGTGGCTGCGCTGTGCCGAGGAGGCCGCCGCGGGCGACTGGCCGGCGCCGGTGCGCGACCGGGTCCCGGTCAACGTCACCGTCCCGGCCGTCGGTCCCGAGGAGTCGCACCGGATGGTCGCACGGCAGTGGCTGCCGGACCGCCAAGGTCAAGGTCGCCGAGCCGGGGCAGGTCCTCGGCGACGACCAGGCGCGGCTGGAGGCGGTGCGCGACGCGCTGGGGCCCGGCGGGCTGGTGCGGATCGACGCCAACGGCGCCTGGGACGTCGAGCAGGCCGTCACGGCGATCGGCGTGCTCGACCGGGCCGTCGGCGGCCTGGAGTACGTCGAGCAGCCGTGCACGACCGTCGAGGAGCTGGCCGCGGTCAGGAAGCGGGTCGAGGTCCCGGTCGCGGCCGACGAGTCGATCCGTCGCGCCGTCGACCCCTACCGGGTGCGCGAGCTGGAGGCCGCCGACATCGCCGTGCTCAAGGTGCAGCCGCTCGGCGGCGTCCACGCCTGCCTGCGCATCGCCGAGGACATCGGGCTCCCGGTGGTCGTCTCGAGCGCGCTGGAGAGCAGTGTCGGCATCGCCGCCGGCGTCGCGCTGGCCGCTGCCCTGCCCGAGCTGCCCCACGCCTGCGGGCTCGCGACCGTCCGGCTGCTCACCGACGACCTCGCCACCGAGCCGCTGCTCCCCGTCGACGGCCACCTCCCCGTGCGTACGCCGACGGTCGACCCGGTCGGCCCTCGACCGGCTCGCCGCCGACCCGGACCGGGTGGCCGTCTGGCAGGCCCGGCTGGCCGACGTCCTGGCGCTGCGGCAGGATCGCTCGTCGTGACGACCGACGCGACCACGCTGGCGCGCGCGGTGGTGGGCGCGCTGCTGGAGGCCGGAGTCCGCGAGGTCGTGCTGGCCCCCGGCTCCCGCAACGCGCCACTGGCCTTCGCCGCCCACGACGCCGCCGAGGCGGGGCTGCTGCGGCTGCACACCCGCGTCGACGAGCGGACCGCCGGGTTCCTCGCCCTCGGCCTGGCCCGCAACCGTGGGGCCGCCGCCGTCTTCTGCACCTCCGGCACCGCGGTCGCCAACCTTCACCCCGCCGTGCTCGAGGCCGCCCACGCCGGTGTGGCGCTGGTGGCGGTCACCGCCGACCGGCCGGCCAGGCTCCGCGGCACCGGTGCCAACCAGACCACCGACCAGGTCGGCGTCTACGGACCACTGGTGCCGACCACCGACCTCGCCGCCCCGCCCGAGCGGTTGCTCCTCGAGCTCGGCCCGCTCCACCTCAACGTCCAGCTCGACGAGCCGCTGGTGCCCGTCGACCGTTGGGCGCCGGTCGTCACGCTTGGGGAGCCGCCGCAGGTCGTGCGCCCGGCGATCTTCGAGACCGTCGCGCTGGGACCGCGCACGGTGGTCGTGGCCGGCGACGATGCCGGTCCGCCGGCCCGCGTCCTGGCCGAGCAGGCCGGCTGGCCGCTGCTCGCCGAGCCGAGCAGCGGCTCGCGCACCGGAACCCACCCGATCCGCACCTACCGCCTGCTCCTCGACACCGACCTCGGCGACCGGATCGAGCGGGTGGTCGTCTTCGGCCACCCCACGCTGAGCCGGCCCGTCGGCCGGCTGCTGGCTGCGGGACGACGTGACCGTGCTGGACGCCGGCACCCCTGGCGTGTGGCGGGAACGACCGTTCCCGGTCGCCGACCGCTTCCTCTCGGGTCGGCCCGCGGTCGACACGTCCGACGACCCGGCCTGGCTGGAGGAGTGGCGCGCGGCCGACCGCTCGGTGTCGCAGCAGCTCGACCGGCTGCTGGCCGCCGAGCCGGGCCTCACGCCGCACGAGGTCGCCGGTGCGGTGAGCCGGGCCCTCCCGCCCGAGGGGCTGCTCGTCGTCGGCGCCTCGAACCCGATCCGCGACCTCGACCTGATGGTGGCGCCGTACGCCGTCGGCGACCGCCGCAAAGTGGTGGCCAACCGCGGCCTCTCCGGCATCGACGGCACCGTCTCGACCGCGATCGGCGCCGCCCTGGGCCGGCCGCGGAGCAGCCGGTCGCTGGCGCTGATGGGCGACGTGACCTTCCTGCACGACGCGAACGGCCTGGTGATCGGGCCCGACGAGGAACGACCCGACCTCAGCCTCGTCGTGGTCAACGACGACGGCGGCTCGATCTTCGCCACCCTCGAGCAGGGCGCGCCGGCCTACGCCGACCGCTACGAGCGGCTGTTCGGGACCCCGCACGGCGTCGACCTGGCCGCCCTCTGCGCCGCCACCCGCACCCCGCACTGGCGCGTCGACAGCCTGCCCGAGCTCGAGCAGGCCCTGGCCAGCCCGAACGGCGGGATCGAGGTCGTCGAGGTGCCGGTGCGCCGGCGCGACCGGCGCGAGCTCGACGAGCGGATCCGGGCGCTCCGTCCCTGACCTCGCAAGGACGATCAAGCGGCCGTCGGTCCGCGACCGCCATGCTGGGGCGATGGAGAGACCCCTCACCGGACGCGTCGCGCTGGTCGCCGGCGCCACCCGCGGCGCCGGTCGCGCGATCGCCGTCGAGCTGGCCCGGGCGGGGGCGTTCGTCCACGCCACCGGCCGCAGCAGCCGCGAGCACGGCCCCTCGGAGATCGGCCGCCCCGAGACCATCGAGGAGACCGGTGACCTGGTCGCCGCGGTCGGCGAGGGTCGTGCGCATGTCGTCGACCACGAGGACACCGACGCCGTCGCGGCCCTGGTCGCGGGGATCGACGCCGACCACGGGCGGCTCGACGTGCTCGTCAACGACGCCTTCGGCGGCGACCGCTACGCCCAGTGGGACAAGCCGCTCTGGGAGCACGACCTCGACGGCGGCTGGCGGATGCTCGGCATGGGCGTCCGTACCCACCTGGTGACCCTCCACCACGCGCTGCCGCTGATGCTGCGCGACCGACCGGCCGACGAGCCGGGACTGGTGGTCGAGATGACCGACGGGACCGCCGAGGCCAACGCCGGCTTCCGCCACGGGGTCGGCTTCTACTACGACCTCGTGAAGGCGAACGTCGCCCGCATCGTCACCGGCCTGGCCGCCGAGCTCGACGAGCACCCCGTCGCCGCGCTCGGCGTCACGCCCGGCTGGCTGCGCTCCGAGAACATGCTCGACACCTTCGGGGTCACCGAGGACACCTGGCGCGAGGCCTGCGAGCGGGTGCCGGAGTTCGCGATCTCCGAGTCACCCACCTACGTCGCCCGCGGCGTCGCCGCGCTGGCCGCGGCCGGTGACGGCCGTCGCTGGGCCGGCGAGGTGGTCAGCGCCCGCCAGCTCGCCGACGCCTACGACGTCACCGACACCGACGGCAGCCGGCCCGACTGCTGGGGTCACCTGGCCCGCTTCGGCTGGGGACACGGCGGTGAGGCGGGCATCGCCGCGATCCCCGACCATCGGTAGGTGTCGTAGCTCGTGACGTAGTGGACGTTCCCGACCGACCGCTCATGCCCATGGGCTGTTCGGGGGTCTCGCCCGCCTTCACGGCACCGGTTTCGTAGACGAATACGACGGCTTGGACACGGTCGCGCAGGCGCAGCTTGGTGAGCATGCTCGTGATGTGTGACTTCACGGTGGTCTCGCCTAGGACCAGCTCCTCAGCGATCTCGGCGTTCGACAGTCCGCGCGCCACCAGCCGGGATACTTGATGCTCGCGCGGGGAGAGGTTGCGAAGGCGGCGATCCACCGACGTCGAGTTCGTTGGGCGCCGGACGAAGTTCTCCACCAGCCTTCCGGTGAGGCGAGCAGACAGGAGTGCCGATCCGTGCGCCGCCCCTTCGAGAGACTGAACGAGTTCGTCGGGGCTGCAAACCTTGAGCAGGAAGCCGGATGCCCCGGCAACGAGGGCGTCGTAGACGTACTCGTCCAGGTCGAACGTGGCGAGCACGACGACGCGGTTATCGCCCATCTGCGTGACTTGGCGTGTGGCTTCGATGCCGTAGAGCATCGAGCCGAGGAACGCTGTGTGAGCTATTGCCTCGAACGCGCCGGGTCTGCGAAGTGGAAAGACCCTCGACGAGCGCCGCCCAAACTCCCCCACCCCCCGCAAGCAAGGCCATCACCGCTGTTGCCCAACCCCCGATGACACTGACGCGGCCGACACCGGTCCGGCCCAAGCGTGCGAAATGAACGCTGGCGACCAGCAGGGCACATCCAACACGGCGTTCAGTGCGTGGTACCGGATGTGCGATTCGCCAAGGACGCTCACCACCGCCTCAGCAACGAACGCCTGCCTTCTCATTCTATCGTCGACAACCTGCCACCTCACGGTGAGGCAGTCGCCAGACTCACCGCCTCCTACACCCGGACAGACACCCTCCACCTGAGGTAGGAATCCGCCCTCTCGCGCCGCGAAGCGGTCGCTCATGCCGACGAGCGGTCAGTGCGACGAACTCAATCGGAGGCGAACGACCTGTTCGTGGTCGAACCATTCACCGGTCGGCTTGAATCCGTAGGCGCTGTAGAAACCCAGGGGCGAACCTGGGCCTGGGACGACGCTCGTGTACAACCAATCCGCACCTGGCCGAGTAGACAGGTAATCGCACAACAGATCTAGCGCCGCTCGGCCGTATCCGTGTCCCTGGTAGCGGCAGTCGATGAGCATTCGCCACAGGTAGTAGCGCCATGGAATGGCGGTGATGTGGCTGGGCACGTCGTCGGCGATCATCAGGAAGCCCACTGGCACGTCTCCCGCGTACACAGCGCGGGCCCATGGACGCAGAGCTGACGACTCCTCGGCCTCGCTAAGGGACTCGCGCACGCCATCGACGAACCCTCTCTGAGATGGGCAAACGGTCAACGCCTCCACCATCGTCTGGTTTGAGCGATCCACCTGCCGCAGACCGACAGCCCGCGCCGTTGCGTTTCCTCGCCCTCCTTCCATGCGGGTCATGGTGTCCTACGAGCGCCCTCGTATGCATGCCGCTCACCACTCGTGCGCGAGCTGGCTCCAGTCCTTCACTCGCATCGCTGACCGGTCTGATGCCAGTACGGGCCCAGGTAACCGCCCATGCCGCCGTCAGGACGCGATAGGTGCGGGACCCGCTCGAGGTCATCGCCAGCGCCCGGGAGACGCGTTGGTCGGGGAGGCCGTCGCCTGGCTAGGAGGTGGGGAGGCAAGTCCACACCACGGGCCATGAGTTGAAGTCATAGTCCTCTGCGTAACCCCCCACGCTCACGCCTCCTTGGGGTGCCAGCTCCGTGGTGCCCTGGATGACGGCGTTGGCGTAGAGATTGTTCGAGGCCCCGACCCCGTCGTCAGTTGAGGGAAAGACTTCGTACTCCTGCGCGCCGAAGAGCCTCCCTACCCAGCCGGTGTCGCCGAAGCCCCGAAACCCTCCGTGAAGGCCGACCACGTCCCCGTGATCATTCATCTCATTGATCCGTCCGTGCGACAGCGCTCGTGGACGAGCACGCGGACGGCGTAGCAGCAACGTCTCACGACGAGAACTCACGACGATCCGATCCGCGTCATCGACCATCACGCGCCCCTCGAGGTTGTCGGGCACCTTGAGCGGACCACTGCGGCCACCGATCCTCCCGTACCAGGGGTCGTCGTTGCCGAATCGGCCGACTTGTCCCACGACCAGCCCAAAGTTGTTGATGTCCGAAGCGTAGGATTCCGTTCCCTTTGGCTTGGGAAGTCGGATCACATCGCCGTCGCGCCAGATGACCGCCCTCAGAGGCGCGTATGTCCAGCCCACCGCTACCCCGCGATCGTTAACCGCTTCAGCGTCCCGTAGGGGAGCCGCGGACAGCGTGCGTCATGGTCTAGGCCGGCGTTAACGAGAGTTGAAAAGTTGCGGAGCGCTTGAGCACGGGTGGTGGACGAATATCACCCGACCGGGTGCCCTTGATCGAGAACGCGGCGCGAGGGGGCAACTGTAGGAGTCGTTGCGGGCCGAATGTGAGGGCAGCTTCGCAGGGTGAAGGTGCACGCTCGTGCCGATGAGCGTGCGCACGGCGATCCGACGGGTTAACTGTCCCGTTCGTCTGCGAGCCGATCTTTGCTTCGCACCAGCCGCAGTAAAGTGACGAGACCGAGACCACCCACCATGTTCCCGATGACGGCGACGAGGAAGAATCTCGCCCACTCGGCGTACCCGAACCCCGCGTCGCCGGTGTGAATTGCGCCGAAGATCAGCAGGGAGTCCAGGATCGAGTGGAACATCTCCGTTCCGGCGAGCAAGAACCCGCCGACGAGCGCAGCGACGATCTTTGCCAGCATGTCATCGGTTCCGTGCTGCATGCGGGTCATCAGAGTGATCGTCGCGCCGCCCAGCACCGACAACGTGATCGTTTCGGCGTTGAGTGGAGCGGTGGCGAAGTAGGTGGCGGAATCCACCAGGTCCCTGTGCAGCGCGGGATACGCCAAGGCGATCAGCCACATGATCAGCCATCCGCCGACGAGGTTCGCCAGGAGCGTGCCGGACCACAGCTTGGCCAGCTGGCGGGGTCGAGCTCGCTTCGCGACCACGGTGACCACCGGGATCAGGAACCCCTCGGTGAACAACTCTGTGCGCCCCAGGAGCAACGCGATGAAACCGACCGAGAACGCGAACCCCCCGAGCAACTGGCTGCCGGTCTCGTGAACGACGACAAGCAGCGCCAGGACGCCGACCCCCACCTCGGTGCCGCCGAAGAAACCCGTAACGAAAACCTCCCGCCACGGCCGGCTCAACCGCTGGGTCCCTTCCAGCACTTGACGATCGAAGGACTTCTCCAGGGCGTCCTCCATCGGACCCTCGGAGTCACCGAGGGAGTGACGTTCGTGCATGGCGTGGTCTGGTTGCTCAGTCATGAAGAGCCTCTCGTCGTCGACACTGCCCTGTCAGTTCCCCCATCCAGGCTCGCCAACACCCAGGGGTCCGAGCGGTCATGCCGATGAGCGGATGACAGTGAGAGGCCCCTCATCGGGCGTCGGGGCCTCGAAGTGGTCGGAGTAGCGAGCGACCGTCGACTCGTCGAGCGCGTAGTCGTCCGAGTGGTCGCCCCGCCGCTCACGCATGCGCTGAAGCACCGTGTCTCGGTCCGTGGCGAGGCAGATGGTTTCGGGGACGACTCCCGTGCGCATCTGACGCGACCAGAATGAGAAGTCCAGGACGACGTCGCGTCCCTCTGCGACCAAGGTGAGGAGTTGTTGCTGCAAGGTCGCTTCGACGTCTGCTCGGTCCTCAGCTCGGAGCACCGCCGTCGAGATGCCACGAAGCCACATCTCGACGTCGAAGGACAAACGCGTCATGCTTTCGCTCTCAAGGCGCTTGGCAAACGTCGTCTTGCCCGTACCAGAGGGACCACACATAAACACGACGCGACTCATGCAATGAACCTACCTAGCGTGGTAGCCCGAGGAGACAGCCATACAACGTCCGCTCTTGCCGCTGAGCGTGCGTCCGCGTGCTGGTCTATGCCGAAGATGTACACATCCCGTCCCTGGGCGCTGGCGGACACACGGGTCAACGTCCGGCAATTCGACCAGGAACTCATTGCGATGCGGCCCGGGTACGGTCTGAGGTCGTTCACCGACGCCTTGTTCGCGCCCACCCCGCAACCTCCCGTCGTACACGTTCGAAAGTCACGACATCGCCAGCGCTGTCGACCTGGGAGCGCCGGGCTTGGCGGTTTGCATCGTTCCTGAAGGAACCGCGATCGGTTCCGCCAGGGAGGTTCCGACTGCAGATCACCGGGCCCACCGCGACGACGGGCACTTCTGGACAGCCGACCTGGGCAGCGTCCCGGCACGCCTGCTCCGCGATAACGTCCTCGCCTCGAGAAACGAGGGCGCATGACAGTGGTTGCGCTGAGCTTGGCGAGGCCTTCAAGCGGACAGGACGGTCGATGTGAGCAGGACGCGCGGCCCGGTGCCCTGCCGGAACGGACGGACAGCGCCAGTGCCCTCAACGCGCGGACCCGAACCTTGGCAGGTACAAGCAAAACCCGAGGAGTCGACCTCCTGGCGGTGCAGGAACGCCGCCGAGGCGTCGACGACCACCGCGACCACCATCAGCAGCACCACCGCGATGCCGACGATCAACACCGCCGCTTGCCCGCGGTCACCCCCGGTGCGGCTCACGGGAGGTCCCGGAACAGGCCGATCGGCACGGTGTGGCTGACGTCGAGCGCGAAGCCGGGCGCACCGCCGGCACGGTTGCGGTGCGCACCAGTGCGCCGTTGCCCGCCGAAACTGTCATCGATCACCATCACCTCGGACTCGCGGACGTCGGCTTGCGAACCGGTAACACAGGCCACGGATGCGAAGTCAACGCGTGTTGGTACGCTCGCGGCTCGTGCAGGTAGCCCTTTCGGGGCGGAGGCGAGCCGCAGCGCCGGGGGGCCAAGCACTGCCGCGCACGCGTTGGACGCGGGACAGGAAACGGACATGAGGATCACGATCTTCGGCGCCACCGGCGTCCTCGGCCGCACCCTGCTGCCGGTCCTGCTGGATCGGGGTCACGAAGTCGCTGGCACGACCCGAAAGCCGGAGCGCCTGATGCAGCTTGCTGGTACGGGGGCCGTCGGTCGGTTGTGCGACGCATTCTCGCCCGCCAGCGTTGATCACGTGCTAGCCGAGACCCGCCCTGACGTCGTTGTCCACCTGATGACCGATCTGCCGCGGGATTGGGGGACGCTGCGCCGGGGCACCAGAGCGACCGACGCTGTTCGCCGCACCGCCACGAGAAATCTCGTTGACGCGGCCAGCCGCTTCGGCGTGCGCCGCATCGTGGCCCAGAGCATCGCGTTCATGTATCAACCCGGCCCCGACCCCGCCACCGAGGACGAACCGCTCTGGGTGCACGGTCCTCCGACCCTGCGGGCCACGTTCGCCGCGGCCCGGGAACTAGAACAGGCGGTGGTGTCAGCGCAGGACGTCGACGGCATTGTGCTTCGCTACGGCACTCTGTATGGGCCCGGCACCTGGTACGCACCGGATGGAGACATATCCCAGCGGATGAAGCACCGTCGCCTTCCGGTGATCGGCTCAGGACATGGCCACGTCTCCTTCGTCCACGTCCACGACGCCGCCACTGCGACCGCCGCAGCCATCAGCGGCGACACTCCGCAAGGCGGGGTGCTCAACGTCGTTGACGACCGCCCCGTCGCCCATCGCGACTTTCTGCCAGCGTGGGCAGAGGAGATGGGGTGGCCACAGCCACTACACATCCCGGCATGGGCGGCGCTCCCTCTGGCGGGCAGGGCAGGGGTTGCGGTCATGACTGTGCAGCGCGGCGCGAGCAACTCAGCGATCGTCAGGCATTTGAAGTGGCGACCCGAGTTCCCGTCATGGCGAGATGGCCTGCACGTTTCATGACACCCAGCGGTGGGGAAGGCGCTTTGAACCGAAGGCTGTCATCGCTGGTTCTCGGTGGCCTCACCCTGTCTTCGCTCTACGTCGGCGGGTGGGCGACAGCGGCTCCCCGCTCGTTCTACCACTCGTTCCCGGGTTTTAACCGGGCCTGGATCCGCGCGGACGGTCCCTACAACGAGCACCTCATTCGCGACGTGGGCGCCATGTACCTCGCACTGGGCGCTCTGTGTGTCGGTGCCATCGTGTGCAACGACGAGCGCGTCCGCCGCCTCGCCGGACTGGTGTGGACGACGTTCTCGCTACCCCACCTCCTCTACCATCTGGCGCATCCAGCGGACCAGGGCTACGCAGATCAGGTGGCGACCGGCGTCACGCTGAGTCTCACCCTGCTTGGTGCCCTGTACCTGATGATCCCGCTACGCCGTTGACCTCGCTGGTTCCGAGGCGGCACTAGCCGTGCTGACCGGCGCGGAGCGCAGGAGGAGCACCCTCGCCGGCCTACCCGCGCGGCAGAGGTCCGTGGAGATGACGCTGCACGGAGGGAGCGTGATCCCGGATGACGTCCTGAGGCGCCTGCCCAGCCACGGCGGGCAACCGCAAGATGTACCGAGTCAAGGCGACACCCAGCATCTCGGTGGACACCAGGGCGGCCCGGCGGTCGAGCTCATCCTGCTCGACGACCGCTCCGATCGTGCGCTTCACCTGTTTCGTGAAGACGTTCCGGAGCCGATCCGCAGCCAACTCGTTCGTGGCTGCCGAGCGGAGCAGTGTCACGAGGACGTCATCTTCGCTGTCGCCTTCCCACCGGTGCATGAAGTGCTCGATGAGGGCACGCCCCCGTCGGCCCTTCGCCACTGCCTCGAGGTCCGGCAGCTCCAGATCCACGTCCACGGCGGCGAGAAAGAGCCCTTCCTTGTTCCCGAAGTAGCGAATGATCATGGCTGGGTCAATCTGGGCCATGCCGCCGATGAGCCGCACACTGGCTGCGTCGTAGCCGTGGGCCCGGAAGGCCTCGCGGGCCGCATTGAGGATCGTGGCGCGCGTGGTGTCGGATTTCTTGACCCTTGCCGTCGCTGTTGTCGCCACGTGGCACCTCTCGCGAGTTCGTTGCGTCGAGCGAGTCGCTTCCCGTGTCTCGATCCTATCGGCCGAGGCGATGGCTGCCGTGCTGTGCCTGTTGAGGGTCCACGGCCCGCGAAGCGGTCTTCCCCTACTCCACCCTGCCTGCGTCGGCATCTTCGAGTCAACGGGTGGTGACTCCGATCGGGCGATCCCGTCACGAGTTGTGCGCGTCCCTCGTGCAGAGCATTTGTCAACGCGCGTTGACATATGGCAGCGGCGGTGCGTACGGTCGACAGACACCCGAATTGAAGGAGGCGGTCATGGACACGGAGGTGGCGGTCGTCGGTGCCGGGCCGACGGGGCTGCTGCTGGCCGGCGACCTCGCGGAAACCGGGGTCGCCGTCACACTTGTCGAGCGCCGGGACACCACGTCGAGCTTGACGCGGGCCTTCGCCGTTCACGCCCGAACGCTCGAACACCTGGACGCGCGCGGGTTGGCCGACGACCTCATCGCGACCGGGCGGACAGTTGACGGCCTGCGAGTCTTCAGCGGGATCGACATCGACCTGACGAATCTGCCCACCCGATTTCCCTTTGCGCTCGTGACCCCGCAGTCGAACACTGAAGGGTTGCTGGAGAGCCGCGCACGCGACCTCGGGGTGAGCTTCGAAGTAGGTGCCGAGGTCACTGCCGTCCACGAGATCGATGGGGGCGTCCGCGTCTGCGCCCGCCGGAACGCCGAGCCGCTGTGCTTGGACGCGAACTACGTCGTGGGCGCGGACGGAGTCCACAGCCGCGTCCGACGGTCGCTCGGATTGGCCTTCCCGGGCCGGTCGGCAGTCCGCTCCGTCATGTTGGCGGACGTTCGGCTCGCCCGCGAGCCTCGCGATGTCCTGACCGTGGATGCCACCAAGGAGGGGTTCGCCTTCATGGCCCCGTTCGGGGACGGGTGGCACCGGATCATTGCCTGGGACCGTCACGACCTACAGCCCGACTCCGCCCCAGTGTCCCTGAGCCAGGTCGCCGAGATCACCAGGTCGGTCCTGCATGCGGATTACGGGATGCACGAGGCGAGGTGGCTGTCTCGTTTCCACAGTGATGAGCGACAGGTTGAGTCCTACCGGGCCGGGCGGATCTTCCTGGCGGGGGACGCAGCGCACGTTCACTCACCAGCCGGCGGACAGGGGATGAACACGGGCCTCCAGGACGCGACAAACCTTGGCTGGAAGCTTGCCACCGCGATCCACGGCGGTGGAACGGCTGATGCGATCCTCGAGACTTATCACGCCGAACGCCACCCGATCGGGCGGCAGGTCCTCCGCTCGAGCAGGTCCCTGCTCCACCTCGCGATGCTGAGATCCGCTCCGGCTCGTGCGGCGCGTCTCGTCCTGGGACACGCGGCCGTGCGCGTTCCGCCGGTGATGAATCGCGTAGCGATGACCATCTCCGGGTTGGCCGTCTCCTACGACGGCGACCTGCCGGGGGCGGGGGGACGCGCCCAGGACGTTGCTCTGCGTGGTGAGAGGTACGACGCGGACCGGCTCTACGTAGCGCTGCGAACCGGGAAGTTCGTCTGGCTCAAGCCGACAGGCGCACGGGGCCCGAGCATCGACCACCCGAACGTGGTCAACGCGGTCGCGGCAGCCGGGAACAGCTACGCCTTGGTCCGACCCGACGGTCACTACGCGCTCCGCATGCCGCGGGGCGTGACGCCGACCGCGGACCTCTTGCGAGCGGCCGTCGAGAAGTGGGCCCCGCCCAGGCACACCGGCGCTACCGCGTGCACTGACAAGACCGCCTGTGCCGCACCGCCCACGGGTCCACACGATTAGCGAGAAGGGGAGACACCCATGGCACGCCCAACCCATGACCACACGTTGCTAGCCCGACTGGTCGTCCTCATCAGCACGATGAGCGGCCTGATCGCCGTCTGCTTCCTCGGGGCGCTGCACTCACCTGAGCCCAACAACGTGGACCTCGGCATAGTGGGGACGACCGAAGCAACGCGACCCGTCGTGCAGGCAATCGAACGGATGTCGCCGGGCTCCTTCGACGTCACCACCTACGAGTCGTCCGAAGACGCCCGGTCGGCAGTTCGGGACCGCAAGATCACGGCCGCCTTGGAGCCGGGAGGCGGTGAGTTCGAGCTCTTCGTGGCCGGCGCGGGCGGAGCGATGGCCAAGAACAGCATGATCCAGATGAGTGAAGGACTGGCCGCCCACACACAGTCCCAGCTGACCGTCACCGACCTCGTCCCGCTCCCCGAGGATGACCGCGCGGGACTCTCCCCGTTCCTGCTGGTCGTCAGCATCCTCATCCCCAGTCTCGTCCTCGCCGTACTCATCTCCGTGGCGGCGGCTCGGGCGCGGCCTCGGGCCAAGCTGGTGGCCGCTCTGGGTGGAGGACTTCTCCTCGGCTCCATCAACACCCTCGTCGCCAACGGCGTGCTCGGGGCGTTCCCGGGTCACTACTGGGAGCTCGCTGGCGTCACGACCCTCGCCTCGTGGGCCATCTCGCTGCCCCTCATCGCCCTTCACCGGCTGCTCGGACCCCCAGGCCTGGCCCTCGGCGCGCTGCTGTTCATGGTGTTCGGAGTGCCGGCCACCGGGGCAGCAATCGGCCCGGACTTCATCCCCGACGTGTTCCAGGTCTTCACGCTCGCGTTCCCGGCGGGTGAAGCCATCCCGGCCGTTCGCAACATCGCCTACTTCGGCGGCGCTGACGCCGGGATCAGCTTGGTGTTGCTCGGCGCATGGACGGTGGCCGGCGCCCTCGCGCTCTCCCTCGGTCAGGCCCGAGCACGCAGCCCTATTCCTGACCCAGCCGAGCAAATGGATGTCAACTGACGATGACTTCCGCGAGGGGATCCCCTATGCTCGCAGGCGTGGCCGTCGCGATGCGCAGCCTGGGGTCAGCGGAGGTGAGTCTCTGTGGAACCTGGACCTAGCGCCGAAAAGGGAGCGTTCGCACGCCATCCCATCCCGATCGCCGTGGAGCGAGGCGACCTGGATCTGGTTCTGTCCCACTTCGCTGACGACCTGAGGATGAATTCGCCCGTCACGGAGTACCTCCTCGAGGGTCGAATGGCGCGCGAGGTCCTGCGGGTGGTCCTCGATCAGCTCGAGGACGTGCGATATGTCGACGAGCACGTCGTTGCCGGGGGCGCACTCATCCTGCGGGCGCGGGCGCGCATTCGATCACGTCCGGTCGAGCTGATGGAGATCATGGAGTTCGACGGCGAGAACAAGGTGCGTGACTTCTCGATCTACACCCGACCCATGTCGGGAACGGCGGCCATCGCCGCCGCCGCCGCTCCGGTCCTGGCCCGACGTCGCGCCAGGTGGCGCGGCCGGCTGGTCCACACCCTGACGGCACCGGTCCCGCGAATCATCGCGAGCGCTGATTCGCTGATCACTCGGTTGGCCGGTCTCAGGGGTCCCCGCCCATGAGTGAGAGGAGCCGCGAGCAAGGCGACAGTGCCCACCGTTCGTCAGGGCACGTGGCCCGGGCAACCTTGCCACCTGGGCAGCGACGGGTCCCTCACAAGCTGCGCTTCGGCACTCACCTGCATCAGGCGCCGCCCAAGGTCCCTGAGGACCCGGTTCTCACCCTTCACATCCTCGGGGCGCACGCTCGCACGATCCCCCTGGCGGAGCTCGCCCACTGGCCACGGACGACGCTGAGGGCCGACTTTCACTGCGTCGCGGGCTGGACAGCGACTGACCTCGAGTGGCAGGGGATCCTGTTCGGCACCTTCTGGCGCGATGCCGTGCGCCCCCTGCTGCCCCCACGCGGACCCGAACCCACCCATCTCGTCCTGGTCGCCCTGGACGGCTACCGGTGCGTCGTCGACCTGCGCGACGCCCTGGCCGACAACGTCCTCATCGCCGACACACTGGACGGCGAGCCTCTGGACCGGGATCAGGGGGCGCCGGCGCGACTAGTCTCTCCCGACCAGTACGGCTTCATCAGCACGAAGCACCTCACCGCCATCGAGGTCCATGACCACGAACCAGCAGAGAATTTCGGTACGGCCAGCCGGCTCGGGTCACTGATGGTGCGCCCCTTCTTTGCGAGACACCCCCGCTCGCGTGTCTGGCACGAGGAACGCAACGCACAGGTGCCCACGTGGCTGATTCGTCCCTTCTACCGCGCCATCACGCCCCCCATTGCCTACCTGAGCGCACGCGGAAGTACCAGGGCTAACCGCGGCTAGGTTCGGGACGGCAGGTCCGGGTGTCCCGGCTCTGCCGCGCGGGGGGGCCCTCCCATCGGGCGTCAGGTCCTTGAGGTCGGTGTGACGAATCGGGTGAGGTGCTCCGCGACGAGCGTCGGCTGGTCCAGCTGCAGCAACGTCTTGCCTGTCTCGAAAGTGAGGAGCTCCGCACTTCTCATGCTCTCGGTGAGGCGGATGGCGTGTGCGTAGGGCATCACCCTGTCCTGCCTTGACCAGAGCACCAGGGTCGGTCGCGCGAAGGTGGCGAGGTCCTCGGTGGCGCTCAGCAGGTCGTCGAGGTCCGTCGCCCGGATGTACTTCACCAGGTCCTGCCGGACCGCCTTCGACTTCCGGGGCCCGGCGACCCAGCCCCTCAGCATCGATCGAGGGACATGACGGGCCATGCGGCCCAACGTGAGCGGCAGGCTGGCTGCACCGGGCAACAACAGGGTCTGAACAGCCATGAAGAGCCCGCCCGGCAGGTGGGCAGCACGACTCACGACCTTGCCGGGGAGGCCGGGTGGGATGTTGTCGTAGAGCTCGCAAGGGAGTATCACGAGCTTGTCGATGGCTGCGTGACCCTTGGCCGCCAGGACCAGCGGGTACCCGAGGTCGCTGACCACGAGTGTCATGTGCTCGAGCGCGAGCTGCTCGATGAAGTCTCCGAGGATGGTGGCCTGACCGTTCAGTGACAGGTCGGCGTCCTCGTCCATGGGCAGACGGTGTGAGCCGACCGGCAGCGTTGGTGCGATGACGCGGGCGACCGATGCGAGGGCAGGTATGACGTGAGCCCAGACGGTGTGGTCCATGAGAAGTCCGTGACAGAGCACGACGACCGGACCAACCCCCTCGGTGTCGACGTACTCGATCGTCCCGGCTGGTAGATGAGCCTGCTTGATGTTCATGCGCGTCTCCCCTGTGTGAGTCCCGGGCCGGTGGCTGCGCAGGCACGCTCGCGGTCGGGCCATGCGACCTTATCAACCGTCGTTGACTTTTCGCCAGGTGCCGACATCGCCCACGCGTTGGCCCATCGCAGGGCCGCAGCTTCGTGATACCCAGTTGTCGTGCATGTCGACCTGGAAGCCCAACCTGATCGGGCGTCGGATCTGTGCCGAGCCGCGCACCGCCGCCTCTTGACGACCGTGACGGCAATGCCGGCAAGCAGGATGGCGAGCGCTAGTCGCCTTCCGACCTGGACCGTGGGGCACGTCCTCACCCACTTGGCGCGCAACGCAGACGGCCACTCGCGCCGCCTCCAAGGTGCCTTGCTCGGCCGGGACGTGCCGAAGTACGAAGGGGGTACCGCGCAGCGAGCGCAGGAGATCGACGACGGTGCGTCTCGGCCCGCAGCCGAGATTGCGGCCGACCTGAAGGGCTCTCAAGAACGGCTGGAGTCGCTCTTCCTCGAGTCTTCTGCTGCGGGTTGGCCGAGTCCACACCCCCGCGGCGACACGGCCTACGGACCTCCGGGCTGTCCGGCACACCGGTTGCGCGAGGTCGAGATGCACCATGTCGACCTCGGACTGGGGTACGGGCCCGGGAGCTGGCCCGACGACTACGTGGCGTGGGACCTCGGCGTTCTGCTGAGCACTGTCCCCGAGCGTCTGGAAGATGCCTTTCAACGCCGAGGGTTGATGGCTTGGCTCGCTGGTCGCGGCCCTCTGCCCTCAGAGCTGACGCTGACAACCTGGGGATAGGCGACCGGGACATACCTCGGCGGCATCACGATGGGGCCAGGAGGCGTGGCAGTCCCAAGTCTAACGCATGGACGGCGCCTGCCCCGTCGGCGCCCGACTGCGCCGCGCGCTTCCTACGGTCTGCCGGTCACTCCGTGTGCAGACTGCGAAGCGCGTTCGCGAGGGCGACGGGTTGATCCAGGGGCACGAGGGTGGCGCTGTCGTCGATGAGGGTGACGTCGACGCCCAGTGCGGAGGCAAGCCGCGTGGCGTGCTCCAGGGGCATCACCCGGTCGGCGCGGCCCCATATGACGGCGGCGGGGCCTGTGAACCTGTCGATCTCGCGAGAAGCAGACTCCATGTCTCGCGCGGTCAGCGAGCGGACCAGACGGACGAAGTCGCGCCGCACACCCGCGTTGCGCCGTAGCGGTTCGAACCAGGCGGTTGTCAGCTCCGGGGGGACACGGCGCTTGCTCATGCGACCGAACGTGAACGGGAGGGAGCTGAAGCCGGGCACCCGCATCGACTGAGCGGCCATCCAATGTCCGCCGGGGATGCGTGCGGTGACTCGGTCGACAGCCCCTGGCAGACCGGGGGGCATGTTGTCGAAGGCCTCGCAGGAGACGAGCGCCAGCCGACCGATGACTTCAGGACGCGTGGCCGCGAGCGACTGAAGGACGGCGCCACCGGTGTCGTTCCCGACCAGCGTCGGCTTCTGGAGACCTAGCTCGGACAGTAACCCTGCGACGAGGGAAGCCAGTCCGGCGAGCGAGAGGTCCGTCTCGGGAGGGACCGGACGCTCGTGGGCCCCGAGAGGCAGGGTCGGAGCCAGGCAGCGGTACTCGGCCAGCTCGGCGATCACGTCGTGCCAGATCTCGGCGTTCATGTGTATGCCGTGGAGCAATACGATCACCGGGCCCTCGCCGCCGGTGTCGAGGTAGTCGACGTGGACGCCGTGGACACTCGTGCTTGGCATGTCGTCTCCTGGGCTAGGCGACGAACCTATACAAACGACGCGTCAGGTCAAGAAGCGAACCGGGTGCTGACGCGAGTAGGCCGTCCGCCGGGCGGCTGGTCCACCACCACCGTAGCCATCGCGGTGGCGCCGACCGTGGTCGAGTCCGGCGTGCCGAGCAGGGTGAGCCGCAGGTCGAGGGGTGCCTCCCAGACGACGCGGTGACCGGTGACGCGGTGACGCGGTGGCGCGACGCAACCGCCTCGGAGGCGAGAAACGCACTCATCTGCCGCTGAGCGGGCGGAGCACCCGTCACTGTGCGCGCGGTGGGTCGTTGACCCGCCGTGTCCGTCTCGGCTCCAACCAAAGTGGCGTTATTGGTAGCGGCACTCGTCGTGGTCGTCCTCGTTGCGATGGTTGCTTGGTGGGTCTTCAACCCAACCTGGAACCAGTGCGCGAGTGAGATTGACGGTCGGCTGGTGGAGCACAAGTGCCGTAAGGCAACGCCACACTGAACGTTCGCTCATGCCGCGATGAGGTCATGCGACGCGGACGACGGCTGCTTCGGTGCCCTTGTCAACCTGGACTCAGTGACCAAACGAAAACTCTTGGCCCGAAGAATGCGGCCTCGACCGGGAACGACCAAGGGAAGAGCAGGCGCCCACCTTCTGGACCGGCGCGGAACCCAAGGAGGGCACCCGGAGGATGAAACAAACGTGAAAGGCCCCACGTCCTCCTGTTTCAGCGCGAGATGCCTTGCGCACGATCCGGACCTCCAGGCCACCCATGGGCAAGACGATGCCGTCCCAACATTGGCCCGCGCAGGAGCACTGTCTGCCCTGGTCGATCGACCATTCTCGCCCCCCGTCCCGCAGGGTTGAGATTCCTCACTCTCTCAACTGCGGCTCTCGTCTATGCAGCTCCGCGCTCGAACACCGCGCGCTCAGAGGTTGAGCCTCCGGCACGTCTTTGGCGAGCGCGTCGAGAAACGGGAGGTCACGGCAACCGCCCCACCTGAGGCGGCGCGGGGTGAGACGCGGCAGCGTGGAGCGCTGGCGGCATGGGCAGAAGAACGCAACGGTGACCTGTCCCGGACCCCACCGCGTCAGGCGGGTCCCCACCTCCAGCACGTCGCCAGAGCCCGGGGCCGCGCACGCGCGTGGTGGGGACCTCTTCGTCCTGCCGGGGCGTGCCGGTCACGCACCGGCACATCCTCGCGAACACCGAGCATCCCTGGTCTCTACTCCACCGACACCTCGACGTACCCGGCGGAGCGGTACTGATCGGCGAGCAGGTAGTGGATACGGTAGTGCACCGGGGGGCAGCGGCCAGGGCCGCCCTTGGGCATCCGGTCCGATCGTCATGGCCCCGAAGACCGTCGGCGGGAGCGCGCCCGCGTCGTGTCCGCCGGTGTAGCCCCACAGCAGGTAGTCGTCCTGCCGCGGGTCGGCCGCATCGGCCTCGGTAGATCCCGACCCAGTCCCAGCGGTTGGCCGGACCGTCGTCCCACGTCACCTCGATCGGCTCACCCACGGCGTACGTCAGCCTGTCCGTCGAGAGCTTCGACGTCCGCCTCCTCCGAGCGCACCCAGAAGGAGTTGCGCTCGAGCTCGGACCCGGCCGTGCTGGTCAGGACGACGTCGTAGCCCGTCGGGTCGAGGGCGTCGGTGTCGAACGAGGTCCTGCCTGACTCGCCGGTGACGGTGTCCGACATGAGCGCGTCGTCCACCGACCCATCTTCCGGGAGGATCGAGATGGTGCTCTGCTCCGCTCCCCGGCGCGTGGAAGAGGACGCCGAGCTGCCTCGCCCTCGGTGAGCAGCCGGCACTCGAGCGACAGCGTCCGGCGCAGCTCGACCGGCGTCACGTCGAAGGTCGACAGCACGGCGCGGTGGTCGGACGTCCAGGGCTCGTACTCGGGGCCGACGTCCGGCCCGCCGACCTCGCCGACGAGCTCGCTGGACCGGGTGGTGACCGACGGGCCGCCGACGTACAGGAAGTCGATCCGGTCACCGGATCCGCCCTGCTTGGCGTCGAGGTTGCCGTAGGTGAGGCCGGGGTCCTCGACCGGGTCGGGATGGATCTCGCGGAACGTGTCGCGCATGCCGATGTCGAGCAACGTCTCGCTGACCGGCCACGGGATCGGCTCCGTGACGCCTGTCCGCGTGCCGACGGTCTCCTCGGTGTAGTCCAGGCTCGAGGGCTGGTTGAGGTCACCGGTCAGGAAGACCGGGTAACCCTCCTCGATCAGGCCCTGCATGCTCGGGGTGATCACCTCGATCGAGCGGGTGCGCACCTCGTCCTCGGAGGCGAGCACGTCCGCCAAGGGCATCCCGCTGCGGTAGAGCCGCGGCCCGTACCTCACGTAGTCGAGGTGCGTGTTGAACATCGCGACCACGTGGCCCGGCTGTACCTCGATCAGCGCGTAGAGGCCGTCTGCGCCGGAGGGTTCGTGGATGGGGTACTTCGACAGCAGCTGGAGGCCGAGGTCGTAGTACGGGTAGCCGGTCCTCTCAGCGATCTCGGGGAGACGGTCGTAGGACTCGAGGACCCCCACGATGTCGGCGTCGACGTCCTCGATCACCGCGTCCGTGGACTTGTCCCCGCTGTACTCGATGTTGTAGGTGAGGACGCTGATCTCCATCTCCTCGCCGGGCGACAACCCCGTGCGCTCGACCTCGTCGGGACCGTCGGGGTCGTCACGACTTGTACACGCGGTGAGCACCAGCGTGGCGAGCGCAGTCGCCGACGCTGCACACAAGACGCGGACCGAGCTCTGTCGGCGGCGCGGAAAGCGGGGCACCGGTGCTCCTCGGCTCGTGCCTGCACGATCGTGGAACGTCCCGCAGGCGAGCTCATCCTAGGAAATGCCCCGGACCGGCGCCAGAGCTCACCGCTGGTCGAAGACGACGACCAGGCGGGAGACCAGGCCGGTGGCGTCGAAGCGCAGCCGCATCGTGCCGGTGCCGCCGCTGTCGGCCCAGCGGAACGACGCCACCGCGTCGTCCCCCTCGCCGAGCACCGGCGCGCACAGGGTCAGCGGCTCGGCCGGCGGGTCGGCGGCGTAGGCCGCGGCGATCGCCGTACGCCCGCTGAACGGGCCGGCCGGCACCCCCACGAAGGACATCTCGGCGTCCTCGGCGAAACGCTCCGCGAACGCCGCCCAGTCCCCGGTCGCGACCGCCGCGGCGAACGCTCGACGTGCCGCCCGACCCGGTCCGCCACGTCGCTGCTGTCCACCATCGCCGCAGTGCAGGAGCGGTCATGACCCGCGCGGCAGAATGTGCTGCGTGGAGATCGCCCTGCTGCTCGTGTCGCTCGCGGTGGTCGTGCTCGCCGGGACAGCCGTCGCGGAGCGCATCGGCTTCCCGCCGCCGTTGCTGCTGGTGCTGGTCGGGGTGGCGAGCTCGCTGCTGCCCTTCACCCCCAACATCGAGCTGAGCCCCGAGGTCGCGCTGTTCGGCCTCCTCCCGCCGTTGCTCTACGCCGCCTCCCTGCAGACCTCGCTGGTCGACTTCAACGCCAACCGCCGGCCGATCCTGCTGCTCTCCGTCGGCCTGGTCGTCTTCAGCACCGTCGGCGTGGCCGTGGTGGTCCACGCCCTCCTGCCCGACCTCGGCTGGTCGGCGTCGTTCGCGATCGGCGCCGTGGTCGCGCCGCCCGACGCGGTCGCGGCGACCGCGATCGGCCGCCGGATCGGGCTGCCCCGCCGGATCGTCACGATCCTCGAGGGTGAGTCGCTGCTCAACGACGCCACGGCCCTGGTCGCGCTGCGGACCGCGCTGCTCGGCACGATCGGGGTGCTGCAGGTCGCCGAGGGGTTCGTGATCGCCGCGCTGGGTGGGGCCGCGGTCGGGTTCGCGACGTTCTTCGTGGTCGCCAAGGTCCGTCGGCGGGTGACCGACCCGGTGCTCGACACCGCCATCTCCCTCGTCGTCCCGTTCGCGGCGTACGTCGTCGCCGAGCTGGTCCACGCCTCCGGCGTCATCGGCGTCGTGGTGGCCGGCCTGCTGCTCGGCCACAAGGCGCCGGTGCTGCAGTCGGCACAGTCGCGGATCGCCGAGCGGACCAACTGGCGCACGCTCGCCTACGTCCTCGAGAACACCGTCTTCCTGTTGATCGGGCTGCAGGCGCAGTCGATCTTCGAAGGCGTGGCGGAGAGCACCGTCGCGCCGAGCCGGGTCGCCCTGCTGTGCGGCGCCACCCTGGTGACGGTGATCGTGCTGCGGATGGTGTGGGTGCTGGTCAACGGCCAGCTGCTCCGCCGCCGTTCGCAGGCCCGGCCACCGCTGGCCTACACCTTCCTCATCGGCTGGGCCGGGATGCGCGGCGTGGTCACGCTGGCGGCGGCCTTCGTCGTGCCCCCCGAGACGCGCTACCGCGAGATCCTGCTGCTGGCGGCGTTCACCGTGGTGGCCGGCACGTTGCTGCTCCAGGGGCTGAGCCTGCCGTGGCTGGCCCGTCGGTTGAAGGTTCCGAGCCCCGACCCGGCCGAGGACGCGCTCGCGCGGGCCACGCTGCTGCAGCAGGCCTCCAAGGCGGGCTTCGTCGCGCTGCGCGAGGCGGAGTACGACGACCACCACGGCGTCGTCGCGTCGATCAAGCAGCGCGTCGAGCAGCGCAACTTCGCGGCCTGGGAGCAGCTCGGCCCGGTGCAGGAGGACGAGACGCCCAGCGAGCAGTACACCCGGCTGCGCCGGGTGATGATCGACGCGGAGCGGGCGCAGGTGCTGGAGGTCCGCAGCGGCGGCGCCGTCGCCTCCGACGTGGTCGCGGAGGTGCTGGTGATGCTCGACGTCGAGGAGTCGATGCTCGACGCCGCGTCCCGCTCCCGCGAGGAGCTGCGCGGGGGCCGGGTGTCGGAGCAGAGCCGGACCGCCGACCAGTGCCCCGACCTCGAGGCCAACCCGCGGGTCGAGGTGGAGGAGGGGCCGGAATGCCCCGACTGCCTCGAGGAGGGGATCCGCTGGGTCCACCTCCGCAAGTGCCTCGGGTGTGGCCGGATCGGCTGCTGCGACTCCTCGCCCGGGCGGCACGCGTGGCACCACTTCCGCGAAGCGGGCCACCCGGTCGCGCAGTCGGCGGAAGTGGGCGAGGCCTGGCGGTGGTGCTTCGTGCACCACGTCACCGGCTGAGCGACGTCGCTACCCCAGCTCGGTGACCGACGCCGCGCCGAACGGCGAGTCGCCGTCGCCACCGGCCCCGCTCTCGACGACGAGCTGCGCCTCGACCTCGTGGGCCTCGATCTCGCCGGCCGCGATCTGCTCGGTCCAGTGACAGGCCACCCGGTGGCCCGGCGTGACCCCGTCGATCTCGACCACGCGCAGCTCGGGCCGCTCGGTGTCACAGCGGGTCTCCTGCCGCCACGGGCACCGGGTGTGGAACCGGCAGCCGGTCGGCGGACGCGACGGCGAGGGCAGGTCGCCGGTGAGCAGGATCTGCTCCCGACGGTCCTCGATCGTCGGGTCGGGCACGGGGACGGCCGACATCAGCGCGCGCGTGTAGGGATGGAGCGGCGTGTCGTAGAGCTCGCCCGCCTCCGACTCCTCCACCAGCCCGCCGAGGTACATCACGCCGATCCGGTCGCTGATGTGGCGGACGACGGCGAGGTCGTGGGCCACCACCAGGAAGGTCAGGCCGAACTCCTCCTGCAGCTCCTCGAGCAGGTTGATCACCTGTGCCTGCACCGACACGTCGAGGGCGCTGACCGGCTCGTCGGCCACGATCAGCTTGGGGCTCACCGAGAGCGCCCGTGCGATCCCGATGCGCTGCCGCTGGCCCCCTGAGAACTCGTGGGGGTACTTCGACAGCGCGGCCGCGGGGAGACCCACCGACTGCAGCAGCTCCTTGAGCCGGGCCGTCGTCCGCGCCTTGTCGTCGGCGAGGCCGTGGGCCTTCATCCCCTCCACGAGCAGCGACTCGACCGACTGGCGCGGGTCGAGGCTCGACATCGGGTCCTGGAAGACCATCTGCATGTCCTGCCGCTTGCGCCGCAGCGTCTCGCCCTTGAGCGAGGCGATGTCCTCGCCGTCGAAGGTCACGCTGCCCTCGGTGGGCGGCTCGAGGTTGAGGATCGCGCGTCCCAGGGTCGACTTGCCGCAGCCGGACTCGCCGACCAGGCCGTAGGTCTCGCCGCTGCGGATCTGGAGGTCGACGCCGTCGACGGCGTAGACGTGGCCGACGGTGCGGTCGAAGATGACGCCCCGCTTGATCGGGAAGTGCACCTTGAGCCCGCGTACGTCGACGAGGACCTCGCCCTCGGCCGCCGGTCGCTCCTCGGTGGCCGCCTGCTGCTCGCTCACCGCTCCACCTCCACGGGGTTGTGGCAGCGCAGCCCGCGCCCGCCGTGCTCGACCTGCCAGGTCGGCGTCTCCTCGCGGCAGGTGTCGAGCACCCGCGAGCAGCGCGGCGCGAAGGCGCACGCGGAGGTCCAGGGCAGGTTGTCGGAGACCGATCCCGGCACCGGGGTGAGCTTCTCGCCGCGCGGGGCGTCCAGCCGCGGGATCGAGGCGAGCAGCCCGTGGGTGTAGGGGTGCCGCGGCTGCCCGAACAGCGTGTGCCGGTCACCCCGCTCGACGATGCGGCCGGCGTAGAGGACGTTGACCTCGTCGCACAGGCCCGCCACGACGCCGAGGTCGTGGGTGATCATGATCAGCGCCGTCCCCGTCTCCTCGACCAGCTCCTTGAGCAGCGCCAGGATCTGGGCCTGGATGGTCACGTCGAGCGCGGTCGTCGGCTCGTCGGCGATCAGCAGCCGCGGCGCACAGGCCAGCGCCATCGCGATCAGCGCCCGCTGCCGCATGCCGCCGCTGAGCTGGTGGGGATAGTTCTTCAGGCGGGCGTTCGGGTCGGGGATGCCGACCCGCGCCAGCAGCTCCTCGGCCTGCGGCATCGCCTCCTTGCGCTTCATCCCGCGGTGGCGCTCCATCACCTCGGTCACCTGCACGCCGATCGGCACCACGGGGTTCAGCGAGGACAGCGGGTCCTGGAAGATCATCGCGATGTCGCGGCCGCGCCGGTCGCGCATCTCCTGCGGCGGCAGGGTCAGCAGGTCGACGCCTTCGTACGTCGCGGAGCCCGCGACCTTGTTGCCGCGCCCGGGCAGCAGTCCCATGATCGCCAGCGAGGTGACCGACTTGCCGCAGCCGGACTCACCGACCAGCCCGACGGTCTGTCCGGCCCGGACCTCGAAGGAGACGCCGTCGACGGCGTGGAACGGCTCCTCGCCCTGACGCACGAAGGTCACCCTGAGGTCCTCGACCGAGAGCAGCGGGACGTTGCCGGTCGGGTGGGCCGGGCCGCCCTGCGCTCGGGATGCGGTGGTGGTCATCCGGTCACCTCCGGGACTTCGGGTCGAGAGCCTCGCGCAGCGACTCGCCCATGAGCGTGAAGCCGAGCGCGACGACGATGATGCACAGCGCGGGGTAGACCGCGAGGTGGGGGAACTCGTTGATGTACTCCTGGGACTTGCCGAGCATCTGGCCCCACTCCGGGCGCCGGTCGTCGGGGTTGCCGAGGCCGAGGAAGGAGAGGGCGGCCGCGTCGATGATCGCGGTCGCCAGCACCAGCGTGGTCTGCACGATCACCGGTCCGAGCGCGTTGGGGAGCATGTGCCGGAACACGATGGGGCTCGGCTTGACGCCGAGCGCACGGGCCGCGAGCACGTGGTCGCTGGCCCGCTGGGCCAGCATCGAGCCCCGCAGCAGCCGCGCGAAGATCGGCACCTGGATCGAGGCGATGGCGATGATCAGCGTGGTCTGGCTCGGTCGCGCGGCCAGCGCCGCGATGGTGAAGGCCAGCAGCAGCGAGGGGATCGAGAGCATCACGTCGACGATCCGCATCACCAGCGAGTCGACCCAGCCGCCGAAGGCGCCGGCGAGGATGCCGAGCACCAGCCCGCCGACCAGGCCCACCACCGTCGCCACGACCCCGACGATCAGGGTCTGCTGGCTCCCGACCAGCAGCCGTGAGAACAGGTCGCGCCCCCGGTTGTCGGCGCCCAGCGGGTAGCCGGGCTCGGGGCCGGGGATCGGGTTGGACTGGGGCCGCACCTTGTCGAGCAGCAGCGTGGCGGCCGGGTCGTGGGGGGCGATCCACGGGGAGATGATCGCCAGCACGATGAAGAGGAACGTGATCGTCAGGCCGATCAGGAACACCGGGTCGCGGCGAAGCCGGCGCCACGCACTGGCGATCAGGGAGACGCCGGGGGTGTCCTCCACCGAGGCGGCGGCCAGCTCGTCGATGCGCGACTTGCGCCGCTCGGCGTACGTCGTCGGGCCGGGCTTGTCGGTCATGGTCGGGTCACCTCGTCCTGACGCGGGGGTCGATGACGGCGTAGGAGATGTCCACCAGCAGGTTGACGACGACGAAGATCGTGGCCGCGGCCAGGATCAGCACCTGCAGCACGGCGTAGTCCTTCTCGATGAAGGACTGGTAGAGGGCCTGCCCGATGCCGGGGAACGAGAACACCGTCTCGGTCAGGGTCGCGCCGGCCAGCAGGCCACCGACCTGCAGGCCGATGGTCGTGACCACCGGCAGCATCGCGTTGCGCATCACGTGGCGGCCGCGGACCACGCGGGCGGTCAGTCCCTTGGCCTCCGCGGTGCGGACGAAGTCGGCGTCGAGGGTGTCGAGCACCGAGGCGCGGGTGATCCGGAAGATCACCGCGAACGGGATGGTCGAGAGGGCGATGGCCGGGAGGATCAGGTGGAGCATGGCGTCCCAGGCCGCGTCCCACTCGCGGGTCATCAACCCGTCGAGCACGAACAGGCCGGTGATCCGGGTGGCGTCGAGCCCGACCTCCTGGCGCCCGGACACGGGGAGCAGCTGCGACTGCACCGCGAAGAAGTACTTGAGGAGGAACGCCGTGAAGAAGACGGGTACGGCGATGCCGACCAGCGAGAAGACGACGCTTGCGCTGTCGAGGAACGAGCCCCGGCGTTTGGCCGCGAAGTAACCGAGCGGGATGCCGAGGGAGAGGGCGATGACCAGGGCGAGGACCGAGAGCTCGATGGTGGCCGGCAGCCGGGTCAGGAAGACGTGGAAGGCGTCCTCGCCCGGCAGCACGGCCGTCGAGGCGCCGAAGTTGCCCTGGAGCGCCCGCTCCATGAACTTGAGGTACTGGACGTAGATCGGCTGGTCGAGGCCGAGCGCGGCCTCGAGCGCGGCCCGACGGGCCGGAGTGGCCCGCTCGCCCAGGATCGCGGAGACGGTGCCGCCGGGCAGCGACCGGAGCCAGACGAAGAGCAGCAGCGACAGGGCGAGCAGGACGCCGGTCATCTGGATGAGCCGACGCACGATGAACCGGAGCATGGTTGTGGACCCCCCAGCAGTGGTGAGGGGGGCCACCCGTGGCGGGTGACCCCCCTCAGCGTGTGGTCGACGTTAGCGGGAGATCACTGCCCGCCGACACTCACCGTGTCGAACTCCTCGGCCGTCAGCGGGCTCGGGATGACGCCCTCCACGTCCGGGCCGACCACGAGGGCCGGCGGGGAGTGGCTGATCGGGATCCCCGGCAGGTAGTCCTCCATGATCTGCTGGTTGATCGTCTCGAACGCCGTGGCCCGCTCCTGCTCGTCGACGACCGCGTCGGCGTCCTGCAGGTCCTGGGCGAGCGTCTTGCCCCACGGGTACTGCGAGGTCGCGAAGTCGTTCTCCTTGAGGTTGCCGAAGAACGTGCCGATGAAGTTGAACGCGGCGTCGTAGTCGCCGGTCCAGCCCAGCAGGTAGGCGTCGTACTTGCCCGCCGTGACGTTGTCGAGGTAGCCACCGTTCCAGGAGGCGGTCTCGACGTTCACCTTGATGCCGACGTCCTCGAGGTTGCCGCGGATGGCGTCGTAGAGCTCCTGCGGGTCCGGCATGTAGGGACGGCTCACGTCGGTCGGGTAGGCGAAGGTGAGCTCGAGGTTGGGCTCACCGGCCTGCTGGAGCAGCTGCTTGGCCTTGTCGGGGTCGTAGGGGTAGGGCTGCAGGTCGGAGTTGTAGCCGCTGACCGTGTCGGGCATGAACTGCGTGGCTACCTCGGCGCCCTCGGGCAGCTGGGTCTTGACCAGCTGCTCGCGGTCGATGGCGTACTGCAGCGCCTCGCGGACCTGGTCGTTCTTCAGCACCGGGTTGGCCTCGGGGTTGAGGCCGACGTAGAAGATGTTGAAGGGGTCGCGGATCTCGACCGAGTTGCCCTCGCTCTCGAGGCCGGCCCAGTCGGTCGGGCTCGGGAGGTCGTAGCCGTTGATGCTGCCGGCCTCGAGCTCCTGGCGACGGGTGCTCTCGTCGGGGATCACCCGGAAGACCAGCTCGTCGGACTTGGGCGGGTCGCCCCAGTAGTCGTCGTTGGCCGTGAGGGTGATCGAGCCGTTGGCCTCGTCGTAGGAGTCGAACGTGAAGGGGCCGGTCCCGACCGGGTTGTCGGCGTACTCCGGGAAGGAGAAGCCCTCGCCCTCGGTCGCGATGTCGTTGGCGTTGCCCTCCTCCATCGCGGTCGGCGACTGCATCGCCAGCGACGACAGGGTCAGCATGGTCGGGAAGCCGGACGTCGCCCGGGTGATGGTCACGACGGCCTCGTAGTCGCCCGTGGCCTCGCAGCTCTTGTAGAGCGAGCTCTTCGGGTCGTTGGAGAAGCCGCCCATGACGTAACCCCAGTACTCGGCGGCGACCTGCCCGGCCTTGTTCTGGTCGAACATCCGCTCGAAGTTGGCGCAGACGGCCTCGGCGTTGAAGTCGGTGCCGTCCTGGAACTTCACGTCGTCACGGAGCTGGAAGGTCCACTCCGTGCCGGCCTCGTTGGAGCTCCAGTCGGTGGCGAGCTCGGGCACGACCTCGGCGCTGCCGGGCTCGATGCCGAGCAGGCCCTGGAAGATCTGGCGGGTGACCCGGAAGGTCTCGCCGTCGGTGGCGTACAGCGGGTCGAACATCTCGGGGGCGCCTGCTGCGCCGAAGGTGAACGTGGACCCGCTGCCGGAGTCTCCGCTGTCGCTGCGCTGCGACTCGGCGCAGGACGTCGCGGCCAGGGCGAGGGCGCCCACCACGGCCACCGACGCCATCTTTCGGATGGTTCTCATCAGTGCAACCTCTTCGTCGGTCGTCCGGGTCCGCCCGCTCGGCGGACCCTCCTCGCCCCGTGCAGCAGGACCTCGTCCTGCCGGGCGTCCCGCGCACCCTAGCCCCACCCACGGCCGGGTTGGAACAGTCCGGGCCCTCCGTGCGCCCAGCCGTTACAAGCCCGTGACCCGGGCGCGCGCGGGCGTAGGTTGGCGGCATGCGGCTCACGAAGTTCGGACACGCCTGCGTCCGGATCGAGCACGACGACGCGGTCCTCGTGATCGACCCCGGCATGTTCACCGACCGCGAGGCCCTCGACGGCGCGACGGCGGTGCTGATCACCCACGAGCACCCCGACCACTACCTGCCCGACCGCCTGCTCGCGAGCGACGCCCCGGTGTTCACCATCGGCGCCGTCGCCGCGCGGATCCGCGAGGACGCGCCCGAGGTGGGGGAGCGGGTGCGGGTGGTGGGTCCGGGGGAGGTCCTCGAGGACGCCGGGCTGCCCGTGACGGTCGTGGGCGAGCGGCACGCGGTGATCCACCCCGACCTCCCGCGCTTCGACAACTCCGGCTACCTGGTCACCGCCGGCGACGTGCGCGTCTACCACCCCGGCGACGCGCTCACCGGGCCCGGGGTGCCCGTCGACGTACTGCTGGCACCCGTGTGCGCGCCGTGGCTCAAGGCCTCCGAGGCCGTCGACTTCGCCCGCGAGGTCGGCGCCCCCCGCACCCTCGCGATCCACGACCGGATCTACTCCGAGGCCGGCCTCTCCATCGTCGACCGCCACTTCGAGCTGCTGCTCGGGGACGACCAGTCCTACGTCCGCCTCCCCGACGGCACCGACCTGTAGTCCGTCGTACCCGGCATCTGCGTCGTCAATCGGGCCGTCCGACGACATCAATGCCGGGTACGTCGCGTGCGCGCGACCTCAGGGGCCGGCGAGGGCGTCGCGGACGGGGACGAACTTGGCCTGCGCCTCCGCGAGCTCGGCCTCGGGGTCGGAGTCGGCGACGATCCCGCAGCCGGCGAAGAGCCGCACCGTGTCGCCGTGCAGCTCCGCGGAGCGCAGCGCGATGCCCCACTCGCCGTCGCCGGCGGCGTCGATCCAGCCGACCGGCCCGGCGTAGCGGCCGCGGTCCATGCCCTCGACCTCGGCGATCAGGCTGCGCGCCCGGGCGGTCGGGGTGCCGCCGACGGCGGCCGAGGGGTGCAGCGCCGCGGCGAGCTGCAGCGAGGAGACGGTGGCCGAGTCGTGCACGACTCCGGCGAGGTCGGTCGCGAGGTGCATGACGTTGGGGAGGTGGAGGACGAACGGCGCCTCGGGGACGTTCATCGACGAGCAGTGCGGGTCGAGGGCGTCGGCCACCGAGCGGACGGCGTACTCGTGCTCCTCGAGGTCCTTCGAGGACCGGGCGAGGCGGGCGGCGAGGGCGAGGTCGCGCGCGTCGTCGCCCGTACGCCGGATGGTGCCGGCCAGCACGCGCGAGGTGACCAGGCCGCGCTCGCGGCGCACCAGCAGCTCGGGGGTCGCGCCGAAGAGCCCGTCGACGTGGAAGGTCCAGCACGTGGGGTAGCCGCGCGAGAGCCGGCTCAGCGGCCAGCGCACGTCGACCGGCCCGTCGGCGGTGGCGACCAGGTCGCGTGCCAGGACGACCTTCTCCAGCTCGCCGGCGTTGATCCGCGCCACCGCGTCGGCCACGACCGACATCCACTGCTCGCCGTTGAGCGAGCCGTCGCCGAAGCGGACCTGTCCCGGCGCCCGCGGCGGGTCGGCGACCGTGATCGCGCCCCGGCGGTCGAGGAGGTCCAGGCCGCCGCGCGAGGCGGTGGTCAGCCAGGTCTCGTCGCCCCTCCGTCCGACGACCACCTCGGGCACGGTGAGGACGGAGTCACCCGGCCGGTCGGCGAACCCGAAGCTGCCGAAGCCGACCAGGCCGGTGCCGGGCCTGCCGACGTCGTCGCGGACGACGGCGCGGGCCGAGGCCTCGCCCCACCAGGCGTCGGCCTCGCCGAAGCGGTCGGGCCCGGAGGTGACGAGCCGTGCCGCGACGCCCCAGCCGACCAGGCCCTCGCCACGCCGCAGCCAGGAGACGGGCTCCTGGTCGGCCTCGGAGGGATCCGGCAGCAGGTCCAGCAGCGACACGTCGGGGTCGAGGTCGAGCCGGACGGTGCGGACGACGAGGGGAGCCGCGTGCTCCTCGGCGGTCCGGGTCGCGCGACCCAGCTCGTCGGGACTGGCGGGGGTCCTCACGGCGGCGAGCCTACGCGGGTGACCGTGGTCACCCCGGCGTCAGGCCGGTCAGCTCCAGTAGATGACGACCGGGGTCCCGAGCTCGATGTGGTCGAAGAGCCACGACATGCCGTCGTAGTCGCGCACGTTGACGCAGCCGTGGCTGGCGCCGTAGTAGCCGTTGGCCGCGAAGTCCGGCGAGTAGTGCACGGCCTGCCCGCCGGAGAAGAACATGGCGAACGGCATCGAGGTGTCGTAGAGCGTGGAGACGTGGTCGCGGGACTTGCGGTAGATCGAGAACAGGCCCTCGCGGGTCGGGAGCTCCTCGGAGCCGAACCGCACCTCGTAGGTCGCCCGCACCTTGCCGTCCACGACCCAGCGCAGTGAGCTCGACGACTTGTCGATGCACAGCACGCTGCCCTCCTTGCACCGCGGGTCGAGCGCGCCGAGCCTCGGCTCGACGTTGTGCATCGCTTCGTACGTCGGCACGGCGGTCATGGCGTGCAGCCGGTCGAGCGTGCGCTGGTCGACCTCGCCGGTCACCGGGATCTCGCGCTTGCGCTGGAAGCCGCGCACGGCCGCGACGGTCTCGTCGTCGTAGTCGCCGCTGACCCTGCCGAAGAGCCACTGGATCGCGACCAGCCGGGCCTGCAGGTCGCGGACCTCCTCGCCCGTGTCGCCGCTCGCCAGCAGCGCCGGCCCGGGGTGGAGGACGTTGAAGAGCTGGTCGTGGGTGGGTCGCTTCGTCATCGCGCCCAGCCGCCGCCACGTGCGCTCGTCGACCACGCCCGTGGCCTCGAGGCCGCGCTTGGCCTGGAACCCGCTCACCGCCGCACGGGTGCCGGGCCCGTAGCTCCCGGTCGTCAGCTCGGGGAACCACGCCAGCTGGAAGAGGCGTGACTGGAGCTCGCGCACCCGCACCCCGTGGTCGCCGGGGCGCAGCACCGGCTCGGGCGGGGCCGAGGTGGCGTCGCGCTGCGGGAGCGGCTCGTCGCGGTCGGCGCGCGAGGAGCCAGCGGCCCGCTGCGTCGCCTGGTCCTGGCCGCGAGCCGAGATCTCCGGTCGGTCGTCGGCCCGCCAGGACGACGAGGTGGTGAGCACGCCGGCGCCGTACGCCGCGGCGCCGGCGAGCGCCACGACGACCACGGTCACCAGCAGCGTCCTGAGCAGGCGCCAGATGCGCATCGCGTCCTCCGGGGAAGGTGAGGTCGGTCCAGTGTCGGACAGGAGGACGCCCGATCCCCGGATTTGGTTGCACCCCGCGTCGGTGTCGCCGGGTCGCGGGCTCGTAGCATCCCCTCGTGGTCCGTGCAGCGCTCGACAAGCAGCCCGCCGACGTACGGCGCATGTTCGACGCGGTCGCGCGTCGCTACGACGTCACCAACGACGTGCTCTCGCTCGGCCAGGACCGGCGCTGGCGCGGTGCCGTGGTGGCCGCCGTGCGGCCCCGCCCGGGAGAGACCGTCCTCGACCTCGCCGCCGGCACCGGCACCTCCAGCCAGCCCTTCGCCGACGCCGGCGCCACCGTCGTGCCCTGCGACTTCTCCCTCGGCATGCTGCGGGTCGGCAAGCAGGCCCGACCGGGGCTGCCCTTCGCGGCGGGCGACGGCACCCGCCTGCCCTTCGCCGACGACACCTTCGACGCCGTCACGATCTCCTTCGGCCTGCGCAACATCGTCGACCCGGCGGCCGGGCTGGCCGAGATGCTGCGGGTGACCCGGCCCGGCGGCCGGCTCGTGGTCTGCGAGTTCAGCCACCCCACCCTCGCCTGGTTCCGGACGGTCTACCTCGAGTACCTGATGCGCGCCCTCCCGCCCCTGGCGCGCGCCGTCTCCTCGTCCCCGGACGCCTACGTCTACCTCGCCGAGTCGATCCGGGCCTGGCCCGACCAGCGCGGCCTCGCCGACCTGATGGCCGGCTCCGGGTGGCAGGCGCCCGAGTGGCGCAACCTGTCGGGCGGCATCGTCGCCCTCCACCGCGCCGTGGCGTCGTAGGCCGATCACTCGCGCAACGACGGCATGCCCTGATCCAGCTGGTCGGCGACGGTCTCGAGGCCCCGGCGCACCCCGGGGTGCACTCCGGGCCACCGAGTTCTAGACTGGCGAACCGCACGGGTTGTGAACCACTTCACAAGTTCACGATCCACGTCCGTCGGCGGGAAGGAACCCAGGCATGGAGCTCTACACGCCGGTCCTGGCGTTGGCACTCCTCGCGGCCGGCTTCGCCGTCTTCTCGGTCGTCATCAGCGCGCTGGTCGGCCCCAAGCGCTACAACCGGGCCAAGCTCGACTCCTACGAGTGCGGCATCGAGCCGACGCCGCAGCCGCTCGGCGGCGGCCGGTTCCCGATCAAGTACTTCATCACGGCGATGCTCTTCATCGTCTTCGACATCGAGATCATCTTCCTCTACCCCTGGGCCGTGCACTTCGACGCGATGCGGCTCTTCGGTCTGGTGGAGATGGTGCTCTTCATCGTCACCGTGTTCGTCGCCTACGCCTACGTCTGGCGCCGCGGCGGACTGGATTGGGACTGACACTCACATGGGTCTGGAAGAAAAGCTCCCCAGCGGCGTGCTCCTCACCACCGTGGAGGGCGTCGCCGGCTACATGCGCAAGGCCAGCTTCTGGCCCGCGACCTTCGGGCTGGCCTGCTGCGCCATCGAGATGATGACCTCGGGCGGTCCGAAGTACGACCTCGCACGCTTCGGCATGGAGGTCTTCCGCGCCAGCCCGCGTCAGGCCGACCTCATGATCGTCGCCGGCCGGGTCAGCCAGAAGATGGCGCCGGTGCTCCGCCAGATCTACGACCAGATGGCCGAGCCGAAGTGGGTCCTCGCGATGGGCGTCTGCGCCAGCAGCGGCGGCATGTTCAACAACTACGCCGTCGTCCAGGGCGTCGACCACGTGGTCCCCGTCGACATGTACCTCCCGGGCTGCCCGCCGCGGCCCGAGATGCTGATCGACGCGATCCTCAAGCTCCACGACCAGATCCAGCACACCAAGCTCGGCAGCAACCGCCAGGCCCAGATCGCCGAGCTCGAGACCGAGGCGCTGCGCGCCGTCCCCACCTCGGAGATGAAGGGACTGCTCCGGTGACCGAGGAGCAGAACCAGCGCACCCAGGTCCCGGCTCCCGAGGGTGAGGTCCGGTCGGTCGGCGAGCGCCGCGGGATGTTCGGCGTCTCCGGCAGCGGTGACACCAGCGGGTACGGCGGTCTGGTGCAGCCGGTCGTCTACCCCGGTGCGGCCCAGCGCCCCTACGGTGACTGGTTCGACCAGGTCGCCGACGCGCTCGAGGCCCGGCTCGGCGACGCCGGGCTCGACCGGGCGGTCGACCACGTCGTCGTGCACCGCGGCGAGATCACCTTCCACGTCCGCCGCGAGGATCTCGTCGAGGTGGCCCGGCTGCTGCGCGACGACGAGCGGCTGCGCTTCGAGTTCTGCTCGGGGGTCAGCGGGGTGCACTACCCCGACGACCGCGGCCGCGAGCTGCACGCCGTCTACCACCTGTTGTCGATGACCCACAACCGCCGGATCCGGCTCGAGGTCTCCGTGCCCGACGCCGACCCCCACGTGCCGAGCCTGGTCGGGATCTACCCCACCAACGACTGGCACGAGCGCGAGACCTTCGACATGTTCGGCATCGTCTTCGACGGCCACCCCGCCCTGACGCGGATCCTGATGCCCGACGACTGGCCCGACCACCCCCAGCGCAAGGACTACCCCCTGGGCGGCATCCCCGTCGAGTACAAGGGCGGCACCATCCCGCCCCCCGACGAGCGGAGGGCCTACAACTAGCCATGACGACCGAACAGGACATGTACGCCCAGCCCAACGAGACCAGCCAGGGGCGGGTCTTCACCGTCACGGGCCAGGACTGGGACACCCTCAGCGAGTCGATCGGGGAGAGCCCCGAGGAGCGGGTCGTCGTCAACATGGGGCCCCAGCACCCCTCGACGCACGGCGTGCTGCGACTCATCCTCGAGCTCGAGGGCGAGACGGTGACCGAGGCCCGCTGTGGCATCGGCTACCTCCACACCGGCATCGAGAAGAACATGGAGTACCGCTCCTGGGTGCAGGGGACGACGTTCTGCACGCGGATGGACTACCTCTCGCCGTTCTACAACGAGGCGACGTACTGCCTGGGCGTCGAGCGGCTGCTCGACATCGAGGAGGACGTCCCCGAGAAGGCGCAGGTCATGCGGGTGCTCCTCATGGAGCTCAACCGGATCTCCTCCCACCTGGTCTGCATCGCGACCGGCGGCATGGAGATCGGCGCGCTGACCGTGATGACCATCGGGTTCCGCGAGCGCGAGCTGGTGCTCGACCTGTTCGAGCTGATCACCGGCCTGCGCATGAACCACGCCTTCATCCGGCCCGGCGGAGTCGCCCAGGACCTGCCGCCGGGGGCACTCGACGAGATCCGTGACTTCGTGAAGCTGATGAAGAAGCGGCTGCCGGAGTACGCCTCGCTGTGCAACGCCAACCCGATCTTCAAGGCGCGGCTGGAGGGCATCGGCCACCTCGACCTCGCCGGCTGCCTGGCGCTCGGTCTCTCCGGCCCTCCGGTGCGGGCCACCGGCTATCCGTGGGACCTGCGCAAGACCCAGCCCTACAGCGGCTACGAGGACTACGACTTCGAGGTCCAGACCTGGGACACCGCGGACGCCTACGGGCGGTTCCGGGTGCGGTTGGCCGAGATGTGGGAGTCCCTGAAGCTCGTCGAGCAGGCCGCCGACCGGCTCGCCGGCCTCGAGGGCGCCCCGGTCATGGTGGCCGACAAGAAGATCGCCTGGCCCAGCCAGCTGGCCATCGGCAGCGACGGCATGGGCAACAGCCTCGACCACATCCGCCACATCATGGGCGAGTCCATGGAGGCGCTGATCCACCACTTCAAGCTGGTGACCGAGGGCTTCCGGGTGCCGCCCGGCCAGGCCTACGTGCCGATCGAGTCGCCGCGCGGCGAGCTCGGCGCCCACGTCGTCTCCGACGGCGGGACCCGACCCTTCCGCGCCCACTTCCGCGACCCGTCCTTCACCAACCTGCAGGCGACCAGCGTGATGAGCGAGGGCGGCCAGGTGGCCGACGTGATCGTCGCGATCGCCTCGATCGACCCCGTGATGGGAGGCGTCGACCGTTGAGCGCCATCGACGAGAAGACCTGGGGCGAGCTGGAGGAGATCGCGGCCCGCTACCCGCAGAAGCGCTCCGGCCTGCTGCCGATGCTCCACCTGGTGCAGTCGGTCGAGGGCCGGGTGACGCCGGAGGGCATCGAGGCGTGCGCCGACATCCTCGGCATCTCCGCAGCCGACGTCAGCGGCGTCGCGACGTTCTACACGATGTACAAGCGGCGCCCGGTCGGTGACTACCACGTCGGCGTCTGCACCAACACGCTCTGCGCGGTGATGGGTGGCGACACCATCCTGGCCCGGCTGCGCGACCACCTCGGCGTCGGCAACGACGAGACTGCCGAGCGCCGTGACGGCGACGTCGCGACCGTGAGCCTCGAGCACGTCGAGTGCAACGCGGCGTGCGACTACGCGCCGGTGATGATGGTCAACTGGGAGTTCATGGACACCATGACCCCCGAGTCCGCCGTGCAGCTCGTCGACGACCTGCGCGCCGGCGAGGAGGTCCACTCCACCCGCGGCCCGCGGCTGTGCACCTGGCGTGAGGCCGAGCGGGTGCTGGCCGGCTTCCCCGACGACCTCGTCGACCAGGGCCCGGCCGCCGGCCCGGCCAGCCTCGTGGGTCTGGCGATCGCCCGCGAGCGAGGCTGGACCGCACCCGACCCCGACCGGAGCAGCGGCGGGCACGACGTACCCGTCGAGCCGGGTCGTGAGCAGCAGGCGGCCGCGGAGACCGACAACGACGAGGTCGAGTCGGCCCAGGTCGAGCACGACAGCGGTTCCGACGAGGCCGCGGCCGAGAAGGAGGAGGGCAAGTAGTGGTCGACAGGCTGACCCCCGTCCTCACCGACAACTGGGGCGACGAGAAGAGCTGGACGTTGCGCGCCTACGAGCGCCGCGGCGGCTACGGCGCGCTCGAGAAGGCGCTGGGCCAACAGCCCGACGCGATCATCGAGCAGGTCAAGGACTCCGGCCTGCGCGGCCGCGGCGGCGCGGGCTTCCCGACCGGCATGAAGTGGGGCTTCATCCCGCAGGACAACCCCAACCCCACGTACCTCGTGGTCAACGCCGACGAGTCCGAGCCGGGCACCTGCAAGGACATCCCGCTGATGATGGCCAACCCCCACGTGCTGGTGGAGGGAGTGGCGATCTCGTCGTACGCGATCCGTGCCAACACCGCCTTCATCTACATCCGCGGCGAGGTGCTCCACGTGATCCGCCGGGTCCAGCGCGCCGTGCAGGAGGCCTACCGGGCCGGTCACCTCGGCAAGGACATCCACGGGTCGGGCTACGACCTCGACGTCGTCGTGCACGCCGGCGCCGGCGCCTACATCTGCGGCGAGGAGACCGCGCTGCTCGAGGGGCTCGAGGGTCGCCGCGGCCAGCCGCGGCTGCGCCCGCCCTTCCCCGCGGTCGCCGGCCTCTACGCCAGCCCGACGGTGATCAACAACGTCGAGTCGATCGCGTCGGTGCCCTCCATCGTCGAGCACGGCGCCGACTGGTTCGCCTCGATGGGCACCGAGAAGTCCAAGGGCTTCGGCATCTTCTCGGTCTCCGGCCACGTGCGGAACCCCGGCCAGTTCGAGGCGCCGCTCGGCATCACGCTGCGCGAGCTGATCGAGCTCTCCGGCGGCATGCGCGAGGGTCACCAGCTGAAGTTCTGGACACCCGGCGGCTCCAGCACCCCGCTGCTGACCGACGAGCACCTCGACGTCCCGCTCGACTTCGAGGCGGTGGGGGAGGCCGGCTCGATGCTCGGCACCCGCGCCCTCCAGATCTTCGACGAGACCACCTGCGTGGTGCGTGCGGTGCTCCGGTGGACGGAGTTCTACAAGCACGAGTCGTGCGGCAAGTGCACCCCGTGCCGCGAGGGCACCTGGTGGCTGGTGCAGACCCTGGCCGCGCTCGAGCGAGGCGAGGTCCCCGAGGCCGACGGCGAGCGGACCCTCGACCTGCTGCTCGACCAGTGCGACAACATCCTGGGCCGCTCGTTCTGCGCGCTCGGTGACGGGGCGACCTCGCCGATCACGAGCTCGATCCAGTATTTCCGCGACGAGTACCTCGCCCACCTCACCCACGGCGGCTGCCCGTTCGACCCGGCCGCCTCGACCGCCTTCTCCCATCGACAGAGCGCGACGCAAGGGGCCCTGGCATGACGACCACCCCGGAGAAGCAGGACGTCGACCTGGTCAGCCTCACCGTCGACGGTATCCAGGTCAGCGTCCCCAAGGACACTCTGGTGATCCGCGCGGCCGAGCAGGTCGGCACCCAGATCCCGCGGTTCTGCGACCACCCGCTGCTCGCGCCGGTCGGCGCCTGCCGGCAGTGCCTCGTCGACGTGCCGGACGCCGGCAACGGCCGCGGCTTCCCCAAGCCGCAGGCGTCGTGCACCCTGCCGGTCGCCGAGGGCATGGTCGTGAACACCCAGGTCACCAGCGAGGTCGCCGACAAGGCGCAGCAGGGGATCATGGAGTTCCTGCTGATCAACCACCCGCTCGACTGCCCGGTCTGCGACAAGGGTGGCGAGTGCCCGCTGCAGAACCAGGCGATGAGCAACGGCCGCGGCGAGTCCCGCTTCGAGGGGGTCAAGCGGACCTTCCCCAAGCCGATCAACATCTCCGCGCAGGTGCTGCTCGACCGGGAGCGCTGCGTGCTGTGCGCGCGCTGCACCCGCTTCTCCGAGCAGATCGCCGGCGACCCGTTCATCGCGCTGATCGAGCGCGGCGCGCTCCAGCAGGTCGGGATCTACGAGAAGGAGCCCTTCGAATCCTACTTCTCGGGCAACACCATCCAGATCTGCCCGGTGGGCGCGCTCACCAGCGCCGACTACCGGTTCCGCTCGCGGCCCTTCGACCTGGTCTCGACGCCCTCGGTCGCCGAGCACGACGCGTGCGGCGCGGCGATCCGGGTCGACCACCGTCGCGGCAAGGTGATGCGCCGGCTGGCCGGCAACGACCCCGAGGTCAACGAGGAGTGGATCACCGACAAGGACCGGTTCGCGTTCCGCTACGCCCAGGGCGCCGACCGGCTGACCTACCCGATGGTCCGGGAGGACGGGGAGCTCCGGCCCGCGTCGTGGACCGAGGCCTTCGCCGTGGCCGCGCGCGGGCTCCAGCAGGCCGGCGGCGTCGGGGTGCTGCCGGGTGGCCGGGTCACCGCTGAGGACGCCTACGCCTACGCGAAGTTCGCCCGGGTCGCGCTCGGCACCCACGACGTCGACTTCCGGGCCCGTCCGCTCTCGGCCGAGGAGGCCGACTTCCTGGCCGCCGAGGTCGCCCTGAGCGGGTCGGTCTCCTACACCGACCTCGAGCAGGCGCCGACCGTGGTGCTCGCCGGGCTCGAGCCCGAGGACGAGGCCGGCACGCTGTTCCTCCGGCTCCGCAAGGCCACCCGCGGCTCCCGGCGTACCCGCGTGGTCGCTCTCTCGCCGTACGCCTCCCGGGGGCTGCGCAAGCTGGACGCGACCGTGCTCTCGACCCGGCCGGGCGAGGAGCCCGCCGCGCTCGGGGACCTGCTCGGCCACGCCGACTTCGGCATCGACAAGCACGCCGTGATCCTGGTCGGCGAGCGGCTGGCCACCGTCCCCGGCGCGCTGTCGGCCGCCACCGACCTGGCGCGCAAGAGCGGGGCCCGGCTGGCCTGGGTGCCGCGCCGGGCCGGCGACCGCGGTGCCGTGGAGGCCGGCTGCCTGCCCGGGCTGCTGCCCGGTGGCCGCCCGGTCTCCGTCGCCGCCGCCCGGGTCGACGCGGCCACCGCCTGGGGCGTCGACGCGCTCCCGGAGGCACCCGGCCGCGACGCCGACGCGATCGTGGCCGCCGTCGCCGCCGGTGAGCTCGGCGGCCTGGTCGTCGGCGGCGTCGACCCCGACGACACGGCCGACCCCGGCGCGATGCGTCGCGCGGTGGTGGCCGCCCGCTTCGTGGTCGCCCTCGACCTCCGCGAGACCGAGGTGACCAAGGCCGCCGACGTGGTGCTGCCCGTGGCCGCCGCCGTCGAGAAGGCCGGCACCTTCGTGAACTGGGAGGGGCGTCCGCGCCCGTTCGAGGCGGTCCTCACCGGCACCAACGCGCTGCCCGACCTCCGGGTCCTGGCCGGCATTGCCGAGGAGCTGGGTCGCCCTCTGGGGTTCCGGACGGTCGCCGAGGTCCGGGCCGAGATGGAGTCGTTCGGGCCCTGGGACGGTGAGCGGCCGGCGATGAGCGCCGTCGAGCCCGCCCCGCGCGCCGAGGGGCTCGCCCTCGCGACCTGGAAGCAGCTGCTCGACAACGGCCGGATGCAGGACGGCGAGCAGCACCTGCGGGCCACCGCCCGGGCCGCCGTCGTGCGGCTCCCCGAGTCGCTGGCGGCGTCGTACGGCGACACCGTCACCGTCACCGGCGACCGCGGCTCGGTCACGCTCCCCGTCGACGTGGTCGCCGACGGCGACCTGGCCGACGACACGGTCTGGCTGCCGAGCAGCTCCTTCGGGCGCGGCGTGCTCGCCGACCTGGCCTCGCCGGGAAGCACCGTCTCGCTCTCCGGCTCCACGACGGGAGGCACCCGGTGAACGCCCTGCTCGCCCCGCTGGCCGTCGACGACCTGTCCGCCTTCGGGCGCGACCCGTGGTGGCTGGTCCTGATCAAGGCCGTCCTGATCTTCGTGGTCCTGGTCCTGCTCACGCTGTTCAACATCTGGTGGGAACGGCGCGTGGTGGCGCGGATGCAGCACCGCATCGGCCCCAACGTGCACGGCCCCTTCGGGTTGCTCCAGTCGCTGGCCGACGGCGTCAAGCTGGCGCTCAAGGAGGACATCATCCCCAAGGCGGCCGACCGGGTCGTCTACCTGCTGGCGCCGGTGCTGGCGGTGATCCCCGCCTTCGTGACCTTCTCGGTGATCCCGTTCGGGCCCGAGGTGACGGTCCCGTTCACCGACCGGACCACCCCGCTGCAGCTCACCGACATGCCGGTCGCCGTCCTGTTCGTGATGGCGATCGCCTCGATCGGCATCTACGGCATCGTGCTCGGCGGCTGGTCCAGCGGGTCGACGTACTCCCTGCTGGGCGGGCTGCGCTCGAGCGCGCAGATGATCTCCTACGAGGTCGCGATGGGGCTCGCGCTGGTCGCGGTGTTCCTCTACGCCGGCTCGCTGTCGACCTCGGCGATCGTGGCCGCCCAGGAGAACCTCTGGTACGGCCTGATCCTGATGCCGTCGTTCGTGATCTACATGATCTCCATGGTCGGCGAGACCAACCGCGCGCCGTTCGACCTCCCCGAGGCCGAGGGTGAGCTGGTGGGCGGCTTCCACACCGAGTACTCCAGCCTGAAGTTCGCGCTGTTCTTCCTCGCCGAGTACATCAACATGGCGACGGTCTCGGCGGTCGCGACCACGCTGTTCCTGGGTGGCTGGCACGCCCCGTGGGGTCTGGTCAACATCTGGCCGGGCGCCGACGAGGGCTACTGGCCGGTGCTGTGGTTCTTCGGCAAGGTGCTGCTGTTCATCTTCGGCTTCATCTGGCTGCGCGGGACGCTGCCGCGGCTGCGCTACGACCAGTTCATGCACTTCGGCTGGAAGTACCTGATCCCGATCTCGCTGCTGTGGATCGTCGCGGTGGCCACGGTCCGCTCGGTGCTGCTCGAGGGCGGCCTGGACCGCCAGTACTTCCTGATCGGCATCGGCGTGCTCGCCGCGGTCTTCCTCGTGCTGATGTTCTTCGGCAGCGACGACGGCCCGGCGCGCAAGACCGACGACGAGGCCACCGACGCCTTCGCCGGCGGCTACCCGGTGCCGCCGATGCCCTCGGGGGGTGCCGTGCGCGGCGCCGCCGCCCCGTTGCGCTTCGACACCGACTCCAGCGTCCACCGCTCCACCCACGAAAGGAGGGGCACCGATGGCTGAGGACAGCTCGGGCCGCTCGCTCAAGGAGCAGTTCTGGGACCCCGTCGCGGGGTTCGGGGTGACCTTCCGGACGATGTTCAAGAAGGTCGTCACCGAGCAGTACCCGTTCGAGAAGCAGCCCACGGCCCCCCGCTTCCACGGCCGGCACCAGCTCAACCGCTGGCCCGACGGTCTGGAGAAGTGCATCGGCTGCGAGTTGTGCGCCTGGGCCTGCCCGGCCGACGCGATCTACGTCGAGGGTGCCTCGAACGACGACAGCGACGGCGGCGCGGGCCGGTTCTCGCCGGGTGAGCGGTACGGCAGCGTCTACCAGATCAACTACCTGCGCTGCATCCTGTGCGGCCTGTGCATCGAGGCGTGCCCGACCCGCGCGCTCACGATGACCAACGAGTACGAGCTGGCCGACGACAACCGCGCCGACCTGATCTACGAGAAGTCCGACCTGCTCGCCCCGCTGCTGCCCGGGATGGAGCAGCCGCCCCACCCGATGCTGCTGGGCGACGACGAGGGCGACTACTACCGGGGCACCTTCAAGGCCGCCGCGCCCACCGGAGAGGGTGGCGTCTCGTGACCTTCTGGATCCTCGCCCCGATCATGGTGGCCGCGGCGCTCGGGCTGCTGTTCGTCCGCAAGGCGGTGCACGCCGCCCTGCTGCTGGCCGTCGTGATGATCTCGCTGGCGGTGCTCTACGCCGTCCTCGAGGCCCCGTTCCTCTTCGCGGTGCAGATCATCGTCTACACCGGCGCGATCCTGATGCTCTTCCTCTTCGTGCTGATGCTGGTCGGCGTCGACGCCTCCGACTCGGTCGTCGAGACGATCAAGGGGCAGCGGGCGCTGGCCGCCGTCGGTGGGCTGCTGCTCGGCCTGTTGCTGATCACCGGTCTCTCCCAGACCGCACTGGGTGCCACCGTCGGCCTGGCCGAGGCCAACGCCGACGGCAACATCCAGGGCATCGCCAACGTGCTGTTCTCCCAGTGGGTGCTGGCCTTCGAGGTCACCAGCGCGCTGCTGATCACCGCGGCCGTGGGCGCCATGGTGCTGGCCCACCGCGAGCGGCTCACCCCGCGCGAGACCCAGGCCGACCAGGCCGCGCGCCGGATCCGCGACTTCGGCGAGCGCGGGGTCCACCCCGGCCCGCTGCCCCCGCCGGGCGTGTTCGCCCGCAGCAACGCGGTCGACACGGCCGCACTGCTGCCCGACGGCTCGCCGGCCGAGTCGTCGGTCTCGCGGGTGCTGGCCGCGCGCGGCACCGTCCGCTCGGCCCGGGTCGACGAGGTCGACGCCGTCGTACGCCAGGTGGAGGGCTCGGAGCCGACCCGCTACGCCGATCGCTCCGACGCCCCGCGGGACGGTGAGCACGCATGACCGAGTACGTCGTCCTCGGGGCGATCCTGTTCACCATCGGGTGCGTGGGGGTCCTCGTCCGCCGCAACGCCATCGTGGTCTTCATGTGCGTGGAGCTGATGCTCAACGCCTGCAACCTGACCCTGGTCGCGTTCTCCCGGCAGCACGGCAACCTCGACGGCCAGATCGCCGCCTTCTTCGTGATGGTGGTGGCGGCGGCCGAGGTCGTGGTCGGACTGGCGATCATCATGACCATCTTCCGGACCCGTCGCTCGGCCTCGGTCGACGACGCGAGCCTGCTGAAGTACTGAGGACACCGACGTGATCCACACGCTCATCCAGACCGCCGAGGGCGGCCACCAGGTCCCCGTGGTCGACCCGGGGACCGCCGACGGCGTGTTCGCGCTGCTGTGGCTGGTGATCGCGCTGCCGCTGCTCGGCGCGGCGATCCTGTTGCTCGGCGGCAAGGCGACCGACAGGTGGGGCCACCTGCTCGGCAGCGCGCTGCCGATCGGCTCCTTCGTGATCAGCCTGTTGATGTTCCTCTCGCTGCTCGGCCGCGACGAGGCCGGGCGCCAGGTCGGCCAGCAGCTGTTCACCTGGTTCCAGGCCGGCGACCTCACGGTCGGCATGGACCTCCTCTACGACCCGCTGTCGGCCCTGTTCCTGCTGCTGATCACCGGTGTCGGCTCGCTGATCCACGTCTACTCGATCGGCTACATGGAGCACGACCCGCGGCGTCGCCGGTTCTTCGGCTACCTCAACCTGTTCGTCGCCGCGATGCTGATGCTGGTGCTGTCGGCCAACTTCCTGGGCCTGTTCCTGGGCTGGGAGGGCGTCGGACTGGCGTCGTACCTCCTGATCGGGTTCTGGCAGCACAAGCCCTCGGCGGCCGCCGCCGCCAAGAAGGCGTTCGTCATCAACCGCGTCGGCGACATCGGCCTCTCGCTCGCGATCGCGCTGATGTTCGCGACCTTCGGCACCACCGACTTCGACGCCATCAGCGCGGTGTCCGCCGAGGCCTCCGAGGGCACCCTGACCGCCCTGGGCCTGCTGCTCCTGCTGGGCGCCTGCGGCAAGTCGGCCCAGGTGCCGCTGCAGGCGTGGCTGCTCGACGCGATGGAGGGCCCGACCCCCGTGTCGGCCCTGATCCACGCGGCCACGATGGTGACCGCGGGCGTCTACCTGATCACCCGCTCGAACTTCATCTTCGAGAACGCGCCGATCGCCCAGACCGTCGTGGTCATCGTGGCCACGGTGACGCTGCTGTGGGGTGCGGTGATCGGGTGCGCCAAGGACGACATCAAGAAGGCGCTGGCCGGCTCCACGATGAGTCAGATCGGCTACATGATGCTCGGTGCCGGGCTCGGGGTCGCGGGCTACGCGTTCGCGATCTTCCACCTGCTGACCCACGGCTTCTTCAAGGCCAACATGTTCCTCGGCGCCGGCTCGGTCATGCACGGCATGGACGACGACGTCGACATGCGCCACTACGGAGCGCTGCGCCAGGCGATGCCCGTCACCTTCCTGACCTTCGCGATGGGCTACCTCGCGATCATCGGGTTCCCCGGGTTCTCGGGCTTCTGGTCCAAGGACAAGATCATCGAGACCGCGCTGGCGCAGAACTGGGTCGTGGGGGTGCTCGCCATCCTCGGTGCCGGCGTCACCGGCTTCTACATGACCCGGCTGATGCTGCTCACCTACTTCACGAAGAAGCGGTGGGCCGAGGGGGTGCACCCGCACGAGTCGCCACGGGTCATGACCGTGCCGCTCATGGTGCTCGCGGCCCTGTCCGTGCTGGGCGGCATCATGCTGGCGGGGGACTGGATCGTCGAGTTCCTCGCGCCGGTGGTCGGCACGCCCGTGCACGAGGAGCCTCCGCTGCCGCCGCTGGTCATCACGCTGATCGTGGTGGTGACGGTGGCCGTCGGTGTCGGCAGCGCCTGGTTGTTCGTCGGCAAGCGCGACGTACCACGGACGGCTCCCACCGACGTCTCCTTCGTCACCCGGGCGGCCCGTGCCGACGTCTACGGCGACGCGATCAACGAGGGCCTCGTGGTGAGCCCCGGTCGCCACCTGGTCTCCGGGCTCACGACCATGGACCGGGTCGGCGTCGACGGGGCCGTCATGGGCGGCTCGTCCGCCGTGGGTGGTCTCGCCGGCGTGCTCCGCAAGGTGCAGAACGGCTTCGTCCGCTCCTACGCGCTCTCCCTCCTGGCCGGCGTGCTGCTGGTCGTCGCGACCCTGCTGGCGGTGAACCTCACATGAACACCCTCCCCTGGCTCACCCTCCTGATCGCGGTGCCCCTCGTCGGCGCACTGCTGGTGCCGTTCCTGCCCAGGCGCGGCGCGTTGCCGCAGCTGGCCGGCCTGGCCGTCGCCGGGGTGACGCTCGTCCTCGGGCTCGCGATGGCCGCCGGCTACGACGCCGACGGCGGCGTCCAGTTCACCGAGGAGCACGACTGGATCTCGGCGCTCGGCGTCCACTACGCGCTCGGCGTCGACGGCCTGGGCCTGCTGATGGTGCTGCTCACCGTCGTGCTGGTGCCGATCGTGATCGTCGCGTCCTGGCAGGAGCTCGGCGACGGTGGCGGCCGCTTCGTCGCCTGGACGCTGCTGCTCGAGGCGTTCTCGGTCGCGGTGTTCGCCGCCACCGACGTCTTCCTCTTCTACATCGTCTTCGAGGCCACGCTGATCCCGGCGTACTTCCTGATCGGCGGGTTCGGCCGCGAGGGCCGCAGCCGCGCCGCGGTGAAGTTCCTGATCTACCAGCTGGCCGGCGGCCTGATCATGCTGGCGTCGGTCATCGGGTTCTACGTCGTCTCGGCCCGCGCCGGCACGCCGACCTACCTGGTCGCCGACCTGGCGCAGCTCGACATCGACCCGATCACCCAGCGTTACCTGTTCCTCGGCCTCTTCATCGCCTTCGCGATCAAGGCGCCGATGTTCCCGGTGCACACCTGGCTGGCCGACACCACCGAGAAGGCCACCACCGGCACCTCGGTGCTCCTGGTCTGCATCCTCGACAAGATCGGCACCTACGGCATGCTGCGGTTCTGCCTGCAGCTGCTGCCCGACGCCTCCCAGTGGGCCACGCCCGTGGTCGTCGTGCTCGCCCTGGTCTCCATCGTGTACGGCGCCCTGGTGGCCATCGGCCAGGACGACGTGCTCCGGCTGATCGGCCTCACCTCGCTCAGCCACTTCGGGCTGATCGTGCTCGGCATCTTCGCGCTGACCGACCAGGGTGGCAGCGGCGCGATCCTCTACATGGTCAACCACGGCATCGCGACCGCCGCACTGTTCCTGATCGCCGGGTTCCTGATCCGGCGCCGGGGCACGACCCTGATCAGCGAGATGGGCGGGGTCGAGAAGGCCACGCCGGTGCTTGCCGGCACCTTCCTGGTCGCCGGGCTGGCGGCGTGCGGGCTGCCCGGCCTCTCGCCGTTCGTCTCCGAGATGCTCGTGATCATCTCGGCCTTCGACTACGCCTGGTGGGCGGGTGCGGTGTCGGTGACCGCGATCGTGCTGGCCGCCATCTACGTGCTGTGGATGTACCAGCGCACGATGACCGGCCCCGGCCGGCCCGACCTCGAGCCCCTCGTCGCCGGCGACCTCGACCGTCGTGAGCTCGGCGTCGTCGCACCCCTGCTGGCGCTGCTGCTGCTCTTCGGCTTCTACCCGATGCCGCTGCTCGACGTCATCAACCCGACCGTCGACTCGACGCTCGCGGAGATGGGCGTGACGCCCGCAGGACCCACGGTCCCGACCAGCGTGGAGGAGGGGCACTGATGGAGTTCACCAAGCCCGCGATCGAGTACTCGCTGCTCTGGCCGCTGTTCGTGGTCTTCGGCGGCGCCTGCCTCGGCATCGTGCTGGAGGCCTTCCTCCCGCGCGCCACCCGCTACCTGGCCCAGACCGTGCTCTCGCTGGTGGTCCTGGTCGCCGCCCTGGTCGGCACGGTGCTGGTCGCTCGCGACCTGCCCTCGCTCGGTGACGGCGCGGCCCGCGGCAAGCTCGCCATGGAGGGCACGCTGGCCCTCGACGGCCCCACGGTGTTCCTATGGGGCGTCGTGCTGCTCTTCGCCGTCGGCGGGGTGCTGCTCTTCGCCGAGCGGCGGCTCGAGGGCGGCGTCTCGGCGTTCGCCGGTCAGGCGGCCGCGCTGCCCGGCACCGAGGCGGAGCGCCAGGCCTCGACCTCCGGCCTCGACCACACCGAGGTCTTCCCGCTGATGCTCTTCGCTGTGGTCGGCATGATGCTGTTCCCGGCGTCCAACGACCTGCTGACGATGTTCGTCGCGCTCGAGGTGCTCTCGCTCCCGCTCTACCTGCTGTGCGGCCTAGCCCGCCGGCGGCGGCTGCTGAGCCAGGAGGCGGCGCTGAAGTACTTCCTGCTCGGCGCCTTCTCCTCCGGCTTCTTCCTCTACGGTGCCGCGCTGGTCTACGGCTTCGCCGGCAGCATGGAGTTCGGCGTGATCAACGAGGCGGTCCGCAACGACCTCGGCAACCGCACCCTGCTGCTGATCGGCATGGGGCTGCTCGCCGTGGGCCTGTTCTTCAAGGTCGGCGCCGCGCCGTTCCAGGCGTGGACGCCCGACGTCTACCAGGGCGCCCCGACCGCCGTGACGGCGTTCATGGCCGCCGGCACCAAGGTGGCGGCGTTCGGTGCGCTGCTGCGGCTGTTCTACGTCGCCTTCGGCTCCGACCGCTGGACCTGGCAGCCGATGATGTGGGTCGTCGCGATCCTGACCATGATCGTCGGGGCGGTGCTCGCGATCGCGCAGACCGACGTGAAGCGGATGCTCGCCTACAGCTCCATCGCCCACACGGGATTCCTGCTCACCGGCGTCCTCGGCGCGCAGAGCATCACCGAGCTGGCCGACACCCAGATCACCTCGACCCAGGCCGTGCTCTTCTACCTCGTCACCTACGGCTTCGCGACGATGGGTGCCTTCGCGGTCGTCACGCTGGTGCGCGACGCGGGCGGCGAGCAGACCCACCTCGGTCGGTGGGCCGGTCTCGGCAAGGAGTCCCCCGTCGTGGCAGGCGTGTTCGCCTTCTTCCTGCTCGCCATGGCCGGCATCCCGTTGACCTCGGGCTTCGTCGGCAAGTGGGCGGTCTTCGCCGCCGCGCTCTCCGCGGGCGCGTGGCCGGTGGTGATCGTGGCGGTGGTGACCAGCGCCGTGGCCGCGTTCTTCTACGTCCGGGTGATCCGGCTGATGTACTTCACCGACCCCGAGGGCGAGGGTCCGAGCGTGGCCGCGCCCTCGATGATGACCGCCGCGACGATCGGGGTGGGGGCCGCGGTGACGCTGGCGCTGGGCGTGCTGCCCGGCCCGGTGCTCGACCTCGCCGGGATGGCGGGAGAATTCATCCGGTGACCACGACTCCGTCCGCGGGGCTGGCGCTTCCCATCGCCGACGAGGCGCTCGCCGCACGACTGCACCACCGGATGCTGGCGGTGGAGGAGGCGCTGTCGAGCCACGTCGTCAGCCGGACGCCGTACGTCACCGAGGCGGCGTCCCACCTGCTGGCGGCCGGGGGCAAGCGGTTGCGCCCGCTGCTGGTGCTGCTGGCGGCCGAGATGGGGGAGCGGCCCGACGCCCCCGAGGTGATCGACGCGGCGTGCGTCGTCGAGCTCACCCACGTCGGCTCGCTCTACCACGACGACGTCATGGACGAGGCCGCGTTGCGGCGCGGGGCCGACTCGGCCAACGCCCGCTGGGACAACCACGTCGCGATCCTCACCGGTGACTTCCTGTTCGCGAAGTCCTCCGAGCTGACCGCCGCGCTCGGTCCCGACGCCGTGCGGATCCAGGCCGAGACCTTCGCCCGGCTGGTCGAGGGCCAGATCCTCGAGACGGTGCCGCCGGGACCCGGCGAGGACCCGCTGTCCCACTACCTCGACGTCGTGGCCGGCAAGACGGGGTCGTTGATCGCCACGGCGGCCCAGTACGGCGCCCGCTTCGGTGGCGCCTCGCGCGAGGTCGAGCAGGCGCTGACGTCGTACGGCGAGATCGTCGGCTGCGCCTTCCAGCTCAGCGACGACATCCTCGACATCGCCTCCGAGAGCGGCGAGTCGGGCAAGACGCCCGGCACCGACCTGCGTGAGGGCGTGCCGACGCTGCCGGTGCTGATGGCGCGGGCGTCGACCGACCCCGCCGACGCCCGGCTCCTGGAGCTGCTCGACTCCGACCTCGCCGACGACGCCCGCCACGCCGAGGCGCTGACCCTGCTGCGCGCCCACCCCGCCCTCGAGGAGGCCCGGAGCTACGTCGTCGCGCGCGCCCACGAGGCCCGGGCGCTGCTCGAGGTGCTCCCCGCCGGCCCCGTCCGCGACGCGCTCGAGGACTTCGCCGAGGTCGTCGCCACCCGCACCGCCTGACGTGTGTGCCGTTTTCGGTAGTTCAGTGGGAAGTGGCCCCTCTGGACGCCCTGGAGGGGCCACTTCCCACTGAACTACCGCCTCCAGGGGGTCCCGAGGGCGCGCGGGGTGAATGGCACGGTGCGTTCCGGGCGGTCCGTCCCACCCGTCCCATGCGCCACGGACTTCTTGGCCGATCCCTGCACTTCTCGGGTGTTGCAACGGCCGAGAAGCGCATGAATCCCCGGCCAGCCGGGGAATCATGCAGCAGCCCAGAATCAGACCGCCGCGGCCTCGGCGGTGAGCCGCAGCTGGCGACGCCGGTGGCGGGCGGCGTCCCAGGTGAAGACGGTGAGGGCGACCCAGACCAGCACGAAGCCGATCCAGCGGCTGGCCGGCATCGCCTCGCCGTACCAGAGGACGCCGAGCAGGAACTGGAGGATCGGGGCGATGTACTGGAGCAACCCGATGCTCACCATCGAGACCCGGATCGCGGCGGCGCCGAAGCACAGCAACGGCAGCACCGTCACCAGTCCGGCCGACATCAGCAGCAGGGAGTGCCCGGCTCCGTGACCGGCGAAGTGATCCGCGCCGCTCCACGCCAGCCAGCCGAGGTAGACCGCGGCGACCGGTCCCACGACGAGCGTCTCGACGGCGAGGCTCTCGACCGCGTCGACGCCCGCCGTCTTCTTGGCCAGGCCGTAGGTGCCGAAGGAGAAGGCCAGCAGCAGCGCCACCCACGGTGGTCGGCCGTAGTCGACGGTGATCACCGCGACCGCGACCGTCGCGAGGCCGACCGCCCACCACTGCGGCCGGCGGAGCCGCTCGTGGAGGATGAACACACCCATCAGCACCGTCACCAGCGGGTTGATGAAGTAGCCCAGCGACGTCTCGACGACCCGGCCGTTGTTGACCCCCCAGATGTAGCCGCCCCAGTTGAGCGTGATCACGACGGCGGCGCCCATCAGCAGCAGCCGCGCGCGGCGATCGGCCAGCACGGCCCGTACGGCGGCGGTACGACGCAGCGCCACGACCACGATCGCGACCGTGACCAGGGACCACACGATCCGGTGGGCGAGGATCTCGAGGGCGCCGGCCGGCTCGAGCAGCGGCCAGTAGAGGGGGAAGAGCCCCCACATCCCGTAGGCGGCCACGCCGTACGCGAGACCACGGCGGGAGTCCGGCACGAGCTCAGCATAGGTGCGCGTGCTCGTTCACCGACGGCCGGGCTTCTGGCATGATGCCCACGTCCACCATCACTCATGAGGGGAGACATGAGGATGTACCCCACCCTGTCGCGGGTTCTCGGTGGTGTCGCGCTCGCGGCATCGCTCGCGACCATGGGGGTCGCCGAGGCGGCTGCCCCGGGCGACCCGCGTCCGCTCGAGACCCGCACCGCCGACACACCCGCCTGGCGGATGGTCGAGCCGGACGACGCCGACGGCGACGCCCCGCCGAGCATCGCCCCCAACCCGCGCCGCCAGATCTTCTCCGAGGTCGTCTACAGCCGGGGCAGGCTCTACCTCCGCGGCGACGTCGAGAACTACTTCGGCCGCGAGGTGAAGGTGCAGCGCCGGCTCTGCGACGCGTGCCGCTGGCGCCGCTTCGACGTCACCCGCACCGGCAAGCGTGGCTGGTTCCGCGCCGTCATCAACGCGCCCCGGAGCGGCTCGACCTACTGGCGCGCCAAGGTGGCGCCGTCCGACGGCTACTCCCGGTCGTTCTCCGCGACCTGGGAGACCCACTTCTGACGCCTGGTCCGTTGCCGCGTCAGGCGATGGTCCAGGTGTCGCCGCCGTGGACCAGGGCGTCGAGCCGCGCCCTCAGGTCGGCGGTGTCGTCGCCCCGCGCGGTGCGCAGCTGGTCGCGCGCCTGGTCGTCGTACGTCGGTCGCTCGACCTGCCGGAAGATGCCGACCGGCGCCTGGTGCAGGTGACCGGCGTCGGTCAGTCGTGAGATGGCGAACGCCGTCGTCGGGTCGTCGGCGTGGGCGTCGTGCACGAGCAGCGCCTCCTCGCCGACGTCGGCCGTCTCGACGACCTTGACCCCGCCGGTCGCCGCGTCGCGGATCAGGCCGCGGGCGCCCTCGGCGCCGAAGCGGATCGGCGCGCCGTGCACCAGCGGGATGATCGCCTCCTCCTTGCTGTCGCGGTCCTTGATCGCGTCGAAGGCGCCGTCGTTGAAGATCGGGCAGTTCTGGTAGATCTCCACCAGCGAGGTGCCGCGGTGGGCTGCGGCCGCGGCCAGCACCGCCGTGAGGTGCTTGCGGTCCGAGTCGATGGTCCGGGCGACGAACGAGCCCTCGGCGCCCAGGGCCAGCGAGATCGGGTTGAACGGGTGGTCGACCGACCCCATCGGGGTCGACTTGGTGACCTTCCCGGGCTCGGAGGTGGGGGAGTACTGGCCCTTGGTGAGCCCGTAGATCCGGTTGTTGAACAGCAGGATCGTCATGTTCACGTTGCGACGCAGGGCGTGGATCAGGTGGTTGCCGCCGATCGACAGGGCGTCGCCGTCACCGGTCACGACCCACACCGAGAGGTCCTCGCGGGAGGTGGCGATGCCGGTGGCGATGGCCGGCGCGCGTCCGTGGATCGAGTGCATGCCGTAGGTGTCGAGGTAGTAGGGGAACCGGCTCGAGCAGCCGATGCCCGACACGAAGACGATGTTCTCGCGACGCAGCCCGAGGTCGGGCAGGAAGCCCTGCACGGCCTTGAGGACGGCGTAGTCGCCACAGCCGGGGCACCACCGGACCTCCTGGTCGGAGGTGAAGTCCTTGCCGGTCTGGGGCTGGTCGCCCTCCGCCAGGGTCGGCACCCCCTCGGTGCCCCCGCGCAGGCCCGGCAGGCCGAGATCGGTGGTGCTCATCGCGAGGCCTCCTCGATGGTGGTGGTCAGGTCGACCTCGACCCCCTCGGCCGCGGCCACCAGCTCGCCGATCGCGGCGGCCAGCTCGGCGGCCTTGAGCGGCAGGCCCCGGACGTGGTTGTAACCGACGACGTCGACGAGGTAGCGCGCCCGCAGCAGCAGCGAGAGCTGGCCGAGGTTCATCTCGGGGACCAGCACCCTGTCGTAGCGGCGCAGCACCTCCCCGAGGTCGTTCGGGAACGGGTTGAGGTGACGCAGGTGGACCTGGGCGACGTGGTAGCCGGCCTTGCGCACCCGGCGCACGCCCGCGCCGATCGGGCCGTACGTCGACCCCCAGCCGAGCACCAGGACCTTGGCCCGGCCGCCCGGGTCGTCGACCTGCAACGGCGGGATCGACTCGGCGACCCGGTCGACCTTGGCCTGCCGGGTCCGGACCATGAAGTCGTGGTTGGCCGGGTCGTAGGAGATGTTGCCGTGGCCGTCGCCCTTCTCGAGCCCGCCGATGCGGTGCTCGAGGCCGGCGGTGCCGGGGATCGCCCACGGACGGGCGAGCGTCGCCTCGTCGCGGCGGTAGGGCTGGAAGTCGCCGTCCTCGCCCGAGGCGGTCGCGAAGGCGGGGTCGATCACCGGGAGGTCGGCCACGTCGGGGATCCGCCACGGCTCGGAGCCGTTGGCCAGCATGCCGTCGCTGAGCAGCATCACCGGCGTCCGGTAGGTGACGGCGATCCGGGCCGCCTCGAGCGCGGCGTCGAAGCAGTCGCCGGGTGACTGCGGGGCGACGATCGGCACCGGCGACTCGCCGTTGCGCCCGAACATCGCCTGCAGCAGGTCGGCCTGCTCGGTCTTGGTCGGGAGCCCGGTCGACGGTCCGCCGCGCTGCACGTCGATGACCAGCAGCGGCAGCTCGGTCATCACGGCCAGGCCGATCGACTCCGACTTCAAGGCGATGCCGGGACCCGAGGTGGTGGTCACGCCGAGGGTGCCGGCGAACGACGCCCCGATGGCCGCCCCGATGCCGGCGATCTCGTCCTCGGCCTGGAAGGTCGTCACGCCGAAGGACTTGTGCTTGCTCAGCTCGTGGAGGATGTCGGAGGCCGGGGTGATCGGGTAGGACCCGAGGAACAGCGGCAGCCCGGACTGGACGCGGGCGGCGAGCAGGCCGTAGGACAGGGCGAGGTTGCCGGTGATGTTGCGGTAGGTGCCGGGCGCCATCCGGGCCGGCTTGACCTCGTAGGTGACCGCGAACGTCTCGGTCGTCTCGCCGAAGTTCCAGCCCATCGTGAAGGCCGTGACGTTGGCGTCGCGGATGTCCGGCACCCGGGCGAACCGCTTCTCGAGGAAGGCGATGGTCGACTCGGTCGGGCGGCCGTAGAGCCACGACAGCAGCCCGAGGGCGAACATGTTCTTGGCCCGCGAGGCGTCCTTGCGGGAGAGCCCGAACTCCTTGACGGCCTCGACCGTCATCCCGGTCAGGTCGACCGGGTGGACGGCGTACTCGGCGAGCGACCCGTCGTCGAGGGGACTCGCAACGTAGCCGGCCTTGCTGAGGTTGCGGGGGGTGAAGTCGGCGGTGTCGACGATGATCGTCGCGCCCTTCGGGAGGTCGCCGAGGTTGGCCCGCAGCGCGGCGGGGTTCATCGCCACCAGCACGTCCGGGGCGTCGCCCGGCGTCAGGATGTCGTGGTCGGCGAAGTGCACCTGGAACGACGACACCCCGGGCAGCGTGCCCTGGGGCGCGCGGATCTCGGCCGGGAAGTTGGGCAGCGTCGACAGGTCGTTGCCGAAGGACGCCGACTCCTGGGTGAACCGGTCGCCGGTGAGCTGCATGCCGTCGCCGGAGTCGCCGGCGAAGCGGATGATCACGCGGTCGAGCTGCTTGACCTGCTTGGTCACCTCGGTCGTCTCCTCCTCGTGCCCCGTCGCGGGGGTGTGTCGCGTGCGTTCAGGCGTGGACGGGCACCCGCTCCACGATAGTCGCGCGTGCGCCGAAGCCGACGTGATCTCCCCCACCGGACCCGGATGCCGACGCTCCGGGCGGGACATGTCAGGTGCCCCTTGGGTGAGTTGCGTAATCGTAGCGAGAAGACACACTTCGCTGACCTCGGGCAAGTCCCGGTCCTCATGACCCGGACCCACGCCCGCTCGCTCGGCCCGCTGGCACGGCGTACGGTCGGCGGGTGGCGACGCACTGGACGATCGGGGCCGACGCGGCCGATCCGCCGCGGCTGGCGCGGTTCTGGGTGCGGGCGCTGGGCTACGTGGTCGAGGCCGGCTTCGACAGTCCCGACAACACCTCGATCGTGGACCCTGAGGGGATCGGGCCCGCTATCGGGTTCCTGCGCGTGCCCGAGCCGAAGCGGGCCAAGAACCGCTTCCACCTCGACGTCCGGGTGACCCACGGACTGCCGGACGACGCCGACCGCGAGGCCGTCGTCCGGGCCACGGTCGAGGACCTGGTGGCGGCGGGCGCGACCGAGGTGCGCACCGAGCTCTACGACGGCGCCCTGGGGCACGTGGTCATGCTCGACCCGGAGGGCAACGAGTTCTGCGTGGCGTGAGGCTCAGCGGTAGTTGGTGAACTGCACCGCGAAGTCGAAGTCCTGCTCCTTGACCAGCCGCTGCACGGCCTGGAGGTCGTCGCGCTTCTTGCTCGAGACCCGGAGCTCGTCACCCTGGACCTGGCTCTTGACGCCCTTGGGGCCCTCGTCGCGGATCAGCTTGCCGATCTTCTTCGCGTCCTCGGAGCTGATGCCCTCCTTGAGGGTGATGCCGATCTTTGACTCCTGGCCGGACTGGCGGGGCTCGCCCGCGTCGAGCACCTTGAGCGAGACGTTGCGCTTGACGAGCTTCTGCTTGAAGACGTCGAGGACGGCGCTCGCGCGGTCGTCGGCCGAGGCGGTGATCTCGATGACGTCGTCGCCCTTCCACTCGATCCCGGCGCCGGTGCCCTTGAAGTCGAAGCGGGTCGCGACCTCTCGCGCGGTCTGTCCCAGGGCGTTGTCGACCTCCTGCCGGTCGATCTTGCTGACGATGTCGAACGAGGAGTCGGCCACGGTTGCCTCCGGTTTCGGGTCTGCGTCGTACTGCCGCTATTCTTGCGTCTCGTCGTGACCCGGTGTCAGCCGGGGCGGCACCCGGCAGGTTGCCCGAGCGGCCAATGGGAGCGGACTGTAAATCCGTCGGCTTTGCCTTCGAAGGTTCGAATCCTTCACCTGCCACTGACGCCCCGCACCGTTCCGGCGCGGGGCGTCAGACGTCTCTGGGGCCCGCCGGGTCCAGGCGCAGCCCCCGGAGCACGTAGGGCAGCACGAGGGCGTCGCAGCCGCTCAGCCCGAGCGCGTCGTAGAGCTGGAGCAGCTCGGACCGGCTGGTCTCGTCGGCCGTGACCTGCACCTGCTCCCCGTCGGAGAACACCGGGTGGTCCTCTCGTGCCGGAGGCTCGACCGCCCCGGGGACGAGCACCGGGGTGTCGTGGAGCGTGCGCACGGCCCAGCCGGCCAGGGCGAGCCGGGTGGCCGGGTCGTCGGCGGCGACCAGGACGAGCAGCTGGACGTCGACCACGAGCGGCGGCGCACCGTCGCCGACGTGCGGCGGAGCGGCGGGGCCGCCGCCGGGGCGGACCCGGTAGGGCAGCAGCCCGGTCGCGTTCCGGAACGAGCCGTCGGTCAGCTCGCCGACGCCGACCAGGCGGACCTCGAAGGGATCGCCGGGCCGACGGGGCGGGAGTGCCTCGGTGAGGACGCGGACCAGTGCCGTGCACGCCACCTCGATCGCCCGGTAGGTCGCCACCACCGGTGTCCCTTCGCCCCTGGTCCCTGCTCGCAACCTAGACCCGTCACCGGTGGCTGTCACCGTCGCGTCGGAGCACAATGAGCGCGTGAGCCTCACCGAGAGCCGCGCGGCCGCGCCGGCCGGGCTGGCGGCCACGCTGCTGGTGGGGGCGGGGGTGGCCCTCGTCCTGGGGGCGTACGCCGGCGTGCACGAGCCCGCCGGGCGGCCGCTGACCACGCTCGGCTTCTCCGGGATGCTGCAGATGAAGGCGTGGCTGACCTCGGCGGCCGCCGCGCTGCTCGTCGTCCAGCTGCTCACCGCGCTGTGGATGTGGGGTCGGCTGCCCGGTCGTCGTCCCGGACCGGCGTGGCTGAGCCCCGTCCACCGCTGGAGCGGCACCGCGGCGTTCGTGCTGACGCTGCCGCCGGCGGTCCACTGCCTGTGGGCGCTCGGCCTGGTCGGCGGCAGCCCCCGCGTGGTCGTGCACGGGCTCGCGGGCTGCCTCTTCTACGGCGCCTACGCTGCCAAGATGCTCGGCCTCCGACTGCCCGGCCAACGGTCCTGGGTCGTGCCGCTGCTGGGCGGGCTCGTGCTCACGCTGCTCACCGTGGTCTGGCTGACCTCGGCGCTGTGGTTCTTCACCCGGAGCGGGGTGCCGCTCACGTGATCCCGCCCGTGACCCGCGCCGCCGCCGTCCGCGGTGGGCTCGTCGCGCTCGGCGCGGGGGTGGTCGGGTTCGTGCTGGCCCGCGCGACCGGCCTGGGCGACGTGGGGTCGGCCTCGGCCGCCGCCAACGGCTACGGGGCCACGCCGTCGGGGTCCCGGCCGCTGGCCGCCGTCGACGACGTACCCCCGGACGGCGGCCTGGTGCTCGCCGACCAGGGGGTGGTGCTGCTCCGCGGCTCCGGGGACGACGTCCACGCCTTCTCGGCGACCTGCACCCACCAGGGCTGCACGGTCTCGGAGGTGACCGGCGGCCGGATCCTGTGCCCGTGCCACGGCAGCGCGTTCGACGCGGCCACCGGCGAGGTCGTCACCGGGCCGGCCACGGCGCCGCTGCCGACGGTCGAGGTGACCGTGACCGACGGGGAGGTGCGGGCCGGGTGAGGAACCGACGACCCCTGCTGGCGGTCCTGCCCACCGTGGTGTGGCTGCTGGCCGTGGGGTTCGCGATCGGGGTTCTGGTCGCGGTCGGCTGATCGCCCGCCCGGGGTGGCTGCGATGATCGGGCGGTGCGCGAGCAGGTCCACGACATCGGTCGGCGCCGGGCGTGGGCGATCTGGCTGGTGGGGCTGTCGGTCTACGTGCTGGCGGTCTTCCACCGCAGCTCGCTCGGGGTGGCGGGGCTGCTCGCCGCCGACCGGTTCCACATCGACGCGACCTCGCTGGCGACGTTCACCGTCCTCCAGCTGGCGGTGTACGCCGCGATGCAGGTGCCGGTCGGAGTGCTGCTCGACCGCTACGGCTCGCGGGCGCTGCTGCTGGTGGGGCTGGTGCTGATGACGGGCGGCCAGCTGCTGTTCGCGTTCGCGGCGACGTACCCGCTGGCCGTCGCCGCCCGCGTGGTCATCGGCGCCGGCGACGCGATGGTCTTCGTGAGCGTGATCCGGCTGGTCGCGACCTGGTTCCTGGTCCGCCAGGCGCCGCTGATCACCCAGCTGACCGGGCAGGTCGGCCAGACCGGCGCGATCATCGCGGCGGCGCCGCTGTCGTGGGCGCTGCAGGCCTTCGGCTGGACCCGCGCGTTCGCGCTCGCCTCCTCGATCGGGGTGGTGCTGATGGTCGCGGTGGTGCTGCTGGTCAAGGACTCGCCGTACCGCAGCGACGGGCCGACCCGGATCAAGCTGCGGACCCTGGCCCGGCAGGTGCAGACGGTGTGGGGCAACCCCGGGACCCGGCTGGGGATGTGGACCCACTTCACCTCCCAGTTCGCGACGACCGTCTTCGCGATGCTGTGGGGCTTCCCGTTCCTCGTGCGCGGGCAGGGGCTCTCGCAGGGCGTGGCGAGCACGCTGCTGATGCTGATGACGGTGTGGGTCATCGTGAGCGGACTGGTGCTGAGCTGGTTGGTGGGCCGGATCCCCTACTGGCGCTCGTGGATCGTGATCGCGGTCGTCGCGATGATGGCGGTGCCGTGGACCGTGGTGCTGCTGCGGGACACCCCCTCGCCGCTGTGGCTGCTGGTGGTGCTCGTCTGCCTGACGGCCACCGGCGGGCCGGCGTCGATGGTCGGCTTCGACCTCGCCCGGTCCTTCCACCCGGTCGAGTCGAGCGGGCGCGCCAACGGGCTGGTCAACGTCGGCGGGTTCTCCGCCTCGCTGCTCACCGTCGCCCTGGTCGGCGTCGTCCTCGACCTGCGACAGCCGGGAGGGATGGCGGCGTACGGGCTCGACGACTACCGCGCCGCGTTCTCGGTGCAGTACCTCTTCTGGGCCTTCGGCATCGTCCAGGTGCTGCGCTATCGCCGTCGTGGCCTGGCCCACCTGCGCCGTGAGCACCCCGGCTCCGTCGCGGCGATGCGTCGCGGTGAGCCGTTCGTCCACCCCGGCTTCAGCGACCGCGAGGGGGTGTGAAGTTGCGGGCGCGGGCGGGGTTCGGTAGTTCAGTGAGAAGTGGCCCTCGGAAACGCCGTTCAGGGGCCACTTCTCACTGGAGTACCGAAAATTCAGACCGCAGGCAGGACCGTGCCGGCCACCTCGCCGAGGGCGATCCGGCCGCCGAGGGTGCCGGGGGCGGTGTAGCGCAGGGTGACGGTGTCGCCGTCCTCGAGGAAGGTGCGGCCGCCGTCCAACGGCTCCTGGCCGCCCCAGCTCAGCTCGAGCAGCGAGCCGCGCTGGTCGCGCTCGGCGCCGGAGATCGTGCCGGAGGCGAACAGGTCGCCGGTGCGCAGCGAGGCGCCGTTGACGGTCATGTGGGCGAGCATCTGGGCGGGCGACCAGTACATCGAGGCGTACGGCGGCCGGCTCACCACCTGGTCGCCGATCGAGACCTCCACGTCGATGTCGAGCCCGCGCGGCGACCCGTCGGCGAGGTAGGGGAGCGGCGTCGGGTCCTGGCCGGGCAGCTCGGTCCACGCCGCGTCGAGCGCGTCGACCGGCGTCACCCACTGCGAGACCGACGTCGCGAAGGACTTGCCGAGGAACGGGCCGAGCGGCACGTACTCCCACGCCTGGATGTCGCGCGCCGACCAGTCGTTGAGCCCCACGACGCCGAACACGTGGTCGGCGAAGTCGCCCACTCCGACCCGCGAGCCCAGCGCCGACGGCGCACCGACCACGAAGCCGAGCTCGGCCTCGATGTCGAGCCGTCGTGAGGGTCCGTACGTCGGCAGGTCCTCGGACGGCGCCTTGCGCTGGCCCGAGGGCCGCACGACGTCGGTCCCGCTGGCCACGACCGTGCCGGCGCGGCCGTGGTAGCCGACGGGCAGGTGCCGCCAGTTGGGCAGCAGCGCCTCGGCATCGGGCCGGAAGATCCGACCGACGTTGGTGGCGTGCTCGAGCGAGGCGTAGAAATCGACGTAGTCGGCCACCTCGACCGGCAGGTGGAGCGTGACGTCGGCGAGCGGCAGGAGGTGGGGCTCCACGAGGTCGCGCTCGGTCTCATCGGTCAGCAGGCCGGTGAGCCACCGGCGCAGCGAGCGCCACACGGCCCGGCCCTCGGCCATCAGCGGGTTCAGGCTGTGCTCCTGGAAGACGTGGTGGACGTCGAGCATCTCCGCGGCCGCCACAGGGGCCACGTCGAGCACCCGCTCGCCGATCCGGACGCCGACGCGCGGCTCCTCGCCGGGCAGCGAGAACACGCCGTACGGCAGGTTGTCGACGTCGAAGAGGGAGCCGGCGGCGCCCTCGACCCAGGTGGCGGTCATGGCTTCTCCATCAGTCCGAGGGCGAGCAGGTCGTCGAGCGGCTCGGTCACCGAGCACGACCCGAAGGAGGTGAACCAGCGGCGGGCCCGGCCCAGGTCGGCGTCGTCGACGCCGTCGAGCAGCGCGCGGCCGTCGCGCTCCTCCAGCAGCGCGACCACGTCGTCGCGGCCGGCGCCGTCGAAGGCCCGCACGGTCGCGACGAGGACGTTGAGGAAGCCGTGGTGGGTGACGTCGTCACGGCCCTGGTCCGGTGGAGCGTCATGGCGTAGGGCGTGGTGGAGACCGGCCGTGCACTTGAACGGCGTCTCGCGGTCGAGCGCGGCGTCGATCCAGCCGGCGAGCGCGTGGGCCGGAGGGAAGAGGTGCGGCTCCAGCCCGCCCGTGCGGAACTTCAGCCGCGCACCCGCCGCCGCGACCTCGTCGGCCGCACGCAGCCAGCCGCCGGTGTCGGGGACGTGGGGGAGCTCGACGTGGACCCGCTCCGGGTCGAGGCCGGCCGCGTCGGCCGCCGCGCTGATCCGGCGGGCGTTGCCCGGGAGGTCGTCCAGGTCGCGCAGCGCGATCTCGACGCCGGCGACCTCGTGGCCACCCCGCTCGGCGAGCCGGAGCGCGCCCGCGATCGCGCCCGCGCCGCCGGTCACGACGATCGCCAGCGACAGCGGTCGGTCGACCTCCGGAATGCGCTGGTCGGTGACGACGAACCCGCCGACCAGGTCGGCCCACCACTCCCCGCGCCGGCCGTCGTGGGCCGCCACGGCCTCGGGCAGCGGGGCGTCGCCGGGTGGGAACACCGCGGCGTCGTCGACCAGTCCGGCCCAGGCGGGAGGAAGGGGGCTCACGGAGGCAAGCCTTCCACAGTTCGCTGGCCCTAGAGTCTGCGGAGGAGCACGCACGAAGGAAAGGGGCACCCATGCGCCACGTCCCACCCGCACCCCTGGACCCGGCCGCGGTCGCGCGGTCGCTGGCACCGTTCGGCGAGAGCCGGATGCTGCCGCGGGACGCCTACACCTCCGGGGAGGTGCTGGCGTGGGAGCGTCGGCACCTGTTCGGGGGCTGGATGTGCCTGGGCCGCTCCGGCGACCTCCCCGCCGGCGGGCTACGGGCCGAGACCGTCGGCGACAGCGGCATCCTGCTGACCCGTGACGGCGACGGCGTGCTGCGTGGCTTCGAGAACGCCTGCCGCCACCGGGGTCACGAGCTGCTGCCGTGCGGTGCGTCGACGCAGGCCAGGGCGATCACCTGCCCCTACCACGCCTGGTCCTACCGTCACGACGGCAGCCTGCTGGGCGCACCCGGCTTCAAGGACGCCCCGGGCTTCGACCCCGGCTCGCTCGGTCTCAAGCCGGTGCGGGTCGAGGAGTGGCACGGCTGGGCCTTCGCCGACCGGTCGGGCCAGGAGCCCGGGCTCGCCCAGCACATCGGCGAGCTCGAGGGCATCGTGGCGTCGTACGACGCGGGGTCGCTGGTGACCTGCGAGACCCACGTCTACGACGTCGCCGCCAACTGGAAGGTGGTCGTCGAGAACTACCAGGAGTGCTACCACTGCTCGATGATCCATCCCGAGCTGTGCGAGGTGACGCCGCCGGACAGCGGCGACAACATCGAGCTCGACGGCAACTGGGTCGGCGGCTGGATGTCGCTGCGCGACGGCGTCGAGACGATGTCGTTCGACGGCCGCAGCGGCGGGGCGGCGATGGCGCGGCTCGACGAGCGGGAGCGGGAGCGGGTGATGTACGCCGCCGTGCTGCCCAACCTGCTGGTCTCGCTGCACCCCGACTACGTGATGAGCCACCAGCTGGTGCCGCTCACGCCCGACCGCACCAGGATCACCTGCGCGTGGTCGTTCCCCGCCGAGGTGGCCGAGCGCGACGGCTTCGACCCGGCGTACGCCGTGGACTTCTGGGACCTCACCAACCGGCAGGACTGGTCGGCGTGCGAGTCGGTGCAGCGCGGCATGGCCACCCCGTCCTTCGAGCCCGGCCCGCTGGCGCCCAAGGAGGACGGCGTCTACCACTTCGTCACCCACGTGGCGCGGGCCTACCGCGGGAGCTGAGCCGGCAGGGCAGGCCACCGGCGCCGCTCTTGCGAGACGCGCTCCCAGGTCTCGCCACTGGCGAGGAAGGCGGTGGCCACCTGCAGGACCACGACGGCCACGAAGCCGAGGCCGAGGCCGACCAGGAGCCCGCGACGGGTGGCCGTGGCTCACGGCAGGCGCAGGCGTTCCTTCGACCGTCCTCGGCGGCGCCCGGGTGTCACCCGGGCAGCACCACCCGGGTCATACCAGGGCGATGCGTCACCCTGCGAGGTCGCCCTGACCCAGGCTGGCCTGTCCTAGGCTGAGGCCCGTGCCGCACCGGATCTTCACCACACCCGTCAACGCCGTCTACCCGCACTACGTGACCAAGGTGGAGCGGAAGGGCCGGACCCGGGAGGAGCTCGACGAGGCAGTGCGCTGGCTGACCGGCTTCGACCAGGCCGAGCTGGCCCGGCTGCTCGCGGCGGGGACGACGTTCGAGGACTTCTTCGCCGCGGCGACCCTCAACCCCGGTGCCGAGCTGATCACCGGGTCGGTGTGCGGGGTGAAGGTGCAGGAGGTCGAGGACCCGCTGATGCGACGGATCCGCTACCTCGACAAGCTCGTCGACGAGCTGGCCAAGGGTCGGTCGATGGACAAGGTCCTCCGCAGCTGACCCACCGGGCACGACTCGGTCAGAACCAGGCACGACTCGGCGCGAGCGGGAGCGGGGTCAGCTGGTCCAGGCGCGCCAGAGGGCGGCGTACTCGCCGTCGGGGAGGTCGACCAGCTCGTGGTGGGAGCCCAGCTCGGCGACCAACCCGTCGATGACGACCGCGATCCGGTCGGCGTCGTGGGCCGTGTGGAGGCGGTGGGCGATGGCGACGACGGTGCGGTCCTCGAGCAGGGCGTTCATGGAGCCCTCGAGGCTGCGGGCGGTGCGGGGGTCGATCAGGGAGGTCGCCTCGTCGAGCACGAGCGTGTGGGGGTCGGCGATGATCAGCCGCGCGAGCGCGACCTGCTGCGCCTGGGCCGGGGTGAGTGCGTGCTGACCGGAGCCGATCCGGGTGTCGAGCCGCTGCGGCAGCCGCTCGACCCACTCGCGCGAGCCGACGGCGTCCAGGGCGTCCCAGACCGCCTCGTCGGGGGAGTCCTCGCGGGCGAGCACGATGTTGTCACGGACCGAGCCGATGAACACGTGGTGCTCCTGGGTGACCAGGGCGACCTCGGTGCGGAGCAGCTCCAGCGGCAGCTCGACCAGCTCGACGCCCCCGACGGTCGCCGAGCCGGTGCGCGGGCGGTTGATGCCGGAGAGCAGCCGGCCGAGGGTCGACTTGCCCGAGCCGGACGGGCCGACGATCGCGAGCCGCTCGCCGGTGCGCAGGTCGAGGTCGATGCCGTGGAGGACGTCGTGGCCGTCGCGGTAGGCGAACCGGAGGTCGCGGCCGACCAGCTCGGGGCCGTCGGGCCGCGCGTCGCCGGGTGACCGGTCGGGCGGCACCTCGGCGATGCCGAGCAACCGCGCGGTCGACGTCGCGCCGACCTGGAGCCGGTCGAGCTCGCCGACCAGCCGGTCGAGCGGCCCGCTCAGCGCCTCGACGTAGAGGACCGCGGTGGTGATCTGGCCGAGGGACACCCAGCCCTGGGCGTAGCCCCACGCGCCGACCACCAGCGTGACCACACGCGGGGTGTTGAAGGCGATGTCGATGACCGCGAAGAGCAGGTTGCGCAGCGACATCGTGTAGCGCTCGGCCTGCGCCGACACCTCGATGTCGTCGTCGCCCTGGCCGACCCGGCGGTCGGAGAGACCGAGCGCCTCGACGGTACGGGCGCCCTCGACGGTCTCGGTGAGGGTGGTGTTGATGCGGGAATAGGTCGCGCCCTCGGTGATGTAGCCGCGCGGGGCGCGGCGGAGGTAGCTGCGCACGGCGTAGTAGCTGGTGCCGATCACCAGCAGCGACGGCACGGCGAGCAGCACGGAGTTGAACAGCATCGCCACGACCGACAGCGAGACGGTGAGCAGCGAGATGATCGCCATCGGCAGGCCGAACTGCACCGAGCGGCTCATCGTGCCGACGTCGCGCGTGACGCGAGTGACCAGGTCGCCGGTGGAAGCGCTCTCGACCTGGCCGAGCGGCAGCCGGAGGATCACCCTCACGACGTACTCGCGGGCGGAGGCGAGCAGGTCCTGGCCGAAGAGCGTGGAGGTGCGCTGGGCGAAGAAGGTCATCACGGCCTGGAGGACCACGACGCCCACGACCAGCCAGGCCAGCACGTCGAGGCCGGCTCCGGCCCGGTCGACGGTCCGGTCGACCAGCACGCCGAGCAGCTTGGGGACGACGAGGCCGGCTCCGGCGGCCAGCGCGTTGAGCGCCACCAGCGCGACGAACATCGCCCGCCGCTCGCGGATCAGCTCGCGGAAGAAGGTGAGCACGGCGCGGTCGCCGGCCACCGGCCAGCCGCGCTCGGGGCTGCGCGAGGCGAGGTAGACCTCGTCGGCCTGCTCGCGGCGCAGGTGGTGGCGCAGCCGCCAGGCGGCGAGCCGCTCACCGGTCGTCGCGGACGTGGGCGGACGCAGCCGGGGGTCGACCACGGGCGGGTCGTCGAGGTGGTCGGACCACGTGGCGGCCGAGGAGTCGAGGAGGTCGGTGCTCACGACAGCACCTCCTCGTCGATCGCCCGCGCGACGACCGCGCGGTAGGCGTCGTTGCCGGCCAGCAGGTCCTCGTGGCGCCCGTCGGCCAGTACCCGGTCGCCGCCGAGCAGCACGACCCGGTCGGCGTGGTGGAGCCAGAGCGGCGAGACGGTGCACACCACCGTCGTCCGGCCGGAGCGGAGCCCGGCCACCCGCTCGGCGATCCGCGCCTCGGTGTGGGCGTCGACGGCCGAGGTCGGCTCGACCAGGACCAGCACCGGCGCGCCGGCGCCGAGCGCCCGGGCCAGCACGACCCGCTGCCGCTGGCCGCCCGACAGACCGCGGCCGCGCTCGTCGAGGACGCCTTGCCAGCCGCCGGGCAGCGCGTCGTAGACGTCTTCGGCGTTGGCCGCCAGCAGCGCCTCCTCGGCCTGCTCGCGGGTCAGCCGCCGGTGGGGGTCGACGGCGTCCTGGAGGCTGCCGGCGAAGAGCTGGCTGCCGGTGTCGCTCACCACGATCGTGCGGCGTACGTCGGCCAGCGCCGCGTCGGCCAGGTCGACGTCACCGAGGCTGGCGCCCCACGGCCCCCGGGTGCGCTCGGCGTCACGGGCGGCGATCTCGGCGCGGCGGCGGGCTCGCTCGGTGCGAGCCCGGCGGGCGGCCCGGCCCTTGACCCCCTCGTCGAGCTCCTCGCTCACCGGCTCGGTGTCGGCGGGCAGGTAGCGACCCAGCCGGTCGGCGAGCCGGGCCGACTCCTCCGGCGCGGCGCTGACGACGACCGTCAGCTCGCCGGGCCGGGCGGTGAAGCCGCTGCGCTGGTCGGTCAGCCCGGCCGCCGGGTCGAGCCGCAGCGGCTCGTCGGGGTCGAGCCACGGCGGCGCGGGCTCGAAGATCGCGATCGCCTTGCGGGCGCTGACCATCGCGCGGGTGAGCTTCTGGGCGAACTCGAAGAAGGTCCGGATCGGGCCGATCAGGTAGAGCCCGTAGCCGAGGAAGCTCACCAGCTCGCCGATGGTGAGCCGGCCGGCCAGCACCTCGTGGGTGCCGAGCCAGAGCAGCAGCACCAGGAAGACGCCGGAGAACAGCACGCCGAGCGCCTCGATCACGGCCTGCCAGATGCCGGCGGAGACGCCGGCCGCGCGCGCGCTCTGCGACTGGGTGGCGTAGTTGCGGCCGAAGGTCCGCTCACCGCCGATGCCGCGCAGGATCCGCAGCCCCGCGACGATGTCGGTCGCCATCGAGGTCAGCTCGGAGTTGCGGGTGCGCTCGAGCTCCTGGCGGCGGTGGAGCGGGCGGAGGAAGGGTAGGGCGACGCCGACCAGCACCGGCGCGGCGAGCAGCACCGTGAGGCCGAGGCGGGGCGAGGTGGCCATCACGATCGCGGTCACGGCGAGGAACGAGACCAGCTGGGACCCGGCGCGCGCCACGATCTCGGTCAGCGCGCCGAACTCGTCGGAGTCGCTCGAGGCGACGCTCAGGATCTCGCCGGTGGGGGAGCGGCGCGGCAGCACGTGCCCCATCTGGGCGGCCTTGCGGGTCACCATCTTGGTCGTGCCGTAGAGGCTGATCAGCCAGCTGCGCACGACCAGGGTGTGCAGCGAGATCCCGAAGACCGCGCCGATCAGCGTGACCACGAGCAGCACCACGGCACCGAGCGCGACGGCGCCGGGGTCGGCGCCGACGATGCCGGCGTCGATCGCGCGGCCGAAGACCCAGGGCCCGACGATGAGCGGCAGCTGCCACAGCACCCCGAAGCAGATCCCGACCACGATCAGCGGCGTCTGCTGCCGCAGCACCCACCCCAGGAACCGGCCAGGGCTGCGGGTGTCCGGCGCGCCACCCGCCCGGTCCCCCTCGGGGGACCAGAACGTCGTCACGAGGGGCGGGAAGTCACGCATGGCACCTCTGAGCCTAGGTCTCGGCGGTGACATCCGGCGACGGATTTTCCTCCGCGGCGCCGCCTACGATGGAGAGGATGCTCACGTTCGACCCGCTCGACGCCGACGAGGTCTACCGCGCCACGCTGGAGGCCCCGCCGCGCAGCCGTGCGCGCTGGCTGGTGCTGGGCGCGCTCGACCTCTGGTGCGCCACCACCGGCGGTCGCTTCGAGCTGACCCGCGCCGCCGACGTCGTCGTCCGCCGGCGCAGCGACGGGGTCGAGGAGCTGCGGGTGCCCGTGCCCGTGGCCGACGACGCCCCGGCGTGGCTCGACCTGGTGCGCGAGGACCTGCTCGACCTCGACCCCGAGGAGTTCCGCGCGGCCTGGGGCATCGACTGATCGACGACGCCACGGGGCTGATCGTCGGGCCAGCTAGCCGCAGTGCTGGACGTATCGGCACGCCACCACGCGCGGGGTCTCCAGCGGTGCTCCCGCGTCGATGTTGCGGGCCAGTCGGACGAACTCCGCATGGGACCAGGCGAGTGGCGTCGCGGAGAACGTGTTCTCACCGGGCCGGAACGTCGAGTCCCCTCCCGCGTCGGCCGGCGGCCGGTGGTCCCACACCTGCTCGGCGAGGAAGTACGTGGAGTCGTCGGCCGAACGGGCCATGGTGTCCAGGTAGGACTGGGCGCCCAGTCCGGCGGAGAGTCGGTACTCGCCGCGCTCGCCGGTCAGCAGGGGCCATCCCCGTCCGAGCGTCTCGCCCGAGCCGGTCGGCACGGGTTCCCACTGGGTGCCGTCGCGCCGCTCGCCGTACCCGTCGAAGCTGGACCGGTGCCAGAACGGCCCGTTGGCCGTGGTGTAGCCCAGCTCCCGGTCGATGACCGGCAGCGTGGACAGGACGTTCGGGTCGGTCGCCGACTTCACGCCGAGGCGCACCACGTCGAGGAAGCTCGGGTCGACCACCCGCCGCTGGTCGACGAGCGGGCCACCGTCGGCGATCTGGATCTCCGCCCCGGTGTCGGCGTCGCCGTTGTCGGTGATCCGCAGGTAGTACGGCTGGTCCGACAGCGGCCCGTTCGTGGTCACCGTGTAGTGCTCGAGGTTGCGCTGCCAGGTGTCCGCCTTGGCGAGGTACTGCCGGGCACGCGCGGTGTCACCGTTGCGGCGGGCGACGTCCGCGGCACACACCAGGCCGGCGATCTCGGCGGCGATCGTCGCAGGCGAGTAACCGCCGATGTTCTCCCAGCGCTCCTGGTCCGTGCGTGGCCCGTTCGCGACGAGGAAGTCCGCGGACCGGCGGATGTGGTCCCAGTCGCCCTCGCGTACGCCGAGCTGGTGGTTGAGCACGATCGGGAAGGCGACCTCGTCCATCTGCAGCCCGCCGAAGACCGGCTCACCGTCGAGTCGGCTGTTCTGGGGGAAGGATCCGTCGGGCTGTTGCTGGACCGTCCACAGGTAGTCGAGGGCCCGTCGGGCCGCGGGGCGGTCGCCCATGGCGATCAGCGCCGTCGCGATCTGGTAGAGGTCTCGTGACCACACCGCGTGGTAGACGGGAAGGAACTGCAGCTCGTTCGCCCAGGCCCAGGGCCGTCCGGGGGCTGCCACGAAGCCACCACGGAAGGTCTTGTCCTCCGAGGCGGCCAGCACCATCTCCGAGACGTTGTAGGTCGTCTGCCACGTGCGCGCGCTGCGTGGCGTGGCGGCCAGTCCGGCCAGGTAGGTGTGCCAGCCGGCGCGGTAGGCCTCCGCGGCCGAGGGGTAGCCGCGTTGCAGCGCAGCGGAGGCGGTGCTGGCGGCCTGCTCCGTGCTCTCGCCGAACCCGAGGGCCAGCGTGAGCCGCTGCGACCCGGGGAGGCCAGTGAGCCTGGTCCTGCCCATCTGGATGACGTTGCCGCGGGTGGCGGCCGTGTAGGAGTTGTCGAGCGTGTGGTCCGAGGACAGGTCGCTCCAGGGGTCGCTGGTCCCCAGGTAGCCGCTGGACCGCTGCGTGAATCCGGTCGAGGCCAGCACGGCGCCGCTCTGCACCCCGTCGGTGGCCACGAGTCCGCCGTAGGCAGAGCGCCCCGTGTCGTCGTTGGCGTTCAGCCCGAGGCCGACGTCGTGGAGGACGTAGAGGCTGTACGGCTCCCCGGTGAGCGACTCGAACCGCACATCGACCAGCACGGCCGAGCGAGCCGGATCGGTGACGTAGGTCTTGGTGATGCGGTACTTCCCGCTCGTGGCGGTGTTGATCTGGCGGTAGACGAGGGCGCGCGCGTCGACCAGCTCCGTGCGTTGGGTCGTGGCGCTGTCCTCGCGCTCGGTGAAGGTGGCACCGTCCGAGACGACGAACTGGGTGTCGCGGGTGCCCTCGGTGTCGATGCGCGGGTAGTAGACCTCGCTGAGCGTGCCGTCGTTCAGCGTGTACCAGACCTTGCTCCGCGGACTGCGCATCGCCGTCCCGAACCCGTCCTTGTCGCCGGGTGACCAGGTCGCGGCCTGGCCGGGACTCCCGGGTGCCGGCCCCGTGGTCCCCGCGGCGAACGTCGCCACGGGGACACCCGCGGCCACCAACGCGGCGGCGGCTGCGAGCCCCACCAGCGGGCGTCGGGAGCGAAGGATGTGTGCGCGCCAGCCCATGCCAGACCTCCAGGTGAGTCGCCCGCGGCTTCGGTCGCGCCTCACGGGCACGCCGGGCGACGTACCCAGGGGGACAGTAACCCCGTCCCGCCTGCGTGCACCAGAGCCGGAGCGGCGAGGGTGCCGCTCCGACCGGTGCCTCAGCCGCCGGTGGACTTGCGGCGCTCGGCGTCGTCGGTGTCGTCGTGCGCGAGGCGCCGGAAGCCGGCGACCAGCAGCGGGTCGGCCTCGTCGGCGTGGCCGTCCTCGAGGAGGTCGCGCAGGCGACGCCGCATCCGGGGCTCCCAGAACTTCTCCAGGTGCGTGCCGACCTGGACGGCGGCCGCCTCCGCGTCGAGGTGGCCGAACTGGCGGGCGATGTCGTTGCCCATGCGGATCTCGGGAGGCTGGCCTCCGCTCACTGCCGGCTCGCCATCTCGCGCTGCGCGGCCGCGCCGTCGGACCTCTCACCCGCGTTGGCCACCCCGACCTGCACGGCCGTCACCTTGTACTCGGGGCAGTTGGTGGCCCAGTCGGAGTTCTCGGTCGTGACGACGTTGGCCCCGGTGACCGGGTGGTGGAACGTCGTGTAGACGACACCGGCCGGCATCCGCTCGGAGACCACGGCGGTGAGGGACGTCGTGCCGACCCGCGAGGACAGCTCGACCCGGTCGCCGGTGGAGATGCCGCGCAGGTCGGCGTCGGCCGGGTGGATCTCCAGGACGTCCTCGGGGTGCCAGGTCTGGTTGGCCGTACGCCGGGTCTGCGCGCCGACGTTGTACTGGCTGAGGATCCGGCCGGTGGTGAGCACCAGCGGGTAGCGACGCGTCGTGCGCTCGGTGGTGGGCACGTAGACGGTCTCGACCAGCTTGCCCTTGCCGCGCACGAACTCACCGACGTGCATGGTGGGGGTGCCGTGCGGGGCGGCGTCGTTGACCGGCCACTGCATCGAGCCCTCGGCGTCGAGCCGGGAGAAGGAGACGCCCGCGAAGGTCGGCGTCGTCGCGGCGATCTCGTCCATGATCTCCGAGGCGGCGCCGTAGTGCATGTCGTAACCCATCGCCTGCGCGATCTCGCAGACGACCTGCCACTCGTCCTTGCCGACCCGGCTCGGGAAGACCGGGCGCACCCGGTTGATCCGCCGCTCGGCGTTGGTGAAGGTGCCGTCCTTCTCGAGGAAGCTGGAGCCGGGCAGGAAGACGTGGGCGAACCGGGCGGTCTCGTTGAGGAACAGGTCCTGGACGACGACCAGGTCCATCGCCGACAGCGCCGCCTCGACGTGCTGGGTGTTGGGGTCGGACTGCGCGATGTCCTCGCCCTGCACGAACAGGCCGCGGAAGGTGCCGCCGATAGCGGAGTCGAACATGTTGGGGATCCGCAGGCCGGGTTGCGGGTCGAGCTCGAGCCCCCACAGCTCCTCGTAGATGCTGCGCACCTCGTCGCGCGAGACGTGGCGGTAGCCGGGGAACTCGTGGGGGAAGGAGCCCATGTCGCAGGAGCCCTGGACGTTGTTCTGCCCGCGCAGCGGGTTGACGCCGACGCCCTCGCGGCCGATGTTGCCGGTGACCATGGCCAGGTTGGCCATGCCCATCACCATCGTCGAGCCCTGGCTGTGCTCGGTGACGCCGAGGCCGTAGTAGATGGCGGCGTTGTCGGCGGCGGCGTAGAGCCGCGCAGCCTCGCGCAGCGCTTCGGGCGGCACCCCGGTGGCGGCCGCGGTCACCTCGGGGGAGTTCTCGTCGCGGGCGATGAACGCGAGGTAGTCGTCGACGTTCTCGCAGCGGCTGCGCAGGAACTCCTCGTCGTGGAGACCCTCGGTGACGATCGTGTGGGCCAGTGCGTTGACGAACGCGACGTTGGAGCCGGGCAGGACGGGGAGGTGGTGGGAGGCCTCGACGTGCGGGGTCCGGACCAGGTCGATCCGCCGCGGGTCGGCCACGATGATCCGGGCGCCCTGGCGCAGCCGCCGCTTCATGCGCGAGGCGAAGACCGGGTGGGCGTCGGTGGGGTTGGCACCGATCAGCAGGATCACGTCGGCGCTCTCCACCGACTTGAAGTCCTGGGTGCCGGCCGAGGTGCCGAAGGTCTGGTTGAGGCCGTAGCCGGTGGGCGAGTGGCAGACCCGGGCGCAGGTGTCGATGTTGTTGTTGCCGAACGCCGCCCGGACCATCTTCTGGACGACGTACACCTCCTCGTTGGTGCAGCGCGAGGACGAGATGCCCCCGATCGACCCGACACCGTGCTCGGCCTGGATCGTCTGGAAGCCCTCGGCCACGCGGGCGATGGCCTCCTCCCAGGACACGACCCGCCACTCGTCGGCCGTCGTGTCGCGCACCATCGGGTGCATCTGCCGGTCGTCGTGGCTGGCGTAGCCGTAGGCGAAGCGGCCCTTGACGCAGGAGTGGCCCTCGTTGGCGCCGCCGTCCTTGCTCGGGATCATCCGCACCACGCGGGTGTCGTCACCCTCGCCGGACACCTCGGCCCGGAAGGAGCAGCCGACGCCGCAGTAGGCGCAGGTGGTGTCGACGCTGCGGGTGGGCATGCCGAGGTCGACCAGCGACTTCTCGGCCAACGCGTCGGTGGGGCAGGCCTGCACGCACGCGCCGCACGAGACGCACTCGGAGGAGAGGAAGTCGACGCCGCCCGGGGTGATCCGGGAGTCGAAGCCGCGACCCTCGACGGTCAGCGCGAAGGTGCCCTGGATGTCGTCACAGGCCCGGACGCAGCGCGAGCAGACGATGCAGGCTGCAGGGTCGTAGTCGAAGTAGGGGTTGGAGGTGTCGGTGGCCTCCTCGACGTGCTGGCGGCCGAGCCCGTAGCGCACCTCGGCGGCGCCCACGCGGGTCGCCAGGGCCTGGATCTCGCAGTTGCCGCGGGCGCAGCCGTCGCAGTCGACGGGGTGGTCGGAGAGGTAGAGCTCCATCACGCCGCGCCGCAGCTGCCGGACCTGCTCGGTGTCGGTGCGCACGACCATGCCGTCGGCGCACGGCGTGGTGCACGACGCCGGCACGCCCTTGCCGTCCTCGACCTCGACCAGGCACATCCGGCACGAGCCGAAAGCCTTCATGGAGTCGGTGGCGCAGAGCTTGGGTACGTCGATGCCCGCGAGCGCGGCTGCGCGCATCACCGAGGTCCCTCCGGGCACGTCGACGGAGCGGCCGTCGACGGTGAGGTGGACGGTGTCGCCGTCCGCGGCGGGCGTGCCGAGGTCGCGCTCGGGCGCCCAGCTCGTGGAGTAGGCGGGGTGCTGCGTGGCGGTCATGAGGAAGCCCCCTCCAGGTTGCTGCTGCGGTCGAAGTCCTCGGGCCAGTGCCGGATCGCGCTCTGGACGGGCATCGGGGTCAGGCCGCCCATGGCGCACAGCGACCCCTTGGTCATGGTGGAGCACAGGTCGTCGACGAGCTCGAGGTTGCGGCTGACGTCGCGGCCGGCGATCACGTGGTCGAGCGTCTCCTTGCCGCGCACGGCGCCGATCCGGCACGGCGTGCACTTGCCGCACGACTCGAGCGCGCAGAACTCGAAGGCGAAGCGGGCCATCCGCGCCATGTCGACGGTGTCGTCGAAGACCACGATCCCGCCGTGGCCGAGCATCGCCTCGATCGCGGCCAGCTCCTCGTAGCCCATCTGCACGTCGAACCGGTCGGGCGGCACGTAGGCGCCCAGCGGGCCGCCGACCTGCACGGCGCGCACCGGCCGGCCGGTGCGGGTGCCGCCGCCGTACTCCTCGACGAGCTCGCGGAGGGTCACGCCCATGGGCAGCTCGACGATCCCGCCGCGGGCGATGTTGCCCGCCAGCTGGAAGACCTGGGTGCCGCGCGACCTCCCGACGCCGAGGTCGGCGTAGGCCTCGCCCCCGTCGGCCAGGATCATCGGCACCGCGCACAGCGTCAGCACGTTGTTCACCGCGGTCGGCTGTCCCCACAGGCCCTTGAGCGCGGGGATCGGGGGCTTGGCCCGCACCTCGCCGCGCCGGCCCTCGAGGCTCTCGAGCATCGAGGACTCCTCGCCGCAGATGTAGGCGCCGGCGCCCACTCGCACGTGGAGGTCGAAGTGGTGGCCGCTCCCGAGGATGTCGCGGCCCAGGAAGCCGTGGGTGTACGCCGTCTCGATGGCCCGCCGCAACGCCGAGATCGCGTGGGGGTACTCGGACCGCACGTAGACGTATCCCTCGCTCGCGCCCACGGCGTACGAGGCGATGGTCATGCCCTCGATCAGCGTGAACGGGTCACCCTCGACCACCATCCGGTCGGCGAAGGTGCCGGAGTCGCCCTCGTCGAAGTTGCACGCGACGAACCTGGTCTCGGAGGGCGCCTCGAGCACCGTCTTCCACTTGATGCCCGCCGGGAAGCCGGCGCCGCCGCGACCGCGCAGGCCGGAGTCGGTGACCTCCTGCACCACGTCGGCGGGTCGCATCGACAACGCGCGTCGCAGCCCGGCCCAGCCGCCGTGGGCCTCGTAGCCCTCGACGTCCTGGGGGTCGATCACGCCGACCCGGGCGAAGGACACGCGGCGCTGGCCGGTGAGCCACGCGTGCTCGTCGACCACGCCGAGGCAGTCACCCTCGCCGTCGAGGACGCCGGCGGCGGCCTCCGGCGTGACGTTGGCGTAGCCGACCCGGCCCCCGTCGGTCTCGACCTCCACCAGCGGCTCGGCCCAGAGCATCCCGCGGGACCCGTTGCGGCGTACGTCGGCGCCGGCGGCGGCCAGCGCCTCGGCGACCTGGTCGGCGCCCACGGACACCGCGGCGGCGTCGGCCGGCACCCAGACGGTGGTCATCGCCACTCCCCCGTGAGGGCGGCCAGGCGCTGGCCGTCGAGCCGGCCGTGGAGCCGACCGTCGAGCATCCCGCTCGGGCCGAGCGCGCAGTTGCCGAGGCAGAACACCTCGCGCACCTCGACGTCGGCGCGGCCCTCGTGGGCCGCCACCGCCTCGACGAAGACGGTCTCGGCACCGACGGCCTGGCAGGCCTCGGCGCGGCACAGCGCGATCGTGTGCGTGGGCGGGGGCGTGGTCCGGAAGTCGTGGTAGAAGCTCACGACCCCGTGGACCTCGGCCACCGAGAGGTTGAGGACGTCGGCCACCGCGGCCACGTCGTCGCGGGTGACGTGCCCGAACTCCTCCATCAGGTCGTGCAGGACCGGCATCAGCGGTCCGCGGTCGTCCCGGTGCTGCTCGGTGATGGTGCGGACGCGCTCGGCGTGAGCGCTGAGTGACTCGGTGGTCAAGGTGCCTCCGCTGTCGGTGTGACCCGTGTCTCGCAGACTAGTGGACACGCCGTGACCGACCCGTGTCCACCACCGTCTCCCGGGTCGCCACCAGCGGTCCTGCGTGGCACCATGGTTCCTGGCATACGGACGGCGACGATCGGATACCGGACATGACCTACTACCGCCAGGTCGGCGAGATCCCCCCGAAGCGGCACACGCAGCACCGCGACCCCGAGGGCGGTCTCTACCGCGAGGAGCTGATGGGCGAGGAGGGGTTCTCCTCGGACTCCTCGCTGCTCTACCACCGCGGCGTCCCCTCGGCGATCGTCGACAGCCGCGTCTGGGAGCTGGGCGACCAGCGGCTCACGCCCAACCACCCGCTCAAGCCCCGCCACCTGACGCTCCACGCGCTGTTCGACGCGCCGGGCGAGGGTGCGGGCGCCTGCCCGGTCGAGGGCCGCCGGCTGGTGCTGGGCAACGCCGACGTGCGGATCGCGTACGTCGTCACCGGGACCGACCCCTCGCCGCTCTACCGCAACGCGATCGGCGACGAGTGCGTGTTCGTCCAGGAGGGGAGCGGCACCGTCGAGACCGTCTTCGGCGTGGTGCCCTACCGCGCCGGCGACTACGTCGTCGTCCCCCGCGCGACCGACCACCGCTGGGTGCCCGTCGAGCCGAGCCGGCTCTACGCGATCGAGGCCAACAGCCACCTCCACCCGCCCAAGCGCTACCTCAGCCGGTTCGGGCAGCTGCTGGAGCACGCGCCCTACTGCGAGCGCGACCTGCACGGCCCGACCGCGCCGCACCTCGCCGACGGCGCCGACGTCGAGGTGCTGGTCAAGCACCGCACCTCCCACGGCGTCGTCGGCACCCGGCTGACCTACGCCACCCACCCGTTCGACGTGGTCGGCTGGGACGGCTGCCTCTACCCCTACACGTTCAACATCGAGGACTACATGCCGATCACCGGCAAGGTCCACCAGCCGCCGCCGGTCCACCAGGTCTTCGAGGGCGCGAACTTCGTGGTGTGCAACTTCCTGCCCCGCAAGGTCGACTACCACCCGCTGGCGATCCCGGTGCCCTACTACCACTCCAACGTCGACTCCGACGAGGTCATGTTCTACGTCGGCGGCGACTACGAGGCGCGCAAGGGCTCGGGCATCAACCTCGGCTCGATCAGCCTCCACCCCGGCGGCCACGCCCACGGCCCGCAGCCGAGCGCGATCGAGGCCTCGCTGGGCGTCGACTACTTCGAGGAGTCGGCCGTCATGGTCGACACCTTCAGGCCGCTCGAGCTCGGCGAGGGCGGAGCGGCGGCCGAGGACCCGGCGTACGCGTGGACCTGGGCGGGACGCGGTCCCGACACCGGCGAGGGCGACGACGGCGGGCCGGCGGTCTTCTCCAACTCCTGAGGGCCGATCCCGGACGGGTGAGCCACGGTTTGACTCCTCGCGTGAGGATGGACCCATGACCCGACGCCCGCCGACCCAGGACATCGACGAGAACGACCTCGAGGTCGAGGGGGCCGAGAGCTCGGCGGCCGGGCCGACCGCGGTCGCGGTCGCCATGAAGCGCACCGTCGAGCAGATGGGACCGGTCCGGGCCGGCACGGCGCTGCTCAAGCTCAACCAGGTCGATGGCTTCGACTGCCAGGGCTGCGCGTGGCCCGACCCCAAGGCGGGCGAGCGGCACACCGCCGAGTTCTGCGAGAACGGCGCCAAGGCGGTCGCGGAGGAGGGCACGAAGCGCCGGGTCGGACCGGCGTTCTTCGCCGCCCACCCGATCGAGGAGCTGCACGACCGGACCGACTACTGGCTGGGGCAGCAGGGGCGGATCACCGAGCCGATGGTCCTGCGCGAGGGGGCCACCCACTACCAGCCGATCGGCTGGGACGAGGCGTTCGCGATGGTCGGCGACCGGCTGCGGGGCCTCCGCTCGCCCGACGAGGCGATCTTCTACACCTCCGGCAAGACCTCCAACGAGGCGGCGTTCGTCTACCAGCTCTTCGCCCGCGCCTTCGGCACCAACAACCTGCCCGACTGCTCCAACATGTGCCACGAGTCCACGAGCGTGGCGCTCGCCGAGGTCATCGGCATCGGCAAGGGCTCGGTCACCCTCAAGGACGTCGAGCGGGCCCGGCTGCTGGTCGTCATGGGCCAGAACCCCGGCACCAACCACCCGCGGATGCTCAGCGCGCTGGAGAAGGCCAAGCGGAACGGCGCGCGGATCATCGCCGTCAACCCGCTCCGCGAGGCGGGCCTGGTGCGGTTCAAGAACCCCCAGAAGGTCCGGGGCTGGGCAGGCAACGGCACCGGGCTGGCCGACCTGCACCTCCCCGTGCGGGTCAACGGCGACCTCGCCCTGCTCCAGGCGCTCGCCTTCCACCTGCTCGAGTGGGACGCCATCGACCACGAGTTCGTCGAGCGCCACGGCCACGGCTTCGAGGAGTGGGCCGCCCACGTCAAGGACCTCGACTGGGACGCCGTCGACCGCGCGACCGGCCTCGACCGCGGCCAGATCCGGGAGGCCGCCGAGATGCTGCGCGACTCCTCGGCGACCGTCTTCTGCTGGGCAATGGGCATCACCCAGCACCACAACTCGGTCGCCACCATCAAGGAGATCGCCAACCTCGCCCTCGCCCAGGGCAACATCGGCAAGCCCGGCGCCGGCCTGTGCCCCGTCCGCGGGCACTCCAACGTGCAGGGCGACCGGACGATGGGGATCTGGGAGAAGTCCCCGGACCACTTCCTCGACGCGGTCCGCGACGAGTTCGGCTTCGAGCCGCCCCGCGAGCACGGCCTCGACAGCGTGAACGCCGTCAAGGCGCTGCGCGACGGGGAGGCCAAGGTCTTCGTCGGGATGGGCGGCAACTTCGTGTCCGCGATCTCCGACACGACCGTGACCGAGGAGGCGATGCGGAACGCCGACCTGACCGTGCACGTGTCCACCAAGCTCAACCGGTCGCACGTGGTGCACGGCCGGGAGGCGCTGATCCTGCCGGTGCTCGGCCGCAGCGAGCGGGACCTCACCGGCGGCCGCCGGCAGCGCGTGACCGTCGAGGACTCGATGTCGCAGGTGCACGCCTCGCACGGCCCGCTCACCCCCGCGTCGCCGCACCTGCGCTCCGAGGTCGACATCGTGTGCAGCCTGGCGCTGGCCACCCTCGGGCGGGAGCACGTCGTGCCCTGGGCGGACCTGCGCGACGACTACGCCCGGATCCGGCACCGGATCGGCCGGGTGGTCCCGGGCTGCGAGTCCTACGAGGCCAAGGTCGCCCAGCCCGGCGGGTTCCGGCTGCCCGATCCGCCCCGTGACACGCGCACCTTCCCGACCGACGTCGAGCGCGCGAAGTTCACGGTCAGCCCGACCGACGTGCTGCACGTGCCGGAGGGTCGGCTGCTGCTCCAGACGATGCGGTCGCACGACCAGTTCAACACCACGATCTACGGGCTCGACGACCGCTACCGCGGCATCAAGGGCGGCCGTCGGGTGGTCTTCGTGCACCCCGACGACATCGGCCTGCTCGGCCTCGCCGAGGGTGACCTCGTCGACCTGGTGAGCGAGTGGGACGACGGCGAGCGCCGCGTCCCCGCCTTCCGCGTGGTCGGCTACGAGCAGCCGCGCGGCTGCGCGGCGGCGTACTACCCGGAGACCAACCCGCTGATCGCCCTCGACCACGTCGCCGAGGGCAGCAACTGCCCCTCGTCGAAGTCGGTCGTCATCCGGCTGGAGCCGTCGGAGCAGGGCGCGGAGGCCCGCCAGGGCACCGTCCGCAGCGACGTCGGGTCGCACCAGCCGAGCACCAGCGGCACCGGCGGCAAGCACGCGCCGGAGCCCGACCAGCTGGGCTGACCGTGACCAACCCCGAGCGCGACCCCGACGAGCTGGTGCTCGACCCGGGCGCGGCGACCGAGGGGGTGGAGGTGCTGACCCCGCGCGAGGTCCCGCTCGGTGGTCCGCGGGCGATGCGGGTGCGCCGTACCCTCCCGCAGCGGCACCGCTCGCTGATCGGCGCGTGGTGCTTCGTCGACCACTACGGCCCCGACGACGTGGCCGACACCGGCGGCATGTCGGTCGCGCCGCACCCGCACACCGGGCTGCAGACCGTGAGCTGGCTGTTCACCGGTGAGGTCGAGCACCGCGACTCGGCCGGCCACCACGCCATGGTGCGTCCCGGCGAGCTCAACCTGATGACGGCGGGGCGCGGCATCAGCCACTCGGAGGTCTCCACCGACGCGACCACGACGCTCCACGGCGCGCAGCTCTGGGTCGCGCTGCCCGACGCCTCCCGTGACACCGGTCCCGGCTTCGCCCACCACGCGCCCGCGCCGGTCCTCGGGGAGGGCTCCGAGGTGCGCGTGTTCCTGGGGAGCCTGCTCGGCTCGACCTCGCCCGTGCCGACGCACACGCCGCTGCTCGGGGCCGAGGTGCTGCTCGACGCCGGGGCCGTGCTGACGCTCGAGGTCGACGACTCCTTCGAGCACGGCGTGCTCGTCGACACCGGCGTGCTGGTCGTCGACGGCAGCGAGGCCAAGCCGGGCGAGCTGGCCTACACCGCCCCGGGCCGGACGTCGCTCACCCTGGCCGCCGGCGCCGAGGCGGTGCGGCTGCTGCTGCTCGGCGGGCCGCCGTTCGGCGAGTCGATCGTGATGTGGTGGAACTTCGTCGGCCGCTCCCACGAGGAGGTCGTGGCCTCCCGCGAGGAGTGGCAGCGGTGGGTCGAGGCGGGCGAGGAGGGCCGCTTCGGCGTCGTGGCCGACGACCCGCTGCCGCCGATCCCCGCACCCGCCCTGCCCCACGTCCGGCTCAAGGAGCGCTCGTGAGCGGAGCCGTCATCGGCGACGACGGCCTCGCCCGGTGCCCGTGGGGTGCGACCGACCCGCTGTTGCGCGACTACCACGACACCGAGTGGGGGGTCCCGATCGCCGGCGAGGCCGCCCACTTCGAGCGGCTGACGCTCGAGGCGTTCCAGTCGGGTCTGTCGTGGCGCACGATCCTCGCCAAGCGCGACCACTTCCGCGCGGCGTTCGCGGGCTTCGACGCCGAGTCGGTGGCGGCGTACGACGACGCCGACCGGGCGCGGCTGATGGCCGACGCCGGGATCGTCCGCAACCGGCTCAAGGTCGACGCCGCCATCACCAACGCCCGCGCCACGGTCGCCCTGCGCTCCTCCGGCGGCCTCGAGACGCTCATCGCCGGCTTCCGGCCCACCGGCCACCGGCCGCCTGCCGAGGTCGGCGACGTCGCCACCACCTCGCCCGAGTCGGTGGCCCTCTCCAAGGCCCTCAAGAAGGCCGGCTTCGTCTTCGTCGGCCCCACCACCATGTACGCCCTGATGGAAGCCGTCGGCCTGGTCGACGACCACCTCGTCGACTGCCACCGGGGTGGTGGGTAGGCGACACCGACGGCCCCGAAAAGCCCTCCTGAGACCCCCGCCCACGGGCCTCTCAGCCGATTTCAGGATCGCTCGGGGGAGCGTGTAGCGTTCTCCGTCGTTGCCCCTTTAGCTCAGTCGGCAGAGCGTCTCCATGGTAAGGAGAAGGTCTACGGTTCGATTCCGTAAAGGGGCTCTGGGTGAGGGCCGAGGACGACCGAGGGCCTCCTCCCTGTGGCGGGGTAGCTCAGGTGGTTAGAGCACACGGCTCATAATCGTGGTGTCGCGGGTTCGAGTCCCGCCCCCGCTACTCACCAGACCGACCAGCAGCACCCGACCGAAGGACTTCCCGTGGCCAGCAAGAGCTCTGACGTTCGCCCCAAGATCACCCTGGCGTGCCAGGAGTGCAAGGAGCGCAACTACATCACCAAGAAGAACCGGCGCAACAACCCCGACCGGCTCGAGATGTCCAAGTTCTGCCCGCGCTGCCGCAAGCACACGGCCCACCGCGAGACCCGCTGACGCCGGTCACCGACCGCTGAGCGACCCGTCCCGGCTCCGGGACGGGTCGCCGTCTATTTTGGAGCCATGCCGATCGACCAGTCGCTCGTCGGGCGCAGCTTCCCGCCCACGCCCGCCTTCGAGGTGACCGAGGAGCACGTCCGCGCGTTCGCGGCGGCCACGGGAGGGGAGTACGCCGGCGGGTCGGCCCCGGCGACGTACCCGATCGTGCTGGCCTTCGACGCCATGAACGCCTTCCTCGAGGCCGAGCAGGTCGACCTGTTCCGGATCGTCCACGGCGAGCAGAAGTTCCACTACGAGCGCCCGGTCGTGCCCGGCGACGTGCTGACCGCGACGCTGACCGTCGCCAGCCTGCGCCAGATCGGCGGCGCGGACATCATCGGTACCGCCAGCGAGGTGACCGACGCCGACGGCACCGTCGTGGTCACCACCTCGGCCACCCTCGTCCACACCGGGGAGCAGGCATGAACGCCGGCGACGTCCTCGAGCCCCACGAGTTCACGATCACGCGCGCCGACCTGGTGGCGTACGCCGGGGCCAGCGGCGACCACAACCCGATCCACCAGGACGAGCAGGTGGCGACCTCGGTCGGCCTGCCCGGCGTGATCGCCCACGGGATGTACACCATGGCGCTGGCCGCGCGAGCCGTCGCGGACTGGACCGACGGCGCGGAGGTCGTCGACCTCGGCTGCAAGTTCACCAACCCGGTCGTCGTGCCGGCCGACGGCGGGGCCACGGTGCGGATCGCCGGCACCGTGAAGTCCGTCGACGCGGGCCTGGCGACCCTGGCCCTCGAGGTGACCTGCGAGGGACAGAAGGTGCTCGGCATGCCCAAGGCCGTCGTCCGTGCCTGAGCCGCGGCTGCTGAGAGACCGCACCACCCTCCGGCTCGGCGGACCGGCCCGCCGCTGGGTCACCGCCACCACGGAGGCCGAGCTGGTCGACGCGGTCGACACCGCCGACCGGGCCGGCGAGCCGGTGCTCGTGCTGGGCGGCGGCAGCAACCTGGTCGTCGCCGACGAGGGCTTCGCCGGGGTGGTCGTGGAGGTGGCGACCCGCGGGGTCCGTCCCGACGTCGAGGACGGTGCTGCGTGCGGTGGCGTGATGGTCACGGTCGCCGCGGGCGAGGGCTGGGACGACCTCGTCGCCACCGCCGTCGAGCGGGGGTGGGTCGGCATCGAGGCGCTCGCCGGCATCCCCGGCTCGGTCGGCGCGACGCCGATCCAGAACGTCGGCGCCTACGGCCAGGAGGTCTCCCAGACCGTGGCGACGGTCCGGGTCTGGGACCGGCGGCTCCACGGCGTCCGCACCTTCGCCAACGCCGACTGCGGGTTCGGCTACCGCCACTCGCGGTTCAAGGCCGACCCCGGGCGCCACGTCGTCCTCGACGTCACCTTCCAGCTCGCGCCCGGCACGCTCGGCACCTCGGTCACCTACGCCGAGCTGTCGCGCCGGCTCGGTGTCGAACCGGGGGAGCGGGCACCGCTGGCCGACGTCCGCGAGGCGGTGCTGGCGCTGCGGCGCGGCAAGGGGATGGTGCTCGACGCGGCCGACCACGACACCTGGAGCGCCGGCTCGTTCTTCACCAACCCGGTCCTCGACGCCGGTGTCCTGCCCGACGACGCCCCGGCCTGGCCGCAGCCCGACGGCCGCGTGAAGTCGAGCGCGGCCTGGCTGATCGAGCACGCCGGCTTCGGCAAGGGCTACGGCCTGGAGGGCGGAGCCGCGGTCTCGTTGTCGACCAAGCACCCCCTCGCCCTCACCAACCGCGGCGGCGCCACGACCGAGCAGCTGCTGGCGCTCGCCCGCGAGATCCGCGACGGCGTCGAGGCGGCGTACGGCGTCCGGCTGGTCAACGAGCCGGTGCTCGTCGGCTGCGAGCTCTGAGCGGTCGTCACGGCCGCCGGCGGGCGAGCACCACGCTGTCGAGCAGCACGCCCGACCGCCCGTCGGGGCCGGTGGCCTCACGCTCGCGGTCCTCGGCGACCTCGACCTGCCAGCCGTCGTCCAGCGCCAGGTCGGCCAGCTCCCGGGACGCCGGCTGGAACGCGTCGTGCCGCTCGACCGGGACGTCCGCCCACGGCGGCGGAGCGGCGTGCGCGACCAGCAGCAACCGGCCGCCGGCGGCGACCCGGTCGGCCGCCTGCTGGAGCACCGCGACCCGCGGGAACTCCAGCGGGGTCTGCAGGAAGCAGGCCGTGACCAGGTCGTAGGCGGGCTCGTCGGGCCAGGTGGGCGGGTCGGCGAGGTCGGCCACCCGCCAGCGCACCCGGTCGTTCAGACCGGCGGTCGTGGCCGCCTCGGCGGCCCGCCGCAGCGCGGTCGGGGACAGGTCGACGCCGGTCACCTCCCACCCGCGTCCGGCCAGCCAGACCGCGTCGGCGCCCTCGCCGCAGCCGAGGTCGAGCGCCCGGCCGGGCGGCAGGTCGGCCACCTCGTCGACCAGCACCCGGTTGGGTCGCCCCGACCAGATGTCGGTGGTGCCGGCGTACCGCTCCTCCCAGAACGTCGTCGGGTCGGTGCCGGGCTCGGGGTGGGCGTGCGCGTGGGAGGTCATGGCGCCAGCCTGTGGGCGGGTGCTCGTCGCGCGCAAATCCTGTTGCCGGAACGGCAAGTCAGGCCGGCGTCGCCAGCCAGGTGTCGATGTCGGCGAGCGCTCGCGCGACGACGTCCGAGGGTGCCCGCGAGGCGCGGAAGGACATCCGCGCCAGCTCCGCGAGCTGCGCGTCGCTGAGCTCGTGGGCGGCCCGCATCGTGGCGTACTGGCCGGCCAGCCGCGACCCGAAGAGCAGCGGGTCGTCGGCGCCGAGGGCGATCGTCGCCCCGGCGGCGAGGAGCTCGGGGAGGGGCACCGAGGTGAGGTCGGAGTAGACCCCCAGCGCGACGTTGGAGACCGGACAGACCTCCAGCGCGATCCCCGCGGCGACGACGTCCTCGAGCAGGTCGGGGTCCTCGGCCGCCCGCACCCCGTGCCCGAGCCGGCCCGGGTGCAGGGCGTCGAGGCAGGTCCGGACGTGGTCGGGCCCGCGCAGCTCGCCGCCGTGGGGCACCAGCAGCAGCCCGGCCTTCTCCGCGATCGAGAAGGCCGGCGCGAAGTCGGCGGTGGAGCCGCGGCGCTCGTCGTTGGAGAGGCCGAAACCGACCACCCCACGGCCGGCGTACTGCCCGGCCAGCCTGGCCAGGGTCCGCGCGTCGAGCGGGTGGCGGGTCCGGTTGGCCGCCACGACCAGCGCCATGCCGATCCCCGTCTCGCGGGTGGCCTGGGCGACCGCGTCGAGCACGAGGTCGGTGAAGGCGGTGATGCCACCGAACCGGCCGGCGTAGCCCGACGGGTCGACCTGGATCTCGAGCCACCGCCCGCCGTCGCGTACGTCGTCCTCGGCCGCCTCGCGCACCAGCCGGCGTACGTCGTCCTCGGTGCGCAGCACCGACCGCGCGACGTCGTAGAGCCGCTGGAACCGGAACCAGCCCTTCTCGTCGGCCGCCGAGAGCTCCGGTGGCCACTCGCTCACCAGCGACTCGGGCAGGTGGATCCCGTCGCGCTCGGCCAGCTCCAGCAGGGTGGCGTGGCGCATCGAGCCGGTGAAGTGAAGATGCAGGTGTGCCTTCGGCAAGGTCGCGAGCGACCTTGCCCGAAGGCGCACCTCTCGCGCTTCGCGCTCGTCATGGTCGGCGTGGGTGCCGGACTCACGCTCCACTCAGGCGAAGAGCTTCTGGAGGCGGGTGATGCCCTCGACCAGGTCGTCGTCGCCCAGGGCGTAGGAGAGGCGCAGGTAGCCGGGGGAGCCGAAGGCCTCGCCGGGGACCACCGCCACCTCGGCCTTCTCGAGGATGTACTCGGCCAGCTCGGCGGAGGTCCCGGCACCGTGCGGGCCGCCCAGCAGCCCCTTGACCGAGGGGTAGGCGTAGAAGGCGCCGTGGGGGGTCGGGCACTCCACGCCGTCGATCTCGTTGAGCATCGACACGATCGTCTGCCGCCGCCGGTCGAAGGCGGACTTCATCTCGTCCACGGCGGAGAGGTCGCCGGAGACCGCGGCGATCGCGGCCCGCTGGGCGACGTTGGAGACGTTGGAGGTCGCATGGGACTGGAGGTTGGTGGCGGCCTTGACCAGGTCGGTGGGACCGATCATCCAGCCGACGCGCCACCCGGTCATCGCGTAGGTCTTGGCGACGCCGTTGACGACGACGCAGTTGTCGACGAGGTAGGGGCACAGCACGGGCATCGAGCCGGTCTCGACGCCGTCGTAGACCAGGTGCTCGTAGATCTCGTCGGTCAGCACCCACAGCTCGTGGTCCTCGACCCAGCGGCCGATGGCGCGGATCTCGTCGGCGGTGTAGACGGCGCCGGTCGGGTTGGACGGCGAGACGAAGAGCAGCACCTTGGTCCGCTCGGTGCGCGCCGCCTCCAGCTGGTCGACGGTGACCTTGTAGTCCTGGGTCTCGTCGGCGAGCACGTCGACCGGCACGCCGCCGGCCAGGCGGATCGCCTCCGGGTAGGTCGTCCAGTACGGCGCCGGCACGATCACCTCGTCGCCCGGGTCGAGCATGGCGGCGAACGCGTCGTAGATGGCCTGCTTGCCGCCGTTGGTCACCAGCACCTGGGCCGGCTCGACCTCCAGGCCACTGTCGCGACGGGTCTTGGCGGCGATGGCCTGCTTGAGCTCGGGCAACCCGCCGGCCGGGGTGTAGCGGTGGTTGCGCGGGTCGCGGCACGCCTCGACCGCGGCCTCGACGACGTAGTCGGGCGTCGGGAAGTCCGGCTCGCCGGCGCCGAAGCCGATGACCGGTCGGCCCTCGGCCTTGAGCGCCTTGGCCTTGGCGTCGACCTTCAGCGTGGCCGACTCGGCGATGCCGCCGAGCCGCTCGGAGACGCGCCGGGAACGAGGGGAGGAGGTCGCACTGCTCATGGGCCCATCGTAGGTGCGAGAGGCGTTTGGACGGGGGCGAGGTGCACCCCGTAGACTCCACCGGTGGTGGACTCCCCCCAATGCTTCGGCCTGCCCTCGACCGGGTGGGGACGAGACGGGGTGGTCGCCCGGAGGGCACTAGCTCAACTGGCAGAGCATCGGTCTCCAAAACCGAAGGTTGGGGGTTCAAGTCCCTCGTGCCCTGCGAGGACCCGGTGGTCGCGGACGACCACGGAGGTCCTGTGACGAAGTGACGAAGACCGACCAGGAAGGGGTAGTGCGATGACGGACAGCCGAGCGGATCGCCGCGACGACACCCGGCACCGGACCAGCCCCGCGACGTTCTACCGGCAGGTGCTGGCCGAGCTCCGCAAGGTCGTCTGGCCGACGCAGGAGCAGCTGGTCACCTACTTCATCGTGACCCTGGTCTTCGTGACCTTCTTCATGATCCTGGTGTCGCTGCTCGACCTCGGCTTCGGCAAGCTCGTCTTCGAGATCTTCACCAAGGACGGGTCCTGACCCACGGGTCGCCCACCAGGGCCCGACCGGAGCGTCGGGCCACCGGACCAACGACGAGATGAGCGGATGACGGAGCAGCACGTGTCGGAGCAGCAGGACGAGCCCATCGAGACCGCGGACCCGATCGACCAGGTCGACGGCGTCGACCCGGTCGGCAGCGCCCGGATCGAGACCGCCGAGGACGACCCCGCGCTCGGGACCGTCGGCGAGGCGGCCGAGCAGGCCGACGACGCCGACGCCTCCGAGGCCGGCGAGCCGGCGGAGGACGTCGCCGAGGAGTCGGTGCCGGCGGACGACGACCCGCTCGAGGCCTTCCGCCGCGAGCTGCTGGCCAAGCCCGGCGAGTGGTTCGTGGTGCACACCTACTCCGGCATGGAGAAGCGGGTGAAGTCCAACCTCGAGAACCGGATCAACTCCTTGAACATGGAGGACTACATCCACGAGGTCGTGGTCCCCACCGAGGACGTCGCGGAGATCAAGAACGGCCAGCGCAAGATGGTCAACCGCACCCGGTTCGCCGGCTACGTCCTGGTCCGGATGGACCTCACCGACGAGTCCTGGGCCGCCGTGCGCCACACGCCGTCGGTCACCGGGTTCGTGGGCCACGCCCACCAGCCGGTGCCGCTGAGCATGGGCGAGGTCGAGAACTGGCTGGCCCCGACGTTCGCCGCCCCCGAGAGCGAGGCCACCCCCGCGGGCAACGGCAGCGGTTCCGGCTCCGGTACGACGGCCAAGCGCCCGGTCGAGGTCGTCGACTTCTCCGTCTCCGACTCGGTGATGGTCGTCGACGGCCCGTTCGCCACCCTCCACGCGACGATCACCGAGATCAACGCCGACACCCAGCGGGTCAAGGCGCTCGTGGAGATCTTCGGCCGCGAGACCCCGGTCGAGCTCAGCTTCAGCCAGATCCAGCGCGTCTGACCGGACTGCGTCCGGTCGGACAGGGCGCTGGGATCGAGGAGCGTCCGGCGTACACCTGAGCGGAGCGAGGGAGTGCGCGGCGGGTCTCGCAATCCTCACGGGGTCGATTGGCACATCGAGCACGTGAGAGCCCACAATGGGCGATTGCACCACCAGTGGCAGGGGAGGTTCCCCGTCATGACCACGAGAGAGAGAAGTAAGGAATGCCTCCGAAGAAGAAGGTCGCTGCGCTCGTCAAGGTGCAGCTGCAGGCCGGTGCCGCGACCCCGGCGCCGCCCGTCGGTACCGCGCTCGGTCCCCACGGCGTCAACATCATGGACTTCTGCAAGGCCTACAACGCCCAGACCGAGGCCATGCGCGGCAACGTCATCCCCGTGGAGATCACGATCTACGAGGACCGGTCGTTCACGTTCATCACCAAGACCCCGCCGGCCGCCGAGCTGATCAAGAAGGCCGCGGGCCTCCAGAGGGGCTCCGGCGTCCCGCACAAGGAGAAGGTCGGCAAGCTCACCAAGGACCAGGTCCGCGAGATCGCGCAGACCAAGCTCCCCGACCTCAACGCCAACGACATCGACGCCGCGATGAAGATCGTCGAGGGGACTGCCCGCTCCATGGGCGTCACCACCGACTGACCTGACCGCGCAGCCCACCGCAGTGGCAGAGCCGCGCTGGCTCACCGAGACCACGACCTGGAAGAGAAGAGACCCAGACATGCAGCGCAGCAAGACCTACCGCACCGCCGCCGAGCAGATCGACCAGGACGCGCTCTACGCGCCCCTCACCGCCATCAAGCTCGCCAAGGGCGGCTCGAAGAAGAAGTTCGACGAGACCGTCGACGTCGTGATGCGCCTCGGGGTCGACCCGCGCAAGGCCGACCAGATGGTCCGCGGCACCGTCAACCTGCCCCACGGCACCGGCAAGACCGCCCGCGTCCTCGTCTTCGCCGCAGGTGACAAGGCCGAGGCCGCCCGTGAGGCCGGCGCCGACGTCGTCGGCGGCGACGAGCTGATCGAGAAGGTGGCCGGCGGCTGGCTCGACTTCGACGCCGTCGTCGCGACCCCCGACATGATGGGCAAGGTCGGCCGCCTCGGCCGCGTCCTCGGCCCGCGCGGCCTGATGCCGAACCCCAAGACCGGCACCGTCACCCCCGACCCGGTCAAGGCCGTCTCGGACATCAAGGGCGGCAAGATCGAGTTCCGCGTCGACCGCCACGCCAACCTGCACTTCATCATCGGCAAGGCCTCCTTCTCCGAGGTCGCACTCGCGGAGAACTACGCCGCCGCGCTCGAGGAGGTGCTCAGGCTCAAGCCGGCCAGCTCCAAGGGCCGCTACATCAAGAAGGTCACGCTGTCGACGACGATGGGCCCCGGCGTCCCCGTCGACCCCAACCGGACCAAGAACGTCGCCACCGACGACCCGGCTGCCGCCACGGCGGAGTGAACGCCGGCCTCACCGGCTGACGACGTACGACGGCCCCGCCCCTCCTCGGAGGACGCGGGGCCGTCGGCGGTCGGTGCCGATTTGTCGTGCGTCCGGCAGCGCCCGTAGAGTGTGGTCCCGTAACCAGAGACCGCCGGTGGTCCCGCAAGGGATCGAAGGTTCCGCAGCCGCGGACGGCCAGCGCAGGTCACAGAGCAGGACTTCGCCCGCGAGGTCTTCACGCCCTGAGCCCTGTGCTCGGGGCGTTCGTGATTTCGGGCCCGAGGGCCACGGTCTCTCCCATCCGGAAGGAGACCCATGGCGCGGGCAGACAAGCAAGCGGCGGTCTCGGAGATCGTTGAGTCCTTCAACGAGGCTTCGGGGGCCGTGCTGACCGAGTACCGCGGCCTCACCGTCAAGCAGCTGCAGGACCTGCGGCGCTCGCTCGGTGAGAACGCCAGCTACGCCGTGGTCAAGAACACGCTCGCCAAGCTCGCCGCCTCCGAGGCGGGGATCGACGGCGTCGACGACCTGCTCGTCGGCCCGACGGCCATCGCCTTCATCAACGGCGACGTCGTCGAGGCGGCCAAGGGCCTGCGTGACTTTGCCAAGGCGAACCCCACCCTGGTCATCAAGGGTGGCGTCCTGGACGGCAAGCCCCTCGACCCGAACGAGATCGCCAAGCTGGCCGATCTCGAGTCGCGCGAGGTGCTGATGGGCAAGCTGGCCGGCGCGATGCTCGCGTCGCTCAGCCAGGCCGTCTACCTGCTCAACGCCCCGATCTCGCAGGCTGCCCGGCTCGCCGGCGCCCTGCAGGCCAAGCGGGCAGACGAGGGGCAGGACCCCGCAGAATCCCTCGCAGGTGGTGCCGGTGCTCCGGCAGCGTCCGCTGACGAGGACACCCCGGCCGCGGAGGAGACCGAGGAGGCCGCCCCCGCAGACACCGCTGGGGCGACCGACGAGGCCGCCCCCGAGACCGAGTCGACCGACGCCTGATCCCCAGGCCGACGTACACCACCTGAGAACCCAGCAACAAGGAAGGAAGCCATCATGGCGAAGCTCAGCACCGACGAGCTGCTCGACGCGTTCAAGGAGATGACGCTGATCGAGCTCAGCGAGTTCGTGAAGCAGTTCGAGGAGACCTTCGGCGTCACGGCCGCCGCCCCGGTCGCGGTCGCGGCCGCCCCCGGCGCTGCTGCTGCCGGCGACGGTGGCGGCGAGGCCGCCGCCGAGCAGGACGAGTTCGAGGTCGTCCTCGAGTCCGCCGGCGACAAGAAGATCAACGTCATCAAGGAGGTGCGCGCCCTCACCTCCCTCGGCCTGAAGGAGGCCAAGGACCTCGTGGAGGCCGCCCCCAAGACGGTTCTCGAGAACGCCACCAAGGAGGCCGCCGAGAAGGCCAAGGAGTCCCTCGAGGGCGCCGGCGCCACCGTCACCCTCAAGTGACACCCGTCGAGGCCGCCTGAGCCCCAGGAGACCTCGACACCCACCGTCCGCACGGGGCGGGCACCCGTCGTGGTGCCCGCCCCGTCGGCGTCTCCCGGGCCGGCCCGCTGGACAAATCCGTCCCATCTGACAATTGATGGCTCCCTCACGATGACGGCGGGCCAAATTGTGCGTAACCTCCCCCTTCAGGACCCGTTGTTACTGGCGAGTGGGGCGCCACGCATCCTGTCGTGCCCCCTCACCCGCAGATCACGGACGCCGAGCCGAGGAGGGAGCGCCAGGCATGGGAGTCGAGATCCAGGTCACCGACCTGACGAAGTCGTTCGGCAAGCAGCTGATCTGGGGCGACGTCACCCTCACCGTCCCCGCGGGCGAGATCTGCGTGATGCTCGGGCCTTCCGGCACCGGCAAGTCGGTGCTCCTCAAGACGATCATCGGGCTGCTCAAGCCCGACAAGGGCAGCGTCGTGATCGAGGGCGTCGACATCGCCTCCTGCCCCGAGAAGGACCTCTACGAGATCCGCAAGCTCTTCGGCGTGCTGTTCCAGGACGGCGCGATGTTCGGGTCGATGAACCTCTACGACAACATCGCCTTCCCGCTGCGCGAGCACACCAAGAAGTCCGAGTCCGAGATCAAGTCGATCGTGATGGAGAAGCTCGACCTCACCGGCCTGATCGGGACCGAGGACAAGCTCCCCGGTGAGATCTCCGGGGGCATGCGCAAGCGGGCGGGCCTGGCGCGGGCGCTGGTGCTCGACCCGGAGATCGTGCTGTTCGACGAGCCCGACTCGGGTCTCGACCCCGTCCGCACGTCGTTCCTCAACCAGCTGATCGTCGACCTGAACGCCCAGATCGACGCCACCTTCCTGATCGTCACCCACGACATCAACACCGCCCGCACGGTGCCCGACAACATCGGCCTGCTCTACCACAAGCACCTGGCCATGTTCGGCCCCCGCGAGATGCTGCTCTCCTCCGAGGAACCGGTGGTGCGCCAGTTCCTCAACGCTCAGGTGGTCGGCCCGATCGGCATGTCGGAGGAGAAGGACGCCGACGAGCTGGCCGCCGAGAAGGACGAGGACCTGCCGCCGCTGCCGCCGATCCCGCTGCAGCTGGATCCCTCCAACGGGATCCCCCGGCGCAGCCAGCGCGAGCCCGGCGCGTGGTGCAAGGAGAACGGAGTCGAGCCGCCTCCCGGCTCCTTCGAGCAGAACATGACCATGACGACGGGCGGCTGAGGTGGCAGCGCTCACCGGTTCCGTGGCGCTCAGGCCCCTCGGAACCGCGGGGAAGCTGTTCGCCTTCGGCCTCGACGTGGGCCGCAACCTGTTCAAGCGGCCCTTCCAGCTCCGCGAGTTCCTCCAGCAGGCGTGGTTCATCGCCTCGGTCACGATCATCCCCACGGCGCTGGTCGCGATCCCGTTCGGCGCCGTCATCGCCCTCCAGGTCGGCGGCCTGATCAAGCAGTTCGGCGCCCAGTCCTTCACCGGGTCGGCCTCGGTGCTGGCCGTGGTCCAGCAGGCAGGCCCGATCGCCACCGCCCTGCTGATCGCCGGTGCCGGTGGCTCCGCCATCGCCGCCGACCTCGGCGCCCGCAAGATCCGCGAGGAGCTCGACGCGATGATGGTGCTGGGGATCGACCCGATCCAGCGCCTGGTCGTGCCGCGTGTGCTGGCCTGCATGATGGTCGCGTTCTTCCTCAACGGCATGGTCAGCGTCGTCGGCGTGGCCGGTGGCTACGTCTTCAACGTCGTCCTCCAGGACGGCACGCCGGGCGCCTACCTGGCCAGCTTCACGGCCCTCGCGCAGCTCCCCGACCTCTGGATCGGCCTGATCAAGGCGCTGATCTTCGGGCTGATCGCGGCGATCGTGGCCGCCTACAAGGGCATGAACGCTGCGGGTGGGCCCAAGGGCGTGGGTGACGCCGTCAACGAGTCCGTCGTGATCACCTTCCTGCTGCTGTTCGTCGTCAACTTCGTCCTGAGCACGATCTACCTCCAGATCGTCCCCCCGAAGACGGGTTGACGACATGGCCAGCCCCCGCACCGTCCTCCAGAAGCCGCTGCAGTCGCTCGACGACCTCGGCGGCCAGCTCGCGTTCTACATCGGCGTGATCCGGGCGACGCCCCGCTCGATCAAGCGCTACCCCAAGGAGATCCTGCGGATCCTGGCCGAGGTGACCCTCGGTCGCGGGGCCCTGGCGGTCATCGGCGGCACGGTCGGCGTGATCCTCGGCATGACCTTCTTCACCGGCGCCCAGGTCGGCCTCTCCGGCTACGCCGCGCTCGACCAGCTCGGCACCGCCCGTCTCGCCGGATTCGTGTCGGCCTACTTCAACACCCGCGAGATCGCGCCCCTGGTCGCGGGCATCGCGCTAGCGGCCACCGTCGGCTGCGGCTTCACCGCCCAGCTCGGTGCGATGCGGATCTCCGAGGAGGTCGACGCCCTCGAGGTGATGGCGATCCCCTCGATGCCGTTCCTGGTGGCGACCCGGGTGGTCGGCGGCCTGATCGCCATCATCCCGCTCTACGTCGTGGGGCTGCTGTCGTCCTACTTCGCCAGCCGGGTGGTCGTGGTGCAGTACTACGGCCAGTCCGCCGGCACCTACGACGCCAACTTCGACCAGTTCCTGCCACCCGGCGACGTGCTGTGGTCCTTCGGCAAGGTGCTGGTCTTCGCGGTCACGGTGATCCTGATCCACTGCTACCACGGCTACACCGCCTCGGGCGGTCCCGCGGGCGTGGGCGTGGCCGTGGGCCGCGCGGTCCGCACCAGCATCGTGGCCATCAACGTGATCGACCTGCTGCTGTCGATGGCGATCTGGGGCACCACGGTCACCGTCAGGTTGGCGGGGTGAGCGCGCGATGAGGATCCTGGCCGCCCACAAGGTGCTCGGCGTCGTCTTCCTCTGCCTGCTGCTGGTGGCGGTGTGGCTGACCTACGCCATCTTCACCAAGAAGTTCGCCGACTACGACGAGGTCAGCCTCCAGACCAGCAAGATCGGGCTCCAGCTCCCCGAGCGCGCCGACGTCAAGGTGCGCGGCGTGATCGTGGGGGAGGTGCTCGACTTCGCGGCCAACCCCGACGGGGCCAGGCTCACCCTGGGCCTCTACCCGGGCGAGATCGACCAGATCCCGGGCGACGTCACCGGGTCGATCGTCCCCAAGACGCTGTTCGGCGAGAAGTACGTCTCCCTGGAGATCCCGGAGGGCAGCGAGCCCAGCCAGGCCCAGTCGCTCTCCGTGGGCGACACGATCAAGCGCACCGAGGTCTCGATCGAGGTCGAGAAGGTGCTCTCCGACCTCTACCCGCTGCTGCGCACCGTGCAGCCGGCCGACCTCAACACGACCCTCAACGCGATCGCGACCGCGCTCGAGGGCCGCGGCGAGCGGCTGGGCGAGAACCTCGAGACCCTCGACTCCTACCTCAAGCGGCTCAACCCGCAGATCCCGCAGATCCTCGACGACCTGCGGCTGACGGCCCAGGTCTCCGACACCTACGCCGACGTGATGCCCCAGATCGCGCAGATCCTGCGCAACACGATCACCACGACGACGACCCTCGAGGACCGTGACGACAAGGTGCGGGCCCTCTACACCGACGTGGCGTCGTTCTCCCAGACCGCCGAGGGCTTCCTGCGCCAGAACGGCGACAACATGATCCGGCTCGGCCAGCTCGGCGCGGCCCAGCTGCGGGTCCTGGCCAAGTACGCCCCGGAGTACCCCTGCCTGCTGCGCGGCATCGTCAACGCCGCGCCGCGCCAGGCGGAGAGCTTCCGCGGCTTCACGCTCCACATCGTGCTGGAGACGCTGCCCAACCAGCCGCGCGGCTACAACCCCAACGACCAGCCGGTGTTCGGTGACGATCGCGGACCGTCGTGCGCCGGCGGGCTGCCGCTGCCCAACAGCTCGCAGTCCAACCCGCGCCGCACCCAGCCCGACTTCGACGACGGGGTCGACGAGCCGACGGGCAAGGGCACGAGCCGGGTCGCCCCGGCCTACGACCAGCCGTACGCCGTCGACGGCTCGGGCTGGTCGGGGAGCCCGGCCGAGGCCCGGCTCATCGACAGCCTGCTCGCGCCGGGGCTCGGCGTGGGGGCAGACGACGTGCCCGACCTGGGTGCGCTGCTGGTCGGTCCGATGGCTCGCGGCGGGGAGGTGACGCTGCGATGAAGGGTCTGGACAAGGCGACCTCCATCGCCCTGGTCAAGCTGCTGGTCTTCATCCTGGTGACCTCGCTGGCCACCTCGGTGCTGATCGTGATCATCGGCAACATCTCCTTCACGGGCAGCAAGGACTACAAGGCGGAGTTCGTCGACGCCACCGGCGTCGTCAAGGGCGACGAGGTGCGGATCGCGGGCGTGCGCGTGGGGTCGGTGACCGACGTCGAGGTCGTCGACCGCACCCGGGCGCTGGTGAGCTTCAAGGTCGACGACACCACCTCCCTGAGCAAGGCGACCGAGGCGGAGATCCGCTACCGGAACCTGGTCGGTCAGCGCTACATCGCCCTCGAGGAGACCATCGGCGACACCTCCAAGCTCGCCGAGGGTGACACCATCCCGGTCGACCAGACCTCGCCGGCCCTCGACCTCACCGTGCTCTTCAACGGCTTCAAGCCGCTCTTCCAGGCGCTCTCGCCCGACGAGCTCAACCAGCTCTCCTCCGAGGTGATCGCGGTCTTCCAGGGCGAGAGCGGCACGCTGGAGGGCCTGCTCCAGAGCACCGCCTCGGTGACCCAGACCCTCGCCGACCGCGACCAGGTGATCTCCGACCTGATCGACAACCTCAACCACGTCCTGGTCCAGATCGGCGACCGCGACGACCAGCTGACCGACCTGATCAAGTCCTTCCAGGTCTTCGTCGGCGGCCTCAAGAACGACCGCAAGGCGATCCTCGGCTCGCTCGACCAGATCTCGGAGCTCTCGGTGCAGACCGCCGGGCTGCTCGGCGGCATCCGCAAGCCGTTCGTCCAGGACATCAAGCACCTGCGGGCCTTCGCCGGCAACCTCGACGCCAACAAGGCCGAGCTCGACCGGGCCCTCCAGGTGCTCCCCATCAAGCTCAACAAGGTGGGCCGCACCGCCATCTACGGCTCGTGGTTCAACTTCTACCTCTGCGAGTTCCGCGGCACGATCACGCTGCCCAACGGCGACGCGATCGAAGGCCTGGACTACAAGACCGGATCGGAACGGTGCAACCTCGGATGAACCACCCCACGAGGTCGCACCCTCCACTCGCTTCGCTCCCTCCGAGCACGACCCCGAGGGGACCCCGGAAATGAGCGTGCCCTTCCGCGAGCGCAACCCGGTGGTCATCGGGGCGATCAGCATCGCCGTGATCGTGGCCATGATCATGGTCGCCTTCAAGGCCTCTTCGCTGCCGATCATCGGCGGCGGCGACGTCTACTACGCCAGCTTCAGCGAGGCCGGCGGGCTCGAGGCCGGCGACGAGGTCCGCATCGCCGGAGTCCGGGTGGGCAAGGTCGAGGAGGTCGAGCTCGCGGGCGACCACGTGCGGGTGGGCTTCCGGGTCGACCAGGACGCCGACTTCGGCCAGGAGACCCACGCGGCGATCAAGGTCAAGACGCTGCTCGGCGCGATGTTCCTCTCCCTCGAGCCCGCGGGCGACGGCCAGATGGACGAGGGCTACGAGATCCCGGTCGAGCGCACCAGCTCGCCCTACGACGTCGTCGAGGCGTTCACCGGCCTCGCCGAGACCACCGGCAAGATCAAGACCGACCAGGTCGCCGAGGCGTTCTCGACGTTCGCCGACCTGACCCGCAACACCCCCGAGGAGTTCCGCGACGCCCTCGACGGGGTCTCGGCGCTCTCGCGCAACGTCGCCGAGAAGAACGAGCAGATCAACACCCTGCTGCAGAACCTCGAGAAGGTCTCGAACGTCCTCGACGAGCGCGACCAGGACATCGTCGACCTGATGCACGACGCCGACATCCTGTTCCGTGCCCTGGTGCAGCGGCGCGAGGCGATCCACAACCTGCTGGTCTCGACCTCGAAGCTCTCCCGCGAGCTGACGCTGCTGGTCCGCCAGAGCCGTGACGACCTCAAGCCGGCCCTGACCCACCTGGAGAACGTGCTGGAGGTCCTCAACAAGAACGAGGACAACATCGACAACAGCCTGCGGCTGATGGCGCCGTTCTACCGGGTGTTCGCCAACACGCTCGGCAACGGCCCGTGGTTCGACACCTACATCCAGAACATGCCGCCCGCCCCCGACGTCCTCAACGGAGGTGGTCTGGGATGAGCCTGCTGTCCAAGATCGTGGTGCCCCTGGTCGTGGTCGCCCTGCTGGCCGCCAGCGCGTGGACCTTCCTCGCGGGCGACGAGGACAAGACCATCACCGCCCACTTCTCGCGGACCGTCTCCCTCTACGAGGGCAGCGACGTCCGCGTGCTCGGCGTGTCGATCGGCACCGTCGAGTCGGTGACCCCGTCGGGCACCGACGTCGTGGTCACGATGTCCTACGACCCCGAGGTCAAGATCCCGGCCGACGCAGACGCGGTCGTGATCTCACCCTCCGTCGTCGGCGACCGGTTCGTGCAGCTGACCCCGGCCTACGACGGCGGCGAGGTCCTGGCCGACCGCGCCTCGATGGACATCGACCGCACCGCCGTGCCCCTCGAGCTCGACCAGATCTACCAGAACCTCGACTCGCTCAACGTGGCCCTCGGCCCCGACGGCGCCAACGAGAAGGGCGCCCTCTCCGACCTGCTCGACGTGACCGCCCGCAACTTCGGCGGCGAGGGCGAGCAGTTCCACCAGACCATCCAGGACTTCGCCGACTTCAGCCAGACGCTCGCCGACAACCGCGAGGAGTTCTTCGGGTCGGTGCGGGCGTTGGAGGGCTTCATCGGCACCCTCGCCAAGAACGACCAGACCGTACGCCGCTTCAACCAGTCGATCTCCGACGTCTCCAGCGTGCTCGAGGGCGAGAAGGAGGAGCTGGCGGCGACCCTGCGCAACCTGTCGGTGGCCCTGGGTGAGGTCTCGGGCTTCGTGCGCGACAACCGCGCCATCCTCGGCCGCAACATCGAGGGCCTCAACCGTTTCGCGGGCGTGCTGGCCAAGCAGCGCAACGCGCTCGACGAGATCCTCTCCGACGCTCCGCTCGCGCTCAACAACCTGGCGCTGACCTACAACCCCCAGGCGGGCACCCTGGACACCCGGTCCAACCTGCAGGAGACCCCCGGGATCATCGCGGCCGACCCGGCCACCTACCTGTGCGGCTTCGTCAGCCAGCTCGACGACTCCGGCGAGGCGTGCGACGCGATCGAGGAGGCGTTCCCCAAGCAGGGTGCACGGCGGGTGCCCTTCGGACAGGGACCGCACCCGCCCTGGCAGGACCGGTTCGACCCGAGCCTGGGCGGTCTCGCGGAGGTGCCCAGATGACGGCGCGGTTCCGACGCAGCATGGTGGCCCTGGCCCTCGGCCTCGCCACCGCACTGGTGACCGGGTGCAGCGTGCAGGACATGCCGCTCCCGGGCGGCACCGACACCGGCGAGAACCCGATCACGGTCAGGGCGGAGTTCACCGACGTCCTCGACCTGGTCCCGCAGTCGACGGTCAAGATCAACGACGTCTCGGTCGGCAAGATCACCGACGTCACCCTCGACGGCGACACCGCGGTGGTCACCATGGAGCTCCCGGGCAACACCGACCTGCCCGGCAACACGCTCGCGGAGATCCGGCAGACCAGCCTGCTCGGCGAGAAGTTCGTGTCGCTGAGCCCGCCCCCGAGCGGGTCGACCGGCACGCTGGCCGACGGCGACACCATCGGCCTCGACCGCACCAACCGCAACCCGGAGGTCGAGGAGGTCCTGGGCGCGCTCAGCCTGCTGCTCAACGGCGGCGGCGTCGGCCAGCTCAAGACCATCGCCCACGAGCTCAACCTCGCCCTGGCGGGTCGCGAGAGCAGTGCCAAGTCGGCGTTCCGCCAGATCCGCGACCTGATGGCGCAGCTCGACGACGGCAAGGCCGACATCGTCCGCGCCATCGAGGGCCTCAACCGGCTCTCGCTCTCGGTCAGCGACCAGATCGACACCATCGACGCCGCGCTCGAGGAGCTCCCCAGCGCCCTGCGCACCATCGACAAGCAGCGCGCCGACCTGGTGAAGATGCTGCAGGCGATCAACCAGCTCTCCGACGTCGGCGTCCGCGTGATCCGGGCGTCCAAGGCCTCCACGATCGAGTCCCTGCGCCAGCTGGTGCCGGTGCTCAGCCAGTTCGCCGAGTCCGGTGACGCGTTCGCCAAGGCCTTCCAGGTCTTCTTGACCTACCCGTTCGTCGACGAGGTCGTCGGGCGCGACCCGCAGGTCGCCCGCAACCTCCACATGGGTGACTACACCAACCTCTCCATCACCCTCGACGTCAACCTCGAGGGCCTCGGCGGCGACGGCCCGGGCGGCCTCCCGTCCGGCCTGCCGACCGACCTCCCCGGCCCGATCGACCCGGTCCACGTGGTCGGCCTCGTCACCAAGTGCCTGCGCTCCGGCGACATCGACAGCAAGCCGTGCCAGAAGCTCCTCAAGAGCCCCGAGAAGGTGCTCAAGCTGCAGGAGGAGTGCGCGAAGAAGAAGAACCGGGACAAGGACGTCTGCCGCGAGCTCAACGACCTCAACCTCCCCAACCTCCCCGGCGGCCTCCCCGGCGGTGCCGGTGGCGGGGGCGGTGGGGGCGGCGGGGGCGGCATCCTCGACGGCGTCACCGACGGCCTGCCGCGACCGGGGTTCGGGACCCCGGGTGAGTTCGGGGAGCGTGGTCCGACCATGGGGCAGCTGATGGACCTCTACGACCCCGACCTGGTCTCGCTGATGGTCCCGGGGATGGTGACCCGATGATCGAACGCCGTACCAAGGTCCAGCTGATGGTCTTCGTGATCATCACGCTCCTCGGGGTCAGCTATGTGGGCGCCCGCTACGCCCAGCTCGACCGGCTCGTCCACGACGACACCTACGAGGTGGTCGCCCACTTCGCCGACTCCGGCGGCATCTTCGCCGGTGGCGAGGTGACCTACCGCGGCGTGCGGATCGGCCAGGTCGCCCAGCTCGAGCTCACCGACGAGGGCGTCGACGTCGTGCTGAGCATCGACGAGCAGTTCACCTCGATCCCGGCCGACGCCGAGGCGATCGTCGGCAACCGCTCGGCCGTGGGTGAGCAGTACGTCGAGCTCCAGCCGCAGAGCGACTCCGGCCCCTACCTCGAGGACAGCTCCGAGATCGCGCAGGAGCAGACCGTCACGCCGATCAAGACCCAGGTCTTCCTGACCCACCTCAACGACCTCGTCCAGTCGGTCAACAAGAAGTCCCTGAAGACCACGGTGTCCGAGTTCGGGGACGCCTTCTCCGGCACCGGTGACGACCTCGGCCAGATCATCGACACCGGCAATGCCTTCATCGAGGACGCCAACGCCAACTTCGACGTCACCACGGCGCTGATCCGCGACAGCAACGTCGTGCTGCAGACCCAGGTCGACTCCGAGGGGTCGATCCGCAACTTCGCGACCAAGCTGGCGTCGTTCAGCGACACCCTGGCGGCCGCCGACGGCGACCTGCGGCAGGTGATCGACAGCGGGTCGGAGACCGCCAACGAGCTGCGCCGGTTCCTCGAGGACAACCGGGTCCAGCTCGGCGAGCTGATCAACAACCTGGTCACCACCGGCGAGGTCGTGGTCGCCCACCTCGACGGCGTCGAGCAGATCCTCGTGATCTACCCCTACGTGGTCGACGGCGGCTTCACGGTGGTCTCGAAGTCCGAGGGCAACTACAACGCGCACTTCGGGTTGATCACGACCGACCAGCCGCCCGTGTGCCACCGGGGCTACGAGAGCACCAACGAGCGCGACCCGGTGACCGAGCGCGGCAACGCCCCGATGAACGTCGAGGCCCACTGCGCCGAGCCCGCCGCCCAGAGCAACCCCCGCGGTTCCCAGCACTCGCCCGCCTCGCGGGCGGGCGCGTCCTACGACTCACCGGTGATCGCCACCTACAACGAGGACACGCACCGGCTCCACTGGGGGAGTCGGGTCCCCGGCGGCGACACCACCCCCGGTACCTTGGCCCCCAGCAGTCTTGGAGAGGAGTCGTGGAAGTGGCTGTTCCTCCAGCCCCTGGCGACCCAGCCGGAGTGACGAGCAGCGACCGCGACCACCCCTCCCAGGCGCCGGCCTTCCGGCTGGTGCTGCTGTGCGTGCTGGTCGTCCTGCTGCTCGCGAGCCTCGGCACCGGCATCTGGCTGGTCGCGACCCGCGGAGCAGAGCCGGTCGGCATCGAGGGCGGTGCCTCCGAGGCACAGCAGGAGCGCGACGCGGTGATGAGCCAGTCGCGGCAGTTCATGCTCCGCTTCGGCACCTACGGCCCCGACCAGCTCGAGGGCGACGAGCTGCCCGAGTACCGCTCGCTGGTGCGCGAGGTGATCACGCCCAAGCTCGAGGCCAGCTTCGACCGCCAGGTCACCGCCGCCGAGCAGCTGGTCAGCCAGGCCGGCGTCGCCCGGACGGCCGAGGTCTTCTCGACCGGCGTCGCCACCCTCTCCGACGACTCCGCCACCGCGCTGGTCGCCGGCGCCTTCACCGACGCCTACCCCGACCGCAAGGGTGACCTGCAGAAGCAGGAGCCCGTGCCGTTCCGCTTCCAGCTGACCCTGGTCAGGAGCGACGGGACGTGGCTGGTCGACGACTTCACCCCGGTGACGGGGGCCGAGCAGTGACCCAGGTCCCCGGGCAGACCCCCGGCCCCGCCGCCGGCCCGAACTGGTACGACGTCCTCGACGTCGACCCCTCGGCGAGCCCGGAGGAGGTCCGTGACGCGTGGCGGGCGGCGATCGCCGACCTGACGCCCGCCGACCGGCGCTTCCGCCTCTACAACCAGGCGGCCGAGGTACTGCTCGACCCCGAGCGCCGGGCGGCCTACGACGCCGCGCTGGCCGAGCAGGATGCGGCCGAGCCGGAGACCGGCGAGCCGGTGCCGGCACCGGCGACGGGGCCGGAGTCGGAGCCGGACCCCGGGCGACCCGAAGAAGCCCGCCCGGACGAGGCGGACGAGCCGGCCGCTGGGCCCGCACGTGCTCGCCGGTCCTGGCTGGTCGTCCCCACCTGGCTGCTGGCCGTCGTCGCGCTCGTCACGACGCTCGCGGTGGCGGCGACGACGTACCTGTGGATGCAGCCGTCGGCGGCCTCGGTCTCCGCTGCGGCCAGCACGGCCCGCAGTGCCGCCGAGCAGGCCGTCGTCCCTGTCCTCTCCTACCACTACAAGACGCTCGAGGAGGACCAGCAGGCCGCGCACGCCGTGATGACCTCGGACTACCGGGAGCGCTACGACGAGCTGTTCGGGGTGCTGCAGGACAACGCGCCCTCGACCCGGACCGACGTCGACGTCGACGTGGTGGCCTCTGCGATCACGCGGGTCGACGAGGCGGGCGACCGCGTGCAGGTGCTGCTCTTCGTGGACCGGCCGACCACCAACAAGGTCACCCAGCAGCCGGTCGTCTACAAGGACCAGGCCACGCTGACGATGGAGCTCGTCGAGGGTCGGTGGCTGGTCGACGACCTCCAGACCAGCCCGGCCCAGGAGTAGCCGACCGCGGTCGGCCCGCGCCCGGGAGTCCCGCGACGCGCCGCTTTCGCCGTTTCGCTTGACCTGACGTGGGGCGGGCGTTCATCATCTATCGCAACGTCGCGGACGCCGCACGCGCTGTCTTGACGCCGATGTTGTGTCGCGCCCTCGCTCTGAGGTACTCTTCACGTTCGCGCCTGTCTTCAGATGCGCTCAGGCCTGTCCGGTGGCCGGAGTTGTGGTCGGCTGGCGTCTCCTCCCAGAGCGACCCCTTGAAAAGGACACCTCTTGGCCGCGCGCACCGCCCCTGGTTCCACCCGCAAGTCCCTGGATTCCTCGCGAATCTCCTTCGCCAAGATCGCTGAGCCGCTCGAGCTCCCCCAGCTCCTCTCGCTCCAGACCGACAGCTTCGACTGGCTGATCGGCAGCGAGGCCTGGCAGGCCGAGGTCGTCCGCCGCCGCGAGGCCGGCGACGACGTCTCGTCGAAGTCGGGACTGCAGGAGATCTTCGAGGAGATCTCCCCGATCGAGGACTTCAGCGAGACGATGTCGCTCTCGTTCGAGAGCCCGGTCTTCTACGACCCCAAGTACACCGTCGACGAGTGCAAGGAGAAGGACTTCACCTACTCCGCTCCGCTCTACGTCTCGGCGGAGTTCACCAACAACGACACCGGCGAGATCAAGGGCCAGACGGTCTTCATGGGCGACTTCCCGCTCATGAGCCCGAAGGGCACCTTCATCATCAACGGCACCGAGCGCGTCGTGGTCTCCCAGCTCGTCCGGTCACCGGGCGTCTACTTCGAGCGCTCCGCCGACAAGACCTCCGACAAGGACGTCTTCACCTCCAAGCTGATCCCGTCCCGGGGAGCCTGGCTCGAGTTCGAGATCGACAAGCGCGACACCGTCGGGGTCCGCCTCGACCGCAAGCGCAAGCAGAACGTCACGGTCCTGCTCAAGGCGCTGCAGGCCGTCGCCGAGGACACCGGCGAGGCCTACGACTACGACGCCGTGATGACCGAGCTGCGCGGCTTCGAGTCGATCCAGATCACCGAGGAGAAGGACCACACCCAGGGTCCCGACGACGCGCTCCTCGACATCTACCGCAAGCTGCGCCCGGGTGAGCCGCCGACCCGCGAGGCCGCGCTCACGCTGCTGAAGAACTACTACTTCAACCCCAAGCGTTACGACCTGGCCAAGGTCGGCCGCTACAAGATCAACAAGAAGCTGGGCGTCGGCCTGGCCTTCGACCAGCAGACCCTGACCATCGCCGACATCGTGGCGACGATCCGCTACATCGTCCAGCTCCACGCCAACACCACCACCGAGGCGGCCGACCTGGTCGACGTCTCGGGCGCGGTCGTGCACGGCCCGGACGAGAAGCCGATCAAGGTCCGCGCCGACGACATCGACCACTTCGGCAACCGCCGGATGCGGACCGTCGGCGAGCTGATCCAGAACCAGCTGCGCACCGGCCTGGCCCGGATGGAGCGCGTGGTCCGGGAGCGGATGACGACCCAGGACGTCGAGGCGATCACGCCGCAGTCGCTGATCAACATCCGCCCGGTCGTGGCGGCGCTGAAGGAGTTCTTCGGCACCTCCCAGCTCTCGCAGTTCATGGACCAGACCAACCCGATCGCCGGTCTGACCCACAAGCGGCGCCTCAACGCGCTCGGCCCGGGTGGCCTCTCCCGCGACCGCGCGGGCATGGAGGTCCGGGACGTCCACCCGTCGCACTACGGCCGGATGTGCCCGATCGAGACGCCGGAAGGCCCCAACATCGGTCTGATCGGGTCGCTGGCCTCCTTCGGCCGGATCAACCCGTTCGGCTTCGTGGAGACCCCCTACCGGGTCGTCCGCAAGGGCCAGGTCACCGACGAGATCCACTACCTGACCGCCGACGACGAGGACCGCTACGTCATCGCGCAGGCCAACGCCGGGCTCGACGAGAAGGGCCGCTTCGTCGAGGAGCGGGTGCTCGTCCGCCAGCGCGACGACGAGGTCTCCGAGATCCTCCGCGACGAGGTCGACTACATGGACGTCTCGCCGCGCCAGATGGTGTCGGTGGCGACCGCCCTGATTCCGTTCCTCGAGCACGACGACGCCAACCGGGCCCTGATGGGCGCCAACATGCAGCGCCAGGCGGTGCCGCTGATCAAGAGCGACAGCCCGCTGGTCGGCACCGGGGTCGAGTACCGCGCCGCGGTCGACGCCGGCGACGTGCTGCTGGCCGAGAAGGCCGGGGTCGTCCAGGGCGTCTCGGCCGACCTGATCGAGGTCATGAACGACGACGGCACCTACTCGTCGTACCGCCTCGCGAAGTTCCGCCGCTCCAACCAGGGCACCTGCATCAACCAGCGGCCGCTGGTCTCCGAGGGCGACAAGGTCGAGGTGGGCTCGCCCATCGCCGACGGCCCGTGCACCGACCAGGCCGAGATCGCGCTGGGCACCAACCTGCTCGTCGCCTTCATGCCGTGGCACGGTCACAACTACGAGGACGCGATCATCCTCAGCCAGCGCCTGGTGCAGGAGGACGTCCTCACCTCGATCCACATCGAGGAGCACGAGGTCGACGCCCGCGACACCAAGCTGGGCCCCGAGGAGATCACCCGCGACATCCCCAACGTCGGCGAGGAGATGCTGGCCGACCTCGACGAGCGCGGGATCATCCGCATCGGCGCCGAGGTCACCACCGGCGACATCCTGGTCGGCAAGGTGACCCCCAAGGGCGAGACCGAGCTGACCCCCGAGGAGCGGCTGCTCCGCGCGATCTTCGGTGAGAAGGCGCGCGAGGTGCGCGACACCTCGATGAAGGTCCCGCACGGCGAGTCCGGCACGGTCATCGGCGTCCGGGTCTTCGACCGCGAGGACGGCGACGAGCTGCCCCCGGGCGTCAACCAGCTGGTGCGCGTCTACGTCGCCCAGAAGCGGAAGATCTCGGTCGGCGACAAGCTGGCCGGCCGCCACGGCAACAAGGGCGTCATCGCCAAGATCCTGCCGATCGAGGACATGCCGTTCATGGAGGACGGCACCCCGGTCGACGTGATCCTCAACCCGCTCGGCGTCCCGCGCCGGATGAACATCGGCCAGATCCTCGAGCTGCACCTGGGGTGGCTGGCCAAGCAGGGTTGGGACCTCGACCTCCACGCCTCCAACGGCTCCAAGGAGGACAAGGACCCCGACGGTTGGAAGCAGCGGCTGATCAAGATCCACGCCGACAAGGCCGAGCCCGACACCCGGGTCGCGACCCCGGTGTTCGACGGAGCCCGCGAGGACGAGATCACCGGTCTGCTGGGTGCCACGCTGCCCAACCGCGACGGTGTCCGGGTCATCGACGAGACCGGCAAGGCCGGCCTGTTCGACGGCCGCTCCGGCGAGCCGTTCCCGGACCCGGTGTCGGTGGGCTACATGTACATCCTCAAGCTGCACCACCTGGTCGACGACAAGATCCACGCGCGCAGCACCGGCCCCTACTCGATGATCACGCAGCAGCCGCTGGGCGGTAAGGCCCAGTTCGGCGGCCAGCGGTTCGGCGAGATGGAGGTGTGGGCCATGGAGGCCTACGGCGCGGCGTACGCCCTCCAGGAGCTGCTCACGATCAAGTCCGACGACGTGCCCGGGCGCGTCAAGGTCTACGAGGCCATCGTCAAGGGCGAGAACATCCCCGACTCCGGCATCCCCGAGTCGTTCAAGGTGCTCGTCAAGGAGATGCAGTCCTTGTGCCTGAACGTCGAGGTGCTCAGCCAGGACGGGTCGCAGATCGAGCTCAAGGACGCTGAGGACGACGTCTTCCGCGCAGCCGAGGAGCTCGGGATCGACCTGTCCCGTCGTGAGCCGTCGTCCGTCGAAGAAGTCTGAGAAGGAAGAGGGAACAGATCACTGTGTTGGACGTCAACTTCTTCGACCAGCTGAAGATCGGCCTGGCCACCGCGGACGAGATCCGCGCGTGGAGCCACGGTGAGGTCAAGAAGCCGGAGACCATCAACTACCGCACGCTCAAGCCCGAGCGCGACGGCCTGTTCTGCGAGAAGATCTTCGGTCCCACCCGGGACTGGGAGTGCTACTGCGGCAAGTACAAGCGGGTGCGCTTCAAGGGGATCATCTGCGAGCGGTGCGGCGTCGAAGTGACCCGCTCCAAGGTCCGTCGCGAGCGGATGGGCCACATCGAGCTGGCCGCGCCCGTGACCCACATCTGGTACTTCAAGGGTGTGCCGTCGCGGCTGGGCTACCTGCTCGACCTCGCCCCGAAGGACCTCGAGAAGGTCATCTACTTCGCGGCCTACATGATCACCTCCGTCGACCAGGACGCGCGCCACCGCGACCTGTCCTCGCTCGAGGGCAAGGTGGGCCTGGAGCGCGAGCGGCTCGAGAAGCGTCGTGACGGCGCCCTCGAGGACCGCAGCAAGAAGCTCGAGGAGGACCTCGCGACCCTGGAGGCCGAGGGCGCCAAGGCCGACCAGCGCCGCAAGGTGCGCGACGGGGCCGAGCGCGAGATGAAGCAGGTCCGCGACCGCTCCCAGCGCGAGCTCGACCGGCTCGACGAGGTGTGGAACAGCTTCAAGTCCCTCAAGGTCCAGGACCTGATGGGCGACGAGCTGCTCTACCGCGAGATGAAGATGTGGTTCGGGAAGTACTTCGAGGGCCACATGGGCGCCACGGCGATCCAGAAGCGGCTCCAGGACTTCGACATCGACGCCGAGGTCGCGTCGCTGCGCGAGGTCATCGCCACCGGCAAGGGCCAGCGCAAGGTGCGGGCCCTCAAGCGGCTCAAGGTGGTCGACGCGTTCCGCAAGACCGGCAACCAGCCGATCGGCATGGTGCTCGACGCCGTCCCGGTCATCCCGCCGGACCTGCGGCCGATGGTGCAGCTCGACGGTGGCCGCTTCGCGACCTCCGACCTCAACGACCTCTACCGCCGCGTCATCAACCGGAACAACCGCCTCAAGCGGCTGCTCGACCTCGGTGCGCCCGAGATCATCGTCAACAACGAGAAGCGGATGCTCCAGGAGGCCGTCGACTCGCTGTTCGACAACGGCCGCCGTGGCCGTCCGGTCACCGGACCGGGCAACCGGCCGCTGAAGTCGCTCTCCGACATGCTCAAGGGCAAGCAGGGGCGGTTCCGCCAGAACCTGCTCGGCAAGCGTGTCGACTACTCGGGCCGCTCGGTGATCGTCTCCGGTCCGCAGCTGAAGCTGCACCAGTGCGGGCTGCCGAAGCAGATGGCGCTGGAGCTCTTCAAGCCGTTCGTCATGAAGCGGCTGGTCGACCTCTCGCACGCGCAGAACATCAAGTCCGCCAAGCGGATGGTCGAGCGCGCCCAGCGGGGCGAGGTCTGGAACGTCCTCGAGGAGGTCATCGCCGAGCACCCGGTCCTGCTGAACCGGGCGCCCACGCTTCACCGCCTCGGCATCCAGGCGTTCGAGCCGCAGCTGGTCGAGGGCAAGGCGATCCAGATCCACCCGCTCGTGTGCACCGCGTTCAACGCGGACTTCGACGGTGACCAGATGGCGGTGCACCTGCCGCTGTCTGCCGAGGCGCAGGCCGAGGCGCGGATCCTGATGCTGTCGACCAACAACATCCTCAAGCCGTCCGACGGCCGTCCGGTCACCATGCCGACGCAGGACATGATCATCGGGCTGTTCTTCCTCACCACCGACCGTGAGGGCGAGCCCGGCGAGGGCCGTGCCTTCTCGAGCGTGGCCGAGGCGATCATGGCCTTCGACCACGGCGACATCAGCCTGCAGAGCGCGATCAAGATCCGCTTCGACGACGTGGTCCCGCCGCTCGAGCTCGACCTGGGCGCGGAGTGGGAGGAGGGCACGTCCCTCACCCTGGAGACGACGCTGGGCCGGGCGCTGTTCAACGAGACCCTGCCGGCCGACTACCCCTTCGTGAACTACGAGGTGGGCAAGAAGGCCCTGGGGGCGATCGTCAACGACCTGGCCGAGCGCTACACCAAGGTCGAGGTCGCGGCGTCGCTGGACGCGCTCAAGGACGCGGGCTTCCACTGGGCGACCCGTTCGGGGGTCACGGTGTCGATCGACGACGTGACCACGCCGACCGAGAAGGCCAGCATCCTGGCCGGCTACGAGAAGCAGGCCGAGAAGGTCCAGAAGCAGTTCGAGCGTGGCCTCGTCACCGACGAGGAGCGTCGCCAGGAGCTCATCGAGATCTGGACCCAGGCCTCCAACGACGTCGCCAAGGCGATGGAGGCCAACTTCGACCGGTCGAACCCGATCTACATGATGGTCGACTCCGGCGCGTCCGGAAACATGATGCAGATCCGCCAGGTGGCCGCCATGCGTGGCCTGGTGGCCAATCCGCGTGGTGACATCATCCCGCGGCCGATCAAGGCGAACTTCCGCGAGGGCCTCACGGTGCTGGAGTACTTCATCTCCACCCACGGTGCCCGCAAGGGTCTCGCCGACACCGCGCTGCGGACCGCCGACTCGGGCTACCTGACCCGACGGCTGGTCGACGTGTCGCAGGACGTCATCATCCGTGAGGACGACTGCGGCACCGAGCGTGGCCTGCCCAAGCGGATCGGCGTGGCCGGCGACGACGGCACCGTCCGCAAGGACGACAACGCCGAGACCGCGGCGTACGCCCGGTCCTCGGCGGTCGAGATCACCCACCCCGAGACCGGCGAGGTGCTCGCCGGACCCGGTGAGGACCTCGGCGACGTCAAGATCGGTGAGCTCGTGGCGGCCGGCATCGAGGAGGTCAAGGTCCGCTCCGTGCTGACCTGCGACGCCAAGACCGGTACCTGCGCGAAGTGCTACGGCCGTTCGCTGGCCACCGGCAAGCTCGTCGACATCGGCGAGGCCGTCGGCATCATCGCGGCCCAGTCGATCGGTGAGCCCGGCACGCAGCTGACGATGCGGACCTTCCACACCGGTGGTGTGGCCTCGGCTGACGACATCACGCAGGGCCTGCCCCGCGTGGTCGAGCTGTTCGAGGCGCGTCAGCCCAAGGGGCTCTCGCCGATCTCGGAGGCCACCGGCCGGATCGAGATCGAGGAGACCGACAAGGCCCGCAAGGTCCTGGTCACCCCGGACGACGGCTCGGACGTCCACGAGTACCCCGTCAGCAAGCGGTCCCGCCTGCTGGTCGCCGACGGCGACCACGTCGAGGTGGGCCACCAGCTGACGGTCGGTACGCCGGACCCGAAGGAGGTGCTGCGGATCCTCGGCATCCGTCGGGCCCAGCAGCACCTCGTCGACGAGGTCCAGGCGGTCTACCGGTCGCAGGGCGTGTCGATCCACGACAAGCACATCGAGATCATCGTGCGCCAGATGCTGCGGCGCGTGACGGTCATCGAGTCCGGTGACACGACGCTGCTGCCCTCCGACCTGGTCGACCGGATCAGGTTCGAGGAGGAGAACCGTCGGGTCGTGACCGAGGGCGGCAAGCCGGCCTCGGGCCGCGCGGAGCTGATGGGCATCACGAAGGCGTCGCTGGCCACGGAGTCGTGGCTCTCGGCGGCCTCCTTCCAGGAGACGACCCGCGTCCTCACCGACGCGGCGATCAACGGTCGCAGCGACTCGCTGCGCGGCCTGAAGGAGAACGTGATCATCGGCAAGCTGATCCCGGCCGGTACCGGCCTGGAGCGCTACCGCAACGTCCGGGTGGAGCCGACCGAGGAGGCACGGGCCGCGGCCTACAGCGTCACCGGCTACGACTCCTACGACTACGAGTTCGGCAACGCCGGGAGCGCCCAGGCGGTCGCCCTCGACGACTTCGACTTCGGCTCGTACCAGAACTAGCGCGTCATCGCCGAGGTCTGGTGACGAGCCAGGTCGAGGAGCGTGGAGCCCCTTCCGTGCGTGCACGGGAGGGGCTCTCGCGTCTCGGGACCCGTGACGTGGGCGCCGGCCTCTGACACTCTCGGAGGATGACCAGTACGGCGCGGCGCTTCGTGGACGCGATCGTGGCGCGTGACGAGGACGCCCTGCGCGAGGCCCTCGCCCCCGACGTCGACTTCAAGGGGCTGACGCCCGGACGGCTCTGGGAGGCCGACTCGCCCGAGGGCGTGCGAGAGATCGTGCTGGACCACTGGTTCGAGCCGCACGATCGGGTGAGCGCAGTCGTCGAGGTGAGCGAGGGCGAGGTCGCCGACACCTCCCGGATCAGCTACCGCTTCGACCTGGAGTGCCCCGACGGGCCCCACGTCGCCGAGCAGCAGGCCTACTACCGCGACGGTCCCGAGGGGATCAGTCACCTGCGGATCATGTGCTCGGGGTTCCGGCGCCGGTGACCGCACCCGCGGTGCTGGGCGTCGACGGCTGCCCGGCCGGGTGGGTGGGTGCCCTGCTGGTCGACGACGGGCTGGAGCTCGTGGTGGGGACGACGGTCGCCGAGCTGCTCGGGTCGCTCCGTGTGGCGCCGACGGTCGTCGGCATCGACATCCCGATCGGGCTGCCGGATGCGGGGCCGCGGGAGGCCGACCGATCCGCCCGCCGGGAGCTGCCGCCGGGGCGGAAGTCGTCGGTCTTCCCGACGCCGGCCCGCGCCGCCGTCCTGGCCGACACCTGGCCGGAGGCCAACGCGGCCAACCGGGCCGCAACCGGGAAGGGCCTGAGCCACCAGGGCTTCCACCTGTGCGCCAAGATCGCCGAGGTCGACGCGTGGCTGGCCGACGCGCCCGGTGTGGTCGTGCTGGAGGTGCACCCCGAGGTGTCGTTCGCCGCCCTCGGTGCCGACACGATGTTCTCGAAGCGGACCGCGGAGGGTGTGCGGACCCGCCGGGCCGCTCTCGCGTCGGCCGGGTTGCGGTTGCCGGAGACGGTGCGCGGACGCGGCTTCGCGGTCGACGACGCCCTCGACGCCTGCGCCGTGGCCTGGACGGCGCGGCGTCACGCGCGGGGCGAGTCGCGCTCGCTGCCCGAGGTGCCCGAGCGCTTCTCCGACGGCTGGCCCGCCGCCATCCACGTCTGAGCGGCGTCGAGCCGCGGGTGTGGGACCCGACCCGTGCCGACCCGTCACTTCTGCGAGTTTGCGGGCGGTCGACCCGTCACCCGAACGTGAAAACCTGACGGCTCGAGGGGTTCCGAACTCACAGAAGTGACGGCTCGGCGAGTTGAGCACGACCGATGGCGGATTGGGCTGGGTTCGGGGCGCCTGCGAGAATCGGGGGGTGAGCCGACCGACCCGCACCGACGTCCTCGTCGTCGGCGCCGGACCCGCCGGTTCGGCCACCGCCGCGTGGTCGGCGAGGGCGGGACTGGACACGCTGCTGGTCGACGCGGCGGTCTTCCCCCGCGACAAGACCTGCGGCGACGGTCTCACCCCGCGCGCCATCGGCGAGCTGGAGCGGCTCGGCCTCGGCGACTGGCTCCGCGCCCACACGGTCAACCAGGGCCTGCGGGCCCACGGCTTCGGCCAGACCCTGCTGCTGCCGTGGCCGGGCGGCACGCTGCCCGACTGGGGCTCCGCCGTCGCCCGCACCGAGCTCGACGACCACCTGCGCACGACCGCGATCAAGGCGGGGACGAGTGCGCTCGACGGCGCCCGCGCGGTCGACGTACGCCGGGAGGGCGACCGGGTCGCCGCGGTCGTGCTGCGCGACGCCGACGGCGAGTTCGAGGTCGCCTGCGAGCGGCTGGTCGTCGCCGACGGCGTCCGCTCGCCGCTCGGCAAGAAGCTGGGCCGGGAGTGGCACCGCGACACGGTCTACGCCGTCGCGGGGCGGTGCTACGTCGACTCCGGGATGGCCGACGACCCCTGGATCAGCAGCCACCTCGAGCTGCGGGGCGGGGACGGCGAGATCCTCTCCGGCTACGGCTGGGTCTTCCCGCTGGGATCCTCCGACGGCCGTGGCTCGGTCAACCTCGGCGCCGGCACCCTGGCGACGGCCAAGCGGCCGACCGAGGTCGCGATCAAGCCGCTGATGCAGCTCTACGCCGACACCATCCGTGACGACTTCGCCCTCGCCGATGAGCTGCGGATGCCCACCTCGGCGCTGCTCCCGATGGGCGGTGCGGTCTCCCACGTGGCCGGGCGCAACTGGGCGCTGGTCGGCGATGCGGCGGCGCTGGTCAACCCGCTCAACGGCGAGGGGATCGACTACGGGCTCGAGAGCGGCCGGCTGCTCGTCGAGACGCTGACGTCGTACGACGACCTGTCGGACGTGTGGCCCGCGCTGCTGCGCGACCACTACGGCGAGGCGTTCTCGATCGCCCGGCGACTGGCCGGCGTGGTGACCGTGCCGGGGGTGCTGCGCACCCTGGGGCCGGCCGGCATGCGGTCGGACTGGTTGATGACGCTGGCGCTGCGCTGGATGGGCAACCTGGTCACCGACGACGACCGCGACCGGGCGGCGCGCGTGTGGCGGTGGGCCGGGCGACGCTCGATCGCGCGCGACGCGCGTCCGCCGTTCTCCTGATGCGGCCACGGATCGGGGGCCGCGTCAGCGAGAATGCGCGGGTGCTGGAGGACGGGTGGTACCGCGCGACGGTCGCGATCGGCGGTCTCGCGCTGCGCGCGATCGGGCTGCGGACGCGGATGGAGGGGCTCGAGCACATCCCGACCGAGGGGCCGGCGATCATCGCTGCCAGCCACGTCTCCTACCCCGACTTCATGACGCTCGCCGCCGCCGGCTGGGAGCGGGGCCGCTGCGTGCGGTTCCTGACCCGCCACGACATCTGGAACGTGCCCCTCGTGCGGACCGCGATGACCGGCATGCGGCACGTGCCGGTCGACCGCGCGGCGCCGGCGGCGGCCTACCTCCGGGCGCGACAGCTGCTGCGCGAGGGCGAGGTGGTGGGGATCTTCCCGGAGGCGGGGATCTCCTTCGCCTACACGGTCCGGGCCTTGATGCCCGGCGTCGCCGCGCTCGCGCGCGACACGGGGGCGCCGATCGTCCCGGCGAGCCAGTGGGGCATCCAGCGCGTCTGGAGCGTGGGCCGTGAGGTCGTCGGGAAGAAGCCGGTGCCCAGCCTGCGGCGCGGCCGCCCCAACGACATGGTCCTCGCGCCGCCCTGGCACGTCCCGCCGGACGCCGACCTGGTGGCGACGACGACGCGGCTCGGGGAGACGCTCACCGAGCTCCTCGAGGGGCTGCAGGCCCGGCCGCACCTGCGTCCGGCGCCGGGGGAGCACGCCCCGTGGTACCCCGCCCACCTCGGCGGCCACGCGCCCGACCGCCGCGAGGCGCTGGTGCTGGACGTCGTGCCGCGGACGGCGGTCCCGCCGACCTGGGGGCCACCGATGCCGCCGGACCCCGACGACCCCGGCGAGGCGCTCAGAGCACGAGGTGCTGGCGACCGTCGATGAGCTCGCGGACGGCGTCGAGGTGGCCGGCGTGCACCGCGGTGTCGACCAGCACGTGGAGCGCCACCGACCGCAGGTCGGGGAAGGACATCCCGGCCTCCTCCCACCAGGGCTCGGGCAGCCGAGGCGGCGCCGAGAGCGGGAGCCGGGCCACGATCCGGTCGGACTCCTCGATCGCGCGGCGGTAGTCGTCGAGCACGGCCTCGGTCGACTCGCCGTCGCCGACGTGCCAGTCGGCGGGTCGCCCCGGCTCGTCGGCCCGCTCGGGCCAGTAGTCCAGCGGGGCGCCGCCCACCACGGTGTGGAACCAGTAGCGCTCACCCCCGAGCGTCAGGTGGCGCACCAGCCCGAGCGCGGTCCAGCCCGAGGGCAGCAACGGCCGGCGCAGGTCGGCCTCGTCGAGTCCGTCCAGCGCCGCCAGCACGTGGCGTCGCTGACCGCCCAGCCGGCGCAGCAGCGGCGTCCGCTCGGCGTCGTCGCCGGGCCCGGGCACCGGATCGGTGTGGTTCACGCCCGGCATCGTCGCACGGCGCCGCCCAGGAGTCGTCCGGGGTGGAGCGGGCCGGGGCACTAGGTTGGGGCGGGTGGGGAGTCCTCCGAAGCGCCAGCGCGTGGCAGCGTACGCCGTGATCCTCCGGGACGGCGAGATCCTGCTCAGCCGGCTCTCGCCGATGGTGACCCGCGAGGAGCTGTGGACGCTGCCCGGCGGCGGGCTCGACCACGGCGAGGGCCCCCGGGACGCGGTCGTGCGCGAGGTCTACGAGGAGACCGGGCTCGACGCGGAGGTCAGCGAGACCGCGCGCGTCTACTCCGCCCACATGCCCCAGGCCTGGCGCGGCGGCCAGCGGGTCGACGCCCACGCGGTGCGGATCGTCTACGACGGCTGGGTGGCGCCGGGCGCGCCGCGGCCACAGGTGGTGGAGGTCGACGGCTCCACGATCGAGGCGGCCTGGCAGCCGCTCGCCGACGTCGTCTCCGGCGTCGTCCCTGTGACCCCGCTGGTGGTCGAGGCGCTGGCCGACCACGCGCCGTTCAAGCACCAGCGGGTCGCGGCCTACGCCCTGGTCCGCCGGGGGAGCGAGGTGCTGCTGACCCGGCTCTCGGCCAGCGCGGCCCACCCCGGCCTGTGGACCCTCCCCGGCGGCGGGATCGCCCACGGCGAGCGACCGGCCGCCGCCCTCGAGCGCGAGGTGGCCGAGGAGTGCGGGGTCCGGTGCCGGGTCGGTGACCTGATCGACGTCCACGACTCGCACTTCTCGGGCACCGCGCCGAGCGGCCGCTGGGAGGACTTCCACGGCGTCCACCTGATCTTCGCGGGCGACGTCGACACCGTCGCCGAACCGCGGGTGGCGGAGACCGACGGCACGACCGACGCGGTCGCCTGGGTGCCGGTCGCCGACGTCACCTCCGGTGCGGTCGCCGTGCTCGACCTGGTCACCCACGCCCTCGGCCGGGGCTGATCGACGGCTCTCGGCCTAGGGTGGTGCGATGAGCGAGACCGTCTTCACCTACGGCGCCCCCTCCCTGAAGTTCGGCTCGGGCGCCTCCACCGAGATCGGCCACGACCTGGCGGCGAGCGGCGCCACGCGGGTGCTGCTGGTCACCGACCCGGGGGTGGCCGCCACCGGGCACCCGGCGCGGATCGCCGAGCAGGTCGCCGCCGAGGGGATCGAGGTGACGACGTACGGCGAGGCGCGGGTCGAGCCGACCGACGCCTCCATGCGCGACGCGATCGGCTTCGCCCGCGAGGCCGGGCCGTTCGACGCGGTCGTCGCCGTGGGCGGCGGGTCGGCGATCGACACCGCCAAGGCGGTCGACCTGCTGCTGACCAACCCGGGCGAGCTGCTCGACTACGTCAACGCTCCCGTCGGCGGTGGCCGCGCGCCGAGCGAGCCGCTGCTGCCGCTGGTCGCCGTCCCGACCACCACCGGCACCGGGAGCGAGAGCACGCCCGTGTGCGTGCTCGACGTGCTCGACCAGCACGTCAAGACCGGCATCAGCCACCCACGGCTGCGGCCGACGACGGCGGTCGTCGACCCGGAGCTCACCTTCAGCCAGCCGTCGATGGTCACCGCCGCGGCCGGCATGGACGTGCTCTGCCACGCCCTCGAGAGCTACACCGCCCGCTGGTACGCCGACTTCCCGGCCAAGCAGCCGGGGGAGCGGGTGCCCTACTGCGGGGCCAACCCGATCGCCGACCTGTGGTCGGAGAAGGCGATGTCGCTGCTGGCGACGGCGTTCCGCACGGCCGTCCACGACGGGGGCGACCGGCAGGCGCGCGAGCAGATGTCGATGGCCGCGACCTTCGCCGGGCTCGGGTTCGGCAACGCCGGCGTGCACGTGCCGCACGCCAACGCCTACCCGATCGCCGGGCGGGTCCGTGACTACCGGCCGGCCGGCTACCCCGACGACGAGGCGATGGTGCCGCACGGCATGGCGGTGTCGATGACCGCGCCCGCGGCGTTCAGGGTGACCTTCGAGGCCGACCCCGAGCGCCACCAGCGCGCAGCCCGGCTGCTCGACCCCGACGCCGCCGGCGACGGCCCGGGACTCCTGCCCGACGTGCTGACCCGGCTGATGCGCGACATCGGGCTCCCGAGCGGCCTGGCCGAGATCGGCTACGGCGACGCCGACGTCGACGACCTGGTGGCCGGGACGCTCCAGCAGCAGCGGCTGCTCGCGACCGCACCGCGCGAGCTCACCCCCGAGGACCTGGCGGGCGTCTTCCGCGACTCGATGGAGAACTGGTGAACGACGGTCGCGGCGGCCCCACGACCATCAAGCCGCTGGTCCCGGACACGTGGGACCTCTTCGCGGCGATGGTGGAGCGCCACCGGGGGATCTTCGGCGGGTGCTGGTGCGTGAAGTTCCACGCCGAGCGCGACGACCACGTCCCGGGCTACGAGGGCAACCGCGCGTTCAAGAGGTGCCTGGTCGACGAGGGCGTCGCCCATGCGGCGCTCGTCGTCCGCGACGGCGAGGACGGCGAGGAGGCGATCGCCTGGGCGGAGTACGGCACCCCGGCGGAGCTGCCCGACATCCACCACCGCGCGCAGTACCTCGAGGAGCAGGACCTCGAGCCCGACTACCGGATCACCTGCATCTTCGTCGACAAGCGGTTCCGCCAACAGGGCCTGGTGACCGTCGCCCTGGAGGGTGCGCTCGGGCTGATCGCGCAGGCCGGTGGCGGCGTCGTCGAGGGCTACCCCCACGTCCCGGGGGAGCGGCGGCTGTCGTCGTCCTTCCTCTACAACGGCACCCGGGCCGTCTACGAGCGCGCCGGCTTCGACTTCATCCGCACCAAGGGGCTCAAGAACACGGTGATGCGCCGCAGCGTGGCCGCGTCGTCCTAGCGGTCGCAAACCGAGTCGGCCGGGCCGCGGGAGGGGGACCTAGACTTCCCGGGTGAATCCCCGCCACCGACGCCTGGTCATCCCCGTGGCGCTCGGCGGCCTGCTGCTCGTCGTGGTCGTCGCGGCGGTGTGGCGGTGAACCTCGAGGCCGCGCTCGACCGGGTCGGCACGCTGCTGCTCGACCACGACGGGCTGGTGCGTGCGGTCGGGTCGGGGCGCCGCAAGGGCCAGGAGCGGCCGCCGTGGCGCCGCGTCGAGCTGCGCTACGTCGACCTGCGGGCCGGCCGGCAGCTCCAGGTGACGGCGTACGACGACACCCGGGCCCACACCGCCAACCACCCGGTCGGGGAGCCGGCCGCCGAGGCGGTCTCGGGACTGTTGGCCGCGGGCTTCGGCAACTGGCACGTCGACACCACGACCGAGTCGCTTCAGCTGCGGGTCACCAAGAAGGGCGACGGGCTGCTGCACGCGACACCGCGTGAGCAGGCGGTGGCCGTCGACCGCGACCACGACCGCGACAAGGACCGGCTGCTGCCCGCCGACGACCCGGTGCTCGTGGCGCTCGGCATCAGCGACCGGGACGGCCGGGTCAAGCCGAGCCGGCAGGCGAAGTACCGCCAGGTCGAGGAGTTCCTGCGGATCCTCGACGTCGCCGTGCGCGACGCCCTCGACGCCGGCCAGCTCCGGCGACCGACGCCGGACGACCCGCTGCGGATCGCCGACCTCGGCTGCGGCAACGCCTACCTCACGCTCGCCGCCCACCAGTTCCTCGCCGAGCGCCGCGGGCTGCCCGTGCGGCTCACCGGCGTCGACGTGCGCGAGGAGTCGCGCCGCCACAACGAGGAGGTGGCCGGCGGGTTGGGCATCGACGCCGACTTCGTGGCCGGCACCATCTCCGCGGCCCGGCTCGACCGGCCCCCCGACGTCGTGCTGGCCCTGCACGCCTGCGACACCGCCACCGACGACGCCCTGGCGCGGGCGGTCGGGTGGGGGTCGCCGCTGGTGCTCGCCGCGCCGTGCTGCCACCACGACGTGGCCGCCCAGCTGCGCCGCGGCAGTCCCCCGGCGCCGTACGCCTCGCTGGTCAGGCACGGCATCCTGCGCGAGCGGTTCGCCGACACCCTGACCGACGCGCTGCGGGCCTCCCTGCTGCGGCTGGAGGGTTACCGGGTCGACGTCATGCAGTTCGTCGAGAGCCGACACACCCCGCGCAACACCCTGCTCCGCGCCGTCCGCACCGGCGACGCCGGGGAGGCGGGCGTGCGCGAGGAGTACGACGCGCTGGTGGCCGCGTGGGATCTCACCCCGCGGCTGGGGGAGCTGCTGGACGGCCGTGGCCGCGCGTGAGGCCGCGGCCGCCGTCGTGGTCGCGCTGCCCTTCGGTCTCGGCCTGACCGCTGCGGCGGGCGACGACCCGGCTGCCGAGCGGCTCTTCCGCTTCGCCGACCCGGAGATCGTCGAGTCGAGCGGGCTGGTGGCTCAAGACGGGCTCTTCTTCACCGTCAACGACTCCGGCGACGGCGCCCGGGTCTTCACCGTCGACGGCTCCGGTCGGACCGTCGGGGTGTCGCGCTGGGCCGGCGACCCGGTCGACGTCGAGGCACTCGCTCCCGAGAGCCACGAGGGCTCCGGCCGCGTGCTCGTCGGCGACATCGGCGACAACGAGGCGCAGCGGCGGAGCATCACGCTCACCTCGGTGCGGGTCGGCCGCGGTGACCCCTCCGGCGACGCCCGGCCCTACCGCTACGACTACCCCGGTGGGCCGGCCGACGCCGAGACGCTGATGGTCGACCCCCGGACCGGCCATGCCTTCGTCGTCACCAAGAGCGTGCTCGGAGGCCAGGTGCTTCAGGCGCCGACGGTCCTGGACCACCGTCGCGTCAACCGGATGGAGCTGGTGGGTCGGGTGATGGCGCTCGCCACCGACGGCGCCTTCTTCCCGGACGGCCGGCACGTCGTGGTGCGGGACTACACCCACGCGGTCGTCTACACCTTCCCCGAGCTCGAGCAGGTCGGTGAGGTACCGCTGCCCGAGCAGCAGCAGGGGGAGGCCATCGCGGTGGCCGACGACGGCCGGCTGGTGGTGAGCTCGGAGGGCCTGCACGCACCGGTGTACGCCGTCGACCTCCCCGCCGGTGTCGCGCGGGCGGTCGAGGGCGACCGGACTCCGGGCTCGCCGGCCGGGTCCGCGTCCGACGACCCGCCCGCGGTCGATCCGCCCGCCGCGCCGACGGGCGCCGAGCCCGCGGCCGCCCGACCCAACGTCACCTCCTGGTTGGTGGGCGCCGGCGTGCTGCTCGCGATGCTCGTGGTGCTGCTCCGCTCGCTGCGGCCGCGGTGAGCGGGAGCCCACCCACGGGTGGGGTCGGCCGGTCGGCGCGCGACGTACGCTCTGCGGCATGGCGCGGCTGAGACGCACGTCCCCCGACCAGCCGGGCTGGACCCGGCGACGGTCCGGGAAGGGTTTCGTCTACCTCGACGAGGACGGCGTCAGGCTCGCCGACGTCGACGCCGACCGCTGTCGCTCGCTGGTGATCCCGCCGGCGTGGGAGGAGGTCTGGATCTGCCCGGTCGACAACGGCCACCTCCAGGCGGTCGGCACCGACGACGCGGGCCGGCGGCAGTACCTCTACCACCCCGACTGGCGCACCCAGCGCGACAACCTCAAGCACGAACGGGTGCTGACCTTCGGCAAGGTGCTCTCCCGGGCACGCGAGCAGATCCTGGTCGACCTCGGCACGGAGGGCATGACCCTGGAGCGCGCGTGCGCCACCGCCGTACGCCTGCTCGACCTCGGCTACTTCCGGATCGGCAACGACGTCTACGCAGACAAGCACGGCAGCTTCGGGCTGACGACGCTGCGCCGCGAGCACGTCCGCCGTCAGACCGACTCCCTGGTCTTCGCCTTCGTCGGCAAGTCCGGCGTCGAGCACCACGTCACCATCGACGACCCGCACGCCATCGAGGCGCTCGACGTGATGCGTCGGCGGCGCGGCGGTGAGCAGCTGCTCGCGTGGAAGGACGGCCGGTCGTGGAAGGACCTCCAGTCCTCGCACGTGAACGACTACCTGCGCGCGACGACGGGCGAGGACTACAGCGCCAAGGACTTCCGCACCTGGCACGCCACCGTCATCGCCGCGGCCGCCCTCGCGGAGTCCGAGGAGCCGGGGGAGACCAAGGCGTCCCGGCGGCGAGCGGTGACGGCGACCATGAAGGAGGTCGCGGAGTTCCTCGGCAACACCCCGACCCTGGCCCGGACGTCGTACGTCGACCCCCGCGTCGTCGACGCCTACGAGGAGGGCCGCACCATCGTCGCCGCCACCCGCCGCAAGCACCGCACCGCCGACGAGCGCCAGGCCGCACTGGAACGTGCGGTGCTCCGGCTGCTGAAGGAGGACCCGTGCAGCTGACCGTCGTGCAGGGCGACATCACCGAGCAGCGGGTCGACGCGGTCGTCAACGCCGCCAACCGGGCGATGCGCGGGGGTGGCGGGGTCGACGGGGCGATCCACCGGGCCGGCGGTCCGGCCGTGCTCGAGGACTGCCGACGCCGGTTCCCCGACGGCCTGGCGACGGGTGACGCGGGCTGGACGACCGCCGGGGCGATGGCCGCGCGCTGGGTGATCCACGTCGTGGGCCCCAACGCCCACGCCGGTGAGCGCGACCGCTCGCTGCTGACGTCGTGCTACGCCCGCGCGCTCGCGGTGGCCGACGAGCTCGGTGCCCGCTCGGTCGCCTTCCCGCTGGTCAGCGCCGGAGTCTACGGCTGGCCCAAGGACGACGCCGTCGACGCAGCGGTCGAGACGCTGCGGGCCACCCCGACCGAGGTCCAGGAGGCCCGGCTGGTCGCCTTCGACACGTCGACGTACGAGCTGGTGGCGGCCCGGGTGGAGCGTCCGCTACGGGGGTAGGACAGTGAGAAGTGGCCCCGAAAGCGCCCAAGAAGGGGCCACTTCTCACTGTCCTACCGAAACTTCGACGTCAGAGGTGGTCGACCACGTAGTCGATGCAGCCGGTCAGGGCCTCGACGTCGGCGGGGTCGATCGCCGGGTACATCGCGATCCGGAGCTGGTTGCGGCCGAGCTTGCGGTAGGGCTCGGTGTCGACGACCCCGTTGGCCCGCAGCGCCGCCGCCACGGCCGCCGCGTCGATCGCGTCGTCGAGGTCGATGGTGCCGATCACCAGCGAGCGGTGGGCCGGCTCCACGACGTACGGCGTGGTGTAGGCGGTCTTGTCGGCCCAGCCGTAGAGGGCGTCGGAGGAGGCCGTGGTCCGCTCGACCATCCCCGTGAGGCCGCCCTGGGCGTTCATCCAGTCCAGCTGCTCGGCCATGAGGAAGAGCGTCGCGACCGACGGGGTGTTGTAGGTCTGATTCTTCTGGGAGTTGTCGATCGCGGTCGGCAGGTCGAAGAACGGCGGCACGTAGCGGTCGGTCGCGGCGATCTCCTCGACCCGCGCCAGCGCGCGCGGCGAGAGGATCGCGATCCACAGCCCGCCGTCGGAGGCGAAACACTTCTGCGGCGCGAAGTAGTAGGCGTCGACCTCGGCCAGGTCGACCGGCAGCCCACCGGCGCCGGAGGTGGCGTCGACCAGGACCAGCGCGTCGTCGTCGATGCCCTCCGGCCGCACGACGGGGGCCATCACGGCCGTCGAGGTCTCGTTGTGGGCCCACGCGTAGGCGTCGACGCCGTCCTCGGCGACCGGGTCGGGCCGCGAGCCGGGCTCGCTGGTGACCACCGACGGCTCGGCCAGCCACGGCGCCTGCTTCGCCGAGGTCGCGAACTTGGCGGAGAACTCGCCGAAGGACAGGTGCTGGCTCTTCTCCCGGATCAGCCCGAAGCAGGCGATGTCCCAGAACGCGGTCGTGCCACCGTTGCCGAGCACCACCTGGTGGCCCTCGGGCAGGTCGAAGAGGGAGCCGAGGCCCTCGATGACGCGGCCCACGGTGTTCCTCACCGGCGCCTGCCGGTGGGAGGTGCCCATCAGCGAGCTGCCGGTCGCCGCCAGCGCGTCGAGGTGGCCGGTCTGGATCTTGGAGGGACCGGCCCCGAAGCGCCCGTCGGCGGGCAGGAGGTGGGCCGGGATCGTGAGGGCGTCGCTCATGACAACCTTCCGAAGTGGTCGGGTGGGTGGTGGCAGACGACGCTGTCGGCGTCCCTATTCTGGCACCCGTGCTGAGGATCGAGCGGGTGGGGTTCGGCCACCAGGACGCGCTCGCCCTGGTCGAGGAGGTCCAGCAGGAGTACGTCGTCCGCTACGGCGGCCGCGACGACACCCCGCTCGACCCGCTGATGTTCGAGCCGCCGGCCGGCAGCTTCTTCGTCGGCTACCTCGACGACGTCCCGGTGGCGACCGGGGCGTGGCGGCGGCGCAGCGACGTCGAGGCCTTCGGCACCCACGAGACCGCCGAGGTCAAGCGGATGTACGTCGCCGCCGCGGTGCGCGGGCGGGGACTCGCCCGGCGGGTGCTGGCCCACCTCGAGCGGACCGCCGGCGAGGCCGGGGCGCAGGCGATGGTCCTCGAGACCGGCACCGCGCAGCCGGAGGCGATCGCGCTCTACACCTCTTCGGGTTACGAGCCGGTACCGAGCTTCGGCCACTACCAGTGGTCGCCGATGAACCGCTGCTTCGCCAAGCGACTCCCCGCGATCGCCTGACAGCGTGGCGGGGCCGACCTAGGCTCGATGGGTCCCCCACCCCGGAGTGCTCCGATGTTCCCCGACACCGCCCCCGCCCGCCTGCTCCTCGCCGCCGTCCTCGCCGCGCTCGTCATGGCCACGACCCCCGCGGTCGCCCGCGCCCAGATCGAGGACTACGCCCCCTACCAGGGCGCCGACCGCTGCTCACCCCACGCCAAGCCCGGCACCAAGGTGCTCGGCCGCTGGATCGTCCGCACCCAGGGCGGCGCCTTCGGCGGCATCTCGCGCCGCTGCTCCGACAGCGTCTCCGAGCACGAGGAGGGCCGGGCGTTCGACTGGACCCTCGACGCCACCCGCAAGCGCGACCGGGAGGCGGCGGCGGGCTTCCTCGCGCTGGTGCGCAGGACCGACGCCGCCGGCAACCCCGACGCCAAGGCGCGCCGGATGGGGATCATGTACATCATCTGGAACGACCACGTCTACAAGTCCTACGACGACGCGTTCGCCCAGCAGCGCTACCTGAGCTCCTCGTGCCGCCGCAAGCGCAGCTGCTCGACGACGCTGCGCCACCGCGACCACATGCACATCTCGCTCAGCCGCGCCGGCGGCAAGGGCCGCACCAGCTGGTACGACGGCCGCCTCGACTGACTCTCCGTCCCCGCAGGCGGGGCGGGTGCGGCGAGCGGTCAGCCCCTCGACGGGGCGGCGGCCAGGTCGGCCTCGAGGATCGCGCGGTCCTCGGCGTCGGCCACCTCGACGGCACGCGCCGCCTGCCACGCCGTGGCCGCGTCGGCGTCGCGGCCGAGGCCGGTGAGGGCACGGGCCCGCGCCTCGTGGACGTAGGCGAGGTCGAAGTCGGCGATCCCCTCGTCCTCGCAGGTCGCCAGCGCGCGGTCGGCGACCACGTGCGCCCGCTCCGGCTGACCCGTTGCCGACAGCGCGCGCGAGACCAGGTAGTCGGCGCGCACGGCGTTCTCCGGTACGGCACCGGCGGCGCGCTCCCAGTGGTAGGCCGCCGCGTAGGCCAGCCGCAGCAGCTCCTCGTCGGCGGCCGGGTCGCGGTCGGCGTCGAGCAGGCGGAAGGCGGCATTGGTCGCGTCGACGCCCTGCCGGCGGTGCCAGTCGCCCTCGGCGGGCGGCCGCGCCTCGGCCGGGTCGCGGGTGACACGGGGGAGAGTCCGACCGGTCTCGAGCACGGTCTTGAGGGCGTCGAGCACCCACACCCAGCCGTCCTTCACGTTGGCCCACGTCAGCGGGCTGAAGGCGAGTCCGCCGTGGACCAGCCGCACCCGGGTCAGCCGGTCGCCGACCTGCTCGACGGTCCACTCGACCCGGCTCGGCGGTTCGGCGGCGAGCTCGGCGTCGTAGAGCACGTGCCAGGTCTGCACGAACCGCCCCGGCCGGTCGCCGGAGGGCGGGCTCATCTCCTCGATCACGCCGTCGACGGCGTCGCCGCCGTCGGACGTGACGGTCCGGTAGCGGGCGCCGGCCACCGGACCCTCGGCGTACGACGTGCCGTGGAAGTAGCGCTTCTTCCACTCCGACTGCGTGATCGCGGCCCAGACCTGGTCGGCGTCGGCGTTGATGTGGATTTGGTAGACGTGCGCGGTGAGGCTCATGAGGTGGGTCCTCCGGCGGTCTCGGGCGGGTTCTCGACGTGCTCCTGGAGCTCGACCAGGGCGCTGGTGAAGCGGGCGGCGTACTTGCTGATCCACCGGTCGGCGACCTGCTCGATCGGCACCGGGTTGAGGAACAGCCGCTTGCTGCGTCCCTCCTTCACGGTCACGACCAGCTCGGCCTCGGTGAGCACGGCGAGGTGCTTCATCACGCCGAACCGGCTCATCGTGTCCTCGAACACCGCGCACACCTCGCCGACCGTCTGCCCGTCGCGGGCGAACAGCAGGTCGAGGACCTCCCGCCGGGTGGGGTCGGCGAGCGCCCGGAAGACGGCGTCCTGGGGATCCACGCCCGAAAGATTATGTGACCATATGGTCACACGTCAAGCGACCACCAGGTAGCGTTCGTCGGCGATCGGCCCACCCCAGAACACCGGCTCCGGCATCGGACGCACCTCGGGCGTGCGCCCGGCACCCAGCAGCAGCATCGAGGTCTCCTCGGCGGTCAGGCCGCCGCCGGTGTGCCAGCGGCCCTCGACCAGCACCAGCCGCCCACCCGGCGCGAGCAGGCCGATCCAGCGGGCGAGCGCCGCGCCCGGGTCGGGCAACGCCCACAGCACGTGCCGGCAGAGCACCACGTCGTAGGCCGCAGGCTCCAGCGGCGGGTCGGCCGCGTCGCCCACGAGGACGTCGACCAGGTCGCCCGCCTTGGCCCTCGCCCGCTCGACCATCGCGGGGGAGAAGTCGACGCCGGTGACCTCGTAGCCCTCACCGGCCAGCAGCAGCGACAGCGTCCCGGTGCCGCACCCGAGGTCGGCGACCCGCGCCCTTCGGGACGGGCGCTGCGCGCCCTCCTCAGGAACCATCGGCGCGGCCGGAAGCACGCCCACCAGCAGGTCACGCCACGCCGCCCGGCACACCGGATCGGCCAGCCCGTGGTCGGGCTCCTGGTCGAAGCTCTCGGCCTCGCGGTCCCACGTGGTCACGTCGCTCACGGCAGCATCGTCGCACCCGACATCCGTGCTGTGGAAACCGGCTCTCGACCACGCAGATGTCGGGTACGACGCACGCTCAGCCGGTCCTGGCCAGCCACTCCTCGCGGGTGATCTCGTAGCGGACCTCGCCGAGGTCGGCGCCGGGGAGCGGGTGGTCCCACTGCTCGATGACGGTGCTCACGTGGCGCATCCCGAGCTTGCCCATCACGGCGCGCGAGCCGGCGTTGACCGCCATCGTCCCGGCCCAGACGACGGGCAGGGCGAGGGTGACGAAGGCGTGGTCGAGCAGCGCGGCCGAGCCCTCGGTGGCCAGCCCGCGTCCCCACGCCGCCCGCCGCAGCCGGTAGCCGAGCTCGGCGGTGGTGTCGTCGTCCGGGTCGCGCTGGAGGGTCCACCAGCCGGCGAAGGCGCCGTCCTCGAGGCCCGCCCACGCTCCGATCCCGCGCGCCTCGCCCTCCGGGTCGATCCGGCGCGCGCCGTGGTGCAGCGACTCCTCCCGCGAGAGGGCGCGTCCCCAGATGAAGCGCAGCACCTCGGGGTCGGAGTCGAGCTCGACGAGCAGCTCGAGGTGGGCCTCGGTCAGCGGCTCCAGCCGCAGCCGCTCCGTGGCGAGGACGGGACGCCGGTCCGCGGTGGGAGCGCTCAGCCCGCCCACTCCTCGCGCCAGCCCTCGACCTCCGCGGCATCCCGCGAGGCCGGGCCCGTGTAGATCGCCGAGGGCCGGATCAGCCGGCCGGTCTTCTTCTGCTCCAGGATGTGCGCCGACCAGCCGCCGGTGCGCGCGCAGGTGAACATCGAGGTGAACAGGGTCGCGGGCACCTTCGCGAAGTCGAGCACGATCGCCGCCCAGAACTCCACGTTGGTCTCGAGCACCCGGTCGGGACGCCGCTCGCGCAGCTCGGCGAGCGCCGCCTGCTCGAGCTCCTCGGCGACCTCGTAGCGCGGCGCGTCCAGCTCCTGCGCCGTACGCCGGAGCACGCGGGCGCGCGGGTCCTCGGCCCGGTAGACCCGGTGCCCGAAGCCCATCAGCCGCTGCTTGCTGTCGAGCAGCTGCTTGACGTAGGCGCGAGCGTCGCCGGTCTTCTCGACCTGCTCGATCATGCCGAGCACGCGCGACGGGGCGCCGCCGTGGAGCGGGCCGCTCATCGCGCCGATCGCGCCCGAGAACGCCGCGGCCACGTCGGCGCCGGTGGAGGTGATGACGCGGGCCGTGAAGGTCGAGGCGTTCATGCCGTGCTCGGCGGCCGAGGACCAGTAGGCGTCGATCGCCTTCACGTGGGCGGGGTCGGCCTCGCCGCGCCACCGGATCAGGAAGCGCTCGGCGAGCGTGCGGCCCTGGTCGACCTCGCGCTGCGGCACCAACGGCTTGCCGATGCCGCGCGCGCTCTGGGCGGCGTACGACAGCACCATCACCGCGACCCGGGAGAGGTCCTGGCGGGCGTCCTCGTCGGAGATGTCGTAGGTCTGGCCCATGCCCAGCAGCGGCGCCAGCATCGCCACGCTGGCTTGGACGTCGGCGCGGACGTCGCCGGTGTGGATCGCGATGTTGTAGGGCTCGGCGGGCGGCAGCCCCGGCGCATAGCTGCCGTCGACCAGCAGTCCCCAGACGTTCTCGAACGGCACCCGGCCGACCAGCTCCTCGATGTCGACGCCGCGGTAGCGCAGCGCCGACCCCTCCTTGTCCGGCTCGGCGATCTCGGACTCGAAGGCGACGACGCCCTCGAGCCCGTGGTGGACGGTCTGCTCGCTCATGTGTCCCTCTCGGTTGACCCGCAGCGCATTGTGCACCGGGGTCTAGGTTGGGCGCCATGAGGGACCTGGCCGACCTGCGCCGCGAGTACGCCGACGCCGGGCTCGGCGAGACCGACCTGGCCGAGGACCCGTTCACGATGTTCGACCGGTGGTACGCCGACGCCGAGCGCGCCGACCTCTACGAGCCCAACGCGATGGTCGTGGCGTCCGTCGCGGCCGACGGCCGGCCCTCGTCGCGCATGGTGCTGCTCAAGCGGGTGACCGACACCGGCTTCGTCTTCTTCACCAACCTCGCCTCGCGCAAGGGCACCGAGCTCGCCGGCAACGACCGCTGCGCGCTGCTCTTCCCGTGGCACCCGCTGGAGCGGCAGGTGCGGGTCGACGGCATCGCGAGCGTGCTGCCGCCCGAGGACGTCGAGGCCTACTTCGCCGTGCGGCCGCGCGGCTCCCAGCTCGGCGCCCACGCCTCCCGCCAGTCGCGGCCGGTCGCCGACCGCGCCGAGCTGTCGGCGGCGTACGACGAGGTGAGCGCGCGGTTCGACGGCCGCGACGTTCCGGTGCCCGAGGAGTGGGGCGGCTTCCTCGTCGTCCCGGAGTCGGTGGAGTTCTGGCAGGGCCGACCGGGCCGGATGCACGACCGGCTCGTCTACCACCGCGACGTCGACGCAGCGACCGGCTGGCGCACCGAGCGGCTGGCTCCCTGACCTGATCGCGGCGTGTGCCCCAGCGTGCGACGGGGCGCACGCTCAGGCACACGTGACCCGGAAACCGTTTGTGAGTGAGCGCTCACTCATTTAGGATGCCGGGGTGACCCCGCGCGCTGCCCCGATGACCGCCGACGACCGGCGGACCGCTCTGGTCGAGGCGACCCTGCCGCTGCTGCACCAGCACGGCCGCACGGTGACCACCAAGCAGATCGCCGAGGCGGCCGGGGTGGCGGAGGGCACGATCTTCCGGGTCTTCGAGTCCAAGGACGACCTGGTGCTGGCCGCCGTCGAGCGCGGCCTCGACATGGAGCCGCTGCTGGCGGCGCTGGCCTCGATCGACAGTGACACGGGGGACCAGGACCTCCGTGGCCGGCTGCTCGACCTCTGCGGACGGCTGCAGGCCCGCTTCGAGAGCGTGTTCCGGCTGATGAGCGCGATGGGCATGGTCGGCCCGCCACGCTCCCGTCGCCACACCGAGGACGGCCGGCAGCGCGCCGAGCAGCTGATGGTCGAGGCGGTCGCGCCGTACGCCGACCAGATCACCTGCAGCCCCGAGGAGCTGGTGCTGATGCTGCGGCTGCTCACCTTCTCCGGCACCCACCCCCACATCACCGACGGGCGCCTGCTCACGCCCGACCAGATCGTGGGGACGCTGCTCGACGGCGTCCTGAAGCGGGAGGAGGACGACTGATGCTGCTGAGGCTCGTCCGCACCTACCTGCGGCCCTACCGCTCGGCCCTGCTGGCCGTCGTCGCGCTGCAGCTCGTCGGCACCGTGGCGATGCTCTACCTGCCCAGCCTGAACGCCGACATCATCGACCAGGGCGTCGTCACCGGCGACACCGGATACATCGTCGACCGCGGCGGGGTCATGCTCGCCGTCACCCTGGTCCAGGTCGCCTGCTCGATCGCGGCAGTGTGGTTCTCGGCCCGCAACGCGATGCGCTTCGGCCGCGACGTCCGGGCCGCGATCTTCCACCGGGTCGGGTCCTTCTCCGCCCGCGAGGTGCAGCACTTCGGCGCGCCCTCGCTGATCACCCGCGAGACCAACGACGTCCAGCAGGTGCAGATGCTGGTGCTGATGGGCGGCACCCTGATGGTCTCGGCGCCGATCATGATGGTCGGCGGCATCGTGATGGCCGTCCACGTCGACGCCGGGCTGTCGTGGCTGGTCGCCGCGATCGTGCCGGTGCTGGCGCTGTCGATCGGCTTCATCGTCACCCGGATGGTGCCCAGCTTCCGGGTGATGCAGGAGCGGATCGACGAGGTCAACCGGCTGCTGCGCGAGCAGATCACCGGCGTCCGCGTCGTCCGGGCCTTCGTGACCGAGCAGCACGAGACCGAGCGCTTCGGCCGCGCCAACGACGACCTCACCCAGGTCGCGGTCACGGCGGGACGCTGGCTCGCGGGCATGTTCCCCACGGTGATGCTCGTGGCCAACGTCGCCTCGGTGGCGGTGCTGTGGTTCGGCGGCCACCGCGTCGAGTCCGGCCAGATGGAGGTCGGCGCGCTGACGGCGTACCTCTCCTACCTGATGCAGATCGTGATGTCGGTGATGATGGCGACGTTCATGATGATGATGATCCCGCGCTCGGCCGTGTGCGCCGACCGGATCACCGAGGTGCTCGACACCGAGACCTCCGTGCCGCGTCCGGAGCACCCGGTGACCGAGGTCACCGAGCGCGGCACGGTCCGGTTCGAGGGCGTCACGTACGCCTACCCCGGCGCCGACGCGCCGGTGCTCCACGACGTGTCATTCGGGGCCCGCTCCGGCCAGACGGTCGCGATCATCGGGTCGACCGGCGCCGGCAAGTCGACGCTGGTCAACCTGGTGCCCCGGCTCTTCGACGTCTCCGACGGGCGGGTGCTGGTCGACGGCGTCGACGTCCGCGACGTCGAGCCCGAGCTGCTGTGGTCGCGGCTGGGGCTGGTGCCCCAGAAGGCCTTCCTGTTCACCGGGTCGATCGCCGACAACGTCCGCTACGGGAAGCCGGACGCCACCGACGAGGAGGTGTGGGAGGCGCTGGAGATCGCCCAGGCCCGCGACTTCGTCGAGCGGATGACCGACGGCCTCGACAGCACCGTCGCCCAGGGCGGCACCAACCTCTCGGGCGGGCAGCGGCAGCGGCTCGCGATCGCCCGGGCCGTCGTACGCCGTCCGGAGGTCTACCTCTTCGACGACTCCTTCTCGGCGCTCGACCTCGCGACCGACGCGCGGCTGCGGGCCGCGCTGCGGCCGATCACCCGCGACGCGACGGTCGTCGTGGTCGGCCAGCGGGTCTCCACGATCCGCGACGCCGACGTGATCCTCGTGCTCGAGGACGGTCGCGTCGTCGGTCGCGGCACCCACGAGTCGTTGCTCGACGACTGCGCCACCTACCAGGAGATCGTCGCCTCCCAGCTCACCGCCGAGGAGGCCATGGCATGAGCCAGGGCAAGGAGAGTCAGGGCAGGGAGCTCAAGGAGACCGAGCGGGTCCAGGGCGGACCCGGTGGCCCGGGCCGCGGTCCGATGGGCGGGGGGATGATCGGCCAGAAGGCCACCGACTTCGCGCCCTCCGCGCGGCGGCTGCTCGGCCGGATGGCGCCCGAGCGCACCCGTGCCTCCGCCGTGGTCGCGCTCACCGTGCTCAGCGTCGCCGCGATGTCGGTCGGCCCCCGCGTGCTCGGCCAGGCGACCGACCTGATCTTCGCCGGCCTGGTCGGCGGCCGGCTGCCTGCCGGCGTCACCAAGGAGCAGGCCGTCGAGGGGCTGCGCGACCAGGGCCAGGACAGGATCGCCTCGATGGTCGGGGCCATGGACGTCGTCCCGGGCCAGGGTGTCGACTTCGGCGCCGTCGGGCGGGTGCTGCTGCTGGTGCTCGCCATCTACGTCGTGGGCTCGCTGCTGGCGTGGCTCGCCGGTTACCTGCTCAACGACGTGGTGCAGGGCACCGTGCGGCGGATGCGCGCCGACGTCGAGGACAAGGTCCACGCGCTGCCGCTGGGCTACTTCGACCGGCAGCCGCGCGGCGAGCTGCTCAGCCGGGTCACCAACGACATCGACAACGTCAGCCAGAGCCTCCAGCAGACGATGAGCCAGCTGCTCACCTCCCTGCTGACCGTGGTGGCCGTGCTCGGGATGATGCTCTGGATCTCCCCGCTGCTCGCGGTGGTCGCGCTGCTGGCCGTGCCGGTCACGCTGCTGGTGACCCGGCAGGTGATGAAGCGCTCGCAGGGGCAGTTCGTCCAGCAGTGGCGACGGACGGGCACGCTCAACGCCCACGTCGAGGAGACCTTCTCCGGGCACGCCCTGGTCAAGGTCTACGGCCGGCAGGGCGAGGTCGAGCGCCAGTTCGCCGAGCAGAACGAGGAGCTCTACCGGGCCTCGTTCGGCGCGCAGTTCATGAGCGGCCTGATCATGCCGATCATGATGTTCATCGGGAACCTCCAGTACGTCGTCATCGCCGTGCTCGGCGGGCTCCGGGTGGCCACCGGCGCCATCTCGCTGGGCGAGGTGCAGGCGTTCATCCAGTACAGCCGGCAGTTCACCCAGCCGCTGACCCAGGTCGCCTCGATGATGAACCTGCTGCAGTCGGGCGTCGCCTCCGCCGAGCGGGTCTTCGAGCTGCTCGACGCCGAGGAGCAGGAGCCGGACCGCGAGGACACCACGGCCGGCGAACGCCCGGGAGACCGGGCCCGCGGGGAGGTGCGCTTCGAGCACGTCGCCTTCTCCTACGACCCGGACAAACCGCTGATCGAGGACCTCTCGCTGGTGGCTGCACCCGGCCAGACCGTCGCCATCGTCGGCCCGACCGGCGCCGGCAAGACGACGCTGGTCAACCTGGTGATGCGCTTCTACGAGCTCGACTCCGGGCGGATCACCCTCGACGGCATCGACATCGCCGCGCTGCCGCGGCCGGTGCTGCGGGCGCAGACCGGCATGGTGCTCCAGGACGCCTGGCTGTTCGCGGGCAGCATCCGCGACAACATCGCCTACGGCCGACCCGGCGCGACCGAGGAGGAGATCCTGGCGGCCGCCCGGGCGACGTACGTCGACCGCTTCGTGCACTCGCTGCCCGACGGCTACGACACGGTCATCGACGAGGACGGCTCCAACCTCTCCGCCGGTGAGCGGCAGCTGGTCACCATCGCCCGCGCGTTCCTCACCCAGCCGGCGCTGCTGATCCTCGACGAGGCCACCTCCGCGGTCGACACCCGGACCGAGGTGCTGGTGCAGCGGGCGATGGCCGCGCTGCGCGCCGACCGGACGTCGTTCGTCATCGCCCACCGGCTCTCGACCATCCGCGACGCCGACCTGATCCTGGTGATGGAGGACGGCGCGATCGTCGAGCAGGGCACCCACACCGAGCTGCTGGCCCGCCGCGAGGGCGCCTACGCGCGGCTCCACCGGGCGCAGTTCACGCGGGCGATGGTCGAGGAGGACGCCCCGAGCTGACCTCGCCGGGGGTCCCGGTGTGGACCACGGAAAATCTCCTTGAAGCCCGCCCGGGTGGGCCGTAGCGTGAAGCCACACGGGAAAGGAGGTGGTCCGAGGAATGAATTCTTCAAGGACGCGTGAGGTGGCTGCTCGTTAGCAGCCAGTAGTTCCGTGGGGGCGGAGTCGCCCCCGCCGGCTGCTGACGAATTCACAGCAGTCACCCGGCCCGCAGGTGATCCGGAGACGTCCCTCCGGAGGGGCGCTCAGCCGAGAGGCGAGCACCGCACCTGCGGGTCGTTCCTCATTTCGGCGGTCGCGGGGATTTCGGCCGGTGGGCGACCCGGGAATATAGTTGTCAAAGTCAACTGTTTGCCGTTCGTGAATCGAGACTCCGTGACCCACGCCCCCGCGCGTCCCCCTGCTCCCGTCGCCGCCGAGCAGACCGGCGCGATGTCCCACCGCGAGGTGCTCGAGGCCCTCAGCGGCCTGCTCCTCGCGATGTTCGTCGCCATGCTGTCGAGCACGGTGGTCTCCAACGCGCTGCCGGTGATCGTCGCCGACCTCGACGGGAGCCAGACCGGCTACACCTGGGTGGTCGTGGCGACCCTGCTGACGATGACGGCGACCACCCCGATCTGGGGAAAGCTCAGCGACCTCTTCAGCAAGAAGATCCTCGTGCAGACCGCGCTGGTGATCTTCTCGATCGGCTCGCTCGTGGCGGGCTTCGCCCCGTCGATGGAAGTGCTGATCGGCGCCCGCGCCGTGCAGGGCCTCGGGGTCGGCGGCCTGACCGCGCTGGTCCAGGTCGTGATCGCGAGCATGGTGAGCCCGCGCGAGCGGGGCCGCTACTCCGGCTACATCGGCGCCACCTTCGCCCTGGCGACCGTCAGCGGCCCGCTGGTCGGTGGTCTGCTGGTCGACACCGTCGGCTGGCGCTGGTGCTTCTACGTCGGCCTGCCGGTCGCGCTGCTGGCCTTCGTCGTGCTCCAGAAGACGCTGAAGCTGCCCGTGGTCAAGCGCGAGGTCCACATCGACTACCTCGGCGCCACGCTGCTCGTCGGCGGTGTCTCGGTACTGCTCGTCTGGGTCTCGCTCGCCGGCAACCAGTTCGGCTGGACCTCGGGCACCAGCGCCCTGCTGGTCGCGGTCGGCGTGGTCGTGCTCGCCGTCGCGGTGTACGTCGAGACCAAGGTCGCCCGCGAGCCGGTGATCCCGATGCGGCTCTTCCGGGACCGGACCACCAGCCTCGCCACCACGGCGTCGGTGCTGATCGGCGTCGCGATGTTCGGGTCGACGGTCTACCTCAGCCAGTACTTCCAGCTCTCCCGCGGCATGAGCCCGACCGAGGCCGGCCTGATGTCGATCACGATGGTCGGCGGGCTGCTGGTCTCGAGCATCGTCAGCGGCCGCCGGATCTCCGACACCGGACGCTGGAAGCGCTACCTGGTCGCCGGCATGGTCGGTGTCATCGTCGGGCTCAGCCTGCTGGCCATGATCGACGAGTCGACCCCACTGGTGCAGGTGGGTGCCTCCATGGCCGTGCTCGGCCTGGGCCTCGGCGCCACGATGCAGAACCTGGTGCTGGCCGTCCAGAACAACACCGCCCAGTCCGACATGGGCGCCGCCAGCTCGGTCGTGGCGTTCTTCCGCTCGATGGGCGGCTCGGTCGGCGTCTCGGCGCTGGGCGCCGTGCTCAGCCACCAGGTCGCCGACACCGTGTCCCGGGGCCTCGCCGCGATGGGGCTCTCGCCGTCCGAGTTCCGGTGGCAGCCGGACGATCCCCGACCTCGACACCCTGCCCGCGCCGGTCCGGGCGCTGTTCGAGCAGGCCTTCGGCGAGGCCACCGGTCACCTGTTCCTCGTGGCCCTCCCGTTCGCCGTGCTGGCGTTCGGATGTGTGCTGCTGATCCGGGAGGTCCCGCTGCGCACGACGATCCTGCGCGACGACGAGATCCACCCCGACGCCGCCGCGGAGGTGCACGAGGGGACGCTACGGTCATGACCGTGACCACCCGAGCCACCCGCACCCAGACCCAGCGGGCGGCCGCCCTGCGCGGGGTCGAGCACGAGGTGGGCGTGCTCGTACGGCGGGTCCGGCGCGTGATCGGGGTCCGGGCGCGGGCCGTGCACGACGAGCTGCAACCGGCGTCGTACCTGCTCCTGACCCACCTCTCCCGCACCGGTCCCTCGCGCTCCTCCACCGTGGTCGAGGAGCTGGGGATCGACAAGGGGGCGGTGAGCCGCCAGATCCAGCACCTCGTGGACCTCCGCCTGCTCGGGAGGGAGCCCGATCCCGACGACCGCCGGGCCACCCTGCTCTCGCTCACCGAGGACGCACGCACCCGGCTGGAGGCGGTCGCCGCCGAGCGCCACGAGCGCTTCGACCGCCGGCTGGGCGACTGGTCGGACGCCGAGCTGCACGCCTTCGCCGACCAGCTCGCCCGCTACAACGCCGCCCTCGACTGATCAGCCGCGCACCCGGCTGGCGGCCACGGGGGCGGCCGGCGCCGGGGTGCTCGTCGTACCCGACATCCTGGTGGTGATCCGGCGCTGTCGACGACGCAGATGTCGGGTGCGACGCACCACCAGCACCAGCACCAGCACCAGCCGCTGCGCGGCGGGACGACCCGTCAGCTGCGCATCCGGCTGGCCGTGGGGTCGAAGAGGCACTGGTCGAGGCGGGTGGCGGACCGGCGCCGGCCGAGCACCTCGACCTCGAAGCCGGAGTCTGCGGTGGCGAGCTCGACGGGCACGTAACCCAGCGCGACCGAGGCAGCGGAGGCGTGGGCGTAGCCGCCGGAGGTGACCCGGCCGACCACGGCGCCCTCGTGCCACACCGGTTCGTCGCCGATGACGTCGGCGTCGCCGTCCTCCAGGGTGAAGCTGACCAGCCGCCACGGCGAGCCCTGCTCGCGCCGGGCGAGGAAGGCGTCGCGGCCGACGAAGTCGCCCTTGTCGGGCTTGACGAAGGCGGAGAGCCCCGCCTCGTCCGGGTCGTACGTCGGCCGGTACTCGGTCGCCCACGAGCCGAACGACTTCTCCAGCCGCAGCGAGTTGAGCGCGTGCCCGCCGAAGAGCCGCAGCCCGTGCTCGGCCCCGGCCGCGGTCAGCACGTCGAAGAGCCGGGGCTGGTAGCCCGGCTCGACCCACAGCTCGTAGCCGAGGTCGCCGGTGAAGCTGATCCGCCCGACCAGCGCCGGCACCATCTCGACGTCCATCCGCCGGATCGAGAGGAACGGGAACGCCGCCGACGAGAGGTCCTCCGACGTGACCGACGCCAGCAGGTCCCGCGCAGCGGGTCCCGCGATCGACAGGCCGGTCAGCGACGGGCCCCAGGCGCGGTAGCGCACCGAGCCGTCGGCCGGCAGCCGGGCGTCGAACCACCGCTGGTGGTAGCGCTCGGCGCCGCCGGAGCCGAAGACCAGGAACGACCCGGGCAACGTGGCGACGGTGAAGTCGCCGATCAGGCAGCCGCGCTCGTCGAGCATGGGGGAGAGGGCGATCCGGCCCTCGGCCGGCAGCCGGTTGGCCAGCACCCGGTCCAGGAAATCGCGGGCCCCCGGACCGGTGAACTCGTACTTGGCGAAGTTCGTCGTCTCGATCATGCCGACCCCGTGGCGGACGGCGTGGCTCTCCTCGGCCACCGCCTCCCACGCGTTGGAGCGGCGCAGGGTCGGCGTCTCCAGCCGCTCGGCGCCGGGCACGACGTCGGAGGCCCGCTGGAACCACAGCGCGTGCTCCAGCCCGTACGCCGCCCCCCACACCGCGTGCGCGGCGTCGAGCCGGTCGTGGACCGGCGAGGTCAGCAGCGGCCGTGCGGCGGGCAGCTGCTCGTTGGGGTAGGCGATCCGGAACCGCCGGCCGTAGTTCTCGACCACCTTCGAGCGCGTGTAGGCCGGCGTCGCCCAGTCGCCGAAGCGGGCGACGTCCATGCCCCAGACGTCGAAGCCGGGGTCGCCCTCGGTGATCCAGTTGGCGAGCGCGAGCCCGACGCCGCCGCCCTGGCTGAGCCCCGCCATCACCCCGCACGCGACCCACAGCCCGCGCTGGCCCCGGATCGGGCCGACCAGCGGGTTGCCGTCGGGGGCGAAGGTGAACGGGCCGTTGACCACGGTCCGGATCCCGACCTCGTGGAAGATCGGGAAGTGGTCGAAGGCGACGGCCAGGTTGTCGGAGATCCGCTCGAGGTCGGGCGGCAGCAGCTGGTGCCCGAAGTCCCACGGCGTCTCCACCGGGGACCACGGGACGCCGTGCGGCTCGTAGGTGCCGAGCAGCAGGCCGCGACCCTCCTTGCGCATGTAGACCTCGCCGGCGAAGTCCATGGCGTGGAAGAGCGGTGAGCCGTCGAGGGACGGGACGTCGTCGGTGACCAGGTAGTGGTGCTCCATCGCCAGCACCGGCAGCTCGAGCCCGCACATCCGGCCCACCTCACGGGCCCAGAGCCCTCCGGCGTTGACGACGTGCTCGCAGGTGATCCGGCCCTGCTCCCCGCAGTCGACCTCCCACAGCCCGTCGGAGCGCTGCCGGATCGCCTGCACCCGCGTGTGCTGGACGACCTCGGCGCCACCGATCCGCGCCGACCTCGCGAACGCGTGGGTGACACCGGAGGGGTCGACGTTGCCCTCCACCGGGTCGTACATCGCGCCCACGAAGAAGGACGGGTCCATGATCGGCAGGAACTCCTGCGCTTGCTCGACGCTGATCAGCTCGGTCTCGAGACCGAGGTAGCGGTTGCGGGCGTGGGCCATCCGCAGCCAGTCCATCCGCTCCTCGGTGTCGGCGAGCAGCAGCCCGCCGCTGAGGTGGATCCCGCAGTCGACGCCGGAGATCCGCTGCACCTCCTCGTAGAGCTCGACCGTGTACTTCTGCAGTGCCGCCACGTTGGGGTCGCCGTTGAGCGTGTGCATGCCGCCGGCGGCGTGCCAGGTCGAGCCGGACGTGAGCTCGGAGCGCTCGAGGAGCACGACGTCGCGGAGCCCGGCACGGGTCAGGTGGTAGAGCACGCTCGCCCCGACCACGCCGCCGCCGATCACGACGACCTGGGCGCTGTCCCGCATCTGCAGTCCTCCTAGAAGTCCGTGGGGACGCCGCCCTCGGCGACCCGCCGCTCGACGTAGTCGTCGATCTCGGCGCGTACGTCGTCGTCGAGCGGGGGCTGCTCGTAGGCCGCCAGCAGCTCGCGCGCGAGCCGGGAGGCGTGGTCGGCGGCGGTCGGGCTGCCGGCCTCCTCCCAGGACTCGAAATTGCGCCAGTCGGAGACCATCGGCGCGAAGAACGCGTCGCGGAACCGGTCCTGGGTGTGCTGGACGCCGAAGAAGTGGCCGCCCGGCCCGACCTCCGCGATCGCCTCCACCGCCAGCGAGGCGTCGTCGACCACGATCGGCTCGAGGAACGCCGCGACCATCTGGAGCAGGTCGGCGTCGATCACGAGCTTCTCGTACGACGCCCGCAGCCCGCCCTCCAGCCACCCTGCCCCGTGCATGACGAGGTTCGCGCCGCCCATGATCGCCCCCCACAGCGCGAAGACCGACTCGTAGCCGGCCTGGGCGTCGACCGCGTTGGCCGCACAGACGTTGGAGGAGCGGTAGGGGACGCCGAAGCGTCGGGCCAGCTGGCCGCCGACCAGGGCCGCCTTCATGAACTCCGGGGTGCCGAAGGCCGGCGAGCCCGAGCGCATGTCGACGTTGGAGGTGAAGCCGCCGTAGACCACGGGCGCGCCCGGGTTGACCAGCTGGGTGAAGGCGATCCCGGCCAGTGCCTCGGCGTTCTGCTGCACCAGCGCGCCCGCCAGGGTGACCGGCGCCATCGCCCCGGCCAGGGTGAAGGGCGTGATCACGACGGCCTGGTTGCGCGGGGCGTACTGCAGGATCCCCTCCAGCATCGGCTCGTCGTAGCGCAGCGGCGAGCTGGCGTTGATCACGGTGTGCACCGACGGCTGGGTGTCGAGCGTGGCGTCGTCGACCTGCCGGGCGATCCGCACCAGCTCCAGGCAGTCGACGTTGCGCTGCGCGCCGAGGCTGTAGACGTGGGGCACCTTGTCGCTGAGCGTCAGCAGCGTCCGGGTCGCGTGGAGGTGGCGGACCGAGGCGTGCACGTCGGTGGGCTCGACCGGGTAGCCGCCGTGCAGGTGCAGCGCGTTGAGCGACTGGGTGAGCCGCACCAGGTCGGCGAAGTCGGCGTCGTTGCCCTGCCTCCGCCCACCGGTCTCGTCACCGACGTACGGCGCGCTGGCGACGGCGGCGAACGCCACCGCGTCGCCGCCGAGGTGCACGTCGTGGTCCGGGTTGCGGGCGTGGAGGGTGAACTCGGCGGGCGCCTGGGCGACCAGCTGCTCGACCAGGGCGGGGTCGAGCCGCACCCGGTCGCCGTCGACGTCGGCACCGGCGTCGGCCCACAGCGCCCGGGCCCGCGGGTGCAGGAAGTCGATGCCGGTCTCGGACAGCACCCGCAGCGAGGCCTGCACGATCGACTCGAGCTGGTCCTCGGAGACCGCGCGCACCGGCTCGACGCTGCGGCGCAGCGCTCGCCACGGCGGCTGGGCGGGACCCGCCGGTCCGCCCCGCTCGCGTCGCCCCCGCCTGCTCATGCCGGTGATCTCATGCGCGTTGCTCCTCGAGGGCCAGGCTCGTGGGGAGCGGCGCGGTGCCTCCGGCCGCCCACAGCCGGGAGATCCGGTCGGCTCCCTCGACCAGGGTCGACTCGATCTCCGGGACCCGGTCGTCGTCCGGGAACCGGTAGGACGGGCCGTAGGCGTAGAGCGCGGCCAGGGCCCGGCCGCCCCGGCCGACGATGGCCGTGGCCGCACTGGTGAGGTCCTCGACGTAGCCACCCGCGGTCCACCACACCCCGCCCGCGCGGCCCTCCTCGATCCGGCGGTGGGCGTCGCCGACCTCCGGGTGCTCCGCGGCGTAGGCGTCGACCTCCTCCCGCGGCCAGGTCGCCATCAGCGCCAGCCCGGACCCGCCCTGGTGCAGCGGCCAGCGGGAGCCCTCCCAGCTCTCGGCCTGCACCGGTCGCGGTACGTCGACCTGCGCGATGGTCACCAGGTCCTCGCCGGCCAGCACCGAGAGCCCGATCGCCTCGTCGAGGCGGTGGTTGAGCTGCTCCAGCACCGGCTGGGCCACCTCGCGCAGGCTCGGCGCCGCGTCGGCGACGCGGCCGAGGGACGCCGCGGCAGGCCCGATCCGATAGCTGCCGTCGTCGAGCCGGCGCAGCGCGTCGACGTCGACGAGGGTGGCCAGCAGCCGCGCCGTCGTGGAGACGGGCAACTCGACCGCGGTCGCCAGCTCCACCAGCCCGGCCGGCCGGAAGGCGACCTCGCCGAGCAGGGCGATGGCGCGCCGCACGCTCTGGACACCGGATGTCATCGCGGCGTACGTTACCGTGGAACGGGAATACAGCCAAGGGGTTACCGCACAGCGGTAATCAAGTGCACCCTCTGGGATGAGGGAGGAGGCGCGCGTGGGCGAGCGCACTTCCGCGGGCTCCGTCGATGCCGTCGACGCCGTGGTCGTCGGGGCCGGGGTGATCGGGTCTGCGGTGACCCTGGAGCTGAGCCGGCGCGGCCTGCGCACCCTCGCGGTCGATGCGCTCCCCGCGGCGGGCTTCGGCTCCACGAGCTTCTCCAGCGCGATCGTGCGGTTCTCCTACTCGACCCCGATCGGCGTGCAGATGGCCTGGGAGGGCCTGCACTACTGGCGCGACTGGCCGGCCCACCTCGGCGTCGACGACGAGCGGGGCCTGGCCCGGCTGGAGAGCTGCGGGATGGTGCTGCTCGACACCGGGTCCGGGTACGCCGGCCGGGTGCGCTCGCTCTACGAGCAGCTCGGCATCCCCCACGAGCACTGGGACGCCGAGGAGCTCGCCCGCCGCCAGCCCCTGGTCGACGGCCGCCGGATGGGGCCGCCGGCACCGGTCGACTCCGAGGAGTTCTGGCGCGAGCCGGGCGAGCCGATGGCGGGGGCGCTGTGGAGCCCGGACGCCGGCTACGTCACCGATCCCCAGCTGGCCACCCACAACCTGCAGCGTGCGGCCGAGGCGGCCGGCGCGACGTTCCGGTTCCGGACCCGGGTGGCCTCGGTCGACCAGGACGGCGGGCGGGTCGCCGGGGTCACGCTCGACGACGGCTCCCGGGTGCGCAGCCGGGTCGTCGTCAACGTCGGGGGTCCGGAGTCGGCGCGGGTGACCGAGCTGGCCGGGCTCGCGGGCTCGATGAACATCGGCACCCGCCCGATGCGGCAGGAGGTGCACCACCTGCCGGCGCCGCAGGGCGCCGACGGAGCGCCCTTCGACGTGCTGCTGACCGACGACGACCTCGGCTTCTACGCCAAGCCCGAGGCCGGCGGGATGCTCGCGATCGGCTCGCTGGAGCCGGCGTGCGACGAGCTGGAGTGGCTGGAGGAGCCCGACGGCTACCACGCGAGCGTGACCCAGGCCGGGTGGGAGCGGCAGACCCTGCGGCTGGCCCGCCGGCTGCCCGACGTCCGGATCCCGCACCGGCCGCTCGGCATCGTGGGCATCTACGACGTGGCCGACGACTGGATCCCGGTCTACGACAGGAGCGACCTCGACGGCTTCTACCTCGCCGTCGGCACGTCCGGCAACCAGTTCAAGAACGCCCCGATCGCCGGGCACTGCCTGGCCGAGCTGGTCACGGCCGTCGAGGCGGGGCACGACCACGACGCCGACCCGGTCGTGGTGCCCGGCCCCCACACCGGCGCCCCGCTCGACCTCGGCGCCTTCTCCCGCAACCGCCCCGTCAATCCCGACAGCTCGTTCACGGTGCTCGGCTAGCCCGACCCAGGAGGGACCACCCGCATGGCCGATGACGACGACCTCGACCTCTCGACGCTCGCCGACGCCGAGCTCGTGGAGCAGATGCACGACGACCTCTACGACGGCATGGCCGACGAGATCGCCGAGGGCACCCAGCTGCTGCTGGAGCGCGGCTGGGACCCCCAGCGGGTGCTGGCCGAGGCCCTCGTCGAGGGGATGCGGATCGTCGGTGTCGACTTCCGCGACGGCATCCTCTTCGTCCCCGAGGTGCTGCTGGCCGCCAACGCGATGAAGGCCGGGATGGCGCTGCTGCGGCCGCTGCTGGCCGAGACCGGAGCGCCGTCGGTCGGCAAGATGGTGATCGGCACCGTCAAGGGCGACATCCACGACATCGGGAAGAACCTGGTGGCGATGATGATGGAGGGCGCCGGCTTCGAGGTCGTCGACCTCGGCATCAACAACGACGCCGCCGCCTACCTCGACGCCCTCGAGCAGCACCGGCCCGACATCCTCGGCATGTCCGCGCTGCTCACGACGACCATGCCCTACATGAAGGTCGTCATCGACGCGATGGTCGAGCGGGGCGTGCGCGACGACTACATCGTGCTGGTGGGCGGGGCGCCGCTCAACCCGGAGTTCGGCGTCGCCGTGGGCGCCGACGCCTACTGCCGCGACGCCGCGGTCACGGCCGAGACCGCCGTCGAGATGGTCCGGGCCCGCCAGCTGGCGCGGACGGCGACCGCGGGGAGCGGGGCGTGAACGCGCGGCGCGGGAACCGTCCCACCCTCACCGTCTACCGGTGGCAGGACATCCCCGCCCACGTGAGCGCGCGGCTCGGCGACGAGGTCGTCCGGGTCTCCCTGCCCGAGCGCTTCCACGTGGCCATCGACCGCGCGGCCATGGGGGCCGGCGCGGCCGGGACGGGTGAGTACCAGCGGCACTGGCGGCGCGAGGACCGAGCCTGCTCGAGCGACCTGCGGAGCGAGGTGGTGGCCGAGGTCGACGCCCTCGACGCTGCCGTCAGCGACGGTGACCTCGAGTTGATGGTCCGCTCCGCCCGCGAGGCGCGCCGGGTCTCGGGGGCCACCTCGTGACGCACACCGTGGTGAGCTCGGCCCGTCGCGAGGTCGTGCTCGGCTCCGACCGGCGGTTCGTGGTGATCGGCGAGCGGATCAACCCCACCGGACGCACGGTGCTCGCCGCGGAGATGGCCGCCGGCGACTTCGACCGGGTCGTCGCCGACGCCGTGGCGCAGGTCGAGGCCGGGGCCGCGTTGCTCGACGTCAACGCCGGCATCCCGCTCGCCGACGAGCCGGCCATCCTGGCCGAGGCCGTACGCCGGGTGCAGTCGGTCGTCGACGTCCCGTTGTCGATCGACTCCTCGGTGGTCGCCGCGCTCGAGGCCGGCCTGGCGGCGTACGAGGGGAAGGCGCTGGTCAACTCGGTGACCGGGGAGGAGGAGCGGCTCGAGGTGGTGCTGCCGCTGGTCGCCAAGCACGGCGCCGCGGTGGTGGCGATCACCAACGACGAGAACGGCATCGACGAGGACCCCGACGTGCGGTTCGAGGTGGCGCGGCGGATCGTGGAGCGGGCCGCCGACCACGGCATCGGCCGCGAGGACATCGTGGTCGACCCGCTGGTGATGCCGGTCGGCGCGATCGGGTCGGCGGGCCGCCAGGTCACGGCGCTGATCCGGCGGCTCAGCCAGGAGCTCGGGGTCAACACCACCTGCGGCGCCTCCAACATCAGCTTCGGGCTGCCGGAGCGGGCGGGCATCAACGCCGGGTTCCTGGCGATGGCGGTCGGCGCCGGGCTGACGTCGGCGATCACCAACCCCCTGGAGCCGGAGATCGCCCGCACCGTGATGGCCGCCGACGTGCTCACCGGCAACGACGCCCACTGCGCGGCCTGGATCGCGCGCTACCGCACCGCCCCGGCCGAGTCGGGCCGCCGGGGGAACCGGAGACGGCGCGGTGACGGCTGAGGTCGCCTTCGTCCCCTCGGGGCGCCGCGGCAGCTTCCCGGTCGGGACCACGGTGCTCGACGCGGCCCGCACGCTCGGCGTCGACCTCGACTCCGTGTGCGGCGGCCGGGGGATCTGCGGCCGCTGCCAGGTCGGGATCGGCTCGCGGCCCGGCGTCCCGGCCGACCCCGCCCGGCTCTCGGCGCCCGGCGAGATCGAGGCGGCCTACGACGGCAGGCGGCCGCTGGGCGCCGGCCGCCGGCTCGCGTGCGCCGCGCGGATCGCCGACGACGTCACCGTCGAGGTGCCCGAGGCCAGCCAGGTGCACCGGCAGGTGGTGCGCAAGGACGCGCTCGGCCTCACCGTCACCGTCGACCCCGTGGTCTCCCTCCACTACGTCGTGCTGCCCGACCCGACGCTGCACGAGCCGACCGGCGACCTGGAGCGGCTGCTCAGGGCGCTGCGCGACGACTGGGACCTCGACGACCTTCGGGTCGACCACCACGTGCTGCTCGACCTCCAGGCCGCGCTCGACGCCGGCGGTCGCGCGGTCACCGTCGCCGTCCGGCTGGCTGCCGAGGTGGTGGCGGTCTGGCCCGGGTTGCGGGAGACGGCGTACGGCGTGGCGCTCGACGTCGGGTCGACCACCGTGGCCGGACACCTCTGCGAGCTGTTCACCGGCCGCGTGATCGCCTCGGCCGGCCGGATGAACCCGCAGATCTCCTTCGGCGAGGACCTGATGAGCCGGGTCTCGTTCGTGATGATGAACCCCGGGGGCGAGCGGCAGCTGACCGCCGTGGTGCGCGAGGCGCTGGCCGAGGTGGTGGCGGGGCTCTGCGCCGACGCCGGGGTCGCGACCGACGAGGTGCTCGAGGTCTCGCTGGTCGGCAACCCGGTCATGCATCACCTCGTGCTCGGCCTCGACCCGACCCGGCTGGGGACGGCGCCGTTCGTGCTCGCGACCACCGGCAGCCTCACCGTGACCGCGACGGAGCTCGGGCTCGGCGTCCACCCGGGAGCGCGGGTCTACCTGCCGCCGTGCATCGCCGGCCACGTCGGTGCCGACGCCGCGGCGATGGTGCTGGCCGAGGGGCCCCACCGGTCCGAGGAGCTCACGCTCCTGGTCGACATCGGGACGAACGCCGAGATCGTGCTCGGCAACCGCGACCGGCTGCTGGCCGCCTCCTCGCCGACCGGTCCGGCGTTCGAGGGCGCCCAGATCTCCGGCGGCCAGCGCGCGGCCGCGGGGGCGATCGAGCGGGTGCGGATCGACCGGGACACCCTCGAGCCGCGGGTCCGGGTGGTCGGGGTCGACGCGTGGTCCGACGAGCCGGACTTCGGCCGCCGGGTGCGGCGTACGGGGGTGACCGGGATCTGCGGCTCCGGCATCATCGAGGTGGTCGCCGAGCTGTTCCTGGCCGGGGTGGTGGGGGCCGACGGCGCGATCGTCGCGGCCGCCTCCCCGCGCGTGGTCGCGCAGGGGCGCACCCACGCCTACCGGCTCTGGGGCGACCCCGTCATCGAGATCACCCAGGGCGACGTCCGCGCGATCCAGCTGGCCAAGGCGGCGCTGCACGCGGGGTGCCGGCTGCTGATGGACCGCTACGGCGTCACCTCGGTCGACCGGATCCGGCTGGCCGGGGCGTTCGGCAGCCACGTCGATCCGACGTACGCCGCGGTGCTGGGGCTGGTCCCCGACTGCGACCTCGACCACGTGACCGGGGTGGGCAACGCCGCCGGTCGCGGCGCGCTGATGGCGCTGCTGTCCGTGGGCGCGCGACGCGAGGTCGAGGAGGTGACCGCCCGGATCGAGAAGGTCGAGACCGCCGTCGAGCCCGACTTCCAGGCCCACTTCGTCGAGGCGCTCGGCCTCCCGCACTCCACGCTCCCCACGCCCCACCTGGCGTCGCGGGTCACGCTCCCTTCCGCTGGACCGTCACCCGCTCTCGGGGGCCCGGCGCACGCGCCGCAGACCTCGGTAGTCAGGCGGTGCGCAGCCAGACGGCGGTGTCGGCGGGCAGGGTGTGGTCGTCGAGCGGGCCGCTGGCGACCAGCACCTCGCCGTCGGGGAGGGCCACCGGCTCCTCACCGCAGTTGAGGACCACGGCGAGCCCGTCGCGCACGAAAGCGAGCACGTCGGGCCGGTCGTCGTCCAGCGTCACGTCGTCGCCCAGGTGGAGCGTGTGCTCGCGGCGGGCGCGCAGCACTTCGCGGTAGAACTCCAGGGTCGAGCCCGCACGACCCCACTGGGCCCGGACCGTGAGGTCGGCCCAGTCGTCCGGCTGGGGGATCCAGGGCTGGCCGTCGCCCGGGCCGAACCCGTAGGGCGCGGTGGCGCCCTCCCACGGGATCGGCACGCGGCAGCCGTCGCGGCCCTTCTCGGCGGTCCGCAGCGAGGCCGGGTCCTGCCAGTGCTCCGGCGCGACGTCGACCTCCTCGAGGCCGAGCTCCTCGCCCTGGTAGAGGTACGCCGACCCGGGCAGCGCGAGCATCGCCAGCGTCGCCGCGCGGGCTCGGGCCAGGCCGCGCGCCCCGCCGCCGTACCGCGTGGCGTGGCGGACGACATCGTGGTTGCTCAGCACCCATGTGGGCTCGGAGCCCACCGGCTGGAGCGCCGCGAGGGTGCCCCGGACGACGTCGGCGAAGGCCGGCGCCGACCAGTCGGCGAGCAGCCACGCGAAGTTGAAGGTCTGGTGGAGCTCGTCGGGGCGCACGAAGCGGACCATCGACTCGGTGGTCTGGGTCCAGGCCTCGGCGACGGCCATCCGGTCGCCGGGGTAGGAGTCGAGCAGCTTGCGCCAGCGGCGGTAGACCTCGTGCACCTCGGGCTGGTCCCACATCGGCTCGTCGTCGGTGGCGCGCTCGACCATGGCGCCGGAGTGACCCGCGGTGACGGTGCCGAGCTGGTCGCGGAGGTCGGCCTCCTTGAACAGGCCGTGGGCGACGTCGATCCGGAACCCGTCGACGCCCCGGTCGAGCCAGAAGCGGAGCACGTCCTCGAACATGTCGCCGACCTCGGGGTTGCGCCAGTCGAGGTCGGGCTGGGTGACGTCGAAGAGGTGGAGGTACCACTGCCCGTCCTCGACGCGGCTCCAGGCCGGGCCGCCGAAGACCGAGCGCCAGTTGTTGGGGGGCTCGCTGCCGTCGGCGCCCCTGCCCTCGCGGAACAGGTAGCGGGCGCGCTCGCGGCTGCCGGGACCGGCGGCGAGGGCCTCCTGGAACCACGCGTGGTCGCTGGAGGTGTGGTTGGGCACCAGGTCCACGATCACCTTGATGCCGAGGTCGTGCGCGGTGGCCAGCAGCTCGTCGGCCGCGGCGAGGTCGCCGAAGAGCGGGTCGACGTCGTAGTAGTCGGCGACGTCGTAGCCGTGGTCGTGCTGCGGGCTGGTGTAGAAGGGCGTCAGCCAGACCGCGTCGACGCCGAGGTCGCGCAGGTAGGGGAGCCGGCTGGTGATCCCGCGCAGGTCGCCCACCCCGTCGCCGTCGGAGTCGGCGAAGCTGCGGACGTAGACCTGGTAGGTCACCGCGGTCCGCCACCACGCGTCGCGCGCCTGCCCGCCGGGGGTTGGATCGTTCCAAGGCATCTGGTCAGTGTGGTGGGCGGGTGGGGGGCGGGTCAATCGTGGTGGTGGGCCGGGTGGGGGTGCAGGATTCCCCGGCTAGCCGGGGAATCCTGCACTTCTCGGCCGTTGCAACACCCGAGAAGTGCAGGGATCGGCCGAGAAGTCCGCGACGCGTGGGGCGGGTGGGACTCAGAGTGCGTTGAACGCCGCCGGGTCGATGGTGATCCAGACGTGCTCGGCCGTCGCGACCAGCCGGCCGTCGGGGTCGTAGAGGCTGGAGCTCGTGAAGGTCTTGCGGCCGTCGGCGCCGCGGGCGCCGCCGACGACGACGTGCGGCACGCCGACCAGGGGGAGCGAGTCGACGCGGGCGGTGATCCGCCCCAGCACCATCGGCCGCTCCTCCAGGTCACCGGCCCAGCCGCCCACGCAGTCGAGCGCCGCCCAGGTCACGGCCAGCGCGGCGCGGCGGTGGTCGTCGGCGTACACGTGCCAGTCCTCGGCCTGCTCACCCCGCGGGGTCCAGGTCGAGGCCACGCGCACCCGCCCGGCAGAGTCGTCGTCGACCCGGCCGGGAAAGATCCGCAGCCCGTCGTCGCGCGCCGTCCCGCAGGCGTAGCAGGTCGGGAACGGGTGGGTCACCAGCCCGGCGTACGTCGCCTCCGCGGCCGCGGCGTCGGCCGCGGAGACCGCCTCGACCGGGTCCAGCACCTCGTCGACGACGACGGCCGAGGCGACCTCGCCCGACGCGTCGGAGGCCACGCCGTCGGTGACAGGCATCGGGCTGTCGAGCGGCGGCGGCCGGCGCAGCGTCACCCGGACGGTCGGCCAGGCGCCGGCGTGGTCGGACGGGACGTCGTGGTCGAGCAGCCCGGCCAGGGCGCCGGCGGTCCAGCCGCCGTTGCCGGAGCGGGCCGGGCCGTTGCGGCGCGCCGGGACGATCAGGTCGGTCATCGGATCCGCTCCCACCGGTCGAGCGCCTCGCGGCGCTCCTCGGCGTGGTCGACGATCGGGTCGACCGGCTCGTGGGGGTCCTCGGCGTCGGCGAGCTCGGGCACCCACTGCCGGATGTAGGCGCCGTCGGGGTCGAACTTCCGCCCCTGCGTGATCGGGTTGAACACCCGGAAGAAGGGCGCGGCGTCGGTGCCGCAGCCGGCCGTCCACTGCCAGCCGTGCTGGTTGGAGGCCAGGTCGCCGTCGACCAGCCACTGCATGAAGTGGCGGGCGCCGTGCTGCCACTCCAGGTGGAGGTCCTTGACCAGGAAGCTGGCCACGATCATCCGCACCCGGTTGTGCATCCAGCCGGTCGCGCGCAGCTGCCGCATCCCGGCGTCCACGATCGGGAAGCCGGTGCGGCCCCGCTTCCAGCGCTCGAGCTGGTCGCCCGGCTCGTCGTAGTCCATCCGTGCGAACTCCGGCTTGAGGTAGTCGCGCGCCGTCTCGGGCCGGTGGTGGAGCACGTCGGCGTAGAACTCCCGCCAGGCCAGCTCGTGGCGATAGCTCACCGCGCCCTTGGAGGTCCTGCCGCGCAGGTCCGCGAGCATCGTCCGCGGGTGGATCTCGCCCCACTTGAGGTGGACGCTCATGCGGGAGGTGCCGGGGACGCCGGGCTTGTCGCGGTCGCGGTCGTAGTCGACGATCCGGTCGTCGAGGAACGCCTGCCAGCGCCGACCGGCGGCGGCCTCCCCTGCGGTCGGCAGCGACAGGTCGTCGGGTCGCTGGACGTCGGGGATGTCGGTGGTGTCCTCGACGGTCAGGAAGTCGACGCCGCGCGGTGCGTCGACCGGCCCACGCCAGCCGTGGGCGGCCCAGGCCCTGCTGAACGGCGTGAACACGGCGTACGGCGTCCCGTCGTCCTTGGTCACCCGACCCGGCCCGACGGCGTACGCCGACCCGGTGCGGACCAGCTCGACGTCGTGCTCGGCCAGGGCCTCGGCCACCGCGTCGTCGCGCCGGCTGCCGTAGGGCCCGAAGTCGGCCGCGACGTGGACCCGCTCGGCCCCGACCGCCCGTGCCGCCCGCACCACCCGCGTGACCGGGTCGCCGCGGACGACCTGGAGGCCGCCGCTGCCGCCCTTCCGCTCGCGGATCGAGGCGTCGAGCGCCCGCAGCGAGTCGCCCAGGTAGAGCCGGCGGGAGACGCCGGCGGGTCCCCAGAGGGCCGGGTCGAGGACGAAGAGCGGCAGCACGTCACCGTCCGCCGCCGCCTCGACCAGCGCGGGGTTGTCGCCGAGCCGGAGGTCACGCCGGAACCACATCACCGAGGTCATCGATCCCACTCTGTCACCCGGCGCCGAGGCCGGGTACGCCCGGAGAGGCGAGGGGTTCCCCGATGGGCGACAATGCAGCAGTGAGCGACCTGATCGACACCACCGAGATGTACCTGCGGACCATCTACGAGCTGGTCGAGGAAGACATCCCGCCGCTGCGCGCCCGGATCGCCGAGCGGCTCCACCAGAGCGGTCCGACGGTCTCGCAGACGGTGGCCCGGATGGAGCGCGACGGGCTGCTCACCGTGGAGGGCGACCGCCACCTCCAGCTCACCGACGAGGGGTCGCGCGCCGCGACCCGGGTGATGCGCAAGCACCGGCTGGCCGAGCGTCTGCTGGTCGACGTGATCGGGCTCGACTGGGAGCTGGTGCACGCCGAGGCCTGCCGCTGGGAGCACGTGATGTCGGAGACCGTCGAGCGGCGGTTGATCGCCCTGCTCGACCACCCCACCGAGTCGCCCTACGGCAACCCGATCCCGGGCCTGGACGAGCTGGGCGAGACCGAGGGCTCCGAGGAGTTCATGGCCGGGCTCAGCCCGCTCTCGCAGGTGCCGATCGTCGACGAGGCGCGGGTGCAGATCCGCCGGATCTCCGAGGAGATGCAGAAGGACGAGCTGCTGATGGGCGCGCTGCGCCGGATCGGCGCGCTCCCCGACAAGACGGTGACGGTCGCGCGCACCGAGGAGGGCGTGCTGGTCGGGTCGGGCGGTGAGACCGCCGAGATCTTCCCCGAGGCGGCCGACCACATCTTCGTGCGCGTCGTCTGAGGGGTGGGCCGCCGGAAGCGGCTCAGGAGGCCAGGGCCTCCAGGAACTCGCTGCAGCCCGCCTCGACCGTGAGGGTCGCCAGGTCGTCGCCGCGGGTGGTGCCGCGGTTGACCACGACGACGGGTACGCCGGCCTTGGCGGCGCGCTTCACGAACCGCAGCCCGCTCATCACGGCCAGCGAGGAGCCGACGACCAGCAGCGCCCCGTCGAGGGCGGGCAGCGCGTCGACCGACTCGTAGCAGCGGGCGACCCGCTCGGCCGGGACGTTCTCGCCGAAGAACACGACGTCGGGCTTGAGCACGCCACCGCAGTCCTCGCAGCCGGCGACCCGGAAGTCGGACCACGCGACCAGGTCGACGTCGCCGTCGGGGCGCAGCGCGAGGTCGGCGTGCGCCTCGGCCCAGCCCGGGTTGAGGTCGGCCAGTCGCCGTTCCAGCGCACTGCGTGGCGACGTACGCCGGCACTCGAGGCAGACGACGTCGGCCAGCCGGCCGTGCAGGGCGACCAGCCGTCGCGAGCCGGCGGCCTCGTGGAGGCCGTCGACGTTCTGGGTGATGAGCAGGTCGGGGTCGAGGGCGGCGAGCGCGCGGTGGCCGGCGTTGGGGGCGGCGCCGGCGAACCGGGCGAAGCCGGTGTGGACCCGCGCCCAGTAGCGCCGCCGCTGCTCGGGCCCGGAGAGGAACTGCTGGTAGGTCATCGGTTGCCGCACCGGCTTGCCCGGCCCGCGGTAGTCGGGGATCCCCGAGTCGGTCGACAGCCCCGCCCCGGTCAGGACGACCAGCGGCCGTCCGCGCAGCAGGGCGAGGGCTTGGTGGGTAGTTCGTGACGTAGCGGTCCTCGACACGCCGTGATGAGGGGCCGGAACGTCACGAACTACCCGAAAAGCAGCCGTCATCGCGCGTAACGAGCCTCGGCCCGGGCCCGCCGCTTGGCCGCCTCGACGTCGCGGTCCTTGGGCGGCGCGGTGGTGACCAGGCTCTCCAGCAGGTGGCGGGTGGTGTGGGCGATCTCCTCGACGGCGCGGTCGAAGGCGGCCTGGTTGGCCTGGGAGGGCCGGGTCGCGCCGCTGACCTTCCGCACGAACTGCAGCGCCGCGGCGCTCACCTCGTCGGGGGTCGCGGGCGGCTCGAAGTTGTGGAGCGGGCGGATGTTGCGGCACATGCCCCGAGCGTACGTCGCCCGCTGCCCCGCCGCCCCGGCTCAGAGGTCCAGGAACGAGACGTCGTCGCCGGTCACCAGCACCACCCGGCCGTCGGGCAGCGGGACGGTCCGCACCTCGGCCACGTCGGAGCCGTGCTCGACCACCAGCCGCCGCTCGGTCAGGGTGCCGCCGTCGACCTCGAGCACCGACACCCACGCCATCGTGCCCTCCCAGCCGCGGGTCACGACGGCCAGCGCGGTCTCGCGGTCGGGCAGCCACGTGAGTTGCCGGGGGTCGAGGCCCGCGGCGGCGGTGGTGGTCCGGCCGTAGTGCACGACATCGGTGCGCTGCGGGTCGCCGAGGTCGGAGACGTCGAACAGCGCCGCCTGCGCACCCCGCTGCATCCCGGTGGCGGGGTCGGCGTCCTGTCCCAGCCCGAGCAGCCGTTGTCCGGAGAGCGGGTGGAGGTAGTCGGAGAAGCCGGGGATCTCGAGCTTCCCCAGCAGCCGCGGGTCGGCCGGGTCGGCGAGGTCGACGGCGTAGAGCGGGTCGACCTGCCGGAAGGTCACCACCACGGCCAGGTCGTCGAACCAGCGGACCGACTTCATGTCCTCGCCACGCCCGAGGCCGTCGACGCGGCCGACCTCCTCGAGGTCGTCGCCGTCCTCCTCCAACAGCACGACCGAGCTGGAGTCGCCCGTCTCGAGGCTGGGGCCCAGAGCCAGCCGCAGCACGCCGTCGTGCTCGTCCATCGACCACCGGTCGGCGATCACCCCGTCGACCTCCCCGCTGGCGACGTAGGCCGTCCGGGCGCCGTCGAGCGCGAAGGCGTGCACCCGGCTGGTGCCGGTCGTCGTCGGCGGCACGATCGGCGTGACCGGCGCGGGCAGTGGCCGCCCGAGGTCGTCGGAGGGTGCGGGCATGGCCGGTGCGGCGCAGCAGCCCCACGCCGAGGCGTCGCTGGTGGCCAGGTAGAGCCGGTCGGCGGAGAAGTAGGCGAGTCGGGTGTCGGTCGCGACCCCGACGGCGGTGGCGCTCGTGGGGTCGGCGGCGTCGAAGCCGACGACGGCCACGGTGCCGAGCGTGGCGGTGTCGCGTGGCACCGTCACCTGGCTGCAGTCGAGCAGCGGTGCGGTGCCGGTCGCGCTCCCCGAGGCGTCGTACGTCGTCACGCTCGGCAGCCAGTCGCCGATCTCCGACTCCTCCACGATCGACCGGTTGGCCTCGAGTGCGCCGTCGGTGTCGCGCCACCAGTGCGGCTCCACGAAGTCGAGGTCGGGCAGCCCGGCCGTCACGACGACCCGCACGACGTCGTCGTGCTGGACGGCGGTGACCAGGGCGGCGTCGTAGCCACGCTCGTCGACCAGGGCCGGCGCGGCGGGGTCGGAGACGTCGTAGGTCAACACCCGGGTGCCGGTCGCGTCGCTGTCCGCGGCGGTGACGACGACGGTGTCGCCGGCGAGCAGCAGCTGCGGGGCGACCACGTCGGCGGGCAGGTCGACCTCGCCGAGGTCGAGGGGGGTGGTGCCCGTGACGTCGACGAGCCGGAGCTCGCCGTCGCGGACCCTGACCAGGAGCTCGCCGTCGCTCTTGACCACGTCGGGCTCGTCGACGCCGGCCTCCTGGACGTTGGTGCCGGTCGCGCTGCTGCCCTGCTCGACCACCCCGCGCGAGGCAGGGACGGGAGCCTCCGCGATCGCGCCGGAGGCGGCCATGTCGGTGGAGCTCTCCATCGCGTAGACGGGGGAGTCCCAGCCGTAGGGACCGACCCGGTCGACCCCGCGGCGGACGTAGGAGGCCAGCAGCGCGTCGCAGGACCCGGGGGCGGTGAGCGCGGCGTCGGCGAGCCGCAGCGCCGGGGCCACCGGCGGGGCGTCCGCGTCGACGGGCGGGGCGGCGGCCGGGCCGCCGCCTCCGGCGACCGTTCCCAGGAGGAAGGCCGCTCCCAGGGCGGTGATCCCGGCCACGGTGCCGCCGATCCTGGTGCCGATCTGCCTGCTGCTGCCCATCGTCGTCCTCCTGGTCGGTGGTGCCGGTCTGCCGATCGGACGCCCGTGGCGGGCCGACGGTTCCCGGCTGCGAGGATCGGGTCATGGCTGACGCGCGCGAGCTCGACCTGGTGCTGATGGGGGCGACCGGCTTCACCGGCGGGCTCACCGCCGACTACCTCGCCCGCCACGCCCCGCCCGGGCTGAGGTGGGGGCTGGCAGGACGCGACCCCGCGCGCCTCGCCTCGGTGCGGGAGCGGCTCGTCGGACACGACGCCGCGCTCGAGTCGTTGCCGCTGCTGCACGCGGACGCCACCGACCCCGGCTCCCTGGCCGACGTCGCCGCACGGGCCCGGGTCGTGGCCACCACGGTCGGCCCCTACCTCCGCCACGGCGCACCGCTGGTCGCCGCCTGCGCCGCGGCCGGCACCGACTACCTCGACCTCACCGGTGAGCCGGAGTTCGTCGACCGGATGTACGTCGACCACCACGCCACCGCCGAGCGCACCGGCGCCCGGCTGGTTCACGCGTGCGGCTTCGACTCCGTCCCCTACGACCTCGGCGCCTTCTTCACCGTCCCGCTGCTGCCCGACGACGAGCCGATCCGGCTGCGGGGCGTGGTCCGGGCGGGCGGGAGCCCGTCGGGCGGCACCTTCCACTCCGCCCTCCACGCGATGGCCCGGCTGCGGCAGGCCCGGGGGGCCGCGGCCGCCCGGCGCGAGATCGAGCCGCGACCCGCGGGACGCTCGTCGCGCGCCGTCGCGGGGACGCCGCACCGCGACCCGCTCCTCGGCTACTGGCTGCTCCCGCTGCCGACGATCGACCCGGTGGTGGTGGCCCGGAGCGGCCGGGCCCTGGCGTCGTACGGGCCGGACTTCCGCTACTCCCACTTCGCCGGCACCCGGACGCTGCGGTACGCCGCCGCCGGCGGTGCCGCCGCGACCGGTCTCGCGGCCGCCGCCCAGGTGCCGCCCCTGCGCTCGCTGCTCGAGCGGCGGATCCAGCCCGGCGAGGGACCCGACGAGTCGCGGCGCGCGCGCTCGTGGTTCACCGTCGACCTGGTCGGCGAGGCGGGCGGTCAGACCGTGCACACCCGGGTCTCCGGCGGCGACCCCGGCTATGGCGAGACCGCGGTGATGCTGGCGGAGTCGGCGCTGTGCCTGGCCCTCGACGACAACCCCGCGGTCGCCGGCCAGGTGACCACGGCCGTCGCGATGGGCGACCGGCTGCTCGGCCGGCTGCAGGCCGCGGGCGTGGCCTTCGAGCAGATCGAGGTACCCACGACGGGGTCGTCGTCCACAGTTTGAGGAAATCTGGCGTGGGATGTTGATCTGGGTCACACCAGGGGCGACCATGAAGCCGGTGTCCGGCGATCCGGACACTCGACATGGGGAGCAACGGGGGGAATCTTCCGGCGGCGCGCACGCAGCGTCCCGCCCGACTCGCTGCCCCCGGTCGACATCTCCAGATCGTGGCGTCGGGTCGAGTCGGGGGGCTAGACCCGACGTCCCCGGGGGTCCTGGCTGACGAGCCGGGTCCTCGGACCTGCGCCATGCGGCTCGGCGTCCCAGCCGGGCCGCATGGCGTTCTGGCGGGTGTCGGCGGGGAGCGACGCCGCTCGGTCCGCAGACGCCCGCCCCGTACCGTGGCAGGGTGCGCGTTCTCGTGACCGGTGCGACCGGATATGTCGGCTCCCGCCTGGTCCCCGAGCTCGTGGCCCGCGGGCACGAGGTCGCCGCGGCCGTCCGCCGGGAGGGCGGAGCCGACCGGTTCCCCTGGGCGGACCGGGTGCAGGTCCGCCGGTTCGACCTCGACGAGCACGCCACCGTCGCGTCCGCCGTCGAGGGCATGGACGCCGTGGTCTACCTCGTCCACTCGATGGCGTCCGGCGACTTCGTCGAGAAGGACCGGCGCGCCGCCGACCTGGTGGCGTCGGCCTGCGACGCGGCCGGCGTCGGCCGGATCGTGTACCTGTCCGGGCTGGTGCCCGAGGGAGACCTCTCGGACCACCTGCGGTCACGGCTCGAGGTGGAGACGGTGTTCCTGGAGGGCCCGGTGCCCGCCGTCGTGCTCCGGGCGGCCATGGTGATCGGCGCGGGCTCGACCTCCTTCGAGATCCTGCGCCGGTTGACCTCGCGGGTCCCGCTGACGCCGATCCCCGCGTGGATGCGCCACGACGTGCAGCCGGTGTCCATCGAGGAGGTGGTCCTCACGATCGGAGGAGCACTGGAGGCCGAGCCCGGCAACGACCACTTCGACATCGGCGGCGACGAGGTGTGCTCCTACCCGCGGCTGCTGGCCACGCTGGCGGAGGTGATGGACCTGCGGCGACCGCAACTGGTCGTCCCCTGGGTCCCGGCCGCCGTGGTCGGCAGGATCGTCGCCGGCATCACCCGCATGGACCGACCCACGGTCCTCGCGCTGGTGGAGAGCCTGGCCCACGACATGGTCTGCCGGGGCGACGACGCCGACCGGGCGTTCCTCCCGGCGGGCTACCAGTCCCCCTCGCTGCGCGAGGTCCTCCGTCGCTCCCTCGCGCAGGGGTCGGCCGACGGCACCTCCCACGACGGGGACGTCCAGGCCGCGGCGACGACCGACACCCCCTGAGGCAGGCGCCGGGCAGGCGCCGTTCGCGGTGCCCCAGGCAGGAGTCGAACCTGCGACCTTTCGCTTAGGAGGCGGCTGCTCTATCCGCTGAGCTACTGGGGCGTCTCGGCGGGGGTCAGTCTGTCAGGGGCGTGCGGTGCTGACGAAACCCGCCGCTGCGGCCTCAGGTCGGGTGCCACCGCAGGGTCTCGACCCGCAGCGCGGACCCCTCCCGCAGCGGCCGCCACTCCCCGGTCGGGGTGAAGCCGCGCGACTCGTAGAGCTGGCGCGCCCGCTGGTTGCCCTCGGTCACGTCGAGGACGACGTCCCGGCCGATCGCGCGGGCCTCGGCCAGCAGCTGCTCCAGGATCCGGACCGCGAGGCCCCGACCGCGCCAGGCCGGGTCGACCCACATCCCCCAGACGAACGCGTCCGGGGCGTGCGCGGGCAGGGTGAGCCCGCCCATCGCGACCGGCCGGTCGCCCACGAACGCCAGCAACCGCGGACCGGGCCTGGTCAGCAGGTCGCGCCACGCGGTCTCGGGCCGGGCCTCGGCATCGGCGAGCGTGGACGCGAAGGAGTCGGGAGCGTCGGCGAGCGCCCTCAGCCGCACCTCGCGGAAAGCGGCCCAGTCGTCGGCCCCCAGCCTGCGCACCACCGGGTCGCCGGCCGGCTCGGTGGCGAGCCGCGCGACCTCCTCGCCGATCGCCCGCATCGTCGCCATCACCGCGGCGCGCGGCCGGTCGTCGCCCGGGGTCCAGTTGCAGAGCGCGGCCCAGGCCACCCGGCCCGCCGGGCCGTCGACGACGCCGGTGTCGGCCCGGACGCTGCCGTCGGTGCCGGTCTTGTTCCAGAGCCGTACCCCGCGGTCGTCGGCGACGTGGGCCAGCGGGTCGAGGAGCAGCGCCGAGGCCACCATCGAGAGGTCGCTGCCCGTGGCCAGCCACCCCCGGACCCGCGCGCTCACGGCCGGACCGACCACGGTGCCCGCGGCCAGGCCGTCCACCAATGCGACCCAGTCGGCCGCGCACCCCTCGCTCAACGTGGGCGGGTCGGCAGGACCACGAGCGTCGCGGACCAGGTCGTGGAGGGTGGAGCCGCCGGGCACCAGGGTGCGGGCCCGTTCCTGCACGGCCGGCAGCCCGACCAGGTCGAGCAGCGCGTTGGCCGCCCAGTTGTCGCTGACGGCACCGACGAGCAGGGCCACGTCCACCAGCGGCAGGGCGTCGGTGGCCAGGTGCTGCCACAGCCCGGAGTCGGCCACCGGCCCGACCCGGTCGCGCGAGACCGGCTGGGCGGGATCGATCTGCCCGCGCTCGATCCGGTCGGCCACCTCGACCAGCGTGAAGACCTTCCCGAGGCTGGCCGTCCGCAGCAGTCGGCGTACGTCGGCCCCGACCCGGCCGGCGGGGCCCCGCACCTCCACGCCCCAGCGGGTGCCGGCCAGGCTCGGGTGGCCGAGCAGCTCGGAGAGGTCCACCCGCCCACGGTAGGACCCCCCGCGACGCGCTCCCCGCCACCGGTGCGCCAAGTTTGGACAACGAGCGGCGACAGAGGATATTGGACCCTCGCAGCACGTGCCTGGGCGCGTGCCCCCGACACGAAGGACCCCGATGAGCGATCCCGGCGCACCCGACGAGGGTGCCGAGACCACCCGGGAGGGTGCGGAGGGCACGGAGCGCGAGTCGGGTGCCGGCCCGCGCCGCAAGGGCCGCCCGGCGCGCAAGCACACCGTCGGGAAGGTGCTGCTCGCGACCACCGTCGTCCTCGCCCTGGCCACCGGACTCGGCGTGGTCTACCTCTACCGCCACCTCAACGGCAACCTGACCGTCCTCCAGATCCAGGACCGGGTCACCGACCGGCCGGAGAAGCAGCAGGCCGAGGGACCCCAGGAGCCGCTCAACGTGCTGGTGATGGGCTCCGACACCCGCGACTGCGACGGGTGCGCGCTCGACAACGAGACCGGCGGCAACGCCTCGGACACCACGATCCTGATGCACCTCTCCGCCGACCGGGAGCGGGCCTACGGCATCAGCATCCCGCGCGACACCCTCGTCGACCGGCCGGCGTGCACGACCGACAGCGGGTCCAAGACGGCGCCGGCGCAGGACGCGATGTGGAACGAGGCGTTCACGGTCGGCGGGCCGACCTGCACCGTGCAGCAGTTCGAGTCGGTGACCAACGTGTTCATCGACCACATCGTGGTGGTCAACTTCGCCGGGTTCGAGGACATGGTCAACGCCATCGACGGCGTCCCGGTCTGCATCCCGGAGGACATCGTCGACCCCGCCCACGGCATCAACATCCCCGCCGGAAGCCGGGAGATCGAGGGCCGCGAGGCGCTCAACTACGTGCGCGCCCGCTACACCCTCGGCGACGGCTCCGACATCAGCCGGATCAAGCGGCAGCAGGCGTTCATCGCGGCCATGGCCAAGAAGGTGATCTCGGCCGGCACGCTGGCCCGGGTCGACCGGCTGGTCCGCTTCCTCAACGCCGCGACCAAGTCGCTCACGGTCGACGAGAACCTCGAGAACATCGTGAAGATCGCCGAGGTCGGCGTGGGGTTCCAGGGCATCGGGCTCGACAACATCAAGTTCCTGACCGCCCCGATCGCCTACTACCCCTCCGACTCCGAGAACGCCGGCCGCGTCTTCTTCACCCCTCCGGCCAGGAAGCTGTGGAGCGAGGTGGCCGCTGACGAGCCGCTCTCGCCGCAGTTCACCTCCGACGCCATCGCGGCGGCCTCCGCGCCCGGTGGCAAGAGCAAGAGCGGCTCCGGCCAGGGCGGCGACAAGCCTCCGTCGGCGCAGGCACAGGAAGAGGCGGAGCAGAACGGCCTCTGCGCGTGAGCGGGCCGGAGCAGGACGACGCGCACGCCGCCGCTCGCCGCCGGGCCCGGCTCGCCGAGGTGTTCGGCGACGCCCTGCCCGACACCACCTCCGACGAGCGAGAGCCCGACGGGGCACGCGAGGAGCCGGCATCGGACGCCTGGCTGCGCGCGCAGGTGCCCCCGCACCATGGTTCCTGAGGAGGTCGCGTAGCGACCGTCTCGAAGGACGGTTCCTGAGAGTCGGTCGGCCCGTCAGGTCGTGGGCGGGTGGGGGCTCCCGGTGGCCGAGCTGCCCGTGGGGCGGTTGGCCAGCAGGTCGCGGATCTCCTCCAGGAGGGCGATGTCGTCGGGGGTGCCCGGCTCCTCCTTGGGGAAGAACTTCTCCTGCGCCTTCGTGTACGGCGTGACGATGAAGAAGTAGACGACCGCCGCGATGATCACGAAGGTGATCACGGCCGTGAGGAACGCGCCGACCGAGACCCCGCCGGGGGTGTAGCCGGAGAAGTTGGGCGTGCCGCCGACCTTGCCGATGAGGTCCATGATCATGGTGACCGTGGCCGTCACGACGGCGGCGAACGCGGTGGCCATGATGAAGGCGACCGCCAGCTCGACCAGGTTGCCGCGCAAGATGAAGTTCTTGAAACCCGACATGACGCCTCCTCGCCCCTGATGCTCGCGTCCAGGAGCCCCGTTGGTGGGACGAACCTAGCGTGACCAGGCGTAGCAGAGGAACCACCGGACGCTGGCGTCGGCCACCGCGGTGACCGACAGCGGCGGGACCCCGACGACCACGACAGCGCCCGGCGTACTGCTGCCAGCGGCCTCGGTGTCGGCGGCCGGCGCAGGCGTGGCCAGCACGAGCACGTCGGCGGCGACCACGCGGGCGCCGTCGCCCTGCGGGTCGGTGGCGACCAGGTCGATCCGGTCGCCGGGCTCGAGCAGCGACGCGAGGCCGGCGTCGGGGAACCGCAGCGGCATCGTGGTCAGCGACGGGTGGGCCGCCGCGAGCGAGTCGCCGACCAGGCGGACGTCGGTGACCGGCTCGCCCCGGCGCAGCGGTGCCGCGAGGGTCCGGCCGACCGGGTCGTCGACGACGCCGGCCGGGACCGTCGCCTCGTCGAGCTCGACGGTCATCACGTCGGCCGCGGCCACCGAGGCCCCGGCGGGCAGGTCGCGGGCCGCGGCCCACACCGCGGTGGTCGGCGGGGGCGGGGCGGCGACGGCGTGCAGGCCCGCCGCGACCGCGGCGGCGACGCAGAGCGCGGCGAGCGGTCGCCGGCGGCGGAGCACCGCGCGGCGCAGCAGTCGCAGCACCCTGCGGACGCGGTCGAGGTGTCGGGCCATGCCGGCGACCGTAGGCGGATCGTCGCCACCGCGGGGCCGTCGTCCACAGGCCCCGGCAGGAGGAAGGTCAGCCGGTGCCGGACGACGCCTTCGACGCGCTGCCGGAGGAGCCCGAGGAGGACGAGCCCGACTCCGGGGAGGACGAGGTCGAGGCCTGCTTCGGCGACGTCTCCTTCGATGAGGCGGGCGCCGATTCCTTCGTCGACGAGGACTCCTTCGAGGAGTCGCCGTCGGAGGAGCCGGTGGAGGCGCGGCTGTCGTTGCGGTAGAAGCCGGACCCCTTGAAGACCACACCGACGGCGTTGAAGAGCTTGCGCAGCCGGCCCTGGCACTGCGGGCACTCGGTCAGCGCGTCGTCGGTGAAGCTCTGGAACTGCTCGAAGGCGTGCCCGCACTCGGTGCAGGCGTACTGGTAGGTCGGCAAGACGTGGGTCCTCGCGGGTGACGGTCCGGGATCGGTCGGCCGGGGCGCTGGCACTCCGGCATGTCGACTGCCAATGGTACGGCACAATGACCACACCATGACCTCGCCCGAGACCCCCGCGACCTCCGGGGGTGCCGCACCCACCGGCACCGAGCCGCGGCAGGGGGACGAGGGCCGCGACGGGCCGGGCTGGTTCGCGCGGTTCCTGGGCCTGCCCCGCGCGGTCCGCGTCTCGGCGTACGTCGGGACGGCGGTGGTGCTGCTCGTGGTCGGCGTGCTGGTCGCGCTCACCGTGCTGGTCCGGCTGCCGCTCCCCGAGACCGACGGCGAGCTGACCCTCGACGGGCTCGACGCCGAGGTCACCGTGCTGCGCGACGACCACGGCATCCCGCAGATCTACGGCGACTCGGTGGCCGACCTGATGCGCGCCCAGGGCTTCGTGCACGCCCAGGAGCGGTTCTTCGAGATGGACGTCCGGCGCCACGTCACCTCCGGCCGGCTCGCCGAGCTCTTCGGCCAGGACGCCGTCGAGACCGACCGGTTCGTGCGCACGCTCGGCTGGCGCGAGGTGGCCGAGAAGGAGGTGGCCCTGCTCGACCCGGAGACCCGCGCGGCCTTCGAGGCGTACGCCGAGGGCGTCAACGCCTACCTGTCGCAGACCGACCCGAGCGAGCTGGCCGTCGAGTACTCCGTGCTCGGCCTGACCGGCCTCGACTACCGCCCCGAGCCGTGGACGACGGCCGACTCGCTGGCCTGGCTCAAGGCGATGGCGTGGGACCTGCGCGGCAACATGGGCGACGAGATCGACCGGGTGCTGTCGCTGTCGCTGAACTCCCCCGAGATGGTCAGCGAGATCTTCCCGGCCTACGACGCCGAGGCGCACACGCCGATCGTGACCCAGGGCGCGGTCGTCGACGGCGTCTTCGACCAGGACGCGACGGGCGGCAGCCGGCTGCCGGAGCGGCCGCCGTACCTCGCCTCGGACCGGGCCGTCGACGCCCTGCGGGAGGTCCGCGACCGGGTCGACCGGCTGCCGGCGTTCCTCGGACAGGGCGACGGCATCGGCTCCAACTCCTGGGTGGTCTCCGGCGAGCGCTCCTCGACGGGGCAGCCGCTGCTGGCCAACGACCCCCACCTCGGCGTGAGCATGCCCGGCATCTGGATGCAGATGGGCCTGCACTGCCGGACGGTCGGCGAGGACTGCCCGCTCGACGTCTCCGGCTTCACCTTCTCGGGCTCCCCGGGCGTCGTCATCGGCCACAACGCCGACATCGCGTGGGGCTTCACCAACCTCGGGCCCGACGTGACCGACCTCTACCTCGAGAAGGTCGTCGGCGACCGGTGGCGCCACGACGGCAGGCTGCACCCGCTCTCCACCCGGCGCGAGGTGATCGAGGTGCGCGACGGACCCGACGAGGAGCTCGTCGTGCGCTCGACCACGCACGGCCCGATCCTCTCCGACGTCGACCCGGTGACCGCCGAGGTGGGCGACACCGCGCAGCCCGATCACCCCGGTGACGGTCCGCCCACCGAGGGGTACGCCGTCTCGCTGGCCTGGACCGCTCTCGAGCCGTCCAACACCGCCGACGCGATCCTGCAGCTCGACACGGCGAGCAACTGGGACGAGTTCCGGCAGGCGGCGTCGTCGTTCGCCGTCCCGAGCCAGAACCTCGTCTACGCCGACCGCGAGGGCCACATCGGCTACCAGGCCCCCGGCCGGATCCCGATCCGCAAGTCGGGCAACGACGGCACCGTGCCCGCCGAGGGCTGGCGGGCCGACGACGACTGGACCGGTGACTACGTGCCCTTCGAAGGACTGCCGCACGTGCTCGACCCCGACGAGGGGTTCGTGGTCACCGCCAACCAGCAGGTGATCGGCGACGACTACCCCTACTTCCTGACCGACGACTGGGACCAGGGCTACCGCTCGCAACGGATCCGCGACCTGATCGAGCGCGAGCAGGACCTCTCGCTCGCCGAGATGTCCGACCTCCAGCTCGACACCCACAACCCGATGGCCGCGACGCTGGTGCCGTTCCTGCTCGACGTCGAGCTGCCCGACGGCTACTACTCCGACGGCCAGCAGCGGCTCGAGCGCTGGGACTTCTCCCAGCCGCCGGAGAGCGCCGCGGCGGCGTACTACAACGTGGTCTGGAGCGAGCTGCTCGCCCTCACCTTCCACGACGACCTGCCCGAGGAGGCGTGGCCCGACGGCGGGCAGCGCTGGATGGCGGCCGTTGCCGGGTTGCTGCGCGACCCCGACGACCCGTGGTGGGACGACCGCACCACCGACGACGAGGTCGAGACCCGCGACGACATCCTGGTCGAGGCGCAGCTCGAGGCGCGCGACGAGATGACCCGGCTCCAGGACCGGAACCCCAACGAGTGGTCGTGGGGCCACCTCCACCGGCTCGACCTGGTGCACCAGACCCTCGGCAGCTCGGGGGTCGCGCCGCTGGAGTGGCTGCTCAACCGTGGTGGCTGGGAGGTCGGCGGCGGCGGGTCGATCGTCGACGCGACGGCCTGGGACGCCCGGCTCGGCTACGGCGTCACGGCCGCGCCCTCGATGCGGATGGTCGTCAGCCTCGGCGACCTCGACGACTCCCGGTGGATCAACCTCACCGGCGTCTCCGGCCACCCCTTCGACGCCCACTACACCGACCAGACCGAGCTGTGGGTCGACGGCGAGACCCTCCCGTGGCCGTCCTCGCCCGACGCCGTCCGCGCCGCCGCCGACGACGAGCTCACCCTCCTCCCCGCCACGTCCTGATCTATCGGCCGAATCGTGCCTGGTTCCGGCCGAGTCGTGTCTCGTCCTGGCTCAGTCATGTCCCGTTCGGGCATCAGCCACGACTCGACGCGAACGCGGCACGACTCGGCGGTCAGGCGAGGGGGACCAGGCCGCCAGTGGGGGTGACGGCGGCGGTGACCGGACGGTCGTGCGGCTCGACGGGGACGTCGACGCCGAGCTCCCCGTCGTGGAGCACGGCGATGACGGGGGTGCCGACGGGGACCCGGCCGAGCACGCGGTCGTAGCAGCCGCCACCCTGGCCGAGCCGGTAGCCGGTGCGCGACACGGCCATCCCGGGCACGAGCACCACGTCGGCGGTGGCGACCGCGTCGAGGCCGAGCGGCGGCGTGACGGGCTCGAGCAGGCCGCGGCGGGCGGGGGCGAGTGCGTCGTCGCCCTCGTAGGTCGCCCAGTCGAGGTCGAGGTCGGGCAGCACCACGGGCAGGATCACCCGCTTGCCGGCCTCACGCAGCCGCGCGAGCAGCACCGAGGTGCCGGGCTCGCGCCCGACGGAGACGTACGCCGCCACGGTCGCCGCCCGGCGTACGTCGGGGGAGGCGAGCAGGTGGTCGGCGATCACCCGGGCGTGCTCGGCCAGGTCGGCCAGCGGGATCCGGCGCCGCGCTGCGAGCAGCTGGTCGCGCAGCGCGAGCTTGGCCGCGGCCGCTCCGGGGGCCCGCGGGCCGGGCGCTTGCGGGGGATGCACCGGACCAGCCTACGATCGAGGCATGGGTAGTGCAGGGTTGAACCGCGCGCGTGCCAAGATGGCCGACGCCGGGGTGGACGAGGTCGCGATCGAGACCTTCGCCCACTACTACAGGCTCCTCGAGCACGGCGAGACCGGCATGGTCCCCGAGTCGAGCATCGAGCCGATCGAGATGGACCACCTCGACGACGTCGAGGTCGACGAGGACGCCGCGGCCGAGGCGGTCCGGCGGACGGCGATCATCAAGCTCAACGGCGGGCTCGGCACCTCGATGGGCATGGACCGCGCCAAGTCGCTGCTCTGCGTGCGCAAGGGGCTGTCCTTCCTCGACATCATCGCGCGGCAGGTGCTCCACCTGCGCAGCGAGTACGACGCCACGCTGCCGCTGCTGTTCATGAACAGCTTCCGCACCTCCGACGACACCATGGCCGCCCTGGAGCGGTACGCCGACCTCGCGGTCGACGGCCTCCCGCTGGAGTTCCTGCAGAACAAGGAGCCCAAGCTGCTCGTCGACGACCTGCAGCCGGTCTCGTGGCCGCGCGACCCGGCGATGGAGTGGTGCCCGCCCGGCCACGGCGACCTCTACACCGCGCTCCGCGGCGGCGGCATCATCGACAAGCTGCTCGAGGCCGGCTTCACGCAGGTCTTCGTCTCCAACTCCGACAACCTCGGCGCGGTGCCCGACGCGCGGGTGGCGGGCTGGTTCGCCGGGACCGGCGCGCCGTTCGCGATCGAGGCCGTGCGCCGTACCGCCTCGGACCGCAAGGGCGGCCACTTCGCCCGGCGCACGCGCGACGGCCGGATCGTGCTGCGCGAGACCGCACAGACGCCCGAGGCCGACAAGCCGTCGCTGGCCGACCTCGACCGGCACCGCTACTGCTCGACCAACAACCTGTGGTTCGACCTGCAGGCGATGAAGCACGCCCTCGACGTCCGCGGCGGCATCCTCGGCCTCCCGCTGATCCGCAACGTCAAGAACGTCGATCCCGGCGACCCGTCCTCCCCGGAGGTGGTGCAGGTGGAGACCGCGATGGGCGCGGCGATCGAGATCTTCGACGACGCGGTGACGATCTGCGTCAACCGCGACCGGTTCGTGCCGGTGAAGACGACCGACGACCTGCTGGTGCTGCGCTCCGACGTCTACGCCATCGGCGGCGACTACGTGCTCGATCAGTCGGGAGACGAGATCCCCTACGTCGAGCTCGACCCCCGGCACTACCAGCGCGTCGGCGACTTCGACAAGCGCTTCCCGGACGGTGCGCCCTCGCTCAAGGAGGCGACCCGGCTGACCATCGAGGGCGACTGGACCTTCGGCCGCGGCGTCCGCGTCGTCGGTGAGGTCGACCTCGAGGCCGACCGGGCCCGACGGGTCGACCCCGGGACCGTTCTCGACGAGGGCCACACCGATGGCTGATCGCCCGGTCACCGTCGAGGAGCACCTCGACAGGATCCTGGCAGGGGTCGGGCCGCTGCCCGACTTCCCGCAGCCGCTGATGGAGACGCTGGGTCTCGCCGCGGCTGAGGACGTCGTCTCGCCGATCGCGCTGCCGTCGTTCGACAACTCCGCGATGGACGGCTACGCCTGCCGGCGCGAGGACGTCGCCTCCGCGACGCCGGAGTCGCCGACCCACCTGCCGGTGGTCGGCGAGATCGGCGCCGGCCAGGCCCGGCTGCTCGCGCTCTCACCCGGGACGACGGCCAAGATCATGACCGGCGCCCCGATGCCCGCCGGCGCCGACTGCGTCGTCCCCTACGAGTGGACCGACCGGGGCGTGGCCCAGGTGCGGATCGGCCACGCGCCCGAGCCCGGCCAGCACGTCCGGTCGCGGGGTGAGGACGTCGAGGAGGGCGACCTGCTGCTCGAGTCCGGCACCGTGCTCGGCCCGCGCCACCTCGGGCTGCTGGCCAGCGTCGGCCGCTCCACGGTCCGGTCGCGGCCGCGACCGCGGGTCGTGTTGCTCTCGACCGGCTCGGAGCTGCGCGAGCCCGGCAGCCCGCTCGGACCCGACTCGATCTACGACGGCAACTCCTGGCTGCTGGCCGCGTCGGCGCGCAGGGCTGGCGCCATCGCCTACCGCGTCGGCATCGTGCCCGACGAGCCGCGCGCCTTCCTCGACGCGCTGAGCGACCAGCTGGTGCGCGCCGACCTGGTCGTGACCAGCGGCGGGGTGTCGATGGGTGACTTCGACGTCGTCAAGGAGGCGCTCGCGCCGCTGCGGACCGTGTGGTTCGGCCCGGTCGCGATGCAGCCCGGCAAGCCGCAGGGCTTCGGCCACGTCGGCGAGGACCGGACGCCGATCCTGTGCCTGCCGGGCAACCCGGTGTCGTCGTACATCTCCTTCGAGATGTTCGTGCTGCCCGCGCTGCGCAAGCTGATGGGCAAGCAGCCCTACACGCGGCCGCCCGTCCGCGCCCGGCTGACCCACGGCGTCTCCTCGCCCGAGGGCCGGCGCCAGTTCCTGCGCGGCGACTACGAGGTCGGCCGCGGCGGGCCGACGGTCTCGCCCGTGGGCGGCCCCGGCTCGCACCTGGTCGGCGAGCTGGCGCACGCCAACGCGCTGATCGTCGTCCCCGAGGACACCACGAGCCTGCCCGCCGGCGAGATGGTGCAGGTGCTCGCCCTCGACGAGGACTTCTGATGGGCGAGGCCGAGCGGCTCACCCACGTCGACGACGCCGGAGCAGCGCGGATGGTCGACGTGTCCGGCAAGGCGGTCACCGACCGGGTGGCCGTCGCCACCGGCCGGGTGCTGGTGTCGGCGCGGGTGGTCGGGCTGCTGCGCGGCGAGGGCGTGCCCAAGGGCGACGCGCTCGCGGTCGCGCGGGTCGCCGGCATCCTCGGCGCCAAGCAGACGCCGTCGCTGGTGCCGCTGTGCCACCCGTTGTCGATCTCCGGGGTGACGGTCGACCTGACGGTCGCCGACGACGCGGTCGAGATCCGCGCCGAGGTCCGCACCACCGACCGCACCGGCGTCGAGATGGAGGCGCTGACGGCCGTCTCGGTCGCCGCCCTGACCGTGGTCGACATGGTCAAGGCGGTCGACAAGGCAGCCGTCATCAGCGACGTACGCGTGGAGTCGAAGAGCGGTGGCAGGTCCGGCGACTGGAGCCGGTCGTGACGATGCGCGCCGAGGTCGTGGTGGCGTCCAACCGCGCCGCGGCCGGGGTGTACGACGACACGACCGGGCCGCTGATCGTCGAGGCCCTGCAGCGACTGGGGTTCACCGTCGGCGATCCGGTGGTGGTGCCCGACGGCGACCCGGTGGGGGAGGCGATCCGGGCCGCGGCCGACGGCGGCGCCCGGTTGGTGCTGACCACCGGCGGCACCGGCCTGACGCCGACCGACCTGACGCCCGAGCAGACCCGGGGCGTGCTCGACCGCGAGGCACCCGGCATCGCCGAGGCGATCCGGGCGGCCGGCGTGGCCAAGGGCGTGCCGACCGCCGCCCTCTCGCGCGGCATCGCCGGCATCGTCGGGAGCTGCCTCGTCGTCAACCTGCCCGGGTCCCGCGGCGGGGTGAAGGACGGGCTCGAGGTGCTCGAGCCGCTGCTCGTGCACGCCGTCGAGCAGGTCGTCGGGAGCGACCATTAGCCGCGCCCGGCGCGTGCCATGAGCGCCGTGTGGCCGGTCCGGCTGGTCTCGGGCGAGGTGACGCTGCGGCCGCTGGCGCGCAGCGACCGGGCCGCCTGGCGCGAGATCCGGCGCCGCAACGCCGAGTGGCTCCGCCCGTGGGACGCCACGGTGCCGCCGGGCACCGCGGCCGGCGCGCCGTCCTTCGGCGCGCTGGTGCGCCGGCTCCACCGCAACGCCCGGCAGGGCAGGAACCTGCCGTTCGCGATCGAGGTCGACGGCGGCTTCGTCGGCCAGCTGACGGTCAACAACATCGTGCGCGGCTCGGCGCAGTTCGCCTCGCTGGGCTACTGGATCGACCAGGCCCATGCCGGCCGGGGCATCGTGCCGCGCGCGGTCGCCCTGGCGATCGACCACTGTTTCACCGCGGCCGGCCTGCACCGCATCGAGATCTGCATCCGGCCCGAGAACACCAACTCGTTGCGGGTCGTCGAGAAGCTCGGGCTCCACGAGGTCGGGCTGGCGCCGCGCTTCCTCCACATCGACGGCGACTGGCGCGACCACCGGATCTTCGCGGTCACCGCCGAGGAGTGCCCCGAGGGGATGGTCGCGCGGCTGGACGCCGCGTCTCACCCTCGACCACATCAGTCACACGAGTGATTTTGCGACACACCCGCCACCCTGCGGGCCGCACCCCTGCGGCCAACTTACGCTCGGCTCCGTGGACCTCTCCGCGCTGATCTTCGTCGCCCTCGCCGTCGCCTGGGCCGTCTACCTGGTCCCCAAGGCGCTCAAGCACCACGACGACGTCGTCCGCAGCCGGTCCGTCGACCGGTTCTCGCACACGATGCGGGTGCTCGCGCGGCGCGAGCCGGTCGACCGCCGGCGTACCCGCCTGGTCGTCAGCCCCGGTCGCGCCCCCGCCCCGCCGGTGGTCACCACCAAGGCCCGGACGGCGCCGCAGGACCAGCCGGCGCCCCTCGAGCGCCCCACCGCCCGGTCGGCCGCCCGCCGCCGGCGGCGGGTGCTCGGCGCGATCCTGCTCGCCCTGGCCGCGACCGGCACGGTCGCCGGGTTCGCCGTCATCCACTGGGCGTGGGTCGCGATCCCCTTCACGCTGCTGCTCGGGTGGCTGGTCGCCTGCCGGCTGATGGTGCGCCAGGAGCGCAACCAGCGCTTCGACACCTCGCTGCTCCGGCCGTCGCGCCGGGTCGCCGAGACCGCACCCGAGATCGGGGTCGTGGAGGGCGAGCCGGTGGCCGAGGTCGAGGAGCCGGTGGCCCACGACGACTTCGAGGACACCTCGCAGACCCCGGCGATCACCGACCCGAGCCTGTGGGACCCCATGCCGGTCACGCTGCCGACCTACGTCACCGCGCCGCCCGCGTCGCGGCGTACGGTCCGCACCATCGACCTCGACTCCACCGGCGTCTGGACCTCCGGCCGCACCGAGGCCGACACGGTCCTGGCCCGCGAGGCCGACCAGGCCGAGCGCGCCCGCCGCGGACGCGACGAGCAGCGTCGCGCGACCGGCTCCTGACGTCCGCTCCGGCGCCGACGTGGCCACCTCGCTGACCTGCTCGCGCACCGTCGCGGCCCCGCCGCAGCGAACCTACGACGAGCTCTTCGCCGCGCCGCTCGAGGAGATCTTCAGCCGGCGACGGCTGTTCATCCCGCCGGTCCGGGAGACCCGGCCGGTGAGCGCCAGGTACGCCGAACCGGGTGACGCGCGCACCCTGGTGCTCGCCGACGGCGGCACGATGCTCGAGACGCTCACCGAGGTCGACCCGCCGCGCGGCTTCGGCTACACCCTCACCGAGCTGACCGGTCCGCTCCGGCCGCTGGCGCGGCGGGTGGAGGGCCGGTGGCGGGTCGAACCCGACGGCGCGGGCTCCCGGGTCACCTGGTCCTGGACCGTGCACCCGCGGCTGCCGGCGGGCCCCCTGGCCCTGCCCGTCTTCGGCCTGGTGTGGCCGGGATACGCGGCCCGCGCCCTCGAGCAGGTGGACGCCCGGCTGACCCGCTCCTGATTCGGAAGCGGCCCCGGGCGGGTGCTAACGTCTGTCCTCGCCCGGGGCTGTGGCGCAGTTGGTAGCGCGTCTCGTTCGCAATGAGAAGGTCAGGGGTTCGAATCCCCTCAGCTCCACCAAACCCGCTGGTCAGAGGCTGTGCCCGGATCCTGAAACAGGAGACGAGCATGGCCTCTCAGCATTTGGTCAGCAGAAAGTCGACGGACTGGCCGCGGTTCTCGGGTCGCCTGGACCCCTCTGGACCGGGTTCGGCACGACTGGTGCACCGGTGCGGTATGGAGACCACAACACAGCGCCGGACCGCCGATCGCCCATCTCGGAGGGCGGGCTCGATCCCGTGGTCACCCTGTCGCAGCTGGCCGCCCAGCTCGGTGTCAGCGTCCAGACCCTGTACGACCTGCGAAACCAGGGCCGCAGGCCCCGGGGGGTTCCGGGTCGGGCGTGAGCTTCGCCTCCGGGTCAGCGAGATCGCCGCCTGGCTCACCCAGATGGAGGCCGACGACGCGGAGCGGCACCCACGCGAGGTTGGCTGATGCGCACCGGCCGCCCCCGCACCTCGATCGGTACACACGGCGCGATCAACACCCGGCGGGACGACGGTCGCGTCGTCGCCGAGGCCCGCGTCCGCGACCTCGATGGTCGGCTGCGGCAGGTCAGAGACTCAGGGCCGACCGCCGCCGCGGCGCGTGCGCGGCTCCTGGAGCGGATCCGGGAGCGACCGGCCCTGCCGAGCGCTGATGTCTTGCGGCCGACGAGTTCGTTCGCCGATCTCGCCGACCTGTGGCTGGCGGACCTCGACCTGCGCGACCTAGCCGGCAACACCAAGGAGAACTACCGGATTTGCCTGCGGCTCCATGTCCGCCCGGCCTCGAGCGCTACACCCCTCGCAGAAGTGACCACCGGCCGCGTCGAGTGGTTCCTGACGAAGCAGGCGAAGGTGTCGCCGTCGCAGGCCAAGCAGACCCGGACCTTGCTCAACGTGCTGTTCGGCTACGCGCTGCGCCACGATGCGCCCGCTGGCAACCCGGTCGAGGGGACGTCGCACCTGAGACGGGCCACGGCGACGCCGCAGGCGCTGACGATCGACCAGACCGCCGCGATCCGAGAGGCAGCCGTCACGAGGCGAAGCGAGACAGGTCTCCCCGGTCCCAAACCCGAGGGCCAGGTCCGGGACATCATCGAAGTTCTGCTCGGAACCGCCATGCGACCCGGGAGGTGCTGGCACTCCGCTCCTGCGACATCGAGGACCTGCCTGCCGGGATGATCGCCGGCGTCAACGGCACCGTCGTCCAGCGCAAGGGGAGTGGAGCCGAGCGTCAGCCGCGACCCAAGACCGACGCGCCCCGGCGCATCCCCGTGCCTGAGTTCGCGGCCGCCGTCCTGCGGCGCCGGATCGCTGACATGCCCGCGGCGCCACGACCCGGACCATCTTCGCCAGCCGCAGCGGAGGTCCACTCAGCCCGTACAACGTCCGTCGCACCTTCCGAGAGTTCGTCCAGCTCGCAGATCTCGGCGGCAGCGGCATCAGTCTGCGCTGGTACCGCCGGACCGGGGCGACTGTGATCGCACGTGGCATCGGGACCGCAGCCGCAGCCTTCCTCGGACACACCTCCACCCTGATCACCGAGGGGCACTACATCGAACCGGACCGCGCGTCGACCCGACGCCCGCCGCGTACCTCGAACGCACGCTGCGCCCCGCAGAACCGGACGGCTCGCTCCTGGCAAACCGTCCGGCCGACCGCGAGGCCGAGCTCCTCGCCGCTGTCGACCGCGAAGGCGATGACGACGCTGTTGCCTAGGGTGCAGGCAGGCAGTCCCGACTGGGCCCGCCGTCCGGTGAACGGCGGCGAAACGCCTTGGTGGTGACCCACTCCAGACCGGCCTCGCGGCGGATCTGCCGCCAACGCCGCTCGACGTTGTTGACCTGCTGCCACGTCACATTGCGGGTGGGGAACACGGCGTCGAGGAAGTTGATTGGGACGGAGCGGCGTCGGGAGTCGAGCAGCATCGCTGCGGACTCAAGCAACGCGACCAGGCGGGGACGCGCAAGTGGCTTCCGATAGGTCCCAACGCCCGACTCCGTCTTGATCGTGGCCTTGATCTCGACGACCCTCGCGCCGAGGTCGATATCAGCCCAGCGAAGCGCGAGCACCTCGCCGATCCGTGTGCCGACGGCGAGCGTCACCTCGATGATGTCGGCGATGTCGCCCGATGACTTCGACCCTGAGCGCTCCTTGCTGAGCCATGCGCGCACCGCTGTGCGGACGGTCTTGAGTTCCGAGGCCGTTAGCGACCGATGTTCAACGGTCGTCTGCGGGGTGATGAGTGAGTTCATGAACTGCTCCTTCGTGACCGGGCCGAATTGCCCTCGTCCTGAAGGTGTGCGGTTGTTACCTCGCGACCTCCCGGTCGGCACGCCACGACGACCGCGGAGCCGACCACTACCCCCGAAGCCAACCCTCCGGACCAAGCGGCACGCGATCCGCCAACTCGTAGAACTCGGCTACATCGTCACCCTCCAGCCCACCAGCTGAGGTGCCCCTCGAGGAGTCTTCGAGTCAGGTGGTGCCTCGCGATCGAGGCAGGTAGTTCAGACCGGGGTTGCGAAACCTCCTGCTCGGCCAGGCTGCGGTGCCGCCCAACAGGGTCAACACGCATGGCACCACGAGCAGCCTGAGCACGAAGACATCGAGAGCGATGCCGAGCGCCACCGCGAAGGCCAGCTGGTAGAACGGCACCAACGGCACCAATGCCAGGAGTCCGAAGCTGGTCGCCAGCGCCACGCCGGCGGTGGTGACGGCACCTACCGACGACGGAAGGGAGTGTTTGAGCGCGGCCGCCATGGTGCGGCCATCGGAGTCCTCCCAGACATGCCCGACGGTGAAGATGTTGTAGTCGGAGCCGAAGGCGAGCAGCAGTACCGCCGCAGCGAACGGCACGTAGAAGGTCAGGCCCTGTCCGGGCAGCAGCCACTCGAAGAGCGCGCTGGTGATGCCCAGGGTGGCCCCCAGCGACAGCAGGCAGAAGCCCAGCATCACCACCGATGCCAACAGTGAGCGCAGGAACAACAGCAACATCAGCAGGTTAGCCACGAGCGCTGCCACCGCGATCCGCACCAGGTCGTCCTTGGTCTGCTGTACCACCGCCGAGGCGGTCAGGCTGTCGCCGGCCAGACCGACGGTGGTACCCGCGAGCCCGCTGTCGACGAGCATCTGCGGCAGGCGGCGCTGGAGCTCGCCGATGTCGGCCACCGCGGCCGCCCCAAGAGGTTCGGTGTCCAAGATCAACAGGAAGCGGGCCGCTCCGCCATCGGCAGTGACCAGGACGTTGGCCTCGACCGGAAGGGGTTGTGAGCCAGGGCCGAGGACGCCGGCGACCCCCGGCTGTCGAGCGAGCGCGGCACCGAAGGCAGACAGCGCCGCTCGCTCGCGGTCGAGGTTCTCGCCCTCGAGGAGCACCGTGGTCGGGGAGAGGATGCCCTCCGCAAATCCCCCCTGGGCGCTCTCGGCCGCCAGCCGCACCGAGGAGTCGCCCGGCAGCGAGCTGACGAAGGACGACCCGATCGACAGGTTCGCCACGAGCGCGGCCCCAAGCGCCAAGCACACTGTGGCCGCGCCGAGCACCGTCCCCGCGACTCGCCGGCTGCCGGCGATCGCCCAGACGGGGCGCCGTGGCCACGACGGCTGCCGCAGCCGGGTCCACGCCCGCCACCCATGCGCGTGAGCAGGCCGGGGCCGGGTGGGCCAGAAGACTCGGTCACCGGTGATCGCCAGGATCGCCGGGAGCAGGGTGATCGCCACCACCAGTCCCACGGTGACTGTGAAGGCGAGGGCGGGCCCGAGGGCCTTGAAGAACGGCGAGTTGGCTACCAACAGCGTCGCCGTCCCGGCGGTGACGGCCAGGCCGGCGACGGCCACGATCGGACCCGACCTGGCTATCGCTGCCACGGTGGTCTCCCGCACCCGGGCGCGAACCTCTTCTGCGCCACTCACGCCACGCGGGTCTCCCGCCACCACCGCGTCTCGTAGGGAGGAGCAGAAGAACACCACATAGTCGGTCACGACACCCAGCAGCAGCGCCACTATGACCGGCTCGAGCTCGCTCGGGCTGGCGATGTCGAACAGCGCCGTGGCGGCCCCCGTCGTTCGCAGCGTGGCGACGTAGGCGACCCCGGCCGTCAGCACAGTCACGAGGGGCGCGACCACCGAGCGAAAGGCGACCCCGACGATCAGCACGATGGCCAGGAGGGTGGCCGCCTCGACGTTGGGCAGAGCGTCGCGGATGATGACGCCCTGTTGACGGCGTGCCGGGGCGGAGCCGGTGATCCCCACCACGTGGTCACGCGGTGCGAAGTAGAGGTCGGCGTACCGCTCGGCGCCACGGGTTCGCCGTGACAGCGAGGTGTCGGGGTCGAAGAGCAGGTAGGTCAGTGCCGTGGTGCTGCGTTCGTCTGCGCCTGGGAAGAGGCCGCGGGTGTTGGTGATGGGGAGGGCTCCGCGCAGAAGCGGTACGGCGTCTGCCTGGCCCTTGACCGCACCGACGGCTCGCACCACGGTGCGTGCCTGGGTGTAGGGACTCAGCCCGTCCTTGTCGCGTTGCACGACGACGGTCCGTGAGCTGAGCGGGAAGCCAAAGAGCTCGAAGTCTCGTATCTCGGTCTGCACTGAGCGTGTATCGGTGTCGAGGAGCCCCTTGAGCCCGTCGCCTCCTCCGCTCTCCTCGCCGAAGCTCGGGAGGACGGTGAGGGACACGACCACCGCGGTGGCCCAGAAGACGATGATCCACCAGCGGGCAGCAACGACGAAGCGCGCGAAGGACTCGGTCATGACACTGCTAGGCCGCGCCTGCCGCCGATGGCCTCCGCAGTCCCAGACGCCGGAGCTCGGCGTCGGCGAGCGCGCGACTGACGCTGATGCGGTGCCCCTGGTTCTCGCGCGTCACCCGCTCGACCTCCTCATAGCTCAAGGTGCTGCGGGCTCGACCCTCAAGCCACGCGTCCAGGGCCTCGTCGTCGGGACGGGCGCGCAGAGTCTCACGTAGCCTGGTGATCTCACGCTGCCGGCGGACGCGCAACGGGAGGTAGAGCCCCACGATCGGAGTCACCGGAATCCCGACAACCGCGATCCCGAGCAGAACGCCCAGCAAGCGCAGTTGGCGCTTGACCTCCTGGCCCCGGACGGTGATCTCGGCCGCAGACTCCTGGACCTCCGTGCCGATCTCGCCGGGGCGGTCCGGGATCAGCGGGAGCTCGGAGAGGTCGCGCAGGGTGGTGCCGACCGTGGTCAGGGTGTTGCCCGAGCTGCTCACCGTGTCGCCCAACTCGGATGCTCGCCACAAGGTGATGCCGGTAGCCGCGCCGAGCACGATCCACAGCGCCACCCAGAAGAGCACGAGTCGGTCCAGGGTTCGCACGGTCCGGGCATCGCTCATCGCGCGTAGGGTCGGCTCCACGTGCTCACCCTAGGTGGGATCTGAGGTTTCGGAGGGAGCGACAGCGATGGACGAGGTCGACAACAAGAGCTGGAGCTGGCTCGGGGTGCTCGTCCCGACCGTGACCTTTTTGGTCGGACTGGTCCTGGGCGGGGCGCTCGTCTACGCCAACAACGGCGGCGACGCCTCGGAGGTCGCGCCTCCAGAGTCGGAATCGGAGACCTCCGCGAGCCCGTCGGCCGCCGATCAAGACACCCTGGTCACCCTGCCCGCCGCCTGTGACCAGGCCGCGACGAAGGTCCGCGAAGCGTACGACCTGCTGCGCCAGGCGGTGGGCCAGGTCCAGGCCCTCCAGGCTGACGCGCTTGTGGACACGCTCAACTCCTTGGAGGACGTCGACGCGGAGGCGCGAGTCCTGGTCTCGGAGTGCAGCGAGGTCCAGGTATCCGAGTCACCCACCGAGTCACCCACCGAGTCACCCACCGAATGACTCGCGCTGCTCACTCATCTAATAGTCCGTCTGCGTATCGATCTGGCGGAGGTTTTCGCGGCCGCGTTGGACTTTGGGTGATGATGTCGTGGGCGGTGACTTCCAGACCAACGGCTTGGGTCAACGTTGCAGTGGTCGGTCCAGGTAGCGATCCGCATACGACACGGCACCGGATGTAGCTCACTACGCGGCTACTTGAGCGATGGCCTCGGCGCCGGGGTAGACGGGCAGCGTCGGTGCCACGTCACGCCGGGGGTGGTGATCCCGGTCGGGGACGCGGACGGGTGGTCGCGGGTTGATATTTGCTCGGTGGGCGTGCGCAACTACTTGGTCGCGTCTCCGGCACCGGCAAGACCTCGGTCTGCGAAGAGCTGAACCGACGCGGCTACCACGCGATCCACGGTGATCGGGAGCTGCCCTATCAGGGCGATGCCGAGACCGGACGGCCCGGCACTGAGGGATCGCACGAGCATCACATCTGCAATGAGACTCAAGGGGCGCCTGGCGGAGGTACCGCTCCAAGCTGAACGAACAGGTCGAGTAGGTCGCTGATTCCCCAACGACTGATGATCTTGTTGTCGATGACCTCAAAGATCGTGACACCCCGCATCGACACGTCCTTGTCGGTGGCGGCAACGCCGAGCAGCTCACCTGTGTGTCTGCCGCCCGCGGTGAGCCAGGTGATCACCAGGTCGCCCTCCGCAACCTGCCCCTCGATCTCGTGCCACGGATCGGAGAACGCCGCCTGGTTGACGGCGTAGACCTGTCGAGCACCGTCGATGCCGGAGGAGAGCCCCGGGATCGGCAGCGGCGTGTGGTCCACGTAGCTGGGGTCGAAGTAGTCTCTGTGGAGGGTGGGGCTGAGGGCATCGATGTCGTGGAACAGGCGCCGGACGAGGTCCTTGTTTGCTTCCAGCAGCGTTCCTTCTTCGTGCTGCGGGCGGTGCGCCGTGACGGACATCAGGCCGGCGTCGAGACCGGAATTGCACCCAGTTGGGTGAGCAGTCCCATGTCGTCGAGACGGTTCCACCTCTCGACGACCACAGCGTCGAGGAAGTGGACGACGGTGATGCCTTCCACCTCCAGTGAGCGGCCCGTGCCCGCTGCGCCGAACAACTCACCGCGGTGGGTGCCGGTGAGGACGTAGCGAAGTGCCACGCGGTCATCGTCGACGACGATGTCTCTGGCGGTGATCCGCGCGTCAGGCACGGCGCCGATCAGGGTGCGGAAGAAGTCGGCGATGCCGTCTCGGGTGGGAGGGAAGGCGTCAGGAAAGCCATGGAACTGGCACTCGGGTGCGTACAGGGCACTCACGTAGCCCTGGACGTCGCCGGCGTTGAGCTTGTCCACTGCGTTCGCGATGGTGTTGGCATGGTCGATGCTCATCTGATGCTCCTTCTCGGTTGTCGTTCTCGTCCTTCGATGGTCCCCGGAGGGTGGGGCAGGACATAGTGCTCGATCTGTACTGACGCCGAGCCGCACCGGCACGGCCCTCCCGGGTCCGAGGTACTGTGAAGGATTCCCGCGACTTGCAGGTCCAGTCGAGGGAAACCCAGGAAAGGCGTTGTCATGCCCGCGAGTTACGGACAGTTCTGCCCGGTGGCCAAGGCAATGGAACTTCTCGATGAGCGCTGGACCCTGCTGGTGGTCCGGGAGCTGATGATGGGCAGCCACCACTTCAACGACCTGCGCCGAGGGCTGCCGCGGATGTCCCCCACCCTGCTCTCGAGGCGACTCCAGACCCTGGTCCGCGCCGGTGTCGTCGATCGGTGGGAAGACGGAAACCGGGTCCACTATCAACTGAGCCCGGCCGGTAAGGAGTTGGAGCCGATCGTCGAGGCACTCGGATCGTGGGGCATCCGCTGGGTGCCCGAGATCGGTGACGAGGATCTCGATCCCCACCTGCTGCTGTGGGACATTCACCGCAACATCGCTGTGGACTCACTGCCCGAGGGGCGCACGGTGCTGCAGTTCGACTTCACCGACGTGCCCGTCGCGAACTGTCAGTGGTGGATCGTCATCACCGACGAGGGAGTGGACGTCTGCGACGCAGACCCCGGGTTCGACGTCCGCGTTGCCATCGAGACCGCCCTCCGGACCCTCACTCTGGTGTGGCGGGGTGACCTCACCTGGGCCACAGCACTGCGTTCGGGGACGCTGGAGCTGCACGGCGAGACCCGAGCCCGACGCGCCCTGCCAACATGGCTCAAGCTGTCTCCACTCGCCCCTACACCCCGACCCGAGCTGACAGCCCTGGATGCAGCGGGACGTCTGGGCACGAGCGGAGCCCTGCGGGGACGTCGTTCTGGTGGCGTCTCCGGCTGAGCCCTCGCCGAAGAACATGAGGGCGTTTGTCCCGAGCAGGTGCCTTCGTTCACTTGGGCGTAGGGGGCTGCTGAACGGATCTGTGACATCTCAGATCGCTTGACGGAGAGTCAGGCTGGAAGGATGTCGCGGTGCTGGAGCCCTATCCCAAGGAGTTCCGCGAGGACGTGGTCCGGGTCGCGTGGTACCGGGGTCCGAACGTGTCGATCGAGCAGGTCGCTCGCGACTTCGGGATCCACCAGACCACGCTGAGCTCGTGGCTGAAGACCTCTGATGCTGACGAGGGACCGCGGTCGACCGCCTCGCCAGAGGTGCTGGCTGAGAACTGCGACCTGAAGCGACGCAACCGGCTGCTCGAGCAGGAGAACGAGGTCCTGCGACGGGCCGCCGCCTACCTTGCCCAGGGGTCGCTCCCGGGAAAAGGCTCTACCCGCTCGTGAAGGAGCTGGCCGCCACCGACGCCCCGATCAGGGTCCCGGTGGCGGTCTCGTGCCGGGTCTTGAAGCTCCACCGCCAGCACTACTACGCCTGGCTGGCCGGCCCGGTCACCGACGCCGAGTACGCCGAGGCATATCTGGCCAACGCGGTCTTCGATGCCCACCGTGAGGACCCGAGTTCGGCTACCGGTCCCTCTTCGACGAGGTCGCCGCCGCCGGGCACATCGTCAGTGAGAGGACGGTGTGGAAGATCTGCTCGGCCAACGAGTGGTGGTGCGTGTTCGGGAAGAAGCGACGCGGGAAGAAGTCGATCCCGGGCCCGCCCGCGCACGATGACCTGGTCCGCCGCGAGTTCACCGCACCCGGCCCGACCCAGCTGTGGCTCACCGACATCTCCGAGCACCCCACGACGGTCGGGAAGCTCTACATCTGCGCGGTCAAGGACGTGTGGTCCAACCGGATCGTCGGCTACTCCGTCGCCGAAAGGATGACCTCACAGCACGCCGTCGATGCCCTCGAACCAGCAATGGCACGCCGAGCCGCAGCGGGTGCCTCGGTGGCCGGCTGCCGGCTGCACTCGGACAGGGGCGGTCAATTCAGGAGCCGGAAGCTCCAGCAGCCGCTGTAGCGCCACCAGATGCTCGGCTCGATGGGTCAGGTCGCCTCTGCCGCCGACAACGCCGCCATGGAGAGCTTCTTCAGCCTGCTCCAACGCAACGTCCTCGACCGCCAGAAGTGGGCCACCCGCAAGGAACTCCGCGTCGCGATCGTGACCTGGATCGAGCGGACCTACCACCGCCGCCGCCGCCAAGCCCGTCTCGGCCGATCGACCCCATCGAGTACAAAGCCATCATGACCGAACTGGCCAACCAGGCCGCCTAACCGACTTGTCACGGATTGGTGCAGCAGCCCCATCACTACGGCGTGTCCATTGAGAAGGTCAGGGGTTCGAATCCCTCAGCTCCACCCACCCGCTGGGTCAGAGGCCCTGCCCGAATCCTGAAACAGGAGGCGAGCAGGGCCTCTCAGCACCTGGCCAGCACCAGGGTCGTCGAACGGGTTGTCGTCCTCGGTCCGTCTGGGTCGTCTCGGCCATGCGCTCGGCCGGGCTGGGACCTGGCGCAGGCGTGCGGGCCTCGGACCCCAGCTCGGGGGTTCACCACCTTCCGACACCAGCGAACCTCAGAGCGAGTGCGGGCTGGCTAGAGCCGACCGCGCCCGAAGAACCTGGCGAGGACGCTGCGGCTTCGCTTCCTCGGGTGGCCCGGGCAGCGTTGCGCCGAGGGGACGCCGGCCATGACCTGGTCGACGTGTTGACCGCAGCCAGCCCACGTGGGCTGGCCGCAGGTGCGGCAGGTGACGCGTCTACACATGCTGGTTCTCCTTCGTTGGTGGTGGTTCAGCTGTTGAGAGGCCTGCCGATCACCGCGACCACGACCGCGCCGGAAACCGGGATCACCCGGCCGGAACGGCGTGGCGTGGCCGTCGACGTCACGAGGGATCGCTTCCTGTCCGGGTGGGGTTGCGTGGGGAGGGCATGGCAGCGAGCCGGGCGTCGGGTCAGGCGAGGGCGGGCAGCGCGCGGGCCGCGGTGTAGACGGCGACGCCGAGCACGAGGACGGTGAAGGCGGTCGAGAGCCGGTTGGTGTCGATCCGGTCGGCCAGCGTGGCTCCGAGGACGCCGCCGATCGCGGAGACCGCGGTGAGCACGAGGACCAGGCCCCAGTCGGGGGCGGGGCCGACTCCGACCCGGACCGCGAGTGCGGCGAGGCTGGTCAGGGTGATGACGACCAGCGAGGTGCCGGCGGCGTACTCCAGGGGCAGCGCCAGGGCGAGCAGCAGGGCGGGGACGACCAGGAACCCGCCACCCACCCCGAGGAATCCGGTGAGCAGCCCGACCACGGTTGCGGTGATCAGCACCTTGAGAGCGCGCGGGCACCGGCACGCGAAGGTCGGGCTGAACGTGATGATGGGGTCGTCCAACGCGTGGCGCGTGGTGTGGCCGACCTCGTCGTGGGGATCGCTCCCCGGGTCGCCCGCCGCGCGGTGGGCACGCACCTGGCGTGCGGCCATCACGCCGCCGACCACCAGCATCAGCGCCGCGAACGCGGCCAGGAGGGCTGGCTCCGAGACCAAGGAGGAGGCCGTGGCGCCGACAGCAGCGCCACCGATCGCCACCAGCCCGAACGTGACCCCGCGGGCGAGCAGGACGTTGCCCGCCCGGTAGGCGGTGACCGCGCCGATCAGCGCGGTGACGCCCACGACGACCAGCGACCCGGTGGTCGCCTGGGCCGGGCCCTGTCCGAGGGCGTAGACCAGCACCGGGACGGCCAGGATCGACCCGCCGCCGCCGAGTGCGCCCAGGCTGAGTCCGATCAGGGCGCCGGCGGCGACCGCGATGAGGAGATCCAGCATCAAGCGTCGGGGCCGACCAGGTGCAGACCGACCTTCTCGGCGTTCTCGAAGGAGTCGTCGATCGCGATGGGTGTGCGACCCGAGGCGTCGATCAGGGAGGCCGCGATCGAGGCGCGGTAGCCCGAGGCGCAGTGCACCCAGACCTCACCGGAAGGGACCTCCGCCACCCGGCCGGGCAGCTCGTGGATCGGGATGTTGTGGGCACCCTCGATGCGGGTGGAGCGGTACTCGTCCTCGCGGCGGACGTCGAGGATCACGACGTCGCGATGGTGGCGTACCTGCTCGAGGTCAGCGAACGTCCCGGTCGGGAAGCCGGCCACGTCCCCCTCGGACCAGTCCTCGGGGCCTCCGGTGGCGTGGGCGGCGGGCCGGTCGATGCCGATCCGGACCAGCTCGCGCTGAGCCTGGGCCACGTCGTCAGGGGTCTCGCCGAGCAGGGTCACCGGGGTGCCCCAGGCGATCAGCCATCCGAGGTAGGTGGCGAAACCGCCGTCGATCCCGAAGTTGAGGGTGCCGGGTGCGTGTCCGGCCGCGAAGGCGGTCCTGTTGCGGAGGTCGACGACCCATTCGCCTGCCGCGATCCGGCGCCCCAGCTCGGCGGCGTCGGCGGTGGCCGGCGGTGACAGGTCGGGCTCGGAGGGTCCTGCGGCGTTCGCGGGCATCATGTGTGCGTAGTAGGCGGGCCAGGCCCCGAGGCCGTCGAGCAGCTCCCGGACGTAGGTCTCCTCGTCCTGGGTCAGGACCGGGTTGGAGTCCTTCTCCTGCCCGATGGTCGACTGGGTCGCGTCCGATTGCGTGGCGGCACAGAAAGATCCGAAGCCGTGGGTGGGGAAGACATCCGCGTCAGAGGGGAGCAGCTCGACCAGCCGGTGGGCCGAGGCGTGCTGCTGGCCGGCCAAGGTCTCGGTGTGCTCGTCGCCGAGCAGGTCGGGGCGACCGGTGGCCCCGAAGAGCAGCGAGCCCCCCGAGAACACGGCGACCGACTCGCCGGCGTCCGCGTCGGCCAGGGCGTAGGACAGGTGGGTGAACGTGTGCCCCGGGGTCGAGATCGCCGTGAGCCACATCCGGGAGCCGATCTGGATGGTGTCGCCATCACGGATCGGCGTCCGTTCGAAGGAGACATCGTCGTCGGCGTTGAGGTGGTAGTCGGCGCCCGTGCGTCGCGCGAGGGCCAGTCCGCCGGTGACGTAGTCATTGTGGAGGTGGGTCTCGAAGACGTCGGTCAACCGAACGTCGTGCTCCTCCAGGATCGCCAGGACCCGGTCGATGTCACGCTGCGGGTCGATCACGAAGGCGACGTCGCCGTCGTGCACGACGTAGCTGCGGTCACCGAGAGTCGGGGTCTCGATGGGGACGATCGTCAGGTCGGTCGTGGTCACGCCGGTCCTCCTTCGAGGGGGCGGCCCGAGCGCTCCCACGCGCCGGTGCCACCGGCTACGGAGACGGCATCGAAGCCAGCGTCACGCAGCAGGTCGGTCATCGCGCTGCTCCGGTTTCCCGAGGCGCAGATGACGAACACAGGAGAGGTCCTGTCGATCTCGCCGACGCGGTTCGGGAGCTGTCCCATGGGGATCGGCAGCGCGCCGGGCACATGCCCGGCGACGTACTCATCGGGCTCGCGCACGTCCACCAGGACGCCCCTCCCCTGGGCGGCGGCGAGTTCCTCGATGCCGATCTCGGGTGTCGCTTCCTCACTCATGCAGTGGCGTCCTCTCGATCCGTAGGCAGGTCTTCCAATACGGTAGGGGGTATCAGCCCGGGGAGCAAATACACCCCCAGGGGTATATACTCCGGGAGGTCGTACGAGCCGGTTCTCTCGGGCCGGGAGCGCCCCCACAGCGACCCACGACGAACAGGAACGACAGGCAAGGAGCGAGCGATGCCCGGCTTCACGATCACCACCACCCTGAACCGGCCGTACCCCGCGGCGGTGGCTGCCGTCCGAGGCGCCCTCGGCGACCAGGGCTTCGGCGTGCTCACCGAGATCGACCTCCAGGCCGCACTCAAGGAGAAGCTCGGCGTCGACATCGATCCTCACGTCATCCTCGGCGCCTGCCGCCCCCAGCTCGCCTACGAAGCGATCCAGGCGGAACCGTCGATCGCGGCCGTCCTGCCCTGCAACGTCGTGGTCAGGTCCCTCGACGCCGCTACCACCGTGGTCGAGGCCTTCGACCCCGACGCCATGATGGGCCTCGCTGACAACGAGGCCCTGCGCACGATCGCCGCAGACGCCAAGCAGCGACTCGACGCGGCCTTCGCCGCACTGGACGAGGAGAACTAGTGGAGCTGGACCCGACGGAGCTGACGCCCGTCATCAACCGCATCAAACGCGCCCAGGGACAGCTGGCCGGTGTGCTCCGGATGATGGAGGAGGGGCGAGACTGCGAGGACGTGGTCACCCAGCTCGCGGCCGTCTCCCGAGCGCTGGACCGGGCCGGCTTCGCCATCGTCGCCACCGGGCTCCAGCAATGCCTGGCCAACGGCGACGGCACGGACAGCGTCGACGTCAAGAGGATGGAGAAGCTGTTCCTCTCCTTGGCGTGAGAGCAGACAGGACGGTCCGGTTGCTCAGAGGTCCTTGGGTCGTCCACCCACACGTCGGCCCGCCACCTGCTCGGCAGGGGCGGGCCTTCGTCGTCCGCCGAGGCTCAGAAGCCTTGTGGCTGGCGGAAGAAGTCGTCGGGGTCGTAGGCCTGCCGCACGGTCGCCAGCCGGGCCGCGTTGGCGCCGAAGTAGGCCTCGACGGCGTTCGGGAGCGCGGCGTCGGCGTAGTTGACGTAGGCGTGGTCGCCCCACTCGTCGCGCAGTGCCTCGCGGGCTCCCCGGACGACCCGCAGCGCCTTGCGGCGGTCGGCGCGGCCGTGGACGGCGGTGTACTGCACGATCGCCCGGGCCCGCCGGTGGACGAACGCGGTGTCGCCCGGCGCGGGCTCGGCGATCCGGCCGCCCAGCGCGTCCAGCGCGATGCCGGCCTCGACCAGGCCCGAGTCGTGCGCCGCGCGGACCCGGTCGACGAGGGTGGCGACGCCCGGGTCGGTGAGCCGGTCGTAGGCCACGTGGGAGGTGGCGGCGAAGCGGGTGCGTGAGGACGAGCCTGCGAAGGCGCGGGTCACGGCCAGGAAGCTGCGCCGCTGGCGGTCGTCGACGTCGGGCCGGGGCAGGGCGGTGAGGAAGCGCTGCAACCGGCGGTCGAGCCCGGCGTCGGGACCGGTCCAGGTGGCCGACACCGCCACCACCGGTCCGTCGGGCCGCCGTTCGCCCGACAGGGCGCGCACCGTCGACCAGAGCCGGGGGTCGGCCGCGGGTGCCCAGGCCTCCCACGCCGGCACCACCTCGTCGGCGGCCGACAGCGGCCAGCGGAGGTAGGCCGTGGAGATCCGCGGCGCGGCGAAGGTGTCGAGCTCGAACGAGGTCACCACGCCGAGCTGCCCGCCGCCCCCACCGCGGAGCGCCCAGAACAGGTCGGGCTCCTCGTCCCCGCTGGCCGTCACGACCTCGCCCGCGGCCGTGACCACGCGCATCGAGGTGACGGCGTCGCAGGTCAGGCCGTGGGCGCGACCGACGATGCCCTGGCCGCCGCCGAGCGTGAGCCCGGCGATGCCGACGGTGGCGCAGGAGCCGGCGGCGAGTCCGCGGCCGCGCGCGCCCAGCGACTCGGAGACGTGGGCGAGCGAGGCGCCGGCGCCGATGGTGGCGGTCGGACCGTCGAGCCGCACGGCCGACAGCGGTCGTACGTCGATCACCAGCCGGTCGTCGCCGGCCGACCAGCCGGGATAGCTGTGGCCTCCCGACCGCAGCGCGACCCGGAGGTCGTGGTGCCGGGCGAAGGCGATGGCGGTCGCCACGTCGGCCGCCGCGCGGACCGAGAGCACGGCGAGCGGCCGCGCGTCGTCGTAGACCGGGTTCTGCAGCCGCCGGAGCCGGGCGTAGGCCGGGTCACCCGGCCGGGTCAGCGTCCCGCGCACGTGGCGGGCCAGCCGCGCCCAGGCCCGGTCGGGCACCCGAGCAGACGCAGGCGGCGCGCCGACCAGGGACACGGCCGCGCCGCCCCCGAGAGCGAGGGCGGCGCGGCGCGAGAGGCCTGCGTCGGGTCGGGTCCCACCCATGGTGGTGACCCTAGACGAGCTGGTGGTGGAGCAGCGGCGTCAGTCGTCCTCGCCCTGGTCGTCCCCGTCGTCGCCCTGGTCGTCCTGGGCCCCGGCGAGCTCGACCTCCTCGAGCGTGCCGTCGTCGGCCAGGTCGACCTCCTCGACGACCGCGCCGGGCACCAGGTCGCTGACGTCGCCGTCGCCGGAGCCGTGGCCCGAGCCGTCGACCTCGATCTCGGTGTCGTCGGTGACCACGAAGGTCAGCACGCCGGATCGTGCGGTGTCGATCACCAGGTCGCCGGTCCCGGCGTCGAACGAGACGATCGGGCCGAGCACGTCGTCGTCGTCCTCGCCGTGGTGGCGACCGGAGCAGGAGTCCTCGTCGGAGTCGTCGTCGTCCTCGTTGCTCTGGCCGTCGCCGTCGGAGTCCTCCTCGCCGTCGAGCGTGCCGTCGGCGTCGGAGTCGTCGTCACCGGCGCGGAAGCCGAAGTCGTTCTCGTCCTCGTCGGCGACGTGGTCACCGTCGCGGTCGTCGTCGTCGCGGGCGCAGCCCTCGTGGGCGTCGTCCTCGTCCTCGTTGTCGACGCCGTCGTGGTCACCGTCCTCGTCACCGTCGAGCGTGCCGTCGTCGTCGGAGTCACGGTCGTCGACCTGGGTGTCGTCGTCACCGTCGCCGACCTCGTCGCCGTCGTCGTCGCCGTCGCCGTCGGTGTCCTCGTCACTCGGGTCGGAGCCGTGGCGGTACTCGCCGAGGTTGCGCAGACCGTCGTGGTCGGCGTCGCCGCCGGCGTTGGCCCGGTGGGTGCTCAGCCCGTGGCGGGCCTCCCACCGGTCGGGCATCTTGTCGCCGTCGCGGTCACCGGCGGCGGCGTACGTCGGACCGGCGAGCACCAGCGAGGCGAGGCCGAGGGCGAGCGTGGCGAGGGGCACGGCGACCCGGGCGCCGTGGGTGTGGGGGGTCATGGCGGTGGTACCTCCAGGGGTGGGACACCTCGTCCTTCGGGGTGCGGGGACCAGCCTGCCCCGAGACGTGCACGGGCGTGGCGGTTTCACCAGGTTGCGAGGCGCCCGTTGGTACTAGTACCTCCTGGTCCCCGGCTAGGGTCGGGGAATGGCGCCCAGCACCGACCCCGCGCTGCGACGGTTCACCGACGGCATGGACCGTGCCGTCGCGGCCACCGACGACACCGCCGCCCGTGCGGCCGCCGCCTCCTCGCTGCTGCGCGACCTGCTGGCGCACCCCGGGGCGATCGGTCCCGAGCACCGGGTGCCGGCCGCCGACAGCTATCAGCAGCACGTCGTCCACGTGCACCCCGACGGCTGCTACTCGCTGGTCGCGCTGGTGTGGCAGCCCGGCCAGATCACCCCGATCCACGACCACCGCTGCTGGTGCGTCGTCGGCGTGCTGGAGGGGGAGGAGAACGAGGAGCGCTTCCACCTCGTCCAGCGCGACGGCGAGCGCGCGCTGGTGCGCACCGGGCTCGCGCGGCAGGCCGCCGGCGCGGTCTGCACGCTGGTGCCGCCCCAGGAGAACATCCACCGCGTCAGCAGCGCGGCCCCCACCGGTGTGACCGTCTCGCTGCACGTCTACGGCGACGACATCGCCGTGCGCGGCAGCAGCATCAACGAGGTCTTCGCCGAGGACCTGCTCCTGCCCGACGACGCAGGCACCGACGGCGCCGACGACGCGCTCTCCTGGCGAGAGCACGCCTGAGCCGCTCTCCTCGTCGTACCCGGCACTCGTGCTGCGGATCGGCCGATCTCACGACACCAGCGCCGGGTACGACGAGAAACGGCCGGCCATCTCACCGGGCACGGGCGAAGCGCACCGCGCCGTGGCTGCCGTAGCCGACCACGCGGCCGCCGTGCTGCTCGCCGTCGAACCCGACCAGCAGCAGCCCTCCGTCGTGCTCGACGACCGTCGGCCACGGGATGTTGGTGGGGTACGGCGCGTCGAGCAGCCCGGTCTCGCGCAGGTCGAGGTCGAGGACCGGGTAGCAGCGCCGGCGGCTGTCGCTGACGAGCACCCGCCACTGGCCGTCGACCCGGTGCAGCGTCGGCCCCTCGGTCTCGAGATGGCCGGTCGCAGCAGCCCGGAGCGTCAGCGCGTCGAGCGACGGCCCCTCCGCCAGCACCGGCCCGAACGCGAAGAACCGCCACGCGCTGACGTAGCCGACCAGCCAGCCCTCGTCGGTGCGGACCAGGTGGGGATCCCACACGCCCACCGAGCGGAGCCCGGTCGTCGGCAGCGGCAGCGGCCGGGTGTCGAGCACGTGCCGGCCCGAGAGCAGGTCGGCCGTCGTCTCGGCGATCGTCGCGCCGACGCGCGCACCGGGCCCGGCGCTGTCGAAGTCGCCCCAGGTGCTGGTCGCGAGCAGCCAGCGGTCGCCGTCGCGCAGCAGGTGGGACGCGTGGTCGCCGAAGACGCCCGGCTGGTCCGGCCGCCGGAAGAACACGTCGCTGCAGTGGCTCAGCCGCAGCGCGTCGGGATCGAGCCGCCACACGCTGGTGTGGGCGGTGTCGAAGAACCCGGGCCCCGCCGACGTCGCGGTGAGCAGCACGCCCTGCCCGTCGTCGTACGGCGTCCCGTCGGCGTGGGTGACCAGCCGCAGGTCGCGCAGCCCGAGCTGCCCGAAGCCGCCCAGCGGCCCGCCCTCGCCGGCGACGGCCGCGAGCCACGCCTCGTCGCGGGTGTCGACGCGCCCGGCGAGGTCGACCCGCCCGCGGGCCACCCACCCGTCGGCCTCGTGCCCCCACGCGACGAGGTGGGTGCCCGTGAGGGTCAGCGCCAGCCGGTCGACCGCACCGGCCGGCCGGCCCGAGCGGCGGCTGCGGTGGGTCGTCGTCCGGCCGTTGGTCGTCACCAGCAGCTCGAACCGGTCCTCGAGGCGCACCGCCAGTCGGTCCTCGCCGCAGACCAGCGCCACCTCGGCCGCCTCGGGCGGCTCCACGGGTGCCTCGACGGCGAGGGACGGGGCGGCGGGCGACGCCAGCGGGCCGGGGCGCACCAGCTCGACCGGACGCACGGTGCCGGCGTCCACGAAGGAGGGGAGGGGCACGTCCACAGCATGGCGCACCCTTGACCGCGGCCCGCCCCGCGGGTGACCGTGCTGCCATGCTGCGCGCCCGGCACGAGAACGTGGCGACCGTCCTGGTCGACCCGGCGGCTCTGGTCGAGCTCGAGGTCCACCTGATGGGGCTCGACCTGCGGCTCTGGCCGGTGGCGACCGCGCCGATCTGTGCCGACGGCCCGAGGCAGGCGTTCCAGATGCGCACCCGGATGCTCACGGCCCGGCGCGGCGCGTGGGACGACGCCGCCGACTGGGTGCCGGCGTGGGTCTCCTTCGGCGACTCCTGGCGCCACGGCGAGGAGCCGTTGTCGTGGGAGGCCCGGACGACGCTCTACTCCGCTCTCGACGAGTACGCCGCCCACGTCCGCTACCGCCGGGGGCTCGGCGGGGTCGCCCCGCTCGAGGTCCCGCACGAGCAGTCCGCATGAGGACCGGCCCGTAGGTTGATGCCATGGCCGAGGCCGAGCTGACGACCCTGATGGCGCGCCCGCGTGGGTGGCAGCGCGCCCAGCGGTGGCCGGGGCTGCTGCTCCTGCTGGCCGGGCTGTGGTCGCTGCGCTTCGGCATCGAGCCGGTGGCACTGGCCGTGATCCTCGTGGGCTTCTGGTGCACGGCGGAGTTCTGGCGGGGGCTGCGGGTCACGGGGGCGACGCTGGTCGCCCAGGGCCGGTTGTCGCGCCGGACCCTCCCGCTCTCGGAGGTCCGGGCCGTCGGGCTGACCTCGGGGCGGACCGTGTGGGTGCGGCCGCGTTCGGGGCGGACCCTGGTGCTGCCCATGGCCGAGACCCGGGTCGACCGCCCGGGGGCGCCCCGCGAGATCTCCGAGGCGCTGATCGAGCAGGCGGCCGCGGCCGGCGCGGAGCTCGAGCCGCCCCAAGCCTCCCGGCCGCCGCGGCCCAGCACCCCCGTCTTCGGCTGGTGACCGGTCCGGCGCGCTAGACCCAGGCGGAGAACCAGATCCGGTCCAGCCACTGCCCGTGGGTCAGCAGCTGGTTGGTCCAGATCGGCCAGAACCACGCGAAGTTGAGCAGCACCAGCACCAGGAACGAGCCGGCGACCACCACCCCCGCCGTACGGCGTGGGCTGGGCGAGCGGCTGCGGCCGATCAGCCGGCCGCACACGAGGGTGGAGGCGAGGACCAGGAACGGCAGCATCATGATCGCGTAGAAGAGGAAGATCGGCCGGTCGTCGTAGGCCAGCCACGGCAGCCAGGTCGACAGCGTGCCGACGACCGCCACGCCGAAGCGCCAGTCGCGCTGGCCCAGCCACAGCACGACCGCGGCGACCAGGGCCAGCGCCGAGCCCCACCAGAGGGCCGGCGTCCCGATCAGCAGCACCTGCCGGATGCAGTCGGAGCCCTCCGGCGCGTCGCAGCCCTGGGTTCCGGGCTGGATGTCGGTGTCGGCGTTGACCCCGACCGGCTTGGCCAGCAGCAGCCAGCCGGAGGGCAGCGACTCGTAGGTGTGCCGCGAGCAGCTGAGGAAGTGGGCGTGGAAGGTGTAGACGTCCTGGTGGTAGTACCAGAGCGAGCGCAGCGACTGCGCCACCTCGCCCAGGCCGGAGGCGTCGGGCTCGGTGGCGGTCGGCCACTGGTGGTCGCTCGACTTCACGTCGACCATCTGCTCGCCGTCGCACTTCCCCGCCCAGCTGTCGAAGCGGGCGTACTGAGTCTCCGACAGCGCCCGCTCGTAGTCGTGGGCATGGAGCAACCAGCCGGTCCAGGTGGCGGTGTAGACGATGCCCGCGACCACGACCAGGTGCACGAAGGCCGACAGCCCGTCGGCCAGCACCGCGCGCGGCAGCGACCAGCGGACGCCGAAGCTCCGTCGGGCCCCGGCGCTCCACGCGAACACCAGCACGCCGAAGGCCGCGAGCGGGTAGACCGCCGTCCACTTGGTGCCGCAGGCCAGGCCGAAGCAGACCCCTGCCGCGGCCAGCCACGGCCGGAAGAGCAGCCCGCGCACCGGACCCCAGCCCCGACCGACGGGTCGGTCGACCAGCCGGGCCATCCGGGCGCGGTAGTGGTCGCGGTCGGCGACCAGGCAGTGGACCGCACAGAGGGTGAAGAAGGCGACGAAGATGTCGAGCAGCGCCAGCCGCGAGAGCACGAGCTGCAGTCCGTCGAGGGCGAGCAGCAGGCCGGCGAAGCAGCCGAGCAGCGTCGACCCCGTCAACCGCCGGGCCAGCCGCACCATGACCAGCACCATCAGCGAGCCGACGACCAGCGAGGCCACCCGCCAGCCGACCGGGTCCATCCCGAAGACCACCTCACCCGCACCGATCAGCCACTTGCCGACCTCGGGGTGGACGATCATCGACGGGTCGTCCTTCCACAGCCGGATCACGTCGCCGCGCTCGATCATCGCGTTGGCGTCCTCGACGTACTCCAGGACGTAGCCGTGGTTGACCATCGACCAGGCGTCCTTGGCGTAGTAGGTCTCGTCGAAGGCCAGCTCGGCCGGCCGCCCGATCCCGACCAGCCGGAGCGCGAAGGCGAGCGCCGTCACGGCCAGCGAGGCCGTCCAGCTGACGACGGGGTCCTCCAGCCGGGGCCGGCGGCGCGCCCGCTCCCGCGCGAGGGGTACGTCGGCCCCGCGCGCCGTCCGGGAGAGGCCGGTGCGCGACGCTGGCCTCTCGGGCGCGGGGGCGGTCACCCTCCGGATCGTAGTTGCGGGACTGCCATGATCGTGGCGTGACCGGCCTCCTCGTGCTCGCCGCCACCCCCATCGGCCACGTGGGGGACGCGCCGCCGCGCCTGGCCACCGAGCTCGCGGGCGCCGACGTGGTGGCCGCCGAGGACACCCGGCGGCTGCGCCGGCTCTGCCGCGACCTCGGTGTCGAGCCTGCCGGTCGCGTGGTCTCCTACTTCGAGGGCAACGAGCAGGCGCGCACCCCCGCGCTGCTCGAGGCGCTCGAGGCCGGCGAGCGGGTGCTGCTGGTCACCGACGCCGGCATGCCGAGCGTGTCCGACCCCGGCTACCGGCTCGTGGTGGCCGCGGCCGAGGCCGGCGTGACCGTCACCGCCGTGCCCGGCCCGTCGGCGGTGCTGACGGCGCTGGCCGTGTCGGGGCTGCCGGTCGACCGGTTCTGCTTCGAGGGGTTCCTGCCGCGCAAGGCGGGGGAGCGGCGGCGCCGGCTGGCCGGGCTCGCCGCCGAGGAGCGCACCCTGGTGTTCTTCGAGTCGCCCCACCGCACCGCGGCGACCCTGGTGGCCATGGTCGAGGCCTTCGGCGACGACCGGCGCGCCGCAGTGTGCCGCGAGCTGACCAAGACCCACGAGGAGGTACGCCGGGGGCCGCTCGCCGAGCTCGCCGACTGGGCCACCGAGGGCATCCGTGGCGAGGTCACGCTGGTCGTCGCGGGGGCCGAGCCGGCCGCAGCCCCCGCCGACCCGGCCGCGTGGCGCGCCGCTGTCGCCGCCCTGACCGGCCGCGGGGCCACCCGCAAGGACGCGATCGTCGAGGTCGCCCGCTCGGCCGGTGTCCCCAAGCGCGAGGTCTACGACGCCGTCCACCGCGAGGAGCCACTGTGACCGACGGCCCCACCCGCGCCCGCGCCGCCACCGAGGAGGTCTCGGGAGCGCGCCGAGACCGAGAGCGGCCGCCGGCTCCCGAGCCGCTGCCCCACCCGGTCGTCGACAACCACTGCCACCTCGACATCGCCGACGGCGAGTGGCTCGCGACCGAGGAGGCGATCGAGGCCGCGGCGGCGGTCGGCGTACGTCGCATCGTGCAGATCGGTTGCGACCTGCCGGGTGCCCGCTGGGCCGTGGCGGCTGCCGCCACCCACGACGCCCTGGTCGCCGGCGTCGCCCTCCACCCCAACGAGGCGCCGCGGCTGGCCGCCGAGGGCCGGCTCGACGAGGCGATGGCGGAGATCGAGCGGCTGGCACAGGCCCACGACAAGGTCCGGGCGGTCGGCGAGACCGGGCTCGATCATTTCCGCACCGGCGACGAGGGTCGCGCGGCCCAGGTCGAGAGCTTCCGCCGCCACGTCGACCTCGCCAAGCGGCTGGGCAGGACGCTGGTCATCCACGACCGGGACGCCCACGCCGAGGTGCTCGAGGTGATCGACAGCGAGGGTGCCCCCGACCGGTGGGTGATGCACTGCTTCTCCGGCGACGTCGACGTCGCGCGGGCCTGCCTCGACCGAGGTGCCCACCTCAGCTTCGCCGGGACCGTCACCTTCAAGAACGCCGCGGCACTGCGCACCGCGCTGGCCGTGGTGCCGCGCGACCGGATGCTGGTCGAGACCGATGCGCCCTACCTGACGCCCACCCCCTGGCGTGGCCGGCCCAACGCGTCCTACCTGGTGCCGCTCACCGTGCGGGCGATGGCCGAGGTCCGCGGCGAGGACCTCGGCGAGCTCTGCGCGGCCATCGACGCCAACACCGAGGAGGCCTTCGGCGGCACCTGGTGAGGCACCCTCGGCGGCCGTGGGTGCCTGTGGCCCACCTCACCCGGTGGGCATGGGGGTTTGGCGTGACCGGGAGACCCCGTTATCGTTTCGTGATTGTTGGCCGGGATCGGGACACAGTGATTTCGGGTCAGCGCCAGGGTGTGCCCCAACTGATCCACACCCACGAGAACCCCCGTTCACGCTCCGCCCACCACCGTGGGACGTCGCGCGTCCGGGATGCGCTGGCTCCCGAGGCCCGGGAAGGACGACGTACGGAGAATCGTGCAGACGCGCAACCCCCTTGCACGCCTGATGAACAGCAGGGCCACCTTCGTGGGCCTCTCGACCGCCGCGGTCCTGGCCGTGGCCGGCACCACCTACGGCTACAGCTCCATGAGCCACGACGTGACCGTCTCCCTCGACGGTCAGCAGCGCCAGGTGTCCGCCATGAGCGGCACCGTCGGCGAGGTGCTCGACGAGGAGGGCATCGAGGTCAGCGACCGCGACGTCGTCGCGCCGGGCCTCGACGAGGAGGTCACCGACGGCAGCGCGATCAGCGTCCGCTTCGCGCGGCCGCTCGAGCTCACGGTCGACGGCAAGACCAGCACCCACTGGGTGACCGCCACCGACGTGGCCGGCGCCCTGACCCAGCTCGGCAGCCGCTTCGCCGGCGCCGACCTGTCGGTGAGCCGTGGTGGCAGCATCGACCGCGAGGGCATGGACCTCCGCGTCGTCACCGAGAAGACGCTCGACATCAAGGTGGCCGACGACAAGGTCGTCACCCGGAAGATCCCGGCCATGAGCTCGCGCGACGCGCTCGAGCAGATGGGCGTCGAGGTCGAGAAGCGCGACGAGGTCACTCCCGCGCCGGGCAAGAAGCTCGACGACGGCGACCGCATCGTCTTCACCGACATCGACGTGAAGACCAAGCGGGTCAAGGACGAGGCGATCAACTTCTCGACCGTCGAGCGCGAGGACTCCTCGATCTACGAGGGCGAGACCAAGACGGTCCGTTCCGGCCAGGACGGCGTGCGCGACGTGACCTACCAGGTCACCACGCGCAACGGCGAGGTCGTGGCGACCAAGGTGCTCCGCGCCAAGGTGCTGGAGCAGCCGGTCGACGCGATCGTCAAGGTCGGCACCAAGCAGGAGGAGGTCGCGCCGACGACCAACTACGCCTCCGGCAGCACGGTCTGGGACCAGATCGCGCAGTGCGAGTCCGGCGGCAACTGGGCCATCAACACCGGCAACGGCTACTACGGCGGGCTGCAGTTCAACGTCGGCACGTGGCAGTCCTACGGCGGAACCGGCCTCCCCAGCGACGCCAGCCGCGAGACGCAGATCGCGATCGCCGAGAAGGTCCGCGCGGCCACCGGTGGTTACGGCTCCTGGCCGGCCTGCTCGGCCTCGCTGGGCCTGCCCCAGTAGCGCACCTCGCGCGTGACTAGCCTTGCGCGCATGACTCCGTCCGCCGGTCCGAGGCTCCTCGGGCCGGCGGACGTGCGTCTGCTGGCGGCCGAGCTCGACCTGCGGCCGACCAAGCAGCGCGGGCAGAACTTCGTGATCGACGGCAACACGGTCCGGCGCGTCGTGCGCGAGTCCGGCGTGGGTGCCGACGACGTCGTCGTGGAGGTCGGTCCGGGTCTCGGGTCGCTCACCCTCGCGCTGCTCGACGTCGTACGCCGCGTGGTGGCCGTCGAGGTCGACCCGCTGCTCGCCGGCCGGCTGCCGGCCACCGTCGCCGATCTGGCGCCCGGCCGGGCCGACCGGCTCGAGGTGGTCGCCGCCGACGCGCTGCGGATCACCGAGGTGCCCGGTCCCGCCCCCACGGCGCTGGTCGCCAACCTGCCCTACAACGTCTCGGTGCCGGTCCTGCTCCACCTGCTGGCCCTGCTGCCCTCGCTGGAGCGGGGGCTGGTGATGGTGCAGGCCGAGGTGGCCGACCGGCTGGCCGCGAGTCCCGGCTCCAAGGTCTACGGCATCCCGTCGGTCAAGGCCGCCTGGTTCGCCGACGTCCGCCGGGCGGGCTCGGTCGGCCGGACCGTGTTCTGGCCGGCCCCCAACGTCGACTCGGGCCTGGTCGCCTGGACCCGGCGCGAGCCGCCGACCACGCGGGTGCCGCGGGAGCAGGTCTTCGCGGTCGTCGACGCGGCGTTCGCCCAGCGGCGCAAGGCGCTGCGCGGGGCGCTCCGGGAGCTGGCCGGCTCCGGCGAGGCGGCCACGCGGGCCCTCGAGGCCGCCGGGATGGACCCGCTCGCGCGCGGTGAGTCGCTGCGGATCGACGACTTCGTCCGGATCGCCGAGGAGCTCCACCCGTGAGCGTCACGGTCCGCGTGCCGGCCAAGATCAACCTCCACCTCGGTGTCGGTGCGCCGCGTGAGGACGGCCTCCACCCGCTGATGACCGTCTACCACGCGGTCGACCTGGTCGACGAGGTCACCGTGTCGGACGCCGACGCCTGGTCGGTGACGGTCAGCGGCGACGGGGTCGACGTGTCCGGGGTGCCGTGCGACGAGAGCAATCTCGCCGTACGAGCCGGTGTGCTGCTGGCCGCCCACCACGGGATCGGCCGGGCCGCGTGCGTCGACATCCGCAAGGGGATCCCGGTGGCCGGCGGGATGGCCGGTGGGTCGGCCGACGCGGCGGCGGCGCTGGTCGCGCTCGACCGGCTCTGGGGGCTCGACAGCGGCGACGCGGTCCTCTTCGCGCTCGCCGCACAGCTCGGCTCGGACGTGCCCTTCGGGCTGGTCGGTCGCAACGCGCTCGGCACCGGCCGCGGCGAGCAGGTCGAGCAGCTGCCCGGCGTCGAGGTCCCCCGCTGGTGGGTCGTGGTCCCCGCCGACGGCGAGGGGCTGTCGACCCCCGCGGTCTACCGCCGCCACGACGAGCTGCGGCCCGACCCACCGGCCGCCCCGCCGGCACCGCACCGGCTGGTCGCCTTCCTCGGCGACCCGGCCGAGGCCGTGGCCCCGCTGCTCCACAACGACCTCCAGGCCGCCGCGCTCGACCTGCGACCCTCGCTGGCCGGACTGCTCGCCGACGGTGAGCGGGCCGGCGCGCTCCGCGGACTGGTGAGCGGCTCCGGGCCGACCTGCGTGTTCCTCTGCGCCGACGAGGCGTCCGCCGGTGCCGTGGCCGACGCGCTGCGGCCGGCGTACCCGCGGGTGCTGGTCGCCTCCGGCCCGGTGCCCGGAGCGCTGGGCCGATGAGCAACCTCCTCAACCTCGAGCGGGTGTCGAAGGCGTACGGCGTCCGGCCGCTGCTCACCGACGTCTCGCTCGGCGTCTCGGTCGGGCAGCGGATCGGCGTCGTCGGCCGCAACGGCGACGGCAAGACGACGCTGCTGCGGGTGATGACCGGTCTCGAGCAGCCCGACGCGGGTCGGGTGTCCCGGGTCCGCGGCCTGCTGGTGGGTCACCTCCACCAGGAGGACCGGCTCTCCGAGACCCACACCGTGCGCGAGGCCGTGCTGGCCGGGCTGGCCGACCACGAGTGGGCGGCCGACCCGCGCACGCGTGAGGTGGTCGAGGTGCTGCTGGCCGGCGTGACCCTGGACCGCGCGGTCGCCGGTCTCTCCGGTGGTGAGCGTCGCCGGTGCTCGCTGGCCGCGCTGCTGCTCGGCGACCACGACCTGCTGGTGCTCGACGAGCCGACCAACCACCTCGACGTCGAGGCGGTCGCGTGGCTCGCCGACCACCTCGCCGGGCGCTCCTCGGCGCTGGTCGTGGTCACCCACGACCGGTGGTTCCTCGACGCGGTCTGCCAGTGGACCTGGGAGGTGCACGACGGCGTCGTGGACGCCTACGAGGGTGGCTACGCGGCGTTCGTGCTGGCCAAGGCGGAGCGGCAGCGGCAGGCCGCCGCCTCGGAGGTACGCCGTCAGAACCTGGTCCGCAAGGAGCTCGCCTGGCTGCGACGCGGCCCCCCGGCCCGCACCGCCAAGCCGAAGTTCCGCATCGACGTCGCCACCGAGCTGATCGCCGACGAGCCACCCCCGCGCGACCGGCTCGAGCTGCAGCGGTTCGCGACCCAGCGGCTCGGCAAGGACGTGATCGACGTCGAGGACGCCGACCTGAGCCGCGGCGAACGGCGGCTGCTGACCCACGCCACCTGGCGGCTCGGCCCCGGCGACCGGGTCGGGATCGTCGGCGTCAACGGCGCGGGGAAGACCTCCGTGCTCCACCTGCTCGCCGGATCCCTCGCGCCCTCGGCCGGCCGGGTGCGGCTCGGGCGGACCGTGGCGCTGCAGCACCTGACCCAGCAGGTCGACGAGATCGACCCCGTGGCGCGGGTGCTCGACTCGGTCGAGGGGATCGCGCGGGTCACCCGCACGACCGAGGGGCGCGACGTCACCGCCTCCTCGATGCTGGAACGGTTCGGCTTCACCGGCGACCGGCTGACCGCCCGTCTCGGCGACCTCTCCGGCGGCGAGCGGCGCCGGTTCCAGCTGCTGCGGCTGCTGCTCGCCGAGCCCAACGTGCTGCTCCTCGACGAACCCACCAACGACCTCGACATCGAGACCCTGAACGTGCTGGAGGACTTCCTCGACGGCTGGCCCGGCACCCTGGTCGTCGTCTCCCACGACCGTTACTTCCTCGAGCGCGTCACCGACTCCACCTGGGCCCTGCTCGGCGACGGCCAGATCTCCATGCTCCCCCGCGGCGTCGACGAGTACCTCGAGCGCCGAGCCGTCAGCTTGGTGAGTTCACAGGCCGCCGAGCCGTCAGGTTTGGGAGTTCAGGACCCCTCCACCCGTCAGTCCGTCAGGCCCCGGACCGGCAGCTCCGAGGAGCGGGCCGCCCGCAAGACCATGGCGCGGGTCGACAAGCAGCTGGAGCGGGTCGCCGTACGGGAGGCCGAGCTCAACGCCGAGGTCGAGGTGGCCGGGCAGGACTACGAGCGGCTCACCGCGCTCGGCGCGCAGCTGGCCGAGCTGGCGGCCGAGCGCGACGCCCTCGAGCTGGAGTGGCTCGCGGCCGCAGAGGTCGTCGACTGAGCTCGCAAACCTGACGGGTCGACGGGTCCTGAGCTCGCAGAAGTGACGGGTCGACGGGTCACGAACCCGCAGAACCTGACGGGTCGACGGGTCACGAACTCGCAGAAGTGACGGGTCAGCGGTAGGGGGTGAGCAGGGTGCGCAGGAGGGAGGCGAGCCGGTCGCGGTCAGGGGCGGGGAGGTCGGCGAGCAGTGCGGCCTCGGCGGCGAGCAGCTCCTCGAAGGCGGCGTCCACGCTCTCGCGGCCCTCGGGGGTCAGTCGCACGATCACGCCCCGGCGGTCGGCCGGGTCGGGGGAGCGCTCCACCAGGCCGCGGGCGGCGAGCCGGTCGACGCGGTTGGTCATGGTGCCGCTGGTCACCAGGGTCTCGCGCAGCAGCCGGCCCGGCGACAGCTCGTAGGGCGCCCCCGCCCGCCGCAGCGCCGCGAGGACGTCGAACTCCCAGGACTCGATCCGGTGCCGGGTGAAGGCCGCGCGCCGGGCCAGGTCGAGGTGGCGGGCCAGCCGGCTGATCCGGCTGAAGACCGCCACCGGTGCGAGGTCGAGGTCGGGGCGCTCGCGCGCCCACGCCTCCGACAGCTCGTCGACCTCGTCCTGCATCCGCCCATGCTAGAGCCTTGTCAAGAATCTTGATGTCAAGATACTCTCCGGACATGGCACATCGGTGGGACCCCGACCGCTACCTGCGCTACGCCGACGAGCGCGGCCGCCCCTTCGCCGAGCTGGTCGCGCGGGTGGCCGCCGAGGCGCCGCGGGAGGTGGTCGACCTCGGCTGCGGTCCCGGCAACCTGACCCGGCTGCTGCTCGACCGCTGGCCCGGAGCGCGGGTGCGAGGGCTCGACTCCAGCCCCGAGATGGTCGAGGCGGCCCGCCGTGACCACCCCTCGCTCGACGTCGAGCTCGGCGACGTGCGCGCCTGGGCCGACGGCGAGGAGTCCGCCGACGTCGTCGTCAGCAACGCGACGCTCCAGTGGCTGCCCGAGCACCTCGACCTGCTGCCGCGCCTCGCCGGCCGGGTCCGCCCGGGCGGCTGGCTCGCCTTCCAGGTCCCCGGAAACTTCGACCAGCCCAGCCACACGATCCGGACCGAGCTCGCCTCGCAGCAGCCGTACGCCGACCACGTCCGCGACGTCGCCGTACCCTCCAGCCACGACCCGGCGACCTACCTCGACGTGCTCGCCGGGTGCGGGCTGGCCGTCGACGTCTGGGAGACGACGTACCTCCACGTGCTCGCCGGCGACGACCCGGTCTTCGCGTGGGTGTCCGGCACGGGTGCCCGGCCCACGCTGCAGGCCCTGCCGGACGACCTGCGGCCCGGCTTCGAGGCGGAGCTCCGGGCGCGGCTGCGCGAGGCCTACCCGGACCGCGGGCACGGGGTCGTGCTGCCGTTCCGCCGGATCTTCGCCGTCGGACACCGGGAGGACGCGTGAGGCTCCACCACGTGCAGCTGGCCATCCCACCCGGCGGTGAGGACGAGGCGCGCCGGTTCTGGGTCGAGGGGATCGGGCTGGGCGAGGTCGCCAAGCCCGAGCCGCTGCGGGGACGCGGCGGCCTCTGGGTGCGCGGCGACGGCGTCGAGGTGCACCTCGGGGTCGAGGAGCCCTTCGCCCCGGCCCGGAAGGCGCACCCCGCGCTGCTGCTCGACGACGTCGCGACGCTGGACGTCACGGCACACCGGCTGGCCGGGCTCGGCTTCGAGGTCGACGCCGCCGAGCGGCACACCTTCCCGGCATACGTGCGCTGGCACGTCCGCGACGGCCACGGCAACCGCGTCGAGCTGCTGGCGCCCGAGGGCTGAGCCGCGCTGGGCCCGCTCGGAGTATCGTCAGCGGGCGACAGGGGGGAACCATGGCCACGATCGACCTGGTCGCCGCCGACTTCGACGCGACCATCCACGCCCACGACATCGTGCTCGTCGACTGGTGGGCGGGCTGGTGCGGCCCGTGCCGCCAGTTCGCCCCGGTCTACGAGGAGGCGTCCGAGCAGCACGACGACGTCGTCTTCGCCTCGGTCGACACCGAGGCCGAACGCGACCTGGCCGGCGCCGCCCGGATCACCTCGATCCCGACCCTGATGGCCTTCCGTGAGGGCGTGCTGGTCTTCTCGCAGTCCGGCGCGTTGCCGCCGGCCGCGCTGGAGGAGCTGATCGTCGCGGTCAAGGCGCTCGACATGGCCGAGGTGCACCAAAAGGTTACCGACCGGTAATCTCCGGCCCATGCCGTCGGTGCTGAGCCTCTGGACCACCCTGTCCCGCGTCCCGCGCGGGGACCGGGTCTTCTCCTTCGCCTTCGCGCGCAAGGCGCCCTATTTCGCCACCGTGAGACCGCGCTTCACCGTGCTCGAGCCCCACCGCGCCGAGCTGGTACTGCGCAACCGGCGGAGGGTGCACAACCACCTCGGCACCGTGCACGCCATCGCCCTGTGCAACGGGCTGGAGGCGGCGATGGGCGCCCTGGCCGAGGCCACGATCCCGGCCGGCAAGCGGTGGATCCCGCGGGGCATGACCGTCGCCTACACCGCCAAGGCGACCTCCGACATCACCTGCGTGGCCCTGACCGGGCCGGGCCAGTGGAGCGCCGAGGCGCTGCCCGACACCGGCGGCGAGGTCGCGGTCGGGGTGCGCGGCGTGCGCGACGACGGCGAGGTCGTGGTCGAGGGCGAGATCCGGCTCTGGGTCACGCCCCGGCCGTGACCTCGCCCCACGACGAGCGTCCGCGCCGGCGCTGGCTCGGCTGGCTCGGCGGTGGGCTGCTGGTGCTGGCGCTCGTCACGGCGGTGGGACTGGCGGTGTTCCGCGAGGTCCACGGCACCGCGGAGCCCGTGCCGTGGGCGACCGTGGACGCACACGGCACCGGTCTGACGGTCGAGTACGTCGGCAGCGAGTGTCGTGACGAGGCCTCGGTCGAGGTCGAGGAGCACTCCGACCGGGTGGTCGTCACGGTCCTGCAGCGGGTGGGCGCCGGCTCGTGCAACGACGTCGGCGTGCTCTACACCGAGGAGGGAACGCTGGAGGAGCCGCTGGGTGACCGCGAGCTCGTCGACGGCGCCTGCCTGAGCGAGGAGTGGCGGGGCCGCCCGGCCTGCGTCATGGCCGACAGCACGCAGTAGCCGTGGTCGGCGCACGATTGCCGGGCACCGGCCGGCCCGCCGTACGCTGGGTCGGTCATGGCTGAGACGATCCCCGGGCTCCCGCGGACCTACGAGGTCCGCACCTACGGCTGCCAGATGAACGTCCACGACTCCGAGCGGCTGACCGGCCTGCTGGAGGACGCCGGCTACGCGGCGGCCCCCGAGGGCGACCAGGCCGACGTCGTCGTCTTCAACACCTGCGCGGTCCGCGAGAACGCCGACAACCGGCTCTACGGCAACCTCGGCCACCTGGCGCCGGTCAAGGCCAGGACGCCCGGCATGCAGATCGCCGTCGGCGGCTGCCTGGCCCAGAAGGACCGCGACACGATCACCCGCAAGGCGCCGTGGGTCGACGTCGTCTTCGGCACCCACAACATCGGCTCCCTGCCGACCCTGCTCGAGCGGGCGCGCGTGGCCGAGGAGGCGCAGGTCGAGATCCTCGAGTCGCTCGAGGTGTTCCCGTCCACGCTGCCGACCAAGCGGGAGTCGGCGTACGCCGCCTGGGTGTCGATCAGCGTCGGCTGCAACAACACCTGCACGTTCTGCATCGTCCCCGCGCTGCGCGGCAAGGAGCAGGACCGTCGGCCCGGCGACGTGCTCGCCGAGATCCGCGCGCTGGTCGCCGAGGGCGTCAGCGAGGTGACGCTGCTCGGGCAGAACGTCAACGCCTACGGCGTCCAGTTCGGCGACCGGCAGGCCTTCTCGAAGCTGCTGCGGGCCTGCGGCGAGGTCGAGGGGCTCGAGCGGGTGCGCTTCACCTCGCCCCACCCGGCGGAGTTCACCGACGACGTCATCGCGGCCATGGCCGAGACGCCGAACGTGATGCCGCAGCTGCACATGCCGCTCCAGTCGGGCTCCGACAGGGTGCTGCGGGCGATGCGCCGCTCCTACCGGCAGGCGCGCTACCTGGGCATCATCGAGCGGGTCCGCGCTGCGATGCCCGACGCCGCGATCACCACCGACATCATCGTCGGCTTCCCCGGCGAGACCGAGGAGGACTTCGAGGCCACGCTCGACGTGGTGCGACAGGCCCGGTTCTCCGGCGCCTTCACCTTCATCTACTCCCCGCGCCCCGGCACGCCGGCGGCGACGATGGAGGAGCAGGTGCCGCGTGCCGTCGTGCAGGCGCGCTACGACCGGCTGGTCGCCCTCGTCAACGACATCGCGTGGGAGGAGAACCAACGGCTCGTCGGCCGCACCGTCGAGCTGCTCGTCGCCGAGGGGGAGGGCCGCAAGGACGCCGCCACCCACCGGCTCTCCGGCCGCGGGCCCGACAACCGGCTGGTCCACTTCACCCCGCCCGCCGACGCGTCGGTGAGGCCGGGTGATGTCGTCACCGTCGAGATCTCCTACGCCGCCCCGCACCACCTCGTGGCCGACGGCCCGGTCCTCGACGTCCGCCGCACCCGCTCGGGCGACGCCTGGGCGGCCCGCACGTCGGGGGCCGCGTCACCCGCCGGCCCGGCCGTCGGGCTGGGCATGCCCGCCGTCGGCGTACCGGCCCCGCTGCCCGACGCCCCCGCCTGCTCCTGAGCTATCCCAGGGCCTCGACCCGCGGCACCTGCGCGAACGGGCTGAGCAGGAACCAGGTCGGGAAGCCTCGCCGCAGCTCCGGCGGCCCCTCGAGGACGACGTCACGGGAGCGGAGGGCGTCGGTCCAGGTGCGGTCGCCGAGCCAGACGCCGACCAGCGCGCGGAGGCTCGCGTCGACCCGGACGGCGACGTCGAGCCCCGGGTCGGCGTCGCAGACGTCGACCTCCTCGGGCTCGATGACCAGCCACCAGTCGCGCCGGCCCCGCTCGACGTCGCCGAAACGGAACGACACCACGGTCCGTCCCGACGGCACCGCCTCGGGCACGACGTTGCGGTGCATGTCCCACAGCAGCAGCTTGGGGTCGAGGTCGCGGTCGCCGAGCTCACCGACCCAGCGCACGCCCCACGCGCCGACCGCCTCGATCACCGGCCGCAGCTCGTGGCCCGCGCGGGTCAGCCGGTAGCGCGACGTACCGCCCTCGAGCCGGCGCTCGAGCAGCCCGGCCCGCTCGAGCTGGGTGAGCCGCCGGGAGAGCAGGGTCGGAGACATCCGCGGCAGCCCGCGGCGCAGCTGGTTGAACTGCTCGCTGCCGCTGATCAACTCGCGCACCACCAGCAGCGTCCAGCGCTCGTCGGGCAGCTCCATGGCTTTCGCGATGGGGCAGAACTGGTGGTACGGCGACCCCATCCGTCGAGGTTAGACCTCCTCCGCCTGCCGGTACAGATCTGGTACTGGCGGCGCCCGGCGGTCGGCTCCTACCGTCGAGGAGTTCGATCAACGGGGAGGGAACCCAGACATGAGCACCGTGACCACCACCGACACCGACCTCGGCGCCGACCGCGCGCTGAAGGAGAAGCACCGCGCCCTCTGGGCGCTCGGCGACTACCCGGCTGTCGCGGCCGAGGTGATCGCCGGCACCGGCGCGAGCCTGGTCGAGGCCGTCGGCGTCGAGCCGGGCGACCGGGTCCTCGACATCGCCGCCGGCTCCGGCAATGCCGCGCTCCCTGCGGCCCGCGCCGGCGGCCGGGTCGTGGCCAGCGACCTGACCCCCGAGCTCTTCGACGCCGGCCGGGCGGCCGCCGCGGAGGCGGGCGTCGAGATCAGCTGGGAGCAGGGGGACGCCGAGGCGCTCCCGTACGCCGACGGGGAGTTCGACGTCGTCGTGTCCTGCGTCGGCGTGATGTTCGCGCCGCACCACGAGCGGGCGGCCGCCGAGCTGCTGCGGGTGACCCGGCCGGGTGGCCGGATCGGCCTGCTCAGCTGGACGCCGGCCGGGTTCATCGGCCGGATGTTCGCCACGATGAAGCCCTACGCTCCGCCGCCGCCCCCGGGCGCGCAGCCGCCGCCGCTGTGGGGCGACGAGGAGCACGTCCACGCGTTGCTCGGCGAGTCCGTCACCGGCCTGCAGGCGCACCGGCAGGACGCGCGCATCGACCGCTTCGCCGACGGCCGGGAGTTCCTCGACTTCTTCAAGGCGGCGTACGGGCCGACGATCGCGGTCTACCGCAACATCGCCGCGGAGCACGACCGGGTCGCCGAGCTCGACGCGGCCCTGGTCGCGCTGGCCGAGGACGCCCTCGCGGACGGCGTCATGGGCTGGGAGTACCTGCTGGTGACCGCCGAGCGCGCCTGAGCCGGGTGCGGGGCCGCGTCAGTCGGAGCGCGGGTCGCGGGAGGAGTAGCCGGCCTTCGGCGTGATCCCCTCGGGGTTCTGCTCGACGGCCCCCGGCCGCTGCTCGGGAGGGACGTCGGCGTCCTGCTCGGCCTCGGGGTCGGGCGGGCGCACGTCGCGCACGCCGTCGGTGCCCTCCTGGCCTGGGCCGGTCGACCCCTCGCGCTCGCTGCTGACGCCCATGTCTCCGGCGGCGTCGTGGTGGGACTCCTGCACGTCCCTGGGCTCGCCGGGCTCGCGGGTCGGGCTCATACGGGATCCTCCTTCTCGGGCTCGGGGGGGCCGTCGCCCTCGTTCTCCTGCTGCTTGTCCTCGGGCGCGGCGATCTCGTCGGGGACGGTCTCCTCGACGCCCGGGTTGTCCTCCGGGTGGAGGTCGTGCCCGAGCACGACGGGCTGGTCGCCGGAGAACGGCGTGTCGTCGTTGATGGCGTCGGCGCCGCCGGGATTGTCCGCGGCCGGCTCGATCTCCGGTTCGGGCCTCGCTCCGAGCTTGTCCTCGTCCATGGTCTGCTCCCTCCTCAGGGGGTCTCGAACCCGTGGGTCAGGTAGGGGACGCCTGCCCCCAACGATGCCAAAGCGCGTGCCTCGTGCGGCACCACCCCATCGGGCAGGTCGTGCAACGGCCACCATCTCAGGTCCGCGCACTTCTCGGGCTCGACGATCCGCGGCTCGCCGCTCCAGGCGCGGCTGCTGAAGAAGAAGTCGACCCGCTCGTCGATCGGCTCGGCGCCCTGGGTGCGCTGCATGGTCAGCTCGAAGACCAGGTCGAGCCCCTCCACCGCGAGCTCCTCGGCCGCCTCGCGCCGCGCCGCGTCGTACGCCGTCTCGCCGCGCTCGACGTGGCCGGCTGCGGCCGCGGCCCACCGGCCGTCCATGTAGCCGGTGTTCTGGCGCAGCTGCAGCAGCACCTCGGTGCCCTGCGGCCCCTCGCGCAGCAGGTAGACGTACGACGCGGGGACGACGACGAAGCGCTCGCTCACCCGTCGGAGGGCTGGTCGAGGGAGGACTCGGCGTTCTCCTGCTGGGCCGGGGTGGTGTGCGGGTCGTCGGCCTCGTCGGGCAGCTCATCGCCGTGCTCGCCCGGCGGGGCCTGCGTCACGTCGAGGGCCTCGTTGCTCTCCTCGGGGACGGGCTGGCTCACCGGGGCGAGCCCGGGGTGCCGGTCGTCCCGCTGGTGCCGGTGTCGCCATCGTTCTTGCCGTCGAGCTTGTCGAGGGCTTCCTTGGCCTTGCTGGTGCCGGAGCCGATCTGGCGGGAGTACTTGCCCTTGGTCTTCTTGTCCGCAGCGGCCGCGGCCTGGTCGATGCCGCGGGCGATCTTCTCGCCGTGGTCGTCGACGGCCTTCTGCGCCTTGCCCCTGAGGTTGTCGAGGATTCCCATCTCGGTCCTTCCGTCCGGTCTTGCCAGACTAGCGACATGCCCAGCACCCCGATCCCCTCGCCGATCGTGGCCGTGGTCGGTGCGACCGCCGCCGGCAAGACCGGGCTGTCCCTCGACCTGGCCGAACGACTGGGCGGCGAGGTCGTCAACACCGACGCGATGCAGGTCTACCGCGGCATGGACGTCGGGACGGCCAAGCTCCCCGTCGCCGAGCGGCGCGGCATCGCCCACCACCTGCTCGACACCCGCGAGCCCACGGAGGCCGTGAGCGTGGCGACGTTCCAGGCCGAGGCGCGCGCGGTGGTCGCGGCGCTGCGCGACCGCGGGGTGGTGCCGGTGCTGGTCGGCGGCTCGGCGCTCTACACCCGCGCGGTGCTCGACCGGTTCGAGTTCCCCGGCACCGACCCGGCGTTGCGGGGGCGGCTCGAGGGCGAGCTCGCCGAGCTCGGCGTCGCCGCCCTGCACGCCCGGCTGGCCGGCGTCGATCCCGAGGCCGCGGCCCGGATCCTGCCCGACAACGCGCGGCGGATCGTCCGCGCGCTGGAGGTGGTCGAGCTGACCGGCCGCTCGTTCACGGCCTCGCTCCCTGGCCTGGAGTACGCCGACCCACGGACCGTCCAGGTCGGCGTGGCGATCGACCGCCCGACCCTCGACGCCCGGATCGCCGCCCGGGTCCGCCAGATGTACGACGCCGGGCTGGTCGAGGAGGTCGCGCGGCTCGGTCCCCTCGGACCCACCGCCGCGTCGGCGATCGGCTACCGCGAGGCGGCGGCCCACCTCGCGGGCGAGCTGACGCGCGAGGAGGCCGTCGAGCGGACCACCGTCGCCACCCGCCGGTTCGCCCGCCGCCAGGAGTCGTGGTGGCGCAAGGACGACCGGATCGCCTGGGTCGACCACGACGACCCCGACCGCGTCGTGCGGGCGGTCGCGGCGGTGGGGAAATTTCGGTAGTCCAGTGAGAAGTGGCCCCGAAACGCCGGCTGCAGGGGCCACTTCTCACTGGACTACCCACATTTCGGCCGCCCCCACCCCCCGCCCGTCCGTCAGGATGGGGTGGCAACACCCCCAGGAAGGCCGCGACTTGAGCACCGTCTACTACACGGCGACGACCCTCGACGGCTACCTCGCCGACGAGGAGGACTCGCTGCACTGGCTCTTCAAGCAGGACCAGGACCGCGACGGGGCCCACTCCTACGAGGAGTTCATCGGCCGGGTCGGCGCGCTGTGCATGGGCTCGACGACGTACGAGTGGATCCTCGGTCACGACACCGGCCCGTGGGCCTACGAGCAGCCGACCTACGTGTTCACCACGCGCGAGCTGCCGCGGGTCGAGGGTGACGTCCGCTTCGTGCGCGGCGACGTGCGGCCCGTCCACGACGAGATGGTCGCCGCGGCCGGCGACCGCGACGTGTGGGTGGTCGGTGGGGGAGACCTGGCCGCCCAGCTGGCCACCGCCGGGTTGCTCGACCGGATGCTGCTCAGCGTCGCGCCGGTCACGCTGGGCGCCGGGCGCCCGCTCTTCCCGCGGCCCTTCGACCTGCGGCTGGTCGAGGTGGCGCAGAACCGCGCGTTCGCCTGCCTCACCTACGACGTGCTCGGACCGCTGGAGCGCGGGCCCGAGGATCCCGCCTCGCCGACGCCCTGACCTACGCTGAGGGCGTGACCGCGACGCAGGACGACCCCGCCACCTGGACCGGCATCGACAGCGTCGACGCGCTCGTCGCGCTGCTCGGCGAGCCCGGTGAGCGGGCCGCCACCAAGGCCCGACCGGCCCTGCTCGAGGTCGACCGCGCCTGGCTCGCCGCGGCGCCGTTCTGCGTGATGGCGACCGCCGACGCCGAGGGGCGCTGCGACGCCTCGCCCAAGGGCGACCCGGCCGGCTCGCTGGTCCACGTGATCGACGACCGGACCATCGCGATCGCGGAGCGCCCCGGAAACCGGCGCGCCGACGGCTACCGCAACATCCTGGCCAACCCCCACGTCGGCCTGGAGTTCCTGATCCCCGGCCGGGGCGACACGCTGCGGATCAACGGCCGCGCGCGGCTGGTCAGCGACGCGCCGTTCTTCGACGACATGGTGGTCAAGGGGCACCGGCCGGTGCTCGCCGTCGTGGTGGAGATCGAGGAGCTGTTCTTCCACTGCGCCAAGGCGTTCCTGCGCTCCGGGCTCTGGAAGCCGGAGACCTGGGACCCCGAGGCCGTCGTCCCCCGGCGCGCCGTGATCGCCGCCGAGGTCGAGCCCGCCGGGATGTCGGTCGAGCAGCTCGACGACTACTACCGGCCCGAGAACTACGCGCGCGGCCTCTATGGCTGAGACCTACCCCTTCCACAAGGGCCACGGCACCGAGAACGACTTCGTGCTGGTGCCCGCGGAGGTCGAGCTGACCCCGGAGCGGGTACGCGCGCTCTGCGACCGGCGTGCCGGCATCGGCGGCGACGGGGTGATCCGGGCGGTCCGCGAGGACGGACGGTGGTTCATGGACTACCGCAACTCCGACGGCTCGGTGAGCGAGATGTGCGGCAACGGCATCCGGTTGTTCGCCCGTCACCTCCACGACCACGAGGGCGAACCGTTCCCGATGCAGGTCGGCACCCGCGACGGCGTGAAGACCCTGACGGAGGAGGGCGACGGGCTGGTCACCGCCGATCTCGGTACGGTGCGGCTCCTCGGCGCGACGACGGTGGCCGTCGGGGGCCGGTCGTGGCCGGCGACCCACGTCGACGTGGGCAACCCGCACGCCGTGGCGTTCGTCGACGACCTCGCCGACGCCGGGTCGCTGCTGGAGCCGCCCGACCACGACCCGGCCGTCTACCCCGACGGCGTCAACGTCGAGTTCGTCGTACGCCGGGGCGAGCGCCACGTCGCGATGCGCGTGCACGAGCGCGGCTCCGGCGAGACCCGCTCGTGCGGCACCGGCGCCTGCGCGGTGATGGTGGCGGCGGCGAGCGCCGACGGCGTCGGCCGCGGCTCGACCTACCGGGTCGACGTCCCCGGCGGCACGCTGCACGTCACCTGGACCGACGACGACCGGGTGCTGCTCACCGGCCCCGCGGTCGTCGTCGCCGCGGGCACCACCTCGCTCTGATCCGCGGCGTGTGCCTGAGGGTGCGCCAGGGCGCACTCTCAGGCACACGCGGCCATCTCGTAGGGTCCGCGGCATGGACATCAGCGGAGCAGCGGCGATCGTCACCGGCGGCGCCTCGGGCATCGGCGCCGCGGTCGCGCGGCAGCTCGCGGGGCGCGGCGCCCGGGTCGTCGTCGCCGACCTGCAGGTCGAGAAGGGCGAGGCGCTGGCCGCCGAGATCGGCGGCTCGTACGCCGCCGTCGACGTCACCGACACCGCCCAGGTGCGCGCGGCCGTCGACCACGCGACCGAGCTCGGCGAGCTGCGGGTGCTGGTCAACTCCGCCGGCATCGGCTGGGCGCAGCGCACCATCGGCCGCGACGCCGAGTACGCGTCGGCGCACGACCTCGACGCCTTCCGCCGGGTGATCGCGATCAACCTGGTGGGCGCGTTCGACATGGTCCGGCACGCCGCCTCGCAGATGTCGCGGCTCGCGCCGACCGGGTCCGGCGACCGGGGCGCGATCGTCAACATCGCCTCCGTCGCCGCCTTCGACGGCCAGATCGGCCAGGCGGCGTACGCCGCGTCGAAGGGCGGGCTGGTGGGCCTGACGCTCCCCGTGGCCCGCGACCTGTCGGCCGCGGCGATCCGCCTCAACACCGTGGCCCCGGGGCTGATCGAGACGCCGATCTACGACTTCGTCGAGGACCCCGAGGCGTTCAAGCAGCAGCTCGGCCAGTCCGTGCTCCACCCCAAGCGGCTCGGCACGCCCGACGAGCTCGCGTCGATGGTGCTGGAGTGCCTCACCAACTCCTACATGAACGCTGAGACGGTCCGCGTCGACGGCGGGATCCGGATGCCGCCGAGGTAGGTCCGTCCGTGCATGATTCCCCGGCTAGCCGGGGAATCATGCACTTCTCGGCCGTTGCAACACCCGAGAAGTGCAGGGATCGGCCGGGAAGTGCGGGACGCGTGGGGCGGGTGGGACTCAGGCGGGGCGGCCGGCGTCGAGCACGTGTCCGACCAGCTCGTCGGGCGTCGCCCACGAGACGCCGGTCATCGGCACCCGGGCGCCGAGCGCCACCAGCGCCTCCAGCGCCGCCTGGGCGCCGGTCGGGAACGGCGTCTCGAGCAGCCGCGCGGCGTGGGCGACGGCGACGCTCGGGCGCAGCGGGCCCACCTGGTCGGCGCTGACGGCGAGCAGCCAGCCGGCGATGGGGTAGTGGCCGGGGTCGAGCCGCTCCTCGCTGACGGACGGGCCGAGCGCGGCGAGCGCGTCGCCGGACGGCGTGAGGTCGAGCACCGGCGCCGGGACCTCGAGGGTGCCGTCGTCGGGGTGGAGCACGACGCGTGGCACGTCGGCGAAGGCGTAGCCCTCGGGCACGAGCAGCCGGTCGACCGAGCCGGTCATGCCGAGCACGTCGGTCGGGACCAGCAGCACTCCGCGCGGGGTGCGCACCGGCACCGCGTTGACGAGCAGCCCCTCCGGCGGCGCGACCATCGGGCTCAGGTGGCGCTCGATGCCGCCGAGCAGCCGGCCGAGGTCGCGAGTGCCGAGCACCGGCCGCCCGCCGTAGTAGAGGTGGTGGAGCGGGGCCGCCTTGCGCCGGCCGGCCGTGCCGACCCGGACGGAGTAGGCGACCGGCACCGGCGCGTCGGACTCGCGCACCATCGGGCCGAGGGCCTCGGTCACGTGGGCCTGGAGCGCCGCGTCGTTGAAGCGCAGGCCGAGGTGGATGTCGTCGCGGACGTGGACGGCGACGGTCCCGGTCCAGGCGATGTCGTCGAACTCGCTGCCGCACGTCGACGGCCCCGACACGAACCTGATCTCTGGCTCTTCCACCTGCGTCATCCCTCGCCCCCGGCCTGCCGGTCCACACGTCCGGTCGTGAGCGATGGTAGGACACCGGGCCCACCCCGCGCTGCCCGTTCCGGGCGGCGGCCCGGCCACCGGGAGCGACCCACCGGGCTCGGGGTGGGCGACTAGGGTGTGCGCGTGAGCGCGCTGTTCCTGCCGTACGCCGCCGCGGCGATCCTGCTGCTGGTCGCCGGCGTCCCCAAGGTGCTCGACCCGGGACCGACCAGCCGGGCCGCCCAGCAGGCCGGCCTGCCGTCGTCGGCGGTGCTGGTGCGGCTGCTGGGGGTCGCGGAGGCGGTCGTGGGCGCCGCCGCGCTGCTGGTGGCCGGGCCGGTCCCCGCCATGGGCGTCGCGCTGGCCTACCTCGGCTTCGCCGCGGTCGTGACCCGCGCACTGGTGCGCGGCGACGTCGACTCCTGCGGCTGCTTCAACGGTGAGGACTCCCCGCCCTCGGCGCTCCACGTCGCGCTCGACCTCGGCCTGGCCGCCGCAGCCGTGGCGGTGGCGCTCGGCCCTGCGGCCTCGTGGCCGGGGCTGGCCGCCGACGAGCCGGCCGCCACGCTGGTCGCGGCCCTGCTGGCCCTCACCGTCGCCGGCCTGGTCTACGTCGTGATGGCTCGGCTGCCCCGGCTCGCCGAGCCCGTGGCGGTCCCGTGACCGCGCTCGAGGTGGGGCTGGTCGTCGCCGTGGCGCTGCTCGCGGTCGTGGTGGCCGCCCAGGCCCGCGCGCTGGGCGCGGCCGGGCGCCGGCTCGAGCTGCTCGAGCGCAAGGTCGGCCGCCAGGACCGGCGTACGCCGGAGCGGGCCGCGCCGCCCGTCCCGCCCGCCGACAGCGCAGGAGCGAAGCCCGCACCCCAGCCGTCAACCGCCCCGGTCCCGCCCGCACCCGAGCCCGAAGGGGACGCGGTCGACGTCCGCGGCGCCGACCCGGAGGGCGAGCCGACCCTGATCCCGCTGGAGGCGACCGAGCAGCCGACGGTGCTGGCCTTCCTGTCGACCTCCTGCGGGATCTGCGTCGGCCTCTGGGAGCGGATGCGCCAGGGCGAGCTGGGCGCCGAGGTGCCGGGCGTGACCCCGGTCGTCGTGCTCAAGGACGCCGCCCACGAGGACCTCGAGCGGGTGCGTGCGCTCGCGAGCGGTCAGCTGCCGGTCGTGCTGTCGAGCGAGGCGTGGGACGACTACGAGGTGCCGGGGTCCCCCTACGTCATGGTCGTCTCGTCGGCCCCGGGCTCGGTGGTCAGCGAGGGCAGCGTCGCCGGGTGGTCCGACCTGGTCTCGATGGCCCGCTCGGTCTCAGCCGGCGAACCGACCCGCTGAGCCGGCTCAGGCCGGCTCGTCGCCCTCCTGGCCGGCGAGCCGGGCCAGGACGCCGGGCAGCTCGAAGGCGCCGATCGCGATCGGCTCGACCACCGTGCGGTCGCCGGCCACCAGGTAGGCGGCCGGGGTCCCGATGCCGGCGAAGAAGTCGGGCGTCTCCTCGACGTGGAGCACCGGGAGCGTGACGTCGTGCACTTGCTCGCGCAGCGACTCCTCGCCGCCCGTGGTCACCAGCACCACCGACGTTCCGCGACCCTCGATGGCGGGGACGCGCTGCGCGAGGTCGGGCACGATCCGGGTGCAGAACCCGCAGCGGGTGCCCCAGTTGACGACCAGCACGGGGCCGGCGGCGACGTCGCTCCAGCCCGGCCATGCGGAGAGGTCGGCGCCGACCGGCACCCCCTGGGGCTGGCGGTCGTGGTCGTGACCGGCGTGGGGGTCGCGCGCGACCCCGGCCAGCAGTCCCTGGGCACCCAGGGTGCGGACCAGCGAGACGACGTCGCGCTCGACCGTCGCGCGGTCGAGCTCGAGGACGTCGGCGATGTCGAAGGCGATCTCCCCGAGCGTCGAGCGACCGTCGAGGAAGCGCGTCACCAGCGTCGCGGGCTGGTCGAGCACGTGGCTGGCGCCGGTGGCCGGGTCGAGCAGCACGCCCTCGTCGTCGAGGAACACCGCCCCCACGCCCTCCGCGAGCCGCGGCGCCGTCTCGGGGCCGAGGTCGCTCGCCTGCATCTCGGGAACGTCAGCGGGGCGCAGCCCCAGGTCGTCGTTCATCTCAGTAGCCTCCGTACGCCGTGCGCCGGACCCCCCTGCGCAGGGCCCAAGGCTAGTCCGGATCCCGGTCGCGGGGGAGGTGGTCCGGACGGGCTGCGCGGAAACCGCGTGGAGTGCCCCACGCGCGCCGGGTCACTGGGGTAGTTTCCTCGGCGGGAGGGAGCATGGACCTGCGGCGCCTGCTGCTCGGAGTGGCCGCCCACGGCCTCGCGACCTCGGTCGCCCTGCCGGAGCGCCCGCTGCTCGAGCACAAGTGGGAGCGGCTGCGCGACACCCTCGGCACCCAGCGGGTCACCGGCCTGGCCATCGCCGCCGCCGACGACGGTGCGCTGGTCCTCGACGACGCGCAGCGCGCGGCGCTGGAGGAGGACCACCTCGAGGCGCTCGCCCACGTGCTGCGTCTCGAGCGCGACCTGCTCGACGTCCACGACGTGCTCGCCGCCGCCGGGGTGCCCTTCGCGGTGCTCAAGGGCAGTGCCGTCGCCCACCTCGACTACGTCGACCCCGCGCTGCGGACCTTCGGCGACAACGACCTGCTGCTGCCCTCCGACCGCTTCGCCGACGGCCTTGCCGCCCTGATGGACCACGGCTTCGTGCGGCCCGCGGCCGAGATCGCCCCCGGCTTCGACGTCCGGTTCGGCAAGGGGGCCACGCTCCGCGACTCCGACCTGGGCCGCGAGCTCGACATCCACCGCACCCTGGCGATGGGTCCCCACGGCCTGATGATCAGGCTCGAGGAGCTCTGGGCCGACCCCGTGGCCTTCGAGCTCGGCGGTCGCCGGATCGCGGCCCTCGGGGCCGAGCAGCGATGTCTCCACGCCTGCTTCCACGCCTCGATCGGCAACTCCACGCGCCGGGTGCTGCCGTTCCGCGACGTCGCCGAGATGGTGCTCTTCGGCCGAGGTGACGCCGACCGGGTGCGAGAGCTGGCGCGGAGCTGGCGGGCCGAGGCCGTCGTGGCCAGGGCGGTGGTCGAGACCTGGACCGCCCTGGAGCTCGCCGACGAGCCGCCCCTCGTCGCCTGGGCGAGGGGCCGGGTCCCGACCCGGCGCGAGGAGCGCCTGCTCGGGGTCTACGCGCCCGGGTCGTCCTACGCCGCCAAGGCCGTCGCCGGGCTGGCCGTGCTGCCGTCGTGGGGCGACCGGGTCGCCTACGTGCGGCTGCTCGCGCTGCCCCGCAGCTCCTCGCTGGAGACGCGCGGCCGCTCCCGGGCCGGCTGGTTGTTCCGCGGCGCCCGGCGGGTGGCCCGCGACGCCCGGCAGTCCCGCGTCTCGCGCACCGACTGAGCGGGAATCGGAGCCCGCCCCGCGTCGTTGACCCGATATCGACTCGCACCCGGCGGGTCGGCTGCCTACCCTGAGAGGTACATGACGAACGCACACGACTTCAGCCTCGACGCCGAGCTCGACCAGACCGCCGACTGGGACGACGACGACGTCCCGTCCGGGTACGCCGACCCCGAGGACCTCACCACCGGTGAGCAGGACCTGGCCGAGCGCCACCAGCTCCGCCGGGTCGTCGGCCTGCGCACCGAGCTCGAGGACATCACCGAGGTCGAGTACCGCCAGCTGCGGCTCGAGCGGGTCGTCCTGGTCGGGGTCTGGACCGAGGGCTCGGTCGCGGACGCCGAGAACTCCATGGCCGAGCTGGCCCTGCTGGCCGAGACCGCCGGCTCGGAGGTGCTCGACAACGTCTTCCAGCGACGTACCCGCCCCGACCCCGCGACCTACGTCGGCCGCGGCAAGGTCGACGCGATCGGGGAGATCGTGCAGGCCTCCGGCGCCGACACCGTGGTCTGCGACGGCGAGCTCGCGCCCAGCCAGCTGCGCAACCTCGAGGACCGGCTCAAGGTCAAGGTCGTCGATCGGACCGCGCTGATCCTCGACATCTTCGCCCAGCACGCGAAGTCCAAGGAGGGCCAGGCGCAGGTCGAGCTGGCTCAGCTGAGCTACATGAAGCAGCGGCTGCGCGGGTGGGGCGGCAACCTGTCGCGCCAGGCCGGCGGCCGGGTCGGCGCCGACGGCGGCGGCATCGGCGGCCGCGGTCCGGGTGAGACCAAGATCGAGACCGACCGCCGCCGGATCAACACCAAGATCGCCAAGCTGCGCCGCGAGCTCACCGAGATGAAGGGCACCCGCGACACCAAGCGGGCCTCCCGTCGCCGCAACCAGGTGCCGAGCGTGTCGATCGCCGGCTACACCAACGCCGGCAAGTCCAGCCTGCTCAACCGGCTCACCGACGCGGGCGTGCTGGTCGAGGACTCGCTCTTCGCGACGCTCGACCCGACGACGCGACGCACGACCACCGCCGACGGCCGGGTCTACACGATGAGCGACACCGTCGGCTTCGTGCGCCACCTGCCCCACCAGCTGGTCGAGGCGTTCCGCTCGACGCTGGAGGAGGTGGCGGACGCCGACCTGGTCCTCCACGTCGTCGACGGCTCCCACCCCGACCCCGAGGGGCAGCTCAGCGCCGTGCGCGAGGTGTTCGCCGAGATCGGGGCCGACGGAGTGCCCGAGCTGGTCGTGATCAACAAGGCCGACGCGGCCGACCCGATGGTCCTCGCCCGGCTCCAGGCCCGCGAGCCCCACAGCGTGGTCGTCAGCGCCCGGACCGGCGAGGGCATCGAGGCCGCGCTCGCCGCCGTCGAGGCCGAGCTGCCGCGGCCGAGCGTCGAGTTCAGGGCCCTGCTGCCCTACGAGCGCGGTGACCTGATCGACCGGCTCCACCGGCACGGCGAGATCGACTCGATGGAGCACACCGCCGACGGCACCCGGGTCTCCGGCCGCGCCAACGACGCGCTGGCCGGCGAGCTCGCGGCGTACGCCGTCTGAGGGGGCTCAGCGGGCGGCGGCGACGCTCTCGTCGGTGCCGGCCAGCCGCTGGGCCAGCCAGATCGGCACGATCGAGAGCACGATCAGGGCGGCGGCGACCACGTTGACGACCGGCGCCTGGTTGGGGCGGAACAGGTTCTGGTAGATCCAGATCGGCAGCGTCTGCAGGCCCGAGCCCGCGGTGAACGTGGTCACGATGATCTCGTCGAAGCTCAGCGCGAAGGAGAGCAGCGCACCCGCGAGCAGCGCCGAGCGGAGCATCGGCAGCGTCACCAGCCGGAACGTCGTGAGCGCGCCGGCGCCGAGGTCGGCCGAGGCCTCCTCGAGATTGGAGCCGAGGCGCCGCAGCCGCGCGATGGCGTTGTTGAACACCGTCACGATGCAGAACGTCGCGTGGGAGACCACGAGGGTGAAGAAGCCGAGCTGGATGCCGAACATCGTGAGGAAGGCGTTGGCCAGCGCGATGCCGGTCACCACGCCGGGCAGCGCGATCGGCAGGATGATCAGCAGCGAGACCGCGTCGCGCCCGAAGAAGCGGAAGCGTTGCAGCGCCAGCGCCGCCATGGTTCCGAGCACCAGCGCCAGGGTGGTCGCGATCACCGCGGCCTCCACCGAGACCAGCACCGCCGACCGGGCACCCGCCGAGTGCCAGGCCGCCTCCCACCAGCGCCCGGTCAGGCCGGGCGGCGGCCAGGCGAAGGTGCGCGAGGTGTTGAAGGAGTTCACCATCACCAGGGCCAGCGGGGCGTAGACGAACAGCAGCGCAGCGGCCGTGACCAGGCCGAGCAGTCGTCGGGTCGTCCGCGAGAGGGTCACAGGTTCTCCAGGGCTCCGGTCCGCCGTACGGCGGCGAGGTAGGCCAGCATCACGACCACCGGGATGGTCGACACGGCTGCGGCGAACGGCATGTTGTTGCCGGACAGGAAGCTGTCGTAGACGACGTTGCCGAGCAGCTGGCTGGTGCCGCCGACGATCTTGACTGCGATGTAGTCACCGAGGGTCAGCGAGAAGGTGAAGATCGACCCGGCCACCGCCGCCGGGAACAGCACCGGCAGCACCACGCGTCGCAGCGTGGTCAGCCCCGAGGCGCCGAGGTCGGCCGAGGCCTCGAGCATCGAGTCGGGCAGCCGTTCGAGGCCGGCGTACATCGGCAGGATCATGTAGGGGAGCCAGAGGTAGGCCAGGGTCACCACCGTCGCCGCCAGGCCGTAGCCCGGGGTGTCCAGGCCGATCGGGGAGGCGGCCCAGTCGATCGGTCCGCCGGTGGCGAACATGCCGCGCCACGCGTAGGCCTTGACCAGGTAGGAGGCCCACAGCGGCGTCAGCACGGCGATCACCAGCAGTCGCTGGGCGCGTGGCGAGGCCACCTTGGCCATGAACAGCGCGATCGGGAGCGCGACCAGCGCGTCGAGGAAGGTGACACCCGCGGCGACGAGGAGGGTGCGCACCGTGATCGTGCGGTAGACCTCGACGGTGAACAGGTCGCGGTAGTTGCCCAGGTTCCAGGTGCGCTCGATCGAGGCCCCGAACGCGTCGGTCGTCCACAGCGACGTGATGAACAGGGCCGCCAGGGACCCCACGTAGAGCACCACCAGCCACAGCAGCGGCGGCCCGAGCAGCAGGCCGAGCTGGAGGCGTGGGTGTCGACGCAGGGTCCCTGAGGAGCTCACCGGCGGAGGTCAGCCCTTGATCCCGGTCCAGGCCTGGGTCCAGTCCTGGTAGGTCGTGCACTGGGCGTCGGTCCGCCCGTCGAGGCACTGCTCGATCGGGGTGGTCCAGTACCAGATCTGGTCGGCGTAGTCCTCCTCGCCGGCGTGGTAGGTCTCGCAGAACCCCTTGCTGGTGAGGTCGCAGGCCTTCTCGTTGGCCGGTGCCTCGCCGAACCACTCCGCGACCGCGGAGTTGGCCTCGGGGCTGACGATGTGGTCGAGCCAGGCGTAGGCGCAGTTGGGGTGCTCGGTGTCGGCGCCGACCATCCAGGTGTCCGACCAGCCGGTGGCGCCCTCCTCCGGGAGGATCGCCTTGACGGGGACGTCGTCGTCCTGGGCGAGGTTGGCGATCACCTGCCACGTGGTGCCGACGACCGAGTCGCCGGTGGTGAACGACTGGATCTCCTTGAGGTAGTCCGACCAGTACTCACCGACGTTCTCGCGCTGGTCCTCCAGCAGCGCCACGGCCGCGTCGAGCTGCTCCTGGTCGAGCGCGTAGGGGTTCTCGATCCCGAGGTCGGGCTCGTGCTTCATCAGGTAGAGCGCCGCGTCGGCGATGTAGATCGGCGAGTCGTAGGCGGTCACCTTGCCGGAGTGCTGCGAGGCGTCGTCGAAGACCGCGCTCCAGCTGGTCGGCGCGGGGGAGACCTCCTTGGTGTTGTACATCAGCAGGTTGGCGCCGTAGCCGTGCGGGACGCCGTACATCTGGCCGTCGACGGAGTTCCAGTCGCGGTCCTTGAGGAACTCCCAGATGTCCGCGTAGTTGGGGACGAGGTCGGTGTTGACCGGCTGGACGTCGCTGCCGGCGATCAGGCGCAGCGAGGCGTCGCCGGACGCCGAGACGACGTCGTACTCACCGGACTGCATCAGCGAGACGGCCTCGTCGGAGGTGCCGAAGGTCTTGACGTCGACCTGGCAGCCGGTCTTCTCCTCGAACGGCGTCACCCAGTCGACCTTCGGGTCGGTGGAGCCGTCCTCGGCGTAGCCGGGCCAGGCGAGCACGCTCAGCGCGCCCTCGTTGTCGCCGAGCTCCTCGACCATCGGGACGTCGGGGACCGTGAAGCCGCCCTGGTCGCCCCCGGCGTCGCCCTCGCCGCCGCCGCTGTCGCTGCCCGAGGTGGTGCCGCAGGCGGTGGCGAGCAGCACGACGGCGGTGCAGGCCACGGTGCGGGTGAGTCGTCTCATGATGGTTCTCCTGTCGATGGTGCGGTACGGGTGCCGGCGGCCTCCCCGCCGGTGAGGTCGATGAGGTGCTCGTCGTCCCACGCCAGGTCGACGGAGTCGCCGCGCTCGACGACCGCCTGGTCGGTGGCGCCGTGCAGGTTCTGCCGGAGGACCGTGAGCGTGCTGCCGCCCTCGAGGTCGACCAGGTAGTGGTTGACCGAGCCGAGGTAGACCACGGCGCTGACCCGGCCGTTGGCGCGGGTCGGCGTCGCGTCGCCGCCGGCCACCAGGCGGATCTTCTCCGGCCGGATGCTGAAGGTGCCCTCCCGTCCGACGACGGCGCGGGCGTCGTCGCCGGTGAGCAGGTTGGAGGTCCCGACGAAGCCGGCCACGAACGGGCTGGAGGGCGTCTCGTAGAGCTCGGCCGGCGTGGCCACCTGCTCGATCCGGCCGTCGTTGAAGACCGCGATCCGGTCGCTCATCGTCAGCGCCTCCTCCTGGTCGTGGGTCACGAAGCAGAAGGTGATGCCGACCTCGCGCTGGATCTGCTTGAGCGTCAGCTGCATCTCGCGGCGCAGCTTGAGGTCGAGCGCGCCGAGCGGCTCGTCGAGGAGCAGCACCGACGGCTGGTTGACCAGGGCCCGGGCCAGGGCGACGCGCTGGCGCTGGCCGCCGGAGAGCTGGCCGGGCCGCCGGCTGCCGTAGTCCTGGAGCCGCACCATCTCCAGCGCCTCGGCCGCGCGGCGTCGGCGGTCCTCGCGGGCGACCCGCTTGACCCGCAGCCCGTACTCGACGTTGCCCAGGACGTCCATGTGCGGGAACAGGGCGTAGTCCTGGAAGACGGTGTTGACGTCGCGGGCGTGCGGCGGCCGGTCGGTGACGTCCTCGCCGCCGAGCAGCACCGTGCCCGACGTGGGGGACTCGAAGCCGGCGATCATCCGCAGCACGGTGGTCTTGCCCGAGCCCGAGGGGCCGAGCATCGAGAAGAACTCGCCGCCCTCGATCCGCAGGTCGATCCCGGCGACGGCGGTGACCGCGCCGAACTCCTTCACCACGCCCCGCAGGTCGGATGGCCGGCGTCGTGCTCACGGACATAAAACATATGGAATCAGTTTTCAATGTCAAGACCCTTTGGCACCATGTGGCTGTGGCCATCCGGATGTACGGCGGCGCCGCGGCCGCCGTCTTCACCCCCCTCGAGCCCCTCTCCCGGGCCGAGCTGGTGGAGCGCCGGCTGACCGACGCGATCGTGCTCGGGCTGATCCCGCCGCAGCACCCGCTGCCCGGCGAGGCCGAGCTCGGCCGGCTGCTCGGCGTCTCCACGGTGACCGTGCGCGAGGCCTTGCACGCGCTGCGGCTCGCCGGCCTGATCGAGACCCGGCGGGGCCGGCACGGTGGCTCGTTCGTCAAGCCCGACCGCGCCCTGGCCGTGCAGCGCGTGCTCGACCGGCTGCTCCGGCTGAGCACCGCCCAGATCCGCGACCTCGGCGACCAGTACGCCGCCTCGGCCGGTGCGGCGGCCCGGCTGGCCGCCCGACGCGCGTCGCCGGCCGAGGTGGACCGGCTGCGCCGGGCCTGCGAGCAGCTGACCTCGACCGACGACCCCGAGGCGCGGCGCCGGGCCGAGAGCCACCTGCAGATCGAGATCGCGGCCGTCGCGCAGTCGCCGCTGCTGTTCCGCGACGAGGTCGGGACCCAGGCGGAGGTCGGCCCGCTGCTGTGGCTCGGCGAGGGCCACGAGGACGTCCACGAGCAGACCTCGGCGTTGGCGGTCCGGGTCGTGGAGGCGATCGCCGCCGGCGACGGTGACCGGGCCCGGACGCTGACCGAGGAGCGGGTCGCGCTCTGGATCTCCCATCTGGTCGAGCTGCGGATGCAGGAGCTGGAGCGCGACGATGGCTGAGGTCGTCGACACCCTCGCCGGCTTCGTCACCGGGACCCGTGCGGTGGTCGACCGGATCGCCGCCGCGGTCGGGGGTCGCCTGGCCGGCGCCGGACCGTCGACCCGGGGCGACCTGGTCGACGTCGAGCCGCTGGTGCTCGCGGCCCTGGGCCCCCGCGAGGAGGTCGTGCACGGTGCCGGGTTCGTCGCGGCGCCCCACCTGCTGGCCGACGCCCCGTGGTGGCTGGAGTGGTTCGCCTGGGACGCCGGCACCCGGCAGCGGCTGGTCACCGACAACGACCCGCGGGGCGCCCACTTCTTCGACTACACCCTGATGCCGTGGTTCACCGGTCCGCGCGACGGCGGCGGCCGGGTGATCACCGGGCCCTACGTCGACTACCTCTGCACCGACGACTACACGCTGACGTTCACCGCCCCGGTCGTCCGCGGCGACGGTGGCTTCGCGGGCGTCGCGGGGGTCGACGTCCGCGTGGCGGCCGTCGAGCAGGAGTTCCTCGCCGCGCTCCGGGCCTCACGCCGCACCCTGGTGCTGGTCAACCGGCTGGGCCGGGTCGTCGTCAGCACCAGCGCCCGGATGCTCAGCGGCGACCTGGTCGCCGAGGTGGACGTCCCGACCCTCCTCGAGGCCGGCGACCCGCGGCTGACCCCGATCGCCGGCTCCGAGCTCGGCCTGCTCGACCTCGGCCCGCCCTGACCCGTGCCCCGCCGGTCCCGGACCGGACGGCGGCCGAGGTGGGCCCGCGCCGGGGATCGTGGCAGTGTTCCCCGTAGCGAGCCTTGAGGAGGGATCCATGACCACCACCACCGCACCCGGGAGCCGCGCGCACGACGTCGTCGCCGCGGTGCCCACCGACCTGTTCGTCGACGGCGCCTGGGTGCCGGCCGCCTCGGGCAAGCGCTTCGACGTCGTCAACCCCGCGACCGAGGAGGTCATCGCCTCGGTCGCCGACGGTGGGGAGGAGGACGCGCTGCGGGCCATCGAGACGGCCGCGCGCGTGCAGCGGACGTGGGGCCGCACGCCCCCGCGCGAGCGCAGCGTCATCCTGCGCACGGCCTTCGACCTGGTGATGGCGCGGCAGGACGACCTGGCCCTGCTGATGACCACCGAGATGGGCAAGCCCTTCGCGGAGGCCAAGGGCGAGGTGGCCTACGCCGCGGAGTTCCTCCGCTGGTTCTCCGAGGAGGCGGTGCGGATCGGCGGCGACGCCACCCTCACCGGCGACGGCAACACCCGCGTCATCGTCACCAAGGAGCCGGTCGGCCCGTGCGTGCTCGTGACGCCGTGGAACTTCCCGCTGGCCATGGGCGCCCGCAAGATCGGTCCGGCGATCGCCGCCGGCTGCACGATGGTCTTCAAGCCGGCCGACCTCACCCCGCTGTCCTCGCTCGCCCTCGCCGAGATCTTCCGTGAGGCCGGCCTGCCCGACGGGGTGCTCAACATCGTCAACAGCACCGACCCCGGCTCCGTCGTCGGGCCGTGGCTGGCCAGTGGGAAGGCGCGCAAGCTGAGCTTCACGGGCTCGACGCCGGTGGGCGTCAAGCTGCTCGAGCAGGCCTCCCAGCACGTCATGAAGACCTCGCTCGAGCTCGGCGGCAACGGGCCGTTCCTGGTCTTCGACGACGCCGACCTCGACGCCGCGGTCGACGGCGCGATGGTCGCCAAGATGCGCAACATGGGCGAGGCCTGCACCGCCGCCAACCGGATCATGGTGCAGCGCGGCGTGGCCGAGGAGTTCGCCCAGAAGCTCGCCGAGCGGATGGGCGGCCTGGTGGTCGGCGACGGTGCCGAGGACGGCGTCCAGGTCGGCCCGCTGGTGGCGCCGCCGGCCCTCGAGAAGGTGGAGCGGCTGGTGGCCGACGCGGTCGACCGCGGGGCGCAGGTGATCACCGGCGGGTCACGGCCCGACCGGACGGGGTGGTTCTACACGCCGACCGTGCTCGCCGACGTACGCACCGACTCGGCGCTGATGTCGGAGGAGATCTTCGGGCCGGTGGCCGCGCTGATCCCCTTCGACACCGAGGAGGAAGCGGTCGGCATCGCCAACGACACCGAGTGGGGCCTGGTCGGCTACCTCTACACCCAGGACGTCGACCGCGGATTCCGGGTCTCCGAGGCGATGGAGGTCGGCATGGTCGGCCTCAACACCGGTCTGGTGTCCAACCCGGCCGCGCCGTTCGGCGGCGTCAAGGCCAGCGGCCTGGGCCGCGAGGGCGGGCGGGTCGGCATCGAGGAGTTCCTGGAGATCAAGTACCTCGCGATGCCGCGCCGGACCCTCGACTAGCGAGCGCGACGCCGGGCGGGGGACCGGGCGTCGCACCCGACATCTGCGTCGTCGATCGACCGGTTCGACAGCACGGATGCCGGGTACGACGCAGATGGCGGTGCGGGCTTGAGGACTACACCCTTCGGCCGATGCGGTTGCGGCGCCGCGTCCCTACGGTCGGTCCCAGAGGAGACACGACCTGGGGGGAACGATGGACGACGGGAAGAGGGAGACCACGAGTGGAGCCGGTCGCGGCGGCCTGAGCCGGCGCAGGATGCTGGCGACCATGGGAGCAGGGACGGCGCTGGCCTGGTCGGCGCCCGCGATCACCACTTTGGGGTCGCCGGCCTTCGCGACGGGTTCACCACCGCCCGGTGGGTTCGGCACCTGCCCCGACGCGGTGCTCTCCGGCGGGCAGAGTCCGGCCGAGACGATCGGGGTCGATGACGACCTCAGCGTCTACCTCAACGGGTCCGTGGTGTTCTCCGAGGACGACGACTTCGCCCAGGAGACGCCGCCGATCCACCTCGGGCCCGTCTCGCCGGGGGACAAGGTCCGGGTCACCGCCAACGACAGCCGAATCTTCGGGGGGCACCGCCAGATCGAGCCGCTCTACCTGCATTGCCCGTCGACCGGGGCCGTACAGGTCCTCGACCGCGACGGGTTCGAGGACCCGAACGTCAACTACCCGCCGAGCAACGACGTCTTCTACGACAGGACCTTCACGGTCTCCTGAGCTCGTCGGCCCACGTCCCCACGACGTGCGGTCGGCGCAGGTCCCGGCGTGCCGGGATGCCCACGGTTCGTCGGCCGCGCACCCCCACGTGCGCGGCCGACGAACCCGGGTCAGCCGCGCTTGCGCGGCTCGCAGGCCTTCCCGACGTCGACGGCCTCGCCGCGGTCGACGACCACCTTCCGGCTGGCCAGGATGTCACCGCGCCGGTTGGTGCAGGAGAACTGCCAGGCCTCCTTGATGCCGCTGTACTGCGGCGGCACCGGGCTCTGGAAGGTGACCGTCCCCGACCAGTCGTGGTCGGCGTCGCCGCCCTGGTAGTTGTTGGCCTCGATCGTGTAGGTCCCCTCGACGGGGTCGGGGATCTTGATCACCTCGGGGTTGTCCAGGGTGGCGCCCGAGCCGACGGCCTCGCCGTTGGGTCCGACCACGTAGAAGTCCCAGTCGTGCTCCTCCGGGTCGTTGCTGGGCGGCCACCCGATCGTCACCGTGGCGAACCCGTTGTCGGCCTCGGGCAGGCCCTCGACCTCGAACGTCGTCTCCTCCGAGTCGCCCTCCGCCGGGACCCCCGGCGGGTTGACGAGGGTGAGGCCGTGCTGCGGCGGAGCCTGGGCCTCGCGGCCGTAGCGACCGACCACCAGCGGGCGGGTCGAGGGGTTGACGTCCATCGTGAACCGGCCGCCGTCGGAGCGGTAGTGGTTGGTGAGCGTGTCCTCGTAGTACTGCTCGGCGCCCTGGTTGCCGTCCTCGTCCTGCACCGGCGAGGTCGGCGAGATCGTGGTCCGGCTCACCGTGAGCGTGCGTCCGTCGGGGCGGTGCCCGTGATCTGCGAGTGCTCCTGCGGCGCCAGGGCGGCCTTGGCAGCCTTGTAGTAGGCCTCGCGGTTGCCCCCGCCGTCGACCGACTGGGCCGCGTCGGTGAGCCCGAGGTACTCGCCGACCACCGCGTCCTCGTAGGCGGGGTGGAAGCCGTCGGGCCCGATCTCGAAGGTGTAGCCGTAGCCCCCGGTGATCCAGTAGCTCCAGTCCTCGGTCGAGCCCGAGGTGTCGTAGAGCTGGTAGGACGCCTGGCTGGTGTAGCCGTTGGCCGCGGCGAAGGAGTCGCCGAGCCGCTTCAGCGCCGGCTCGTCGGGGGCCAGGCCGGTCGCGGCGATGGCCGGCGGGCGGAGCACCAGGTTGGAGTAGGTGTGGTTGCTGATCATCATCGTGACGGCCCGCTTGGAGATGAACGTCCGGACCGCGTCGCTCTCGGGCTCGCTGCCGGGACCGTCGCCGCGGAAGGTGTCGTCGTCCCAGAACGGGCTGGCGCCGCCGCCGCCCCAGAAGCCGGGGTAGTTGCGGTTGAGGTCGGTGCCGCGGTAGCGCCCGGCCGTGTTGTCGTCGCAGGGGCCGATCCTCCGCCTGGGCGGGGTCTGCTCGGAGATGGAGCAGTTCTTGCGCTTCATCTCGTAGTCGAGACGGCCGAAGTCGTTGTCCGGGTTGCCGGCCGGCGCGTTCCGGGAGATCTGGAAGCCGTCGACGTTGACGACCGGCACGACCACCAGTCGCATCTGCTTCATGATCCGCACGGCTCGCGGGTCCTTGGAGCGGAACGACTGGAGCAGGTCGAAGCCGAACTCCATCGTGCTCTCCGCGCTGGGCCACTCCCGAGCGTGGTGGGCGCCCATCAGCAGGAAGACCGGCTTGCCGTCCTTGACGTTGTCGGCCCCGGTGGTGATCTCGAGCCCGTGGATCTTCTCGCCGAGCACCGTGCGGTTGGACAGGGTCAACGGCTTGGTGAGCTTGGGGAAGCGGTCGGCCAGCGTGTCCATGTCGGACAGGTAGTCCTCGTAGGTTCGGTAGCTGGTGCGGCCGCTGGGGAGCGGTGAGCGTGCCACGCGGGCGGCGTACGCCTGGTCGGCCTGGCGCTGCCGGTCGACCTGGGCCTGCAGGTCGGCGACCTCGACCTTCCAGGTGAAGCCCGCCTCACGGAGCCGCTGGGCGTCGCTGTCGCCGTAGAGCACGACCTCGATGCCCTTCCTGGTCGCGTGCTCGGTCGGGTCGAGGCCGAGGGCGAGCACCTGGTTGCGCTTGGCCACCGTGGGGGCGTCGACCATCACCACCCGGACCTTGGTGTCGGGGGCGCGCTGTGGGCGGCCGGTCGCCGGCCCGGTCACCGTGGCGGCCAGCGTGAGGGCCACGGCTCCGCCGAGGACGGACGCGCCGATCCGGCGCGAGATCGTGCGAGGTCGTTGCATGGAGATGCCTTTCCGAGGATGCGGCCGAACGCTCCGGCCCCGAGGTGATCTAGACCACACCACGCGGACCTCGGCTTGTCCAGAGCTCCGGGCCGGCGGCCACCGCCGAGTTGGCCGGTCCGGGCGGGTGGGGGAGGATGCGGCCCATGTCTCGCGGGGTGCTGGTCCGGCTGCTGCTCGTGATCGGCGTGCTCGCCGGTGCCACCGCGATCTCGTTCACCCGCGAGCCCGAGCTCGGCCTGGACCTGCGCGGTGGCGCCCAGTTCATCTTCCAGGTCAACAGCACCGACGACACCGAGGCCACCGCGGAGAACGTCGACCGCACGCTCGAGGTGCTCCGCGGCCGGGTGGACGCGCTCGGCGTCGCCGAGTCGACGCTGGTCCGGCAGGGCGAGGACCGGATCCTGGTCGAGCTGCCCGGCATCCAGGACGAGGACGAGGCCAACGCGGCGGAGCAGCGGATCGGCCAGACCGCCCAGCTCGAGGTGCGGCCCGTGCTCAGGACCGTGCCCGACCAGGACACCAAGCCCGCGCAGCCCGACAACGCGGTGCTCCCGACCGACCAGGGCGACGTCATCGAGATGGGCCCGGTCGCGCTCCAGGGCGAGGAGATCACCGGGGCCGAGGCGGCGCAGCCGCAGAACTCCGCCGGCTGGGTCGTCAACGTCGACTTCGACAGCACCGGCTCCGACGCCTTCGGCACGCTCTCGGCCGACGCCGCGTGCGCCCAGGGCGCCAAGAACCGGATCGCGATCGTCCTCGACGACCGGGTCATCTCCAGCCCCGGCGTCAGCGTGCCGTGCGGCGGCAGCATCACCGGCTCCACCGAGATCTCCGGCTCGTTCACGACCTCGGAGGCCCAGGAGCTCGCGGCCCTGATCCAGGGGGGCGCGCTGCCGCTGCCGCTCGACCTGATCTCCGACCGGCTGGTCGGCCCGACGCTGGGCGAGCAGGCGATCGGCGACTCCTTCGAGGCCGGCCTGATCGGCATCATCCTGACCGGGTTGTTCATCACCCTCGTCTACCGCTTCGTCGGGTTCCTGGCGACGCTCGCGCTGGCGTCGTACGCCCTGATCGCCTACGCGATGCTCGTCGGCCTCGGCTCCACGCTGACCCTGCCCGGCCTCGCCGGCTTCGTGCTCGCGATCGGGCTGGCGATCGACGCCAACGTGCTGGTCTTCGAGCGCGCGCGCGAGGAGTACGACGACGCGCCCCGGGCCGGCGTACGCCGCGCCCTGGTGATCGGCTTCAACAAGGCCTGGTCGGCGATCCTCGACTCCAACGTGACGACCCTGCTGGCCGCCGCGCTCCTCTTCATCCTGGCCTCGGGCCCGGTGCAGGGCTTCGGCGTCACGCTGACGATCGGCGTGGTCGCCTCGATGATCTCCGCGCTGGTCGTGGCGCGGATGCTCGCCGAGGTCGGGGTCTCCATCCCGTGGGTGGCGCGCCGGCCGCGCTTCACCGGGCTGGGCTACGTCGGCCGGGTGCGCGGGTGGCTGGACCGCAAGGACCCCGACCTGATGTCGCGGCGGCGCACCTGGCTCGGTCTCTCCGCGGCGGCGATGGTGCTGGCCGTGGCGGGGATCGCGACCCAGGGGCTCAACCTGGGCATCGAGTTCACCGGCGGCCGCACGCTCGACTACTCGACCTCGCGCGAGGTCACCGTCGACCAGGCCCGCGACGCGATCACCTCGGCGGGCTTCCCGGAGGCGGTCGTGCAGGGCGCGGACACCGCCGACATCACGGTGCGCACCGGCGTCCTCTCCGACGCCGACGAGGACCGGATCGAGCAGGCGCTCTCCGAGGTCGGCGGTCAGGTCACCAAGCAGGACGACCAGCAGATCGGCCCGTCGCTGGGCAACGAGCTGCGCGACAAGGCGCTGCTGGCCTTCGGCATCGCGCTGCTCGCGCAGATGCTCTACCTCGCCATCCGCTTCAAGTGGACCTTCGGCCTCGCTGCAGTGATCGCGATGGCCCACGACGTGCTGCTGGTGGTCGGGCTCTTCGCCTGGCTCGGCAAGCCGATCGACGGGGTCTTCCTCGCCGCCGCGCTGACCATCGTGGGCCTCTCGGTCAACGACACCGTCGTCGTCTTCGACCGGATCCGCGAACGGTGGCGCTCCTCGCGCGAGAAGACGTTCGCCCAGGTCGCCAACCGGGCCTGCCTCGAGACCGTCCCCCGGACCGTCAACACCGGCCTCGGCGCGATGCTGATCCTCGCCACCCTGGCCGTCCTCGGCGGCGACTCGCTTCAGGACTTCGCCATCGCGCTGCTCGTCGGCCTGGTCGTCGGCACCTACTCCTCGGTGTTCATGGCGACCCCGCTGCTCTCCTACCTCCAGGAGCGCGCCCCCATGCCGCGCGCACCGAAGGTCCGGCGCACCCGCGACCCGGAGGACTCCGGCGCGGTCCTCTGACCGCCTGGGGACGGCCGCGGAGGGTGTCGGCCGGCGTGGCTAGAGTGCGCGGGTGCCCGACCCCGAACCGTCCGACCCCAGCGTGAGGGAGCTGCTCGGGGTCGCGGTCGACGCGCTCGGCGGGCAGGAGCGCGAGGGCCAGGTGGCGATGGCCGAGGCGGTCGCCGAGGCGATGGCCGAGGGCCGCCACCTGCTCGTGCAGGCCGGCACCGGCACCGGCAAGTCGCTGGCCTACCTGGTCCCGAGCCTGCTCCACGGTGACCGGGTCGTGGTCGCCACGGCCACCCTCGCGCTGCAGCACCAGCTGGTCGAGCGTGACCTGCCGCGCCTGGTCGAGGCCGTGGCCGAGCAGGGCGTCGACACGTCGTACGCCGTGCTCAAGGGCCGGTCCAACTACGCCTGCCTCCACCGAATCCGCGAGGGCGTGCCCGACGACCAGGGCACCCTCGTCGACGTCCCGGAGGGGTCGATGGCCGGCAAGGTGCTCGAGCTGCGGGCGTGGGCCGAGCAGGAGGCGAAGGACGGCGGCAGCGGCGAGCGCGACCGGGCGCCGCGCCACACCGACCGCGAGTGGCGCCAGGTCAGCGTCGGCCACCGCGACTGCCTCGGTGCGGCGCGCTGTCCCTTCGGGCAGGAGTGCTTCGTCGAGACCGCCCGCGACGAGGCCCACCGCAGCCACCTGGTCGTCACCAACCACTCCCTGCTCGCGATCGACGCGATCGAGGGGGTGCCGATGATCCCCGACTACGACGTCGTGGTGGTCGACGAGGCCCACGAGGTCGTCGCGCGCGTGACCCAGGCCGCCACCGACGAGCTGACGCCCGCCGACGTCGACCGCGCCGCGCGCAGGTCACAACGGCACGTCGACGCTGAGTCGTCGGGGGCCGACGACCTCGCCGACGCCGGCGACGCGCTCGCGGCCGCGATGGCCGAGGCCGGCGAGGGTCGGCTCGACACGGTGCCCGAGGCCCTGTCCGACGCGCTGGTGCTGGTCCGCGACGCCGCGCGCGCCTGCCTGTCGGCGTACCCCCGCGAGAGCGAGGAGGAAAAGGGCGACCCGGGCCGCCAGCAGGCACGGGGCTCGGTGCAGGAGGTGTTCACGACCGCGGAGCGGATGGCCGCGCAGGTCGAGCACGACGTGCTGTGGCTCTCCGAGCGCAGCGACCGCCAACCGGCTCGGCTCCACGTCGCGCCGCTGCAGGTCTGGGGGCCGATGCGCGACAAGCTGCTCTCGGAGAAGACGGTCGTCTTCACCAGCGCGACGCTGCGGCTGGGCGGCGACTTCTCGGCGATCGCCACCTCGCTCGGGCTGCGGCCCTCGGAGGAGGGGACCGCGACCACCGAGGCCGACGACGGGCAGGTGCCGTGGCGCGGCCTCGACGTGGGCTCACCGTTCGACTACGGCAAGCAGGCGATCCTCTACCTCGCCCGCCACCTCCCGCCGCCGGGTCGCGACGGGCTGGGGGAGCGGCAGCTCGCCGAGATCGTCGAGCTGGTCGACGCGGCCGAGGGACGCACCCTCGGGCTGTTCTCGAGCCGGAGGGCGGCCGAGGCCGCCGCCGAGGTGGTCCGCGAACGGCTGCCCCACTTGACCACGCTCGCCCAGGGCGAGGCGCAGCTGCCCGAGCTGGCGCGGCAGTTCGTGGGCGATCCCCACACCTGTCTGTTCGGCACCCTCAGCCTCTGGCAGGGCATCGACGTCCCCGGCGAGACCTGCCAGCTGGTGCTGATCGACCGGATCCCCTTCCCGCGCCCCGACGACCCGCTGATGTCCGCGCGGGCCCGTGCGGCGGACCGCGAGGGCCGCAACGGCTTCATGGAGGTCTCGGCCACCCACGCCGCGCTGCTGCTCGCCCAGGGCACCGGACGCCTGATCCGCACCACCACCGACCGGGGCGTCGTCGCCGTCCTCGACCCGCGGCTCTCGACCGCGCGCTACTCCGGCTTCCTGCGCGCCAGCCTCCCGCCGATGTGGACCACCACCGACCCCGACGTCGTACGCCGCGCCCTCGCCCGGCTGGCCGCCGGCTGAGCGTCTCGCCCGGCGACCTACGGTCGATCGGGTCCACCCGGTGGACCGGATCGACCTCAGGTTGCCGGGCAGCGGGCGTCACAGGGCGCGACCCGGCCGGTCCAACCGCGTGAGGCGAGCAGGGCCCCCACCCGGACGGCTGTCCGGCAGCGGCCCCACGAGCGAGCGCGACCCCGTCGAGCGTGCCTGTGGACGACGTACGGTCGATCCGGTCCGTCAGGCGGACCGGATCGACCTCAGGTCAGCCGATCTCCGCTCAGCGCCGGAAGGCGGTGGCGGTGAACGTCGTGCGGAGGTTGTTGTCGCGCGGGTGGCCGAAGCAGGCCCAGTAGCTCGCGTCGAAGTTGGTGGCGGAGCCGCAGGCGCGGGTGCGGCGGCTGGCGTTGACCAGCACCAGCTCGACGCGGTCGACGTTGCGGGAGCTGAAGCCCACCGAGGTGGTGCTGAAGCCGCGGCGCTGGAGCGGGATCGGGCTGTAGCGCACGTCGCCGTTGGACAGGTAGCGCGCGACCCGCGCGACGGGCGCGGTGCCCTTCGGCGGCATGTCGACGCGGAGCTTGAGCCTCCAGTCGCGCTGGTCCAGCGAGCTGCCCGGCCGGAACCGGAGCGGCAGGCTGGTCAGGTGGTCGAGCTTGCGCGAGGTCTCGCCGGTGCGGCGCGAGGCCCTCGACAGCGTCCACGTCCTGCTCGGCGGCGCCGGGTCGTAGGCCGACCCTTCCTCGTAGAAGCTCGCCGGCTTCCGGTTGACCGTCGCGAACTCGGCGTACGCCGGCGTGAAGCTGGTGCCGCGCTGGGCCAGCACCGACTGGATCGCTTGCGTGGAGTAGAGGTCGGGGTCCGCCGGCCTCGAGCTCATCCTCTCCCACAGCTGGCGCACCAGGGTCGGCATGGTGCCGGTCCGACCCGGGAAGCGCTCGGTGAGGTAGCGGACAAAGATCCAGTTGCCGTACTGATAGCTGAACCCGGAGGTGAAGCGGTCCAGCGGCGAGGTCGGCAGCTCGAGCTGGCTGGCCGGGAGGTACTGACGGTTGTCATTGACGCCGTCGTAGACCTCGTCCTCGGCCCAGGTCGCGGTCGCCTCGGAGATCCAGAAGTCCTCCCAGTAGTCGTAGGCGAACTGCACGGCGTGGAAGTACTCGTGGGCCAGCGTGACCTGCATGTTCTGCAGCGGGGTGTGGCTGGGGAAGTCGTCGAAGTCGTCGTCGATGACGCAGTAGGCCGGCCGGTGCGAGCCGGAGGAGTTCCTGTCGACCGTGCAGTAGCCGTAGAGGTGCGCCGCGCCGGTGTTGGCGAGGTAGATGTCGACCTTCCCGGTGCCCCCGCCCCGGGACCCGTCGCTGTCGGGGCGACGGTAGCCGGCGTCGAGGTAGGTGTCGTTGACGTGCTCGGCGACGTCGAGGGCCGTCTGGACGACGTCGGGCACGCCGTCGGTGTCGGTGTCGTCCTGCGGCGGGGCGTCAGCGTCGGGCGGTGAGGCGTAGTGGATGCAGATGATGTCGCCGCACAGCGGCGTCTCCTCGTCGTTGTCGTACTTGAAGGTGACGCCGTTGATCGTGTCGCCGTTGCCCTCTGTCGGCCGGGCGAAGAACCGGTCGGCCTCACGCTGCTCGCTGGGCGAGAGCGAGTCGCGCACCCGCATCAGCTGGTTGAGCACCAGCGTCGCGTCGCGCCGCTGCGCCGCTCCAGTCCGCTGCGCAGGGCCCGTCTCGAAGACGGCCTGTGCCTCGGTGAGCACGGCGGCGGCGCGGGCGTGGGCCGTGGCCGGTGACGGCGCGGGCCCGCTCGGGTCGACCGCGTGGGCGTCGGTGGGGCCGAGCAGGGCCACGGTCGACGCGCCGGCGGCGAGCGCGGCGAGCAGGCGAGGTCGCATGGGGGGTCCTTGGTCCGAGACGGAGGGGCGCCCCGACCCTAACCCCAGCGGCCCCACCCGACCCAGCGGTCGGACCAGAAAGTTTCCCGGTCAGACCAGGCGGCTGTGGCCGTCGTAGCCGCCCCGCGGCGCGCTCACGCCGAAGAACCTCGACACCGTGGGCGCGACGTCGACCGTCCGGGCCCGCTCGGGCCGGGCGCCGCGACCGACGCGCGGGTGGCCGCCGGCGAGGAAGAACGGGATCGGCCGGGTGGCCGGGTGGCCGTGGTTGCCCGGGATCGGGTTGGAGTCGGCGGTCTCGCTGAACCGCCAGCCCGCCTCGCAGAACAGCACCACGTCACCGGCCTCCGGGCCGAGGCGCAGGGCACGCGCCGTACGGGGATGGGTGCGGAGCACCCCGGGCACCTGGGCGGCGATCGACCGCATCCGGCGTACGGCGCGCTCGCGGTCGTCGTCGCGGCCGAGCCAGTAGAGCAGCTCGGCGCCGCCGTTCTCGGCGATCGCGACCTTGCCGCGCAGCAGCGGGTCGGCGTCGAGCGCATCACCGACGGCGACCACCTGGTCGGGTGTCGACCAGTCCATCGAGTGGTCGGCCAGCACGACCAGCAGCGCGTGCTCCCAGCGGCCGCTCTCGTGGAGCATGTCGACGAAGCGCGACACCTGCGTGTCGGTGTCGTGCAGGGCCGAGCGCCGAGCGGCCTGCACGTCCAGCGGCCCGGTGTAGTCGGCGTGGCCGACCCGGTCGATGTCACCGAGGTTGACGAAGACGAGGTTGGGGTCGTGCTCCTCGACCATCGAGAGCGCGGCGTCCATCGTGATCGCGTCGGGGGTGTGGCCCGAGACGGGCAGCGAGGTGGGGCGCGGGTCCCAGCGGTGGGTGGCCCGGGCGCCGAAGACGCCGTAGAGGTAGTCCTTGCTCAGCACGCTGCCGGTCGTGAACCCGTGCCGGTCGAGCCGGTCGAGCAGGGTCGGCCCGTGCAGGTCGCGGGGCCGGTCGAGGGTCCGGGTGTCGCCGAGCTCGCGGTCGTAGACGGCGTTGGCCGGGACGCCGGTACGGTCGGGCCGCCGTCCGGCCATCATCATCACGTGGTTGGGGATGGTCTCCATCACCGTCATCGACGAGGCGCGGGGATAGCGCAGCCCGCCCTGGCGGAGCGCGGCGAGCGTCGGCGTGGTGGTCGCCTCGATCTCGTCGGGACGGCAACCGTCGACGACCAGGACGTAGGCGCGCTTGCGGCCGCGCGGGCCGCTCGCCGCCAGGGCGGCGGGGGAGAGGGCCGTCGAGAAGGCGAGGCCGGCCCCGGTCGTGACGACGGTACGGCGACCGAGGACCGGATCGGTGGCGCGCGGGCTCATCGGGCACCCCCCATCGGCCGGTCGACGTGCTCGATCTTGCTGGACCCGGCCCGGGTGCGCCACGAGGTCTCCCAGCGCACGCCGGTGTCGCGGTCGGTGCGACTACCGATGACGTACCAGTCCATCTGGGTGCGGTCGGGCCTCACGTCGAGCACGGAGTAGCCGTGGTCGTCGAAGTTGAGGTACTTGACGTGGCGGTTGTTCGCGCGGATCCCGTCCTCGACGGCGGTGCTGGTCGCGCCGGTCGGATCGCCGGTGATGTCCTTGAGGTTGTTGGACGTGACCGACGTACAGACGAACTCGACGCCCGCTGAGGGCTCGGCGGGGTTCTCGCCGGTGTAGGTCGAGGCGTCGTAGGGCAGCTCGCAGGCCCACCCGGAGTGGATGTCGCCGGTCACGAACACGACGTCCTTGATGCCGCGGTCGCGGATGTGGGCGAAGAGCCGGTTCCGGTCGGCGGTGTAACCGTCCCACTGGTCGGTGTTGTAGGGCGCACCGTCCTCCGGCAGCAGCCCGGTCACGTCGTTGACGGGGTCGACCAGGTCGTCGGGGACGGCACCGAAGTCGACCGGCGCGATCATGACCGGGTTGCCGATGATTCGCCACTGCGGCCGTGCCAGGTGGAGGGAGTCCTCGAGCCAGGCCAGCTGCTCGTCGCCGGTGATGGTGCGGTCGGGGTCGCTGACCTCGCCGTCCGGGTCGGGCGCCGGAGGCGCGGGTTGCTCGACCTGCTTGCTGCGGTAGGTGCGCAGGTCGAGCATGCTCACCTCGGCGAGCTTGCCGAACCGCAGGCGCCGGAAGAGCCGGGCGCCGTCGCGCAGGTCGGCCGTGCCCGACATCCGCACGGGCTGCCACTCGTCGAAGGCGCGGTGGGCCCGGGCGCGGCGGCGCAGGTAGTTGCCCTCGCTCTCCGGTTGGTGGTTCTCGGCGCCGCGGCGCCACTGGTCGTTGGCCACCTCGTGGTCGTCCCAGGTCAGGATCCAGGCGTACTTCGCGTGCAGGTCCTGCAGGTCCGGATCGGTCTTGTACTGCGCGTGCCGTCGCCGGTAGTCGGCCAGGCCGACCATCTCGCGCGGCGGGTCGTGCGGCCGGACGTCCTCGTCGTCCGGGCCGTGGCCGTACTGCCCCGGCGCGTACTCGTAGAGGTAGTCGCCCAGGCCCAGCACCGCGTGCAGGTCGTCGCGCTGGGCGAGGTGGCGGTAGGCGGAGAACCAGCCGGCCTGCCAGTTGGCGCAGGAGACGACGCCGAAGCGTACGTGCCCGGGCGTGGCGTCGGCGGCCGGCGCGGTCCGGGTGGTGCCGGTGCGGCTGGTGACGCCGTCCCAGGTGAAGCGGTAGTGGTAGCGGCGGGCCGGGGCGAGCCCGGTCACGTCGACCTTGACCGTGTGGTCGCGGCTCGCGCCGGTGGTGAACGTGCCCCGGCGGACGACGTCGCGGAAGTCCGCCTCGCGCGCGACCTCCCACGCGACGCGGACGGTCGGGCCGGCGCCCGAGCCGGGCGCGGCGGCGCGGGTGGGCGTCACGCGTGTCCAGATCACGATCGCGTCGGGCCGCGGGTCGCCGGAGGCGATGCCGTGGGCGAACACCTCGCCCCGACGGTCGGCGGCCTGCGCCGGACGGAGGCCACCGGCCACGGTCGCGGCACCGGCCGCGGTCGCGCCGGAGGCGAGGACGGTACGTCGGGGGATCCCGGTCTGGTGGGTCACGCAGGCTCAACGACCATCAGGCCGCCACGTGACGCCCCGCCGCCGATGTCACACCCCGTTCACCGACCGTTCTCGTACGCTTGTGGTTTCGAGACGGGCCTGGCGGCTCTCCTCAACCACCGGAATCAACGGTGGTTGAGGAGGTTGCGCAGCAACCGTCTCGACACCACCCGCACCCAGGCAGGGCCTCACACCCGCCGCAGCACCGCCGTGACCTTGCCGAGGATGGTGGCGCGGGTGCCGTCGATCGGCTCGTAGGCGGCGTTGTGCGGCAGCAGCCACACCTCATCGCCCTTGCGCTGGAAGGTCTTCACGGTCGCCTCGCCGTCGATCATCGCGGCCACGATCTCGCCGTTGTTCGCGGTCGGCTGCTGGCGGATCACGACGTAGTCGCCGTTGCAGATCGCCGCATCGACCATCGAGTCTCCGGAGACCTCGAGCAGGAACAGCTGGCCGTCGCCGACGAGCTGCTTGGGCAGCGGGAAGACGTCCTCCACCCGCTCCTCGGCCAGGATCGGGCCGCCGGCGGCGATCCGGCCGACGACGGGGACGTAGGAGGCGGCCGGCCTCGCGTCGCCGGAGCCGGTCTCGTCGTACGCCGTCTCCTCGGCGCCCGAGATCGAGCGGCGGGCCGCCATCACCTCGGGCAGGAAGACCTCCAGCGCCCGCGGCCGCTTCGGGTCGCGCTTGAGGAAGCCCTTCTCCTCCAGCGTCTTGAGCTGATGGGCGACGCTGCTGGAGCTGGTCAGCCCGACCGCCTCGCCGATCTCACGCATGCTGGGCGGGTAGCCCCGCTGCTCGATGGCGTTCTTGATCGTCTCGAGGACCCGCTGCTGACGGGCCGTGAGCCCGGTGGCGTCGGGCGGGCCGTCGGGCAGCTCCGCCAGCTTCTTCTTCGGCATGGTCCGAAGCGTCCCACCCCACCCGGGTGGATTTCAAACACCTGTTCGAACCGCGTGTCGACCGACGCGGCTCACCGGAGCCCGCGGGCGCGCAGCGCGGCCTGAGTACGGTCGCGGACCTGGAGCTTGGCCAGCACGCTCGACACGTGGTTCTGGACCGTCTTGAGGCTGAGCCCGAGCTCTCGCGCGATCTCGCCGTTGGCGAGGCCGCGGGAGACCAGCGCCAGGACCTCGGCCTCGCGGGTGGTCAGCTCGGCGCCGGGCCCTGGTCGGTCGAGCAGCCTCCGGGCCTGCTCGGCGCTGACCACCACACCGCCTGCGGCGACCGCGCGTACGGCGGCGAGCACCTCGTCCTGGCCCGACTCCTTGAGCAGGTAGCCGCGCGCACCGACCCGCAGCGCGGCCGTCACGCTGGCGTCGTCGGCGACCATCGTGAGGACGAGGACCGCGCACTCCGGAGCAGCCGCGACGATCCGCCGGGTCGCCTCGAGGCCCGGGACGGTCGGCAGGTTGAGGTCCATCAGGACGACGTCGGGTCGCAGCTCCAAGGTGCGCGAGACCGCGACGTCGCCGTCACCGGCCTCGCCGACGACGTCGACGTCGGCCACGGTCTCGAGCAGCCCGGTCAGGCCGGCACGGAAGACCGGGTGGTCGTCGACCACGAGCACCCGGATCATGCGACGGGCTCCGCGGCGACGGGCAGCCGCAACGTGACGGTCGTGCCCTGCGGGCGGCTGCTGACCTCGACCTCTCCGCCGATCTCGCGCGCACGTTCGCCCATGCTGGTCAGCCCGACGCCCGGCCCCGGCGCGGCCCCGCCGCGACCGTCGTCGGCGACGGCCAGCACCAGCGCCCCCGCGGAGACCGAGCCGGTCACCTGGCAGCGGGTGGCGGCCGCGTGGCGGACGACGTTGGTCAGTGCCTCCTGCGCGATCCGGTAGGCCGCCACCTCGACCGCCGCCGGGAGCGCCGGGCGCTCGGCGGGCAGGTCGAGGTCGAGGGCGAGCCCGCTGCCGCCGGCGAGGCTGTGACCGAGCTCGGCGACCGCTCCGAAGAGCCCGAGGTCGTCGATGGCCGGCGGCCGCAGCCCTTCGACGATCCGGCGCACCTCGGCCACGGTCTCGCCGAGTCCGGCCCGGAGCCGCGTCACCCGGTCGCCGGCGGGGTGGCCGTCCCCCAACACGTTCTGGAGGGCGTCGACCTGCAGCCCGAGGGCGGCCAGCGCGGGGCCGAGCCCGTCGTGGAGGTCGTGGCGGAGTCGCCGCCGCTCCTGCTCGCGACCGGCGACCAGCTGCTCCTGGGCGCGTCGCAGCGAGTCGACGAGAGCGGTGGTGTGGACGGCCGCGCCGACCTGGTGGGCGAGGTCGGCCAGCAGCGCCCGGTCGGTGGTCCGCAGCGGCCGGCCGGCCCAGCGCAGCTCACCCACCCGCACGCCGTACGCCGTGAGGGAGAGTCGTTCGGGTGGGCCGACCGGGTGGCCGCTGGCGGCCAGCACGTGGTCGGTCGCGTCGCGGATCTCGGCGTGGTCGAGCCCGAGCCCGCCCACCAGCTCGTCGGTGAGCGTGGCCAGCAGCGCGCGGCTGTCGGCGGCGTCGGCCAGTCGGCGCCCGGTGTCGGCCAGGACCTCGGCGGGTGCCGACCACCGGCCGTGGACCAGCCGGTTGACGCCGCCCTGGGACCAGTCGCGCACGGGCGCGAACGCGACCGCGACGACGCCTGCGGCGACCCACGGCAGCCAGTCGGCGCCGCGGTCACGCAGCACCACCCCCGCGCCGGCGACCACGAGCGCGTAGAGCCCGGCGAGCACCAACGAGAGCCCGAGGTAGGTCAGGGTACGACTGGCGGCGAGCTGCACGTCGTAGAGCCGCCGTTGGAACATGGCCACGGCGACCGCCACCGGCACCGGCAACGCCACCAGCGCGAACATCCACGGCGCCACCCAGGCGGTCGCGACCACCGGCAGCACGAGCAGGGGGAGCGCGAAGGCGATCCCGAACACCAGCACCTGCTGCCGCTCCAGCGCGTCGCCGTGGCGCCAACGACCCAGCAGGGTGCCGACCCCGACGACCAGGGCCACGAAGGCCAGCGCCAGGGAGCCGATCGCGAGTGCGTCGTCCACCGGCTGCCACGAGGAGGGGAGACCCAGCGGGTTGGTGACCCCGGCGAGCCGGGTCTCCAACGGCACCGGCGCCACGAGGGTGGCGGCCGTGAAGGCGGCCACGGACGCCGCGACCAGCCGGACCGGCCACCGCCCCGGCGCCGTACCGTCCGGGAACACCAGCGGCAGCGCGACCACCAGCAGCAGCCAGCCGAAGCCGCGGCTGGCCGACCCGACCACCCCGGCCGCGGCAGCAGCGCTCGACGGGCCCTCGCCGAGCCCCGCGACACCCGTCGCCAGCAGTGCTTCGCCCAGGCCCCAGGTCAGGCTGCCGGCCAGCACCAGCCGCCCGACGAGGTGCCCCGGCCTGGCGAGCTCGACGGCGAGACCGACGGCCGCGTAGGTCCCGACCACCAGGGCGATCGCGAGGTCGTCCGCCAGCGCGCGGGTGTCGGTGAGCACCACCGCGGCGACGGCGCCGGACACCGCCAGGGCGGCGACCAGCGACGCGGTCACCACCCTGACGGCACCCATGGACTCACCTCGGGTCAAGGGTGCCCGATCCGGACCCGCTCCGGCGACGGTACGGCGGGCTCGTCGTCGCGGTGTCGCAGCATCAGCACGCCCACGCCGACCAGCCAGACCATCCACACCAACGTGCCCCAGTCCTGCTGCCCGATGCCGGCCAGCGGCGTGGACACCGCGAGCAGCGCCCCGCTGGCGAGCCCGAAGCCGCCGAACCAGCGCGGGTGCGTGCGGTCGGCGAGGGCGGCCAGGGCATAGCCGATGGTGGAGCCGCCCAGCAGCAGCAGGCTGAGGAAGTAGCCGAAGGTCCGCACGTTGTTGAGCGCGAACGCCGCGTCGACGCCGAGGCCGTGCTGGGCGCCGTACATCGCGGCGGCTCCGGCCGGGAAGCCGACCGCGAAGGTGACGGTGACGTAGGCGATCCCGCAGAGCGTGCCGGTCCGGGCGGCCCAGCCGGCGCCCTCGCCGGAGAGACCGAGCACGCGTCCGAGGAAGACGATCACCGGAACCACCAGCAGGAAGCCGAAGGCCTCGAGGATCCCGCCGGTGAAGCTTCGAGCGAGGTCACCCTCGACGTAGGAGCGGGTGATGCCGGCCGTGCCGTCGGCCAGCAGCGGGCCGGCCTGCAGCCAGATCCCGACGGGGATCAGCACGACGTGGGCGAGGGCGAGCGCTCCGGCGATCTGCCAGAGGTGGCGCGGGACGGTGGTCATGGTTCCTCCTGGAGAGCGACGATGTGGTTGCTCGAGACTCCGCCGCTGGGCGCAAGAACACATCGGGCGGCTTCCCGGGAGTGCCGGGAAGTTCTCCCGACTCAGTCGCCCGGCGGCACCCAGACGTACTGCGGCACCTGGCAGACCTCGACGAACCCGAGCCGCTCGTAGACGGGTCGGCCCAGCTCGCTGGCGTGCAGCACGGCGTGCCGACAGCCACGCTCGCGGCCGAGGTCCATGAGGGAGGCGGTCAGGCCGTGCCCGAGCCCGCGACCACGCACGGCGGCGAGGGTGGCGATGTTGTAGAGCCCGATCGTCGTGCCGTCGATCCACGCACTCCCGGTGGCGACCGGACGACCGTCGAGGGTGGCCATCACGTTGACCAGGTGGTCGTCGAGGTCGACCAGGATCGGGGCGAACTCCTCGGCTAGCTCGGCCGGCATCCCGAAGCCCTCGAGCATGGTGTCGAGGAACACCCGCACCTCGGGAGGGGAGACGACCACGTCGACCGCCACGCCGTCCGGGAGCGCGTGGCCGACCGGTGCGTCGAGCGGTACGTGCATCCCCGGGACCTCGTGGCGGGCCAGGCCCGCGGCCTCCAGCTCCGCCTCGAGCTCGGGGGAGGTGGTCGAGGGCGTGAGCCACCAGAGGAACGGCAGTCCCCGCTCGACGTACGACGCCACGAGCCCCCGGGCCCGCCGAGCCGCGTCGTCGGGACCGAAGCGCGCGCCGGTGACGGCGTTGAACAGCGGGAACGCGACGTCGGAGAAGAAGGCCACGACGTCGTCCTGGGGCTCCCGGGAGTAGCGGGGGTGCGCCGCCAACCCCGCGAAGAAGCCGAGCAGGTTGTCCTCGACGGGGGCGATCCGTGGGTCGGTCATGCGCGGAGGCTAGACCCGGTCCGCCCGCCCGGCCGGCGATCGCGGCTGGTTGACTGCCGCGTCATGGACCGCAGGCCGGGCAGCGTCGTCGTCACCGGAGGGGCGCGCGGCATCGGCCGGGCCGTCGCCGAGCAGCTGGTCGCCCGCGGCCACCGGGTCGTGCTCACCGACGTCGACGGCGCGGCGGCGGCGCGCACCGCCGCCGAGATCGGCGGCGCGGCCGGGCTGACCCACGACGTACGGAACCCCGAGCAGCACGCGGCCGTCGCCCGGGCCGCGCTCGGCCACGGGCCGCTGGTGGCGTGGTTCAACAACGCCGGCGTCGGTGACGACGGACGGCTGGCGGAGATGACCGAGGAGCAGGTGCGGCGCCTGGTGGAGGTCAACCTCCTGGGCGTGGCCTGGGGGATGCGCGCGGCCCTCGAGGCGTTCGGGCCGGGCGGCGGCGACATCGTCAACACCGCCTCGCTGGCCGGCCTCGGGCCGGTCCCCGGCTACGGCGTGTACGCCGCCACGAAGGCCGCGGTCGTCTCGCTCACCGCCTCGGTGGACGCCGAGACCTCGCGCCGGGTTCGCTGCCACGCGGTGTGCCCCGACGTGGTCGACACCGCGATGCTGACCGAGGGGCACACCCACGACTCGCTGGGTTCGCGGATGGCCCACTCCGGAGGGCGGGTGCTCACCGTCGACGAGGTGGCCCGGGCCGCGGTCGCGCTCGTCGGGTCCCGCCGCGTGGTGGTGAGCCTGCCCGGCTGGCGGGGTGGTGTGGTCCGCGTCGCCGGCGCGGCGCCGTCGCTCTCGCGGCGAGCGATGCCGCTGGTGGAGGCGGCCGGTCGGCGCCTGATCGCCCGTCGGAGTCGTTAGAAAGTTCGTTCGAACCGGTCCTTGACCCGTTCGAACACGTGCTCTAGTGTCGTACACCTGTTCGAACGAACACCTGCTCGATCCACCGGCTCTGCATCGTTGTCAGTGGTCTCCGTCAGGCTCTCGATCGACAGGACAGACCGACCACTTCCCCAGGAGGTCCCGATGAGCACCATGACCCTTTCGCCCACCGCATCGATGCGCCCGACGATGCGTCCGTCGATGCGGCTCCGCGCACCCCAGGTGCGGCTGACGCGACGCGGCCGGCTGGTGGTCTTCCTCGGGGCCCTGCTGCTCGCCCTCGCGCTCGGCGTGATGTGGGGCGGCGGGTCGGTCGCCACCGAGCGGCCCGGCACGCCGGAGCCGACGCTCACCGTCCAGGTCGCCCCCGGCGACACGCTCTACGACATCGCGGCCAGCGTCACGACCGACGGCGACGTCGCCGCCATGGTCGAGCAGATCGAGGACCTCAACCGGCTCGACACGGCCGTCGTCTACGCCGGCCAGAAGCTCCGGGTGCCGGTCGAGTCCTGACCCGACCAGCCCGGCGATCCACAACTGAATACTTCCCAGCCGTCACCGCCTCGACCCCGGTGCCGGTGGGGGACCGGGGAAGACGAGGGGTGGGCCACACGCTGGCTCACCCCTCGCGGTCTTCCCAGCCCGGCGCGCCTCAGGCGAGCGTGTCGCAGAGGTTCTCGGCCGTGCCCTTCGGGCCGAGGGTGACGGTGCGGGTGCCGTCGGCGTTGAACGCGACGCTGGTGTCCTTGCCGCCGAGGTAGAACAGGCCGCGCTCCGGCGAGCTGCCCTCGGGCAGCCGGGCGCTGAAGTGCCCGGTCTGCGCGGTCAGCGACTGCGGGCTGCCGTCCTGGGCGTAGGCGAACACGCCCTTGCCGGACTGGTCGCGCACCACCGACTCGCCGGTCTCGGTGTTGGTCCACTCGATCACCAGCGCGCCGCGGAAGGTCTGGGTCTTGACCGCGCCGTCCGGATAGTAGGTCTCGCGGTACTCCTCGCGGTCCTTCAGCACGGTGCCGGTCACCGCGAAGTCGCACGGGTCGCCGGCGGCGTACGCGATGTCCTCCTGGTGGTAGGGCATCCAGCCGCTGGTCCCGGAGGCGGCGACCGCAGCCGGTGTGGCCAGCGCGGTGGCCGCGAGGGCGAGGCTCGCCGCACGGGCGAGTCGGGTGTCGGTGGGGTTCACGAACTGTCTCCTAACCTATCGATGGGCTATCCATCAGTTAGCAGCCGATCATGCACCCGGGTCACGATTCAAGGCACAATCGTCAGATGCACTGGCTCGAGCGCGACGGCGTGCGCGTCCCGCGGCGGATCGCCGGCCATCCCGCGCTCGACTTCTGCAACACGCGCGCCGGTTGGGGCGAGCTGAGCGCCGCGGCGGGCGAGTGGCTGACGGACTACGACGTGCTGGTCGCCTGGGCCGGGTACGCCGAGCTGCTCGACGCCGACGAGGAGCGGTCGCTGCGCCGGTCGACCGGCCCCCGGGCCGACCGGGTGCTCGGCGACGTACGCCGTCTCCGCACGCTGCTCCGTACCTCCGTCGAGGATCCCGGCGACCAGCGGGCGTTGGCCGGCGTCAGCGGCTTCGTGAGGCGGGCGGCCGCGGGCCTGCGGCTGGAGCCGACGGCGGAGGGAACGCACGGCTGGCGGGTGGAGGCCACCCACCGCGTCGAGCTCCCGCTGCACCGGATCGCGTGGTCGGCGGGCGGAGCTCCTCACCTCGGGCCGGCTCGGCGAGGTCGGCCGGTGCGCGGGACCGGCCTGCGGCTGGCTGTTCCTCAACCCGACGGGACGGCGGCGCTGGTGCAGCATGGACAGCTGCGGCAACCGCGCCAAGGTGGCGGCGTACGCCGCCCGGCAGCGCCGGTCCTAGCGACCCGACCGGTGCCCGCCCGAGCTCTTGGCGCGGGCCTGGGGCGGGGTGCCCGGCGGGGTGGTGATGCCGAGCGTGCGCAGCAGTCGGGCCACCAGCATCAGGCCCACGAACAGGCAGGCGACCGCGCCGACGCACGCCAGCGTCAGGTAGATCCAGGCGCCGGACGTGCCGTCGCGGACCTGGATGCCGAAGTCGATCGCGGCCTTGACCAGGTAGCCCCACGCGACGACGCCGAGGGTGATCCCGACGGCCAGCAGCAGCGCGGTGGGGCGGAACGACGACCGCTTCTGCTTCGGCCCGACCCTGCGCCCCCGATTCGCCACGCGCACATTCTGACCGATCGGACCAGTGCGTGGTGGATGACCGGCGGGAAGGCCGCGAGTCAGGTGTACAGGCTGGCGATGGTGCCGTGGGGCGGGAGCATGTCGGAGTCGATCAGCGCCTTCTTGAGGGCCGCTTCCCGAGCAGCCGGGTCCTGGACGGAGGCGACCGAGTCGAGCACGTCCTCCAGGTCGTCATGCAGCTGCGTGAACGTGCCCTCCAGCTGTTTCACCTCCGGGACGCGGCTGGTGTGCGCGAAGGCGACCGAGTCCGCATAGGCCTCGATCTCGAACTGGACCATGCGGGCGTAGGTGGTCGGAGGATGACCTTCCTTCACGAACTGCTTGATGTGTCGCGACTCGTGGTGCAGGACGGCGAGCAGCGCGCCGCGCGAGGCGTTGGCGCTCGCGGCCACGAAGATCTGCGTGGCCGAGTTGGTCCAGGCGGCGAACGTGCTCCCCCTGACCGCGGCGGACGGGGCCGACGCGATGTCGAGGATCGTGACCCCCGGCACGTCCTTCGCCAGGAAGGTCTTCCACACGCTCCGCGCGGCGTCGACGTGGGCGGGTGGCTTGGGGGCCGGCGGCTTCTTGGCGGCCTTCGGGCTCTTCGGCACCTCCGCGACCCGCGTGCCCTGCGCGACCGCGCGATCGCCGTACGCCAGGACCTCCTGGGCCGTGGTGACGTCGTTCACGGGGAGGCCGGGGCAGGCGGCGCCGGGGCGCCGGACGGCGGCACGGGGGCGTCGTCCTCGCAGCAGCACGGCCTCACCAGCGACGCGGCGATCGCCCCCTTCGTCTCGTCGCCCGCCTCGATCACCTGGTTGACCAGCGTCAGCCGGGCGACCTCGGCCTCGCGACGCTCGACCTCGAGCTCCTGCAGCCGTTCGGCGTAACCGTCCAGCGCGGCGCCGTTGCCGAGCATCGCCTCGACGATCACGCCCTCGGTGCGCATCACCCGCCGGTCGGCCTTGAGCAGGACGCCCGGCACCTCGTAGGTGCGCCCACGGTCGTCGGTGAACGAGCCCACGAGCGTGGTGTCGAAGCGGCGGTAGACGTCGCCCGGCGTCACCTCCACCTCGTCGACCACGTCGACCGGGGTCCCGTCGCGGTCGCGCACGGCCGAGAGCTGCTCGAGCACGATGTCGCGTACGGCGTCCCGATGCTCTGGCAGCACGACCTCCTCGAGCAGCCCGTCGAGCCCCGAGATCGGGACCTCGCGCCGCGAGCTGCCGCTGCCGTCGAAGAAGCCGATCCGCACGTCGGTCAGGTGGATCAGGGTGACGAACTCCTGGTTCATCTGCCGGAACACGAAGTTGAGGGTGCGCGAGAGGTTGATGTTCTCGATCTGCCGTTCGGTCGCCAGCTCCTCGCCCTCCTTGTCGGTCACCTCATAGCTGGTGTTGACCTCGACCTCGCGCTTGGCCGAGGCGCGGGCGGCGTGCTTCTCGGTGGCGTTGGAGACGTTCTTGACCGACTCCTCGCGCGCGGCGTTCGACGACCCCTTGACGCCGGCCTTCGCGCTCGCGCTGCCGAAGCCCCAGCTCGCGCTGGCCTCCGCCTCGGCGTAGTACTCGCGGGTCTTCTGGAACGACTGCTGGTCGGACTGCTCGCTGCTCAGGGACTTCTCGAGGTCGGTCGCGCTCTCCTGCGTCAGCGAGTCCAGCACGCTGGAGGCCTCCTTGCGGGTGCTCTCACGCTGGCGGAACGTCTTGACGCTGATCTTGGTGACCTCCCCGGGCAGCAGCGTGAAGGTCTTGACGATCCTGCCGGCGCCGTAGTCGCCGAGGAACGAGGTCATCCGCAGCGTCTCCACGAGGTAGAGCTGCGGATCGGGCTCGGGTGGCACCGGCACCGTCGTGACCACCGGCGTGCCGAAGAGGTCGACGAACTTCACCAGGTGGAAGCCCTGCGCGACCTGGTCGGCCAGACCGTCGAGCACCTCGGGAGGCAGCACGGGTGGGCCCGGGACGAGCGGCGGCACGGTGCCCAGGCCGCCCGCGGTGCCGATGACGCCGCCGGGGGCCACCAGGGCCGAGACCGGGCGGGAGGCGAGCTCGGTGCGCCGCGAGCTGCCCGTGCGGATGAACGTCGCCACCTCGGCCCGGACCTGGTCGGTGGACTGGTCGCCCAGGGGAGTGCCCGGCTCCGGTCGTCGCATCGCACGGGCGGCGTCGGCGAAGATGTCGTCGTCGAAGTGCAGCTCGATGAAGTTCTTGCCCTCGTAGCCCGTCGGCTCCGGGATGTCGTAGCGGACGACCGGTGCGGAGCCGCCTTCCTCGAGCTGGATGAGCGGGTCGGCCATGTCTCTCCCTGGGACGCCGGAACCCGCCCACGCTACTGCTCGGACGCGGGGCCGACAACGGCCCGGCCGCCCCTTCTCAGAGCAGCAGCACGATGCCGGCGATCGCGGCGTTGGCGAGGTTGGCCAGCGAGCCGGCGAGCAGCGCCCGCAGCCCGAGCTCGGCGACCTCCGCACGGCGCTCGGGCAGCAGCGAGCCGATGGTGCCGATCTGGATCGCGATCGAGGCGAAGTTGGCGAAGCCGGCCAGCGCGAAGGTCACGACGGCGACCGTCACCAGCGACAGGTCGCCGACCTGCGGGCCGAAGTCGGCGTACGCCACGAACTCGTTGAGCACCGTCTTCTGCCCGATCCACGAGCCCGCCTGCACCGCCTCCGACCACGGCACGCCGAGCAGCCAGGCCAGCGGCGCCATCAGCCAGCCGAGGATCTTCTCGAAGGTCAGCCCGTCGACGCCGAACCAGCCGCCGACCGCGCCGAGGATGCCGTTGGCCAGCGCGATGAAGGCGATGAAGGCGATCAGCAGCGCGCCGACGGTGATCGCGATCCGACCGCCGGCGAGCGCCCCGCGACCCAGCGCGTCGATGACGTTGCGCGACTCCTCGTCGCGCACCGACCTCACGTCGAGCTCCTCCGCCGGCCCGTCGTCCTCGGTGCCGTCGCGCGGGTCCCTCCAGGAGTCGGGCCACATCAGCTTGGCCATCAGCAACGAGGCCGGCGCGTTCATGACCGTGGCCGCGAGGAGGTAGTCCAGGGGCGCGCCGAGCAGCGAGTAGCCCACCAGCGTGGAGCCGGCCGCGGCGGCGAAGCCGCCGGTCATGATCGTGAAGAGCTGGCCGCGCCGCAGCGAGCGTAGGTACGGCGCGATCATCAGCGGCGCCTCGCTCTGGCCGAGGAAGATCACCGTGGAGGCGTAGAGCGACTCGACCCTGCTGACCCCGAGCAGCCGCGCCAGCGCGCCGCCCACGACGAAGGTGATCCACTGGATCACCCGCAGGTAGAACAGCACCCCGATCAGGGCGCCGAGGAAGATGATCACCGGCAGCACCTGGAGCGCGAAGATCGTCTCGCCCTCCTTCGGTACGCCGAGAAGCGGGCCGAACAGGAAGGTCGTGCCCTCCTCGGTGTAGCCGATCAGGGCCTCGACGCGGCCGGCCACCCAGTCCAGCGCGGTCCGGCCAGGCCCCCAGCGCAGCACCAGCGCGGCGAAGCCGACCTGCAGCGCCAGCGCCACCCCGACGGTCCGCCACGAGACGCCGCGGCGGTTCCTGGAGAAGGCAAAGGCGATGCCGAGGAGGACCAGCAGACCGAGGACGCCGCGGAAGTCAGCCACGTCCCCGATTGTTGACCCGGAGGTGGCCTGGACGCCTCACCCGGAAGGGCCGACACGCCGCGGCGAAAATCGTCGGCGGGCCCGTGACCTGCGCTTTCGTCGACCGGTCCCGACAATCCGGCCGAGCGTCTTGCGCCGCCTCGCGACCACAACATATGCTAGTTACATCGATGTGGTTATCCACATCTAGGTCCACAGAAGCAGGCGTGTGATCCACGCAACAGCCCGATCCCTCCACAGGTTTGGCTGCTCGATCCACAGGAAGGAGGCCACGATGCACTGTCCGTACTGCCGCTACACCGACACCCGGGTCCTCGACTCCCGGGTCTCCGAGGACGGCAACGCGATCCGCCGTCGGCGTACCTGTGCGGCCGAGAGCTGCGGCAAGCGGTTCACCACGGTCGAGCTGATGCAGCTGACCGTGCTCAAGCGGTCGGGGGCCACCGAGCCGTTCACCCGCGAGAAGGCCGTCGCCGGCGTACGGAAGGCCTGCAAGGGCCGCCCGGTCTCCGAGGACGACCTGGCCTGCCTCGGGCAGGCGGTCGAGGACACGCTGCGGCTCAGCGGCGCCGCCGAGGTCCCGGCCCACGAGGTCGGCCTGGCGATCCTCGGCCCGCTGCGCGAGCTGGACGAGGTCGCCTACCTGCGCTTCGCGAGCGTCTACCGCTCGTTCGAGTCCGCGGCCGACTTCGAGGCCGAGATCGCCATGTTGAGGGCCGAGCGAGCGCCCTCTCCAGCCCCCACGGGCTGACCCAGACCGGGCCCGGCGTGCGTAGTGGGGAAGCTGCGTGCGCCGGGCTCCCACCAAGCAGATCGCTGTCAGTGCCGGCAGCACCGATGACCACGAGCACCACACTAGTGAGGACAGGGGAGCAGGACACATGACCGAGACGGTCAGCGGCGCAACGACGGGCCTCGAAGGTGGAGCGCGTCTTCTCCAACGAGGGGGTCCACCCCTACGACGAGCTCACGTGGGAGCATCGCGACGTCGTGCAGACCAACTGGAAGACCGGCGAGACCGTCTTCGAGCAGCGCGGCGTCGAGTTCCCCGACTTCTGGTCCGTCAACGCCTCCACCATCGTCACCACCAAGTACTTCCGCGGCGCGGTCGGCACCGACGTCCGCGAGTGGAGCCTCAAGCAGCTCATCGACCGGGTCGTGAAGACCTACCGCAAGGGCGGCGAGGACCACGGCTACTTCGCGACCCCGGCGAACGCGGAGGTCTTCGAGCACGAGCTGACCTGGCTGCTGGTCCACCAGTACTTCTCGTTCAACTCCCCGGTCTGGTTCAACGTCGGCACCGCGTCGCCGCAGCAGGTCTCGGCCTGCTTCATCCTCTCGGTCGACGACTCGATGGACTCGATCCTCAACTGGTACAAGGAGGAGGGCTTCATCTTCAAGGGCGGCTCCGGCGCCGGCCTCAACCTCTCCCGGATCCGGTCCTCCAAGGAGCTGCTCTCCTCCGGCGGTACGGCGTCCGGCCCGGTCTCCTTCATGCGCGGCGCCGACGCCTCGGCGGGCACCATCAAGTCCGGTGGCGCCACCCGCCGCGCGGCCAAGATGGTCGTGCTGGACGTCGACCACCCCGACATCGTCGAGTTCGTCGAGACCAAGGCGCGCGAGGAGGACAAGATCCGCGCGCTGCGCGACGCCGGCTTCGACATGGACCTCGGCGGCTCCGACATCACCTCGGTGCAGTACCAGAACGCCAACAACTCCGTCCGCGTCAGCGACGAGTTCATGCGCGCGGTCGAGGAGGGCACCGACTTCGGTCTGCGTGGCCGCAAGACCGGCGAGGTGATCGAGAGGGTCGACGCCCGCGAGCTGTTCACCAAGATCAGCAAGGCCGCCTGGGAGTGCGCCGACCCGGGCCTGCAGTACGACGACACGATCAACGACTGGCACACCAACCCCGAGACCGGCCGGATCACGGCGTCCAACCCGTGCTCCGAATACATGTCGCTCGACAACTCCTCGTGCAACCTGGCCAGCCTCAACCTGCTGAAGTTCCTCAAGTAGGACGACACCTTCGACGCCGAGCTGTTCGCGAAGGCCGTCGAGGTGATCATCACCGCGATGGACATCTCCATCGCCTTCGCCGACTTCCCGACCGAGGCGATCGGCAAGACCACGGTCGACTACCGCCAGCTCGGCATCGGCTACGCCAACCTCGGCGCGCTGCTGATGGCGATGGGCCTGGGCTACGACTCCGACGGCGGCCGCTCGATGGCCGCGACCATCACGTCGCTGATGACCGGGACGTCGTACGCCCGCAGCGCGGAGATCGCCGGCGTGGTCGGCCCCTACAACGGCTACGCCCGCAACGCCGAGGCCCACCAGCGCGTGATGCGCAAGCACCAGGCGGCCAACGACGCCGTCCGCACCCTCCACGCCGAGGACGCCCGCGTCCACCAGCTCGCCACGAAGGCCTGGGCCGACGTGATCGAGGCCGGTGCCGCCCACGGCTTCCGCAACGCGCAGGCCTCGGTGCTCGCCCCGACCGGGACCATCGGCTTCATGATGGACTGCGACACCACCGGCATCGAGCCCGACTTCAGCCTCGTGAAGTTCAAGAAGCTGGTCGGCGGCGGCTCGATGCAGATCGTCAACCAGACCATCCCGCGGGCGCTGACCCGGATGGGCTACGACGAGGAGAAGGTCGAGGCGATCGTCGCCTACATCGCCGAGAACGGCCACGTCGTCGACGCCCCCGGCCTCAGCCCTGAGCACTACGAGGTCTTCGACACCGCGATGGGCGCCCGCGCGCTCAAGCCGATGGGCCACGTGCGGATGATGGCGGCGGCCCAGCCGTTCCTCTCCGGCGCGATCTCCAAGACGGTCAACCTCCCCGAGACCGCCACGGTCGAGGAGATCGAGGACATCTACCTGCAGTCCTGGAAGCTCGGCCTCAAGGCCACGGCCGTCTACCGCGACAACTGCAAGGTCGGCCAGCCGCTGGCCGACGGCGGCGGCAAGGCCAAGCAGGACGCCGCCGACGCCAAGGCTGCCGCCGAGGTCGAGGCCACGAAGGTCGTCGAGAAGGTCGTCTACGCCCCCACCCGCAAGCGGCTTCCCAAGAGCCGGCTGTCGCGCACCACGTCGTTCACGGTCGGCGGCGCCGAGGGCTACATGATCTCCGGCGCCCACGACGACGGCACGCTCGGCGAGATCTTCCTCAAGCTGGGCAAGCAGGGCTCGACCCTGGCCGGCGTGATGGATGCGTTCTCGATCGCGATCTCGATCGGCCTCCAGTACGGCGTCCCGCTGGAGACGTTCGTCTCGAAGTACACCAACCAGCGCTTCGAGCCCGCCGGCCTCACCGACGACGCCGACATCCGGATGGCCCAGTCGGTCATGGACTACGTCTTCCGCCGCCTGTCCCTGGACTACCTGCCCTACGAGACCCGCGAGGCCCTCGGCATCTACTCCGCCGAGGAGCGGCAGCGCTACCTCGAGACCGGCTCCTACGAGGCCGTCGCCGAGACCGGCACACCGCCGCCGAGCTCATCGAGGTCTCCGAGCCGGAGGTCGAGGTCTCCCCGGTGGTTGAGGCGTCCCGGTGGTTGAGGAGGGCCGCCAGGCCCGTCTCGAAACCACCCCGGAGCCGAAGCAGGCCCACACCAGCGCCGAGCTCCTCGAGCAGATCACCGGCACCGCCGTCGACAGCCCCCTCTGCATGACCTGCGGCACCAAGATGCGCCCCGCCGGCTCCTGCTACGTCTGCGAAGGCTGCGGCAGCACCTCCGGCTGCAGCTGACCAACAAGGCTGCCCATGGGCAGCGAAATCGGGTATGAGCCGATGAACCTACTTCCAGAGTCCGCCGACAGCCCGACTCCTCTCCCGAGGGGTCGGGCTATCGGCGCATGCTCAACGGCGTCGCGTGCCAACACGCGGTTCCTGGGCCCAGTAACGCCAAAACCCAGCCCTGGCAGGCCGGGTTTTGGTTGGCACGGAGGTGATTCCATGCGCGGTGTTGCAACCAGCATGCAATCACTCTCCGGGTCGGCATGTCATGTCGACCCGGAGGGAGGTGAAGGAGATGGGAAAGCGCAATCCAAAGCAGACCGGCGCCAAGGCGGCGAAGGCGGCGAGCAAGGTCCTGCGTGACGGGCGGACCAGCATGGCCAGCAAGTCGGCCGCGGCCAGCGCGTTGTCGCAGACGCCGAAGCGCGGCAAGAAGTGAGACCTGCCGGCGGATCGGGCCGCCGGCACTTCTTGCCCATGCGTCCACGCGGGGCGCGGGCGTGGTCTGGTGGCACTACCTCGCGGTACCGGCCGCCGCGGACCCGCTCGCCTCAACCGAGGCCGCTCTCTGTGTCGCTCACCCAGCAGCGACCGTGGCCGAGGCGAAGAACTCCGCGGGCATCGGCTTGTCTAGTCGCCACGTAATGGCGATGGGCCGCTCGCCCTGGTGCGAGGCGTAGTGCGCTGGGCCGAGGAACAGGTAGGGCGCGGTGCCGAAGTCGTTTTGGTGGTGTTCTCGGACGAACAGGAGCACGTTGCTGGTGCCGCTTAGATACCTCTGACCCGTTGGCGACTGTATCGTCGTCGTCGACTGGGACTCCCAGTGGAACAGCGTCGGGCTGATCGGGTAGTCGCGGTACATCGTGGTGGGTGAGTAATCGACCTCGGACTTCTTCAACGTGACAAACAGGATGTCGGCGTTGAACGGCGCGGCATAGGCGACGCCCTGCATCATGCTCGTCGGTTTCCGCTCGAGAGAGGCGTAGTCGAGAGCGGTGAGGATCTCCTCGCGTTGGTAGCGACCGTGGATCCTGAGCGGCACCTCGGCGAGTGACCCGTCGAGAGGCGCTGTCTGGTGTCGCGCGGCGTCGAAGCAGAGATCGACGACCGACCGAAGCTCGTCACGAACGGCATGTTCGTCGCGTAGGGCGCGCAGTGCGTCGGCGTATGTGGAGTGGCCGCCACCATCGGGCCAGATCGAGAATAGGAGCATGCGGGCGAGTCGCTGCTCCAGTGGGGAGAGGCCCTCCAGGTCGGTCGGCCCCTCGTCAAGGAGTCGGTCGTAGGCCCGGGCGCGGGCGGGGTCGTCGACATGGGTGAAGGCGCGCACTCGCTTCAGGAGTTTGGCCTCGTGCTGGGAACCCTCCGAGGTCGAGAGGCCAGCGTCTCGACGTAGCTGCGTCCACGAGCGCTGGCCCTGCCGCAGAACATCGGACAGGTCGATCCCCGACTCGTGCAGGAAGGTCGACAGATCTTGGTCGCCGTACGACCGCAGCTCCGCCGTCATCTGACTCCAGCGGCTGGCCACCTGGGACCGAATGTTGTCGAGGACCAGGGTCTGAGCCTGCTTGTCCATGACGATCTGACATCCGGACGGCAGGAACGGGAAGTCGCGCTGGATCTCCCGCTCGAGACCCCGTCGCGTGTATCCGGTCAGGGCCCGCAGCTTGATGTCGAACCGGAACTCCTTGCGGTGATGACCGACGAAGTCCAGCACCGTTAATACGGCCTTCGACGCCGTACGCCGAAGCCCACGGCCGAGCTGCTGGAGGAAGACGGTGGCGCTCTCAGTGGGGCGCAGGAACAGCACGGTGTCCACCTCGGGGAGGTCCAGCCCCTCGTTGAAAAGATCGGCTGCGAACAAGATGTTGACGCGTCGAGCCTTCAACTCCGCGAGCGCTTGCTCGCGGACGTGGGTCGGCGTCACGCCGCTGACGGCCAGCGCCGGAACGCCGGCTTGGTTGAAGACCTCGGCCATGAAGTCGGCGTGCGCCACACTCACGCAGAATCCCAGTGCCCTCATTCGACCGGGGTCGAGCACCTTGTCCCGCAATTGGCTCAGCACGATCGCCGCTCGTGCCCGGTTGCCGGTGAAGACGTTCGACAGCTCGGCCTCGTCGTATCGACCACGGCTCCAGCCGATGCCGCGCAGGTCCGTACCGTCGGCGAGGGCGAAGTAGTGGAACGGGCAGAGCAGGTCGGCGCCGAGGGCGTCCCACAGGCGGAGTTCGGCGGCCGTTCGACCATCGAAGAATGCGCGGACGTCGAGTCCGTCGGTGCGCTCTGGTGTCGCCGTGAGTCCCAGGAACTCGCGGGGTGCGAGGTGGTCCATCAGCCGTCGATAGGTCGCGGCTTGGGCGTGGTGGAACTCGTCGATCACCACGATGTCGAACGCGGCGGGCGGGATGTTCTCGACCCCGTAGGAGGTCAGCGACTGGACGCTGGCGAACACGTGCTGCCACCGCTCGGGGCGCACGCCGCCGACATAAAGCTCGCCGAAACCCTCTTCAGCAAGCACCTCGCGGTACATGCGAAGAGACTGCTCGAGGATCTCGCGTCGATGTGCCACGAACAGCAGGCGTGGCCGGTCCGAGCCCGAACAAAGACGGCGGTAGTCAAGTGCCGCCACCACAGTCTTGCCCGTGCCCGTGGCAGCGACCAGCAGATTGCGGTGACGGCCATGCACGTGGCGCTCGGCCTCGAGCGCATCCAGCATTTCCTGCTGGTAGGAGAACGGCCGCACCTCCAAGCCCGACAGCGTGATGGTCACGCGGCTGTGCCGGGCGGCTCCTGATGCTTCGGCAAGGGCGTCGTCGAGTCGGTCTCGATCGAGGTCGGGGTCGTATCGCTCGAAGGTCGAGTCGTTCCAGTAGGTGTCGAAGGTGGCGTGGAACTTCTCCAGCAGCGTCGGGGTGCCCACCCGCGAGAGGCGCACGTTCCACTCCACACCGTCGAGAAGGGCGGCGCGCGAAAGATTTGAGGATCCCACGTACGCGGTGTCAAAGCGCGTGAGACGGCGAAACATCCACGCCTTTGCGTGCAGCCGGGTTCGCTGGGCGTCGTACTGGATCCGGACTTCGGCGCCGAGTTTGCGAACAAGCCGATCGAGCGCTGCGCGCTCAGTCGCGCCCATGTAGGTGGTGGTGATGACACGCAGCGGCGCTTCGCGCGACCGGAGCCGACGAAGTTCGGGGTCAAGCAGGCGGAGGCCGTGCCACTTAACGAACGCGCACAGCAGGTCAACCTCATCCGCGGTGTCAATCTCGGCTCGCAGTTCAGCGCCAAGGTTCGGCTCGCCCTTGGTGTTGGTAAGAAGTGCCGCCTCGCTGAGTGGCGTGCAGGGCCGAACCTTCTCGAGTGATACCGCTCCCGGTTGTGGTGGGGCAGCGATGCTCAGCAGTTGCGACGCCGGACGGTCGATTCTTTCGTCTGAAGAATTCAGCTCAGTCAAGAGGTGATTAACGAGTGCGACGCGTTTGTCGGGATCCTTGATATCGCTGAGCACTCGATGTGCCGCGTCGTAGAGGTGACGAGCCATCACGTGCGGTTGATCTGCGGGATCGATGCTGCGAAGCGTGGGAACGCCTGGTGCATCAATGCGGAGCTGCTCGGTAAGGGCTTCCGTGACCAGCGATTCATAGAGTCCGAGATCCACGCCTTGAGCTTGTCAGGCGTTCGGGTTGTTGTCGCGGTCCCAGAAGACGCAATCCCATGGTCGACGAATAGGCCGTATGGAAGCGCTGGCCATGTGCGCGCCAGAAGGCCGTCAGCAGGCGTCGTCCGGGTCGATCGCGCGGTTGATGCCCTCGCCGATCCGACGCAGTTGCTGCACCAGAGAGGTGGTGAGCGGATCGAGCGCGAGGCGGCGTACCTCTTCGACGTGGCCGGGGGCGGTGGCGACGACCTTGTCCCAGCCGGCGTCGGCGAGGTGGGCGAGGGTGGAGCGGCCGTCGGCGGGGTCGGGGGTGCGTTCGACCCAGCCGCGCGACTCGAGGCGGCCGACGACCTGGGAGAGGCGGGAGAGGGAGCCGTCGGCGAACGAGGCGAGCCTGCTCATGCGCAGCTGCCGGTCGGGGCGTTCAGAGAGGGCGGGACGCCGTACTCGAAGTGGGTGAGGCCGGCGTCGCGGCGGAGCTGAGCGTCGAGAGCGGCCGGGAGGCGGATCAGCAGGCGGGTCAACTGCATCCAGGCCTCGCGTTCGTCGGCGCCCAGCCAGCGAGGGGTCGACGTCACGGCGGGAGGGTAGCGGGGGAATTACTTCACGCGTGAAGTCATGTGGTGTCAGTTCACGCTTGAAGTAAATCGGAGGGGTCTCATGAATGCCTTCCTGTGGGTCGTTGCCGGGGTGCTCGCGCTGGCCTTCCTGTTCGCCGGGGCCAGCAAGGTGGTTCGCCCCAAGGAGCAGCTGCGCGAGCAGATGGGGTGGGTCGAGGACTTCAGCCCGGGGATGATCAAGCTCATCGGCGGCCTGGAGGTGCTGGCCGCGATCGGACTCGTGGTCCCGCCGCTCGTGGGCGTCGTACCCGTCCTGGCTCCGCTCGCCGCCCTCGGCCTGGTCCTGCTGATGGTCGGGGCGATGATCACTCACGGCCGGCGCAAGGAGACGCCGATGGTCATGGTCAACCTGGTGCTGCTGGCCGTCGCCGCGGTGGTCGTGGTCGGGCGATTCTGGATGGAGCCGTTCTCGGCGTGACGGGTCAGTCGCGGAGCCGCTCCTCGGCAATCACGTCGAGCCGGTCGCGCGCGAGCCCGAGCTCGCGACGTACGCGGTGGCGGGCGACCAGGCAGAGGTAGTCGAGGTCCTCTTCGTCCTCCGCCCACGTCAGCGGGATGGTGAACCAACGGTGTGCCTCGCGCAGCCGGCCGTGCTTCTCGAGCGTCTCGCCGAGGTAGTGGCAGCTCGAAACGGTCCCTCCTCCGGCGCGGACGAGGTTGCGCATCTCGGCGATGAGTCGCGTGGCCTCTTCTTCGTCACCGATCTCGAGTGCGAGGGAGGACAGGCTGGCGAGGGGATCGATGGCCGACTCGCCGCCGTCGGCGCGCGCCAGCTCGAAGCACCGGCGCGCCTCGTCGAAGTCGCCTGCCATCTGCCAGTGCTCGCCGGCGGCGAGGAGCAGCGAGGCCCGACCGTGCTCGCCGATCTCGAGGCCGGACGCGGCCTGCTCGAACCGGTCAGGCTTCTGCTCATGGGGGACCGTCTCCTCGAGCTCGGACAGCAGGTCGAAGAGCTCGTCGTCGTCCATGGCCGCATCGTAGGAGGGCGAGGGACTCACGCGACCAGCCGTGGTTCGTGACCGGCGAACTGGCTCATGAAGTCGGCCCATCCGTGCTCGGTCACCAGGATGAGACCCGAGTCGTAGACGGGCGCGAAGTGGTTGGAGTAGCGCCAGCCCGAGAGCCAGTTCCCTTCGTTGGGGCCGAAGACACAGCGACCGCGACGGACGATCACCGTCACCAGGGCGTGCCGTGGCGGTCGGACGTCGGGCAGCGGGAAGGAGCGGGCCAGGTCGCAGAGCACGTCGCGCAGCTCCTCGAAGCCTTCCTGTCGTGCCGAGAGGTCGAGGCGGCGTACGGCGACGATCTTCTGCTCGGTCGAGGGCTGTCGGACCAGGACGGCGAGCACCGTGTCGTCCTTCAGCACGGTCCGAGTCGCGACGTCCGTGATCAGCCGCTCGGGATCTCGGAGGTCCCAGGGTTCGATGTCCATGGCTCCACAGTGGCGCGGATCTCGACGGCGTGCTGCCGTCATCCACAGGGCCCGCGGAGGCCCTTTCGCGGTGTCGGCGTCTCGCCCATGCTCGGAGGCCACCAGCAAGGGAGATCACATGGGATACACCACGGACTTCGTGGGCAACCTGACCATCACGCCAGCGCTCAACGAGCACGAGATCGAATATCTGGACGCGTTCCGGCAGTCGCGTCGCTGCCGCCGGGACGGGGGGCCGTACGACGTACCCGGCAACCCGCGGGCGGAGACATCAGCGGAGTTCGTCGGCGACCGCTACAACGAGCTGGCCACGGGCCAACCCAACCTGTGGTGTGACTGGCAGGTCTGCTGGGAAGGAGACTGCCTCGCGTGGGACGGGACCGAGAAGAGCTATTCGATGATCCCGTGGTTGCGCTACCTGATCGCTCATTTCCTCAAGCCAGGCGCGAAGGCGCAGGGTCATCCCGGCTTCGAGGAGTTCACCTTCGACCACGTGGTGGAGGGCATGGTCGTCGGCTGTCGTCGTGACACCAAGGAGCTCCGTGCGGTCTCGGTTCGCAACAACCGGGTCACCGAACGGGTGCTGAACCCGGGCATTCCCGAGTGGGTGGTCTATCCGCCGCTGCCCTACGAGACGGAAATCGACCGATGGAGGGAGCGCTCTCGTCGCCGGCCCCGCAAGGCCACCGGCAACGTCGTCCCGCTGGGAAACGGTCGCTGATCAGGGGGGAGCAACGTGAAGGCGCTGGTGGCGACCCGTCGGACGCAAGGCGATGAGCCGGACGACTACACATGGTGCGTCGACGGTGAGCTGCTGTGGATCACGGAGGTGTGTGCGCGCGACCGCCGGGACCCGGAGCAGGGGTGCGGTTGCGGTCGCGCGTTCGGCGGTCTGATGAGCCATCGAGCCACCACGACGGCCGAGGTGAGACTCCTCGACATCGATGAGCAGGACCTCCGGACCGCGTTACGCACGAGCCTCAGCGATCAGGGTTGGCTGTCTCCGGTTCTCGCCCCGGACGTTCAGGAGGCGATCCTGAACGAGCTCGTGACCGAGCTGTGCGAGCTGGTCGAGCCGTTGCCGCCGGGGACGGTGGTCCGACGGCGGCTGGACGAGCTCCGCTTTCTCCGCCCCTACGGCTAGCCGTAACGACGAGTGTGTAGCATGTGTGTATGGCGCGGCTCAACGTCTACCTGCCCGACGATCTCGCCGCGGCCGCGCGCGAGGCGGGTCTCAACGTGTCGGCGCTGACGCGGCAGGCGGTGTCCGACTCGCTGGCGCGGCGGGCCACCGACCGATGGCTGACGAGCCTGGGTGAAGGTGAGTCCGACGTGCGGCATGACGACGTGATGTCGGCTCTCGACGCGGCACGCGAGGAGCTCGGTGGCTGACGGCGAGCCGTGCGTCGTCGATGCATCAGTGCTGGTCGACCTCGCCACCCAGCGGCGCGGCTGGCGGACGGTGGCGCTGGCCCTGGCAGGTCGACCACTCCACGCCCCGGCCCACGTCGACGTCGAGGTGATGTCGGCGCTGGCCCGGCTGCACCGCTCCGACGTGCTCTCCGCGTCGGCAGTCGACGCGGCTCTCGACCGGTTCGTGGCGGCTCCGCTGCAACGCCACGACCTGGTGCCGCTGGTGGCCGGCGCCTGGCGGAGGACCAGCCACCTCCGGGTGGCCGACGCGGTCTACGTCGAGCTGGCGAGCCGGCTCGGCGTCCAGGTCCTCACGAGCGACGCCCGGTTGGCACGGGCGAGCGAGCTGGTGACGTACGTGGAGTGAAGCGGTCAGGCCGAGGTGGGCAGGGCGTCGTCCAGCGGGACGGGGACGAGGTCGGCGTCGCAGGCGCGATGGACGAGCATCACGGGGACGTCGGCGAGGTGGGGGAAGGCGTAGAGGGCGGCCGCCCAGGCGCGGTCGCGTGGGGTGAGGCCGCCGCGGCCGGGGCGGCTGAGGAGGAAGGCGACGCGGCCGCGGGGTGCGACGTCGTCGAGGTGGCCGCGGAGCCTCTCGGCGAGCGCGGTGAGGCGGTCGCGCTCGGGTGGGTGGGTGAGGTCGTCGATCTTGGTGAGCTGGGGGAGCGGGACGCCGTCGTCGGCGACCACCATCACCCACAGGCTGTGGCGGCTGAAGCCGAGCGGTCCCATCAGGGTGCGCCAGGCGCGTTCGAGGTCGGCGTCGGTGCGGATCGTCGGTGCGAAGGTCATGGCGGCAGGGTGCGCCGGATCGGCGTACGACGCGACCGTCTCTCCACAGGGCGCTGGCTACGCTCGCGAGCATGAGCATCCGCAAGGGCACCGACGTGAAGTGGAAGTGGGGCAGCGCGTACGCCGAGGGCACGGTCACCGAGGTGCACCACGACGACGTCAGCCGGCAGTCGAAGGGCGAGACCATCACCCGGCACGGCAGCGACGACGACCCGGCGTACGTCATCGAGCAGGAGGACGGCACGACGGTGCTCAAGCTGCGGAGCGAGATCGAGCGGGCGTAGTTCTCCACAGGCGGGCGAGACCCTCTGGCGAGCGAGGCCGCGAAGGCGTTGGGTGTCGGCCATGCCGACCTCACGTCACCGCCGCAACGGCCGCGCCCGCGACCGCGCACGCCGGAGTCCGAGCTGGAGCGATCCCGAGCTCGCGGTCTACGGCCCGTTCATGCGCGTCACGCAGTCCGTCAACGCCCACGAGGCGGCGGGCGACGCGGCCGGTGCCCTGGACCTGATGGCGCAGCACCCGCACCTGCCGGACGGTCGGACGTTCTGGGCGCCGTGGCGGGTCGAGCGGCTGCTCCAGGTCGCCGCGTTGCCCGACGTCCTTCCCGGGTGGGCGTTGTCGCGCTGGCTCCTGGCGCAGGCGCTCGTCCACATGGACGAGTCGACGCGGCGGATCACCACCAAAGCGATGCGCCTCGCGTGCGACGTCGGCGGCGTGCCCGATCTGGCGCGCTCGCGCGGCCCCGAACGGCGAGAGGCGTTCTGCCGGGTCATGGAGGGTGACTGGGTCTACCGGCAGGCTTATCTCTTCGAGTACGGCGGGCTGCGGCACTACCTGGCGGGCGGGTTCGCGCCGGTGCTGGTCCGGCAAGCCGACGCGGTCGAGGAGTGGGTCGGCGCACCGATGGGTGCCTACCGCCTCGAGGGCCGTGCGCCGCGGACGCTGGTGTGGCGCGACCTCGTGGCGGACGTCGACGTCGAGTCGCTCGACCTCGGCGCCGCGGTCCGGAAGCGACCGGGCGACCACGTCATCGGCCGGCTCGTGCCGAGCCGGCAGGGGCGGCTCTTCGAGTCGGTGCCGCTGCGGGTGGGTGCCGAGGTGGCGGAGGCGGTCGCCTCCGCGCCGGCCGCGTGGGCCGACGCGTTGCGGGGGCGCGACGTGCCGAGCCTCAGCGCGGTCGGTGACTGCGCGCCGTTCCTGACCGACGTGCCGACGGTGGGCTGGGAGAGCGTGGCGATCGACAACGGCGGGACGCCGGAGGACATCGAGGAGGCGGCCGCTGCCCTCGTGATGGCGGCGCTGGCGGGCGATCTCGACGCGTCGTTGGACCCCTACGCGGCCGCGGCGTTGCTGGCCCCCGGCGTGTGGCCGGTGGTCGTGGACCGGCTGGACCGACGCGACGCCGCCGCGTTGGCCTCGTTCGGTCAGCGCCTGGCCGGCCCGGCCGGGGAGCTGTGCTTGCGGACGGCGCGGCTGCTGCGCGAATCCGCCTAGGCCGCGACCAGCCGGTCGGCGAGCACCCGCCGGAGGACGTCGGGTCGGTTGCTGATGACCCCCTCGACGCCGAGGTCGAGCACGCGCGTCATGTCCGCCGGCCGGTCGACGGTCCACACCAGGCACGCCAGGCCGGCCGCGTGGATCGCGTCGACGTACGGCTGGTCGGTGCGGCGGTGGCGCGGGTTGACCTGGGCGGCCCACTCGGCGACGGCCGCCAGGCGGCGGACGGGTGGATGGCCGAGCAGACCGACCGGGACGTTGGTGCCGAGTCCGGCGAAGTCGCGCATCACGTCGTGGTCGAAGGACTGGACGATGACGCCCGCACTCTTCAGGTAGTCCGGCCGGGAGAGGAGGGCCTCGGCGACGTCGGCGGCGATGCCGGGGTAGAGCTGCGAGTTCTTGACCTCCAGCTGGAGACCGGTGCCGGTGGTGGCGAGCAGGTCGAGCGCCTCGTGCAACGTAGGGATCCGTTTGCCGGCGTACGCCGGGGAGAACCACGCGCCGGCGTCGAGGCGCTTCACCTCGGCCAACGTGAGGTCGGCAATGCGCCACGGCGCTTGGCGTGGAAGGACCCGTGCTGCGTCGGTGGTGCGGGCGAGGTCGGCGTCGTGGGCGAGGACGAGGGCGCCGTCGCGGGTGCGCTGGACGTCGACCTCGACCATCTCGGCACCGAGCTCGACGGCTTGGCGGAGGGCGGTGAGGGTGTTCTCGGGTGCGTACGCGCTGGCGCCGCGGTGGGCGATCGTCGTGGGTCGCATCGATCCCGAGCGTGGGCGAGCGAGATGGCTGCTGGTTCCGTGTTCGTGGGCGTGCCGACGAACGTGGAGTGGCCACTTGTCGTGCACAGCCGGCCTTCGGGCGGGGTTCTCCACAGGTTCGAACGTGTGCTCGATTTCTCGTTCTGATCGCCCTAGCGTTGTGCCATGACTCAGGAAGCCGTGCCTTTGCAGCACCCGCTCGAGCGGTGTGTCGCGGCGGTGCGCGCCGTGATCGACGACGCGGCCGGCAGCTCGGCGGCCTACCTGTCGACTGCCGCCAAGCGCGAGGTGCTGCTCGGCCTGTCACAGGGCATCGCTCGCCTCGAGGCGATGCGGCTGGCGGTGCTGGCTGCCGCGAGCGACGTGGCTGACGAGGACGCCGCGCGCTCACCCGGTGTCTGGCTGGGTCTGCATGCGCGGGTCGATCGCCCCGAGGCTGCGCGGCTGCAACGACTGGCCGAGGCGCTCGACGAGCGGTACGCCGCAGTGGCGGCCGGGTTGCTGAGCGGGGCGCTCTCGCGCGCACAGGCCGAGGTGATCGTGGCGGCACTGGACGACCTTCCGTCCGACGTCGAGGCGGAGGTGCGGGCGGAGGCGGAGCGCCACCTCGTCGAACACGCGCCGGACTTCGGCCCGCGGGAGTTGCGGGTGCTCGGCCGGCGGATCCTCGACGTGGTCGCTCCCGCCGTCGCCGAGGAACACGAACGCCGTGCGCTCGTGCGCGACGAGCAGCGGTCGCGGCGTCGCATGCGCCTCACGACGGTGCCGTTGGGTGACGGGCTGACGCGGGTGTGTGCGGACCTCCCGACCCTGCACGTCGATTTGCTGCTCACTCAGCTCCACGCGTACGCCTCGCCGCGGCGCGACCACGTCGACGGCGACCGGCTCGGCGTGGTCGAGCGGCGCGATCCGGAGTCCGGCGAGCGGTTGTCCCACTCCCGGCTGCTGGCCCACGCGTTCTGCAGCCTCCTCGAACGGCTGCCGGCGGCGGCCACTCCGGACCACGGAGGTACGGCGGCGACGCTCGTCGTCACGATCGACCAGGCCCAGCTGCAGGCCGACCTCGGGGTCGCGCGGCTCGATACGGGCAACTCCGTGAGTGTGGGGGAGGCCCGCCGACTTGCCTGCTCGGCGGGGATCCTGCCGATGGTGCTGGGCGGGGGGTCGCAGCCGCTCGACGTCGGACGCGCCCGACGCTTCCACACGCCGGCCATGCGCAAGGCGCTCGCGGTCCGCGACCGTGAGTGCCGGGCCCAGGGATGTGAAATCCCCGCCGCCTGGTGTGAGGCCCATCACCTCGTCCCGTGGGCGTCGTCGCGTGGCCCCACGAACGTCGACGACGGACTGCTGCTCTGCTCCTTCCACCACCACCGCGCCCACGACAAGCGCTACGACATGAGTCGCTCGGCCTCGGGTGACGTGCGCTTCCACCGTCGGACGTGAGGTCGTCATCCACAGCGGGGTTCGCACCACTGGCGCGTCTCGTGGAAGTCGGATTACGTTGAAAGCCTTCTCGGGAGGTGAGATGCGGAGGATCGCCGGAGCCGCACTCGTGCTCGTGCTGACCGCGGGCGCGGGCTGCACCGATGACCCTGAGCCTCGGTTCGAGGACCCGACCGGCAGCCCCTCGGCCTCTGACACGACCTCGCCCGCCGCGGACGAGAAGGAGCCGTGGGAGGTGAAGTCGAAGGCGGGTGCTGTGGCGTTCGCCAAGCACTGGGTCGAGGTGTTCAACGAAGCGCAAGTCGTCGGGTGACGTCGAGCGCTGCTGATGGTCATGAGCTCGCGGGCATGCAAGACGTGTCAGGGGCTATGTCAGGCCAGATTGAGAAGATCTGTACGAGGAGGCGGTCAGCTTCGAGAGCGAAGGCTGGCGCGTACTGGTGGTTGCGCCGCCGCCTGGGAACGCTGGCGGGACGGCAAGTCAAGATGCGCATGCGTGTCGATCGATCTGCGCAGCGCGTCTATCGACGCCGATGGCAAGGTGCAGACGTTTCCGGGAGGCAAGGCGACCTACTCTGCTGAGATTGGTTTGGTAGGCGGTCGAATGGCACATGGCTGAATTGGTGCGCTTCGTATGAGTTCGCGGCTCGCTGCTCGCTGCTGTGCGACCGCTCCTCGTTGTGCGCTCCGCCATGGCGGCCGACGCGCGATCCTAAGGTCGGGCCAATTGGTCTCGACGTCAACGTCGAGACCTCAGACGCCAGACGGGTGAGATCGGCGAGGCGGCGGACTTCCTCGGGGCGTCCCGAGCTCGCATCGACCATCGTGCGCGCCTCGACGGTGACCTACAACGCAACTGGCATGTGGTGACTTCGAATCAGAATCTCGCAGTCGACAACTTCGCGTGCGATTCGGCATTGATCCGATGCGGGGCACGGCAGATCGCGGGTTCATCTACTACGCGATGACCGCCATTCCCCGGACGGCAGTACCGAGGCCGCAGGCACCGGCTGCTACTTAGCCGCAAGATGCGAGCGACGTGCGGCAGCTGCACCGGCTCCGCCAGGCCGCAACTCACGCCAGCCATGGTGCAGCGCGCCTTCGAACGAGTGCCACTGCCGGACTCAGACGTTGTGGTGCAGCCGCCGGGTGGGGAGACGTTGGTGGGGTTGCCGACGATCTTCTCGACGCAGGCCGAGTCGTTCACGGAGACGGTCACCTTGCTCGGTCGGGACGTGGAGCTCGACATCACGCCGTCGTCGTACCGGTGGAGCCACGGGGACAGCACCGTGCAGACGACGGACTGGCCGGGGCAGGCATGGAGCCGGGGTGAGAACAGGTACGTGACCCACACCTACGACGACACGGCGCGGCTGGCGACGAGGGTCGACACCACCTGGTCGGCGCGCTACCGGGTCGACGGGGGAGCGTGGCAGGAGGTGCCCGGCACCGTGACGATCGAGGGGGCGGCGTCGCCGCTGCGGGTGCGATCCGCCTCCCCGCACCTGGTCGGAGCCTCCGACCGGGGCTGACTCACCTCACCCGTCGGTGAGCTTCTCCAGCCGCGCACTGAGCTGCGGGACCCGGTGGGCGTTGCCGGTGAGGTCGACGTACTGCCGTCCGAAGATGGCCAGCAGCGCGTCGTCGAGGCGGCGGACGGCACCGGCGGGGTAGCGGTAGCCCATCCGGCGGATGATGGCGTCGGGGTCGACGGAGGTGAGCAGGCCGGCGAGCTCGTCGAGCGAGGTGATGCCGAGCTCGAGGAGGAGGCCGGCGATCCAGCCGTAGTGGTCGGTGTGGGACCAGCCGGCGTCGGAGTACTGCCCGGCGAGGAACGCCGCCAGCTCTTGCCCGCTGATCCGCGGGTCGGAGGGGTCCTCGGACGGCGCATCGGCCGGCGCGGATCCCTGCAGCCGGGCGCGGATGGTGGCGAACTCCTGGTCGGCCAGCTGCAGCAGCCCGGCGGCGAGCGTGAAGCGGCGGTCGAGGTCGGGGGCGTGCTCCTCGGGGACGGTGCCCTTGTAACGGATGTCGTGCTCGAACTCCGCCCACGCGTGCTGGAGCACGGTCCGCACCTGGATGCTGGCTCGCTGCCCCATCAGGTCCTCGTACGTCGCCGGCGACTCGGCCGGTACGGCGACCAGCAGGTGACGGCTGGCGTAGCCCCACCGGCCCTCGCTGGCCGTCTCCTCACCCATGTCGCGGTCGTCGAGCACCTCGAGCTGGTCGCCGAACACCTCGACCACGGCCGCGACGTCGCTGTGGACGTAGGTGATGACCCGGACGCCGATCTGGTCGGTGATCTCCTCCAGCGGGTCGGCGTAGAGCGGCTGCCCGCCGACCGTCCGGGCCGCCTTGGCCGCGAACGACGCCACGCTCTTGGTGCGGGCGTCGACGGTCAGGTAGTTGATGCCGGCCTCGTCGAGCAGCCCGGTCACCAGCGCTGCGAACCGTCGCGTCGGCTCGCGCAGCCCCGGCTGGCGGGCGGCGTAGGCGCGCACCGCCTCGCGCACGGGGGCATCAGGTGGGGTGCTCACGGGCACCACCCTGCCGCACCCGGCCAGGAGCACGCCCGGGGCACCCCGCGTCAGGGCAGCCTGGCGAGCTGTGCCACGACGTCCTCGCTGTCCGCGATGCCGGCAGCGACATCGACGACCCGGTCGGCGTCGACGCGGCCGAGGAGCGCGACCAGCTTGGCGCGGACGTCGTCCGGCTGGAGCGGGAAGGGGGCGGAGTCGCCGATCGGGTTGGGCGCGGCCAGTGACACCGAGGAGGTCCCGGTGGTCATGGTCACCTCGGTCACGCGCCGATCGGGCAGCCATGCGTCGAGCGCGTCGTCGACCTCGACGGTGACGCGGTCCAGCAGGGCACGGCTGTGGGTGAAGGCGGCGGAGGCGGGGTCCATCACCGCGGGGTTGACCTCGCCGTGCGCCCAGGCCGTGGCCACCGCGAACGGCAGCGAGAACATCGCGGCGAGCCGGTTGGGCGGCGGGTCCGGGCCGAGCAGCGGCTCCAGCAGCGAGCCCACCGTGACGTGCAGCGAGTCGGCGCTGGGCACCACATTGCGGAGCGTCAGCACCAGGTCGATCGCGGGATGGGTGTAGGAGCATGCCGAGTGGCGCTTGAGGTAGCCCTCGCCGCACAGCCATCGCTCGGCGTCCTCGTCCAGCGAGTCGACGTCGATCTCGCCCACGAGCGAGAGGCCGTGGAAGGCGGCCGACGCGGGAGGGGCGAGCCCGGCGGCGGCGAGCTCGGCTGCGCGCTGCCCGGCCGGGACGGCGTCGGCCATCCACAGGTTGCGCGTCACATCGCCGTCGAGCACGGCCTGCCACGGAGTCGCCCGCATCAGGCTGCCCGCCGCTCCGACCGCCGACAGGCACTCCTCGAGGTCTCCGCCCCGGACCGCGGCCGCGGCCCACGCGGCTCCCAGCACGCCCCAGTGGCCGTGGGTGTGCCAGCGCGGGTCGCGCCGCAGGCCCCGCCCGACGCGGGTCGCCAGCTCGTAGCCACCGGCGATCGCCGAGAGGAACGTCGTGCCGTCGACCGGGTGCCTTGCGGACCGGGCCGCGGTCACCGCGGAGAACACGACGTGCGCGGCCGGGTGACCGATCGCGTGCCTGTTGCCCTCGTCGAGCTCCAGCCACGCCGCGGCGACGGCCGGGAACCACGCGCTGTCGACGGCTCCCCCCGACGCGTCGTGCCGAGGAGCGGATGGTCGCCGGTGGGTGGGTCGGCCGCGGCGACGAGCGCCGCGACCTCGGGAGTGCGCGTGCCGGCCAGCGCGACGCCCCAGAGGTCGAGGACCGCGAGGTCGAGCCGTTCCCGCACGAGCGCCGGCAGGTCGGCGTACGACGTCGCGTGGAGCCGGCCCCCGAGGTTGCTCAGGGCGACGCCGAATCGTTCCGCTGGACGGTACGACTCGCGGTGACGGACATCGCGCGAGTGGACCCGGCGGTCACTGCGGACGTCAAGCAAGACCGGACCTTTTCGTCGACACGGCGAGCGTCTATGGTGTCGACCATGCGTTTCACCGAGCGGAACGAGAGCGGCTGGTGACGGCGAACCGGGCCCTCGACGGCGCCCTCGAGGGGCTCCGGGTGCTCGACGTCGTCGACGATCCTGGCCGGCCCGCTGTGCTGCCAGATCCTCGGCGACTACGGCGCCGACGTGATCAAGGTCGAGCACCCGCAGCGGGGCGACAGCATGCGCGGTCACGGCCCGAGCAAGGACGGCGTCCCGCTGTGGTGGAAGGAGATCAGCCGCAACAAGCGCACGGTCGCGCTCGACCTGAAGACGCCGACGGGCGCCGAGGTGCTCCGCCGGCTGGTCGCGCACCGCCGACGTCCTGGTCGAGAACTTCCGGCCCGGCACCCTCGAGCGGTGGGGCCTCGGCCCCGAGGTCCTGCTCGCGAGCAACCCCGGGCCTGGTCGTCGCGCGGATCACCGGCTTCGGCCAGACCGGGCCCTACGCCTCGCGGGCCGGGTTCGGCACGCTCGCCGAGGCGATGAGCGGCTTCGCCGCCGCGACCGGCGAGGCCGACGGGCCCGCCCACGCTCCCGGCGTTCGGGCTGGCCGACAGCATCTGCGGGATCGCGGCCTCCTCGGCGGTCCTGATGGCGCTGCGCCACCGCGACGCGCACCGGCGAGGGCCAGGTCGTCGACCTGAGCATCCTCGAGCCGATCATGGCCGCGGTCGGGCCCGGCCCGACGATCTACCAGCAGCTCGGCGACGTCGAGCCGCGGCACGGCAACCGCTCGACCAACAACGCGCCGCGCAACATCTACCCGACCGCCGACGACTCCTGGGTCGCGATGTCGACCAGCGCCCAGCGCATCGCCGAGCGGGTGCTGCAGCTGGTCGGCCACCCCGAGGTGATCGACGAGCCGTGGTTCGCGACCGGCGCACGGACGCGCCGAGCACGTCGACCTGCTCGACGCCCACGTCGGCGACTGGATCGCGAGCGCGGACCCGCGCCGAGGTGCTGGACGCCTTCGACGAGGCCGGCGCCGCGATCGCCCGGTCTACGACGCCGCGCGACCTCACCAAGGACCCGCACGTCCGGGAGACCGCAGATGCTCGCTCGAGGTCGCCGACGACGACCTCGGGCCGCTGCTGCAGCACAACGTGATGTGGCGGATGAGCGGACCCCGGGCCAGATCCGGTTCACCGGCCGCGCGCTCGGCGCCGACACCGACACCGTGCTCGACCGAGCTCGGCTACGACGCCGACGAGATCACCGAGCTGAGGCAGAGCAGGAGGCCGTCCGATGACGCGACCACGCTGCTGGAGGTCGTGAGCCGCGGCGTCCAGGTCGTCGACCTGGGCCGCCAGCTGCGCGTCGGGCATGCCGCAGTCCCCCAACCACCCGCAGTTCTGGCACACCCTGCCGCGACGGCACGGCGACATGACCCGCGCCGACGGCGGCCAGCGCCGCCAACGACATGATCACGATCGGCACCCACGTCGGCACCCACATCGACGCTCTCGCCCACGTCTCCCACGACGGGCGCTGCACGGCGGGACGACGCGGCCGAGGCCGGGCGGGTGGCAAGTACGACGAGCTCGGCGTGCACACCATCGAGCCGATGGTCCGCGCGGGGTGCTCCTGGACGTCGCCGGCGCACCTCGGCGCTCGAGCGGCTCGAGGGCGGCTACGAGATCACCGTCGACGGACCTCGAGGCGACGGCGGCGCGCCAGGGCATCGCACGTCGGCGCGGGCGACGTGGTGCTGGTCCGCAGCGGCTGGGGCCAGCTGTTCGCCGAGGGCGCCGCCGTACGTCGGCGCGCGAGACCGGGGTGCCCGGGCGTCGCCGAGGCCGGCGCCCGCTGGCTGGCCGACCACCGGCGTGCACGCGGCGGGCGCCGACACGATCGCCTTCGAGCGGCTGGCGCCCGGCGGCGGGCACGCCGCTGCTGCCGGCCCACCGGGTGCTGCTGGTCGAGCACGGCATCTACATCATCGAGGCGCTCGACCTCGAGGCGCTGGCCGCGTCGCGGCGTCGCACGAGTTCACCTTCGTGCTGGTGCCGCTCAACATCTTCGGCGCGACCGGCTCGCCGGTCCGGCCCCTGGCGGTGGTGTCGCGTGCATGAGCGCCCGACCCTCGCCCAGCAGCTGGGCGCCTTCGCGGCCGGCACCGTCCCGCCGAGCTGCCCGCCGAGGTCGTCGACAGCGTCGGGCATGCGGGTGCTCGACACCCTCGGCATCGCGCGTGGCGGCCGCGCCGCTGGAGACCAGCCTGGCGGCCCGGCGCTGGGCGCAGCGAGCAGGGCGGCGCGCCGCAGCGCGACCGCCGATCGGCGTGCCGGACCGGCTGCCGGCCGCCCTGGCGGCGTTCGTCAACGGCGTGCTCGCCCACTCGCTCGACTACGACGACACCCACCTGCCCTCGGTGCTGCACCCGAGCGCCAGCCGTGGTGCCGGCGGCCCTGGCCGCCGCCGAGCAGGCGCGGCGCCGACCGGCGCCGAGCTGGTCGCGGGCGGTCGCGGTCGGCCTCGAGGTCTGCGTCCGGCTCGGCATGGCCGGCTACGACGAGGAGGCGGGCAACTCGCGTGTTCTTCGAGCACGGCCAGCACGCGACCTCCATCTGCGGCGCAATGGGCGGCGCCGTCGCCGCGGCGATGCTGCGTGCGGGCTCCGCGACGCGAGCGGGTCGTCGCACGCGCTCGGCGTCGCCGCCTCCATGGCGGGCGGCATCATCGAGGCCAACCGCACCGGCGGCACCGTCAAGCGGATCCACTGCGGCTGGGCAGCCCACGCCGGCGGTCGCCGCCGCCGAGCCTGGTGCGCCCACGGCCTCACCGGGCCGCCGACCGTGCTCGAGGGGCGCTTCGGCTTCTTCCGGGCGTGGCTGCACGACACGTCCGAAGCCGACGCGGTGACCGACGGACTCGGCCGAGACTGGGCGGTCCCGGCATCTTCTTCAAGCCCTACCCCGCCAACCACTTCACCCACGCCGTCATCGACGCGGCCGCCGCACTGCGGCGCCGTGGCGTCACCCCCGACGTCATCGAGCGCGCTGGTGCTCGGCGTCCCCGCCGCCAACCTGCGCACGGTCGGCGAGCCGATCGAGGTCAAGCGCGGCCGCAGACCGGCTACATGGCCCAGTTCACCGCGCCGTACGCCGTCACGGTCGGCCTGCTCGGCGGCGGAGGGCTCGGCGCCGCGCTGGAGGACTACACCGACGAGCTGGCGAGGACCCGGGTCCGGCGCGCCCTGATGGACAAGCCTCGACGTCGTAGACCGACGACGAGTGCACGGCGATCTTCCCTCATCAGTTCCCGGCCGTGGTCACGCGTCCTGCTGCCGACGGCACCGAGCTGGAGGAGAAGGTGCTGACCACACGTGGCGGGCCCGAGCGGCCACTGAGCTTCGACGAGCTCGCCACCAAGTTCCGCGACAACGCCTCGCGCGGCGCTCGACGGGTCCGACGTCGACGCGCTCGCCGAGGCCTGCCGGCTCGACGACCTGGCCGAGCAGCCTGGCACCGTGCCGACGGCCTGCTCGCCCCGCTCACCGGATGTCGACCCGATCCGACCCCGAGGAGGAGCCCGATGAGACTACGACCTGCTGATCAGCGGCGCCCAGGTGGTGCGACCGGGTGAGGAGCAGCCGCAGCGGCTCGACGTCGGCGTCTCCGGTGGCCGCTTCGCGGCGATCGAGGAACGACCTCGACCCGGCGCGTGCCGACGACGGTCGTCGAGGCGTCCGGCCAGCTCCTCTTCCCCGGCGTCGTCGACGGCCACCAGCACTGGGGCATCTACAACCCCCTGGCGGAGGACGCCGCCTCCGAGAGCCGGGCCTCCGCCCAGGGCGGCGTGACCACCGGACTGACCTACGTCCGCACCGGCGCCTACTACCTGAACAGGACCGGCCCCTACCGCGAGATCTTCCCCGAGGTGCTGGCGGCCGCCGAGGGCCGCGCGTACGTCGACTACGGCTTCCACGTCGCGCCGATCCTGCAGGAGCACATCGAGGAGATCCCCGCGCTGATCAACGAGTTCGGGGTGCCGTCGTTCAAGATCTTCATGTTCTACGGCGCCCACGGGCTGCACGGTCGCTCCTCCGACCAGGGTTCGTTCCTGATGATCCCCGAGGACCACGCCTACGACATCGCCCACTTCGAGTTCGTGATGCGCGGCCTGCAGGCGGCCCGCGAGGACGCCGCCACCGCGGCCGACCGTGACCGGATCTCGCTGTCGCTGCACTGCGAGACGGCCGAGATCATGCGGGCCTACACCAGGCTCGTCGAGCAGGAGGGGCGGCTGACCGGGCTGGAGGCCTACAGCGCTGCCCGGCCGCCGCACTCGGAGGGGTTGGCGATCACCATCGCGTCGTACCTCGCCCACGAGACCGAGCTGCCCAACATCAACCTGCTCCACCTTCCAGCCGCAAGGCCATGGAGGCGGCGATGATGATGCAGTCGACGTTCCCCCACATCGACTTCCGCCGCGAGGTCACCGTCGGCCACCTGCTGGCCGACTTCCACACCGCGGCAACCTCGGCGGCAAGGTCAACCCGCCGCTGCGGTCCCGCGAGGACGTCGAGGCGCTCTGGGAGCACGTGCTCGCCGGTGACGTCGACTGGGTCGTCTCCGACCACGCGTGCTGCAAGGACGAGACCAAGTTCGGCGACCCCCGGGAGGACGTCTTCCTCGCCAAGTCCGGCTTCGGTGGCGCGGAGTACCTGCTCGCCGGCATGGTGAGCGAGGGTCGCACCCGCGGCCTGCCCTACGGCCGGATCGCCGAGCTCACCAGCACCAACCCGGCGCGCCGCTACGGCCTCGCGACCAAGGGCGCGGTCGAGGTCGGCCTCGACGCCGACTTCTGCCTGGTCGACGACACCGCCGACTGGGTGGTGCGGGCCGAGGAGTCGCTCTCGACCCAGGAGTACACGCCGTTCGAGGGCTTCCACATGACGGCCAGGGTCACCGACACCTGGGTGCGGGGCCACCAGGTGCTGGCCGACGGCGCGATCACCGGCGACCCCGTCGGCCGGTTCGTCCGTCGTTCCGGACCCGACGCGGCCGACCGCCGGCGTGCCCGACTCAGCGGTCCGCGCGGGCGAGGGTCTCGCGGGCGGACCGGACGACCGCGAGGTCGATCAGCCGGCCGCGCTCGTCGACCGTCACGCCCTCACCGGCCGCCTCGAAGCGGGCGACGACGTCACGGGCGTCGGCGGCCTCGGTCTCGGACGGCGTCAGGACCTCGTTGACGACCGCGACCTGGGCCGGGTGGATCGCCGTCCGCGAGCGGAACCCGGCGTCGACCAGGGCACGGGTGGTGGCGCGGAACGCCTCGAGGTCGCGGAAGTCCGTAGAGGTGGGGGCGACCGGTGCCGCGAGCCCGGCCGCGGCGGCCTCGACGACCACGTGGAGCCGCAGCGCGTCGACGGCGCCCACCGCTCGGCGGTCGATCCGGAGCTCGGCCAGCAGGTCGACCTCGCCGATCCCGACCGTGGCGAGGTGCGGATGAGCCGCCATGGCGCAGATCTCGCGCAGCCCGGCCGCGTCCTCGACCAGGCCCACCACCGGGCACGACCGGTCGCTCGTCGCCAGCCACGCCTCCAGGCGCTCCAGCCCCGCGACGCGACTCGTGGCGAGCACGAGGCCGTCGAGCCCGTCGCCGTCCAGCACCGCGAGGTCGTCGTCGAGCACCCGTCCGTCGATGCGGACCCAGCGCTCGGGCCCGCGGACGCGCTGCGCCCAGCCAGCCGTCGACCACCTCGCGGGCTTGCTGCTTCGCGGCCGGCGCGACGGCGTCCTCGAGGTCGACGACGATCGCGTCGGCCCCCGAGCCGCCGGCCTTGGCGAGCAGGTCGGCCCGGTCGCCGGGGACGTAGAGGAACGAGCGCGGCAGTGCCGTGGGGCGGCTCACCGGGCGCTCCGCAGCGCCTCGGTGATCTGCTCCGCTGCCGACACGACGAGAGAGGCGTGGTCCGGCAAGTGATCCCACGGGTAGCGGAAGACCGGGCCGGACGCGCTGATGGAGCCCAGCGCGTTGCCGGCGCTGTCGAAGAAGGGTGCCGCGATCGACGCGCTCCCGGTGCCGCGCTCGTTGCTCGACGTGGTCCAGCCCCGGCGCCGGGTCGCCTCGAGCTCGGCGGTGTAGGCGGCCTCGTTGAACCCGGGACGCTCGCGGTGGAGCTCGCGGACCGCCTCGGCGACGTACGTCGATGGCAGGTGGGCGAGGATCGCGCGGCTCGAGGCGCCCGAGTGCAACGCGAACCGGGGCCCGATCTCGATCATCATCTTGATCTCCTGCGGGCTCTCGAACTGGTCGAGGTAGATGCGGTGGCGGCCCACCAGGATCGACAGGGTCGTCGTCTCGCGGGTCTGGTCGCGCAGCCGCTTGAGGATCGGCGCCGCCACGGAACGGACGTCCAGCTGACCCCACGCCCGGGTCCCGAGCCCGATCGCGGCGGGACCGAGCCGGTAGGTCACCTGCCCGGGCACCACCTGGACCAGCGACCGCGAGAGCAACGACTGGAGGATCCGGTGGACCACGGCCTTGCTCAGCGAGAGGTCGCGGGCGATCCCGGACACGCCCAGCGACGCGTCGCTCCGGGCGAAGAGGAGCAGGACGTCGGCCACCCGGTCTGCTGCCTCGGTGCCGGGGCTCGCCGGCCGCGCGTCCTCGCCGTCGGCAGTGCTGGTCATGGACAGCATGATGACACATCCTTCCGCTGTTGTTTCGCTCAGCGGATCACCTTCTGCGCGCGTTTGCGCCCTTCACCCCCTAGAAACCGGACTGGATCTGATGACATACTGCCCAGAACGAGCGATGAGGGGATCGCTCAGCGGAACGGATCGAGGCGGTCGGGAGCGACCCTTCGGACAGCGACGGAAGGCTGGAGAATGAAGAAGCTGGCGGCAACGGCCATCGCGGGGATCGTGGGCCTGGGAATGACGGCCTGCGGCACCGACGACGAGGGCGGGGGCTCGGGCTCGGGGTCGGGGTCGAGTCCCGACCAGATCGTCATCGGGTCGATCCACCCGCTCACCGGACCCCTGGCCGGCGTCGGCGCAGCTGATGGACGACGGTGCCAAGCTCGCGGTCGAGGACGTCAACGCCGACGGTGGCATCGAGGCGCTCGGCGGTGCCGAGCTCGTGCTCAGCTCCGGTGACTCCAAGGGCGAGGCCGAGACCGGCCAGTCCGAGGCGCAGCGCCTCATCGACGACGGCGCGGTCGCCCTGGTCGGCACCTACCAGAGCGACGTGACCCTCAACGTGGCCTCGGTGGCCGAGCGCAGCCAGGTGCCGCTGGTCGTCGACGTCGCGGTGGACGACCAGATCCTCGAGCAGGACTACCAGTACACCTTCCGGATCCAGCCCAACGCGACGGCGATGGGGCAGGACGGTGCCGACCGGCTCAAGGAGATCGCCGAGCAGAACGGGCAGCAGGTCGACTCGGTCTCCTACATCCACGAGGAGGGCGCGTTCGGCACCAGCGTGTTCGAGGCCTTCCAGCAGCAGGCCGAGAGCGACGGCATCGACGTGGTCAAGGAGATCACCTACTCACCGACCAACTTCTCCGACGCCACGACGCAGGTGCGTGAGGCCGCGGCGCAGATCCCGACGTCATCGTCGGCACGGGCTACTACCCCGACCAGCTGCTGGTGGCCAAGGCCGTCAAGGCGCTCGACCCCGACATCCAGGCGCTCTACGGCGTGGCCAACGGCGCCTTCGACGACGAGAACTTCCCGAAGGACGCCGGCGAGGCCGGCACCGACGTGCTCTCGGCCAACTACCACTACAACGCCGTCAACCAGGAGACCCAGGACATCCGGAAGCGGTTCGAGGAGGAGTACGACGCCCCGATGCAGACCGCCTCCGTGCTGTCCTACCAGGCCGTCGAGCTGATCGCCCAGGCGCTGGAGGAGAGCGACTCGGCCGACCCGGCCGACCTCCGCGAGGCGCATCTCGGGGATCTCCGTCGAGGACCCGCTGCTCGCCTTCGACGGACCGATCGAGTTCGACGAGACCGGGCAGAACACCAACGCGACCGTGGTGGTCATGCAGGTCCAGGGTGAGGCGGTCGAGCAGGTCTCTCCCGAGGAGTTCGCCACCTCCAAGGTCGTCTACCCGGCCGGCAAGGGCTGACCCGGCCGATGAGCGACGCCCAGGTCGTCGAGCAGTCGGCGCGCGGAGGTCGACCAGTCCGCGGAGCGCAGCTCGCGCCGCGTGCTCGTCGGTGTCCTCGCGGCCGGCGCCGTCGGGCTGGTCGCCGTCTACCTCGTGGGCTCCCGCGACCCGGGCCTCGTGACCCAGGCCGATCGCCACCGGCATCCTGCTCGGCGGTGTCTACGCCCTGGTCTCGGTCGGGCTCACCTTGATCTTCGGCGTGCTCGGCATCGTCAACTTCGCCCAGGGATCCATGCTCACGCTGGCCATGTACGTCGTGCTGACGCTGGTGCAGTCGGTGGGCCTGCCGGTCTACGTCGCCACCCTGGTGGCCGTCCCGCTCATGTTCGCGCTCGGTTACGTGCTGCAGCTCACGCTGCTCAACAAGCTGACCCTCTCCGGCAGCCACGAGGGTCCGCTGCTGATCACGCTCGGGCTGTCGCTGCTGATCGTCAACGTGCTGCTGATGGTCTACAGCGGTCGACCCCAGGCGGTCGGCTCGGCCGGTCGACGGATCGCTCCACCTGTTCGGTGCCGCTGCTGTCCTGGGAGCGGATCGTGGCCTTCGTGGGCGCCCTCGCCGTCACGGCCGCGTTGACGGTGATCCTCCGGCGTACGTCGTTCGGGCTCTCGATCCGCGCGGTCGCCTCGAACCCGGGCGGGGCCGCCCTCGTGGGGGTCAACGTCGGCCGGGTCTACGCCCTGACCTTCGGCATCGGCGCCGGGTGCGTCGCCGTCGCCGGCGGCCTGTTGGCGCCGCTGGTGAGCCTCACCCCGTCCGTGGGCGAGGAGTTCACGATCCTGGCCTTCGTCATCGTCGTGCTCGGCGGGCTCGGCAACGTCGTGGGCGCCATGGTCGGAGGGCTGCTGATCGGGCTGGTGCAGACGGTCGGGTCGCTCTACCTGCCCGGCTCGGGATCCCTGATCCTGGTCTTCGCCGTCTTCGTGCTCACCCTCTTCCTGCGTCCGCAGGGGATCTTCGGAGGACAGCCGGTGACCCCGGGCACGACCGCGGCGCCGGAGGCGTCCCCCACGGAGGAGGGCCACCCCGGTTGGGCGCGCGACCGTCGCGCACGGCTCCAGTACGCCGTCCTCGCGGCCTTCATGGTCCTGCTGGCCGTGATGCCCTACGGACTCACCGACCGCGGCGAGAGCATCGCGGTCCGCACCCTGATCATCGCCCTCCTGGCCGTCGGCTGGAACCTGATGAGCGGCTACGGCGGCCTGTTCAGCTTCGGCCACGCGGCGTTCTTCGGGGTCGGCGCCTACACCGACGCCTACCTGGTGGTCGAGCACGGCATCTCGCCCTGGGTCGCGATGGCCCTGGGTGCGGTGATCGCCGCGCTCGCCGGCACCCTGATCGCCTTCCTGTGCCTGCGCTACCGGCTCGCCGGGCGCCTACTTCGCCCTGGCCACCTTCGCCTTCGCCCAGCTCTTCCTGCTGGTCGTCCAGAACGTCGAGGCCCTCGGCAAGACCGAGGGGTTCAACCTGCCGATCCTCCCGGAGAGCTCCTGGGCGATGATGCAGTTCGAGTCAGGCAGCTCCGTTCTACTTCTGGATCCCCGCCGCGCTGCTCGGCCTCAGCCTGGCGCTGGTCATCGGCTTCACCCACAGCCGCACCGGTCAGCGGGTCGCCGCCGTCCGCGACGACGAGGCCGCCGCCGAGTCGCTCGGCATCAGCGTCATGAAGCACCGGCTGATCCCCGTCGCCCTGAGCTGCGTCATCGCGGCCGTGGCGGGCGCCTACTACACGCAGTACTACTTCTACGTCGGCCCCGAGCAGGGCTTCGGCGCGACGGTCTCCGTGCAGGCCATCGTGCCGGCGGTGATCGGCGGCATCGGCACCGTCTGGGGCCCGGTCGTCGGCGCGCTGGTCGTCGGTCCGCTCGCCGAGCTGATCACCGAGCTGCTGCGCGACCCCCCGGACGCGCTGTCCTTCCTCGAGGGGCGACCGGTCTCGACGTCGCGGTCTACGCCGTGCTCCTGATCCTCATCGTCCGCTTCCTGCCGCGCGGCATCGTCGGCACGCCTGCAGCGGTGGCGATCAGATGACGCTGCTCGAGGTCGACGGGCTCACCCGCCACTTCGGCGGCCTGCGCGCGGTGGAGGACGTCTCGCGTCGGTCGACGACGGCGACTTCCTGGGGATCATCGGCCCCAACGGGGCGGGCAAGACCACGCTGTTCTCGATGATCTCCGGCCAGCTCGCGCCCACGTCCGGACGACTCGTCTTCGACGGCACGGAGATCACCGGCTGGCCGGCCCACCGCATCGCCCAGGCGGGGCTCGTGCGCACCTTCCAGCTGATGCGGCCGTTCGGGTCGATGAGCGTGATCGACAACGTCGCGGTGGCCGCCCACACCCACGAGCGGTCGCGCCCGGGGCGCGCGCGGCGGCGCTCGCGGTGCTCGAGAGGGTCCGCCTCGACGACCAGGCCCGGCGCGACCGACCGGCTCACGACCGCCGGCCTCAAGCGGCTCGAGCTGGCCCGGGCGCTGGCCATGCGACCACACGTGCTGCTGCTCGACGAGGTGCTCGCGGGCCTGGTGCCGGCCGAGCGCGCAACCGATGATCGACCTGTTGCGGGAGCTGCACGCCGACGGCCTGACCGTGCTCTACGTCGAGCACATCATGGCCGCGGTGATGGCGCTCTCGCGCGAGCTGCTGGTGATGCACGAGGGGCGCGCGCTCGCGTTCGGGCGACCCGCAGCGAGGTCATCAAGGACCCGCGCGTGGTCGAGGCCTACCTCGGTGAGGAGCCACCGCATGAACGCTCGAGCTGCGAGCGTGCGGGCCGGCTACGGCCGGATGGAGATCCTCCACGAGGTCTCGCTCCGCGTCGACGACGGCGAGATCGTCTCGCTGATCGGGGCCAACGGCGCCGGGAAGACGACGACGCTGCGCGCCATCGCCGGTCTGGTCGCGGGTCATCGGCGGGGCCGATCGGCTTCGACGGCGACGACGCTGACAGAGCCATCGCCCCGACCGATCGTGCGCGCCGGCCTGGTCCACGTCGCCCAGGACCGTGAGCTGTTCGGCGACCTGCACGGTCCTCGAGAACCTGGTCATGGGCGGCTACACCCAGCCCCGGTCGTGGATCCGCGGGTCACTGGACGGAGGTCTTCGAGCTGTTCCCGGTCCTGGCCGAGCGGCGCACGCAGCGGGCCGACACGATGTCGGGCGGCCAGCAGCAGATGCTCGCGATCGGACGGGCGCTGATGGCGCGACCCCGTGCCTGACCCTCGACGAGCCGTCGGTCGGGCTGGCGCCCAAGCTCGCCGCGAGGTGCTCGACGCGATCGGCCGGATCCGCGACACCGGCGTCACCGTGCTGATCGTCGAGCAGAACGCCGCCCAGGCCCTGGCGATCTCCGACCGCGCCTACGTCATCGAGAGCGGCTCGATCGTCCTCGAGGGCCCGGCGCCGAGCTCGCCGACGACGAGCGGGTGCGCGAGGCCTACCTGGGGGTATGACATGGAGTTCCTGGTCCACATCGAGATCGACTGGCCCCCGGACACGCCGGAGGAGGACGCGAGCGAGATCTTCGCCGCGCGAGCTCGAGGCCGGCCAGGCGCTGGCCCGCGCCGGGGCGCTGCGCCGGCTCTGGCGGATCCCCGGCCGCTGGGCCAACTGGAGCCTCTACGACGTCGCCCGACGCCACCGCGCTGCACGAGGCCCTGACGCACGCTGCCGCTCTAGCCGTGGATGGACATCGAGGTGCACCCGCTGGCCGACCACCCCAACGACCCGCGCACGCTGGGCATCGAGACCGCCGGGACGAGCTGATGCGACTGCGCGCCTGGACACTGGCGATCACGCCGATCGCGGTCCGACCAGGAGATCGCCCGGCGCCAGGCGCGCTACGACGCGCTCGCTCCGGCCGGGGTCCAGGTCGTGCTGCGCGACCTCGACGGGTCCTTCCGGGCGCGCCGCGAGCGCTGGGCACCGACGGCCGACGTCGAGGCCTCCGAGGCGGCCGCTGGTCTCGGCGTACGCCGTCGAGCGACGCCGCGCGCTGGGACGGCTTCCTGCCCGACTGCGTGCTCGACCCCGCCGTCGAGGCGGCTCGCGCGGCCTGCCCGGCCGATCGCACGGCATCGGCCGGCTGGCGATGCACTGCGCTCGCCGGGCCGGCCTGACCTGGCGCGCGTCGCCCGCAACCAGGCCGATCGCGGACGAGCTGGACCGCTGGCTGGCGTCGTACGGCGTCGCCGCCGCGAGACCGACGATGGTGCTGGACCTGTCGGTCGACGAGATCGCCGACGACGCCGGCTGGGCGCAGCGCCCTGGTGGCCGCTCGCCGGCCGGCTCGACTGCGATGCCGTCCTCAACGGCTGCTCGGCCGTCGACGTCTGGGCGCCCGGCGAGCGAGCCCGGTCGTGGTCGACCCCACCGCCCTCGCGCTGCGGGTGCTGGCCGCCGCGCCGAGCTGGCCGGAGCCGCGCGTGAGCGAGCGCGGCGGACCCGACCTCGTCGTGGCCGGCGCCGGCGGCGGGCTGGCCGGCGCCCTGCGGGCTGCGCGAGCTCGGGCCTCGACGTCCTGGTGGTCGAGCGCCAACGAGCACTTCGCCGCGCGGCAACAACACCGCGATGTCGACCGCGATGGTCCCGGCGCCGGCAGCCGCGCTGGCAGCGCGAGGCGGGCGTCGAGGACTCCCCCGAGCAGTTCCTCGCCGACATCATGGCCAAGACCGGCGGGCGAGGCCGACGAGCGGCCTCGCCCGGGCGCTCGCCGAGGTGAGCGCCCCGCTCGTGGAGTGGCTCGCCGACGACCGTCGGGCCTGCCGCTCTCCCTGGTCACCGACTTCACCTACCCGGGCCACTCGCGGCCAGCGCTGCCACACGGTGCCCGGCCGGGCCGGCCGGGCGATGCTGCGACGGACCTCGTCCGCGCGGTCGCGCCACAGCGAGCGGATCGACCTGATGGTGCCCGCCGCGCCTCGTCGAGGTGCTCGCCGACGACGGCGCGGTCACCGGCGTCGTGGTCGAGACTCCGACGGCCGCGCGAGGAGATCCCGACGACGCGCGTGCTGCTGGCCACCAACGGCTACGGCGCCGACCCCGAGCTGGTGCGCCGACGCACATCCCGGAGATCGCCGGCGGCGGTCTACCACGGCAGCGAGGGCTCGCGCGGCGACGCGCCTGCGGATCGGCCAGGCGGCTCGGCGCGCGCCACCGCGCTACCTCGACGCCTACCAGGGCCACGCCGCCCTGGCCGATGCCCGGCGGCGACGCTCGCCGGCTGGGCGACGGTGATGCACGGCGGCCGTCCTGGTCGACCGCCACGGACGACGCTTCGGCGACGAGACGACCGGCTACTCCGAGTACGCCAGCGAGGTCATCCGCGCGACGCCGACGGCGCGGCCTGGATCGTCCTCGACGAGCGCATCGCACGAGGCTGTGCCGCCCGTTCCAGGACTACCGCGACACCGTCGAGTCCGGCGCCGTGCGCTGGGCCGACGACCGTCGGAGGGGCTGGCCGGCCGCGCCGGCATCGACGCGGACGGCCTCGCCGCGACCGCTCGCCGAGGCACGCGCGCTGGCCGGCGGCGACGGGGACGGACGAGTTCGGCCGCACCCTGGGAGGCGCCGCTCGGCCCGCCCTACGAAGCGGTCCAGGTCCGGCCCGCGCTGTTCCACACCCAGGGCGGCCTGCTGGTCGACGGCCACGCGCGTGTGCTCGACCACGAGGGTGCGCCCATCCCGGGCCTCTACGCCTCCGGTGGTGCGGCGGCGGGGATCTCCGGGCACGGCGCCGCCGGCTACCTCGCCGGCAACGGCCTGCTCCCGGCGTTCGGGCTGGCGCTGCTCGCCGCCGAGCATCTCTCCGGCCAGGCCGCCTCGTGTGCCTGAGCGTGCGTCAGGGCGCACTCTCAGGCACACGCCGCGACCGGGCGCGCAGCACCCACGGCCAGGTCGCCAGCGCCCAGACGGCGCAGACGATGGCGATCTCGGCGACGACGTAGGTCGGCCACGGCCCGAGCAGGTCGAGCACGCTGGTCGCGGCCGGCTTGGCGTTGAGGAAGCCGTAGTTGGTGCCGAGCGCGACGTTGAGGGTGAACACCGCCACCGCCCAGGTGGCCGTGGCGGCCACCGCGAAGCGGTAGCTGCGCCAGTCGGGCGCCAGGCCGCGGCCCCAGGTGAGGTGGACCGCGGCCCACACGGTGCCGATGTGCATCCCCCAGAACAGCAGGAAGACGGGGTCGGGGAAGCCGGTGTCGAGGTCGGGCGTCGCGATCGCCTGGGTGGTGAGGAACAGCCCCCAGTAGTAGGTGAGGCCGGTCGCCCACCAGCGGTGGGTCCACAGCGCGTACGCCGAGACCAGCGACGCGAGGTCGCAGAGCTGGATCGGCAGCGTCTTCTGGAGGTTCCAGAGCTCGGGCGTGAAGTAGAGGACCTGCAGCGGCAGGGTCGTCACCAGCAGCGCGACGGCGAGCAGCCTGCCGGTCCGGTCGTGCGGGTCGCGCCGGCCGTGGTCGTCCCGGCGACGACCGGCCACGACCAGGGCGACCACGCCGAGGAGCAGCACCAGCACCGCGACCCCGTGCGCCGCGCCGTACGGCGTGAAGGTGGCGTCGCTGCTCATGGCCCCATCATCGCCGCAGCGCCGAGGCCCGCGCCTGCGCACACGGGCTCAGTGGGCGGGCTCGGTTAGGTTGGCAGCATGCCGCTGCCGTCGAGTGCCGACGTCGTCGTCGTGGGCGCGGGGCTGGCCGGCCTCGCCGCCGCGGTGCGGCTGCAGGAGGCCGGTATCGACGCGGTGGTCGTCGAGGCGGCCGACGCGGTCGGCGGCCGGGTGCGCACCGACCTGGTCGACGGGTTCCGGCTTGATCGCGGCTTCCAGCTGCTCAACCCCGCCTACCCCGAGGCCGAGCGGCTGCTCGACCTCGACGCCCTCGACCTGCAGGCCTTCGACGCCGGCGTGGCGGTGAGTCGTGGGACGAAGCGTTACGTCCTCGGCGACCCGCGCCGGATGCCCTCGACGCTGCCGGCCGACCTGACCGCCCCCGTGGGCTCGGTGCGCGCCAAGGCCGCCTTCGGCACCTGGGTGGCCGGGCTCGGCCTCGGCTCGCCCGACACGATCCGCGCGCGTGGCGACCGCTCGCTGCTGGAGGAGCTGCGGCACCGCGGCCTCGACGGCGAGCTCACCGACCGGGTGCTGCGGCCGTTCCTGTCCGGGGTGCTGGCCGATCAGGAGCTCGCGTCGTCGCAGCGGATGGCCTCGATGCTGCTGCGCTCCTTCGCGCGCGGCAACCCGTCGGTACCGGCCGCGGGGATGCAGGCGATGCCCGACCAGCTCGCGGCCCGGCTGGCCCGCGGGTCGGTGCAGCTCGGCGTACGCGCGGGACCGGTGGCGTCCGGCCACGTCGACACCGACGCCGGCCGGGTGACCGCCGCCGCGGTGGTCGTCGCCACCGACCCGGTGACGGCGTGCGAGCTCGGTCTCGTGCCCGAGCCGCTGATGCGGTCGCTGACGACGTGGTGGTTCGCGGCGCCCATGCTGCCGCCCGGCCGACCGTTGCTCCACGTCGACGGCGAGGCGTCCGGCCCGCTGGCCAACGCCGTGGTGATGACCCACGCCGCGCCGTCGTACGGACCCGGCGACGGGCGGGACCTGGTCGGCGCGACCGCGGTCGGCAGCCACCGCGACCTGGCCGGCGAGGCGCGGCGGCACGCGGGCTCCCTGCTCGGCGTCGATCCCGGCCGGTGGGAGCTGCTGCGGACCGACGTCGTCGTCGGCGCACTGCCCGCACACCCGCCCGGCCGGCCGCTGGCGCGCCGGGTCGACCTGGGCGGCGGGGTGTTCGTCGCCGGCGACCACCGCGACACCCCGTCGATCCAGGGCGCCCTGGTCTCCGGCCGCCGCGCCGCCGACGGCGTCGTCCGCCACCTGGGCGGCTGACCTCCCTCAGGGGGTGACCAGGCGGCGGAGGGCGAGCCGCGCGAGCGGGGCGTACGGCGCGGCGAGGGGTGCGGGGACCGCGATCCGGACCCAGCCGCGGGTGCCCTCGCCGACGGCCTCGACGCCGTGCTCCATGACGATCGACGCCGGACCGACGCCGACCCGCCAGCTCCAGCGGTGCCCGTCCTCGTCGAGGTCGAGGATCGTGAACGGGACCCGCACCGGCCACGGTCCGCGCACCCAGCCGCGGTCGCCGGGCGCCACCGGATCGCCGGCGCCGGTCACGCTCCGGATCTGGGGCGCCCACGTCGGCCACCGCGACGCGTGGCTGTAGCGACGCCACGCCTCGTCGACCGCGACCGCCCCGACGGCCTCCACCTCCAGCACCCGCCCAGCGTACGGTCGGGTCATGGAGATCCCCGAGCTGCTGACCGACCAGGCCACCCGGATCCGGGAGCTGTACGGCGACCTGGCCCGTGACCTCGACGCGGACTCGCTCAACCACCGCCCGGCCGGCACCGGTCAGGCGGCGGGCAACTCCCTGGCCTGGCTGCTCTGGCACGTCGCGCGGGTGCAGGACGAGCACGTCGCACACCTGGCCGGCGAGCCGCAGCGCTGGGCCGAGTGGCAGCACCGGCTGGGTCTCGACAACGGGCTCGACGACATCGGCTACGGGCACACCAGCGAGCAGGTGGACGCCTTGCGGGTGACTGAGCCGACGCTGCTGATCGCCTACCACGCCGACGTCCACGACCTGACGATCGCCTACCTGGCCCAGGTCGACGCCAACGAGCTCGATCGGGTCGTCGACGACCAGTGGGACCCGCCGGTCACGGCCGGCGTCCGGCTGGTCAGCCTGCTCGGCGACTGCCTCCAGCACCTCGGGCAGGTCGGCTACGTGAAGGGGCTGCTCGGCTTCTAGGGTTCCGTGCGTGACCCCCTGGTGGCTGCGACGCGCCCTGATCGGTGTCGCCGTACTGGTCGGGCTCGCGGTGGCCGGGGTTGTCGGCTTCGCCGCGACGCTGCCCGAGGACGACCTGGCCGTCGTCGGGCCGGGCGCACTCGAGGTCGCCGACGGGGCGGCCGGCACCTGGACGGTCGGCACCCTCGAGGTGTCGCTCACCGATGACGGTCTCGTGGTCCGCGAGGCGGGGCGCACGGTCTGGGAGAACCCGCTCGACCGCGCCTTCCTCGGCGCCGCCCGGGGCTCGCTCGAGGTCACGGGCCACCAGGGCTCGTTCTGGGCCGAGGTGGAGCACACCACGACCTGGACCGAGCAGCGCGTCGAGCGGGTCGAGGCCACCGACGAGGAGGTCCGGCTCTCCGGGACGCTCGTGGGCGACGGCGACGAGCGCCGCGTCCGGTGGCAGGTGACGATCAGCGCGCGCCCCGGCGGCGGCGCCGTGCTCGCCGCGCAGGTCCCGGACGCCCAGGCGGTCGTGCTCAGCAGCGGCCGCTCGCCCGGGACCGGCGTGCACGGGTTCGGTGAGCAGTTCACCGACTTCGACCTCGACGACCGGGTGTTGCCGATCATCGTCCGCGAGCAGGGCGTGGGCCGCGGCGAGCAGCCGCTGAGCCTGCTGGCCGACCTGACCCGTCACGGGGCGGCCGGCGACGAGACCACCACGTACGCCGCCGTGGCGTCGTGGGTCACCGACGACCTGCGCGGCGTCGCGCTCGCCGACGACCTGCCCGCCTCGCACGCCGTCGCGGTCGCCGACACCCGCGACGACGAACGCGTCTCGCTGGAGGTGTGGGCGCCCCGGCTCGAGGCCGAGCTCACCGCCGCCGACAGCCCGGCCGCGCTGGTCGCCGCCCGCCACCAGGGTGCGCCGACCCTGCCCAGGTGGACCCAGCACGGCGCGGTCGTCGGTCTGCAGGGAGGCACCGCGACCGTCCGTCGCCGGGTGGCCGACCTGCGGGAGAGCGGCGCGGAGGTCGCCGGGGTGTGGTTGCAGGACTGGACCGGCCGGCGCCCGACCGACGACGGCGACGGGGTCTGGTGGACCTGGCAGGTCGACCGCGAGCGCTACCTCGGCTGGGAGCGGCTGGTCGCCGACCTGGACCGGCAGGGGATCCGGGTGACGACGTACGTGAACCCCTTCCTGGTCGACGCCCGGCCGGAGCGCGACCCCGCGATCCGCAACCTCTACGCCGAGGCGCGGGACGCCCACTACCTCGTCGAGCACCACGACGGCTCGACCTACCTGCTCGACCAGGGCGGCTTCGACGCCGCACTGGTCGACCTCACCGACCCGGACGCGCGCGCCTGGTTCACCGACGTGCTCGCCGAGGAGGTGCTCGCAGGCGGGGTGTCGGGCTTCATGGCCGACCTCGGCGAGGGACTGCCCTTCGACGCCGCGGTGGCCCACGGCGACGCGCGCGAGCTCCACAACCGGTGGCCGGCGCTGTGGGCGCAGACGGTGCGCGACGCCTGCGTGCAGGCGGGCCGGCCGGATTGCCTGACCTGGGTGCGCAGCGGCTCGCTCGGCTCCGGCGCGGACGCTCCGCTGCTGGCGACCGGCGACCAGCTCGTCGACTTCTCCCGCGAGGACGGGCTGGCCTCGGCGCTGCTCGGGACCTTCTCGGCCGGCGTGTCCGGGTGGCCGCTGGTCCACAGCGACCTGGGCGGCGACACCTCGGTCGACGGGGGTCTCACGGACCACGTGCGCGACCCCCGGCTGCTCCAGCGCTGGTCGGAGTACGCCGCGTTCGGCGTCGTCATGCGCACCCAGGAGGGCGACCGGCCGGCCGAGGACCCGCAGGTCTACGACGAGGAGCAGCGGCTCGGCTTCGCCCGGATGACCCGGGTGTTCGCGGCGCTGGCCCCCTACCGGCGCGAGGTGCTCGCGCAGGCGCGCGAGGAGGGGCTGCCGGCGATCCGGCACGGCTGGCTGGTCGCGCCCGACACCCCGGCGGCCGAGGTCGACACCCAGTTCTTCCTCGGCGACTCGCTGCTCGTCGCGCCGGTGCTGGAGCGCAACGGCGGCAGCGTCGAGGTCACCTTCCCACCCGGTCGTTGGCGCCACCTGGTCACCGGCCGCACCTACGAGGAGGGGACGACCGAGGTCGACGCCCTCCCGGGACGCCCGGCGGCGTTCGTCCGCGCCGACCACCCGCTCGCGGACCAGCTGGTGCGTGACGTCCAGGCCGCGATCGGGGCTAGTTGAGCACCCAGATCGCGGCGTTGAGGGCGGTGGCGAAGCAGGTCCACGCGAGGTAGGGGACCAGCAGCCAGGCCGCCGGACGCGAGATCGGCCGCCCCACCACGACGAGGGCGGCGACGGCGAGGTCGAGCAGCACGATGTCGACCAGCGCCACCCCGCGCAGCCCGGCGCCGAAGAACAGCGGCGTCCACAGCAGGTTGAGCACCAGCTGGACGCCCCAGAGGGTGAGCACCGGCGTCCAGCCGGCCGCACGCCACAGCAGCCAGCCGGAGACGCCGATCATCGCGTAGAGCACCGTCCACACCGGCCCGAACAGCCACGAGGGCGGTGCGAAGGCCGGCTGCTCCAGGGCGGCGTACGACGACTCGACCGAGCTGGCCGAGAGACCGCCCACCACCGCCACCAGCATCACCGCGGCCAGGAAGGGGATCAGGGTGAGCCACGACGTCAGCCGGGCGCGGTCGGTGGTGGCCGGAGAGGTCATGGCACCAGTGTGACGGTCCCGGCCCGGGGCGCCGGTCAGGCCCGCTGGCTAGGGTCGAGGCATGGAGATCCAGCGCACCGTCGAGACCCCTGCCGCTCCGGGTGCCGTGTTCGACTACCTCAGCGACTTCACCCGGACGACCGAGTGGGACCCCGGCACCGTCTCGACCGTCAGGGTCACGGGCGACGGGGGCGTCGGCACCGTCTACGACAACGTCTCGGAGTTCAACGGCCGCAAGACCGAGCTGCGCTACACCGTGATCACCCACGACGCACCCGACCGGTTCCAGCTGCGCGGCGAGAACAAGACCGTCACCGCCGTCGACTCGATGGTCATCGAGCCCCACGGCTCCGGCAGCCGCGTCACCTACACCGCCGACTTCACGTTCAAGGGCCTGGCCCGGCTGGCGACGCCGTTCCTGGGCGGCGCCTTCAAGAAGCTCGGCGACGAAGCCCAGGAAGGGCTGCGCACGGCGCTCGCCAGGCTGTGACCTGCTGAGATGACCACGCTGCGCTGGCTCTTCGGCGACCAGCTCGGGCCCCACTTCGTCCACGACCACCGCGGTCCGGTGCTGCTGGTCGAGTCGCGGGCGGTGTTCGCGCGGCGCCGCTTCCACCGGGCCAAGGCCCACCTCGTGCTCTCGGCGATGCGCCACCGGGCGCGCGAGCTCGGCGCCAGGGCGACCTACGTCCGCACCGAGGGCGGGTACGCCGACGTGGTGCGCGAGCACGCCGCAGACCGGCCGGTGGAGGTCGTGCACCCGACGTCGTACGCCGCGCTGCGACTGGTCGAGCGGCTCGCCGGCGACGTCGACCTCACCGTGCTGGACCCCCGCGGCTTCGCCACCCCGCGCGAGGACTTCGCGCGCTGGGCGGAGAGCCGCGGCGGGTCCCGGCTGCTGATGGAGGACTTCTACCGCCGGGCCAGACAGGCACACGGTGTGCTGATGGACGGGGCCGACCCCGCGGGCGGCCGCTGGAACTTCGACCACGACAACCGCGAGCCGCCGCCGAGGGGCGCGTCCACCCTGGGGATGCCCGAGCCCTGGTGGCCCGAGGAGGACGACATCGACGAGGAGGTGCGCGCCGACCTCGACCGCTGGGAGCGCGACGGCGACGTGAGCTTCCTCGGCCGCGACGGGCCCCGCCGCTTCCCCGCGACCCGGCGGCAGGCACTGGCCGCGCTCGACCACTTCGTCGAGCACCGGCTGCCCCACTTCGGCGCCCACGAGGACGCGATCCTCGAGGGTGACCCGTGGATGGCCCACTCGCTGGTCTCGGCGCCGCTCAACCTCGGGCTGCTCGACCCGCTGGAGGTGGTGCGCCGCGCCGAGGAGGCCTACCTGGCCGGCGACGCGCCGATCGCGTCGGTCGAGGGCTTCTGCCGGCAGGTCATCGGCTGGCGCGACTACGTCTGGCACCTCTACTGGCACCTCGGCGAGCCCTACCGCCGCCGCAACGAGCTGTCGGCGACCGAGCGGCTGCCGCAGTGGTTCGCCGAGCTCGACGGCTCGGCCACCGACGCGCGCTGCCTCTCCCACACGCTCGACCAGGTGGCGACGTACGGCTGGGTCCACCACATCCCGCGGCTGATGGTGCTCGGCTCCTACGCGATGCAGCGTGGCTGGTCGCCGAGCCAGGTGACCGACTGGTTCCACCGCGCGTTCGTCGACGGCTACGACTGGGTGATGGTGCCCAACGTGGTCGGGATGAGCCAGCACGCCGACGGCGGGGTGATGGCCACGAAGCCCTACACCTCGGGCGGCGCCTACGTCTCGAGGATGTCCGACCACTGCGGGTCGTGCCGCTTCGACCCGAAGGCCCGGGTCGGCGAGGACGCCTGCCCGTTCACGGCGGGCTACTGGTGGTTCCTCGACCGCCACCGCGAGCGGTTCGGCGGCAACCAGCGGATGGCGCGGGCGGTGCAGGGCCTCGACCGGCTCTCCGACCTCGAGGAACTCCTCGCCCAGGAGGACGCGAGGGGCAACCGCGCTCCGTGACGGGGCCGGCCCCGGGATTGGAGCGGCTTGCCAGGCCGAGGACGTGAACCAGGCCGTCGGGGGGATCCTCTTCGCGATCTACGTGACCGGCGGCGGTGAACGGCGAGTCGGAGGACATCCCCGGCAACCCGAGCGAGGTCGTGCGACCCGCCAGCCTGGCTCAGCGGCAGGGGATCGAGCCGAGCCGACCGAGGCCCTCGAGGTCGCCGGGGCCGTAGTCGATCCGGCCGACGTTGTCGTGGAACATCAGCTCGCCCGGGTCGTCGACGTGGCCGAGGCCGACGACGTGGCCGAGCTCGTGGTCGACGATCGCCTGGAGGTTGTTGCGGACGGCGTCGTCGGAGGGGCCGTCGAAGACGTCGGTGTCGAGGGCGATCGAGCCGGTCACGAAGTAGTCGCGGCCGCTCGGGTCGCGCGAGGCCACGCTGCCGCCGAGGCCGGCGACGTCGCCGGAGAGCCCGTCGACCTCGTCCTCGTCGGCGAAGGCGATCACGACCGGCGCGGCCGACCCGCCGAACGGGTTGACCCGCCGGGGGTCGAAGGGTCGCTCGTCGGTGGGGCCGACGTCGACGAAGTCCAGGCCGGTGGCCCACTCGGTGTCCTCGATGCCGGTGTCGACGAGCTCCTCCCAGTCGCTCGGCGCGCCGTCCGGGTTCACGGCGTACTCGACCGGCCGGCACGGGTCGTAGCCGACCGGCTGCTCGGAGTCGCGCTGGGTGAGCAGGAAGGTGAAGGAGCCCTCGCCGGAGGTGAACGCGGGCGGGTTCGCCTGGCGGTCCGGTCCCAGGCCGAGGAGCCGCCGGGTCGTCGCGAGCTCGTCGCCGGGGCCGACCAGGATCACGCCCGAGAGCAGCACGGCCGTGATCCCGAGCCCGGCGAGCGTCGGCGACGACGTACCTCGTCGTCCACGCTGCCGCGCGACGCGGGGCAGGGGCGGCTCGGGCATCCGACGATTATGACGGCTGGTCCGCGGACCCGCCCCGCCACGGCGAGGATTGACCTCGTGGCCCCGGAGGAGCACGGTGGGGAGTTCGGCACCACCGGGGGGTGGACAGGGTGGGATCCGTGAGCGAGGTCTTCCGCAGTCACCTGCGTGAGCTCTGGCCGGCCGTCGAGCCCTACTGGATGACGACCGTCCCGTCGGACGTGCGCGCGGTGCGGTTCGCCCTGGACGCCCATCTGGCGGGCACGGCGCGGGAGAGCGAGGCGCTGCTGATCGCCGACCGGCTGCACGAGCTGATCGACGCCCACGAGCACAGCGACGAGGAGCGGCGGCGCGTGGTCTGCGTCGCGGTGCGCTACTTCCTCGCCGTCGACGACGCGTGGAACGACCTCGCCGTGGGCGGGCTCTCCGACGACCACCGGGTGGTGCGGGCGGCCGAGCTCGCGACGGGCGGGTGAACGGGCCACGCGCCGGGGTTCAGGCCAGCCCGGACAGGTCGGGCGGGACGTCGACCGACTGCTCGGTGAGCACCTCGATCGGGATCAGCTCCAGCGCGCGGTGGTGGGTGCTGGCCAGCACGACGGGCGCGGCGACCCCGGCCCGGTAGGACTGCCACCACCGGCCCGCCACCACGCACCAGCGGTCGCCGGGCCGGAGCCCGGGGAACTGCCACTCCGGGCGCGGGGTCGTCAGGTCGTTGCCCACCGAGGCCTGGTGGGTGAGGAACTCCTCGGTCATCACCGCGCAGATCGCGTGCACGCCGGGGTCGGCCGGACCGCACGTGCAGCTGCCGTCGCGGTAGAAGCCGGTCACCGGGTCGGTGCCGCAGGGCTGGAGCGGCCCGCCGAGGACGTTGTGCTGGGCCGCCGGGTCGGGCGGCTCAGCGGTCACGCCGCACCCCGTCGTAGACCTCGACCGTGCGCTCGGCGATGGCGCCCCAGCTGAAGGAGTCGCGGGCGCGTTCCCTCCCCGCGCGCCCCATCGCGGCGGCCCGGTCGGGGTCGGTGACGACGGCGGTCAGCGCCTCGGCGAAGGCGGCGACGTAGGCGTCGGGGTCCAGCGGCGTGCCCGTGCCGTCGTCGGCCTGCTCGATGGGGACCAGCAGGCCGGTCCCGCCATCGACCACGACCTCGGGAATGCCGCCGGTGGCCGTGGCCACCACCGCGGTCTCGCACGCCATCGCCTCGAGGTTGACGATGCCGAGCGGCTCGTAGACCGAGGGGCAGGCGAACGCCGTCGCGGCGGTCAGCAGCGTGACGACGTCACGGCGGGGCAGCATCTCGCGGATCCAGACGACCCCGGTGCGCCCGGCGGCCAGGCCCGCGGCCAGCGCCTCCACCTCCGCCTCGATCTCGGGGGTGTCCGGCGCGCCGGCGCAGAGCACGATCTGCACCTCCGGCGGCAGCGCGGCGCAGGAGCGCAGGAAGAGCGGCAAGCCCTTCTGCCGGGTGATCCGCCCGACGAAGACCACGCTCGGCCGGTCGGGGTCGACGCCGAGCTCGCGCACCCGGTCGGGGTCGTGGACGGGGGCCCAGTCGTCGGTGTCGATGCCGTTGTGGACGACGTGGACCCGCGCGGGGTCCACCGCCGGGTAGCAGCGCAGCACGTCGTCGCGCATCGCCGCCGACACCGCGACCACCGCCGAGGCTGCCTCGTAGGCCGTCCGCTCCACCCAGCTCGACACCGCGTAGCCGCCGCCGAGCTGCTCGGCCTTCCACGGTCGCAGCGGCTCGAGCGAGTGGGCGGTGACGACGTGCGGTACGCCGTGGAGCAGGCCGGCGAGGTGGCCGGCCAGGTTGGCGTACCAGGTGTGCGAGTGGACGACGTCGGCCCCCGCGCAGGCGTCGGCGATGGCCAGGTCGACCCCGAGGGTCTTCAGCGCGGCGTTGGCGCCCAGCAGCTCGGTCGGGTCGGCGTACGACGCCGTGAGCGGTTCGTCGCGCGGAGCCCCGAACGCGTGCACCCGCGTCTCCAGCCCCTCGCGCGCCCGGAGCGCCCGCACCAGCTCGGCCACATGGACCCCCGCCCCGCCGTAGACCTCCGGCGGGTACTCCTTGCTCAGGACGTCGACGCGCATGGGTCGACGGTAGTGCGTCCGTCCTGCGTCGCGCGCGGTCGCACGACCGGCCGCCGCCCACTAGCGTGATCACCATGAGCCGCGACTCGAGGAAGAAGGTGCTCGCCATCGTGCTGGCGGGCGGGGAGGGGAAGCGGCTGATGCCGCTGACCGCCGACCGGGCCAAGCCCGCGGTGCCGTTCGCGGGCATCTACCGGCTGATCGACTTCGCCCTGTCCAACGTCGTCAACTCCGGCTACTTGCAGGTGGTCGTGCTGACGCAGTACAAGTCCCACAGCCTGGACCGCCACGTCACGCAGACCTGGCGGATGTCGACGATGCTCGGCAACTACGTGACGCCGGTGCCGGCGCAGCAGCGCGTCGGCAAGCGGTGGTACCTCGGCAGCGCCGACGCGATCTTCCAGAGCCTCAACCTGATCCACGACGAGCGGCCCGACATCATCGTCGTCGTCGGCGCCGACCACGTCTACCGGATGGACTTCAGCCAGATGGTCGACCAGCACGTCGAGTCCGGCGCCCCCTGCACCGTCGCCGCGATCCGGCAGCCGATCGGGCTGGCCGACCAGTTCGGCGTCATCGACGTCCATCCCGACGACCCGCGGCGGATCCGGGAGTTCCTCGAGAAGCCGACCGATCCCGCCGGCCTGCCCGACTCCCCCGCCGAGGTCCTGGCGTCGATGGGCAACTACGTCTTCGACGCCGACGCCCTGGTCGACGCGGTCACCAGCGACGCCGACCTCGACGACAGCGCCCACGACATGGGCGGCGACATCGTGCCGGCGTTCGTCCGCCGCGAGCAGGCCGGCGTCTACGACTTCAAGGACAACGACGTGCCCGGCTCCACCGACCGCGACCGCGGCTACTGGCGCGACGTCGGGACGATGGGTTCCTACTACGCCGCCCACATGGACGTCGTCAGCCCGCTCCCGGTCTTCAACCTCTACAACTTCCAGTGGCCGATCTACACCTCCTACGGCCCCCAGCCGCCGGTCAAGGTCGTGCAGGGCGACGGCGGGCGGCCGGCGGTGGTGGGGGAGTCGGTGCTCTCGCCCGGTGGCGTGATCAGCGGCGGCACGGTCGACCGGTCGGTGCTCTCGCCGGAGGTGCGGGTCGGCAGCGGCGCGGAGGTGACCGACAGCGTCCTCCTCAACGGCGTCCGGGTCGGCGCGGGCGCGGTGGTGCGCAACGCGATCCTCGACAAGTACGTCGAGGTGCCGCCCGGCGAGCAGGTCGGTGTCGACCCGGCGGCCGACGAGGCGCGCGGCTTCGTCGTCCAGGACGGGCTGACGGTGCTCGGCAAGTACCAGACCTTCCCGCGCTGAGCCCCCCTCCACCTCACTCGTCACACACTTCTCGGCCGAAACCTGCACTTCTCGGGTGTTGCAACGGCCGAGAAGTGCAGGTTTCCCCGGCTAGCCGGGGAATCATGCAGGCCCCACCACCCCCGCCGCACGAGCAGCCTCGCCGTACGCCACGGCCAGCGAGGCCACGGTCTCGTGGGCGTTGAGCCCGCTCGGGTTGGGCACGACCCAGAGCTCCGACCCGGCCAGCGGCTCCGGCTGCCGCCCTACCGCCGCTCCCCGTACGCCGAAGGCGGACCGGTAGGCGGTGATCCCGGCGACGGCGACCACGCGGGGCGCCACCCGGCCCACCCTCTCGACCAGCGCGGACCCACCCTCGCGCAGCTCGGCGGCCGAGAGCTCGTCGGCCCGCGCGGTCGCGCGGCGGACCAGGTTGGTGATGCCGATGCCGCGGGCGAGCAGGTGCGCGCGGTCGTCGTCGGTCATGCCGGCGGCGGGGTCGATGCGCCGTCCCACGATCCCCGCCAGGGCCAGCGCGGGGTAGAACCGGTTGCCCGGGTGGGCGAAGTGGGTCTGCGTCGCCGCCGTCCACAGCCCGGGGTTGATGCCGACGAAGAGCAAGCGGCAGTCGGGTCCGACCAGGTCGGGGACCTCGGCGTCGCGGAACGACTCCAGCTCGGCCCGGGTGAAGCCGGGCACGGCTCAGCGGTCGACCAGCACGGCGAGCCCCTCGGGGATCGAGCGCTGGGAGCCGTCGGAGGGGGAGTTGAGCACCCGCAGGTCGGTGTGGTCGCGGCCGAGGCCGGCGATGGTGGTCGACCCGCCGCCGTCGAAGTTGAGGGCCGACTCGGCGCCGAGCCGACGCAGCAGCCGGGCCAGCTCGACCAGGGTCAGCCCGCGGCTGGTCTCCTGGCGGCCGTCGACGGCGACGAGGATCACCTTGCCGGTGTCGCGGTCGATGCCGATCGCCGTCCGGGGGTGGAGGTAGACGTCGTCGGTGGCGACGACCCGGCCGCGCCGCAGCAGCACCGACTCGCCGCTGATCGCGACGGCGTACGGGTCGGGGATCGAGGCGGTCACCGTGGCGCGCGAGCCGATCGGCAGGTCGGCGAGCTGCGCGGCACCCAGGCCCCGACCCACCAGCAGGCTGCCCGTGATCGGCTCACCGACACTCAGCGTCGAGGAACGCGCCGCGACCCGGCCGTCGCTGACCTGCACGACCTTGACGTGGCGCCGCTGGCCGTCGGTGATCGAGTAGCCCGAGGTGGTTCCCCACTCGCCGGTGTAGAGCCCGACATGTCCCTCGCGGACCCGGGGTGAGTTCACGTTGGTGACCTCGATCTCGGGGTGCTCCTCGATGCCGGCGCGCATCGTCACCTTCCCGATCCGCAGCTTCCCCTTCGTCGTGCTCGTGAACGCGGTGTTCCACGTGTACTTCGCGGCGTGCAGGAAGCCCCGCTCGCGGTCCTGGCCGACGCCGAGCGGTGCCCCGGTGTCGAAGATGTCGAAGAAGCCGCCGTTGATGCCCGCGACCGCGTCGTCGTCGCGGTGGAGCAGGCGCGTAAGCGGGCCGCGGCGCGGCACCGAGCCGAGGGACGCGTAGTCGAGCCGCACCCCGGGCTTCGACGGGTCGACGATCACCACGTGCACCCGGTAGCGCCCCCGCCGGTCGGTCTGGTCGAAGCGGCGGTAGCGCACGCCCGGCGCGATCGACCACGAGCGCTCGCGACTGGTGCGGGGCCGGGTGGGAACGCCCGGCGGCATGGGCTCGGCGACCTCGCCGGGCTGCCGGTCGGAGGTCTGCCGCGGCTGCTCCCCGGCCGCGTGGTCGGACCCGTCGGCGGTCAGCCGACCCCGGTCGTCGTGCGGTGTCGGAGCAGGGTCGTCCGGCAGCAGGGCGACGCCGGTGGCCACCACGGCGAGCGCGACGAGGGCCAGTCCGGTCCGGGTGCGCACGCCCCACACGATAGGTCGGTCAGTGGCCCACGACCGGGAGGTGCACCCTCGTGTTGTCGAGCACCACGGTGCCCGGCGTACGCGACCCCATGCCGACGAAGTCCTGGCTGGTGGCGCTGGCCGTCAGGAACAGGCTCTTGCCCTCGGGTACGTCGACCGCCACCGCCGGGAGCTCGATCCGCACCCTCGTGTCGGTCGCGGCCCCGATGATCCGCAACGGGTAGACGTTGTTCTGGACCAGCTGCGCGTCCCCGGGGTTGGTGCCGATCGCCAGGCCGTAGAAGGCGCGGTTGTCGGGCCCGAGCGCCGTGGCATCGGCCGTGATGTACGCCGAGCCGGCGATGCGCAGCGGCCCCTCGCTGACCGGGTAGGAGACGGTCGTCCCCGCGGAGGCACCCGCCGGCGTGGCCACCGGGCCGTCGACGGCCACGGCCCGGTCCGGCACGACGGACCCCACGGTGGTGCAGGTGTCGTCGGGCGTCGCCAGGTGGTAGCGGCCGTAGCCGTGCAGGGCGCGGTCGTGGTGACGCAGCTTCTCGGCGAAGAAGCGCAGGCTGAGCGCGGTGAAGTCGGAGCCGGCCAGCTCGCGGCTGCACGGGTCGGAGGTCGGCGCCTGGCCGAGCGGCACGGCCGAGGGGATCACGTGGCCGCCGTTGTAGCCGACGAAGATGCTGTGGCGCCGCGCGCGGGGGGTCAGCGCCTCCTGCCAGTTGTCGAGGCCCTGCTGGAGGTTGAACAGGCTGTCGGTGATCCCCTGCCCGAAGAGCACGGGGATGTCGAGCCGGCGTCCGTGCCGGGTGTGCCAGCGCGGGCCGTTGCGCAGGAAGTACCGGTCGAGGTCGACCCCGCTGGGTCCGCTGCCGTCCGGCCAGTCGCCCGTGGCCAGCGCTTCGGCCAGCGCCTGCTCGATCTTGGGCTCCAGCGCCTGGCTGTCCTGCGCGGCGGCGCTGAGGGCCGAGGCCCACTCGGCGCGGGCGACCTTCTGGGGGCCGAGGCTCTCGGACAGGTCGTTCCAGGTGATCTGGGGGGCGAGCGCGTCGTAGATCGGCGTGCCGTGGCGCTGGAGCTCCAGGAACGCGCCGAGGAACTGGTAGCCGCCGCCGTAGGAGCCACCGACGGCGCCGAGCCGCGGGTCGCCCTTGCCGTCCTGCTTCACCCAGCGCAGGTGGGACACCGTGCGGATCAGCTTGAGGTTGTCACGGCCCTCGAAGCGGGGGTTCTCGACGTGGGCGAAGCCGCCGGACTCGCCGAAGCCGCGCTGGTCGAAGGAGAGCATCCCGTAGCCGTGCGTCAGGTAGGGCTTGACCTCCGGCGAGGAGGGGTCGGTGGTCCGGGACCCGCCCCAGCCGTGGCTGTGCATGAGGAAGGGGACCGGGTGGCGGCGGGAGGCGCCGGCCGGCTTGAAGATCGTGTAGCAGATCTTCACCTTCTCCTGCGTGCCCGGCTCGGGCCGGCTCTTGAGGCAGCCGTCCTTGGTCGTCGCGATCGGCGCCCGGGCGCTCGAGGCGGCCGGTGCGGCAGTCGGTGCGGCGGTGGGGGCGGCAGCCGGGGAACCGGCCGTGGCCGGCACGGCGGTCACCAGGGACGCGGCGAGAGCCGCCGCGACGGTGGCCGCGAGGCCGGGGAGGAGTCGAGGACGCATGGCAGGTTCAACTGCCGGGGCGCCCGGAGGTCACGGATAGCCTGCCCCCGTGGTGGAGTCGGCGGGGCCCTGGAACGTCTTCGTCGAGGGCGACAACCTCGACGTGCTGGCGCAGCTGGCCCCCGGGTCGGTCGACCTCGTGAGCATCGACCCGCCCTACAACACCGGCAACGGGTTCGCCTACACCGACCGCTGGGGCCACCACGCGGCCTGGCTCGCCATGATGCGGCCGCGGCTGGAGGCGGCGCGCGTGGTGCTGCGCCCGAGCGGGGCACTCTTCGTGAGCATCGACGACCACGAGGTCGCCCACCTGCGGCTGCTCCTCGACGAGGTGTACGGCGAGCGCAACTTCCTGGCCCAGGTGGTCGTCAACCTCAACCCGAAGGGCCGCCAGCTCGGCGGCGGCTTCGCGACCAGCCACGAGTACCTGCTCGTCTACGCGCGCGACGCCAGGCAGTGCGTGCTCGACGCGACCACCACCGACACCGTCGACCCGGCGGACTTCCCGCTGACCGCCCCCGACGGCCGCCGCTACCGGCACCTGCCGTTGCGCAACACCAACAAGAAGTTCAACCCGGTGACCGCCCGGACCCTGCACTTCGCGGTCCACGGCGACCCGGTCTCCGGCCGGGTCGCGACGGCGGCGTTCGACGGCTCGGTCGAGGTGCTGCCGGTCTTCGGGGACGGGACGCCCGCCGTGTGGCGGTGGTCGCGGCCGCGGATCGAGGAGCGGCCCGACGACCTGGTCTGCCGCGTGGTCGCCGGTCGCCGCGGTGAGCGGGTGGACGTCTTCCAGCGTGACTGGCTCTCGCCCGGCCGCCGCAAGAAGCTGCGCACTATCTGGCTCGCCGAGGAGGTCGGCTCGACCGACACGGCGGCGGCCGAGGTCAAGGCGCTGGTCGGCCAGGTCTTCGAGTCGCCGAAGCCCACCGGGCTCACCCGGAGGATCCTGCAGACGATGCCCGACGACGTCGTCGTCCTCGACTTCTTCGCCGGCAGCGGAACCACGGGGCACGGGGTCGCGCTCGCCAACGCCGAGGACGGCGGTCGGCGTACCTGTCTCTCGGTCAACTCCGCCGAGCCCACCCGCCCCGGCTCCCACGCTCATCGCGCCGGGCTGCTCACCGTCGCCGACATCACCCGCGCCCGGCTCCGCGCCGTCGCCGAGACCGTGGGCGGCGGCTTCCTCGAGCGGGCCGATGCGCGAGGATGGGGCGCATGACCAAGCGAGTGGCGCTGGTGACCGGTGGTTCGAGCGGGATCGGCGAGCGCACGGCGCTCCGGCTGCTCGAGGCGGGCTTCGAGGTGTACGCCGTCGCGCGTCGCGTCGAGCGGATGCAGGGCCTCGTCGACGCCGGCGTCCACGTGCAGGCGATGGACGTGACCGACGACGCGTCGATGACCGACGGCGTCCACGCGATCCTCGCCGAGGCCGGGCGGATCGACGTCCTGGTCAACAACGCGGGCTACGGCTCCTACGGCGCGGTCGAGGACGTGCCGATCGACGAGGCCCGCCGCCAGTTCGAGGTCAACGTCTTCGGGCTCGCGCGGCTCACCCAGCTGGTCACCCCCGGCATGCGCGAGCGCGCCGCCGACCCGCTCTCGCAGCGCGCCCGGATCGTCAACATCTCCAGCATCGGCGGCAAGTTCTACGGTCCGCTGGGCGGGTGGTACCACGCCACCAAGTTCGCGGTCGAGGGCCTCAGCGACGCCCTGCGCCTCGAGCTCGCGCCCCACGGCATCGACGTCGTCATCGTCGAGCCCGGCCCGATCCGCACCGAGTGGGGCGGCATCGCCCGGCAGAGCCTCGAGGAGTCCAGCCGGGGCGGCGCCTACGAGCAGCAGGCCGGGCAGGTGGCCAAGGCGATGCGCCGGGCTGACGGTCGGCTCGCGGGGAGCCCGCCCGACGCGGTCGCCCGCAAGATCGTGCGGGCCGTGCTGAGCAACACGCCGCGCGCCCGCTACCCGGTCGGCCGGGGTGCCGGCACGATCGTCCGAGCGCGCAGGCTGCTGCCCGACGCGGCGTTCGACTACGGCGTCAAGGCGGCGTTCGGCGTCCCCGGCCGGTCACGACGACGCCGGCGCGGCTGACTCAGAGCCCGGCGGCCTTCTCCAGCGCCTGCAGCTCGTCGTCGAGGTGGGTCAGCAGGCGCTGCAGGTGGGGCACGGTCCGCCGGCAGCCGGTGAGGCCGAAGCACATCAGCCCGTCGTACGACGAACAGGTGATGTTGAGGGCCATGCCGTTGATCGGGATCGAGAGCGGGTAGACGCCGAGCAGCTGCGAGCCGTTCCAGTAGTGGGTGCTGCGGGGGCCCGGCACGTTGCTGATGATCACGTTGTAGGGCGGCCGCACGATGCCCTGCATCCGCAGCAGCGGCGTGAGGATGGCCGGCGCCTGGCCGAGCGCGCTCATCGCCAGGATCTGGGTGGGCGTCATCGACGAGAGCGCCTGCTTGCCGTCGACCATCGAGCGGTGGACCGCTCGCAGCCGGTCGGCGGGGTCGGCGCGCTCGGTTCCCATCTGGACCATGACCGCGCCCACGGCGTTGCCGCCCTCGGCCGAGGCGACGTTCGACTGCTTGGCCTTGAGCCCGACCGGCACCATCGCCACCAGGCTCTGCTCGGGCAGGGCGTCGTGCTCGAGCAGATAGGTGCGCAACGCGCCGGAGCACATCGCGACCACGACGTCGTTGATCGTCGTGCCCGTGGCCTTGCCGATGGCCCGCAGCCGCTCGATCGGCCAGTCCTGGGCCGCGAACCGGCGCGAGCCGGTGATGCTCTGGTTGAACATGGTGCGCGGCGCGTAGAGCGAGAGCGGAGAGGTCTCGTTGCGCAGCGACTTGCCCAGCGTGCGGAGCAGGGCGCCGGGCAGGCCCGCCGCCTCGGCGGTCATGCCGAGCGCCGTCCGCAACGCGGCGATCGGCACGTCCTCGAGGCGACGCTCGGCCTCCTGCCGCTCCCTGGAGGCCTTCGAGCGCTCGGGCACGACGCCCCACGGGGCCGGCATCCCGCGCTGGTCGGGGTCGGTGGAGAGGACGCTGGCCACCAGCCGCATCGCGCTCACGCCGTCGACCAGGGCGTGGTGGGTCTTGGTGTACATCGCGACCCGACCGTCCTTGAGGCCCTCGATGATCGTGGCCTCCCACAGCGGCCGCTCGCGCGCCAGGCGGGTGCTGTGGAGCCGGGAGCAGAGCTCGAGCAGCTCGCGCACCCGGCCGGGCGTCGGGAGCCCGCTGTGGCGCACGTGGTGCTCGATGTCGAACTGCTCGTCGGGCCGCCACACCAGCTGCCCGGCGGTGCGGGCGGAGCGGTGGGGGTGCTTGAGGAAGAGCGGCGCCATCTCCTCGACGTCGCGCATCTGGTCGACCATCTCGCGCACGAAGTCCTTGCCGGCGCCCTCCGGCTTCTTGAACAGCTGGAGCCCCCCGACGTGCATCGGCATGTTGCGGTTCTCGGCGAGCAGGAACGCCGTGGACGTCGGGTCGATCGGGGTGGCCACGTGGTGGGAACCTCCTGGTGGGCGGGGCACCGATGATCCTCGCCCCTCGCCGACCCCGCGACAAGGTCGCCGCGCGCGCCGTGGACGCGCGGCCGGGATCTGCGCCACCTGGCGTCCACAGTCGACCGTCCGTGACGGTCCTCCACAGGGGTGGTGCCGGCCGGCGCCGATCGTCGGCCCCCGTCCCTAGCGTCCTCGGTGTGCCGGGACCCGCCCGGTGCACCGACGAGGGGGACACACATGAGGACAGGCATGACCGACCGGGTCAGAGCGGTGGTGGTCGCGGCCGCCGCCACGCTGGGCGGGCTGGGGGTCGTGCTCGGCGGGGTGCTCGCGGGCGCCCAGGTCGCCGGCGCGGTCGAGGGGGCCGACCCGGACACGATCGTGCGGGTGACCGGCGACGCCGCGACCGGCTTCGGCGTGCAGCGGCTCGACGGGTCGGCGGTGTTCCCGCCGACCGACTCCGAGGCCCGCGCCGAGTGCCTGGAGTACGACCGGCGCTGGCAGCGGGCGAGCTGCCGCACCGAGGTGCGCATCTGGTACCGCGACCTGGGTGAGCTGCAGCGCTCGCTGAGGTGGGCGCGTTCGCAGGAGTAGCCCGCGGGACCGACCGGCGCGTGACCCTCCTCTGGCAGGATCGCGGGCATGGAGGTCTCGCCGCTGGACCGGATCTGGACGCGGGGGAGGACGTCCACCGCGACCCGGCTGCGGAGGCTGCGGTCGAAGTCGTGGCAGATCGCGCAGTGCGCGGTGGCCGCGGGCGTGGCGTGGTTCGTGGCGGCCGACCTGTTCGGTCACCAAACGCCGTTCTTCGCCCCCATCGCGGCGGTGGTCAGCCTCGGCACCTCCTACGGCCAGCGGCTGCGCAGGGTGGCGGAGGTGACCCTCGGCGTCGCCGTGGGGGTGCTGGTCGCCGACCTGCTGGTGGTCTGGATCGGCAGCGGGGCCTGGCAGCTCACGCTGATCGTGGCGCTGGCGATGACGGCGGCGTTCCTGCTCGACGGGGGACAGCTGCTGGTGACCCAGGCGGCGGTGCAGTCGATCGTGGTCTCGACGCTGCTGCCGCAGGCGCAGGCGGGCTTCACCCGGTGGACCGACGCCCTGATCGGCGGCGCCGTGGCGCTGGTGGCGGCGACCGTGGTGCCGGCAGCGCCGCTGCGCCGCCCACGGGAGCAGGCGGCCGTGGTGGTGCGCAAGGTCGCCGAGCTGCTGCGGGCCGCGGGCGACGTGATGGTCGACGGCGAGGTCGAGCCCGCGCTCGACCTGCTGGCCGGCGCTCGCACCACCGACTACCTGATCCGGGAGCTGCAGGTGGCGGCCGACGAGGGGTTGGCGGTGGTGGCGTCCTCGCCGCTGCGGGTGCGGCACCGGCCCGGCGTACGCCGGATGGCCGAGCTGGTCGATCCGCTCGACCGGGCGCTGCGCTCGACCCGGGTGCTGGTGCGCCACACCGCGGTCGCCGCCTACCACCGACGTCCGGTGCCCGCCGCCTACGCGGTGCTCGCCCGCGAGCTGGCCGACGCGGTCGACGAGGTCGCCGAGGAGCTCCACGCCGACCGGATGGCCGCCGACGCCCGCCCGTCGCTGCTCGCGGTCGGCTTCGCGACCGGTCAGGTCGAGCGCTCCGAGGTGCTGGCCGCCGAGGTGGTGCTGGCCCAGCTGCGCAGCGTGGTCGCCGACCTGCTCCTGCTCACCGGCATGGACCCGCTCGAGGCGACCGAGGCGCTCCCGCCGCCGCCGACATGACCGAGCGGCGCTGGGTGCTGCACGTCGACCTCGACCAGTTCCTCGCGGCGGTCGAGGTGCTCCGGCGCCCCGAGCTGGCCGGCCTCCCGGTCATCGTGGGCGGCCGCGGGGTCGTGACCGAGCGGGCGGTCGTCTCGACGGCCTCTTACGAGGCGCGGGAGTTCGGGATCCGCTCCGGCATGCCGCTGCGCACGGCCCACAAGAAGTGCCCGGAGGCGGTCTTCCTACCGGTCGACTTCCCGGTCTACGAGGCGGCCTCGGCCGAGGTGATGGCGACCGTGCGTGGGCTCGCGTGGGGCGGGGTGCCGGTCGTGGTCGAGGTGCTGGGCTGGGACGAGGCCTTCGTCGCCACCGGCGAGGGCCACGGCGAGCTCGGCGACCCGCTGGTCTTCGCGGACACGCTGCGGGCCGCCGTGCTCGAGGCCACCCGGCTGCACATCTCGGTGGGCGTCGGCTCCAACAAGCTGCAGGCCAAGATCGCCACCGACTTCGGGAAGCCGCGGGGGGTCTTCACCCTCACCGACGACACCTGGTTCGAGCAGATGGGCCACCGGCCGACCCGGGCGCTGTGGGGCGTGGGCGCCAAGATCAGCCGGTCGCCTCGCCGGGCTCGGCATCGAGACCGTGCGCGACCTCGCCGCCTCCGATCCCCAGGCGCTGGTCGGCGAGTTCGGGCCGACGATGGGCCCGTGGTTCCACCGGCTGGGCAGGGGCGTCGACTCCAGCCCGGTCGACGCGACGCCCTGGGTGGCGCGCGCCCACGGCCACGAGGAGACCTTCCAGACCGACCTGGAGTGGGACGCCGTGCCGGATGCCGTCCGGCTGCTGACCGCGCGCGCCCTGGAGTCGATCGACCGGGAGGGACGGGTGGCCGCGAGGGTGTTCCTCAAGATCCGATACCGCAACTTCTTCACCCTCACCCGCTCCCGCAAGCTGCCCGAGCCGACCCGCGACCTCGCCACCCTGGGCGACGTCGCCGTCGGGTTGCTGGCCAGGGTCGAGCAGGACAAGCCGGTGCGGCTGCTCGGCGTACGGCTGGAGATGGTGCCCCCCGAGGGCGGCTACTGAGCGGCTACCGCCCGACGAGACCGAGCCAGCCGAGGTGCGTGTCCCCGTCGAACGGCGGCTCGCGGTGGCGGGCGGCGACCGACACGTCCGCGCAGGCGGCCAGGGCGAGGTCGACGACGTGCTGCGGGTAGGCGTAGTCGCGACGGTGGGCCGCGAACTCGTCCTCGTCGTCGACCCACACCCGACCGCGGACGCCGCGCACCACGTCGAGGTCGAGGTCGACCGCGTGCACCACGCTGTCGTCCCAGGTCGCGGGCGTCGTCATGTCGACGTACAGGTCGATGGGGATGCGGTGCCCTCCGATCGGGAGGAAGCCGCCCGGTCCGTGGAACGTCGCCACCCAGCCCGGCCGGTTGCCGTCGACCTCGGCCGGCACCAGGCACACCTGGTCGTTGACGGAGTCGAACCGGGCACCGGGCCGCGTGAAGGTCGTGCCGGCCGGCAGCCCGAACCAGTCGCCGTGGTGGTCCTGGCCCAGGTGGGTGGCGTCGAACTCCCAGTGGGGCCGATCGGGCCACTTGCGCATCACACACCGCACCCGCGCCCCCGGCTCCGACCTCACGACGCAGGTCTACCAGCCGGTCGCGGGGAGATCACCCGACGGGGCGGGGGCGGACCGTGCGGTGCACCCGGGCCACGACGTCCTGGTAGCGCGAGCCCGAGAGCTTGGCGAGGTGGTGGATCGCGTGGGCGTCGAGGCCGACCAGGCAGCGCGCCCGGTTCTTGAGCACGGCACCGACGATGATCTCGGCGGCCCGCTCCGGCGTCATCTTGGCGAGCTTCTCGTCGAAGAACTTCGCGGCCTCGACCGGGTCCTCGTCCACGACCCGCGCGTTGCGGGCGATCGCGGTCTTGATGCCGCCGGGGTGGACCACCGTCACGCCGACCGGGTGCCGGGCCACCAGCATCTCCTCGCGCACCGCCTCCGACATGCCGCGGACGGCGTACTTGGTGGCGTTGTACATCGACTGCCCGGGCATCGAGACCAGGCCGAAGAGGGAGGAGATGTTGACCAGGTGGCCGTCGCCGGAGGCGATCAGGTGGGGGAGGAACTCCTTGGTGCCGTGGAGCACGCCCCAGAAGTTCACGCCGACGATCCAGTCGATGTCGTCGTAGTCGAGGGAGGTGAGGTCGCCGGACAGGGCGACGCCCGCGTTGTTGACCACGACCTCGATCCGTCCGAACCGCTCGACCACCTCGACGGCGTACGCCGCGAAGGCGGTCCGGTCGGCGACGTCGAGCCGCGCGGTGTGGACCTCGCGGGCGCCCGCCTGCTCGGCCTGGGCCTCGGTCTCGGCGAGCCCGGGCTCGTCGACGTCGGAGAGTGCGAGCAGCGAGCCCCGGCGGGCGCACTCCAGGGCGAGCGCCCGGCCGATGCCCGAGCCGGCTCCGGTGATCACGACGACCTTGTCGTCCAGCGTCTTCATCAGGTCAACCTCCCACGGTGGCGGTCCGGCGGCTCTCGGCGACCTCGTAGGACTCGGCGTCGAAGCGCGCGAGCTGGCGACGCATGGTCACGGTGGTGCGCGGCCACAGCGTGCGGTTGCGGCCGTGCTCGTCGAGGTACCAGCTCGCGCAGCCACCGGTCTGCCACACGGTCCGGTCCATCCGGCGGTCGAGCCGGTCGTTCCACGCCCGCTGCCGCTCGCGCCGCGGCTCGACCTCCGCCCAGCCCTCGGCGCGCATCCGGCGCAGGGCGTCGACCACGTAGGCGACCTGGCTCTCGATCACGAACACCATCGAGGAGTGGCCGAGGCCGGTGTTGGGCCCGACGATCGAGAAGTAGTTGGGGAAGCCCGCCACCGTCGTCCCCTTGTACGCCGTCATGCCGGTCTCCTGCCAGGTGCCGGCCAGCGTGCGACCGTCGCGGCCGGTGATCCGGCGCGCGACCGGCGGGTCGGTGGTGTGGAAGCCGGTGGCGACGACGATCGCGTCGACCGGGCGCTCGGTGCCGTCGGCGGTCACGACCGCGTCGCCGGTGACCCGGACGATCGGGTCGCTCACCACCTCGACGTCCTCGCGGTTGAGCGTGGGGTAGTAGGTGTTGGACTGCAGGATCCGCTTGCAGCCCATCCGGAAGCTCGGCGTCACCCGGCGCCGGAGCTCGGGGTCCTCGATGGCGCGTGCGATCTGGCGCCGCGCCATGGCCTGGACCGGCTCGAAGAGCCGCGGCTCGACGGTGAAGCCGGCGACCCAGGTCTCGCGGCCCCAGTAGATGCCGGCCCGGTAGGCCTTCTGCAGCGCCGGGAAGCGTCGGAAGAGCCGCCGCTCGAGACCGGTGTAGGCGCGCTCGTGGCGGGGGAGCACCCACGGCGCCGTGCGCTGGTAGACGTCGAGGTGGTCGGTCACCTGCGCGATCTCCGGGATGATCTGGATCGCCGAGGCGCCGGTGCCGATGACCGCGACCCGCTTGCCCCGCAGGTCGGTGGCGTGGTCCCACCGGGCGGAGTGGAAGACCTCGCCGGCGAAGGAGTCGATGCCCTCGATGTCGGGCAGCCGCGGCTCGACCAGGGCGCCGGCCCCGCTGATCAGGGTGCGGGAGAGGACCGTCCCGGTGCTGGTCTGCGTCACCCAGCGCTGCGCGCCGTCGTCCCAGCGGGCGTCGAGCACCTCCGTGGCGAAGCGGAACCGGTCGAGGACCCCGGCGTCGCGCGCGACGCGTTGCAGGTAGGCCTGGATCTCCGGCTGCGGGGAGAAGGAGCGCGACCACTCGGGATTGCGCGCGAAGGAGAAGGAGTAGAGCTGGCTCGGGACGTCGCAGGCGGCGCCGGGGTAGGTGTTGTCCCGCCAGGTGCCGCCGACGTCGTCGGCCCGCTCGACGACGAGGTAGTCGTGCTCGCCGGCCTCGTCGAGCTTGATGGCAGCGCACAGGCCCGCGAAGCCCGCGCCGATCACCAGGTGGTCGACGGAGTGCTCGGCGCGTGGGTTCTCGCTCATGGCACGAACGTATTGGTCTTATTGAACGATCGTCAATAAGGTGGTGACGTGACGACCGGCACGCCCGCGCGGACGCGACTCAGCCCCGACCAGCGGCGTACCCAGCTGCTCGACCTTGGCGTGGCACTGCTCTCGACGCGCACCCTCGACGACCTGACGATCGACCTGCTGGCCGCCGAGGCCGGCATCTCGCGGGGGCTGCTCTACCACTACTTCAAGGGCTTGCAGGGCTTCCAGGAGGCGGTCGTCCGTCGTGCCGTGGACGACCTGGTCGCGCAGACGGCCCCGCCGGCCGGTGGCGAGCCGATGGCGCGGTTGGTGGCCTCGATGGACGCCTACGTCGACTACGTGAGCGAGAACTACCAGGGTTACGCCTCGATCGTCCGGGGCGCGAGGAGCGGCCACGAGGCGCTGCGCGGCCTCTACGACGAGGCGTTGGCCTCGCTCACCGACCGGATCTTCACCACCGACACCCAGGGCGACCTGATCGCCGACACCCCTGCCCACCGGTTGGTGGTGCGCGCGTGGGCGGCCATGGTGGAGCAGCTGGTGCTCGCGTGGGTCGCCGAGCCGAGCACGATGTCGCGCGACCAGCTGCTGGCGACGGTGGCCGGCTCGCTCCCGGCCGTCGTCGACCTGACCCGCGCCGCCGGCCCGGAGGCCTAGCCTGACGTCGTGGGCGTGCGCAACTACCTGGTCGAGGGCGTGTCGGGGACCGGGAAGACCTCGGTCTGCCACGAGCTCCGCCGCCGCGGGCACCACGCGGTCAACGGCGACACCGAGCTGGCCTACCAGGGCGACCCGGCCACCGGCGCGCCGACCGACACCGCCTCCCACGACCACCACCTCTGGGACCTCGACCGGGTGCGGATGCTGGTCGCCGACCAGCGGCACCCGGTCACCTTCCTCTGCGGCGGCTCCCGGAACTCCGGCGACGTGGTCCCGCTCGTCGACGCCGTCTTCGTGCTCACGGTCGACCGCGCGACCCTGGAGCAGCGGCTGGCCGGGCGGCCGGCCGACGAGTTCGGGGGTACGCCGGAGCAGCGCGACCTGGTGCTGCGCCTGCACGCGACGGGGGAGGACGTCCCGCCCGGGACCCCGGTCGACGCCACCGCCCCGCTCACGGCGGTGGTCGACACCCTGCTGCGACGGGCCGGCGTGAGCGGCCCGGGCTAGCCCAGGTCGACCCGCACGGTGGTGTCGCCGGGCCTGCATGAATCCCCGGCTGGCCGGGGAATCATGCACTTCTCGGCCGTTGCAACACCCGAGAAGTGCAGGGATGGGCCGAGAAGTGCCACCGGTCGTGGGGGCGAGCGGGCGAAACCGGTTGCGGCGTACGGGAGAATCGTCGCCGTTGTGGACATCACCTACCCGGCCGAGCTGCCCGTCAGTGCCCGGCGCGACGACATCGCGGCCGCGATCCGCGACCACCAGGTGGTCGTGGTGGCGGGGGAGACGGGGTCGGGGAAGACCACGCAGCTGCCGAAGATCTGCCTCGAGCTCGGCCGGGGCGGCGACGGCCGGCTGATCGGCCACACCCAGCCGCGCCGGATCGCCGCGCGGGCGGTGGCGGAGCGGATCGCCTCCGAGCTCGGGACCGACCTGGGCGACCTGGTCGGCTACCAGGTGCGCTTCACCGACCGGACGTCGAGGGCCGGGCGGGTCAAGGTGATGACCGACGGCATCCTGCTCGCCGAGCTGCAGCGCGACCGGCAGCTGCGCACGTACGACACGATCATCATCGACGAGGCCCACGAGCGGAGCCTCAACATCGACTTCCTGCTCGGCTACCTCAAGCGGCTGCTGCCGCGCCGGCCGGACCTCAAGCTGGTCATCACCTCCGCGACGATCGACGTCGACCGGTTCGCCGCCCACTTCGACGCGCCGGTGGTGGAGGTGTCGGGCCGCACCTACCCGGTCGAGGTCCGCTACCGCCCGCTGCTCGAGCTCCCGGAGGACGACGAGGAGGGCGAGCCGGTCCAGCGCGACCAGACCGAGGCGATCCGCGACGCCGTCGCCGAGCTGGCGACCGAGGGGCCCGGCGACGTCCTGGTCTTCCTGCCCGGTGAACGGGAGATCCGCGACACCGCCGAGGAGCTCGCCGACCTGCCCCGCACCGAGGTCGTGCCGCTCTACTCCCGCCTCTCCGCAGCCGAGCAGCACCGGGTCTTCGGCAGGCACCCGATGTCGGTCCGCCGCATCGTGCTGGCGACCAACGTCGCCGAGACCTCGCTGACCGTCCCCGGCATCCGCTACGTCGTCGACACCGGCGTCGCGCGGATCAGCCGCTACTCCACCCGCACCAAGGTGCAGCGACTGCCGATCGAGGCGATCAGCCAGGCCTCCGCCCGCCAGCGCTCCGGCCGCTGCGGCCGCGTCGAGGCGGGCATCGCGATCCGGCTCTACTCCGAGGAGGACTTCGAGAGGCGGCCGGAGTTCACCGACCCCGAGATCCTGCGGACCAACCTGGCCAGCGTCATCCTCCAGATGGCCTCGCTGCGGCTGGGCGACCTCGCTCGCTTCCCCTTCGTCGAGCCGCCCGACCGTCGCCACGTCACTGCGGGCACCCAGCTGCTCGAGGAGCTCGGCGCCCTCGAGGTCGGTACGTCGGGACACGACCGGCTCACCCGCACCGGCCAGCGGCTGGCCCGGCTGCCCATCGACCCGCGGCTCGGTCGGATGATCCTCGAGGCCGAGCGGCTCGGCTGCGTGCGGGAGGTGCTCGTCATCGCCGCCGCGCTCTCGTTGCAGGACCCCCGCGAGCGACCCGTCGAGCAGCGCCCACAGGCCGACCAGCTGCACGCGAGGTTCCGGGACGACACGAGTGACTTCCTCACCTGGCTCAACCTGTGGCGCCACCTCAGGGCCCAGCAGCGCGAGCTCTCCGGCTCGGCGTTCCGCCGGATGTGCAAGCGCGAGTTCCTCAACTACCTGAGGGTGCGCGAGTGGCAGGACTTCGAGTCCCAGCTGCGCCGCGTCTGCCGGGAGATGCGGATCGAGGTGGGGAGCCCCGCCGACGCACCCGACGCCGACGGCATCCACCAGGCGCTGCTCTCCGGACTGCTCTCCCACGTCGGGCTGCTGGAGGAGCGCGACCGCAAGGAGCGCGGCCCCCGCGAGTACCTCGGCGCCCGCGGCACCCGGTTCGCGATCTTCCCGGGCAGCGGGCTGAAGGGGAAGAACCCGCAGCTCCTCATGGCCGGCGAGCTCGTCGAGACCGGCCGGCTGTGGGCGCGCCAGAACGCCGCGATCAGGCCGGAGTGGGCCGAGCGGCTCGGCGGCCACCTGGTCAAGCGCTCCTACAGCGAGCCGCACTGGTCGCAGCAGCGGGCCGCGGTGATGGCCCGCGAGCGGGTCACCCTGTACGGCGTGCCGCTGGTCGCCGACCGGCTGGTGCAGTACGGCCGGGTCGACCCGCCGCTCGCGCGCGAGCTGTTCATCCGGCACGCGCTCGTCCACGGGGAGTGGCACACCCGGCATCGCTTCATGGCCGAGAACCGGCGGCTGCTGGAGGAGGCCGAGGAGCTCGAGCACCGGGCCCGACGCCGCGACCTGGTCGTCGACGAGCACACCCTCTTCGACTTCTACGACGCCCGCGTGCCCGACGGCGTCGTCAGCGGCGCCCACTTCGACCAGTGGTGGAAGCAGCAGCGGCGCGATCGGCCCGACCTGCTGACGTTCGACCCAGCGATGCTGACCCACGACACCGTCGACGAGGTCGACGAGGGCGACTACCCGGAGCAGTGGGTCAGCAGCGGTCTGACCTTCCCGATCGGTTACCACTTCGAACCGGGAGCCGTCGACGACGGGCTGACGATCGACGTCCCGGTCGCCACCCTCAACCGGGTCGAGGCCGACGACTTCTCGTGGAACGTGCCCGGCCTGCGGCTCGAGCTGGTGACCAGCCTGCTGCGCAGCCTGCCCAAGAACCTCCGGGTGAGCTTCGTGCCGGCGCCCAACACGGCCCGCGCGTTCCTCGACGCCGTCCCGCCCGGAGAGGAGCCGCTGCTCGACGCCCTCGAGCGGCACCTGCGGGCGACGACCGGTGTCGCCGTCCCGCGGGAGGCGTGGGACTGGAGCCGGGTCGCCGAGCACCTCCGCCCGACGTTCCGGGTCGTCGACGAGCAGGGCCGTGAGCAGGGTCGCGGCAAGGACCTGGAGCAGCTCAAGCAGCCGCTCCACGCGCAGTTCGCCGACGCCGTGGCCGCGGTGGCCGCCGACACCACCGCGAGCGGCCGCACCACCTGGGCCTTCGGGACGGTGCCGGCCGAGCAGACCTGGCAGCGGGCCGGGCACGACGTACGCGGCTTCCCGGCCCTCGACGACGAGGGGACGACGGTCGGGCTGCGCGTCTGCGGGTCGGCCGCGGAGGCCGCCGCGCGCCACCGCGCCGGGGTGGCGCGGCTGCTGCTGCTCGCGCTGCCGCGACCCGACCTGCTCGCCGGCCTCGACAACAACACCTTGCTGGGCCTCGCCGGGGCACCCCACGGATCGGTGACCGAGCTGGTCGACGACGTCCGGCGCGCGGTCGTCCTCGCCGCGGTCGACGAACGCGGCGAGGTGCGCGACGAGGCGGCGTACGACGCCGTCCTGGCCGACCTGCACACAACCCTCGAGGCCCGGATGCGCGAGCTGCTGCCGCTGGTCGTCGACGTCCTCGGCCGCTGGCGCACGACCGACAAGGCGCTGTCGGGACGGGCCGACCTGGCGACTCTCGCCAGCCTCACCGACATGCGCGACCAGCTCGCTCGGCTGGTCCACCCCGGCTTCGTCGCCGAGGCCGGGCCCGAGCGGCTGCGTCGCTACCGGGTCTACCTGGCGGCGATCGACGAGCGCCGGGTGCGACTGGACGAGCAGCCCGCCCGCGACCGCCAGCTGCTGGCCCAGGTCGCCGACCTGCAGGCCGCCCACCTCCACGCGCTCGACGCCCTCCCCGAGGGCCGCCCGCCCTCGGCGGCGCTGCGCGAGGTGCGGTGGCTGCTGGAGGAGTACCGCGTCTCGCTGTGGGCCCACCAGCTCGGCACGGCCCAGAAGGTCAGCGACCAGCGGGTCCGCAAGGCGCTCGCCGCCGCGACCGCCTGAGGTCGTAGCGTGGCGACGTGAGCGACCGCGGACACCACCGGCCGACCGCGCCGGGCAGCCGCTACTTCGAGGGCATCGCCTCGGGCGTCGACCCGGCCGAGCTGCGCGAGGCCGCCGACCGGGCGGCGGCGCTGCTCGTGCGCGGCGCCCACGACAGCGGGGACGACGCGGTGGCCGAGCGGTTGCTGCGGCTCGCCGACACCGAGGGCATCGAGACCATCGCGGAGGTCTGGGCGGGCTCGCCCGGCGACTCGCTGGCCGGGTGCCTGTGGCGGCTGTTCCTGCTCCGCTCCTGGGTGTACGCCGACCCGGGCTCGGTCGCGCGGCAGTACGAGACGGGCCGCGCCGCGGCGCCGGTCGCCCGCGTGGTCGCCGGGGTCGCCGATCCACCCGGCCCCGACGAGCTCAAGGCGATGATCGACCAGGTGCTGCGCGGCATCGTGCAGGGCGACTTCGCCGACGTGCTCTTCCGCGCGGCGGCGTTCGCGCGGGTCGTGGCGACCGGCCGCGCGGGCCTGGCCACGGCCAGCGACGCCGAGGTGGCCCGGATGCTCGCGCTCGCCGAGCAGCTCGAGGCCGCCGGCCACCTCGAGCTCGCCCACGGACTGGCCTGAGGAAGTTGCGGACGGAGTCACCACTGTCGTCCTATGCTTCTCGAGGTGTGCCGGGCCGCGGCAGCCCCGGGTCCCAACTGAAGCCGCTACGAGCGGCCACGCGCCGTGAGGCGCTCCCGGTCCGGCACACCTACTCCGCCGACTAGCGCAGGCCCGGTCCCGCAGGTCGCTGTGCCAGCCGCGTGGCGCTCGGCGGTTCATCCGCTCGGTAGGCTGGCCCGGATGCCGAGCGGGGAGGTCTGGTTGCGACGCCGTGCGCTGATCGGGGCCATGGTCGCTGCGCTCGCGCTGCCCGCCTGCCAGGCCGACCTCGGCCCCACGCCCGGCACCGAGTCGACGCCGACGGCGGCCGCCGACCGCACCCTCGACTTCGGCGTGTTCGGCACCCAGGAGGAGCTGGACGCCTACGGCTCGCTGCTCGACGTCTACAACACGCTCTACGACGGCGCGGAGATGACGCTCACCGGCTACGGCAGCCGCGAGGAGCTGATGGGGGAGATCCGCGAGACGGGCAAGGTGCCCGACGTCTTCCTCGCCGACCAGCGTGACCTGAAGTGGCTGGTTGAGGAGTCGCTCATCCAGCCCGTCGACTCGCTGCTGATCGAGCGGGGCGTCGACTTCGGCGACCTCTACTCCCGCGGCTCGGTGCTGGCCTTCAGCGCCGACTCGCGGCTGCAGTGCATGCCGGTCGGCATCTCGCCGATGGTGATGTTCTACAACACCGACCTGATCGACTTCGCCTCGATGCGGCTGCGCGGCCTTCCCGCGCCAGCCGAGGGGCTGAACTGGAACTTCGAGCAGTTCATCGCCGCCGCCGAGTTCGCCAGCCGCCCCCGCCGCGGCACCCGTGGCCTTTACGTCGAGCCGACGCTGCGTGGCCTCTCGCCCTTCGTCTACGCCGCGGGCGGCGAGGTGTTCGACGACGAGGAGGCACCGACCTCGCTGGCGTTGAGCGACGACGCCACCCGGAGCGCGCTCGGCACGATCCTCCAGGTCCTGCGCGACCCACGGCTGACCCTCAGCGACAAGCAGCTCGCGCAGCGCTCGGCGATGGAGTGGTTCACGCGCGGCAAGCTCGGGATGATGCCCGGCTTCCGGGAGCAGGTGCCGATGCTGCGCGAGGTGCCGGGCCTGGACTTCGACGTGATTCCGATCCCGGCGATCGAGCGGTCGGCCACCGTTGGCAGCTTCACCGGCATGTGCGTCTCGGCCGGCACGGGCAACCCGACCGCCGCCGCCGACTTCCTGGCCCACATGAGCTCGCCGGTCTCGATCCGGCGGGTGGTGAGCGCCGACCACCTGGTGCCGGCCAACCTCGAGGTGGCGCTCTCCGACGACTTCCTCCAGCCGGGTCGCGCCCCGCTCCACTCGCGGGTGTTCACCAACAGCGTCCGGTCCATCGTGCTGCCGCCGCTGCTCGACAACTGGGTCGCGCTCGAGGACGCCGTCCACAACGGGATCACGACCATGCTGACCGCTCCGGTGATCACCGACCTCGACGCGCTCACGCTGCGCATCGACGAGCAGTCGCGGACCGTGCTCTCCCCGCAGGGCTCGGAGTCCACGGACGCGACCGAGTCCCCCTAGGTTCGGCTAGGCCTCGGTCGCTTCCTCGACCGGGTCGACCGTCTCGGCCGTGAGCACCGCCTCGACGAGCAGCGGCACCGTGAGGTCGCGCTGCCAGCGGCGGGAGCCGTAGCCGGCGAGCTGGGCGTCGAGCGCAGCCGCCAGCGGCTCGGGCTCGCGGGTCGCCGGCGGCGCCCAGAGCAGGCGGCGCAGGTGGTCGGGGGTGAGCAGGTTCTCGGCCGGCACCTGCTGCTCGGCGGACAGCGCGGCGATCGCGTCGCGGGCGAGGGAGAGCCGCCGGGCGGCGACCGGGTCCTTCTCGGCCCAGGCACGGGGCACCGGCGGTCCGTCGCCGCGGGGCGCGCGGGTCGGCAGCTCCTCCTCGGGCAGCTCGGCCACGGCCCGGATCGCCTCGACCCACTGGGCGGAGTAGCGGGACGCGCCCCGGCCGTGGAAGCCCTGGGTCTTCATCAGGGCCCGCCGGTCCTGCGGCATCGCCGTGGCGGCCGCGACGATCGCCGAGTCGGGGATGATCCGGCCGGGCGTCACGTCCCGCTCGCGGGCGAGCTCGTCGCGCTGCTCCCACAGTGCGCGCACCGCGCCGAGCGCACGCCGGCCACGGACCCGGTGGACCCCCGACGTACGACGCCACGGGTCGACGCGCGGCGTGGGCTCGAAGCCGCGGACCCACGCGAACTCCTGGCGGGCCCACTCGTCCTTGCCCTGCTCGACCAGGGCCTGGGAGAGCAGGTCGCGCAGCTCGACCAGCACCTCGACGTCGAGGGCGGCGTACTCGAGCCAGGGCCGGGGGAGCGGTCGCGTCGACCAGTCGACCGCTGAGTGCTCCTTCTTGAGCCGTCGGCCCAGGAGGGTCTCGGCCAGGGTGGCCAGCCCGACCCGGGGATAGCCGAGCAGCCGCCCGGCCAGCTCGGTGTCGAAGAGCGAGCCCGGGACCAGCCCGATCTCGGCGAGGCAGGGCAGGTCCTGGGTCGCGGCGTGGACGATCCACTCGGTGTCGGCCAGCGCCTCGGCCAGCGGCTCCAAGGTGGTGAGCCCGATCGGGTCGACGAGGTGGGTGCCGGCGCCCTCCCGGCGCAGCTGCAGCAGGTAGGCGCGCGAGGAGTAGCGGTAGCCCGAGGCACGCTCGGCGTCGACGGCCACCGGCCCGGTGCCGGCGGCGATCTCCTTGGCGGTCCGCAGCAGGGCCTCGTCGGTGTCGACCACCTCGGGCAGCGGCTCACGCAGCTCCAGCAGCGGGGCCGGCGGCGGCTCCGGCGGTTCCGGCTGCCCGGACGGCTCAGGGGTGGCGGCGGGGGGAGTGGTCTCCTCGGGGGGATCCTGCTCGCTCATGGTCGGATCAGCGTCCCGGCCCCCGCTGTCCGCGGCGACTGGGCATGGCCGTGACCCCGTCGGGCACGGGCGGCAGCCCGGAGGCGGTGCAGAGCAGCTCGGCCCACGCCTCGACGTGGTCGCGCAGCGACGCGGGACTCAGCGGCGTCCAGGAGGCGCGGATCTCGATCTGGGCGGTGCCGACCTCGTCGGCCATGCCGCCGAAGCTGTCCGTCGCCACCCGGGTGACGGTGCCGGAGGCGGCGGTGTGCTCGGCGCCGTGGGCCTCGAGCGCCTCGACCAGCCATGCCCAGCCGACGCCGGGGAGCAGCGGGTCGGTGATCAGGTCGTTCTCGATCTCGGCGCGGGCGTAGGCCACGCACCGGAAGGTGCCGTCCCAGGCGTCGTTGCCGTCGGGATCGTGGAGCAGGATGATCCGCCCGGTGCCGACGTCGGTCTCGTCGACGGTCACGTCGGCGCTGAGCGCGAAGGAGTGGGGGGCGATCCGCTGCGGCGCCGGCATCTCCTCGCAGAAGACCTCCGGCCGCAGGGTGGCCGCGCGCATGCTCTCGACCGCCGCCCGGAACTCCGGGGGCGTCTCGCCCGCGCCCGTCCCCGGGCGCGTCTCCTGCCGGACGACCATGTGCTCACAGTAGGTCCGGCCGGGCAGGCCCGATGTGGGAACACGCCGGTTGACCTGCGAGGCTTCGGCCATGCCGGACAGTCCTGGGGTCTCCGAGAGCCTGTTGGTGCGGGCAGCACGCGGTGAGCAGGTCCCGCGGCCGCCGGTGTGGTTCATGCGCCAGGCAGGTCGCTCGCTGCCGGAGTACCTCCGGCTCCGCGAGGGCGTGAGCATGCTGGACGCCTGCATGGACGCCGGGCTGGTCACCGAGATCACCCTCCAGCCGGTACGCCGCTACGGCGTCGACGCCGCCATCTTCTTCTCCGACATCGTGCTGCCGCTCAAGGCGGTGGGCGTCGACCTCGACATCGTGCCCGGCGTCGGCCCGGTCGTGGCCTCGCCGGTGCGCACCCTCGCCGACGTCGAGGCGATCCCCGACCTCGAGCCCGGCCACGTGCCCTTCGTGACCGAGGCCGTGGGCGCCCTGGTCGGCGAGCTCCACGGCACCCCGCTGATCGGCTTCGCCGGGGCGCCGTTCACGGTGGCCTCCTACCTCGTGGAGGGTGGGCCGTCGAAGGACCAGGCCCGCACCAAGGCGATGATGTTCGGTGCGCCCGAGGTCTGGGACGCGCTGATGCGCAAGATCGCCGGCATCGCGGCGCGCTACCTCGAGGTGCAGGTCGACGCCGGCGCGGCCGCCGTCCAGCTCTTCGACTCCTGGGCGGGCGCGCTGACGCCGGCCGACTACGCCGCCCACGTGATGCCCCACTCGACCGCGGTGCTCGAGCGGGCGGGTCGTCTCGGCGTACCCCGGATCCACTTCGGCACCGGCACCTCCGACCTGCTGACGCTGATGGGGGAGGCGGGCGCCGACGTCGTGGGCGTCGACTGGCGTACGCCGTTGGGCGAGGCGGTCGGCAAGGTCGGCGACCGGGCGGTGCAGGGCAACCTCGACCCGGCGCTGGTGTTCGCGCCGACCGAGGTGATGCTGCAACGGGCCGCCGAGGTGATCGAGGCCGGCCGGTTCGCCCGGGGCCACGTCTTCAACCTCGGCCACGGCGTGATCCCCTCGACCGACCCCGACCAGCTGGCCCGGCTCACCGAGTTCGTGCAGGGCTACGCCCCGCGGGACTGACCCTCGACGGCGCGCGGATCACCGCGCCCGGCGCCGGCGGACCACCAGCCGGTCCGGCTCGGCCGCGACGACCTCCATCTCGCGGGGCACGCCCTGGCTCGCGCCCTCGCTGAGGGTGAGCACGTCACCGTCGAGGGCCCAGCTTCCGGACGCCTCCTCGGGGGCGTCGGAGGCGCCCAGGCCGGCCTCGGCGAAGCTGCCGTCGGCGCGCAGCTCGAAGGCCAGCCGCCCGCGGGCCGGCGGCAGGTCGGTGCCGGCGGGCCGGAAGACCATCTCGTCGCCGGTGTCCTCCTCGTGGGCGTGCACCCAGCGCCCGCAGACCTCCTCCCGCACTGCCGGCTACGACCCGAGGAAGGACTTGCGCGGGCCGGCCAGGCAGGCGTTCATGCGCGAGACCTGACCTGCGGTGAACATGAACATGGCCGCGTCGTCGACGTAGTCCATGTAGTTCATGAACATGTCGCCGTGGGGCGCGTTGCTGCAGCTGAGCTTGGGGAAGGTCGGCTTGCCCGTGTTGGGGCCCTCGCAGTTGGGCGTGTCCGCGACCCGGTCGCCCCCGCTGCAGTCGAGGGTGTCGCCCCAGATGTGGCGCAGGTTGAGCCAGTGGCCGACCTCGTGGGTCAGGGTGCGGCCGAGGTCGAAGGGGTCGGCGACCGTGCCCTCGGTGCCGAAGGCGGTGTTGAGGATCACGACGCCGTCGGTCTTCTTGGGCCCGCCGGGGAACTGCGCATAGCCGAGCAGCCCACCACCGAGGGTGCACACCCAGATGTTGAGGTAGCGGTCGGAAGGCCAGGCCGCGGAGCCCCCGGTGGCGACCCGCTTGACCGCGTCGCCCGGACCGAAGGACGCCCGGTCGGTCTTCACCCGCACGATGCCGGTGGTCCGCTTGCCGTCGGGGTCGCGCCTGGCCAGCTTGAACTGGATCTTCGCGTCGGCGACCAGGCCCTGCCACGGCGCGGGCACCGAGGCGACGTCCGGGTTGGCCGCGCGGTAGTCGAGGTTGATCGCGGCCAGCTGGCTCGCGACCTGCTCGTCGCTGATGTCCTCCGACGGCTTCTTGTGCACCACGTGCACCACGGTCGGGATGGTGACCAGCGTGCGCTCGACCCGCGCGGCCTCGCCGGTGGTGACGGCGCGGAGCGTGAAGGCCTCGGCCCGTTGCTGGTTGGTGCGGAACGAGGGCTGCTCCTCGAGCAGCCGCTCGTACTCCTGCATCGTCGCGCACTGCCGGCGTCGTGGAGCCATGGCCAACCTCCCCGTGTCGCGGTGGCCCGGTCCGCCCTCGCCCGGGCCCCCAGTGGCGAGGTTCCTCGGGGCGCCGGACCGTGTCAAGGCGTGCTCAGCCTTGCGCGGCCGCCTGCGCGGTCGTCGTCTTCTTCCTGGCCGGTGCCTTCTTGGCCGCCTTGCGCTTGAGCCCCACCTCGACCTGGGTGCCCGCCTTCCGGGTCTGCAGGTAGGGCTGGTCGGCCACCAGCGAGCTGAGCTTGCCGTGCCCGAAGGTGCGCGGGTCCCACGACGGGTGGCTGCGCGTGAGGTGGTTGCCGATCGCGCCGAGCGGGGCCCAGCCGTCGTCGTCGGCGGCGGCGTTGACCGCCTTGGTCAGCATGCTCTGCAGGTTGAGCTGCGGCGCCGGGTCCTCGCCGCCGGCCGCACCATCGGGTGCTGCCGTGGTGTCGTCCGTCGCCGTCGACGCCGTCGTCGTGCTCTGCGCCGAGCACCTCGAGCATGATGAAGCGGTCGCAGGCGTTCTGCAGCGAGACCGGCGTCTTCTTCTGGCCGAGGCCGTAGACCGTCTTGCCCGACTCGCGCAGCCGGACCGCGAGGCTGGTGAAGTCGCTGTCGCTGGTCACGATGGCGAAGGCCTCGACGTTGCCGTCGTAGAGCAGGTCCATGGCGTCGATGATCAGCGCCGAGTCGGTGGAGTTCTTGCCGGTGGTGTAGGCGTTCTGGTGCATGGCCCGGATCGCGCGGGCGTTGAGCTGGCGGGTCCAGCCCGAGAGCCGCGAGGAGGAGAAGTCGCCGTAGGCGCGCTTGATCGTCGGGGTGCCGTACTTCGCGAGCTCGTCGAGGATCGCCTCCGCGTACTTGGGCGAGGTGTTGTCGGCGTCGATGAGGACGGCGATCCGGACGCTGCTGAGGTCGGGGTCCACGCGTCCACCCTAGGGTGCGACGCGTCCTGCGGCGGCTCAGCCCTCGGGCGCCGGTCGGCGCGGCGGGTGCCGGGCCACCCATCTCCGGGTCAGCACCAGCGCCGGCAGGCCGACCAGCAGCACCACGACCGAGAAGGGCAGCAGCGCGCCGGCGGTTCCCTAGGCTGGCCGGGTGAGCAGCCGAGGGGGTCGTGCCGTCGTCGTCGGGGGTGGCGTCGCCGGGCTGACGGCCGCGCACCGGCTCGCCGCCGACCACGACGTGGTCGTGCTCGAGGCGGCCGACCGGGCCGGGGGCAAGCTGCGGCGCGAGAGCGTCGGCGGGGTGCCGGTCGACGTCGGGGCGGAGGCGATGCTGGCGCGCCGGCCGGAGGGCACCGACCTGGCGCGGGAGCTCGGGCTGGGCGTGGTGCACCCCGCGAGCACGTCGTCGTCGGTGTGGAGCGACGGCGCGCTGCGGCCGCTGCCGCGCACGCTGATGGGCGTGCCGCTGGACCTGCCGGGCCTCGCCGCGTCAGGGGTGCTCTCGGACGACGCGCTGGAGGTCGTCTCGCGCGAGCCCGACCTGCCGCCCTCCGACCTGACCGAGGACCGGTCGGTCGCCTCGCTGGTGGCCGAACGGCTCGGGCCGCAGGTGGTCGAGCGGCTGGTCGAGCCGCTCCTCGGAGGCGTCTACGCCGGGCACGCCGGGCGGCTGTCGCTGCGCGCGACCACGCCGCAGCTGGCCGCGCTGGCCGCGCGCGGCTCGCTGCTGGAGGCTGCGGCGGGGCTGCCGGAGAACGACGCCCCGGTGTTCGCCGGCCTGCCGGGCGGGCTCACGACGCTGGTCGACGCGATGGCGGGGTCGGGGCGGTTCGAGGTCCGGAGCTCGGCGACGGTGCGGGCGCTCGCGCTCCGGCGGGACGGGTTCGTGCTCACGGTCGGCTCGGCGCACGCGCCCGAGCGGGTGGTGGCGGACCGGGTCGTGCTGGCCTGCCCGGCGGCGCCGGCCGCCCGGTTGCTGGCCGGGCTCGCGCCGGAGGCCGCTCGGGAGCTGGCCCGGGTCGAGTACGCCTCGATGGCCATCGTGACCCACGCCTTCCGGGCCCCCGACCTCGGCGGTCTGGCCGCGACCGGGGCGTCCGGGTTCCTGGTCCCGCCAGTCGAGGGGCGGGCGGTCAAGGCGGCGACGTACTCCTTCGCGAAGTGGGGGTGGGTCCGCGAGGCCGGTGGTGGCGAGGGCGGCCTGCTCCTGCTGCGCACCTCGGTCGGTCGGCACCGCGAGGAGGCGACCCTGCAGCGGCCCGACGCCGAGCTGGTGGCCTCATCGCTGGCCGAGCTGGCGGCCCTGGCCGGCATCACGGCCCGACCGGTCGACAGCCACGTCCAGCGATGGGGCGGCGCGCTGCCGCAGTACGCCGTCGGCCACCTCGACCGGGTGGCCCGGATCCGCGCCGACGTGGCCCGGGTCCCGGGGCTGTCGGTGTGCGGGGCGGCGTACGACGGCGTGGGCATCCCGGCCGTCATCGCCTCGGCCGCCCACGCGACAATGGGCCCATGAGCGAAGCGACCCCCACCAACGCGGCCCGGCTCAAGGAGCTCAACGAGACCATCCGCTACACGATGTGGTCGGTCTTCCGGCTCGAGACGCCGCTCGGTGACGCCGACCGGGCCGCCGAGGCGGCCGACGTCGAGGCGCTGGTGGAGGTGCTCGCCGAGGCCGACGTCGTCGTGCGCGGGATCTACGACGTCTCCGGACTGCGCGCCGACGCCGACGTGATGGTGTGGTGGCACGCCGGCACCAGCGAGGAGCTGCAGGACGCCTACAACGCCTTCCGCCGTACCTCCTTCGGACGGCGGCTGGCGCCGGTCTGGTCGCAGATGGCGCTGCACCGGCCGGCGGAGTTCAACAAGAGCCACGTCCCGGCGTTCCTCGACGACGAGGAGCCGAAGCGGCACGTGTGCGTCTACCCCTTCGTCCGCTCCTACGACTGGTACCTGCTCGAGGAGTCCGAGCGCCGCGGGATGCTCGCCGAGCACGGCCAGATGGCGCGGGGCTATGCCGACGTCCGAGCCAACACCGTCGCCAGCTTCGCGCTCGGCGACTACGAGTGGATCCTCGCCTTCGAGGCCGACGAGCTGCACCGGATCGTCGACCTGATGCGCGCGCTCCGCGCCTCGACCGCCCGGCGCCACGTCCGCGAGGAGGTGCCGTTCTACACCGGCGCCCGCACCCCCCTCCCCGACCTGCTCCAGCGACTCCCCTGATGCCGACCCGTCATCTATGCGAGTTCAGAAGGGGCCGAGCCGTCACTTCTGTGCGTTGAGGAGGGGTCGAGCCGTCATCTCCAGCGCCCGCGAGTTCGCACGAGCGACGGGTCGACGGGCCACGAACTCTCACCAGTGACGGGTCGAGGGGTTGCGAACTCTCACAAGTGACGGGTCGAGGGGTTGCGAACTCTCACCAGTGACGGGTCGAGGGGTTGCGAACTCTCACCAGTGACGGGTCGAGGGGTTGCGAACTCGCACGAGTGACGGGTCGGCGAGAGGTCAGCCCCTCAGCCCCCGGTGGTGGGCTCGAGGGTGAGGGCGATGGAGTTGATGCAGAAGCGGTCGCCGGTGGGGGTGCCGTGGCCGTCGGGGAAGACGTGGCCGAGGTGGGAACCGCAGCTGGCGCAGCGGACCTCGACCCGCTTCATGCCGTGGGAGGAGTCCTCGATGTACTCCACCGTGTCGGTGATCGGCTGGTAGAAGCTCGGCCAGCCGCACCCGGAGTGGAACTTGGTGTCGGACTCGAACAGCTTGGCCTGGCACGCCTTGCAGCGGTAGACCCCGGTGGTCTCGGTGTCGGTGTACTCACCGGTGAACGCGCGTTCGGTCCCGGCCTTGCGCAGCACGGCGTACTCGTCGGCGGAGAGCTGCTCCCGCCACTCGGAGTCGGACCTGTCGACCTCGTAGCCCATGGTCCCAATCTAGCCGGGGCCCGGTTGACACCGTGAGTGGACATGTGTTCACTGATTCAGCATGGCCTCCAGCACGATCTCCTGGGACCGGGTGCGCGAGGCGGGCACGCGCCTGACCACGCCGCTGCACCCGGACGACTACCTGCGCCTGCTCAACCCGCTGTGGACCGCGCGCGAGCTGCGCGGACGCGTGGAGAAGGTGATCCCGGAGACCGAGGACGCAGCCACGCTGGTGATCCGGCCCGGCTGGGGCTGGCGCTGGGACCACCGTCCGGGGCAGTACGTCGGCATCGGCATCCAGGTCGGGGGCCGCTACCAGTGGCGCTCCTACTCCATCAGCAGCCCGCCCCGGCGGACCGGCCGCCACATCGCGATCACCGTGCGGGCGATGCCCGAGGGACTGCTGTCCTCCCACCTGGTCAACGGCCTCGAGCCCGGCACCATCGTCCGGCTGGCTGCCCCCGAGGGCGACTTCGTGCTGCCCGACCCGCCGCCGGAGCGGATGCTGTTCCTCGTGGGCGGCAGCGGGATCACGCCGGTGATGGCGATGCTGCGCACCCTGGACCGGCGAGCGCAGAAGAACGGCCGGGAGATGCCCGACGTCGTGCTCCACTACTCCTCGCCGACGCCCGAGCGGATGATCTTCCGCGACGAGCTCGCCCAGCTGGAGGAGCGGCACGACGGCCTCACCGTCCACCGGCTCCACACCGACACCGACGGCATGTTCGACCTGGCCGCTGAGGAAGGTGGCCTCGACGAGCTGTGCCCCGACTGGCGCGAGCGCGAGACCTACGCCTGCGGCCCGGGCCCGATGCTCGACGCCGTCACCGAGCACTTCGCGTCCCAGGACCTCGAGGAGCACCTGCACCTCGAGCGGTTCTCGCTGGAGCTCGGCGGCGAGGGCGGGGAGGGCGGCACGATCACGTTCCGCAACTCCGGCAAGACCGTCGACGCCGACGGCGCCACGACGGTGCTCGAGGCCGGCGAGGAGGCCGGCATCGGCATGCCCTACGGCTGCCGGATGGGGATCTGCCACACCTGCACGCTCACCCTCGTCTCGGGGCGGGTCCGCGACCTGCGCAGCGGCGACGAGTACGACCAGCCCAACGAGCAGGTGCAGACCTGCATCACCGCCGCGGTGGGCGACTGCACGCTCGACATCTGACCAGACGAACCGGAAGGACCACACGTGGCGATCAGCGACGTCAAGGAGTACGCCCACCTCAGCCCGGAGGAGGTGGAGCAGCTCGGCCGCGAGCTCGACGCGATCCGCGCCGAGATCGAGGAGTCGCGGGGTGAGGCGGACGCCGCCTACATCAACCGGATGATCCGGGTGCAGCGCGGCCTGGCCACCGCCGGCCGGGTCGTGCTCGCGACCACACCGCACTCGCGACGTACGCGGGTTCCGGGAGCCGTCGCGGGCGCCGCCCTGCTCGGCGTGGCCAAGATCCTCGAGAACATGGAGATCGGCCACAACGTGATGCACGGCCAGTGGGACTGGATGAACGACCCGGAGATCCACTCCTCCAACTGGGAGTGGGACACCGCCCAGCCGGCCGAGCAGTGGAAGCACAGCCACAACTACGTGCACCACCAGTTCACCAACGTGCTGGGCCACGACAACGACATCGGCTACGGGATCCTGCGCATGGCGCGCGAGCAGAAGTGGCACCCGGCCAACCTCGGCCAGCCGGTCTACAACGCGCTGCTCGCCGGCCTCTTCCAGTGGGGGGTCGCGCTCCACGACCTCGACCTCGAGGCGATCCGGAAGGGCAAGAAGGACCCCAAGGAGATGAAGCGCCAGCTCAAGCAGATCTGGCAGAAGGGCCGCAACCAGGCCCTCAAGGACTACGTCGTCTACCCGGCCCTGTCGGGTCGGGAGTGGCGCACGACGCTCGTGGCCAACGCGACGGCCAACTTCATGCGCAACATCTGGTCCTACACGATCATCTTCTGCGGCCACTTCCCCGACGGCGCCCTCCACTTCACCGAGGAGGAGCTCGAGGACGAGACCCGCGACGAGTGGTACCTGCGCCAGATGCTCGGCTCGGCCAACTTCGAGGGCGGTGACCTGCTGCACATCATGTCGGGGAACCTCGGCTTCCAGATCGAGCACCACCTCTTCCCCGACCTGCCGAGCAACCGGTACGCCGAGATCGGGGTCAAGGTCCGGGCGCTGTGCGACAAGTACGACCTGCCCTACACGATCGGGCCGTTGCACCGGCAGTACGGCCAGGCGCTGCGGACGATCATGAAGCTCTCGCTGCCCAACGGCATGACCAGCTCCGACCAGCCCGAGCCGCCGGGACCGACGGTCGAGCGTGGCCGGAAGAACGACGCCGAGCGGCAGACCCGGCGTACCGAGCTGGGCCAGTGGTCGCGCAGTCGGGCGGGGGCCCGCGCGTGAGCACCGTGACCGTGACCGTGCCCTTCGCCTGGCGCGGATCGCTGGAGGAGCTCGACGGCCCGCGGGTGACGCAGTGCGCGCTGAGCCGGATCTGCGGGGTGTGCGGCCGGCCGCTGGGGCGGCCCATCGCCTTCGTCGGCACGGCCCGCGAGGCCGGGCGCAACGCCTTCCACGCCCCGCCGCTCCACCTCGGCTGCGCCCACGGCCTGCTCGCGGAGCGACCCGACTGGGGGCTGGTCACGACCGCAGGCTTCGAGTTCGTGCGGCCGGCCCGCGAGGACGTCGACCGCCGACCGAGGTTCGAGCCGAACTCGCTGCTCTGAGCACGCACTAGGTTGGCCGCATGGCGAAGACTCCGGCGGCGACGGTGGTGGCGGGTGACCGGGAGGTCAGGGTCTCCTCGCCGGACCGGGTGATCTACGAGGCGACCGAGCGCACGCCCGAGGTCAGCAAGCTGAGGGTGGCGGAGTACTTCGCCTCGGTCGAGGACGGGCTGATGCGAGCCCTCCGCGACCGGCCGACGGCGCTGGAGCGGTGGACCTCCGGCGTACGACCGGGGATGAGGCTGGCCACCGGGCCGCAGGACCCAAGAAGGGAGCACCGCGCGGACGCCTTTTATCAGAAGCGGGTGCCGAAGGGCGCGCCCGACTACCTGGAGTCGGTGCAGATCACCTTTCCCTCGGGCCGGACCGCCCAGGAGATCTGCCCGACCGAGATCGCGGTGCCGGTCTGGTGCGCGCACATGGGGACGCTGACCTTCCACCCCTGGCCCGTACGCCGCAGCGACGTCGACCGGCCCGACGAGCTGCGGATCGATCTCGACCCGCAGCCGGGGACGACCTTCTCCGACGCCGCGCGGGTGGCCGGCGTGGCCCGGGAGCTGCTCGAGGAGCTGGGCCTCACCGGCTGGCCCAAGACCAGCGGCAACCGCGGGGTCCACGTCTACGTCCGGATCCGGCCCGAGTGGGAGTTCGTCGACGTCCGCCACGCGGCGATCGGCTTCGGGCGCGAGCTCGCGCGGCGCGACGACCAGGTCACCGTCGACTGGTGGAAGGAGGAGCGGGGGAGAAGGATCTTCGTCGACTACAACCAGAACAACCGCGACCGGACGATCGCGTCGGCGTACTCGTTGCGCCCGATCCCCGGCGCCCCCGTCTCCACGCCGATGACCTGGGAGGAGCTGGCCGGGGTCACGGATCCCGGGGAGTTCCACCTGTTCTCGGTGCCCGACCGGCTGGCCGACGGCGACCCGTGGGCGGGGATCGACGACGACGCCCACGACCTGGAGCCGCTGCTCGACCTGTGGCGCGAGCAGGGCGAGGTCGAGCTCAACTACCCGCCGGACTACCCCAAGATGCCGGGGGAGCCGCCGCGGGTGCAGCCGAGCCGGAAGGTCGCCGGGCACTGGGACGACCAGGGGAACCGGATCGAGGGTCCCTGAAAATGAGGGAGACCCGCCTGGTGAACCAGGCGGGTCTCCCCGACGGCAACCGTGGGCCGGTGCCGTGCCTTTGCTGGCTTCTTGTCACCCCCCGTGACAAGAGTCCTCAGTCGGTGCTGCCGAGAACCCCCCGGATCCAGCAGCCCCAGTCTCGCGGATCGTGCCCCCCAGCCCGGTTCGCGAGTGTCAGAGACGGAGATCTGACAGGTGAAACGCTATTCCTGGAGCCTCCAAATGACACCCACGCACCATCCACGTTTCGGTAACAACGAACGTGGGGCCGGATCCGCACGCCCAGAACGGGTGCGCTCCGAGGCCCTAGCACCGCACGCCCGGCACACGTCCTGGACATGAGTGAGGGCCCGCCGACATGGCCGACGGGCCCTCGAACCCGTGGTCGGAGACCTGAGCCCCCCGGCACAGCCTCCGAATCTGCGGCCGTCACCCCCCGGATCTGGCCGCTCGTCAGTCCCACGGGCCTGACACGGATCACGATACGGGGTGGGGGGTCGCAACGACAGCCACAGGGGGTGACCGTTGCGGTAACAGGGCGTCGTTCAGACCCCGGTGACGCCCTCGCCGCCGCCGGCCTGCTCGTCGAAGGTCTCGTGCTCGAGCAGGTGGAGGACCGGGACGCCGATCTTGCGCCGGGCGCGCGAGGTCCAGTCGACGTGGAAGAACTCCGCGACGACGTGGGGCCGGGTCAGGATGATCGCCTCGCGGCCGTCGACCGCCTGGACGACCCGGGCCAGCGCCTCGACCGGCGGCTCGGTCACGACGCTCCCGTGGACCGTGGCGCCGCCGGTCTCCAGCGCCTCGACGCACATCGCCAGGTCGTGGTCGGAGCGGTCGCGGCAGTCCTTGCGCACGGCGTCGATGTCGACGTCGCTCATCACCATCGCCGGCGAGGAGATGACCTCGCCGGCCGCGAGCGACCCCATGGCCGACTCGATGCGTGCCGCGGCGTCCTCGAGCGGGACCAGCACGTGGTAGACGACCGGCTCGTCGTCGATGCCCTCGTGGAGCGAGCGGACCTGCCGGGCATCGGCGTCGGTGAGCGCCTTCTCGACCAGCAGCACGACGTCGTAGGTCATGACGCACCTCCACCCAGAATGGTACCCAGTTCGTAGCCCACCGGCTCCTCGAGCTGGTCATATCCGCAGGACTCGGGATCGCGGTCCTCGCGCCACCGCTTGAAGTGGGCGGTGTGCCGGAACCGGCTCCCCTCCATGTGGTCGTACTTGACCTCCAGCACCCGCTCGGGGCGCAGCGGCGTGAACGAGAGGTCCTTGCCCTGGCTCCAGCGGCTCTGGGTGCCGGGCACCCGGCCCGGGTTGGCGACCAGGAACTCGCTCCACGCGCCCCACGGGTGCTCCTCGATGGGGCACACCAACGGCTGCAGCTCCTGCCAGAGCTCAGCCCGCCGCTGCTCGGTGAAGCTGGCGCTGACACCGAGGTGCTGGAGCGTCCCGTCGCGGTAGAGGCCGAGCAGCAGGCTGCCGAGCAGCGGGCGCTCGGGGGTGGAGGTCTTGTGGTCGCGGTAGCCGGCGAGCACGACGTCGGCGGTCCGCTCGTGCTTGATCTTGAGCATGGTGCGGGAGTTCTCGGCGTACGGCGCGTCGAGGGGCTTGGCGACCACGCCGTCGAGCCCCGCCCCCTCGAACTGCTCGAACCAGCGCTCGGCCTCGGCCGGGTCGGTCGTGGTGCGGGTGAGGTGGCAGGGGCCGTCCAACCCGGCGAGCGCGTCCTCCAGCGCGACCCGGCGCTCGGCGAAGGGTCGCCCGGCCCACGACTCGTCGCCGAGGGCGAGCAGGTCGAAGGCGACGTAACCGGCCGGCGTCTCCTCGGCGAGCTTGCGCACCCGCGAGTCGGCGGGGTGGATCCGCTCCTGGAGCACCTCGAACTCCAGCCGGTTGCCCACCGCGACGAACAGCTCGCCGTCGAGCACGCACCGCTCGGGCAGCTGCTCGCGGGCCGCCTCGACGATCTCGGGGAAGTAACGGGTCAGCGGCTTGGTGTTGCGGCTGGCCAGCTCGACCTCGTCGCCGTCCTTGAAGACCAAGCAGCGGAAGCCGTCCCACTTCGGCTCGAAGCTCCAGCCGTCGTCGGTCGGCACCCCCTTCACCGCCTTGGCCAGCATCGGCCGCACGGGAGGCATCACCGGAAGGTCCACGACACGACCTTAGTCACCCACGGGTCCGGGGAGCAGTCGCTTCATCCCACGGAGAGCTAGCCGCTCCGACCGCGCTGGCTGTCCGTCTCGCGCACAGCCGAGGGTGCCCAGGGAAACCTGTCGAGCCTCTCCTGTGCCCGTTGGGCGTGCCGCCGCAGCATCTGGGCGGCGTCGAGGGTCGCCTCCGCCTCGTGAAGCCGCTCGTCGGCGGACATGCCGCCCTTGTCACCCAGCTGCTTGGCCAGGTAGCGCAAGCTGCCCGCGTCGTCCTCCAGGGCCCGGATCGCCATCCACAGGGCCCGCAGCGCGGAGACGTTGGTGGTCAGCGCCAGCTCGACAAAGGTGTAACGATGGTCCTCGGGGCAGCGAAATCCTTCGTTCCCGTCGGTGTGAAGGCCCTCGTCACACGTCGGGCACCTCAGATCGACGGTCACCTCACGACTGTACGGGACGAACGAAGCGTCGCCGCGCCGCGCAGCGTGCGGTGCAGACGGAGGGCCGCCCTCGCCGTCGCTGACCGGACAGACATCGTGAGGTTCGCTCCCCGGGTAGGAGTCGAACCTACGTCGCTAGTCCTGATTCAAAGTCAGGCGGGCCCTGCCGGCAGACCAACCGGGGAATGGACCCCAAGGTTAGGGCGCGAGCGGGTTCGACTCCGCACCGGCAACCAGACAGGATGCAGGGCATGGACGACCTGACCGTGATCGTGCTGGCGGCCGGCGGCGGCACCCGGATGAAGTCCAAGCTCCCCAAGGTGCTCCACGAGGTCGGTGGCCGCAGCATGATCGGCCACGTCCTGGCGGCGGTGCAGTCGATGCAGCCGCGCCGGGTGGTGGCGGTGGTGGGCCACCAGCGCGAGCAGGTCGGCCCGCACGTCCAGGCGCTGGTGCCCGAGTGCGTGCTCGCGGTCCAGGCCAGCCAGGACGGCACCGGGCACGCCGTGCGCGTGGCCGTCGAGGCGCTCGACGAGCCGCCGACCGGGACCGTGGTCGTGGCAGCGGGGGACACGCCGCTGCTCGAGGGCGAGAGCCTGCGGGCCTTCGTCGCCGAGCACGAGGCGGCGCAGCGGGCCGTGAGCATCCTCAGCGGCCTGGTGCCCGACCCGCACGGCTACGGCCGGGTCGTGCGCGACGACGGCGGGCGAGGTGCGGGGGATCGTGGAGGAGAAGGACGCGACGCCCGAGCAGCGCGAGATCCGCGAGATCAACAGCGGCATCCTGGCCTTCGAGGCGGGGTTCCTGGTCGGCGCGCTCTCGCGGATCGGCAACGACAACGCCAAGGGCGAGTACTACCTGACCGATGCGGTGGGGATCGCCCAGCAGGACGGGCTGGTGGTCGGCGCCTGGCCACTGGACGACGTCGCCCAGACCGAGGGGGCCAACGACCGCGCCCAGCTCGCCGAGCTCGGCCGCGAGCTCAACCACCGGCTGGTCACGCGCTGGATGCGCGACGGCGTCACCGTCATGGACCCCGCCACCACCTGGATCGACGCCGACGTCGTGCTCGCCCCCGACGTGACGATCCTGCCCGGCACGCAGCTGCTCGGCGCCACCGTCGTCGGCGAGGACGCCGTCATCGGCCCGGACACCACGCTCAAGGACTGCGAGGTCGGGGTCGGTGCCCGCGTCGTCCGCACCCACGGCGAGCTGGCCGTGGTCGGGGAGGGCGCCACCGTGGGGCCGTTCTCCTACCTCCGCCCCGGCACCCGCCTCGGCGCGCGCGGCAAGATCGGGGCGTTCGTCGAGACCAAGAACGCCGAGATCGGCGAGGGCTCGAAGGTGCCCCACCTCTCGTACGTCGGGGACGCGACGATCGGGCGGGGCTCGAACATCGGCGCCGGCACGATCTTCGCCAACTACGACGGTCGGCAGAAGCACCGCACCTCGGTGGGCGACGGGGCGAAGACGGGGTCCAACAACACCTTCGTGGCGCCGGTCTCGATCGGCGACGGCGCGATGACCGGTGGCGGCACCGTGGTGCGCGAGGACGTCCCGCCGGGTGCCCTCGCGGTGTCGGCCGGACCGCAGCGGACGATCGAGGGTCACGCGGCCCGGCGGGCCGAGCAGGGGCGGGCAACGGAGAGTGAACCCGGGGCGAACCCCGGGGTTGGGCAGCCACCCCCGGGTGGGTCACAATCCTGAGTAACCCCTCTGTCCGGCGACCCAGGAGCATCACGACGTGACCGGAATGAAGAAGACCACCGAGAAGAACCTGATGGTCTTCAGCGGCCGGGCCCATCCCGAGCTCGCGCAGGAGGTGGCCAGCCAGCTCGGCACCGGGCTGGTCCCGACCTCGGCGTACGAGTTCGCCAACAGTGAGATCTACGTGCGCTTCGAGGAGTCGGTCCGCGGCTGCGACGCCTTCGTCATCCAGAGCCACACCGCGCCGATCAACGAGTGGATCATGGAGCACCTGATCATGGTCGACGCGCTCAAGCGCGCCTCGGCCAAGCGGATCACGGTGGTGATGCCGTTCTACGGCTACGCGCGGCAGGACAAGAAGCACCGCGGCCGCGAGCCGATCTCGGCGCGGCTGATGGCCGACCTGTTCAAGACCGCGGGTGCCGACCGGTTGATCGCCGTCGACCTGCACACCGCGCAGATCCAGGGCTTCTTCAACGGCCCGGTCGACCACCTGATGGCGCTGCCGATCCTGGCCGACCACGTGAAGGCGAAGTACGGCGACGAGCTGCTCGCCGTCGTCTCGCCCGACGCCGGCCGGATCAAGGTGGCCGAGCAGTGGTCGCAGCGGCTGGGCGGGGCGCCGCTGGCCTTCATCCACAAGTCCCGCGACATCCTGCGGCCCAACGAGGCGGTCGCCAACCGCGTGGTCGGCAGGGTCGACGGCCGGATCTGCGTCCTGGTCGACGACATGATCGACACCGGCGGCACGATCGTGAAGGCCGCCGAGGCGCTGATGGACGACGGCGCGGCCGGCGTGGTCATCGCCGCCACCCACGCGATCCTCTCCGACCCCGCCGTCGACCGGCTCAAGAACTGCTCGGCCGCCGAGGTGATCGTCACCGACACGCTGCCGATCCCCTCCGAGCGGCACTTCGACAAGCTCACCGTGCTCTCGATCGCCCCCCTCATCAGCCGCGCCATCCGCGAGGTCTTCGAGGACGGCTCGGTCACGTCGATGTTCGACGGCCACGCGTAGGGAGGTCCGGGGGTGTCGGTCTCCCCGCCCGGGCGGGAAGGCCGGACCCGGCGGAAGTCGGCGTCCGGCCCTTGCCCCGACCGTACGTCGACTCAGCGCGACCCGGCGGCCCGCAGGTCGTCGAGGGCGTCCTCCCAGCCGCGGCGCAGCACGGTCGGCACGTCGCCGGTGAGGACCCGCTCCAGCGCGGCCACGTGCTCGTCGAGGAGCGGCACCGAGGGGAAGGCCCGCGTCACCAGGTGGCTGAACGCCTGCCCCCGGGTCCGGGCCAGCGCGAGCAGCCCGGTCAGGTAGGGCTCGACGTAGGGGTGGACCAGGGCGGTCTGCTCGGCGTCCCAGAACCCGGCCGCGGTCGCGGTGAACTCCCGGTTGGACAGCACCGGCTCGGCGGTCAGCCTCCCCCACGTCACCGCCTTGGCCTGCGGGGTCGGCATGGCGGCGAGCGCGGTCGCTGCGCCGAGCACGCCGGTGATGGTGCCGTCGGAGAGCCGTTCGTCGGTGATCTCGTCGACGCCGATCTCGCCGAGCGCGGCGAGCCGGTGGACCGCCCGCCACCGCAGGTCGGGCTCGACCGGCATGCCGGTGTGGGTCTCGCGGTCGAGCAGCCACCGCTGGAGCAGCAGGGGGTCGGGCGTGGTCCGGGCCAGCCCGAGGGTGAGCGACACCGCGACGTCCTCGCCGGGCTCGGAGGCCAGCCCGCTCTCGCAGGCGGCGGCGACCTGGGCGACCGCGTCGGCGACCTCGTCCGGCGCGAGCCGCCGCGGCACCAGGCTGCCGAGGGTCCAGCCCAGGACGCCGTCGACGATGCCGACCCGCCGCTCGCGGGGCAGGTGACGGGTCACCAGGCCGAGGAAGTCGGCCGCGCGCAGGTCGCCGCACCGGACCATGTCGAACGCCGTGCTCCACACCAGGGCCCGGGTGTCGTCGTCGGGGACCGAGGCGAGGTCGCCGGCCAGCAGGCTCCACGACTGCTCGTCGAGGCGGACCCGGGCGAAGGTCTCGGTGCCGCTGTTGGGCACCACGACCGGCGCGGCCGGCAGGCGCAGCGGCTGGTCGCCCAGGTCGACCAGGCCGCGCTCGAGGGGCGCGAGCGTCTCGTCGTACGTCGTCACCGTGAACCGGTGGGGCCGGCTGCCGACGCGCGTGAGCGTGACGCCGTCGCCCTCGTCGGCCGGGTCGCGGGTGGCCGTGATCGTGTCGAAGCCGCTGCGTCGCAGCCACAGCTCGACCCAGCCGCGGACGTCGCGGTCGGTGGCCGCGTCGAGGGCGTCGACGAAGTCGGCCAGCGTGGCGTTGCCGAAGCGGTGCCGGGCGAAGTAGCCGTTGACCCCGGCCAGGAAGTCGTCGTCGCCGAGCCAGGTCACGAGCTGCCGGACGGCGGAGTTGCCCTTGGCGTAGGAGATGGAGTCGAAGTTGGTGAGCGCGGCGTCGACGTCGGGCACCTCCTCGGCCAGCGGGGCGATCGGGTGGGTGGAGCGCCGCTCGTCGGCGAGGTAGGCGCCGACCTTGCGGGTGATCGTGAAGTCGGCCCACGTTCCCTCGAAGCCGACCGCCTCCTCGGCCAGCCGGTAGCCCATGTAGTCGGCGAACGACTCCTGCAGCCAGGTGTCCTCCCACCACGTCATCGTCGCCAGGTCGCCGAACCACATGTGGGCCATCTCGTGCGCGATGACGGTGGCCCGGCTCCGCCGCTCGCCGGCCGTCGGCGTGCCGACCGGCAGGATCTCGTCGCGGTAGGTGACGCAGCCGGGTGTCTCGAGCGCCCCCCAGTTCTGCCCGGGCACGAAGGCCTGGTCGTAGGAGTCGAAGGCGTACGGCTCGGAGAACGTCGAGGTGTAGTGGTCGAAGCACCGCTCGGTGATCGCCCGGACCTCGTCGAAGTCGCGGTCGAGCTGGTCGGCCAGCGAGGCGCGGGCGTGCCAGCCGAAGGGGAGGCCGGCGTGCTCCCAGGTGCGGGAGTGCCAGGGCCCGGCGCAGACCACGAACATCGGCAGCGGGATCGGCGGGGTCGGCGCGAACTCCCACGCGCTCCCCTCCTGCCGCGTCACCCGGCCGTTGGCCAGCACGCTCCAGCCCTCCGGAGCGGTGACGCTGAGGGCGACCGGCGCCTTGAGGTCGTTCTGGTCGAAGCAGGGGAAGACCCGCTGGCAGATGTCCATGCCGACGTACGCCGAGACGTAGGTCTCGCCGTCGGCCGGGTCGGTGAAGGTGTGCATGCCGTCGCCGTCGGTGACGTAGGGGACCCGTGCCTCGACGGTCACCTGCTGGGTGGCGGCGAGGTGTTCCAGCACGATCCGGCGCCCGTCGTACGTCGTCGCGGGGAGCCCGTCGACCAGCACCCCGAGGGCGTCGGCCAGCTCCAGGAAGGTGCTGGCCCCCGGTTGGGAGCACGCGAAGGCGACGGTCGTGCGCACCGCGAAGGTCTCGCGGTCGGTGAGGTCGAGGTGGACCGCGTAGGACACCTCGGAGAGCAGGTCCGCGCGGGTCCGCGCCTCGGCGAGCGTGAGCGACATGCGGCCGACCCTAGACAGCCCCGGCGCCCGACGCCGCCCGGTGGTCCCGCGATTGGCGGCGACGAGTGCGGCTCGCCTAGGATCGGACGGTTGCCTCGGCGAGGGGCCCGCTCCGGCGGGTCCGTGATCGACAGGGCCGGCCCAGTGATGACTCAGTGATGACAGAGGGCCGCGCTGTCGCGCCGCCCACCTCGGTCCGGGGCCCCCGACGTCAGACGAGAACGAGGAGCAGGACCGACATGGCCGCCGAGAAGATCACCGCCGAGCAGCGCACCGAGTTCGGCAAGGGTGCCGCCCGCCGCATCCGCCGCGACGACAAGATCCCCGCCGTGCTCTACACCCACGGCGACCAGCCGGTGCACCTCACGCTGCCCGGCCACGACACGATGCTCGCCCTCAAGCACGGCGGCGCCAACGCGCTGCTCGAGCTCGACGTCGACGGCAAGACCCAGCTCGGCCTGACCAAGCAGGTCCAGATCGACCCGATCACCCGCCACATCGAGCACGTCGACTTCGTGTTGGTGAAGAAGGGCGAGAAGGTCACCGTCGACGTCCCGATCCACGTGGTCGGCGACGCCGCCCCCGAGACCCTGGTCGTCACCGAGAACGCCGTGGTGTCGGTCGAGGCCGAGGCCACCCACATCCCCGAGTACTTCGAGATCTCCGTCGAGGGCGCCCAGGTCGGCACGCTGCTGCACGCGAGCGACCTGCAGCTGCCCGAGGGCACCACGCTGCTGGCCGACGACGAGCTGCTCATCGTCAACGTCACCCAGCAGATGTCGGAGGAGGCCCTGGAGGCCGAGCTGGAGGCCGCCGAGGCCGAGGCCGGCATCGAGCGCGAGGAGTCCGACGAGGAGGCCGAGGGCGCCGAGGGCGAGACCGACGGCGATGCTGCCGAGGGCGGCGACGACGCCGGCGCCGAGGGCTCCTCGGAGGAGTGACCTCCGTCTGGCTGGTCGCCGGGCTGGGCAACCCCGGTCCGGCGTACGCCGGCCACCGCCACAACGTCGGCCACCTCGTCGTGGCCGAGCTGGCCGCGCGGATGGGCGAGACGTTCCGCTCCCACAGGTCGGGTCGGGCCGACGTGGTCGAGGGGCGGTTCGGGGCCCCTGGCACACCCGGTCCGCGGGTGGTGCTGGCGCGGCCGCGCGGCTACATGAACGAGTCGGGCGGGCCGGTCAAGGCGCTGGCGACCTTCTACAAGGTGCCGCCCGAGCAGGTCGTGGCCGTCCACGACGAGCTCGACCTGCCCTTCGGGACGCTGCGGGTCAAGCTCGGCGGGGGCGACAACGGCCACAACGGGCTGCGGTCGATCCGCTCCTCGCTCGGCACCGGCGACTTCCACCGGGTCCGCGTCGGCATCGGCCGGCCGCGGGGCCGCCAGGACGTGTCCGACTTCGTGCTCTCCGACTTCTCCTCCGTCGAGCGCAAGGAGCTCCCCTGGGAGGTCGACCGCGCGGCCGACGCCGTCGAGTCCCTGGTCGTCGACGGGCTCGAGCGCACCCAGCAGCAGTTCAACTCCTGAGCGGGGTGGTCGCTGCGGGGTCAGCCCACCCCGCACCCCCTCGCTAGGGTGACGCCCGTGACTGACGCACCCCACGACATCGCGACCGACGACCACGCCTTCGCGGCCTGGGCGGCCGAGCAGGCGGGGGCCCGGCTGCTCGAGGTCCGCGCCGAGGGGCTGGAGGGGCGCGAGCTCAAGGACGCCGGCGACGCGGCCGCGCAGGAGCTGCTCGCCGGGCTGCTCGCCGAGCACCGGCCCGACGACCACGTGCTCTCGGAGGAGGCCCGCGACGACAAGGCGCGGCTCGACGCCGACCGGGTGTGGATCATCGACCCGCTCGACGGGACGCGGGAGTTCTCCGAGCCGCCGCGCGACGACTGGGCCGTCCACGTCGCGCTGTGGGAGCGGAGCGCGACGGAGCAGGGCGGGCTGACCGCCGGCGCCGTGGCCCAGCCGGCGCTGGGCGAGACCTTCCACACCGGGACGCCGCCCGTCGTCCCGGCCGCGACGGCCGTCCGGCCGCGGATCGCGGTGTCGCGCACCCGGCCGCCGGCGTTCGTGGAGGCGCTGGCCGCGGAGATCGACGCCGAGCTGGTCCCGATGGGATCCGCCGGGGTGAAGGTGATGAGCGTGGTCCGCGACGTCGCCGACGCCTACGTCCACGCCGGCGGCCAGTACCAGTGGGACAACGCCGCCCCCGTCGCGGTCGCCCGCGCCGCCGGGCTCCACTGCTCGCGCGTCGACGGCGCCCCGCTGGTCTACAACGAGGACGACACCTCGCTGCCCGACCTGATCGTCTGCCGGCCCGAGCTGGCCGAGACGATCGTGGAGTTCGTACGCCGCCACGGCACCGACTGACGGCACCGGCTCAGCGCCTCGTGGCCCGCCGTACGATGGGCCGCACCACCCCCTGCCGCCCGGCCGGGGGCTGTCTGCGTGCCGACGAAGGGGACCCGATCCAGCCGTGACCCTCAGCCAGCTGGCCGACGAGGTCCTGTCGACGCCCGCGCTCGCGACCCTCGTGGACGACGCCCGCGGCGGCGCGGTGAGCAGTCTCGACCTGGTCGCCCCCGAGGGGCTGCGGCCGTTCCTGGTCTGCGGCCTGGTGCGGGCCGGGCGCACCGTCCTGGTCGTCACGGCCACCTCCCGGGAGGCCGAGGACCTGGTCGCCGAGCTGGGCGACGTGGTCGGCCACGACACGGTGGCCTACTACCCCAGCTGGGAGACGCTGCCCCACGAGCGGCTCAGCCCGCGCAGCGACACCGTCGGCCGGCGGCTCGCCGTGCTGCGCCGGCTCCGCCACCCGGGCGACGCGCCCGGCACCGGCCCGCTCTCGGTGGTCGTCGCGCCGGTCCGCTCGGTGCTCCAGCCGCAGGTGCCGGGCCTCGGAGACCTGCAGCCCGTCGAGCTCGCCGCGGGTGGGAGCCCGGGCCTCGAGGAGGTCGTGCGCGGTCTCACCGACGCTGCCTACACCCGGGTCGACCTCGTCGAGAAGCGCGGCGAGCTCGCCGTCCGCGGCGGCATCGTCGACGTCTTCCCGCCCACCGAGGAGCACCCGGTCCGCGTGGAGTTCTGGGGCGACGACATCGAGGAGATCCGCAGCTTCTCGGTCGCCGACCAGCGCACCCTCGAGACCCTCGAGCGGTTGTGGGCGCCGCCGTGCCGCGAGCTGCTCCTCACCGACGAGGTACGGCGACGCGCGGCCGAGCTCGGCCGCGCCCACCCGCAGCTGCTCGAGATGACCGACCAGATCGCCGCCGGCATCGCGGTCGAGGGCATGGAGTCGCTCGCGCCGGTGCTCGTCGACGAGCTCGAGCTGCTGGTCGACGTGATGCCCGACGACACCCACGTCCTGGTCGTCGACCCCGAGCGGGCCCGGACCCGCGCCCACGACCTGGTCGCCACCAGCCAGGAGTTCCTGGGCGCGAGCTGGGCGGCCGCGGCCGGCGGCGGCACCGCGCCCATCGACCTCGGCGCGGCGTCCTACCGCGAGATCGGCGACGTCCGGCTCCACGCGATCGGCCGCGGCGCGCCCTGGTGGACGGTCAGCCCGTTCGGTCTCGACGAGGAGACCAGCCCGGTCCGCGCTCTCGACGCCCGGCCGGTCGACGCCTACCGCGGCGACCTCGAGCGCGCCGTCGGCGACGTCGAGTCGTGGCGCAAGGACGGCTACCGCGTGGTCGTCGTCTTCCCCGGCCACGGCCCCGCCCAGCGGCTGGTCGAGACCCTCGGCGAGCACGACGTGCCGGCCCGGCTGGTCGAGGAGGCGCGCGGCGACGGCTCCGTCGGCGAGGGCGTCGTCGAGGTGACCTGCGGCCGGCTCGGCCACGGCTTCGTCGACGACGCACGCCGGCTGGTGGTGATCTCCGGCGACGACCTGTCCGCCCAGGGCGGCTCGACCCGCGACATGCGCCGGATGCCGGCACGCCGCAAGAAGCAGATCGACCCGCTCGAGCTCGCCGCCGGCGACTACGTCGTCCACGAGCAGCACGGCGTCGGCCGGTTCGTGGAGATGAGGCAGCGCGAGGTGCAGGGCGCGGTGCGCGAGTACCTCGTCCTCGAGTACGGCGCCAGCAGGCCCACACGTGGAAGTGGGCCCCTCCCTGATCGTCTTTTCGTGCCGGCGGACGCGCTCGACCAGGTCACCCGCTACGTCGGCGGCGAGCAGCCGAGCCTCGACCGGCTCGGCGGCGCCGACTGGACCAAGCGCAAGAACCGCGCCCGCAAGGCGGTGCGCGAGATCGCGGCCGAGCTGATCAAGCTGTACGCCGCGCGGCAGGCCACCCAGGGTCACGCCTACGGCCCCGACAGCCCGTGGCAGCGCGAGCTCGAGGACGCCTTCCCGTTCCAGGAGACGCCCGACCAGCTGAGCACCGTCGACGAGGTCAAGGGCGACATGCGCCGCAGCGTGCCGATGGACCGGCTGGTCTGCGGCGACGTCGGCTACGGCAAGACCGAGATCGCGGTCCGGGCGGCCTTCAAGGCGGTGCAGGAGGGCAAGCAGGTCGCCGTCCTGGTGCCGACGACGCTGCTGGTCACCCAGCACCTCTCGACGTTCAACGAGCGGATGAGCGGCTTCCCGGTCACCGTCAAGGCGCTGTCGCGCTTCCAGACCGACGCCGAGGCCCGCGCGGTGATGGAGGGCCTGCGCGAGGGCAGCGTCGACATCGTGATCGGCACCCACCGGCTGCTCAACCCCGACGTCCGGGTCAAGGACCTCGGGCTGATCATCGTCGACGAGGAGCAGCGCTTCGGCGTGGAGCACAAGGAGCAGATGAAGCGGCTGCGCACCTCCGTCGACGTGCTCTCGATGAGCGCCACGCCGATCCCGCGCACGCTCGAGATGGCCGTCACCGGGATCCGCGAGATGTCGACCATCACCACGCCGCCCGAGGAGCGGCACCCGGTGCTGACCTACGTCGGCGCCTATGAGGACCGCCAGGTCACCGCCGCCGTACGCCGTGAGCTGCTGCGCGACGGCCAGGTCTTCTACATCCACAACCGGGTGCAGTCGATCGAGAAGGCCGCCGCCCGGCTCCGCGAGCTGGTGCCCGAGGCGCGGGTCGCGACCGCCCACGGGCAGATGGGCGAGCACCAGCTCGAGCAGGTGATGCTCGACTTCTGGGAGAAGCGCTTCGACGTGCTGGTCTGCACGACCATCGTCGAGTCGGGGCTCGACGTCTCCAACGCCAACACCATGATCATCGAGCGGGCCGACGCGTTGGGCCTCTCCCAGCTCCACCAGCTGCGCGGGCGGGTCGGGCGCAGCCGGGAGCGCGCCTACGCCTACTTCCTCTACCCGGCCGAGAAGCCGCTGACCGAGACCGCCCACGAGCGGCTCGCCACGCTGGCCCAGCACTCCGACCTCGGCGGCGGCATGGCGATCGCGATGAAGGACCTCGAGATCCGCGGCGCGGGCAACCTGCTCGGCGGCGAGCAGTCCGGCCACATCGCCGACGTCGGCTTCGACCTCTACGTGCGGCTGGTCGGCGAGGCGGTCAACGAGTTCAAGGGCGAGTCCGAGCCGGAGCGGCGCGAGGTCCGGATCGAGCTGCCCGTCGATGCCCACCTGCCCCACGACTACATCCCGAGCGAACGGCTGCGCCTGGAGATGTACAAGCGGCTGGCCGAGGTCCGCACCGACCTCGACGTCGACGAGGTGCTCGGCGAGCTCGTCGACCGCTACGGCGAGCCACCCGAGGCCGTGGCGGCGCTGCTGCTGGTCGCGAGGTTCCGCGCCCGCGCCCGCCAGGCCGCGATCGGCGAGGTCACCATCGCCGGGCGCAACGTCCGGTTCGCGCCGGTCAGCCTGCCGGAGTCGCGCGTCGTACGGCTGCAGCGGCTCTACCCCAAGAGCATCGTCAAGACCCAGCTCGGCACCGTCCTGGTGCCGCGTCCGGGCACCCCCGGGCACTCTGCCGGATCCTTGGGGGGACGTCCGCTCGAGGGGGTGGCTTTGCTTGAATGGGCCCGCACCGTCATCGACTCCGTGATCGACCCCGTGGTCGGCCAGCAGGAGCCAGGCCAGCCGAAGGAGCACCAGCTGTGAGCAGCACCCCCGGTCCTGTCCGCGTCGCCGGCGTCCTCCTCGTGGCGACGCTGCTCGGCGGGTGCGCCGGCCTGCGTCCCGGGACGGCGGTCGTGGTCGGCGACACCACGATCAGCACCAGCGAGCTCGACGCGACCACCACCCAGTTCTGCGCTGCCATCTCCGAGCCGCTCGACCAGCAGGCCCAGTCGATCCCGCACGGATACTTCCGCGGCGGGATCGCCGGCACCCTCGCCCTCCAGGAGGTGGCCGAGAACGTCGCCGCCGAGCAGGGCGTCGAGGCCGGCTCGGCGAGCTACCTCAAGCAGATCTCCGACCTCCGCAAGCAGGTGGCGGCGCTCCCGGAGGAGCAGCAGGAGCCGGTGATGGACGTCGAGACCGCGCCGATCTACGTCCAGGAGATCGAGCGCGCCGTGGGCATGAAGCTCCTCGACGACCCCGACGCCTCCGACGCCGACTACGACCAGGCCGGGGCCGAGGAGCTCCAGAAGTGGATCGACGAGCACGGCGTCGAGTTCGACCCCTCGCTCAACACCTCGATCCGCGACGCCACGGTGACGCCCACCGACGGGTCGCTGTCGTTCGCGGTCAGCGAGGGCGCCAAGGCCGGCCTCGAGGAGCAGCCCAACTCCGCCCTCGCCGCCGAGCTCCCCGACTCCCAGCGCTGCGGACGCTGACCCGCTGCCCGTGACCGGCGACGAGGAGCTGCTCGAGTTCCTCGCGGTGATGCGACGGCTGCGGGCCGAGTGCCCCTGGAAGGCGGCGCAGACCCACCGGTCGCTGGCGCGCTACCTGCTCGAGGAGCTCCACGAGACCCTCGAGGCGATCGACACGGGTGACGAGGTCCACCTGCGCGAGGAGCTCGGCGACCTGCTGCTGCAGGTCTTCTTCCACACCGTGATCGCCGAGCAGGACGGCGCCTTCACCACCGGCGACGTCGCCCGCGACATCACCGAGAAGATGCGCCGCCGCAATCCCCACGTCTTCGGGGACGCCGCCGACGCGACCGACGTCGCTCTCGACCCGGCAGGTGTCAACGCGCTGTGGGAGGCCCGCAAGGCCGAGGAGAAGCGGCGTACGTCGCTGACCGACGGCCTGCCCCCGGCGCTGCCGGCGCTGCTCCACGCCACCAAGGTGCTCGACCGGCTCGAGCGTGCCGGCACCCCGGCGGCCACCGACCCCGACGGTGACATGGGGGAGCGGCTGCTGGCGCTGGTCTCCGAGGCTCACCGCGAGGGCGTCGACGCCGAGCAGGCCCTGCGCGACGCCGTACGCCGCCGGCTGCCCTGAGCTCCTAGCCCCGCCGCGTGTGCCTGAGCGTGCGCCCTGGCGCACGCTCAGGCACACGCCGCGTCAGGACCCGCCCGAGGACGCCGACGGCCAGCACGGCCAGGCCGGTGAGGACCGAGCCGCCGGGCAGCGTGGCGGCCAGCACCAGGCAGCCGGTCGCGCCGAGCAGCTGGAGCGCGCGGGGCCAGCGGCGCTCGGCCGCCGGCTGTCGCAGCGCGGCGGCGTTGGCGACGAAGTAGTAGAGGAGCACCCCGAACGACGAGAAGCCGATCGCCCCGCGCAGGTCGGCCACCAGCACCAGCACGAGCACGACCGCGCCGACGGCCAGCTGGGCGTGGTCGGGCACCCGGTGCCGCTCGTCCACCGAGGCCAGCCAGCCGGGCAGGTCGCGCTCGCGCGCCATCGCCAGCGTGGTGCGGCCGACGCCGGCGAGCAGGGCGAGCAGCGCACCGAGGCTGGCCGCAGCAGCCCCGACCCGCACGAGCGGCTCGGCCCACCCCGCGCCCACCGCGGACGCCGCCGTCGCCAGGGGGGTCGACGTCCGGGCCAGCTCGACGCCGAGGACGCTCACCAGGGTGAGTCCGACCGCGAGGTAGACCAGCACCGCGGTCCCGAGCGCGACCAGGATCGCCCGGCCGATCATGGCCGGTCGGCGTACCTCCTCGGCGAGCGTGGCGATCCGCGCGTAGCCGGCGAAGGCGAAGAACAGCAGCCCGGCCCCCTCCAGCACGCCCCGCGGTCCGACGGCGGTCAGCGGCACGGGGTCGGTGGCGGGTCCGAGCGCGCCGGCCACCACCACGAAGCCCACGAGCACGACCAGGGTGGTCCCGAGCAGGAATCGTGCTGCCATCGCCGTCCGGGTCACGCCGTGCAGGTTGGCGACCGTGAGCCCGACGACCGCGAGGGCGGCCGCACCACGCTGCCCGCCGCCGGCCGGGACGGCGTACGCCGCGAACGCCATCGCCATCGCCGCGCACGACGCCGTCTTGCCGATCACGAACCCCCACCCGGCGAGGAAGCCCCACCACGGACCGAGCACGACCCGGCCGAAGAGGTAGGTGCCGCCCGAGGAGGGGTGGACCGCGGCCAGCTGCGCCGAGGCGACCGCGTTGCAGAAGGCGACCGTGGCGGCGATCCCGAGGCCGACCAGCAGCCCGGAGCCGGCGGCGGCCGCCGCGGGCGCGAAGGCCACGAAGACCCCGGCTCCCAGCATCGCCGCCAGTCCGACGACGACCGCGTCGCCGGTGCCGAGCTCGCGGCCCAGCCGGGTGTCGCTCACGCGCGCATCCGCTCGCCGAGCTCCTCCGCGGCGACCCGCAGCGCCTCGTCGCTGACGTTGGGCAGCACGTCCTCCCACAACGGCAGCATCGGCCCGGACGCGTCGAGCATCCCCAGCGGGCGCGGCATGAACCACACGTGGAAGTGGGCACCCCCGTCGCCCCAGCGGTAGAGGTGGACGCGCCCGACGTCGCCGCGCGCCATCAGCCCCGCGTCGACCCGGGCGCACAGCGTCCCGAAGCCCGCCTGGGCCTCGGGGGAGAGGTCGGCGAAGGAGTCGACGTGGGACCGGGACGCCGCCCACACCGTCCCGGGCAGGCTGCCGCCGACGGGTGGGTGGAGCGTCCAGTGCTCGTCCTCCCAGACGCTGGGCAGGTGGCCGGCGCAGACCCCGCAGGGCTCGCCGCCGGGCTCACCGCGTCGCGGTGGCTCCGGGACCACCCGCGGCGCGGGCTCGAGGGGTGTGAGGGGCTCGGCGTAGGGCATCGTCATGCGCCCCACCCTCGCGCCGGGCGCAGGGCCGGCGCTTGATCGAGATTGCCGCCCTCAGCCCGTGGTGCGCGCGAACCAGTGCTTGGGGTCGCCGAGCCCGAGGTCGAGCACGCCGTGCTCGCGCAGCTTGGCGACGGCGAGCAGCCGGTGGTGGGCGGCGAAGGTCAGCACGTGGGCGATCATCGCGCCATAGCTGAGCACGACCGGCTGCGGGCCGAACCCGTCGACGAAGGTCTCGTCGAAGCGGCCCTCCTCGGCGTAGCTGCGCACGTTGGCGAGGAACTCCGGTCCGGCGACCTCCAGCCGGGCACGCACCGAGGCCACCGGCTCGCCGTCCTCGACGGAGAAGTCGTACTCGCGGTCGGCCACGGCGGCGTTCCACATCGCCATCTGGCCCACGAGCCTCGAGAGGGCCCAGCGCAGGGTGCCGCCGTCGACGTCGGGGATCGTCCCGGCGAAGGGCTCGTCGAGCTGGGCGTCGTCGAGCCCTGCCGCGCGGTCGACGAGCTCGCCGACCAGCCAGATGTGGTGCTCGACCATCTCGGTGACCAGGGCCATGTCGTCCATCCTGTGCCGGGCCGGCAGCCGCAGGCCGCCGGGTGGGTGGAAGTGCACGTCGTTGGGGGCGTCGATCTGGAAGCGGGTGGGCCGGGTCCGCCAGGCCGACGGCGGGGCGCCGTACTCGCGGGAGAAGGCGCGGGTGAAGGCCTCGTGGCTCCCGAACCCTGCGGCGACGGCGATGTCGAGCAGCGTCGCGCGGGTGGTGATCATCCGGTAGGCCGCCCGCTCCAGCAGCACGCGCGCCCGGAACCGGGTCGGGCTCTCGCCCGAGACCGCCTTGACCACCCGGTCGAAGTGGAAGCGCGAGAGGTGGGCCGCGGCGGCCAGCTCGTCGGCGCTCGCCGTCGGCGCCGCGTCGAGGTCGGCGGCCAGCCGGTCGACCAGCGCGACGAAGTGGTCGGGTGTCCCCACCCGGCCAGTATGTCCGCCGCGCGCGCCGGGACGGCTCAGGCGGAGACCGTCGCGCCGGCGGCCACCCGTACGTCGTGGCGCAGCACGGCGTCGAAGAGGTAGCCGTCCTCGTTGTCGGCGGCCTGCTCGGGCTGGGTCCGGCCGGTGGTGTCGGTCGCCCGCACCCGGACCTCGTGGGCACCGGGCTGCTCGGGGGTCCAGGCCAGCTCCCACCTGGTCCAGGCGGAGCTGAGGTTGTCGCCGTGGAGCTCGGCCTCGCGCCAGGAGCGGCCGCCGTCGGTGCTGACCTCGACCCGGGCGATGGCGGCCTCGCCCGACCAGGCGCGTCCGGCCAGCCTGGTCTGGCGACCGGCGACGGGGAAGCCGTGCTCGTCGAGCACGCTCTTGACCGGCAGCCGGCCCAGCGCGGCGGCCGGGCCGTCCCAGCCCGCACCGTGCATCCGGTACCAGGTGGTGTTCCACGGGGAGTCGACCTCGGACATCGTCACCCGGAGCTCGCCGAGCCACTTGATGCTGGCGATGCCGACCCAGCCGGGGACGACCAGCCGGGCCGGGAAGCCGTGGTCGCGGGCGAGCGGCTCGCCGTTCATCTCCAGGGCGACCAGCACGTCGTCGAGCGCCTTCTCGAGCGGCAGCGGTCGGCGTACGCGCCCGTGGTCGACGCCGTCGACGACGTAGGGGTCGTCGAGCCCGACCGGTGTCACCTGCACCGCGTCCCGGCGTACGCCGGCGTGGTCGAGCAACAGCGAGAGGGGGACGCCGCGCCAGCGGGCCACGCCGATGGCGCCCAACCGCCACGGGGTACCCGGCCGCAGCGTGCCCTGCTGGTCGTCGAAGAGCCGGCGGCCGTTGCCGGTGCACTCCAGGGCCGCCTCGGACGTCACCGTCGAGAGCCGGCGCAGGTCGGCCAGGGACCACACGGTCTCCTGCTGGACGCCGTCGCCGGTGATCAGCAGCCGCCACGAGCCTGGATCGATCTCGGGCGCCGTGGTGTGGTTGCGCACGAAGAACCGCTCGGTGGGGGTGATCCGGGGGACGCGCCCCTCCCACCGGGTCTCGACGTCCGCACCCGTCTCGTGGGGGTGGAGGTCGAACCAGTCGCCGATCGGGCGACCCTCGCGGTCACGCAGCATGTCTCATGTGTACCAAAGAACAGCAACCCGGTGCACATTGGCGCGCGGGCTCCCGTGGTCGGGCAGCGGCCGTCACGGGACCTACCCGCAGGTCGCCACTAGGCTGCGGGAAGGCTCGTTCCCCGCACCCTCAGGAGGTCCATCGTGGCTGTCATCCAGGGCGTCACCGCCCGCGAGATCCTCGACTCGCGCGGCAACCCCACCGTCGAGGTCGAGGTGTTCCTCGACGACGGCGTCGGGGGCCGCGCCGCGGTCCCGAGCGGCGCCTCGACCGGCGCCTTCGAGGCGGTCGAGCTGCGCGACGGCGGCAAGCGGTACGGCGGCAAGGGGGTCGCCAAGGCGGTCGACGCGGTGATCTCGAGGATCGGCCCGGCGCTGGAGGGGCTCGAGGCCGACGAGCAGCGCATCGTCGACCACGTGATGCTCGACCTCGACGGCACCCCCAACAAGGCCAAGCTCGGGGCCAACGCCATCCTCGGCGCGTCCCTCGCGGTCGCCAAGGCGGCCGCCGAGTCCTCCGGGCTGCCCCTCTACCGCTACGTCGGCGGCCCGCACGCCCACGTGCTGCCGGTGCCGATGATGAACATCCTCAACGGCGGCTCCCACGCCGACTCCAACGTCGACGTCCAGGAGTTCATGATCGCGCCGGTCGGCGCGGCCACCTTCCGCGAGGCCCTCCAGCAGGGCGCCGAGGTCTACCACGCGCTCAAGGCGGTGCTGAAGAAGAGGGGCCTCGCGACCGGCCTCGGCGACGAGGGCGGCTTCGCCCCCGACCTCGACTCCAACCGCGCGGCCCTCGACCTGATCGCCGAGGCGGTCGAGGCCGCCGGCTTCTCGCTCGGCAAGGACATCGCGCTCGCGATGGACGTGGCCGCCTCGGAGTTCTACGACAAGAAGAAGTACGCCTTCGAGGGCAGGTCGAAGTCCTCCGACGAGATGGTCGCCTACTACGCCGACCTGGTCTCGGCCTACCCCATCGTCTCGATCGAGGACCCGCTCGACGAGGAGGACTGGGACGGCTGGAAGGCGATGACCGACGAGCTCGGCGAGACCACCCAGCTGGTGGGCGACGACCTGTTCGTCACCAACGTCGAGCGGCTCCAGCGCGGCATCGACGGTGGCCAGGCCAACGCGCTGCTGGTCAAGGTCAACCAGATCGGCTCGCTCACCGAGACCCTCGACTCGGTCGACCTCGCCCACCGCAACGGCTTCCGCTGCATGATGAGCCACCGCTCGGGCGAGACCGAGGACGTCACGATCGCCGACCTCGCGGTGGCCACCAACTGCGGCCAGATCAAGACCGGTGCGCCGGCGCGGTCCGAGCGGGTGGCCAAGTACAACCAGCTGCTGCGGATCGAGGGCGACCTCGGCGACGCGGCGCGCTACGCGGGCGCGGGCGCGTTCCCGCGATCGGGACGCTGACGCCACTACGCTGGGGCCGGTGAGCCAGCGACGCAGCGGAGCCGGTCCCGGCGGGTCCCGCCGCCCCGGGCAGCGGACGCCGGACACCCGCGCCCGGACGCCGCGCGCGGCCCTCGTGGGTCCCGCCGAACCCGGCGTCGATGATGACGCCGCCGGCTCCTCGCGGTGGCGCTCCCGGCCGACCGGCCGCTCGCTGATCCTGCTGCTGGTGGTCGCCGTGCTGGCCGTCTCCTACGCGTCGTCGATGAAGGCCTACCTCCAGCAGCGCGCCCACATCGCCGAGCTGAAGACCCAGATCGCCGACCGCTCGGCCTCCATCGACGACCTCGAGCGCGAGAAGCGCCGGTGGAACGACGAGGCCTACGTGCGCGCCCAGGCCCGCGACCGGTTCGGCTACCTGATGCCGGGCGAGACGGCGTACGTCGTGCTCGACGAGGACGGCAAGCCGCTGGAGAGCCGCTCCCGGCTGCACGACCCCGGCGAGGTGCTGCGCGAGCCGCCGCAGCCGTGGTGGTCGGACGCCTGGAGCTCGGTCGAGCTGGCCGGCGACCCGCCGAGGCGCGACGACCAGCCCGCCAGCGAGCTCGGGCGCCCCGCGAGGTGAGCGACGACGCGCCCGGTCCGGCCACCCGCGAGGACGAGGCCGCGGTCGAGCGGCAGCTCGGGCGCGTGCCGCGGGGGATCGCCGCCGTGGGCCACCGGTGCGGCTGCGGCCTGCCCGACGTGGTGACGACCGAGCCGCGGCTGCCGAACGGCACGCCGTTCCCGACCACCTACTACCTCACCTGCCCGCGCGCGGCCTCGCGGATCGGCACGCTCGAGGGCTCGGGGCTGATGAAGGAGATGGAGCAGCGGCTGGCGACCGATGCCGACCTGGCCGCCGCCTACCGGGCGGCCCACGAGGCCTACCTGACCGACCGCGGGCGGCTGGGTGAGGTCCCGGAGATCGAGGGGGTCTCGGCCGGTGGCATGCCCGACCGCGTCAAGTGCCTCCACGTCCTGGCCGCCCACGCGCTGGCGGCCGGGCCGGGCGTCAACCCGCTCGGGGACGAGGTGCTCGCGGCGCTGGGGGAGTGGTGGCGGCCGGGGCCGTGCGTGGCCGCCGATGGCTGAGCCGGTCGCCGCGATCGACTGCGGCACCAACACCGTCAAGCTCCTGGTCGGGAGCTTCGAGGACGGTGAGCTCGTCGTGTCCGCGCGGGAGTCGCGGATGGTGCGGCTCGGGCAGGGCGTCGACCGCACCGGGCGGCTGGCCGACGAGGCGCTGGCCCGCGCGTTCGCGGCGGTCGACGACTACGCGGCGATCCTGCGCGAGCACGGGGTGAGCGTGGAGCGGACCCGGTTCTGCGCCACCTCGGCCACCCGCGACGCCGCCAACGGGGAGGTCTTCACCGACGGCGTCCGGGAGCGGCTGGGCCGCGCCCCCGAGGTGCTCAGCGGCGACGAGGAGGCCGCGCTGGCGTTCGCCGGTGCGATGCGGGGCCTGGTCGACGACCCCGCGCCGCCTGTGCTGGTGGTCGACGTCGGCGGCGGGTCGACCGAGGTCGTGCTCGGTGACCGCGGAGGCGTCCGTGCGGCGCGCTCGATGGACGTCGGCTCGGTGCGGCTCCACGAGCGGCACGTCGCCCACGATCCGCCGACCGCGGACGAGCTGGCCGCGGTCGCCCGCGACGTCGACGCCGCCCTCGACGCCTGCGGCGTCCCGCTCGACCGGGCCGCGACCGTGGTGGGCATCGCCGGGACCTGCACCACCCTCGGCGCGGCGTGCCTCGACCTCGACTCCTACGACCACGACGCGATCCACGCGACCGTGCACGACGCCGACCGGGTCCGTGCCACCATCGGCCTGGTGGTCGGGCTCACCGTCGAGCAACGTCGCGCGCTGCCCTTCATGCACCCCGGCCGCGCCGACGTGATCGACGCGGGCTTCGTCGTGGTGGAGCGCGTCCTCGCCCGCACCGGCGCCCCCAGCCTCACCGTCAGCGAGTCCGACGTCCTCGAGGGCATCGCGTGGTCCCTGGCGGGTAGTTCGTGACGAAACGGCCCTCGACACGCCGGTCCACGGGGCCGGAACGTCACGAACTACCGCAGCTGCCCCACCCCGTCACCGGCCAGGAGTTCGCCTCGCCGGTGCCGCCGGGCACGGGGTGGCCCGACGATCCCGCCGACGCCGGGACCCGGGTGGCGCGGTCCGCCGCCGGCGTACGACGGCTGGCGGCGACCGACGACCTGGCCGAGCTCGACGCGCGGGTGTCGGTGTGCGCGGCCTGCCCACGGCTGGTGCGGTGGCGCGAGGAGGTGGCGCGGGAGAAGCGGGCGTCGTTCGCCGACCAGCCCTACTGGGGCCGGCCGATCCCGGGGTGGGGCGACCCCGAGCCCTCGCTGCTGGTCGTGGGGCTCGCGCCGGCGGCCAACGGCGGCAACCGGACCGGGCGCATCTTCACCGGGGACCCGAGCGCCGACTGGCTCTTCGCCAGCCTGCACCGCACCGGCTGGGCGGTGCAGGAGACCAGCCGGCACGCCGGCGACGGGCAGCGACTGGTCGACGCGAGGATGATCGCCACCGTGCGGTGCGCGCCGCCGGCCAACAAGCCCACGCCGGCCGAGCGCGACGCCTGCGCCCCCTGGATCGCCGCCGAGCTGCGGTTGCTGCCCACCGTGCGCGCCGTCGTGGCGCTCGGCTCCTTCGGGTGGGACGGGGCGATCCGCTCCCTGGTCGCCTCCGGCGCGGCCGCGCCCGGCACGCGGCCGCGGTTCGGCCACGGCGCCGAGGAAGTGCTGGGCGAGGTGACCCTGATCGGCTGCTACCACCCCTCGCCGCACAACACCTACACCGGTCGGCTGACCCGGCAGATGACCGACGAGGTCTTCGAGCGGGCGCGGGCGGTGACGCGCGCCGCGGACTGAGAGGATGGCGCGGTGAGCCGCCACGCCATCACCGTCCTCGGGCACGACCGTCCCGGCATCATCGCGGAGACCACGCGCCGCCTCGCCGACCTCGGGCTCAACCTCGAGGACTCCACGATGACGCTGCTGCGCGGCCACTTCGCGATGATGCTGGTGGGTGAGGGCGAGGCGACGTACGCCGACCTCGAGGCCGCCCTGGCGCCGCTGACCGCCGACGGCTCGCTCGGCGTCACGATCCGCGAGGTCGTCGTGGAGGAGACGGCCGCCGGCTCCGCACCGGGCTCGGCCTGGGTGCTCACCGTCCACGGCGGCGACCGGCCGGGCATCGTCTCGGCCGTCGTCGGCGAGGTCGCCGCGGTCGGCGGCAACATCACCGACCTCACCACCCGGTTGGCCGGCGACCTCTACCTGCTCGTCGCCGAGATCGACCTGCCCGCCACGGCGGACGCCGAGGCGCTCCGCCGGGCCGTCGACGCGGCCGCCGGTGCCCTGGGGGTCGGCGCGACGCTGCGCGAGGCGGAGGCCGACGACCTGTGACCCCGGACCCGACCGTGCTCGCCTGGACCGAGGCCGAGCTCGGCGTCGAGGGCCGCGTGCTCGACGTGGTGCGGGCGCCGGCCGACGTCCTCGCGGCCACCGGCGCGCGCGTCGACCCCACGGATGCGGACGTCGTTCGCCTGGCGGCCGACCTGATCGCGACGATGCGGGTCTCGCCGGGCTGCGTCGGGCTGGCGGCCCCCCAGGTCGGGGTGGGGTCGCGGGTGTTCTGCGTCGACGTGTCCGCGCACCCCAAGACCCGTGAGCACCACGGGACCTTCGTGCTGTGCAACGCCGAGGTGGTGGAGTCCAGCCGCAACGAGAGGGCGCGCGAGGGCTGCATGAGCGTGCCCGACCTCACCGGCGACGTGAAGCGGGCCTCGCGGGTCGTCGTCCGCGGACAGCTGCCCGGCAGCGGCGCCGAGGTCACCGTCCCCGCCGAGGCGTTCGAGGCGCGGGCGCTGCAGCACGAGATCGACCACTGCGCGGGGCTGCTGTTCCTCGACCGGGTGGCCGGCGCGCACGCCGTGCACCGGCGCCAGACCTACCTATAGTCGCCAGGCAGCCGCCCCCGTATCCCAACCGGCAGAGGAAGCCGCCTTAAAAGCGGTCCAGTGTGGGTTCGACCCCCACCGGGGGCACTCCGGCGCCGTCCGGAACAGTTGTGGGTCCTCGCTCGTTGTAGGGGTGTGAGGCCACTACAGTGGCCCCCACGGCGAGCCAGCAGAGCGCTGGCCGGCCAGGCCTCCAAGGAGGAGACCATGCAGAGCAACAACCCGGTGTTCCGCCGTTCGAACGCGTTCAACGGGTCCCAGGGCAACGTCTACGGCAACCAGACCTACCCGGGCAACGGGGCCGCCTACGACGGCTACGGTCAGCCGATGACGACGGGCTACGCGCCCGCCCCGACGACCTCCGGTTCCCGGATGACCGTCGACTCGGTCGTCCAGAAGACCGCCATGACCCTCGGCGTGGTCATCCTGACCGCCGCGATCACCTGGTTCTGGGTCGGCGACATCACCAGCGCGACCGACGCCTCCATCGGCACGCTCTACCTGGCGCTGATGGTCGGCTCGCTCGGCGCCTTCGGGCTCTCGCTGGTCAACTCCTTCAAGCGCGTCGTCAGCCCGCCGCTGGTGCTCGCCTTCGCCGCGCTCGAGGGCGTGGCGCTCGGCGCGTTCAGCAAGGCGATCAACGTCTTCGTCGTGGGCAACCAGGCACCGGGCCTCGTGGCCGACAACATCGTGCTGCAGGCCGTGATCGGCACCTTCGCCGCCTTCGCCGGCACGCTGGCCGCCTACAAGTTCCTCAACATCAAGGTGGGTCAGAAGTTCCGCACCTTCGTCGTCGCGGCCATGTTCGGCATGGTCGGCCTGGGTGTCCTCGAGATGGTCCTGGGCGCCTTCGGCAACCAGATCGGCTTCTTCGGCTTCGGCGGCCTCGGCCTGCTGTTCGCCGTCGGCGGCCTGGTGCTCGGCGTGTTCATGCTGATCCTCGACTTCGACTTCGTCGAGCAGGGCGTCGCCGCCGGCATCGACGAGCGCGAGTCGTGGCGGGCGGCGTTCGCGCTGACCGTCAGCCTGGTCTGGATCTACACCAACCTGCTGCGCATCCTGGCGATCTTCAGCCAGGACTGACACCGCCAGCACCCTCAGCGGCCCGCCCGGTCATCCCGGGCGGGCCGTTGTCGTGTGCGGTCGGTTGTCGGCATGTAACGCCGGGTTACTGACTGTTCCCACTGAGAAATTTCCGGGTGGGTACAGCACATAACCCGGCGTTACAGCGGCGCCGGCCGACCGGACCCACCCGGGAGCCGTACGCCGCACCCCCGAGGTCGGTCAGCGGCCGGCGGAGTCGGCCGGGTCGGGGTCGGGCTCGGAGTCGGCGGGGAGCTCGGGCTCGGTGCCGGGGTGGCGGCGGCGATGGCGCAGCTCGACCCACAGCCCGCGGACGCCGCGGCGCGGGCCGACCATCTCGACGCCGTCGAGCTCGGTGCCGGGCGTGCGGACCGCCTCGACGGCGGCCGCGGCGACCGGCAGCAGGCCCTCGCCGCGCAACGGCTCGGTGCCCTCCTCGGCGTCGGGGCCGTGGCCGAGCGCGGCCAGCGCGGAGGGCAGCAGCACGTCGGCCACCGCGCGGTAGCCCGCCGCGGAGGGGTGGAACCGGTCGGGGCCGAAGAACAGCGCCGGGGCGGCGTCGAACTCCGGGCCGAGGAGGTCGCCCAGGGAGACCGTCCGCCCGCCCTGCTCCACCACGGCGATGGTCTGCGCCGTGGCGAGCCGCCGCGACCACAGCCGCGCGACCTGCTTCAGCGGCGGCGGGATCGGCCGGATCGTCCCGAGGTCGGGGCAGGTGCCGACGACCACCTCGACGCCCGCCTCGCGCAGCCGCCGCACGGCCGTGGAGATGAAGCGGATCGAGGTGGCGGGCAGCACCTGGTGGGTGATGTCGTTGACGCCGATGAGGACCACGGCCAGGTCGGCGGGTTCGGCCAGCGCCGCGTCGACCTGGTCGGCGAGGTCGCCGGACTGGGCGCCGACCACGGCGTAGGAGCGCAGCTCGACCCGCCGGTCGGCACGCGCCGCCAGGCCGCTGGCCAGGTGGGCGCCCGGCGTCTCCTCGACCAGGTCGACGCCGTAGCCCGCCGCGCTCGAGTCGCCGAGCAGCACGACGCGCAGTGCGCGACCGGGCCGGTGGCCGCCGTACCACCCGGTCGCGTCGGGTGCTGACCGCCCGTTGGGCTCGCCGATCGCCCGGCGGGCCAGGCCGGCCTCGGCGCGCAGCACGCCGTAGAGCCCGAGGCCCATGACGGAGAGACCCCCGCCGCCGTACGCCGCCGCGGAGGCCAACCTGCGTGCCGCCGCAGCTCTCCCCACGCGACAACTGTACGAAGCCGACGTTTGCGCCGTCTGGCGATCGGCGCCTTATGTTGGCCCGGTGCAGTACGTCACCTCGCTCATCGACCTGATCGGCAACACCCCCCTGCTGCGGCTCCAGCGCTCGCTCGACGGGCTGGAGGCACCCCTGGTGCTCGGCAAGGTGGAGTACCTCAATCCCGGTGGGTCGGTGAAGGACCGGATCGCCACCCGGATGATCGAGGCGGCCGAGGCGGAGGGCCTGCTCCAGCCCGGCGGCACCATCGTGGAGCCCACCTCGGGCAACACCGGCGTCGGCCTGGCCATGGTCGCCCAGCAGAAGGGCTACCACTGCGTCTTCGTGTGCCCCGACAAGGTCAGCGAGGACAAGCGCAACGTGCTCAAGGCGTACGGCGCCGAGGTGGTCGTCTGCCCGACGGCCGTGGCCCCGGACCACCCGGACTCCTACTACAACGTCAGCGACCGGCTCGCCGCCGAGCCCGGTGCGTGGAAGCCCGACCAGTACTCCAACCCCCACAACCCGCGTTCACACTACGAGACGACCGGCCCCGAGATCTGGGAGCAGACCGAGGGCCGGATCACGCACTTCGTCGCCGGCGTCGGCACCGGCGGCACGATCTCCGGCGTCGGCCGCTACCTCAAGGAGCAGAACGCCGACGTCCAGGTGATCGGCGCCGACCCGCAGGGCTCGGTCTACTCCGGTGGCTCCGGGCGGCCCTACCTGGTGGAGGGCGTCGGCGAGGACTTCTGGCCGGAGACCTACGACCGCGACGTCGCCGACCGGATCATCGAGGTCGCCGACCGGGACTCCTTCGCCTTCACCCGCCGGCTGGCCCGCGAGGAGGCCCTCCTGGTGGGCGGGTCCTGCGGCATGGCGGCCTACGCCGCCAAGCAGCTGGCCCACGAGCTGGCGGCCGAGGGCCGCACCGACGCCGTGATCGTCGTGCTGCTCCCCGACTCCGGCCGCGGCTACCTCACCAAGGTCTTCAACGACGAGTGGCTGGCCCAGTACGGCTTCGCGACGGGCGAGCCCGACGCCGCCCACCGCAGCGTCGGCGAGGTGCTGCGGGGCAAGACCGGCCGGCTGCCCGACCTGGTCCACACGCACCCCAGCGAGACCATCGCCGAGGCCGTCGCCATCCTGCAGGAGTACGGCGTCTCGCAGATGCCCGTCGTGCGCGCCGAGCCGCCGATCGTGGCCGCCGAGGTCGCGGGCTCGGTCTCCGACCGCACCCTGCTCGACGCGCTGTTCGCGGGCCACGCCCGGCTCACCGACGCCGTGGAGGAGCACATGTCGGCACCACTGCCCACGATCGGCTCGAGCGAGCCCGCGCAGGCGGCGATCGACGTGCTGGAGTCCGCCGACGCGGTGCTCGTGCAGGAGGACGGGAAGCCCGTCGGCGTCCTCACCCGGCAGGACCTGCTCGCGTTCCTGGCCGCCGGCTGACCGATCGCCCGGGTCGGCCTAGTCATATCGGGCCATGCCGGACATCCTCCGTCTGGGAGGGGGTCAAGACCGATCAGATGACGAATTCGGGCCGATTTGCCGGAAGATCCTCTCGTCGGTAACAGCCGAGCCACGGTCGCGGAACGGTCGTTGAAAACCGCCCGAATCGCGCGTTCAGCCCCCGTAGGTTCCTCTCATCGGCCTCCCACCCCCCGGGAAGCCACGACACGATCGGGGAACACCAGATGAACACCATGACCAAGGGCGCCATCGCCGGGGCCACCGGCATCGCGCTGCTGATGGGCGGCTTCGGCACCTACGCCGTGTGGAGCGACTCCGAGGACCTCGCCGCCAACGGCGTGCAGTCCGGTCAGCTCAACATCGACACCAGCGCCGGCACCTACGACGACTTCAACACCGCGACCGCCAACGACTGGTCGGCCAGCGACAAGATGGTGCCGGGCGACAAGGTCACCTACACCCAGGTCTTCACGATCAAGGGTGACGGCAAGAACCTCAAGGGCACCATCGCCTACACCAAGCCCAACCTGACGAGCACCTTCAGCGGCCTGACCCACACCGTCAAGGTGACCTCCTCGGACGCGAACGTCGTCGAGACGCCCGCCAACTCCAACCAGTTCGCCTTCACCCAGCCCTTCGGCACCGCGACCCTCACGGCCGTGGTGACCTACACGCTGCCGACGAGCACCAGCGGCACGACCGACCAGAACAAGTCGGCCACGCTCCCCGCCGCTGCGTTCACCATCACCCAGAGCTGATCCAGGCTCACCCAGCTGGTCATGACTCCTCGGGTCCCGTTCCTCGTCGCCGTCGTCGGCGCCCTCCTCATCGGGGGCGCCGGCGCGGGGGGAACGCACGCCAAGTGGGTCGACCAGAAGCAGCTCCAGCAAGCAGACGTGTCGTCGGGCTCGATGAGCTTCGCGACCACCCAGCCCGCCGGGGTCACCATGGCCGCCGTCGTCGGTACCTCGGCCACCACCAGCTTCGTCCTCGACGACACCTCGGTGGGCAAGAAGCTCCAGCAGCGCGTCACCACCTCGGTGACCAGCACCCCGACCGGCGTCACCGCCACCGTCGGCACCTCGTGCCCCGGTGCCGCCTCGGTCCAGGTCGACAGCACGCCGACCACCCCCGACGTCACCCTCTGTGTGCGGGTGACCTCCTCTCTCACCGCCGTCTCCGGCAACGTGGTCCTCTCGCTCTCCGGCGCCCAGCGCCCCTCGGGGTGGACCACCCCCGTCACCACGGTGACCGTGCCCGTGACGATCGGCACCGCTCCGGCCGCGCCGACACCCGTCTGCGCCGCCAACGGCCAGAGCTTCAGCTGGGCCGCGGTGGGCGGAGCGACGCAGTACGTCGTCTCCTCCAGCAGTGCGCAGACCAGCGGCTACTCCGACGTCTCCACCCAGACCTCGCTGTCCTACACGCCGGCCGTGAGCGGGCAGTCGACGACGTACTTCCGGGTCAAGGCCACCAACACGATCGGCACCTCCGGCAACAACGGCACCGTGAGGATCATCCGCAGCGGCAGCAGCTACACCTGCACGGTGGTGACCCCGTGAGGCGCGCCTGGAAGCTCATCTCCCGGGTGACCAGCTGGGCGCTGCTCCTGGTGGTGGTGGCGGCCGGACTTGCGCTCATCGTCGTCCCCAAGGCGGCCGGGGGGAGGCCGCTGACCGTGCTGAGCGGCTCGATGACGGGCACCTACGACATCGGTGACGTCGTCGTCGTGCGACCCACGGACGCGCGTGCGCTCGAGGTCGGGCAGGTCATCACCTTCCAGCCGGTCTCCGAGGACCCCGAGCTGACCACCCACCGGATCATCGCCGTCAACTACGGCACCGAGGGACTGCGCTACGTCACCCAGGGCGACGCCAACGGCGCCCCCGACCCGGAGCCGGTGCGGCCGGCGCAGGTCAAGGGTGAAGTCTGGTACTCCGTGCCGTGGGTCGGCTACGTCTCGGTGTGGATGGCCACCGGCTGGCTCGGCGAGGCCGTCCAGTGGTTCGCCATCGCGCTCATCGTCTACGGCGGCGGGTTCGTCGCCCTCGGGTCCCTGGAGTGGATGCGCCGGCGCCGCCCGGAGGGAGAGCCGGCGTGAGCCGGCCGACCAGTCGGCGCGCCGTACGGATGCTGCTGGCCGTGGTGTCGACGGCGCTCCTGCTGGTGCCGCTCACGAGCGGTGCCGCCCGGGCCGAGCCCTCCGGCGTCCAGGTGTCGCTCGACTCGTCGGGGCCCTTCGCCGACGGGCTGCCGCACTCGCTGTTCCGCGGCACCGGGCGGCTCGTGCCCGGCGACCGCGTCGAGCGGACCCTCTACGTGAGGAACGACGCCGCCACCGACACCCGCACCACCGTCCAGGTGGGCTTCGACCGCAGCAACGAGCTGTCGGACGCGCTCGACTTCCGGGTGGTGATCGGCGAGGCCGAGGCCACGGTGTCCGGGGACGCCGCGCACCAGACGTTCGCCGGGCCGCTCACGCTCGCCCCGGGCGAGGTGCAGCCGATCGACGTGGTCATGACCTTCGACCGCGCGACCCGGACCCAGGCGATGCGGCAGAGCACGGAGGTCGAGCTGCGCGTGACGATCACCGAGACCACGGGTGCCGGCCTCGGCTGTCGTGAGGACCTCGCGGTCGACCGGAACGGCGTCACCACCGACACCGAGCGTCCGCGGTGCGTGCCGACCAGCGTCACCGCAGGAGAGACCGGGACGGTGGCCGACGTGTCGGTGCTGCCCGTGCGAGACCCCGTCGTGGCGGCCACCGTCGCTGTGCTCGCGGCCCTCGTCGGCGCGGGCCTCGCGCTGGTCGCGGCCCGACGGCGCCGGGAGGTTGCGGAGCGGGGCTAGCGTGGCGGCGTGACCCACTCTCCTGCGTCCACCACCGTCGGCGAGCTCCGCGCGAGCGGTCACGCGCCCAAGCCGCTGCGCACCGAGATCCGGGACAACCTCCTGGCCCTGCTGGCCGTCGGCGAGGACCCCTGGCCGGGGCTGCACGGCTTCGAGAACACGGTCGTGCCGCAGCTCGAGCGCGCCCTGATCGCCGGCCACGACGTGGTCCTGCTCGGCGAGCGGGGCCAGGGCAAGACCCGCCTGCTGCGCTCGCTGGTCGGCCTGCTCGACGAGTGGACCCCGGTCATCGAGGGCTCCGAGCTCGGCGAGCACCCCTACGAGCCGGTCACGCCGGTCTCGCAGCGGCGAGCCGAGGAGCTCGGCGACGGGCTCCCGGTGACGTGGCGACACCGCGACGAGCGGTACGCCGAGAAGCTGGCGACGCCGGACACGAGCGTGGCCGACCTGATCGGCGACGTCGACCCCATGAAGGTGGCCGAGGGCCGCCACCTCGGCGACCCCGAGACCATCCACTACGGCCTGATCCCGCGCAGCCACCGCGGCATCGTGGCGATCAACGAGCTGCCCGACCTCGCCGAGCGGATCCAGGTCGCGATGCTCAACGTGATGGAGGAGCGCGACATCCAGGTCCGCGGCTACGTGCTGCGGCTGCCGCTGGACGTCCTCGTGGTGGCGAGCGCCAACCCCGAGGACTACACCAACCGCGGCCGGATCATCACCCCGCTCAAGGACCGTTTCGGCGCCGAGATCCGCACCCACTACCCGACCGAGCTCGACGACGAGATGGCCGTGGTGCGCCAGGAGGCCGAGCTCGTCGCCGACGTGCCCGAGCACCTGCTGGAGACCCTGGCCCGGTTCACCCGCAACCTGCGCCAGTCGGGGAGCGTCGACCAGCGCTCGGGCGTCTCCGCCCGGTTCGCGATCGCCGGCGCCGAGACCATCGCCGCCGCTGCGCTCCACCGCGCGACCCGTCAGGGCGAGGAGCGGGCCGTCGCCCGGGTGGTCGACCTCGAGACCGCGGTCGAGGTGCTCGGCGGCAAGATCGAGTTCGAGACCGGCGAGGAGGGGCGCGAGCAGGAGGTGCTGATCCACCTGCTCCGCACCGCCACCGCCGAGACCGTCCGCCGCCACCTGCGCGGCATCGACCTCGGCCTGCTGGTCGAGGCGATCGAGGACGGCCGGATGGTCACCACCGGCGCCCAGGTCGAGCGCCCGCGACTTCCTCGCCGGGCTGCCGGCGCTCCCCCCGATCGGACAGGGGGAGTCCGACCTCTACGACCAGGTCTGCGACCGGCTCGGGGCGACCGACGACGGCACCCGCGCAGCCGCGATCGAGCTCGCGCTGGAGGGCCTCTACCTCGCCCGGAAGATCGGCAAGGACGCCGACGGCACCGAGACCGTGTACGGGTGAGCACCCCATGAGCCGCTACCAGAGGTACGGCGGGGGAGACCCGCTGGCTCCACCGGTCGACCTCGCCGAGGCGCTCGACGAGATCGGCCAGGAGGTGATGGCCGGCTACAGCCCGGAGCGGGCGATGCGCGAGTTCCTGCGCCGCGGCGGGCGCGATCAGAAGGGTCTGGACGACCTCGCCCGGCAGGTGGCCCAGCGGCGCCGCGAGCTGCTGCGCGACCACCAGCTGGACGGCACGCTCCAGGAGGTCCGCGAGCTGCTCGACCGTGCGGTGCTCGAGGAGCGCAAGCAGCTGGCGCGTGACGTCGAGATGGACGACGGTGACCGGGCGCTGCGCGAGCTGCAGCTCGACAGTCTGTCACCGAGCACCGCGGCGGCCGTCAGCGAGCTGGCGACGTACGACTGGAAGAGCCGGGAGGCGCGGGAGGCCTACGAGGAGATCAAGGACCTGCTCGGCCGCGAGCTGCTCGACCAGCGCTTCGCGGGCATGAAGGAGGCGCTCGAGAACGCCACCGACGAGGACCGGGCCGCGGTCAACCAGATGCTCGAGGACCTCAACGAGCTGCTCGAGATGCACCAGCAGGCAAGAACCAGCGAGGACACGCAGGCGGTCGACAGAGCCTTCGAGGAGTTCATGGACCAGCACGGGCAGTTCTTCCCGGAGAACCCCGAGAACATCGAGGAGCTCCTCGACAGCCTCGCCGAGCGTGCGGCCGCCGCCCAGCGGATGCTCAACTCGATGTCGCCGGAGCAGCGGCAACAGCTGATGGAGCTCTCGCAGCAGGCGTTCGGGTCGCCGGCGCTGACCGAGCAGCTGGCCCGGATGGACGCCAACCTGCAGGCGATGCGGCCCGGCGAGGACTGGGGCGGCTCCGAGCAGTTCGAGGGCCAGGACGGGCTCGGTCTCGGCGACGGCACCGGCGTGCTGCAGGACCTTGCCGAGCTCGACCAGCTCGCCGACCAGCTGGCGCAGTCCCACCCCGGCGCCAGGCTCGACGACGTCGACCTCGACGCGCTGGCCCGCCAGCTCGGCGACCGGGCCGCCGTCGACGCCCGCACGCTGCAACGCCTGGAGCAGGCGCTGCGCGACAGCGGCTACCTCCAGCGCGGCTCCGACGGGCAGTACCGGCTCAGCCCGCAGGCGATGCGTCAGCTCGGCAAGGCGCTGCTGCGCGACGTCGCGCAGCGGATGTCGGGGCGCCAGGGTCAGCGCGAGCTGCGGGCGGCCGGTGCGGCCGGCGACCTGAGCGGGGCGACCCGCGCGTGGGAGTTCGGCGACACCGAGCCGTGGGACCTGCCCCGCACGGTCCTCAACGGCGTACGCCGGCGGGCGGCCGACCCCGCAGGCCGGCTGATCGAGATCGAGGACGTCGAGGTGCAGGAGACCGAGGCGCGGACCCAGGCGGCGGTGGCGCTGCTGGTCGACACGTCGTTCTCGATGGCCATGGACGGCCGGTGGGTGCCGATGAAGCGCACCGCGCTGGCCCTGCACACGCTGATCCGGTCGCGGTTCCGGGGCGATGCGCTGCAGCTGATCGCCTTCTCGCGGCACGCGCAGGTGATGGAGATCGAGGAGCTCACCGGGCTCGACGCCCGCTGGGACAAGGGCACCAACCTCCACCACGGGCTGCTGCTGGCCAACCGGCACTTCCGCAAGCACCCGAGCGCCCAGCCGGTCCTGCTCGTCGTCACCGACGGTGAGCCCACCTCGCACCTCGAGCCCGACGGCGAGGTCCACTTCTCCTACCCGCCCCACCCGCTGACGATCTCCTACGCCGTGCGCGAGCTCGACAACGCGCAGCGGCTGGGTGCGCAGACGACGTTCTTCCGGCTCGGCGACGACCCGGGCCTGGCGCGCTTCATCGAGTCCATGGCCCAGCGCGTCGACGGCCGGGTCGTCGCCCCCGAGCTCGACGACCTGGGTGCGGCCGTCGTCGGCTCCTACCTCGGCGACCGCTCGCCCGCCTCCTCCTACCGCGACCACTTCGGCGACTGGATGGGCGGCCGCGGCTTCTGGGTCGGCTGACGGTCGCTCAGCCGTGCAGGACCTCGGCGAGCCCCTCGACACCGTCGACCAGACGGGTGCCGGGGCGGGCCCAGGAGGCGTTGGCGTCGACCGGGTGGACCGGTAAGCCAGCGGGCAGCCGCCCGGAGCCGACCAGCTCCTCGGCGAGGACCGTCGCGTTGGCGAGGTCGTAGCCGCAGGGCGCCACGACGCAGACCTCGGGCCGGGCGGCCTCGATCGCCTCCCACGTCACCCGCTCGGACCTCGCGCCCGCCGCGCCGAGCAGCGGCTCTCCGCCGGCGAGGTCGATCATCTCCGGCACCCAGTGTCCGGGGGCGAACGGCGGGTCCGTCCACTCCAGCAGCATCACCCGCGGCCGCGGGCGACCGGCTACGCGTGACCGCACGGCCTCGAGCCGCCGGCGCTGGTCGGCGACGAGGGTCGCAGCCTCGGCCTCGTGGCCGGTGGCCCGGCCGAGCGCCTCGATCGAGCCCAGCACCTCCTCCAGCGTGTGCGGGTCGATCGTGAGCACCTCGGCCGTGCACCCGAGGTGGGCGAGCGCGTCGTCGACGACCGAGACGTCGACCGCGCACACCGCGCACAGGTCCTGGGTCACCACCAGGTCCGCGTCGAGCCCCGAGAGCGCCCCCGCGTCGAGGTGGTAGAGGTCCTCCCCGCGGTGCATCGCCCCGGCGACGTACGCATCGATCTCGGCCGGCGTGAGTCCCTCCGGCATCGCCGAGGTCGACACGATCGTGCGGGTCCGGGCCTCGGCCGGGAAGTCGCACTCGAAGGTCACCCCGACGACGTCGTCGCCCGCCCCGATCGCGAAGAGGATCTCGGTGGTGGAGGGGAGCAGCGACACGATCCGCACGAGGCCGACCCTACGATCCTCACGTGTCCGACCCCGACCTGACCGTGCTGCTGCTGCTCGCGCTGGCGGCGCTGCTGGCGGGATTCGTGGACGCCGTGGTGGGTGGCGGGGGGCTGGTGCTGCTGCCGGCGCTGCTGCTCGGGCTGCCGGGGGCGACGCCGGTGCAGGTGCTGGCGACCAACAAGATCGCCGCGATCTGCGGCACCACGGTGAGCAGCGCGACGTACTACCGCCGGGTGCGGCCCGACCCGCGCACCTTCCTGCCGCTGATGGCGTTCTCGTTCGTCGGGGCGGTGCTGGGTGGCCTCGCGGCGTTCGGGATCTCCGAGCAGGCCTTCGACCCGATCGTGCTCGTGGCGCTGGTCGTCGTCGGCGCCTACGTGCTGCTCAAGCCCGACCTCGGCGACCAGACCGCGCTGCGCTTCACCGGCCGGCGCCACCTCGCCCTCGCCATGCTCGCCGGGCTGGCGATCGGCTTCTACGACGGCGCCCTCGGCCCGGGCACCGGCTCCTTCTTCGTCTTCACCCTGGTCGGCCTGCTCGGCTACTCCTTCCTGGAGGCCAGCGCCAAGGCCCGGCTGGCCAACTGGACCACCAACCTGGGCGCGCTGGTCGTCTTCGTGCCGATGGGGGCGGTGCTGTGGAAGGTCGGCCTGGTGATGGGCGTGGGCAACCTGGTCGGCGGCTACCTCGGCGCCCGGACCGCCATCGCGCAGGGCAGCCGCTTCGTCCGGGTGATCTTCGTGCTCGTCGTCTCCGGCTTCGTGGTCCGGATCGGCGGCGACCTGCTCGGCCTGTGATGACCGGATTGACCGGTGTGGTTGAGTCGCGGGCATGCATGAGGTGAGAGGCGTCATCGCCCGCGGCAAGGGCCAGCCCGTCAGCATCGAGACCGTCCACGTCCCCGATCCCGGGCCCGGCGAGGCCCTGGTGCAGGTGCAGGCGTGCGGGGTGTGCCACACCGACCTCCACTACCGCGAGGGCGGGATCAACGACGACTTCCCGTTCCTGCTCGGCCACGAGGCCGCGGGCGTCGTCGAGGCGGTGGGCGACCGGGTGACCGACGTGGCGCCGGGCGACTTCGTGGTGCTGAACTGGCGGGCCGTCTGCGGCAGCTGCCGGGCCTGCAACCGCGGCGAGCCGTGGTACTGCTTCGCCACCCACAACGCCACCCAGAAGATGACCCTGGCCGACGGCACCGAGCTGAGCCCCGCGCTCGGCATCGGCGCGTTCGCCGAGAAGACGCTGGTCGCCTCCGGGCAGTGCACCAAGGTCGACCCGGACGCCCGGGCGGCGGCCGTGGGCCTCCTCGGCTGCGGCGTGATGGCCGGGCTCGGTGCGGCGATCAACACCGGCAACGTCGGGCGCGGCTCGAGCGTCGCCGTGATCGGCTGCGGTGGCGTCGGCGCCGCCGCCATCGCCGGGTCGGCGCTGGCCGGGGCCAGCACGATCATCGCCGTCGACCTCGACGACCGGAAGCTCGAGGGCGCCCGCAGGCTCGGCGCCACCCACACGGTCAACGGCGGCGAGCAGGACGTCGTCGAGGCGATCAAGCAGATCTGCGGCGCCGACGGCAGTGACGGCGCGGACGTCGTGATCGACGCCGTCGGCCGCCCCGAGACCTGGAAGCAGGCGTTCTACGCCCGCGACCTCGCCGGCACGGTCGTGCTCGTCGGCGTACCGACCCCCGACATGAAGCTGCCCGACCTGCCGCTGATCGACGTCTTCGGCCGCGGCGGCGCGCTGAAGTCGAGCTGGTACGGCGACTGCCTGCCCAGCCGCGACTTCCCGATGCTGGTCGACCTCTACCGCCAGGGGCGGCTCGACCTCGACGCGTTCGTGAGCGAGGAGATCGGCCTCGACGACGTGGAGGCGGCGTTCGACAAGATGCACGAGGGCGGCGTGCTGCGCTCGGTGGTGATCTTCTGATGGCGGTGCGGATCGACCACGCGGTGGTCAGCGGCACCTTCACCCTCGACGGCGAGACCCACGAGGTCGACAACAACGTGTGGGTGGTCGGTGACGACGACGAGTGCGTGGTGATCGACGCCCCCCACGACGTCGACGCGATCCTGGAGGTCGTCGGAGGCCGGACGGTGAAGGCGATCCTGTGCACGCACGCCCACGACGACCACGTGCGCGTGGCGCCGGAGCTGCGGGAGCGCGTGGGCGCGCCGATCCTGCTCCACCCCGACGACCGACCGCTGTGGGAGCTCACCCACACCGACCAGCTGTGGGACGCCGACCTCCAGGACGGGCAGTCGGTCAAGGTCGCCGGCGCCGCGCTCAAGGTGCTCCACACGCCGGGCCACGCACCGGGTGCCGTGTGCGTCTACGTCCACGACCTGGGGTGCGTGTTCACGGGCGACACCCTGTTCCAGGGAGGCCCCGGCGCCACCGGCCGCTCCTACAGCGACGAAGACACGATCAAGGCCTCGATCCGGCGGACGCTGTTCGACCTGCCCGACGAGACCGTCGTCCACACCGGTCACGGCGACGACACCACGATCGGCGCGGAGCGCGAGGCGCTGGGCTGAGGGCGCGCGTCGCGCCTCAGGCGCGGAGCAGCACCGCCAGCTCGGTGACGCCCATGACCACGACGCTGCCGCTGACAGCGGCTGCCCAGCGACCGACGGGTGGTCGCTGGTGTCGCAGGCCCACCCGCCCGCGGTAGCGGCGGCGGCTCTCGAGCATCACCGACCCGCACAGGCCGAGGCAGGCCAGCAGCGCGAGCACGGCCCACGCGCCGAGGTCGCCGTAGGTCAGCCGGGCCAGGATCGCCGCGGCGACCGCGATCGACATCCCGGTGCGCTGCCAGGCCAGCGCGGTGCGCTCGGCCTGCATGCCGCGGACCGGCTCGGGTCCGCTCACAGGTCCGCTCACAGGGCCGCTCATTGGGCCACTCATAGGGCCACCAGCACCACCACGCCGATGACCACCGTCCCGCCGGCCAGCACCAGCCCGAGCCAGGGTGGCGGGAGCGGCTCCTGGTGCCGGATGGCCCGCTCGGCGCCGGCCCACCGCCACCACGCGGCGACCGCGCACACGACACCGAGCAGCACCAGCCCGGCGGCCAGGCCGACCTGGACGCCGTCGGCCATGTCGAGGTCGATCTGGTCGAGGGCGACACCGGCGGCCAGCAGGGCCAGCGCCGTGCGCAGCCACGCCAGCAGGGTGCGCTCGTTGGCGAGGCTGAACCGGTAGTCCGGCTCCTCGCCTCCTGCGTAGACCCAGCCCGGCCAGCGCCGGCGCCCCTCGCCCATGGCCCGAGCCAACCACAGGCGGCCTGGCTCTCGGGCCGCTGACCTCCGATTCATCACGTGAAGTGGGCGAGCCGGGACTTCTCACGGTCAGCTCACCGTGTGGAGTGGCGATTCACCACGTGAACGTGGTGAATCGGAGGTACACCAACCCCGCACCGCCTCCCGATTGGGCGCCTCGACACCCCGCGGGCACGATGGAGGGGATGTCGATCCGTGCCCGCACCCGGCTGCTCGGGGTGCTCGCCGCGCTGGTCCTGGCCGCCTCCGGGTGCCAGGGCAGCGCCGACGAGCCCGGGGCGTCCTCGGCCGACGGACCGGACGCCGGCTCGCCGACCTCGCAGCCGGCTCCCGACCCGCCGGGCCCGGCCGACACGCTGGGCCTCCGCACCGGCTGGGGCCCGAGCGAGCGCGAGCTCGACGACGCCGTACGCCGGGTGGAGCGACTGCCCCTGCCCGCGCTCGCGGGCCAGGTCATCGTCGCGTCGTGGTCGGGCACCGCCGCGCCGGTCCGGATGGTGCGCGACCTCCACCTCGGCGGCGTGATCGCCTTCGACGAGAACCTCACGTCGCCCGCCCAGACCCGCCAGGTGCTCACGTCGCTGCGACGCCGGGTCGACCGCCCCTGGCCGCTGTTCCTCTCGGTCGACCAGGAGGGCGGCATCGTCGAGCGCGCGGGGACGACCTCGTTCCCCGCCTTCATGAGCGCCGGCGCGGCCGACGACGCCGCGCTCACCACCCGCGTCTACGAGAAGTACGCCGCCGAGCTCGCCGGCCTCGGCTTCACCGTCGACTTCGCGCCCGACGCCGACGTCACCAGCGGCCCGGAGGACCCGACCATCGGCTCCCGGTCGGCCGGCTCGGAACCGGGCCTGGTCGGCCGGCAGGCGGTGGCCGCGGCCGAGGGCCTGACCGACGGCGGTGTGGTGCCGGTGCTCAAGCACTTCCCCGGCCACGGCTCGGTCCCGGCCGACAGCCACGAGTCGCTGCCCGTGCAGACCCGCTCGCTGCGCACCCTGCGGAAGATCGACCTGGCGCCCTTCGCCCACGCGGTCGACGACGGCGTACCGGCCGTGATGACCGGCCACCTCGACATCCGCGCGGTCGACCCGCGGACGCCGGCCAGCCTGTCCCGCGCGGTGGTCACCGGCCTGCTGCGGCGCGACCTCGGCTTCGAGGGGCTGGTCGCGACCGACTCGCTCCAGATGGCCGGCGTGACCGCCGGCCGCAGCCCGGGCGAGGTGGCGGTGAAGGCGCTGCGCGCCGGCAACGACGTGCTGCTGATGCCGACCGACCCGGCCCGCGCACGCGCGGCGATCGTCCAGGCCGTCCGCTCCGGCGGGCTCGACCGTAAGCGCCTGCTCCAGGCCGCCGCGCGGCAGGTCGCCCTGCTCCGCCACCTGCGGGCCGGGAAGGGCGCGCCCGTCGGCTCCGCCCGGGGCGCCTCGCGGACGCTCTCCGCCGCGGCCGTCACGCTGGTGTCGGGCTCGTGCAGCGGCCGGCTGGTCGACGGGTCCGTCACCGCGACCGGCGACCCGGGGGCGGTCTCCGCGTTCGACGGGGCGGCCCGGGCGGCCGGCCTCGAGGTGCTCGTGCCGCAGGCACCGCCGTCGCGGCTCGCCGACGGTCGCGGCCGCCCGTCGCGCGGCGCGCGCGAGAAGGCCGCCGACTACCAATCGCGGCTGGCCCGCTGGCGTTCCGCCGAGCAGCGCCGCCGCTCGGCCCTCGCCGACTGGCAGGCGGCCGAGGACGAGCGGCTCTCGGGCGCCACCAGCGTGGCGCTGGCGGGGTACGGCGACGGACCCGTGTCGGGGGAGGTCGCGGTGGCCACGGACACGCCGTACGTCCTCGCCGGCTCCGACGCGCCGGTCAAGGTCGCGACCTACGGCGCGACCCCGGCCGCGATGGCCGCCCTGGTCGACGTGCTGACCGGCAAGGCCGAGGCCACCGGCACCCTGCCGGTCCGGGTGGCGGGCGTCGACCGTCGCGGCTGCCCCTAGAACGGCTCGACCAGGAGCGCGGTGCCCTGGCCGGCGACGCGGGTGAGCACCAGGGTCGCCGAGCGCGGCCCGCGCAGCCCCAGGCGGGCGCGAAGCTCCTCGGGGGTGACCGAGACGCCGCGCTTCTTGATGGTCAACGTGCCGACGCCGCGCTCGCGCAGGGCCGCGCGCAGCTGCTTCTCGCGGTAGGGGAGTCGCTCGAGCACGCGGTAGCCGCGCGCGAAGGGCGTCCGGAACGCCGTGTCGCCGGTGACGTAGGCGATGTGCTCGTCGACGAGCCCGCCGTCGATCCCGGCGGCGACCGCGGTCACCAGGCCGGCGCGGACCACGGCGCCGTCGGGCTCGTAGAGGAAGGGGCCGACCTTGCGGACCCCCGCGCCGGGGTCGTCCTCGTCGGTGAGCGTCGCCAGCCCGCCCTCGCCGATCACGGTCGCCCGGCGGCTGGCGGTCGCGAGCCGGCCCGACCACAGCGCCGCCTCCTTGACCTCGCCGCGGTCGCTGACCCACTCGGCCTCGACACCGGCCGGCACCAGGTCGTGGGGGATGCCCGGAGCCACCTTGACGCAGGCGTCACGACCGAGCAGGCGCTCGACGAACGACCACGACGGTTGCCAGTCGTCGACCGACCAGGTGCGCCCGCGCGCGGAGCGCCGGGCCGGGTCGGCGAAGGCGACCTCGAAGGGCGTGGTGTCGATCGCCGTCGCGTCGGCCACCGTCACCGCGCCGGGCAGGCCGAGCGCGGCCAGGTTGGCCTCGGCCACGGCCACCCGCAGCGGGTCGAGGTCGACGCCGGCGGCGGTGATGCCAGCCGAGGCGGCCGCGAGCAGGTCGCCGCCGATGCCGCAGCCGAGGTCGACCAGCGTGGCGGTGGACGCGGCCTGCAGCCGCCCGGCCCGGTGCCGGGCCACGCTCAGCCGGGTCGCCTGCTCGAGGCCCTCGGGGGTGAACCACATCCGTGCGGCCAGGTCCCCGAACTTCGCCACCCCGCGGCGCCGCAGCCCGACCTGGGTCAGGGCCGCCGCCACCTGCTCGGCGGTGGCCCGCTTGCGCAGCTCTCGCTGGGCGGCGAGCTCGTCGCCGGGCGTGGCGGCCACCTCCGACGCGGCCTCGACCAGGGCCCGCCCGTCGTCGGTCAGCAGCCAGCGGAAGGCGTCGAGGTCCACGCGGCGATCCTGTCAGAGCGATCGGGCCGCACCCCGCGCTGGCACTCCCACAGGGTGAGTGCTAGCGTCGGTGTTGGCACTCTCGCCCTGAGGGTGCCAGCGCTTGCGAGCGACGTGCGACCCCCGCGACGGCGTGCGAGACCCGCAGGCGACCCTCGTCCCGGAGCCGCTGGCTCCACCACTGGTTGAACAGAAAGTGGAGGTTGATCTGAAGTGTCGGTCAACATCAAGCCTCTCGAGGACCGGATCGTCGTGAAGCCGCTCGACGCCGAGCAGACCACCGCCTCCGGGCTGGTCATCCCCGACACCGCCAAGGAGAAGCCCCAGGAGGGCGAGGTCCTGGCGGTCGGTCCGGGTCGCGTCGACGACAACGGCAACCGTGTCCCCGTCGACGTCGCCGTGGGCGACAAGGTCATCTACAGCAAGTACGGCGGAACCGAGGTCAAGTACGCCGGCGAGGACTACCTGATCCTCTCGGCCCGCGACGTCCTCGCCGTGGTCGCCTGACCCACCCACCCCTTCGCTAGTCCCCGGACCTCGGGTCGCTACCGGCCCGCCCGGACGACCGAAGGTCCGGGGACTACCGATTTCCAAGGAGAGACATGCCCAAGATCCTGGAGTTCGACGACTCCGCCCGGCGGTCGCTGGAGCGGGGCGTCGACGCCCTCGCCAACACCGTCAAGGTCACCCTCGGCCCCAAGGGCCGCTACGTCGTGCTCGACAAGAAGTGGGGCGCGCCGACCATCACCAACGACGGGGTCACCGTCGCCCGTGAGATCGAGCTCGACGACCCCTTCGAGAACCTCGGTGCCCAGCTCACGAAGGAGGTCGCGACCAAGACCAACGACGTCGCCGGAGACGGGACGACGACCGCGACCGTGCTCGCCCAGGCGATGGTCCACGAGGGGCTGCGCGCGGTCGCCGCGGGCATCAACCCGATGGGTCTCAAGCGCGGCATGGACGCCGCCGCGGAGGCCGTCGGCGACGCCCTCAAGGAGGCGGCCCGCGAGGTCGAGACCAAGGAGGACATGGCCTCCGTCGCGACCATCAGCTCGCGCGACGCCCTCATCGGCGACCTGCTCGCCCAGTCCTTCGACAAGGTCGGCAAGGACGGCGTGATCACCGTCGAGGAGTCCAACACCATGGGCACCGAGCTCGAGTTCACCGAGGGCATGCAGTTCGACAAGGGCTACATCTCGGCCTACTTCGTGAGCGACCCGGAGCGGATGGAGGCCGTCCTCGACGACCCCTACATCCTGCTCCACCAGGGGAAGATCTCCTCGGTCCAGGACCTGCTCCCGCTGCTCGAGAAGGTCATGCAGTCCGGCAAGCCGCTCTTCGTCCTCGCCGAGGACGTCGACGGCGAGGCGCTCTCGACCCTGGTCGTCAACAAGATCCGCGGCACCTTCAACGCCGTCGCGGTGAAGAGCCCGGCCTTCGGCGACCGCCGCAAGGCGATGATGCAGGACATCGCGACCCTGACCGGTGGCCAGGTCGTGGCCCCCGAGGTCGGCCTCAAGCTCGACCAGGTCGGTCTCGAGGTGCTCGGCAGCGCCCGCCGCGTGGTCGTCACCAAGGACAACACGACCATCGTCGACGGCGCCGGTGACGCAGGCGAGGTCGCGGGGCGCGTCAACCAGATCAAGGCCGAGATCGAGAACACCGACTCCGACTGGGACCGCGAGAAGCTCCAGGAGCGGCTCGCCAAGCTGGCCGGTGGCGTGTGCGTGATCAAGGTCGGCGCCGCCACCGAGGTGGAGCTGAAGGAGAAGAAGCACCGCATCGAGGACGCCGTCTCGGCGACCCGCGCGGCCATCGAGGAGGGCATCGTCGCCGGCGGTGGCTCCTCGCTGGTGCACGCCGTGTCCGTCCTCGACGGCGACCTCGGCCTCTCGGGTGACGAGGCGGCCGGCGTCCGGATCGTGCGCAAGGCCGCCGACGAGCCGCTGCGCTGGATCGCCGAGAACGGCGGTGACAACGGCTACGTCGTGGTCGCGAAGGTCCGCGAGGGCAAGGTGGGCGAGGGCTTCAACGCCGCCACCGGCGAGTACGGCGACCTGGTCGCCCAGGGGGTCCTCGACCCGGTCAAGGTGACCCGGTCGGCCCTGGTCAACGCCACCTCGATCGCCGGCATGCTGCTGACGACCGAGACCCTGGTCGTCGAGAAGCCGGAGGAGGAGGAGCCCGCGGCCGCCGGCCACGGGCACGGTCACGGCCACTGAGCCGTCCCTCCCCGATCGACACCGAGGCCCGTCCCGGCACTGCCGGGGCGGGCCTCGTCGCAGGTCCCCGGCCGTGTGCGAGGCTGGCGCCACGATGACCAGCCCGCCCGACCGTCGCCTGCTGTGGCTGGTGCCGCTCATCCTGGCCGGGCTCTCGATGCTCGGGCCGTTCAGCATCGACACGCCGTTCCCGGCGTTCCGCCAGATCGGCTCCGACTTCGGGGTGACCAGCGACGAGATGCAGCTGGTCGTCTCGGCCTACCTGATCTCCTTCGGCCTGATGAGCCCGTTCCACGGTCCGCTCTCCGACGCGCTCGGCCGCAAGCCGGTCATCGTCGGAGGTGTCGCGGTCTACGTCGCCGCGTCGATCGGGTGCGCCCTCTCGCCCGACCTCGGGACGCTGCTGGTGTTCCGGGTGCTCCAGGGCCTCAGCGCGGGCGGCGGGGTCATCGTCAGCCGGACCGTGATCCGCGACGTCTTCGAGGGGCCGGACGCGCAACGCCTGATGAGCCGCGTGATGATGATCTTCTCCGTCGCGCCGGCGATCGCCCCGGTGATCGGTGGGGTGCTGCTCCAGCTCGGGCCGTGGCCGATCACCTTCTGGTTCATGGCCGGGGTCGCGCTGCTGCTGGTCGCGGTGGTGCTGGTGTGGCTCCCGGAGACCCATCCGCCGCAGCGCCGGATCCCGCTGCGGGTCGGAGCGTTGGTGCGCAGCCTGGCGGCGGTGTCGCGCAGCGGCCGCTTCCACCGCGTCGCGTGGTCGGCGGCGCTGACCTTCGGCGGCCAGTTCATCTACGTGAGCGCGGCCTCGATCATCGTCGTCGACCTGCTCGGCCTGGGCGAGCTGGACTTCTGGAAGCTCTTCGCGCCGCTGGTCGGCGCGGTGCTGCTCGGGTCGCAGATCAGCAGCTCGGCAGCCGGCCGGATCTCGGGCAACCAGCTGGTCACCGGCTCGCTGCTGTTCGCGGGCGCCGCGGCCGTCGTCAACCTCGTCACGGCGACCGCGCTCGGGCCGCAGCTGCCGTGGGTGGTGCTGACCCCGGCCCTGCTCGCCCTCGGCACGGTCGCGGCGTACCCGACCATGCAGCTGATCCTGCTCGACATGTTCCCCGGCGGCCGTGGCTCGGCGGTCTCGATGTTCACCTTCTTCACCCTGCTGCTCAACGGCCTGGTGGCCAGCGCCGTGGCCCCCCACGTGACCGGGTCGCTCGGGACCGTCGCCGCCGCGTCCTCGGTGATGGTGGCCGCCGGCCTGCTGCTCTGGCTGTGGCACCTCCGGACCCTGGCCGGCGCGCCCGACGTGGTGGGTGCGCCCGAACCGGCCGCGCCCACCGAGCAGGGGTAGCCGGGTCGGGCCCTAGACTGGCGGCGTGGAGGAAGTACCTGAGAAGTTCGCCGCCCTCGGTCTCACCTACGACGACGTGCTGCTGCTGCCCGGTCACTCCGACCTGGCGCCCAGCGACATCGACACCACCTCGCGGCTGACCCGCGAGATCTCGCTGCGGGTGCCGCTGGTGAGCGCGGCGATGGACACCGTGACCGAGTCGCGGATGGCGATCGCGATGGCCCGGCAGGGCGGGCTCGGCGTGCTCCACCGCAACCTCTCGCTGGACGACCAGGCCTACCAGGTCGACCTGGTCAAGCGGACCCAGACCGGGATCATCTCCAACCCGGTCACGATCGGCCCCGACGCGACGCTGGAGGAGCTCGACCGGATCTGCGGCGAGTACCGCGTGTCCGGTCTCCCGGTCGTCGGCGTCGACGACCAGCTGCTGGGCATCTGCACCAACCGCGACCTGCGGTTCACGCCCGTCGCGGAGTGGGCGACCACCAAGGTCGACGAGGTGATGACCCGGATGCCACTGGTCACCGGCCCCGAGGGCATCGCCCGCGAGGAGGCGACCGCGCTGCTGCGCAAGCACAAGCGCGAGCGGCTCCCGCTGGTCGACGACCAGGGCCGGCTGCGCGGCCTGATCACCGTCAAGGACTTCGTGAAGTCCGAGCAGTTCCCCCACGCCTCCAAGGACTCCCACGGTCGGCTGCTGGTCGGCGCCGCGATCGGCTACTTCGGCGACGCCTGGGAGCGCGCCACGCGCCTGGTCGACGCGGGCGTCGACGTCCTGGTCGCCGACACGGCCCACGGCCACGTGCGGATGCTGCTCGACATGGTGCAGCGGCTCAAGAGCGATCCGGCCACGCGCCACGTCCAGGTCATCGGCGGCAACGTCGCGACCCGCGACGGGGCGCAGGCCTTCGTCGACGCCGGGGCCGACGCGGTCAAGGTGGGCGTGGGCCCGGGCGCGATCTGCACCACGCGGGTCGTGACCGGCGTCGGCGTACCCCAGGTCAGTGCCGTCTACGAGGCCTCCCTGGCCTGCCGCCCGGCCGGCGTCCCCGTGATCGCCGACGGCGGGATCAAGCACTCCGGCGAGATCGCCAAGGCGCTCGTGGCCGGGGCCGACTCGGTGATGGTGGGCGCGCTGCTCGCCGGCTGCGAGGAGGCGCCCGGCGACCTGGTCTTCGTCAACGGCAAGCAGTACAAGTCCTTCCGCGGGATGGGCTCGCTCGGCGCGATGAGCAGCCGCGGCAAGAAGTCCTACTCCAAGGACCGCTACTTCCAGGCCGAGGTCACCAGCGACGACCAGATCGTGCCCGAGGGGATCGAGGCGCAGGTCGCCTACCGCGGGCCGCTGTCGGCCGTGGCGCACCAGCTCGTCGGGGGGCTCACCCAGTCGATGTTCTACGTCGGCGCGCGCACCGTCCCCGAGCTCCAGGAGAAGGGGAAGTTCGTCCGGATCACCTCGGCGTCGCTCCAGGAGAGCCACCCGCACGGGGTCCAGATGACCGCCGAGGCGCCCAACTACACCGGTCGCTGACCCCTCTCGCACCGCCGCCCGAGCGGTCCTATCCTTCGACTGTGACCAAGCGGCCCTACGACGCGAGCCGGCGCCGGGCAGCAGCTGAGGAACGGCGCGCCCATGTGGCCGCCGTCGCCGCCGAGATGTTCGCGCGCCAGGGTTGGGCGGCGACCACGATCTCCGGGGTGGCCACCCAGGCGGGGGTCTCGCCCGAGCTGGTCTCGACGGCCTTCGGCGGCAAGCCGGGCCTGCTGATGGCGGCGTTCCGCCACATCGCCCTGGGCCACGGTGGCACCCTGCCGCAGGCCTTCGCGATGCTCCACCTCGAGCGGGAGCCGGACCCCGGCCGCCGCCTCGACCGCTTCGTGGAGTTCGTCTGCGACACCTGCGAGCGAATGGCCCCGCTCCTGTCGGTGCTCGCTCTCGGGGCCGACCAGGACGCCGAGCTGCGGGCGATGGGGGCGGCCGCGGAGCTCCGGCACGCGGAGACCGCGCGGGCCGCGCTGCGGGTGCTCGGAGGCGACCCGGTGCCCGAGGACGCCGCCGACTCGGTCTACGCCCTGACCCGCGCGGAGGTCTACCTCGCCCTGGTGCAGCACCGCGGCTGGACCCCCGAGCGCTACCGGGCCTGGCTGCGGCGGGTGCTGGTCGAGGCCCTCGAGCGGCCCGAGCTCAGCTGAACCGCTGGTGGCATTCCCGCCCCATCCGGGCGATCTTTGACTACAGTGCGGTGGCAACCAAAGCCGTCTCGGCTGCGGACGTGGGGTCCGGGGGGTGGTGGCGCCGGCCGACGGGGGAGGTCGGCGCCACTGTGGTGCCCTTCAGGAGCCGTTCCCGCCTCAGTCGTCGGTGTCGGTGTAGAGGCAGAACGGGTGCCCCGCCGGGTCCAGCATCACGCGCACGTCGTCCTGGGGCTGGACGTCCGCCTGTCGCGCCCCCAGCGCCTCGGCCTCGCCGACCGCGTCGGGCACCGAGACGACACCGATGTCGAGGTGCAGCTGCATCTGCTGGCCGTCGGTGCCGGGCCAGTCCGGCGGGCGGTGGTCGGGCTCGAGCTGGAAGGCGAGGTTGAAGGTCGTGCCGGGGGTGTGGAGCGTCACGAAGGTCTCGTCCTCCTCGTCGAGGTTGCCGCCGATGACCCCGGCCCAGAACCACCCGAGCCCTCTCGGGTCCGGCGTCCCGAGGACGACGCCGACCCAGCCGGTGGTGCCCCTGATGCCCGCCATGGCTCCCAACCTCGCCCGCCCCGCAGCCCGCGTCAACCGGCTCGATAGCCTGACCCGGTGACGGAGATCGAGATCGGCCGGGCCAAGCGGGGTCGGCGCGCCTACTCCTTCGACGACATCGCGATCGTGCCGTCGCGGCGTACGCGCGATCCCGAGGAGGTCAGCGTCGCCTGGCAGATCGACGCCTACCGGTTCGAGCTGCCGGTGCTGGCGGCGCCGATGGACTCGGTGATGTCGCCGGCCACCGCCATCGCGCTCGGCGAGATGGGCGGGCTCGGCGTGCTCAACCTCGAGGGGCTCTGGACCCGCTACGAGGACCCGACCGACCTGCTCGAGGAGGTCTCCCAGCTGCAGGGGGCCGACGCCACCCGCCGGATGCAGGAGATCTACGCCGAGTCGATCAAGCCGGCCCTGATCACCGAGCGGCTGCACCAGATCCGCGAGTCCGGCGTGACCGTCGCGGCGTCGCTCTCGCCGCAGCGGACCAAGGAGCACGCCAAGACGGTGGTCGACGCGGGGGTCGACATGTTCGTGATCCGCGGGACCACGGTGAGCGCCGAGCACGTCTCGAGCCAGGCCGAGCCGCTCAACCTCAAGGAGTTCATCTACGAGCTCGACGTCCCGGTCGTGGTCGGGGGCTGCGCGACCTACCAGGCCGCGCTCCACCTGATGCGCACCGGCGCGGCCGGCGTCCTCGTCGGCTTCGGCGGGGGAGCGGCCCACACCACCCGCACCGTCCTCGGGATCGAGGTGCCGATGGCCAGCGCGGTCGCCGACGTGGCGGCCGCCCGCCGCGACTACCTCGACGAGTCCGGAGGCCGCTACGTCCACGTCATCGCGGACGGCTCGATCGGCAAGTCCGGCGACATCGCCAAGGCGGTCGCCTGCGGCGCCGACGCCGTGATGGTCGGCTCGCCGTTCGCGCGGGCGACTGACGCGCCCGGGCGCGGCTTCCACTGGGGCGGTGAGGCCCACCACCCCGCCCTGCCCCGGGGCGAGCGGGTGGAGTTCGGCTCCGTCGGCTCGCTGCAGGAGATCCTCTTCGGTCCCTCGCGCGTCGCCGACGGCACCATGAACCTGATCGGTGCCCTGCGCCGCTCGCTGGCCACGACGGGCTACACCGAGCTCAAGGAGTTCCAGCGCGTCGAGGTCGTCGTCCGCTGATGGCGACCTTCTCCCGGACCCGCCGCGACACCGCCGTGGTCCAGCACCCCGTGAAGGCCGTGTGGGACCTCCTCGTCGATCCCGCCGCCGTCGCCCGGATGACGCCGCTGGTCGCCTCCATCGACGTCGACGACGAGGGCCGGTGGGTGTGGTGCCTGCAGCGCGTGCCGCTGCCGGGGCGCCGGCTCGACCTCGTGATGACCGAGGAGATGACCTTCACGCCCACCAGCCGCATCGAGTTCACGCACCCGCCGCTGCGGCAGGGCCTGCAGGCCGGCGCCACCGGCCACTACGCCCTGGAGCCGGCCGGCGACGACGCGACCCGGCTCTCCATCGAGCTGACGATCACCGCCCAGCTGCCCGTGCCGCGCGCGGCCCGACGGGCGGTCGAGCCGGCCATGCAGCAGGTCCTCAACCAGATGGGCATCCGCTTCGCCCACCACATGGAGGACGAGCTCGGGGGCCGCCGGTGACCGCGGCCGCCCGGCGCGTGCTCGTGCTCGGCGCGACCGGGTACGTCGGGTCGCGACTGGTCCCCGCGCTGCTCGCCGCCGGCCACGACGTGGTCGCCTCCTCCTCGCGGCCGCCCGACCCGTCGGCCTACGACTGGGGCCGCGAGGTCGAGTGGCGGCGCTGCGACGCGACCGACCCGGCCCAGGTGGCGCGGGCGCTCGAGGGCATCGACGCGCTGTGCTACCTGGTGCACTCGCTGGACGAGCCGAAGTTCGCCGACCGCGACCGGCTGGCCGCGCGCACCACCGCCGAGGCGGTCGCCTCCTCCGGCGTACGTCGCGTCGTCTACCTGTCCGGGCTGGTGCCGGAGGCCGCGGGCCGCCCGCTCTCCGACCACCTCGCCTCGCGGCTGGAGGTCGAGGGCCTGCTGGCGACGTCCAGGCGCCCGACCCTCACGCTGCGGGCCGGCGTGGTGATCGGCGCGGGGTCGACCTCCTTCGAGATCCTGCGGCAGCTGGCGACCCTGCTCGTGGTGCAGCCGGTCCCGCGGTGGATGCGCCGGCGGGTGCAGCCGGTCTCCGTGACCGACGTGGTCCGGGCCCTGGTCGAGGGCATCGACGACGACGCGCCGACCGGCAACCTCGATGTCGGCGGCCCCGACGTCCTGAGCTATCCCGCGCTGATGTCGACGGTCAGCCGGTGCGCCGGCCTGGTGCGGTTGCGGGTGCCGGTCGTCGCCGCGCCGAGCACGGCCGTCGGGCTCGGCATGGCCGCGCTCTCCGCGGCCCCGCCGCGCACCGCCCTGGCGCTCGCCCACAGCCTGCGCGACGACATGGTGTGCCGGGAGGGCCGGACCTGGGTCCCGGCCGAGGGGCCACCGCTGCTCGACGCCGAGACGGCGGTCCGGCGGGCGCTGGCCGACGACCCGGCCCACCCGGAGTCGTCCCGGCGTGGCGACGCCGACTGGACCCGCCGCGTGCCGCTCGTCGAGTCGGTGCCCTCGCCCGCCACCGTGCGGGCGGCCGGCCTGCTCGCCGTACGCCGGCTGCGTGAGGTGGCCGACCGGGCGGCACGGCGTCGGGGATGACCCGGTCGGGTTTCGGCGGGCTGCCGGACGGCACGCCGGTCGACCGGCTGGTCCTCGGCGCCGAACCCGGCCCGGTGCTGCACCTGCTCACCCTCGGCGCGACCGTCCACCGGCTGCAGGTCACCGGCGGCGACGGCGTACGCCGCGACGTGGTGCTCGGTCTCGCGGGCCCGGCCGAGATGCTGGCGGGGTCGGACTACCTCGGGGCCACCATCGGCCGCTACGCCAACCGGATCGCGCACGGACGGTTGGAGATCGACGGCACCGCCCACCAGCTCGGCACCCACGACCGCGGCCACCACCTCCACGGCGGTCCCGACGGCTTCGACCGGCGGCTCTGGCACATCCTCGAGGCCACCGACGAGCGCGCGCTGCTCGGCCTGACCAGCCCCGACGGTGACCAGGGCTTCCCCGGCCGGCTCGACGTGAGGGCGTCGTACGCCGTCACGCGGGACGCGGTGGAGATCGAGCTGACGGCGACGACCGACGCCACGACGCTGGTCAACCTCACCCAGCACACCTACTTCGCGCTCGACGGAGCGGGCGCCGGCACCATCGACGACCAGTGGCTCACGATCGACGCCGCGGCGTGGACGCCGCTCGACGACACCGGCATCCCCATCGGCGACCACCAGCCGGTCGACGGCACGCCCTTCGACCTGCGCCGGCCGCGGCGGATCGGCGACCTGGTGCGCGGCCCGCACCCCCAGCTCGTGGCGGCCGGCGGCGTCGACCACAACCTCGTGGTCTCGGGCGCGGGCTTCCGGCGCCTCGCGCGGCTCGACTCGCCGCGCACGGCGACCCGGCTCGAGGTCTGGTCGGACCAACCGGGGCTGCAGGTCTACACAGGGAACCTGCTCGACGGCTCGTCGCGCGGTCCTGACGGCCGGGCCCACCGGCAGGGCGACGGCGTCGCGCTGGAGCCGCAGCTCTTCCCCGACTCCCCGCACCACCCCGACTGGCCCTCGGCGCTGCTGCGGCCCGGTGAGGGCTACCGGCACCGCATGGCCTGGCGGTTCGGCACCCTGGCTTGACACCGGTGGCGAGTGTGTCAAGCGTCTCATCGGTCCCGCGGGGGATAGCAGGCGAGACGCGGTTCACATACTCTCGGTCGGTATGAGCTCCCAGCACCCCAGCGGCGGGCCGCTCCTCGATGGGCCCGCCGATCCCGAGCACGACCCGGCCGCCAGCTACGGCCTCGAGCCCGACTACGTCCAGCGGCTCACCGGCCGCGTCCTGGCCACCGCCGGCGAGACGGCGCCGACGTACTCACCCCTGAGCGGGCAGCCGCTCGCCCACGTGCCGCAGTCGACGGACGCCGACGTGGCCGAGGCCTTCGCCCGCGCCCGTCGCGCCCAGGAGCAATGGGCGCGCACCGACCTCGACGAGCGGGCCGCGACCCTGCTGCGGCTCCACGACCTCGTGCTCGACCGCCAGGACGAGATCATCGACCTGATCTGCTGGGAATCGGGCAAGGCGCGCAAGCACGCCTTCGACGAGCCGCTCCACATCGCGCTCACCGCCCGCTACTACGCCCGTACGGCGCACGACCACCTCGACACCCGACGCAAGCTGGGCGTCGTGCCCGGGCTGACCCGCGTGGAGCTGAACCGGGTCCCGAAGGGCGTCGTCGGCATCATCTCGCCGTGGAACTACCCGTTCACGATGGCGCTGTGCGACGGGCTGCCCGCGCTGCTCGCCGGCAACGCGGTCGTCACCAAGCCCGACTCGCAGACCATGCTCACCGCGCTGCTGGCCGCCGAGCTGCTCGAGGAGGCTGGCTTCCCACGCGACCTCTGGCAGGTCGTCGCCGGCCCGGGCTCGAAGGTCGGTACCTCGATCGTGCAGCGCGCCGACTACGTCTGCTTCACCGGTTCGACCGCGACCGGCCGGCTGATCGCCACGCAGTGCGCCGAGCGGCTGGTCGGGTGCTCCCTCGAGCTGGGCGGCAAGAACCCGATGCTCGTGCTGCGCGACGCCGACGTCGAGAAGGCCGCCGAGGGCGCCGTCCGCGCCAGCTTCTCCAACGCCGGCCAGCTGTGCGTGTCGATGGAGCGGCTCTTCGTCGCCGACCAGGTCTACGACCGGTTCGTCGACCGGTTCGTGGCGCGCACGCAGGCGATGACGCTCGGCGCCACCCTCGACTGGGGCACCGACATGGGCTCGCTGATCTCGCAGGCGCAGCTCGACACCGTGACCGCCCACGTCGACGACGCGGTGGCCAAGGGGGCGCGGGTGCTCACCGGTGGCCGGGCGCGGCCCGACCTCGGCCCCTACTTCTACGAGCCGACCATCCTCGAGGGCGTCACCCCGCAGATGACCTGCTTCGGCGACGAGACCTTCGGCCCGGTCATCGCGCTCTACCGGTTCCACGACGAGGCGGACGCCGTCGCGCGCGCCAACGCGGGGGAGTACGGCCTCAACGCCTCGATCTACAGCCAGGACGGCGACCGGGCCCGGGCGATCGCCCGCCACGTGCTGTGCGGCACGGTCAACGTCAACGAGGCCTTCGGCGCCACCTTCGCCAGCATCGACGCCCCGATGGGGGGCATGCGCACCTCCGGGATGGGACGCCGGCAGGGCAGCGAGGGCATCCACCGCTACACCGAGTCGCAGGCCGTCGCCACGCAGCGGCTGGTGCGGTTCGCCCCGATGTTGGGGATGTCCGACCGGGCCTACGCCCGGGTGATGAACGCCCAGCTCCGGGTCATGAAGAAGCTGGGGCGCCCGTGACCCATTACGACGTGCTCGTCGTCGGCTCCGGCTTCGGTGGCTCGGTCACCGCGTTGCGGCTGACGGAGAAGGGCTACCGGGTCGGCGTCCTCGAGGCGGGAGCGCGGTTCGAGGACGGCGACTTCCCGGCGACCTCGTGGGACAGGAACAGCTACCTGTTCGCGCCCGCCCTGGGGATGTACGGCATCCAGCGGATCGACATGGTCCGCGACTGCACGATCCTCGCCGGTGCGGGGGTCGGTGGCGGGTCGCTGGTCTACGCCAACACGCTCTACGAGCCGCTCGACGCGTTCTACCGCGACCCGTGCTGGGCGCACATCACCGACTGGAAGGCCGAGCTGGCGCCCTACTACGACCAGGCGAAGCGGATGCTCGGCGTGGTCGACAACCCGGTGCGGACGCCGTCCGACGACGTGATGGAGAAGGTCGCGACCGAGATGGGGGTCGGCGAGACCTTCCACCCGACGCCGGTCGGGGTGTTCTTCGGCGGGCCGGGCGCCGACCCGGACCAGCAGGTGGCCGACCCCTACTTCGGCGGCGCCGGGCCCGACCGCAACCCGTGCCGCAACTGTGGCGAGTGCATGACCGGCTGCCGCCACAACGCCAAGAACACGCTGGTCAAGAACTACCTGTGGCTCGCCGAGCAGCACGGCGCCGTGGTCCACCCGCTGACGACCGTGACCCGGGTCCGGCCGCGGCCCGCGGGCGGCTACGAGGTCACCGCGCGCTGGACCAAGGCCAAGCTGTCGCGACGTACGGCCGTGAGGAGCTTCACCGCCGACCAGGTGGTCTTCGCCGCCGCGTCGCTCGGCACCCAGAAGCTGCTCCACCGGCTCAAGGCGGAGGGGGACCTGCCCCACGTCTCCGAGCGGCTCGGCCACCTGACGCGCACCAACTCCGAGTCGATCCTCGGGGCGATCGCGCCGGACCTGTCCGTCGACTACACCCACGGCGTGGCCATCACCTCCTCCTTCCACCCCGACGACGACACCCACATCGAACCGGTGCGATACGGCCGGGGCTCCAACTTCATGGCGCTGATGCAGACCGTGCTCACCGATGGCGACGGTCCGCTGCCGCGCTGGCGCACCTGGCTCAAGGAGCTGTGGACGCAGCGGGTGAACGCCAGGGCGCTCTACGACCTCCGCCACTGGTCGGAGCGGACCGTGATCGCGCTGGTCATGCAGTCGCTCGACAACTCGATCACGACGTACCCGACGCGCACGCCGTTCGGCTGGCGGATGACCTCGCGGCAGGGGCACGGCCGACCGAACCCGACGTGGATCCCCGCCGGCAACGACGCCGTACGACGGATGGCGCGGGTCATGGGCGGCACCGCCGGTGGGTCGCTCGGCGAGCCCTTCAACCGCCCGCTCACCGCCCACTTCATCGGCGGTTGCACGATCGGCGACTCGCCCGAGGCGGGGGTGGTCGACCCGTGGCAGCGGGTCTTCGGCCACCCCGGGCTCCACGTGGTCGACGGGTCGGCGATCTCGGCCAACCTGGGCGTCAACCCCTCGCTGACGATCACCGCGCAGGCCGAGCGGGCGATGGCCTTCTGGCCCAACCGGGGCGAGGCCGACGCACGACCGTCGCTCGGGTCGGCGTACGAGCGCCTGGAGCCGGTCGCACCCCGCTCGCCGGCCGTCCCCGACCACGCCCCCGCGGCGCTGCGGCTGCCGATCGTCGGGGTCTCCTGAACCCGGCAGAAAATACTTCCGGAACGCGCGTAACCCCCGTCTTCAGGGGTCGTTGCTCCGGACAGGACCCGGTCGACACATGCTCCCTCCGTGAACCGGGTCAGATGGGTCCACAGGCTGCTTCGCAGCACGTGGACAGCTCAGGGCCCGGCCACCCTCCCTCCCCGGCCGGGCCCTGACCCGTTTCTGGGGTGCTGGGGTCTTTCGTCGTACCCGACATCCGTGCTGTGGGTTGCGGCCTTTCGCGACCCAGATGTCGGGTACGACGCGGGCTGTGGAGACGCGGATGCGGCCACAGGGTGACCCCGCGATGCTGGCGCGGTGCTCGTGCCTCCCCTTCTCCGATCCGGCGTGGTGCTGCCCGTCCGGGCGGACCCGAGCGGGTGTGACGGGCCGACGCCCTCCCAGGCTCGCGGCCCCTTCTGGCGCCGGGTGGCGCCCGGCCTCTACGTCCCCGCCCGCACCGACTCCGCCGCTCTCGACCAGCGCATCGTCGAGGCGGCGGCCGGGATGCCGTCCGACGCCGCGGTGACGGGCTGGGCATCGCTGGCCTGGCGAAGGGCCCGCTGGTTCCAGGGCCTCGCGGCGGACGGACGGACGCCGGTGGACGTCCCGATCGCGCTCGGCGAGGAGCGCGGTGTCAGGCGCCGAGCCGGGGTGGAGCTGACCGAGGACTGGTTGTTCGCCGACGACGTCGAGGTGGTCGACGGTCTCCCGGTCACGATCGCCGAGCGGGCGGTGACCTTCGAGGCGTGCCGTGCGCGCAGCCTGGTCGGGGCGGTCCGGACCATCGACCTCGCCTGTGCGGCCGACCTCGTGGACCTCGCGTCCCTGGAGAGCTACGTCGCGCGCCTGGTCGGACGCCCCGGCGTGCGGCTGGTGCGCGCCGCTGTCGCCGTGGCGGACGAGAACGTGTGGTCGCCCCAGGAGGTGCCGCTGCGGATCGTGTGGCGCGAGGCCTTCCCCTGTGTCCTCTCCACCAACAGACCGGTCTTCGACCTTGACGGGCGTCATCTCTTCACACCCGACGTGATCGACGAGGCCGCAGGAGTCGTGGGGGAGTACAACGGCGCCGTCCACCTCGAGCCCGGCCAGCGCGGGGTCGACCTCGACCGCGACGAGCTCTTCCGCGACCTCGGCCTCGAGCCGGTGACGATGATGTCGTCCAGCCGTCCGGACGCCGCCAGCTTCGTCGCCCGCCTGCGCGCTGCCTACCGACGGGCCGCCGAACGGCGCGAGCGACCGCGCGCGTGGACGACCGCCCAGCCGGCGTGGTGGGTCGACACCTCGACGGTCGCGGCTCGGCGGGCGCTCACCGACGAGCAGCGCCGTACCTGGCTGCGCCACCGGGCGGGCTGACCGTCGTCGTACCCGACATCTGTGCTGCCGAATCCGGCTATCCACAGCGCAGATGTCGGGTGCGACGACGACACCCGCCCCGGATAGCATGCGGGCATGTCGGACGCTCCCGAGCACGACCTGGTCCTGGTGGTCGACTTCGGCGCCCAGTACGCCCAGCTGATCGCGCGTCGGGTGCGCGAGGCGGCCGTCTACTCCGAGATCGTGCCGCACACGATGCCGGTCGCCGAGATGCTGGCGAGGCAGCCGGCGGCGATCGTCCTCTCCGGCGGCCCCTCGAGCGTGTACGCCGACGGCGCACCCGGCATCGACACCGCGCTCTTCGAGGCGGGGGTCCCGGTCTTCGGCATGTGCTACGGCTTCCAGCTGATGGCCCGCGGGCTGGGCGGCGAGGTGTCGGCGACCGGCGCCCGCGAGTACGGCCGCACCCGGGTGTCGGTGACCCGCCAGGGCACGTTGCTCGACGGCCTCCCCGAGGCCCACACGGTCTGGATGTCCCACGGCGACTCGGTCACCGGCGCCCCCGGCGGGTTCGACGTCCTGGCCGCCACCACGGTCACGCCCGTCGCCGCCTTCGAGGACGTCGGCCGCCGGATGGCCGGCGTCCAGTGGCACCCCGAGGTCCTCCACACCGAGCACGGCCAGCAGGTGCTCGAGCACTTCCTGCTCGAGATCGCCGGCTGCCGGCCGACCTGGACGATGCTCAACATCATCGACGAGCAGGTCGACCGGATCCGCGAGCAGATCGGTGAGGGCCGCGCGATCTGCGCGCTCTCCGGCGGGGTCGACTCCGCCGTGGCGGCCGCCATCGTGCAGCGGGCGATCGGCGACCGCCTCACCTGTGTCTACGTCGACCACGGGATGATGCGGCAGGGCGAGACCGAGCAGGTCCGCCGCGACTTCGAGGCGGTCTTCAGCGACCTCGACGTCGTCGACGCCGCCGACCAGTTCCTCGACGCGCTCGAGAAGGTGAGCGACCCCGAGGACAAGCGGAAGATCATCGGTCGCGAGTTCATCCGCACCTTCGAGGCGGCCGAGGTCCGCGTGTTCGGCGACCTGGAGTCGGGCGCGCAGGAGACGGCGTACCTCGTCCAGGGCACGCTCTACCCCGACGTCGTGGAGTCCGGGGGCGGTGCCGGCACCTCCAACATCAAGTCCCACCACAACGTCGGCGGCCTGCCCGACGACCTGCAGTTCGAGCTGGTCGAGCCGCTGCGCACGCTGTTCAAGGACGAGGTACGCGCGGTCGGCGAGCAGCTCGGCCTGCCGCCGACCATGGTCTGGCGCCATCCCTTCCCCGGCCCCGGCCTCGGCATCCGGATCATCGGCGAGGTCACCCGCGAGCGGCTCGACATCCTGCGCCGCGCCGACGCGATCGCCCGCGAGGAGCTCACCGCCGCCGGTCTCGACCGCGACATCTGGCAGTTCCCGGTCGTGCTGCTCGCCGACGTCCGCTCGGTCGGCGTGCAGGGCGACGGCCGCACCTACGGCCACCCGGTCGTGCTGCGGCCGGTCACCTCCGAGGACGCGATGACCGCCGACTGGGCCCGGCTGCCCTACGACGTGCTCGAGACGATCTCGACCCGGATCACCAACGAGGTGCCGGAGGTCAACCGGGTCGCCCTCGACGTCACCAGCAAGCCGCCGGGGACGATCGAGTGGGAGTGAGGGTGCGCCGGACCCCTCAGACCAGCCCGTCGGCCCGCAGCTCGGCGACCTCTGCCTCGTCGTAGCCCAGCTCGGCCAGCAGCGCGTCGGTGTGTTCCCCGACGTCCGGGACCGGGTCCATCCGCGGCTCGCGGCCGGGCATGACGATCGGCGGCAGCACCGCGTCGAGCGGCCCTACCGGCGAGTCGACGCTGCGCCAGCGGTCGCGCGCGGCGAGCTGGGGATGGTCGACGACCTCGGGCAGGTCGCGCTGCCGCGCGTGGGCGATCCTGGCCTCGTCGAGGCGGGCGACGATGGTCGGGCCGTCGAGGTCGCGCAGCCGCTGGGCGATGACGGCGTCGAGCTCGTCGCGGTGGGCCACCCGGCCGCTGCCGGTGTCGAACCGCGGGTCGCCGGCGAGGTCGGGCAGGCCGAGCACGGTCGCGCAGAACGCCTGCCACTCGCGGTCGTTCTGGATCGACAGCACGTGCTCCTCGCCGTCGCCCGCCGCGTAGGTGCCGTACGGCGCGATGGCGGCGTGGCTGGTGCCGGCGCGCGGCGGCGGGGTACCGCCGTAGTGGGCGTAGTAGAGCGGGTAGCCCATCCACTCGACCAGCGAGTCGAAGAGGCTGACCTCGAGCGCCGTGCCCTCGCCGGTGCGCTCGCGGTCGTAGAGCGCGGCCAGGATGCCCGAGAACGCGTACATCCCGGCGCCGATGTCGGCGGCAGGGATGCCGCTCTTGGCGGGGGAGTCCTCGGTCCCCGTGACCGAGACCAGCCCGGCCTCCGACTGGATCAGCAGGTCGTAGGCCTTGGCGTCGCGGTAGGGCCCGTCCGGCCCGTAGCCGGTGATCGAGCACGTGACCAGCCGCGGGTCCCGGGCGCGCAGCTCCTCGGCGCCCAGCCCCAGCCGGCCGGCGGCCGAGGGTGCGAGGTTCTGGACGAACACGTCGGCCCGCGCGAGCAGCCGCCGCACCAGCTCCGGCGCCGCCGGGTGCTTGAGGTCGAGCGACAGCGACTCCTTCGACCGGTTGAGCCACACGAAGTGGCTCGACAGGCCACGCACCGTCTCGTCGTAGCCACGAGCGAAGTCGCCGGTGCCGGGTCGCTCGACCTTGATCACACGCGCGCCGAGGTCGGCGAGGTGGCGGGTGGCGAGCGGCGCCGCGACGGCCTGCTCGCACGAGACGACGGTGACGCCGGAGAGCGGGAGTGCGGTCACGGGACGCCCGCCGTCGTGCTGCGGCGCTCGAGCAGCACGGTGTCGTGCCAGACGCCGTCGAGCTGCGCGATCCGCTCGCGGACCCCGACCGTGCGGTAGCCGGCCGCGTGGTGCAGCGCGATGCTCGCCTCGTTCTCCGGGAAGATCGCGGTCTGCAGGGTCCAGAGCCCCGCCGCGTCGGCGCCCTCGACCTGGGCCCGGAGCAGGGTGCGGCCCACGCCCCGGCCGCGGGCCGCCGCGGCGACGTAGACCGACGACTCGCCCACGCCGACGTAGCAGGCGCGGTCGGAGGTCGGCGAGACCGCGGTCCACCCGACGACCTCGCCGTCGGCGTCCGCGACCCAGGCCAGCCCCGGCAGCCACCGCGCTCGCATCCCCTCCGCCGAGGGCACCTCGGTCTCGAAGGTCGCCGTGCGGGTCGCGAGGCCCTCGGCGTAGATCGCGAGCACGGCTGGCAGGTCGGCCTCGTCGAGCGCGCGTACGGCGACGCCGCCGCCGGCGTCCGGAGTCACCGAGCGCCGATCCCGTCGAGCACCCGTCGGGTGAACTCCTCGGTGGACGCCGTGCCTCCCAGGTCGCGGGTCCGCGGCCCGTCCGCGGACAGGACCGAGGCGAAGGCGTCGAAGACCTCGGCCGCGGCCTCGGGGTGCCCGAGGTGGTCGAGCATCATCGAGGCCGACCAGATCGCCCCGAGCGGGTTCGCGACGCCCTGCCCCGCGATGTCGGGTGCCGAGCCGTGCACGGGCTCGAACATCGAGGGGAAGTCGCGCTCGGGGTTGAGGTTGGCCGCGGGGGCGATCCCGATGCTGCCGGCGACCGCGCCGGCGAGGTCGCTGAGGATGTCGCCGAAGAGGTTGGAGCCGACGATCACGTCGAAGCGGCCCGGGTCCAGCACGACCTTGGCGACGAGCGCGTCGATGTGCTCCTGCTCCCAGGTGACGTCGGGGAAGCGCTCGCCGGCCTCGGCGACCAGCTCGTCCCAGAACGGCATCGTGTGGATGATCCCGTTGGACTTGGTGGCCGAGGTGACCCGGCCCTGCCGGCCCCGCGCGGTCTCGAAGGCGTAGTCGAGGATCCGCTCGCAGCCGGCGCGGGTGAAGACCGACTCCTGCACGGCCATCTCCTCGGGGAAGCCACGGTTGAGCCGGCCACCGATCTCGGAGTACTCGCCCTCGACGTTCTCGCGCACCACCACGAAGTCGACGTCGGGCGTCGCCTTGACCAACGGGCTCGGTACGCCGTCGAGCACCCTGATCGGGCGCAGGTTGACGTACTGCCGGAACTGCCGCCGGATGGGGATCAGCAAGCCCCACAGCGACACGTGGTCGGGGACGCCGGGCCAGCCGACGGCGCCGAGCAGCACGGCGTCGTGCTGCCGGAGCCGGTCGACGCCGTCCTCGGGCATCATCGCGCCGACCTCGAGGTAGCGCCGGCAGGACCAGTCGAGCTCGTCGTAGGTCAGCTCGATCCCGTGCCGGCGACCCACGGCGTCGAGGACCGCGCACGCGGGCGGCAGCACCTCGGTGCCGATGCCGTCACCGGGAATCAGGGCGATGCGGTAGCGGGTGGTCATGCGTCCATGCAATCCCTCCCGGGCCGCGCGTGTCCAAGGCGGGTCCATCGAGAGCCGACCCCGGGCCGGGTCTAGAGTCCCGGGGCATGGACCCCGAGGAGCTGACCGCCGAGCTCGACCAGCTGCTGGCCGACGCCGACGAGGCCCTCGCCTCCCACTACCCCGGCGAACGGGTGGGCCGGCAGCCGGTCCACACCCTGTACGTGCCGGCCGACCGGTTCCACGAGCGGACCCGCCGCGACCTCGGTCGCGACGCCGAGCAGGTGGTGCTCGAGCACGCCGAGGAGTTCCTGGAGCTGCTCGGCGGCGACGACGACCTGATGTCGGCGGTCCTCACCAAGCTCGACACCGAGCCGGTGGAGGACCTCCGCATCGACTTCGAGGACGGCTACGGCGAGCGGGGCGACGACGAGGAGGACGAGGCCGCCGACACCGCGGCCCATGCCCTGGCTGCCGCGCTCGAGGACGACGAGGCCCCGCCCTTCACGGGCATCCGGATCCGCAGCTTCGAGCCGGCCACCCGCGCCCGCGCCGTCCGGACCCTGCTGCGCTTCGTCGACGGCCTCGGCCGGATCCCCGCAGGCTTCGTCGTCACCCTGCCCAAGGTGACCTCCGCCGAGCAGGTGGAGGCGATGGTGCTGGCCTGCGAGCACGTCGACAAGGAGGTCGGCGGGTCGCTCACCTTCGAGGTCCAGGTCGAGACCCCGCAGTCGCTGATCGGCCCGAAGGGGCACGTGCTGCTCTCCCGGATGATCCGGGCGGGCCAGGGCCGGCTCACGGCCTTCCACTACGGCACCTACGACTACAGCGCGGCCTGCGGCATCGCCGCCGGCCAGCAGGCCCTCGACCACCCGGCCGCCGACCACGCCAAGGCGGTGATGCAGGTCGCCGCGGCCGGCACCGGCGTCCGGCTCTCCGACGGCTCCACCAACCGGCTCCCGATCGGCGACCAGCTGCTGCCGGGCTGGAAGGAGCACCTGCGGCTGGTCCGCCGCTCGCTGGACCGGGGCTTCTACCAGGGTTGGGACCTCCACGCCGCGCAGCTCCCGACGCGGTACGCCGCGACGTACGGCTTCTTCCGCGAGGGCTTCGCTGCGGCCGCCGAGCGGCTCCGGGCCTACGTGCGCCGTGAGGACTCCTCGATCCTCGACGAACCGGCCACCGCCCGCGCCCTCTCCGACTTCGTGGTCCGCGGCCTGGACTGCGGAGCGCTCGAGCAGGACGCCGTCGTGGCCGCCACCGGGCTCGAGACCGAGACGCTGCTCATGATGGCGCGCCGGCGGGCCGAGGGAGCCTGAGGCGTGGGCATCCGGCTGGGCGCCAACCGCTACGGGAAGGCGGAGTGCCGCGTCGTCCGGATCGTGCGCGACACCCCGCGCCACGAGATCCGCGACCTCACCGTGTCGACCTCGCTGCGCGGCGACTTCGAGGCGGCCCACGTCGAGGGCGACCAGTCGGCGGTGCTGCCGACCGACACCCAGAAGAACACCGCCTTCGCCTACGCCAAGCAGCACGGCGTCGAGGCGATCGAGGACTACGCGCTGGCGCTGGGCGGGCGACTGCTCGAGGCCACGCCGGCGGCGACCGGGTGCCGGGTCCGGGTCGAGCAGCACGCCTGGGACCGGATCTTCGTGGGTGGTGACACCTGGGAGGGCCACGACCACGCTTTCGTCCGTCGGGGCGGCGAGGTCCGGACCACCGAGGTCGACGTCACCCGCGAGGGCGCCGAGGTGGTCTCGGGACTCACCGACCTGGTGGTGCTGAAGTCGACCGGTTCGGAGTTCACCGGCTTCCTCAAGGACGACTACACGACGCTGCCGGAGGCCGACGACCGGGTGCTGGCCACCTCGCTGACCGCGGGCTGGCGGTGGGCCTCGGAGCTCGGGCGCACGCCCGAGCACTGGAACACGGCGTACGCCGAGGTGCGGGCCACGCTGCTGGAGCTCTTCGCCACCACCTACAGCCGGGCGCTGCAGGAGACGCTCTGGGCGATGGGCCGTGCGGTGCTGGAGCGGCAGCCCGAGCTGGCCGAGATCACCTTCGCCGCACCCAACAAGCACCACCACCTGGTCGACCTCGCGCCCTTCGGGGTGGCCAACGACGGCGAGGTGTTCATCGCCGCCGACCGCCCCTACGGCCTGATCGAGGCCACGATCACGCGGGACGACGGATGAGCCTGGAGAGCCCTGAACGGCCTCCCCGAGGAGCAGGCCCGCGCCGAGCTGGCCCGCTGCCTCGACGTGGAGCGCTGGGTGGACGCCGTGCTGGTCGGACGGCCGTACGCCGACGTCGGCGCCCTGCGCCAGGTCGCCGGCACGGCGGCCGCGTCCCTCGACGACGACGAGCTGGCCGCGGCCCTCGCCGCGCACCCCCGGATCGGTGAGCGGGCCGGGGCCGGTCACGACGCCGCCCACTCGGCCCGGGAGCAGGCAGGCGTCGACCAGGGCGACCGCGACGTCTCGGCCCGCCTGGCCCAGGGCAACCGCGACTACGAGGCCCGCTTCGACCGGGTCTTCCTGATCCGGGCCGCCGGTCGCGATGCCGAGGAGATCCTCGGCGAGCTCGAGCGCCGGCTCGGCAACGACGACGCCACCGAGCGCGAGGAGACCGTCACCCAGCTGCGCGAGATCGCGTTGCTGCGCCTGGAGGGGCTGGTGTCCTGATGGCCACGCTGAGCACCCACGTCCTCGACACCGCCGCCGGGCGGCCCGCCGCCGACGTACCGGTCGCGCTGCTCGACGACGACGGCACGACCCTCGCCGACGCGGTGACCGACGCCGACGGCCGGGTCGGCGCCCTCGGGGGCGAGCTGGCCGCCGGCACCTACCGGCTCCGCTTCGCCGTCGACGGCCCGTTCTACCCCGAGGTGCTCGTGACGTTCGTGGTCACCGCCGGTGAGCACCACCACGTGCCGCTGCTGCTGAGCCCCTACGGCTACTCGACCTACCGTGGCTCCTGATCGGTTCGACCTCGTGGTCCGCGCCGCGCGGGCGGTGGTGGCGGGCGGGGAGCGGCCGGTGACGCTGGGGATCCGCGACGGGCGGATCGCCACGCTCGACGCCGCGCTCGACGCCGCGGGTGCGCCGGACGTCGAGCTGGCCGGCGACGAGGTGCTGCTGCCGGGCCTGGTCGACACCCACGTCCACGTCAACGAGCCGGGACGTACCGAGTGGGAGGGCTTCGACAGCGCCACCCGGGCGGCGGCGGCCGGCGGCGTGACGACGATCGTCGACATGCCGCTCAACTCGATCCCGCCGACGACGACCCTCGCCGGGCTGCGGGTCAAGCAGGACGCCGCCCGCGACCGGGTGCACGTCGACGTGGGCCTCTGGGGTGGCGCGGTGCCGGACAACCTCGCCGACCTCGCCGGCCTGCACGAGGCGGGAGTGATGGGTTTCAAGTGCTTCCTGCTGCCGTCGGGCGTCGAGGAGTTCCCGCCCCTCGACGACGCCGGCCTGCGCGCGGTGCTGGCCGAGCTCGCCCGGCTCGACGCGCTGCTCGTCGTCCACGCCGAGGACGAGGGATCGGTCGCGCCCGAGCGTCTCCACAGCCGGACCTACGCCGACTTCGCCGCCACCCGCCCACCGAGCGCCGAGGTGGTGGCGATCGAGCGGCTGGTCGCGGCGGCGTCCGACACCGGCGCGCGGGTCCACGTCGTCCACCTGGCCGCGGCCGACGCGCTTCCGGTCGTGCGGGCCGCGCGCGAGCGCGGAGTCCGGATCACCGCCGAGACCTGCCCCCACTACCTCACCCTCACCGACGTCGACGTCGCCGAGGGCCACACCGAGTTCAAGTGCTGCCCGCCGATCCGCGACGCCGACAACCGCGACCGGCTCTGGGCGGCGCTCGCCGACGGCACCCTCGGTCCCGTCGTCTCCGACCACTCGCCGTGCACCGCCGAGCTCAAGCGGTTCGACACCGGGGACTTCGGCGACGCGTGGGGCGGGATCGCCTCCGTGCAGCTGGGGCTGCCCGCCGTCTGGACCGAGGCCCGCCGCCGCGGCCACACGCTGGTCGACGTCGTCGGGTGGATGGCCGAACGCCCGGCCGACCTGGTCGGCCTGCGCCACAAGGGCCGGCTGGCCGTCGGCCACGACGCCGACCTGTGCGTGCTCGCGCCCGACGAGTCGTTCACCGTCGACCCGGCCAGGCTCCACCACCGCAACCCCGTGACGGCGTACGCCGGGCGTACGCTCACCGGCACCGTGCGCCAGACCTGGCTGCGCGGCGTCCGCGTCGACGGCCGCACGCCGACCGGTCGGCTGCTGAGCAGAGGAGTGCGATGATTCACCCCATTCGAATGCTCACTCCGTTCCGCTTCGAACAGGGACCCCGAAAATGAGCTACTACGTCCCGCGGGGCGGGCTCCCCGGCCAGGAGGAGCTGACGACCGACCGGGCGGTCTTCACCGAGGCCTACGCCGTGCTGCCGCGCGGGACGATGCGCGACATCGTCGCGAGCCGACTGCCCCACTGGGAGGACACCCGTGCCTGGGTGCTGGCCCGGCCGCTGTCGGGCTTCGCCGAGACCTTCAGCCAGTACGTCGTCGAGGTCGGACCCGGGGGCGGGTGCGAGCGACCCGACGACGACCCGGGAGCCGAGGCGGTGCTCTTCGTCGTCGACGGCTCACCGACGCTGACCCTCGCCGGCACCGACCACGCGTTGCGGCCGGGCAGCTACGCCTTCCTGCCGCCGGGCGCCGACTGGTCGCTGCGCAACCGCGGCGACACGACGGCGACGTTCCACTGGATCCGCAAGGCCTACGAGCGCGTCGACGGGATCGACGTACCGGAGGCGTTCGTGACCCACGAGGACGACGTGACCCCGCAGCCGATGCCCGGCACCGACGCCTGGGCCACCCAGCGGTTCGTCGACCCCGACGACTGCCGTCACGACATGCACGTCAACATCGTCACCTTCGAGCCGGGCGGTGCGATCCCGTTCCCGGAGACCCACGTGATGGAGCACGGGCTCTACGTCCTGGAGGGCAAGGGGGTCTACCTGCTCAACCGCGACTGGGTCGAGGTGCAGGCCGGCGACTTCATGTGGCTGCGCGCCTTCTGCCCGCAGGCCTGCTACGCCGGCGGGCCCGGCCGGTTCCGCTACCTGCTCTACAAGGACGTCAACCGCCACGCGAGGCTGGCACCAGAATTTCCGTAGGACCTGTCGTATCCGCGCACCGGCGTTCGTGGGAGGGGTGAGCGCGGACGCCAGGGCCGCCCGAGAGCAAGGAGCAGACATGGCCGAGTACCTCCTCTACTTCAACCAGCAGTGGGTCGGTGACCACCCGGCGGAGTGGTTCCAGGACAAGGGGCCGCGCGCCAAGGCGGTGACCCAGGAGATGAAGGACGCGGGCGTCTACCTCTTCGCCGGCGGGCTCGAGGAGGAGGGCCGGATCTACCACGCCGACCCCACCGGCGAGGAGGTGCTGGTCACCGACGGGCCCTACGCCGAGACCAAGGAGTGGCTGGGCGGCTTCGCCATCGTCGACGTGCCCGACGACGACACGGCGAAGATGTGGGCGAGCAAGATCGCGGTCGCCTGCGGCTGGCCCCACGAGGTACGCCGCTTCGGCCGGAATCACGACCTGGACTGACGCCACGTGAGCCGCGATGGTCCACCCGCCACGCCTAGAGTGGAGGGATGGACGGGGCGCCCACGATCACGGTGAACGGCGAACCGCGGTCGCTGGCGGGGACGCGGGTCCACGGGTCGCTGCTCGACTTCCTGCGCGACGCGGGGTCGACCGGGGCCAAGGAGGGGTGTGCCGAGGGGGAGTGCGGCGCCTGCTCGGTGATGGTGGCCCGGCCGGACGGTCCCGACGGCACGCAGTGGACCGCGCTCAACGCCTGCCTGGTCCCCGCCGCGGCGTACGACGGGCAGGAGGTCGTGACGGCCGAGGGGCTCGGCGACTCCGACCGCCTGCACCCGGTGCAGCGCGAGATGGCCGAGCGGGGCGGGTCGCAGTGCGGCTACTGCACGCCGGGCTTCGTGTGCTCGATGGCGGCGGAGTTCTACCGCGCCGACCGCTCGCCCGGTGAGCCCGACGACGAGCACGGGCCCAACGGCTTCGACCTCCACGCGCTCGGCGGCAACCTGTGCCGCTGCACCGGCTACCGGCCGATCCGCGACGCCGCGTGGGCGCTCGGGCACCCGGACGCCGATGACGCGCTCGCGAGCCGCTTGGCCGCACCGGCGCCCGGAGTGGTCGCGACGCGGATCGCAGCGGGGGACGGGGGGTTCGCGCGGCCGACCGACCTGGCCGAGGCCCTGGCGCTGCTGGCCGAGCGGCCGGACGCGGTCGTGGTGGCCGGCAGCACCGACTGGGGCGTCGAGGTCAACCTGCGCGGTCGGCGGGCGCCGTACGTCGTGGCGGTGGAGCGGCTGCCGGAACTGCGTGGTTTCGGGGTGGCCGACGACGCCGTCACCCTCGGCGCCGCGCTGACGCTCACCGAGCTCGAACGGCTCCTCGCCGGCCGGCTGCCGCTGCTGGACCGGGTGTGGCCGCAGTTCGCCTCCCGGCTGATCCGCAACGGCGCGACGCTGGGCGGCAACCTCGCGACGGCCTCGCCGATCGGCGACACGGCTCCGGCGCTGCTGGCACTCGAGGCCGAGGTCGTCCTGGCGTCGGTGCGCGGGGAGCGGGTGGTGCCGCTGGCGGAGTTCTTCACCGGCTACCGGCAGACCGTGCGCGAGCCCGACGAGCTGGTCCGCGCCGTCCGGGTGCCGCTGCCGGCGAGCCCGCTCGTCGGCTTCCACAAGATCGCCAAGCGCCGCTGGGACGACATCTCCAGCGTGGCGATCGGCTTCGCGCTCGACGTGGCCGACGGGGTCGTCGTGAAGGCCCGGATCGGTCTCGGCGGGGTGGCGGCCACCCCCGTGCGTGCGCTGGCCACCGAGCGGGCGCTGGAGGGCCGGCCGTGGGACGCGGAGACCGTCGCCGAGGCGGCCGAGGTGATGCGCGGCGAGGGCACCCCCATCGACGACATGCGCGCGAGCGCTGCCTACCGCACCGCCATGCTCGGCACCGCGCTGCCGCGGCTGTTCGCGGAGGTGGGACCGTGAGTGTGGGGGAGGCGGTGGCGCACGAGAGCGCGGCGCTGCACGTGACGGGGCAGGCGCTCTACACCGACGACCTGGTCCAGCGGACCCCGCGGGTGCTGCACGCCCACCCCGTCGGGTCGCCCCACGCCCATGCGCGCGTGACCGGGCTCCGCGTCGAGCCGGCGTACGCCGTCGAGGGGGTCGTGCGGGTGCTCACCGCCGCCGACGTCCCGGGGGTCAACGACGCGGGCGTCAAGCACGACGAGCCGCTGTTCCCCGACGAGGCGATGTTCGTCGGGCACGCGGTCTGCTGGGTGCTCGGCGAGACCGCCGAGGCCGCGCGACTCGGTGCCGCGGCCGTCGAGGCCGACTGGGAGCCGTTGCCCGCGCTGGTCGGGCTGCGCGAGGCGATCGCCGCGCGCTCCTTCCAGGGTGGCCAACCGACCGTGGAGCGCGGCGACGTCGAGGCCGGGATCGCCGGGGCGGCCCACGTCTTCAGCGGCGTGACCGAGATGGCCGGCCAGGAGCACTTCTACCTCGAGACCCACTGCTCGCTGGCCCTGGTCGACGAGGCCGGGCAGGTCTTCGTGCAGTCGAGCACCCAGCACCCCACCGAGACCCAGGAGATCGTCGCCCACGTGCTCGGCCTCCCGAGCCACGCCGTGACCGTGCAGTGCCTGCGGATGGGCGGCGGCTTCGGCGGCAAGGAGATGCAGCCGCACGGCTTCGCCGCGATCGCCGCGCTGGGCTCCACGCTCACCGGGCGCCCCGTCCGGCTCCGGCTGAGCCGCCAGCAGGACATGACGATGACCGGCAAGCGGCACGGCTTCCACGCCGAGTGGCGGGTCGGCTTCGACGACGACGGGCGGCTCCAGGCGCTCGACGCCACGCTGACCTCCGACGGCGGCTGGAGCCTCGACCTCTCCGAGCCGGTGCTGGCCCGGGCGCTGTGCCACGTCGAGAACGCCTACTGGATCCCGCACGTCCGCGCCCACGGTCGGGTGGCGCGGACCCACAAGACCTCGCAGACCGCCTTCCGCGGGTTCGGCGGGCCGCAGGGGATGCTGGTGATCGAGGACGTCCTCGGCCGCTGCGCCCCGCTGCTCGGCCTCGACCCCGCCGAGCTGCGGCGGCGCAACTTCTACACCGACGGGCAGGACACGCCGTACGGCATGCCCGTCCGGCACGCCGGCCGCCTCGCCGCGGCCTGGGACCAGCTCGTGGAGTCCGCCGACATCGCCGCGCGGCAGCAGGAGGTCGCCGACTTCAACGCCAGCCACCCGCACACCCGGCGCGGGCTCGCGCTGACGCCGGTGAAGTTCGGCATCTCGTTCAACTTCACCGCCTTCAACCAGGCCGGTGCGCTCGTGCACGTCTACAAGGACGGCTCGGTGCTGGTCAACCACGGCGGCACCGAGATGGGGCAGGGCCTGCACACCAAGATGATCCAGGTGGCGGCGACCGCGCTCGGCCTACCCCTCGACCGGGTCCGGCTAGCGCCCACGCGCACCGACAAGGTGCCCAACACCTCGGCGACCGCCGCGAGCTCGGGCGCCGACCTCAACGGAGGCGCCGTCAAGGACGCGTGCGACCAGATCCTGGCCCGGCTCGAGCAGGTGCGCGCCGGGCGCGACCTCGACTGGGAGGAGCTGGTCCGCGAGGCCTACTTCTCGCGCGTCCAGCTCTGGGCGGCCGGCTTCTACCGCACCGAAGGACTCCACTGGGACTCCACGGTGATGCGCGGGCACCCGTTCAAGTACTTCGCGTACGGCGTCGCCGCGGCCGAGGTCGAGGTCGACGGGTTCACCGGCGGCTACACCACGCGTCGCGTCGACATCGTCCACGACGTCGGCGACTCGCTCTCGCCGCTGGTCGACCTCGGCCAGATCGAGGGCGGCTTCGTGCAGGGCGCCGGCTGGCTGACCCTGGAGGACCTGCGCTGGGACGAGTCCGACGGCGAGGGACGAGGCCGGCTGACGACGCAGGCCGCGTCCACCTACAAGCTGCCGGCGTTCTCGGAGATGCCGGGCGTCTTCAACGTCGCCCTGCTGGAGCACGCCCACGAGGAGGGCGTCGTCTACGGCTCGAAGGCCGTCGGCGAGCCGCCGCTGATGCTGGCCTTCTCGGTGCGGGAGGCACTGCGGCAGGCCGCCGCGGCCTTCGGACCGCCCGGCACCTGCGTCGACCTCGCGTCGCCGGCGACGCCCGAGGCCGTCTGGTGGGCGCTGGAGCAGGCGCGAGCCGGCGGTGAGCGGCCGGTCGAGGGGTCGGTCGAGCCGGAACAACCGGATGCCGACCGGCCGCTGCTCCACCCGCGTTCGGAGCGGGTGGCCGCCCACGAGGGGGCGGAGTGATGCACTGGACCGAGGCCGTCACCGGGCTGCGTCGCGACCGGGTCGCCGGGGCGCTGGTCACCGTGGCGGACGTCCGCGGCCACGCGCCGCGCGAGGCCGGCGCCAAGCTCGTGGTCTCCGCCGAGCGGACCTGGGGCAGCGTCGGCGGCGGCAACCTCGAGGAGACCGCGATCGCCCGTGCGCGCGCGGCGATCGCAGCCGGGGTGACGGCGCCCGCGACATTCGTGGTGGCGCTCTCCGACAAGGCCCGCACCGACCACGGGCGGCAGTGTTGCGGCGGCGAGGTCACGCTGCTGCTCGAGCCGCTGCCGGTGGTTCCGTCCGTCGCGCTGTTCGGGGTCGGCCACGTCGGGCTCGAGCTGGCGCGGATCCTCGCGCGCCACGACCTCGACCTGCACCTCGTCGACTCCCGGCGCGACCAGCTGGCCGAGGAGCGGCTCGCCGTGCTCGACGACGCGCTCGCCTCGGTGCACGTCCACCACGCACCGGTGCCGGAGCTGGTGCTGGGCAGCGTGCCGCCCGGCAGCCACGTGCTGGTGCTGACCCACGACCACGCCGAGGACTTCGCGCTCTGCGACGCCGCGCTGCGGTGCTCCCACCTCGGCAGCGTCGGGCTGATCGGCTCGGCCGCCAAGTGGGCCCGGTTCCGCCAGGGGCTGCGGGTCGAGGGTCACTCCGAGGCCGAGATCGACACCATCACCTCACCGATCGGCGACCCGTCGGTGGTGGGCAAGGAGCCCGCGGTCATCGCGGTCGCCGTGGCCGCGTCGCTGGTCGGCTCCTTCGCCACGGAGCGGGCTCCCCGGTGACGATCTACCGGGCCCGGGTCCTCGACGTCCCCGACGACCCGTTCACCGGCGGCACGTTGCGCAGCTCCGACGACGTCGCCCTCGCGGTCGTCGACGGCGTGATCGTGGCCCGCGGGTCGCTCTCCGACGTGCGCCGGGACCGAGCGGACGACCTGGTCGTCGACCTGCGCGACGGGTGGATGCTGCCCGGCCTGGTCGACACCCACGTCCACTACCCCCAGGTGCGCGTGATCGGGGCGCTCGGGATGCCGCTGCTGGAGTGGCTCGAGCGCTGTGCGCTGCCCGAGGAGCAGCGGCTGGCCGAGACCGCCTACGCCCGGGTCGTCGCCGAGGAGTTCTGCGCCAGCCTGGTCGCCGCCGGGACCACGACGGCACTGGTCTTCGGCTCCCACTTCGCCGGCGCGGTCGAGGAGCTGTTCACCGTCGCGGAACGGAACGGGCTGCGGATCACCAGCGGCCTGGTCGTCAGCGACCGCGGCCTGCCCGAGCCGCTGCTCACGACGCCGGAGCGCGCCCACGAGGAGTCGCTGGCGCTCGCCTGCCGCTGGCACGGCACCGGCCGTGCGCGCTACGCCGTGACGCCGCGGTTCTCGCTGTCGGCCGGCGAGGCGATGCTCGAGGCCTGCGCCGCCGCGGTCTCCGACATCGACGGCGCGTGGTTCACCTCCCACGTCAACGAGAACCTGGCCGAGGTCGCGGAGGTCCACCGGCTCTTCGGCACGGCCGAGCACTACACGGCGACGTACGACGCTCCCGGGCTGCTCGGCGACCGCTCGGTCCTGGCCCACAACGTCCACGCCTCCGACGTCGAGCTCGACCTGCTCGCCGAGCGGCGGACGGCGGTGGCCCACTGCCCGTCGAGCAACTCCGCCCTCGGCAGCGGGCTGTTCCCGCTCACCCGTCACGTCGACCACGGGGTCCCCGTCGCGCTGGGCTCCGACGTGGGAGCCGGCACCGGTTTCTCGCTGTTCAAGGAGGGACTGCAGGCCTACTTCATGCAGCGGCTGCTGGGCCCCGACGGGCTGCCGCTCTCGCCGGCCCACCTGCTCCACCTGGCCACGGCTGCCGGCGCCCACGCGCTCGGCCTCGGCGACCGCGTGGGCGACCTCTCGGTCGGCAAGGAATTCGACGCGATCTGCCTGCGGCCGGTGCGCGGCACCGAGCTCGACATCGGCCTGCGCCACACCGACTCCGCCGAGGAGGCGCTCGGCAAGATCTTCGCGCTGGCCTCGGACGCCGACGTGGCGGACGTGTGGATCGGCGGTCAGCAGATCGCGTCCGGGGGCTTCGTCCGTGGCGTGGCCGGTGGGTCGCGCTGATCTCGTCGTACCCGACATCTGTGTCGTGGATCCGCGCCCTGGACAACACAGATGTCGGGTGCGACGCGGGCAACCAGACCGCTCAGATGCCGAGCGACCGGCCGATGATCTCCTTCTGGATCTCGGTGGTGCCGCCGTAGATCGTGGAGACCCGGCTGTCGAGGAAGGCCTTGGCGATCGGGAACTCGGCCATGTAGCCGTAGCCGCCGTGCAGCTGCACGCCCTGGTTGACGATGGTGTTCTGCAGCTCGGTGGCCCACCACTTGATCATGGCCGCGTCGACCGCGGTGAGCTCGCCGTCGAGGTGGCGGGCGACGCAGTCGTCCAGGAACGCCCGGGCCACCCGTGCGTGGGTGGCCATCTCCGCCACCAGGAACCGGTTGTGCTGGAAGGTCCCGATCGGGCGGCCGAAGGCCTCGCGGGTCTTGGCGTGGTCGAGGCACATCTCCACCACGGCCTCGATCGCGGCCACTGCCTGGGCGCCGATGATCAGCCGCTCCTGCGGCAGGTTCTGCATCAGGTAGAGGAAGCCCTGGCCCTCCTCGCCGAGCAGGTTCTCCTGGGGCACGCGGACGTCGGTGAAGGACAGCTCGGCTGTGTCCTGGGCGTGCAGCCCGATCTTGTCCAGGTTGCGGCCGCGCTCGAAGCCCTCCATCCCGCGCTCCACCACGAGCAGGCTGATGCCCTGGTGGCCGGCGTCGGGGTCGGTACGGGCCACCACGATCACCAGGTCGGCGTTGATGCCGTTGCTGATGAAGGTCTTCGACCCGTTGACGACGTAGTGGTCGCCCGCATCGACCGCGGTGGTCCGCACGCCCTGCAGGTCGGACCCCGCCCCCGGCTCGGTCATCGCGATCGCGGTGATGGTCTCGCCGCTCACGCAGCCGGGGAGCCAGCGCCGCTTCTGCTCGTCGGTGCCGAGCGAGCTCAGGTAGGGGACGATGATGTCGCTGTGGACCGAGAAGCCGGGTCCCGACGCCCCGCACCGCGTCTGCTCCTCCGAGAGCACGACGTTGAAGCGGAAGTCGTCGATCCCGGGGCCGCCGTACTCCTCGGCGACGTCGAAGCACAGCAGGCCGGCCTCGCCCGCCGCACGCCAGGTCTCCCGCGGCACGATCCCGTCGGCCTCCCACTGCGCGTGGTGCGGCACCACCTCGCGCTCGTAGAAGGTGCGCGCGGTCTTGCGGAAGTCCTCGTGCTCGGCCTCGTAGAGCGGCTGACGGGTCACGGGGTGGCTCCTTGTCCTCGGGAGTGGCGGGCGAGGTCGTCGAGCATGGACAGCGGCCCGAGGTCGCCGAGCCCGTGGCCGTGGGGGTGCGTCGTGGGGGGGTGCATCTAGGAGACCCACTCCTTGACCTGCGCCACGGTCGCGGCCGGGTCGTCGCTGGCGGGCACCACCGTCAGGTGGGTGACCCCGGCCACGCGGAAGGCCTCGATCCGTTCCCGCACGTACGACGCGGGGCCGACGAGGTTGGCGGCCTCGAGCCACTCCGTGGGCACCAGCGCCTCGGCCTCCTTCTTCTTGCCGGCGAGGTAGAGCTCCTGGATCTCCTCGGCCTCCTGCTCGTAGCCGTAGGACCGCGCGACGTCGTTGTAGAAGTTCTTGCCCTTCGCGCCCATGCCGCCGACGTAGAGGGCGAAGACCGGGCGGGCGAAGTCGAGCAGCGCCTTGGTCTCCGGGCCCTCGCCGATGGCCACCATCCCGCCCGCGGCGACCTGCAGCGGGCCGAGGTCCGCGGAGCGCCGGCGACCGCCGGCGGCGAGCGCGTCGCCCCAGACCAGGTGCGCCTTCTCGGGGTGGAAGAGGTGCGGCATCCAGCCGTCGGCGATCTCGGCGGTCTGCTCGACGGACTTGGGGCCGAGAGCCGCGATCCAGATCGGGATCGTGTCGCGCTCGGGACGGGTCAGCAGCTTCAGCGGCTTGCCGAGGCCGGTCACCGCACCCCTCTCCTTGCTCAGCGGCAGCTGGAACAGCCCGTCGTGCTCGAGCACCTCGCGGCGCAGCCCGCGGCGGACCAGGTCGACGATCTCGGCGGTGCGGGCCAGCGGCTTGGTGTAGGGGACGCCGTGAAAGCCCTCGATGACCTGCGGGCCCGAGGCGCCGAGCCCGAGAACGGCGCGGCCGCCGGAGACGTTGTCGAGGCCGGCAGCGGTCTGCAGCAGCGCGCTCGGGGTGCGGGAGTAGATGTTGAGGATGGCCGACCCGATCTCGACCGTCTCGGTGACGGCGGCCAGGTAGCCCATCAGGGTCGGGGAGTCGAAGCCGTAGGCCTCGGCCACCCACACCGTGTCGAGCCCCGCCTTCTCCAGCCCCGCGACCTGGTCGGCCGCCGCGCGCGGGTTGCCGTCGTACATCAGCGTGGCGGAGAGCTTCACGCCGTCATCGTGACAGTGCCACTGTCACGATCGCAACCGTCGGGGACGGGTCAGCCGGCCAGTCCCTCCACCACCTCGGCGCGGGGGAGCTCGGCCAGCAGCGCGCCGGGCAGCAGCAGCTTGGACCGGCGTACGCCGGAGCCGATGAGCGCGACGTCGAGGTCGACGGCCCGGGGGTCGACCAGCAGCCGCCAGGAGTCCGGCAGCCCGACCGGCGTGATCCCGCCGTACTCCATCCCGGACTCCTCGACGGCGCGGTCCATCGACAGGAACGAGCACTTCCGGACGTCGAGCAGCCGCTTGACCCGGTTGTTGACGTCGGCGCGGGTGTCGGCGCGCACCACGCAGGCGGCGACCCGCTCCTCGCCGTCGCGCCTGCCGGAGACGACGACGCAGTTGGCGCCGGCCTCGAGGGGTACGTCGTAGGCCTCCGAGCAGGCGGCCGTGTCGGCCAGGTCCGGATCGATCTCGGCGACGCCGACCCGCTCGGCGCCGGCCCAGCCGGCGAGGGCGTCGCGGACCACGGACGGCAGCAGGTCCGGGCGGTCGGTGACCGTCCGGACCTGCAGGGTGCCCAGCTGAGGGAGGCTCATGCGCCCCAGACTAGGAGGAGCGTCGTGCCGCCAGCGCCGTGGCGAGCAACCCGGCGCCACCGGCCAGCACCCACGGCACGGGGAGCAGCCAGCGGATGTCGTCGCCGCGGACCACGTCGCCGGCGATCAGGGCCCAGATGACGACCAGGCCGAGGAAGGCCAGGCCCATCACCAGGTGGCCGATGTTGACCGGGTGCCGCCAGGGGTGCTCGCGCTGCTCGGCGTCCCCGTCGGGGACGTCGAGGGACTGCTCCTCGCGGAGGTCCCGAGTGTCGTCGTGCTCGCTCATCTCGTCCTCACTCACTCGTCACGGTGATCTGGCCGACGTCCAGGCGGGCGTCGATGGTCATGGACGGCGCGCCCGGCCCGCCGTCGTGGCGGACGGTGCGGCTCCAGTTGATGCCGCCGCCCTGCGTGCCGAACAGCTCGTAGCCGCCGGGCCCCTGGACGTCGGTGGAGACCCGCACGTCCACGTCGTCGGGGACGACGACCTCGATCTGGCCGGCCTGGCCGGTCACCTCGAGCGACCGCCCGTCCAGGGCGTCCGGGTCGGACACGTCGCTCAGGTCGACGACCAGCTGGCCGGTGCTCATGGAGTAGCTGTCGTGCACCTGCGAGGCGGTGGTCGGGTGGGCCTCGAGCCGCTCGCCGTCGAAGCGGTCGGCCGCCGTCCCCGCGACCAGCACCAGGCTGCCGAGCAGGCCCAGCAGGATCAGGCCACCGGCGCGTCCCACCACCGAGCCGACCAGCAGCATCACGGCGATCACGCCGACCGCGAGGGCCGGGTAGGCGGAGTCGACGACGTCGGCGCCGGCCTGGTCGATGACGCCCAGCACGCCGAGGCAGAAGACCACCAGCGCGAGGGTGAACCAGAACAGGCGCGGTCCCCGCTTGCGCGGGTCACGTGGACGGGGAGGCGCGCTCTCGTACGCCGAGGGCCCGTAGCCGGCGGTCTCGTAGCCGACCGATGGGGTGTGGGCCGCGGCCGGGGGCCCGGCGGCGGGGTCGCGGCGCCGGCGGTTGCCGAGGCCGGCCCACACGAGGCCGACGACGGCCGCCACCACGACCAGCGGCCACGGGAACCAGAAGCCCGTGCCCCAGCTGTCGCCGACCAGGGCCAGCGCGGCGATGACGCCCAGCGCGATCAGGGCGACCGTGCGGCTGCGCTCGTCGAGGTCGACGGCCGCACGCGGCTCGTCGTCTTCGGGCACCAGCGCCCAGGCGGCCGCGTAGAGGATCAGTCCGGCCCCGCCGAAGAAGATCAGCACGACGAAGGCGACGCGCAGGATGACGGGGTCGATGTCGAGGTGACGGGCCAGGCCGCCGGCGACGCCGGCGACCTTCCGGTCAGTGGTGCTGCGGCGGAGGCGACCCAGGTCGCGCATCTCGGTGGGCGTGGCGCGCGGTCCGGCGTCACCGGGATCCTGCTGGTCGCTCGGTGCCTCGGGTGGTGTCGTGGTCATGGCCCCACTCTCGGCCCCTCCGGCCGCCCGCACCATCGGGGACGACCCTGGTTCGGCCCCGTCCGGAGCGGGTCGGTCTCGGGGTCGGCTCGGGGTCGTTCCTCATGGTCCGACCCCTGGCCCTGTGTGACGATTGAGTCAATCATGACGACCGCTGCCCCCGCCTCCGGAACCGCTGGCCGCCCCGGCCCGGCCGGCGGCGGGCGCGGCGTACGCCGGGCGACGCGCGACACCGAGGCGCCGCTGATCGGCGGGGTGGCCGGAGGCCTGGCACGGCACCTCGGGCTCCCCGTGCTGTGGGTCCGCGTGGCGTTCCTGGTCGGGGTGGCCTTCGGCGGGCTCGGGTTCTTCTTCTACGCCGGGCTGTGGCTGGTGCTGCCCTCCGACAGCCGCTTCGAGACGCGCGCGCCCGGCCTCGAGGGGGCCAGCCGCGACGGCCGCCGGCCCGGCCGGATCCAACGGCTCACCGACGTCGGCCCCGCCATCGCCCTCGCGGCGCTGGCCGTCGGGGTGGTGCTGATCGCGCAGGCCGCGGTCGGTGGGGCCGGCATCTTCTGGCCGGTGCTGCTCGGCGTGGCCGGGCTGGCGCTGGTCTGGCGGCAGGCCGACGAGGCCCAGCGGGAGCGCTGGCTGGACCGGACCGGGCGGATCGACCCGGTGCGGCTGGTCTTCGGGCGCGGCGGCTGGGCGGCGTGGACCCGGCTGATGGCCGGGCTGGTCCTGATCGTGGCCGCGCTCGTGCTGGTCTCGCTGGAGGGCGGCTCGCTGACGGTCGCCCGCGACACCTTCCTGGTGGTGCTGCTCGCCGTGGTGGGCATCGGGCTGGTCGCGGGACCGTGGATCTACCGGCTCGCCGCCGACCTGACCGCCGAGCGCGCCGAGCGGGTCCGGAGCCAGGACCGGGCCGACGTCGCCGCCCACCTCCACGACTCGGTGCTCCAGACCCTGGCCCTGATCCAGAAGAACGCCCACGACGGTCCGGTCGTGGCCCGGCTGGCCCGCTCGCAGGAGCGCGACCTGCGCGCCTGGCTCTACTCCGAGGAGACCACCGATGAGCGCACCGTGGCCGGTGCGCTGCGCGCCGCGGCGGCCGCGGTCGAGGACGCCCACGGCGTGGCCGTCGAGGTCGTCGTGGTCGGCGACCGCGACCACGACGAGGCGCTGGTGCCGATCGTGCAGGCGACGCGCGAGGCGCTGACCAACGCGGCCAAGCACGCCGGCGTACCCCGCATCGACCTGTACGCCGAGATCTCGGCCGACACGGTCGACGTGTTCGTCCGCGACCGCGGCGCCGGCTTCGACCCCGAGACCGTGCCCGACGACCGGTTCGGCGTGCGCCGCAGCATCCGCGACCGGATGGCCCGCCACGGAGGGACCGCCGAGATCCGCTCCGCGTCCGGCGAGGGCACCGAGGTGCGACTGCACCTCTCGACGACCGACCGACCCGTGAAGGGGGACGACGATGACCACTGAGGCTCCGACCGAGAGGACCCGCGGCCCGATCCGCGTGGTGCTGGTCGACGACCACGTGATGTTCCGCTCCGGGGTCCGCGGCGAGCTCGCCGGCTCGCCGCTGGTCGACGTGGTCGCCGAGGCCGGCGACGTCGACCAGGCCGTCGCGGCGGTGACCGAGCACCGGCCCGACGTGGTGCTGCTCGACGTCCACCTGCCGGGCGGGGGCGGGACCACGGTGATGAAGCGCGCGACCGCGGCCGACACCCGCTACCTCGCGCTCAGCGTCTCCGACGCCGCTGAGGACGTCATCGGCACCATCCGGGGCGGCGCGCGCGGCTACGTCACCAAGACCATCACCGGCCCCGAGCTGGTCGACGCGATCCGCCGGGTGGCCGAGGGTGACGCGGTCTTCTCGCCCCGGCTGGCCGGCTTCGTCCTCGACGCGTTCGCGGGCTCGATCGACGTCGCCGCCGTCGACGAGGACCTCGACCGGTTGACCGAGCGGGAGCGGGAGGTGATGCGGCTGATCGCCCGGGGCTACGCCTACAAGGAGGTGGCACGGGAGCTGTTCATCTCCATCAAGACCGTCGAGACCCACATGTCCTCGGTGCTTCGCAAGCTGCAGCTGTCCTCGCGCCACGAGCTGACCCGGTGGGCCTCCGACCGGCACCTGCTCTGAGCAGCATCTTCACCCCGAGGGGTGAAGGGCGTTGACAGTCCTCCCCGACTCCGATTCGGTGGGGCTCGGTCAGTTCACCCCCTTCGGAAGCAGGTTCCCGTGGCAGAGACCAGCAGCGAGACCACCGAGCAGCAGGACGACGGTGGCCTCAAGCGGTCCATCACCGGGCGTCTCCTCTTCTTCTACGTCCTCGGCGACGTGCTCGGCTCGGGCATCTACGTCCTCATCGGGGCCGTCGCCGGAGAGGTGGGCGGCGCGTTCTGGGCGGCCTTCGCGGTCGGTGTGACGGTGGCGGCCTTCACCGGCCTGGCCTACGCCGAGCTCGCCACCAAGTTCCCGCAGGCCGCCGGCGCCTCGCTCTACGTCAACAAGGCCTTCCGCAGCAAGCCGCTGACCTTCCTGACGACCGTCACCTACCTCTCGGCCACCTTCGCGGCGGCGGGCTCCCTCGCCGCCGGTTTCGCGGAGTACTTCGGGGAGGTCTTCACGGCCGCGCCAGTGCTGGTCGTGATGATCCTCTTCATCCTGCTGCTGGCGTTCCTCAACTTCATCGGCATCACCGAGTCGGTCGTGGTCAACATGGTCATGACTATCGTCGAGGTCACCGGCCTGGTGATCGTGATGGGCATCGCGGTCTACTACATGGCCCAGGGCAAGGCGGACTTCGCGGTCCTCGGCGACTTCAGCACCAAGGACAACGTCGTCTTCGCCATCATCGCCGGCGTGGCGCTGGCCTTCTTCGCGATGACGGGCTTCGAGAACGCCGCCAACGTCGCCGAGGAGACCATCGACCCGCACAAGAGCTACCCGCGGGCGCTGATCGGCGGCATGGCCGCGGCCGGCGTCATCTACGTGCTGGTCGCGATGTCGGCCGCCCTGACGGTGCCGGTCGGCAAGCTCGCCAGCTCGGACGCCGCCCTGCTCGAGGTCGTCAAGGCCGGCATCCTGCCGATCTCGGTCTCGATCATGACCCTGCTCTTCGCGATCATCGCGATGGTGGCGATCACCAACACCACGCTGGTCCAGGTCGTCACGCAGTCGCGGATCCTCTACGGCATGGCTCGTGAGGACGTCGTCCCGGGCATGTTCGCCAAGGTGCACGCCTCGCGGCGCAGCCCCTGGGTGGCGCTGGTCTTCAGCGCGATCGTGGTGATCGCGCTGCTCGTCGTCGGCAACCTGCTCAACGCGGCCGGCATCAAGGTCGACATCGTCGAGCGGCTCGCCGCCGTGACGGTGGTGCTGCTGCTCGTGGTCTACGCCGGCGTGATCATCTCCTGCTTCAAGCTGCGGGGGCAGGGCGAGACCGACCAGACCTTCAAGGCCAACAGCGCGCTGCTCGTGGTCGGCCTCGTGGGCAACCTGGTGCTGCTCTACTACGTCATCAGCACCGACCCGGGGTCCCTGCTCTGGTGCGCGGCGCTGATCGCCATCGGTGGCGTCCTCTACGTGGCCGAGATGATGTTCGGCAGCAAGAGCAGCGCCTCCGCCACCGGTTCGAGCGAAGGAGCCTGAGCATGCACGTCGTGGTCGCCACCGACGGGAGCCAGCAGTCGCTGCGGGCCGCCCGCCACCTGAAGTCGTTCGCCGACCCCGCCAAGATCGAGGCGATCTCGGTGATCGCGGTGGTCCGGCCGCTGGCGGCCGTCGCCTTCGCCGACGACCTCTCGCCGACCCAGAAGTCCAAGGCCAAGGGGGAGTCCGAGGGCTTCCGCCCGGCCGCCGAGTCGGCGGTCGCCGCGGTGGCCAAGGTCTTCGACGGCTGGGGTCCGAAGGTCCACCAGAAGGTCCGCTCCGGTTCGCCGGCCAACGAGATCATCAAGGCCGCCAACCAGCTCTCCGCCGGGCTCGTCGTGGTCGCCGCCGGTGGCCGCGGGCTCAGCGACACGGTCCTGGTCGGCAGCACGGCGCAGCGGGTGCAGCACTACGCGCCGTGCCCGGTGCTGGTGGTCAGGCCCGCGCCGAAGAAGGCCGCCAAGGGCTAAGTAGTCTGCGGGCATGGAGCTCGCTCGGCTGGTCCTGCTCTTCCTCCACGTCCTCGGCTTCGCCGCCCTCCTCGGGGGGTTGCTCGCGCAGGCCCGTGAGCCCGAGAAGCGGGTGACCGCCGCGATGCGCGACGGGATCGGTACGGCGTTCGTCGCCGGCCTGCTCCTCGTCGGCGTGCTCGAGGCCGGCGACGGTGACGTCGACCGGGTCAAGATCGGCGTGAAGTTCGCGATCGGCCTGGTGATCCTGGTGCTGGTGATGGCCAACCTGCGCAAGCCGCGGATCCCCCAGGGCCTCTGGCTCGGCCTGCTCGTCCTCACCGTCGCCAACGTCGCCGTCGCCGTCTTCTGGAGCCCCGTCCACGGAGGTTGAGGTGTGGGGGCCGAACCACCCTGCATGAATCCCCGGCTAGCCGGGGATTCATGCACTTCTCGGCCGTTGCAACACCCGAGAAGTGCAGGGATCGGCCGGGAAGTGGGCGGGTGGGGCCGTGACGTCGGTCGCCGCCGCCGGGAGAATGGCGCCGTGGCCGTCGACTACACGAGCTCGTCCCGACCGACGGTCGGCGTGGAGTGGGAGTTCGCGCTGGTCGACCGGGAGAGCCGCGACCTGTCCAACACCGCCGCCGGGCTCTTCGACGCGGTGCGCGAGACCGGGGTCGACGGCGACAAGCTCCACCAGGAGCTGCTGCGCAACACCGTCGAGGTCGTGACCGGGATCTGCGAGACGGTGCCGGAGGCCGTGGCCGACCTGCGCGACACGGTGAGCGTGGTCCGGCGTACGGCGCGGGAGCTGGGCGTCGACCTCTACTCCGCCGGCACCCACCCCTTCGCCGAGTGGTCGGTCCAGCAGCTCACCCCGGGCCACCGCTACGAGGAGCTGATCTCGCGGACCCAGTGGTGGGGCCGGCAGATGCTGATCTGGGGGTTGCACGTCCACGTCGGCGTCCGCCGCCGCGAGCACGTGCTGCCGATCGTGAGCTCGCTGCTCAACCACTTCCCGCACCTGCAGGCGCTCAGTGCCTCCTCGCCGGTGTGGGCCGGCGACGACACCGGCTACGCGAGCAACCGGGCCATGATGTTCCAGCAGCTGCCGACGGCCGGGCTGCCCTTCCAGTTCCAGACCTGGGAGGAGTACGAGGGCTACGTCGACGACGCGTTCCGCACCGGCGTGATCGAGCACGTCAGCGACATCCGCTGGGACGTGCGACCCTCGCCGGCGCTCGGCACCGTCGAGGTGCGGATCTGCGACGGCGTCTCCAACCTGCGCGAGCTCGGTGCCCTGACCGCTCTCACGCACTGTCTGGTCGTCGACCTCGAACGGCGGTTGGAGGCCGGCGAGGAGCTGCCGGTGATGCCGCCGTGGCACTGCCAGGAGAACAAGTGGCGCGCCGCCCGCTACGGGTTGGACGCCGAGATCATCCTCGACGCGGCCAACCACGAGCGGCTGGTCACCGACGACCTCCACGACCTCCTCGAGCGGCTCACGCCGCTGGCGCGCGAGCTCTCCTGCGAGGACCTGCTGCGCGACGTGGCGCGGATCCCCGTCGAAGGGGCGTCCTACCAGCGGCAGCGCCGGGTGCTCGAGCGGACCGGTGGCGACCTGGTCGCCGTCGTCGACTCCGTCGTGGGCGAGCTCGAGGACTGAGTCAGCCCACCCCGGGCACGTCCACCTCGCAGGCGGCCACCAGGCCGGTGGGGCCGGTGGCCTCCCCGCCGAAGTCCTGTCCCACCACGAACAACCGGGGAGTGCCGTCCGCAGCCGCGCCGAGGACGCAGTCGAAGGCGCCACGGTCGAGGTCGACGGTCTCGAGCACCTCGCCGCCCTCGGCCACGCGCAGGCAGTGGCCGTGGCCCACGTCGGCGATCCACAGCGCGCCCTCGGCGTCGAGGCAGATGCCGTCGGGGTGCTCGCCCGGCGTCGCCGCCCAGACGCGGCGCCCCGACAACGCTCCGTCGTCGGCGACGTCGAAGGCGGTCACGCCCTCGGCGTACGACTCGGCGACCAGGAGCGTCCGCCCGTCCGGGGTGAGGGTCATGCCGTTGGGGAAGGACAGCCCGTCGGCCACGACGCGGCTGGTGCCGTAGGGGGAGACGTGGGCGACCCATCCGGGCGCGAACTCTCCCTCGGGGAAGTCGAAGCCGATGTTGTCGACGAAGCAGCCGCCGCCCGGGCGCGCCACGACCTCGTTCCAGGGCGTCTGTCCGCCGAGGTCGGCCGCCGTCTCGAGCGTCCCGTCCGGCGTACGCCGGAGCAGCCGACGGCCGGCGTTGTCGAGGAGCAGCAGCAACCCCTCGGTGTCGAGGTCGAAGCACAGCGGGAAGGACGGCACGGTCGCCTCGAGCCGGCGGCCGGTGCCGTCGGCGGCGCACGACCACACCTGGCCGGCCGCCCAGTCGGCCACCCAGACCCGCCCGCGGTGCCAACGCAGCGACTCCCCGAACCCCAGCCCGTCCATCACGATGTCCATGCCGTTCCGACCGCCGCCGGCCCGCGGACTCATCGTCACGCCGGGCACCGGACCCGTCTGTCGGCGCGCCGCCGTAGGGTGGGAACGACATGAGCAACCCGTTCCCGATCCCCGGCCTCGAGTCCGTCGCCGACGAGCGCCCGGCGCGCCGTGGACCGACCTCGGAGGAGCTGCTCGAGGGGCTCAACGAGCAGCAGCGGGCCGCGGTCGTCCACGCCGGCCACCCGCTCCTGGTCGTCGCCGGCGCGGGGTCGGGCAAGACCCGCGTGCTCACCCGCCGGATCGCCTGGCTGGTCTCCGAGCGGGGCGCCCACCCGGGCTCGATCCTGGCCATCACCTTCACCAACAAGGCCGCCGCCGAGATGAAGGAGCGGGTCGAGGCGCTGGTCGGGCGCCGGGCGCGGGTGATGTGGGTCAGCACCTTCCACTCCGCCTGCGTCCGCATCCTGCGCAAGGAGATCGACAAGCTCGGCTTCAAGTCCAACTTCTCGATCTACGACGCCGCCGACTCCAAGCGGCTGATGACGCTGGTCGCCAAGGACCTCGACCTCGACCCCAAGCGTCACCAGCCCAACGCGCTGCTCCACTGGATGTCCGACCACAAGAACGAGCTGCGCGACCACGAGCAGGCCGCCGCCGAGGCCCGCAACGGGTTCGAGGAGACCGCGGCAGCGGCGTACGCGCTCTACCAGAAGCGGCTGCGCGAGGCGAACGCCCTCGACTTCGACGACCTGATCATGACGACCGTGCACCTGCTCCAGGCCTTTCCCGACGTTCGGGAGAGCTACCGGCGGCGCTTCCGCCACGTCCTCGTCGACGAGTACCAGGACACCAACCACGCCCAGTACGCCCTGGTCCAGCAGCTCTGTGGGGCTGAGTTCGAGGTCGTCGCAAGCGACGACCCGAACTCCGCCCCTGACGGGCAAGAGCAGCGGGTGCAGCCGAGCGAGCTGATGGTGGTCGGCGACGCCGACCAGTCGATCTACGCCTTCCGGGGCGCCAGCATCCGCAACATCCTCGACTTCGAGCAGGACTTCCCGGACGCCGAGACGATCCTGCTCGAGCAGAACTACCGGTCCACCCAGACCATCCTCAACGCCGCCAACGAGGTGATCGGCCACAACCGCGGCCGCAAGCCGAAGCGGCTGTGGTCCGACGCCGGCACCGGCGAGCGGATCGTCGGCTACGTCGCCGACGACGAGCACGACGAGGCGCGCTTCGTCTCCCAGGAGATCGACCGACTGGTCGACGAGACCGCCACCCGGCCCGCCGACGTGGCGGTCTTCTACCGCACCAACGCCCAGTCCCGGGTGTTCGAGGAAGTGTTCATCCGCACCGGCCAGCCCTACAAGGTGGTCGGCGGGGTCCGCTTCTACGAACGCCGCGAGGTGCGCGACGCGCTAGCCTACCTGCGGATGCTGGCCAACCCGGCCGACGAGATCTCGCTGCGACGGATCCTCAACACCCCCAAGCGCGGCATCGGCGACCGGGCGGTCGCGTGCGTGACCGCGCTGGCCGAGCGGGAGGGGCTGATCTTCTGGGAGGCGCTGCGCCGCGCCCCCGAGGCGATCGGCATCGTGCCCCGCTCGCTGAACGCCATCACCGGGTTCGTCGGGCTGGTCGACGAGCTGCAGTCGATGGTCGACGCCGGGGAGCGGCCCGACGTGGTGCTGGAGACGGTGCTCGAGCGCTCCGGCTACCTCGCCGAGCTCGAGGGCTCCGACGACCCGCAGGACCAGACCCGGGTCGAGAACCTCGCCGAGCTGGTGGCCGTCGCGCGCGAGTTCGCCGACGACCCCGTGGCCGGGCCGAGCGCCGACCCGGCCGAGGTCGAGGACGGTACGGCGAGCGTGGGCCTGGGTGACTTCCTCGAGCGGGTCGCGCTGGTCGCCGACGCCGACCAGATCCCGGACTCGCCGGACGGTGAGGATGGGGGCGTGGTGACGCTGATGACCCTCCACACCGCCAAGGGACTGGAGTTCCCGGTCGTCTTTCTCACCGGCCTCGAGGACGGCGTCTTCCCCCACTCCCGATCGCTCGGTGACCAGCCCGAGCTGGAGGAGGAGCGTCGGCTGGCCTACGTCGGGGTCACCCGCGCCGAGCAGCGGCTCTACCTCAGCCGCGCCGTGGTCCGGTCGGCGTGGGGCGCGCCCTCCCACAACCCCGCGTCGCGGTTCCTCGACGAGATGCCGATCGACCTGGTCGACTGGCGACGTACCGAGGCGGCGCAGACGCAGTGGGGTCGCCCCGACCTCGCGTCCGGCAGCCCCGCCCGGCTCGGTCAGCCCACGGCGGCCGGCCGGCGCAACTTCTCCTCGGCCGCGGCGCGGGCCGACGCGGCCGCCAAGTCCCGGTCCACCCGCGAGGTGCCCTCCCTCGACCCGGGTGACCGCGTGGTCCACGACTCCTTCGGGATGGGGACCGTGGTCGCCTTGGAGGGTTCGGCCGACAAGCAGGTGGCCTCGATCGACTTCGGCAGCGAGGGCGTCAAGCGGCTGCTGCTCCGCTACGCCCCCGTCGAGAAGCTGTAGTCAGGCAGGGATGCGTCGACGTACCGCCGCGAGGGCCAGCACCGCAGCGGCGACCCCACCGACGAGACCGGCGGCGAGCCAGAGCCGGTCCGGCGACGCCACGCCCTCCGCCCCGGCCCGGACGGCGCCGGCGGCCGGCGCGGACTCCTCACGGTCCGCCGGCGACGCGAAGTCCCGGGTGGGGTGAGCCACGCTCGCCAGATCGGTGGCGAAGCTGAACGTGCTGTCCGTGCCCGCGGACTCGATCGTGGCGGCGAGGTTGGACTCGACGCGCGTCCCGGACAGGTCGAGCACGGTCAGGTGGGACTCCTCACCCTGCCGTACCTCGGCCAGCGCGTGACCCCGACCGATCCACCCGAGCAGGTCGACGTGCACGGGGACGAGGTCGAGCTCGAGGTCGTGTGATGCGCCGCTGCGCAGGTCCACCTCCAGGAGCCGATTGCTCGCGAGCTCGGTCTCCATGACGACGTGGCCGTGGTCGTCGACGAGGCCGACCGTCCAGGGGAACTCGTCGTCCCCGATGGGCGGCAGTGTCCGCTCGACCTCCCGGCCTCCGGGCCGCACGAACGAGAGCCCGGCCCGCACGAGCACGCCGGAGTCGCTGACGCTGGAGGGCCACCCACTCCACCAGTTGACGTAGGAACCGAGGTTGCGCACGGCGAAGTCGGTCTCGCCGCGGGTGTCGACGACCGTGGGGGCCGAGTAGCCGGACCCGAAGCGGTGGGTCCCTCGGAGGTCGGCGAGGGTGTCGGCCTCGCCCTCGGTGCTGGCGACGACCCACACCTGGTCGTAGGTCAGGTAGCGACCGTCGGGGGACCAGCGGATCCCGTAGGGCACCACCGCCCACTGGAAGTCGTTCGCGCTGACGTAGTACATGTACTCGGCCGGCAGCGGTTGGTCGCCCAGCAGGGTCTCCACCGCCCCGGACTCCAGGTCGACGATCCGGACGCCGCTGGTCACGAAGCCGTGCTTCTGGCCGCTCTGCGCAGGCAGCGGGCCGTGGAAGGCATAGGCGAGCCGGGTTCCGTCGGGGGACAGTCTCAGCGCCACCATGCCGTGGCGTCGCAGCTCCGGGTCGTCGTAGACCGCCGGGTCGAATCCCGGTAGGTCGAGCCGGTGGTAGACGCCGTCGTCGGCACCCACCACGAAGGCGCCCGTCGGGTTGGCGATCGCGACGGAGGCGGTGCCCACGGCCAGGTCGGTCTCGAGGGGCAGCCCCCCGCGGCCGACGACGCCGTGGACGACCGCGGGGATGCCGGCTCGCTGGGCGGGGTCGTGCGTGGGGTCGGGACGGTCCGGATCGGGCTGCACCAGGGTGCCGAGGGCGACGGCCAGCACCAGCACCGCCGTCCCGGCGGCGGCGGTGGCGAGGAGGTCGCCCCGGCGGCGGGCCCGTCGGGCGCGCGACCAGAGCGTGGGGTCGGCGGGCGCCGGCTGCGCCTGCTCGGCGATCCGGGTCAGGGTGTCGCGCAGCGCGTCAGTCATGGTCGGCTCCGATCAGCTCGCCGAGGTCAGGGGAGAGGGTGCGGAGCCGGCCGAGCGCCTGCCGGTGGATCGACTTCACGGTGCCGACGCCGATCCCGAGGATCCGTGCGGTCTCGGCCTCGGTGAGGTCCTCGTAGTAGCGCAGCACCAGCACGGTCCGCTGGCGCAGCGTCAGCTCGCTGAGCGCGTGCTCGAGCGAGAGGTGGAGGTCGGAGTCGGGACGCGACGCGGCGGGGGCGTCGTACTCGGGGATGAACGCCTCGACCACGTGCCGGCGGCGTCGCCAGCGCGAGATGTTCTCGGTGTAGAGGATCCGTCGCACGTAGGGCTCGGGCTCGCCCTCGATCCGGTCCCACGCGCGGGCGGCCTTGAACAGCGCGGTCTGCACGAGGTCCTCGGCGAGCTGGTGGTCACGGGTGAGCAGGAACGCGGCCCGCGTCAGGGCGGGCTTGCGGGCCTCGACGAAGTCGGTGAACGCCGCCTCGTCGGCCATCGGTGCCATGGGTGCCCTCCCGCCCCTCACCCATGATGACGCCGACGGGGCGGGGCGTGGAGGTCAGGCAGGCAGGAGTTCGTCGCTTCAGGGCGTGACGCCGTGGACCACGAAGGCCTCACGCGGGTCGACCGGGTCGCCACCGCCGGGACGCACCTCGACGTGGAGGTGGGAGCCCGTGACGTTGCCGGTCGAGCCGATGTAGCCGATCACCTCGCCTGCGGAGACGGTGTCGCCGACGCTGACGCCGAACTGGCTCTGGTGGCAGTACCAGATCTCGGTGCCGTCATCGAGGGTGACGACGGTCTTGTTGCCGTAGGAGCCGTCGTAGGAGGCCGAGGTGACCTCGCCGGGCGCGATGGCCACGAACTCCTGGCCGTCGACGCCGTTGAAGTCGAGACCGGTGTGGTAGCTGGCCCACAGGCCGTACTCGCCGAACTCCGCGGTCGTGACCGACGGGGTCACCGGGAGCACCCACAGGTTGAGCGCCAGCTTCTTGGAACGCTCCTCGACCTTCTGCGCGAACTCGGCGAGCGCCGCGTTGCGCTGCTTGGTCATCGCCTCGGCCTCGGCGACCAGGTCGGCGTCGGCGGCGTCGTCGAGCGCGTCGCGCTGGGAGTCGCGGGAGACCACGGTGCCGCGGTCGGAGAGCAGGTCGCTGCTCGACTGGCCGCTCACGCCGCTGAGCGCGTTGGCCGCGACGACCTTCTGCTGGCCCGAGCCCGAGAGCAGCTGCGGCTCACCGGCGGTGACCGCGCCGCCGGCGGAGACGCCGAGGGCGGCGATGCCGACCAGCACGGGCACCGAGGGCAGCGCACGGAACAGCCGACCGCGGCGTCCGGAGTGACGCGGCGCGCGACGGCGACCGGCACCCTCAGGGGTCACCGGGGCCGAGGTCGGGCGCCGGCGTACCGGGCCGCGACGGGGCGCGCGATGGTCACTCATGCGGTGGAGTGCTCCCGATCGGGGGTGGGAAGACAACGAGACGAGACTGTAACGGATGCGCAACGGGCCGGGAAATCCCGCTCGGAGGGCCTGTGGACGACGCATTCGGCGGTCTCCGCCTGCCGCGAGGCCGATCCCGGGCGTGTCGCGTGGCCCACGTCACGTTGGGCTAGCCTCCAGACATGAGCGCGAGCAGCGACGGGGGCCGGATCCGGATCGTCGTCGGCAAGCCCGGTCTCGACGGCCACGACCGGGGCGCCAAGATCGTCGCCCGGGCGCTGCGGGACGCCGGTCACGAGGTCATCTACACCGGGCTGCACCAGACCCCCGAGCAGATCGTCGAGACCGCGATCCAGGAGGACGCCGACCTGATCGGCCTCTCGGTGCTCTCCGGGGCGCACATGACGCTGTTCCGCACGCTCGTGTCGCTGCTGGCCGAGCGGGACGCCTCCGACATCGTGGTCTTCGGCGGCGGGATCATCCCCGACGAGGACATCCCGGTCCTCCAGGAGCTCGGCGTCGCGCGGGTCTTCACTCCTGGAGCGTCGACCCACGAGATCACGGGGTGGGTCGCCGCCCACTTCGCGGAGGACGCGGCTTCCTGACGGGCTCTCCCCGCCTGCCGTGACCCGCGGGCCCCGCATGAGGGTCAGCCGCCGTGGGTACTCCTCCGGAGAGGCGGGCCACACGACGGAGGGTGAGCATGAGCAGCAACACGCGGATGATGGACTGCACGGTCGACGACGTCTGGGACGTCCTGTCCGACGGCTGGCTCTACCCCTTGTTCGTGGTGGGCGCCTCCCGGATGCGCGAGGTCGACGCCGGCTGGCCCGACGTCGGGACCCTCCTCCACCACTCGGTGGGCGCCTGGCCCGCGCTGCTCGACGACACGACCGAGGTGCTCGAGGTCGAGCCCCAGCGGATGCTGCGGCTCTCCGCGAGGGCGTGGCCCGCTGGCAGGGCGACGGTCGTCTTCCGCACCAGCACGGTGCGCGGGCAGTGCGAGGTCACGCTCGAGGAGGACGCCGCGTCCGGTCCCGGCGCGCTGGTGCCGTCGCCGCTGCGCCAGCCGCTGCTGCACTGGCGCAACCAGGAGACGCTGCGGCGACTGGCCCTGCTCGCCGAGCGTCGGCTGGCCGGCTGACGCCTCGCCGTCCGGCGGCCGGGTCACGCCACCCGCCCTCGTCGTGGCCGCCGACACGGGACTAGGGTGCTGAGCGCGAACCTGCTGCTGACCGAACAGGACAAAGGGCGAACAGTGGACTTGATGGAGTACCAGGCGAAGGAGCTCTTCGCCAAGCACGGGGTGGCCGTCACCCTCGGGAAGACCGTCCAGACCCCGGAGGACGCCCGGGCCGCTGCCGAGGAGATCGGTGGGGTCAGCGTCGTCAAGGCCCAGGTCAAGGCCGGCGGTCGCGGCAAGGCCGGCGGGGTCAAGATCGCCAGGACGCCCGACGAGGCCCAGCGGTACGCCGAGGAGATCCTCGCGCTGACGATCAAGGACCTGCCGGTCAACCGGGTGCTCGTCGTACCCGCGACACCGCCCGTGGAGGAGTACTACTTCTCCTTCCTGCTCGACCGCTCCAACCGCTCCTACCTCTGCATCGCCAGCGTCGAGGGCGGCGTCGAGATCGAGGAGGTCGCCAAGACCAACCCGGACGCGGTCAAGAAGATCGCGATCGACGCCGGGACCGGCGTCGACCGCGCCAAGGCGGAGGAGATCGTCGACGAGGCCGGCTTCCCGGCCCCGCTGCGCGACCAGGCCGTCGAGATGGTCGAGAAGCTGTGGGCCGTCTTCGTCGAGGAGGACGCCACGCTGGTCGAGGTCAACCCGCTCGCCCGGCTCGAGGGCGACCGGCTGGAGGCGCTCGACGGCAAGGTCTCCCTCGACGACAACGCCGACTTCCGCCACGACGACCACGCGGCCTACGAGATCCGCGAGGAGTCCGACCCGCTCGAGGCCAAGGCCAAGGACAAGGGCCTCAACTACGTCAAGCTCGACGGCCAGGTCGGGATCATCGGCAACGGCGCGGGCCTGGTCATGTCGACCCTCGACGTCGTCGCGTACGCCGGTGAGCGGCACGGCGGGGTCGCGCCGGCCAACTTCCTCGACATCGGTGGCGGCGCCAACGCGCAGGTCATGGCCGACGGCCTCGACGTGATCCTCAACGATGACCAGGTGAAGAGCGTGTTCGTCAACGTCTTCGGCGGCATCACCGCCTGCGACGAGGTCGCCAACGGGATCAAGGGCGCGCTGGAGATCCTCGGCGACGAGGCGACCAAGCCGCTCGTCGTCCGCCTCGACGGCAACAACGTCGAGGAGGGCCGACGGATCCTCGACGAGCTCGACCACCCGCTGGTCACGCAGGTCGACACGATGGACGGAGCGGCCGACAAGGCCGCCGAGCTGGCCGGAAAGGCGTGAGGGGACCGAGATGTCGATCTACCTGAACCAGGACTCGAAGATCATCGTCCAGGGCATGACCGGTGGCATGGGCTCCAAGCACACCACCCTCATGGTCGAGGCGGGCTCCAACATCGTCGGCGGCGTCAACGCCCGCAAGGCCGGCACCACGGTCGAGCTCGGCGGCCAGGAGCTCCCCGTGTTCGGCAGCGTCGAGGAGGCGATGAAGGAGACCGGCGCGGACGTGTCGGTCGTGTTCGTGCCCCCGGCCTTCACCAAGGACGCGTGCATCGAGGCCATCGACGCCGGCATCGGTCTGCTCGTGGTCATCACCGAGGGCGTGCCCGTGCAGGACTCCGCCGAGGTGTTCGCCTACCTCGAGGGCAAGTCGACCCGGATGATCGGCCCCAACTGCCCGGGCATCATCACGCCGGGTGAGTCGCTCGCCGGCATCACGCCCCACACCATCTGCGGCACCGGCCCGATCGGCCTCGTCTCCAAGTCGGGCACGCTGACCTACCAGATGATGTACGAGCTGCGTGACCACGGCATGTCAACGGCGATCGGCATCGGTGGCGACCCGGTCATCGGCACCACCCACATCGACGCGCTCGAGGCCTTCGAGAACGACCCCGACACCCAGGCGATCGTGATGATCGGCGAGATCGGCGGGGATGCCGAGGAGCGCGCGGCGGCCTACATCAAGGACCACGTGACCAAGCCTGTCGTCGGCTACGTCGCGGGCTTCACGGCCCCCGAGGGCAAGACCATGGGCCACGCCGGAGCCATCGTCTCCGGCTCCTCCGGCACCGCGGCCGCCAAGAAGGAGGCCCTCGAGGCCGTCGGCGTCAAGGTCGGCAAGACGCCGTCGGAGACCGCCGACCTGATGCGGGAGATCATCGAGAACCTCTGAGCGCGTGGTGCGCGCGCTGCTCCTGCTGCCCAGCCCGTTCCTCGGGCCGGAGCCGTACGAACCGCTGGCGGCGGCGCTGACGTCGCGGGGGTACGACGCGTCGGTGGCGCCCTCGCCGGGCACCCCGGTGGCCGAGGAGCTGGTGGCGCAGTGGTCCGCCCTGGCGGGCGGGACGGGCGACGTCGTCCTCCTCGCGCACAGCAACGCCGGCTACCTCGCGCCGGCGGTGAGCGCTGCCGCGGGCGGCGTACCGGTGGTGTTCGTCGACGCGGCCCTGCCCGCGACCGAGGGGTCCACGCGCCTCGCGCCACCGGCGTTCCGCTCGCAGCTGTCCGCCCTCGCGGACGACGACGGGCTGCTGCCGCGCTGGACCCGGTGGTGGCCGCGTGCCGAGGCGTCCGCGACGCTGCCCGACCCGTGGTTCGACCGCCTCGACCCCCTTCTCCCGCGGGTGCCGCTGGCCTACGTCGACTCCGAGGTGCCGGTGCCGCCCGGCTGGTCGCGCGGCCCCCACGCCTACCTCGCGTTCGGATCGACGTACGCCGAGGAGCTGGCGCTCGCTCGACGCCAGGGATGGCCACACCGGCGGCTCGCAGGCGCCGGCCACCTCCACCTCCTCGTCGAGCCGGAGGACACGGCCGCCGCGATCGCCGCCCTGGCGACCTCGCTCGCCCCCTGAGGCCGACCGTGGCCGTCGTACCCGACATCTGTGTCGTCAGAACGCTGGATCCACAGCACCGATGTCGGGTACGACGAGGCGTCAGCGGCGCGTGAGGTAGGGCAGCCGCGCGCCGGCGCGGAGCGCGAGCGCGGTGAAGGGGTCGGTGCCGACGGTGACGTCGGCGCCGGGGACGAAGCCGAGCTGGGCGACGGTGTCGCCGCGGCGGACGACGCCCATCAGGTAGGTCATCTTCTGCTTGTCGGTGATCTCGGCCGTGACCCGCCAGACGGCCAGCTCCCGGTCGGGGGTCGAGCGCGAGGCGAGCCGGGCGACGTCCGCGCTGAGGTCGCGGTCGGGGCACGAGTCCATCTTGCGCCGCACGGTGGCCACGAACGTCCGCGCCGCCGCCACCGACGGCAGCGTGCCGGCGGTCTCGGTGATGCCGAAGGTCGCCGGCAGTCCGGCGTCGGGCACGAGGAAGGTGCGGGTGACGCCGTCGCGCACCGGCTTGGTGGAGAAGTCGGTGCGGTCGCAGGTGGTCGCCGCGACGTTGTCGCGCGCCTCCCGCGGCTCGGTGCCGACCCAGGGCCGGCGCACCTGCGGCACGAAGGGCAGGTCGACGCTGTCGAGGAGGCCGGGGACCTCGCCGACCGCCAGCGGAGGCACCTCGGTGGTCTCGGGCCGGGTCGCGCAGCCGTCACCCTCTGAGGTCGGGCACATCCCGTTGACCGCCAGGACCAGCAGCTCGGTGGCCCCCGCGACGTCGGGGTCGGCGTTGTCGTCGGTGCGGAAGAACGTCGTCGTGGTGATGTGGCCGGTGCGCGCGACGCCGGCGACGTAGGTGAGTCCCTTGCTCCAGTCGCGCAGTCGCAGCAGCATCGCCTCGTCGCCGACGTCGGACACCTCGGTCGTCGTCTGGAGCTGCACCTGCGGCGCGCGGCACCCGGCGTACCACGCGAGCGAACGGTCGAAGGTGCGCTTGGCCAGCTCCCGTGACCGCGACAGCTCGGCGGTCTGCACCGCGGAGACCCGCGGGTCCCGCTTGCCCGGCTTGGTCGTGAAGTCGCGCACCAGGGCCGCCCGGGCGCGCGGGTCGGCGTAGCGCCGCTCCTGGCAGGGCGTGGCCAGACCGTTGCCCGCGCTGTTGTCGCTGGTGCCGGTGGCGCGCCAGCCCTGACCGTCGACCGCCAGGCCGAGCTCGTCGTCGCCGACCAGCGCGTCGGCGTCGAACTGGGCCGGCTCGGTCGCCGTGGTCACGGTGCCGCCGCCGACGTCGGCGTGGGGGAGCCGGGTACGGCCCGCCGAGCCGTCGACGAGCACGCCGGTACCGACCACGGTGGCGAGGCCGACGACCGCGCCGACCACGGTGTGCGCACGCCGCCGCGCGGCGCCCGAGCGTCGCACGATCGAGGCGCGGGGCCACGTCGTCCCGTCGACCTGGGCCTGCAGGCTCGCGAACAGCGGCGACACCTGGGCGACCTCGACGTTCCGGTGCGCCGCGAACCGCTCGACCGCCTGGCGGGTCACCCGCTCGGCCTCCGGCCGGGTCAGCCCGAGCTCGCGCGCCCGGTCGGCCAGCGGCAGCGTCGTCAGCGCCTCCAGCAGCAGCGCCTTGCGCTGCCCCAGCGAGAGCTTGCCGAGCGACTCCAGGGTCGCGGCGGTCTCGGCGTCGAGGCTGCGGTCGCGGTGCCAGATCCGGGTGGAGTGGCGGCGCTGCGCCTGCGACCACGCGTGCGGCCGGGCCCACGACTCGGGGTCGGGCAGCCGGCTGACCTTGCGCCAGTGGTGCCAGGTGACGACGAAGGAGTCGCGGACGGCGGAACGTGAGGCGGGCAGGTCGCCGGTGAGGGCGTAGGTCTGGAGCAGCAGCCGCGAGCGGGCACCCTTGTAGAAGGCGTCGAACTCGTCGGGCTGCTTCATGACCGATCCACCATAAGGGTGAGGTCGGGCTCCGGGCACACCGGCGTGGGAGCACGGATCGCGCCGCGGACCGGGCGAGGATGGCCGGGCCATGACTTCGCTGCTCTCGGCTCCCGACCGCACCGTCGAGGCCCCTGTCGACGTCCGGCACCGGCGACCGCTGGTCCTGGTCGCGACGCTCGGGGGCGCGGCCGCCGCGGGGGCGCTGCTCACGATCTGCCTCGCGCTGGCCGTCACCGGCTGGTTCCTCGCCGACGCCGGATCCCACGGCGAGCCCCGCGACGCGCTGCGGGTCGGTGCGCTCGGCTGGCTGATGGCCCACGGGTCGGGCGTGGCCGTCGCCGGCGTCCGCGTGACCGCCGTACCCCTGCTGCTCACACTCGCCGCGGGCTGGCTGGTCTGGCGGCTCGGCCACCAGGTCGGCGACTCGGTCTCCGGGCACGGCCCGGACGCCGACCAGATCTCCGACGGCGAGCGCGACTGGACCGTGCCGGTCGCGGTCGCGTCCTTCGCGGGCGGCTACCTGGCCGTGGTGGCCGTGACGCTGGCCCTCGCCGCGACCGACCACACTGCGCCCTCGGGTCCGCAAACGCTCGGCTGGGCGCTGGTGCTCACGCTCCTCGTCGGCGGACCGGCGATCGCGATCGGCAGCGGGCGGGCAGCGATCTGGGCCGCGGTGCTGCCGGCCGACCTGCGCGCGGCCTCGGCGACGTGTGCTGCGGTGGTCCGGACCTTCCTCACCGTCTCGCTGCTGGTCCTGCTCGCCGCCCTCGTCGTCGACTTCGGTACGGCGGCCAACATCGTCTCCGGGCTCCACCTCACGGCCGGCGAGACCACCGCCTACGTCGGGGTGTCGGCGCTGGTGCTGCCCAACGCCGTGGTGTTCGCCGGCTCCTACGTGCTCGGTCCGGGCTTTGCGGTCGGTGCGCAGACGCTCGTCTCGCCCACCATCGTCGTGACCGGGCCGCTGCCGGCCTTCCCGCTGCTGGCCGCGCTGCCCGACAGCGGCCCGACCCCGGCCTGGACGGTGTGGCTCGTCGCGCTCCCGGCCGTGGTCGCGACGTACGCCGCCGCCCGCGCCCAGCGGCGGCGACCCACCCTGCGCTGGGACCGGGGTGCGCTCCGCGGCTGTGTCGGCGGCGTGGCCGCCGGCGTGGTCGTCGGGCTGCTCGCCCACCTCACCGGTGGCGCGGTCGGGCCCGGCCGGATGCAGGACATCGGGCCGCCGGCCACCGCCGTGCTGGTCCACGCCGTGACGTCGTTCGGCATCGGCGGCCTGGTCGGCGGACTGGCGATGACCTGGTGGCAGCGCCGGGCCCGCGCCCGCAGGTCAGGCCCGCGCGGCCCCATCGACCAATAGAGTCACGGGCGTGCGCCTCGTCGTCCTGGTCTCCGGCAGCGGCACCAACCTGCAGGCCCTGCTCGACGCCGCCGCCGACCCGGACTACGGCGCCGAGGTGGTCGCGGTGGGTGCCGACCGCGACGGTATCGAGGGCCTGGCCCGCGCCGAGCGCGCCGGCGTCCCCTGCTTCGTCCGCCGCGTGCGCGACCACGCCTCCCGCGAGGAGTGGGACCGGGCCCTGGCCGACGACGTGGTCGCCCACCGGCCCGACCTGGTCGTCTCGGCGGGCTTCATGAAGCTGGTCGGGGCGCCGCTCCTCTCGCGGGTGCCGATGGTCAACACCCACCCGGCCCTGTGCCCGGCGTTCCCGGGGGTGCACGGCGCCGCCGACGCGCTCGCCTACGGCGTCAAGGTCACCGGTGCCACGCTCTTCGTCGTCGACGAGGGCGTCGACACCGGCCCGATCGTCGCGCAGGTCGCGGTGCCGGTCGCCGACGACGACACCGCCGCGTCGCTCCACGAGCGGATCAAGGTCGTCGAGCGGTCGATGCTCGTGGAGAGCATCGGGCGGATGGCCCGGGAGGGATGGTCGATCGAGGGCCGCCACGTGCGGTTAGGCTGACGACCCGTGGCTGACACTCGCATCCCGATCCGTCGTGCGCTGGTCTCCGTCTACGACAAGGCGCACCTCGACGACCTGGTGCGTGGCCTCCACGACGCCGGCGTCGAGCTGGTCTCGACCGGCGGCTCGGCCCGCCTGATCGCCGACCTCGGGCTGCCGGTCACCAGGGTCGAGGACCTCACCGGCTTCCCCGAGTGCCTCGACGGCCGGGTCAAGACGCTGCACCCGACGGTGCACGCGGGCATCCTGGCCGACCGCCGGCTGGAGAGCCACGTCGCCCAGCTCGCCGAGCTGGGCATCGAGCCGTTCGACCTCGTCGTCTCCAACCTCTACCCGTTCCGGCAGACCGTCGCCTCCGGCGCCACCCCCGACGAGTGTGTCGAGCAGATCGACATCGGCGGCCCGTCGATGGTCCGGGCGGCCGCCAAGAACCACCCCTCGGTCGCGATCGTCACCTCGCCCGCGCGGTACGCCGACGTGCTGGCCGCCGTGGCGGCCGGCGGCTTCACGCTCGCGGAGCGGCAGCGGCTCGCCGCCGAGGCGTTCGCCCACACCGCGTCGTACGACGTGGCGGTGGCCGGCTGGATGGCGGCCGAGCTGGCCGGCGACGAGACCGGCTGGCCGGCGTTCACCGGAGTCGCGCTGGAGCGCTCCGCGGTGCTGCGCTACGGCGAGAACCCCCACCAGCAGGCGGCCCTCTACGTCGACCCTGAGGCGGGGGAGTCGCTCGCGACCGCCGAGCAGCTCCACGGCAAGGAGATGTCCTACAACAACTACGTCGACGCCGACGCGGCGCTCCGGGCCGCCCACGAGCAGGGTGAGGCGCCGACGGTCGCGATCATCAAGCACGCGAACCCCTGCGGCATCGCCGTCGGCGCCGACGTGGCCGAGGCGCACCGCCGCGCCCACGAGTGCGACCCGGTGTCGGCGTTCGGCGGGGTGATCGCGGTCAACCGGCCGGTGTCGGTGGCGATGGCCGAGCAGGTGGCCGAGGTGTTCACCGAGGTGATCGTCGCGCCGGCCTACGACGAGGGCGCCGTCGAGGTGCTCCAGGGCAAGAAGAACATCCGGATCCTCCGCACCTCCGGCCGCGGCGGCGTGGGGCTCGAGCTCCGCCAGGTCTGCGGCGGGGCGCTCGCGCAGGTCGCGGACACCATCGAGGCCGACGGCGACGACCCGGCGACCTGGACGCTGGCGACCGGCGAGGCGGCCCCGGCCGAGGTGCTCGCCGACCTCGCCTTCGCGTGGCGCGCCTGCCGCTCGGTGAAGTCGAACGCGATCCTGCTGGCCCGCGACGGCGCCTCGGTCGGCATCGGGATGGGCCAGGTCAACCGGGTCGACTCGTGCCGGCTCGCCGTCGAGCGCGCGGGAGAGCGGGCTGCCGGCTCGGTGGTCGCCTCCGACGCCTTCTTCCCGTTCGAGGACGGCCCGCAGATCCTGATCGACGCCGGCGTCCGCGCCATCGTGCAGCCCGGGGGCTCGGTGCGCGACGAGCTGACGATCAAGGCCTGCGAGGCGGCCGGCGTCACCATGTACTTCACGAGCACGAGGCACTTCGCCCACTAGCCGGCGCCCGGACGCGGTCGCCGACCGACGACCTGATGCAAGGATGGCCACGTGACTGCGCAGACCCTCGACGGAGCCGCCACGCTCGCGACGATCAAGGCCGAGCTGACCCAGCGGGTCGCCGCCCTCAGGGAGCGGGGCGTGGTCCCGGGACTCGGGACGGTGCTGGTCGGTGACGACCCGGGCAGCCACTGGTACGTCGGCGCCAAGCACAAGGACTGCGCCGAGATCGGCATCACCTCGCTGCGCCGCGACCTGCCGGCGACCGCCACCCAGGCGGAGGCCGAGGCGGTGATCGACGAGCTGAACGCCGACCCGGCCTGCACCGGGTTCATCGTGCAGCAGCCGACTGGGCTCGACGAGTTCGCCCTGCTCTCGCGGGTCGACCCGGGCAAGGACGTCGACGGGTTGCATCCCTTCAACCTCGGCAAGCTCGTGCTGGGCGAGGCGGGCCCGCTGCCGTGCACGCCGGTCGGCTGCCTGGAGCTGCTCCGTCGCCACGGCGTGGAGCTGAAGGGTGCCGAGGTGGTCGTGGTCGGGCGCGGGATCACGGTCGGCCGGCCGCTCGGGTTGCTGCTGACCCGGCGTACGGAGAACGCGACCGCCACGCTCTGCCACACCGGCACCCGCGACCTGGCCGCCCACACCCGCGAGGCCGACGTGGTCGTCGCCGCGGCCGGCGTACCGGGCATCATCACCGGCGACATGGTCAAGCCCGGGGCCGCCGTCCTCGACGTCGGCGTCTCGCGCGTCGACGGCGCGATCGCGGGCGACGTCGACGCCTCGGTGTGGGACGTGGCGGGCTGGGTCTCGCCCAACCCCCGGGGCGTGGGTCCGATGACCCGGGCGATGCTGCTCTCCAACATCGTCGAGATCGCCGAGCGGTCGTTGGTGTGAGTGTGGACCAGCGACCCGCCGCCGGGATCCCGATCCCGCCCGAGGAGCCACCGCGGCGCTACCCCTCGACCATCGGCGGCGGGCTCTACCTGGTCGTGCTGCTCGGGGTCGGGGTCGGCCTGGTCGTCGTCACGCTCGCCGACTGGCGGCTCGGCATCCGGATCGCGGCCGGATCGCTGATCTTCGGCGCGATGTGCCGGTTGCTGCTGCCCACGCAGCACGCCGGCATGCTCGCCGTCCGCAACCGGTGGTTCGACGCCGTGCTGCTCACGCTGCTCGGCGTCGCGATGATCGTGCTCGCGACCTCGATCCCCAACCAGCCCGTCTGAGCGGTCCAGGCCCCGAGTCTGGCGCAGGCCCCGTCGGCGGGAGGACGATGGGGCATGGCCGAGGTGAGACAGGGGAGATGGGCCGCCGAGATCGAGGGTGACTTCGTGGTCTTCGTGATCGGGACGCGGGCGGAGGTGCGCCACCCGGTGCGATGGTTCCGCGACGTCGGCGGCAAGCGCGGGATGCTCCACATGCTCAAGGAGCTGGAGAAGCATCCCGAGAAGGGCATGCTCGGGATGCTCAGCGCCGGGCTCGTGATCGTCCAGTACTGGCGCTCGTTCGAGGCGTTGGAGGCGTTCGCGCGCGACCCGGCGGACGTGCACCGCCCGGCCTGGCAGACCTACTGGAAGCGGGTGGGCACCGACCCCCGCTCGGGGATCTGGCACGAGACCTACCTGGTGCGGGCCGGCGAGTACGAGGCGGTCTACGCCAACATGCCGCCGACCGGGCTCGGCAAGGCGTCGCGCCTGGTGCCGATCGACGCGGCCTCGCGGGCGCGCACCCGCCTGCGCCGGAAGGCGTCCTAGCCCGTCTCGAAACCCGCTGGGTCAGATCAGGCCGAGGTCCGAGACCGCCTGGCGCTCCTCGTCGAGCTCGGCGGCGGTGGCGTCCATCCGGCCCCGGGAGAAGTCGTCGATCTCGAGGCCCCGGACGATCTCCCAGTCACCGTTGGCGGTGGTGACGGGGAAGGAGTAGACGAGGCCCTCGGGGACGTCGTAGGACCCGTCGGAGCGGACCGCCATCGACACCCAGTCGTCCTGGGCCGAGCCGTGCAGCCAGTCGCGGGCGGCGTCGATCGTCGCCGACGCGGCGGAGGCGGCCGAGGACGAGCCCCGCGCCTCGATGATCGCGGCACCGCGCTTGGCGACGGTGGGGATGAAGTCGTTCTCGATCCAGCCCTGGTCGTCGACCACCTCGGCCGCGTTGCGGCCCCCCACCTCGGCGTGGAAGAGGTCGGGGTACTGCGTCGCGGAGTGGTTGCCCCAGATCGTCATGTGCCTGATGTCGGTGACGGCGGCACCCGTCTTGGCGGCCAGCTGCGAGATCGCCCGGTTGTGGTCGAGCCGGGTCAGCGCCGAGAACCGCTCGGTCGGGATGTCGGGGGCGTTGGTCATCGCGATCAGGGCGTTGGTGTTGGCCGGGTTGCCGGTGACGCCGATCCGTACGTCGTCGGCCGCGACGGCGTTGAGCGCCTTGCCCTGTGCGGTGAAGATCGCGCCGTTGGCCTCCAGCAGGTCGCCGCGCTCCATGCCCGGGCCGCGCGGCTTGGCGCCGACGAGCAGCGCGAGGTTGACGCCGTCGAAGACCTGCTCGGCGTCGGAGCCGATCTCGACGCCGGCGAGCGTCGGGAAGGCGCAGTCGTCGAGCTCCATCACGACGCCCTCGAGCGCCTTGAGGGCCGGCTCGATCTCGAGCAGCCGCAACTCCACGGGGCGGTCGCCCAGCGCACCGCTCGCGAGGCGGAACAGCAGGCTGTAGCCGATCTGGCCGGCGGCGCCGGTCACGGCCACCTTCAGCGGAGAGGTCACGGGCGTACTCCTTGGTCGAGCGGTCGAGCTGAGGGTCGGAACCGACGCTAGCAGCGGTGCGCCATGCTGTGCCCCGTGCCCCCACGTCGCCTGGCCGCGCTGCTGCTCGTGTGCTGCACCGGCCTGACGGCGTGCGCGTCCGACCCGGACACGGTGTCGCCGTCGGGGGTCGACATGCTCGAGATCCCGACGCCCGACCCGCGCCCCCGCGACTTCGTCGGCACCGTCGACAACCCGTGGTTGCCGCTGCTGCCGGGCTCGGAGTGGGTCTACCGGACCGCCGACGGTGAGACCCGCACGGTCACCGTCGACGGCACCCGTGAGGTGTCCGGTGTGGAGGCCACGGTGGTCCGCACCGTCGAGACCGGCACGCACGACGAGCTCGTGGCCCGCGAGGAGGGGTGGTACGCCCAGGACCGGTCCGGGAACGTGTGGCTCTTCGGGCGGGACGCCGGCCGCGACTCCTGGGAGGCCGGCGTCGACGGTGCCGCCGCCGGGCTGGCGATGGCCGCTCATCCGCGTCGCGGCGACGGGTACGTGGAGGAGGACGCGCCGGCGGTCGCGGAGGACCAGGCGACGGTGCTGTCGCTGGAGGAGTCGCTGGACCTGGCGGCGGACTCGTGGACCCACCTGCTCGAGATCGAGCGGACCACCCCGCTCGAACCCGGCCTCGCCGAGCACGCCTACTACGCCCGCGGGACCGGCCTGGTGCTCGAGGAGACGGTGTCCGGAGGCAGCGAGCGGGCCGAGCTGGTCGAGTTCACGCCCGGCGACGCGGCACGATAGTTTCGAGGGGTGACCGACGCCCCTGACTCCCGGATCATCTACACGCTCACCGACGAGGCGCCGCTGCTGGCGACGTACTCGTTCAAGCCGATCATCGAGGCGTACGCCGCCCAGGCCGGGGTGTCGGTGGAGACCCGTGACATCTCGCTGGCCGGCCGGATCCTGGCCCGGTTCCCCGACCGGCTCACCGACGAGCAGCGCATCGACGACGCCCTCGCCGAGCTCGGCGAGCTGGCGACCCAGCCCGAGGCGAACATCATCAAGCTGCCCAACATCTCCGCCTCGACCCCGCAGCTCAAGGCGGCGGTCAAGGAGCTCCAGGAGCAGGGCTACGACATCCCCGACTACCCCGAGAACCCGCAGGACGACGAGCAGCAGGCCGCCCGGGCGGCGTACGACACGGTGAAGGGCTCGGCGGTCAACCCCGTGCTGCGCGAGGGCAACTCCGACCGCCGCGCACCCGCCTCCGTCAAGGGCTACGCGAAGAAGCACCCCCATCGGATGGGCGCCTGGAGCAGTGACTCGCGCACCAGCGTCGCCACGATGGCGCACGACGACTTCCGCTCCAACGAGACCTCGGTCGTCGTCGACGCCGACGACACGCTGCGGATCGAGCACGTCGCCGCCGACGGCACGACCACCGTCCTCAAGGAGGAGGTGCCCGTCCTGGCCGGCGAGGTCGTCGACGCGACGTTCATGAGCGTGGCGGCGCTGCGGCGCTTCCTCACCGAGCAGATCGCGCGGGCCAAGGCCGACGACGTGCTGTTCTCGGTTCACCTCAAGGCGACGATGATGAAGGTCTCCGACCCGATCATCTTCGGCCACGTCGTGCAGGCGTTCTTCCCCACGCTCTTCGAGCAGTACGGCGAGCAGCTGGCCGAGGCCGGCATCTCACCCAACGACGGGCTCGGCGCGCTGCTCAACGCCTCGGCCGACCTGCCCGACGGCGCCGCGATCAAGGCGGCCGTCGAGGCGGGGCTGGCCGAGGGGCCGGCGATGGCGATGGTCGACGACCGCAAGGGCATCACCAACCTCCACGTGCCGTCCGACGTCATCATCGACGCCTCGATGCCGGCCATGATCCGCACCTCGGGCCACATGTGGGGCCCCGACGGCGAGGAGGCCGACACCCTGGCCGTCATCCCCGACTCCTCCTACGCCGGCGTCTACCAGACCGTCATCGACGACTGCCGCGAGCACGGCGCCTTCGACCCCGCGACGATGGGGTCGGTGCCCAACGTCGGGCTGATGGCCAAGGCGGCCGAGGAGTACGGCTCCCACGACAAGACCTTCGAGGTACCGGCGGCCGGCACCGTCCGGGTCGTCGCGAGCGACGGCGACGTGCTGCTCGAGCACGACGTCGAGCCGGGTGACATCTGGCGTGCGTGCCAGACCAAGGACGCCTCGATCCGCGACTGGGTCAAGCTCGCCGTCACCCGCGCGCGGGCCACCGGCTCGCCGGCTGTGTTCTGGCTGGACGAGACGCGAGCCCACGACGCCAACCTGATCGCCAAGGTGCACGACTACCTGTCCGAGCACGACACCGACGGGCTCACGATCGAGGTGATGTCGCCGGCCGACGCGACGGCGTACTCCCTGGAGCGGATCCGGCGGGGCGAGGACACGATCTCGGTCACCGGCAACGTGCTGCGCGACTACAACACCGACCTGTTCCCGATCCTCGAGCTCGGCACGTCGGCCAAGATGCTCTCGGTCGTGCCGCTGATGAACGGCGGCGGGCTCTTCGAGACCGGTGCGGGCGGCTCCGCCCCCAAGCACGTCCAGCAGCTGGTGAAGGAGAACTACCTGCGCTGGGACAGCCTCGGTGAGTTCTTCGCGCTCGCGGCGTCCTTCGAGCACCTCGCCGAGCGCGAGGACAACCCGCGGGCGCAGGTGCTGGCCGACACCCTCGACCGGGCCACCGCGACGTTCCTCGAGGAGGACAGGTCGCCCACCCGGAAGATCGGCGGCATCGACAACCGCGGGTCCCACTTCTACCTCGCGCTCTACTGGGCCCAGGAGCTGGCGAAGCAGGACGACGACGCCGAGCTGGCCTCGACCTTCGGCGAGCTCGCCGAGACGTTGTCGACGCAGGAGGAGACCATCGTCGGCGAGCTCAACGGCGTGCAGGGCGAGCCCGCCGACATCGGCGGCTACTTCCGGCCCGACCCCGCCAAGGCCTCCGCCGTGATGCGGCCGTCGCAGACGCTCAACCAGGCCCTCGACACCCTGGGCTGACGACCCTCGAACGGATCGGCGGGTGACCGGTCTGACACGCCGCTCCGGAATCAACCGGCCGCCTGGCTCGTTGCAGCCCCACGTGACGACCACCGACCTCCGCCCCGGGCAGACGGCCACGCCGACGCGACACGTCGGGGTGGCGCTGGTCGCGCTGGCGATGGGCGGCTTCGCGATCGGGACGACCGAGTTCGTGTCGATGGGCTTGCTGCCGCAGCTCGCGCGCGGCGTCGCGGTGTCGATCCCGATGGCCGGCCACGCGATCTCGGCGTACGCCCTGGGCGTGGTCGTGGGCGCGCCCACGATCGCCTTCCTCGCCGCCCGGCTCCCGCGCCGTGCCCTCCTGGTCGCCCTGATGACCGCCTTCGCCGTCGGCAACGCGGCCTCGGCGCTCGCCACGTCGTACGGCGCCCTGCTGGTCGCCCGGTTCGCGGCTGGACTGCCGCACGGCGCCTACTTCGGCGTGGCGTCGCTCGTGGCGGCCAGCCTGGTGGCGGCCGACCGCAAGGGCCGCGCCGTCGCCAGCGTGATGCTCGGCCTCTCGGTCGCCAACGTGCTCGGTGTGCCCGCCGCCACCTGGCTCGGGCAGACCCTCGGCTGGCGGACGGCGTACTGGTTGGTGGCCGTGCTCGGCCTGGTCACCGTGGCGCTGGTGCTGGCCTTCGTGCCGTCCTCGCGGGGCGACAGCGCGGCGACCTGGCAGCGCGAGCTCGCGGCCCTCAAGCGGCCGCAGGTCCTGCTGACCCTGGTCGCCGGCGCGATCGGCTTCGGCGGCATGTTCGCGGTCTACACCTACATCGTGCCGACGATCACCGAGGTCGGCGGGTTGCCGGAGTCGGTGGCGCCGTTCTTCCTGCTGGCCTTCGGCCTCGGCATGGTGGTCGGCACCTGGCTCGCCGGCCGCGCGGCCGACTGGTCGGTGTGGCGCTCGATGTTCATCGGTGGGGCCGGGCAGGGCGTGCTGCTGCTGCTCTTCAGCCTGCTGGCGCCCACCGGCTGGTGGACGCTGCCGGTGCTCTTCGGCACCACCGTCACCGGCTCGGTGCTCGTCGTCGCGCTCCAGCTGCGGCTGATGGCCGTCGCCGAGGAGGCGCAGACGATGGGTGCCGCGATGAACCACGCCTCGCTCAACATCGCCAACGCGCTCGGCGCCTGGCTCGGCGGCCTGGTGATCGCCGCCGGCTGGGGCTACCGCGCGCCCGGCGTCGTCGGCGCGATCCTCGCGCTGCTCGGCGTGCTCGTCCTCGGCTGGTCCGCCGCGCTGCGACGTCGCCACGGCTGACCCCCGCCGAGTCGTGCCTGGTTCACGCGGCCTCGACCTGCGCCTCGACGATGTCGGCCGCGCGGGCCACCGCCGACGGTCGCCCGCGCAGGGTCTCGCCCAGAGCCGCCGCGCGTGAGACCGTGCCGGCGTCGAGGGCGGTCCGGAGCGCGGCCTCGAGCCGGTCGGCGTCGAGGTCGGCGAAGCGCAGCGCCGACCCGACCCCGAGTCGCTCGACCCGGGCGCCCCAGAACGGCTGGTCGGCGAAGACCGAGCAGACCACCGTCGGCAGGCCCGCCGCGAGACTCGCGTACGTCGTGCCGGCGCCGCCGTGGTGGACCGCCGCCCGGCAGCGCGCCAGCAGCGCGTCGTGGTCGACCGGGCCGACCCCCGTGATGTCGGCGTCGTCGGGGTCGAGGGCAGCGAGTCCGCCCCACCCCGCGTTGACCACGGCCCGGACCCCCGCCCGCCGGGCCACTCCGGCGATCAGCGTGACGGCGGCGCGGGGGTCGCGGACCGGCATGCTGCCGAACCCGAAGAACACCGGGGGCTCCCCGGCGTCGAGCCAGGCGGCGAGGTCGGCCGGCAGCGTCTCGTCGAGGCCGGCGCGGAGACCGGCGTCCGGGGCCAGGAACCCGATCAGGGGGCGGCGCTCGCCGTAGGACCTCTCGAGCCCCGGGACGACGGCCGGGTCGTAGGCCTGCAGGGCCACGACTCCCCGCTCGCGCATCTGGCGGGGAGTGGACACCTTGGTCGGGCCGAGCCCGACGACACCGCGGAAGTCGTTGATCTCGTCGCGGAAGCCCTTCCACCAGACGCCCTCGAACAGCCTGCCCGAGGCCAGGTTGAGCGCTCCGGGCAGCGAGCGGGTGGACACGAACGGGTTGGGGTAGACCGGGTTCGGGTCGAAGGCGAACGAGTGCAGCGCGACCATCGGCACCCCCAGCGCCTCGGCGTGGGGGAGCGCCAGGTCCTGCATCAGCACCCCGGCGACCATCACGTCCGCGTCCGCACCGGCGGCGAGCTGGCCGGCCCGGGTCAGGTCCATGGCGGCGGTCGAGAGCTCCGTGAGCTCCTTCATGAAGGCGCGGGTGTTGCCGGCCGCCAGCCACGCCTGACCCTGGTCGGACTCCATCAGCTGCTGGGTGTCGGGGCCGAGGTCGTGGGTCTCCAGCCCGGCCCGGCGCCCGAGGTCGGCCACGTTGGGTGGCAGCCCGAGCACGGGGACGTGGCCTCGTGAGCGCAGCTCGCGCGCCAGCAGGACCAGCGGCTGCGCGTCGCCGCGCGTACCGGACGTGACCAGGGCGACCCGCACGATGACCTCTTCCCCCGCCATGACCCCACTGGCCGCACGGTGACTCGGAGCCTAGGCCCCGCAGCCGCAACGCGGCGGGAGGCTTTGACACAATCGCCGCCATGTCCGTGACCGAGCCGCAGACCCAGCCCGCCGCCGCAGCGACGGGTGGCGCGCGTCCGCGGGTGCTCTCGGGCATCCAGCCGACGGCGGACTCCTTCCACTTCGGCAACTACCTGGGCGCGCTGCGCCAGTGGGTCGAGCTGCAGGAGCAGCACCAGCCCTTCTTCTTCATCGCCGACCTGCACGCCATCACCGTCGAGCAGGACCCCCGGCTGCTCCACGACCGCACCCTGCGCGCGGCCGCCCAGCTGATCGCGATGGGCATCGACCCGGCGCGCTCGTCGATCTTCGTGCAGAGCCAGATCCCGGCGCACGCCCAGCTCGCGTGGGTGCTGCAGGGGCTCACCGGCTTCGGCGAGGCCCGGCGGATGACGCAGTTCAAGGACAAGTCGGCCAAGGGCGGCGAGGGCGCGGCCAGCGTCGGCCTGTTCACCTACCCGATCCTGCAGGCCGCCGACATCCTGCTCTACCGGCCCCACTTCGTGCCCGTGGGCGAGGACCAGCGCCAGCACCTCGAGCTGACCCGCGACCTGGCACAGCGGTTCAACCACCGCTACAAGAAGACCTTCCGGCTGCCCGAGCCCTACATCCTCAAGGCGACGGCCAAGATCACCGACCTCCAGGAGCCGACCGCCAAGATGTCGAAGTCGGCGTCGTCGCCGGCGGGGATCATCGAGCTGCTCGACGAGCCCCGGGTCAGCGCCAAGAAGATCCGGTCGGCCGTGACCGACTCCGGGTCCGAGATCCGCTTCGACCCCGACGAGAAGCCGGGCGTCAGCAACCTGCTCACGATCTACTCCGCGCTCACCGAGCGGTCCGTGGCGGAGCTCGAGACGGCGTACGACGGCCAGGGTTACGGCGCGCTGAAGACCGACCTCGCCGAGGTGGTCGTCGACTTCGTGACGCCGTTCCGCGACCGCACGCTGGAGCTGCTCGACGACCGCACCCACCTCACCGACGTGCTGCGCGCGGGCGCCGAGCAGGCAGGGGCGATCGCCGAGGCGACGCTGGCCGACGTCTACCAACGGGTGGGTTTCGTGCCCGCCTCCGCACAGTAGGGTCGACGCAATGCCCACCATCGGAGTCGCCCTGGCCATTCCGGAGCCCTGGGCCACCCAGCTGCAGGACTACCGGACCGCGCTGGGCGACGAGACGGCGACGCGGATCCCGACCCACATCACCCTGGTGCCGCCCACCGAGCTGGCCGACGGGGAGGTCGCCGAGGTCGAGCAGCACCTCGCCGACGCCGCCAGCCGGGCGGTCCCCTTCGACATCCACCTGCGCGGCACCGGCACCTTCCGACCGGTCTCCCCAGTCGTGTTCGTCACCCTCGCCGAGGGGATCGCGGGGTGTGAGGAGCTGGCCCACGCCGTACGCCGGGGGCCGCTCGACGTCCCGCTCCAGTTCCCCTACCACCCGCACGTCACCGTCGCCCACCACCTGGCCGACGACGTCCTCGACCGTGCCTTCGGCGAGCTCGCGACCTTCGAGTGCACCTTCTCGGCCCGGGGATTCCACCTCTACCGCCACGACGACTCCGCCGGCTGGCGCCCCACTCGCGACTACCCGCTCGGAGGCCGCTGATGCCCACGATCAAGGAACGCATCGAGGAGATCCGCCAGCAACGCCCGCTCGTCGACCACCTGGTGCGCATGGTCCAGCACTACGGCGCGGTCAAGGGCAACCTGCAGGCGGGGGCGGTCACCTACTTCGGGTTCCTCTCCTTCTTCCCGGTCCTCGCCCTCGGATTCTTCGTCGTCGGCCAGGTGGCCAAGGTCTACGGTGGCGCCGACGAGGCCCTCACCAGCGCGCTCGACGGCCTGCTGCCGGGGATCATCGGGCCGAAGGACGGTCAGATCTCGGTCGAGACCTTCCAGCAGAACGCCGGCATCGCCGGGCTGATCGGCCTGGTCGGCGTGCTCTACGCCGGGCTCGGCTGGCTCTCGGCGATGCGCGAGGCCCTGGTCTTCGTGTTCGAGATGCCGCCCCGCGAACAGCCCAACTTCGTGATCGGCAAGCTCCGGGACCTGCTGAGCCTGGTCATCATCGGTGCCACGCTCGTGCTCAGCGTGGTGGTCGCCGGCTTCATCAGCGGCTTCGCCACGCTGCTGCTCGACCTGGTGGGTCTGGATCGCACGCTGGAGCCGCTGGTGCTCGTGCTCGGGTGGGCGCTGGGCTTCGCCGCGAACGTGCTGCTGTTCTTCACCCTGTTCAATCTGCTCGCCCAGCCGCACACCCCCAACCGCAGCCTGTGGTCCGGCGCCGTGCTCGGGGCGATCGGCTTCGAGGTGCTCAAGCGGCTCTCGTTCCTGCTGCTGGGCTCGACCCAGGCGTCACCGGCGGCCCAGGTCTTCGGCATCGCGCTGATCCTGGTGGTGTGGATCAACTACTTCTCCCGCGTCGTCATGTACGCCGCCTCGTGGGCCCACACCTCGGCCGCCGCGCGCGCGCAGCGGGAGCACGACGACCTCTACGCCGACCGGACTGGCGAGCACATGCGCGAGCTCGCCGAGGTGCCGCTCCGCGAGACGCCGTCCCGCAGCGGCCGCGGCCTCTCGCCGAAGACGTCCTTCGCCGCCGGCGGCGCCTCGATGCTGGGTCTGGTCGCCCTGCTGCGCAAGCGCAAGGAGAAGTGATGCGCCTCGAACGCCGCCACGGGGTCCTGCTGCTCTCCGTCGCCGCGTGGAACGTGCTGACCTTCGGCATGTTCGCCCGCAACCTCTACGCCGCGTACGCCGCCGGCGAGGACCGCGCGACCGGCTACTGGATCGCCCACTCGGTCCTGATCGTCGTCAACGTCCTGATCGCCGCCGTCCTCGGCCGACTCGGCTGGAAGGTGCTCCGCGCGTCGAGGTGAGGCTGGTCCGAGGTCAGCGGCCCCGAGCACCTCGGTGACCGCCTCGACGTCGACGGTGCCCGGGGCGACTAGTGGCCGTGGCGCATCGCCGCGTGGAGGTCCCAGTTGAGGCGGGAGATCACGTCGAGGGGGATCTCCTTGGGGCAGGCGGAGGTGCACTCGCCGATGTTGGTGCAGCCGCCGAAGCCCTCGGCGTCGTGCTGGGCGACCATGTTGACCACCCTGGTGTCGCGCTCGGCCTGTCCCTGCGGGAGCTCGCCGAGGTGGGTGATCTTGGCGCCGAGGAAGAGGGACGCCGAGCCGTTGGGGCAGGCGGCGACACACGCGCCGCAGCCGATGCAGGTGGCGACGTCGAAGGCGCGGTCGGCCTTGTCCTTCGGCACCGGCGTGGCGTGGGCGTCGGGGGCGGCGCCGGTGTTGACCGAGATGTAGCCGCCCTGCTGGATGATCCGGTCGAACGCCGTCCGGTCGACCACGAGGTCCTTGATGACCGGGAAGGCGTCGGCCCGCCACGGCTCGATGGTGATCGTGTCGCCGTCGGTGAACGAGCGCATGTGGAGCTGGCAGGTGGTGGTGACCCCCGGGCCGTGTGCGTCGCCGTTGATCATCAGCGAGCACATGCCGCAGATGCCCTCGCGGCAGTCGGAGTCGAAGGCGACGGGCTCCTCGCCCTGCTCGTTGAGCGACTCGTTGAGGACGTCGAGCATCTCCAGGAACGACATGTCGGGGGAGACGTCGTCGACCTCGTAGGTGTGGATCCCGCCGCGATCGGCGTGATGGGTCTGCCGCCAGATCTTGAGGGTCAGCCTCACTTGTAGGACCTCTGCTTCATCTCGACGTACTCGTAGGTCAGGTTCTCCTTGTGCAGCACGGGGGGCTCGTCCTCGCCGGCCCACTCCCACGCAGCGACGTAGGAGTACTGGTCGTCGTGCCGGAGCGCCTCGCCGTCCTCGGTCTGCGACTCGCCCCGGAAGTGCCCGCCGCACGACTCTCGACGGTTCAGCGCGTCGATGCACATCAGCTCGCCGAGCTCGAGGAAGTCGGCCACCCGGCCCGCCTTCTCCAGCGACTGGTTCATCGAGTCGGCGGTGCCGAGCACCTTGACGTTGCGCCAGAAGTCGTCGCGCAGGGTGCGGATCAGGTCGATCGCCTTCTTGAGGCCGTCCTCGGTCCGCTCCATGCCGCAGAACTCCCACATGATGTTGCCGAGCTCGCGGTGGTAGGAGTCGACGCTACGGGTGCCGTCGTTGTTCATGAAGTGGTCGATCCGCGCCTGCACCGACTGCTGCGCCTCGACCACCGAGGGATGGTCCTCGGGCACCCGGTCGAACGGCCCGTCGGCGAGGTAGTCGCGGATCGTGTTGGACAGCACGAAGTAGCCGTCGGCCAGGCCCTGCATCAGCGCCGAGGCGCCGAGCCGGTTGGCGCCGTGGTCGGAGAAGTTGGCCTCGCCGGTGACGAACAGCCCGGGGATCGAGGACTGCAGGTCGTAGTCGACCCACAGCCCGCCCATCACGTAGTGGACCGCCGGGTAGATCCGCATCGGGACCTCGTAGGGGTCCTCGCCCGTGATCTGGGCGTACATGTCGAAGAGGTTGCCGTACTTGGACTCGATGGCGTCGCGGCCCAGCCGGTCCATCGCCTCGGCGAAGTCGAGGTAGACCCCCCGGCGTACGCCGTCGACCTCGGGGCCGACCCCGCGACCCTCGTCGCACATGTTCTTGGCCTGCCGCGAGGCGATGTCGCGCGGGACCAGGTTGCCGAACGCGGGGTAGATCCGCTCCAGGTAGTAGTCGCGGTCGTCCTCGCCGATCTCGCGCGGGTCCAAGTCTGCGTCGGCCTTGTTCTTCGGCACCCAGATCCGGCCGTCGTTGCGCAGCGACTCGCTCATCAGCGTGAGCTTGGACTGGTGGGCGCCGGAGACCGGGATGCAGGTCGGGTGGATCTGGGTGTAGCACGGGTTCGCCATGTAGGCGCCCTTGCGGTGGGCCCGCCAGGTGGCGGTGACGTTGCAGCCCATCGCGTTGGTCGAGAGGAAGAAGACGTTGCCGTAGCCGCCCGAGGCGAGGACGACGACGTCGGCGAAGTAGGTCTCCAGCTCGCCGGTGATCATGTCGCGCACGATGATCCCGCGCGCCCGGCCGTCGACGACGATCAGCTCGACCATCTCGTGGCGGGTGTAGCAGCGCACGGTGCCGGCGGCGACCTGCCGCTCCAGCGCCTGGTAGGCGCCGATCAGCAGCTGCTGGCCGGTCTGGCCGCGCGCGTAGAAGGTGCGAGAGACCTGGACGCCGCCGAAGGAGCGGTTGTCGAGCAGGCCGCCGTACTCGCGGGCGAAGGGGACGCCCTGCGCGACGCACTGGTCGATGATGTTGGTGGACACCTCGGCCAGCCGGTAGACGTTGGACTCTCGCGAGCGGTAGTCGCCGCCCTTGATGGTGTCGTAGAAGAGCCGGTAGGTGGAGTCGCCGTCGCCCTTGTAGTTCTTGGCGGCGTTGATTCCGCCCTGGGCGGCGATCGAGTGGGCGCGGCGCGGGGAGTCCTGGTAGCAGAAGGACTTCACGACGTAGCCGGCCTCGCCGAGGGTGGCCGCGGCGGAGGCGCCGGCCAGACCGGTGCCGACGACGATGATCGAGAGCCGTCGGCGGTTGGCGGGGTTGGCGATCCGCGCCTCGAACTTGCGGGTCTGCCACTGTGCCTCGAGCGGGCCGCCGGGAGCCTTCGTGTCGGCGATCGGCTCGCCCGGGGTGTAGAAGCCGGCGGCGTCGTCGTGCTCCTCGGGGTGCGAGGTGGTGTGGGAGGAGTCGAAGGTGTTGGTGGTGTCCGGCATGTCAGTCATGGGAGGTCACGCCGCCTTTCAGTCGATGACGCCGGCGAGGACGAAGACCGGCACCAGGGAGAAGCCGCCCGCGATCACGACCGCGAGGATCAGGCCGAGCGCCTTGGCGTTGGTGCGCGCCCGGGCGTTGTTGGTCAGACCCAGGGTCTGGGCGGAGCTCCAGACGCCGTGGTGGAGGTGGAGCGCCAGGGCGGCCATCGCGACCAGGTAGACCAGCGTGATCCACCAGACCTCGAAGCTGTCGACCATCAGGTTGTAGGGGTCGTCGGTCGGGCCGCCCTGCGGGTTGACCTTGCCGACGCTGAAGTTGAGCAGGTGCCAGACCAGGAAGAGCAGCAGCGTGATCCCGCCCCAGCGCATCCAGCGCGACGAGAACGACGAGTGGCTGCTCCGCTTGGCGACGTACTTGACCGTGCGCGCGGCGCCCGCCCGCCGCCACAGCGTCACCGCGCAGAAGACGTGGACCACGAGCGCCACGATCAGCCCGACCCGCGTGATCCAGAGCAGGCCGGAGTGGGGGAGCAGCGGGACGCCGATCTCGCGCAGGTGCTCGGCGTACTCGTTGAAGGCGTCGTGGCCGGCGAAGGCCTTGAGGTTGCCGTACATGTGGAGCAGCACGAAGGCGATGAACAGGAGACCGCTGACCGCCATCAGCATCTTGAGCGCGATCGTCGACCGGGTCGACCGTGCTCCGGTGACCAGCGGCTGTCGGGTCGGTGTTGCCACGGTTGATCACGCTACCCGGCCACGGGCGGCTTTTGACTGCCGGGGGCGTGTGACAAATACCGCCCGTCGCTGCCCCCGAACGGCTAGTGACGCCGCCGGATCTCCTCGTTGACCGCCGGGACGACCTCGTGCATGTCACCCACCACGGCGTACGTCGCCCGCGTCATCATCGGCGCCTCCGGGTCGGTGTTGACCGCAAGGATCGCCTTGGAGGACGCGCAGCCAGCCCAGTGCTGGATCGCGCCGCTGATGCCGCACGCGACGTAGAGCTCGGGGCTGATCCGGCTGCCGGTCTGGCCGACCTGCTCGTGGTGGGGCCGCCAGCCCAGGCTGGTCACGACGCGGGTCACGCCAAGGGCGCCACCGAGCAGCTCGGCGAGCTCGGAGACCGGGCCGAAGCCGTCGGGCCCGCCCGCGCCCCGGCCGGCACCGACCACGACGCTCGCGGAGGTGAGGCTCGCCGACTCGTCGGGCTCGGGGTCGGCGGTACGGACGACGCGCGCCACGAGGTCGGCCTCGGCGACCTCCGGGTTCGACTCGGTCCAGGTCGCGGGGTCGCCGCCGCTCTCGGCGGCCGCCCAGGCGTGCCCGGCCACGGTGAACAGGGCGGGTCGGCTCGAGAGCCGCATCTCCTCGAAGGCGCTGCCGCCGGCGACCTGGCGACGGACCGTCAGCGGCGCGAGGCCGTCGAAGGAGACGACGTTGGCCGCCATCGGCACGCCGAGCCGGGCGGCGAGGTGGGCGGTGACCTCCATGCCGCGCGGGGTCCCGCCCGCGAGGTAGGCGACCGAACCGGTCGCCGTGAGCACGTCCTGGACCGCGCCGGCCCACGCCGCCCCGCCGTACGCCGCCACCGACTCGCCGGCCGCGTGCCGGACCTCGGCGACCCCGTGGCGGCCGAGCGTGGCGGCCACGGCCTCGCGGTCGGGGACCTCGCCCACGACCACGGCCCGGACGGCCACGCCGCCTCCGGCCTCGGAGAGCGAGCGGGCCAGGGCCAGTGACTCCAGGGAGACCTCGTCGACCTCACCGGTCGCGTCGATCTCGCAGAACACCAGGATCATCGGAGCACCCCCAGCCGCTCGAACAGGTCGACCACCGCGCCGGCGGCCTCCGGGCCCTCACCGATCACCTCGCTGCTGCTCGGCGGTGCGTCCGGTAGGTGCCAGCGCACCCGCCCGCCACCGCCCGGCGTCGTCACCGGTGCCCGGGTCTCCACCTCGATCTTCTTGGCCGCCATCCGGCCCTTGAGCGTCGGGTAGCGCGGCTCGGTGCCGCCCTCGAGCACCGCGACCACCGCCGGCAGCGGCACCTCGTAGGTCTCCTCGCCGTGGGGTCCGGTGACGGTGGCGACCAGCATGTCGTCCTTGACCGCGGCCGTCCCGGCGCCGGTCACGATCGGCCGGCCGACGGCGTAGGCCACCCGGATCGGGACCTGGAAGTCGCCGGTGTCGGCGGCGTCGTTGCCGAGCAGCACCAGGTCGAAGGGCTCGCCGCCGGCGTCGGCGTCGGCCACCACCGCGGCGATCTCGGCGGCGACGTCGGCCGGCCCCAGCGCGACCGGATCGGTCTCGACGAGCACGCCGGCGTGGGCACCCAGCGCCAGGGCACCCCGGATCTGCTCGACCGCCTCGGCCACGCCGACGCTCAGCACCGTCACGGATCCGCCGGTCGCCTCGGCGACCTGGATGCCGAGCTCGACGGCGCAGGCGTCGTGGGCGCCGATCGTGTAGCCGGCGTAGCGGCCGTCGAGGGCCTGCTGGTCCTCGGTCAGGACCGCCTCGCCGGAGGAGTCGACGACGCGCTTGACGGCGACCAGGACCCGGGTCACGCCCTGACCCGCTCGTTGTCGGGGTCGAAGACGGCCGTGGCGTCGTTGCTCAGCACGGTGACGGGGTAGAGCTCCTCCATGTAGGAGACCGCCAGCTGGTTGCCGACCGTCGCCTGGTCGGGCGGCAGGTAGGCCATCAGCAGGTGCTTGCCGAGGCTCGGCGCCGAGCCGGCCGAGGTGACGTAGGGGTGGTGGCCGTGGCCGTCGGTGAGGGTGCCGCCGTCGCGGCTGAGGATCGGCTCCCCGCCCAGCATGTAGCGCTTCACCCCGGACGCCGAGGTGTGGTCGTCGACGCCGAGCGTGCACATCACCCGGCCCGGGTCCTGCTCGCGCTGCTTGAGGTAGGCCTCGCGACCGGTGAAGTCGGCCGCCTTCACCTTGGGTCGCTGCATCCCCGCCTCGACGATCGAGCGCTCGCCGTCGAGCTCGAAGCCGAACGCTCGGTAGCTCTTCTCCAGCCGCCCGGTCGTCGCGTAGACGCCGATGCCGACTGGGACGGCGCCGTGCGGTCCGCCGGCCTCGTGCAGCATCCGCCAGAGCGTGGCGCCCTGCTCCATCGGGACGTAGAGCTCCCAGCCGAGCTCGCCGACGTAGGAGATCCGCGAGGCGAGCACGTCGAGGGTGCCGAGCGGCAGCTCACGACAGCGGGCGAAGCCGAAACCCTCGTGGCTCACGTCGGCCGTGGTCAGCCCGCCGAGGATGTCGCGGGCGCGAGGCCCCCACACCCCGATCGTGGTGTAGGCCGAGGTGAGGTCGACGACCGCGGCGGCGTGGTCGCGGGCGTGGTCGTCGAACCACTTGAGGTCGGCCATGCCGTGGGCACCGCCGGTGACGACCCGGAACCGGTCGCGGGCCAGCCGCATCACCGTGAGGTCGGAGCGGAAGCCGCCCCGACCGTCGAGCACCGGGGTGTAGACCACGCGTCCCGGCTCGACGTCGCACTGGGCGACGCAGGTGCGCTGGACGACCTCGAGCGCCTGCGGGCCGACCACGTCGAAGATCGCGAACGCCGACAGGTCGACGATCCCGGCCCGCTCGCGCATCGCGAGGTGCTCGGCGTTGATGATCGGGCTCCACCAGCGGCTGTCCCACTCGTGCTCGCGCGGCATGACCGCGTCGCCGTAGTCGCCGAGCAGCGACTCGTTGCCGGCGTACCACTGCGGGCGCTCCCAGCCGACCGCCTCGAAGAACTGGGCGCCCTGCTCGACCTCCTGGGCGTACATCGGCGAGAGCCGCTTGCGACGGTCGGACTCCCACTGCTCGGCGGGGTGGACGATGCCGTAGGTCTTGATGAACGACTCGGAGGTGCGGGCGCGGACGTGCTCGCGGGTGCGCTGGTGGGCGTGGAAGCGGGCGACGTCGCTGTGGTGGAGGTCGATCTCGGGGAAGCCGTGGGTCATCCACTCCGCCAGGGCGCGACCGACGCCCGGCCCCTCCTTGATCCAGACCGCCGCCGCCGACCAGAGGCCGCGGACCTCGGGGGTCTCGCCGAGGATCGGGGCCCCGTCGGGGGTGAGGGAGAGCAGGCCGTTGATCGCGTAGCGGATCTCGGCTCCGTCGGCACCGAGCGCCTCGGGCATCAGCTCCAGGGCGGTCTCGAGCTGGGGGTCGAAGTCGTCGGCGGTGAAGGGCATCTCGGTCGGGCTGAGCTTGGCCCGCTCGATCGAGGGGATCTCGTCGGGGTCGTGGAGGATCGCGCGGTGGGCGTAGGAGCCCACCTCCATGTCGGCGCCGTGCTGCCGCTCGTAGCACAGCGAGTCCATGTCGCGGACGATCGGGAAGGAGATCTCACCCTCGAGCCCGGCGAGCTGGGGGATCGGCCCGACGCTGATCATCTGGTGGACCGCCGGGGTCAGCGGGATCGCGGCGCCGGCCATCGCGGCGATCCGCGGGCTCCACACGCCGCAGGCCACCACGATCGTCTCGCACGCGATGTCGCCCCGGTCGGTGCGGACACCGCGGACCGCGCCGTCGACGACGTCGATGCCGGTGACCTCGACGTTGGGGGCGACCGTCAGGGCGCCCGCCTCCATCGCGCTCTCGCGCATCAGGGTGCCGGCCCGCAGCGAGTCGACCACGCCGACCGAGGGCGTCCAGAAGGCCCCGATCACGTCGTCGATCTCCAGGAAGGGGATCCGCTCGCGCACCTGCTCGGGCGTGACCAGCTCGGCCTCGATGCCCCACGCCTTCGCGCTCGACATCCGCCGCCGCAGCTCCTCCATCCGCTCCTCGGTCCGCGCCAGCTCGTAGCCGCCGGACCGGGTGAAGACGCCGAGCTCCTGGTACTGCTTCACCGAGTCGAGGGTCAGGTCGGTGATCTCGCGGGAGTGGTCGACCGGGAAGATGAAGTTGGACGCGTGACCGGTCGAGCCGCCCGGGTTGGGGAGCGGCCCCTTGTCGATCTGGACGATGTCGCGCCAGCCGAGCCGTGCGAGGTGGTGGACGAGGCTGTTGCCGACGATGCCGGCCCCGATCACGACGACGCGTGCTGTCTCCGGCAGTGCCATGGGTGCCCTCCGAAAGCTGTGGAGTCTGGGTCGAGTCTTGTTGCGCGATGCGCACCATGTCGCGTCATGCGAGACACCGCCTACTCTCCGTCGGGAGGCGCGCCTGTGTCAATGGACCCGCCCGAAGGGGGAGCCACGAGCTTTCAGTCGGGGTCCTCGCCGGACCAGCCGAGCGCGAGGGAGACCTCGCGCGTGGCCCGCAGCAGGGCGGCCACCGTCTCCTCGCGGACCTCCTCGCTCATCCGCCAGGTCGAGCCGCTGACGCTGATCGAGGCGACCACCTCCCCGTGCGCGTCGCGCACCGGGGCGGCCAGCGCGGTCAGGCCCTCCTCGAGCTCGTCGACGGTGATCGCGTAGCCGCGCTCGCGGACCTCGGCGAGGTGCCGGTGGAGCGTCGTACGCCGGGTGACGGTCTGCGGCGTGTGGGCCTCCATGTGGGGGATCAGCTCGTCGATCTCGCGGGCGTCGCGGTAGGCCACCAGCGCCTTGCCGCTGCTGGTCGCGTGGAGCGGGCGGCGTTGGCCGACCCAGTTGTGGGGCTGCAGCGAGGATGCCCCGGCGATCTGGTCGAGGTAGAGCGCCGCGCTGTCGACGAGCACCGCGACGTTGATCGTCTCGCCGGTCAGCGCCGCGAGCTCCTTGCACAGCGGCCGGGCCACCTGCACCAGGTCGATCCGGGCGGCCGTCGACCCGGCCATCCGGACGAGTGCGAGGCCCAGCCGGTACTTGCCACGGACGTCGGTCTGCTCGACCACTCCGCGGGCCTCCATGGTGCCGATCAGGCGGAACGCCGTGCTCTTGTGGACGCCCAGCTCGGCCGCCACTTCCGTCACACCCGCCTCGCCGGCCCGGGCCAGGATCTCGAGTATCGTGATCGCACGGTCGACCGACTGCACGACGCCCACGTCGCGTCCCTGCTCGAGCGTGCTCATGGGAGAACCCTAACCCCTGTTGCGCATGACGGTGCGCCGGTGCGTATCACGCAACGCACGCGTGGCCTCAGCTGAGGCCGCGGATCCGGCCGGCGTCGTCGATGGTCATGCCGGCGCTGGCGGGGACGCGGGGGAGGCCGGGCATGGTCATGATCTCGCCGGCGACCAGCACCACGAACCCCGCGCCCGCACTCAGCCGCACCTCCCGGACGTCGACCACGTGGTCCTCGGGTGCGCCGAGCGCCGTGGGGTCGGTGGAGAAGGAGTACTGCGTCTTGGCGAAGCACACCGGCAGGTGGCCGTAGCCGTCGGCCGTGATCCGTTCGAGCTGGCGCCGGGCGCGGGTGCTCCAGACGACGCCGGAGGCCCGGTAGATCCGCCGGGCCACCGTCTCCGCCTTCTCGACCAGCCCGAGGTCGTCGGGGTAGCAGAAGGCGAAGTCGACCTCCTCCTTCTCCAGCAGCGTGCGGACACCGTCGGCGAGCTCGGCCGCACCCGCCCCGCCGTCGACCGCGTGGGTCGAGGCGTAGGCCGGGCAGTCCTCGGACTCGGCGATCTCGCGCACCGCCTCGATCTCGGCGTCGGTGTCGTGGGGGAAGCGGTTGATCGCCACGACGGCCGGGACGCCGAAGACCCCCCGCAGGTTCTGCAGGTGCCGTCGCAGGTTGGCCCCACCGGCCCGGACCGCCTCGACGTCCTCGGTCCTGACGTCCGCGACGGCCACGCCGCCGTGGTACTTCAACGCCTTCACGGTGGCGACCACGACCACCGCGTCCGGCCGCAGCCCGGAGAGCCGGCACTTGAGGTCGAAGAACTTCTCGGCCCCCAGGTCGGCCCCGAAGCCGGCCTCGGTCACCACGACCTCGCTCAGCGACAGCGCCGTTCGTGTCGCGAGCACGGAGTTGCACCCGTGGGCGATGTTGGCGAACGGCCCGCCGTGGACGAGCACCGGCGAGTGCTCGAGGGTCTGCACGAGGTTGGGCTGCAGCGCCCCGGCGAGCAGGATCGTGAGCGCGTCCGGGGCCTCGAGATCGGCCGCGGTCACGGGCCGCTTGTCGCGCGTGTGCGCGACCACGATCCGACCGATCCGCTCCTTGAGGTCGCCCAGCGAGGTCGCCAGGCAGAAGATCGCCATCAGCTCGCTGGCGACCACGATGTCCCAGCCGTCCTCGCGCGGGAACCCGTTGGCGACGCCGCCCAGCCCGACGACGGTCTGCCGCAACGCCCGGTCGTTCATGTCGACGACCCGCTTCCAGGTCACGCTGCGCACGTCGATGCCGAGCGCGTTGCCCTGGTGGACGTGGTTGTCGAGCAGGGCGGCCAGCAGGTTGTTGGCCGCCGCGATCGCCGCGAAGTCGCCGGTGAAGTGCAGGTTGATGTCGGTCATCGGCACCACCTGCGCGTAGCCGCCGCCGGCGGCGCCCCCCTTCATCCCGAACACCGGCCCCATGCTCGGCTCGCGCAGCGCCGCGGTCGCCCGGACGCCGATGTGGCGCAGCCCGTCGGTCAGCCCGACCACCGTGGTGGTCTTGCCCTCACCGGCCGGCGTCGGCGAGATCGCCGTGACCAGCACCAGCTTGCCGGGCGGTTCGCTCGACCCCTCCAGCCCCGAGAGCCAGGAGCGGTCGAGCTTGGCCATGTGGTGGCCGTAGGGGATCAACGCCTCCCCGGGTACGCCGAGCTTCTCCTCGGCCACCCGGGTGATCGGCCACAGCTCGGCGGCCTCGGCGATCTCGACGTCGGGCGGCAGCCCCCCGGTGCTGGCGGTCGTCATCGGCTTCGTGGTCCCCCGTCAGACGGCCGCGTCGAGGCCGCGGGCCTTGAGCAGCTCGCGCTGGTTGGGGTTGACCGAGGGGCGGAACGGCATCTCGCACACCTCGGCGCGCACCGGCCGGCCGGGCTCGTCGGCGTAGTGGTCGGGCAGGTGCACCCACAGCTCGGTCCCGAGCTCGGTCGACCCGACCGGGGCGTGGCCCATGGCGATGTTGAAGCCGAGCTCGGGGGAGTACCACGGCGAGGTGACGTAGCCGACCGGGTCGCCGTCCTCGGAGTCGGAGATCAGCCAGAAGTCGGGCGCGTAGTCGTCGATCGGCTTGCCGCCGAGCCGCATGCCCACCAGGGTGTGGGTGTAGGGCGGGTTGCCGGACTCGAGCGCGTCGCGCGCGGCCTCGAGGGCCGCCTTGCCGATGTAGTCGGCCTCCTTGCTGCGCGGCACCTGGTAGCCGAGGTTGATCTGGAAGGGCAGCGTCTCGGCGTCCATGTCCTGGCCCCACGAGAGGATGCCGGCGGCGATCCGGCGGTGGTGGGCCGGCGCGATCACGGCGAGCTGGTGCTTCTCGCCGGCCTTGAGCACGGCGTTCCACATCGTCTCGGCGTGGATCGTGGCGTCGCGCAGGTAGATCTCATAGCCCTTCTCGCCGGAGAACCCGGTCTGCGACACGATCACGTCGCAGCCGTCGACCTGCCCGGCGTAGAGGCCGTAGGACGGCAGCTCCTCGATGTCGGGGCCGAACAGGTCGGCCATCAGGGCCACCGACTTCGGGCCCTGGATCTGCACCGGCGAGACGTCGATCTCGTTGATGTCGACGTCGAAGCGCCGGCCGACGTTGACGCCCTGCAGCCAGAACATCAGGTCGGAGTCGGACAGGCTGAACCAGTACTCGTCCTCGGCGATCCGCAGCAGCACCGGGTCGTTGAGCACGCCGCCGGCCTCGTTGCAGAGGATCACGTAGCGCGCCCGCATCGGCGGGATCTTGGTGGCATCACGGGTGATCACGAAGTTGACGAAGTCGGCCGCGTCGGGGCCCTTGACCTGGATCTGCCGCTCGACGGCGACGTTCCACAGCGTCACGTGGTTGACGATCGAGTCGTACTCGACCATCATCCCGCCGTCCTCGGGCTTGACGTAGCCCCGCGGGTGGTACATCCGGTTGTAGACCGAGGCGCGCCAGCAGCCGGCCTCCATGGAGAGGTGCCAGTACGGCGACTTCCGGACCCGGGTGTCGATGAGCATCTCGACCGGGGTCGGCCCGGACTGGCGCAGGTTGATCGGGACGAGGCGGTCGGTCTGGTCGACGGACGGGGCGTTGTGGCTCATGGGTGCTTCTCTCCTGGGTGGGACTGGACCCGGGTCCGGGTCGGGGTGCAGGTCGGATCGGGGTCGTGGGTCAGGTCGTGGTCGCCGGCCCGGTGGGGGACGGTCGCTGGTCGGCACCTCCCTCGCGCAGCTGGGCGAGCAGGCGTGCCCGCCAGGCCTCGGTCGCCGCGACCTGGTTGAAGGTGAAGACGTGGAGCCCGGCGACGACCGACGCGTCACGGGCGAGGGTGGGCGCGAGCCGGCGCAGGAACCGCTCGACGTCGAAGCCGCGCGGTGCGATCAGCCGGGCCACGGTGCGGGGCTGCTTGGCCAGGAACCGGGCCGAGTCGCCCACGCCGATCCGGGTCGCGACGGTCAGCAGCTTGGCCGGGTCGAGCGGGCCGGGGATCCCGAGCCAGAGCGGCAGGGTGACGCCGCGGGTCCGCACCCGGTTGAGCCAGGTCTCGACGACCTGGGCGTCGAAGGCCAGGTTGCTGACCATCTCGGTGGCGTAGCGACGCTTGTCCCACATCGCCTGCACGGTCATGTCGTCGGGGATCGTGGGGTGCGACTCGGGGTAGCCGGTGATGCCGACGTGGGCGAACGGCGCGCCGAGGCCGGCGAGCGCCTCCAGCAGGGCCACGGAGTCGGCGTACGCCCCGGCCTCGACGGCGTCGCCGCTCGGGACGAACACCCGCGTGACCCCGGCCTCCTGCAGGCGGTCGACGATCTCGCGCAGCTGGGCCTCGTCGGCGACCATCCGCGCCGCGAGGTGGGGGACGACGTCGTAGCCGCGACCGGCGAGGTCGGTGGCGACGTCGAGGGTCGCCTCGAGCCCCCGGCCCGGTGACGCGGTCACCGTGACCAGTCGGCCCAGCGGCAGGTGGTCGGCCACCTGGGCGGTCGCGCCGGCCGTGGGCAGCACCTCGAAGCGCGGCTGCTCGAGCAGGTCGGCGAGCGCGCTCGCCGACGCCTGCCGGGGGCTGGTGGGCCGCCGGGGACGCCGGATCCGTGGAGCGACGCGGTGAGACTCGGTGTTGCGCATAGCGCATTCCATTTCATGATGCGCACCTGACGTCGCCACGGTAGGCACAGCGCTCACCGTTGCGAAAGAGGCTCGCGGAAAGAATTTTCCGGCGCTCTCCTCAGCCCAGCGGCAGCGTCACCCGCAGCGTCGTACCGGCGGGGGAGGAGTCGATCGCGATGTCGCCGCGGTGCCGCTCGACGACCACCCGGCGGGCGATGTCCAGGCCAAGTCCGGTCCCCCTGCCGACCTCCTTGGTCGTGTAGAAGGTGTCGAACGCGCGGGCCTGGACCTCGGGGGGCATTCCGGTGCCGGTGTCGCGCACCTCGACCACCAGCGCCCCGTCGCGAGCGGCGGCACCGACCGTGAGCGTGCCGCCCTCGGGCATCGCGTCGACGGCGTTGTCGATGAGGTTGGTCCAGACCTGGTTGAGCTCCCCGGCGTGACCCTCGACGCGCGGGAGCCCCTCCGCGTGGTCGCGGACCACCGTGACCCCGGCCTGGCGCAGCTTGTGCCCGAGCATCACCAGCGTGCTCTCGAGCCCCTCGCGGACGTCGACGGGTTGCAGCGTGGCGCGGTCCATCTGGGTGTAGGAGCGCACCGCCGAGACCAGGTCGGAGACCCGGCCGGTGGCCTCGCGGACCTCGCCGAGCAGCCGCTCCTCGGTGAGGGCGCTCGCGACCCAGGCCAGTGCCGGGGCCAGCGCCTCCGGCGGCACCAGGTCGGCCACCCGCTGGCACCACGCAGGGTCGGCCCCGACGGAGGAGAGGGAGCCGGCGAGTCGCCAGGCGTCCGCGACCCGCTGCCGCTCGAGCCACGCGGCCACCGCGTCCTCACGGTCGGCCTCGGCCAGCGGGTCGACCGACCCGGAGTGAGCGACGAGGCTACGGCGCAGCTCGTCCAGGCCGGCGAACTCCGGTGCCGTCAGCCCGGTGCGGGCGAGGTGGCCGAGCGAGGCGAGCATGCTCTCGTTGGTCTCCCCGAGCGCGTCGACCGCGCGGCCGGCTGCGGCGACGGGGTTGTTGAGCTCGTGGGCCAGACCCGCGGCGAGGGTGCCGAGGCTGACCAGGGCGTCGCGCTGCCGCGCCGTCGACTCGATGGAGCGAGCGGTGTGGAACACGCCGCTGATCAGGTGGACCGCGAGCGGCAGCCACTCCTGGATCCGGCCCCGCAGCACCTCCGCCGGGACCCTGAGCATCCGCCCGGGGTCGGCGCCACGGCCGGTCGCGAGGTAGGTCCCGTGCTCGTTCCAGGCCAGGAAGCCGCCCGCCCACCGGCCGGGGACGTCGATCCTGCCGACGACGGTCTCGTCGCGCCCGGCGTGCCGTGACAGCTCGACCGCCCCCTCGACCAGCACCCACCAGGACGCGGCCAGGTCGCCCTCGCGGAACAGCTCACCGCCAGGCACGACGGCGACCTCCTCGCCACCGTCGAGGAGCGACTGCAGCTGGGCGTCGTCGAGACCGTCGAAGAGCGGGAACGCGCGGACGTCGCCGAGGCTGATCACGGGAGCCTCACGTCGTCGCCAGGTAGCGGTGGACGAGGTGGACCGCCATCGCTCCCTCGCCGACGGCGGAGGCGACGCGCTTCATGGAGTCCTGCCGGACGTCGCCCGCGACGAAGACCCCGGGGACGCTCGACTCCAGCGCGAACGGTGGTCGCTCGAGCGGCCAGTGGACGGGGGGCTGGTGCAGCAGCTCGGGGCCGGTCACCACGAAGCCGTGCTCGTTGCGCAGCACCGCCTCGCCGAGCCACCCCGTCCGGGGTGCCGCGCCGATGAAGACGAACAGCCAGCCGGCGCGGACCGTCTCGCGCGACCCGTCGCCGTCCTGCAGGGTCAGGCACTCCAGGTGGCCCTGGCCGTCGGCGGCGACGACCTGGGTGCCACACCGGACCTCGATGTTGGCGGCCGCCTCGATCCGCTCGACGAGGTAGCGCGACATGCCCGCCTCCAGGGAGGGACCCCGGACGACCAGCACCACGCGCCGGGCGTGCCGAGAGAAGTTCAGCGCTGCCTGACCGGCCGAGTTGGCGGCGCCCACGAGGTAGACGTCCTCCCCGTCGAGCTGGGCCGCGTCGCTGGCGCTCGCGCCGTAGTAGACGCCGCGCCCCGTCAGGTCGTCGACACCCTGGGCCGGCAGCCGTCGGTAGGACACCCCGGACGCGACGACCACGGCCCGCGCCTCGATCTCGACGCCCCCGGTGAGCCTCAGCGCCTGCACCGGGCCGCGGGTCTCCAGCGCAACCACCTCCTGGGCGAGGACCATCTCGGCACCGAACCGTCCGACCTGCGCGATCGCCCGCTGGGCGAGGTCGGAACCGCTGAGCCCGCGCGGGAACCCGAGGTAGTTCTCGATCGCCGCGCTCTGGCCGGCCTGGCCGCCCGGCGCCTCCCTCTCGAGGACAACGGTGCGCAGTCCCTCGGACGCGGCGTAGACCGCCGCGGCGAGGCCGGCCGGCCCGGCCCCGACGATGCAGACGTCGTAGAGCGGCTGCTCGGCGCGGGTGCGCAACCCGAGCGCCTCGGCGACGGCGAGCGTGGTGGGGGAGCGCAGCGGGTCGGCGTCCGGCACCAGCACCAGCGGCAGCTCGTCGGGTCCGGCCGCGGCCGCCAGGGCGAGCCGCTCGCCCTCCTCGAGCTCGACGTCGAGCCACGCGTAGGGGACGTGGTTGCGGGCCAGGAAGGTCTTCACCTCGTGGCTCCGGTCCGACCAGCGGTGGCCGACCACCCGGACCGTCGCGGTGACGGCCGGGTGCTCGCGGCGCCAGTCGTCGAGCAGGTCCTCGACCACCGGGTAGAGCCGCTCCTCGGGTGGCTCCCACGGCTTGAGCAGGTAGTAGTCGAGTCCGATCTCGTTGATGGCGGTGATGGCCGCGTCGGTGTCGGCGTACGCCGTGAGGAGCAGCAGCTTGGCGTCGGGTGCGTGGGTGCGCGCCTGGGCCAGCATCTCCACGCCGCTCATGTGGGGCATCCGCTGGTCGGTGACGATCAGCGCCACGGGTTGGTCGCGGAGCGCCAGCCGGGCCAGTACGTCGAGGGCCTCGGCACCCGAGCCGGTGCGCACGGTCCGGTAGTCGGCACCGAAGCGCTCTCGCAGGTCGCGGGCGATCGCCTCGACCACCAGCGGCTCGTCGTCGGTGACGAGGATCGTCGGTCTCGGCACGGTCAGGCCCCCTTGTGCGCCCTGGACACCCTGATCACCCGAGAAGGCTCCTCGCCTGCGGGGACACTACTCCCGCGCCGGGCCGCCCGGAACCGGCCCGGCGCGGGCCACCACGGTGTGGGGCCTTTCACTCCGGCCGATCTCGGGTAAGACTGACGCACCCGTCGGACGACGGGGTGACGAGAGGCGCACATCGAGCACAGGGGTGACGGGCCCGGGCCGGGCCGCCATCGAGCGAGAAGACGCTCCGCGAGGACCGATGGTGGTTGGCCCCGCTGGTCACCTTCGTCGTGTTCGGCAGCTTCGTCGTCTACGCGACGTGGCGGGCGTTCTCGGGCACGAACTACTACGCCTCGCCCTACCTCTCGCCGTTCTACTCGCCGTGCCTGGCCGACTGCGTCGAGGGCGCGTCCGACTTCGGGCAGCCGTTCGCGTGGTGGCCGTTGTCGGCGGCGCTGATCATCCTGGTCTTCCCGCTGGGCTTCCGGATGACCTGCTACTACTACCGCAAGGCCTACTACCGGGCGTTCTGGCTGAGCCCGCCCGCGTGCGGGGTCGCCGAGCCCCACGGCGCCTACTCCGGTGAGACCCGGCTGCCGCTGATCCTCAACAACGTCCACCGCTGGTTCTGGTACGCCGCGGTGCTGGTCGCGCTGGTGCTGACCTACGACACCGTGCTCGCCTTCCGCGACGCCGAGCACGAGTGGGGTCACATGGGCCTCGGGACGCTGCTGATGATCGTCAACGTCGTCTACATCTGGCTCTACACGCTGTCCTGCCACTCCTGCCGCCACATCGTGGGCGGCCGGATGCGCCACTTCAGCAAGCACCCGGTGCGCTACAAGGCCTGGACGTTCGTGTCCCGGCTCAACGGCAACCACGCCCGCTACGCGTGGGTGTCGCTGTTCTCGGTGGCGTTGGTCGACCTCTACGTCTACCTGCTGGCCACCGGCACGATCACCGACGTGAGGTTCTTCTAGTCATGACGCGCCATGAGATGACCGGCAACGAGATGGACTACTACTCCGAGGGCGGGATCGAGCGGCACTCCTACGACGTCGTCGTGATCGGCGCCGGCGGTGCCGGGCTCCGCGCCGCGATCGCCGCCCACGAGGCGGGCGCCGACACCGCGATCGTCTGCAAGTCGCTGCTCGGCAAGGCCCACACGGTGATGGCGGAGGGTGGCATCGCCGCGGCGATGGGCAACCGCTGGCCCGAGGACAACTGGGAGGTCCACTTCCGCGACACCATGCGTGGCGGGAAGATGCTCAACAACTGGCGGATGGCCCAGCTCCACGCCCAGGAGGCGCCCGAGCGGGTCATGGAGCTCGAGGACTGGGGCGCGCTCTTCGACCGCACCGAGGACGGGCTGATCAGCCAGCGCGACTTCGGTGGCCACCGCTACGCCCGGCTCGCCCACGTCGGCGACCGCACCGGCCTGGAGATGATCCGCACCCTGCAGCAGCGCGCCGTCCAGGTCGGCATCGACGTCTTCATGGAGTGCACCGTCACCGAGCTGCTCAAGCGGGACGACGCGATCAGTGGGGTCTTCGGCTACTGGCGCGAGACCGGCCGCTTCGTGGCGATCGAGGCGCCGTCGGTCGTGCTCGCCACCGGTGGCATCGGCAAGTCGTTCAAGGTGACCTCGAACTCCTGGGAGTACACCGGCGACGGCCACGCGCTCGCGCTGCGCGCCGGGGCGTCGCTGATCAACATGGAGTTCGTGCAGTTCCACCCGACCGGCATGGTCTGGCCGCCGTCGGTGAAGGGGCTGCTGGTCACCGAGTCGGTGCGCGGCGACGGCGGGATCCTGCGCAACTCCGAGGGCAAGCGGTTCATGTTCGACTACATCCCGGAGTTCTTCAAGGCGGAGACGGCCGACACCGAGGAGGAGGCCGACCGCTGGTACGACGACAAGAAGAGCAACCGCCGGCCACCCGAGCTGCTCCCGCGTGACGAGGTCGCGCGCGCCATCAACTCCGAGATCAAGGCCGGGCGTGGCTCACCGCACGGCGGCATCTTCCTCGACATCGCCTCGCGCCGCGACGCCGACTACATCCGCAAGCGGCTCCCGTCGATGTACCACCAGTTCAAGGAGCTGGCGGACGTCGACATCACCGCCGAGCCGATGGAGATCGGACCCACCTGCCACTACGTCATGGGCGGCGTCGAGGTCGACCCCGACACCCAGCAGAGCGCGGTGACCGGGCTCTACGCCGCCGGCGAGGTGTCCGGCGGGATGCACGGCTCCAACCGGCTGGGCGGCAACAGCCTGTCCGACCTGCTGGTGTTCGGTCGGCGGGCCGGGGAGTCGGCGGCGGCGTACGCCGCGGGGCTGGCGGAGCGCCCGACGGTCGACGACGACCAGATCCGCGAGGGCAGCTGGCGGGCGCTGACGCCGTTCAACGTCGAGGACGGCGACAACCCCTACACGATCCAGTCCGACCTCCAGCAGCGGATGAACGACCTGGTCGGCATCATCCGCACCGCCGAGGAGCTCGAGCAGGCGCTGGCGGCGATCGAGGAGCTCAAGGTGCGGGCGCAGGCGATGGGCGTGACCGGCCACCGGCAGTACAACCCCGGCTGGCACCTCGCGCTCGACCTGCGCAACATGCTCGTGGTCTCCGAGGCGATCGCGAAGGCGGCGCTGGCCCGCAAGGAGTCGCGCGGCGGGCACACCCGTGACGACTACCCGATGACCGACCACGACTACTGGGGGACCCGCAACCTCGTCGTCCGTCTCGACGAGGCGGGGACCGGCGTCACGCTCACCGAGCAGGCGCTGCCGCAGATGCCCGACGACCTGCTCCGTCATTTGAGTAGGGCTACTTCGAGGAGTGATCCGGTGGGATACGACCTGAAGCTGCGCGTGTGGCGCGGCGACGAGAGCGGCGGCGAGCTGCGCGACTACTCCGTGGAGGTCTCGGAGGGCGAGGTCGTGCTCGACGCCCTCCACCGGCTGCAGGCCACGCAGTCCGGCGACCTGGCGATCCGGTGGAACTGCAAGGCCGGCAAGTGCGGCTCGTGCAGCGCCGAGATCAACGGCCGGCCGCGGCTGCTGTGCATGACCCGGCTCTCCGACTTCGCCGAGGACGACGTGATCACGGTGACGCCGATGCGGACCTTCCCGGTGATCCGCGACCTGGTGACCGACGTGTCCTTCAACTACAAGAAGGCGCGCCAGCTCCCCGGCGCCGAGCTCGGCCCGCGCGACGCCGACGGCAAGCGCCGGATGATGCAGGTCGACGTCGAGCGCGGCCAGGAGTTCCGCAAGTGCATCGAGTGCTTCCTGTGCCAGGACGTCTGCCACGTGGTCCGCGACCACGAGGACAACAAGGAGGCCTTCGCCGGCCCCCGCTTCTTCCTCCGGTACGCCGAGCTCGACATGCACCCGCTCGACACCCACGACCGGCGCCAGCTCGCCCAGGAGATGGCCGGCATCGGGATGTGCAACATCACCAAGTGCTGCACCGAGGTGTGCCCCGAGGGGATCAGGATCACCGACAACGCGATCATCCCGATGAAGGAGCGCGTGGTCGACCGGAAGTACGACCCGCTGGTGTGGCTCGGCAACAAGATCGGCATCCGCAACAAGGACGACGCCGGCCGCACCGAGGTCTGAGCCCAGCCGCCGCGCTGAGCCGGAGGCGCCGTTCGTCCCCGCGTCACCCCGACGGAGGGTGGACGGGAGCCCTGCCGTGGCGTTGGGTGTGGGGCATGACCTCTCCGACCTCTCGCGCCCTGGCGACGCTCGCGGCCTCCGTCCTGCTCGCCACGCTCGCCCTGGTCGCCCCGGCCGGCGCCGGCGCGGCCGCGACCGGGGCCGACCGGCCGGCGAGGGCGCACGCGCTCGTGATCGGCCACCGCGGCGCCAGCGGCTACCGGCCCGAGCACACGCTGGCCAGCTACCGGCTGGCCATCCGCCAGTGTGCCGACTTCATCGAGCCCGACCTGGTCTCGACCAAGGACGGGGTGCTGGTGGCCCGGCACGAGAACGAGATCGGCGGGACGACCGACGTCGAGGACCACCCCGAGTTCGCGGACCGGGAGACCACGAAGGTCATCGACGGCACGTCGATCACCGGCTGGTTCACCGAGGACTTCACGTTGGCCGAGCTGAGGACGCTCCGTGCCGAGGAGCGGATCCCGGACATCCGGCCGCGCAACACGCGCTTCGACGGCCGCTTCCCGATCCCCACCCTCAAGCAGGTGATCCGCCTCGCCAAGTCCCGGGAGACCTGCGACGGCAAGCGGGTCGGCATCTACCCCGAGACCAAGCACCCCACCTACTTCGACTCGATCGGCCTCTCGCTCGAGGAGCCGCTGGTCGCCGCGCTCGACGCGAACGGCTTCCAGGACAGGTCCGACCCCGTCTTCGTGCAGAGCTTCGAGGTGGGAAACCTCGAGCAGCTCGACACCATGACCGACGTCCGTCTGGTGCAGCTCGCCGACTGCACCGGGCACCCCGCCGACGACCCGCGCCCCTACTCCCAGATCCTGAGCCGCAGCGGCCTGCAGGAGGTGGCGACGTACGCCGACGGCATCGGGCCGTGCAAGGACCTGGTGATCCGGCGCAACGCCGACGGCACGTTGGGCCGGCCCACGAACCTGGTCCGGCGTGCCCACGACGCCGGACTGGTCGTGCACCCGTTCACCTTCCGGCGCGAGAACACCTTCCTGCCGGTCGACTTCCGGGTCGGCACCAACCCGAGGGCGCCCGGCAACCTCGCCGGGGAGATCCGCGCCTTCCTGCGGACCGGCATCGACGGGCTGTTCTCCGACAACCCCGACATCGCCGCCGCGACCGTCCGGCGCTGAGGCCCGGTCCTCAGTCGGTCGCGGCCAGCGTGGCGCCGAGGCCGACCATCATCACGCCGCCCGCCGTGCTCATCGCGTCGAGGCGGCGCGGCCGGCGGGCGAACCACCGCCGGGCCCGGCCGGCCGCGACGGCCCAGGCGCTGTCGGACGCGGCCGCGAGCACCGCGAAGACCAGGCCCAGCACCAGGGCCTGGGGCCCCACGGGAGCGCCCGGCGCCGTGAAGTGGGGCAGGAAGGCCACGAAGAAGACGATCGACTTGGGGTTGGTGAGCCCGACCACGACCCCGGTCCCCAGGGCGGCGGCCGGCCGCTCCGGGAGCCGCTCACCGGCAGCCATCGCGCGGCGGGCGTCGCCGCGGTGCCGGATCGCCTGGATCCCCAGCCACACGACGTACGCCGCCCCGGCGATCTTGATCACCGTGTAGGCGCCGGCGCTCGCGGCGACCACGGCGCCCAGGCCGACCGCGACCAGGAGCACCTGCACGACCAGGCCCAGGGCATTGCCGAGGGCGGAGAGCAGCGCCTCGCGGAGGCTGACGGTCAGCGCGCGACCGAGGGTGAAGAGCAGGCTCGGCCCCGGCACCTGGATGAACAGGAGCGAGGCGACCACGAAGGCGAGCCACTGGCTGGAGCTGGGCACGTGCCCAGTGTGGGGCCTGGAGGGGGATCCGGGCCAGCGGGTTCCGCGAGCCGGTCAGCCGGGCGGCAGCGGCGGCGGGTCGAGGGTCCCGTGGAGGCACACGTCGTGGCGGCGTACGGACCCGTCCGGCTCGCGCAGCGGCAGGAACCCGCGCCGGATGCCCTCCTGCCCGAAGCCGGCCGCCAGCGCGACCCGGCAGGAGGCGACGTTCTCGACGCTGTGGTCGAGCTGGACCCGGGCCAGCCCCCGCCCGTCGGGGTCGAGCAGCCAGCGCGTGAGCAGCACCATCGCCGTGCGGGCGACCCCACGCCCCCGGGCGTCGGGGTGGACGACGTAGCCCAGGTCGGCGATCGCCATCTTCGCCGATGCCGCCCAGCGCCACGAGATCTCGCCGAGGAAGCGGTCGTCGTCGGTGGCGACGACCGCCAGGGTCCCCGGCCCGGCGTCGTCCCACGCGTCGCGCGAGCGAGCGTAGCGGTCCTCGAGCGCGGAGAGCTCGGTCGGCACCTCGACGAAGGCGGGGGAGCCCCACCGTCGCTGGTCGGGGTCGTCGAGCATCGCGAGCAGGCGGTCGCCGTCGCGGGCGGCCAGCGGCCGCAGCCGGATCCCGGTCCCCTCGTCGAGCCCGCCGCGCGTCACGACCGAGGAGCCTACGGCGCTCCGGGTCGGGGGAGCCGGGGATAGGTCACACTCGGTGGCCCCGGCGCTCGGGCCCTCCTATCGTTCGCCCCATGACTTCCGACGCCTCCGTGGAGGGCGGCCTGGACGAGCCCGAGGAGCTCGAGCCCGACCAGGGGACGCTGTCGCTGGCCGACGACGCCGACCGCCACACCCGCTCCGACTGGGAGGCTGCGGCCGCCGCCGTGCTGCGCAAGGCGCGCCGGCTCGGCGAGGACGACCCCGACGAGGCGGTGTGGGACGTCCTGGCGCAGACGACGCTCGAGGGGCTGGCCGTCCCACCGCTCGGCACCCCGGAGCTGGTCGAGGGCCTCTCGACCTCCGGCCGGTCCGCGCGACCCGGGGGCTGGGGCATCCGGACCCGTCCGACCGACCGCGAGCAGGCACTGGGCGACCTCGACCACGGCGCCACGTCTCTGGTCGTGGCCGCCGACGCCGAGCTGCCGACGCTGCTCGACGGCGTCCGGCTCGACCTCGCCCCGGTGGTGCTCGACGGTGCCGACGCCACCTCGGCGCGGGCGTTCCTGGACGTGCTGGGCGACACCACGCCCGCCGAGGGCACCAACCTCGGTGCCGACGCGACCGGCGACCACGTCGTCGAGGTGGCCGGGCTCGCCCGTGACGCCGGCGTGCTGGGCGCGGTCGTCGACGCGACCACGGTCCACGAGCGGGGCGCCGGTGACGTGCAGGAGATCGGCTGGGCGCTGGCCGAGGTGGCGACGTACCTGCGGACCATGGAGGAGGCTGGCATCCCGCCGGCCGAGGCGGCCGCGCTGGTCGAGATCAGGGTCGCCGCGACCGACGAGCAGTTCGTCACGATCGCCAAGCTGCGCGCGCTGCGACGGCTGTGGGCGCGGATGCTCGAGCTGTGCGAGGCCGAGCCCGTCGAGGCACGGGTGCATGCCGTCACCAGCCGGCCGATGATGAGCCGCTACGACCCCTGGGTCAACATGCTGCGCACCACGGTGGCCGCCTTCGCCGCCGGGGTCGGCGGGGCCGACGCGGTGACGGTCGTGCCCTTCGACAGCCCGCTCGGCCAGCCCGACGAGCTCGGCCGGCGGATCGCCCGCAACACCTCCAGCCTGCTGCTCTCGGAGTCGCACCTGGGCCGGGTCGCCGACCCCGCCGCGGGCGCCTGGGCGGTCGAGAAGCTCACCGACGAGCTCGCCGTCGCGGCGTGGGACGAGCTCGGCCGGATCGAGACCGAGGGCCGCGACGCGTTCGAGGACCGGGTGGCCGAGACGGCCGCGGCCCGCGACCACGCCGTCGCGACCCGCGCCCGGCCGCTGACCGGGCTCACCGAGTACCCGAACCTGGCCGAGCAGCTGCCCGAGCGGTCCGGCGAGGCCGACGACGTACGCCGCTGGGGCGCGGCCTTCGAGGAGCTGCGCGACGCCCCCGCGGCGTCACCGGTGCTGCTGGCCCCCCTGGGCAGCGTCGCGGCCCACACCGCGCGGGCCACCTTCGCCACCAACCTCCTGGCCGCCGGCGGCATCGCCGTGACCCGGGAGCCCGACGACGCCGGGGGCGTGGCGTGCGTTGTCGGCACCGACGCGGCCTACGACGAGGAGGGCGAGGCGACCGCCGCCTCGCTGCGCGAGGCCGGTGCGACGTGGGTGGTCGTGGCCGGGAAGCCGCGCGCGTGGGCCGACGACTCCTGCGCCGCGGGCGGCGACGCCCTCGCCTTCCTGACCACCACGAGGGAGAAGCTGGCATGAGCGTCCCCGAGACCTTCGCCGGGCTCGACCTGGGTCGAGCGGGTGCGCCCGACGCCCCGCTCGACGGCGAGCCGTGGCCCAGCCCCGAGGGCATCGACATCCTGCCGGCGTACGGGCCCGAGCACCTCGAGGGGCTCGACGCGCTCGACACCTGGCCGGGGCTGAGCCCGTTCCTGCGCGGGCCCTACCCGACGATGTACACGACCCAGCCCTGGACGATCCGGCAGTACGCCGGGTTCTCGACCGCCGAGGAGTCCAACGCGTTCTACCGGCGCAACCTCGCGGCCGGGCAGAAGGGGCTCAGCGTCGCCTTCGACCTCGCCACCCACCGCGGCTACGACTCCGACCACCCGCGGGTCCGCGGCGACGTCGGCATGGCCGGCGTGGCCATCGACTCGATCCTGGACGCCCGCACCCTCTTCGACGGCATCCCCCTGGAGGAGATGTCGGTCTCGATGACGATGAACGGCGCGGTGCTGCCGGTGATGGCGCTCTACATCGCGGCGGCCGAGGAGCAGGGGGTGGAGCCGGAACAGCTCACGGGGACCATCCAGAACGACATCCTCAAGGAGTTCATGGTCCGCAACACCTACATCTACCCGCCCGCGCCGAGCATGCGGATCATCTCCGACATCTTCGCCTTCACCGCGGACCGGATGCCGAAGTTCAACTCGATCTCGATCTCGGGCTACCACATGCAGGAGGCGGGGGCGACCGCCGACCTGGAGCTCGCCTACACCCTCGCCGACGGCGTGGAGTACCTCCGGGCCGGGCTCGACGCCGGCCTCGACATCGACCGGTTCGCGCCGCGGCTGTCGTTCTTCTGGGCGATCGGCATGAACTTCTTCATGGAGGTCGCCAAGATGCGCGCGGCCCGGGCGCTGTGGGCGCGGCTGGTGCGTCAGTTCGACCCGCAGGACCCCAAGTCGCTCAGCCTGCGCACCCACTGCCAGACCAGCGGCTGGTCGCTCACCGCCCAGGACGTCTACAACAACGTCGCCCGCACCTGCGTCGAGGCGATGGCGGCCACCCAGGGCCACACGCAGAGCCTGCACACCAACGCCCTCGACGAGGCGATCGCGCTGCCGAGCGACTTCTCGGCGCGCATCGCCCGCAACACCCAGCTGCTGCTCCAGCAGGAGAGCGGGACCACCCACACCATCGACCCGTGGGCCGGCTCCTACTACGTCGAGCGGCTCACCCACGACCTCGCCGAGCGGGCGTGGGGCCACCTGCAGGAGGCCGAGCAGGCGGGTGGCATGGCGGCCGCGATCGAGCAGGGCATCCCCAAGATGCGGATCGAGGAGGCGGCGGCACGCACCCAGGCACGGATCGACAGCGGCACCCAGCAGGTCATCGGCGTCAACACCTTCCGGCTCCCGCAGGAGGACTCCCTCGAGGTGCTCCGCGTCGACAACGACGACGTCTACCGCCAGCAGGTCGCCAAGCTCGAGCGGCTGCGAGCCGAGCGCGACGACCGCGAGGTCGAGCGCACCCTCGAGGCGCTGACCCGCGCCGGCGGAGTCCGACCCCGGGCCGGGCCTCGAGGGCAACCTGCTCGCGCTCGCCGTCGACGCCGCCCGGGCCCGGGCCACGGTCGGCGAGATCTCCGGCGCCCTGGAGAAGGTGTACGGCCGGCACCAGGCCGTGATCCGTACGATCAGCGGCGTGTATCGATCGGAGCTGGGCGACTCGCCCGACGTCGCGCTCGCGGAGGTCTTGAAGGCTGCGGAGACGTTCGAGGAGCACGAGGGTCGCCGGCCCCGGATCCTGGTCGCCAAGATGGGCCAGGACGGCCACGACCGCGGCCAGAAGGTCGTGGTCACGGCGTTCGCCGACATGGGCTTCGACGTCGACGTGGGGCCGCTGTTCTCGACCCCCGACGAGGTCGCCCAGCAGGCGGTCGACGCCGACGTCCACGTCGTGGGGGTCTCCTCGCTGGCCGCCGGTCACCTGGCGCTGGTGCCCCAGCTGCGGGAGGCGCTGGCCGAGCAGGGCCGCGAGGACATCATGGTCGTCGTGGGCGGCGTGATCCCGCCCGACGACGTGCCGAGGCTGCGGGAGATGGGGGCGGCCGCGGTGTTCCTGCCCGGCACGGTGATCGCCGAGTCGGCGCTCGACCTGCTCGACCGGCTCGCCGACCAGCTCGGGCACCACTAGATGACCGTCGACGTCGACCAGCTGGCCGACGGCGTTCGGGAGGGGCAGCGGGCGGCGGTCTCCCGGGCCGTCACCCTGGTCGAGTCGACCCGCGCCGACCACCGGGTCGCGGCCCGCGAGCTGCTCGCCCGCCTCGAGCCCGGCGCGGCGGTCCGGGTCGGCATCAGCGGCGTCCCGGGCGTCGGCAAGTCGACGTTCATCGAGACCCTCGGGACCCGGCTCACCGGCGACGGCCGGCGGGTCGGGGTGCTGGCCGTCGACCCGTCGAGCGTCCGCACCGGCGGCTCGGTGCTCGGCGACAAGACCCGGATGGGCGCGCTCGCCCAGGACCCGCACGCCTACGTCCGGCCCTCGCCCGCGGCCGGCACGCTCGGCGGCGTCGCCCGCGCGACGGTGCAGGCCATCGCGGTGCTGGAGGCCGCCGGCTACGACGTCGTCCTGGTCGAGACCGTCGGGGTGGGCCAGTCGGAGGTGACCGTCGCCGGCATGGTCGACACCTTCCTCTTCCTCACGCTGGGGCGGACCGGTGACCAGCTGCAGGGCATCAAGAAGGGCATCCTCGAGATCGCCGACGTGATCGCGGTCAACAAGGCGGACCAGGACCACCAGGGCGAGGCCCGGGAGGCCGCGCGCGACCTCCAGGGCGCGCTGCGGATGGTCGGCGGCCACGACGAGTGGTCGGCGCCGGTGGTGACCTGCTCGGGGCTGACCGGCGACGGCGTCCCCGAGGTCTGGGAGCGGGTGCTGGCCCACCGCGACCACCTCGGCGAGGACGGGCTGGCGCGCAAGCGGGCCCGCCAGCAGCTGGACTTCACCTGGTCGCTGGTCCGCGACGCCCTCGCCGACCGGCTGCGTCGTTCGCCGGGCGTCGCCGCGGTCCGTGACGACGTACGCCGTCGCGTGCTCGACGGCGAGCTCTCCGCCCCGGCGGCGGCCGACCTGGTGCTCGAGGCCTACGACGCCGACCCGCGGGACTGAGCCGCCGGACCGAGAATTTTCCGGCGTCAGGGCATGGCGCCCTGCCCGCGGGGGACGGCATAGTGACCCAGGTCACATCGCAACCCGGGGGGAAACTCATGCTCATGAATCTGCGTCGCACCATGTCCGTACTGGCCGGCCTCGCGTTGGCCGCGCCGCTCGCCACCGCGCCGCCCGCGCACGCCGGGATCCTCGGGCCGTCCGGCAAGAGCGTCGAGGCTCGCGGCCTCTTCGCGCCACTGAGCATCGACATCGCCAACAACGGGACCGCCTGGTTCAGCCAGAACTTCACCGGCAAGCTGATGCGCAAGCCGGTGGACGGCCCGCAGAAGGTGATCTGGCACCACCCGAAGGGCGCCGAGGTCGGGGCCGTGAGCGCCGCGGGCAGCGGCGTCACCTTCGCCGTCAGCAGCCAGACCGGCAAGAGCACCCTGCGCGTGCTCCACCGCGGCGCAGGCGTCACGACGCTCGCCCACCTCTCCCGCTACGAGGCCAACCACAACCCCGACGCGAGCGAGACCTACGGGATCACCGGCCTGGAGGAGGGCTGCACCGTCCGCCGGCGGCTGCGCCCCTACACCGGGATCGTCGAGTCGCACCCCTACGCCACGGCCTACGACGGGGGCACCCGCTACGTCGCCGACGCGGCGGCCAACGCGATCTGGGGCGTCACGCCGTCCGGGGCGGTCTCGACCGTGGCCGTGCTGCCGCCGCAGTCCGTCGAGATCACCCAGCAGGTCGCGGACGACAACGACCTGCCCGACTGCGCCGTGGGCGCCACCGCCAACCTCGAGGCGGTCCCGACCGACGTCGAGGTCGGCCACGACGGCATGCTCTACGTCACCTCGCTGCCGGGCGAGCTGATCGAGGGCGGTCAGGGCCAGGTGCTCTCCGTCGACCCGGAGTCCGGGGACGTCTCGCAGGTCGCGGGCGGGCTCGTGAGCCCGACCGGCCTCGCGATCGGACCCTTGGGCGACTTCTACGTCGCCGAGCTGTTCGCCAACCGGATCTCACGGATCCCGAGCGGTGGCGGGTCCGCCCAGCCGTGGACCTCGGTCACGATGCCGGGTGACGTCAGCTTCGCGGCCGGCGACATCTGGGCGACCCGCAAGGTGCTGACCGGGTTCTCCGGCGAGCCGCCGGCCGGACAGGTCGTGCACTACATCGGGGGCGTCCCCGGACCTGACACCCACTGACCGCCGGCGAGGAGGACTGAGACTGGTGGGGGATGGGTCTTGCCCGTGGACTAGCCTCTAGGGGCGATGCCCATCCCCGCCAGCGAGACCTCCGCGACCATCGACGACGTCGTCGACAAGCACACCGACGACCTGCTCGAGCTCCGTCGGGACCTCCACGCGCACCCGGAGCTGTCCTGGAACGAGCACCGCACCACCGAGCAGGTGGCGGGGTGGCTGGCCGAGGTCGGCGTCTCCGTGACCCGGCTCCCGGGCACCGGTCTGATCGCCGACATCGGCCAGGAGGGCCCGCTGATCGGGCTGCGCGCCGACCTCGACGCGCTGCCCGTCGAGGACACCAGCGGCACCCCGTGGGCCAGCACCCGCCCGGGGGTGGCCCACGCCTGCGGCCACGACGTGCACACCGCCGGTCTGGTCGGAGCCGGGCTCGCGCTGGCCGAGCTGCACGCCCGCGGTGAGCTGCCCGGCCGGGCGCGGCTGCTCTTCCAGCCCGCCGAGGAGGTCATGCCCGGCGGGGCGCTGTTCCTCATGGACCAGGGTGCGCTCGACGACCTGGAGCGGGTCTTCATGCTCCACTGCGACCCCACGCTCGACATCGGCCAGGTCGGCGTACGCCCGGGCGCGCTGACGGGCGCCGCCGACGCGTTGTCGGTGCGGCTGTCCGGCCGTGGTGGCCACACCTCGCGGCCCCACCTCACCGAGGACCTCACCTTCGCGCTCGGCAAGCTGGTCACCGAGCTGCCGGCCGTGGTCTCGCGCCGGCTCGACCCGCGCGCGGGCGTCAGCGTCGTCTGGGGCATGGTCCGCGCCGGCGCCGCCCACAACGTGATCCCCGAGAGCGGCCACGCCGCCGGCACCATCCGGATGCTCGACCCGCTGGCCTGGGCCGAGGCGGAGGGCCTGGTGAGGGTGCTGGTCGACGAGATCGTCGCCCCCTACGGCGTCACCGCCGAGGTCGACTACCGCCGCGGCGTCCCGCCGGTCGTCAACGAGCACCGCTCCACCGAGCTGCTCACCACCGCCGTACGACGCGTGGTCGGCGTCGAGGGCCAGGTCGCGACGACCCAGAGCCTCGGCGGCGAGGACTTCGGCTGGTTCCTCGAGCGGGTCCCGGGGGCGATGGGCCGGCTCGGCACCCGCACCCCGGGCGGACCCCGGTTCGACCTCCACCAGGGCAACATCGTGGTCGACGAGGGCGCCACGCCGGTGGCCGCGCGGGTGCTCGCGGAGGCCGCCGTCACCGCCATGCGCGGCTGAGCGCCGCTGTGTCACTCGTGGCGGGATCCTGCCGCCGGAGGTAACAACCTTGTATCGTCCGGCCGCGCTGCGCTGAGGCACGCCTGCCCCCCGTTAGGGTGACGCCCGAAACGTGCGCCCGCCCGTGGGCCACGACGAGGCAACGCTGCAGGAGTGCACTGTGAAGAAAACCGTAGGGATGGCGGCGGTCGCCGTGCTGGCGGTCTCGCTGGCCGCGTGTGGTGAGCGGTCCGAGAACGCGCCCCAGGCCAAGGAGATCGACTTCAAGGCCTGCATGGTCTCCGACTCGGGTGGTTTCGACGACAAGTCGTTCAACCAGACGTCGCTCGCCGGGTTGACCAACGCCGAGGACGACCTGGGTGTCAAGACGGCCACCGTCGAGTCGGCCAGCGACGCCGACTACGCCGACAACCTCAAGAGCCTGGCCGACGAGGGCTGCAACCAGATCACGACGGTCGGCTTCCTGCTCGGTGACGCCACCCGCGAGGCGGCCGAGCAGAACCCCGACATCGACTACTCGATCGTCGACTTCGAGTTCACCGACCCCAAGACCTTCGAGCCCAACCCGCCCGACAACGCCAAGGGCCTGACCTTCGACACCGGCCAGCCGTCGTTCCTCGCCGGCTACACCGCCGCTGCGACGTCGGAGTCGGGCAAGGTCGGCACCTTCGGTGGCCTCAACATCCCGACCGTGACCATCTTCATGACCGGCTTCCTCCAGGGGGTCGATTACTACAACAAGGAGAGCGGCGAGAACGTCGAGGTCATCGGCTGGGACGGCAAGGACGGCTCGTTCACCGAGGACTTCGAGGACCAGGCCAAGGGCCAGCAGGTCGCCGAGCAGATGATCCAGCAGGGCGCTGACGTCATCTTCCCGGTCGCCGGTCCCGCCGGCCTCGGTGGCCTCAAGGCCGCCCAGGACAACGACGCCTGGGGCGTCTGGGTCGACACCGACGGCTGCGAGTCGGCCGCCGAGTACTGCGACATCCTGCTGACCTCGGTCATGAAGGGCATGGACGTCGCCGTGGAGCAGGCGATCCAGGACTCCGTGGACGACAAGTTCACCAACGAGGTCTACCGCGGCACCCTCGAGAACGACGGCGTCGGCCTGGCCGACTTCGGCGACGCGGTCTCCCAGGAGACCTCCGACAAGGTCGAGGAGCTCCGTCAGCAGATCATCGACGGGGAGATCAAGGTCGGCTGACCGACCGACGACGACGGCCTCGGGCCGGGGCGGGGATCCTCCCGCCCCGGCCCGAGCCGCGTCTGGGACACTGTCACCGATTTGGCGCGCCCCTGGGCGGGGGAGCAGCGCGGAGGGGAGTGAGATGTTGCTCGAGATCAAGGGCCTCACCAGGCGGTTCGGGTCGTTCACGGCCAACGACAAGATCGACCTCACCATCGAGCCCGGCGAGATCCACTGCCTCCTCGGGGAGAACGGCGCCGGCAAGTCCACGCTGATGAACATGCTCTACGGGCTGCTCGACCCCACCGAGGGCCAGATCCTGGTCGACGGCAAGGAGGTCAGCTTCGCCTCGCCCGGCGACGCCATGGCCGCGGGCATCGGGATGGTCCACCAGCACTTCATGCTGATCCCGGTCTTCTCGGTGGCCGAGAACGTCATGCTCGGCCGCGAGCAGACGCGGGCCGGGGGCCTGCTCAACCGGCGCGCGGCCTCGACGATGGTGCGCGAGCTCTCCGACCGCTACAAGCTCCGGGTCGACCCCGACGTGATGGTCGAGGACATCCCGGTCGGCGTCCAGCAGCGGGTCGAGATCATCAAGGCGCTCGCCAACGACGCCAAGGTGCTGATCCTCGACGAGCCCACCGCGGTGCTCACGCCCCAGGAGATCGACGAGCTGATGCAGATCATGCGGGCGCTCAAGGAGCGGGGCACCTCGATCATCTTCATCACCCACAAGCTGCGCGAGGTGAAGGCGATCGGCGACCGGATCAGCGTGATCCGCCGCGGCAAGGTCGTGGGCACCGCTCCGCCCACGGCCAGCGAGGCCGAGCTCGCCGAGATGATGGTCGGCCGGTCGGTCAAGCTGCGGGTCGACAAGGATCCCGCCCAGGCCGGCGACCCCGCCCTCGAGGCCCGCGGGGTGAGCGTGGTCGACGCCCGCGGCGTCCCCGTCGTGCGCGACGTCAGCTTCGAGGCGCGCGCGGGTGAGGTGCTCGCGATCGCCGGCGTCCAGGGCAACGGCCAGACCGAGCTGATCAAGGCCCTGCTCGGCCTGATCAAGCCGTCGGCCGGCGAGATCTGGCTCTCCGGGGAGAACATCAGCAAGCACGGCCCGCGCCAGAGCCTCGAGGACGGCATCGGCTACATCCCCGAGGACCGCTCCCACGACGGCTACGTCGGCGCCTTCAGCGTCCGCGAGAACCTCGTGCTCGACCTCTACCGGCACGGCGAGTTCTCCAAGGGCCTGGCGCTGGACCGCGACGCCATCGCCCACAACGCCGACTCCCGGATCAAGGAGTTCGACATCCGCACCGAGAGCCGGGAGACGCCGGTGAGCGCGCTCTCCGGCGGCAACCAGCAGAAGGTCGTCGTCGCGCGCGAGTTCTCCCGTCCGCTGAAGGTGCTGATCGCCTCGCAGCCGACCCGGGGCGTCGACGTGGGGTCGATCGAGTTCATCCACAAGCGGATCATCGAGGAGCGTGACCGGGGGACGGCGGTGGTCATCGTGTCCACCGAGCTCGACGAGGTCTTCGCGCTCGCCGACCGGATCGCCGTGATGTACGACGGCCGCATCGTCGGCACGGTCGGCCCCGACATCGCCCGCGAGGACATCGGCCTGATGATGGCCGGCGCGCACGAGCCCGAGGAGGCCAGGGCATGAGCACCCCACCGCCACCTGAGGGCGAGGACGAGCAGGAGCCCGGCAAGCACGCGACCGAGGTGGCCGAGCCCGCGCCGGGCTCGGTCGACAAGCCGCCGCTCGCCACGACCGACCCCGAGCCCACCGAGCCGCCGGGTGCCTCCTGGCTCCCCGACGTCGTGACGACACTGCTGGCCATCGCGCTGGCGATGCTGGTGGGCGCCGTCCTGATCGCGCTCAGCGACGAGGACGCCGTGCAGTCGCTGAGCTACGTGTTCACCTACCCCGCCGACTTCTTCGGCTACGCCGGCGAGGCGATCTGGGGGTCCTACTCCTCGCTGGTCACCGGCTCGGTCGGCAGCCTGGACGCCATCGGCACCACGCTGGTGCGGGCGGCGCCGCTGATCTGCGCCGGGCTGGGCGTGACGCTGGCCTTCCGCGCCGGCCTCTTCAACATCGGTGCCCAGGGGCAGCTGGTGGTGGGTGCCCTGACCGCCGGCTACGTCGGCTTCACCTGGGACCTCCCGCCGGCCCTCCACCTGGTCGTCGCGATCCTGGCGGGCATGCTCGGCGGGGCGATCTGGGGCGGCATCGCGGGCCTGCTCAAGGCCCGCACCGGCGCCCACGAGGTGATCACGACGATCATGCTCAACTACCTCGCGACGAGCTTCCTGCTCAACTACCTGCTCTCCAAGGACGCCTTCCAGCGGGCCGGCAGCGACAACGCGCAGTCGCCACCGCCGGCCGACTCGGCGATGTACCCCCAGATCGGCAACATCCACCTCGGCGTGCTGGTCGCGATCCTGGCGGCGATCGTCGTGTGGTGGCTGATCGAGCGGAGCACGTTCGGCTTCGAGGTGCGCGCCGTCGGTGCCAACCCGGCTGCCGCCCGCACCGCCGGCATGAGCGTCGAGCGGACCTACACCCTCGCGATGCTGGGGGCGGGGCTGCTGGCCGGCCTGGCCGCCACGATGAACCTGCTCGGCAAGGGCGACTCGCTGAGCACCGGCGTCGCCGGCACGATCGGCTTCGACGCGATCACGGTCGCGCTGCTCGGCCGGGCCACGCCGCTTGGCACCGTCCTCGCCGGGCTGCTCTTCGGGGCGCTGAGCGTGGGCGGCACGGCGATGCAGGCCTCCGCCGGTACGCCGAAGGAGCTCGGCGACGTGCTCCAGGCGCTGATCGTGCTGTTCGTCGCCGCGCCGGCCCTGGTGCGCGGCATCGTCCGGTTGCGGGCCGCCGGTGGCGGCAGCACCGTCATGGCCAAGGGATGGGGTTCGTGATGAGTGCCGTCATCGGGATCGAGGGCGCCGAGCAGGTCAGGGTCCGGTCGGCCGCCGACGTACGCCGGCAGTGGAAGATGGTCGGCCTGTTCGCGCTGGCCGCCGCCTCGCTGCTGCTGTTCTGGCTGCAGATCGACGACCCGACCATCACCTACCTGCTCGACAACGCCCGCGGCGAGGAGCCCCGCCCGCTCAACGGCGACGTGGTGCTGATCGTCGGGATCGTCCTCACGGTGGTCGCGCTGGTCCTCGCGGCGCTCAACCGGATCCCCGACGGCTGGCCGACCGTGCTGGCCGCGACCGTCGTCGGGCTCGCCTTCCTGCTCGGCTTCCTGGTCTGGAACTACGCCGACCAGACCGGCACCACCTTCGCGATGGCCAACCCGCTACCCGGCACCGTGAAGTACGGCGTCCCGCTGGTCTTCGGCGCGCTGGCCGGCTGCCTGTGCGAGCGGGCCGGCGTCATCAACATCGCCATCGAGGGCCAGTTCCTGATGGCGGCGTTCTGGGCCTCGGTCGCGGCCAGCTTCGCCGGCCGGGCGGAGTGGGGGCTGGTCGGCGGGATCGCCGCCGGCGTCGCGATGGCGGCGTTGCTGGCGGTGTTCTCGATGCGCTACCTGGTCAACCAGGTGGTGCTGGGCGTCGTGCTGATCGCGCTGGCGACCGGGCTGACCGACTTCCTGCTGAGCCAGATCCCCACCGACCCCGAGATCCGCTCGCTGCTCAACAACCCGCAGACCCTCAGCCCGCTGCCCGACTCCGGGATCCCGCTGGTGTCCCCCTTCACCCAGTCGCTCGCCGACCTGCCGGTGATCGGCCCGACGATCTTCGACCAGACGCTGCTCGCCTACCTGATGTACGTCTCGGTCGGGGTCGTGGCGCTGCTCATCTTCCAGACCCGGTGGGGGTTGCGGGTCCGCTCGGTCGGCGAGCACCCCAAGGCCGCCGACACGGTCGGGCTCAAGGTCAACCGGCTGCGCTGGCAGGCGGTGCTCCTCGGCGGCGTCTTCGCGGGCCTGGGCGGTGCCTACTTCACCGTCGGCTCCAACGGCGCCTTCGCCTCCAACATGTCGGCGGGCAACGGCTTCATCGCGCTGGCCGCGGTCATCATGGGCCGCTGGCACCCGATCTACGCCAGCCTGGCCGCGCTGTTCTTCGGCCTGATGACCACGTTGTCCAGCCAGCTGGAGTTCCTCGGCAAGGTGCCCTCCTCGCTGCTCACCGCGCTGCCCTACCTCGCGACGATCATCGCGGTGGCCGGACTGGTCGGGCGGGTCCGCCCGCCGGCGGCCGACGGCGAGCCCTACGTGAAGGGCTGACCCGGGCATGGCCGAGATCGACTGGGAGGCGCTGCGGGCGAGCGCGAGCGAGGTGGCCGCCCACGCCTACGCGCCCTACAGCCACTACCGGGTGGGCGCCGCGGCGCTGGCCGACGACGGCCGGCTGGTGGTCGGCTGCAACGTCGAGAACGCCGCCTACGGCGTGACGCTGTGTGCCGAGTGCGGGTTGGTGTCCTCGCTGCACGCGACCGGCGGAGGCCGGCTGACCCACTTCGTGTGCGTCGCCGGCGACGGCGAGGTGATCATGCCCTGTGGTCGGTGCCGCCAGCTGTTGTGGGAGAACGGCGGGGCCGACCTGCTGGTCTGGACGGTGTCCGGCGTCCGACCGATGAGCGAGGTGCTGCCCGACGCCTTCGGGCCCGACGACCTGGAGAAGGTGGGGAGATGAGCGGACACGACGCCACCGAGGTGATCATCGCCAAGCGCGACGGCGGGCGGCTGAGCGACAGCCAGATCGACTGGGTGGTCGACGCCTACACCCGCGGCGACGTGGCCGACGAGCAGATGTCGTCGTTGGCCATGGCGATCCTGCTCAACGGGATGGACCGCGAGGAGATCTCGCGCTGGACCTCCGCGATGATCGCGTCCGGGGAGCGGATGGACTTCTCGGGGCTCTCGCGGCCGACCGCCGACAAGCACTCGACCGGCGGGGTCGGTGACAAGATCACGCTGCCGCTGGCGCCCCTGGTCGCCGCGTGCGGGGTCGCCGTACCCCAGCTCTCCGGGCGCGGCCTGGGCCACACCGGCGGGACGCTCGACAAGCTGGAGGCGATCCCCGGGTGGCGCGCCGCGCTGTCCAACGCCGAGATGCTCGACCAGCTGGAGTCGGTCGGCGCGGTCATCTGCGCGGCCGGCGACGGCCTCGCCCCCGCCGACAAGAAGCTCTACGCGCTGCGCGACGTCACCGGCACCGTCGAGGCGATCCCGCTGATCGCCTCCTCGATCATGTCCAAGAAGATCGCCGAGGGCACCGGTGCCCTCGTGCTCGACGTCAAGGTCGGCTCGGGCGCCTTCATGAAGGACGTCGACTCCGCGCGCGAGCTTGCGGAGACGATGGTCGCGCTCGGCACCGACGCCGGCGTCCACACCGTGGCGCTGCTCACCGACATGGCCACGCCGCTGGGTCGCTCGGCCGGCAACGGCGTCGAGGTGGCCGAGTCGGTCGAGGTGCTGGCCGGCGGCGGCCCGGCCGACGTCGTCGAGCTCACCGTCGCGCTGGCCCGCGAGATGCTGGCCGGCGCGGGCCGCGACGACGTCGACCCCGCCGACAAGCTCGCCGACGGGTCCGCGATGGACGTCTGGCGGGCGATGATCCAGGCCCAGGACGGCGACCCCGGCGCGGACCTGCCCGAGGCCCGGCACACCCACGACGTCGTGGCGCCCTCGACCGGCGTCCTCACCACCCTCGACGCGATGGCCGTCGGCATGGCCGCCTGGCGGCTCGGTGCCGGCCGGGCGCGCAAGGAGGACCCGGTTCAGGCCGCCGCCGGCGTCACCTGGCACGCCCGCCCCGGCGACCAGGTCACCGAGGGCCAGCCGCTGCTGACCCTCCACACCGACGACGAACAGCGCTTCGAGCGGGCGCTGGAGTCGCTCGAGGGCGGCTACGAGGTCACCGACGGTCGTGCCGGAGCTGCCTTCGAGCCCTCGCCCCTCGTGATCGACCGTGTGTCCGGCTGAGCTGGACGCCGATCGGGTCCGGGCTGCGGCGGCGCGGTGGGTCTACGTGCCGGTCGACGCGGTCGACGTACGCCGTGACGACTACCGGCTCACCCACGACAGCAACTGGTCCAGCGTCACCGGCGTGGACACCGACCGGCCCGTGGCCGAGGTGCTCGACGAGGTGGTGGAGCAGGCGCGCGCGGCCGGGCGCCCGACGCTCCGGTGGTGGGTCGACGAGCGCACCCGGCCGACCGACACCGAGGAGCAGCTGGCGCTGCTCGGGCTGCGGCAGGTGGAGCGGCTGGTCGTGCTGGCGCTGCCGATCGACACCGAGCTGCCCGTCCCGGACGATGTCGACGTACGACCCGTCACCGACCGCGAAGGCATCGAGCTCGCCGGCCGGATCCAGGCCGAGGTGTTCGACCTGTCACCGCTCTCCGACGCCCAGGTCGACGAGCTGGTGCGAGCGGTCAACCTCCCCGAGTCCGAGCGGCTGGTCCGCAGCTACGTCGCCTTCGTCGACGGCGTACCGGTCGGCTCCGGCGGCGGCACGGTCGACGGCGACGCGCTGCGGTTCTGGGACGGGTCGGTGCTCCCGGCCGCCCGGGGGAGGGGCGCCTACCGCGCGCTCGTCGCGCGCCGCCTCCAGGACGCCCGCACCACCACCGCCGAGTTCGCGCTCGTCAAGGCGGTCGACGACACCTCGGCGCCCATCCTCACCCGCCTCGGCTTCACGCCGTACGGCGAGCAGCGCTGCTGGTCGTTGCCCCTCCCCTGACCGGCGAACGGGGCACGACTCGGCGTCAGGTCAGGAGGAGGACGACGTGGGCGGCGACGCAGGCGGGCTTGTCGGAGGCCTCGCCGTCGGGAAGCTCGAGCTCGACGGTGTGGTGCACGATCAGCTGCTTGCCGCGGGGGAGGTCGGTGACCTCGCCGAACTGGACGTGGGAGCGGAGCCGGCTGCCGACGGGCACCGGTGCGGGGAAGCGCACCTTCTCCAGGCCGTAGTTGAGGCGGGCGCCGGGCATCTCGAAGCCGACCACCTCCGCGGCGAAGTGGGGGAGCAGGCTCAAGGTGAGGAAGCCGTGGGCGATGGTGGAGCCGAAGGGCCCCTCGGCCGCCCGCTCCACCTCGACGTGGATCCACTGGTGGTCGTCGGTGGCGTCGGCGAAGACGTCGATCCGCTCCTGGTCGATCGTGATCCACTCGCTGGTGCCGATCTCCTCGCCGCTCGCGGCGGCGACGTCGTCGAGGCTCTCGAAGGTGCGCATGGACCCCACCCTAGGGATGCGAGGATGAGCCCGTGACCACCCCCAGTCGCGACGTCGTACGTCGAGCGCCCAAGGTGCTGCTCCACGACCACCTCGACGGCGGCCTGCGCCCGCAGACGGTGCTCGAGCTGGCCGCCGAGTGCGGCCACGCGCTGCCGGTCGGCACGGAGAGCGACGCGGGGGCGCTGGGCCGCTGGTTCGCGGAGTCCGCCGACTCGGGATCTCTGGTGCGCTACCTGGAGACCTTCGACCACACGGTCGCGGTGATGCAGACCGAGGCCGCGATCGAGCGGGTGGCCCGTGAGTGCGTGCTCGACCTCGCCGACGACGGCGTCGTCTACGCCGAGGTCCGCTACGCGCCCGAGCAGCACGTGGAGTCGGGGCTGAGCCTCGGCGAGGTCGTCGGCGCGGTGCGGGCCGGCTTCGAGGCGGGCATGCAGGAGACGGGCGGCCGGATCGTCGTGCGCCAGCTGCTGACCGCGATGCGCCACCAGGCGCGCAGCCGCGAGGTGGCCGAGCTCGCCGTCACCTGGCGCGACCGCGGGGTCGCCGGCTTCGACATCGCCGGCGCCGAGGCGGGCTTCCCGCCGACCCGCCACCTCGACGCGTTCGAGTACCTCCAGCGCGAGAACTCCCACTTCACGATCCACGCCGGCGAGGCCTTCGGCCTGCCCTCGATCTGGGAGGCGTTGCAGTGGTGCGGGGCCGACCGGCTCGGCCACGGCGTGCGGATCATCGACGACATCACGGTCCACGACGACGGCCGGGTCGAGCTGGGCCGGCTGGCGGCGTACGTCCGGGACAAGCGCATCCCGCTGGAGATGTGCCCGGCCTCCAACGTGCAGACCGGTGCGGCCCCCTCGATCGCCGAGCACCCGATCGGGCTGCTGACCGAGCTGCGGTTCCGGGTCACGGTCAACACCGACAACCGGCTGATGAGCCGGACCTCGATGACCGAGGAGATGTGGGCGCTGGTCGAGGCCTTCGGGCTGCGGCTGGAGGACCTGCGGTGGTTCACGATCAACGCCATGAAGTCGGCGTTCCTGCCCTTCGACGAGCGGCTGCGGATCATCGACGGCATCGTCAAGCCCGAGTACGCCGCGCTCGGCGCCCGCTGACCGGATGCAGGTCACACGGCGTCGACTAGCGTCGGCGCCGTGGCTCACTACGACCTGATCGTCATCGGCACGGGCTCGGGCAACACCATCGTCGACGGCCGCTTCGCGGACCGGCGGGTGGCGATCGTCGAGCGCGACCGCTACGGCGGCACCTGCCTCAACCGCGGCTGCATCCCCTCCAAGATGCTGGTGCTGACCGCCGACGCCGCCCAGCAGGCCGACGAGGGCGGGCGCTGGGACCTGCGGACGTCGTACGACGGCGTCGACTGGGCGGGCGTGCAGGAGCGGGTCTTCGGGCGCACCGACGGCATCGCCCGTGACGGGAAGGAGTACCGCGAGGGCCAGGACCACGTCGACACCTACGACGGCACGGCGACCTTCGTCGGTGAGCGCCGGCTCCGCGTCGAGCTCGCCGACGGTGACGAGGTGGAGCTGACCGCCGACCAGGTCGTGATCGCCGCCGGCAGCCGGCCGGTGGTGCCCGACGTCCCCGGGCTCGCCGATGTCGCGCACCACACCAGCGACACGATCATGAGGATCGAGGCGGTCCCCGGCCGGCTGGCCGTGATCGGCGGCGGGTACGTCGGCTGCGAGCTGGCCCACGTGTTCGAGGCGCTCGGCTCGGAGGTGACGATCGTCGAGTCCGCCGACGTGCTGCTCGACGGGCAGGACGCCGCCGTGTCCGAACGGTTCACGGCGCTGATGTCGCAGCGGTGCGACGTCCGGGTCGGCGCCGCGCTGGAGCGGGTGGAGAGCCAGGAGGGTGACACCGTGCTCCACCTCGGCGGACCCGGCGGCGGCGAGCTGCGGGTCGACGCCGTGCTGGTCGCGGTGGGCCGGCGCCCCAACGGCGACCTGCTGGAGGTGGAGAAGGCCGGGGTCGAGCTCGACGACGCCGGTCGGGTGGTCGTCGACGAGCACCAACGGACCACGGCCGAGGGCGTGCTCGCCCTCGGCGACGTCTGCACCGGCCACCCGCTCAAGCACGTCGCCAACCGCGAGGCCAAGGTCGTCCAGCACAACCTGCTGCACCCCGACGACCTGCGGGCCACCGACCACCGCTTCGTGCCCCAGGGGGTCTTCGCCTCCCCGCAGGTGGCCGCGGTCGGGATGACCGAGGCGGCGGCGCGCGAGGCGGGCACCGACCTCGGCGATCGGCGTCCAGGCGTACGCCGACACGGCCTGGGGCTGGGCCCTGGCCGACGACGACGCCGGCTGGTTCTGCAAGGTGCTGGGTGACCGCGCGACCGGCCGCCTGGTCGGCGCCCACCTGGTCGGGCCGCAGGCCGCGACGCTGGTCCAGCCGCTGGTGCAGGCGATGGTCCTGGGGCAGTCGGCGCGCGAGGTAGCAGAGACGCCGTACTGGATCCACCCGGCGCCGACCGAGGTGGTGGAGAACGCGCTGCTGGCCCTGCTCGAGGACCTCGAGGGTGACGACGCGTGAGCGGCGACCCGGTCGCGGCCCGTGAGTGGCGCGCCGCGATGGAGCGGGTGATCGACCTGGTGCGGGACGCCGGTGACGCCGGGCTCGCGGTCACCGTGCCGGCCTGCCCCGGCTGGACCGCTCACGACCTGGTGGCCCACATGGTCGGCCTCGGCGCCGACGTGCTGCGCGGCCACGAGCCCGACGACCACGACGCGGCGTGGACGCAGGCCCACGTCGACGACCGGGCCGGCGCCGGGGCCGCCGACCTGGTGGCCGAGTGGGAGGCGCTCGCCGACGACCTGGAGCGGTACGTCGCCCAGCGAGCCGCGCGGCCGCTGCTCGACGCGGTCATCCACGAGCAGGACCTGCGCGGCGCCCTGGCAGCACCCGGCGCGCGCGACACCGACGGTGTCCGGCTGGCCCGCGAGGCCCTGGCCCGCCGGCTGGGGAACGCGGTCTCCGACCGACCGCCGGTGGTGCTCGAGGCCGACGACTGGACCTGGCGCTCGGGCGAGGGCGAGCCGGGGGTGGTGCTCGCCGCCGACGGATTCGAGCTGTTCCGCGCCCTCACCAGCCGGCGGACGGCCGACCAGCTGCGGACCTGGGTCGTCTCGGGCGACGTCGAGCCCTACCTCGACGGCTTCGCCGGGCTCGGCGACCTGCCCGAACTACCGCTGCCGGAATGAGCGCCGCGGCTCAGGCGGTGGGCACCACCAGGAACCAGCGGGCGTCCCACCCCGCCAGGCCGAGGTGCTGCTCGACGAACCGCTCCCGCGTGACCCTGACCACGTGCCCCGACGCGGGCTCGTAGACCTCGAGGACGGTGGGAGTGCCGGCCAGGACGAGCACGACGTGGCGGGGCAGCCAGGTGCTGCCGACGTAGAGCACGGCCGGGCTCGGGAGGCCGACCAGCGAGTCGTAGGCGTCGTCCCCGTCGCGCAGCCGGACCGGGACCTCGCGGTAGCCGACGCCGGTGGTGCCGGAGAGCTGGCGGGCCACGGCCCACGGTGGCGTGCCGAGCGACCGCGGCCACGGCGGCTGGATCCGGCCGGCGACGTCGACGAGCGAGGTGATCCGGCGGTGCATGTCCAGCACCTCGGTGCGGAAGCCGTCGGCGCTCGTCAGCCGCTCGCGGTAGGCCAGGTCGCGCAGCCCCTGGGCGGCGACCAGGCACGCCGCGCCGCAGGAGCGCTGGTCGGGCTGCTTCAGGCCGTCCGGGAAGTCACCCACGGGACACCGGCTCGCCGGCGCGCACCTCGGCGTACGCCTGGTCGGGGGTCACCGGCCGGCACCCCAGCGCGACGGCACGGTCGACCACCTCGCGGTGCCCGCGCATCAGCGACCAGCCGCGGCGGACCAGCACCAGCGGCGGCTTGCGGTGCTCGCGCAGGTCGCGGGTCAACCGGCGCCAGAAGGTGACCGGTGCCGGCTGCGTGATGCAGTACGCCGCCTCGAGCAGCCCCTCGCGGCGGCACACCGGCACGACCTCCTGGGCGAAGATCCCCTCGGCGACGAAGGCTGTCGATCCCGCGAGGTCGAGCAGCTGCTCGCCGCGCCGGCTGCTGGTGGCGATGTCGTAGACCGGCACCCGGGCCCGCCCCTCGGCGCACAGGCTGCGGATCGCGGACAGCGCGTCGTCGAGCAGCCAGGAGTCGGGGTGGTCCCAGTCGGTGAGGCCCGCGTTGGCGCCCTCGGCGATCACGGGCAGACCGGTGTCGCCGTGGGACTTGTAGAAGTCGTCGAGCCGCAGCACCGGCAGCCCCAGCCGCTCGGCCAGCCGCGACTTGCCTGCCCCGGACGGGCCGGCGAGGACGATCACGCGGGCGGACACCGGTGCTCACACGCCGATCGGGTGCCAGACCGTCTTGGTCTCCAGGAACGCGGTCATGGGCTCGAGTCCCGGGTCGGCGGTCCAGTCGGGCTCGGCGGCCGGAGCACGGCGTACCCGCTTGAGGTTGTCGGCTGCCGCCTGCTCCAACGACACCGACAGCGTCGCCTCGTCGCGGTGGCCGGCCAGACCGGTGAGGTCGATCGCGTTGACGTCCATGTGGCTGGCCAGCCACGGCGCGGTGGTCGCGGGGTCACCGGTCAGGATGTTGACCACGCCGCCGGGCACGTCGCTGGTGGCCAGCACCTCGGCGACCGTCACCGCCGGCAGGGGGCGGGAGTACGACGACAGCACGACGGCCGTGTTGCCCGACACGACCACCGGCGCGACGACGGACACCAGCCCGAGCAGCGAGGACCCCTCCGGGGCGACCACGGCGACGACGCCGGTCGGCTCCGGGGTGGAGAGGTTGAAGAACGGCCCGGCCACCGGGTTGGCGTTGCCGACGACCTGGGTCAGCTTGTCGGCCCAGCCGGCGTACCAGACCAGGCGGTCGATCGCGACGTCGACGACCCCGCCGGCCTTGGCGGCGCTGAGCCCCTCGGACTGCCGAACGGCGTCGACGAACTGCGGACGCCGGTCCTCCATGAGCTCCGCGACCCGGTAGAGGATCTGGCCCCGGTTGTAGGCCGTTCTGGCCGACCAGCCCTTGAACGCGGCGCGGGCGGCCACGACGGCGTCGCGCGCGTCCTTGCGCGAGGCGAGCGCGGCGTTCGCGACGAACCTCCCCTTGCTGTCGGTGACCTCGTAGGAGTAGCCCGACTCCGAGCGGGGGAAGGCCCCGCCGATGTAGAGCTTGGAGGTCTTCCTGACATCAATGCGGGTCGACGCCATCAGGCCTCGGCTCCCTTCAGGTAGGAGGCGAGTCCGTGGCGGCCGCCCTCGCGGCCGTAGCCGGACTCCTTGTAGCCGCCGAACGGCGAGGTCGGGTCGAACTTGTTGAAGGTGTTGGCCCACACCACGCCGGCCCGCAGCGAGCTGGCCATCTTGAGGATCAGCGACCCCTTGTCGGTCCACACCCCGGCCGAGAGGCCGTACGGCGTGTTGTTGGCCTTCTCGACGGCCTCGGCCGGGGTCCGGAAGGTCAGCACCGACAGCACCGGCCCGAAGATCTCCTCGCGGGCGATCCGGTGGGCCTGCGTGACGCCGGTGAACAGCGTCGGGGGGAACCAGTAGCCGGTGGTCGGCAGCTCGCACGCCGGCGACCAGCGCTCGGCACCCTCGGCGTCCCCGACGTCTACGAGCTCCTGGATCCTCGCCAGCTGCAGGTGAGAGTTGATGGCGCCGACGTCGGTGTTCTTGTCGAGCGGGTCACCGACCCGCAGCGTCGTCATCCGCCGCTTCAGCCGGTCGAGGACCTCCTCGGCCACCGACTCCTGCACCAGCAGCCGGGAACCGGCGCAGCACACGTGGCCCTGGTTGAAGAAGATGCCGTTGACGATGCCCTCGACGGCCTGGTCGACCGGGGCGTCGTCGAAGACGATGTTGGCGGCCTTGCCGCCCAGCTCGAGGGTGACCTTCTTGGAGCTCCCTGCGACCGACTTCGCGATCGCGCGGCCGACGCCGGTGGACCCGGTGAAGGCCACCTTGTCGACGTCGGGGTGCTCGACGACCGCGGCGCCGGTCCCGCCCGCGCCGGTCAGGATGTTGACCACGCCCGGCGGCAGGTCGGCCTGCTGGCAGATCTCGGCGAACAGCAGCGCCGTGAGCGGCGTGGTCTCGGCCGGCTTGAGCACGACGGTGTTGCCGCAGGCCAGCGCGGGGGCGATCTTCCACGACAACATCAGCAGCGGGAAGTTCCACGGGATGACCTGGGCGGCCACACCCAGCGGCGTGCTCCCGTAGCCGGAGTGCTCCAGCTTGTCGGCCCAGCCGGCGTAGTAGAAGAAGGTCGCGGCGACCTGGGGGATGTCGACGTCGCGCGACTCCTTGATCGGCTTGCCGTTGTCGAGCGACTCGAGCACGGCCAGCTCACGGCCACGCTCCTGGATGATCCGGGCGATCCGGTAGAGGTACTTGGCGCGCTCGGCACCGGGCATCCGGCCCCAGGTGCGGGAGTACGCGCGGCGGGCGGCCGTGACGGCGGCGTCGACGTCGGCGGCGTCGGCCTCGGCGACCTCGGCCAGCACCTCCTCGGTGGCCGGGCTGACCGTCTTGAAGCTGCTGCCGTGGCCGTCGACGAACTCACCGTCGATGAACAGGCCGTAGGACGGCTTGATGTCGACGATCGCGCGCGACTCGGGGGCCGGTGCGTACTCGAACACGTTCTTGTCTGCCATCGCCCTCAGTCCAGCGTGAAGTAGTCGGGGCCGGAGTAGCGGCCGGTGCTCATCTTGGTGCGCTGCATCAGGAGGTCGTTGAGCAGCGTGGAGGCGCCGAAGCGGAACCACTCGGGGTCGAGCCAGTCGGGCCCGGCCACCTCGTTGACCGTCACCAGGTACTTGATCGCGTCCTTGGCAGTGCGGATGCCGCCGGCGGGCTTGACGCCGACCATCTGGCCGGTGGCCTCGCGCCAGTCGCGGACGGCCTCGAGCATCACCAGGGTGACCGGCAGCGTCGCGGCCGGCTGCACCTTGCCGGTCGAGGTCTTGATGAAGTGGCCGCCGGCCATCATCGCCAGCCAGCTCGCGCGCCGGACGTTGTCGTAGGTCTGCAGCTCGCCGGTCTCGAAGATCACCTTCAGGTGCGCACTCTGCCCCTCGGGACGGGCGCACGCCTCGCGGACCTGCGCGATCTCCTCCAAGACCTGCAGGTAGCGCCCGGCCAGGAACGCGCCCCGGTCGATGACCATGTCGATCTCGTCGGCGCCGGCCTCGACGGCGTCCCGGGTGTCGGCCAGCTTGATGTCCATCGCGGCGCGGCCGCTGGGGAACGCCGTCGCCACGGCGGCGACGTTGACCGCGTCACCGACCACCGACTTGGCGGTGGCGACCATGTCCGGGTAGACGCAGACGGCGGCCGTGGCCGGGCAGGTGGGGTCGGCCGGGTCGGGGCGCAGCGCCTTGGCCGAGAGGGCCCGCACCTTGCCCGGGGTGTCCTGGCCCTCGAGCGTGGTCAGGTCGACCATCCGGATCGCCAGGTCGAGGGCGTAGGCCTTGGCCGTGGTCTTGATCGAGCGGGTGCCGAGACCGGCCGCGCGTGCCTCGGCGCCGACCTGGTCGACCCCCGGCAGGCCGTGGAGGAACCGCCGCAGCGAAGAGTCGGAGCGGGTGATCTCCGTGACGTCCCCGGGGGCGAGTCCGTCGAGGCGGGGCGAGGTCGCGGTCACCGGTCCAGCATAGGTGCGGGCGCGGGGGCGGGGACAATCAGGATCACCCCCTCCGGCGGCCCCTCCGGAGGCCCCTCGGGAGGCCGGCAGGTCAGATCCCGGCCGCGGCCCGGACGTCGGCGCGGAGCGCGTCGAGCCGGCCGGCGGCGGAGATCCGGGCGGCCTCGACGCCGTCCTCCTCGGGTCCGACCGGCACGACCACCTCGAGGTAGGCCTTGAGCTTGGGCTCGGTGCCGCTGGGCCGGACGACGACCCGGGCGCCGTCGGCCAGCCGGTAGCGCAGCCCCTCGGTGGGCGGCAGCCCGTCGGAGCCCTCGGCCAGGTCGTCGACGCCCTCGACCGCCAGCCCGCCGAGCCGCTCGGGCGGCGTACGTCGCAGGGTGTCCATCGCCCGCGCGATCTCGGTGAGGTCGCTGACCCGCACCGAGAGCTGGTCGGTGGCGTGGAGGCCGTGCTCGCGGGCGATGTCGTCGAGCAGGTCGACCAGCCCGCGACCCTCGGCCTTGGCCGATGCGGCCAGCTCGCAGAGCAGCAGCAGCGCCGAGACGCCGTCCTTGTCGCGGACGTGCTCGGGGTCGACGCAGTAGCCGAGCGCCTCCTCGTAGCCGAAGGCGAGGCCGTCGACCCGGCCGATCCACTTGAAGCCGGTGAGGGTCTCCTCGTAGGGCTGGCCGTGGGCCGCGGCCATCCGGCCGAGCAACGAGGAGGACACGATGGTGGTGGCGAAGGTGCCGGTGCGGCCGCGGGCCAGCAGGTGGTGGGCGAGCAACGCGCCGACCTCGTCACCGCGCAGCATCCGCCAGCCGTGGGGCCCGGGGACCGCCGCGGCGCACCGGTCGGCATCGGGGTCGTTGGCGACCACGAGGTCGGCGTCGGTCCGCGCGGCGAGCGCCATCGCGAGGTCCATCGCGCCGGGCTCCTCGGGGTTGGGGAACGCGACGGTCGGGAACTCGGGGTCGGGCTCCTCCTGCTGCTCCACGACCTGCGGCGCCTCGAAGCCGGCGGTCTCGAGCACCTGGAGCACCGAGGTGCCGCCCACGCCGTGCAGCGGGGTGTAGACGGTCCGCAGGTCGCGGGGGCCATCGGCCGCGAGCTCGGCGACCGTGTCGAGGTAGCGGTCGACGAGCTCGTCGCCGAGCACCGTGCCGGAGCTGCCGCGGCGTACGTCGGCCACGGCCCCGACGGCGGCGATCTGCTCGGCGATCGCACGGTCGGCCGGCGGGACGATCTGGCTGCCGTCGCCGAGGTAGACCTTGTAGCCGTTGTCCTCCGGCGGGTTGTGGCTGGCGGTCACCATCACGCCCGCCACGCAGCCGAGCTCGCGGATCGCGAAGGCCAGCACCGGGGTCGGCAGCGGCCGGGGCAGCACCAGGGGCGTGAACCCGGCGCCGCTCATCACCTCGGCGGTGTCGCGGGCGAAGACGTCGGAGTGGTGGCGGGCGTCGTAGCCGATGACGACCCGGGCGCCGGGCCGCGCCCCCTCGTCGTGGAGATGGGCCGCGAGGCCGGCGGCGGCGCGGGTGACGACCACCCGGTTCATCCGGTTGGGCCCGGCGCCGAGAGCGCCGCGCAGGCCGGCCGTGCCGAACTCCAGGGTGCCGTCGAAGCGGTCGGCGAGGTCGCCGGTGCCGCCGCCCGCCTCGACCTCGGCGACCACGCGCTCGAGCTCCTCGCGGGTCCGGTCGTCGGGGTCGTCGGCGATCCACGCCCGGGCCTGCTCGAGCAGGTCGGAGGTGCTGGCCGACGCGGCGGTGGACATTCTCGCAACCTAGCCGGTGACCCGCGATCATGGGCACATGGGGGAACCCGTGGTGGGGGAGCTGATCGAGGAGCTCGCGCAGCGGCTGGGGCGCGAGCGCTTCACCGAGGTGTGCGTCTCCCTGCTGCTCGGCGCCTCCCGTGAGGACCACCTCGACGCGCTGCCGTGGCTGACCGGTCACGACTGGTCCGAGGGCGAGCCGGTGCGCGACCGCACGGTCTGGAAGGACTACTGGCTGCGCACCTGGGGGGCCCGCGGGCTGCTCCACGTCTGGGACGACGCCGCGACCCACGCGGTCGTCGCCGGGCTCGACGACGAGGAGTGGCGGCCGGCCGAGATGTGCCTCAAGGTCGTCGCCCGCCACGACGTCGCCGGAGCCGGTGACGGTGCGGCCGCGCTGGTCGACCACGAGCTGCCCCGGGTCCGGGTCGCCGCGCTGCGCGCCCTGGCGGTCGCCGGTGACACCGAGCACGTCGCCGCGGTGCGGACCGCGCTCGACGACCCGCAGGACGTCGTACGCCGGGCCGCCGAGCGGGCGTGGGAGGCGATGAGCCGGCGGCTCGACGTGGCGGAGGACCGGTGAGCGCCGGCTTCTCCTTCCGCGACTCGTGGGTCGTGGCCGCACCGCCCGACGCCGCCCAGGCCGTGCTGGTCGACCTCGAGCACTACCCGGACTGGTGGCCGCAGGTGCTGGCCGTCGCCAAGATCGACGACGACCACGCCCGGGTGCTCTGCCGCTCCCGGCTGCCCTACACCCTCGACCTGGTCCTCACCGCCGTACGCCGAGAGCCGCGACTGCTCGAGACCCGGATCGAGGGCGACCTGTCCGGTGTCGCCCGGTGGCGGCTGGAGGACCTCGGGGACGCGACCCGGCTCGACTTCGCGCAGGACGTCGACCTCACCCACGGCCTGCTCCGCCGGGCTGCCCGCGTGCTGCGACCGGTGATGGCGTGGAACCACGCGCAGATGATGGCCGGCTGCCTGGCCGGCCTGCGGGGCCGGCTCGCAGGCTAGTCAGTCGTCGTCGTCAGGCTGGTTCTCGGCCTTGGCGATGTCGGGCATCTTGTCGCCGGTGTTGTCGACCTCGGCGTTCTCGGGGCGGTTGTCGGGGTCGAGCCGGCGCTCGCGCTCGGCCTCGATCTCCTCGCGCTCCTCGTCGCTGACCTCGATCTCCCGGAACTTCTCGGTCGGGTCGGCCGAGCCCTGCTCGGCCTCGTCGTCGGCCTCCTCGGCCTCGCGCTGCGCGAATTCCTTGACCGTCGGCAGCTCGGCGTCGGCGTTGTCGATCTCGGCGTTCTCGGGGCGGTTGTCGGGGTCGAGGCGTTGCTCGCGCTCCTCCTCGATCCTGGCCCGCTCGTCCTCCGACGGCTCGGGGGCGGCGGACTCCTCGGTCTCGTCCCCCTCGTCGGCGTGCTCCTGCTGCTCGTCCTGCTCGTCGCTCATCGGGTCTCCTCCAGCGCGGCCAGTGCCGCGTCGTAGTCGGGTTCCTGGCCGATGTCGGGCACCAGCTGGGAGTGCAGCACCGTGCCGTCGCGGTCGACGACGACGACGGCGCGCGCCAGCAGCCCGGCGAAGCCGCCGTCGAGCAACCGGACGCCGTACCGCTCCCCGAAGTCGCCGCGGAAGGCCGACCCCACCCGGACCGCATCGAGCCCCTCGGCGCCGCAGAAGCGGGTCTGCGCGAACGGCAGGTCCTCGGAGACGCACACCACCTGGGTGTCCTCGAGGTCGGCGGCCAGCGCGTTGAAGCGCCGCACGCTCGCGGCACAGGTCGCGGTGTCGACGCTCGGGAAGATGTTGAGGACGACCCGGCGACCCGCCGTGGCGCCCTGGTCGAAGTCGCGCAGGTCACGGCCGGTCAGGACGTACGCCGGCGCGAGGCTGCCCGGCTCGGGGAGCTCTCCACTGGTGCGGCAGGGAGTGCCCCCGAGCAGCGTCGTCGCCATGCGGACTGTTCTACCGGCGCTCACCGGGTGCCGTCGAGCACCTCGCGCAGCCGGGCGGATCACAGGGCGGGTCGGTAGAACGACTCGCCGGGGAAGGGGCCGCCCACGACGCTGTTCTCCTGCTCGTCCTCGGCCCGCTCCGGCAACCGGTCGGCCCAGTCCTCGGCGTCGTCCTGCGGGTCGTAGCCGATCGCGCGGCCCGGCTCGAGGTCCCACCAGGCGCGGGTGTTGGCGCTGATGCCGTAGAGCACGTGGTAGCCGGGGGCCGGCGCGGTGAGCGAGGCCTCGACCATCCGGACGCAGTCGTCGGGGGAGAGCCAGGTCGCCAGGTTGCGGCGCACCTGCGGCTCGTCGAGGAACGAGCCGATCCGGCAGGACACGGCGTCGATGCCGTAGCGGTCGGCGTAGAGCGAGAGCAGTCCCTCGGCGGCGACCTTGGCGGTGCCGTAGAAGGTGTCGGGCCGGGGCCGGACGGTGGTGGTCAGCAGCCCGTCGTCGAGTCCCGCGCGCGGCGTACGCCCCACGGCGTGGTTGGAGGAGGCGTAGACCATCCGGCCCACTCCGTGGACGACCATGGCGTCGAGCAGCGCCGCCGTGGTGATCACGTGGGAGGTCAGCTCGGTGGGCAGGTCCTCCTCACCCGGTACGCCGGCGAGGTGCACCACCCCGTCGGGCGACTCGGCGTCGAAGACCGCCGCGACCGCGTCGCCGTCGGCGCAGTCGACGGTGTGCCACGGCCCCTCGTGGCCCTCGGGCGGCGGCACCAGGTCGAGCCCGACCACCTCGTGGCCGCGGTCGGTCAGCCCGGTCGTCACCACCCGGCCGATGCTGCCGGCGGCGCCGGTCACCAGAACCTTCACTGCATCCTCCCGACGATCTCGGAGAGCAGCCCGCCCATGCGGGCTGCGGCGGCGCGGCCGGCCGCGAGGACCTCCGCATGGTCGAGCGGGGCATCGGAGATCCCGGCGGCCAGGTTGGTGACCAGGCTGATGCCGAGCACCTCCATCCCGGCCTCACGGGCGGCGATCGCCTCGAGCGTGGTGCTCATCCCGACCAGCTCGCCGCCGAGCACGCCGGCCATCCGGACCTCGGCGGGCGTCTCGTAGTGGGGGCCGCGGAACTGCACGTAGACGGCCTCGTCGAGGCTCGGGTCGACCTCGCGGCACAGGTCGCGCAGGCGCGCGCTGTAGAGGTCGGTGAGGTCGACGAAGTGGGCTCCCTCGATCGGCGACTCCGCCGTGAGGTTGATGTGGTCGGAGATCAGCACCGGAGTGCCGGGCGACCAGGTACGGCGCAGGCCGCCGCAGCCGTTGGTGAGGACGATCGTCCGGCACCCGGCGGCGGCCGCGGTGCGGACCGGGTGGACGACCGCGGCGACACCCTTCCCCTCGTAGAAGTGCGTGCGGCTGAGGAAGACCAGCAGGTTCTTCCCGCCGGCGCGGACGCTGCGGATCCTCCCGCTGTGGCCCGCGACCGCGGCGTCGCCGAAGCCCGGCAGGTCGGTCGTGGCGATCTCGGCCGTGGCCTCGCCGAGGGCGTCGACGGCCGGCAGCCAGCCGGAGCCGAGCACCAGGGCGATGTCGTGGGTCTCGACGCCGGTGAGCCCGGCGAGCGCGTCGGCGGCCTCCTGGGCGAGCGCCTGGGTCGGGGTCACGTGAGGCACCCTACGACCAGGGCCGGGTCAGACGTCGACCGGAGACATGTCGGAGTAGCGGTCGCCCTGCACCGACCCGCGGGGCACCGCCTCGTCGAGCGCGGTGAGGTCCTCGTCGGTCAGCGTGACGGCGACCGCGCCGGCGTTCTCCTCGAGGTAGCGGACCCGGCGGGTGCCGGGGATCGGGGCCACGTCGTCGCCCTGGGCGAGCACCCACGCGAGCGCGAGCTGGCCGGGCGTCACGCCCTTGTCGGCGGCCAGGGCGCGGACCTTCTCGACCAGCGCCAGGTTGGCGTCGAGGGCGTCGCCGACGAAGCGGGGGAAGCGGCCGCTGCCGCGCGAGTCGTCCTCGGCGAGGGTGTCCCGGGCGATGGTCCCGGTCAGCAGGCCGCGACCGAGCGGGGAGTAGGGCACGAGGCCGATGCCGAGCTCGCGCAGGGTCGGGATCATCTCGTCCTCGAGCTCGCGCGTGAACAGCGAGTACTCCGACTGAAGGGCCGTGATCGGGTGCACGGCGTGCGCGCGGCGTACGGTCGCGACGGCTGCCTCGGAGAGACCGAGGTGGAGCACCTTGCCGGCGGTCACCAGCTCGGCCATGGCGCCGACGGTCTCCTCGATCGGCACGTCGCGGTCGACGCGGTGCTGGTAGTAGAGGTCGACGTGGTCCACGCCCAGCCGCTGCAGGGAGGCGTCGCAGGCACGGTGCACGTAGTCGGGGCGGCCGTTGATCCCGACCCGGGTGCCGTCGGCGAGCCGCTCGTTGCCGAACTTGGTGGCCAGCTGCACCTCCTCGCGCCGGCCCTCGATCGCCCGGCCGACGGTCTGCTCGCTGGTGAAGGGGCCGTACATGTCGGCGGTGTCGATGAACGTGACGCCGAGGTCGAGGCCGCGGCGGATGGTCTCCAGGCCGCTGGCCTCGTCGGGGGTGCCGTAGAACTCCGACATCCCCATGCAGCCGAGGCCGAGGGCGGAGACGGTGAGCGGGCTGTCGCTCCCGAGCGTGCGGGTGCCGATGGTGGGGGTCATGCCCCCACCCAACCCCCCACGACCAAATCGCCTTCCGGTGGTTGAGGAGGGCCGCCAGGGCCGTCTCGACACCACCACGGCAGGTCATCGGGATGGTGGTCTCGAGACGGTTGCTGTGCAACCTCCTCGACCACCGGAGGGAGGAGGCCTTAGAGCCCCGTCGAGCGGCAGGGACGCCGGCGGAGCGCGGCGACGTAGTCGTCGGGGGCGTCGGCGGCCTCGGCGGCGGCGGCGAGCATGTCGAGGTAGGACGCCGACGGCAGGCCGCCCTCGTAGGCGTCGATGACGTAGGTCCACACGACCAGCTCGCCGGTGAGGGTCGAGACCCGCACCTTGGTCTTGCGGTAGAGCCCGAGGTCGGCCCCCTCCCAGCCGTCGAGCGCCGACTCGTCCTCGCGGGTGATGTCGTAGACGGCGACGAAGACCTGCTCGAGCGGGTCCTCGACGATCGTCGACAGCGCACCGTCCCAGCCGTGCTCCTCGCCACCGAAGGTCAGTCGCCAGCCGGTCAGCCACCCGGTCGTGCGCAGCGGGGAGTGGGGACACCGCTCACCCATGCGCGCGGGATCGAGGTTGGTCCCGTAGGCGGCGTACAGCGTCACGGGGAGCAAGGCTATCGGCCCGGCCTCCGCGTTAGCCGCGCGCGATCCCACCCCATAGGCTGGCCCGGTGAGCGACAACCACTTCGATGTCCTGGTCCTCGGCGCCGGCCCCGGCGGCTACGTCGCGGCGATCCGTGCCGCGCAGCTCGGCAAGTCGGTCGCGGTCGTGGAGGAGAAGTACTGGGGCGGGGTGTGCCTCAACGTCGGCTGCATCCCCTCCAAGGCCCTGCTCAGGAACGCCGAGCTCGCCCACACGCTGGCCCACGAGAAGGACCTGTTCGGCATCGAGGGCGAGGCGACGATGCAGTACGGCGCCACGCACGCCCGCAGCCGCAAGGTCAGCGAGGGCATCGTCAAGGGCGTCCACTACCTGATGAAGAAGAACAAGATCACCGAGATCGACGGCTGGGGCACGTGCAAGTCGGCCACGGAGATCGACGTCGACGGGACGTCGTACACCTGTGATCACCTGATCATCGCCACCGGCGCGACCGTGCGGCTGCTCCCCGGCATGGAGCTCTCCGAGAACGTCGTGACCTACGAGGAGCAGATCCTCGACGCCGAGCTCCCCTCCAGCATCATCATCGGCGGCTCCGGCGCGATCGGCGTCGAGTTCGCCTACGTGATGAAGAACTTCGGTGTCGACGTGACGATCGTGGAGTTCCTCGACCGGATGGTCCCCACCGAGGACGCCGACGTCTCGAAGGAGCTGCTCAAGCACTACAAGAAGCTCGGCGTGAAGGTGATGCTCAAGACCAAGGTCGAGAACGTCGAGGACACCGGCTCCGGCGTCCGGGTCACCGTCGCGCCCGCCGACGGGGGCGAGAGCGAGGTCATCGAGGCCGACAAGATGCTCGCGGCGTTCGGCTTCGCGCCGCGGCTCGAGGGCTACGGCCTCGAGGCCGCCGGGGTCGAGACCACCGAGCGCGGCGCGATCGCCATCGACGAGCTCGGCCGCACCAACGTCGACAACGTCTACGCGATCGGCGACGTCACCGGCAAGCTGATGCTGGCCCACACCGCCGAGGCGATGGGGATCGTGGTCGCCGAGACGATCGCCGGCGCCGAGACGATGCCCGTCGAGTTCGACTTCATCCCGCGCGCGACCTACTGCCAGCCGCAGATCGCCTCCTTCGGCTACAGCGAGGAGCAGGCGAAGGAGAAGGGCTACGACGTGAAGACCGCGTCGTTCCCGTTCTCGGCCAACGGCAAGGCGATGGGCCTGGGCCACGGCGTCGGGTTCGTCAAGGTCGTCGCCGACGCCGAGCACCACGAGATCCTCGGCGCCCACATGATCGGGCCCGACGTCACCGAGCTGCTGCCGATCCTCACGCTGGCCCAGAAGTGGGACCTCACCGCCGACGAGGTGGCCCGAAACGTCTTCGCCCACCCGACGCTGACCGAGGCCGTCAAGGAGGCCGTCGAGGGCATCGCCGGCCACATGATCAACCTCTGATGGCCACCGGATGAACGACCGCGTCGTCATCGTCGGCGGCGGACCGGGCGGCTACGAGGCCGCCCACGTCGCCGCCCAGCTGGGCGCCGAGGTCACCGTCGTCGACACCGACGGCCTCGGCGGCTCCGCGGTGCTCACCGACTGTGTCCCGAGCAAGACGCTGATCGCCACCGCCGACCTGATGACCGAGATGGGCGGGGCGGTCGAGCTCGGCATCTCCTTCCACGACCACGAGGGCGATGCGGCCACCGGTGTCGAGGTCGACCTGGCGCGGGTCAACGAGCGGGTGCTGGCGCTGGCCCACGACCAGTCCGAGGACATCGCCCGGCGGCTGGAGCGTGACGGCGTGCAGGTCGTCCACGGTCGGGGCCGGCTCGCGGCGCCCGGCCGGGTGGCCGTCGCGCTCGCCGACGGCGGCGAGCAGACCCTCGACGCCGACGCGGTGCTGCTCGCGACCGGCGCCCGGCCCCGTGTGGTCGACGCGGCCCGGCCCGACGGCGAGCGGATCCTGACCTGGGAGCAGGTCTACGCGATGACCGAGCTGCCCGACCACCTGGTCGTGGTCGGGTCGGGGGTCACCGGGGCCGAGTTCGCGTCGGCGTACCTCTCGCTCGGGATCGAGGTCACCCTGGTCTCCTCCCGCGACCGGGTGCTGCCCGGCGAGGACGCCGACGCCGCGAAGGTGCTCGAGGAGGTGCTGACCCGGCGCGGCATGAACGTGCTCTCGAAGTCCCGCATGGCCTCGGTCGCCCGCGACGGCGACACCGTCACCGTCACGCTCACCGACGGCCGCACGGTCGAGGGCTCCCACTGCATCCTGGCGCTCGGATCAGTCCCCAACTCGGGCGACCTCGGGCTCGAGGACGTCGGCGTCGCGACCGACGAGGGTGGCTTCGTCACCGTCGACCGGGTCTCGCGCACCTCCGTGCGGGGGGTGTACGCCGCCGGCGACTGCACCGGCGTGCTGATGCTCGCCTCGGTGGCCGCGATGCAGGGACGGATCGCGATGTGGCACGCGCTCGGCGACGCGGTGACCCCGCTCGACCTGAGCCAGGTGTCCTCCAACGTCTTCACCTCGCCGGAGATCGCCACGGTGGGCTGCTCGCAGGAGGCCGTCGACGCCGGCGACATGGCGGCAGAGGCGGTCACCCTGCCGCTCAGCGGCAACGCGCGCGCCAAGATGCAGGGTGTCAAGGACGGCTTCGTCAAGCTGTTCTGCCGCCCGGGCACCGGCATCGTGGTCGGGGGGGTGGTGGTCGGCCCCCGCGCCAGCGAGCTGATCCACCCGGTCGCGCTGGCCGTCGCCGGCACCCTCACCGCCGACCAGCTGGCGCACGCGTTCACGGTCTACCCCTCGATGAGCGGCTCCATCGCCGAGGCCGCGCGTCGCCTGCACCACGTGTGACACCACGGCGCATCCCGCAGCCGATTGTGTAACGGTCGGATAACGATGCGAGTCGGGCCTTCACTCTGGGCGCTCGGCGTTGTCGGATGCCATGGGCGTGCACCACGTCACGCTCTGTGTCCTCAGCTCGACGGACCTACTCATCTCCTGCACTCGGAGGAACATCCATGCAACGCAAGAAGTTGGCAGCGATCGCGACCGCGACGCTGACCGGCGCAGCGCTGATGCTGCCGCTCACCGCGGGTCAGGTCAGTGCCGCTCCCGCCACCCGTGGGGACGCGAAGGCGCCCGGCGCCGCCGCGCCCGACCGCACGGGCACCGACAAGTTCTCGGACGGGCTGTCCATGCCATGGCAGCGCAAGTACGAGGAGATCCGCCAGAACGGGCTCGAGCAGCGGCTCCGCTCCGGCTCCGACAGCGGGGTCCAGAAGGTGGCGCGCGGCCAGTTCGCCCGCACCGCCCAGACCGGCTCCGACCGGATCTTCGTGGTGCTCGCTGAGTTCGGCGACACCACCCACTCCGCGTACTGCGACAGCACCGAGGAGGGTTCCTGCGCCTACCCCTACGGACAGCCCGAGGACGAGCAGCCCGTCGCCGACCCGAACGACCCGCCGGTGAGCTGGGACGGGCCGGGGTTCAACGAGATCCCCAAGCCGAACCGCAAGACGGACAACTCCACGTTGTGGGACCCCGACTACGACCGGGCCTACTACCAGAACATGTACTTCAACCGGATGCAGAGCTTCTACGAGAAGCAGTCGCTCGGGAAGTACTCCTTCACCGGTGACGTGACCGAGGTCGTGCACGTCCCGTTCAACGAGGCGCGCTACGGCCGCGACTTCTGCGGCGACATCGTCTGCAACAACACCTGGTTCCTGCTCCGTGACGCGCTCTCGATCTGGACCCAGGACCAGCTCGACGCCGGCAAGTCGATGCAGCAGATCCAGGCCTACCTGAAGACGTTCGACCAGCAGGACCGGTACGACTTCGACGGGGACGGCGACTTCAACGAGCCCGACGGCTACATCGACCACTTCCAGATCGTGCACGCGGGTGGCGACGAGGCGGACGGCGACGACCAGCAGAAGGGCGACGCCATCTGGAGCCACCGCTGGTACGCCCAGGTCCACCAGTTCGGCTCCGACGGTCCCGACAACGGCGGCGACTTCGGCGGCATCAACATCGGTGAGGGTGGCGCCTCCGACGGTGGCGCGGTCAACTTCCCCGACAACAAGACCGGTGTCTGGGTGGGTGACTACACGATCCAGCCCGAGAACGGCGGCCTGAGCGTGTTCGCCCACGAGTACGGCCACGACCTCGGCCTGCCCGACCTCTACGACACCTCCGGCAACACCGGCGGTGCCGAGAACAGCGTCGGCTGGTGGTCCCTGATGAGCCAGTCCCGCGGCACCCTGCCGGGTGACGACGGCATCGGCGACCGGCCCATGCCCTTCGGCGCCTGGGACAAGTTCCAGCTCGGCTGGCTCGACTACAAGGTCGTCCGCAGCGACCGCAGCGACCAGGTGCGGCTGCGCCCGGGCCAGGCGACGTCCGGCAAGGGCAAGAACGGCGCGATCGTGCTGCTCCCCGACAAGGAGGTCACGACCGACCTCGGGGCGCCGTGCGGTGAGTGCGGTGACGCCTACTACTACAGCGGCCAGGGTGACGACCTCAACAACACCATGACCCGCGACATCGAGGCCGGTGGTGAGCTCACCGCCAAGACCAAGTACGACATCGAGGAGGGCTACGACTACGCCTACCTCGAGTCGTCCTCGGACGGCGGGGACACCTGGGAGAGGCTGGAGACCAACCGGAGCTCCGACGACCCGGCGGAGGACAACGGGATCTCCGGCAGCACCGGTGGCCAGTGGGTGAACCTGACCGCGACCGTGCCGGCTGACGCCGACATGCTCCGGTTCTCCTACATCACCGACGGTGGTGTGGCCCCGCTCGGGTTCATGGTCGACAACATCGCGATCGACGGCACCGACCTCGGTACCGCCGAGACCGGGCCCGAGGGCTGGGCGTTCGACGGTTTCCGCACCACCACCGGTTCGGAGACCAGCAGCTACCTGAACGCCTACTTCGTCGACAACCGGACCTACCAGGGTCTCGACAAGCCGCTGAGCCACCTCTACAACTTCGGGTTCACCGGCAGGAAGTCGAACTACGTCGAGTTCCTGCACAACCAGAAGGGTGCGCTCATCAGCTACTGGGACACCTCGGTGCTCGACAACAACGTCGGTGACCACCCCGGAAGCGGTGAGATCCTGCCGGTCGACGCGAACCCGACGTTCGTCCACACGCCGAACGGCGAGATCGCCCGGCCGCGGATCAACTCGTGGAACTCGACGTTCTCGAAGAAGGCCTCCGCGCCGCAGTTCATCCACTTCCTCGGTCAGCGCTACAAGCTGCCCGGGAACGACGGGACGCGGACCTTCAACGACAACAAGGACTGGTGGTTCGCCAGCGACGAGCACGGCACCCACGAGGGCGACCACTTCAAGCCGGGCTGGTACGGCGTGGACGTCCCCAAGACCGGCACCACGGTGAAGGTCCTGAAGATGCGCAAGAACGGCACGATGGAGATCGGCATCAACTGACACCACCGCGCCTGACGGCCCCGTCGGCACCCACCCCTCGCGGGGGAGGTGCCGGCGGGGCCGTCGCCGTACCGGGACCGACCTTGGGCGTCCGTGCCACGATGTCCCCCATGTCTCGGGGGACCGTGGGCGCGCTCGCGCCCGTCATGACCGCCGCCGTCGTGCTCGCCCTCACCGCCGGCCCGGCGCGAGCCGACATGGCCCACGACGTGCCCGACGCCGCGGTCGTCACGATCACCGGTGACGGCAGCGGCCACGGCCGGGGCCTGTCCCAGTACGGTGCGTACTCCGCCGCCCGCAAGGGGGTCGGCCACCGCACCGTGCTGGGCTTCTACTACCCCCACACGCGGTGGAAGCGCCTTGGCGGGTCGATCGAGGTCTTGGTGAGCCAGGACGACGACGGCGACACCGTGGTCCGCGATGCACCGCGTCTCCGGGTGCGCGAGATCGGGACCGGGCGGAGCGTGGTGGCCGACGAGCCCGAAGCCACCCGCTGGCGCGTCACCGACGGCGAGGCGGGAACCAGCGAGGTGTCGTGGTTCGACGGCTCGTGGCACCCCTGGCGCAGCTTCCGTCCCGAGGTGGCGTTTTCCGCAGGCGACCGCGAGCTGACGCTGGTCACCCCCGAGGGTGACGTCCGCTACCGCGGTTCGCTCCGCTCGGCGCCCGACGACCGCGGCACCCGGGTGAGCGTCAACGACGTGCCGCTGGAGCAGTACGTGCGTGGCGTGGTCCCCTCGGAGATGCAGGCGGGCTGGCCGCAGCAGGCGCTGCGTGCGCAGGCGGTGGCCTCGCGTACCTACGGTGCGTGGCGCCGCGCCCACCCGCTCGACGTGGCCTACGACATTTGTGACTCGCCCGCCTGCCAGGTCTACGGCGGCGCCTCGGCCGAGGCTCGGTCGACGACCCGGGCCGCGCAGAAGACGGCGCAGCGAGTGCTGACCTACCGGCGGAAGCCGATCTTCGCGGAGTTCTCGGCCAGCAACGGCGGCCACACGGTCGACGGCGGCAAGCGCTACCTCCCGGCCAGGCGGGACCGCTATGAGGGGACCTCGCCCGACTACTACGGCTGGAAGATCACGATCCGGTCCGGGCAGCTCGAGGAGCAGTACCACCTCGAGAACGTCACCCGGATCCAGGTCGTCCGACGCGACGCCACCGGCCGCGTGGCGCAGCTCGACGTGGATACCGAGGGCGGCGACGCACCTGGCACCTACTCGCTGGACGTCGAAAGCTTTCGCCGCAACTTCGCGCTGCCCTCGACGCTGTTCCGGGTGACCCGGGTGCGCTGAGGAACTACCGAGCTGTAGTTCCCCGGAACCGCTGGCAGGGGTCGGCCGGGTCGTGGTGTCGTGTCCCACGAGCCCCTCCCGTCACACTCCCGACCCACCCCCCGGAGTCACCCATGCGCCGCCTCGGCCCGACCCTCGCCGCCGTCCTCACCGCCACGGTCGTCGGGGCCGGTCTCCTGCCGGCCGCCCCCGCCGCGGCCGACGACAGCTGGCAGGTGCCGCGCTCGACCTCCCTGGTGATCAAGGGGCACGGCTACGGCCACGGCCGCGGGATGTCGCAGTACGGCGCCGAGGGCGCCGCCCGCGAAGGGCTGGACTGGAAGCAGATCGCCGACTTCTACTACCCGGGCACCGAGATGGGCCGGGCCCACGGCCAGATCCGGGTGCTGGTCAGCGCCGACACCACCGACGACCTCGTGGTCGTGGCCCAGGGCGGGCTCACGGTCACGGACCTCGCGAGCGACGACACCCTCACCCTCCCGGCGCGCGACACGACGCGGTGGCGGGTGGCGCCCGCCGACGCCGGCTCACGCGTGCAGTGGCTCGACGGCGCCCGCTGGCGTACCTGGCGCCGGCTCGACGGCAACGGCGCCCTCGCCGCGTCCGGTGAGCCCGTGCAGCTCGTGACGCCCACCGGCCTGCGTTCCTACCGCGGCCGGCTCACCGCGGTCCCGCTCTCCGGCGGCCGGGTCACCGTCAACAGCGTCCGGCTCGAGTCCTACCTGCGGGGAGTCGTGCCGCTGGAGATGCCCGCCTCGTGGTCGCCGGCCGCCGTCCGGGCCCAGGCGGTCGCCGCGCGCACCTACGCCGCCTACGAGCGGGCGCACCCGCGCTCGAGTGCCTTCGACGTCTACGACACCACCGCCAGCCAGGTCTACGGCGGCGCGTCGGCCGAGCACCCCGACTCGGACACCGCGATCCGGGCGACCCGGCGTCGCGTGCTGACCGACGACGGCGAGCCGGCGTTCACCCAGTTCGGCTCGAGCAACGGCGGCTGGAGCGTGGCCGGCTCGCTGCCCTACCAGCAGGCCGTGCGCGACCCCTACGACGGCTGGTCGGGCAACCCGGTGCACGACTGGTCGGTGACCGTCTGGGACACGACCTTCGAGAACGCCTGGCCCGCGCTGGGCAACCTGCGCCGGATCGTCGTCACCCGTCGCGACGGCAACGGCGACTGGGGCGGCCGGGTCGCCTCGATGCGGCTGGTCGGATCCCGGGACACGGTGACCGTCAGCGGCGACACCCTGCGCTCCGAGCTGGGCCTGCGCTCGACCTGGGTCACCTTCCGCGTCGGCTGACCCCGGCGGGGCGCGTCACAGGGTGGGTGTCAGCAGCGCGCGCGACGCCATGCCCACGGTGTGGGCCAGCGCGTCGAGGAAGCGGTCGCTGAGCAGGCTCGCACCCCGCAGCGCCCAGATCGTCTCCGCGGTGACCCACGAGAGGTCGCGGGCCTTGTCGATCTTCCAGGCGCTGACCAGGTGGACCGCGGCGCCCAGGTGGTCGTCGACCGCGCGGCCCACGTCGTCGAGGAAACCGCGGCGGATCTCCGACTCCACGCCGGCGAGCACGACGTTGACGGCCTCGTAGTCACGGTGGACGTCGTCGGGGTCGAGGTCGTGCGCGCGACAGGTCGCCACGACGGCGATCGGCAGGTCGTGCTCGATGTGGCTGTTCATGCCGGCGATCGCGTACTGGACCGGGACCCGGCCACCCGCGCGCGCCTCGAACAGCGGCCGCCAGACCGGTGACACGTCGCGACCGGTCGCGTCCGCGTCGTACGCCGCCAGCCAGAGGTTCGCGAACCTCACGTCGAGGTCGGCCATGGTCACGGCGTCCCCGAACAGCTGCGACCCGGAGCCCTCGAGGATGCGGCCGATCCGCTCGGTCACGGTGAGGTAGATCCGGTTGAAGACGGCGACGCCGTCGTCGTGGGGGAGCGCGGCGTCGATCTCGTGCAGCCGGGCGACGACCTCGGCGACCGTCGTGGGCTGGCTCATGCGGGTGATTGTCCAGCGCTGGCGCCGGTCGCGACAGGCCCTTGCCACAGCGATCGATACGCGAGAGATCTCCTGAACCTTCGTGCAGGCTCGGGGACGTCCCTGAGAAGACCCCGGAACCGCGGGGCGGCGCTGTCGGGACGAGGGTGGCCGGCCCTACGGTGGCCCAGTGATCGACAGGGTGATCAGGACCGAGGGGCTCACCAAGCGCTACGGGCGGGTGACCGCGCTCGACGCGCTCGACGTCGACGTCGAGCCCGGTGTGACCGGGCTGGTCGGCGCCAACGGTGCCGGCAAGTCGACCCTGCTCAAGATCCTGCTCGGCCTGCTCCCGGCGACCGAGGGCAGCGCCCACGTCCTCGACCTCGACGTGCGCACCGACGGACCGGCGATCCGTGAGCGGGTCGGCTACATGCCCGAGCACGACTGCCTCCCGCCCGACGTGACCGCCACCGAGTTCTGCGTCCACATGGCGCGGATGTCGGGCCTGCCGACGACCGCGGCCCGTGAGCGCACCGCCGACACGCTGCGCCACGTCGGGCTCTACGAGGAGCGCTACCGCCCGATGGGTGGCTACTCCACCGGCATGAGGCAACGGGTCAAGCTGGCCCAGGCGCTCGTGCACGACCCGAGCCTGGTCCTGCTCGACGAGCCGACCAACGGGCTCGACCCGGCCGGTCGCGAGGACATGCTCGGGCTGATCCGGCGGATCGGTGCCGACTTCGGGATCTCGGTGCTCGTGACCTCCCACCTGCTCGGCGAGCTCGAGCGCGTATGTGACGGGATCGTGGTGATCGACGGCGGCCGGCTGCTGCGCCACTCGACGACGGCGTCGGTCACGGCCGAGACGCCGGTCGTCGCGGTCGAGGTCGAGGGCGACGTCGCCGGGCTGGTCGCCCGGCTCGCGAAGCTCGGCGTGGACGTGCAGCAGCACGGGGGACTGCTCCACGTCGACGTCACCGACCCCGCGACGTACGACGTGGTGCGCGACGCCGTCGCCGGGCTCGGTCTCGGGCTGGTTCGGCTGGAGCGGCAACGGCACCGGATGGTGGAGGTGTTCCAGTGACCGACCAGCCGATCGGCGAGATCCACGACATCGGCTACCGCCACTACGACGGCAGCCGGCAGGGTGCGGCCTACATCGCCCGCTCGCTCTACGTCGACACCCTGCGCGGCACCTTCGGCCTCGGCCGCTCGGCCCGCTCCAAGGTGATGCCGTTCCTGCTGCTGGCCGTGATGGTGCTGCCGGCCGTCGCGATCGGGATCGTCACGAGCTACTTCAGGCTCGGCACGCTGCCGCTCGGCTACCTCGCCTACGCCGTCTCGTTCCAGGTCGTGATCACGATCTTCCTGGGGGCGCAGGCGCCCGCGGCGATGTCGCGCGACCTCCGGTTCCGGGTGGCCACCCTCTACTTCTCGCGGCCGATCAGCCGGGCCCAGTACGTCCGGGCCAAGTACGCCGCCATGGCCACCGCGCTGTACGCCCTGGTCGGGCTGCCGATCACGCTGCTGCTCGTCGGTGCCTGGCTGGCCGACCTACCGATGGAGGACCAGTGGCCCGACTACCTGCGGGCGATGGGCGGCGCCGCCGTGCTCAGCCTGGTGCTGGCCGGCGTCGGCCTGGTGGTCGCCTCGCTCACGCCGCGCCGCGGCCTCGGGGTCGCGGCCGTGGTCGGCGTGCTGCTGGTCGCCTCGGGCATCCAGGTCACCGTCCGGGCGATGGCCGAGGAGTTCGGCAGCGACGCCTTCGCCGGCTGGTCCGGGCTGCTCTCGCCGTTCACGCTGATGGACGGCGTGCAGTCGGGCGTGCTCGGCGGCGGCTCGGCGACGTTCAACCCGCCCGAGGGGGCGTTGATGACGGCGGCGTACCCGGTCCTGGCGCTGCTGCTGGTCGCCGGCTGCTACGCCGCGCTGCTCGCGCGCTACCGGAAGGCGCTGGCATGACGGGGGTGGCGGCATGAGCGCGCTCGAGCTCGCCCAGGTCTCGCGCTGGTACGGCAACGTGGTCGCGGTCAACGACGTCACGATGCGGCTCGGCCCGGGCGTGACCGGCCTGCTCGGCCCCAACGGCGCCGGCAAGTCGACGCTGATCAACATGATGGCGGGCTTCCTCGCGCCGTCCGCGGGCAGCGTGACCCTCGACGGCCGGACCCTGCTGCGCGACCCCGAGGTCTACCGGGACATCGGGCTGGTGCCCGAGCGTGAGGAGATGTACGACGCCGTCACCGGCTGGTCCTTCGTGCTCGCCAACGCCCGGCTCCACAAGCTGGCCGACCCGGAGTCGGCCGCGCGACGCGCGATCGGCACCGTCGAGATGACCGACGCGCAGGACCGCGACATCCGCGGCTACTCCAAGGGCATGAAGCAGCGGATCAAGATGGCGACCGCGATCGTCCACGACCCGACCGTGCTGCTGCTCGACGAGCCCTTCAACGGGATGGACCCGCGGCAGCGGCTGCACCTGATGGAGCTGCTCCACCGGCTCGGCGAGGAGGGACGGACGATCCTGTTCAGCTCCCACATCCTCGAGGAGGTCGAGCAGATTGCCGGGCGGATCGAGGTCATGGTGGCCGGCCGCCACGCGGCGTCCGGCGACTTCCGCGAGATCCGGCGGCTGATGACGCAGCGGCCCCACCAGTACACCATCCGCTCCGACGACGACCGGGCCCTCGCCTCTGCGGTGATGGCCGATCCGAGCAGCTCGGGAGTCGAGCTGGTGACCTCCCGCGACGGCACCAGCCTCCACGTCCAGGCCTCCGACTTCGCCGCCTTCACCCACGCCCTGCCCGCGCTCGCCGCCCGCCACGGGATCCGGCTGCTCGAGGTCCACCCCGCCGACGCGTCGCTCGAGTCGGTCTTCGCCTACCTGGTCACGCGATGATTCACCCCATTCGAATGCTCACTTCGTTCCGCTTCGAACAGGGACCCCGAAAATGAACGCCACCGTCGCCCGGCTCACCGCCCGCAGCCTGCTCGGCCGCAAGCGGACGGTCCTGCTCTCGCTCCTCCCGCTGGCGCTGCTGGCCCTGTGCACGCTGGCGCGGATCCTGGGCAGCCTCGACGACACGATCGCCGGCCAGCTGCAGGGCAGCCTGGCCGCCGACCTGCTGTCGACGTTCGGGATCGCGATCATGATGCCGCTGCTCGGCCTGATCGCCGGGACCGGCTCGATCGGCCCCGAGATCGACGAGGGGTCGATCGTCTACCTGCTCGCCAAGCCCGTGAACCGCTACTCCATCGTCGTCACCAAGCTCGCCGTCGCCCTCGGCGTGATCACGCTGTTCGGGGCGCTGCCGGTGCTGGTCGCCGGGGTCGTGCTCACCGGTGAGGTGGGTGTCATCGCGCTGTCCTATGCCGCCGGCGCGTTCGCCGCCGGGGTCGGCTACGCCGCGGTCTTCCTGCTGCTGGCCGTCCTCACCCGCAACGCGGTCGTGATCGGCCTGATCTACGCGCTGATCTGGGAGTCGCTGGTCGGCGGCCTGGTCCCCGGCGCGCAGACCCTCAGCATCCAGCAGTGGGCCACCGCGATCGTGGTCAGCTCCCTCGGCGACCAGGCGTCGCTGCTGCTCGTCGACGCCGCCGTCACCTTCACCACCGGCCTGGTCGCCCTCCTCACCGTCAGCCTGGTCGCCACCGTCTACGCCGGGCGCCGGCTGCAGACGATCCGGCTCAGTGACGACTCCTGAGGCGACGTCCGACATGCTGGTCGCATGCGCTTCACCGAGCACGAGCTGACCGTGGCGCTCGAGGGTGCCGCCAAGACGGTGGTGGCCGCGCAGCGCAAGGACGTACGCCGGGGCAAGGCCGACATCGACGAGGTCTGGGAGGGGATGGACCGTTTCCAGCGGTTCACGCTTCTCGACGGGCTCGGTGGCCAGGTGCTGCCGGTGCTGGTCGCGCTGCCCGACGTGACGGTCGAGCAGGGAACCCCGCCGACCTTCACCGACGCCCAGGTGCGCGAGACCGTCGAGTCGCTCGTGGGCGACGAGGGCGGCAAGGTCCGTCGCGCGGTCGCCGTGAAGGCGCGGACCGCCCTGGTGCAGGCGGCGCTGGCCGCGCTGCCGCCCCGGCAGGACCCCGACGCCCTGGTCGTGCCCGACCACCTCTAGGCGTCGCTCGGGGTGACGAACACCGCCACCCGCCGCTCCTCCCGCATCGCCCGGTCGAAGGCGTCCCAGTCGTCGTGCGTGCCGCCAGCAGCCGTGAAGATCTCGCGGTGGAGCAGGCGCAGCCGCTCGTCGTCCACGCCCGGCTCCGGGTCGTCGGGGCCGATCAGGGACGCGGCTCCGTCGACCGAGGTCCACTCCCAACCGGCGCGGATCACGACGCTGATGGTCGGGTCGGCGCGGAGGTAGCGCAGGCGGTGGGCCGTCCCGACCGACACGAACGCGACGCAGGGGATGCCCGTCGTCGGATGGGGGACGACGCCCGCGTTGACGACGGACGTGGCCGGAGTCAGGTCCGGCCGACGGCAGACCACCACGGTCAACCCGTGGTCGAGCGGCACGAGGCGCTCGAAGTCGCTCAGCGAGCCCATGGGGGCAGCGTAGGGCAGGCTGGGCGCATGCGGGTGGCGCGGACCGGCCTGACGCCGGTGAAGGGCGGTCGCCACCGCGACCTGGCGTCGGCGCGGCTGACCGTGGACGGTGCGGTGGGCGACCGCGAGTTCTGCCTCGTCGATCCGGCGCGCGACCGGTGCGTCCGCACCGTCGAGGAGCCGACCCTGCTCCAGACCTCGGCTGCGTGGGACGGCCGCCTGCTCACCGTCGACCTGCCCTCGGGCCGGGTGAGCGGCGAGCCGGTGGACGACGGCACCCGGACGGTCGACTACTGGGGGCGGCCCACCGCGGTCGACGTCGTGGCCGGGCCGTGGGCGGCGGCGTACTCCGCGCACCTCGGCCGTGAGGTGCTGTTGGTCGGCGCTCCGCCGGGCGCCGTGGTCTACGGCGGCGCGGTCACGCTCGTCTCCCGGGCCTCGCTCGACCGGCTGGCCGACGAGGTGGGTCACGAGGTCGGGGCGGCCCGGTTCCGATCGACCGTCGTGCTCGACGGCGACCTGCAGCCTCTCGAGGAGGACGGCTGGGTCGGACGGCGCCTGCGGCTCGGCGGCGCCGAGGTCCGGGTCACCGGAGTCGTGCCCCGCTGTGCCGTGATCGACCACCACCCCGAGACCGCCGAGCCCGACCTCCCGCTGCTGAAGGCCCTGCCCCGGCTGCGCCCCGAGGGCGGCGTGGGTTTCGGCGTGGAGGCCGAGGTCGTCGCACCGGGGGAGGTGGCGGCCGGCGATCTTGCTCTCCTGCCTGGCGGCGGCTAGGGCAGGCCCTGCTGCACCAGCGCCGACGCGGCCGCGAGGTCGTCGGTCAGCGGCCGGTCGGACCGGTCCTCGTCGAGGACGGCGTCCGCGGCGTCGTACACCTGCCGCAGGGCGCCGGTGCGAGGCAGCCGGTCGGGGTCCATCCGCAGCGCCCGCACGGCGGCCACCAGCTCACAGGCCAGGACGGCGGGCGCCAGACCGACGATCTGCTCGCACCCCCAGGCCGCCTGGGTGGAGAAGCTGGCGTGCTCCTCCAGGCCGAGCGAGATCGAGACGCCGCCGGTGGACACGGGCGTGGCGAGGATCCGGGCGCGGGCCAGGGCGTCCTGGGCGAGGTACTCCAGCACCATCACGCCCGAGCTGTCGGCGGGGCCGGAGGCGAGGAACGCCGGGAGGCCGGTGAGCGACGGGTTCACGAGCGCGGAGAGGCGGGCTGCCGAGAGCGACAGCACCGGGTAGAGCGCCTGCCGCAGCGCGTCGAGGGTCGCCGAGAGCCGGGCGGTGACGAAGCCACCGTGGTGGAGCGCCGTACCGTCGGCGGTCACCAGCGGGTTCTCCGAGGAGTCGTCGACCTCGACCATCACCGCCTCGGACGTCGTGACGAGGGCGTCGACGAACGGCGCGTGCACCTGCGGGACGGTGCGCAGCGCGAAGGGATCCTGCACCCGGGCCGGCCACCAGTCGGCGGGGGAGAGCAGCGCCATCAGCCGCGCCGCCACGCGCTGCTGGGAGGCGTCCGGCCGGCCGGCGTGGACCCGCGGGTCGTAGGCCTGGAGCGAGGCCTGGAGGGCGCAGGCCGACAGCGCCGTGACCTTCTCGGCGGCCACGGAGAAGTTCTCCAGCCGCCGGTGCACCAGCGCGGCCGTGGCCAGGGTCAGCGCGTTGCTCGACATGAACGGCAGCGCGTCACCCTCCACGACGGCTGCGGCCGGCGCACTGCCGGACCGCCAGGGTCGCTCGCCGATCAGCGTCAGCCCGAGCTCGGCCAGCGGCACGATGTCGCCGGTGCCGATCGACCCCGACCGGTGCAGGTGGGGTACGGCGCCCGAGCCGATCGCCGCGCCGAGCGACTCCGCCAGTCCCGGGCTGACCCCTGACCGGCCCGCGGTGATCTGGTGGAGCCGGATCGCCATCGCCGCCCGCGCCGTCGCGTCCTCGTAGGTGTCGCCGAACCCGGTCGCGTGGCTGCGCCACAGCCGCAGCGTGTGGGACGTGCCGTCGCCCGGGGTGACGTCGGTGGGCACGTTGCGCAGCGCCCCCACGCCGGTCGTCAGCCCGTAAACGGCCCCCGACCGCGCCGCGTGGTGGAGGTGCCCCTGCGCCGTCGTGATCCGCTCGTAGGACGCGTCGGTCAGGTGCACCGGGGCCGGCCCACCCACGAGCGCCCACGACACCAGCTGGTCCAGGGAGAACGTCGCCACGGCTCCAGCATGGACCCGACCCGCGGGGGACGTCATCCACGGGTGGGTGTCGTCGTCGTACCCGACATCTGAGTCGTCAGAACGGCGAAACGACAGCACCGATGTCGGGTACGACGAGAAACCTCAGGCCGAGACCGACTCCTGCTCGAGGGCGTGGGTGAGGAGGGAGACCAGCGCCTCGACCTGGACGTCGGCGGAGGAGGTGGTCTCCTCGTCGGCGCCGTCGAGGGCGCGGGCGGCGAGGCCGGCCTTGGCGTCGATCAGCTCGGCGATCCGGGCGTCGATGGTCTGCGCGGCGATGATCCGCCACGCGATGACCGGTTCGGTCTGACCGATCCGGTGGACCCGGTCGATCGCCTGGGTCTGCTCGGCGTTGGTCCACGAGAGCTCGGCGAGCACGACGTTGGAGGAGACCTGCAGGTTGATGCCCACGCCGGCGGCGGTCAGCGAGCAGACGATCACGTGGACGTCGGGGTCGTTGACGAAGGCGTCGATGTTGTCCTGGCGGACCTTCGAGGACTGGTTGCCGCGGATCGAGGTGTGGCGGACGCCGCGGGCCTCGAAGAACGCCTCGGCGCCGTCCATCACGTCGTTGTGCTTGGCGAAGAACACGACCTTGCCGGCGCTGCGGGCCAGCTGGGCCGCGTAGTCGGCGGCCAGCTCGGTCTTGGCCTGGCCGATCCGGCGGACCATCGCGAACACGTTGTCGCCGCTGGTCTCCTCGTCGGTCGACTCCGCGACCTCGCGTTCGGCCACCCGACGTACGAGATCGAGATCGATGCCCTCGAGCGGCTCGCTGCCGCGCGTACGGCGGTGCTCCAGCGCCGCCCGGTAGCGACCCACCAGCCGCTGGGCCAGCTGCCGCTCCGCCTCGGCGATCGAGCGGCCCACGGCGCCCTCGAGCTCGACGGGCAGGTCGGCGATCCGGCGGGCGGGGATGTCGGCGGCGACGTCGACCTTCTGGCGCCGCACGATGCCGAGGTCGACGACCGCCTGCCGCGCCCGGGGGTAGAACGCGTGGTCGGCGGGGGTCGAGTCGGTGTCCTCGAGCGCGGCCATCAGGTCGTTGCCCGGCTTGCGCTCCTCGATCCAGCCGAGGAACTCCCAGATCGCCCGGAAGTCCTCGATGTCGTTGATCAGCGGGGTACCGGTCAGCGCCATCAGCAGCGGCCGCGCGATCCGGCGGCGTACGCGCTGGGAGACCTGCAGCACCTGCTGGGACCGCTGCGACTTCTTGTTCTTGATGTAGTGGGCCTCGTCGACGACCACGCCGCGGAAGCCGTGCTCGCCGATCCAGCCGACGTGGCGGTCGAGCACCTCGTAGTTGACGACCACGATGTCGGCGAAGCCGTCGATGGTGTCGCCGTCGCCGTGGATGACCGAGACCGTCCGGTTCGGCGTCCAGAGCGCGGCCTCGCGGGCCCAGTTGGTCTTGACGACGTTGGGGACCACGCACAGCAGCGGGTAAGCCGACGCGACCTGCGCGGCGAGCAGCGCCTGCGCGGTCTTGCCGAGGCCGGGCTCGTCGGCGAGCAGGAAGGTGCGGTGGCCCTCGGCGACCGCGCTGAGCACCTGCCCCTGGTGGGGCATCAGGTCCAGCCCCGGCGGCAGCAGCTGCGGCCGCGGGTCGGGGAGGTCCATGCACGCGGGGGCCCCGGGCACGGGGTGCTCGAACGCGTTGAGCACCGGCCCGATCAGCTCCCAGCCGACCAGCCTGCCGGTGGGGCGCGGTCGGGCCGCGCCGAAGTCTGGGACGAGGAACGGGTTGGCCAGCTGGGCGGCACGTACCGACTGGGGGATCGTCGCCCGGCGCTGGACCGGGCTGCCGGGTTCGGGCTCGGCGGGTTCCGCCTCGGGCTCCGGCTCCTGGCCGGCCGCCTCCTGCATCTCCCGCTTGAGCAGCCGGGTCGCCTCGGAGACCTCGGCGTCCTCCTGGAGCAGCCCGAACAGCGAGGGCTGGCGCGCCGCGAGCCGGGCCAGGTTGGTCGCGACGCCCTCGAGGCGCTTGCGCTGGTTGTCGCGCTGGGCCTCGGTGAGGGTGTCGTCGGCGGCGATCCGGGCGCGCTCCTCGCGTGCCAGGAGGGCGACGGCCTGGAACCGCGCGTGGTGGCGCGAGGTCATCTGCCCCCGGTCGATCGCGTGCCCGACCTCACCCACGGACCGGGCCAGGACGGGCATCAGCCCGTCCTCGTCCCGTTTCCGGGCGGGGGCACGCCGCCGGCCGTTGCCGGACCGGTTGTCACGCTTGGTGGCCAACCAACACTCACTTCCTCGTCGGGAACTACGCCGGGCGGCACACGTCCGCCCACCGGCACCCCGGGTCGGGTTCCCCATGTTGATCCGTGACCCCGGGAGCCTCGAGACCTGCGGCGATCGCACTCAGATGGCACGCTGCCGGACTCGGTGTCCGGCCTGACAGGCGGGCCGGACTCGTCCAGTGTACGCAATCGCGGCCGCCGCCGCACGATGACGCCACCGAACGGGACCGGCCCGGTCCGAGGTCGAGGGTCAGGCCCGCAGGTCGGCCAGCCGCCGCAGCACCGGGTCGACGGCACGCGGGAGGTCGGCGTACACCGCACCCAGCGCGTCGTACGTCGCGTGCGCGACCGGGTCGGGGTCGCACGGCTCGCCGGGTCGGGTCATCGCGGCGACCGCGGTGTCGAAGGTGGCGTGGGTGCCGTGGCCGACCGCGGCGCAGATGGCGGCGCCCAGCCCGGCGGCGTCGGCGACCGCGGGACGCTCGACGCGCCGTCCGAACACGTCGGCCACGACGCGGGTCATCAGCGGGGAGCGGGCGCCACCGCCGGAGAGCAGCAGCCGGCCGGGGTCGACCCCGAGCGCCGCCTCCATCGCCTCGACGTGGCCGCGCATCGTCATCGCGATCCCCTCGAGCACGGAGCGGTGCAGGTGGTGGGGCCCGTGGGAGGCGTCGAGGCCGACCACCATCCCGCGCCGATGGGGCTCGCCGGGCGGAGCCAGCCAGTCGGGGACGGTGAGCAACCCGCCCGAGCCCGCCGGTACGTCCGCGGCGCCCTGCTCGAGCCACGCCTCGACCGCGGCCGGCTCGACCAGGTCGGGGGCTGCGGCGCTGACCAGGCCGCGCAGCCAGGAGACCGTCCACATGCCACGCCGGATGCCGCGGCTCTCGACGAGGTGGCGGCCGGGCACGGCGGCGTCGTTGATCCAGAAGCTGTCGTCGACGGGTGCTTCGGGTGCGGCCGCCACGGTCATCGAGGTGATGTAGGTGCCGAGGCTGACCAGCACCGCGCCGGGCTCGACCAGACCGGTGCCGAGCGCTTCGACCGCCTTGTCATTGGCCGTCGCGAACACCGGCAGCCCGGCGGCGAGGCCGGTCGCCCGCGCCGCCTCGGTGGTGACGTGGCCGAGGACCGCGCCGGGGTCGACCTGGTCGGGCAGCAGGTCGGGCGCGGGCAGCACCCCCTGGTCGTTGGCGCTGCTGTCGCGCCGCTCGCCGGTCAGCCGGATGCCGAGGTAGCCGCCGGCACTGGTCACCGTCGCCACCCGGCCGTCGGCGTCGACAGGGCGGTCGACCCGGGAGTCCATCCAGCTCTGCACCGGCTCGGTGAGCCGGCCGTCGGCGTCGAGCAGCGCCCGGCAGTAGCGGATGCCGCACAGCCCCACCCCCACCAGGTCGCCCGCCGAGCCGTCGTACGCCGTCACCGCCGCGCGGGTCGCGACCGCCAGCGCGTCCCAGAGGTCGTCGTCGGGGTGGACGGCGCGGCCGTCGGGACCGAGGTCGTAGGGCCGCAGCGGCCGGCGGGCCTCCGCCCGGACGACGCCGGCCGCGTCGATCACCGAGACCTTGGTGCTCTGGGAGCCGGAGTCGATCGCCAGGAAGGCGGTCATCCGGGGTCCAGCACCGCGTCGTCCAGCACCGGGTCGCCGTGCTCGTCGATGGGGAAGACCGAGCCGGGGTTCATCACGTTGTGGGGGTCGAACGCCTGCTTGAGGCCGGCGAGCAAGGCGTAGGACGAGCCGTGCTCGCGGCCCATCCAGGCGGTGCGGTACTTGCCGACGCCGTGGTGGTGGGCCATCGAGCCACCGACGCGCAGCGCCTCCTCGACGATGATCGCGTTGAGCGGCCGGTGGTAGAGATCGAGCTCGTCGGACGGCTCGCACCGCACGTCGTAGTCGTAGACGAAGTAGAGGTTGGTGCCCGTCTGGTAGCTGTGGGAGGAGTGGGCGCCGAGCAGCGTGAGGTCGTCGGCGCGGTCGAACTCCCGCCGGATCCGCGACGTCGTCGCCTCGTAGAGCTCGGCCGTGCGCGACCAGTCGACGGAGACCTCGGTCGTGTAACCGAGGTGGGCGCGCTCGCGCATCGCCTGCTTCTCGGCCTCGATCTTGTCCTCGCCCCAGTTGAGGTTCTCGAACCAGTCGCGGATCTCGACCTCGGGCACCGGTGAGTGCTCGACTCCGGCCGCGATCGCCTCGATCGCCCCGGCGGTCGCCTCGACCAGCGGCGGCGGCCCCTCGGCCGAGAGCACGACCAGGTTGTGGTCGAGCGGGTGCTCCGGGAAGTGTTGACGGGCGTCCTCGGGGGAGTAGAGCCGGGCGACCGACGGGTGGTAGCCGGTCGTGAGGACCTCGCGCAGCAGGCCGACGCCGGCCGCGAAGTCGGGGACCCGGAAGCCGAAGTAGCGCACCTCGGGGTGGTGGCGGAACACCTTGACCGTCACCTCGGTGACGAAGGCCAGCGCGCCCTCGTTGCCGATCAGCACGTGGCGTACGTCGGGACCGGCTGCGCGGCGGGGCACGTTGCGGACCCGGACGATCCGCCCGCCGGGAAGCACCGCCTCGAGGCCGACGACCATGTCCTCGATGCCGCCGTACAGCGTGGAGAACTGGCCGATCGAGCGGGTGGCGACCAGGCCGCCGTACTGGGCGAGCGGCTTCGACTGCGGCGAGTGACCGGTCGTGAGGCCGCGCTCGCGCAGCTGGTCCTCGAGCACCTGGAGCCGGACGCCGCACTGCACCGTGGCCTGCATGTCGGCCTCGTCGATCTCGAGGACGGCGTCGATCCGCGAGCCGTCGACGACCAGCGAGTCGTCGACGACGGTCTCGAGGCCGCCTTCGGTGCTGGTGCCGCCGGTGCGGGGGACGACGGCGATCCGTTCGCGGTCGGCGAGCTCGAGGACCTGGGCGACCTGCTCGGTGCTCGTCGGGAAGACGATCGCGGCTGGCGCGGGGGCGTGGTAGATGCCGTGGACCGCGGGGTACTTGCGGTACCGGTCGACGCTGGCCGCGCGCAGCCGCTCCTCGTCGGTGTCGACGGCCTCGGCGCCGAGCAGGTCGGTGACCGCGCGGACGATCTCGGCGCGGGTCATCGTGGAACGCGAGCTCACCATGGGTTCATCGGACCAGATAGCCGCCGTCGACGACCAGCAGGTGTCCGTTGACGTAGTCGGAGGCGGACGACGCGAGGAAGACGATGGCGCCCATCAGGTCGGCCGGATCGCCCCAGCGGCCGGCCGGGATGTGCTCGACGATGCGGCGCTCGGTCTCGGGGTCCTGCCGGGTCGCGGCCGTGATCGCGGTCGCGAAGTAGCCGGGGGCGATCGCGTTGACGTTGATGCCGTGGCCGGCCAGCTCGTCGCAGTAGGCCTTCGTGAACCCCGCGATCCCCGCCTTCGTGGCGGCGTACGCCGGCGACTGCCGGCCGCCGAGGAAGCTGAACAGCGAGGCGATGTTGATGATCTTGCCGCGACCCTGCTGCTTCATCACCCGCGCGGCGTGGTGGGCGGTCTCGAAGGCCGCCGTGAGGTTGACCGCGACCATCGGGTCCCACTGCGCGCGGTCGAACTCCTCGACGTCGGCCAGCAGGCAGATGCCCGCGGAGCTGACCAGGACGTCGAGCCCGCCCAGCGCCTCGACGCACGTGGCGACCACCTGCGCCGGCACACCCGGCTCGGTGAGGTCGGCCCGCGTCTCGGCGTACCGGCTCCCGTTCGCCTCGACCAGCTGCCTCGTCACGCCGCCGTCGTCGAGCAGTCCGGCGCTGAACACGTCGGCTCCCGCCCGCGCCAGCGCCACGCTGAACGCCTGCCCCAGCCCCGTGTTCCCGCCCGTCACCAGCGCACGCCGGCCGGCGAGTGAGAACGCGTCGAGGGTGAAGTCCGTGATGTCCATCAGCGGGGAGCCTAGTGCCCGGAATGACGTACGGTCCCGACATGGGGACCGTACGGACGGCTTTGTACCTCGACTTCGACAACGTGTTCAGCGGGCTGATGAAGCTGGATCCCACGGTGGCGCTGCGTTTCGCCCGGGAGCCGAAGCTGTGGCTCGACCGGTTGTCAACTCGGCTCACCAACGACGGCGAGCGGCGCTGGTTGGTGCTCTCCTGCTACCTGAACCCGAACGGGTCGATCCTCCCAGCAGGTGAGGACCGGCTGTACTTCTCGAAGTTCCGCAACGCCTTCACGGATGCCGGCTTCGAGGTCATCGACTGTCCTCGGTTGGCCCACGCCAAGAACGGGGCCGACATCCGGATGGCCCTCGACGCGGCCGAGGCGCTGCGCGCCGAGGCTCGGTACGACGAGTTCGTGATCGTGTCCGGCGACTCGGACATGACTCCACTGCTGGTCAGGCTCCGGGCCGCCGACCGCCGCACCACCGTGGTGACGGCCTCGGACTCCGCCCACGTCCTCGACGCGATCGCCGACCGGCTGGTCAGGGGCGAGGAGCTTGCTCGAGCTGTTCGACGACGACACCGTGGTGCCTGAGATCGAGACGCTGCTGCCCACCGGTGGTGACGAGCACACCTCTGACGCCTGGGCTCGGTTCTCTGCGCTCGTGGTGGATCGCTACCGGGCTGCGTCGGGACCGGTCTACCTGAGCGCACTGGGAACGCCCTGCGGGCCGACCTGGGTGCGGCCGACGGGGGCACCAACGGCTGGTTCGGGCACGCCTCCCTGACCAGGGCGCTGCAGGCGCTCGGGCTTCCCGGCCTGAGCGTCTCGCACAGCTACGTGTGGGACAGCCGCCGTCACGACCCTCCCGAGGAGGCCCAACCGGTGCTGTCGCGGCAGCAGATGCCTGCTGCGGTGGAGAGCGTGACCACCGTGCTGCGCCTCCCGAGGCTGGCCCAGGCGGCGTGGCGACCGATCTACTCTGCCTTGGCATCGCACGTCGCGGCGCACACGTTCAGCCTCGCCGAGACCACGCGCTGGGCCCGCGACCAGCTCGTGGAGGCCGACATCAAGGTGGGACGCAAGGCGCTCGGTGACGTGGCGCGGGGATCGTCCTACGGAGGCTGCCCCCTCTATGCCGAGCCGCCTCCGACAGCGGACCAGATCGGCGCCGCCTTCGTGGACAATGTCGTGGACCGTGCACGCCACGCCGACCTGGAGCTGACCGCGGACGACGTCACCCTGATCCGCGAGTGGTTCGGCGCCGCGGGCTGACGACCCTCACGTCCGACGGGTGAAGCGGACCTTGCCGCCGGGGCAGGCGGTCGCCTCGTAGCGCTGGTCGTGGGCGAGGGAGTGGTGGCGGGGGCAGAGCAGCCGGCCGGTCTCGAGGTTGGTGTGTCCGTTCCGGCTCCACGGGCGGTCGTGATGGGCGTGGACACTGGGCGGCCGGCCGGTCGCAGCCGATCGCGGTGCAGCCCCCGTCGCGGACGCCGAGGGCGACGCGCATGGGCGTGGTGTGGAAGCGGCGTCGCCGGCCGACGTCGAGCGGCTCCGAGCCTCCGCCGAGGACGACGGGGATGATCCCCGCCGCGCAGGCGAGCCGTCGTGCCTCGCCGGCGGAGATCCGGCTGCCGTCGCAGAGGCCAGCGCTCGTCAGCCCGCCCATGAGGGACTTGAGGGTCATGGTCACGACGACCGTGGCCGCGAGCCCGCCGGCGCGGGGGACGGTGTCGTCGGGTCGGGTCTCGACGTACTCCGCGAACGCCAGGCCCATCGCGTGCCGGCTCGGTGTCGAGGCGGGCACATCGGGCTTCCGCCCGGGGGCGGAGAGCGCCATCAGGTGCTTGCGCAGCATCGAACCGTGGAGCGAGGGCAGCGTGAAGCGGCCGTGGACCCGGCCGTGACCGTCATCGGACATCGTGAACGACGCAGCAGCCCGGGCCTCGGACTCCTCGGCCTCGAGCCGACGAGCTTCTTCGAGGTCGGCCGCCTCGGGGTCGACCACCTCGAGGAGCCGGCGGCCCAGGATGCGCAGGGCCCGGGCGTCGTGGTCACGTGCCTGCGCGAGGAGGTACGCCTCGGCGCGCCGGACGGTGTCGGTGTCGACCAGGTCGCTCGGGAGGGCGTCCACCGCCTCCACGACGACCTCCGCCTGGTCGAGCACCAGGTCACCTCCGGCGAGGGCCTCGCCGACCTCGGGGTGGGCCGCTTCCAACCGTTCCGCGAGGCGGGCCAGTCGGTGCACCACGGGCCGCGTGGTGCGGGTCTCGTGGGCCAGCCAGTTGGCCGCCGAGGTGGCGCCCACGTCGGCGCCGACCTGGACCCGCTCGCTGTGCGCCAGCAGCCGCAGCTGGAGCTGGGACAGCTGGGCGGCCAGCCTGGTGACCTCAGTCAGTGCCTTCCCGACCTCGCCCGCTCCCATCGTCCAGACCGGTGTCTGCGCCACGTCCCGGAGCTCCGCGCGCATCCGCGCGACCACCGTGGTCACCGGGTGTCGCGAAGCGAAGGCCTGCGCTGTCATACCTCGATCCAAGCACCGCCCACTGACACTCGATGCGCTCGGCAAGGCCTGTCCACAGCGACGTTCGGGCGCGCTATCCGTGGCCGGACGACGAACCCGGCGTGGGCATCTACGTCACCGCAGCAGGGCGAGGTCGCGGCGGACGTAGCGCAGGTGGGCCCACTCCTCCTCGAGGATCACGCGGACGCAGTCACCGACGGTGGGGTGCCAGTCGAAGCCCCACGGGTCGTCGCGTTCCTCGGCGAGCAGCTCCGGGGTGGCCGTGGCCAGGAAGTCGGTCACCATCTGCTGCCGCTCGGCACGCACCGTGAGGATCTCGTCGTAGGTCGGCGCCTCGTCGCGGAAGATGGACATGTCGAACCCCATGTCGGCGGCGCCGGTGAAGATCTGGCCGATCTCGTGGAAGGGCCGCTCGATCCGCAGGATCCCGCCGCGCAGCCAGGTGTCGGTGGCCAGGACCAGGTGACGCAGCGTCTGCGCGAGGGACCACTCGTCCTCGACGTGGGCGTCGACGAGCTCCGGCGGCGTGCTCGCCACCGTCTCCTGCCATGCCGCCTGGACCGCGACCCAACCCTCGCGCAGGCCCTCGGGCGTCTGCTCGTGCTGGAGCTCACGGCCCGGGAACTGCCGGTTGAGCTCGGCCTCCACCAACGGCACCACGTCGACCCCGTTGACGACGAGGCGGCCCATGAACAGGTCGTGGCTGTCGATGTCGAGCCCGTCGACGTCGACGCTGCGCATCGTCACGCCGCTGACGTCGGAGAAGCGCAGGGTGGCGCCCTTGAGGCTCGCGCCCACGAATCGCGCGTTCTCGAACTCCTTGGTGTCGGTGAAGGCCGTCATGGCGGCATTATGGCCGCGGCCGGTGACAGCCACGAGGCGATGACTCCGGCGCGCGGCCACGGTCGACACCGACAGACACGAGAGCTGGAAACGAAGGAGCGAGGGCGTGGGCGTGACGGGCCGGCAGGCACGCAGGATGTTCGAGCTCGTGGAGCCGATCGGGGTGATCCCCTACGCCGCGGACGAGCCCAACGAGACGATGTTCGCGCTCGGGTTCACGAACTACTGGGACGTCTACTTCGCCGGCCGGGCGGCGCCGCTCGGCACGTCGGTCCCCGCCGAGGTCGTCCACGCGCTCTTCTACAGCTTCGGCCCGGGCGAGGTGGCCCGGCACATCCCGAAGGTGTGGCGCACGACGACCCCGGAGCAGGCGATCGCCGCGCGCGAGGCAGGGTGTGCGCTCGCGCTGCGACGGCTCCTCGGTGACCTCGTCGAGGCACCGGACCTCGGTCGCACCGTCGAGCTGCTCACCATGGCCGCCACCAGCGCGCCGCTCGAGGGCCGCCCGCTGTACGCCGCACTGCGCACCCTGCCCCTCCCGGAGGAGCCGGTGACCCGGCTGTTCCGCGCCGCCTCGCTGCTGCGTGAGCACCGTGGGGACGGGCACGTCACTGCGCTGACGGCGGAGGGGATCGGTGGTCTCGAGGCGCACGTCCTGCTGGCCATCGACCAGGGGATGCCGGCGCGCACGTTCGGCCGCATCCACCACCACCCGCAGGCGCTCCTCGACGAGCTGCTCGGCGGGATGAGGACGCGAGGGCTGATCGAGGACGAGCAGACGTTCACGCCGGCCGGGCGGAAGGTGAAGGACCGGGTCGAGGTCCTGACCGACGAGCTCGCCGCCGTACCGTACGACGCCCTCGACGCGGCCGAGCTCGACGAGCTGATGACGCTCCTGGAGCCGCTCGCCCGTCGCCTCGGCTGATCACGTCCGCCGGGTGAAGGCGATCTTGCCGCCGGGGCGGGAGGTCGTCTCGTAGCGCCGGTCGTGGGCCAGGGTGTGGTGGCGCGCGCAGAGCAGTCGGCCGGAGTCGAGGTCGGTCGACCCGCCTCGGCTCCAGTGGTGGTCGTGGTGGGCGTGGCACATCGAGGGAGGACGGTCGCAGCCCACAGCGGTGCACCCTCCGTCGCGGACGCCGAGGGCGATCCGGATCGGCTTGGTGTGGAAGCGCCGGCGTCGGCCCACGTCGAGGGGCTCGGAGGCGCCGCCGAGCACGACCGGGATGATCCCGGCGCTGCACGCGAGCCGACGAGCCTCGCCCGCGGAGATCCTGCTGCCGTCACACAGGCCGGCGCTCCGCAGCCCGCCCAGCAGGCTCTCCAGGTCCAGGGTGACGACCACGGTGGCCGCCAGGCCTCCGGTGTGGGGCACCGTGTCGTCCGGCCTCGTCTCGACGTACTCGGCGAACGCGAGGCCCAGCGAGTGCCGGCTCGGGGTGGACGCAGGGCGGTCGGGATGACGGCCCGGAGCGGCGAGCGCCATCAGGTGCTTGCGCAGCATCGAGCCGTGGAGCGAGGGGAGGGTGAAGCGGCCGTGGACCTGGCCCTGGCCGTCGTCGGACATCGTGAAGGAGGCGGTGGCGCGTGCCGCGGACTCCTCGGCCTCGAGCCGGCGGGCCTCCTCGGCGTCGGCCGCCTCAGGGTCGACCACGTCGAGCAGCCGCCGCCCCAGGACGCGGAGCGCGCGGGCGTCGTGGTCGCGGGCCTGCTCCAGCAGGAACCTCTTCGCCTCGCGGATGGTCTCGGTGTCGACCAGGTCGGTGGGCAACGCTTCCACCGCCTCCACGATGACCTCCGCCTGGTCGAGCATCAGCTCGCCGCGGGCGAGCGTGTCGTCCACCTCGGGGTGGGCGTCCCCGAGGCTCATGGCGAGCCGCGCGCGGCGGTGGAGGAGGGGTCGCGTCGTGCGGGTCTCGTGGGCCAGCCAGGTGGCGGCCGAGGTCGCCCCGACGTCCGCGCCCACCTCGACCCGCTCGGAGTGAGCGAGCAGCCGCAGCTGGAGCTGCTCGACCTGGGCGGCCAGCCGGGTGACCTCCACCAGCGCCGCCCCCGCCGCTGCCGGCCCCATCGACCACACGGGCGTCTGCGCCACCCCCCGCAGCTCCTCCCGCACCCGCGCCACCACCCGAGCCACCGGGTGTCGAGGGTCGATCGCCTGCGCCGTCATACCCCGATCCAAGCACCGCCCACTGACATCCAGAGCTCGCCAGAACGCTTGTCCACAAGGGCGCTCCAGACCCGATTGTGGAAGGAAAGTGGCGTCAGTTCGCCGCGTGCGACGCCACCTCGGGCGCTAAGGTGCCAAGACCTCAGCTGACCACCAGCAGCAGGTCGCCGCCCTCGACGGGACGGGTGCCGGAGACGACGAGGCGCTCGACGGTGCCGCCGTGGGGCGCGGTGATCGCGGCCTCCATCTTCATCGCCTCGATGGTGGCGACGGTCTGGCCGGCCTCGACGGTGTCGCCCTCGGCGACGACGACGGTGACCGCTCCCTGGAAGGGAGCCGCGACCTGGCCCGGCGTGGCGGGGTCCGCCTTCTCGGCCACCGCCACGTCGGCGGAGACCGAGCGGTCGCGCACCGACACCGGGCGCAGCTGGCCGTTGATGGTCGCCATCACGCTCCGGTAGCCGCGCTCGTCGGGCTCGCCGATCGCCTCGAGCCCGAAGATGACCCGCTTGCCCTCCTCGAGGTCGACGACGTGCTCCTCGCCGCCGCGCAGCCCGTAGAGGTAGTCGCGGGTGGGGAGCACCGAGACGTCGCCGTACTTGTGGCGCGACTCCTCGAACTCCCGGGTGGGCCCGGGGAACAACAGCCGGTTCAACGTACGTCGCCGGGTCGGCGACGCGGCAGAGAGATCGGCCGCGTCCGACCCGGACAGCGACGCGGAGGCCGGCTCCCACGACCGGCCCTCCAGCGCGCGGGACCGGAACGGCTCGGGCCAGCCGCCGGGCGGGTCGCCGAGCTCGCCGTGGAGGAAGCCGATGACCGAGCCGGGGATGTCGAACTTCGCCGGGTTGTCGGCGAACTCCGCCGGATCGGCGCCGACGGCCACGAGGTGCAGCGCCAGGTCGCCGACCACCTTGGAGGACGGCGTCACCTTGACCACGTTGCCGAGGATGTCGTTGGCGGCGGCGTACATGTCCTCGATCTGCTCGAACTTCTCACCGAGCCCCAGGGCGATCGCCTGCTGCCGCAGGTTGGAGAGCTGGCCGCCGGGGATCTCGTGGGTGTAGACCCGGCCGGTCGGCGACGGCAGTCCCGACTCGAACGGCGCGTAGACCCGCCGGACCGCTTCCCAGTAGGGCTCCAGCGCGAACAGCGCCTCGAGGGAGAGACCGGTCTCTCGGTCCGCGTGGTCGGTCGCCGCCACGAGCGCGGACAGCGACGGTTGCGAGGTGGTGCCCGCCATCGGGGCGGAGGCGGCGTCGACCGCGTCGACCCCGGCGTCGATCGCCGCAATCAGGGTCGCCAGCTGGCCGCCGGGGGTGTCGTGGGTGTGCAGGTGGACCGGCAGCTCGAACTCCGAGCGCAGCGCGCCGACCAGCCGCCGGGCCGCCGGCGCCCGCAGCAGCCCGGCCATGTCCTTGATCGCCAGCACGTGCGCGCCCGCGTCGACGATCCGCTCGGCCAGCCGCAGGTAGTAGTCCAGCGTGTAGAGCTCCTCGGAGGGCGAGGACAGGTCGCCGGTGTAGCAGAGCGCGACCTCGGCGACGGTCGACCCGGTCGCCCGCACCGCCTCGATCGCCGGTCGCATCTGGTCGACGTCGTTGAGCGCGTCGAAGATCCGGAACACGTCGATGCCGGTCTCAGCGGCCTCCGCGACGAAGGCCTCGGTCACCTCCGTCGGGTACGGCGTGTAGCCGACCGTGTTGCGGCCGCGGAGCAGCATCTGCAGGCACAGGTTGGGTGCGGCGCGCCTCATCGCGGCCAGCCGCTCCCACGGGTCCTCGCCCAGGAACCGCAGCGCGACGTCGTAGGTCGCCCCGCCCCAGGTCTCCAGCGACCACAGCTCCGGCGTCGTCCGGGCGACGTGCCCGGCCACGGCGACCAGGTCGCGGGTGCGGACCCGGGTGGCGAGCAGCGACTGGTGGGCGTCGCGGAAGGTCGTGTCGGTCACCGCCACCCGGTCGGCCTCCCGCAGCCGCCGGGCGAAGCCCTCCGGGCCGAGCTCCAGCAGCAGCTGCCGTGACCCGTCGGGCGCCGGCACGCGCAGGTCGACGTCGGGCAGCTTGCTCACCGGGTCGAGGGCGACCGGCGCCCCGCCGTGCGGCTGGTTGACCGTGACCTCGGCGAGGTAGGTCAGCAGCTTGGTGCCGCGGTCGCCGGCGCCACGCGCCGTGAGCAGCTGCGGGTGGGTCTCGATGAACGACGTCGTCACCCGCCCGGCGCGGAAGTCCGGGTCGTCGAGCACCGCCTGCAGGAACGCGATGTTGGTCGTGACGCCGCGGATCCGGAACTCCGCGACGGCCCGCCGCGCGCGCTCGACCGCCTTCTCGAAGGTCGCTCCGCGACAGGTGAGCTTGGCCAGCATCGAGTCGAAGTGCGCCGACACCTCGGCCCCGGTGTACGTCGTACCACCGTCGAGGCGGACGCCGGCTCCGCCGGGGGAGCGGTACGTCGTGATCCGCCCGGTGTCGGGCCGGAAGTCGTTGGCGGGGTCCTCGGTCGTGATCCTGCACTGGAGCGCGGCGCCGCGGAGCTGGACGGTCTCCTGGGAGAGCCCGAGGTCGGCCAGGGTCTCGCCCGAGGCGATCCGCAGCTGCGACTGCACCAGGTCGACGTCGGTGACCTCCTCGGTCACGGTGTGCTCGACCTGGATCCGCGGGTTCATCTCGATGAACACGTAGTCGCCGCGGGTGTCGAGCAGGAACTCGACCGTGCCCGCGTTGCGATAGCCGATCTCGCGGGCGAACCGGACGGCGTCGTCGCACATTCGCTCCCGCAGCCCTGGGTCGAGGCCGGGTGCCGGCGCGAGCTCGACGACCTTCTGGTGGCGCCGCTGCACCGAGCAGTCGCGCTCGAACAGGTGCATCACCTCGCCCGTGCCGTCGGCCAGGACCTGCACCTCGATGTGACGCGGGTCGACCACCGCCTGCTCGATGAAGACCGTCGGGTCGCCGAAGGCGCCGTCGGCCTCCCGCATGCACGCCTCGACGGCGTCGCGCAGCCGCGCCGGCTCGTCGACCCGGCGCATGCCGCGGCCGCCGCCGCCGGCGACCGCCTTCACGAACAGCGGGAACGGCAGGTCCGCCGCCGACGCGATCAGCTCGTCCGCGTCCGTCGACGGCTCGACGCCCCGCAGCGTCGGGACGCCGGCCGCCTTCGCCGCCGCGATCGCCCTGGCCTTGTTGCCGGTCAGCGTCAGCACCTCGGACGTCGGGCCGACGAAGGTGATGCCGGCGTTGGCGCAGGCCTCGGCCAGGGCGGGGTTCTCCGACAGGAACCCGTAGCCGGGGTAGACGGCGTCCGCCCCTGCGCGCACCGCGACCTCGACGATGGCCTCGGGGTCGAGGTAGGCCCGCACCGGGTGCCCGTGCTCGCCGATCTCGTAGGCCTCGTCGGCCTTGAGCCGGTGCTCGGAGCCGCGGTCCTCGTGGGGGAAGACCGCCACCGTCCGCGCGCCCAGCTCGTAGGCCGCCCGGAACGCGCGGATCGCGATCTCGCCGCGATTGGCCACGAGCACCTTGGAGAACATGGCGCCGAGGCTAGTGCCAGGACGACCCGCGCCGCGGAGCCGACCGCGCAGCGGAAGACCCGTGACACGCCCCCGCCGTCAATCCCCCGACGCACCGGCGCGGTCGCCGATCATGGAGGAGGTCCGCATCCCCGACCGGTCACCGGGAGCCCCCCATGCCTGCCCACCGCGGAGCCGCGCTCGCGCTGCTCCTCGCCATCGCCCTGCTGGTGCCGTCGAGCGGCCCGGTCGGGGCCGCCCCGCCGACCTGCCAGGGGCACACCGCGACCATCGTGGGGACCACTGGCGACGACACCCTGACCGGGACGCGGCGCGCCGACGTGATCGCGGCCCTCGAGGGCGACGACGTCGTCGACGGCGGTGGCGGCCGGGACAGGATCTGCGGCGGCTCCGGGGCCGACCGGCTCAGCGGGGGCGCGGCCGCCGACCGGCTCTCCGGCGGACCTGACCGGCTCGACCACGTCGCGGTCGGCACCACGCTCACCGGCGACGTCCTCGACGGTGGTGCGGGCGACGACCTCCTCGACGGTGGGCGCGACACCCGGCGCGCCGACACCCGGCTGCGGCCCGACACCTACTCCTGGGCCTCGGCGACGCAGTCGGTGGACGTCGATGCGGCCGCCACGCGGGGCCGCGGCACGGCCGCCGGCGCGGGCGACGACCGCCTGGTGGTGCCGGCGAGCGGGATCGGGCTGGTCGGCTCGCCCCAGGACGACGTGCTCGTGGGCTCGGGTGGACCCGACCGGATCGACGGCGGGGCGGGCGACGACGAGGTCGCGGCCGGTGGCGGCAGCGACCGGGTCTTCCCCGACGGCTTGGGCAAAGCGTCCGGCGACCGCGGCGACGACGACGTCGCCACCGGGCCGGGGGACGACCTGGTCTCGAGCCTCGCCGGCCACGACCGGGTCGACGCCGGCACCGGTGAGGACTACGTCGAGGCCTTCTCGCCCGCACCGGCCCGCCTCGACGCCGGCGCCGGGGACGACCGGCTGGTGGTTGACCTGGCCGCCGGACGGGGGGCCGTGACCGACGGTGGTGCCGGCACGGACGTGCTGACGCTCTCGGGGAGGCCGCTGGGCGCGGAGGCCACGGCCGCGACCGTGGACCTCGACGAGGGCGTGACCACCGTCGAGGGCATGGCCTCGCGCGGCAGGGTCGCCGGGGTCGAGGCGGTCCGGCTGCTCGGCGACCTGGCCTGGGTCGTGCGCGGTACGTCGTCGGCCGACCGGGTCTGGGCGGTCGAGGGCGGGCCGCTGCGCGCCGACCTGGCCGGTGGTGACGACCGGGTCACCGGCACGCCACGGGCCGACTCCCTCGACGGCGGGTCCGGCAGCGACACGGCGTACGGCGAGGGCGGTCGCGACTCCTGCCGCCGGGTCGAGCACGGCGACTGCTGAGGACCCCGCTCAGTCGGCCGGGCGGGCCAGGAACTGCGAGACCAGCCCCGGCAGCGCGCGGTCGGCCACCCCGATCGCCTCGGCGGCCGGGACGTCGAGGACGCCCACCGACTGGCTGCCACCGGCAGTCGTGGCGACCAGCGTGACCAGGCCGGCGCGGCGCTGGAACCACGTCGAGCGGACGTTCCAGCCGATCACCGCGTCGGCGGCCAGCAGCTCACGACGCCGGGTGAGGCTGCCCGAGCGGGCGACCAGCCAGCCCTCGACCAGGGCGTGACCGAGCCCGAGGGCCCGGTCGAGGCCCAGGCCCGCGCCGACCAGCAGCACCAGCACGGGGGCGGCCAGCAGCCAGGCGGGCCAGTCGAGACCGAGCACCAGGCCGCCGAGCACGAGCGCCACGACGCCGGCGGGGACCAGCGCGCGGACCCAGCGGCGGGTGCGGGCGCGGCGGCCGTGGTCCTCGAGCGGGGCGCTCACGGGCGACGAGGTGCCGAGCACGTCGGCCGCCACCCGGTCGACCAGCGAGCGCGGCGTCGGCGGCAGCAGCGCCTCGCTACCGCTCTGGCTGCGGTCGAGACCGGTCACGATGGCCGACAGCCGCGCGCCGTTGACCCACCGCAGCCCGAGCGGCTCACCGATGCTCACCCCGCGCAGCCGGTCGTCGTCGACGCTGGTCTCCCGGGTGGTCAGCAGGCCGCGCCGCACGTGCCAGGAGCCGTCGCTGCCGGTGTGGCTCAGCGCGAAGTTGCCGTTGGTCACCAGGTAGCCCGCGACCGAGACCACCGCCGCCACGACCAGCACCGCGGCCAGGACTGCCGGCACCGCGACGAGCACGCCGACGGCGGTGAGCTCGCGGTCGATCGTCTCGCCGTCCAGGCGGTCCCACAGCCCGAGCCCGTCGCCGACCTGGCTGCCGACACCGAACGCGCCGGCCGTGAGCACGAGCCCGGCGGAGGTGAAGGGCGCGTAGCGCAGCCAGCTCGGCTCGAAGCGGGCGACGACGCGCTCCGGCTCGCTGCGACGTACGCCGTCCGCCGCGGGCCGGCCGTCGTCCCGGTCGGGTGCGTGCTCGGGGCGCGGGGGTGCGACCGCGTGCAGCAGCTGCGAGCGGAGCAGCCGGGCATGCGGGGTGGCCAGCCCGTCGAGGTCGAGCCCGCCCTCGCCGGAGGAGCCGGTGCCGATCCGCATCGTGGTGAGGCCCAGCAGCCGGTGGACCGGAGAGGCGGTGAGGTCGACCGTGCGGACCCGGTCGAGCGGGGTGGCGACGGCGTGACGGCTGAGCAGGCCGCGCTCGAGCTCGATCCGGCCCCCGGAGATCCGGAACCGGGTGGTCCAGTAGCGGACCAGCCCGATCACGACCGGCACGGCCACGCCCAGCAGCTGGAAGTAGAGCCCGCGGTCGGACGCGGAGCTCGCGAGGAAGACGCCGACCAGGGCGGGCAGGAACTTCAGCAGCTCCGACACCGGGTGGACCAGCAGCATCCGCCGGTCGAGGCGCTGCCAGAGGACCTCGGGTGGCGGCCCGACCGGTTGCTCCGGCTCCCGCTCCACCGTGCCGTCGGGGGTCTCGGTCACGTGGCGTCCCCGGCCACGGCGTCCGCGCGCCGGGTCAGCCGCTCGACCAGCTCGCGGGCGAGCGAGCGGTCGAGGCCGGCGATCGACAGCGCGCCGGCGGCGGAGGCCGTCGTGACGGTCACCGTCGCCAGGCCGAAGAGCCGGCTCAGCGCGCCCTCGTTGTAGTCGACGGTCTGGATCCGCGACATCGGCGCGATCCGCTGCTCGACGGCCCACCAGCCGACCTGGGTGTAGACGGCCGTCTCGGTGACCTCCCAGCGGTGCACCGCGTAGCGCCAGCGCGGCATCAGCACCGTGTAGGCCAACAGCACGACGGCGAGCAGGACAGCCGCCCACCACGTGAACGGCACCGGGTCCCAGACCAGTCCGAGGGCGACGTACGCGCCGAGGGTGAGCACGGTGTTGGCGAGCGCCTCGACCGTCCACAGCAGTCGCGCCTGGGGGCTCACCCGCTCGGCAGGATCACGCAGCTCGGCCACGCCCCGAGCCTACGGGGAGCGCTATCGTGCTCACCTCACCGTCGTCATGGGGAGAGCGGATGGGTTCGTCGTCGCGTCGCCGCCGAGGTGCGGGTGCTGTCCTCACCCTCGCGGCCCTGGTCGTGCTCGCCGCGTGGGCACCGTCGTCGGGCGGGCCGGCCGCCCCATCCGGCGTCCCGGGAGCGGCGAGCGCGATAGCGACGGCGACGGCCGAGCGGGTCGTCCGGAAGCCCAACATCGTGTTCTTCCTCGCCGACGACCTGATGTCCTCCCACCTGCGTCACATGCCGGCCACCCGTCGGTTGGTCTTCGGGCGCGGCGCCCGGTTCACCGACTACTACACCAACATCAGCCTCTGCTGCCCGGCGCGCGCGAGCCTGCTCACCGGCAAGTACGCCCACAACACCGGGATCGTCGGCAACGAGTACCCCGACGGCTTCCACGGCTTCCACACCGGTGACGAGAAGCGCCGGACGTTCGCGCTCGCGCTGCGCCGGCGGGCGGGCTACCGGACCTCGCTGCTGGGCAAGTACTTCAACGAGTACCCCTTCGTCGACAGCCGCCGCCGTTTCGGCGTGCGCCCGACGTTCGTGCCGCCCGGGTGGTCGGACTGGGCCGTGCCGATCCGGGGCCAGTACGCCGGCGTCGACTACGACATCAACCTCGACGGCCGGATCCGGCACCACGAGGCGCCCCGCGACTACCTGGGCGACTTCCTGATGCGGCGTGCGGTGCGCGAGATCGAGGCCAACCGCGACGACCGCGGGCTGGCCATGGTGTTCAGCTTCTACAGCCCGCACATCCCCGAGCCGGCCTCGCCGATCGAGAAGCGCAACCAGCGGCTGCGCCACCGGATCGCGGGCGAGCGCTATCCGCGGACCCCCGACTTCAACGAGCGCAACGTGCGCGACAAGCCGCGGTTCGTGCGCGACGAACGCCGGCTGGGCCCGCGGGCCCGCCGGGCGATCGACCGCACCTACCGCCGCCAGCTGCTCTCGGTCGCCAGCATCGACCGCGAGGTCCGGGTCGTCCTCGGCGCGCTGCGTCGCACCGGTCAGCTCGACGACACCTACGTCGTGTTCACGAGCGACCACGGCGTCCACCTGGGCAACCACCGGCTCGGCGAGGGCAAGAACTCCGCCTACGTGACCGACAGCAACGTCCCCTTCGCGATCCGGGGGCCCGGCATCGAGCCCGGCACCGTGGTCCGCCGGCCGGTCGGTCCCATGGACGTGGCGCCCACCTTCGCCGACATGGCGGGCATCTCGCTGCCGTGGCGCCACGACGGCGAGTCGGTGCTGCCGCTGGCGCGAGGGCGTACGCCGGAGGCGTGGCGCTCGTGGGTGCTGGTGCGTCACGGGCTGCCCTTCGGCGGCACGCCCCGGGGCGTCCACGCCGAGCCGCTCTACCGGGGCGAGGCGCGGGGGGTGGCGCAGCCGCCCTACCGCGGGGTCCTCGGCGGACGCTGGCGCTACGTGCACTACGGCACCGACGAGGAGGAGCTCTACGACGACCGCACCGACCCGCACCAGCTGCGCAACATCATGGCCCGGCCACCCGAGGAGCGCACCGACGAGCAGCGGGACGCCCTCCACGAGGCCCGCCGCGCCACCCGCGCCCTGATGGCCTGCTCCGGCGTCGTCGACTGCCGCCGCTGACGCGCTCGGGGCCTAGTCCTTGAGCTCGCAGACGACGGCGCCGTTGGTGACGGTCTGGCCGACCTCGGCCTCGAGACCGGTGACGGTGCCGGACTTGTGGGCCTTCAGCGGCTGCTCCATCTTCATCGCCTCGATGACCACGATCGTGTCGCCCTCGGAGACCTCCTGGCCCTCCTCGACGACGATCTTGACGATGGTGCCCTGCATCGGGCTCGTGACGGAGTCGCCCGAGGCGGTCGCGCCGGACTTCCTGCCACCGCCGCGCGACGGCTTCTTCGCCGCGCCACCGCCTCCTCCGCCACCGTCGAGACCACCCAGGCCGGCGGGCAGCACGACCTCGATCCGCTTGCCAGCGACCTCGACGGTCACCCGCTGCCGCTCGGCCAGCTCCTCGCCCTCCGCGACCTCGCCGCCGTACGGCTCGATCTGGTTGTCGAAGTCGGTCTCGATCCACGTCGTGTAGACGTCGAAGGACTCCCCGTCGCCGATGAACGCCGGGTCGTCGACCACCGCGCGGTGGAAGGGGATCACGGTCGGCATGCCGTCGACCACGAACTCGTCGAGGGCGCGCCGCGAGCGCTCCAGCGCCTGGGTGCGGTCGCGGCCGGTGACGATCAGCTTGGCGATCAGCGAGTCGAACGAGCCGGGCACGGTCTCGCCGTTCTCGTAGCCGCCGTCGAGCCGGATGCCGGGGCCCTGCGGCGGGCTCCACGCCGAGAGGGTGCCGGGCGCGGGCATGAAGCCGGCGCCGCCGTCCTCGGCGTTGATGCGGTACTCGATCGAGTGGCCGCGCACCTCGGGGTCGGAGTAGCCGAGCTCCTCGCCGGCGGCGATCCGGAACATCTCGCGCACCAGGTCGAGGCCGGTGACCTCCTCGGAGACGCAATGCTCCACCTGCAACCGGGTGTTGACCTCGAGGAAGGAGATGGTGCCGTCCTTGGCGACCAGGAACTCGCAGGTGCCGGCGCCGACGTAGCCGGCCTCGGTGAGGATCGCCTTGGACGACTCGTAGAGGCGGGCGACCTGGTCGTCGGAGAGGAACGGCGCGGGCGCCTCCTCCACCAGCTTCTGGTGGCGCCGCTGCAGCGAGCAGTCACGGGTGGAGACGACCACGACGTTGCCGTGCTGGTCGGCGAGGCACTGGGTCTCGACGTGTCGCGGCTGGTCGAGGAACTTCTCGACGAAGCACTCGCCGCGTCCGAACGCGCTGGTCGCCTCGCGGACGGCGGAGTCGAACGCGTCGGCGACCTCCTTCTTCTCCCACGCGACCTTGAGGCCGCGGCCGCCGCCACCGAAGGCGGCCTTGATCGCGATCGGCAGCCCGTGCTCCTCGGCGAAGGCGACCGCCTCGTCGGCGTTCTCGAGCGGGTCCTTGGTTCCGGGCGCGAGGGGCGCGCCGACCTTCTCGGCGATGTGGCGGGCCCTGACCTTGTCGCCGAGGTTCTCGATCGCCTTCGGCGGCGGCCCGATCCAGGTCAGCCCGGCGTCGATCACGGCCTGGGCGAACTCGGCGTTCTCGGCGAGGAACCCGTAGCCGGGGTGGACGGAGTCGGCGCCGGACTTCTCGGCCGCCTCGATCAGCTTGGCGATGTCGAGGTAGGAGTCGGCCGGTGTGGCGCCGCCGAGGCTGTGGGCCTCGTCGGCGATCCGGACGTGCATCGCGTCGCGGTCGGGCTCGGCGTAGACGGCCACGCTGCCGATGCCGCTGTCCTTGCAGGCGCGGATCACCCGGACGGCGATCTCGCCCCGGTTGGCGATGAGGACCTTCTTCAAGGGATGGGTCTCAGGCACGTCCGGCAGCGTATCGCTCACCGCGATCCTCGCCAGACCGGGACGCCGGAGCGGTAACCCGAGCACTCGGCACTCGTTGATCCTTGCACCACCGCGCTCGGCAGGGTCGGCACATGGGGTCCGACCGTGCGTCCGGTGCATCCCGGCGGGACCCCGGCTGGTTAACAATCGCTAACCAGCCGGGGTAGCATCCGTCCATGAGCTTCGAGCTGTCCCGCGAGCACGAGCAGTTCCGGCGTACGGTCCGTGACTTCGCCGAGAAGGAGATCGCGCCGCACGCCGCGCAGTGGGACCGCGAGCACCACTTCCCGACCGACGTCGTGCAGAAGATGGGCGCGCTCGGGCTGATGGGCCTCACCGCTCCCGAGGAGTACGGCGGCGCCGGACTCGCCGGCGAGGACGGCGGCTTCACCAGCCTGTGCCTGGCGATCGAGGAGATCGGCCGGGTCGACCAGTCGATGGGCATCACCCTCGAGGCGGCCGTCGGCCTCGGCATCAACCCGATCCTCACCTTCGGCACCGAGGCGCAGAAGGAGCAGTGGCTGCCCGACCTGGTGGCCGGGCAGGCGCTGGCCGGTTTCGGGCTCACCGAGCCGGGCGCCGGCTCGGACGCCGGGGCGACCCGGACCAGGGCCGTCCTCGACGGCGGCGAGTGGGTGGTCAACGGCGCCAAGCAGTTCATCACCAACTCCGGCTCCGACCTCACCTCCTGCGTCACCGTCACCGCCCGCACCGGCGAGCGCGAGGACGGCCGGGCCGAGATCTCGGCGGTCATCGTCCCGAGCGGCACGCCCGGCTTCACCGCGGAGAAGGCCTACGACAAGCTCGGCTGGCACGCCTCCGACACCCACCCGCTGTCCTTCGAGGACTGCCGGGTGCCCGAGGCAAACCTGCTCGGCGACCGGGGCCGCGGCTACGCCCAGTTCCTCGCCACCCTCGACGACGGCCGCGTGGCGATCGCCGCGCTGGCCGTCGGCTGCGTGCAGGCCTGCCTCGACCTCTCCCTGCAGTACGCCGGGGAGCGGCAGACCTTCGGCGGTCCGATCGGACGCAAGCAGGGCGTCGCCTTCCAGGTGGCCGACCTGCAGGTGATGCTCGACGCCTCCCGGCTGCTGACCTACCGCGCGGCGGCGATGAAGGACGCCCTCGACCAGGGAGGGGCCGGCCGCCCCTCGGTGCAGGACTTCAAGCAGGCCGCGTCGGTCGCCAAGCTCTACGCCACCGAGTCGGCCGTCACCGCGACCCGGATCGCCACCCAGGTGTTCGGGGGCTACGGCTTCATGGAGGAGTACCCCGTGGTGCGGTTCTACCGCGACGCCAAGGTTCTCGAGATCGGCGAGGGCACCTCGGAGGTGCAGCGCATGCTCATCGCGCGGGGGCTCGGCCTGCCGGTCGAGTGAGCCTCACCCAGCTCGCACGCCCTCGGTCTCGCCGACGGCGGCGACCTCGTCCTCGAACCGGGCCAACCGCAGCAGCCCCCAGCCGATGGTGGCCGCGGCGAGCACCTCGATGACCAGCGCCAGCGGCGTGTGCCGCGGCGTCTCGGAGAACACGAGGTAGCCGAAGAGCAGCGCCACCAGCACGTTGACGATGTTGAGCGCGGGCATCGACGCCGAGATCCGGGCGGTGCGGTAGCTGATCTGGTTGAGCGTGATGCCGCCGATCCCGACCACGATGAACGCGTACGTCGCCGGCGAGGTCAGGAACCCGACGGCCCCGTCGTCGTGCAGCGCCTGCATCGCGATCTTGAGGGTCACCGCGACCGAGCCGAACAGCAGCCCGGCGGCGCAGCCGAGCAGGAAGGCGCGACCGGTCGGCTCGGCGATCCGGCCCGAGAGCCCCGTGAGCCCCGCCGAGACGAGTGCCATCACGGCGACCAGGGCGAGGGTGCCCGGCCCCGAGGTCGGGTCGCTCTCGCGCGGCGCCGTCGCCAGCAGGAAGGCGACCAGGCCCGCGAACGTCGCCACCACCGCGACCGCCTCGCCGCGCGGGAGCCACCGGCGCGACATCGCCGCCCGGATCGGCGGCGCGAAGACCATCCCCATGATCGCGATCGGCTGGACCAGCGCGATCGGCCCGTAGCCGAGGGCCAGCGCGTGGAAGAACAGCGCGACGAAGCCGAGCGCCTGGCCCAGCCACCACATCGGCCGCTGGGCCAGGTGGAGCAGCAGCCCGCGGGCACCGCTCACCGAGGCGGGTGCCTGCTCCGCCACGCGGTGCTGGACCGAGGTGGAGAAGCCGACGGTCAGCGCCGCGGCCAGCGCCAGGACGACGGCGAGCCAGATCACGGGGACCAGCGTAGGCGGAGGGTGGCGGGGGAGGAGGAACCGCGGCGGGGCGCGTTGGTAGGTTCGAGCACATGCCAGGGGGAACGCCGCGGTCCGGCAGTCCCGTGCACGTCGCCTTCCTCGGCTCCGGGCACATCGCCGGCGTCCACGCCCGGCACCTGCGCGGCTCCTCCGACGTCCGGGTCAGCTTCGCGAGCCGCGACCGCGCGAAGGCCGAGGCGCTGCGCAGCAGACGGGGTGGGGAGCGGGCCTTCGGCTCCTACGACGAGGCGTTGGCCGCGCCCGACGTCGACGCGGTCGTGGTCGCCGTACCCCCGGCCCGGCACCGCGCGCTGGCCTCGGCCGCGCTGGCGGCCGGCAAGCACGTCCTGGTCGAGAAGCCGGCGTTCCCGCACCTCGCCGACTACGACGAGGTGGCCGCCGAGCGGGACCGCGCGGGCCGCAGCGTGCTGGTCGGGGAGAACGACCACTACAAGCCGCAGGTGGCCACGCTGCGGCAGATGCTGGCCTCCGGGATCATCGGCGAGCTGGTGATGGTCAACCTGGTCACGGTGGCCGACCGCCCCAAGACCGCGGGCGACTGGCGCAACGACGAGGCCCTGGCCGGCGGTGACGCGTTCTTCGAGGAGGGCATCCACTGGCTCCACGTCGCCGGCGCGCTCGGGCCGCGGCTGGTGGCGGCGACCGGCCTGCGCCCGACGCGCGCCGCGGACGCCACCGGCGACACCCGGGCACGCAGCATGGTGGTCGGCCTGACCTACGACAACGGCGCGACCGGCGCGCTGCTCTACTCCCGCGAGGTGCCCTCGCTGCTGCGTGGCCTGCGGACCTCCAAGCTCTTCGGCCGCGAGGGCGTCATCAGCTTCGAGTCCAACGGCGCGGGTGTCGTGGCCCGCGGCAGAGGCCGCCCGCGGATCCACGTGCCGGGACCGGCCGAGCTGGTCGACGTCCGCGGCTACCGCGCCATGTACGCCGACTGGGTGCGCGCGATCCGCGAGGGCCGCCAGCCCGAGATGAGCCTCGAGCGGGCCCGCGAGGACCACGTGCTGATGGAGATGGTGCGCGGTGGCTGACTCCTCGCGCGACCACGACTACGACGTCGTCGTCATCGGCAGCGGCGCCGGCGGCGGCACGCTGACCCGTGCGCTCGCCCGGACCCGCGCCCGGGTGCTGCTGCTCGAGCGGGGCGACTGGGTGCCGCAGGAGCGGCAGAACTGGGACCCCGAGGCGGTCTGGCGCGACGACCGCTACCGCTCGGGCGAGCAGTGGCTCGACCGGCGCGACCGGCCCTTCCAGCCCTTCATGCACTACCTCGTCGGCGGCAACACCAAGATGTGGGGCGCCGTGCTCTACCGGCTGCGCGAGGAGGACTTCGACGAGGTCCCGCACGCCGTCGGCACCTCGCCGGCGTGGCCGATCTCCTACGCCGACCTCGCGCCCTGGTACGACCGCGCCGAGGAGCTCTACCACGTCCACGGCGAGCTCGGCGCCGACCCGACCGACCCGGAGCGCAAGCCGTTCCCGCACCCGCCGGTGCCCCACGAGCCCGAGATCGAGGCGCTGACGGGGCGGCTGCGCGACCAGGGCCTCCACCCCGCGCCGCTGCCGCTCGGGCTGATCGACCCCGGCGGGCCGGGCGGTTGCATCCTCTGCTCGACCTGCAACTCCTTCCCCTGCCTGGTCCGCCGCAAGGCCGACGCCGACGTCTGCGGCGTCGTCCCCGCGCTCGAGGGCGACGTGACGCTCTGGACGGGTGCGCGCGTACGCCGCCTGACGACCGCGGCGGGCGGCGACCGGGTCAGCAGCGTGCTCGTCGAGCGCCGCGGCGAGACCGTCGAGGTCCGCGGCCGGGTCGTCGTGCTGGCCGCGGGCGCGGTCAACTCGGCCGCGCTGCTGCTGGCCAGCGCCGACGAGCACCACCCCGACGGGCTGGCCAACGACTCCGGCCTGGTCGGCCGCCGCTACATGGCCCACCGGGCCACGATGATGGAGGCCATCGACCCGCGCCGGCCCCACGACACGGTCTTCCAGAAGACGGTGGCGATCAACGACTTCTACCGCGCGGGCGACCGGACGCCGTACCCGCTCGGCAACATCCAGGCGCAGGGCCGGGTCCACCCGGCGCAGGTGCGCTCGGTGATGCCGTTCCTGCCGTCCGCGGGGATCCGGGCCTGGACCCGGCGCGGCGTCGAGTGGCTGGCGATGTCGGAGGACCTGCCGTCGGAGGACAACCGGGTGACGCTGGCGTCCGACGGCCGGATCCGGCTGAGCTACCGCACCGGCAGCTCTCCGACCCACGGCCGGCTGGTGTCGGAGGCGCGGCGGCTGCTGCGGCGCGCGGGCTATCCCGGGGTGGTCACCCACGAGTTCCGCAACGAGAACACCACCCACCAGTGCGGCACCGTGGTCTTCGGCGACGACCCGCGCAGCTCCGTCCTCGACCCGTGGTGCCGCGCCCACCAGCTCGACAACCTCTACGTCGTCGACGCGTCGTTCTTCCCCTCCTCGGCCGCCGTCAACCCCGGCCTCACCGTGGTCGCGCAGGCGTTGCGCGTCGCCGACCACCTCGCCACCCGCTACGGGTGGCAGCAACCCGACCCCGACACCCCCGACCCAGGAGGCTCCCGCCGATGAAGGTCCGGTCGTTCAGCCACGTCGCGCTCACCGTCGCCGACTTCAACCGCACCGTGCGCTTCTACACCGACGTCTTCGGCTGCACCCTGGTCGGCGTCAACGACCAGCACAGCCACGACCGGCTGCGCGAGTTCTTCGGGGTCGACAGCGACCAGCCCGGGCTGACCATCGGGTGGGTGCGGGTTCCCGGCGGCGCGACCCTGGAGATCTTCGCCTTCGAGCCGTCGGTGGCGGGCGAGCCCGTGGTGTGGAACCGGCCCGGGCCGACCCACATCTCCTTCAACTGCCGTGACACCGACCGCTGGCACGACCACCTCGTCTCGCGGGGGGTCGAGATCGTCTCGCCGCCGGAGCGCTCGCCGCTGGGCCACTCGTTCTTCTTCGTCAAGGACCCCGACGGCAACCTGATCGAGATGATCGACATCCGCTACCTGCGGCCGGTGCTGCGCTGGCTCGGGCCGCTCGGTGGCGCGCTGTTCAAGCGGACCCGGTACCGGCGCTACTACCGCTGAGACCCGGGCTCCGTCGGGCCGGCGGCCCAGAGGTCGGTCCAGGCGTGGCCGAGCTCGGCGGCGAGGTCGCGCAGCAGCGGCAGGCTGACGCCCACGACGTTGTGGTGGTCGCCGTCGATGCCGGTGACGAAGGCGCCGCCCAGCCCGTCGACGGTGAACGCCCCCGCGACCTCGAGCGGCTCGCCGGTCGCGACGTAGGCGGCGATCTCCTCGTCGGTCACGTCGGCGAAGTGCACGGTGGTCGACGCGGTCGCCGCGGCGACGTGGCCCGACCCGGTGTCGCGCAACGAGTGGCCGGAGTGGAGCACGCCTGACCGGCCGCGCATCGCCCGCCAGCGGCGTACGGCGTCCTCGGCGTCGTCGGGCCTGCCCAGTGCCTCGCCGTCGAGCTCGAGGACCGAGTCGCAGCCGAGCACCAGGGCACCGCTGGGGAGGCCGTCACGCGAGGCGACGGCGGCGCACTTCAGCTCGGCCAGCTGCAGCGCGAGCTCGGCCGGCGCCAGCCCGGTCACCTGCGACTCGTCGACCCCGGAGACCACCACGACCGGCTCGATGCCGGCCGACCGCAGGGTCGCCAGCCGGGCGGGTGACCGGGACGCCAGGACCAGCGTCGTCACAGGGCGGCCAGGGCACGTTGCAACGGGTCGAGCCCGAGCGGGCCGAGGTCGAGCGCCTGCCGGTGGAAGGTGCGGAGGTCGAAGCCGTCGCCCGCACGGGTCCGGGCCTGCTCGCGGGCCTCGAGCCAGATCCGCTCGCCGACCTTGTAGGACGGCGCCTGTCCCGGCCAGCCGAGGTAGCGGTTGACCTCGAACTCGATGACCTCGGCCTCCATGCCGCTGTGCTGCTTCATGAACTCCAGGCCCAGGGCGGCGTTCCAGGTCTCCCCGGGGTGGAAGCCGAACGGGTTGTCGGCCGGGATCGTCAGCTCCAGGTGCATCCCGATGTCGACGACGACGCGGGCGGCGCGGAGTGCCTGCTGGTCGAGCATGCCCAGCCGGTCGGCGGGGTCCTCGAGGTGGCCCAGGTCGTCCATCAGCCGCTCGGCGTACAGCGCCCACCCCTCGCCGTGGCCGCTCACCCAGGCCAGCAGCCGCTGCCACCGGTTGAGCAGCTCGGCGCGATAGGCGGTCTGGCCGATCTGGAGGTGGTGACCGGGGACGCCCTCGTGGAAGACCGTCGAGGTCTCGAGCCACGGGTGGAAGGTCTCGATGCCGTCGGGGACGGCCCACCACATCCTGCCGGGACGGGAGAAGTCCTCCGAGGGGCCGGTGTAGTAGATGCCGCCGTCGTGGGTGGGGGCCAGCATGCACTCGATGCGGCGGACCGGCTCGGGGATGTCGAAGTGGACGCCGGCGAGCTCCTCGAGGGTGCGGTCGGCGAGCTCCTGCATCCAGTCGCGGAACGCCTCGCGGCCGTGGATCACCCGGGCCGGGTCGGCCTCGAGGTGGGCCCGTGCCTCGGCGTACGTCGCCCCCGGGAGGATCCGGTCGGAGGTCGCGTCGAGGTCGGCGTCGAGGCGGGCCAGCTCCTCCCAGCCCCACGCGTAGGTCTCCTCGAGGTCGACCTCGGCACCCAGGAAGTAGCGGGACTGCAGGGCGTAGTGGTCGCGGCCCACGGCGTCGTTCTCGCGGGCCCGGGGGAGCAGCTCCTGCTCGAGGACCCGTGCGGTCTCCTCCATCGCCTGGTTGGCCGCGGCGGCGTGACGCTCCAGCGCGGGCCGCAGCCCCTCGACGTCGCAGCGGGCGACGAGGGCGCCCAGGATGTCGCCGGCGCCGCCGCTCCGGCCGGTCCACTGGCCGACCTGGACCGCGACCTCGCGGTACTGGCGGGCGGCGCAGACGTGGCCGCGGTCGGCGTCGTCGCGCAGCGTGGTGCACCACCCGGCGAGCGCGGCGGGGACGGCGGCGAGCCGGGCGTCGATGTCGGCCCAGTCCTGCTCGGTCCCGCGCGGCATCAGGTCGAAGACCTGGCGCACCGAGTGGAGGCCGCTGGCCAGCACCGCCACCTGGCTGCGCGACCCGCCGGCGTCGATGATCTCGACCTCGACGCCGAGCCGCTCGAGGAAGGCGTCGCGGGCGACCGCCTCCCGCGCGTCGACGGGGGTGGCCGCGGTGACCTCGGCCAGGGCGCGGCGGGCGAGCTCCTCGCGGGCCTCGTGACCCTCGGGGGAGAGGTCGGGGAGCCGGTCGTCGTGGCCGCTCACGCCCACGAACGTCGCGGTGATCGGGTCGAGCGCACACAGCTCGTCGACGTAGCGGTCGGAGGCGGCGTCCACGGCGCGTTCGGTCACGGGACGGAGCCTAGGCCGTGGTCACCCCGGCGTGCCGACCGGTCAGCGCGTCACCCGAGGGCCGAGGGGAAGCACTCCCGGTAGGAGCGCATGCCGCCGGCCGAGTCGGCGGCGAGCAGCGCGCGACCGATGGCGCGGGTGACGCAGTCGGCGGCCTCGGTGAGCAGCGCGTGGAAGGCCATCGGGTCGGGGACGGCGGCGGCGCCGGTGGCCAGGGTGAAGACGGTGTCGCCGTCGAACATGGTGTGGACCGGGTGGATGCCGCGGGCCAGCCCGTCGTGGCCGATGCCGCTGACCTTCTGGCACTGCGCCTTGGTCAGGGTGGCGTCGGTCGCGACCACCGCCAGCGTCGTCGCCAGCGGCGGCCGCGGCTCCGGCATCGCCTCCGCCCGCGCCCGTGCCGCCTCGACGTCCGCCGGGTCGGGTCGCCGCAGGCCGGGCAGGTCTCCCTCGCGACAGTGGCGGGCGGCGTACGGCTCACCGGTGGCGGGGTCGACCGCCGAGCCGACGGCGTTGAGGACGACCAGGGCCCCGACGGTCGTGCCGTCGTCGAGTCGCGCGGACGCCGTACCGATGCCGCCCTTGAGGCCGCCGACCCGGGTCCCGGTGCCGGCGCCGACGGTGCCCTCGGCGACCTCGACGTCGGCCGCCGCCAGCGCCTCGCGACCCAGGGCGGCGTCCGGCGTCAGCCCGAACTCGCCCCCGCGGCCGAGGTCGAAGACGACGGCGGCCGGGACGATCGGGACGACGTGGCCAGGCTCGGGGCTCACCGGGAAGCCCACGCCCTGCTCGAGCAGGGCCCGCGCCACCCCGTCGGCGGCGGCCAGCCCGAGCGCGGAGCCTCCGGTGAGCACCACCGCGTGGACCCGGTCGACCTGGTTGCGCGGGTCGAGCAGGTCGGTCTCGCGGGTGCCGGGTCCGCCCCCTCGCACGTCGACGCCGCCGACCGCTCCCTCGGCCGGCGGGAGCACCACCGTGGTCCCCGTCAGCCAGCCGTCCCCGGTCCGCTGGGCGTGCCCGACCCGGAAACCGGGGACGTCCGTGATCGCGTTGCGCATGCGCTCATGGTGGCGCATGCACGACACAGGTCCAGGTGTTAGGTTGCCCGCGTCGGCCGAGCCACGGCCGCACACCATGGGGGATCTCGATGCGTACGACGCGCCCGCTCACCGTGCTGCTGCTCGGCCTCGCCCTCGCCGGCGCGCCGGCTGGCGCGGCGATCGCCGACCCGCCCGGCACCGCCTCGACGGTCACGATCACCGGGGTGAGCTCGCCCACGTTCTTCCCGGTGGACGACGGCTACCAGGACCTCACCCGGGTGGCCTACGACTCAGACGTCCCGGGGGTCGACCTCGTGGTCACCGTCACCGACTCCGACGACCACGAGGTCCGCACGGACACTGGCTCGGTGGACGCCTCGGGTCACGGCAGCTGGGCATGGGACGGCCGCGACGACGCCAGCCTCCTCCAGCCCGCGGGCGACTACACGGTCACAGTGAGTGACGCCTCCGACACCACGAGCTCTGACTCGACGACTGTCACCCTCGACCGGGCCCGCCTGGTCACCCGGACCTTCCGCAAGGAGGTCAAGGCCACCCGCAGCACGATCGATCGCCAGGTCGGCCGCTGCTCGACCCTGCGGCGGCCGGCGGCGCGCGGTTGGAGCGGCTCCCTCGGCTACTACGCCAACACCCGGTGCCGGCACAGCGGTCGCCCCAGCGTCGTCGCCACGGTCAACGGCGTGCTCGTGCCGCAGGCCCTGCGCGACCCCGACTACGGCTCCTTCTACCGGGGCGTCGTCGTCAAGACGTACGCCGGCGCGGCGCGCAACCGAGGGCGGAGCAAGGCCGTGCTCCAGTACTGGAACCGGCGCGACGACCAGTGGTTCGCCATCGAGCGGATGCCCAGCGCGCTCGGCACCCACGCCGGTCGCAGGGCCCCGTCCGCGCCGATGATCTTCGCCAACCACGGCAACCCCTACCTGCTGTGGAGCCTGTTCACCGCCAACGGCAACCGCTACGACGTCAAGAGCTTCACGGTCGTGCTGAAGTACCAGGTGCTGCAGGAGTCCGGCATGACCCCCGTCCGCCCTGCAGCCCTCGCCGGCCGGCTCGACGTCCCCCACGCCCCCACCGTCCGCTGACGCCCGCCACCAGACCCAACGGCGGACGTCAGGCTCCGCGCCCGCGGTGCTTGGGCAGACCCGAGGAGCGCCAGCCGCCCGGACCGTGGGAGTAGAAGGGCCGGACCTGGCGGTAGGGGCTGTTCCACTCCGTACGCCGCCGGCGCGGCCGGTCGCCGCCCGCGGACATCGCCGAGAACACCGCGACGATCGCGGCGACCTCCTCGGGCGTCGTCGAGGGCGTGACGATCCGCAGCAGCGGTGGCTCGGGAACCTGCGGCTCGGCGGAGGCGTCGGATCCGGGGTCGGTCACAGCGGGATGTTCCCGTGCTTCTTGGCGGGGAGCACCTCGCGCTTGGAGCGCAGCAGCCGCAGCGCGCGGACCACCTCGACCCGGGTCTCGTGGGGGGCGATGACCGCGTCGACGTAACCCCGCTCGGCGGCGATGTAGGGGTTGGCCAGCGTGTCCTCGTACTCCTCGACCAGCTCGACCCGCTTCTTCTCCACGTCGTCGGAGGAGCCGCCGTCGTCCTCGACCGTGGCCAGGGTCCGGCGGTGCAGGATGTTGACCGCGCCCTGGGCGCCCATGACGGCGATCTGGGCGGTCGGCCAGGCGAGGTTGATGTCGGCGCCGAGGTGCTTGGAGCCCATCACGTCGTAGGCGCCGCCGTAGGCCTTGCGGGTGATGACGGTGACCAGCGGCACGGTCGCCTCGGCGTAGGCGTAGATCAGCTTGGCGCCGCGGCGGATGATGCCGTCCCACTCCTGGTCGGTGCCGGGCAGGAAGCCCGGGACGTCGACGAAGGTCAGCACCGGCAGGTTGAAGCAGTCGCAGAACCGCACGAACCGGGCCGCCTTCTCGGAGGCGTCGATGTCGAGGGTGCCGGCGAACTGCATCGGCTGGTTGGCCACGATGCCGACCGACTGGCCCTCGACCCGGCCGAAGCCGACCACGATGTTGGGAGCGAACAGCTCCTGGACCTCGAGGAACTCGGCGTCGTCGAGCACGGCCGTGATCACGTCGTGCATGTCGTAGGGCTGGTTCGCGCCGTCGGGGATGATCGTGTCGAGCGCCCGGTCGGTCTCGTCGAAGTCCATCGACGGGACCTCGTCGTAGGAGGGCCCCTCGTCGAGGTTGTTCTGCGGCAGGTAGGACAGCATCGCCTTGAGGTAGTCGATGGCGTCGTCCTCGTCGGAGGCCAGGTAGTGGGCGTTGCCCGACTTGGTGTTGTGGGTGCGCGCGCCGCCGAGGTCCTCCATCGACACGTCCTCGCCGGTGACGGTCTTGATGACGTCGGGGCCGGTGATGAACATGTTGGAGGAGCCGTCGACCATGATCGTGAAGTCGGTGACCGCGGGGGAGTAGACGTGCCCGCCCGCGCACGAGCCCATGATCAGGCTGATCTGCGGGATCACCCCGGAGGCGTGCACGTTGCGGCGGAAGATCTCGCCGTAGAGCCCGAGCGAGACCACGCCCTCCTGGATCCGCGCGCCGGCGCCCTCGTTGATGCCGACGATCGGACAGCCGGTCTTGATGGCGAGGTCCATCACCTTGCAGATCTTCTCGCCGTAGACCTCGCCGAGCGAGCCGCCCATGACGGTGAAGTCCTGGGAGAAGACGCAGACCATCCGGCCGTCGACGGAGCCGTAACCGGTGATCACGCCGTCGCCGTAGGGGCGGTTCTTGTCGAGGCCGAACGCCGTCGAGCGGTGCCTGGCCAGCTCGTCGAGCTCCACGAAGCTGCCCTCGTCGAAGAGCAGCTCGATCCGCTCCCGGGCCGTCTTGCGCCCCTTCGCGTGCTGCTTCTCCACCGCCTTGGCCGAGCCGGCGTGGATCGCCTCGTCGAGGCGCCGCTCGAGGTCCTCGAGCTTGCCGGCGGTCGTGTGGATGTCGATGCCAGTGTCTTGAGGCGGGACGTCGGTGCCCTCACCAGGCTGTGCGCTCACCCGTGTCAATGTAGTGCCCGTGCGCCCTCCCCTCGACCCCACCCGGCTCGCGGGCCGCGGGGTGGAGGTGCTGACCGCCACGCCCTCGACCAACGCCGTCGTCGCCCAGCGCGCCCGGGCCGGAGCACCGGAGTGGCTGGTCGTGGCCACCGAGCACCAGACCGCCGGTCGCGGCCGGCTCGACCGGGTCTGGGAGACGCCCGACCGGGCGGCGCTCACCTTCTCCGTGCTGCTGCGGCCCGCCGCACCCGGGGCGGAGTGGCCGTGGCTGCCCCTGCTGGCCGGGCTCGCGGTCGTCGGCGCGCTCCGTGAGCACGGGGTGGCCACCGGGTTGAAGTGGCCCAACGACGTGGTCGTCGACGGCGCCAAGGTGGCCGGGATCCTGGTCGAGCGGGTCGACACCCCGACCGGCCCGGCCGCCGTGCTCGGCATCGGGCTCAACGTGTCCCAGTCGCGCGAGGAGCTCCCCGTCCCCACGGCCACCTCGGTGCTGCTCGCCACCGGCACCGCCCCCGACCGGACCGCGCTCCTCGACTCGCTGCTCACCGCGCTCCACGGGACGTACGCCGCCTGGTCGGCCGGCGGCGGGGCGCAGGTGCGGTCGGCGTACGTCGAGGCGTGCGTGACGATCGGTCAGCAGGTGCGGGTGGAGCTGCCCGGCGGCGGCACGCTGACGGGAGTGGCGGGCGACGTCGACACCGGCGGGCGGCTCCTCGTGGCCGGGACGCCGGTGGCGGCCGGGGACGTGGTGCACGTGCGCCCCGGCCTCCCGGATCAGTGACATGATCGGCGGGTGGCGTTCCCGACCCGGTTGCTCAACGACGACGAGCACGTCGTCGTCCACACCCGCGAGCACCCCAAGGCGTTGCTCGTCCCGCTGTTCCTGCTGGTGCTCGGCCTCGCGGTGGGGGTGACCCTCCAGTCCTTCGGGACCGGCACCGGCGGCCGGATCCTCCACATCGTGGTGTGGGTGCTGGTCGCTGTCGCGGTCTTCTGGTGGGTGGTCCGCCCGGCGGTGCGGTGGGCGACGACGACGTACACCTTCACCAACCGTCGGATGATCAAGCGATCCGGTCTGGTCGCCAAGGAGGGACGCACCATCCCGCTCAACCGGATCAGCGGCGTCGACTTCGAGATCGGCGTGGTCGACCGGCTGTTCGGCTGCGGCACGCTCGTGGTCTCCGACGCCAGCGAGCAGGGTCGGGTCGAGCTCCACGACATCCCGCGCGTCGAGGAGGTCCAGCTCAAGGTCGCCGATGAGCTGCACCGGCTCTCCGGCCACCGCGGTGACGATGGCAGCTGACGAGGTCGACCCCGCGACGGCGGACCCGGCCGTCGTCCGTCCCACCCACGCCCTCGAGCGCGCCGTCCTGGGCGAGGACCCCAGCCTGACCGCGCCGGAGATCGCCGAGCGCACCGGCGTCCCGGTCGAGACGCTGCAGCGGCTGTGGTGGGCGTTGGGCTTCCCCGAGCACGGCACCGCGGTCGCGTTCACCTCCGCCGACGTCGCGGCGGTCAGCACCGTCCACGGGATGGTCGAGAGCGAGGTGATCGACGTCGACGTCAGCGTGATGATGACCCGCGCGCTGGGCCAGTCGATGGCCCGGCTGGCCGACTGGGAGGTCGCCACGCTCGCCCACCGGGTCGAGGAGCTGGAGCGCTCGGAGGCCGCGACCGGGTCGCGCACCGAGCAGGCGCTGCGACTGCTCGACGAGCTCAACCCGGCGTTCGAGCGGTTGGTGATCTACGCGTGGCGCCGCCACCTCGCCGCGGCGCTGGCCCGGATCGAGGCGCTGGGCGCCGACGCCGAGGACATCCACACCACCCAGGTCAGCGTGGGCTTCGCCGACATCGTCGGCTTCACGGCGCTCTCCAACGAGGTGAGCCGCGACCGGATCGGCGACGTCGTGGAGATCTTCGAGTCCCGCTGCGCGGACGTCGTCGCCGGCCGGCGCGGCCGGGTCATCAAGAGCCTGGGCGACTCGGTGCTCTTCGTCAGCCCCGACCCGGTCGCGGCCTTCGACATCGCCGAGGGGATCATCCGGGTCGTCGGCCGCGACCCGCGGATGCCCGAGGTCCGGGTCGGGCTGGCCTCCGGCGACGTGGTGATGCGGCTCGGCGACGTCTTCGGCCCGCCGGTCAACCTGGCCTCGCGGCTCACCGCGGTGGCCCGGCGCAACCGCGTGATCATCGACCAGGCGACGGCCGACCTGCTGCCGGTCGACCAGTTCGAGACCCGCCGGCTGCCGGCCCGACCGGTCCGCGGCTTCGGCCTGGTCGAGCCATTGACCGTACGCCGGCACTGACCAATTCGGTCGGATTCCGGGTGTTCGGACCACCGGGCGTCGCTCACCTACCTACCGTGTGGCGAGTGCTCATCGTCCAGGACGTCCGCCTCGACCCCGCCACGCGCCGGGTCTGGCGGGGCGACCTCGAGATCCGGTTGGCACGCAAGGAGTTCCAGCTCTTGCACGCGCTGATGGCCCGCCCGGGCGAGGTCGTCAGCCGCGAGGACCTGATGCACGACGTCTGGGAGACGACGTTCTGGACGTCGTCCAAGACCATTGACGTCCACCTCGGCTGGTTGCGCCGCAAGCTGGGCGACGACCCGCAGGCGCCCGCCTTGATCAGCACCGTGCGCGGTCGCGGGCTGCGCTTCGAGACCGCCTGACCCGGATGGGTCCGGGCCGGCCCGCTACCCTCGGCTCCGTGTCCGAGCCTGCACCGACGGTCGCCGTCATCGGCGGGGGCCAGCTGGCCCGGATGATGGCCGAGCCCGCCGCGGCGATGGGGCTCCCGCTGCGGCTGCTCGCCGAGGCTCCCGGCGTCTCCGCGGCCCAGGTGATCCCGGACCAGCGGGTCGGCGACCACCGTGACCTCGCGGACCTGCGTGCCGTGACGTCGGGCTGCGCGGTCGTCACCTTCGACCACGAGCACGTGCCGACCGAGCACCTCCACGCCCTCGAGGCCGACGGGGTCGCCTGCCGCCCCGGCCCGGGGGCGCTCGTCCACGCCCAGGACAAGGCGGTGATGCGCGAACGGCTCGGCGCCCTCGGCATCCCGTGCCCGCGGAACGCGGTCGTCCGCACGCCCGCGGACGTCGAGGCGTTCGGCTTCCCGTGCGTGCTCAAGACCACGCGCGGCGGGTACGACGGCAAGGGGGTCTGGTTCGTCGGCTCGGCCGCCGACTGCGACGAGCCCTTCGCCGCGGCCGAGGCGTCGGGCGTGGCCCTGCTCGCCGAGGAGCGGGTCGCCTTCCGGCGCGAGCTGTCGGCGCTGGTCGCGCGTTCCCCGAGCGGCCAGGCGGCGGCGTACCCCGTCGTGGCCTCGACCCAGCTCGACGGCATCTGCCACGAGGTGGTCGCGCCCGCGCCGGACCTGTCCGACGCGCTCGCCGGTGAGGCGCAGCGGATCGCGCTCACGCTCGCCCGAGAGCTCGACGTCACCGGGATCCTCGCCGTGGAGCTCTTCGAGACCGTCGACGGGCGGGTGCTGGTCAACGAGCTCGCGATGCGCCCCCACAACACCGGGCACTGGAGCCAGGACGGCGCGGTCACGAGCCAGTTCGAGAACCACCTGCGCGCGGTGCTCGACCTGCCGCTCGGCGCGCCCCACCCGCGCGAGCGCTGGACGGTGATGGTCAACATCCTGGGCGGGCCTGACAGCCAAGGGGTCGTCTCTGCTCCCCTCTATCAGGGCTATCCGCACGCGCTGGCCCGCGACCCGCGGCTGCGGGTGCACCTCTACGGCAAGGAGCTGCGGCCGGGCCGCAAGGTCGGCCACGTCAACGCCTACGGTGACGACCTGGACGACTGCCTCGAGCGGGCGCGCCACGCAGCGGCGTGGTTCCGGGGCGACCTGGGCGACGAGAGCGAGTGAGACATGGCTGAGGCACCCCGCGTGGGGATCGTGATGGGATCAGACTCCGACTGGCCGGTGATGCAGGCCGCGGCCGAGGCGCTGGCGGAGTTCGACGTGGCCCACGAGGCGGACGTCGTCTCGGCGCACCGGATGCCCCGGGAGATGCTCGACTACGGCGCCGGCGCGGCCGGCCGCGGGCTGCAGGTGCTGATCGCCGGGGCCGGGGGCGCGGCCCACCTGCCGGGCATGCTCGCCGCCGTCACGCCGCTGCCGGTCATCGGCGTCCCCGTCCCACTGCAGCACCTCGACGGCCTCGACTCGCTGCTCTCGATCGTGCAGATGCCCGCCGGTGTCCCGGTCGCCACGGTGGCCGTCGGCAACGCCCGCAACGCCGGCCTGCTCGCCGTACGCATCCTGGCGGCGTCCGACGAGGCGCTGCGCCAGCGCATGGTGGACTTCCAGGCGTCGCTGCAGGAGTCGGCGAGCGCCAAGGGGGAGAGCGTGCGCCGGGCCGCCGGCGGCTCCCCGCGCGTCGGCTTCTGAGCCCGGCGATGGTCGGCCGCCCGCGTCTCGTGGGGCTGGACGTCGCGCGCTGCCTGGCGCTGCTGGGCATGGTGGCGACCCACATCCTCGCCTCCCGCACCCCGTCGGGGGAGGAGTCGTTGTCGCACCTGGTCGCCGGCGGCCGGGCGGCGGCCCTGTTCGCCGTGCTGGCCGGCGTCACGCTCGCGCTCTCCTCCGGCGGGCGTACGCCGTTGCGCGGCCGGCCGCTGCGGCTGGCCGCCGGCGGGCTGGCCGGCCGGGCGGTGGTGATCGCCGTGCTCGGCCTGCTGGTCGGCGAGCTCGACAGCGGACTGGCGGTGATCCTCACCTACTACGGCGTGCTGTTCCTGCTGGGGCTGCCGTTCCTCGCGCTGCGCGCGCGCACCCTGGCGGCGCTGGCCGCCGGGTGGCTGGTGGTCTCGCCCCTGGTGTCGCACTGGCTGCGGCCCGACCTGCCCGAGCGTGGCTTCGCCAACCCGACCTTCGACTCGCTGGGTGATCCCGGGCGGCTGTTCTCCGAGCTGCTGTTCACCGGCTACTACCCGGTGCTCACCTGGCTGACCTACCTGCTCGCGGGGATGGCCGTGGGACGCACCGACCTCGCGCGCCGTACCGTCCAGGGCGCGCTGCTCGCCGGCGGCCTCGTGCTGGCCGCCACGGCGACCCTGCTGTCGGAGGCGTTGACCGAGGGCCGGTTCAGCGAGCGGACCCTCGACGAGCTGCGCACCAGCGGCTACGGCACCACGCCGACCGGCAGCCGGCTGTCGTGGTTGCTGGTCTCGACGCCCCACTCCGGGACGCCGTTCGACCTCGCCCAGACCGTCGGCAGTGCGCTCGCCGTGATCGGACTGTGCCTGCTCGTCGTCGGGCTGCTGCCGCGGCTCGGCGTCCGGGTGGTCGCGGTCGTCTTCGGCGCCGGCACGATGACGCTCTCGCTGTACACCCTCCACGTCTACCTGCGCGCCCGCGGCCTCAAGCTCCCCGACGAGCCCGACGCGATGTTGATCCAGGTGCTGGTCCTGGGCGGGATCGGCGCCCTCTTCGTGCTGCTGCGCCGCCGCGGCCCGCTCGAGGTCGTCGCCGGCCTCCCCACCCGCCTCCTCCGGGCCCGCTCCTGACGCCGGGCCGCCGCTCGGGTCAGGGGGGACCCAGCGTGGTGCCGTCGACGACCGACCGGAACCAGCCGTACTGCCTCCCGGGAGCGGCCCCGTCGAGGTCGGGTGCGCCACGCCCGTGGGCGAGGTCGTCGGCGTTCACCGTGCGCAGCTCCACGCTGACCCGGGTCCCGGACGAGGTGTTCGGCACGCTGGCGTGCAGGTGGGCGCCGGAGAAGCAGAGCAGGTCGCCGGGCCCCGGCACGACCCGGAGCTCGGAGCCGGTCCGGGGTGGCGAGGTCGGGGTCGGGACCAGCGGCAGGTCCCCGAGCGGGAGGCCGGCCCGTCGGCGTTCCCGGATCGCGTCGAGGTCCCACGCGGCGCTCGAGTTGGCGAGCGGCGTCGACCAGTACTCCGGGTAGAACGCGATCGTGCGCTCCTCGGTGAGCGGGCGCAGCGGCAGCCACCAGTTGGTCTGGGCCGTCAGGTTGGAGCCCCAGGTGTCCCGGTGGAACCCGATCGTCCCGACCTGGCGCTCCGTGGTCGGCGGGACGATCCGCAGCCGGGGCGGGTCCCAGTAGGTGCGCGCGGGCTCGGCGCCGACCTGCTCCAGGGCGAGGCGGACGAGGTCGAGGACCCGCGGGTCCTTGCGGAACCGCTCCTTGAGCCCGTCGATCTCGCTCTCCTGCGGTGGGTCCGGGACCAGCTCGCGGCCCAGCGCCACCAGCTCGACCAGGGCGGGCACCTGCGTGAAGACCAGCAGCTGGCCGTCGAAGACCAGCGCGCCCCGCCGCTCGTCGTCGAGCGGTCCGGAGACGACCTGGACGGCGGTGCTCACGCACCGAGTGTGCCCGAAGCGCGCGCGGTTTCGCGGCGTACGGCGCGGGATCTCGCGGAGGGGTCGACGTTCTTCGCGGTGGTCGCCGTTGTGCTGGGCGGACGGTCAAGGTCCCCCGCGCCGAGCCGTGAGACTTGTCACCGGTGTGGCCCGGAACAGACCCCGGGGCGGGAGCGCTGTACGAGCCATGGCTGATCTCTTCGACTCCCTTGACGTCGGCGCGTGGACGCTGCCGAACCGGCTCGTGATGGCGCCGCTGACCCGTAACCGTGCTGAGGGCACCGCGCCCGGCGACCTTGCGGTGGAGTACTACTCCCAGCGCGCCTCGGCCGGCCTGATCATCACCGAGGGCAGTCAGCCCACCGCTGAGGGCCAGGGCTACCTGAACACCCCCGGCTTCCACTCCGAGGAGCAGCTCGCCGGGTGGCGCCGGGTGGCCGACGGCGTCCACGCCAACGGCGGCCGGATCGTCGCGCAGCTGATGCACGTCGGTCGCATCTCCCACACCGACAACACCGGCGGCGAGGAGATCATCGCGCCGAGCCCGGTGGCGGCTCCCGACGGGATGTTCACCGCCGACGGGATGAAGCCGTTCCCGACTCCCCGCGAGATCACCGTCGCGGAGATCCCCTCGATCGTCGAGGGCTACGTGCAGGCCGCCCGCAACGCGGTCGAGGCCGGCCTCGACGGCGTCGAGGTGCACGGCGCCAACGGCTACCTCATCCACCAGTTCCTGGCGCCCGGCTCCAACCACCGCACCGACGAGTACGGCGGCTCGCCCGAGAACCGGGTGCGTCTGGCCCTCGAGGTCACCCGTGCCGTCGCCGACGCGATCGGCGCGGATCGTGTCGGCATCCGCATCTCGCCCGCCCACAACATCCAGGGCGCCACCGAGGCGGACCCGGCCGACGTCGCCGCGTCCTACCGGCTCCTGGTCGAGGGCCTCGCGCCGCTCGGGCTGGCCTACCTGAGCATCCTCGCCGACCCGAAGCAGGACCTGATCCAGGAGCTCCGCCACTCCTTCGGCGGGGTGGTGATCGCCAACGACGGCTTCGGCGAGATCACCACCCGCGAGTCGGCCCAGGAGATCCTCGACAAGGACCTCGCCGACGCGGTCGCCGTCGGTCGGCTCTTCCTGGCCAACCCGGACCTGCCCGCTCGGTGGCAGACCGGCGCCGAGCTCAACGAGCCGGACCCCGAGACCTTCTACGGCGGTGGCGCCGAGGGCTACACGGACTACCCGTTCCTCGGCAGCTGATCACGCCGCTCGCCCGATCGCGCGGCCGAGTGGAACAAGACACGACTCGGCCCGAACGAGGCACGACTCGCGCTAGTCGCGCACCCGGCCGCGCAGGGCCTTGGTCTGGCCGCGGTGGCGCTTGGCCTCCATCCGCCGCCGGCGGGAGGACTTCGAGGGCTTGGTGGGGACGCGCGGGGGAGGGGGCGGTGCGAGCGCGGTGCGGATCGCGGCGGCCAGCCGCCCGCGGGCGGCCGACCGGTTCCGGTGCTGCGAGCGGTGCTCGGCGGCGACCACCCGGATCGTGCCGACGCGCTCCCGCTCGGCCGGCGTCAGCACCGCCGACGTCCGCCCCTCGAAGACCAGCTCCACCCGGCTGTCGGTGGTGTTGACCGACTGCCCGCCGGGGCCGGAGGAGCGGCTGAAGCGCTCGACCAGCTCGTCTGCGGGGACGACCAGGCCGTTCGGCAACCCGGGACCCGAGGGGACCCGCAGGTCGCTCACCGTCGGCGCCACTCGATCGCGGGGCAGGTGTCCATGACCATCGGGACGCCGGCCGCGCGGGTCCGCGCGAAGGCGTCGTGGTCGACGACGCCGAGCTGGAACCACACGCCGCCCGCGCCGATCGCCACCGCCTGGTCGGCGAACTCGCCCGCCGCCTCCGAGCGCCGGAACACGTCGACCACGTCGACCGGGAAGGGGATGTCGGCGAGCGTCGCGTAGCCCTGCTCGCCGAGCACCTCCGGCGCCGACGGGTGGACCGGCACGATCCGCTTGCCGCGTTGCTGCAGCAGGCGGGCGATGGAGTACGCCGTCCGCGACGGGTCGCCGGACAACCCGACGACGGCCCACGTCGACGCGTCGTCGAGCATGGCGTCGATCGCCACCGGGTCCTGCCAGGCAGCGGGGGGAACACCCATGGCACCCACTCTAGGAGCCACCCGCACGGGTGGTGCCGGGCCTTGGAGCCGGTTCCTACGGTGGAGGGCATGGCGAAGACGATTGCGTTCCTGACCGCGACCGAGGGCATCGAGCGGGTCGAGCTGACCGACCCCTGGGACTCGGTCACCGACGCCGGCCACACCGCCCACCTGCTGAGCACCGAGACCGGCGACGTGCAGACCTTCGACCACCTCGACAAGGCCGAGACCCGCCCCGTCGACCACGCCGTCGGCGACGTCTCGGTCGACGACTACGACGCGCTGGTGCTGCCCGGCGGCGTCGCCAACCCGGACGCGCTGCGGCTCGACGAGAAGGCCGTCGCCTTCATCCGCGACTTCGCCGCCTCCGGCAAGCCGGTCGCGGCGATCTGCCACGCCCCGTGGACGCTCGTCGAGGCCGACACCCTGAAGGGGAAGCGGCTCACGTCGTGGCCCAGCCTGCAGACTGACATCCGCAACGCCGGCGGCGAGTGGGTCGACGAGGAGGTCGTCGTCGACGGCAACCTGATCACCAGCCGCAACCCCGACGACCTCCCCGCCTTCACCAAGGCACTGCTCGACGCGGTGGGGTGACCGGCCGGTAACCCCGCCTCGGGGACCGGTCCCGCCGCGCCTAGAATCCGCGGCATGGACGAGTTCCCCCTGTTCGCGCTGTCCGAGGAGCACCGGGCGATCCGCGAGGCCGTCCGGGCCGTGTGCGACGCCAAGGTGGCGCCGTACGCCGCGGAGGTCGACGAGCAGGCCCGCTACCCGCGCGAGGCCGCCGATGCCCTGCGCGCGGCCGACTTCCACGCACCGCACGTGCCCGAGGAGTACGGCGGCGCCGGTGCCGACGCGCTCGCGACCTGCCTGGTCATCGAGGAGGTCGCCCGGGCCTGCGTGAGCTCGAGCCTGATCCCGGCGGTCAACAAGCTCGGCTCGCTGCCGGTGCAGATCGCAGGTTCCGAGGAGCTCAAGAAGCACTACCTCGGCAAGCTGGCCGCCGGCGAGGGCGGCTTCTCCTACGCCCTCTCCGAGCCCGACGCGGGCTCCGACGCCGGCGCCATGAAGACGCGCGCGGAGCGCGACGGCGAGGAGTGGGTGCTCAACGGCGTCAAGCGCTGGATCACCAACGCCGAGGAGTCGGAGTTCTACACCGTGCTGGCGGTGACCGACCCCGAGAAGGGGACTCGCGGCGGGATCACGGCGTTCGTCGTGGAGAAGTCCGACGCCGGCGTCTCCTTCGGCGCCCCCGAGAAGAAGCTCGGCATCAAGGGCAGCCCGACCCGCGAGGTCTACCTCGACGACGTCCGGATCCCCGCCGACCGCGTCATCGGCGAGGTCGGCGAGGGCTTCTCCATCGCGATGCGCACCCTCGACCACACCCGGATCACCATCGCCGCCCAGGCCGTCGGGGTCGCCCAGGGCGCGCTCGACTTCGCGCTGTCCTACGCCAAGGACCGCCAGCAGTTCGGCCAGCCGATCGCGGAGTTCCAGGGCCTGCAGTTCCTGCTCGCCGACATGGGCATGAAGGTCGAGGCGGCCCGCCAGCTCACCTACTCCGCCGCCGGTCGTTCCGAGCGCGGCGACGACGACCTGACCTTCTTCGGCGCCGCCGCCAAGTGCTTCGCCTCCGACGTGGCCATGGAGGTCACCACGAACGCCGTGCAGGTGCTCGGCGGCTACGGCTACACCCGCGACTACCCCGTCGAGCGGATGATGCGCGACGCCAAGATCACCCAGATCTACGAGGGCACCAACCAGGTGCAGCGGATCGTGATGGCGCGCCAGCTGCTCGCCGGCATCCAGTCCGAGCTCTGAGCCGTCCGGTGCGCGCCGTCGTCGTCGACGCCGTCCGGGCGCGGCCCGAGGTGCGCGAGGTGCCACGACCGGGCGCGCCCGCAGGCGGGGTCGTGGTCGACGTACGCGCGACCGGCGTCTGCCGCTCCGACTGGCACGGCTGGGCCGGCCACGACGACATCACCTTCCCGCACGTCCCGGGCCACGAGCTGGCCGGTGTGGTCGCCGAGGTCGGCGACGGGGTGACGCGGTGGCGGACGGGCGATCGCGTCACGGTGCCGTTCGTCTGCGGCTGCGGCCGCTGTGCGTGGTGCCGCTCCGGCCAGGCGCAGGTCTGTCCCGACCAGCAGCAACCGGGCTTCAGCCACTGGGGCTCCTTCGCCGAGCAGGTCGTGCTGCACGCGGCCGACACCAACCTGGTGCGACTGCCCGACGGCGTCGACTTCATGACCGCCGCCAGCCTGGGGTGCCGCTTCGCAACGGCCTACCGGGCCCTGGTGGGGCGCGCCCGGGTTGCGTCGGGGGAGTGGGTGGTGGTCGTGGGGGCCGGCGGCGTCGGGCTGAGCGCGGTGATGATCGCGCGCGCCGTGGGTGCGCGCGTGGTGGCCGTCGACCGCCACGACGGGGCGCTCGCGCTCGCGCGCGACCTCGGCGCCGAACACGTGCTGCGGGCCGACGAGGTCGGCGTCCCCGCCACCGTGCACGCCCTCACCGGCGGTGCCCACGTCGCCGTCGACGCGGTCGGCAGCGAGCGTGCCTGCGCCGACTCCGTGCTGGCGTTGCGCCGCCGGGGCCGCCACGTCCAGGTCGGATTGCTGCCCGCCGTCACCGGCCGGCCGCGGGTGCCGATGGAGCGCGTCATCGGCTGGGAGCTGGACCTGCTCGGCAGCCACGGCATGGCGGCCGCCGACTATCCCGCGATGATGGCCCTCGTGGAGGACGGGACGCTCCGCCCGCAACGCCTCGTCGAGCGCACCGTCGGGCTCGAGGCCGCGGCCGAGCTGCTCCCGCGGCTCGACACCGCCACGCCTGCCGGGATGACGGTCGTCGACCCGGCGCTGCGCTAGGCGCTACTGGACCGGCAGCGTCACCTCGTCCGAGGGCGCGACCCCGCGGGTGGTGGTGAGCGTGATCGTGACCTCCTTGGCCCCCGGCGGCAGTGGCCGCGGGAAGACCAGCTCGGCCGTCGCCTCCTCGGCCGCGTCGACGTCGACCGAGCCCAGCGGCGTGCCGCCGGCGGTCGCGACCGCGGTGCCGGCGCACCCTTCGCTGCCGGTCCCGCAGGTGCTCTGCACGTCGAGCCGCCCGGCTGAGTCGGTCCCGGCGACCGTGCTCGTGACGGCGTACACCGACGGGAACTCCACCCCGGTGGCCGAGGTGTCACCCTGGGGGTCGAAGCAGCCGTCGAACTCGAAGACCGGGTTGTCGACCTCGCGCCCCTGCGCGTCGGTCATGGTGAGGAAGCCGGTGAGCTTGCTCGGCCCGCCCGCGGTGAAGCAGTCGTTGCTGTGCACGTTGAGCTCGAACTTGCCGTAGCCCTCGGTCGGCATCGGTACGTCCGGGTCGTGCCAGCTCATCAGGCACACCCAGTCGCCGCCCGGTCCGACGTCGGCGACGGTGGGCCCGTGCTTGTCGCACATCGCCTTCGCGTGCAGCGAGGCCGGTGTGACCTGGTCGTGCCCGAGCAGCCGGGCCTGGTCGGTGTAGAGGTGGGAGAACACCACGGGCAGGGCCCGCTCGAGCCGGGCGCGGGTGACGGTGCTGTCGTCGTGCGTGGCGGCGACCGCGGTGCCGATGCCACCGACCAGCAGCAGCGCGGCGACGGTGGCGAGCACCGCCCGGCCGCCGTGCTTGCGGGGCTCGGTGGACGGGGAAGTGGTGGAGCGGGCCATGTCAGCCTCCGGTGATGTCGCGGCGGCGCAGGGAGTACCACGCGCCGCCCAGGGTCAGGACGCACCAGGCAGCGCTCACGAGGAGCCCCTGCACGAGGGTGTCGGTGAAGGGTGGCGAGGCGAGCAGTCCGTGCCAGGCCTCGAAGGGGGTGCTCAACAGGTAGGGGCGGACGGCGTCGAGGCCGCCGACCGACCCGAGCAGCTGCATGACCATCGCGATCACGACGGGCGCGGCGATGCCGACCGCGGTGCTGCGGAACCACACCGACAGCGCGAGGGCCAGGGCGGTGAACCCGAGCACGGGCGGCAACGTCGAGGCCCAGGCGGCCACCACCAGCGTCAGCGCGTGCGCCGGGGCGACGGTCTGCCCCGACAGCCCGACCAGCGGCTGCTGCCCCACCACCAGCAGGCTGGTGCCGATCGTCGACGCGGTGAGCAGCGCCACCTCGACCACCGCGAACGCCGACGCCACCAGGGTCTTGGCCCAGAACAGCGTCGTCCGGCTGGTCGAGCGGGTGAGCACGGTCTTCCAGGTGCCGTGCTGGTCCTCGCCCGCGAACACCTCGCCGGCGACCATGGCGGTGAGCAGCGGCATCAGCCACTGCGCGGCGAAGCCGAGCACCAGCAGGGCGAGGGCGAAGCCGTTGTCGGGCGCGTAGCGGCCGAACAGCGTGTCCTTGGGCGGCCGGGTCTGGGCGTGCACCACCAGCACGACGGGGATCGGCAGCAGCACCGCGCCGAGCAGGATCGCGCGGGTGCGGTACTGCGCGCGCAGCTTGCGCAGCTCGAACCGCAGCGCCCCACCGAGCCCGGTGCGGCGCCGGGTCCGGTGGTCGGCCACCGCGCGGTGCTCGGTCGGGGTGGCGACGGTGGTCACGCGACCACCTCCTCGCGGGAGTCGGTGAGCATGAAGAACAGCTGTTCGAGCGGGGTGCGGGTGGGGGTCAGCGCGAGCAGGTCGAGCCCGGCGCGCACCAGCACCACGACGTACGCCGACACCGACTCGCGGGGTCCGGTGACCAGCAGCCCGGAGCCGTCGGGCTCGGCCACCACGCTCAGCCGGGGGTGGCCCGTCGCGAGGTCGGCCGCGCGGGCGTCGTCCGTGGTGTGGAGGTGGTGGCCGGGGTCGGGGGCCAGCGAGCGCAGCCGCTCGAGGGTGCCGTGGAAGGCGACCTGCCCGCGGTCGAGGATCGTGACGTTGTCACAGATCTCCTCGACCTCCTCCATGTGGTGGGAGCTGAGCAGCACCGTGAGCCCGGTCCGGGCGAGGTCCTTGACCAGCGCCCGCATGTCGCGGATGCCGGCGGGGTCCAGTCCGTTGGCCGGCTCGTCGAGCACCAGCAGCCGCGGGTCGCGCAGCAGGCTGGCCGCCACGCCGAGACGCTGCCGCATGCCGTAGGACCAGCCGCCGACCTTGCGGTCGGCGCGGTCGGTGAGGTCGACGACGTCGAGGACCTCCGCGACCCGCTGCCGGTCGACCCCGCCGTCGAGGACGCCGAGGGCCGCGAGGTTCTGCCGACCGGTCAGGTAGGGGTAGAACTTCGGGCTCTCGACGAAGCCGGCGATGCCGTCGAGGACGCCGACACCGGACTCCTCCCAGGTGCGCCCGAAGACGCGGATCGAACCGGAGTCGGGGCGGATCAGGCCGAAGAGCATGCGCAGCAGGGTGGTCTTGCCGGCGCCGTTGGGGCCGAGCACGCCGTACACCTCCCCGGTGGCGACCTCGAGCGAGACGTGGTCGAGCGCGGTGACGGAGCCGAAGGCCTTGGCGACGTCGACCGCCTCGACGGCGAGGGATGTGGGCATGGAGGCGACGCTAGGGCGCCCGCATGAAGCCGAGGTGAAACCACCGGGGGTCGGGCAGGCTGGGGGCATGCGGATCCTGGTGGCGGAGGACGACGCCCGGCTGGCCGCGCTGCTGGAGGCGTCCCTCACCGAGGCCGGGTGGGAGGTCGAGGTGGTCGCGGACGGCGTCGCCGCCTTCGGTCGCGCACTGCCGGGCGGGATGCCCTACGACGTCCTGCTGCTGGACTGGATGCTGCCCGGTCAGGACGGGCTCACCGTGTGCCGACGCCTGCGCGAGGCCGGGGTGGTCACCCCGGTGCTGGTGCTGACGGCGCGCGGCGGGGTGCCCGACCGGGTGACGGGCCTGGACGCCGGTGCCGACGACTACCTCTCCAAGCCCTTCGACCTCGACGAGCTCCTTGCCCGGCTGCGCGCCCTGCGCCGGCGGGCCACCATCGAGGACGAGGTGGTCGTCTCCGTCGCCGGTCTGGTCGTCGACCCGAGCGCCCGGCGGGTCTCCCGGGACGGCGTGCCGATCGAGCTGAGCGCTCGCGAGTTCGACATCCTGCACCTGCTCGCCACCCGCGCCGGGAAGGTGGTCTCCCGGTTCTCCATCCTCGACGAGGTGTGGGACGGCGAGACCGACCTGCGCAGCAACGTCATCGACGTCTACCTCGCGGCGATCCGCGCCAAGATCGACCGACCGTTCGGCACCGACACGATCACGACCGTGCGCGGGGTCGGCTACCGCCTCGACGGCGGGCCGGGGCGGGCCTGATGCCGCTGCGGGTGCGGTTGGTCGCCGGGTTCGTGGTCGCGATGCTGCTGCTCCTCGGCGCGGCGGGCGGGTTCGTCTCCTGGCGCGTGCAGGTCGCCCTCGACGACGACATCCGGTCCGAGCTGGTGGGCACGGCCGCGGCGCTCACGAGCCTGGTCGGCCCCGACGGCCGGCTCGACGCCTCCCGCGCGTCGGGGGTGACCGGCGCGGGGTGGCAGGTGGTGGACCGTGACGGCGAGGTCGTGTCGGCGGGCGGACCCACGGCGCTGCGCCCCGAGCTCCCGGCGGACCGGCTGGCGAAGGTCGCGTCCTCCGAGGAGCACACAGCGGACCTCGGCAGCTTCCTCCCGGCCTCGCCGGACGCCGTCCGGGTGCTCGTGGAGCCGCTGGCGGAGTCGGGCGGCGCCGGCGATCGGGTGCTGGTCGTCGCCGTCTCGCGCGCACGGCGGGACGAGGCACTGCGTGAGCTGCTCGCCCAGCTCGCGATCGGCCTCGGCTCGGCCCTGGTGGTCGCGGCGGCCGTCGGCTACGTGCTCGCGCGGTCCGCCCTGCGGCCGGTCGAGCGCTACCGAGTCCGCGCGGCCGAGATCGCCGCGGGTGCGAGCGGGCTGCGGCTCGACGTACCCGACGACCGGGACGACGAGGTCACCCGGCTCGGCGACACCCTCAACGCGATGCTCGCGGCCCTGGAGGAGGCCGTGGCCCACGAACGTCGGTTCGTCGACGACGCGAGCCACGAGCTCCGCACCCCGCTCACCCTCCTGCGCAGCAGGATCGAGCTGGCGGCGCGGCGGTCGCGCTCGGTCGGCGAGCACGAAGCAGTGCTCGAGGAGCTGCTCGTCGACGTCGACCGGCTCTCCCGGCTCGCCGACCAGCTGCTCGACCTCGGCTCGGTGCACCGCGCCGGGCCCGACGCGGACGAGCCCGTGGACGCCGCCGCGGTGGTCAGCGGCGTGATCGTCCTGCGGCGGGTGGCCCGCCCCGAGCAGGCGGGAGCGGTCGAGCTCTCGGTCCCGACCGTGCCGGGCACGACGACGGTCAGCGGGCTGTCACGCACTTCGCTGGAGCGGATCGTCACCAACCTGGTCGACAACGCCGTCCTGCACGGGCGCGGTCCCGTGGTCGTCCGCCTCGACGCGGTCGGTGACTGCGTGCGGCTGCGCGTGGGCGACGCGGGTGAGGGCATGTCACCGGAGCTCCTGGCGGCCGCGACCGAGCGGTTCGCCCGGTCGCCGGAGGCCCGGTCCCGTCCCGGCTCCGGGCTCGGGCTGGCGATGGTCGCCCAGCTCGTCGCCGTGGCGGGGGGCGAGCTGCGGCTGTGCTCCGGCGGCGTCCACCACTCGGTGGGAACGGCGCTGCCGATCCCGTGCGACCACGACGAGGCGATGCTGGTCACGGTCCTGCTGCCGGGCTGATCGCGGAGTTGCAGGTGGCCGGGGCGTCCTGCCATCATCGCCAGATGGCGATGACACAGACCAACAGCGATGGCATCGCCCCCGAGGTGGCGGCGCTGACGGCCGCCGCGTGCCTCTTCCACGGCTTCGGGGAGGGCTCGCGGGTGGCGATCGTGCAGCACCTGCTGCTCGGCGAGCACCGGGTCGTCGACCTGACCGGCCACCTCGGGCTCGCGCAGTCGACGGTCAGCAAGCACCTCGCGTGCCTGCTCGACTGCGGGATCGTCGAGGTCCGCACCGAGGGTCGCGCCTCGTGGTACTCCCTGGCACACCCCGCCGAGACCCGCGCCCTGCTGACCGCGGCCGAGGTGCTGCTCGCCCGCACCGGGGACGCGGTGACGCTGTGCCCGGTCCACGGCGTCGAGGCGACGAGGTCGGCCACGGCATGAACACCCCACGCAATCGCGCCCTTCCCCCGCTTCGCTCCTCCGGAGCACGATTCCGAGGGGACCCCGAGACATGAGCACGCACACGCACCACCACCACCCGGTGCTGGCGCCCGACGAGCGGGAGCGGCTCGGTCGCCGCGCCCGGCTGCTGGCCGGCGCCTCGGTCGCCTACAACGGCGTGGAGGCGGTCGTCGCGGTCGCCGCGGGACTGGTGGCCGGCTCGGTCGCCCTGGTCGGCTTCGGCCTCGACTCGGTCGTCGAGGTCTCCAGCGGCGTGATCGTGCTGTGGCAGTTCGGTCACCGGATGCCGGAGTCGCGCGAGCGGCAGGCGCAGCGACTGATGGCCTTCTCGTTCCTCGCCCTGGCGACGTACGTCGGCATCGAGTCGGTCCGCACCCTGGTCACCGGCGGTGAGCCGGACGCCTCACCGGTCGGCATCGCACTCGCCCTGGCCTCGCTGGCGATCATGCCGTTCCTCTCGTGGGCCCAGCGGCGGACCGGCCGGGCGCTGGGGTCGAGCGCCGTGGTCGCCGACTCCACCCAGACCCTGCTGTGCAGCTACCTCTCGGGCGTGCTGCTGGTCGGGCTGCTGCTCAACGCCGCGCTCGGCTGGTCCTGGGCCGACCCCGCCGCCGGCCTCGTGATCGCCGCGATCGCCCTCAAGGAGGCCCGCGACACCTGGCGCGGCGAGGGCTGCTGCGCCCCCGGGGCCGACCGCTGCGACGACCACTGATGGCGGCTCAGCCGGCCGGGTAGGGCGCGGCCCGGAGCAGCCGGGAGAGGTGGACGGCGTTGCGCGCGGCCATCGCGGTGGTGGCCGCCGTCTCCTCCGGCGTCTCGTCGAGGTCCTGGTAGTCGGTGCCCTGCATGGCCTGCCCGACCCAGTAGGTCACGGCGTTCGGGGCCAGGGAGAAGCCGGTGTCGTTGAGCCCCTGGTAGAGCTCGGCGCTGACGTGGTGGGCGCCGTCCTCGTTCCCGACGACGGCGACCAGGGCGACCTTGTCGTAGGTCGTCATCCGGCCGAGCTCGTCGGTCTCGGAGAGCTCGGCGTCGAGCCGCTCCAGCACCATCTTGGCCACCGAGGAGGGCTGGCCCATCCAGACGGGGGTCGCCAGCACCAGGATGTCGGCGTCGAGCACCTTCCGGCGCAGCGCGGGCCACCCGTCGCCGTTGCCCTGGTCGGTGGCCACCCCGAAGCGGACGTCGTGGTCGACGACCCGCTCCACCTCGCCGGCAGCGGCGCCGTTCTGCTCCAGGGCCGCGAGCAGCTGACGGGCCAGCAGCTCGGTGCTCGAGCTCTCCGGTGACGGGGTCAGCGTGCAGTTGAGGGCGAGGGTGGTCGGGGCGATCGCGTCGGTCATGGCACCCCCGTGCCCGAGTGGTGTGGGGGCCATGCGTCGGCATTCCACCCGTTGGAGTGTGGTCCGGGTCCGGCCCGGCTGCTTGATTTGAGGCGACGGGCCGACGACGCCGGCCCCGCGACGTCGCGCGACGGAGGTGTTCGGGGTGGCTGCCCACGAGTCGGGTCCCCAGCGGGAGCGCCGACGGCGCACGACCGGCGAGCTGCTCGACCGCCTCGACACCTGCGCCGGCGACGGCCGCGCCGAGATCGAGGACGACCTGATCCGCGCCAACGTCGCAGTGGCCCACGACGTTGCCCGCCGCTACCACGGCCGTGGCGTGGCCTCCGACGACCTGGACCAGGTGGCCTGCATGGGCCTGGTCAAGGCGGTGCGCGGCTACGACCCCGCCAAGGGCACCGACTTCCTCGGCTACGCCGTGCCGACGATCCGGGGTGAGCTGCGGCGCTACTTCCGCGACCACGGTTGGGTCGTCCGGCCGCCGCGGCCGGTGCAGGAGCTGCAGCCGCGGGTGCGGCAGGTGCGCGGCACGCTGTGGCAGCGGCTCGGCCGTGAGCCGAGCCTCGGCGAGGTGGCGGCCGAGCTGGGGGTCGCCGCGGACCAGGTACGCGAGGCGGCGGGGGCGGACGGGTGCTTCACCCCGGCGTCCGTGGACGCCTCGCCCGAGGAGGGAGCCTCGCTGGCCGAGCGGCTCGGCGCCGGAGACCCGGCTTTCGCCCGCGTCGAGGCACGCGAGACGCTCCGGCCGCTGCTGCTCCGGCTCACCGAGCGCGAGCGCCGGATCCTGGCCATGAGATTCCGCGACGGACGGACCCAGGCGGAGATCGGCCGGGAGATCGGCGTGACCCAGATGCAGGTCTCGCGGCTGCTCTCGGGGTTGTTCACCCGGATGCGCGCCGAGCTGGTCGACGCGGCCTGAACGGTCGACGCGCTCCGTCGACGAGAGGGGATCATCTGATGCCACAGGATGCGTGGAACGCCAAGCGCGAGCGCCAGTACGAGCACGTCAAGGACTCGCTGCGCGACCAGGGACGCAGCGAGGACGAGGCCGAGGAGGTCGCCGCGCGCACGGTCAACAAGGGGCGGGCGCGGGCCGGGGAGGCCGAGGAAGCCAGCCGTACGTCGACCCGGGACCTGTCCTCGGGGCGTCGCGGTGGCCTGCGCGCCCACTCCGGCAGCGGCGGGCGCACCCGCGACCAGCTCTACGAGGAGGCGCGGCGCAAGAACGTCTCCGGGCGCTCGAGCATGACCAAGGCCGAGCTCGAGAAGGCGGTCGGGCGCGACTGACGCCTAGCCGCCGGCGACCAGCCGGCGGGCGGCCAGCAGGCCGTGGACGGTCGCCAGCTGCTCGAGCTGCTCGTCGGCCCGGTCACGCAGGCGGCGTACGTCGTCCTCCACGAGGTCCGGCACGCGCGGGGCCACGGCCAGCAGGGCGTCCCAGGCGGCGCGCTTGCCCGCGACGGCGACCCGCAGCGCCTCCAGCTCGATCACGTCGGACACGGGGGAGCGGCGGACCAGGTGGCCGTTGGGCTTGAGCCGCCCGATCCGCTCGGCGAGGCGGACGGCGGCGGGGAACAGCGTCTCCGGCCGGAGGCCCAGCCCCACCATCAACCGGCGCAGCGACTCGCGGTCCTCCTCGACGTCGACGGCCACGGCGCGCAACGGCGCCTCGACGTCGGTCCCGGGGTGCGAGCCCGCGACGCGGCGGGCCAGGTCGAGACCGCCGGCCGCAGCGGCCCAGTGGTTCTGCAGGTAGACGTCGAGCTCGTCGGTCTCGCCAGGTCGTCGCATGGCAGCGGCGTACCCAGCTCTTCGGCCTGTCATGCCTGCGCGAGGGTGCGGCATGATCGGAAGCGTGACGCCGCAGGACATCGCCGCCCGCTCCGCGGCCACGATGTGGGCCGAGGACCGCGCCAGCCGGGCGCTGGGCATGGAGCTGCGCGAGGTAGGCCCGGGGCGGGCGGTGCTGGCGATGCGGGTGCGCGACGACATGGTCAACGGCCACGGGATCGGCCACGGCGGGCTCACCTTCACCCTCGCCGACAGCGCGTTCGCGTTCGCCTGCAACTCCTACAACCGGCGGACCGTCGCCGCCGGCGCCGAGATCCGGTTCCGGGCGCCCACCCGCCACGGCGACGACCTGGTGGCGACCGCCGTCGAACGCAGCCGCGAGGGTCGCGACGGGCTCTACGACGTCACCGTGACGGCGGGCGAGACGGTGGTCGCGGAGTTCACGGGCCGGTCGCGCGAGATCGGCGGACCGTTCTGGGAGGAGCCGTCGTGACCGCAGCGGGACTCGTGCCGGAGATCAGCCGCGAGGCGCTGGAGGCGCTGCAGCTCGAACGGCTGCGCGAGAGCCTGACCCGGGCCACCCGGGTGCCCCACTACGCGGCGGCGTTCCGTGAGGCGGGCGTCGACCCGCAGGACGTGACCAGCCTCGCCGACCTGGCCCGCTTCCCGTTCACCACCAAGGCCGACCTGCGCGCCAACTACCCCTTCGGCATGTTCGCGGTGCCGCGCGAGCAGGTGTCGCGCATCCACGCCTCGAGCGGGACGACGGGCAAGCCCACCGTGGTCGGCTACACCGAGGCGGACGTCGACACCTGGGCCGAGGTGATGGCGCGCTCGATCCGGGCCGCCGGCGGCCGGCCCGGCGACCTCGTCCACGTGGCTTACGGCTACGGGCTGTTCACCGGCGGGCTCGGCGCCCACTACGGCGCCGAGCGGCTCGGCTGCACGGTGGTGCCGATCAGCGGCGGGATGACCGAGCGCCAGGTGCAGCTGATCACCGACTTCGGTCCGCGGGTGATCATGGTGACGCCGTCGTACTTCCTGGCGCTGCTCGACGAGATGGAGGCGCAGGGCGTCGACCCGCGCTCGACGTCGCTGGAGATCGGGATCTTCGGCGCCGAGCCGTGGACCGACGAGATGCGACGGGCCGTGGAGGAGCGGTCCGGGATCCGCGCCGTCGACATCTACGGGCTCTCGGAGGTGATGGGGCCCGGGGTGAGCCAGGAGTCGGGGAGGACCCAGGACGGCCTCCACGTCTGGGAGGACCACTTCCTGCCCGAGATCGTCGACCCGGTCACCCTCGAGCCGGTGCCCGACGGCGAGGAGGGCGAGCTGGTGTTCACCAGCCTGACCAAGCAGGCGATGCCGGTCGTGCGCTACCGCACCCGCGACCTGACCCGGCTGCTGCCGGGCACGGCGCACCCGCCGTTCCGCCGGATGGCCAAGGTGACCGGCCGCACCGACGACCTGATGATCGTGCGCGGGGTCAACGTCTTCCCGAGCCAGGTCGAGGAGCTGATCCTGACCGTGGAGGGGCTCTCGCCGCACTACCTGTGCGTGCTCACCCGCCCCGGCAACCTCGACGAGCTCACCGTCCGGGTCGAGGCCGCCGGCGAGCCGGACCCGGCGTACGGCGCCGCGCTGGCCGAGCGGGTCAAGAACCGGATCGGCGTCACCGCCCGGGTCGAGGTGCTGCCGCCCGGCTCCCTGGAGCGGTCGCTGGGCAAGGCGAAGCGGATCAGCGACCAGCGCTGAGGCCCAGTCTTGGCGTACCGGTCGGCGGCGCCGGCGAGCTACTGCTTCGGGAAGCCGGTGGGGGTGCAGAGGTCGGCGGGGATGTCGCCGGTCTTGTCCTCGCGGACGTAGGTGAACATCTGCTCGGAGCGCTCCTCGTCCCAGTTGACGGCGAAGTCGGCGACGGGGACGCCGCAGGTCAGGCCGCTGTCGCCGTCGACGCGGGTCATGGCCAGCGCCCACTGCGCCATGGCGAACGGTGAGGTGCCCTCGCTCACGCGCACGGCGCGCGCGCCGGCCATGTTGAGCCGGTAGTAGCGGATCGGGTTGATGATCGACCACGGCGAGACCGCCTCGTGGCCGATGGCCGAGACCACCTCGCGCTGGTGGCGGGCCCGGTCGAGGTCGCCGTTCTCGAAGGCGTGGCGGGAGCGGGCGTAGCCCAGCGCCGTGGGGCCGTCGACCTCCTGGCAGCCCTTCGGGATGTCGATGTGCGCGAGCTTGTCCTGCACCGCCTGCGTCGGGCAGACCTCGATGCCGCCGACGGCGTCGACGAGGTCGACGAAGCCGCCGAAGCCGACCTCGACGAAGTGGTCGACCCGGATCCCGGTCTCGGCCTCGATGGTGCGGACCAGCAGCTTGGCGCCGCCGTAGGCGTAGGCGGCGTTGATCTTGTTGCCGTCGCCGTAGCCCGGGATCGACACGATGGAGTCACGCGGGATCGACATCAGCAGGTTGGGGCCGTCACCGGTGTGGAGCAGCATGATCGTGTCGGTGCGGTTGCCCGAGGGGTTGCCCGTACCGAGCTCCTTGCGCTCCTCCTCGGTGAGGTCGCTGCGGGAGTCCGAGCCCACCATCAGGTACGTCGTGCCCGGCTGGTCGTCGGGCCGACCGCTGGAGGGGAAGGCGTTGACCTTGTCGACCCGGCTCCACGCCCAGAACGGGATCGCCACGAGGAAGACCAGCCAGAGCACCAGCACGACCCACAGCCACCGGGCCCGGAAGTGGGGCCGGCGTCGCGGCGTCTTCGCGGGCTTCGCGGGCTGGGCGGCCGGCTGCTTCGGGGGTGCCGCCGGCGGCGGGGAGTCCTGGCGGCCGCGCGCCTGGCGGGCGGCGGCGGGCATCACGCGGGTCTCGTCGTCGCGGGACTGCTGCGGGATCGCCCGGGTCTCGTCGCCGCTCGGCTGGCCGCCCTTCGAGCCGTAGAGCCAGTGGTAGTCGGGGGACCCGTCCCGGGGTCCTCCCCCCTTCGGGCGATCGGCCATGGCGGAGAAACTACCGTGCCGACATGAGTGGTCCGCGGACCAGCCTGCCGTCGGGCCACGCCCGGGTGTCGTTGGCGGTGATGATGCACGCCAGCGAGGCGAACCTGCTGGGCAACGTGCACGGCGGCGAGAACATGGTGCTCGTCGACTCCACGGCGGGCGCCGTCGCCCACCGTCCCAGCGGCGGGCCGGGCCGCGCCCTGACCGACCCGGCCCCCGGCGCGTCGTCCCGGCTGTGACGGGTGTGACTGGTGATACTGGGCGGCACGCTTCCCGTCCCTGAGCACCCGAGAGGCACTTCCCCGTATGCCTGCCGGCCCCACGCCCAGCCGGACCCCTGGGTCCGCCGGTCCCGCGCGCCGTCGTCCCGACGAGCGGGCCGCGCGCGTGCGGTTCCGTCGTGCCCTCGCGCTGATGGTGATGACCCTGGTCGTCCCCGGCTCGGCGCAGCTGGTCGCCGGCAACCGGCAGCTGGGGCGGGTGACCATGCGGATCTGGCTGGGGCTGGTCGTGCTCGGCACCGGCAGCCTGGCCCTCGCGCTGCTCTGGCACCCCTTCGCCTTCTGGGCGGCCTCCAACACGCTGCTGCTCGGTGCCCTGCGGCTCGCCCTGATGGGCCTGGCCATCGGCTGGGCGCTGCTCATCGTCGACGCCTGGCGGCTCGGCCAGCCGCTCACGCTCTCGATGCCGCACCGGCGCGCGGTCGTGGGGCTCAACGGGGTGCTCTGCTTCTCCGTCGCCGGCGCGCTGCTGCTCGGCGCCCACGTCGTCGGCGTCCAGCGCGACTTCCTGGTCACGATGTTCGGCGACGGCGACGCCGCCGGCGCCGCCGAGGGCCGCTACAACGTGCTGCTCCTCGGCGGTGACTCCGGCGCGGGGCGCTGGGGCCTGCGCCCCGACTCGCTCACCGTGGCCAGCGTCGACGCGACCACCGGCCGCACGGTGCTGATCTCGCTGCCGCGCAACATGGCGCGGTTCCCGTTCCGCGAGGGCTCGGTCATGGACCAGCAGTTCCCGGACGGGTTCGACTGCGACGGCTGCTACCTCAACGGCGTCAGCACCTGGGCCGGCGACCACACCGACCTGTTCAAGCACACCGACACCCCCGGGATCGACGCGACCGTCTCGGCGGTCGAGGGCATCACCGACCTCGACATCAGCTATTGGGCGCTGGTCAACCTCCAGGGCTTCAAGGACCTGGTCGACGCCTTCGGCGGGGTCACCCTCGACGTCCGCGACCGGATCCCGGTCGGCCTGCCGACCGACTCCTCCTTCCGCTACATCGAGCCCGGCACCCGCAAGCTCGACGGACTCGAGACGCTGTGGTTCGCACGGGCCCGCTACGGCTCCGACGACTACTCGCGGATGGCGCGACAGAAGTGCGTCATGAACGCGATGCTCCACCAGATCAGTCCGCAGGTGGCCCTGACCAACTTCTCGCGGATCGCCGAGGCGAGCTCGGAGATGGTCTCGACCTCGGTGCCCCGCAGCGAGGTCGGTCGCTTCGTGCAGCTCGCGCTGCTCGCCCGCGACCAGAAGGTCTCGACGGTCTCGCTGGTCCCGCCGATGATCAACACCGCCGACCCCGACATCGACCTGGTCCGCGAGAAGGTCGCCGAGGCGATCGACCGCGCCGAGGGCGACGCACCCGCCTCGACCACGACGCCGAAGAAGAAGCGCTCCGGCCAGCCGCCCGCGATGACCGGCGGCTCGATCGGCAGCATGTCGGAGGGGTACGCCGCCAACGAGTCCAGCGACCTCGGTTCGGTGTGCTGATCACCGTCCCTAGGGTGTACGCGTGACCGAGTCGGAGGAGTCCAGGCCGCGCGTGGTGGCGGCCGTGGTGACCTTCAACCGGCTCGGCCTGCTGCGGCGGCTCGTCGCGCGACTGGGGGAGGTGGGTCGGCTCGACGAGGTCGTCGTCGTCGACAACGCCTCCACCGACGGCACGGGGGAGTGGCTGCGCGAGCAGCGAGAGGCGGGCCGGGTGAACGTCGTCACCCTCGACCGCAACCGTGGCGGCGCCGGCGGCTTCCACGAGGGGGTGCGGTACGCCGTCGAGGAGTGCGCGGCCGAGCTGGTCTGGCTGATGGACGACGACGGCCTCCCTGACCCCGACTGCCTCGACCTGCTGATGGAGCGCCTCGGAGAGCTCGACTTCTGGGGACCGGTCGTCGTGGACGAGGCCGACCCCGACCGGCTGGTGTTCCCCATCCGGCTGCCCGGGGGGACCCGCGTCGTCCACGACACGGCCTCGGTGGCGGCCGCGGCTCCCGACGGCCTCGTGCGCGACGTGGTGATCCCCTTCAACGGGGTGCTCGTGACCCACGGGCTGGTCCGGCAGATCGGGCTCCCGCGCGAGGAGTTCTTCATCTGGGGCGACGACCACGAGTACCGGCTGCGCGCCGAGCGCGCCTGCGCCCGGATCGCGACGGTCGCGGCCGCGCGGGTCCGCCACCCGTCGGTCGGCGACCTCGGCACCCCGATGATGGGCGGCCGCACGACGTACAACCACAGCCCGAGCGACCTCAAGCACTACTGCATGGCCCGCAACAACACCCTCAACCTGCGTGACTACCGCGGCTGGCCCCATGTGCTGATGTTCTGGGTCAAGACGCTGTGGTTCTACACGCTCACCCGGCCCGACCCGCGTCGGCTGCTGCTGAGCCTGCGCGGCTTCGCGGCCGCGCTGCGCGGTGACTTCACCGGCCACCAGAGGTTCCTCCGGTGACCCCGGAACCGTCCGTCGCGGTGGTGGTCGTCACGTTCAACCGGGCCGACCTCCTGGCCCGGATGCTCGACGGCCTGGCCGCGCAGACCCGACGCCCGGACGCGGTCCACATCATCGACAACGCGAGCTCCGACCACACCCGCGAGGTGCTCGACGCGTGGCACGGCGGCGACCTGCCGCTCCAGGTCACCCACAGTCCGGACAACCTGGGTGGCGCGGGCGGCTTCCACCTCGGGCTGCAGCAGGCCTACGTCGACGGCCACGACCGGATCTGGCTGATGGACGACGACGTGGTGCCGGCGCCCGACTGCCTCGCGGTGCTGCTCGCCCAGGACGAGGCGTGCGTGATGGCGGTGCGCGAGGACACCTCGGGACGGCTGGTGGAGAAGTCGGCCACGCGGTTCGACCTCGACAACCCGCTGGCGATCAAGCCCAAGACGGGCATGGTCGAGACCACCTGGTCGAGCCGGGCCGCCATGCCCGAGCGGGTCGAGATCGAGAACGTCGCCTTCGAGGGGTTCATGGTCCGGCGCGACGTGGTCGCCGCGATCGGCCTCCCCGACCCGGCCTACTTCATCTTCTACGACGACGTCGACTACGCCGTGCGGGCCCGGCGGGCCGGGTTCCGGATCTGGGCGGTGCGCGACGCGGTGCTGGTGCGGCAGCTGGACTTCGACCAGCAGCACGACCTGGGGTCGTGGAAGGGCTACTACATGTACCGCAACCTGTTCGTCGTGCACCTGCGCTACGGCCGCAACCCGCTGGTGCGGCTCAAGCCGTGGCTGATCACGCTCGCGGTGGTCGTCCTCAGCCCGGTCCGGGGGAAGTCGCGTGAGGCACGCAACGTCGTCCGGGCCCTGCGCGACGCGCGGCAAATGCGGAAGCCGCCGTCTCGATCCGTAGACTGATCCACTGCGTCAACCCTTGAGGAGAACCCCCGTGTCCCAGCCTGACCTCGTCGTCGTCGGCTCCGGCTTCTTCGGCCTCACCATCGCCGAGCGCTGCGCGACCGAGCTCGACCTGAAGGTGCTGGTCCTCGACCGGCGGCACCACCTCGGCGGCAACGCCTACAGCGAGCGCGAGCCCGAGACCAACGTCGAGGTCCACAAGTACGGCGCCCACCTCTTCCACACCTCCAACGAGCGGGTGTGGGAGTACGTCAACCGGTTCACCTCGTTCACCGACTACAAGCACCGGGTCTTCGGCAAGTACCAGGGCCAGATCTACTCGCTGCCGATGAACCTGGGTCTGATCAACCAGTTCTTCGGCAAGAGCCACACCCCCGACGAGGCGCGCGCCCTGATCGCCGAGCAGAGCAGCGAGATCGCCACCGAGGACGCCACCAACCTCGAGGAGAAGGGGATCAGCCTGATCGGCCGCCCGCTCTACGAGGCCTTCATCAAGGGCTACACCGCCAAGCAGTGGCAGACCGACCCGACCAGGCTCTCCGCCGACATCATCACCAGGCTGCCGGTGCGCTACACCTTCGAGAACGGCTGGTTCAGCGACACCCACGAGGGGCTGCCGGTCGACGGCTACACCGCCTGGCTCACGAAGATGGCCGACCACCCCAACATCGAGGTCCGGCTCGAGACCGACTTCTTCGACGTCAAGGACGACTACGTCGGCACCGTCCCGGTCGTCTACACCGGCCCGCTCGACGAGTACTTCGGCCACTCCGAGGGCCGGCTGTCCTGGCGCACCGTCGACCTCGAGGAGTCCGTCGAGGACGTCGACGACTTCCAGGGCACGGGCGTGGTCAACTACAACGACCAGGAAGTGCCCTTCACCCGGATCATCGAGTTCCAGCACTTCCACCCCGAGCGGGTCAAGACCCACCTCCCCGGCAAGACCGTGATCGTCCACGAGTACAGCCGGTTCGCCGAGGAGGGCGACGAGCCCTACTACCCGATCAACACCGCCGAGGACCGCGACAAGCTCAAGCGCTACCGCGAGCTCGCCGCGCAGGAGGCGGCTCAGAACAAGGTGCTCTTCGGCGGCCGGCTCGGCACCTACCAGTACCTCGACATGCACATGGCGATCGGCTCGGCACTCTCCATGTACGACAACAAGCTCAAGCCCCACTTCACCGAGGGCGTCGAGCTCACCAGCGGAGGAGCTGAGGCGTGACCGTCACCCATACCCAGACCAGCGCGTCGCCCGACGCCACCTCCCCGGGCATGGCCCGGGTCCTGCTGATGCGGCAGGTGATGCCCGCCGGTCGCGACACCGACGTCATCAAGCTCTACGTCGACCCCGACCCGGCGGCGCTCGACGCCGACAAGTTCGACATCGGCCACACCCGCGCGGCCCAGGAGGCCAACGCGATCGCGACCCGGATCCAGAACGCCGCCAAGGGCGTCTCCCAGGTCCACCCCGACCAGATCGAGTCCCGCACCGCCTACCGCGTGCAGCAGGGCCAGACGGTCTCCTTCGGCACCTACTTCAACGCCTTCCCGTCCTCCTACTGGCGCCGCCACACCATCGTCAGCGAGGTCCGGCTCACCGTCCGGCTCCGCGGTGCGGGCGCGACGGTGACCGTCTACCGGTCGATGGCCAACGGCCGCTCGCAGCGCGTCGACTCCGCGACCGTCGAGGGCTCGGAGGGCGAGTTCTCCTTCGACCTGCCCCTCAAGCCGTTCGTCGACGGCGGCTGGTACTGGTACGACGCCGTCGCCGCCGACGAGGACGCGGTCGTCGAGGGCGCCGAGTGGACCGCCGAGGTGCCCGAGGAGCGGGCGACCCGCGGCTCGGTGACCATCGGCATCACCACGATCCTCCCCGACTTCTGCGCCAAGCTGCTGGCCCAGCTCGGCGAGCCCGGCCCGCTCCAGGACCACCTCGACGAGGTCGTGGTGATGGACCAGGGGAAGGAGAGCCTGGTCGGGTCCCAGTACTTCCCCGACGCCGAGAAGGCGCTCGGCGACACGTTGCGGATCATCCGGCAGGGCAACCTCGGCGGCTCGGGCGGTTTCGCCCGCGCCCAGTACGAAGGACTCAAGGCCGGCCGGTCGACGTACGTGATGATGCTCGACGACGACACCGAGTGCGAGACCGAGGGCATCGTCCGGGCGCTCACCTTCGCCGACCTGTGCCGCACGACGTCCATCGTCGGCGGCCACATGTTCTCGATCTTCCAGAAGACCCAGCTCCACAGCTTCGGCGAGAAGGTGTCGCCGTACACCTTCTGGTGGGGCTCGGCGCCCGGCGTCTTCCCGGGATGGGACTTCGCCGACCGCAACCTGCGCTCGACCCGCTGGCTCCACGCCCGGATCGACGTCGACTACAACCCGTGGTTCATGTGCCTGATCCCGCGCGAGGTGCTCGCCGACATCGGGCTCTCGCTGCCGTTCTTCATCAAGTGGGACGACTCCGAGTACGGCCTGCGCGCCAAGGAGGCGGGCTACCCGACGGTGACCTTCCCCGGGGCGGCCGTGTGGCACGTGCCGTGGACCGACAAGAACGACGCGCTCGACTGGCAGTCCTACTTCCACGTCCGCAACCGGGTGATCGCGGCGCTGCTGCACTCCAAGTACCCCCGGGGCGGCCGACTGCTGCGCGAGTCGTTCAACCACCAGATCAAGCACATGGTCTCGATGCAGTACTCCACCGTCGAGCTGCGCCACAAGGCGCTCGAGGACGTGCTCGCCGGGCCGGGCAGGCTGCACGAGACGCTGGCCACGACGCTGCCCGAGATCCGCGAGATGGTGAAGGGCTTCGACGACGCCACCTACATCGCCGACCCCAGCGACCTGCCCGAGGTGCGCCGCCACAAGCTGCCCCGCAAGGGCAGGGAGGCCTCGCCGGTGATCTCCGGCAAGGCCGCGTCGCTCCAGGCGCTGCTCCAGCCGCTGCGGCAGCTCCGCACGCCGCGTGGCGCCTCGCGGGAGTTCCCGGAGGCCGAGATCATGGCCCAGGACTCCCGGTGGCACAAGATCGCCCGCTACGACTCCGCGATCGTCTCGCTGCCCGACCAGACCTCGGCCGCGTTCTACCGGCGCGACCGCGAGCGGTTCGTCGACCAGATGAAGCGCACCGTCGCGATCCACCGCCGGCTCGCCCTGGAGTGGGACCGTCTCGCCGAGCAGTACCGCGCCGCGCTGCCCGAGATCACCTCGCCCGAGGCGTGGGAGAAGACCTTCGGGCCCTGGCTGGACGGGGCCGACGATGGCCATCAGTGAGGACGCCGGCAAGCACCGCGCCGACCGGGAGGAGCTGGCCGACGCGGGGCTGGAGCAGGCGAGCCACAACAGCGGGTTGATGGAGGTGTTCCGGCGCCGCTACCTGCTCCGGCTGCTGGTCCGCAGCACGGTGCAGGCGCGTTACCAGGGAACCCTCCTGGGCTGGTTCTGGAGCTACCTCCAGCCCGGTATCCGGTTCGCGATGTACTACTTCCTGTTCCAGGTGCTCATCGGTCGTGGACAGAACATCGAGCCCTTTGCGATCCACCTGGTCTGCGGCATGGTGCTGGTCCACTTCTTCACCGAGACCTTCAACGGCGGCACCCGCTCGCTCACCAGCAACCGGGGGCTGATCCTCAAGCTGCCGGTGCCTCGCGAGCTGTTCCCGGTGGCCTCGATGCTGGTGTCCTTCTGGCACACCGTGCCGATGCTCGTGATCACCGTCGTCGTCAGCTCCATCCTCGGCTGGCGGCCCGAGCCCGTGGGCGTCGCGGCGGCGCTGCTGGGGCTCTCGATCGTCGCGCTGCTCGGGCTGGCGCTGGGCCTGATGTTCAGCGTCGCCAACGTGTTCTTCCGCGACTTCGGCAAGGTCACCCAGACCCTCACCCAGTTCGTCACCTTCAGCGTGCCGATGATCTACCCCTACTCCCTGGTCCGCGAGCGGTTCGGCCACTTCGCCGACTACTACCTGTGGAACCCGCTGGCGGAGTGTGTCCTGCTGATGCAGCGCTGCTTCTGGATCCCGCTCACCGAGGACCCGGCCGCCTACAACGCCGAGCACATGCCCGACCACCTCTTCAGCCGGGGCCTGGGCTTCCTTGCCGGGTCGCTGGTGCTGCTCGTGCTGGCGCAGGTGTGGTTCAGCAAGCTCGAGCGGCGCGTCCCGGAGCGGCTCTGATGACCGTGGAGGGCCGCGCATGACGCGGATGATCCAGGCGGAGGGCGTCACCAAGTCCTTCACGATGCAATATCACCGGTCGATCAAGCAGATCGCGCTGGCCAAGATGCGCGGCATGAAGACCCACGACCGCTTCAACGCCGTCGACGACGTGTCCTTCACCGTCGACGACGGCGAGTCGATCGGCCTGATGGGGCTCAACGGATCGGGCAAGTCGACGCTGCTCAAGCTGGTGAGCGGCGTGATGCAGCCCGACAGCGGCCAGGTGCTCACCCGTGGGCGGGTGGCCGGCCTGATCGCGACCGGCGCCGGCTTCCAGCCCCAGGTCAGCGGTCGCGACAACCTCTGGCTCAACGCCGCCATCCTCGGGATGAGCGAGGCCGAGACCAAGCGCAAGATGGACGAGATCATCGACTTCGCCGACCTGGGCAAGTTCATCGACACCCCCGTCGTCTACTACAGCTCCGGCATGAAGTCCCGGCTCGGCTTCGCCGTGGCGATCAACGTCGAGGCCGACGTCTTCATCGCCGACGAGGCGCTGGCCGTGGGCGACCGGCCGTTCAAGCGCAAGTGCAAGCAGAAGATGAAGGAGATCCGCGAGAACGGCACCACGATCTTCTTCGTCAGCCACTCGCCGGGTGCGGTCAAGCAGATGTGCGACCGGGTGCTGGTGCTCGAGAAGGGCAAGCTCGGCTTCGACGGCGACGTCGAGGAGGGCATCAAGTACCTCCACTACGACGAGGGCGAGGACGGCGACGACGACGAGGGCCTGGGCCCCGACGACTGAGCGAGCAAGGGCCGTCTTGGCGCGCCTCGCACCTCGACCTACGACATCGGGGGATCCGGGGACAGACACGCCCGGGCCTGCTTGACTTTTCGGCATGACGTCGGCGTGTCGACTGGAAATTACAGGTTTGTAGTTACTCAGTTTTGTTGCGCCGGGGTGTGTGACTGGTGTGAAACTTGCTACCCGTGTGACTTCTTCCCCCGCACTGGAGTAGCCCGTATGCGTCCCTGCAAGGCCCACTTCGTCACCTCCTGCCAGCAGCTGCTGGCGCTCGGTGCCGTACTGGCCGTCCTCACCCCGGCGGCCTCGATCGTGTCCCTCGACGTCGTCGAGACGCCCGGCACCGCGGGGGCCCGAGGTGGCCACGAGCGGACCCACGAGCGTGCTCCCGGCCGGTCGACCAGCCCGGCGCGGACCGCCACGGTCCAGCACCGCGACCACGACGGGCCGGCCGTGTCCCAGGTGCCGACTTCGCCCGTGGAGCCCGAGGTCACCGAGGTCCCGCTGACCCCCGAGCCGGAGCAGCGCCCGGCGCAGGAGCAGCCCACCCGCACGCACGTGCTGAGCGCCCCGCAGCCGGTCACCGGCTACGGAGCCGTCGGCGTCACCTGGTCGCACGGCGAGCAGGTCGACGACGGCGCGATCCGGCTCGACGTCCGCACCGCCACCGACGGCGTGTGGACCGGCTGGAGCGAGCTGGCCTACCACGACGACCACGCCCCCGACCCGACGTCGGAGGAGGGCCGCGACACGCGTCCCGGCACCGACCCGCTCTTCGTCGGCGAGGTCGACCGGGTCCAGCTGCGCGCGGTGGCGCCCGCCGGCCTGCCCGACGACATGTCCCTCGCCGTGGTCGAGCCCGGGACCCCGCGCCACACCGCGCAGGAGGCACCCGCCGTACGGCCGGAGGGGGGTTCCGCGGCACGCGCCGGGGCGAGCAGCGGCTCGTCGGACACCGGGGCCATCGAGCTGCAGGCGGCGTCGACCGGGACCGGGGCGCCGCGGCCGAAGATCTACACCCGCGAGCAGTGGGGCGCCGACGAGAGCCTGCGCGACGGCCGGCCGAGCTACGGCAGCATCAGCGCCGGCTTCGTCCACCACACCGTCAACGCCAACGACTACCACCGCGACGACGTGGCGGGCATCATCCGCAGCATCTACGCCTACCACACCCAGTCGCGCGGTTGGAGCGACATCGGCTACAACTTCGTCGTCGACAAGTTCGGCCGGATCTGGGAGGGCCGCTACGGCGGCGTCGCCCGGCCGGTGGTCGGTGCGCACACCCTGGGCTACAACGACGACTCCTTCGCCATGTCGGCGATCGGCAACTACGAGACCGCGCACCCCAGCGACGCGATGCTGCGGGCCTACGGCGCCCTCTTCGCCTGGAAGCTCGGGCTGGCCGGAATCGACCCGACGGACATGTCGCAGAACGTCGCCGGCGACACCTTCGCCGCCATCAACGGTCACCGCGACGCCGGCCAGACCGCCTGCCCGGGCCGCTACCTCTACGCCCAGATCCCGACCATCCGCGAGTACGCCGAGGAGGCGACCCAGCCGCAGCAGCCGGACCCGGTCAGGCTGCGGCAGGTCGACACCGACCTCGCGGGCACGTCGTACCCGGACCTGGTCGTGCGACGGGAGTCCGACGGCCAGGGCCTCGTGCTGCCGACGGGTGGCCTCACCGGCTTCCAGGGCCCGGCGGCGCTGACCCGGAAGGGCTTCGGCCCGCGCGGCTTCCTCGCCGCGCCCGACCTGACCGGCGACGGCAAGGACGACCTGGTCACCTTCGACGACAAGGGCAGCCTCGAGGTCCGGCCGGGGCCGGCGAAGACCGGCTACGCGACGGTCAGCCAGACCGCGCGAGGCTTCCGCGACCACGACCTCGTCGCGCCGGCGGGTGACCTCGACGGCGACGGCCGGGTCGACTTCGTGGCCCGGTCCGGCTCGAGGCTCGTGACCTTCCTGCGCACCGAGCGCGGCGGGTTCCAGAAGCGCGCGCAGGACACCCGGCTGCGGGGCTGGGAGCAGCTCGTCGGGGCCGGCGACGTCACCGGTGACGGCAGGCCCGACCTCTGGGGCCGCGACGACAGCGGCCGGGTCTGGCTGCTGCGCGGGCAGGGCGGCGGCCGGTTCGCCGACCCGACCGAGGTCTCCGTGCCCTACGACGACGTCGCGTGGCTGGTCGGCGGGGTCGACTACACCGGCGACGGCCAGACCGACCTGCTCGTGCAGCGGACCGGCGACCAGGTGCTGGTGCTGCCGTCGCGCGGCGACGGCACCCTCGGCCACCCGGTCGGTCCGGTCGCCGACGCCGCCGGTCTGGGGGCGCTCAGCGGCGCCGGTCAGGTCACCGGCAGCTCCGCCCCCGACCTGCTGGCGACCGGGGCCCGGGGTGCGCTGGTCGTGCTGCCCAACAAGGGCACCTTCGACCTCGGGCAGCCGCTGGACACCCGGCAGTCCTTCAGGCGGGCCGAGATGCTGCTCAACGCCGGCGACTTCGACGGCGACGGCGACGGCGACGTGGTCGTGCGGCGCAGGATCGGATCGCTGTGGCTCTACCGCGGCAAGGGCAACGGCCGGCTCGCCGACCCGGTGTTCATCGGCGGCAAGCGGCCCTTCGGCGAGGTCACCGGGCTCCGGGTCGTGGCCGACGTGACCGACGACGAGCGCAGCGACGTGGTGGGCCGGGTCGACGGTGAGTGGAGGGTGTGGCCGGGCGCCGGCGCCGACCGGCTCGAGTCGCGCCGGCCGATCGAGGTCGCCGCGCCGAAGTCGACGGCCGACACCTCGGCGTACGACTGGCGGGTCGCGACCAGCGACCTGCGTGGTCGCGGCAAGGCCGACCTCGTCGTCCGGGACGGCGACGGTGGCCTCTACCGGCTCGACGGGACCAAGCGCGGCTACGGGTCGCCGCGCTACCTCGGCGACGCGGGAGGCTACGACCTGGCGGGCTGAGGGCCCCGCACCGGCCGGCGGACCATCAGGCGCGCGCCGTGGCGCGCTCGGAGGCGTAGGTCGCCTCGAGCCGCTCCTCGTCGGGGTGCGCCACCAGGACCACCGAGCCGCCCGTGACGAGCGGTTCGGTGAAGCAGGGGATCCCGGAAGGGGAAGCCGGGTTCTGCCTGGTCAGGAGGCGGCCGCCGCCGTGGAGGAGACTCCCGCCGGCGGCCGTCTCCCACAACCGTCCCTGTGGCAGGCCGGGCAGCGCCAGGTCATGGTCGCCGGGCGGGTCGAGCGCCACGAAGGCGTCGGGCTCCGACCACACCTCGGTGCCGTAGTCGAGGACCCCCGGCGGCAGGGGCCGGTCGAAGGGGCGGCCGAGCGGGTGCAGTGCCGTCGCCAGCACCACCGCGTCGGCGGCGTGGGCCGCCCAGCGGTCGAGGCCGTCCGGGCCGGTCACCCACGCGTCGGCGTCCGGTTCGCCCTCGAGCACCACCTGGAGGCCGATCGACCAGGCCGCCCCCAGGAAGACCGGGCCCAGCCAGTGGACCGGCAGGTCGATGCGGACCACTTGGCCGCGCTCCAGACCGTGGGCGTCGGACAACAGCGACGCGGTCTTGGCGACCCAGTTGGCGTACGTCGCCACCGACAGCTCGGTCCGCTCCCCGCTCGCGTGGTCGTAGAAGGTCACCAGGGGCCGGCCGGGATCGCCCCGGAGCTGCCCGGCGAGCACGGCGTCGAAGGTCGTCATGACGGCCTAGGGTTCCACCCATGTCCCCGCTCGATCACCTCTGGGCCGTGATCCCGGCCGGTGGTGCCGGGACCCGGCTGTGGCCGGTGTCGCGGGCGGACGCCCCGAAGTTCCTCCACGACCTGACGGGGTCGGGCCGGTCGCTGCTCCAGGCGACGTACGACCGGGTGGTGCCGCTGGTGGGCGACCGGGTCGTGGTGGTGACCGGTGAGGCGCACCGCGCCGCCGTGGCCGCGCAGCTGCCGGGGCTGCCCGGGGAGGCGTTGCTCGCCGAGCCCTCGCCCCGCGACTCGATGGCGGCGATCGGGCTCGCCGCGGCGGTGGTCGAGCGCCGCGACCCCGACGCGGTGGTGGGCTCGTTCGCCGCCGACCACGTCATCGCCGACACCGACGCCTTCGAGGCGGCCGTGACCCGAGCCGTGGCCGCGGCTCGCGACGGCTGGCTGGTCACCCTCGGCATCGCGCCGACGACGCCCTCCACGGCCTTCGGCTACGTGCGGCTCGGTGGGCCGCTCGCCGGCCGCGACGGCGTCCACGCGGCGTCGGCGTTCGTCGAGAAGCCGGGGGCGGACGTCGCCCGCGGCTACCTCGACGACGGGGGCTACCGCTGGAACGCCGGCATCTTCGTGGCCCGGCCCGGCGTCCTGCTCGACCTGCTGGCCGAGCAGGACCCGCCCTTCGCGTCGGCGCTGCGCCAGATCGCGGCCGAGCCCGCACGGCTGGCCGAGCTGTGGCCCGGGCTGCCGCGGATCGCCCTCGACCACGCCGTCGCCGAGCCGGCCGCGGCCGCGGGCCGGGTGGCTGTCGTGGCGGCCGACCTCGGGTGGGACGACGTCGGCGACTTCGACGCGCTCGCCGGACTCCTCGAGCACGACCGCACGGACCTGACCGTGCTCGGCGATGAGGACCTGGTCCGGGCCGTCGCGGCGTCCGGGCTGGTGGTGCCACGTTCGGGGCGGGTGGTCGCGGTCGTGGGCCTCGACGACGTCGTGGTCGTCGACACCCCCGAGGCGCTCCTGGTCACCTCCCGCGCGCACGCCCAGCAGGTGCGCGACGTCGTCGCGGGGCTGGGCGAGCCCGGCGGCCGGTCCGACCTGCTCTGAGAGGGTGGCCTCATGAAGCTGTTGCTCACCTCGGGGGGCATCACCAACCCCTCCCTCCTCACGGCACTCGTGGAGCTCCTCGGCAAGCCCGTGGCCGAGAGCCACGCGCTGGCGGTGCCGACCGCGCAGTGGGGCCACCCGAGCTGCGGCCCGCAGTCGGTACGCCGCCTGATGGCCGCCGAACCCGGCTTCGAGGGCTTCACCGGCCTGGGCTGGGCGTCGCTCGGGGTGCTCGAGCTGACCGCGCTGCCCACCATCGGCGTGGACCGCTGGGTCCCCTGGGTCCGCGAGGCCGACGTGCTGCTGGTCGACGGCGGCGACGCGACCTACCTCGCCCACTGGGTCCGGCAGTCGGGGCTGGCCGAGCTGCTGCCGTCGCTGGAGGACGTCGTGTGGGCGGGCATGAGCGCCGGCAGCATGGTGATGACGCCCCGGATCGGTGCCGACTTCGTCTCGTGGGCCGGCGCACCCGACGACCGGGCCCTGGGCGTCGTCGACTTCTCGATCTTCCCGCACCTCGACGCCTTCCCGAGCAACACCATGGCCGACGCCGAGCGGTGGGCGGCCGACCTCGGAGCGCCGGCGTACGCCATCGACGAGCAGACCGCGATCAGGGTCGTCGACGGCGGGGTCGACGTGGTCTCCGAGGGCCGGTGGCGCAGGTTCGGGTGACGCGCCCCGGTCAGATCGCGTCGGGCTCGGGGGAGTCGGTGTAGGGGTAGTCCTTCATGAACTGCTCCAGGGCCGCGCCGCTGGGCGCCGAGCAGTACTGCCAGATGCCGGTCTGCTCGCCCGAGGGGTCGTTGTCGCCGCCCACCGACCAGTGCGTCAGCGCGATGTGCTGGCCGTCGGGGAAGGCGTCGCCGTCGTCGGAGGTCCACGGGACGACCTTGAACTTGTTGCGGAAGTTGCTGTTGTCGGTGAACTTCGACGAGATGCCGCGCAGGTCGTCCATCGCCTGGGCGTCCGTGGCGATCGACTCGTCGTACCAGAGCAGCGTGTAGCCGTGCTCGAGGTTGTGGACCAGCTCGCCGACGTCGGGACGGTCGCCCGCGGAGTAGAACTTGCGGTCGATGTCGTCCCACACGTTGTAGTGGGTGCCGAAGGCCGGCGGCGCGTCCTCGTAGGGGATGTCGGTGCCGGGGTCGACGTGGTCCTGGTTGCCGCTCGCGGTCTTGGTCGTGACGTCCTGGCAGGCCGAGGCGGCCGCGCCGATGTCGCTGAGCGCGACGTCGGCGTAGGCCCGCTGGTCCCACCAGTCCTTGATCGGCTGGTAGGCCGCGGCGCCGACGATCAGCACGGCGACGACCACGCACACGCCGACGATGACCAGACCGCGGCGGCGCTCGGAGCCCTTCTGCTGGCTGCGGATCGCGTCGATCTTGGCCTGGCGATCGGTCTTGGTGGTCTTGGACTTGGCCACGTGCGGATTCCTCGGGGTGGGCGGGCGGATCGGGGGAGTCGGGGGCGAGTCTACGGACTCGGGGGGAGCACGCGGGCCTGACCTGCGGGATCGGCCTCGACGCGCCAGCCCAGGGCCAGCGCGAGAGCGGTCAGCCCTCGGACGTCCCCGTCGACCGTGAACCCGCCGCCGGGGAGAGGCTCGGGGACCCGCCGCGTGACCTCGGCCAGCGCGGCCCCGGCGTCGTCGCGGCTGGCGGGGGCGCCGAAGAGCGGGGCGTCGCCCCGGTCGCCCCGGAGCGCCCGGACGACGGCCTCACGGCTGCCGAGCCCGAACATGTCGTCGTGGTCGTGGCGGACCAGCGCCGCCGCCCCCGGCCCGTCGTCGTCCGGCAGCAGGACCAGGTCAGCGCGGCCGCGGACCACGGCGAACGGCCGGCCGCCGAGCTTGCCCTGCACCAGCTCGGCGGCCGAGGCGAGCTCGTCGGCGACGGCCGGGGCGGTCACGACCAGCTCGTTGCCGTGGGCGTCGGTGCGCCCCGCGTGGTCGTCGAGCACCCGGAGCCCGGCGGCGCCGACGGCGAGGTCGGCCTGCCCGTGGCGCCACGCGCGTCCGGCGGTGTCGGTCACCACGACGCCGACGGTGCGGCCGGTGAGCCGGGCCAGGTCGGCCCGCAGCAGACGGGCGGACGCGTCGGCGTCCAGGGGGAGCAGCACGACGTGGCCGGGCCTGACGTTGGAGGCGTCGATCCCGCCGGCGGCCAGGGTCAGCCCGTGCCGGGTGCGCACGATCGTCGTCGGGCCGCGACGGGCGACCACCCGCACGGTCTCGGCCGGGAGGTGCTCGTCGCGGTCGCCCGGCACGACCCGGCCCTCGGCCTTGGCCACCGCCTTGCTCGTCACCAGCACGACGTCGCCGTCGGCGAGCTCCACGAGCCCGGCCAGCAGCACCGCCAGGTCGTCGCCCGGCCCGATCTCCGGGACGCCGTCGGGGGCGAGCAGCTCGAGCCGGTTCACGCGGACACCAGCGCGATCGCGGCAGCGGCCATCGCCGCGGTGGCCTCGTCGTCGGTCATCAGCAGCGGTACGGCGGCGGCGCGGATGCCGGCTGCCTCGAGACCGGCTACCGCGGCGGCGTCCTCATCGGCCACCAGCCAGCCGTCGAGCACGCCCTCGGCCGAGCGGGGGCCGTAGTGGTGGCCGACCGCCTCCGCGTCGGCCGCGACGCCGATCGCCGCGAGCACCTGTTCGGCCATGCCGCGCAGGTGGTGGCCGCCGATGATGGGGGAGATGCCGACCACCGGCGCCGGCGTCGACGCGACGGCCTCGCGCAGGCCGGGCACCCCGAGCACCGTCCCGACGGACACGACCGGGTTGGACGGCGGCAGCACGACGAGGTCGGCCCCGGTGATCGCCTCGAGGACGCCCGGACCCGGCGTGGCGGTCTCCTGCCCGACCACGACCAGCGCCTCGGCGGGCACCGCCGCGTGGAGCCGGACCCAGTACTCCTGGAAGTGGACGACCCGGCGGCCGCTCGGCTCCTGCTCGTCGGCCACGACCACGTGGGTCTCGACCCGGTCGTCGCTCATCGGCAGCAGCCGGACCGGCGGTCCGGACCCGGCCGGGAGCCAGCGCCGGCACAGCGCCTCGGTCACCGACGAGAGCGGGTAGCCCGCCTCGAGCATCTGGGTGCGGACGACGTGGGTGGCCAGGTCGCGGTCGCCGAGGCCGAACCAGGTCCCCTCCACGCCGTACGCCGCGAGCTCCTCGTTGAGGTGGAAGGTCTCCTCGCGACGGCCCCACCCGCGCTCGAGGTCGAGCCCGTCGCCGAGGGTGTACATCACGGTGTCGAGGTCGGGGCAGACCTTCAGCCCGTGGATCCACCAGTCGTCGGCGGTGTTGGCGACGACCGTGATCCCGGCGTCGGCCGAGACCCCCGGTAGGGTGCCGGCCGCGATGCCGTGGCGGAGCCCGCGGAGGAACGTCGCCCCGCCCGCGCCACCGGAGAGCACGGTGATCTTCTCCATGGGAACAGCCTGCCGTACACCGTGGACTAGTCCATTCGGGTGGTCTTTCCCGTATAACACGGACGGGGTTGACTTTCGCGGTACGACAGGCGTGTAATTCCCACAGTGTTCTTCGACAGCGGCTTCGTCGAACTGGCTCCGTCAGGGGTCGTGGACACGGGGGTAGGGCAACAACAGGAGCACACCACGCGGCGCGCGAGCGGGGCGGGTGTCCGGGTCGAAAGGGCGAGTGCCGTGAGAGAACTTCTTCTCCTCGACGGGGACCTCGAGGACGCGGGGTGGCAGGAGCGCGCGCTGTGCGCCCAGACCGACCCCGAGGCGTTCTTCCCCGAGAAGGGCGGGTCGACCAGGGAGGCCAAGAAGGTCTGCCTGACCTGCGAGGTGCGTGACGACTGCCTCGAGTACGCGCTGATGAACGACGAGCGCTTCGGGATCTGGGGCGGCCTGTCGGAGCGCGAGCGCCGCAAGCTCAAGAAGCGGGCGGTCTAAGACCGGTCGTCTCGAAACCCGGTGACGTGCGCGCGAGGCTGACCACGCCAGTTCGTCACTCCTCAGGCGACGCCGTTATGGTCATCGGTCGTGTCAGCCACGGTCACCGCTCTCCTCGTCAGTCATGACGGGTCCCGCTGGCTCCCGACGGTCCTGGAGGGCCTGCGGGCCCAGCAGGCGCCGCTCGCCGGCGTGGTGGCGGTCGACACCGGGAGCAAGGACGACAGCGCCGAGCTGCTCGAGGCGGCGTACGGCGAGGTGGTCCGCGCGGGTGGGTCGACGTCCTACCCGCAGGCCGTCCGGCTGGGGCTGGAGCAGGTCGACAGCGAGTGGGTCTGGTTGCTCCACGACGACAGCACCCCGGACCCGGCGGCGCTGAGCGCCCTGCTCGCGGCCGCCGAGGCGCACCCCGAGGTCCATGTGCTCGGGCCCAAGTTGCGCGAGTGGCCCTCGCTGCGCCGGCTGCTCGAGCTCGGCGTGACGATCTCGGGCACCGGCCGGCGCGAGACCGGCCTCGAGCGCGGCGAGTACGACCAGGGCCAGCACGACGACGTGCACGAGGTGCTCGCCGTCAACACCGCGGGCATGCTCGTGCGCCGCTCGGTGCTCGAGGAGCTCGGCGGCCTCGACGAGCAGATGCCGGTCTTCGGCAACGACATCGACTTCGGCTGGCGGGCCGCGGCCGCCGGTCACCGCACCCTGGTCGTGCCCGAGGCGGTGGTCTTCCACGCCGAGGCGGCCCACCGCGGCGTACGCCGCACGCCGCTGACCGGCCGGCACATCCACTACCAGGAGCGCCGTGCCGCGCTCTACACGCTGCTCGCCAACGCCAGCAGCCGCTCGTTGCCCTGGCGGGTGGTCCGGCTGGCCCTCGGCACGGTCGTGCGGATGATCGGCTTCCTGCTGGTGCGCCAGGTCGGGCAGGCGCTCGACGAGCTCGCCGCGATGGTGTCGCTCTACGGCAAGCCGGGTGTCGTGCTCCGGGCCCGGCGCGACCGCAAGCGGCGCCGGCCGGCGGCCCCGGCCGACGTCCGGCCGCTGCTCGCCCGCTGGTGGGTGCCCTACCGCCACGGCCTCGACTTCGTGAGCGACCTGGCCGCAGCCCTGACCAACCAGGCGGCCGACGTCGCCGAGCGGCGGCGGCTGGCCGGCGGCGCGCCGGTCCACCGGAGGCTCGACGACGACGACCCGTTCGCCGAGGAGCAGGGCTTCGTCTCCCGCTTCTTCACCAACCCGGTCACGCTGGCCGGCCTGGCCTTCGTGGTGCTGGCCCTCGTCGGCGCCCGGGAGGCCTTCGGCACCGTGGTCGGCGGGGCGCTCGCCCCGACTCCCGCCTCCGCGTCGCAGTGGTGGCAGCTCTACCTCGAGTCCGTGCACCCGCTGGGCCAGGGCACGGCGGTCCCGGCGCCGGCGTACGTGCTGCCGCTGGCGCTGGTCGGTTCGGTCCTCGGGCCCGCCGCCACCGTCAGCGCCCTGCTGGTGCTCGCCGTACCCCTGTCGTTCTGGGGCGCCTGGCGGTTCCTGCGGGTCGTCGGCAAGCTGCTCGAGCCCGCCGGGCCGCCGCCGTGGCTGCTGTTCCTCGGCGCCGCGACCTACGCCCTGCTCTCCGCGACCAGCGGGGCCTGGGGGCTCGGCCGGTTCGGGGTGGTCGCGGTCGCGACGCTGCTGCCGTGGCTCGCCCACGCCGCCCTCGGCTTTGCCGATCCCGACGCCGACCGGCGCTGGCGCGCCGGCTGGCGGACCGGCCTGCTGCTGGCCCTGGGCGCGGCGTTCGCCCCGCTGACCTACTGGTTCGCGCTGGTGCTGGCAGTGCTGGTGATCGGGGCCGCGTTCGCGATCAGCGCCCGGGCGATGCGCGGCCGCTCGGCCTGGGGTCCACCGGCGGTCGCGCTGCTCTGCCCGGTGGTGCTGCTGGCGCCGTGGTGGGTCCCGGCGGTCCAGCACGGCTCGGCGACCGCGTTGGTGCTCGACGCGGGCCGGCTGCCGATGGCCACGGTGGATGTCGCCGACCTGGTCACCGGTCACCTCGGTGACGCCGGCGCACCGGCCTGGCTCGGTCTGCTGCTGCTCGCGGTGGCCGTGCTCGCCCTGGTGCCGTCCCGCACCCGGGTCCCGGTCCTGGTCTGCTGGGTCGTCGCCTTCGCGGCCGCGCTGGTCGCCCCGGCCCTCGGCCTGGTCACCTTCGAGCGCGACGCGGTGTCGACCCGCGCCGGGCTGGGCTTCCTGGTCGTCGTGATCCAGGCGGCGTTCGTCGTCGGCGCGGTGATCGCCGCGCAGGGCGCGACTCGCGGCGGCTCGTCGTCGGCGTGGGGACAGCGCGCGGTCGCCGTCGTCGTCCTGGCCGCCGCGGTCGTGCCGCTGGTCGGCCTGGGCTGGTTCGTGGCCTACGGGCCCGGTGAGCTCGACAACGACCGCGACACCGGCATCCCGGCGTACATGATGCAGGGCGCGGCGCTCGGTCCCTCGCACGGCGTGCTCGTGGTGCGCGGCGACGTCGACACCGGCTTCCGGTGGTCGGTGCTGCGTGAGGACGGGCTGACCGTCGGCGAGGACGAGATCGCCGGCCTGATGGGGTCGGACGACGACCTCGACGCCGTGGTCGGCGAGCTGGTGTCGTCGCCGGCCTCCGGCGCGGTCGACGCGCTGCCGGCGCAGGGCATCGAGTACGTCGTGCTGCCGGAGCCGGCCGACGGCAACGTGGCCGCGGTGCTCGACGCGACCACCGGCCTCGACCAGGCCAGTGCCGAGAACCGTGAGACCCGCGCGTGGCAGGTCGCCCAGGGGGTCGAGCCCGACGCCGTCGCCGGTGAGGAGTCGTGGCAGCGGCTCGTGCTGGTGGTCGCGCAGGGCGTCGCCGTCCTGGTCGTGCTCGTGCTCTGCGCGCCCACCCAGGCCAGGGAGCGCCGATGAGCAGCAACCGCTCGAACGACGAGACCACCGGCCGCCGCAGCGCCGTCGAGCGGCGGGTCGGCGCGACCGCCGTGCTCGCCCTGCTGCTGCCCCTGCTGACCGTGGGCGCCCTGTTCCTGGTGCAGCCCGACGCGGTGCGGACGGTGGAGCGGGCCGCCGACTCCGTCCCCGTCGACCAGGCCGACCTGGCCTGCCCGCCGGGAATCGGCGAGGGCTCCGGCATCGCCGTGGCGCCCGCCGGCGAGCTCGACGGCGGGTCCGCCGGCCTCGACGCCGCCCGGGACGGCTCGCAGGACGTCGATCTCGCCTCCGACACCGTGACCATGTTGTCGGGCGACGACGGCGCGGGCTTCGTCCGGGCGCGCGGCGCGGTCGCGGCCCAGCTGCTCGCCGCGCGCTTCCAGACCGGCGGGCTGGCAGCGACGGAGTGCCCGCTGCCCCGGCCGACCTCCTGGTTCACCGGCGTCGGCGCCGACGCCAACCACGCCTCGGTGCTCCAGCTCACCAACCCCGACTCGGGGCCGGCGGTCGCCGACGTCACGGTGCTCGGCCGGACCGGCCCGGTCGACGTACCGGAGCTGCGGGGGCTGACCGTGCAGGGCGGGCGCACGCTGGAGGTCGACCTCACCAAGGCCGTGCCGACCCGCGCCCCGCTGGCCCTCGAGGTCGTCGTGTCCCGCGGCCGGCTCGGTGCCACCGTCGTCGACCAGGTCCCGGCGCTGGGCGACCGGGAGCCGACCGCCGACTGGCTGCCGGCGCAGGCGGAGCCCGCGACCCAGCAGCTGCTGCTCGGCCTCACCGAGGGCGAGGGCGTCGACCGGCTCGACCTGGCCAACCCGGGCGAGGACGAGGTGCGCGTCGAGATCCGCTTCGTCACCGCCGACGCCTCGTTCGTGCCCGAGGGGCTCGACGAGGTGGTGGTCGCGCCCGGGACCGACGAGTCGCTCCAGCTGACCGCCCAGCTCCGCAGCCAGGTCGCCGACGGGGTGCTCGGCGTCGAGCTGCGCAGCACCGGTCCGGTCACCGCCGGGCTCGCGTCCGTGGTCGACGGCGACCGGGTCACGACCCCCGTGGTCACGCCGTCGGAGGAGCCGACGACGTCGCTGGTCCCACCGGGCCGGTCGACCCTGGTGCTCGCCCAGGCCGACGGCGCCGGGGTGGCGACGGTCGCCGCCTACGACGACGGCAAACAGCTGGTCGAGAAGCGGGTGGAGCTCACCGAGGGCTCGGGCGGCCGGGTCGAGCTGCCCCGGGGCACGACCCTGGTGCGGGTCACGCCGAAGCGGACGGCGGTGGCGGCGTCGCTGGTCACCACCGACGACGGCACGACCGTGCTGCCGCTGCAGGAGCTGGTGCGGCGGGCGCTGGTGCCCGACGTCCGGCCCGGTCTGCCCTGACCGTGCGTGCGGCGGCCGGCGACGGTCGGCCGGCCGGTCCCTTTGTAACGCCGGGTTACTGACTGTTCCCACCCGGAAATTTCCGGGTGGGTAGAGCAAGTAACCCGGCGTTACAGCCGAGCCGGCCACCCGGTCAGCCCGACCCCGCCCGCAAGCGGGGCCAGCCGGGCCGATCAGTCGTCGGACCGGTAGCGCGGGTCGACGACCTCCGGCTCGACGCCGAGCAGCTCGGCGACCTGCTCGACCACCACGGTCACCACCAGCGCCTCCAGGTCGGACCGGCTGACCGCCCGGTGCTCGATCGGGCGTCGGAAGAGCACCAGCCGGGTCGGCTCGCCGCGCACGCCGCGCACCAGCGAGGAGAGCGGCACGGTCTCGGGGTGCCAGTCGTCCGGCACCTGCGGGGCGTCCTCGACGGCGTACTCCAGGACGCCGAGCCGCTCCGACCACTGCTCGTCGATCGTGGAGACCACGTCGAGCACCAGCTGGTCGAAGCGCTCACCGCCGGTGCGGCGCTCCGGCCGGCCGGGCACCCGGGGGAGGATCGCGGGCCCCCGCACCCCGCGCCCGCGCCGGTCCCGCGTACGCCGTCGCGCGGCCCGGTCGCCGACTGCTTCCTCCACGGCCGCGAGCCTAATCGGGAACCGCCCGCCGCGCCGGTAGCGTCGGCGGCGTGAGTCCTGTCCGGCGGTGTTCGCGTACGGCCTGCGGCCGTGCCGCGGTCATGACGCTCACCTACGTCTACGCCGACCAGACGGCCGTGCTCGGACCGCTGGCCACCTTCGCCGAGCCGCACGCCTACGACCTGTGCGAGCCCCACAGCGAGCGGCTCTCGGCGCCGCGCGGCTGGGAGGTGCTGCGGCTGCAGCCCGACCCCGCCGCCCAGGGACCCAGCAACGACGACCTGCTCGCCCTGGCCGACGCCGTGCGCGAGGCGGCCCGGCCGGTCCCGCCCCCGCCCGGACCCGCCCCGGTCGGCGGCCCGGGCCGCGAGGTCGCCCGCCGCGGGCACCTGCGCGTGCTCAGCTCCGACTGAGCATGGCCCCCGAGCAGTCCTCGGCCGGCCTCGACGCCGTCTTCAAGGCCTACGACGTCCGGGGCACCGTCCCCGACCAGGTCAACCCGCAGCTGGCCCGCGCGACGGGCGGCGCCTTCGTCGACGTCACCGGCGCCGACCGGGTCGTCGTCGGCCACGACATGCGACCCAGCTCGCCCGAGCTCGTCGACGCCTTCGCCGACGGCGCCGCCGCTGCGGGGGCCGACGTGGTGCTGATCGGGCTGGCCGCGACCGACCAGCTCTACTTCGCCTCCGGCCGGCTCGGCCTCCCCGGGGCGATGTTCACGGCCAGCCACAACCCGGCGGGCTACAACGGCATCAAGCTGTGCCACGCCGGCGCCCGGCCCGTCGGTCGCGACACCGGCCTGACCGACATCCGCGACCGGGTGGCAGCGGGGACGACGTACGACGCGGGGCGGCGCGGCGAGATCACGCGCACCGACCTGCTCGCCGACTACGCCGACCACCTGCTGCAGCTGGCACCCGTGACCGGTCGGCCGCTGCGCGTGGTCGTCGACGCCGGCAACGGGATGGCCGGCCACACCGCGCCGGCCGTGTTCGAGCGGCTGCCCGGCGTCGCGCTGGTGCCGCTCTACTTCGAGCTCGACGGCACCTTCCCGCACCACGAGGCCAACCCGATCGACCCGGCCACCCTCGCCGACCTGCAGGCGCGGGTCCTCGAGGAGGGCGCCGACGTCGGGCTCGCCTTCGACGGCGACGCCGACCGTTGCTTCCTGGTCGACGAGCGCGGCCGGCCGGTCTCGCCGTCGGCGCTGACCGCCCTGATCGCGGCGCGCGAGCTGGCGAGCGAGCCCGGCGCGACGGTGATCCACAACCTGCTCACCAGCCGGGCCGTGCCCGAGCTGGTCACCGCGCGGGGCGGGACACCGGTGCGCACCCGGGTCGGCCACAGCTTCATCAAGGCGACCATGGCCGAGACCGGCGCGGTCTTCGGCGGCGAGCACAGCGGCCACTTCTACTTCCGCGACTTCTGGTACGCCGACTCGGGGATGCTCGCGGCGCTGCACGCCCTGGCGGCGCTCGCCGAGGCCGACCGGCCGCTCTCGGAGCTGCTGGTCGAGCACGAGCGCTACGCGCTGAGCGGTGAGGTCAACAGCACCGTCGACGACGCGGCCGCGGTGCTGGCCGCCGTGCGGGCGGCGTACGAGGGGCAGCCGGGTGTCACCCTCGACGAGCTCGACGGGCTGAGCGTGCTCCACGACGACTGGTGGCTCAACGTGCGGGCCTCCAACACCGAGCCCCTGCTGCGGCTCAACGTCGAGGGGCGCGACACTGCCACCATGGAGCGCGTCCGCGACGCCGCGCTCGACCTGATCCGAGAGACCGGAGTGACCCAGCCATGAACCTCGACCCCGCCCTGCTCGCGATCATCGTCTGCCCCGACTGCCGGGGCGAGCTCGACGTCACGGGGGAGGAGCTGGTCTGCCGGTCCTGCGGGCTCGCCTACCCCGTGCGCGACGACATCCCGGTGCTGCTGGTCGACGAGGCGCGACGGCCGGGCTGAGCCGATGACCACCTGGTTCGACGAGTCCCGCCTCGACGACGAGGAGGTCTGGCGGCGTGCCGACGTCCGGCTGCGCACGCTGGCCGAGAGCGGAGCGCGCGTCCGCCGCGAGGTGAGCGAGGCGGCCGAGGCGATCGAGCTCGCGGTCGAGCGAGCCGCCGAGCAGACCCGGCCACGCGCGGTGATCGCCGCCGGGCCCGACAGCCGGCTGCTCCGCGCAGTGCTCGAGCCGTGGTGCCCGGTGCCGTTCGTGGCGTGGCCCGGACCCTCCCTCCCGGGCTGGGCCGGCGGGCTCGACCTGGTGGTGGTGCTGGCGCCCGACGGCGGCCACAGCTCGGCGTCGGCCGTCGCCGAGGCGGTGCGTCGGGGCTGCCAGGTGGTCGTCGCCTGCCCGCCGGGCTCCACCGTGGCCGAGCACGCCGCCGGCCGCTGGACCACCGTGCTGCCCACCCGCAGCGGTGACCAGCTGGCCACCGCGGTCGCCGTCCTCGACTACCTCGACCGGGTCCGGCTGGGCCCGCGCGTCGACACCGAGCGCGTGGCCGGGGCGCTCGACGACGTCGCCATCACCTGCTCGCCCCATCGCGACCTGGCCGTCAACCCGGCCAAGATGCTGGCGATCGCGCTCGCCGACACCACGCCGGTCGTCTGGGGCGGCAGCGTGCTGGCCGCGCGAGCCGCGCGCCGGATCGCCGAGTCGGTACGCCGCGCCTCGGGCCGTACCGCGCTCGCCGGCGACGCCGACCACCTGCTGCCGGTGCTCGAGGCCGCCCCGCCGCGCGACGTCTTCGACGACCCGTTCGCCGACGGCGCACGGCAGGTGAGGCCGCTGCTGCTGGTGCTCGACGACGGCAACGAGGAGCCGGTCGTCCGCGAGGACCGCGGCCGGCTCCGTGCCGCCGCCACCGGGCGCGGCGTGCGGATCGAGACCCTCACCACCGACGCCCCCACCGAGGTCGCGCGCTACGCCTCGCTGCTGCTCAGCGGCAGCTACGCCGCCGAGTACCTCCGGCTCGGCCTGGTGGACGACTGACGGCCGACGTGACCCGCTTCGGCGCGTCACCGGGACGGGCTCACGGCGCGGGCTCGGCCGCCTTCCAGGTGAGCTGCACCCGCACGCACCCGGTCGCCGAGGCGCCGACGACGACGGCCGAGCTGTTGGCGGTGAACTCCAGGCCGAACTCGACGGTCACCGAGTCGGGGGCGCGCGCGACGGCGCGCAGCTCGGCCAGCACCCCCTCCGACACGGTGCGGATCGGCCGCAGCGCGGCCGTGAAGCTGCGCTCCGCCCGCTCGATGACCTGCTGCTCGTCGAGGCCCCGGGTGACCAGGCCGTCGTGGCCCGCCGGGACCTTCACCAGCACCGACGTCCCGTCCTCGCTCTCGAACTCCACGATGCTCATCGCTGCTCCTCCCCGACCGGCCCGGACGGCGCCGGCCACCGGCGCCGATGCGGTCATCGGCGACCCGTCTCCAGTATTGGCCTGCGGGCCCCGCGATGGGACACTCGAAGGCGGCGGACCTGCGTCTTCCCTGGCGCGTGGGTCCGTCCGGGGTGGGAGATGGACCAGCGACTCGAGCTCGATCTCGAGCTGGATTCGGACGGGCACGGCGGCTTCCGGGTCACCGTGAGGTCGGCGGCGGGCGAAGCCGCCGGCGTGCTGCGCCTCGACCCCCGCCCGCTGCTGGCCCAGCGACCCGCGCTGCAGTCGACCGTGCTCGCCTCCGCGGTCACCTCGCGCGGCGGCACGGCCGAGACCGAGGGCCCGGTGAGGAGCGTGGGCCAGGAGCTGTTCCGGGCGCTCTTCGACGACGACGTCTACGGGACCTACCGCGCGAGCCTGGCGGTGGCCGCCGAGCGCGGCACCCAGCTGCGCGTCGTGCTGCGCACCCAGCTGCCCGAGCTCGCCGCGCTGCCGTGGGAGATGCTCTTCGACCCGGACACCGACGCCTACCTGTGCCAGCGCGAGCCGCTGGTGCGGCACGTGGCGGTCCACAGCGCCACCCGGGCGCTGCGGGTCTCGCCGCCGCTGCGGATCCTCGGGGTGGTCTCCGCGCCGCGCGACAAGGCCCGGCTCGACGTCGAGGGCGAGAAGCAGCGGCTGGCCGCCGCGCTCCGGCCGCTCGGCTCGCGGGTCGAGCTGCGGTGGGTGGACGGCGGCCGCTGGGCCGACGTGCAGCAGGAGCTGGTCGCGGGGTCCTGGCACGTCCTCCACTTCGTCGGCCACGGCGGATTCGACGCCGTACGTCGCGAGGGCGTCCTCGTGCTCGAGGACGAGGACGGGGGGAGCGACCTGGTCGGGGCCGACCGCTTCGGTGACCTGCTGACCCTCCAGGTCCCGCCGCTGCAGCTGGTGCTGCTCAACTCGTGCGCCGGTGGCCAGTCCGCGGCCGACGACCTGTTCTCCAGCACCGCCGCCACCCTGGTGAGGACCGGGGTGTCCGCGGTCGTGGCGATGCAGTTCGCGGTGAGCGACCCGGCCGCCAAGGCCTTCGCCGCGGGGTTCTACCAGGCGATCGCCCACAACCACTCGATCGCCGAGGCGGTGCGGATCGGCCGGATCGGGATCCGCGGCACCGGCGAGCAGACACTGGAGTGGATCACGCCCGTGCTCTACCTGCGCGGCGACGACGCACCGCTGTTCGAGGTGTTGCCGGGCAGCGGCGACACCCGCATCGACCAGGCGCTGGCCCCGGTGGACGCCGCCCACGAGGTCGCCGTGCAGGCGCTCTACCAGCAGGCGATGTCCCGGTTCCGGGCTGGGAACCACGCCGAGGCGCTGCCGCTCTTCGACAGCGTGCTGAGCCTGCGCGCCGACTACCGCGACGCCGCCGACCGCCGCGAGCGGTCGGCCCACGAGGTGCGGGTGGTCGAGACGCTGCAGGAGGGGCACGACGCGGAGGAGCGCGGCGACTGGTCGGCGGCCGCGGCGTCCTACTGCGACGTGCTCGCGCTGGACCCGGACCGGGCCGGGGTGGCCGAACGGCTGGAGGGGTGCCGGCGGCGGGAGCAGGTCACCGTGCTGCGCGAGGAGCTGCGCGAGCACCTCGGGGCCGAGGACTGGACCGCCGCCGCCTCGGTCGCCGACGACCTGGAGCGGCTCGCCCCCGGCGAGCCCGACCCGGACGGCCTGGTCGCCCGGGCCCGCGCGGGCTCGGCGGACGAGGAGACGACGCCCGCCGAGGTCGGGCCCTCGGAGGACGTGTGGGTCGACGACGACCAGGCCGACGACGATCGGGCGGAGGACGGTCCGACCGAGGAGGGTCACGTCGAGGAGGAGCACGTCGAGGAGCATGAACGACGGCGGCTGCTGCCGTGGGTGGGGGCGGCGGTGGCCCTGCTCCTGGTCGGCGTCGGCCTCTGGGTCTGGCTGGGCCCCGACGGCGGCACCGACGGCACGGACGGCGCGAGCGGCGACGTGCCGGCGCCCTTCGCCTCGACCTCGCTCTGGGAGCTGGCGAGCCCGTACTTCGATCCGGACGAGTGCTTCGTGCCGCAGACCGAGAACGACGCGTTGCTGCTGTGGGACCTGCCGCACACCGAGCTGGTGCTGTGCATCGGCTCCGACTACAAGTCCTCGTTCGTGTGCGTCGAGGACCGGGCGGGGCTCGTCGAGGTGCGCACCACGCTGGTGACCAACCGGGCGCAGGAGGAGCCGGTCGCGCTGACGGTCCTCCCGGCGGGACGGGACGAGCCGTGGCCCTACCAGGTCTCCTTCGTCGACCGGGTCTTCGACGGTGGGCGGGTCTACTGGGAGGACAGCGTCTCCCGCTGCGCGGCGATCCTCCGGGTCGAGGACCCCGACGTCGACCTCGCGACGGCGTACTTCAGGGACGGTCTCGGAGGGTGAGCCCGATGGGCGCCCGCCGATAGGCTGACGGCCACACCCCTGACGAGGCGGAGGACGATGGCCGGCGGACTGTTCGCGCTGCTCGACGACGTCGCCGCGCTGGCCCGGGTCGCTGCTGCCTCGGTCGACGACGTGGGGGCGGCCGCGGCGCGCGCGAGCGCCAAGGCGGCCGGCGTGGTGGTCGACGACACGGCCGTGACGCCGCAGTACCTCCAGGGCAGCGCCGCCGCGCGCGAGCTGCCGATCATCCGCAAGATCGCGGTCGGGTCACTGCGCAACAAGCTGCTCTTCATCCTCCCCGCGGCCCTGCTGCTCAGCGAGGTGCTGCCGCAGGCGCTGCCGGTGCTGCTGATCTGCGGCGGCACGTTCCTCGCCTACGAGGGTGCCCACAAGGTGCACGAGAACCTCACCGGCCACGGGAGCGACGCCGAGGCCGAGCTCGGCGAACGGGGCGAGCTGACCCCCGAGCACGAGCAGCGCACCGTCTCCCAGGCGATCCGCACCGACTTCATCCTCTCCGCCGAGATCATGGTGATCGCGCTCGACGAGGTGCTCGCCAACGACCCCGACGGCGGGTGGGTGATGCGCGCGCTGGTGCTGGCGGTGGTCGCGGTCCTCATCACCGTCCTCGTCTACGGCGTGGTGGCGCTGATCGTGAAGATGGACGACGTCGGCCTGCTGCTGGCCGGCCGCCCCTCGGCCGGCGCCCAGCGGCTCGGCCGCGGCCTGGTCGCCGCGATGCCGCGGCTGCTCTCGACCATCGCGCTCGTCGGCACGGCCGCGATGCTCTGGGTCGGCGGTCACATCCTGCTGACCAGCACCGACGAGCTCGGCTGGCACGCGCCCTACGAGCTGGTCCACCACGGCGAGGACGCCGTCCACCACGTGGCGGTGATCGGCGGCCTGCTCGCCTGGCTGGTCAACACCGTGGCCTCCGCGATCGTCGGTGTGGTGGTCGGCGCGATCGTGCTCGGGGCGCGGCACCTGGTGCCGCGACGGAGGGCCTCCGAGGATTCCTGAAACCGGGCCGCTCGGTCCTACTCTTGCGGGAAGTCCGCGTGGGAGATCCCGACGACGCGCAGATGCGCGGCGCAGGCTTGGCTCCAACACTGGAGGAGACAACTGATGGACTTCAAGGTCGCCGACCTCTCCCTGGCCGACTACGGCCGCAAGGAGATCACGCTCGCCGAGCACGAGATGCCCGGACTGATGGCGATGCGCGAGCGCTACGGCTCGGAGCGCCCCCTCGCCGGCGCCCGGATCGCCGGCTCGCTGCACATGACGGTGCAGACCGCCGTGCTGATCGAGACCCTGGTCGCCCTCGGCGCCGAGGTCCGCTGGGCCTCGTGCAACATCTTCTCGACCCAGGACCACGCGGCCGCCGCGGTCGCGGTCGGCCCGCAGGGCACCGCGGACGCCCCGGCCGGCGTCCCCGTCTTCGCCTGGAAGGGCGAGACGCTCGAGGAGTACTGGTGGTGCACCCAGCAGATCCTGGACTGGACCGGTGACGGTCCCAACATGATCCTCGACGACGGTGGCGACGCGACGATGCTGCTCCACCTCGGCGTCGAGGCCGAGAAGACCGGCACCGCGCCCGACCTCGACACGGCGAAGAGCCACGAGCAGCGGGTGGTCTTCGGCGTGCTGCAGGAGTCATTGGCCGCCCACTCCGACCGCTGGACCCGGATCGCCAACGGGATCAAGGGCGTCACCGAGGAGACCACGACCGGCGTCCACCGGCTCTACGACATGATGAAGCTCGGGACGCTGCTGTTCCCGGCGATCAACGTCAACGACTCGGTGACCAAGTCGAAGTTCGACAACAAGTACGGCTGCCGGCACAGCCTGGTCGACGGCATCAACCGCGCGACCGACGTGCTGATCGGCGGCAAGGTCGCGGTCGTCTGCGGCTACGGCGACGTGGGCAAGGGCTGCGCGGAGTCGCTGCGCGGTCAGGGTGCCCGGGTGATCGTCACCGAGATCGACCCGATCTGTGCGTTGCAGGCGGCCATGGACGGCTATCAGGTCGCCACCCTCGAGGACGTCCTCGACACTGCCGACATCATCATCACCGCCACCGGCAACATGGACGTCGTCACCGCCGACCAGATGAGCCGGATGAAGCACCAGGCGATCATCGGCAACATCGGCCATTTCGACAACGAGATCGACATCGCCGGGCTGGAGGGCTTCGAGGGCGTCGAGCGCGACACCGTCAAGCCGCAGGTCGACGTGTGGACCTTCGCGGACGGCAAGAAGATCATCGTGCTCTCCGAGGGCCGGCTGATGAACCTCGGCAACGCCACCGGCCACCCGAGCTTCGTGATGTCGAACTCCTTCACCAACCAGGTGCTGGCCCAGATCGAGCTGTTCACCAAGCCCGAGGACTACCCGGTCGGTGTCTACGTGCTGCCCAAGCACCTCGACGAGGAGGTCGCCCGGCTCCACCTCGACGCCCTCGGCGCGCGGCTGACCACGCTGTCCGGCGAGCAGGCCGACTACCTCGGCGTACCGGTCGAGGGTCCCTACAAGACGGACGCCTACCGCTACTGATCGCGGGGGACCCCGGGTCTCGGCCCGGGGTCCTCTGGCGGTTGCGGCAGTATTGGACGCATGACCAGCCCTGCACCCGACGCCGCCCACCACGGCCGGATCCTCGTCGTCGACGACGACGCCTCCCTGGCGGAGATGTTGACGATCGTGCTGCGGCAGGAGGGCTTCGAGAGCCAGATGTGCGGGCGCGGTGACGGTGCGCTGCAGGTGTTCCGGGACTATCGGCCCGACCTGGTGCTGCTCGACCTGATGCTCCCGGGCAAGGACGGCATCGACGTCTGCAAGGAGATCCGCGCCGAGTCCGGCGTCCCGATCGTGATGCTCACGGCCAAGGGCGACACCATCGACGTGGTGCTCGGCCTCGAGTCCGGTGCCGACGACTACATCGTCAAGCCGTTCAAGCCCAAGGAGCTGATCGCCCGGATCCGGGCGCGCGTACGCCGCTTCGACGCGCCCACGCCCGAGGTGCTGTCCATCGGCGACCTGGCCATCGACGTCGCCGGCCACAGCGTGACCCGCAACGGCAGCCCGATCGGGCTGACGCCGCTGGAGTTCGACCTGCTGGTCTGCCTGGCGCGCAAGCCGTGGCAGGTCTTCTCCCGCGAGGTGCTGCTGGAGGAGGTCTGGGGCTACCGCCACGCCGCCGACACCCGCCTGGTCAACGTCCACGTCCAGCGGCTGCGGTCCAAGGTCGAGCACGACCCCGAGAACCCCGAGGTCGTGCTCACCGTCCGGGGCGTCGGCTACAAGGCCGGCTCGGCCTAGGGCCGCCCCATGCGGCTCGACCGGCTGGGTGGACAGCGCGCGACCAAGGTGCTCCGGCGCGCCCTGACCTTCTGGCGCCGCTCGATCCAGGCCCGGGTCGTGGTCAGCACGGTGCTGCTCTCGGCGATCGTGGTCGGCATCGTCGGGGTGTTCCTGCTGCAGCAGACCCGCGACGGGCTCCTCGACCAGCGCGAGAAGGCGGTCGTGGCCGAGGCCACCCGCGTCACCGCCGAGGCCCGGGAGCGGCTCGAGGCGGTGCCGCCCACCGACACCGACGCCAACCTCCAGCTCCGCGAGCTGACGCAACCGATCGTCCAGCTCGGCCAGACCCGTGACTTCGCCGTGGTGCTGAGCGGGCCGGCGGGGGAGTCGCGGACGCCGCGCCTGGACCGGGACAGCGTCCCGAGCAGCCTGGAGCGCCACTTCGACACCGCCTCGGGCACCGCCGCCGGGACGGCCTACACCTACACCGACATCCGGCGGACGACGGCCGACGGCCGGGCCACCACCGTGCCCGGGATCGTCGTGGGCTCCCAGGTCCGGCTTCCCGCCGACTCCCAGAACTACACGCTCTACTACCTCTTCCCCCTCAACGACGAGATCGCCACGCTCCGGCTGGTGTCCCGGGCGCTGCTCACCGCGGCGGGGCTGCTGCTGCTGCTGGTCGCGGGGCTGACCTGGCTGGTCACCCGGCAGGTGGTGACGCCGGTGCGGATGGCACGCCGGGTGGCCGAGCGGCTGGCGGCCGGCGAGCTCCAGGAGCGGGTGCGCGTGCGGGGCGAGGACGACCTCGCGCGGCTCGCGACGTCGTTCAACCAGATGGCCACCAGCCTGCAGCGCCAGATCCGCCAGCTCGAGGAGCTCTCCCGGGTGCAGCGGCGCTTCGTCTCCGACGTCTCCCACGAGCTGCGCACCCCGCTGACGACGGTCCGGATGGCCGGCGAGCTGATCCACGACGCGCGCGGGGAGTTCGACCCGACGACGGCGCGGGCGGCCGAGCTGCTCAAGAGCGAGCTCGACCGCTTCGAGGGGCTGCTGGTCGACCTGCTCGAGATCAGCCGCTTCGACGCCAAGGCGGCCGTGCTGGAGATCGACGACGTCGACCTGGTCGACGTGGCCCACCGGATCGTCGACGCCACCAGTGCGGTGGCCGCCCAGAACGGCGTCGAGGTGATCGTCGAGGCCGTCGGTCCCTGCCGGGCCGAGGCCGACGTACGCCGGGTGGAGCGGATCGTGCGCAACCTGGTGGCCAACGCCATCGACCACGCCGAGAGCGGCGACATCGTGATCCGCGTGGCCGGCGACGACCACGCGGCGGCCATCGCCGTGCGCGACCACGGTGTCGGCCTGGGCATCGGTGAGGCCGCGATGGTCTTCAACCGCTTCTGGCGCGCCGACCCGGCGCGCGCCCGGACCAGCGGCGGCACCGGCCTCGGGCTCTCGATCGCGATGGAGGACACCCACCTCCACGGCGGCTGGCTGCAGGCGTGGGGGCGTCCCGGCGAGGGCGCGCAGTTCCGGCTGACCCTGCCCCGGCGTACGGGCGGCGTGCTGCGGCGCAGCCCGCTGCCCCTGGTGCCGGCCGACCCGACGGCGGTGGCCCGATGAGGGGGCGGGTGCTGGTGGCGGCGCTGGCCTGCCTGGCGCCGCTGGTCTCGGGCTGCCTCGGCATCCCCCACGAGGGCCCGGTGATCGAGGCGCAGACCCAGGCCGACCCCAGCGAGGAGCTGGGCTACTACAACGACCCGCCGCCGCCCACCGACGGCGAGCAGCCCGCCGACGTCGTGAAGGGCTTCCTGGACGCGCTGACGGCGATCCCGGTGCAGACCAACACGGCCAAGCAGTACCTCACGCGGGCCGCCGCCTCGTCGTGGCGCCCCGACCGCGGCACCATCACCTACGCCGACGCCACGCTGCCCGAGGGCAGCAACCGGGTGACCGTGGAGCTGGGCGGTGCCCAGAGCCTCGACGGCGGCGGCTCGTGGCGCGGACCGCTGCCGGCCGACGACCGCGTCATCACCTTCTCGATGCAGCGCGAGGACGGCGAGTGGCGGATCTCCGACCTGCCCGACGCCCGGATCGTGCCGGAGACCTGGTTCAGCCAGGCCTACCGCCGGGTCTCGCTCTACTACCTCGACCCGAGCGCGCAGATCATGGTGCCCGAGCCGGTGTTCCTGCCACGGGGTGACCAGCTGGCGACGGCGCTGGTCGACCGGTTGATCGAGGGGCCCGACCGCTCGCTGCGCGGCCGGGTCGAGCGCAGCTTCGTGCCGCCGGGCGTCGACGTCGAGCTGTCGGTGACGGTCAACGACGCCGGGGTCGCCGACATCCGGCTCACCGGTGGTGTGGCGATCCCGAGCGAGCGCGACGCGGCGCTGATGGTCGCCCAGCTGACGTGGACGTTGTCCCAGGACTCCTCGCTCACCGGCGTGCGCGTGTCGATCAACGGCGAACCGGTCATCCTCTCCGAGGGCAGGCCGGAGTTCCCGATGGACCGCGGTCGCTACTACGACCCGACCGGCCAGGCCACCTCGGAGCTGTTCGCCCTGCGCGAGGGCCGGCTGGTCCTCGGCGCGCCCGAGGAGCTGGCGGGCGCCCCCGGACCCTTCGGGACGCGCGACTACCGGCTGTCGTCGATCGGGGTCGACCTGCGCGGCGTCCGCGTCGCCGGGGTGACCGAGGCGGGCGACCGGATCCGGGTCACCGACGTCAGGGACGCCGGGGCCCCGGTGACGACGGTGGTCAGCGGCGGGACCCGGCTGCTGCCGCCCGCGTGGGACTTCGCGGGACGGATGTGGGTGGCGAACCGGCCGAGCGGCGGGGTCCACCTGGAGGTGCGCGCCGGCGACCGACTCCAGCCGATCCGGGTGCATGGCGTGAGCGGGCGCCCGGTCAGCCACCTGCTGGTCTCCCGCGACGGGTCGCGGCTGGTCGCGGTGATCGACCGCGGGGCCGACGACCGCGTCGTGGTCAGCCGGTTGCGCTACGACGGTCGCGGCCACGTCGTGGGCGCCTCGCGGGCGCGGCAGATCACCTGGCAGGACCAGTCGCGGGTCTCCGTGCTCGACATCGGGTGGGCCTCCCCGACCTCGCTGGTGGTGCTGCACCGGCTCACCGGGGACCTCACCCAGGTCGAGACGCTCCCGGTCGACGGAGCGCCGGCGGGGGTCACCGGCCTCGCGGTGACGATGCAGGGGCCGGTGCGGGCGCTGGCGTCCTCGCCGCGCGACACCGACCCCGTGCTGGTGAGCACCCCGGAGGGGCTGCTCGACATCAGCAGCGGGTCCGACCTCCCGATCCCCGGCACCGCCGGGCTCGAGTCACCGACCTACGGCGGAGGCTCCTGAGCAGCGAGCCGGTGGGCGCCCCGGGGCTGGGCGCTGTCCACAGCCGAGACCGGACGTGCTTGTCGCCGGCCGTCCCGGATGCTGCGATCCGGGGGTGCGCGACGCCGTCCTCGACCTGCTGCTCGGCGGACGCTGCGTCGCCTGCGACCGGCCCGGCCGGGCGTGGTGCCGCGCCTGCCGGCCCGACGACGGTCCGGCGTGGGTGGCGTGGCCGACCCCGGTGCCGCCCGGGCTCGCGACGCCGTGGACGGCGGCCGACTACGACGGTGCGGTCCGGGCGGCGCTGCTCGCGCACAAGGAGCGCCACGTCGCCGGGCTGTCGCCGGGGCTGGCAGTGCTGCTGGCCCGCGCGGTGGCGGCCGCGGCCACCCCGCCGGTGCTGCTGGTGCCGGTGCCGAGCCGGCCCGGCGTGGTTCGGGCGCGTGGCCACGACCCGCTGCTCACGCTGGTCCGGGCCGCGGCCCGCAGGCTGCCCGACGCCACGGTCGCCCCGCTGCTCCGGTCGCGGGGCGGCGTACGGGACCAGGCCGGGCTCGACGCGACCGAGCGGGCCGCCAACCTCGCCGGCTCGCTGTGGTGCCCGAGCGCCCGGCTGCGGCGCTGGGCCGGCGTCACGGCGCGGGCGGTGGTGTGCGACGACGTGCTCACCACCGGAGCCACCGCCCGCGAGGCCCAGCGCGCCCTCGCCGCCTCGGGTCTGGTCGTCGAGGGCATCGCCACCGTCGCCGCCACCCGGCGCCGGCTGCCGGCCCGCTCGCCCGAGCCGCCGGCCGGTGTGCCCGGACCGCGGCTTTCGCCGCAACCGCCGACCGACTAGCGTCGGTGTATGGAGTCCGTCCGGGTCCGTGGTTGCGTCGGTACGACGCCCCGGGAGTCCGGAGCGCACGGCCGGCTAGCCGATGCCAGTCGCAGGCGAAACGGTCCACGTAACCCCGCCTCGTGCGGGGGATCACGGTGCGGCTTAGTCGTCAGTCCTGCCCCGGTCACCTCGTCAGGTGCGAGGTGTCGCCGGGAGAAGGTCAGTAGTGGCAGAGAAGCTGCGAGCGCCTCAGCAGGCGGGTGTGGGGTCGAAGACCAGGTCGGCCGGGCGGACTCCTCCTGCCCCCCAACCACCAACAAGGCGAGAGCCAACGGAGGATCACATGGACGTTGTCGTGACCGGCCGGCACATCGAGCTCTCCGAGCGATTTCGCGAGCACGTCACTGACAAGCTCGCGCGCCTGGAGAAGCACGACCACCGCATCATCCGGGTCCAGGTGGAGGTCGAGACCGAGCGCAACCCGCGCCAGCACGACCGTGCCACCCGGGTCGAGCTGACGGCGTTCTCCAAGGGTCCGGTGATCCGGGCCGAGGCCGCCGCCGAGGACAAGATGGGCGCCCTCGACCTCGCGGTCGACAAGATGGCCGCCCAGATGCGGCGGGCCGCCGACCGGCGACGGGTCCACCGCGGGCGGCCGCCCGCCTCGGTCGGCGAGGCGCTGGCCGGGATGGAGACCATCGCCCCCGACCCGAGCGACACCGTGACCGAGGAGCGCCAGGTGGGCTCGATCTCGGTCACCGGCGACGGGCCGCTCGTGGTCCGCGAGAAGTCGCACGCGGCGCACCCGATGACCCTCGACCAGGCGCTCTACGAGATGGAGCTGGTCGGCCACGACTTCTACCTGTTCGTCGACAAGGAGACCGAGCGGCCCTCCGTCGTCTACCGGCGCCGGGGCTACGACTACGGCGTGATCTCGCTCGAGCTCGGCGACGACGGCTGAGCCTGCTTCGCCCGCGCCCGGTGGCCGCCATGACATGATGCGTGCCGTGGAGCCGAACGCGATCGAGTCTGCCGAGCCGATCAGGCTGCTCGTGGTCGACGACCAGGAGCTCTTCCGCCGCGGCCTGACGATGCTGCTCGCCAGCGAGGAGGGCGTCGAGGTCGTCGGCGAGGCCGGTGACGGCGCCGCGGGGGTACGCCTCGCGGAGTCGGTGGCGCCCGACGTGGTGCTGCTCGACGTCCGGATGCCGAAGCTGTCGGGCATCGAGGCCTGCCAGGCCATCAAGCAGAGCGTGCCGTCGGCCAAGATCATCATGCTCACGGTCTCCGACGAGGAGGCCGACCTCTACGAGGCGGTCAAGAGCGGCGCGTCCGGCTACCTGCTCAAGGACTCCTCGATCGAGGAGGTCGCCCAGGCGGTGCGCGTCGTCGCCGACGGCCAGTCGCTGATCAGCCCGTCGATGGCGGTCAAGCTGATCGACGAGTTCAAGCAGATGTCGAAGCCCGAGAAGGCCAACGTCCCCGGCCTGCGGCTCACCGAGCGCGAGCTCGAGGTGCTGCGCCACGTCGCCACCGGCATGAACAACCGTGAGATCGCCCGCAAGCTCGTGATCAGCGAGAACACCGTCAAGAACCACGTCCGCAACATCCTGGAGAAGCTCCAGCTCCACTCGCGGATGGAGGCCGTCATGTACGCCGTCCGCGAGAAGCTGCTGGATCTGCCCTGATCTCACGGGCCTCAGCCGTCACACACTTCTCGGCCGATCCCTGCACTTCTCGGGTGTTGCAACGGCCGAGAAGTGCATGAATCCCCGGCCAGCCGGGGAATCATGCAGCCTGTCACCGGCACGTGATTGAGTTCCGCCCGTGACCCAGACGCTCAGCCGAGCCCAGGCACGCCGGATCGCGCTGGCGGCGCAGGGGTTCCTCGACCCGGTCCACGAGACGCCGACGCTGCGGACGCTGAGCCGCGCCGTACGACGCACGGGCGTGCTCCAGGTCGACTCGGTCAACGTGCTGGCGCGCGCCCACCTGATGCCGCTCTACTCGCGGATGGGTCCCTACGACCAGGCGCTGCTCGCGCGGGCGGCGGCGGGGCGCGAGCAGCGGCGACTGGTCGAGTACTGGGCGCACGTGCAGGCCTACATGCCGGTCGACCTCTGGCCGTTCATGCAGTTCCGCCGCGACTTCTACCGCGGCCAGCGCGGCAAGTGGGGATTCGTCGACTCCGATCCGGCTCTGGAGGCGGCGGTGCTCCAGGCCGTTCGCGACCGCGGCCCGGTCACCGCGCGCGCCCTCGACGCCGAGTTCAGCGGCCCGCGCACGACCGAGCACTGGGGGTGGAACTGGTCGGACGCGCGCAAGGTGCTCGACTACCTGTTCCTGGTGGGCGACGTCGCGATCGCCGGCCGCTCCAGCCAGTTCGAGGTGCGCTACGCCGTCCCGGAACAGGTGCTGCCCCGGGCGGTGCTGGAGCTGCCGACGCCCACCCCCCAGGACTCGGCGCTGGAGCTCGTACGCCGGGCGGCCCGCTCGCACGGCGTGGCCACCGGGGCCTGCCTCGCCGACTACTACCGGATGCGCTACCAGCCGAGCACCGGGCCCGACCCGATCGCCAACGCCCGGGAGGCGATCGCGGTGCTGGTCGAGAGCGGCGAGCTGGAGCCGGTGCGGATCGAGGGGTGGGGGAGGCCCGCCTACCTCCACGTCGACGCCCGCCGCCCGCGCCGGGTCGATGCTCGCACCCTGCTCAGCCCCTTCGACCCCGTCGTGTGGGAGCGCGCGCGCACCGAGGCGCTGTTCGGCTTCCACTACCGGATCGAGATCTACGTGCCCCAGCCGCAACGGCAGTACGGCTACTACGTGCTGCCCTTCCTGCTCGGCGACCGGATCGTCGCGCGGGTCGACCTCAAGGCCGACCGCGCCGGCCGGCGGCTGCTCGTCCAGGGTGCGTACGCCGAGGTCTCCGCCCCCGGCGAGACCGCCGAGGAGCTGGCGGCCGAGCTGCGCCGGCTGGCCGGCTGGCTCGGGCTCGACGACGTCGTGGTCGCGGCCCGCGGCGACCTGGCGCCGGCGCTGGCTGCGCTCACCGGATGACCGGGCCCGCCGGCCAGCCGTCCGGGCCCGGGCCCTCGCCGCGGCTCTGTAGCATGGCCGGTGGCCCTCCGGCCCCTCGACCTCTCATCCCAGGAGTTCCACCCAGTGCCCGCCATCATCGACAAGATCCTCCGCATCGGCGAGGGCAAGATCATCCGCCAGCTGGAGTCGATCGCCCAGGCCGTCAACGCCATCGAGGACGACTTCGTCGCCATGAGCGACGAGGAGCTGCGCGGGATGACCGAGGAGCTGCGCAAGCGGCTCGCCGACGGTGAGAGCCTCGACGAGGTCATGCCCGAGGCCTTCGCCACGGTGCGCGAGGCCAGCAAGCGGGTCATCGGCCAGCGCCACTACGACGTGCAGGTCATGGGCGGAGCGGCGCTCCACCTCGGCAACATCGCCGAGATGAAGACCGGCGAGGGCAAGACCCTGGTCGCGACGCTGCCGTCGTACCTCAACGCGCTCGAGGGCAAGGGCGTCCACGTCGTCACCGTCAACGACTACCTCGCCAAGTACCACGCGGAGTGGATGGGCCGGATCCACCACTTCCTCGGCCTGACCACCGGCGTGATCCTGCCCTCGATGAAGCCCGACGAGCGGCGCGAGGCCTACGCCTGCGACATCACCTACGGCACCAACAACGAGCTCGGCTTCGACTACTTGCGCGACAACATGGCGGGCTCGCTGGAGGAGTGCGTCCAGCACGGCCACAACTTCGCGATCGTCGACGAGGTCGACTCGATCCTGATCGACGAGGCGCGCACCCCGCTGATCATCAGCGGCCCCACGCAGGACGAGGTGCGGTGGTACGGCGAGTTCGCCAAGATCGCGCACACCCTGGTCATCGACCGCGACTACGAGGTCGACGAGAAGAAGCGCACCATCTCCGTCCTCGAGCCCGGGATCACCAAGGTCGAGGACCACCTCGGCATCGACAACCTCTACGACTCGGTCAACACCCCGCTGATCTCGTTCATGAACAACTCCATCAAGGCCAAGGAGCTGTTCCGCAACGACAAGGAGTACGTCGTCATGGAGGGCGAGGTGCTCATCGTCGACGAGCACACCGGCCGCATCCTCTCCGGGCGCCGCTACAACGACGGGCTCCACCAGGCGATCGAGGCCAAGGAGGGCGTGACGATCCGCGAGGAGTACCAGACCCTCGCCACGATCACGCTCCAGAACTACTTCCGCCTCTACGAGAAGCTCTCGGGCATGACCGGCACGGCGATGACCGAGGCCAGCGAGTTCGACAAGATCTACAGCCTCGGCGTGGTGCCGATCCCCACCAACAAGCCGATGGTCCGCAGCGACCAGGCCGACCTGGTCTACCGCACCGAGGACGCCAAGTACGCCGCCGTCGTCGAGGACATCGCCGAGCGCAACGCCACCGGCCAGCCGATCCTGGTCGGCACCGTCTCGGTCGAGAAGTCCGAGCACCTCTCCCAGGAGCTCCGCAAGCGCGGCATCGCCCACACCGTCCTCAACGCCAAGCAGCACGCCGACGAGGCCAAGGTCGTGGCGATGGCCGGCCACCGGGGCGCGGTCACCGTCGCCACCAACATGGCCGGCCGCGGCACCGACATCATGCTCGGCGGCTCCGTCGACTTCCTGGCCGACGCCGAGCTGCGCAAGCAGGGACTCGACCCGGTCGAGGTTCCCGACGACTACGACGCCGCCTGGCCGGCGACCGTCGAGCGGATCACCGCGCAGGTCAAGGCCGAGCACGACGAGGTCAAGGAGGCTCGGCGGCCTCTACGTCGTCGGCACCGAGCGCCACGAGTCGCGCCGGATCGACAACCAGCTGCGCGGCCGCTCCGGCCGCCAGGGCGACCCGGGCGAGTCGCGGTTCTACCTCTCGCTCGAGGACGAGCTGATGCGACTGTTCAAGTCGGAGTGGGTCGACCGGATCCTCCAGGTCATGAAGATCCCCGACGACGTCCCGATCGAGAACAAGCGGGTCACCAGCGCGATCGCCAACGCCCAGGGCCAGGTCGAGTCGCAGAACTTCGAGTCCCGCAAGAACGTCCTCAAGTACGACGACGTGATGGACCGCCAGCGCAAGGTCATCTACAGCGAGCGCCGCGAGGTGCTCGAGGGCGCCGACCTCGAGCAGCAGGTCCGCACCTTCCTCGACGACGTCGTCGAGGGCTACGTCGCCACGACGACCGAGGACCTCTCCGACGACTGGGACCTCGACGGCCTCTGGAACGCGCTCGGCCAGCTCTACCCCGTCGGCGTGTCGGAGGCGACGTACGTCGAGGCGAGCGGCGGCCGCGAGTCGCTCTCCCGCGAGGACCTCGTCGAGACCCTGCAGAAGGACGCCCAGCAGGCCTACGACCGGCGGGCCGCCGAGGTGGGCGAGGAGGTGATGCGCGAGCTCGAGCGACGCGTCGTGCTCTCGGTGCTCGACCGCAAGTGGCGCGAGCACCTCTACGAGATGGACTACCTCCGCGAGGGCATCTACCTGCGGGCCTACTCCCAGCGCGACCCGCTGGTCGAGTACCAGCGCGAGGGCTTCGACATGTTCGCCGCGATGATGAACGGCATCAAGGAGGAGGCCGTCGGCTTCCTGTTCAACCTCGAGGTCACCGTCGACGACGAGGAGGAGGACGAGGTCGAGGTCGAGGAGGAGGTCGTCGAGCCGCTGCGCGCCGAGGTCCCGACCTCGTCGGCGTCCGCCGCGGCCGCCCGCTCCGGTCGCGAGGCCCCCCACATCCACGCCCGCGGGCTCGAAGGGGTCCGCGCGCCGCAGCGACTGACCTACTCCGGCCCCGAGGAGGGTGTCGGCGACGTCGGCGAGGACAACACGGCCGTCCGCACCGCGGCCTCCGACGCCGACGACCCCTACGCCGGCACCGGCCGCAACGCCGAGTGCCCGTGCGGCTCGGGCAAGAAGTTCAAGAAGTGCCACGGCGCCCCTGGCGGCCCCACCGGCCTCACCGCCCGCTCGAACGGTTAGTGCCCGAGCTGGGGGCTGCTTGCGCCTCACCGGGTTTCGACGCGCTTCGCGACCTCGCGGGCGCGGTCGCTGCGCTTGGTCAACCTGCCTGAGCCCACGGCGGACGCGCTCCGCGCGTCCTCCTGCTCAGGCGAACTCCATGGCGACGGCGAGCCAGCGGCCGTGGCGGCGTTCGAAGCGGATGGCCACGGCGCGGGAGCGGTGGCCGTGGCGGGCGCGGACGCTGACCTCGGCGACGTCGTCGGTGAGCCAGCAGGCGTGCACGCTCTCGACCTGCGGCCGCACCTGCTGCACCCGGCCCCCGTGCGCGTCGCGCGCGGCCGCGGCACGGACCAGCTGAGCCCGCCGAGCGAGGTCGTCGTGGACCTCCGGTGTCGTCCAGCGGACCAGCTGGCTCACCGGCCGGTCGCCACCGGCGATCTCGACCGCCGCCTGCGCGAACCGGTGCGCCCAGGCTTCCAGCTGCCGCCGCCCCCGCGCGTCGAGTGGGTGCGCCGTGGCCGGCGGCGGCGGCCAGGCGTCGTCGGGCCGAGCCGTGAGGTCGAGCGCCAGGGTGCCCTGGACCGAGGCGAGGGGTGCCGGCCGGGGGAGCGGGACGACCTTGGGGTGGAACGGGGACATGACGGGCTCCTCTCGCGTCAGGTGTCGGACGGCAGGCCCGGCAACCGCAGCCGCTGACCGGGCAGGATCAGGTCGGGGTCGGCGCCGATCACCTCGCGGTTGGCGGCGTGGAGGGTGCGCCACCGGCGGTCGATCTCGGCGGCGGTCGCGCCGGCAGGCAGGTCGGCGGCGGCGATCGCCCAGAGCGTGTCGCCGGGCACGACCTCGACGGAGCGCCCGGCCGGCGACGGGCCGGCCGGTCGTGGCACCGGTGGCCTCGCGTGGCTGGTGGCGCGGTCGGGCAGCGGGAGGCCGTCGAGCGGGGACGGCGGGGGAGCGGTGGCCGTCGCCGGGCCCACCAGGCTGCCGGCGAGCCCGGCCCCGCACGCCAGCAGCACCGCGCGCCGTACGGCGCCCGGAACTCCGGCGCGCGGTGCCCGACGGCCGCCGCCTGCCTCGCGGGCCACGAGCAGCACCAGCACCCACAGCCAGCCGACCACCAGCAGGGTCGCGACCTCACACCCGGCCACCAACCACGACTCGAACGGCGCCGCGGCGCCCGGCACGCCTCGCACGAGGTCGGGCCCGAGCCACCCCACGAGCAGCGTTTCGGACACGGTGGCGAGCAGGACGACGAGCGCGCAGCGGAGGCGGGGTGCCAGGTGCCGAGTCATCCGCTTGCCCTCCGTTTGCGTTCGTTTGCTTCAGTAGACGCTTATTAGGTGACGTTGACAAGTGTTCGTCCACAGGTGGAGGCCCGGTGTGGCAGGCTCACCGGGGTGTCCTGGGAGGAGCAGCTGTTCGCCGTGCTCGACGACCTCGAGCAGCAGGCCGGAGCGCTCTTCGAGGCCGAGCGGGCGGCCGAGCTGGCCGACCGGAGCCGGGCGGAGTACGCCGCGGTCACGCTGACCAGCCGGCTCATGGCCTCGGTCGGTGACGAGGTCGTGCTCGCGATCACCGGTCTCGGGCGCGTGGCCGGAGAGCTGCAGCGCCTCGGGACGGGCTGGGCGCTGCTCCACGGCGCGGGCGGTGACTGGGTGGTGTCGCTCGACGCCGTGGTGTCGGTCGCGGGCGCCTCGACGCGGTCGGTCCCGGAGGTCGCCTGGTCACCGTTGACCCGGCTGGGCCTCGGGTCGGCGCTGCGCCGGCTGGCCGACGCGGGGGAGCGCTGCGTGGTCCACCTGCGCGACGGCACCCGTCACGACGGACGGGTGCTCCGGGTCGGCGCCGACTTCGCGGAGCTCGAGGTGGCCGCGCAGCGGGTCGAGCTGGTCGCCTTCGCCGCCCTCGCCGCGGTGCAGAGCCGGGACTGAGGACCGGAGGGCCTCAGCGCGAGCGGCTCAGGTGGCCTCGGCGTCGTAGGGAGGGACCTCGCCCTCGCCGAGCGGCCGGAGCCCTGCGCGCTGTGGCCGGTTCTCCCCCTCGGCCTCCTCCATCGCCTCCACGATGTGCTTGCGCACGATCGTCCGCGGGTCGAGGTCGCGCAGCTCGAGGTCGGCGTACGCCGGGCCGAGCTCGGTGCGCAGCTCGTCGCGGGTGCTCCGCGCGAACTGGCGGAGCTGGTGCAGGAAGCGCCCCGCCTGCTTGGCGAACTCGGGCAACCGCTCCGGCCCGAACACGAGCACGGCGATCAGCGCGATCACCGCGAACTCAGGGAGGCCGACTCCGAACACGGTCAGAACCTACTGGTTGGCGTCAATCCCAGCTGCATTCCTGCCAAACCGCGTCCGCGGCCGGCCAGGGTCGAGGCCATCTCACGCAGCACGGCCGCCGCCGGCGAGGTGGGGTCGGACTCCACGATCGGCTTGCCGTCGTCGCCGCCCTCGCGCAACCGCAGGTCGAGCGGAATCCTCCCGAGGACGGGGACGTCGTAGCCGAAGCGCTGCGAGAGGGTCCCGGCCACGCGGTCGCCGCCGCCGCTGCCGAAGACCTCGAGCCGGTGGTCGCGGCCCTCCTCGGCACAGTGGGGGCAGGCGAGGTAGCTCATGTTCTCGACCACGCCCACGACGCGCTGGTGCATCATCGACGCCATCGTGCCGGCGCGTTCGGCGACCTCGGCCGCGGCCTCCTGCGGCGTCGTGACCACGACGACCTCGGCGCCGGGCAGGTGCTGCCCGAGCGAGATCGCCATGTCACCGGTGCCGGGCGGCAGGTCGAGCAGCAGCACGTCGAGGTCGCCCCAGTAGACGTCGGCGAGCATCTGGACCAGGGCCCGGTCGAGCATCGGCCCGCGCCAGGCCACGACCTGGTCACGACGCGGCTTGAGCATGCCGATCGAGATCACGGAGACCCCGGACGCGGTGGGCACGGGCATGATCAGCTCATCGACCTGGGTGGGCCGGTGGTCGGCCACGCCGAGCATGGCCGGGACGCTGTGGCCGTAGATGTCGGCGTCGACGATGCCGACCGTGAGGCCCTGGGCGGCCATGCCGAGCGCGAGGTTGACGGTGACCGACGACTTGCCGACGCCGCCCTTGCCGCTGGCGATCGCGAACACCTTGGTCAGCGAGCCGGGCTGGGAGAAGGGGATCTCGCGCTGCGCCTTCCCGCCGCGCAGCTGGTCCTGGAGCCCGCTGCGCTGCTCGGCGGTCATCACGCCGAGGGTCAGGTCGACGCCGGTCACGCCGTCGAGGGCGCTGACGGCCGTGGTCACGTCGCGGTTGATGGTGTCCTTGAGCGGGCACCCGGCGACGGTCAGCAGCACGGTCACCTGGACCGTGCCGTCGTCGTCGACCGTGACGGCGTCGACCATCCCGAGGTCGGTGATGGGGCGCTTGATCTCCGGGTCGTTGACCGTGGCCAGCGCGGCCATGACCTGCTCGGTGGTGGGACTGCTCATGATGTCCCAGCGTAGTGAGGGGGGCTAGCCGCGCTCACCGCCGCCCCCGACCGGGCCGTCGAGCTCGGGCACGCACACCTGGTCGTCGGCCGTCTCGAGCACGTAGCCGGCCCGCAGCGCCCGGTGGTCGGAGACCCGGGCGCCGAGCACCTCGACGGAGGAGACCCGCACCGCGGCGGAGTGGTAGAGGTAGTCGATGCGCAGCCGCGGCTGCGTCACCGGCCAGGTCCAGCCCGGTCCCGCCCCGGCCTGCAGCCAGGTGTCGGTGAGCACCGTCCGGACGCTGGCCATCATCGGCGAGGTCGGGACGCTGTTGAGGTCGCCGCCGAGCACCACCGGGTGGGACGTCGCGAGCACCGGGCCGCGCAGCGCGGCGGCCTGCCGCAGCTTCAGCGCGAGCACCTGGTCCTCGAGGTGGGTGTTGAACAGGCTCACGCGTACGCCGTGGACGTCGACGTCGGTCTGCAGCAGCCCGCGCGGCTTGCGGCCCGGAGCGGTCGGGAGGCGGATGTTGCGCTGGGAGAGGATCGGCAGCCGGGACAGGGTCGCCGTGCCCGAGACCGCCCGACCGGGCAGGTCGACGTTGAGGCCGTAGGCGACGTCCATGCCGGTCCGCGCGGCAAGCGCGGCCGGCATGTCGACGCCGCGACTCCGGCCGCGGAACCGGTCGACCTCCTGCAGCAGCGCCACGTCCACCCGCGCGCTGCGGATCAGGGCCGCCACCCGGTCGATGTCGAAGCCGCGCGGCGACTGCGCGCCGTGCGTGTTGAGGGTCAGCACCCGCAGCGGGACCTCCCGGGTGAGGTCGGGGCACGAGCTCGCGGTGGCGCGCGGGGGCTTCGAGGACGAGCCCGACCCGGGTCTGGTCGCGGCCGGGGCCGAGGGCTCGAGCGGCGTCACGTCGGGCGACGACGGTGCGGCCGACGTGGCCGGCTCCGGGGGCGCCGCGGTCTCGTCGCTGCCGGTGAGCGAGATCGCCGCGACGCCGACCCCCGCGGCCCCCAGCACCGCCACCAGCACCAGCGTCGCCAGCACCTCGGGCGCCGGACGCCTCACCCGTCGTCGGCCTTCGGCTCGCCGACGTGCTTCTCCTCCAGCTCGGCCAGCAGCGCCCGCAGCTCCGAGCGCACGTAGTCGCGGGTGGCCACCTCACCCATCGCCATCCGCAGCGAGGCGACCTCGCGGGCCAGGAACTCCATGTCGGCGTGCGCCCGCGCGTTGGCCTGCCGGTCACGCTCGGCGATCACGCGGTCGCGGTCCTCCTGCCGGTTCTGCGCCAGCAGGATCAGCGGGGCGGCGTACGACGCCTGGAGGCTGAGCATCAGGGTCAGGAAGATGAAGGGGTAGAGGTCCCACGCCATGTCGTCGGGGGCGATCCAGTTCCAGCCGAGCCAGACCCCGACGAAGAGGGTCATGTAGAGCAGGAACCTCGCCGTGCCCATGAAGCGCGCGAACTGCTCGGCGAAGGAGCCGAAGGTGTCGGCGTCGTAGGTGGGCCGCCTGAGCAGCGGGCGGCGTTTGGTCTCGACCGGCGTGTCGAGCCGGGCGCGGCGCGACTCAGCCATGGGTGCCGCCCTGCTCGTGGTCGCGCCAGTTCTCGGGGAGCATGTGGTCGAGCAGGTCGTCGACCGTGACCGCGCCCAGCAGCCGGCCCTCGTCGTCGACGACCGGCGCGGCGACCATGTTGTAGGTCGCGAGGTAGGAGGCGACCTGGTCGATCGTCGCCTCCGGGCGCAGCGCGTCGAGCGCGTGGTCGACCGCCGCAGCGGCCAGGGACGAGGGCGGCTCGCGCAGCAGCCGCTGCACGTGGGCGCAGCCGAGCAGCTTGCCGGTGGGGGTCTCGAGCGGCTGCCGGCAGACGTAGACCATCGCGGCGAGCGAGACGGGGAGGTCGGGGTTGCGCACGTGGGCGAGCGCGTCGGCGACGGTGGCGTCCGGGCCGAGGATCACCACCTCCGGGGTCATCATGCCGCCCGCGGTCTGCTCGGCGTACGACATCAGGCGACGTACGTCGGCAGCGTCGTCGGACTCCATCAGCTCCAGCAGCCGCGCGCCGGTCTCGGCCGGCAGGTCGGCGATCAGGTCGGCCGCGTCGTCGGCCGACATCTCCTCGAGCACGTCGGCGGCCCGTTCGAGGTCGAGGTGCCCGAGGATCTCGACCTGGTCCTCCTCGGGCAGCTCCTCGAGGACGTCGGCGAGCCGCTCGACGCTGAGCGCGGCCGCCACGGCCGTCTGCCGGTCGCGGGGGAGGTCGTGGATGACGTTGGCGGCGTCGGCGGGCTTCATCTCCGAGAGCTGCGCGACCAGCAGCGTGGCGCCCTGCTCGGCCTCGCGCCGGGTCAGGCCGTCGACGTCGCGCCAGTCGGCGACGTGGGTCTGGCCACGACGCCGGAAGGTGCTCCCGGGCTCCTGCACCGCGACCCGGGACAGCACCCAGTCCCGGTTGCGGGCCTGCTCCATGCCGACGTCGTAGACGGTGCCCCGCACGCCGCTGTCGGTGATCGTGACGCTGTGGTCGAGCATCTCGCCGACCACGAGCGTCTCGGTGGGCCGCTGCTCGAAACGGCGCATGTTGAGCAGCCCCGTGGTGGAGACGTGGCCGCTGTCGATGCTGGTCACCCGGGTCATCGGCACGAAGATCCGACGCCGTCCGAAGACCTCCGCCACCAGGCCGAGCACACGCGGCTGGCTGACCTCCGAGCGGACGGCGGCGACGAGGTCGCGGACCTTGCCCACCTGCTCGCCCTGCGGGTCGAAGATCGGCAGGCCGACCAGCCGGGCGACGAAGACGCGGGTGGGGCCGGTGCTCACGCGCCGAGGCTACCGGCCGCTGCGGGGGCCGCCGACCGGCGCGCCAGCGCATCGGCGGTGCGACCCGCTCAGCCGGTCCGGACGGACGTATACTCGGGCCATGCTTCGGGTCAGCAGCGCCGGACGTCGCGCCCCTCTGGGCGCGGTGTCCGCTGCGCTCGCCGTCCTGCTGCTGGCCTCCTGCGGTCAGCAGGACGCGGGCAGCTCCGCCCAGGAAGCACCGAAGACCCCCGCGTCGTCGTCCTCCTCCCCCTCTCCCTCGCCGAAGGCCGAGAAGACCGAGAAGGAGGAGAAGGTCCCCCCGGGCACCCCGGACTGCTCGCAGGTCTGGGAGCAGGGGTCGACCATCCCCCGGACCTACCAGGGCTGCGCCGACAAGGCCGGCTCCTACGTCGAGCGCGACACCCTGGCTTGCTCATCGGGCCAGCGCGTGGTGCGCTATGGCGACCGCTTCTGGGGTGTCCTCGGTGGCACCATCAACGAAGCGAACGGGTCCCTCGACGACGACCACGACTACAAGGTCTCGATGAGGAACTGCTCGGCCTGACCCCGCCGGCCGGCGCCCGCTCCACCACACATCCCCGCACCACCGCATCCCCACCACCGTGATCGAAGGGACTCCCATGCTCGTCAGGACGCTCGCCCTGACCCTGGCCGCCACGCTGCTGGCGGTGCCCGTCGCCGCGTCGCCCTCGCCGGCGCAGGCCACGCCCGACCACTTCTCGCCGAAGCCGGGGCCGACCTTCAACAACCCGACCAACCCCGCGCAGCGGCGCAAGATCTTCAGCCGGATCACGCGGTCGATCAACTCCGTCCCGCGTGGCCAGGACATCGACATCTTCTCGTGGAACTTCATGACCTCCACCGGCAAGGACGCGCTGCTGCGCGCCCAGCGTCGCGGGGTGAGGGTCCGGCTGATCATGGACGACCGCAACGTCAACGAGATCGACAACCCGCCGTTCCGGGCGCTGCGGTCGGGGCTGGCCAGGTTCAACCGCAAGCACCCCCACCAGCGCAACAGCTGGGCCCGGCTCTGCACCGGCACCTGCCGCAGCGCGAGCGGCTCGGCGCACACCAAGGTCTTCATGTTCTCCAAGGCGGGCAAGACCAGGCGCGTGGTGATGCAGGGCTCGGCCAACTACACCGAGGCCTCGAGCAACAACCAGTGGAACGACATCTACACCCACACCCGCAACCGGGCGGTGTGGAGGTTCTACTCGCGGATCTTCAAGCAGGCGGCCAAGGACAGGCGGGTCCACCCGCCCTACCGCGACAAGAACTTCGGCAAGTTCCGGCTGATCGCCTTCCCGTCGCGCGGCAAGAACTCGGTCGACCCGGCGATGCAGATGCTCAACCGCACCTCCTGCCACGGCGCGACCAACACCTCCTCGGGCCGCACCAAGATCCAGATCGCGCCCGACGTGATCCGCCAGAAGCGCGGCATGAACCTCGCTCGCAAGCTCCGCTCGATGTGGAACAACGGTTGCAACATCCGGATCGGCTACACCGTGGTCGGCATCACCATCGGCCGGTTCCTCCGGCAGTCCTCCGGCCGCGGTCCGGTCCCCATGAAGCACCAGGTCCAGGACTTCAACTGCGACGGCGAGTTCGACCGCTACTTCCACCTGAAGTCGATGACGATCCGGGGCAACTACAACGGCGACCGCTCGGGCCTCGCCCTGCTCAACGGCTCGTCGAACTGGTCGGGCCTGGCCAAGATCAGTGACGAGAACCTCGGCATCTACCGGGGCGCCGGCCGGGTCCGCCGCTACGAGAAGCACCTGGACTACTGGTACAACAACTTCCCGACCACCTCGTGCCGGTCCAGCTCCTCGGCTCGGGCGATCGCCGGCGACCAGCTGATCTTCGGCGGCGGCCGCAACGCGGTCTACGAGGACGGCGAATCGGTCACGGGCGGCACGTACGACCCGTTCGCCCACGTCGCCGAGGACTGAGGGTGGCGCCGAGGCCACGGGTCCGGCAGGTCGGCGACGACGGGCTGGTCCTCGTGGCGCTCGACGACCGTGCGCTCGACGTCTGCTTCGACGGGCGCCGGGTCTGGACGTTCTGGACGTTGCGCGACACCGACGGGACGGGCCCGTTCCGCCGGATCGCGTGGCCCCGGCCGCTGGTGCGCCACCTCGACGGCCGTGGCCGGGTGACGGTCCGCGACTCGGCGTCCGGCGCGGTCTCCTACGACGCCGAGCTCGCGCTCGGCTCGGGCGAGGGACGGATCGAGGTCGTCAACAAGCAGGGCGTCGAGCTGGGCTTCGACAAGTCCGGCAAGCTCGTGCCGACGTTCGCGGGGCGCTCCGAGCGCGACATCACCGCCCTCCTCGACGCCACCGAGGCCGTGCTCGGCGCCCTCCAGGAGGCGGGGCTCGAGCCGTTCCTCGCCTACGGCACGCTGCTCGGCGCGGTGCGCGAGGGGCAGGTGCTCGGTCACGACTCCGACGCGGACCTCGGCTACGTCAGCCGCTTCTCCACGCCGGTCGACGTCGCCCGTGAGTCCTTCCGGGTGCAGCGCACCCTGCAGGAGCAGGGCTGGTCGACGACCCGCTACAGCGGCGCTGCCTTCAAGGTCGCGGTGACTCCCGAGCCCGGCGTCGTGATCGGGCTCGACGTCTTCGGCGGCTTCCTCGACGCCGGCCGGCTCTACCTGATGGGCGAGATCGGTACGCCGTTCGAGGACGAGTGGCTCCACCCGCTCGGCACCGCGCAGCTCGGCGGCCGGTCGATGCCGGTGCCGGCACGGCCCGAGAAGCTGCTCGAGGCGACGTACGGGCCTGGCTGGCAGGTGCCCGACCCGGCGTTCAAGTTCACCACCCCGCCCCGCACCGTGCGTGCCCTCGAGGACTGGTTCCGCGGCACCCAGCCCGGCGTCCGCTACTGGGAGCGCCGGGCCGGTGGAGCCGGACGCGGGGTCCGCGAGCCGTCGGCCCTGGCCCGGAGGGCGGCGGCCGCTGCGGCGGCGCTGGACGCGGAGGTGCTCGACGTCGGCGCCGGTCGCGGTGCCGACAGCCTCTGGCTGGCCCGGCAGGGGCTGCGCGTCACGGCCTACGACTACGTGCCGCGCTCGCTCGCGCCGGTCGCGACCCGCGCGGGCTCCGAGGGCCTCGCCCTCGAGGTCCGCGCGCTCAACCTCACCGAGTGGCGCTCGGTCCTCGTCGAGGGCGCGCGGCTGGCCCACGACCCGCGACCGCGCGTCGTCCTGGCCCGCCACGTCCTCGACGCGACGTCGGGGGTCGGGCGCGAGGCGTTCGGCCGGTGGTGCTCGATGGCCTTCCGCGGCGGGGGTGGCCGGCTGCTCGCCGACGTCCACCTCACCGAGGACCCCGACACCGGCGAGGAGGTGCCGGCGGCGGAGTGGATGGTGGGGCGGGTCGACCTCGGGACGCTGACTAGGCTCCTCCAGGACGCCGGGGCCACCCGGGTCACGGTGAAGCGGCTGGGGCGCCGGGCCCGGCCGACGGTCAGACTGGTGGGAGAGTGGACGCATGCAGGGCAAGGACGCACCGCGACCGTGGCAGAGCCTGGGGGGACTGGCGAGGCCGGGGACGGTACGCCGGCTCGAGCAGCGGATCGCTGACCTCGAGGCGGACATGACCGAGATGCGGCGCCAGCACCTGAGGCTCGCCGAGCTCGCGGACGTCGTCCAGGAGCTGCTCGTGCCGCTGTCGTCCCGCGACGAGGCCGCCGTCGCCGAGGCCCTCGAGCGCTACCGCGCGTCGTTGTGAGGACTCCCTAGTGGTCGACCGGGTCTTCGTCCACATCGGGCTGCCGAAGACCGCGACGTCCTACCTGCAGACCATCCTGTGGGCCTCGCGCGACCAGCTGCGCGAGCGCGGGGTGGTGGTGCCCGGGGAGGAGCGTCGCGACCACCTCTGGGCCTCCCGCACGATCCGCGAGGACCACCACCGCGAGCGCAGCCCGGAGCGGCACCGCACCGCGTGGTCGCGGATCTGCCAGGAGCTGGCGACCTCGCCTGGCACCGGGCTGATCAGCCACGAGTTCTTCGCCGCCGCTGCCTCGGGCCAGGCGAGCGCCATGGTCGAGGCGCTCCCGACCGACGAGGTCCACGTCGTGGTCACCGCCCGCGAGCCGCTGGGCCTGTTCACCGCGAGCTGGCAGGAGAGCCTCAAGAACGGCTCGACCACCGCGATGGCCGACTACGCCCGCACCGAGTCCAAGCGCGCGACCGCGATCTGGAACTGGCGCACCCTCGACCTGCGGCTCGTGCTGGAGCGGTGGTCGCAGGCCGTGCCGCCGGAGCGGATCCACGTGCTCGTCCTCGACCCGGGCGCGCCCCGCGACGACGTCTGGCACCGCTTCGCCGAGGTGGTGGGCTTCCCGACCGACGGCATCGACCTCTCCGCGTCCTTCCCCAACACCTCGATGGGGGTGGCCGAGGCCGAGACCCTCCGCCGGGTCAACGGCTCGCTCCGGGGCTTCGGCTCCGCCTTCGACCGAGGCGTCTGGATCCGCACCTTCCTCGCCGACGAGCGGCTGGTGCCGCGCGACGGCGAACGGTTCTGGCCCGAGCCCGAGCAGGTCGAGGAGTGCCGGCGGCGGGCCGACGCGGCCGTCGACCACCTGCGCTCGGCCCCCTACGACGTGGTCGGCGACGTCGAGCACCTGCGGGTGCCGGCCGAGCTCGAGCCGCGTCGGAGGACGACGTCGGTGACCGACGCCGAGGTGGCCGAGGTCGCGGTCGACCTGGTCGCCACGATGCTGGGCGACGTACGCCGGCTGCGGCGGGCGGGTGGCCGCGGCCCCGGCGGCCGCCGGTGGCGGCAGCGGCTGGGCCGGCTCGCGCGCCGGGCCCGGTCCCAGGCGCCCTAGTCGGCCGACTCCTGGTCGCGCGCTGCCAGTCGCTTCAGCCGCCGTACGCCGCGCCGGGCAGCGCCGGGCGGCTCGTCGCTGCGGGGCGCGTCGGCGACGTAGAAGGGCCGCTTGGGCTGCTCGCGCAGCTCGGCCACCCGCGCGGCGAGGGCCGCAGGCCCGCCCTCGGGGAGGTCGCGCGGCTGGTGCGTGCCCCGCGACGGGTCGACCTCCACGAGCAGGCCGAGCTCACCGAGCAGCTCCACGTCGTCGCGCGTGGTCGTCTCGTAGATCCGGTGGAGGTACTTCTCGCGCACCTCCTCGGGCAGGTCCCGCTCGACCAGCGTCTTCAGGGCGCGGGCCATGGGGGCGCGCGACGCGCGGTAGCGGGCGTGGCCGGCCCGGGCCAGCGCGCTCCACTTGCGCACGAACTCCTCGCCCGAGACGGCGTCGTAGTGGAGCAGCCGGAGGCCGGGATGGGAGAAGCGGTCCTGCGGCACGCCCTCGGGCGAGACCGCGTCGTGGAGCGTCAGCCCCAGCCCCGAGTCCGGGCCGGACGCCCGACTTCCCCATCACGTGGCCGTGGAAGTAGGCCTGGTTGGTGGGCTGGTCGAGCGTCCCGAGCACGTGGAGCAGGTTGAGGTCGGCGTCGTCGAGGAGCCGCTTGAAGAGCGTCGGGCGGGCCTCCGGGCGCGACTGGCTGACGGCCTCCAGCGGGGGCAGCCACACAGCCGGTGAGTCCTCCGGGCAGGCGGCGAGCGCGTCGCGGTCGAGCAGCGCCACCTCGTCGCCGTCGACGTGGAAGAGCCACTCGGCCCAGGGGAACGGCTCGAGCACCGATCGGGCCCAGTTGGCGTTGATCCGCTGCCGCACGTTGAGCCCTGAGGGGCGGTCCTCGCCCCACCAGCCCTTGCCGGTGCGCAGCAGGGTGACCCGCTCGTGGGCCTCGAGGAGCTCGGCGACCTCGTCCTGCCCGGGCTCGCGCGGCGAGTCCAGGAAGACGAACATGTGGTCGACGCCCGAGGCCAGGTTGGCCGCCACGAAGAAGCGGACGTTGGCCGGCGAGTCCTGCACCGTCGTCGCCGTGAACAGCATGCCGAGCACCCTAGCGAGAGCGGGTTCCGACCCTCGTCGCCAGATCGGGTCGGAGGGTGCTGCTGTGCTAACTTCGCGCGGTGCCACCCCCGTCCCACCGTGCTTCCAAGCTGGCTGCCCTCAAGCGGCTACCGGCGGTGGTCGGCTCGATGGTGCTGCTGGCCCTCGCGGCGCCCGTCGTCGCCAGCGTGATGCAGCCCGAGGTGGAGACCGCGAAGGACCCCCAGCCGCCGCCTGCCGCCATCGACAAGGCGACCGACAGCCCGGCCGAACCGACGCGGCTGGTCCCGGCGAAGTCGCCGGACCGGCTGCTGCGGCTGTCCCGGGCCGAGGAGATCGCCCGCGCCGAGGCGGCCGCGGCCAAGGCCCGCGAGGAGGCCCGCCAGGAGCGGCTGCGCAAGCAGGCCGAGGCCCGCGCCGAGGAGCGGGCCCGCAAGCGGGAGGCCGCCGAGGAGCGACGGGCCGCCAGTGCGCCGTTCACGGTCCGGATCGGCAGCTTCAACGTCCTCGGCAGCCAGCACACCGCCCCCGGTGGCGACCGCACGAGGTACCCACCCGCCTCCACGCGTACGGCGGGAGCGGCCGGCGTGGTGGCCGACCACGGGGTCGACATCCTCGGCACGCAGGAGCTCCAGGCCGACCAGCTGCGCGACCTCCAGAACCGCACGGGCATGGCCGCCTGGCCCGGCACCGCCTGGGGGGAGAACGAGACCGACAACTCGATCCTCTACGACCCGGGTGTCTTCGAGGTCGTGAGCGGTCGATCGTTCACCATCACCTTCATGGGCAGCTCGCATCCGCAGCCGATCGTCCGGTTCCGCCACCTGGCCACCGGGCGTGAGTTCTACGTCGTCAACACCCACCCCTCGGCCGGGGGCGGGTCCTACGCCACCGAGCGCCGCAACGGCCAGGCGGCGCTGGTCGGCGTCGTCAACGACCTCGAGTCCGAGGGCCTCCCGGTCATGGTCACCGGCGACATGAACGACCGCGAGGCGTTCTACTGCAACGTCGTGCCGCCGACCGGCATGGTCGCCCCCAACGGCGGGAGCTACTCCGGCGGCTGCCAGCCACCGCCGTCGCCGCTCCCGGTCGACTGGGTCGCCGGCACCGGGGTCACGTGGAGCAGCTACTGGCGCGACACCTCGCCGGTCACCCGCAAGATCAGCGACCACTTCTTCATCAGTGCGCTCGCGCATGTCGGCAGCTGACCCCTCGCGACGAGGACCCCTGGGCTTCCGGCCCGACATCCAGGGGATCCGCGCCGTCGCCGTGCTGCTGGTCGTCGCGCACCACATCGCGCCCTCGGCGCTCACCGGCGGCTTCCTCGGCGTCGACGTCTTCTTCGTCGTCTCCGGCTACCTGATCACCGCGCTGCTGCTGCGCGAGGCCGACCGTGACGGCCGGGTCTCGCTCGCCGGCTTCTACGCCCGTCGGGCGCGGCGGATCCTGCCCGCGGCGACGCTGGTCACCCTGGTGACCGTCGTCGGCTCGCTGCTGACGCTGTCGCTGCTGCGCACCCAGACCGTGCTGGTCGACGCGCTGTGGGCCTCGGGGTTCGCGGCCAACGTCCGGCTGGCGCTCACCGGCACCGACTACTTCGCGCAGGGCCAGCCGCCCTCGCCGCTGCGCCACTACTGGTCGCTCGCGGTCGAGGAGCAGTTCTACCTGCTCTGGCCGCTGCTGCTCCTGCTCTGCCTGCTGTGGGTACACCGACGGGGTCGCGCCCACGAGGCCGGGCGCCGCGAGCGTGACCTGCGCCGGACCGCCGGCGCGCTGCTCTCGGTCGTCGTGGCCGGGTCGCTGGCCTGGTCGGTGTGGGCGACGTACGCCTCGCCGGTCACGGCCTACTACTCGGCGTTCACGCGGGCCCACGAGCTCGCGATCGGCGCGGCCTGCGCGCTGCTGCCACTGGCCCTGCGACTGCCGCGGGTGGTGCGCGAGGGGCTCGCCGTGGCCGGTCTCGCCGGCATCGGGCTCACCGCGCTGCTCTACACCCTCGAGACCGACTTCCCGGGCCTCGCCGCCCTGGTCCCGGTGCTCGCGACCGCCGCGCTGGTCGTGGCCGGCCAGGGCGCCGGCGACCGGCCGGCACTGGTGACCCGGCTGCTCGGCAGCCGGCCGCTGGTCACCGTCGGCGACCTGTCCTACTCGATCTACCTGTGGCACTGGCCCGCGATCGTGCTGGTCCGTAGCAACCTCGGCCCGGAGCGGTTCGGCAGCATCACCGTCCGGCTGCTCACGCTGGCGGCGGTGCTGGTGCTGAGCTGGGCGACCTACCGCTTCGTCGAGACCCCGTTCCGCACCGGACGTCCCTGGCAGCGGGTGCCGCGAGCCCTGGCCATCTATCCCGCGTCGGTGGCGGCGGTGGTGCTCGCCGTGGTCGCCAGCAACCAGGTGATGAGCTACCGCCTGGGGGAGTACGCCGACGAGCCGGCCATCACGGTCTCCGACTACGGTCGCGACGAGGTCGGGAGCGACCGCTACGTCTCCCTGGTGCGCGCCTCCACGCTGGCCGCCCGCGACGGCCGCCCGGTGCCCAGCCACCTGGTGCCCGGGCTGCTCGACCTGCGCGAGCAGACCGCCTCGCTGGGCGACTGCGACTACCGCACCGGGACGACCAGGCTGTGCCCGATCGGCGACCCCGACGCCGACCGCACGATCGTGGTGCTGGGGGACAGCCACGCCCGCGCGCTGTCGCCGGCGGTCGAAGAGCTCGGAAAGGCCGACGGCTACCGGGTCTACGTGCTGGTCTACAGCGGGTGCATGGCCACCAGCCTGACCCAGATCGAGCGGTCGACCGGCCGGCCGTGGGACGACTGCGAGGCCTTCAAGGACTGGGCGATGCAGACCGTCGAGGAGCTCGCGCCCGACCTGGTCGTCGTCTCGACCTCGGCCGGCCGGGTCGAGGACCCCGACACGGGGGAGACGCTCGCCGGGAGCCCCGAGCTGCGGCGCTACCACGAGGTGCTGCGCGAGGGCTGGCAGCAGCTCTTCGAGGAGCTCGACGAGCGCGCGGGCGACGTGGCCGTCGTCGGCAACACGCCCAAGCTGCCGCGCGAGACCGGCGTCTGCCTGAGCCAGGGCCAGCCCGACCTCGGCGACTGCGCGTTCCCGCCCGGGCCGTTCATCGAGCGCGAGGCGAGGACGTCGTTCAACGCCGCCCGCGCGGCCGGCGTCGGCGTGGTCGACGCCGAGCCCTGGTTCTGCTTCCACGACCTGTGCCCCTCGGTGGTCGGCGAGTTCATCACGATGCGCGACTCCGAGCACATGACCCCCGACTACGCCCGCTGGCTGGCTCCCGCGCTGGGGCGCGAGCTCGGCGTCACGGGTGCTGCCGACGCCGGCTGAGCGGGACGCGTGGGGCTCGTGAGAACTACAGATCTGTAGTTCACGCGAACCGGTTGCGTGTGACATTTGTGGGTGGTGTGATTCCTGTGATTTCGGCCCCGCCCCCGTGGGACCGCCCCCGCACCCCCCGAGGAGCCCCCCGATGCCGACCTCCGCGCGATCCCGGCGAACGCGACGGCCGACTCGGAGCAGAGGGCTCGCGGGGGTGGTCCTCGCCGGTGTGCTGGCGCTGGGTGTCGTCCCCACGACCACGGTGGCGCAGGCCGCCGGTGGCTCCGCGCGCAGCAACGGGTCGAACAGCGACGTCACGATGGTCCACGCCAACATCAAGTCCGACCTCTCGGTCGACCGGTTCCAGGCCGACGTGCGCGAGGTGCTGGCGAAGCACCCCGACGTCATCACCTACAACGAGGTGCCGCTGCGGCAGGACGCCGTGCTGGCCCCCGACGGCTACGACATCCACCGCAGCATGGACAGCCGCTACACCGCCGCCACCGCCGTCGCCTGGCGCAGCGACCGCTGGAGCGTCGTCGACAGCGGGACCTACAAGGTCTCCAACTACCGCAAGATCCCGCCCGGGCGGCACATCCGGCTCGGGCTGCGCTTCGCCAACTGGGTGACGCTGGTCTCGACCGACGGCCGCACGCTCTCCGTCGTCGCGGCCCACGTCGCCCCGCTCGACCGCCACATGCCCGACCTGCTGCGGCCCTCCGTACGCCGCGTGGGGGAGCTCGTCGAGAGGCTCTCGGCCAGCGGCCCGGTGCTGGTCGGTGGCGACTTCAACGTCCACTACACCTCCGGGCGCTATCCCGAGGACCTGCTCGACGACGCCGGCATGGTGCCGACGTACGACACCCTCGGCGGCTACTTCCCGACCGGCGACCACCAGGGCGCCACCATCGACTACGTCTTCAACCGGGGCGAGGGCGCCCTCGTGGCCGCCCAGCAGTCGAAGTTCGAGATGAACTCCGACCACGACGGCGTGGTCGCCGGGTTCGACTGGACCCAGGACCCGCCCGAGGCCACCCAGCGCTTCGTGAGCGATCCCGAGGGCAACCAGGAGGCGCGTCGCGTCGTGGTCTCGACGATCCGTCGTGGCCTGGTCGGCGCCGAGCCCGGCACGCAGGTCGACGTGGTCTCCTCCGGCTTCGGCCCCTACCGGCTCTACCGTCCGGTGCGGCGCGCGATCGCCCGCGGCGTCGACGTCCGCCTGCTCACGCGCAGCCAGACGCTCACCGAGCGCGAGCGCCGGGTCGCCGAGCTGATCCGTGAGGAGGGCGTCGGCGGGAGCGAGGTACGCCGCTGCCGCGACGCCTGCCTCAAGGCGTGGCGCCGCTCGGGGATGGCCCGCGGCTTCGTGCTGGTGCGCGACGCGAAGGGTCGTGCGGTGGAGCGGATGGACGTCAACCGCTACCTGAACGAGGCGATCCTCGAGCGCCGCGCGACGCTGACCGTGAGCACCGGCGAGATCGGCCTGCGCCGCGGTGAGGAGATGCTCGACTCGTTGCCGTGAGGCCTGGTTTGCGGGGCTGCTCGGCGATGGCGTAGGAATCGACCATGCCCGAGACCCGCCGCGTCTACCTCCACCTCGGACTGCAGAAGACCGGCACCTCCTACCTGCAGGGCGTGATGCGGGAGCAACCAGGAGCGGCTGGCCCGTGAGGGCCTCGACCTGGTGCCCGAGGGCCGGCGGGACGCCTTCGAGCTGATGCTGGTGGTCCGCGGGCGCTACAACCCCGAGCGCGACCCCGGCAGCGTCGACGGCGCGCTCGACCGGTTCACGGCCGGCCTGGAGCGGGCGCAGGGCTCGAGCGCCCTGCTGAGCCAGGAGTCGCTCGCGGCCTCGCGGAGGGCGCAGGTCCGCCGGCTGGTCGAGGCGTGCGGTGACCGTGAGGTGCACGTCGTGCTCACCGTGCGCGACCTCGCGCGCCAGGTCCCGTCCTCCTGGCAGCAGGAGCTCAAGGCGGCCCGGACCGTGGGTTACACACGGTGGCTGGAGCGGCTGCAGGAGGGTCAGCGGGCCGGCAGGGGCGGCCATCCCTGGATCCAGCTCGATCCGCCGGCGGTCCTCGCGCGGTGGGCGGACGTCGTCCCGCCGGAGCGGATCCACGTCGTCACCGTCCCGCCCCCCGGCAGCCCGCCCACGCTGCTGCTGGAGCGCTACTGCCGGGTGCTCGGCGTGAGGGCCGGGGAGCTCGCTCCCGGGCCGGGCCGCGGCAACACCAGCCTGGGCCGGGTGCAGGCCGAGCTGCTGCGCCAGGTCAACCTCGGCCTCTCCGACGACCAGCGCCGGCGGCAGGTCTACGGCGACGTCGGCAAGCGGTGGTTCGCCTCGCAGGTGCTCGCGCAGCAGCAGGGGGCGAAGATCCTGGTGCCCGAGCGGCTGCGGCCCTGGGTGCAGGAGGTCTCCGACGCACAGGTTGCCGCGCTGGCCGAGGCCGGCTACCAGGTCGAGGGGAGCCTGGAGGACCTCGGCTGCCGCGACGAGGCCTTCGGCCCGCAGGCCGACGAGCCGCCCACGGCCGAGGAGCTGTCCGCCGCGGCGGTCGCGACGCTGACCGACATCGTCGCCCAGCGCGCCTCCGCCGCCGGCCGCCGGAGCGGGCGACGTTCGCCCGCGCGCCGCGCCCTCGCCCGCGTACGCCGCGCCGTCGGACGCCGCGGCGGGCCCTCGTGGGCGGAGCCCGAGGACCTCTAGCATGTCCCCGATGTCGGACCCGAGGCCGGAGGAGGACGCCGTGGCGGAGGTGGCCGACCCCTCGTCCGACGCGGTCGCGCCGCCCGCGCAGCGGCAGAAGCTCTACTTCCACCTCGGCCTCCCCAAGAGCGGGTCGACCTACCTGCAGACGGTGCTCGGCAACAACCGGATGGCGCTGCGCGAGGCCGGCCACGTCTACCCCTTCGTCCGCCAGGAGGGCATGTTCCACGCGGCGGTCGAGATGGCGGGCGCACCGGCGCGCTGGGGCCTGCGGCGCGAGGACATCGACGGCACCTTCGCCCACCTGCTGCGGCGCGGCCGCCGGCTCGGCGGCACCGTGCTGATCAGCCACGAGATCTTCGGCTCGGCCACGCGCGCTCAGATCGCCGCGATGGCACCGCTGCTCGAGGGCTTCGAGGTGCACCTGGTGATCACCGCCCGCGACCTCGGGCGGACCGCGACCGCGGAGTGGCAGGAGCAGGTCAAGAACGGCAACCCGCGCTCCTTCGAGGAGTTCGTGGGCGAGCTGCTGTCCCACCTGCCGGAGGACCTCGGCGACACCTCGGGCTTCTGGCGCTCCCAGAACCTCAGCCACCTGCTCGACCGCTGGCAGCAGCTGGTGCCGGCCGAGCAGATCCACGTGGTCACCTGCCCGCGCGCCGGCACCGCCCCCGACCTGCTCTGGCGGCGCTTCGCCGAGGCGGTCGAGCTCGACCCCGTCACCGTCGACCTCTCCCTGATCCCGCCGCGCAACGAGTCGCTCGGCACGGCGCAGATCGCGTTCCTGCGCCGGGTCGTGGCCCGGCTCGACGGCCGGCTTGCGCAGCCGTGGTACTCCCGTGTCGCCAAGCGCTGGTTCGCCCAGACCCTGCTCGGCAGCATCGGCGGGTCGGCCAAGCCGGTCACCCCGGCGGCCGTCGGCCGCCGGCTGGCCGCGGTCTCGGGCCAGTGGATCGAGCAGATCGAGGCCGGCGGGTTCCGGGTGCACGGCGACCTGGCCGAGCTGTTGCCCGAGATCGCGGGGGACGACGTACCTCCTCCCGACGAGGCCTCCGACTCCGCCATGCTCGACGGACTCCCCGACGTGGTCGCCGAGATGCTGGTGCGCACCGGGTCGCTGCAGGCCGACCTCGCCGCCGCCCAGGCCCGCGAGCGTGCGCTCACCGAGTCCTGCGAGGCCCTCGAGGAGCGCGCCGCCCGGCTGGAGGCCGAGCTCGAGGAGCGCACCGGCCGGCGCCACGCCTGGGCCCCCCTCCGCCTGGTCCGCGCCCGCCCGCCGGAGCCGCGCGAGCCCCCCGACGACTGACCGCCGGAAGCCCGGGCGGGGTGCGGAGAGTCACATCCGGACGGGCGTCCGCACGGCGTACCGCCGGTAGGCTCTTCGCTGATCCGGAGCCGGATCGGACGAAGGGAGTCAGCATGGGTCGGCTGTGCCAGACCGACGGCCTCACCGAGGACCAGACCGAGATCCTCAAGGCCGTGAGGACCTTCGTCGAGGAGAAGATCCTGCCGGTCGCGACCGAGCTCGAGCACGCCGACGAGTACCCCCAGGAGATCGTCGACGGCCTCAAGGAGCTCGGCATCTTCGGGCTGATGATCCCCGAGGAGTACGACGGCCTCGGCGAGTCGCTGCTGACCTACGCGCTGTGCGTCGAGGAGATCGCGCGCGGCTGGATGAGCGTCTCCGGGGTCATCAACACCCACTTCATCGTGGCCTACCTGCTGATGCGGCACGGCACCGAGGAGCAGAAGCAGAAGTACCTGCCCCGGATGGCGACCGGCGAGGTCCGGGGAGCCTTCTCGATGTCCGAGCCCGGGCTCGGCTCCGACGTCTCCGCGGTCAAGACCAAGGGCGTGAAGACCGACGACGGCTACGAGATCACCGGCCAGAAGATGTGGCTCACCAACGGTGGTACGTCGACCCTGGTGGCCGTCCTGGCCAAGACCGACGAGGGCGACGACTCGGTCTACCGGAACATGACGACGTTCCTGGTCGAGAAGGAGCCCGGCTTCGGCGAGACCGCGCAGGGCGTCACCATCCCGGGCAAGATCGACAAGATGGGCTACAAGGGCGTCGACACCACCGAGATGGTGCTCGAGGGCCACCGGCTCGGCGCCGACCAGGTGCTCGGCGAGGCGCCGGGCCAGGGCTTCTACCAGATGATGGACGGCGTCGAGGTGGGCCGCGTCAACGTCGCCGCGCGCGCCTGCGGCATCGCCAACCGCGCCTTCGAGCTCGGCATCGCCTACGCCCAGCAGCGCGAGACCTTCGGCAAGCCGATCGCCCAGCACCAGGCGATCCTCTTCCGGCTCGCCGAGATGGCCACCAAGGTCGAGACCTCGCACGCGATGATGGTCCGCGCGGCCCGGATGAAGGACGCCGGCGAGCGCAACGACGTCGAGTCCGGCATGGCGAAGATGCTGGCCTCGGAGTACTGCAACGAGGTCGTCGAGGCGTCCTTCCGGATCCACGGCGGCTACGGCTACTCCAAGGAGTACGAGATCGAGCGGCTCTACCGCGAGTCGGCGTTCATGCTCATCGGCGAGGGCACCTCCGACATCCAGAAGATGATCATCGGGCGCAGCCTGCTCAAGGACTACGGGCTGCGCTGAGGCGGGCGGCGCCGTGGCCGACCGGGTCGTCCTGCACATCGGGACCATGAAGTCCGGGACCACCTACCTCCAGGACGTCCTCGGCACGGGCGTGCTCGAGGAGGCGGGCGGGTGGTACGTCGGCGGCTCGTTCGAGGTGCAGCACGCGGCCGTCCGTGAGCTGCTCGGCCCGGGTGAGCGGCCCACGCCGCTGTGGGACCGGCTCGTCGAGGAGATGGGCAGCCGGACCGGGACCGCGGTCGTCTCCCACGAGTTCCTCGGCTTCGTCGGCGACCGCAAGGCCGGGGACGTCGTCGGGTCGATCCCCTGCGACGACGTCTCGGTCGTGCTGACCGTCCGCGACCAGCGCCGGGCGGTCCCGGCCCAGTGGCAGAGCCTGACCCGCAACCGCGGCCTCGACGACTGGGCCACCTACCAGCAGCGCCTGGCCCACCCCGACCGCCGCGGCGGACCACGGGCGCGCCGGGCGGTGCGCAGCTTCCGCCGGGCCCAGAACGTCGACGGCATGCTGCGCCGCTGGACGCGCACGCCCGGCGTGGGCGAGGTCGTGGTGGTGGCCGTGCCGCCGCCGACGGCCGTGCCCGCCCTGCTCTGGCACAGGTTCGCTGAGGCCGCCCGGATCGCGATCGGTGAGCCGCCCGAGGCGGCGCGGCGGTCCAACCAGTCCCTCGGCCGGGCGTCGTGCGAGACCCTGGTGCGCGTCAACCGGCTCCTCGACGCGTGGCCGCGCGAGGGCTTCGTCCCGCTGCGGGACGCGGTCGTCGACGCCCTGCTCCCCCTCCGGGAGCTCGAGGCCGCACCCGAGCTGGACCGGACGGGAGCCGCCGTGGCGGGGCGGCTCAACGCGGGCGTCGTCGATGCGGTCGCGGCCCACGGCGTACGCGTCGTCGGCGAGCTCGCCGGTTTCACCGTCGACGACGGGCTCGACCGGCCCGAGGCCACCTCGCCGCCCGACGCGGACCAGATGCACCGCGCCGCCCTCGCGGCGTGGGACCGGGTGCTCCCCGGCCACGCGGCGCCCAGGGGCGCCTCGGCCGCAGCGGTGCTGGCCGAGCTCGCGGTCCGGCTGCCCGGTAGCGTGACGTCCCATGAGGGGTGAGCGGTCGTCCGTCACGCTGCACGTGGGGACCCCCAAGAGCGGGACCACCTCGCTGCAGAACATCCTGGCCCGCAACCGCGAGCTGCTGCTCGAGCACGGCTACCTCTACCCCGGCGAGCGGGCCGGACACTTCATCGAGGCCCTCGACCTGCGCGACTCCGGGTTCCGCGGGCACCACTTCGAGGGCAGCGACGGCGCCTGGGACCGCGTCGTCGAGGAGGTCTGCGCCCACGACGGTCCGGCGATGCTCTCCCACGAGGTGATCGGCGGGTCGACCCCCAAGGTGATCAAGCGGGCCGCGAAGTCCTTCAAGGGCCGCGACCTGCGGGTGCTGGTGACCTGCCGCGACCTGGGCCGGCAGCTGCCGGCGGTGTGGCAGGAGGGCGTCAAGAACGGCGACACCGCCACCTACTCCGCCTTCCTCGAGCAGACCCTCGGCGAGTGGACCGGCACCGGCACCGGGTCCGGCATGTGGCGCGGCCAGGACCTCGCGGGCATGGGGGAGCGGTGGGCCAAGCACGTCGGCGCCGACCACGTGCACTTCGTCACCGTGCCGCCCTCCGGTTCCGACCACGACGTGCTGTGGCAGCGGTTCCGCGCCGCCGCGGGCCTGCCCGACGCCGAGTACGCCGTGCCCGACACGCCCCGCAACCCCTCGATGGGGACCGTGGAGACCGAGCTGGTGCGCCGGATCGTCGAGCGACTGCCCGACGACGTGGCGTGGCCGACGTTCGCGCGTCAGGTCAAGCGCCGGCTCGCGCAGCGGCGGCTGGTCAACCACAAGGCGGGCGGCTCCCTCGGCGTACCGGAGCAGTTCCGGGAGGCGACCGCCAGGATCGCCGGCGAGATCGTCGAGGGTCTCCGCTCGGGCGGCTTCGTCGTGCACGGCGACCTCGCCGACCTCCAGCCGGCCTTCCGCAGCGACGCGACGGCGCCCGACGAGGTCTCGGCGGAGCAGCTGCTCGAGCGGGCGCTCGAGGTGCTGGCGCCCATGGTGCTGCGCGACCAGCCCGGCCAGCAGAGCCGGCCGGCCAGGAGCCGACCGGTCAGGCGTGACTCAGCCGCGCTCGGCGAGGACCTCCTCGGCGAGCGCGACCCAGCGGTCGGCGATCGCTCCCGCCTCGTAGGACCGGGCGGTCTCGAGCGCCTCGGCTCCCAGTCGCCGACGCAGGTCGGGGTCGTCCATGAGCGTGCGGAGCGCGTCGGTGAGGCCGGCGATGTCGCCCTCGGGGACCAGCAGCCCGTTGCGGCCGTGGTCGATCAGCTGTCGCGGCCCCTCCGGGATGTCGTAGGAGACCGGCGGGACGCCCTTGCTCAGCGCCTCGAGCAGCACCATCGGCAGCCCCTCGAAGCGCGACGACATCGCGTAGACCGAGGAGTCGGCGAGCTCGCGCTCGAGCTCGCGGGTGACGCCGCCGAGCAGGATCCGGTCGCCCACGCCGGCGTCGGCCACCTGGGCGTGCAGGCGCTCGTCGTGGGGGCCGTCGCCGAAGATCCGCAGCTGCCAGTCGGGGTGGCTGGTCGCCAGCGGGACCCAGGCCTCCACGAGCCGCTCGAAGCCCTTCTGGGAGGTGAGCCGCCCGGCGGCGATCACCGTCGGGGTGGTCAGCGGCGCGGGCTCGCCGACCTCGAAGGGGGTGGGGTTGGGGATCACGTCGGTGCGGACGCGGTCGTCGCCGACGTACGCGCGCCACCGCTCGAGGTCGGCCTCGGTGAGCGCCAGCAGGGCGTCGATCGGTCGCACGCCGCCGGCGCCGAGCGCCAGGTCGCGCAGCGCCGCGCGCAGCGGCTCGGGCCGGGGCACGAACGAGAGGTGCTCCTGGTGGAGCAGCACCGAGCCCGGCGCCGCCCAGCGGCTGGCCGCCACCGCGAACTCGGGACGGGTGGTGACGACCACGCCGGCCGGGGCAGCGGACAGGTGGTGGCGCAACCGGTCGTCGACGTAGGCGTTGAAGGTCTTGCGCGCCTGGCCCTCTGACACGAGGTCGGACTTCCGGCCCAGCAGCTCCCTGACCTCCCCGGCCGGGCGCTCGTCGCGGGGGACCCGGCGCGGCCGGTCGGGCTGGTCGGGGTCGTAGCGGTCCTGCATCGCGACCAGCTCGACGCGTGGGTCGAGGTCGAACTTGGGCTCGGCGCTCACCCGGTTGAGGGTCAGGATCCGGACCTGGTGGCCGCGCGCGACCAGGGTGCTCGCGGTCGTGAAGACGGTGCGCGCGATGCCGCCGGCGGCGTACGCCGAGGGCACCAGGAACGTCCAGCGTCTCGTGGTCTCGCTCATCAGTCGTCGTCCTCGTCGCCGTCGTCGCCGTCGTCGGAGTCGTCCGGGTCGTCGGGGTCGCGCTCGGGCGCCTCCGCGCTGGTCATCCGGGCCGCGAGCAGCCCGACCGCGAGTGCGCGGCTCGCCTCCAGCAGCTCGGCCCCGGTGACGTCGTCGGGGTGACGTGACCCGTCGCGGTCGGTGCCGCCCAGCAGCTCCTCGAGGTCGCCGGTGACCGCACACGCCGCTCTCGCGCAGCGCGGCCACGCTGGCCTCGGCGCGCTCGGCCAGCCGGTCGCGCAGCTCCGGGCCGACGCCGATCGGGTCGCCGGGCAGCCCGGCCAGGACCTGGCGCACCACCGCCGTACGCAGCCAGCGCGAGTGGTTGCGCACACCGCTGTCGTGCCGGTCGATCTCGTCGCGCAGCGCCGGGCCGAACTCCTGGAGCAGCCTGGCTGCCTGCACCGAGAGCGACTCGTTGGCCTGCCGCGGCGGGACCTCGATGCCGTCGGCGTCCAGCCCGACGGTCCGGCAGAACCGGTCCCAGAGCTGGGAGGGGCTGGCCGGCGTCTCGGGCATGGTGATCAGGTGGACCCGCTCGGGTCCGACGACCTCCGACCACTGGCGGACCACCGGGGCCGGGTCGACGACCTCCCAGCTCCACTTGTTGCCGGGGTCGTCGAGGCCGGCCACGAAGTCGTCGAGGCTGGTGCCGCGCCCGACCTTCAGGCTCTCCTGCCATCCGGCCGGGACCAGCCGGACCAGGCTGCGGGTGGTGACGACGACGTGCACCCGGTCGCCGCCGAGCTGCTCGACCGCCGCGGCCGCCTGCTCGGGTCCGGCCGCGAGATACCACTCGTTGCTGAGCACCACGGTGCCCTCGAAGGCCTCCGCCTGCCGGCAGAACCGGGTCCAGACCTTGCGCTTGCGGCCGCCGCCCTTGCCACCCTTCCCGCTGCGCCTCAGGTGGCGCCCCTGTCGCACCAGGATCGAGGCCCGGTTGTGGTCGAAGGGGGTGCGGCCGGGGTAGAGCAGGCCGTGCGTGCGCAGCTCCTCGCGCTGTGCCCAGAGCCCGGCCTGGAGGTAGGTCGTGCCCGACTTGGGGGTGCCGACGTGCACGAACACGCGCTCAGCCAAACGGGGCTCCTCACTCTGGTCGGGCTCAGTCTAGGGTGTGCGCTGCGGGCCGCCCCGACCCCGCCCCAGGGGGTGGCCGAGGCTCCCCACCGACGCGAAAGGCCAGCACAGATGACCACCACCGACGGCTCCGGAGCCTCCTCGGGGACCGCCCGCGTGGTGGTCGTCGCCGGGTCCGGACGCAGCGGCACGAGCACCATCGCCGGCGTCCTCAAGGCGGTCGGCCTGGTCATCCCGCCGCCGGAGGTGCCCGGCAACCGGACCAACCCGCGGGGCTTCTTCGAGCCGCGCTGGGCGGTCGACTTCCAGACCCGGCTGTTGCGCCGTTCGGTGGTCCTGCTCACCGACGCCCGCCCGAAGGCCTTCGACCTCACGGCCGGCGTCGGCGAGGACGACGAGGCCCGCGCCGAGGCGGCCGTGTGGTTGCGCGAGCACCTCGAGGGCGGCCGCGACCTGGTGGTCAAGGACCCCCGCAACAGCTGGTTCCTGCCGCTGTGGCAGCGGGCCGCGGCCGACGCCGGGGCCACCGCCGCCTTCCTGACCATGCTGCGCCACCCGGCCGAGGTGGTCGGCAGCAAGGACAAGTACTACAAGAGCACCAGCGCCGGCGAGACACCGCGGCACGCGCAGACGACCCGGGTCGCGAGCTGGCTCAACGTCGCCCTCTTCACCGAGGTGCTGACCCGCGACACCCCGCGCACCTTCGTGCGCTACAACGACCTGCTCGACGACTGGCGGTCCGTCGTGGCCCGGGTCGGCGAGGAGCTGCAGCTGAGGACCGGGCGCGAGGTCAGCGAGGCGGCGGCCGCCGAGGTCGACGCGTTCGTCGACCCGGGGCTGCGGCGGGTCCGCACCGAGTGGGAGGACATCGACTGCCCGACCGAGGTGCGCGACATGGCGCAGGAGGTCTGGGACCTGCTCGGTGTGCTGGCGACCAGCGGCGGGTTCGACGAGGCCGCGCAGCGACGCCTCGACGAGCTGCGCGAGCGCTACACGGTCATGTACGACGACGCCGAGGCGCTGGCGCAGTCCTCGGCCGAGGACGCGCGGCGCCGAGGGGTCCGCAACGGCCGCCGGGCCCTCCAGAAGGAGCAGCGCAAGGCGGCCCGCGCGGGCCGCAAGGGCGGCGCCAAGCCGGGGGGTGGCAAGGGCGGCCGGCGGCCGGAACCGTTCCCCGCAGGCGGCCCGGGCGAGCCGGCCCGCGCCGCCCGCCGGCGGCGTACGACGGGCGCGGGCGGTGGCCCTGCGGGTGGCCCGCCGGCTCGGCCGTGGCTGACCGTCCGCCGGCGCTGGAGTCCCGGCCCGGGCACCCGAAGGCCCTGACCCGGGCGGCGCGGGCCGAGCTCGACCGACGGCGCGAGCTGCACCGCGAGACCGGCGGCCTCTCGCCCCGGCTCTACAACCTCACGATCAGCCCGGCCGACCGGTTCGTCTGGTTCCGCAACGCCAAGGTCGGCACCCGGACCATCCTCGGCTTCCTCGACGAGCACGACCCCGAGGGGCTGATGGTGCTCTCGCGGGTGCCCTACCCGACGGCCGACTACGCCGACTACTTCAAGTTCGGCTTCGTGCGGCACCCGCTCGACCGGTTCATCTCCTCCTGGCAGAACAAGGTCTGCGACACCAACCACTTCGGCTTCTCCCGCGCCGAGCGGGAGCGGATGCAGACCATCGAGACCTTCGCCGCCTGGGTCGCGGAGCAGGACCTCGACGACCTGGCGGTCACCGACCGCCACGTGCTGCGGCAGTCGCGGCTGGTCGACCTGGGCCAGGTCGACTTCGTGGGCCGGATGGAGACGTTCGCCGCCGACTTCGCCGCCGTCTGCGAGCGGATCGGGGTGTCGTGGAGCGAGCCCGAACGCCGCAACCGGTCCGAACCCAGCGGCGTCACCAGCAACACGGCGTCGCAGGAGCTGCGGAGCATCGTCGAGGAGGCCTACCGCGTCGACTACCAGATCTTCGGCTACTGAGCCGTGGGCGCCGCGGCATCCGGTCGACCCGGGCCCGCCCGGGTGGCACAGTGAGGGCTCCCATCCCTGCTCGGAGGAGGCAACCGTGGCCAACGAGGACCTGAAGGCCAAGATGCGCGAGGCCCTGGAGAAGAAGTCGGCCCGCGCCAAGAACGTCGACGACGGCACGCCGCTCCACGAGAAGGCCCACGGCTCCGAGGTCGAGGGCGGCGCCCCGCCCCAGATGCACCGCCGCAAGGCGGGTGGGGGAGGGTCCTGAGCCCCCGTGAGCAACCCCACGCCGGGCCGGGTGTCGGCCGGGCGCGGTCTCCGGCAGGATGTCCGCCATGCAGTTCGGGCGCAGCTACGAGGAGTTCGAGGTCGGGGCGACCTACCGGCACTGGCCGGGCAAGACGGTCACCGAGGCCGACGACCACCTGTTCTGCCTGCTGACCATGAACCACCACCCGCTCCACCTCGACGCCCACTACGCCGAGGAGACGACCCAGTTCGGCAGGAACGTCGTCGTGGGCAACTACGTCTACTCGATCCTGCTCGGCATGTCGGTGCCCGACGTCTCCGGCAAGGCGATCGCCAACCTCGAGATCGAGTCGCTGCGCCACGTCGCGCCGACCTTCCACGGCGACACGCTCTACGGCGAGACCACGGTGCTCGACAAGTGGGAGTCCACGAGCAAGGACGACCGGGGCGTGGTCCACGTCGAGACCGTCGGCTACAACCAGGACGGCACGGTCGTGTGCCTGTTCCGCCGCAAGGTCATGGTGCCGAGGCAGAGCTACCTCGACGAGCGGGGCGGCGAGCAGCCGGGTCGTCCGGTGCCGCAGCCCGACAAGTTCTGGTCGGGACGGCAGGGGGACTGACGTGACCGAGGTGTGGCTGGTGCGGCACGGCGAGACCGAGTGGAGCCGCGACCACAAGCACACCTCGACCACCGACCTCGCGCTCACCACCGAGGGCGAGGCGGTCGCCTTCGCGCTGGCGCCGCGCCTGGAGCGGAGCTTCGACCTGGTGCTGACCAGCCCGCGGCGCCGCGCGCGCGACACGGCCGCGCTGACCGGCCACGCCGGAGCCGAGGTCGACGAGGATCTCGTCGAGTGGGACTACGGCGACTACGAGGGCGTCACCACGGCCGAGATCCGCGAGTCCGTCCCCGGCTGGACGGTGTGGACCCACCCGACGCCGGGCGGTGAGGACGCGGCCGACGTCACCGCACGGCTCGACCGGGTGGTGGCCCGCGTGCAGGAGCACGACGCGGTCCTGGTCTTCGGCCACGGCCACGCGTTGCGGGCCCTCGCGGCCCGGTGGATCGGACTGCCGGTCTCCGAGGGCCGGCTGCTCAAGCTGGACACGGCGACCGTCTCGGTCCTGGGACACGAGCGCGAGCAGCCGGTGGTGCTCCGGTGGAACGGCTGACGGCGGGCTGTCCCCGCTGCCGGGAGCCCGTCGACGCGGTCGCGCTGGAGGGCTGCGCCGGCCACGGTGCCGGGCCCGTGGTGTGGCGTGCGCGCGAGTCGACGTACGACGCGTTCGTGGAGCACCTGGCCGCCGCGCGCGACTTCCCGACCTACCTGCCGTGGCCGATGGCCCCGGGCTGGGCGGTGTCCGACTTCGCGGTCGTGACCCAGCCCTCCGGCGTGCCCGTGGCGACCCTCACCTGCGTGTCGGGAACCAGCGAGCTCGACGGTCCGGTCGACGTGCTGATGGTGGCCGAGGAGCCCGGCGTGGGCCTCGGCGGCCGGTGTGCGGGGCTGCGGCGGAGCGACCCCGGCCACGAGCTCGGCGACCAGCAGCCGGTCGTGCGGGTGCGGATCGGCAGCCTGACCAGCGCGCTGTGGCCGGTCTCGACCAGCGCCGACACCGCCAGTGGCGAGCTCGACCGCACCGTGCTCGCCGGCGAGGCGGCCGGGCGGTGGCTGTGGGTGGTGCTGCGACCGGCCTCCGCCGTCCTGCTGATGCGCGACGACTGGATCCTGCGCGACGTCTCCGGCGGCGGGCCGCTGATGGTCGAGATGCCGTTCGCCGGGCCGGGTCCGACCTGGTGAGGCTCACTCGTGCCCGGCTCGCCGTTCCTTGATCCTCCGCCAGCCGCCGGCCCGGTTGTCGGCGATGATCTGCTCGAACATCGCCTGCAGCGGCCGCGCCGGCACCGCCTCTCCTTCGCGTACGGCGACGGTGCGCGCCGTGGTGTTGTCGTGGCCGCCGGTGATGATCCCGTCGGGGTCGGGCACGATGCCGCCGTCGTAGAGGAACACGTTGACGTGGGTCCTCGCCGCGAGGAACGCGCAGACGTTTCCCTCGAGCACGAAGTAGGGCTGCGTCGTGCGCTTGATCGTCTCCTGCACGTCGGGGTCGGCCGCGTGCACGAGGGCGCGCACCTCCCGGCAGATCTCCGCCTGCCAAGCCGGCAGCGCCTCGATCCAGGCATCGACGCGGGGATCGGTGTGGTGGTCGGCCATGGCGCCCTCCCTCGGCTCATCATGACCGACCCGGACGACCGGTCGAACTCATCGCGGGCACCAGCACCTCTAGGCTGCGGGCGTGGGCGAGGTCGTGAACACCGTGCTGCTGGTCGAGGTGTTCGTGACCCTGTTCGTGATCATGGACCCGGTCGGGACGGTGCCGATCTTCCTGTCCCTGACCGGTGGCCGGTCCGCCGCCACGGCCCGCCGCGCGGCGTGGCAGGCGGTGGCCGTGTCGTTCCTCGTGATCAGCCTGTTCGCCTTCTTCGGCCAGCAGATCCTGGACTACCTGCACATCTCGCTGCCGGCGTTGCAGGGTGCGGGCGGGCTGCTGCTGCTCCTGGTGGCCCTCGAGCTGCTCACCGACAACGAGCAGGAGCCGACGGCCACGGCCGGGGCCAACGTCGCCCTGGTGCCGCTCGGAACGCCGTTGCTGGCCGGGCCGGGGGCGATCGTGGCGGTGATGCTCTTCGTCCGCCAGGTCGACGGCGTGGCCGACTTCGTCGCGGTCTCGGTCGGGGTGGTGCTGGTCCACGTCAGCCTGTGGGCGGCGATGCGCTACTCGCTGCCGATCCTGCGGTTGATCCGCGAGTCCGGCGTGCTGCTCGTGACCCGGATCGCCGGCCTGCTGCTCTCCGCCATCGCGGTGCAGCTGGTGGCCGACTCGGTGCGGGCCTTCATCGCCGGCGAGGGCTGAGCCCCGCGGATCAGTCGCGCCCCAGCGACTGGAACCGCTGCACCACCCGCGACGGCACCACCTTCGCCGCGCCGACGACCAGGGGGTAGAGCCGCCCGGGCACCGACGTGGCCCGGCCGCGCTCGGCGTCGTCGAGCGCCTGGCGGACCACGGGTCCGGCCTCCATCCACAGCACGCCGCTGCCCTCGCGGGACCCGAGCCGCTCGTGGAACTCCGTCCGCACGAAGCCGGGGCACACCGTCGTCACGGTCACCCCGCGTGCGGCGTACTCCATGGCCGCCCAGCGCCCGAACGACGTCAGCCAGGCCTTGGCGGCCCCGTAGCTGCCGCGTGGGAGGTACGCCGCCACGCTGGCCACGTTGACCAGCCGGCCGTGCCCGCGGGCGGACTGGGCACGCAGCGCCGCGTGCGAGAGCCGCATCACCGCCGTCACCAGCACGTCGAGCATCGCCTGCTCCTCCTCGACGTCGTTGTCGGCGAAGCGACCCCGCAGCCCGAAGCCGGCGTTGTTGACCACGACCTCGACCGGCCGGTCCGGGTCGGCGACCCGCTGCTCCACGGCCGCGAGCTGGACGCGGTCGCCGAGGTCGGCGACCAGCACCTCCACCTCCCGACCGCTCTCGCGCAGCTCCGCGGCGACCGCGTCGAGGCGCGCGCGGTCGCGGGCGACCAGCACCAGGTCGTGCCCGCGGGCGGCCAGCTGACGGGCGAACTCCAGGCCGAGCCCGCTGGTGGCGCCGGTGACCAGGGCGGTGGGGGAGGACGACATGCGCCCATCGAAGCGGTGTCGTCGCTGTTCGGGCAACCGGCTCGGGCATGATGGGGACCGATGACCACGACCCTCGCCGTCGCCAACCAGAAGGGTGGCGTCGCCAAGACCACCTCGGTGGCCTCCATCGGTGCCGCGCTGGCCGAGCAGGGGCAGCGGGTGCTGCTCGTCGACCTCGACCCGCAGGCCTGCCTGACCTTCTCGCTCGGTATCGACCCCGAGGACCTCGACGTCTCGGTGCACCAGGTGCTGACCAAGGGGATGTCGCCGGTCGAGGTGGTGATCGAGACCGACGACGGCGTCGACCTGCTGCCGGCGACCATCGAGCTCGCCCGCGCCGAGGCCGACCTGCTGACCCGGACCGGCCGGGAGCACGTCGTCAAGGCGGCGCTCGAGCAGCTCGAGGACGACGACGTGCACTACGACTGGGTGCTGCTCGACTGCCCGCCGTCGCTGGGCGTGCTCACGGTCGCCGCGCTGACGGCCGCCGACGGCGTGCTCGTGCCGCTGCAGTGCGAGACGCTCTCCCACCGCGGCGTGGGCCAGCTGCTGGACACCGTCCACGACGTACGTCGCTTCACCAACCGCCGGCTGGCCGTGTGGGGCGTGCTGCCGACGCTCTACGACGGCCGCACCAACCACGCGCGCACCGTGCTCGAGACGATCGCCGAGACCTACGAGCTCGAGGTGATCGAGCCGCCGATCCCCAAGACGATCCGCTTCGCCGAGGCGCCGGCCGCCGGCCGCTCGATCCTCGGCACCAGCCGCCGCAGCAAGGGCGCCCAGGCCTATCGCGAGGTGGCGACCAACCTGATGGCCCGGGCCGGGAAGGGCTGATCCGATGACCGCCGGCCGTCGCCGCTCCACCGTCCGTCCCCGTTACGGACGCATCTCCGCAGCGCTGTCGTCGGTCGGCATCACCGTGATCGCCGTGCTCGGTGGCAGCGGTGCGCTGCCCTCGGCGGCCGAGGAGCCCGCCGACGACGGCGCCATCACCACGGCTGCCTCCACCACCCGCAAGCCCGTCCAGACCCCTCGGCACGAGCCCGCGACCAGGGCCCCCGAGACCGAGGCGCCCGAGATCGAGGGACCGGTGTCGACCCCGGCCGAGCGGCAGGCCGCGACCGAGGTGCTCCCCGCCGACTCCGGCACCGGGCGGCGCGTGGTGTTCAGCGAGGGCCAGCAGCGGGTGTGGCTGGTCGACGCCCGCGAGCGGGTCGAGCGCACCTACCTGGTCTCCGGCAGCGTCACCGACAACCTCGACCCCGGCACCTACGCGGTCTACTCCCGGTCGGCCAGCGCGATCGGCATCGACGACTCCGGCACCATGAAGTGGTTCGTGCGCTTCACCCAGGGCGACACCGGAGCGGCGATCGGCTTCCACGACATCCCGGTCGCCGACGGCCAGCGGGTGCAGACCGCCGCCGAGCTCGGTACCCCCACCTCCCACGGCTGCATCCGGCAGCGCCCCGCCGACGCCAAGGTGATGTGGGACTTCGCCCAGAACGGCACCACGGTCGTCGTCGTCCCCTGAGGAGGCGAGGCGGAGGTAAGGTGCCGAGGTGATCGTGTCGGCATGCGTAACGCCGCCGGCCCCTCCACGTTGAGACCCGAGGAACGCCCGCCGGTGTCCCTGACCCTGCTGAGGGAGAAGATCTGATGTCGAAGCTCCAGCGCCTCGTCACCGCGCCTGCCGTCCGGGTCGGAGCAGTCGTCGCGCTCCTGGGCGCGGTGCTGAGCCTCGCGCCGGCCGACGCCTCGACGCCCACCGAGGGCAGTGTCTCCGACACGAGCACGTCGGTGGCGTGGTCGGGCGGGCCCTTCGTGGTCCCCAACGTGACGGGCACCGCTCTCGACCAGCCGGCGTGCACCGCCCCCACCGACTGCGACGACTTCACCCTCCACGTCTCCACGCCCGCCGGCTACGGCACCACCCACCAGCTCGACGTCAGGGTCGCGTGGCCCAACCAGGCCGCCGACTTCGACGTCTACGTCCTCGACGAGGCCGGCAACGTCGTCGGCAACGCCGCCTCGAGCGCCGACCCGGAGCGGGTGATCCTGCCGCCGACCAGCGGCGACTACACCGTGCGGGTCGTGCCCTTCGCGCCCGCGGGCCAGTCCTACCAGGCCACCGCGACGCTCTCCGAGGTGCCGGCCAACCCGCCGCCCGGCACGGGCACACGGCCGAGCTTCACCACCTACGCCGCACCGTCGAGCCTCAACGACGCCAACAACGCCGGCGAGCCCTCGATCGGCACCAGCTTCGACACGGGTTCGACGTTCTTCCAGTCCTACCTGTCCACGTACAAGGTGACCTTCGACGACGCCACCAGCCCCGCGACCGCGACCTGGGCAGACGTCTCGGCGAACGCCGCCAACGGCTGTGCCGTCGGCAGCACCGCGAGCCTCGACCCGATCCTCTACACCGACCACCAGACGGGACGCACGTTCGAGTCGCAGCTCTCCGGCGTCGACTCCCTGACCTGCTACACCGACGACGACGGCGCGACCTGGTTCCCGAGCGAGGGCGGCGGCATCCCCTCCGGCGTCGATCACCAGACCCTCGGCGGCGGCCCCTTCTCGCGCGAACGGCGTCGGCCCGCTGCCGACCTCGGACTACCCGAACGCCGTCTACTACTGCAGCCAGGACATCGCGACCGCCTTCTGCGCGGTGTCCCGAGACGGTGGCCAGACGTTCGGTGCGGGCGTCCCGACCTACAGCCTGCTCGACTGCGGCGGCCTCCACGGCCACGTCAAGGTCGCTCCCGACGGCACCGCCTACGTGCCCAACAAGGGGTGTGGTGACTCCCAGGCGGTCGTCGTGTCGGAGGACAACGGCACCAGCTGGACGGTCTCGAAGGTCCCCGGCGCCACGCCCGGCGACAACGACCCGTCCGTCGGCATCGGCGACAACGGCACCGTCTACTTCGGCTACGTCGGGGCCGACGGCAAGCCCGGAGTGGCCGTGAGCCGTGACCACGGCGACACCTGGAGCGACCTGCAGACCGTCGGCACCGAGTTCGGCATCAAGAACGCCGTCTTCCCCGCCATGGTCGCCGGCGACGACGACCGCGCCTCCTTCGCCTACCTCGGCACCCCTGAGGGCGGCAACTACCAGGACAACGCGAACTTCCACGGCGAGTGGCACCTCTACCTGACGACCACCTACGACGGCGGCAAGACCTGGGTGACCAGCGACGCGACGCCGAACGACCCGGTCCAGGTCGGCTCCATCTGCACCGGCGGCACCACCTGTGGCGACGACCGCAACCTGCTCGACTTCATCGACGTCACGATCGACGACCACGGCAGGGTCGAGGCGGCGTTCGCCGACGGGTGCATCGACGCCTGCGTCACCGACCCCGACCACGAGGGCCGCGACGCCTACGCCACGATCGCCCGGCAGTCCGGCGGCAAGCCGCTGTACTCCCGCTTCGACCCGCGGCAGGCGAACGCGACCAACCGGTCGCTCGCGCTCGCCACGCTCGATGGCGGTCGGCTCCGCGCGACCACCATCGTCGCCAACTCCGGCGCCAAGCCGATCCGGAACCTCGCGGTGTCGGTGCGCGACGGGCAGAAGCGGATCGCGACCCAGACCGTTGACCGGCTTGCCCCCGGTGCCCGGCAGACGTTCCGGGTGGTCTGGGCGGCCAGCAGCGGCAGGCACACCGTCACCTCGATCGTCGACCCGCAGAACCGCCTGGCCGAGTCCGACGAGGGTGACAACAAGCGCCAGAAGTCGATCAGGCGGTGACCCGGGGTCACCCGACGGCGGTGGCGCTGCTCGCTGCCCTGCTCGTGGCCGGTACGGCGTCCTGCGGCGGCGAGGAGCAGCCCTCGGCGTCGGAGCCGACCGAGCAGACGGACTCGGACTCGGCCGAGGCGGGTGCCGGCGCCGCCGCCGACGTCACCACGTGCACCGACGAGGCCGAGGCTGCGCCCACGCCCTACGGTGACCGCTTCCCGGGCGACTGGCCGTTCCCGCCGGAGAGCGTGGTGTTCAACGTCGAGGACCGCGGCGACGACGGCACCATCGTCACGGCGGTGACCTCCTCGGACTTCCAGACGGTCCTCGACTTCATGAACGGCGAGGTCGTCGACGCCGGGTACGCCATCGAGGAGGGCGAGACCGAGGAGCACGACGCCGAGGCCGAGTGGGAGGGCAACGGCTTCCGCGGCCGCTGGGCCATCCGCGAGTCCGCGAACTGCGAGGGCGAGACCGTCGTCCAGGTGCTCTCGACGGACGAGTGACCCTCGGCGTGGCCCCGGGCATGCCGACGGCCCCACTCGACGCCGGGCGGGGTCAGGGGCGGGCCGGATGTCGGCTCCCGGTCTTGTGACCCCCTGTGGTTGTGCCCAGCGCGAGGTGCCGCTCTCGGAGGGGCAGGCACCGCGACGTGGTGGACGCGAGGTCGGGAGAACGAGAGGAGACTGACCACATGGGTCGCGTTGGTCTGGGTAGGGAGGACGGGTGACCACCGACGCGACGGATGGCTTCGTGCGCGTCCGCGGCGCCAACGAGCACAACCTGCGCAACGTCGACGTCGACATCCCCCGGAACGCCATGGTGGCGTTCACCGGGATCTCCGGCTCGGGGAAGTCGTCGCTGGCGTTCGGCACGCTGTACGCCGAGGCGCAGCGTCGCTACTTCGAGTCGGTGGCGCCCTACGCGCGCCGGCTGTTGCAGCAGGTCGGCGCTCCGCACGTCCAGGAGATCACCGGTCTGCCGCCGGCGGTGGCGCTGCAGCAGCGTCGCGGCGCGGCCACCTCCCGCTCGTCGGTCGGCACCCTCACCACGCTGTCCAACCTGCTGCGGATCCTCTACTCCCGGGCAGGCGACTACCCCGTCGGGGCCGACCATCTCCCGGCCGAGGCGTTCTCGCCCAACACCGCCGCGGGCGCGTGCCCACGGTGCCACGGTCTGGGCGTCGTGCACGACGTCACCGAGGAGCTGCTCGTCCCCGACCCCCACCTGAGCATCCGTGAGGGCGCGATCGCCGCCTGGCCCGGTGCCTGGCAGGGCGCCAACCTGCGCAGCATCGTCACCGGTCTCGGCATCGACATCGACAAGCCGTGGCGCAGGCTCAAGAAGAGGGACCGCGACTGGCTGCTCTTCACCGACGAGCAGCCGTCGGTGCTCATCGAGCCCGAACGCGATCGCGTCGACCACGGCTACTACGGGAAGTTCTGGAGCGCGCGCAAGCACGTCATGCACGTCCTGGCCGACTCCAAGAGCGAGCGGATGCGCGAGCGGGCGCTGCGGTTCGTGGAGGACGCGCCCTGCCCGGACTGCCAGGGCAGCGGACTGCGTCCGGAGGCACTCGCGGTGACCTTCCTCGGACTCTCGATCGCCGAGGTCAACGACCTGCCGTTCACCCAGCTGGTCGCGCTGCTGCGGCCGATCGCCGAGCAGCCGGAGGAGGCCAACGAGGTCGCGGTGCGGATCAGCGCCGACCTGGTCACCCGCATCGAGGTGCTCCTCGACCTGGGCCTGGGCTACCTCGGTCTGGGACGGAGCTCGACGACCCTGTCGCCCGGTGAGGCGCAGCGCCTGCGGATCGCCACCCAGCTGCGGTCCGGGCTGTTCGGGGTCGTCTACGTCCTGGACGAGCCCTCCGCCGGCCTGCATCCCGCCGACGCGGAGCCGCTGCTGGATGTCTTGGACCGCCTGAAGGCGTCCGGCAACTCGCTGTTCGTCGTCGAGCACGACCTCGACGTCGTACGGCGTGCGGACTGGGTCGTCGACATCGGTCCCGGTGCGGGCGAGGCCGGAGGTCGAGTGCTCTACAGCGGCCCGAGCGCGGGTCTGGAGGACGTGACCGAGTCGGCCACCAGCGCCTACATGTTCGGTCGCGCCGAGCGGCTCGTGCGCGCTGTGCGTGCCCCGCAGGGGTGGTTGCGGCTGGCCGGTGTGAGCCTCCACAACCTGCGCGAGCTGTCGGTCGACATCCCGCTCTGCGTGCTGACCGCCGTCACCGGTGTGTCCGGTTCCGGCAAGTCGACCCTGGTCAGCCACGTGCTCGCCGAGGACCCCACTGCCCTCGAGTCGTTCGACCGGCTGGTGCTCGTCGACCAGCGGCCGATCGGCCGGACGCCGAGGTCCAACCTCGCGACGTACACGGGCATGTTCGACGCCGTGCGGAGGCTGTACGCCGCCACGGACGCGGCCCGGGCGCGCGGCTACGGTGCCGGTCGCTTCTCCTTCAACGTCCCCGAGGGACGCTGCGAGACCTGTCAGGGCGAGGGATTCGTCTCCGTCGAGCTGCTCTTCCTGCCAGGCACCTACGCGCCCTGCCCGAGGTGCCGCGGCGCTCGTTACAACCCCGAGACGCTCGAGATCACCTATCGCGACAAGAACGTCGCGGAGGTCCTCGCACTGTCCGTCGACGATGCCGCGACGTTCCTCGCCGACGTACCGGCTGCCGCACGCAGCCTTCGGACGCTCAGCGAGGTGGGCCTGGGCTACCTGCGACTGGGACAGCCGGCGACCGAGCTGAGCGGCGGTGAGGCGCAACGCATCAAGCTCGCCACCGAGCTCCAGCGAGCGCACCGCGGCCACGCGCTCTACCTGCTCGACGAGCCCACCTCGGGACTGCACCCCGCGGACATCGCGCTCCTCCTGCGCCAGCTGCACCGGCTCGTCGACGCCGGCAACACGGTGGTTCTCGTCGAGCACGACCTCGACGCGATCGCCACCGCCGACTGGGTCATCGACCTCGGCCCGGGCGGAGGGGACGCCGGCGGGCGGGTCGTCGCGACCGGCACGCCGGCCGACATCGCGAAGGACGAAGCCAGCGCCACCGCGCCGTACCTCGCCCGGCGGCTCGAGCAGACCTGAGCCCGCTCCGGCCGGACGATTCGCCCGACGAGCGTCCCCCACCGCCGGGTCTGGGACACCCTCGGGAGCCAAGGATCGCCATCGCAGGTGGATCGAGAGGACTTGTCACCGCCCCGCGGACCCGGGTGCTCTCGAGCACATGCCCACGCCGATGAACGGTCAGGGCGACGAACTCACTCGAAGGCGAACGACCTGTTCGTGGTCGAACCATTCACCGGTCTGGTTGAATCCGTAGGCGCTGTAGAACCCGAGGGGCGAACCTGGGCCCGGAACGACGCTGGTGTACAACCAGTCCGCACCTGGCCGAGTACGCAGGTATTCGCTCAACAGGTCTAGCGCTGCTCGGCCGTATCCCTGTCCCTGGAAGCGACAGGCGATGAGCATTCGCCACAGGTAGTAGCGCCATGGAATGGCGGTCAGGTGGCTGGGCACGTCGTCGGCGATCATCAGGAACCCCACGGGCACGTCTCCCGCGTACACAGCACGGGCCCATGGACGCAAAGCTGACGACTCCTCGGCCTCTACGAGGGACTCGCGCACGCCATCGACGAACCCTGTCTGAGATGGGCAAACGGTCAACTCCTCCACCATCGTCCGGTTCGAGCGATCCACCTCACGCAGACCGACAGTCCGCGCCGTCGCGTTCTCTCTTCCACCCTCCATGCGAATCATGGTGTCCCACGAGCGCCCTCGGGTGCATGCCACTCACCACTCGTGCGCGACCTGGCTCCAGTCCTTCACGCATCGCCGACCGTTGCGCTGCAACGTCGGTCCATGGTGCATGACGGCTCCTGCTCGCGCAGGCTCGTGCCGCCGCGGGCACGGCCCCTCGCCATCCGCTGCCCTGAGGTCAGTCGCCGGAGCGGTCCTCGCTGCTGTCGTCGTCGCCGATCTCGGCGAGGAAGCCGAGCAGGGCCTCGTTGAACTCCTCGGCGTGCGTGACGTTGACACCGTGGGGGCCACCCTCGATCACGACCAGACGGCTCCCGGAGACGGCCTCGTGGGTGCGCTTCCCGGAGCCCTCCAGCGGCACGATGGCGTCCTGGTCGCCGTGGATCACCAGCGTCGGCACCGTGACGGCCTCGAGATCGCGGCGGAAGTCCGTCGCCCAGGCGTCCATGCACTCCAGCGCCGCCCGCTCGTCCGATCGCTTGGCGACCGCGAGCGCCTGCTCACGCTGGTCGTCCGAGGCCACCATCGTGTCGCCGGCGGAGAAGAAGTTCGTGGTGAACTCCTCGAAGAAGGCCTCGCGGTCGTCCTCGAGGGCCTGTCGCATCCCCTGGGCGGCTTCCGGGTCGAGGGGCCCGTCGGGGTTCTCCTCGGAGGCGACGAGCGCCGGCGGGATCGCCGCGGCGAACACGACACCGCGCAACCGGTCCTCGCCGTGGCTGCCGACGTAGCGGGCGACCTCGCCACCGCCCATGGAGAAGCCGACCAGCACGGCGTCGTGGAGGTCGAGCTCGTTCATGGTGTTGTCGAGATCGCCGGCGAGCTTGTCGTAGTCGTAGCCGTCGCCGGGCCCGGAGCGGCCGAAGCCACGGCGGTCGTAGGCCACGACCCGGTAGCCGGCGTCGACCAGGGCGGACCGTTGGGCCGACCAGGAACCCTGCGAGAGGGGCCAGCCGTGGATCAGGACCACGGGCGTGCCGTCTCCACCGGAGTCGGTCACGTAGAGGTTGCCCTCCTCCGAGGCCTGGTCCTTGATGTCGCCGCCGCCGTTGTCCTCAGGCTGGTCGTCCTGGCTCATGGTGTCCTCTCGTCGGGGTGTGTGCCCGAGTGTGGCACGCAGGACCATGCCCAACCCCGTCCCGAGGGGGACGCGAGATCACGGCGCGCGGCCGGGACCCTGCAGCCCTTCGACACGATCGAGGTCGCGCACGCAGAAGCCGTGGTGGGCGTGCTCCTCGGCCAGCACGGTGCCGAGGCACTGCCGCACCGTCCGGCCCTCTCCGTACGGCGGCCAGCGCTCGTCGTCGGGGACCGGCGCGGTCCGGGCGAGCTGGTCGGGGGTGACCTGGGCCAGCCAGGTCTCGACCTCCGTCGCCTGACCCGCTCGTACGAGGAGCACGTCGTCGAGGCTCGGTCGGGCGGAGGGGTCGAGCTCCTCCTCCCGGTCCAGGACGGGCGGTGGGCCCAGGCCGAGGGCCGTGAACGGCTCGGCGAGCCCGAGCACGCAGCGTCGGAACCAGGAGTCGTGCACGAACACGAGGTGGCGCAGGGTCTCGACCATCGACCACTCGCCGCCGACGCCGAGGTGCTCGCTGCCCTCGGGCATCGACCGGACCCGCTCGGTCGTCGACGCCCACGCCTCCTGCAGCTGTCGCCAGGCCGCGCGCAGGTCGTCAGGCTCCTCGGAGCGGAGCAGCAGCCGGACCGGGTGACGGCGGTCGAGCTCCGCCTCGACGTAGGGCATCACCTCGACGCCGTTGACCACGAGGTGGGTGACCAGGCCGTCGATCTCGGCGTCCTGCATGACCACGCCGACCATCCGCACCCTGCTCAGGTCGCACTCGCGGAACTCTGCGCCGGTGAGGTCCTCGTCGTCGAAGCGTCGCATGCCAACAGGCTAGGCCGCACCGGTGACAGGTCAGCCGCGCCGCCTGCGCGGCTTCCGGTGCACGGCGAGGTTGGCGAGCGTGTCGATCGCCGCGGCCGCCAACGCGGCCTCGTCGAGCTCGGGCAGGGGAGCGGCGGCGTCGGGCCCGGGGACGAGGTCGGTGAGCTCGCCGTGCACCCGGATGCCGGAGCCGCGCAGCCACGCGACCTGGGCCTCGGCCGCCTCCGTGACCCAGGGCAGGGCCTCGGGCGGCAGCGGGATCCGCTGGCTCGCGCCCTTGGGGAGCACGCCCTTGACGAACGGCCAGCGCACCGCGGGCTGGTAGACGGTCTCGTAGTTCTTCAGCCGGGTGCCCAGCGCCTCGTTCAGCCGCCGGTAGAGCTCGGCCTCGGTGTAGCCCCAGGACGAGTTCACGTCCTTCTCGGGCCACCGCATCGGTGCCGGGTCGAAGCCCACGACGGAGCCGAAGGTGCGGTAGAGCCCCTCGGGGTCGCGGGTGCGCGGCGGGGTGACGATGACGTCGATCCGGTCGCGGCCGACGACCTCGCTCCAGCGCTCGCCCATCGCGACGGCGTCCTGGCGGGTCCAGAAGTGGCGGGCCCACGGGCCCTTGCGGTCACGGACCCGGTCGAGGAACGTCGGGTAGTCGAGCGTGATCCGGTGCTTGAGGAACTGCTGCCACTCCGAGGGGATGGTCGAGGCCAGCCCGCGCAGGGTGATGACGACGTGCGGCTCGAGACCTGCCTGCTCCGCGAGGTCGCGCAGCACCCGGATCCGGTCGGCGTCGGCCTCGCAGAGGTCCTCGCAGGTCAGCAGCACCCGCTCGCCCCGGGTACGCCGCAGGAGGTCGGCCACCGGCGCGAGCCGCTGCGGCTCCACGTCGTCGACGAACCCGGACGCCGTCAGCCAGCCCAGCGGTCGCAGCAGCTGCTCGACGTGCTCGTGGCGGCTGGTGAGCGGCAGCCCGATGCCCTGCGCGCGCAGCTGCTCGGCCGACCCGAAGAGGCCGCGCTGCAGCGCCGAGGTCCCGGTCTTGCTCGCGCCGACGTGCAGGTAGAGCGGCCGGGCGTTCATGCGGGTGATGCTAGGCGGTGGGCGCGAGCGCTCAGCTGGCGGCCGAGCCCGTCCCCGACGACGCCTGGTCGCCCGAGGCTCCCGACCCCGACGACCGCCGCCGGCGGCGACGCCGGTTGCGGTTGCCGCTGCCGGAGGACCCCTCGGAGGGACCGCCGCCGGAGGAGGCGGGTGCCGCGTCGCCGTCGACGGGCTGGCCGTTGCGGGTCCGGCTGCGGTTGCGCGACCGGTTGCGCGCGGGACGGTCCGCACCGGACCGCTCGGGGCGGTCGGAGCGCTCGGCACGGGGCGGCGGCGGAGCGGGGTCGGCGATCCGGCCCTTGGTGCCCGGCGCGATGCCCTGGTCGTGGAAGAGGTGCTCGGAGGTCGAGTAGGTCTCCTGCGGGGTGTCGAAGGGCAGGTCCAGCGCCTTGTTGATCATCTTCCAGCGGTGGAGGTCGGCCCAGTCGACGAAGGTGATCGCGATGCCCGACGCGCCGGCGCGGCCGGTGCGGCCGATCCGGTGCACGTACGCCTTGTCGTCCTCGGGGCAGGAGTAGTTGACCACGTGGCTGACGCCCTGGACGTCGATGCCGCGGGCGGCGACGTCGGTGCAGACCAGTACCTGGATCTTGTTCTCGCGGAACCGGCCCATCGCCTTCTCGCGCGCGACCTGCGCCATGTCGCCGTGGAGCGGGGAGGACGTGAAGCCACGCTCGGCGAGGTCCTCGGCGATCCGCTGCGCCTGCCGCTTGGTGCGGGTGAAGACGATCATCTTCTCGGCGCCCTCGGCCTGGAGCACCTTGCCGATGATCTCGGACTTGTCGAGGTCGTGGGCCTGGTAGATGAACTGCGCCGTCGCCGGGACGGTGGCGTTCTCGTACGACGACTCGGCCCGGATGTTCATCGGGTGGCGCATGTGGACCCGCGCCAGTGAGACGATCGCGGCCGGCATGGTGGCCGAGAACAGCATGGTCTGCCGGGTCTCCGGCGTCTTGCTGATCAGGTTGACCACGTCGGGCAGGAAGCCGAGGTCGAGCATCTCGTCGGCCTCGTCGAGCACCAGCGCGTGCACGTGGGACAGGTCGAGGGAGCGGCGGTTGGCCAGGTCGAGCAGCCGGCCCGGCGTACCGACGACGACGTCGACGCCCGTGGCGAGCGCCTCGAGCTGCGGCTCGTAGCCGACACCCCCGTAGACGGTGAGGACACGCAGGCCGCGGTCCTGGCCGGCCAGGGCGAGGTCGCCGGAGACCTGGAGCGCGAGCTCACGGGTCGGGGCGACGATCAGCGCCTGCGGCTTCCCCTGGGGGATCTCGGAGTAGTCGGGGTCCTTGGGGGCGACCGAGCGCTGGAGCACCGGGATCCCGAAGGCCAGCGTCTTGCCGGTGCCGGTGCGCGCCTGGCCGATCAGGTCGGTGCCCATCAGCGCGATCTGGAGGGTCATCTCCTGGATCGCGAAGGGGGTGGTGATGCCGGCGCGCTCGAGCGGGTCACAAATCTCGGGGAGCACCCCGAGGTCACGGAAGGTAGTCAGTGTTCTGTTCGCTTTCGGTGAGGGCTGTCGTCGATCTCAGCCTGCGGCTGATGCGGTTTCCCTCAGCCGCGCACATGCGGATCCCGCCTCGCTGGCGGGGTGGGGGCGCCGTACGAGGTGGCGCTCCGTGGCCCCAGCGTATCGCTACGCTGCGAGCATGACGGAATCTCCGGGGAATCCCGGGTCCACCGTGCCCCAGGAGGAGTCGGCGGCCTTCGCGGACGACGACTACCGCCAGGCCGTGATCGACCTGCTGGGGGCGGTGGCCTACGGCGAGCTGACCGCCTTCGACCGGCTCTCCGCCGACGCTCGGCTGGCGCCCAGCCTCGACGACCGGATCGCGATCAGTCGGATGGCGTGCGTCGAGCTCGCCCACCTGGTCCAGCTGCGCGACCGGATCACCGAGCTCGGGGCCGACCCCTCCGCCGCGATGGCCCCCTTCCGCGACGCGGTCGACCTGTTCCACGAGCACACCGCGCCCGCGGACTGGTGGGAGGGCCTGATCAAGGCCTACGTCGGCGACGGGATGGCGGCCGACTTCTACCGCGAGATCGCGGCCTACCTCGACACCCGCACCCGCGACCTGATCGTCACCTCGCTGGAGGACGCCGGGCACGCAGACTTCGTGGTCGACCGGGTCAAGGCCGCGATCGCCGAGGACCCGCGGCTCGGGGGTCGGCTCGCCCTGTGGGGGCGGCGGCTGATGGGGGAGGCGCTCACCCAGGCGCAGCGGGTCGCCGCCGAGCGCGACGCGCTCTCCGCCCTGCTCGCGGGCGGCATCGACCGTCCCGCGCTCGACCTGGCCGCCATCGGCCGGATGTTCACCCGGATCACCGAGCGACACGCCGAGCGGATGGCCCTCCTCGGCCTGAACGCCTGAGCGCCGTGGGTGCTCGCGCGGGCCGTCGGCTCAGGCGCGGACCTTGCGGCGAGCGGTCAGCGTCGCGGCGACCATCACCAGCACCGCGGCGGTGAGCACCGCGACCAGGCCCTGGGTCCAGTCGAGCCCGCGGCTGCCGTTGCCCCCGAAGAAGCGGTAGACCACGTCGCCGAGCAGCATGCCGCCGATGCCGCAGACGATCGTGAGCCAGAAGGGGATGTTGTCGCGGTGGCCCGGCGCGACGACCTTGCCGAGCACTCCCACGATCGCGCCGACGACGAGGTAGAAGAGGATGGTCGTGAGGTCCACGGTCCGCACCTTCCTGGATGCCCGGTGTGAGTGGTCAGGTGGTCCGGTGCTCAGGTGCGGAAGCCGACCTGGCCGGCGACACCACCACCGAGCTCGACGTAGGCCAGCTTGGCCGCCGGCACCAGCACCTGCCGGCCTCGGGTGTCGGTCAGCGACAGCAGGCCGTCGTCGGTGACCGCCTGCTCGATCTTCTGCTGGACGGTCTCGGCGGACTCGTCGGTCTCCAGGACCAGCTCTCGGGCCGTGTCCTGGACGCCGATCTTGATCTCCACTGCGTGCTCCTCGTCGTCTGGTCTAGTGCTCGTCGGTGAGGGGGTAGCCCCGGATGCCGCGCCAGGCCAGGCCCGAGATCAGGTCGACCGCGTCGCCCCGGCTGATCCCCGCGGCGTCCGTCACCCAGAACCGCGCGCTGACCTGCGCCATTCCCACCAGCGAGACCGCCAGCAGCCGCGAGGCCTCCGCGGGCAGGCCGGTGTCGTCGTGGATGACGTCGGCAATCATCTCGGCGCACTCGCGGGTGACGCGCTCGACGGCCTCGCGCACGGGGGGCTCGTTGGTGAGGTCGGACTCGAAGACCAGCCGGAACGCGCCGTCGTCGCCGGCCATGTAGTCGTAGAAGGCCTGCATCGCCGCCGTGACGCGCTGCTTGTTGTCGGGTGTCGAGGCGAGCGCCGTGCGGCAGTTGTCGATGACGGCGTCGCAGGAGGAGTCGAGCAGCGCGAGGTAGAGGTCGAGCTTGCCGGGGAAGTGCTGGTAGAGGACCGGCTTGGACACCCCGGCCCGCTCGGCGATGTCGTCCATGGCCGCGGCGTGGTAGCCCTGCGCGACGAAGACCTCCAGCGCCGACTCGAGCAGCTGGACCCGCCGCTCCTGCCGGGGCATCCGGGCGCCACGGGCACCGGAACGCGCGTCACCACTGACGGTCACGGAGTTCTCCTTCGCAGCAGCCCACGGGGTCCGAGCCTAACGCCACGCGTCGGGGGAGGGCGCCATCGGCCCGCGGCGGCGTCCGGATACCGGATCCGGCGCGGTCAGCCGCCTCCCGGACCGCACCATGGAGGCGCCAGGGAACAACGGGGCCGCTGGTCCGGTTGGCCGTGGTGGAAGGACTCGACCCCCAGGAGGACCTGTGCCCTACGCCCCGCTCGTGGAGCCCGCCGACGAGCTCACCATCGACGAGGTACGCCGTTACAGCCGTCACCTGATCATCCCCGACGTCGGGATGACGGGGCAGAAGCGGCTGAAGAACGCCAAGGTGCTGGTCATCGGCGCGGGTGGCCTCGGCAGCCCGGCGCTGCTCTACCTCGCGGCCGCTGGGGTCGGGACGATCGGCGTCGCGGAGTTCGACGAGGTCGACGAGTCCAACCTGCAGCGGCAGGTGATCCACGGCCAGTCCGACGTGGGCCGGTCCAAGGCGGTCTCGGCGAAGGAGTCGATCGCCGAGAGCAACCCGTTCGTCGAGGTGGTGCTCCACGAGGAGCGGCTCGACAACGACAACGTGATGCGGGTCTTCGAGGGCTACGACCTGATCGTCGACGGCACCGACAACTTCGCCACCCGCTACATGGTCAACGACGCGGCGTACTTCCTGGGCATCCCCTACGTGTGGGGCTCGATCTACCGCTTCGACGGCCAGGCCTCGGTCTTCGCGCCCACGCTCGCCGAGGACGCCCCCTGCTACCGCTGCCTCTACCCCGAGCCGCCCCCGCCCGGCATGGTCCCGAGCTGCGCCGAGGGCGGCGTGCTGGGCGTGCTGTGCGCGGCCATCGGCTCGATCCAGGTCAACGAGGCGATCAAGCTGCTCACCGGCATCGGCGACCCGGCCATCGGCAAGCTCGTCATCTACGACGCCCTCGAGCTCGAGTGGCGCAAGCTCAAGGTCCGCAAGGACCCCAACTGCGCGCTGTGCGGCGAGAACGCCACCGTGACCGAGCTGATCGACTACGACGCCTTCTGCGGCGCGGTCTCCGACGAGGCGGCCGACGCCGCCGCCGGCTCGACGATCTCGGTGGTCGACCTCGAGCACATGCTCAAGGAGCGCGAGGAGGGGTCGCGCGACTTCGTGCTGGTCGACGTGCGCGAGCCCAACGAGTATGAGATCAACCAGATCCCGGGCGCGGTGCTGATCCCGAAGGGCGACTTCCTCAACGGCCACGCCTTCGAGCAGCTCTCCCAGGACACCCCCGTCGTGCTGCACTGCAAGACCGGGGTCCGCTCGGCGGAGGCGCTGGCGGTGCTCAAGGGGGCGGGCTACTCCGACGCCGTGCACGTGGGCGGCGGCGTGGTCGCCTGGGTCAACCAGATCGACCCCTCGCAGCCGTCGTACTGACCCGGGCGCGCGGGCCGCACCCTACCCGCGCGTAACCCGGGGCCGGCTGCCTCGTTGAGGCCCCCGACCAGAGCCGTCGGCACCCCCGCCGACGGACCGAAGGGGAGGGAGCTCCACGATGCGTGCGTCGAAGACTCGCACCACCACCAGCCTGGCCGTCCTCGCGAGCGGTCTGCTCGCGGCCGTCGGCCTCACCGCCGCCCCGGCCTTCGCGGCCGACTGGGCGCCGGCCGACACCGCCGCCATCACCCCCGGCGTGCAGATGTACACCGACGGCGCCCAGTGCACCGGCAACTTCGTCTACAGCGACGGCGCCGGCAACACCTACGTCGGGTACGCCGCCCACTGCGCCGGCACCGGCGCCGCGACCGACACCAACGGCTGCGACGCCGCGTCGCTGCCGCTCGGCACCCGCGTGACCTTCGCCCGCGGCGGCTCGCTGATCTCCGAGGGCGAGACGGTCGGCCACGGCACGCTGGCCTACTCCTCGTGGCTGACGATGCAGAAGAACGGTGAGAAGGACGCCGACACCTGCGCCTACAACGACCTGGCGCTGGTCAAGGTCGACGCCGCCGACGTCAGCAAGGTCAACCCCTCCGTCCCGTTCTGGGGTGGCCCGGTGGCCCTCAACACCGACGAGAGCGCCGCCGGCGAGACCGTCTACTCCTACGGCAACTCCAGCCTCCGTGGTGGCGTCGAGGCGCTCTCGCCCAAGCGCGGCAACAGCCTCGGCGCCGAGGGCGGCGGCTGGAGCCACCCGGTCTACACCGTGAGCCCCGGCGTCCCCGGCGACTCCGGCTCGGCGTTCCTCGACTCCGAGGGCAACGCGCTCGGCGTGCTGTCGACCCTGGCCATCGCCCCGCTCCCGGCCTCGAACGGTGTGGGCGACCTGGAGCGGGAGCTCGGCTACGCGCAGGGCAGCTCCGGGCTCTCGGGCCTGGCCCTGGTGCCGGGCACCGAGCCGTTCGCCCCGGTGCTCTGAGGGCCCCGCACACATCACCGTGACGACCACCCCACCCGTGACCCGGGTGGGGTGGTCGTCGTTCAACGGGGCATGAACACCACACGGGGAGCCCTCGGAGTCCTGACCGCCGCCATCGTCGCCCTCGGGGCCACCGCTGTCGGGGGGACCACCAGCGCCTCCGCCGACCCGGAGTCCTGGGAGCCGGTGGGCTCGGCGGAGATCACGCCGGGGGTGCAGATGTACACCAGCGGAGCCCAGTGCACGGGCAACTTCATCTTCCGCGACGGCGCCGGGCGCACCTACGTCGGGTACGCCTCCCACTGCGCCGGCAAGGGCGAGGCCACCGACACCAACGGCTGCAAGACGCGATCGGTCCCGCTCGGCACCCCGGTCCGCTTCGCCCGTGGGGCCACCGTCGCGACCGGGGGCGAGACCGTCGGCCACGGCACCCTCGCCTACAGCTCGTGGCGCACGATGCGCTCCCTCGGCGAGTCCCGGGGCCCGGTGTGCGCGGCCAACGACTTCGCGCTGGTCCGGGTCGACCACGGCGACGTCGGCAAGGTCAATCCGTCGGTGCCCTTCTGGGGCGGACCGACCGGGCTCTCCGGCCGGGCACCGGCCGGCAGCCAGGTCTACTCCTACGGCCAGTCCAGCCTGCGCCCCACCGAGGCGCTCTCCCCCAAGACCGGGGAGTCGCTCGGACCCACCTACCAGGGCTGGGGTTTCGACGTCTACACCGCGACCCCGGGCATCCCCGGTGACTCCGGCTCGGGCTTCCTCAACGCGCAGGGCAAGGCGGTCGGCACCCTGTCGACGGTGGCGATCGCGCCGCTGCCGGCCTCCAACGGCCTGGGCAACCTCGCCCGGGAGCTCAACTACGCGCAGAACCACTCGGGCATCGCCGGCCTCCACCTGGTGCGCGGCACCGAGCCGTTCTCGCCGGTCGCTCCCTGACCCGCTCCACTACGGTGACGGCGTGCCGCCTGCCGCCACGCGCCTCGACCCCGAGGAGTACGTCGAGCTGGTGCTGCGCTGCGTGGAGCAGGTGCCGCCCGGCCGGGTGACGACGTACGGCGCGGTCGCCGAGGTCGTGGGCGGGCTCGTCGGGGGAGGCGGGCCGCGCCAGGTCGGCGCGGTGATGGCCGCCCACGGTGGGCCCGTCGCGTGGTGGCGCGTGGTCCGCGCCGACGGCACGCTGCCGCCGAGCCACCAGGGCGAGGCGCGCCAGGCCTACCTCGAGGAGTCCACCCCGCTACGGCCGTCGGGCAACGTCGACCTCAGGCGGGCGTTCTTCCGCCCGGACCCGCCAGTGCGGCCAGCCGCGCGAGGGCGGCGGGGAAGACCTCCGCGGGGGGCGTGACGAGTCCGGCGCCGACCTGGCCGACGCCCGCCGTCCTCCCAGCCATGCCGGTGTTGATCTGCGGCAGGATCCCGGTCCGGCAGACGCGGGAGACGTCGATGCCGGTCGGCACCCCGCTGAACTCCAGGACGGGCACCGACCAGCGCGGGTTCTCCCCGAGCGTGATCTCCCGCATCCGGCGCGTGGTGGCGAGCGCGTCGGGCACGCTGCCGCCGACGAAGCGGACGATCGCCGGCGCGGTCGCCATCGCGAACCCGCCGAGCCCCGCGGTCTCGGTGATCGCGGAGTCGCCGATGTCGGGGTTGGCGTCGTCGGGCCCGAAGTCGCCGAGGTAGAGCCCGTCGGCGACCTGGGCGGGTCCGGTGAACCACTCCTCGCCGATGCCGGCCACCTGGATGCCGAAGTCGGTGCCGTTGCGTGCCATCGCCACGACCAGGGTGGAGCCGTCGGTGCCACGCGCGGCGTCGAGGGCGAGCTTGCAGGCGGGCATCGCGAGGTTGAGGAAGAAGTGGTCGTTTCCGCCGACGAACCTGAGCACCTCGGCGACGTCGGTGGCGTCGGCGCCGCTCGCGACCAGCGCGGGTGCGAGGTCGCGCAGCAGCATCAGGGTGCCGGCCCGGTTCCGGTTGTGGGCCTCGTCGCCCATCTGGAGCATCTGGGTGAGAATGCCGGTGACGTCGACCGGCCCCCCGTCCCCCGCGACACCGCGGACGGCCGCCTTCAGCAGCGGGCCGAGGACGTCGCCCATCCAGCGGAGCCGGGTCAGCACCTCGGGGGAGTAGGCGCCGTAGCGCAGCACCTTGCCGAGCCCCTCGTTGAGCGTGCAGTGCGTACGCCGACCGGTGGCGAGGTCCTCCAGGACGAACATCCACATGCTCGGCGAGACCACGCCGGCCATCGGGCCGACCGAGCGGTGGTGGTGGCACGGCTCGAGCGACACCGACCGGCCGTCCTCGAAGAGCGCGACGGCGTCGTCCGGGTCGGCGACCAGCCCCTCCAGCGCGGCGGCCCCCATCAGCGCACCGCGCAGCGGTCCCGAGGCCCGCTCCCACGTGATCGGTGGCCCGGCGTGCAGGAACTGTCCCGGCTCGAGGCCGAGCAGGGTGGCTGCGGGGGCGACGTCGACCAGGTGGGCGGTCACCCCGAGGACGGCGTCGAGCGCCCGCGCGTTGGCCTCGCGACGGAGCGGGTCGGCGGCGACGGCCACCAGGTCGTCCTCGGTGCCGGGCATCGGCGGGCGCCAGTCGACGCGGTCGACGGTGACGGCCTGGGCCTCGAGCGCCTCGGCCAGGAGGTCGGTGCCGACGGTCACGACCCGCTCGCTCGTGGTCATCCGCCGTCACCCCGCACAAGCCCGGCCGCGCGGCGGGCGGCCCCGGCGTTGGAGAGGTGCACCTCGGCGCCCGCCTCGGCCAGCGCCGCCACCTGCCGGTCGCGCTGCTGGGGATCGAGGGCGGTGCCGACCACGGTGACCACGGCGGGGACCTCGACCTCCGCGAGCACCGGCGCCAGGGTCGCGGCCGGGTCGGCGTCGGCACCGTGGCCGAGCACCACGTCGAGCAGCACCGCGCCCGTCGCCGGGTCGGCGGCCACGCGGCGCAGCGCCTCGAGCCGGAGCGTGGGGTCGATCATCGGGTGCGCCCGGCCGGCGGTGTAGTCGTCGTGGCCGAAGTCGGTGAAGTCGCAGGCCTCGTCGGGTACGCCGGCGGCGACCACGACCAGGCGGGCCTCCTCGCACAGCGTCCCGCCGGCGAAGAGTCCGTGCAGCCTGCCACCCCGGCCGGGCCGGGTCGCGCCCGTGACCGGCCACTCCGGTGCCGAAGTGCCGAGCCGGCGCAGCACCGCCTCGGCGGCCTCGGTGAGGTCGGGGCGACCGGGTCCGAGCAGGGCGGTCGCGACCGGGGTGGCCAGGGAGGCGGCGTACTCCTCGACGCGGAGGGCGACGTCGTCGGCCGGCGGCTTGGAGACCAGCACGACCAGCTCGACCGACGGGTCGGCGTCGAGCCGGCGCAGCGCCTCGAGCGTCGCCAGGCCGCCGACCTCGGCGGACAGGTCGCGGCCACCGACGCCGAGGGCGTGGGTGACGCCGACGCCCGCGTGGTCGAGCAGGGCGAGCAGCTGCTGGCAGCCGGTTCCCGACGCGGCCACCAGGCCGACCGGGCCGGGCCGGGTGAGGTTGGCGAAGCCGAGCCCCACCCCGGCCACGACCGCGGTGCCGCAGTCGGGACCCATGACCAGCAGGCCCCGATCGCGCGCGATCTCCTTGAGCGCCACCTCCTGCGCCACCGGGACGTGGTCGCTGAAGACCATCACGTCGCATCCGGCGTCGAGCGCGTCGACGGCCTCCACGAACGCGCTGGCGCCCGGGACCGAGACCAGCACCGTCGCCGACTCCCGGCCGATCGCGGACCCGGTGGTGCGGGGTGCGACGGTGGGCGCGGCGCCGACCGCGCTGGAGCTCCGGCTCGGGGACGGGGCCAGGGCCTGGTCGACGGCCGCGAGCGCCGCGTCGAGGTCGCCGTCGTCGGTGGTGCGGACCGCCACCACCATGTCGTGGGCCGAGGTCGAGGCCGGGACCTCGAAGCCCAGGCCGGTGATCACCTCGAGGTTGAGCGGCGTCGCCATCGCGACCTGAGCGGTCACCACGCCCGGTACGGCCTGGACGTCGCGGCTCACCTGGAGCAGCGCCACCGAGTCGGCGTACGCCGACCGCAGCTCGACGTGGTCGCTCACGCGGCCTCCTCCCTCCGGGCGGCCCGCAGCTCCGCGAGCGCGAGCCGGCCACCGGCGAGCAGTCCGGCGCCGGAGGTGGCACCGACCGCGACCAAGGTGCCGACTGCCGCCGGCTCTGCGGGCGTCCCGATCGCCAGCACCCAGGCGGCGTACTCCGGGAGCACCTCGCCGTGACGGGCGCAGTCGAGGAGCGTCGCCGAGAGGAGCGTGGTGCGTGCACCAGCGTGGCCGACGACGGCGTCGACGTCCGGCGTCGCCACCCGCGCCGCCCGGTGGAGCGCGAGCCAGCCGCCGAGGACGTCGTCGCCGAGCGGGGTGAGCCCGGCGCCCCGGCCCAGCAGCCGGGCGGCGGCGCGCGCGTCGAGGCGGCCGTCGGTGAGGTGGGCGTGGACGAACCCGGCCACCGTGGCCGGGGGGGTGGCCTCAACGGTGACCGGGCCCGTCGTACGGGTCGCTCCGTCACCGAGAGGTGGGACGTCTGCTCCCACCAACCGGCCGATCGACAGCGGACGACCGCCGATCCGGAGCTTCCCGCCACCAAGGTACGCCGACGACGGGGCGGCGGCGGCGAGCGCGCGGAATGTCCAGATGTCGGGAACGCGGACGGCGCACGGGACCCGCGCCGCCCCGGGGGCCAGGACGCCGACGCACCACCCGTCCACGTCGAGGTAGAAGGCGTGGGCGCCGGTGTGCAGCAGGGGAGCCGGGCCGTCGGGTGCCTCGCGCAGCCGGTCGTGGACCCGGGGTGGGGCGCAGGCCACCCACGGAGGGGCCACCCGCGCAGAGGTCACGGCACTCGACGGTAGTCGTCGGCCGCTACCTTGGGCGATGTGTGGTTGTGCCAAGGCCACGCGGGATCGAGGACAGATGGTGACAACGCCGGCCCGGGCCGACGCGCTGCACACCGCGCTCACCGACCTGGTCCTCGAGGGCGGCGACCTCGCGCGGGTCGCGGCCGAGGCAGCCGGCGTGCTCGGCTGCGGCGTGGCGGTGACCTCGACCGACGGCCGCGAGCGGGCCGCCGCGCTGGACGAGGGTGACCGCGAAGCCCTGGTCGACGCAGGGCTGCTCGACCCGACCGGCCGGGTGCGGGTGGAGCGGATCGGGCCCGACGGGCTCGGGCTCCCCGGTCCCGGCTCCGTGTCCGCTTCCCCCGAGGCCGACGATCGGCCGGGCGAGGTGCGGGTGCTGCGGGTGGCCGCCGGCGGCAGCGACCTGGCCCGCGTGGTCGCCGTGCGCCGGGGGAGCGCGATCCCCGACGACGACCTCCACGCGCTGGAGCGGGCGGCGACGGTGGCGGCCCTCGTCATCACCCGCGAGCAGGCGATCACGGCGGTCGAGAACAAGTACCAGGGCGACTTCCTCCGCGAGGTGTTCGCCGGCCGGGGCCGCGAGGAGCACTACCTCGACGACCACACCGCCGCCTTCGGCTGGGAGCTGGAGCGGCCACTGGTCGTGCTGGTCGCCGAGCTCGACCCGCCGGCTCCGGGCGAGGGTCCGTCGCGGACGCAGCGCCGGGCGTGGCAGGAGCGGTTCTCGGCGGCGTGGCGGCAGGTGTGCGCCACGGTCGGCGACGGGGTGGCAGCGGTCGACTTCTCCTCCGAGGTGGTGGCGCTGCTGCCGGTCGAGGACCTTCCGGCGACCGACGCGGCCGTACGCCGGGTCGTGGGCGAGGTTCGCGGCGACCGGGGCGGTGGCCGGCGCCCGTTCTCGGTCGGCGTCAGCCGGCTCTCCCGCGGGGTGGCCGACCTGCCCGACTGCTACTCGCAGGCCCGGCGGGCGGTCGAGGTGGGCAGGCGGGTGCGGGGCGGCGGCTCGACGACGTACTTCGACCAGCTGGGGCTGCACCGGCTGATCGCCCTGGTGCCCGATCCCGCCGAGCTGCGCGACTTCGCGCACGACGTGCTGGGGCCGCTGGCGCGGCCCGAGGGCGCCGAGCTGCGCGAGACGCTGCAGGTGCTGCTCGACGCGAACTTCAACCTCGCCGAGGCGGCGCGGCAGCAGTTCTTCCACTACAACACGATGCGCTACCGGGTCGCCAAGCTGGAGCGGCTGCTCGGCCCGCTCACGAGCGACCCCCACCTGCGGCTCGACGTGGCCGTCGCGCTGCGGGTGCTGGAGATCAGCGGCTGAGCAGGCCGAGCCCCTCGGCGTGGCGGCGTACGGCGTCGGAGTCAGCGGCCAGCACGAAGGGCACCTCGTGGTCCCACGCGTCGGAGACCTCCTCGACGCGACCGTCGTTCGGGTCGAGCCGCACCTCGCGGATGTAGACGGCGAGGACCCGGCCGGGGTGCGTGCGCACGACCTCGGCGTAGATGCGCGGGTCCTTCTCGCCGGAGTCGCCGATGAGCACGAACTCCAGGTCCGGGTGGACCTCGAGCACCTCCTCGATGCGGCCGGCCTTCTGCTCCCGGCCCGCGGACGTCCCGAGCAGGTCGCGCAGCAGCACCGGGCCGAGCGGGAAGCGCTGGTGGCGCAGGAAGGCGAGCAGGAACGCGTGGAGGTTCCACGGGCTGGAGGAGACGTAGAAGAACGGGTTGCCGCCGTCGGCGAGGTCGCGGTAGAGCTCCGGCGCACCCGGGAACGGCGTCCGGGTGAGGGCCGAGCCGGTCAGCGTCTGCCGGACCATCTGCGCGACCCGCTGCACCCCGGTCTGCAGGATCGTGTCGTCGACGTCGGAGACCACCCCGAACCGGGCGCCCGGCTCCGGCACCAGCACCTCGACGGGGGTGGTGAAGCTGTCGGTGAGGCCGCGGTAGTCGCCCGCGAGCTCGACGGTGCCCGTCGTCCACGGACGGTCCAGGCTCTGCGGGTCGGGGTGGAGCCGCAGCCGGAAGTAGCCGTCGTCGTCGGTCTCGGTCTCCTCCGTGGCGTCGCCGACGCTCACGCGCAGTGGTACGCCGGGCAGCTCGTCGGTCGCGAAGTGGCTGACGACCCGGCGTACGGCCGCACGGACGTCCTCGCCGGCCCGCGCCTCGCTGGGCTCGGGGTCGTCGACGACCCGGCCCCGCACCACGACCCCCTCGGGCCCGCCGTGGCCGAGGTAGCACTCGATCCGGAAGTCCGCCGGCGGCCCGTCACCCGCCCGGCGTCGACGCCAGGCGTCGTAGGTCCGCTCCAGCCGGACCAGCCATCGCCCGCGACCCATGGCTGCACCCTAGGTGTACCCGGGTCTGGGCCCGCGTGCTCATGCGGGCGACCCGCGACGGCCACGAGACTGGCGGGATGACCACCGACCCCCGTCACCGCCCGTGGCTGCCGTTCCTCGCCCTGCTGGTGCAGCTCGCCGTCGTCGCCGTGGGCAGCGGGTTCATCGACGGCTCCGGGCTCGAGCAGGGCATCGACTCGTGGGGCTACCTGCTCGGGGTGGTCCTCGCGATCGTCTTCTACGCCACCTGGCCGGTCCTCATCACGCTGCTGTGCGCGGTCGTCGGCGCCGTCGCCACCTCGGCGACCGGCCGGCGCGTCGCCCGGGTCGTGGGTGCGACGACCGCCGCCGCCTGGGCGCTCCTCGGGCTGGTCGTCGGCGCCGTCACCGCGGTCACGGCCTCCGTCGAGGCCGACGTGGCCTTCGGCGCTCTGCTCGTCCTCGCCAGCCTGGTCCCCCTCGTCCCGCTCGGTCGCGTGATCCGCGAACGGCGGGCCTCGGCCTGACTCACCCGCCCAGACGCTCGAAGAGCGTGGGTCGGGGTATGCCGGGCAGTGCGTCGACGACCTGGCGTGCACAGTCGGCCGGCCCGGTGTGGGTGGTGTCGACCCGGAGGTCGTGCCCGTGGTCGTAGACGCCCGCCTGCGACGCCGCGAGGCCGATCGGGCGGTCGCCGCGCTCGCGCTCCCGGCGTGCGAGCTCGTCGGCGTCGCACCACACCTCGACGAGGGTCACGTCGTAGCTGCGGAGCACCGCGAGCAGGTCCTGGAGCCGCCAGGGCTCGCTGAGCGGGTAGTCCATCACCACGTCGTTGCCGACCGACGCGAGTGCGGCGACGGCCCGGTGGTAGCCCCGCCGCGTGCGACGCAGCACGTCGTGGACCTGGTCGTCACGGAGGTCGCCGGTGTGGACGGGGGACCGTAGGGCACCAAGGGCGTCGACCGGGAACAGGAACCACGGATCGGCCAGGAGGGGGAGCATCGCCTGGCCCAGCGATGTCTTGCCGGAGCTGGAGACGCCGTTGAGCAGGATGACGCGACCTCGACGTTCCACCTGCGCACGGTAGCGTCGCGTGCGGTCAGGCCGGCTCGGCGTCGTGGGCGCTCTGGAGCGCGGCGACGTCGATCTTGCTCATCGTCAGCATCGCCTGGCAGACCCGGTGCTGGGCCGCCGTCGTGTAGTCGCCGGAGAGGTCCTCGAGCTCGCGCGGGATCACCTGCCACGAGACGCCGAACCTGTCCTTGCACCACCCGCACGGTCCGGGCTGGCCGCCGTCGGGGGTGAGCAGGTCCCAGTAGTGGTCGACCTCGTCCTGCCCCTCGACTCGCAGGTAGAAGGAGAACGCGTCGTCGAGGTGGAGGGACGGGCCGGCGTTGAGGCCGATGACCTCGTGCCCGGCGACGGTGAACTCCACGACCTCCGCGACCTGGTTCCCCGGGTCGGTGCGGGCGGTCGTCACCCGCTGCACGCTCGAGCCCGGGATGTGGTCGGCGTAGAAGTGCGCCGCCTCGACGGCCCCGTCGTTCCCGAACCACAGGTGGGTGCGTACCGATGCCATGCCAGCTCCTGGTGTCCGTGACCCCTCCGGCGTCGGGTCTGCTCGGGGCAGACCACGCGGTCCGCCCCGACTCATCGGTAGCGTTCGAGCGGCAGGTGTGAGGTCACAGCGACGCACGCCAAACGGCATGGGCGAGGTCATCGCAGGTGCCGACGGCGCCAGACTATGGCGCTGTTCGCCGACTCACCCACGGGAGGCGGGTCCGTCCGAATGACCGTGAAGCCCTCGCGTTCGTAGAACTTCGCGGCTCGGGTGTTCCCCGCGAAGTGTTCTACGTCGAGACTCCTGACCCCCTGCGGGAGCGAGGCGATCGCCTGGCGCAACAGCTCCACCCCGAGTGCTCGGCCCCGGTACTCGGGAGCAAGGTACATCTTCCAGATGACCTGCTCGCCAGCAAGTTCACCGGTCTGGCACACGCCCACCAGCTCGTGACCGGTCGCGGCGACATGGACTCGACCAGCCTCCACGGCGGGGGCCATGCGATCAGCCGTCCACCAGGCCAGCTGTGCCCGGGCGGCACTCTCGCCGAGGATCGGGGTGTAGTACGGCGGGATCACCGTCGACCCGAAGTCGACGATCGCATCCAGATCGTCAAGCCCAGCCTGCCGGACGAGCACCCCCATGATCGACACCATAAGGCCCGCCCCCCCATCGGCCGAGCCCCTCGCCGGCATGAGCGGTCACGCTATGCCGTACTGACAGCGGCATGAGAGTGCACTTCCACCAAGGACATCGAAGGATCTCCCCACCACTCGCAGGTCGATGTCACGTACGACCGGCCGCAGCTCGGCATCGGGGTACCGACCAGAGACCCATGCGCATTCCGCCGCGGGGCGGGCCTAGGTGGGGCAGGACTCGCATCAAGCGGCCAGCTTGGGGATCGTCAGCGCGAACCGGGCTCCGACTTCACTGTCGACCATGTGCAGGGTGCCACCGAGGGACGCTGCGATCTCCCGGGCGATGGGGAGCCCGAGTCCGGTGCCTCCCTCTGATCGTGTCCGGCTCTGGTCCAGGCGTACGAAGCGCTCGAAAATGCGGTCGCGGTCGGCAGTCGGGATGCCGGGGCCGTCGTCGGCGACCTCGATCGTGGCGAGCGGACCGGACTCGCTGAGCCGGAGTTCGATCCGAAAGCCGCTATGGCGCGCGGCGTTGTCCGTGAGGTTGCGCAGGGCGCGGGCGAGTTGGTGGCGGTCGGCACGAGCCCGCACTGGGGGCGCCTGAACGGTGATGTCCAAACTGGTCAGCCGACGTAGACGGTCGGCTTCCTGGTGGAGCAGGTCGTCGAGATCGACCTCCTCGAGCGTGAGCGGGATACCACGTTCATCGGCTCGGGCGAGCAATAGCATGTCGGCTACGAGCCTGTCGACGCGGTCCAGTTCGCCCAGTACCTCGCTGCCCGCCTGGTCCCATTCTTGGGCATCAGGGTGGAGCGCGGCGATCTCGTGGACGGCCCTGATCGTGGCAAGCGGGCTGCGCAGCTCGTGGGAGGCGTCGGCGATGAACTGCCGCTGGCTCTTGCTGGCGACATGCAGGCGGTCGAGCATGGCGTTCATGGTCTCGGCGAGCCGGCTGATCTCGTCGTGCGTCTCGGGCACGGGGATGCGTTCGGTGGCCTTCGAGGTGCCGTGAATACTCGCCACGCGGCGGCGGATCTGCTCGACGGGAGCCAGCGCCCGCCCGACCAACCAGTAGGAGGTGCCCCCCACTGCAGCCAGGACCAGCGGGTAACCCACCACCAACAGTCCGACCACGATGCCGGTCGACTCGCTGACGAGCTCCAGGCTCTCGGCGACCAGAATGGTGACGGGGCCGTCAGGGGTCTGGGCCCCCTGTGCGACCACGACGAAGTTGTTCCCTTCGCCGATCGGCAGCGCGTCGGTGACCAGCGTCTGCATCGTCTCGACCTCCGGCCGGGCTGACACGATGGGTTGCTCGCCGTCGACGGACGGGCTGGACGCGATCACCCTGCCCTGTGCGTCCACAACCTGGACCAGGGACTGGTCCCCCTCGCCAGTGCTCAGGGCACCGGATGGTGTTGACGAGGCGACCTGCCCTGCGAGGTCCTGGGCCTGTTGCCGCGCGGCGTCGGCGACGGCGTGCTCCAGCTGGTGGCGCTGGAGCAGCGCGAACCCGACGGCGCCCAACCCCAAGAAGATCGCCACGACCAGAGTGGCGGCGGCTGTAGCACGAACGCGGACGCTGCGAACCCGACTCGACAGTGGCCTCATGAGCTCGCACCGACGAGCCGGTATCCCGCACCGCGCATGGTCTGGATCGTGTGGGTGCCGAACGGCTGGTCGATCTTGCGACGCAGATAGCCGATATAGACCTCGACGACGTTCTCATCGCCGTCATAGTTCATGTCCCACACGCTCTGAACGATCTCGGCCTTGGAGAGCACATCACCCGGGTGCCGCATCAGGAAGTGCAGCAGACCGAACTCCCGTGGTGTCAACGCGATCTGGCTCCCGTCGCGCCACACCACCCGGGTCGATGGATCCAAGCTGAGGTCACCCACCGCCAGGACCGAGGGACGCTCCGGTGCGCCTCGCCGGACGAGGGCACGCAGCCGGGCGACCAGCACCACGAATGAGAATGGCTTGGTGAGGTAGTCATCGGCCCCGAGGTCGAAGGCGTCGGCCTCATCGTACTCCCCGTCCTTGGCGGTCAGCATCAGGATCGGCACCCACATATCGGCTTTGCGCAAGGCGCGGCACACGTCGTAGCCGTTCAGCGACGGCAGCATGATGTCCAAGACGATCACGTCATAGTCACGGAGCTGGGCCTCGGCCAATCCTTCGGCTCCGTCGTGGATCACGTCCACGACGAACCCTTCTGCACGCAGACCACGGCTCACCGTCTCGGCGAGCCGAACCTCGTCCTCCACCATCAACACCCGCACGAGCACCTCCTTGATACGAGACTCCAGTTTGCGTGATGTCGGTTGTGAGGACGCTGAGGAAGGCTCTCAGTCGGTCACAGCGTCCTCACAGCAGCGGTCACGCACTCTGGGTTCATCGAGGTTGCAACCAGGCGACCCGAACACCCAGGAGGCAACCACCATGAAGACCACCAACCCGTTCCGGCGCAACGCCGCCGTCATCGCGGCCGCCGCAGTCGTGGGTGGCCTCGGGATCGGGGGCCTGGCCACAGCGAACGCCGGTTCCGGCAACACCGGGCCGGCCCCGAGCCAGGTCCAGCCAGCCGAGCAGTCCGATGGTGACGGCGAGGCCAATGACCCCGCCGAGGTCGAAGGCGCCGAGGAGGCCAACGACGGAGCCGACCAGGGCCCTGACGCCAACCCCAACGAGCCGGGCCACCAGGACGCCGACGAGTCCGGCGAGGCCGACGGCACCGATGGCGCCGAGGAGGCCAACGACGGAGCCGACCAGGGCCCTGACGCCAACCCCAACGAGCCGGGCCACCAGGACGCCGACGAGTCCGGCGAGGCCAACTGAGCGATCGGTTCGCCGTGGAGTGAAAGCCGACAACGGGAGGGGACCCGCCGTGACGAGCGCCGGGTCCTCTTCGTGTCCCACCGAGGACGACCCAATCCAACTCTCCCCTCCCCCCGGAGGAGCGACGGCGAGTTCGAGCTTCGTAAGACTTCTCGGCTCCGAGCACCAGTCACGCTGGCACTCGGCACCGCATGTTTGCCCCGGCTGCCGGAATGGAGCGGGCCGGGCGCCTTGTTGAGGTGAGCCCGTGGCCGCATGAGGACTCGACCGCTCATCGGCTGCTCCGTGCGGTATAGGTGAGCCGGCGGTCCGCACTGGCCGAGTGGGGCGGAGCGTTCCTATGGTCGGGTGACGTCGGTCGTGCCGGTGTGGTCGCGGAGGAATTGGTAGCCGTGGGGGCTGGACCACAGGTAGGAGCCGGGTTCGAGGATCGTGTAGGACCAGCGCCGTGGGTCTTGTGGCGGTGGTGGGTCCGGCACAGCGGGGCGAGGTTGTCGGTGCAGGTCTGGTCGGGTGGTCCGGTGTCGTCGTAAGGCGTGACGTGGTCGGCGTCGCAGCCGTGACCGTCGGGGTCGAGGGACCGGGTGGGTCGGGTGCACCAGGGGAAGACGCAGGTGTCGCACAGCGCGAGGCGTTCGGTGATCCGGTCGGGGACCTCGTAGGCGTCGGTGTGGACGCGGTCGGCGAGGTCGAGGACCGGCTTGATGGTCAGGTGGGTCTCGGGGTGGCCGCACCAGGCGCGGATCTGCTCGGTGGTGATCGGGGTGCGGGTGTTCTCACACCGGCCCACCGGGTCCTCGCCTTCTAGGGCCGCCTGGGAGAGGTGGACGTGGAGCACGGTCCTGCGGGCCGGGCGCCGGGCGCGGGGTGGTGTCGAGACGGGCGCCAGGGCGCCCTCCTCAACCACCACACGTTCGCCAGGTGCCGCGAGGTCGAGGGTGAGCTGGCGGCGGGCGAGCCCGCCGGCGGCCAGGGAGCGGCGGACGTCGAGCGACTCCCCGCAACCCAGGTCGGCGAGCTGGGCGGCGACGCTCCGGATCGCGTCGTCGAGGTCGAGCGCATCGGCCAGGTCGAGCTCACCATGGACGAACGACGTCCCGGCGTAGGAGACCTGGGTGTGGTCGATCGTGAGGTGACGGCCGTCGGCTCCGGCTCGGCGTTCGGCCTCGGCGGTCTCGGGCATGAACCGGCCGACCGCCTCGACCACCAGCCGGTCCAGCTGGCCGGGCTTGATCCGACCCGCGACCGCGGCGACGTGCCGGTCCACGAACCCGGCCGCCTCGACCGAGAGGCCACGACCGATCGTCACGTCTGCCACTCGGCGGGCCTGCCACGCCGCCACCTCCCCCGAGCACACCCGATCCCACAGCCGCGGCAGCCGGTAGCGCAGCTCCAGGGCGTGGCCGAGGTAGTACTTGCCCTGCTCGGGACCCATCCCCACCGCCGCGGCGAACTCGGCCACACAGAACTCCGCGACCTGCGGCGCCCCCGGACCGGCGAGCCCGACCGGCAGCTCGCCGCCGGTGCGCAGCGTGTAGGACTCCGCGGCCTCCAGCGTCTCGGCGGGGTGGATCACGGCCCACTGCACCGCCGCCTCCAGCAACCGCCGCTCCGCGAGATCGGCCGCCGCCCGCTGCTCGCGCGCGAACGCGAGCACCCCGGACGCCGTGTCCGGAAGCAGCTCGACGGCAGTGGTGGTCATGAGTCCAACTCAAGCACCAGCCACTGACACTCACGGGCCGTCGACCGGGGGTTCTCCACAGCCCGTGGTCACGGGGTCTCGGGGCTCGGGCCTGGCGGCCCTCGCACCTCGACCTCCGAGGGCGGCGCACCTCAACGTCCGACAGAGGGGACGGCGTTCCTTCGGCATTTCTCGCCGTCGAGGGTGTGTCATGGCAGCACTACGTTGAGCAACCTCGGGGTGAGAGCCAAGGAGGGTGTCATGTCGATGTTCACGTGGGACGTGGTCGATCCCGCACCGGGTGAGGCGGTGGCGCCCCACCAGCGCCTCGCATGGGGGAAGACGGTGGGCCTGGGTGCCCAGCACGTCGTGGCGATGTTCGGGGCGACGTTCGTCTTCCCGCTGGTCATGGGCCTGGACGCCAACCTCGCCATCATGTTCTCGGGGATCTGCACGATCCTGTTCCTGGTCATCTGCCAGAACAAGGTCCCCAGCTATCTCGGCACCAGCGCGTCGTTCGTGGCGAGCGTCGCGGCGATCCGGGCGGCCGGCGGCGACTCCGCCGAGGTCACCGGCGCGATCCTGGTCGGCGGGCTGGTGCTCGCGGTGATCGGCCTGCTGGTCCACTTCGGTGGGTCGCGCCTGATCCACACGATCCTGCCGCCGGCCGTGACCGGCGCGGTCGTGATGCTGATCGGCTTCAACCTCGCCCCCGTCGTCGCCACCATCTACTGGCCCCAGGACCAGTGGGTGGCGCTGCTGACGGCGACCTTCATGGTGGCCGCGGCGGTGATGTTCCCCGGTTTCTGGTCGCGGATCGCGGTCTTCCTCGCCCTGATCTTCGGCTACCTCGTCTCCTGGCTCTTCGACGGCGTCTTCGGCCCGATCACCTCCGTGCTCGGCGGGGCCACCGAGGCCACCAGCCACGACCGGGTGTCGTGGGCGGGCGTGGAGGCCGCGAGCTGGATCGGCTTCCCCAGCGGCACCCTGGCCGACGGGGTCTCCGTGGTGCACGGACCGTCCTTCTCGCTGACCGCGATCCTGGTCGTCCTCCCGGGCGTGATCGCCCTGGTCGCCGAGAACACCGGCCACGTCAAGGCCGTGGCCGAGATGACACAGACCGACCTCGACCCCTACATGGGCCGCGCGATCGGCGCCGACGGCGTGGCCACGGCGCTGGCGAGCGCGTTCGGCGGCTCACCGACCACGACGTACGCCGAGAACATCGGCGTCATGGGCGCGACCCGGGTCTACTCGACCGCCGCCTACTACGTCGCCGCCGCCGTGGCGATCCTGCTCGGCCTGTGCCCGAAGTTCGGCGCGATCGTCAACGCCACCCCGGGTGGCGTGCTCGGCGGCATCACGGTCGTGCTCTACGGCATGATCGGGCTGGTGGGCGCCAAGATCTGGGTGGAGAACCGTGTCGACTTCGGCGACCCGGTCAACCTGGTCGGCCTCGCGGCCGGCATCATCGCCGGCGTCGGCGGCGTCTCGCTGGTGTTCTCCGACGACTTCCAGCTCTCCGGCATCGCGCTCGGCACGATCCTGGTGATCGCCTACTTCCACCTGGTCAGCGGCCGCCGCGGCAGCGGCACGGGACACACCACGCAAGCGCTCTCCCACCGGGAGTAGGTCGCCACGTGAAGCCAGCACCCTTCGCCTACCGCCGGCCGGAGTCGCTCGAGGCTGCCCTCGAGGACCTAGCGGGACGACCGGGGGCGAAGGTGCTGGCGGGCGGGCAGAGCCTGGTGCCGCTGCTCTCGATGCGGCTGGCCGCACCCGGCACCCTGGTCGACGTCAACCGGCTGCCCGGGCTCGACACGGTCACCGTCACCGACGACGTGGTCCGGGTCGGGGCGCTGGTCCGCCACGCCGACCTGCTCGCCCACGAGGGCGCCCGGGAGGCGCAGCCGCTGCTGGCGATGGCCCTGTCGCACGTCGCCCACCCGACGATCCGCAACCGCGGCACCACTGTCGGCTCGATCGTCCACGCCGACGCCGCCGCCGAGATGCCGGCGGTGCTCTCGGTCCTCGGCGGCTCGGTGGAGGTCGCGTCGGTGCGCGGCCGGCGCACGATCGCGGCGAGCGACCTCTTCGCCGGTCCGCTGGAGTCGACCCTGACCGGCGACGAGCTCGCGCTGTCGGCGTCGTTCCCGGTGCTGCGACCGGGGGAGGGCGTCGGGTTCGCCGAGGTTGCCCGCCGCCACGGCGACTACGCGCTCTGCGGCGTCGCGGCGGTGGTCGGCCCCGAGGCCGCCCGGCTCGGCTTCCTGTCGGTGAGCGACGTCCCGACCGTGGTCGACGTGACCGGGCTGGACCCGGACGCGGCCGCGGAGCGGGCGCTCGACCACCTCGAGCCCGGCGACGACGTGCACGCCACGGCGGCCTACCGGGCCCAGCTGGTCAGGGTGCTGACCCGCCGAGTGCTGGCCGCCGCCACCGGCCACGCGGGGGAGCGCGGCGCATGAGCGAGGAGCTGCACGACGTACGTCTCCACATCAACGGCGCCGCCCACGCGGTCCGGGTGCCGGCGCGACGGCTGCTCTCCGACGCGCTGCGCCACGACTGCGGCCTCACCGGCACCCACGTCGGGTGCGAGCACGGCGTCTGCGGGGCGTGCACCGTCCTGATGGACGGCCGGCCGGTGCGCTCGTGCCTCGTCCTCGCCGTGAGCGCCGAGGACGCCGAGCTGACGACCGTCGAGGGCCTGGCCGCGTCCGCCGAGGGGGCCGACGACACGGTGCTCTCCCCGGTCCAGCAGGCGTTCGCCGACACCCACGGCCTGCAGTGCGGCTTCTGCACGCCCGGCTTCCTCACCACGATCACTGCGGGCCTGGCTTCCAACCCCGACCCGACCGAGGAGGAGGCCCGCGAGATGATCGCCGGCAACCTGTGCCGCTGCACCGGCTACCAGAACATCGTCAAGGCCGTGCTGCGCGCCGCCGAGCTCTCACGGGAGCGCGGATGACGACCAAGTTGTTCGGCACCAGGGTGCCGCGGGTGGAGGACCAGCGGCTGCTTCGCGGCCGGGGGAGGTACGTCGACGACGTACTGGTCGGCCAGCGGGTGCTCCACGCGGCGGTGCTCCGGTCGCCGCACGCCCACGCCCGGATCCTCGACATCGATGTGAGCGGGGTGCTCGACGTCGAGGGTGTCCACCTGGTGTGGACCTTCGACGACCTGGCCGACCTCTCCAGCAACATGGCCGACCCCCTGCCGCTGCTGATCCCGCACCCCGCGCTCACCCACGGCCGCACCCAGCACGCCCTGGCGAAGGACGAGGTCAACCACGTCGGCGAGGCGATCGCCTTCGTCGTGGCCGAGGACCGCTACGTCGCCGAGGACGCGGTCGACCGGATCCGGGTCGACTACGAGCTCCTCGAGCCGGTCGTCGGGATCGAGGCGGCGCGAGCCGCCGCACGGCTGGTCCACGACGACGTCCCCGGCAACGTCGGCGCGCGGCTCGAGCAGGAGAACGGCGACGCCCGGGCCGCGATTGCCGCGGCGCCCCGCACCCTCCAGCTCGACCTGACGATCGAGCGCTCGGCGTGCCAGCCGATGGAGGGCCGCGGCGTGGTCGCCCGCTGGGACCCCGACCTGGGACGGATGACGGTCTGGACCTCGACCCAGACCGCGACCGGCGTCCGCGGCTGCGTCGCGGCACGGCTCGGCCTCGACCTGGGTCAGGTCGACGTCGTCACGCCCGACGTCGGCGGCGGCTTCGGGGTCAAGATCAACCACCCCTGGCCTGAGGAGCTGCTGGTGCCGCTGGCGGCACGCGCCCTCGGGGTACCGGTGAAGTTCACCGAGGACCGGCGCGAGCACTTCATCTCCTCGGCCCACGAGCGCGGCCAGGTCCACCACGTCGAGGTCGGGTTCGACGACGAGGGCCACGTGCTCGGGCTCGACGTGCAGTTCTGGCACGACCACGGCGCCTACACGCCGTACGGCCTGATCGTCCCGATCATCACGTCCACGCAGCTGCTCGGGCCCTACAAGCCCGGCGCCTACCGGGTGGTCTTCGAGAGCCTCTACACCAACACCGTGATGGTCACGCCCTACCGCGGCGCCGGCCGGCCGCAGGGCTGCTACGTCATGGAGCGCACCATGGACGCCATCGCGGCCGCGCTCGGCAAGGACCGCACCGAGGTCCGTGAGGCCAACTTCATCCAGCCCGACGAGTTCCCCTACGACCACGGACTGGTCTTCCAGGACGGACGCGAGCTCGAGTACGACTCCGGCGACTACCCCGCCTCGCTCGCCAAGCTCAAGGCGCTCGTCGGCTGGGACGACTTCCCCGCCTTCCGCGAGGAGATGGCGGTGCAGGGGCGACGGGTCGGGATCGGGCTGGCCTGCTACGTCGAGGGCACCGGCGTCGGTCCCTACGAGGGCGCCCACGTCCAGGTCGAGACCTCGGGCAAGGTCAAGGTGGCGACCGGGCTCACGACGCAGGGACAGGGCCACCAGACGGTCTTCGCCCAGATCGTCGCCGACGAGCTGGGCGTGCCCTTCGACCAGGTCGAGGTGACGACCGGCGACACCCGCCGAATGCCGTACGCCGTCGGCACCTTCGCCTCCCGCGCGGCCGTGATGAGCGGCTCGGCGGTCCACCTCGCAGCGCAGCGCACCAAGGAGAAGGCGCTGCGGATCGCCGCCGAGGCGCTCGAGGCCTCGGTCGACGACCTCGAGATCAGCGACGGCGTCGTACGCGTGAAGGGGACCGAGTCGGCGATCGACCTCGGCACCGTCGCGGTGCTCTCCAACCCGCTGCGCTACGCCTTCGACGAGGCGTCCAAGGCCGCCACCCAGTTCGCGGTCGGTGACCCGGGCAAGCCGCCGGTGGCCGAGGGTGACGAGCCCGGGCTGGAGGGCAAGGACTTCTACAGCCCGGAGCGGGCGACGTTCGCCTCCGGCATGCACGCCGTGGTGGTCGAGACCGATCCCGACACCGCCGAGGTCCGGATCCTGAGGTACGCCGTCGTCCACGACTGCGGCCACCTGATCAACCCGATGATCGTCGAGGGCCAGATCCACGGCGGGGTCGCCCAGGGCGTCGGCGGGGCGCTCTACGAGCGGATGGCCTACGACGAGTCCGGGCAGCTGCTCAACGCGTCGTTCATGGACTTCCTGATGCCCTACGTCACCGAGGTCCCGGAGCGGATCGACATCGACCACCTCGAGACCCCCTCGCCGCTCAACCCGCTCGGCATCAAGGGCGCCGGCGAGGCGGGCGTGATCCCGTCGGCCGCCGTCTTCGCCGCCGCGATCGAGGACGCGGAGGGCATCCCCATCGTCGCGATGCCGATCTCGCCGTCGGAGCTCTTCGCCCTTCGAGACGGGCGCAGCGCGCCCTCCTCAGGGACCGCCCTTCGAGACCAGCAGGAGTCGTCATGAAGTTCACCGGCGAGCACACCCTGCCCGCGCCCGTCGAACGGGTCTGGGAGGCCCTGCTCGACCCCGCGGTGCTGGTGCGGACCATCCCGGGCTGCGAGCGGCTGGAGGCGACAGGCGAGCACGCCTACGCCATGACCGTCACCGCCGGCGTCGCCGCGATCCGGGGCACCTACCAGGGGACCTGCGAGCTCGACGACCTGGTGCCCGGGCAGTCGCTGACGATGCGGTTGCAGGGCGCCGGCGCGCCGGGCACGGTCGGGGCCACGGTCCAGGTGCGCTTCGACGGAGCCGGGGAGGCCACCACGGTCTCCTACGACGCCGACGCGGTCGTGGGCGGCATGGTCGGCGGGGTCGGGCAGCGGATGCTGACCTCGGTCTCGCGCCGGATGGCCGGCGAGTTCTTCGGGAACGTCGGGCAGGTGCTGAGCGGCGCCGTGGCGCCCGGCACCGCCGCGCTCCCCACCGGCGCGCAGCGTTCCGACGACGGCGGCATGCCGCGGGTCTACACCGACGCGCAGCCCGGGCGGGTGGCCTCCCAGCGCGACTTCCTCGCTGGCGTCGCGGTGGGCGCCGCCCTCGTCGTGCTCGGCGTGCTGGTCGGCCGCCGGCGATGAGAAAGGCGTCACCCGACCGCTAACGTGCCTCTCGTGCCCATCAAGCTCGAGAACGTCGCCATCGCCGTCCGGGACCTCGAGGCGACCATCGCCTTCTTCACCGACCTCGGGCTGAGCGTCCTGGGCCGCGACACGGTGAGCGGCGAGTGGACCGACACCGCCGTCGGCCTCGACGGCAACCACGCCCGGATCGCGATGCTCCAGACGCCGGACGGCCTCGGTCGGCTCGAGCTCTTCGAGTACCTCCACCCCGAGGCGATCGAGACCCAGCCCACGCTCCCCAACGAGATCGGCATGCACCGGGTCGCCTTCTCCGTCGACGACCTCGACGAGGCGCTCGAGATCGCCGCCCGGCACGGCTGCCACCCGCTGCGCGGGGTGGGGACCTACGAGGACGTCTACCGGCTGACCTACGTGCGCGGCCCCAGCGGCATCATCGTGATGCTGGCCGAGGAGCTGGGGAAGCGCTGAGCGATGATGGCCGGGTGACGATCACTGTCGACTCCCCGGCGCGCCACCAGGCCGAGGCCGTACGCCGCCGGGAGATCTCGGCCCGCGAGCTGCTCGAGCTCCACCTGGTGCGGATCTCCGCGCTCAACCCGCGGCTCAACGCGATCGTGTCGCTGGACGTGGAGCGGGCGCGTGCCGGCGCGGCCGCCGCGGACGAGCACCTCGCGCGCGGCTGGCCGCTCGGTCCGCTCCACGGGCTCCCGTTCGCGGTCAAGGACACCCACGACGTGGCCGGGTGGCGCACGACGTACGGCTCGCCGCTCTTCGCCGACCACGTCCCCGACCGCGACGCCCTGGTCGTGGAGCGGATCCGGCGGGCGGGGGCGGTGCTGGTCGGCCGGACCAACGTGCCGGAGTTCGCGGCCGGGTCGCACACCTTCAACCGGGTCTTCGGCACCACCCGCAACCCGCGCGACCCGAGCCGCTCGGCCGGTGGCTCGAGCGGGGGAGCGGCGGCTGCGCTGGCCGCCGGGATGGTGCCGCTCGCCGACGGCTCCGACATGGGCGGCAGCCTGCGCAACCCCGCGTCGTTCTGCGGCGTGGTCGGGTTGCGGCCCTCGCTCGGGAGGGTGCCGAGCTGGCCGACGACGAACCACTGGGAGACCACCGCCGTCAGCGGTCCGCTGGCCCGCAACGTGCCCGACGCGGCGCTGTTGCTCTCGGTCATCGCCGGGCCGGACGCCCGGGTGCCGCACGCGCTCTCCGACCCCGGGCCGACGTTCCTGCCCCCGGTCACCGGGTCGTTAGTGGGGCTGCGCGTCGGCTGGACCAGCGACCTCGGCGGGCTGCTCGAGGTCGACCACCGGGTGGCGGCCGTGGTCGAGGAGGCGGGGCGCACGATGGTGCGCGCCGGTGCCCACGTCTACGCCGGCCATCCCGACCTCTCGCTCGCCGACGACACCTTCCGCACGCTGCGCGCCTGGCACTTCCAGGCCGGGCTGGGCGAGCTGCTGCGGCAGCACCCCGACGACCTCAAGACCTCGCTCGCCGACAACATCCGGGCGGGGGAGCGGCTCACGGGCGCCGACGTGGCCCGGGCCTACGCCCAGCGGACCGCGATCACCGACACCATGCGCGAGTTCTTCACCCACTACGACGTGCTGGCGCTGCCGGTCTCGCAGGTGCCGCCGTTCCCGGCCGACGACGAGTACCCGACCGAGATCAACGGGAAGCCGATGGCGGACTACCTCGCGTGGATGCGGTCGGCGTACGTCATCAGCGTGACCGGGTGCCCGGCGATCTCGGTGCCCGCCGGGGTGACGCCGGAGGGCTGGCCGGTGGGGCTGCAGCTGGTCGCCCCCCACGGCCAGGACCGGCGGCTGCTCGAGGTCGCGGCCGCGTTCGAGAACGCCAGGATCGCCGGGATCTGACCGCCCGGTTCGTCCACAGGGGGTGTGGACATCATGTGGACGAGGCGGGCACTTCTGGGGACGGATCCGGGCGTGTCTGGGGACGACACGCCGGAACTCGAAGTATGTGAAGAAATGTCGCGGAACCCCCTTGTGACGCCCCGGAGCCACGACATAGAACTTCTCCCACGCACTCCCTCCGGGGAGCGCGGGACGACTCGGAGACGAGGGTCCGTACGGCGGGAACTGGTTCGCCCAGGGAACGCCGCAGCCGCCGGGTGATGCGGGGGCTGGGACCGGAGTCGAGGAGCGTCGGCCGGGAGCATCACCGGTACCGGTCACCTCGTCCGCGAGGGGGTGAGGGGCTTCGGCCCCGATCCACCTCCGGACACCGAAGGGCCCTTGTAGCTCATACCTGCAAGGGCCCTTCACCTATTTCCACCCCGTGGCGGGTCCGGACGTCTCGAAACCCCCGGCGCCGGTGCAGAGCGCCGATCCGGACCCGGCATGATGGGCGGCGTGCTGTACGAGGTGATGCACGCGGTGGTCCCGCCGCTGGGCCGCGCCATCTGGCGCCCCGTCGTCGAGGGGCTCGATCACGTGCCGAGGACCGGCCCGGTGATCCTGGCCAGCAACCACCTGAGCTTCGTCGACAGCATCGTGATCCCGTGCATCGTGCCGCGGAAGGTCACCTACCTCGCCAAGTCCGACTACTTCACCGGCACCGGGCTCAAGGGCGCGGCGCAGCGGGCGTGGTTCGAGGGGCTGGGCATGCTGCCGGTCGACCGCGACGACACCAGGTCCGCGATGGCCAGTCTCGACACGGCGCTGGCGGTGCTGCGCGACGGAGGCGCGTTCGGGATCTACCCCGAGGGCACCCGCTCGCGCGACGGCCGGATCTACCGCGGCCGCACCGGCGTCGCCCACCTCGCCCTGACCGCCGGCTGCCCCGTGGTGCCGGTCGGGCTGCAGGGCACCCAGGACATCCAGCCGGTGGGCTCCAACCGGCCGCGGCTCAGCGCCGACGTGACGGTCCGCTTCGGCGAGCCGATCGACTTCGCCGGCCGCTTCGACGGCGTACCCCTCGGCCGCGCGCGCCGCGAGGTCACCGACGAGATCATGGCCGCGGTGCAGGGCCTGAGCGGCCAGGAGCCGGCGGGCGTCTACAACGAGCGCCCCGGCGGCTGAGCCCCGACGTCCCAGGCCAGGCCGCGCGGCTGGTCCCAGCGTCGCAGCGCCGACGCCCGGGCCGTGAAGGGCGGAGCCTCCGCCACCACGGCGAGCGCCTGCGGCAGCTGCTCGTCGCTGAGCCCGCGGGCCAGCGTCAGGTGCGGCACCCACCGACCCGGCACCGTCAGCGGCGACCCGCCGTCGCCCAGCACCTCGGCGACGTGGGCGTGCAGCTCGAGCAGGGGCTGGTCGACGACGACGTGGCGGGCGAGCACCCACCGCCGCTTGGCGTGGAAGAGCAGCAGCGTCCCGATGCGTACGTCGAGGGGCAGCCGCGCGGCGACCGCCGCGAGCCCCGCCTCGGCCTCCGGGGCGACCTGGTCGCGACTGTCGAGGGTGACGTGCGGCCGGTTCGTGTGACCGGTGTGCCGCGCGAGGGTCGGCAGCCCGGCTGCGCGGAGCGCCTCCCACATGTGGCGCACGCGCTCGTCGGTGGGCGGGTCGAAGGTCAGGTCGAGGGCCTGCGTCACCCGGGCGTCACCCGACCCACCACCGGCCCCGCAGCGCGACGTCAACCTGGCGCGCCGGGCCGAACGCCCGCCCCGGCAGGTCGCGACCGACGACTCGCACACGCACCCGACCAGTGTGCTGGCGATCGGTGACAAGGCAAGGTCGGGGTGTCGGCACAATGTGCTCTCGCTGGCGACCTCGTCGTGCGGTTGGGTGGGGCCATGGCGCGACGGATCCGGATCGGCATCGACACCGGCGGGACGTTCACCGACGTCGTGGCCCTCGACGAGGCCACCGGCATGCTGATGACGACGAAGACCCCCTCGACCCCCGCCAACCCCGCCGACGGCTTCCTGGCCGGCATGGAGAAGGTCCTCGCCTCGATGGGGGAGACACCCGACGCGCTCCACTCCGTCAGCCACGGCACCACCGTCGCCACCAACCAGCTGCTCACCGGCTCGGTCGACCGGCTCGGCTTCATCACCACCGCGGGCTACGAGGCGATGCTGGAGATCGCCCGGCAGTCGGTGCCCGACGGCTACGGGAACTCCTACTTCTGGGTCAAGCCCGACCGGATCGTCCCGCGCGACCTGGTCCGGGGCGTCGGTGGCCGGCTCGACTTCACCGGCGCCGAGGTGCGGCCCTTCGACGAGGAGGGCGCCCGCGAGACCGCGCGCTGGTTCCGCGACCGCGGTATCGACACCCTCGGCGTCTGCTTCCTGCACGCCTACGCGGACTCCTGCCACGAGGAGCGGATGCGCGAGATCCTGCGCGAGGAGCACCCCGACGCGGTCGTCTCGGTCTCGAGCGAGGTGCTGCGCGAGTACCGCGAGTACGAGCGCGCGATGACCACGCTCGTCGACGCCGCCGTCAAGCCGCGGCTGTCGGCGTACGTCGCCAACATCGCCCAGCGGCTGCGCGCGGTCGACGACCGCGAGATCCCCTTCTACGTCATGAAGTCCAACGGCGGCGTGCTCAGCGCCGAGGAGGTGGTGCACCAGCCGATCACCACCGTGTTGTCGGGACCCGCCGCTGGTGCGCTCGGCGCGGCCCTGGTGGCGCAGGTGGCGGGGTTCGACAAGGTGCTGACCAGCGACGGCGGGGGGACCTCGACCGACGTCTGCGTCGTCGTCGGCGGCGAGCCGACGTTGACGACCGAGGGCAGCGTCGGCGTCTACCCGTCCAAGATCCCGATGATCGACGTGGTCACCGTCGGTGCGGGCGGCGGCTCGATCGCCCACCTCTCGCCGGAGGGCACGCTCAAGGTCGGGCCGCAGTCGGCGGGCGCCGACCCGGGACCGCTGTGCTACGCCAAGGGCGGCGACGCGGTGACGATCACCGACGCCCACCTGGTGCTGGGCCGGATCCCGCCCCACCTGCTCGGCGGCGAGATCCCGCTCGACGTCGCGGCCGCCCAGGCGGGGGTCGAGCGACTGGCCGCCGAGCTCGGGCTCACCCCGGAGGCCGCCGCGGCCGGCGTGCTCGAGATCTCGGCGTGGAACCAGGCCAACGCACTGCGCCAGGTCACCGTCAAGCGCGGCCTCGACGTCCGCGACTTCACCCTGGTGACCTTCGGCGGCTCGGGCTCGCTGCTGCTGTGCCGGCTGATGGACGTGCTCGGCATCCCGACCGTGCTGGTGCCCCCCGACCCGGGCAACGTGTCGGCGTTCGGGCTGCTCACGGTCGACGTGCGCAACGACTACGTGCAGACCCACGTCGCGCTCGCCGACCGGCTCGACCCGGAGGAGGTCGCGGCGACCTACGACGGGCTGCGCGACCGGGCGCGCGACGCACTGCTGCGCGAGGGCTTCGCCGAGGCCGAGCACGGGTTCGTGAGGACCGCCGACCTGCGCTACTTCGGACAGGCCTTCGAGGTGCGCGTTCCGGTGCCGGACGAGCCGTTCGACGCCACGGTGGCCGACGCCGTCGCCGCGGCCTTCCACGCCGAGCACCGGGCGCTCTACGGCTACGACTTCGCCCACGACGCCACCCAGCAGGTCGAGTGGGTCAACCTGCGCGTCTCCGGCATCGGCCCGATCCGCCGGCCCGAGATCCGGCGTCACGGTGACGGCACGGGCAGCTGGTCGATGTCGTGGGGCGACGGCGAGCCCGCGACGCGACCCGTCTGCTTCGACCCCGCCGACGGGTACGTCGACACCCCGGTGCGCCAGCGGCTCGGCGTCCACGTCGGGGAGATGGTGCCGGGGCCGGTCGTCATCGAGGAGTACGGCTCGACGGTGCCGATCCACCCGGGCTTCACGGTCGAGGTCGACGAGTGGCGCAACCTGGTCGTCACCAGGATCGAGGAGGGGGGCCTGTGAGCCCCGGATCCCGACGGGTCCCCACCGACTTCCCGTTCGGCTTCCTCACCGACGACGAGGGGGCCTCCGCCGACCCGGTGCTGACCGAGATCGTGCAGGGCACGCTGGCCAGCGTCGAGATGGAGGTCGAGACCGCGATCGCCCGCACCAGCCGCAGCCCGATGATCCGCGACGCCCACGACTTCCGCGCCGGCATCCACGACCGGCTGCTGCGCAAGCTCACGGGCCGCTCCTACTCCGCGCTGGTCCACCCGGTCGCCCGCGACTTCCCGATCGCGGCGATGCGCGAGGGCGACGTGTTCTTCCACAACGACGTCTACCGCTCCGAGGGTGGCATCGGGCACCTGCCCGACCTCTGCGTGACGGTGCCGGTGTTCTCGGAGGGCCGGGTGGTGGCGTTCGTCCAGGCCTTCGGCCACCACGACGACATCGGCGGCGCGGTGCCGGGCTCGATGCCCAGCGGCGCGACGTCGGTCTTCGAGGAGGGGCTGATGGTGCCGCCGATCAAGCTCTGGGACGCCGGCGTCCCCAACCGGGCGGCGCTGACGATCATGACCCGCAACTCCCGGATGCCGGAGTCGCTGGCCGCCGACCTCGACGCCGAGTGCTCGGCCTGCCTGATGGGCGCGCGGCGGCTCGGCGAGATGTTCGACCGGTACGGCGTGGACACGGTCGAGTCGGCGTTCGACGCGATCATCGGCCGCACCACCGAGACCTACCGCCGCGAGATCCTCTCGCAGGTCCCCGTCGGGACCTGGACGTGGGAGGACTACGCCGAGCACGACGGTGTCGACGAGCCGCGGCTGCACACGCAGCGGATCACGCTGACCCGGACCCCGCCCGACGACCCGGACGGCGAGCGGCTCGTGCTCGACTTCGACGGCACCTCTCCGCAGGCGCGGGGGCCGATCAACCACTGCGGCGACCACTCCGACGGCGTCTTCCTCAAGAAGTGGCTGGCGCCGATCCTGCGCAACCTGGCCGAGTCGCCGGAGCGGATGGCCGAGCTCGACGTCAACGAGGGCGTCGTACCCCTGATCGAGATGCGGTTCCCCGAGCCCGGCACGCTGCTGACACCGGTCTTCCCGGCGCCGACCAACGCCCGGACGTTCGTGATCCTGCGGCTGCTCGGCGTGCTCGCCGGGGTGGTCGCCAAGGCGGTCGACGGGCGGATGCCGGCCGACCAGGAGACGATCCGCTACACCGGCGTCCACGGCACCGACCGCGAGGGGCGGCCCTACCTGATGCGCGAGGTGCTCGGTGGCGGGTCGGGTGGCCGGCCGCACGGTGACGGGGAGGACACGATCCACGTCGTCCCGGACTCGCGGAACCTGCCGACGGAGTTCACCGAGGCCCGCTTCCCGTTCCTCGTCGAGTCGTTGTCGCTGGCGGTCGACTCCGGTGGGGCGGGGGAGTTCCGCGGCGGGCTGGGCTACGAGAAGCAGGTGCGGATGCTGGAGGACGCCCACTTCATGTCGATCGCCGACCGCTCGATCCTGGCCTGCTGGGGGGTGCGGGGCGGGCGGGCCGGGCGGCCGTTCCAGGTGACGATCGACCCGGGTGGACCGCACGAGCGCGAGGTCGACGCGCTGGCCGACGCCGAGCCGGTGCGCGCCGGCGAGGTGATCCGGATCCGGACCACGGGCGGGGGCGGCTGGGGCGACCCGCTGCGCCGCGACCCGGCCCTCGTGGTCCGCGACGTGGTGTGGCGCAAGGTGTCGCCAGAGGCTGCGCTGGCCGACTACGGGGTGGTGCTGACGGGGACGGTCGAGACCGACGACCTCGGCCACGACGCCGCCGCGACCTCGGCCGAGCGCGCGTCCCGGCCGGCGCCGGCCGAGGCGTTCTTCGACCGCGGCCCGGGTTACGCGACGCTCACCGGCGGAGCGACGTACGCCGAGGTCGACCTGTTGTGACCCGGCCGCTCACCGTGATCACCGGTGGCACCCGCGGCATCGGCGCCGCGACGGCGCTGCGGCTGGCCGAGGCGGGCCACGACCTGGTGCTGGGCTTCGCGAGCGACGTCGCCAGCGCCTCCTCGACCCGGGAGGCGTGCACCTCGCGTGGCGCGTCGTGCTCCGTCGTGGCGGCCGACCTGACCCTCGACGAGGGCGTGGCGGCGCTGTTCGCGGCGGCCGCGTCGGCGGGCACGGTCACCGGCGTCGTCAACAGCGCCGGCGCCACCCTCCACCTCGGCCCGCTCGCCGACACGCCACCCGAGGTGGTGCGCCGCACCGTCGAGCTCAACCTCACCTCGGCGCTGCTGGTCGCGCGGGCCGCCGTGCGTGCCCTGGCTCGCTCGCGCGGCGGGGCCGGCGGCGTGCTGGTCAACGTCAGCTCCGGCGCGGCGACGCTCGGCTCGCCGGGGGAGTACGTCCACTACGCCGCCGCCAAGGCAGGGGTCGACGCGCTCACCCTCGGGCTGGCCCAGGAGGTCGCCGCCGACGGGGTCCGCGTCGTCGGGGTCGCCCCCGGCATCGTGGACACCCGGATCCACGAGGACGCCGGCGAGCCCGGCCGGGTCGAGCGGGTCGGCCCCCTGGTGCCGCTGGGTCGTGCCGGCCGGCCGTCGGAGGTGGCCGAGGCGATCGCCTGGCTGCTGTCCGACGCGGCGTCGTACGTCACGGGGACGACGCTGCGGGTCGCCGGCGGGCGATGACCGGTGCGGCGTGTGCCCCAGCGTGCGCCGGAGCGCACGCTGGGGCACACGCGAGCCCGGGGGAGAGGTGTGACGCCCCCACCCACCCGTTGGCAACACCTGACACCGCCCGACGCACCCGTCGGCCAGAGTTGCTGGTGATGAGCGGCGGCCCGGTCACTAGGGTCGCGCCATGAGGGTCCTGCTGGCACTGGGCGGCAACGCCATGACCAGCGCGGAGGGACGGGCGCGGGTGGAGGACCAGCAGGCGGCGGCGGTGGTGGCGATGCGGGCGGTCGCGGAGCTGCTCGGCACCGGCGTCGACGTGGTGATCACGCACGGCAACGGTCCCCAGGTCGGCAACCTGCTGGTGAAGAACGAGATCGCCGCGGCCGTGGTCCCGCCGGTCCCGCTCGACTGGTGCGGTGCGCAGACCCAGGCCACCCTCGGCTTCACGCTGATGAACGCCCTCGACACCGAGCTCGCCGTGCGCGGCATCGAGAAGCAGACGGCCACCGTGGTCACCCGCACTCGGGTCGACGCCGACGACCCCCGCCTCCACACCCCCACCAAGCCCATCGGCCGACACCTCCCCGAGGACGAGGCGCGGGCGCTGATGGACCACGGCCAGGTCTGGGAGGACCGCGGCGAGAAGGGCTGGCGGCGCGTCGTGGCCTCACCCGACCCGCTCGAGATCCTCGACGCCGGTGCCGTCCACACCCTGGTCGAGGCCGGGTACGTCGTGGTCGCCAACGGCGGCGGCGGGATCCCCGTCGCGCGGGACCCGGGTCCCGACGGGGGCCTGCGCGGCGTGGAGGCCGTGATCGACAAGGACCTCGGTGCGGCCCTGCTGGCCGTGACGGTCGGCGCCGACGTCCTCGTCGTCGCGACCGACGTGCCCCAGGCGGTGCTCCGCTACGGGCAGCCCGACGCCGAACCGCTCGGCCGCGTCACGGTCTCGGAGATGAGACGGCACGCCGCCGAGGGACACTTCGCGAGCGGCTCGATGGGCCCCAAGGTCGAGGCGGCCTGCCGGTTCGTGGAGCACGGCGGTCTGCGCGCCGTGATCACCGAGCTCGACCACATCCTCGACGCGGTCGCCGGCCCCGACCAGGCTGCCGGCACCGTCGTCGTACCCGACTGACACCCCACGAGAGGACGAGGAACATGCCCAGTGCCATCGAGGTCCGCAAGGTCCCGATCCACTCCGTCGCCGACGCCTCGGAGCTGACCACGCTGATCGACGACGGGGTCGTCGAGGCCGACCGGGTGATTGCGATCATCGGCAAGACCGAGGGCAACGGCGGCGTCAACGACTACACCCGGATCATCGCCGACCGCGCCTTCCGCGAGGCCCTCGTCGCCAAGGGCGCCGACGCCGAGCGGGTCAAGGAGATCCCGATCGTCTGGTCCGGCGGCACCGACGGGGTGATCAGCCCCCACGCCACGATCTTCGCGACCACCGACGCCGAGCCGAGCGACGAGCCGCGGCTCACGGTCGGGTTCGCGATGAGCGAGGTGCTGCTGCCCGAGGACATCGGCCGTGCCGGGATGATCAGCAAGGTCGCTGACGCCGTGCGGGTCGCCATGGAGCGGGCGGGCATCGAGGACACCGCCGACGTCCACTACGTGCAGACCAAGACGCCGCTGCTCACCCTCGGCACGATCGCCGACGCCAAGTCGCGCGGCGAGACGGTCTTCACCGAGGACACGCTCTACTCGATGGACGTCTCCAACGGCGGTACGGCGCTCGGCATCGCCGTCGCGCTCGGCGAGATCGACATGCCCACCGACGACCAGGTGCTCGCCGACCGCTCGCTCTACTCCTCGGTCGCCTCCTGCTCCTCCGGCGTCGAGCTCGACCGGGCCCAGGTGGTCGTGGTCGGCAACGCCCGGGGCGTCGGCGGTCGCTACCGGATCGGTCACGCGGTGATGCAGGACGCCCTCGACCAGGACGGGCTCTGGGACGCGATCCGTGACGCCGGGCTCGAGCTGCCCGAGCGCCCCCACCACACCGACCTCGACGGCCGGCTGGTCAACCTGTTCCTCAAGTGCGAGGCGTCCGGCGACGGCCGGGTCCGCGGCCGGCGCAACGCGATGCTCGACGACTCCGACGTCCACTGGCACCGCCAGATCAAGGCGGCCGTCGGCGGCGTCACGGCCGCCGTCACCGGCGACCCGGCCGTCTTCGTGTCGGTCTCCGCCGCCCACCAGGGCCCGGAGGGCGGTGGCCCGGTCGCCGCGATCGTCGACCTGGGCTGAGGGCCGCTCAGTCCACCGAGCGCCCGGCGTACGCCGCCAGGCGCTGGTAGGGGTCGGCGCCGTCGGGGGCGGGCTGCTCTGGGCCGAACGCGTGGCCGCGCAGCTCCGGCTTCAGCGTGCCCTGCATGAACGCCAGGCCGCGCTCGGCGGGCGCGGGGTCGAGCTTGTCGGTGGCCCGGCCGAGGGCGCGGGCCAGGTCGTAGGCGTGGACCGCGAACTCGGCGGTGTGCCAGTCGGCACCCCCGGCGTGCTCGTCGTCCTGCTGGTGCCAGTGGTGGATCAGGTCGTCGGCGTCCTCCCGGAACGCCTCGGCCCAGCCGGTCTCGGGCGGCGCCGGGGTGGACTCCCAGTCGACCTCCTCACCGTTGACCATCTGCAGGAAGCGCCGGGGAGCGGCCAGCACGTGGGTGAGCAGCTGCTGGACCTTCCAGTCCTCGCAGGGCGTCGCGATGCCCAGCTGGTCCTCGCGGACGGCGGCGACGAGGTCGCCCATCTGGTCGAGGGCACGGTTCAGGACGATCACGGCGTCGTTGGCAGGGGGCATGCCCGGCACGCTACTCACTCAGTCGGTCGTGTCCAGCCACGCGCGGATCGCGTCGCCGTGCTCGTCGAGCACCGGCGGCGGCAGGTGGTGGGAGCGGCCGCCGGAGAAGGCGTTGTCGTCGTAGCGCAGCGGCGAGCCGGGCAGCGAGACCGGTCCGACGGTGGCGTGCGAGACGTCGACGAGGAGCCCCTGGGAACGCACCTGCTCCCACGTGTAGACGTCGTCGATCGAGCGCACCTTGCCCGAAGGCACTCCGGCCTCGGCCAGCGCGGCCAGCCAGTGCTCGGCGGGCTCGCCGGCGAAGTGGGTCTCGATCAGCTCCACCAGCGCGTCGCGGTGGGCGACCCGGTCGCGGTTGGTGGCGAAGCGCGGGTCGTCGGCGTCCCAGCCGAAGGCGCCGCACATCGCCCGCCACAGCCCCTCCGAGCCGCAGGCGATCTGCACCGGCGCGGTCGCCGTCGCGAACATGCCGTACGGCGCGATCGAGGGGTGGTGGTCGCCGGCCAGCCGCGGCACCTCGCCGCCGACGGTCCAGCGGGTGCCCTGGAAGGCGTGGACGCCGACCATGCCGGCGAGCAACGAGGTGCGCACGACCCTGCCGACGCCGGTCGTCGCCCGCTCGTGCAGCGCGGCGAGCACGCCGAACGCGCCGTACATCCCGGCGCAGAGGTCGGCGATCGGCACCCCGACCTTGGTGGGGTGGTCGCTGCCGGTCAACGACATCAGCCCGCCCTCGCCCTGCGCGATCTGGTCGTAGCCGGCGCGCGTCGCCTCCGGTCCGTCGTGCCCGAAGCCGGTGATGGAGAGCACCACCAGCCGCGGGTTGAGCTCGCGCAGCCGTTCCTCGCCCAAGCCCAGGCGCGCCATCACGCCGGGACGGAAGTTCTCCATCAGCACGTCGGCGCGCTCCACCAGCCGGGCGAGCACGGCGCGGTCGTCGTCGGCCTTGAGGTCCAGGACGAGCGACTCCTTGTTGCGGTTGGCCGACATGAAGTACGTCGACTCGCGCGCGTCCTCGGGGCCCACGAACGGAGGCCCCCAGCCGCGCGAGTCGTCACCGGTCGGGGACTCCACCTTGATCACCCGGGCCCCCTGGTCGGCCAGCATCATCGCGGCGTGCGGCCCGGCGAGCGCGCGGGTGAGGTCGAGGACGAGCAGGTCGGCGAGCGGTCCCTCGTGGTCGGCAGCCATGGGGAGACGGTAGCCCGCACTGTCGGCGGGCCATGATGAGGTGGACCTCGTGACGACCTACCGGCTGGTGACCGAGCGGCCGGTGCCCGCGCGCCCGCGGCTCGACGCCGAGCAGCAGTCGGTGGTCGACCACCCCGGCGGCCCGCTGCTGGTGCTGGCCGGTCCCGGCACCGGCAAGACCACCACCCTGGTCGAGGCGATCGCCGCCCGGATCGAGGCCGGCGCCGACCCCTCCTCGGTCCTCGCGCTGACCTTCTCCCGCAAGGCGGCCGAGCAGCTGCGCGACCAGGTGACCGCCCGGCTCGGGCGCACCACCGGGGCCGCGCTGTGCCAGACCTTCCACTCCTTCGCCTACGGCCTGATCCGCGCCTTCAGCCCCACCGGCCTCTACGACGGCCCGCTGCGGCTGCTCTCGGCCCCCGAGGCCGACGTGGTGCTGCGCGAGCTGCTCACCGAGTCCCCCGAGGCGGTGCGGTGGCCGAGCTCGCTCCACCGCGCGCTCGGCACCCACGGCTTCGTGCGCGAGGTGCAGGCCGTGCTGAGCCGGGCGCGGGAGAAGCAGCTCGACGGCACCCAGCTGCGCGCGCTCGGCGAGGCCCACGACCTGCCCGAGCTCGTCGCCGCGGGCGCCTTCCTCGACCAGTACCTCACCGTCCTCGACCACCTCGGCGCCACCGACTACGCCGACCTGATCCGCCGTGCCGTGCTCGAGGCCACGGCCCACCGCGAGGAGCTCCGGCGGCGCTACGCCCACGTCTTCGTCGACGAGTACCAGGACACCGACCCCGGCCAGGTCGCGCTGCTCCAGGCGCTCGCCGGCGACGGTCGCGACCTGGTCGCCGTCGGCGACCCCCACCAGTCGATCTACGGCTTCCGGGGCGCCGACGTGCGCGGCATCCAGCAGTTCCCCACGGAGTTCCCGACCCGGTCGGGCGAGCGGGCACCGGTGGTCGTGCTCCGCCACACCCGGCGGTTCGGCCCCCGGATCGCCCGCGCCGCCTCCCGGGTCGGCGCCCGGATCGGCCACACCGGGTTCGACGCCGAGACGGTGGCCGCCTTCGCCCACCCGGTCCCCGAGGAGGGCGGCCACGGCCCGGGCCGGGTCGAGGTCCGCACCTTCGACACCGACCGCGCCGAGGCCGAGCACCTCGCCGACCTGCTGCGCCGTGCCCACCTCGAGGACGGCGTCGACTGGTCGCGGATGGCGGTGCTGGTCCGGTCCGGGCAGACCCACGTCCCGCCGCTGCGACGCGCCCTCGCGGCCGCGGGCGTCCCGGTCGAGGTGGCCGGCGATGACCTGCCGCTGACCCGCGACCCCGCCGTACGTCCGCTGCTCGAGGCGCTGCGCGCCGTGGTCCACCTCGACGACACCGACTCCGAAAGTGTCGACTTCGTCGACGTCGGGCGGGCCGAGGGACTGCTGCTCTCCCCGCTCGGCGGGCTCGACGCCGGAGACGTCCGGGTGCTGCTGCGGCTGCTGCGCCAGCGCGAGAAGGAGCTCGCCACGGCCGAGGGCCGCCCGCCCGCCCCCTCGCGCGAGCTGCTGCGCCGGGCTGTCGTGGAGCGGGGCTTCCTCGACGGCCTCGACGGCCTGGAGGTCGTGGCCGCCCGGGCGCTGGCCGGGTTGCTCCGCGAGGCCTCCGACCGGGTGCGGGCCGGCACCGGCGCCGAGGAGGTGCTCTGGGGCCTCTGGCACGGCACCTCCTGGCCGCAGCGGCTGCGTCGCTCGGTCGACCTGGGTGGCGGCGCGGCCCGCCGGGCCCACCGCGACCTCGACTCGCTGTGCGCGCTCTTCGAGAGCGCCTCGCGCGCCGAGGAGCGCACCGACCACCTCGGCGTCCGGGCCTTCCTCGACAGCCTGCTCGCCCAGCAGATCCCGGCCGACACCCTCGCCGAGCGCGGCGTGCGGGGCTCGGCCGTCCGGCTGCTGACGGCCCATCGCTCCAAGGGCCTCGAGTGGGACCTCGTGGTCGTCGCCCACGCCCAGCAGGAGAGCTGGCCCGACCTGCGGCGCCGCTCGACGCTGCTCCGCTCCGACCGGATCGACAGCGCCCGCGGCCGGGCCGAGCTGGTCGAGCCCGTCACCCCGCGCGAGCTGCTCAAGGAGGAGCGGCGGCTCTTCTACGTCGCCTGCACCCGGGCCCGCAGCCGGCTGATCGTGACCGCGGTCGCGTCGGCCGACGACGAGGGTGAGCAGCCCTCACGGTTCCTCGAGGAGCTCGGGGTCCAGCGGGTCCACGTCGACGGCCGGCCGCCGCGCCCGCTGTCGCTGGCCGGGCTCGTGGCCGAGCTGCGGCGTACCGTCGCCGACCCCGAGGCGCCCGAGCCGCTCCGCGTGGCGGCGGCCCGACGGCTGGCGCGGCTGGCCGGCGAGCGCCTCGGCGACCGGGTGCTGGTGCCGCAGGCCGACCCCGGCTCGTGGTGGGGGACCCGGGCGGCCACGCTGGCGCCCCGGCCCGTCCGCGACCCCGGGCAGCCGGTACCGGTCAACGCGAGCCTGCTGGACGCGGTCGCGACCTGCCCGACCCACTGGTTCCTGCGCGCCGAGGCGGGTGGCGTGGCGGTGGCCCACCAGTCCGCCAACCTCGGCCAGATCGTGCACGCGTTGGCCCAGCGCGTCGCGGCGGGCGACCTGCCGCCCGACCTCGAGACGCTGATGACCGAGGTCGACGCGGTCTGGGACCGGCTCGCCTTCCGCACGCCCTGGTCCAAGCAGCGCGAGCACGAACGCCTGCAGGCGGCGCTGTCCCGGTTCCTGCTCTGGCACGCGTCCGACCCGCGCGAGCTGGTCGGGCTGGAGGAGGGGTTCCGGGCCGAGGTCGAGCTCGACTCGGGGGAGCGGGTGCGGCTCGACGGCTTCGCCGACCGGCTCGAGATCGACGCCGACGGCGAGGTCGTCGTCGTCGACCTCAAGACCAGCCGCGACGCGCCGACCGGTCCGGCCGTGGCCGGCCACCGCCAGCTCGCGCTCTACCAGTACGCCGTCGAGGAGGGCGCCTTCGCCGGCGTCACCGACGCGCGGCGGTCCGGCGGCGCCGAGCTGGTGCAGCTCGGGCTGCGCGACGGCGGAGCGACGGCCAAGGTGCAGCCCCAGGAGCCGCAGCACGACGACCACCCGGTGCGCGAGGCGCTGCGCGGCGAGATGGACCGCGCCGCGGCCCACCTGCGGGCCGAGACCTTCCCGGCGGTGGCCGGACCCCACTGCCGCGAGTGCGCCTTCGTCTCGCTCTGCCCGGTCAAGGGCGCGGGGTCGGTGACGGTGGAGTGACGACCACGGCCACCTCGCTCACGATCGAGACCCCGGCCCAGCTGGCCGCCCTGATGGGCCTCGACTTCGAGCACAGCCCGCAGCAGTGGCGCGCGATCACCGCGCCGCTCGAGCCCGCGGTCGTCATCGCGGGGGCGGGGTCCGGCAAGACCGCGCTGATGGCGGCCCGGGTCGTCTACCTGGTCGCGACCGGGCAGGTCCTCCCCGAGCAGGTGCTGGGCCTGACCTTCACCACCAAGGCGGCCGCCGAGCTCCGCCTCCGCATCCACGGCGCCCTCGAGCACGCCGGCCTCGTGGGCTCCCCGGACCCCGGCCCGCCCGACCCGGACGCCGAGCCCGACGACGACGAGGTGCTCGAGCCCACCGTCGCCACCTACCACGCCTACGCCGCGGGCCTGCTGGTCGACCACGGTCTGCGGATCGGCCACGAGCCCGAGACCCGGGTCGTCAGCGACGCCTCGCGCTACCAGCTGGGGGCGCGGGTGGTCGAGCGGTTCACCGGCGACGTGCTCCACCTGACCGACCACCCGCCGACGGCGATCCAGAACCTGCTGGCCCTCGACTCGGCCATGAGCGAGCACCTCGTCGGGCCCGACGACGTACGGCGGGTCGACGACGAGGCGCGGGCCGGCTTTGTCCGTGCCCGTGATGAGGAGATCGCCGGCAAGGACCGCAAGGGCCACCGCGAGGCGTGCGAGAAGGCGATGAACGCCCTCGACCGCCGCCGCGAGCTGCTGTCGCTGGTTGCGGGCTACCGCCGGCTCAAGGCCGACCTCGGCCTGATGGACTTCTCCGACCAGATCGAGCTGGCCGCCCGGCTGGCCCGCGAGCAGCCCGAGGTCGGCGCGCTCGAGCGCGACCGGTTCCGGGTGGTGCTCCTCGACGAGTACCAGGACACCTCGGTCGCCCAGGCGGTGATGCTGTCCCGGCTGTTCTCCGGCCCCGACCCGGCGTCCGGCCTCGGCCACCCGGTGACCGCCGTCGGAGACCCCAACCAGGCGATCTACGGCTGGCGCGGCGCCTCGGTGTCCAACATCCTCGGCTTCGGCGAGACCTTCCCGGGAACCTCCGGGCCGCCGCCGATCCTCCCGCTCACGGTCAACCGGCGCTCCGACCGGAGGATCCTCGCGGTCGCCAACCGGCTGGCGACCCCGCTGCTCGAGAGGTACGCCGACCAGGTGGCCGCGCTCGAGCCGAAGCCTGATGCGGGGGAGGGGGTCGTCGAGACCCTGGTGCACGAGCGCCACCTCGACGAGCTGGCCTGGCTGGTCGATGCGGTCCGCGGCGTCCACGAGGAGCCGGTGGGTCCTGCGTGGTCCGACATCGGCGTGCTGGCCCGCGACAACGCTCACGCAGAGGAGGTGTTCGACGCGCTCACCGGTGCCGGGATCCCGGTCGAGATCGTCGGGCTCTCCGGCTTGCTGCGGCTCCCCGAGGTGGCCGAGGTGGTCGCCGTGCTCACGTTGATGCACGACGTCACCGACAACGCCGCGCTGCTCACGCTGCTCACCGGGCCGCGGTGGGCCATCGGGCCGCGCGACCTGCGGCTGCTGGGCGAGCGCGCGGGCCGGCTGGCCGGGCGCAGCGGGCGGGTCGAGCACACCGACGTCGGAGCCGAGCTCCTCCACATCGCCGACGGCATCGACCCCGCCGAGATCCCCACCCTCAGCGACGCGCTCGCCTCACCCGGAGACGGCGACTACTCCCCGGAGGCTCGCGAGCGCTTCGGGCTGCTCGCCGACGAGCTCCGCCACCTGCGGTCCGCGGTCGGCGAGCCGCTGCTCGACGTCGTCCGCCGCATCATCGACACCACCGGCGTCGACATCGAGCTGGCCTCCGCCCTGGGCCCGGCGGCCGCCGCCCGGCGCGACAACCTCGACCTCTTCGTCAAGGCGGTCGCGGAGTTCCGCTCGGTCGACGGCGAGGTCACCCTGCCGGCCCTGCTGGCCTACCTCACCGCCGAGGACGACCAGGGCAACGGGCTCGACGTCGCCACGCCCACCGCCGCCGACTCGGTCAAGCTGCTCACGGTCCACCGGGCCAAGGGCCTGGAGTGGTACGCCGTGTTCCTCGTCGGGGTGTGCGAGACCCGGTTCCCGAGCAACCGCTCCCGCACGCTGTGGACCTCCTCGCCCGCGATCCTGCCGGCACCGCTGCGCGGCGACGCCGCCGACCTGCCGCAGCTCCAGGGATCCGACAAGGCCGCCCTCGACGCCTACCGCGCCGACACCCGCGCCCACGACGCCGAGGAGGAGCTGCGACTCGGCTACGTCGCGCTCACCCGCGCCGCCCACCGGCTCAGCGTGACCTCCTACCTGTGGGGCCCGCGTGCGACCCCCTTCGGCCCGTCGGCCTACCAGGCGGTGCTGCGCGACCAGCTCGTCGAGTGGGGTGAGCCGCCGACCGCCTGGCTCGACAAGCCCGAGAAGGGCGCGCCCCACCCCTACGCCGAGCTCGACCCGTCGCGGCCGTGGCCGGTGGAGGGTCCGGGGCGTGAGCAGCAGCGCCGGCTCGCGGCCGCCGAGGCGGTGCGCGCGGTCGACCCCGACGGGCCCGACCCCGAGCTCGACCTGGTCGCGCAGTCGACCGTGGCCGAGTGGGACGCCGAGATCGAGCGGCTCCTGGTCGAGGCCCGCGCCGCACGCGCCGACGTCGTCGAGGTGGCCCTCCCGTCGAGCCTGTCGGCGACCGCGGTGGCCCGGTTGCGCGACGAGCCGCAGGCGTTCGCCGCCGAGCTCGCCCGGCCGATGCCCCGCCCCCCGTCGCCGACCGCCCGCTTCGGCACCCGCTTCCACGCGTGGGTCGAGTCGCGCTTCGGCCAGCAGGACCTCTTCGACCCCGACGAGCTCCCCGGCCGCGCCGACACCGGGATCGACAGCGACGACGACCTGCGCGAGCTGGTGGCGGCGTTCGAGGCGGGGCCGTTCGCCGACCGTGCGGCCCACGCGGTCGAGGCGCCGTTCGCCCTGGTGCTCGCGGGGCAGGTCGTGCGCGGCCGGATCGACGCGGTCTACGCCGAGGCCGGGGGCGGGTTCCTGGTCGTCGACTGGAAGACCGGGCGCCACCAGGACCTCGACCCGCTCCAGCTCGCCCTCTACCGGCTGGCGTGGGCCGAGCTGCACGACCTGCCGCTCGACCGGGTCCGGGCGGCCTTCCACTTCGTCCGCAACGGCGAGACCGTCGAGCCCCCGGACCTCCCCGGCCGGGAGTCGCTGGAGCGGATCTTCAGTGGCTGAGCATCGCGGTCAGGTCACGGGGTGTCGACGCGCTTCGCGCCCTCCACCGCTCGTGCCTCGCTCCGTCACTGCCCGCTCGCCGTGAGCGCGACCTCGACCATCCGGCCGAAGGTCTGCTCCCGCTCCTGCGAGGTCGTCTCCTCGCCGGTGACGACGTGGTCGGAGACGGTGCAGATGGCCAGGGCGCGGCGGCCGTGCTTGGCGGCGAGCGTGTAGAGCGCGCTGGCCTCCATCTCGACGGCGAGCACGCCGTAGTCGACCATCCGCGCGACCAGCTCGGGGCGGGCGGCGTAGAAGGAGTCGGAGGAGAAGATCAGGCCGACGTGGGCCTCGGGCGCGGCCGCCGCGGCGGCGCGGAGCAACCCGAAGTCGGCGACGGGGGCGTAGTCGAGGCCCTCGAAGGCGATCCGGTTCATCGAGGAGTCGGTGCAGGCGCCGGAGGCGATCACCAGGTCGCGGACGGCGAGCCGCTCGGTCAACGCGCCGCAGGAGCCGACCCGGATCACCGACTGCACGTCGTACTCCCGGAACAGCTCGTGGGCGTAGATCGCGAGCGAGGGCTGGCCCATGCCGGAGCCCTGCACCGAGACGGGCCGACCGTTCCAGGTGCCGGTGTAGCCCAGCATCCCGCGCACCTCGCTGTAACAGCGGGCGTCGTCGAGGAACGTCTGGGCGATCCACCTCGCCCGCAGCGGGTCGCCGGGCATCAGGACGGTCGGGGCGATGTCGCCGGGCGCGGCTCCGATGTGGGTGCTCACCGGCGGGAACCTACCGCCGCCGACCGTGGGTAGTGTCATCGGCGTGACCACGTCCGAGGAGGTCCTGCCCCACGTGGCGCTCTCGCGCCACGCCCACGACCGGCTGGGCCACCAGCGCACCGACGAGGCCTGGCTGGAGGGCCGCTGGGCCGACCCGGCCACGCGGGTGCTCGTCCTCTCGGGCACCCGGCTGCGCCCGGTCGACGGCGAGCTGCCGTGGGTCGCCGCACCCGACGCCCCCGACGGGAGACGGCTGCTGCTCGGCGAGGAGGACGGCACGACGTACTTCGCTGTGCTGGTCGCCCCTGAGGCGGCGCCGGGGGAGAAGGACGACTGGGTGCCGCTGCGCGTGCTGCTCCCCGCGCTCGCCGGCGACCCCGGCCTCGCGCCGCTGCTCTTCCACGCCGTCGGCCTCGCCGAGTGGCACTACGCGACCCGCTTCTGCCCGCGCTGCGCCGGCCCGCTCGAGTCGCGGGCGGCCGGGCACGAGCTGCGCTGCACCCGCTGTGACCGGCGGCAGTTCCCGCGCAGCGACCCGGCCGTGATCATGGCGGTGCGTCACGGCGAGGACATCCTGCTCGGCCGGCAGCCGCGCTGGCCGCCCGACCGGTGGTCGACCCTGGCCGGCTTCTGCGAGCCCGGCGAGACCCTGGAGGACGCCGTACGTCGCGAGGTGGCCGAGGAGGTCGGGCTCCCGGTCGGCGAGGTGACCTACTTCGGCAACCAGCCGTGGCCGCTGCCCGCCAGCCTGATGCTGGGCTTCGTCGCGCAGGCGGAGTCGCGCGAGATCAGCGTCGACGGCGCCGAGATCGAGGACGCCCGCTGGTTCAGCCGCGAGGAGTTCCGGCGGGCCGTCTCCCGGAACGAGCTGCAGGTCCCGCGCGGCGTCTCGATCAGCTCCTCGCTGCTCGCCGACTGGTACGGCGGCCCGCTCCCGGGCGGCGAGTGAGCCCGCGTGGTGGGCTGGGCCGGACTCAGGAGGCGGCCAGGGCGGCCAGCTTCTCCTTGACCTGCATCACCGACGGGTTGGTCTGGGCGGAGCCGTCGGAGAAGACGAGCGTCGGCACCGTCTGGTTGCCGCCGTTGGCCTGCTCGACGATGTCGGCGGCCTCCGGCTGCTGCTCGATGTCGACGATGTCGAACGCGATGCCCTCGCGGTCGAGCTGGCCCTTGAGGCGCACGCAGTAGCCGCACCAGGGGGTCGTGTACATCGTGAACGAGGTCATCGCGGGGGTGTCTCCGGTCGCGTCTAGGGTGTGGGGAGTCGCCCTGCACAACCCTCGAGACCGCGGAGATGTTCCCGAGATGGCCCCTGACCTGCTCGCCGCGCTCGACCCCGAGCAGCGCCGGGTGGCCGAGGCGCTCCACGGCCCGGTGCGCGTCCTCGCCGGCGCCGGCACCGGCAAGACGCGGGCGATCACCCACCGGATCGCCCACGGTGTCGTGACCGGCGTCTACCAGCCCACCCAGGTGCTGGCGGTCACCTTCACCACCCGGGCGGCGGGGGAGATGCGCGGTCGGCTCCGCCAGCTCGGCGCGGCGGGTGTCCAGGCCCGCACCTTCCACAGCGCCGCGCTGCGCCAGCTCCGCTTCTTCTGGCCCCACGTCCACGGCACCGAGCTGCCGACGTTGACCGAGTCCAAGCTCGGGCTGCTGGCCGCGGCCGCGCGCCGGTGCCGGGTCGCCGCCGACCAGGCGTTGCTGCGTGACCTCGCCTCGGAGGTCGAGTGGGCCAAGGTCAGCAACGTCCACCCCGACGACTACGCCCGGGTCGCACCGACCCGCGGCCGCCAGGTCAGCGGCCACGACCCCGAGGTGGTCGGCCGGGTGTTCTCTGCCTACGAGGACCACAAGCGCGGCCAGGGGCGGATGGACCTCGAGGACGTGCTGCTCTTCGCCGCCGGTCTGCTCGCCGACGACGAGCGGGTCGCGGCCCAGGTCCGGTCCCAGTACAAGCGCTTCGTGGTCGACGAGTTCCAGGACGTCTCCCCGCTCCAGTCGGCCCTGCTCGACCTGTGGCTCGGCGGGCGCGACGAGCTGTGCGTGGTCGGCGACCCGGCCCAGACCATCTACTCCTTCGCCGGCGCCCGCGCCGACTACCTCCGCGACTTCGCGCAGAAGTTCCCCGCGACCACCTCGGTCGAGCTGGTCCGCAACTACCGCTCCACGCCCCAGGTCGTCGAGCGCGCCAACCAGGTGCTCGCCGGCACGGCGAGCCAGGGGGTCCTGCTGCAGGCCCAGCGGCCCGCCGGACCCGAGGTCGGCTTCGCCGGCCACCCCGACGAGGTCGCGGAGGCGGCTGCGGTCGCCGAGGCCTGCCGCCGGCTCCACGCCTCCGGGACGCCGTGGGGCGAGATGGCGGTCCTGTTCCGCATCAACGCCCAGTCCGAGCACCACGAGGAGGCGCTCGCCGAGCGCGGCATCCCCTACGTCGTCCGCGGCGCGGCCCGCTTCTTCGACCGCCCCGAGGTGCGCCAGGCGGTCACCTTGCTGCGCGGCACCGCCCGCGGCGGCCAGGAGACCGGCGAGATGGGCGAGGTCGTCCGGGCGACGCTGTCCGGGCTCGGGTGGGGTCCCGAGGCGCCGGCCAGCCGGGGCCAGGTGCGCGACCGCTGGGAGTCGTGGCAGGCGCTGGTCGACCAGGCGAGCGAGTTCGCGGCCGGCGGGGGAGACCTGTCGGCGTTCGTCGACGAGCTCGACCGTCGCGCCGCCGAGCAGCACGCGCCCGTCGCCGATGGGGTCACCCTGGCCACGCTCCACGCCGCCAAGGGCCTGGAGTGGGACGCTGTCTTCGTCACCGGCGCCCAGGACGGCACGCTGCCCTTCAGCCACGCCGACACCCCCGCCGAGGTCGAGGAGGAGCGGCGGCTCCTCTACGTCGGCCTCACCCGCGCCCGGGTCCACCTCGCCGTCTCGTGGTCGCTGGCGCGCAACCCCGGGGGACGGGCCTCGCGGCGACCCTCGCCGTTCCTGACCCCCATGCTCCCGGCGGGCCACGAGCCGCCGCGGCCCGCCGCGCGGCGCCGGGCGATCCACTGCCGCGAGTGCGGCCGGCCGCTCACCGGCGCTGCGCAGAAGAAGGTCGGCCGCTGCGACGACTGCCCGGCGTCCTACGACGAGGAGGTCTTCGAGCGGCTCCGCGAGTGGCGGCGCGAGCGCGCGGGCGAGGACGACGTGCCGGCCTACGTCGTGTTCACCGACGCGACGCTGCAGCTGATCGCCGAGCACAAGCCGACCTCTGAGGGCGGCCTGCTCGCCATCAGCGGGGTGGGCCGCACCAAGCTCGAGCGCTACGGCGCCGAGGTGCTCGAGCTGCTGGCCTGAGCACCGGCCCCCGGCCACGCCGGCCGAGAATTTTCGCGAAAGACCCAGTAAATGGTTTGCCCCTTACCGCGGCGAACCGGTAACTTCTTCCCACCAACACCCGTCCGCGCACCCAGGACCCTGCCACGGTCCCGCGCCCGACCCGCCAGAGGAGGTGGACCACATGAACGACAACCAGACCATGACGGCTCAGCTCGAGTCCGGCTTCGCCATGCCCACCTCCGCGCCGACGGCTGCCCACACGGGTATTGCCCTCGCCGCGGGCACGGGCATGGCGCCCGTCGCGGGTTGCGCCTCCGTCTACGCCGCGCGTGTGCGCGTCGTGACCGGCGATGCCGTCCGCATGCCGTTCCCGGGTACCCCTGCCTGGAGTCCACCGACCAGCTGACACCACTCAGCCACCGGCGACCTCCAGGCCGCGGACCCGAAACCCGGGATCCGCGGCCTTTCTGTTTTCCGCACACACCAGCGATCAGGACCAGGAGGAGGTGACCAACACCATGACCATCAGCGTTCTCGACCGCACTGATGGCAGGACCGGTGCCCACGTGGAGGCAGACGTCAGGCTCGGCAACGGGCTGGGCGGGCTGCACGACGCGGCGCGGGGCGTGGACGACGAGCAGCTGCCGTGCCGGGTGAACGACCCGGAGCTGTGGTTCGCGGAGTCCCCGCAGGACGTGGAGTTCGCGAAGGCGCTCTGCGCCAGCTGCCCCGTCCGCGACCTCTGCCTGCGCAGCGCGCTCCAGCGGCGCGAGCCGTGGGGCGTCTGGGGCGGCGAGCTGTTCCTGCAGGGCGTCGTGATCCCGCGCAAGCGGCCGCGAGGCCGTCCGCGCAAGGACGCCGCCTAGGCACAGCCCGCAGCAGCAGTCGGCACCAGCACCCGTCGAGGGACCACCCATCACCACCATGACCACACAGAACCGGAGAAAGATCATGAACCTCATGAACGAGGACCTGGCACGGGCACAGATGTCCGTGCGCCTGGGAGAGGCGCAGCAGATGCGCCGGGCGGCCCACGTGGCCCACGCCCGGCGCGTGAGCCGCAAGGCCGAGAAGGCCGCGCGGCAGGCACGCCTCGCCCTCGCCCGCGCGATCTGAGGACGGGCGGCCGGTGGGGTACGTCCCCGGGCCACCACACCCTCCTGATCGCTGGGTGATGAAGAGCAGGAGCCGGATCCCGGCGTCGTCCGACGCGGGGTCCGGCTCCTGTCGCGTCCGGCCCTGTCCGGTCCCTGTCGCATGAGCACCGCGCGGTCGGCGCCGTCGTAGGCTGACGCGGTGACCACGTGCGACTTCTGCGGCCGGCACGAGGCCGAGGAGGCCAACACCCTCACCTGGACCTTCGCCGTCGAGAACGGCCGCCCCCGCACGTTCTGCGATGAGTGCTCGCGGGCCAACCTGCGGGCCATGGAGGGCAAGCTCGACAGCGAGTGGTGGTAGGACGCTCAGCCGGCCATCAGGTCGCCCCAGGCGCAGCCGCAGCGCGGGTGTCGCCGCCACTCCTGGCGACGGGTCCCGCCCGCCGGGTCGAGCTCGACGGTGGCCGACCAGGTCTCGGGAGTCCGGCCGTGCAGCCAGCCGCGGAGGTCGCGGGCCGCCACCGCCAGGGCCAGCTGCAGGTCGGCGGGCGGCGGCAGGTCGCGGGGGTCGACCGCGTGGTGCTGCTCGAGCACCAGCGGGTGGCGCGGGTCGTGGTCGGTGAGGTGCTCGTCGACGCACCGCTGGCACGCCGTACGACCGGGGACGACGAACGGCCCGACCCGGGTGCGGCCGGCCAGCGTCACCAGCCCCAGGTGGGGGCGGTCGGTGCGCATCCAGCCGTCGAGGTCGGCGCGGCGCGGCTCGGCGCCGACGCTGACGTGGAGGACGACCGCGGCCCGGGCCCGACGACCGGCGACCGGCACGTCGGCCGCCGCGAGCACCCTCACGACCGACGCGCGGACCGGCTCGGGCGCGAGCACCCGGACCGCCCCCGACGCCGCGGGGTCGGGGGTGACCGCCAGGCCTCGGGCCACCAGCGCCTCGACGGTCCCGGTCAGCGGGGCGGCCACGCCGGCCGGCCGGAGACCCGCCCGGAGGTCGTGCAGGAGTCGGCGTACGTCGTCGGAGTCGGGCAGCGCCAGCCGCTCGTCGGGGTGGAGGCCGACCTGGAGCAGGCCGGCGCCGCGCCGGCTGACCCGGACGCCGGGCCGCAGCCGGACCAGGGACTCCGAGGGTCGAGCGGGCACCCCGGCACCCTCGCACGAGGACGTCGTCGGCGTACGCCGTCGTCCACAGCCCTGCAGACGCGACGACGGCACCGGCCCGGAGGTCCGGGCCGGTGCCGTCGGGGCACGGGAGTGGTGGCCGGTCAGGCCTTGCCGAGGATGCGGTTGAGGTTGGTGCCGCAGACCGGGCACACGGCCTTCGCCATGCGGGTGCCCTTGTCGTTGACCCTGACCTCGCCCTCCGCCTCGCGCTTCTCCTTGCACTTGACGCAGTAGAACTCGCCGCTCCAGGTCTCCGCCATGACGGCCTCCTTGCTTCTTCGGTGTACGGGTCGTCGCGGCGGGAGGGGCAGAGGAAGCCCGCCGGGCCCGGCTCGCGCCGGGCTGTCCTCGACCCTACGGCACACCGGCCGGGAGCGGCGCACGCCGCGCGGCAGGTCCGGCGACGTGTCGCCTGGCCCTGGTTCCCCGTCCTGACGGGCAACCAGGGGCCCTGCTCGAGCTCACGGTGACGGGGCCTCACTACCCTGCGGGCATGAGCGACCCCACGCACCTGCGGCTCGAGCGACCCTCCGACGGGGTCGCCCTGCTGACCCTCGACAACCCCGACCAGCGCAACGCGATGTCGGAGCCGATGACCCGCGCCTGGGTGTCCGCCGTGGACGAGCTGGCGGCCGACCGGTCGGTGCGGGCCGTCGTCGTCACGGGTGCGGGCACGTCCTTCTGCTCCGGCGGCGACACCTCGTGGATCGCCGGTGAGCCCGACGCCTCGGTCGACGACCTGCGGACGAGGATGCTGCCGTTCTACCGGGCCTGGCTCTCGATCCGGCGGCTGGAGGTGCCGACCATCGCCGCGGTCAACGGTCCCGCGGTGGGGGCGGGGCTGTGCCTGGCCCTGGCCTGCGACCTGCGCCTCGCCGCGGCCGGCGCGCGGCTGGGGGTGCCGTTCGTGCGGCTCGGCATGCACCCGGGGATGGGCGCGACCTGGCTGCTCCCGGAGGTTTTGGGGGCCGCCCACGCACGTGACCTGCTGCTGACCGGCCGGATGGTCGGGGCCGAGGAGGCGCTGCGGCTCGGGTTGGTCTCGCGGGTGCTGCCCGACGCCGGTTTCGGCGACGAGGCCCTCGCCGTCGCGGCGGAGGTCGCCGCGACGGCGCCGGTGCCGAGCCGGCTGACGACCGTCGCCCTGCGCGAGGGCCCGCCGGACCTCGAGACGGCCCTGCAGTGGGAGGCGCTGGCCCAGCCGGTGACGCTGGCGACCGCGGACCTCCAGGAGGGCATCGCCGCCGCGCGCGAGAAGCGTCCGGCCCGGTTCACCGGCCGCTGAGGGGAGCGCCCCGAGGCGTGAGAAGAGGCCCCTGGCCCGCCTGCCCGACACTCGCCTTCCCCTTGCGGGTGTCGCACCGACGTGGCCCGGGGCCTCATCTGGCGCCCACGCTAGGAGGCCGCTCGCGCCGGGGTCAACGCCTTCGGCGCCCCGGTCCTCCCAGCCTGTGGAAAACCCTGTGGAGAGAGTTGTGGACGGAGTGGTCGACCCGGTGGATCGGCGGGGGAGAGGCCTGTGGACGACGGGTGCCGGTGCCCGCCGTCCCTCCGCTGACCAGCCACAATGGTGTCCACGGGCTGTGGACGAAAGAATTTCTGGCGTCCCCACGGGAAGGATCGAGGATGAGCGAGAGCTACGACGGCGGGCCGGTGGCGGCGCTGCGCCGGATCGCGTTCCTCATGGAGCGCGGCCGCGAGGAGACGCGGCGCATCGAGGCCTTCCGGACCGCCGCGGCGACGATCCTCCCGCTGGGTGCCGACGAGGTCGCCGCCCGGGTCGAGGCCGGCACGCTCACCGAGCTGCCCGGCATCGGCACCAGCACCGGCGGGGTGATCGCCGACGCCGTACGCGGGGTGGTGCCCGAGCGGCTGGCCCGGCTCGAGGAGCAGCACCGGGGCCCGCTGGCCCCCGGCGGTCGCGAGCTCCGCGCGCAGCTGCGCGGCGACCTCCACTCCCACTCCACCTGGTCCGACGGCGGCTCCCCGATCGAGGAGATGGCCTTCACCGCCATCGAGCTCGGCCACGACTACCTCGTGCTGACCGACCACTCGCCGCGACTGCGGGTCGCCAACGGGCTCAGCGTCGAGCGGCTCACCCGCCAGCTCGGCGTGGTCGACGCGGTCAACGACCACCTCGGCGGCTCCCTTCGAGACGGGCCCGGGGGGCCCTCCTCAGGACAAGCCTTCACGCTGCTCAAGGGGATCGAGGTCGACATCCTCGACGACGGCTCCCTCGACCAGACCGAGGAGATGCTCGCGCAGCTCGACGTCCGGGTGGCGAGCGTCCACTCCAAGCTGCGGATGGACCGCGCCCCGATGACGAAGCGGATGATCGGCGCGATCCGCAACCCGTTCACCAACGTGCTCGGCCACTGCACCGGCCGGATGGTGATGGGCAACCGCGGCACCCGGCCGCCCAGCGAGTTCGACGCCCGCGCGGTCTTCGAGGCGTGCGTCGAGCACGACGTCGCCGTCGAGATCAACTCACGGCCCGAGCGGCGCGACCCTCCCACCAGGCTGCTGGAGCTCGCCCGCGACACCGGCTGCCTGTTCTCCATCGACAGCGACTCCCACGCCCCGGGCCAGCTCGACATGCTCGACTACGGCTGCGAGCGCGCCGAGGAGGCCGGCATCGAGGCCGAGCGGATCGTCAACACCTGGCCGCGCGACCGGCTGCTGGCCTGGGCCGAGAAGTAGGTTGGACGGCGTGGCGGAGTCACCCGAGGTGGAGGTACGCCGGTCCAAGCGCCGGCGGCGTACGGTCTCCGCGCACCGCGACGGCGACCGGATCGTGGTGATGATCCCGGCCACGCTCACCCGCGCCGAGGAGCGGGAGTGGGTCGACACGATGGTGGCCCGGCTCGAGAAGGCCGAACGCCGCCGCCGGCCCTCCGACGAGGAGCTCCTGACCCGCGCCCGGACCCTCTCCGACCGCCACCTCGGCGGGCTGGCCGTACCGGAGTCGGTGCGCTGGGTCGACAACCAGCTGTCCCGTTGGGGCTCCTGCACCCCCGGCGACCGCACCATCCGGCTCTCGGCCCGGCTGCAGGGGATGCCGCCGTGGGTCGTCGACTACGTGCTGGTCCACGAGCTCGCCCACCTGCTCGAGCCCGGCCACGACGCGGCCTTCTGGGGCTGGGTCGACCGCTACCCCCAGTCCGAGCGCGCGCAGGGCTACCTGCTCGGCTGGTCTGCCGCCTCCCAGCTCGACCCGCCACCCGGCGACGAGGTCGACTGAGTCGTCCGGTGGAGGCGGGCGCGGGCGAGGTCGAGGGCCTCGGCCCAGGTGCCGTCGGGGTCGGGGAGCTCGGCCACCGACCACCAGCGGACGTCGAGCGACTCCTCGCTGACGGCGGTGCGGGCGGCCGGCGAGGCGACGGCGAGGAACCACACGTCGAGGTGGTGGACGTCGCCGGTGTCGCCGCAGAACGGGACGGCGTGCTCGTCCAGGCGCAGCGGGACGGGGTCGAGCCGGAGGCCGGGGATCCCCGACTCCTCGGTCGCCTCACGCCGGGCGGCGTCGAGCAGGGAGTCGTCGCCCGGCTCGCAGTGGCCGCCGAGCTGGAACCAGGCGCCGGCCTTGGCGTGCAGGGTCAGCAGCACCTCACCGGCGTCGGGGGAGACCACGAGCGTGCTGGCCGTCAGGTGGTCGGGGTGGCAGCCGCGCTCCATCCCGTCGGGGTGCGCCTCGAGGTGGGCCACGTAGCGGTCGCGCAGGGCCACCTGGCACTCGTCCGGCGGCTCCCAGGCGCGGAGCACGGCGAGCGCGTCGCCGTGCAGGGTCGGGCTGGTCACCCCTCGGCGGGGCGGTCGTCCTGCGGACCGTCGAGCAGGTCGCGCAGCCCGGCGTCGAACTCCTCGTCGCTGAGCTCGCCCGGAGCGCTCGAACCCTCGCGGAAGCCCAGCGGGTCGTCGAGGTCGGCGTCGGTGGGCAGCAGGTGGGGGCTCATCCAGACGCCGTCACGGGCCTCGGCCCCCTGCCGGGTGCGGAGCGAGCCCCACAGCGTCGAGGCGTCGCGCAGCCGGCGCGGCCGCAGCTCGAGGCCGACCAGCGAGGCGAAGGTCTGCTCGGCCGGGCCGCCGGACGCACGGCGTCGGCGTACGGCCTCCTGGAGCCTGGCTGCCGTGGGCATCCGCTCGGTCGTGGCCTGGCCGACGACCTCGTCGACCCAACCCTCGACGAGCGCGAGGGTGACCTCGAGCCGCTGGAGCGCGGCCTGCTGCTCGGGCGTCTGGTCCATCTCGAACATCCCGCCCTCCAGCATCTTCTGGATCGACTCGGGGTTGCTCGGGTCGATGCCGCGCACCTGCTCCTCGATCTTCGACTGGAGGTTGGCGGTGTTGACCTCGAGCCCGCGCGCGTAGTCGGTGACCGCGCCGATCAGGTGGTCGCGCAGCCACGGGACGTGGGCGAAGAGCCGCTGGTGGGCGGCCTCGCGCAGCGCGAGGTAGAGGAGCACGTCGTCCTCGGGGACGTCGAGCCCCTCGGCGAACGCCGACACGTTGGTCGGCAGCAGCGTCGCCCGGCCGGGAGCGGTGAGCGGGAGCCCGATGTCGGAGCCGGTGAGGACCTCACCGGCGAGCGCGCCGAGCCCCTGGCCGATCTGCGTGGCCAGCATCGCGCCGACCGCGCGCTGCAGCATGCCGAGGATCGGGCCGCCCATCGCCTGGGCCTGCTCGGGCAGGACCTGGCCGAGGGAGTTGACCGAGGAGGCGGCGATCGGCTCGACCAGCCCCTTCCAGACCTCGGTGGTGCCGACGATCCACTCGGCGCGGCTCCACGCGGACGTGGAGGTGACGCCGGAGGGGAACTCCGTGGTCTCGTCGAGCCACAGGTCGGCCAGTCGGAGCGCGTCGGCGACGGCGTCGCGCTGCCGCTGCGTGGGCGAGGGGTCGGCCTCCGACGCGGCCTGCTTGCGGGCGGTGTCGAGCGCGACGTCCCAGTTGAGGGGGCCCTCGTGCGGCTGCATCATCGCCTGGAACTGAGAGAAGATCTGGTTGAGGTCGGGGACGTTGCCGCCGCCGAAGAACTGCTCGAACGGCGTCCCCTTGAAGGGATTCTGGCCGTCGTCGGGGTTGGTGCTCATCTCGGGGTCCCTGTTCGAAGCGGAGCGCAGCGAGCATTCGAATGGGGTGAGTTCATGTAGTCCACGGTACGCGGATCCGGCAACCCGGGCGTCGGCCGATACGGTGCCGGGGTGAGCGAGACGGAGGACCGGCGCGTGGTGCGGCTGGTCGACCTGCGCGACCAGCCGCTCGAGGTCGGCGAGGTGCTCGACGTCCTCGACGACGAGGCGGCCGGCGGGCTGACCCTCTTCGTCGGGCGGGTGCGCGACCACGACCACGGGCAGGCCGTCACCGGCCTGGACTACTCGGCCCACCCGACGGCGCTGGGCCGGCTCCGGGAGGTCTGCGACCGGGTCGCCGCCGAGCACCACGTGACCGGGCTCGCGGCGGTGCACCGGGTCGGCACGCTGGCCATCGGCGACATCGCCGTGGTGGTCGCGACGACCGCCGCCCACCGGGGCGAGGCGTTCGCGGCCTCGCGCGCGCTGATCGACACCCTCAAGGACGAGGTGCCGATCTGGAAGCACCAGCGCTTCACCGACGGCACCGAGGAGTGGGTCGGCGCGCCCTGACGCCGTGACCCGCACCGCCGCCTACCCTCGGGGCGTGGACATCCTGCTCTGGCTTGCGCCGTCGGCCGTCGTCACCGTCGTGGCGATGCTGTGGGTGGCGTGGCTGGGCCGCGAGGGTCGTGGCGAGGTCGACCGCGACGTGGCGGTCACCCGGCTGGCGGCCGCGATGCAGCGCGAGAGCTCCGCCGCCCGGCACCGGCCGCCGCAGGTGCCGCGCGACCGCAGCACCGGCATCGCCGTACGCCCGTCACGGGCCGCGCGGCCGGGTGGTCCGTCGGGCCCGGCCGGCGGGCCGTCGGGTGCTCCCGACCCCGGCCACGGCCGCCGGTCTGCCTGACGGCGGTCCGCTTTCCCTCGTTTGAGAGGCTTGCGCCATGACGCAGCGCACCCTCGCCGGCCTGCTGGCCGTGCCGTTGCTGGTCGCGCTCTGGCTCGCGGCGCTGCTGGTGCCGCTGCCCTACGTCACCTACAGCCCCGGCTACACCATCGACGTGCTCGGCCAGACCGACGGCAAGGACACGATCGAGGTGAGCGGGGCGAAGTCCTACCACGACGACGAGGGCCAGCTGAGGTTCACCACGGTCTTCGTCACCCAGCCCGACACCCGGGTCGGCCTGCTCGAGGCCATGGGCGCCTGGATCGACCCCGACTCGGCCGTCTACCCCTACGACACGGTCTACCAGCCGGGAGAGACCGACGCGACCAGCCAGCGTGAGGGGGCCCAGCAGATGGCCTCCTCCCAGGACACCGCGGTGGCCGTGGCGATGACCGAGCTCGGCTACCACGTCGAGGTGCCGGTGGTGAGCGTGGTCCGTGACGGCTCGCCCAGCGACGGCGTGCTGCGGACGGGCGACGAGCTGCTGCAGGTCGACGGGCGGCGGCTCGACTCGGTCGACCAGGTGGTGTCCGCGGTCGCCGACACCTCGGCGGGCACCCCGCTCGACCTCCGGGTGCTCCGCAACGGTCAGAAGCGCACCGTGAGCGTCACGCCCGAGGAGCAGGACGGCCAGCCCCGGATCGGCATCGAGCTCGGGACGACCTACGACTTCCCCTTCGACGTCAGCTTCGGCATCGACCCCGACATCGGCGGGCCGAGCGCCGGGCTGATGCTGTCGCTGGCGACCTACGACGTGCTGACGCCCGGCTCGCTCACCGACGGCGAGACGCTCGCCGGCACCGGCACCCTGGCCGCCGACGGCAGCGTCGGCGAGATCGGCGGCATCGACCAGAAGATCGCGGCCGCCCGCGACGACGGCGCCCAGCTGTTCATGGTGCCGCCGGGCAACTGCGGCGACGCGATCGACGCCCCCAACGGCGACATGCGGCTCGTGCGGGCCGAGACCATGCCCGACGCGCTCGCCGCGATCAAGGACTGGAGCGCCGACCACGACGCCGATCTGCCCACCTGCTCGGCCGACTCCGGGAGTGCCGATGGCTGACGACCTCGACGTCGACCCCGCCCTGGCCGCCGCCGTCCTCGAGATCGAGGGTCACGTCGCCGGCACCGGCTGGGACCAGCCGGCCCGGCTCTACTCGCTGGTCGAGACCGCCCGGATCGTGGCCCACGAGCCGGCCCTGGCCCGCGCCATGGGCCTGGACGAGGCCGCAGCCGCCGGGTCGCTGACGCCGGTCGAGCAGGACCAGCTGCGCCCCGAGCAGCCGCTGGAGCAGGTGCTCGAGACGATCAGCTGGCCCGACGGCGTGGCCGGCTGCGCCGCCGTGGTCGAGCGGCTGGTGCTGCCGCCCGACGCCGACGGCCAGGTGCCCGAGGACGCCGCGGCCGCGGAACGGTTCGCGCGTGGGCACCCCGACCGGCAGGAGGTGCGCATCGTCGCCGGCGCCACCCGGTTCGGGTCGACGTACTGTGCACTACGGCTGCGTGCCCACGACGACGACCAGTCGGTCGTGGCCGGGGTCGACATGGTGCCGGCGCTGCTATCGCTGTTGAGGGCGACCCTGGAGGAGAGCGAGTGAGCGACATGTACGACGACGGCGAGGGCCGCGGCCGACCCCACCCGGGCGCCGCGGCCGACGTGGTGCCGCCACGCCGGTCCCGGGCCCTGCTGATCACCGCCGCCGTGCTGATCGTCGGCTTCTTCGTCCTCACGACGTTCGCCGCGGTCTGGACCGACCAGCAGTGGTTCGCCGCGGTCGACTACTCCACGGTCTTCAGCCGGATGCTCTGGACGCGGGTCGGGCTGTTCGCCGCCTTCGCGGTGCTGATGGCCGCGGTGATCGCCGTCAACATGGTGCTGGCCTACCGGTTCCGGCCGATGTTCCGGATGCCCTCGCCCGAGCAGAGCGGACTCGAGCGCTACCGCGCCGCGGTGACCCCGATCCGGATCTGGCTGTGCGTGGGCGTCTCGATCCTGTTCGGCCTCTTCGCCGGCACCTCGGCGGCGGGCCAGTGGCGCTCCTTCATGCTCTGGCGCAACGGGGTCTCCTTCGGCGACACCGACCCCTACTTCGGCCGCGACATCGGCTTCTACGTCTTCGACCTCAACTGGCTGCACTACCTCGTCGACTCGATGATGGCCTTCGCCGTCGTGGCGCTGCTGATGGCGGCGCTCGTGCACTACCTGTACGGCGGCATCCAGCTGCAGACGCCCCACGACCGGCTCACCGGGGCGGCCCAGGTGCAGCTGTCGGTCCTGCTCGGGCTGTTCGTGCTGGGCAAGGGCGTCGACTACTGGCTCGACCGGTTCGACCTGGTGACCAACTCGGGGCGGCTGATCACCGGCATGACCTACACCGGCCAGCACGCGGTGCTGCCGGGCAAGAACATCCTGATGGGCATCGCGGTGATCTGCGCCGTGCTGTTCTTCCTCAACGTCTGGCGCCGCACCTGGATGCTGCCCTCGGTCGGGCTGGCGCTGCTGGTGCTGAGCTCGGTACTGGTCGGCATGATCTGGCCGACGATCGTCCAGCAGTTCCAGGTCAGCCCGAGCGAGCCCGACAAGGAGGCGCCGTTCCTCCAGCACAACATCGAGGCCACGCGGGCGGCGTACGACCTGGAGGACATCGAGGTCGAGCCCTACGGCAGCCAGCTCACCGCCTCGGGCAAGCTCAGCCAGCTCGAGCAGCAGACCTCCTCGGTGCCGCTGGTCGACCCGCAGGTGGTCAAGCAGACCTTCGAGCAGGTGCAGCAGGTCCGCGCCTACTACTCCGTCGCCGAGGTGCTCGACGTCGACCGCTACCTGATCGAGGGCATCGACCGCGCGCTGGTCCTCGGCGTACGAGAGCTGGACCAGGCCGGCATCGCCGAGGGCGACCGCAACTGGTCGAACCTCCACACCGTCTACACCCACGGCGACGGGATGATCGCCGCCTACGCCAACCAGCGCGGCGAGGACGACCGCGAGGGCGGCAGCGACCTGCTCTGGGCCGAGGGCCAGCAGACCAACCAGAAGGCCCTGACCGACCTCGACCCCGACGGCTACGAGTCGCGCGTCTACTTCGGCGAGATGAGCCCCGACTACTCCGTCGTCGGCAAGGCGAGCTCCGACGCGCCCGACGTCGAGCTCGACCTCGGCGCGGCGGCCAGCGACGACGAGGGCAGCACGACCACCTACGACGGAACGGGCGGCGTGCCGGTCGGCAACCTCTTCTCCCAGCTCATGTACGCCGTCCGCTTCGGTGAGCCCAACTTCCTGCTCTCCGGCCGGGTGCACGAGAACAGCCAGGTGCTCTACCACCGCGAGCCGATCGAGCGGGTGCAGCGGGTGGCGCCGTGGTTGACCGTCGACCGCGACCCGTTCCCGGCGATCGTCGACGGCCGGATCGTGTGGATCCTCGACGGCTACACCACCACCGACCGCTACCCGCAGTCGCAGGCGGAGTCGCTGGAGACGATGACCAACGACTCCCTGACCGACCAGAACCCGTTCGGCACGCTGCCGACCGACGAGGTCAACTACATGCGCAACGCGGTCAAGGCCACCGTCGACGCCTACGACGGCACGGTCACCCTCTACGCCTGGGACGAGGACGACCCGATGCTGCAGGCGTGGCGCAGCGCCTTCCCCGGCACCGTCGAGGACAAGAGCGAGATCCCCGACGACCTGCTGCAGCACATGCGCTACCCCGAGGACCAGTTCAAGGTGCAGCGCTACCAGTTCGCGCGCTACCACGTGACCGACGCCGGCGACTTCTACCAGAACAACGACCGCTGGGAGGTCCCCGAGGACCCCTACTCCGCCAACAACTACCAGCCCCCCTACCGGCTCTTCGTCGACGACCCGACCACCACCGCTGACGAGGCCTGGTCGCTCACCTCGGTGTTCACCCCGCGTGACAAGAGCAACCTGGCGGCGTTCATGTCGGTCAACTCCGACGCGACGTCCGACGAGTACGGACGGATGCGGGCGCTCCAGCTGCCCAACGAGCAGACGCCCGGCCCGGGGCTGATCGCCAACGAGATGGCCAACAGCGACAACGTGCGACGGGAGCTGCAGGCCTTCAACCTCGGTGAGATCAAGCCGACCTTCGGCAACCTGCTGACGCTGCCGGTCAACGACGGGCTGATGTACGTTCAGCCGGTCTACGCCGTACGCCAGGAGTCGGAGGCCAGCTTCCCGATCCTGCAGTTCGTGATCGTGTCCTACGGCGACACCGTCGGCATCGGCAGCTCGCTGGTCGAGGCGCTCGCCGACGTCGTCGGGGTCGACCCCGGCACGGTGACCGAGCCGCCTCCGAGCGAGGGCAACGGGAACGGCAACGGCAACGGCCAGCCGCCCAGCAACCAGACGACCGAGGAGCAGATCGTCTCGCTTCTCCAGCAGGCCCAGTCCGCCCTCGACGCCGCCGACGCGGCGTACGCCGACGGCGACCGGATCGAGGCCGCGCGCCAGGAGGAGAAGGCTCGCAAGCTCATCGCCCAGGCCGTCGGCCTCTCGGACGCCGCTGGCGGTGGCAGCGCGGACACCGCCTCCCAGGGCGGCTCCGGGGGCTGAGCGACCCCGATTTGGGCTCGCCCAGCCTCCTCCCGTAAGGTTGCGGCCAGCGACGCGGGGTGGAGCAGTTCGGTAGCTCGCTGGGCTCATAACCCAGAGGTCGCAGGTTCAAATCCTGCCCCCGCTACAAAGTGAAACTGCAGGTCAGAAGCCGTTCCCGATGCAAACCGGGGGCGGCTTTCTGCATGCCCAGGGTGCGTTGACTACCGATCTGACAACCAGCGAGTGGAGGCCACTTAACCTCAGGCCCGAACCTCCATGGAACGGCCAGGACGAGCCGTCGATTATCGCTCGCGGCCGGTTCGGGTCACTTACAGCCAATGCTCGATCGGCAGGACGTCTTCGAGGTTCTCCTCGGCCAGTGCGTCGATGATGCTGGCGGTCGCCGCCCCGGCGGAAAACGGCGATGCGATCCCGCCCTGTTCCGAGAACTCACGGGTCAGGCACCGCGGTAGACCCAGGACACGGCGGCAGCCGAGCATGGGATGCGAGGGAGCCTGGTCACCTTGGAGCCCGCACCACAGCGCATCGAGCCGTCACGTGGAGGCGTCTCGCAGCTTCTCCAGCAGCGGCGCGGCGGCCTCGGCCAGGAAGAGCTCCTGGGTCTCACCGCCGATCTGGACGAGGGCAACATCGGTGAAGCCGGCCTCCCAGAAGGGCTTGACGCTCTCGACGATGGCGTCGAGATCGGGGCCGCAGGCGATGTTGGCGGCGACGTCCTCGGGTCGCACGAACTGGGTGGCTGCAGCGAAGCCGGCTGTGGTCGGCAGGTCTGCGTTGGCCGACCAGCCGCCGGCGAACCAGCGGAACTGCTCGTGGGCGCGCTCGACGGCGGCCTCCTCGTCGGGATCCCAGCAGATCGGGATCTGACCCACCGCGCGAGCCTGGTCGCCGATCGTGGGGGCACCACTGACGGCGTTCCAGTCCTCGATCAGGTCGACGCGTGGCTCGACAGCGATCAGGTGGTCGGCCGACGACGCCAGCTCCTCGATGCCACGCTCGCCGGCGACGGCGACGCCGATCTCGACCGGCTGCTCGGGCAGGTCCCAGATGCGGGCGGAGTCCACGTGGAAGTAGTCACCCCGGTGGTCGACCATCTCACCGCCGTGCAGGGCACGGATGATCCCGATCGCCTCACGCAGCATCGCCTGACGGTCGGCCACGGCTGGCCAGCCGCGCCCGACGACGTGCTCGTTGAGGTTCTCACCGCTGCCGAGGCCGAGCGTGAATCGTCCCTTCGCCAAGAGCTGCACCGTCGCTGCCTTCTGCGCCACCACTGCCGGGTGATATCGGATGGTCGGGCAGGTCACGTACGTCATCAGGCCGACCTGCTCGGTCGCGTGAGCCACCGCTCCCAGCACCGACCAGGCGTAGGGCGCGTGGCCCTGCGCCGAGAGCCAGGGGAAGTAGTGATCGCTCATCACCTCGAAGTCGAAACCCGTGTGCTCGGCTCGCACGGCGTGCTCGACCAACTCGCTCGGCCCTGTCTGCTCGGTCATCAGGGTGTAGCCGAAGCGGGTCATGTCTCTTCCCCTCGCTCGAGGTAGTGCTGCCAGTCCAGGTCGAGCAGGTCCTCCGGTGCGTCCACCACGAGAGCAGCACCGGCGTCGCCCAGCTCGGCGTCGCTGTACCCACCTGACCGCAGCGCGATGCATCGCAGGCCGGCACGCCCAGCCGATTCCACGTCGTACGGCGTGTCCCCCACGAGGACAGCCCGCTCGACGCCATTCATCCGTGTCAGCGTTGTGCCGATCAGGTCGGGGTGCGGTTTGCTCTCCGCGGCGTCCTCGGCCGTCGTCAGCTGCTCGATATCCCCACCCAGGCCGAGGATCGTCACTGCCTCACGAGCAAACTCCGGATCGCCCGACGAGGCCAACGCCACCCGGTAGCCCTGACGCGCCAGCGAGCGCACCAGGTCGCTCGCGCCCGGGAGAGGGGAGACCTCTCCCTTGATCACGACATACTCCTCGCGCCACGCCGTGCGCAGCTCGTCGCCGAGCCGTTCCTCGACCCCGTCCCCACCGACCGCGGCGACGAGCTTGTCACCGCCCATCCCGATCGAGCGATGGATCCGCCACACGGGACAGGGCACGTGGTGGCGGGCGAACGCACGCCCCCACGCCATCGCGTGGTGGTACGTCGAGTCGATCAGCGTGCCGTCGATGTCGAACAAGATGGCGTCGTTGTCCGGGCGCATGGGTCCACTATGGCCCAGACGCGCAGGGGCGACCTCCGTGCTGCGCCCGGGCGGCCGGTCGGCCAGGAGACGGTGAGGACATGAAGCGGGCTCGCGCTCGGTCACCTTCCCAGTGCTCAGGGATGACGGGACGGACGGCTCACGTCCGCACGGAGTGGAGCGAACGTGAGCCCACTCCTGGTTGGGCTCGAGTGCACCAGCTGGAGCCAGGAGGGGCTCTAGAACCAGCCTCCCGTTGCCCGTGGACGTGGTGAAGCAGTCACCCCATCCATGCGTAGGGCAGCGCCGCGTCCGATCGGGAGTTCAGGATGCTGGGTTGTGCCGAGGATCCGGGTCGCGATCGTTGACGAACCTGAACTGACCCAGGTCGGGCTCGAGGCATGGTTCGCCCGGGGCCCCGGTACCACCTTCGAGATCGTCCCCGTCGAGAGCGACCCACCCCCTGAGGTGATCCTCTACGGGGCGGATGAGGGAGGGGACCATGATCCCGTTCTGCACAGCCTGCTGCGCCGAACCTCGAGCATCGTCATCCTCACCCACTGGAGCGACTGCACCCCCACGCTCGAGGGGGGCCTGGCGTGCGGTGCGGAGGCTTCGCTCTCCCTGACGCTGCCCAGCCGCGACCTGGTCGAGCGGATCGAGCACTTCGCGCAGAGAGACCTTGGGCGACGGCCGCTGCTCGCAGGCAGCGCCTGCCACCCCGATATCTCCCGGGTGGGACTGACCCGGCGCGAGATCGACGTCCGGGGCCTGATCGCCCAGGGGCATGTCGAACCGGGAGATCGCTGAGCAGCTCTTCCTGGCCCTGAACACCGTCAAGTCCCACTTCCGCACCGCTTACCGAAAAGATCGAGGTCGAGCGGCGCAGTCAGGCTGTCCTCTGGGTGGAGCGACGCGGCCTACCGCTCCTTGTCGAGGGCGCCTCGTACGGGGTGCACCAGCAGATCCTGGTGCCGTGACCGGCCCCGGTGTCGTTGGACGGCGGCCGCCCCCGAGATGGAGTCCGAGGGACGGCCGCGCGCAGGGTTGACGCTACCGGCGGAGAACTCGTGACGACTACACCCGTACGGCTATCCGCGACGCGCGGGGGCGGGCCGTCCGGCGGAGCTCGGACTCTGGAAGGAGGGCCGTTGCGGGAGCCCCGTGCCGCTGCCGCAGTTGCCGCCCCGGTGAAAGGACCTGACGTTGTCGATCCCGGGCGCGCCACCGCGGGGTCGGTACCTCAAGCCAGGGTGAATCACGTGCTCCGGTGACGCAGCCCTCGACGTCGCAGACCGGTGCTACTCCACTGAGCGGGATGCCGGACGGTGGTCCTGTCCAGGGGTGGCACCGGCGTCCACAGGAAGCTGAGGTCGGGCCAACAGATGGGCGCCGTTGTGGTGGTGCAGGTATCGCTCGACGTGAAGCGGGACCTCGAGGAGCTGGATCTCGCCGCCGGCCTCTCGGGCCTCCGTTTCTGCCGCGAGGAGGGCGAACACCCCGTCGAGGTCGATGCCGTCACAGCCGCGCAGCCGCAGCCGGCTCACCGTCGAGCGATGGGGGCTCAGCGCGGCTCGCACCTGAGAGGCAGTGTGCGAGGTCAAGGCCCCGACCAGATCGATGTCGACTGCATCGGGGCGGGCTTGTGTGCACAGGTGCAGGTCTCCCATCGCGGGTTCCTCCGTCTGTCTTCTCCCTGGTCTCCCGTGGTGTCTCATGGTGTGGATCCCGGTTCCGGTACCGGTCGCGGGTCTGTCCTGGGTGCCCCGGTCCTGCTCCGGAGCTGGTGCATCGTCCTAGGGTGGCGGCTGCAGGTGGACTGGACCCACGGCCATCCAGATGGCGCCTTGTCGCCCTGGCCGCGCGGCGACTGTCACCGAGCTCCGCGAGGGAGGCGGGACCTGCACGAGGGTCGGGTTGCCAACTGTGACCTCAGCGGGCGTCGGGTCGGGGCGTCGGGCCGCAGCCAACGCCACCCGACGGGCGACCTGCAGGACCCAGAACTGTTGGGTGGCGTCCGGATCGACGTTGACATCGGGGTGCACCTGACGCGCTCGCCGGCGGTAGGCGCGCGCCACCTCGGCTGCGTCCGCGCTGGCGGCGACGCCGATGAGCCGGCGGGCCTGACCTACCGAGAGCTCGCCCTTCTGCGGACGAGAAGCCGACACCTCCACAAGCCTCACCTCCTAGTCAGAAGCGATCCACGAAAGTCTTGAGGCATTCAAGGTGGTCGGGCGGGTGCTGGCCCAAGGTCATGCCACGCCGGATGAGGGGGGCTGGGGTGGTGCGTCGGCGTCGCCGCCGGTGATCGGCATGGCCTCCCAGGCCCGGGCAAGGTCGGCCGTACGGAGGTCGCGAGTGTCGCCGGGCTCGAGCGCGTCCAGACCGCACGCGATCCAGAACTCCTCGTGCTGCTCGCAGTCCAGCACGGCAGCGACGTGGCCGCGGACAGGGGCTCGACGGTGGTCGGCGGCGACCTGGATGAATCGATGACCGGAGTGCTGAGCCCGCCACGCCCGGACGTGGGGTCGGGTCAGGATCGCTGCCCAGGCGATGATCTCGGAGGGGTTGTCCACAGAGGCGGTGACATCACCGCAGATGTCGAGCTCGCGGCTGATCCGCAGCAAGATGGCGAGCTCGCGGGCCTCCCGCGAGGGATACATGGTCTGCTCCGTCGAGATGTGTGCGTCGTCGAGGTGGGTTCGTCAGTGGTGGCGCGGCCGGGACGGGCGGCAGCGTGTGCGCACCGTCCCGGCCACGTGTCGCTGGGAACGACGAGCCACGAAGGTGAACCTCCCACGGTGGCCCGTGGCTCGCCGTGCATCTGTGAGCGACGGGTTGGACGGCTGGTGTGCCGGTGAGCTCTCACCTCCTCCTCACTGGTTCGGTCTCCTCGTGATCGTGTCCCTGACCGGGATCCTGACGCTGCGGACCGCGTCGGGCTCCTGAACGAGACACCGGCCAGGATGTGTGCGTCGATCGACGCCGAGCGGGTTCAGGCTTCGATCGCCTGCTTCTCGGGGCTGCCCTCCGCGGCGTCCTGGCCGCGCCCGATCTCGATCCGACGAGGCTTGGCCCTCTCGGCGACGGGCACGACCAGTCGAAGCACCCCCGCGTCGTACGACGCCTCGATCCGGTCCAGGTCGAGGTTGTCGCCCAGCACGAGCTGGCGGCTGAACGCCCCGCGAGACCGCTCGCTGGCCAGCATCTCCCAGTCGCCGTTGCGAGCGACCCGCTCGGCGCGGACGGTGAGCACGTTCCGCTCGACGTCCAGGTCGATGGTCTCCTTGGAGACGCCGGGCAGGTCGAACTCGATCACGAACCGGTCGCCCTCGCGCCAGGCGTCCATCGGCATCACGGCCGGGCGGCTCGTGGTGCCCAGCAGCTGCTGGGTCAGGCGGTCGAAGTCACGGAACGGGTCGGTGGTGCGCAGCAACATGGCGTCCTCCTGGTTCTGGTTCGAGTGAGCCGATGAGACTCACAACTTGTATCAACGGTTACAGGTTTCTTTTAGTCGAGAGCCAAGGTAATGTCAAGCCATCGAAGACGCAAAATTCATCAGGAGGCACTGTGGTTGCGCGTGACCAGGGCGTGTTCGCGATCTCGGTGGCCGCCCAGATGGCCTCGATGGAGATCCAGAACCTGCGGGTCTACGAGCGCCGCGGCCTGGTCGACCCGGATCGCACGCCGGGCGGTACCCGCCTCTACAGCGAGGCAGATGTGGCTCGGCTCGTCCGGATCGGCCAGCTGCTGGGCGAGGGACTCAACCTCGCCGGGATCGCCCGCGTGATCGAGCTCGAGACACAGGTCGCCCGGCTGCGCGCCGACAACCACCGACTGCGGACCAAGCACACCCCCTGAGGTCACCGCCGCAGAAGAGCACGGTGCCGCGGCTCAGCCGCAGGCGTCGAGCGCGGCCTCCAGCTCGTCGAGGGCGGCGGTGGCGGCTGCCAGGTCGACGTCGGCCTCGTTCTTGTAACCCTTGAGCTCGGAGAGCAGCCGCTGGCGAAACTCGAGGATCCGCTGCGCGTGGCGCACCAGCGCGGACTGCTGGGCGATCCGGGTCTCGAGCGCAGCGCGCTGGTCGGCGGTGAGGTCGGGGGAGCGCAGCTGGTTGCGGAGTTCCTGGATCGTGGCCCGGATGACGGCGACCTCGTCGCGGGTGTCGCGCAGCTCGTTGCGCGAGAGCAGACCGAGGGGGCGGTTGACCGAGAGCCGACCGGCCTTGGCCTCGTCGACGGCGTTCTGGGCGGCCGCGAGCAGCGCGCTGTTGTCGGCCGAGCAGTCGACCTCGACGGCGGCCGAGGCCGCGACGGGGACGGCCAGTGCGGCCAGGGCCACCGTGGAGACGGTGGCGCGAACGAGCAGACGGACAGGGGGGAGGAGAGACACGGGTATTCCTTTTCCGAGTAGAGCGGCCGTGGGGGATGCACCGGGGAGGTGGTGCGGCGGCCGCGTGCCGGTGAGCCTGCCACGGCGGGCCGTCCCGTGGCCCGACTTCGAGCTCACCTGACCCGAATGCACTACGCCGCCGGGCCGGACGGCGGGGTGTGGGTCTCGGAATTCACCATGTTCAGTGGGTGAACCGGGACTTCGCACGGCGTACTGACCGTGTGGGGTCCCGACTCGACATCTTCACGTGATGAATCGGAGGTGACCAGCCCCCGGGAGTCACCTGCTATGCCACGTCCTCGGCGGGCCGGCTCCGCAGGGTCACGACGAGCAGGGCCAGCGAGGCGGCCTGGAGCGTGCCGACGATCGTCACCAACAGGCCGACGTGGTCGGCGTGGAGGGCGCCGGCGAGGGCGCCACCGGCCAGGGCCGCGACGCCCTGGACGGCCGCGAACACGCCGTACGCCGTGGCCAGCGACCCGGCCGGGACGAGGTCGGCGACCAGCGCCTTGACCGTCGAGTCCTGGACGCCGGTGGCCAGGCCCCAGGCCGCGACGCCCAGCAGCACCACGGCCAGCCGGTCGGCGAAGACCAGCGCCGGGACCAGCGCGACCAGCGGTGGCAGCGAGTAGAGCACCCGCGCCCCGAAGCGGTCGTAGGTCAGCCCGGTCGCGAGCGCGCCGAGCGCCTCGACGGCCATCGCGCCGGCGTAGACGACGGGGGCCAGCGCCAGGCTCAGCAGGCCCTCGGCGACGAAGGCGTAGGAGATGACGCCGAAGGTCATCAGGCCCAGCGTGCTCGCCGCGCAGGACGCCGCGAAGACGTGGAACCGGGCCGGCAGCGGGGGGCCGCGCCAGCGTCGCCCGTCCTCAGCGGGAGGGGCCGGAGGCGGCGGCACCACCGGCGCGCGGCGCCGCAGCCCGGCGAGCAGGAGCAGCGAGAGCGCGCCGGGGACCGCGAGCACCGCGAACGCCGGCCACACCACGCCGGTGAGGGCGGCGACGCCGGCGACGACCAGCGGCCCGGCGAAGGCGCCGACCTGGTCGAGCGCCTTGTGGACGCCGAACCCCCGGCCGCGACCGACCGACTCGGCCATCCCGGCCAGCAGCGCGGACTTGGAGGGTGAGCGGATCGCCTTGCCGGTGCGCTCCCCGAGCACCAGCGCGCTGGCGACGCCGAGCCCCGCCGCACCGAGGAAGGGGGTGACCGCCAGCAGCGGCACGCAGACGGCGGTCAGCGCGTAGCCCACCGTGGTCAGCCGCCAGTGGTGGCCCGAGCGGTCGGCGTACGGCCCGGCGACGAGCCGCAGCGCGAGCGCGACCCCCTCGCCGGCGCCGGTCACGATGCCGACGGTGAGGGCGGTGGCGCCGAGGGTGCCGAGGAAGGGCCCGGTGACCGAGCGCATCCCCTCGTAGACCATGTCGGCCGCGAGCGAGACCAGGCCGAAGGCCACCACGGACCGCCACGGCGTCCAGGTCGCCGCGTCCCTCCGGTCCACCGCTCCGCTCACGCCCGCCTCAGACGAAGGCGCTCTCGCCGGTGATGGCGCGGCCGACGATCAGGGTGTTCATCTCGCGGGTGCCCTCGTAGGAGTAGATCGCCTCCGCGTCGGCGACGAAGCGGCCGACGTGGTGCTCGAGCAGGATGCCGTTGCCGCCGAGCACCTCGCGGGCCCAGCCGACGGCCTCGCGCATCCGGACCGTGGAGTAGGCCTTGCACAGCGAGGCGTGCTCGTCGCGCAGGAGCCCGGCTTCCTGCAGCTGCGAGGCGCGCACGTTCATCGCCGTCGAGGCCGTGACGTTGCCGAGCATCTTGACCAGCAGGTCCTGGACCAGCTGGAAGGACGCGATCGGCCGGCCGAACTGCTCGCGACGCTTGGTGTAGCGCAGGGCGTGCTCGTAGGCGCCGCGCGCGCAGCCCGCCGCCGACCAGGCCACGCCCATCCGGGTCAGCCGCAGCACGTCGGCGGTGGCCCGGAAGCTCTCGGCGCGCTGCAGCCGGTTCGACTCCGGGACGCGGACGTCGCGCAGGTGGATCTCGGCGTTCTGCACCACCCGCAGCGCGATCTTGTCCTCCTGCTTGTCGAAGGTCATCCCCTCGGAACCCTTCTCGACGACGAAGCCCTTGACCTGCTCGTCGTCGGTGTCGCGGGCCCAGATCACGACCAGGTCGGCGAAGGCGGCGTTGCCGATCCACTTCTTCTCGCCGTTGAGCACCCAGTGGTCGCCGTCGCGGGTGGCGCTCGTGGCCAGCCCCGCGGAGATGGCCGACCCGACGTCGGGCTCGGTGAGGCCGAAGGCCCCGAGCAGCTCCATCCGCGCCATCGCGGGGAGCCAGCGCTCGCGCTGCTCGTCGGACCCGCAGAGCTGGATCGACCCCATCGCGAGCCCGCCGTGGACACCCATGAAGGTGCCGATCGAGGGGTCGACGCGGCTCAGCTCCATCGAGACCATGCCGTCGATCAGCGCGCCGCGACCGGGACATCCCGGGCCGTCGTACTGCAGGCCGGCGATGCCGAGCCCCGCCAGCCCCGGCACCAGCTCGTGGGGGAACTCCGCGCGGGTCCAGTAGTCGTTGATGACCGGCTCGACCTCGCGGGTGAGGAAGGCGCGGACGCTGCTGAGCAGCTCGCGGTCGGCCTCGTCGAGGAGCAGCTCGAAGCCGAGGAAGTCCGAGAACGGCGACTCCTCGGGCACGTGCGGGTCGGGACCGGTCATGGCGACTCCTCGGACGGGACCGCCTCGGCCAGGAAGGCGTCGACGAGGGGGCCGAGCTGGTCGGCCTCGGTCAGCAGGGCCAGGTGGCCACCGTGGTAGACGTGCAGCCGGGCGTCCGGGATCAGCCGGGCCTGCATCCGGGGGTTGGCCACGGGGATGATCGGGTCGTCGTCGCCACCGAGCACCAGGGTGGGCTGCCGGATGAGCCGGAGGAACGGCAGGCTGCTCCACCCGGTCATCGCGGCGAGCTGGAAGTAGTAGCCGCGCCGGGGGCCGGCGCGGGTGGTGGCGTGGAGCAGGTCGGCGCCCAGGAGGGGGTCGGTACGCATCGTGCCGCCGTAGATCTCGGCGGCGATGCTGGCGGCGTACGCCGGGTCGCGGTGCCGTCGCGGGGTCAGCATCCGGCTCAGCACCCGCGGGTGGGCGGGCACCATCAGCATCCCGGTGCCGGTGGCGACCAGCACCAGGCGGCGTACGTGGTGTCGCGACTGCACGGCCAGCTGCTGGGCCAGCCCGCCGCCCCACGACAGACCGAGCACGTCGAAGCGCTCGTGACCGAGCCGCGCCATCATCGCGGTGACCCAGGACGACAGCGCGGCGATGGGGTAGGGGACAGGCGGCGGCTGGCTGCCCCCGACGCCCGGGACGTCGAAGCGCACCACGCCGCGGTCGGGGTCGAGGTGGTCGACGAGGGGCTGCAGCGCCTCCAGGCTCGCCCCGATCCCGTTGCAGAGCAGCAGCGGCGGCTCGTCCTTCAGCCACCCTCGCGCGGGACGGACGGCGACCCGGGCCTGCAGGCCGCGGACCGCGAGGGTGCGGACCCGGTCGCGCGCCACGGGGGCCGGCTCAGCGGTCATGGACGTAGGTGCCGGGCGCGTCGCAGATCGGCTCGAACGCCGCGGAGCCGAGCCGGGTCGGCTTGTTGCGCTCGGGTCCGGTGCGCTCGGCGAGCCAGGCGGCGTAGTCCTCCCACCAGCTGCCCTTGACCTTGCTCGCCGCCGCCAGCCAGGCGTCGGTGTCGGAGTGCTCGGTCGACCCGGTCTGGAAGCTGGCCTTGGGGTTGCCGGGCGGGTTGACCATGGCCGCGATGTGACCGCTGGTGGACAGCACGAACCGGGAGTCGCCGCCCAGCAGCTGGGTGGTCTGGTAGCAGGACTCCCAGGCACAGAGGTGGTCGGCGATGCCGGCGACGACGTAGGAGTCGACGTCGACCTTGCCGAGGTCGATGTCGGTGCCGAGCATCCGGCTGCCGCCGGCGCGGGTGAGGCCGTTGCTCATCGCGAGCTCCATGAAGTCGCGGTGCATCGCGGCGGTCATCCGGACCGGGTCGGCGTTCCAGTAGAGGATGTCGAAGGCCTTGGGCGGGCGTCCGAGCAGGTAGTTGCTGACCCAGTAGTTCCAGATCAGGTCGTTGGGGCGCAGCCACGCGAAGACCTCGGCCAGCATCCGACCGTCGAGGTAGCCCTTCTCCTGCGACGCCTTGGTCGAGGCGGCCGCCGCCTTGTGGGAGAGCAGGGCGCTCGGCAACCCGGCGCGCTCCTGGTCGAGCACGGTGACCGCGAGGCTGAAGGCGGCCACCTGGTCGAGCCCGCCGGTGGCGGCGAGGTGGCCCATCACCATCGAGGCGAGCATCCCGCCGGAGCAGATGCCGAGCACGGCGACCTGGTCCTGCCGGGCGATCTTGCGCGCGGTGGTCATCGCCTCGAGGATCGCCCCGCCGTAGGTGTCGAGGCCCCAGTCGGCGTGGCGGGCGTCGGGGTTGCGCCAGGAGATGCAGTAGACCTGCTGCCCCTGGGCGACCAGGTGCTCGACCAGGCTGCGCTCCTCGGCGAGGTCGATGACGTAGTACTTGTTGATCGTCGGCGGGACGATCAGCAGCGGCACCGAGCGCACCTTCGGCGTCTGCGGGGTGTATTGGATCAGCTCGAACGCGTCGGTGCGCTGCACGACGACGCCCGGGGTGACGGCGATGTCGCGGCCCACCTCGAAGGCGTCGGGCTCGACCATCGACGGGACCCGCGGCGCGGTCGCGAAGTCGCGCACGAAGCGCCGCCCGCCGTGGAGCAGGCTGCCGCCGCCGGTGTCGACGACCCGCTTGAGCACCGTCGGGTTCAGCAGCGGGTTGTTGCTGGGGGACCCGGCCTCGACGAGGTTGTCGACGATGAAGCCCATCCGCTGCGCGTCGCCCCAGCCGAGGCCGGCGTCGGGGACGAGCCCGCGCAGCGTCTCTCCGACCGCGAGGTAGCCCTGCACGGTGCGGCGCAGGAACGGGTTCTTCGACCACGCGTCGTCGGCGAACCGGCGGTCCTTCTCGTGGGGCGCCAGCTCGGAGCGTCCGAGGCCGACGCGGGCCAGCTCACCGGTGAGGTGGGCAGCCCGGCCGGCCACCCGGCGCGGCCGGCGCGCGAGGCCCGCGGTGAAGCGCACGCCGGACATGCCGGGCAGGAACCGTCGCAGCGGGCTGCGGGAGGCGTCGTGCAGCAGGAAGTCGAGCGGGGTGACCTCGGGGCCCTCGTCGGTCCCGTCGGGGTCGTCCTCGGTCTGGTCGTGCACGAGCACCTCCATCGATGGACCGAGACGTCTCGCGCCCGTTGTCGGCGACCCTACCTCCGCCGCGCGGGGTCAGCCCCGGTCGCCGTCCCACGTCTTGGCCACCAGCGTCAGCACGTCGTACGTCGCCACCGGCTCGTCGTCGGCGTTGAGGACCACCGCGTCCCAGCGGACCTCGCCGTAGTCGGCGGAGGAGCGGGGGGTGATCTGCTTGACGGTCAGCAGCACCCGGATCGTGTCGCCGGCCTTGACCGGCGTGAGGAACCGGAGGTGGTCGACCCCGACGTTGGCCAGCACCGGCCCGGGCTCGGGGTCGACGAACAGCCCGGCGGCCAGCGAGACCACGAGGTAGCCGTGGGCGACGATCCCGCCGAAGAGCGGGTTGCGGGCCGCGGCCTCGGGGTCGGTGTGGGCGTAGAAGGTGTCGCCCGTGAACTCCGCGAAGTGGTCGATGTCCTCGAGGCTGACGGTGCGCGACGGGGTCGAGATCGTGTCGCCGACCGCCAGCTCGGCCAGGCTGCTGCGGAAGGCGTGGGTCTCGGTGACCCGGCGCCGGGAGCCGGTGGTCCAGCGACCGGTGATCGCGGTCATCATGTCCGGCGAGGCCTGGATCGCGGTGCGCTGCATGTGGTGGAGCACCGCGCGGATGCCGCCGAGCTCCTCGCCACCACCGGCCCGCCCGGGGCCGCCGTGGACCAGCACGGGGAGCGGCGAGCCGTGGCCGCCCATCTGCGCGGCCTCCTTTGCGTCGTCGCGGTCGAGGACGAGGATCCGGCCGTGCCAGGGCGCGACGCCGAGGCTGACCGCGCGGGCCACGTCGGGGTCGTGGGTGACCAGCGAGCCGACGAGCGAGCCCCTGCCGCGGGCCGCGAGGGCGACGGCCTCGTCGACCGTGTCATAGCCGAGCACCGTCGACACCGGGCCGAACGGCTCGATGTCGTGGGGCTCGACGGCACCCGCGGTGGCGCGGAGCAGCAGGGGCGACAGGAAGGCGCCGCGCTCGGCGTCGGCGCCGACGACCTCGACCCGGTCGGGGTCGCCGAAGACCAGGTCGGCCGAGGCGCGCAGCGCCTGGACCGCCTTGCGCACCTCCTCGCGCTGCTCGAGGCTGACCAGCGCACCCATCCGGACGTCGTCGTCGGCCGGGTGGCCGACGGTGACCGAGGCCAGCCGCTCCCTGATCGCCTCGATCACCGGCTCGACCATGCCGTTGGGCACGATCGCCCGCCGGATCGCGGTGCACTTCTGTCCGGCCTTGACGGTCATCTCGGCGACGACGCCCTTGACGAAGAGGTCGAGCTCGGGGTCGTCGACGGTCACGTCGGGTCCGAGCACCGAGCAGTTGAGCGAGTCGGCCTCGACGCCGAGGCGCACCCCGCCGTGGAGCACGTTGGTGTGGTTGCGCAGCAGGCCGGCCGTGTGGGCGGAGCCGGTGAAGGCGACGGAGTCCTGGACGGTGAGCTCGTCGAGCAGGCCGCGCGGGCTGCCGCAGAGCAGCTGCAGCGAGCCCTCGGGCAGGATGCCGGACTCCACGATCCGGCGTACGACGAGCTCGGTGAGGTAGGCGGTCTGCGCGGCCGGCTTCACGATCGACGGGAGCCCGGCGAGGAACGCCGGCGCCAGCTTCTCGAGCATCCCCCAGACGGGGAAGTTGAAGGCGTTGATCTCGACGGCGACGCCCGGCCGCGAGGTGTGGACGTGCTGGCCGACGAAGGTCCCGGTCCGGCCGAGTGGCTCGAGCCCGCCGTCGAGCGCCACGGTGTCGTCGGGCAGCTCGCGCTTGGCCTTGCTGGCGAAGGAGAAGACGGTGCCGATGCCGCCGTCGACGTCGACCAGCGAGTCGCGCCGGGTGGCGCCGGTGCGGGTCGAGAGGGCGTACATCTCGTCCTTGTGCCCGCTCAGGTGCGTCGCGAGCTCCTTGAGCAGGGTCGCCCGCTCGTGGAAGGTCAGCGACCGCACCGCCGGTCCGCCGACGGTGCGCGCGTGGGTCACCATCGCGCCGAGGTCGAGCCCGGTGCTGGAGATCCGGGCGACCTCCTCGCCGGTGGCCGCGTCGCGGAGGGGAGTGCCCTCGTCGGCGGCGCGGAACCAGTGTCCGGCGGCGTAGCTCTCCAGCAGGTCGGTCACGGGGTCCTCCGGTGCTCGGTCGGGTTCGTTGAGCGGACACGAGTGTTACGACGATTGCACACGCGTGCGCGAACGTGTAACACTTTAGTCAGTGCGGGGAAGGTCGGTAAAGGCCGAGCCAGGGAGGAACCGTGACCACGACGCTAGCGCAGGCCGACGAGGCCGAGCTCCAGGCCGGGTTCGACGCGACGATCGGCCGCCACGACCGGATCGAGCCGCGCGACTGGATGCCGGAGGGCTACCGCAAGACGCTGGTGCGCCAGATCGCCCAGCACGCTCACTCCGAGATCATCGGCATGCAGCCCGAGGGCAACTGGCTGACCCGCGCGCCGTCCCTGCGCCGCAAGGCGATCCTGCTGGCCAAGGTGCAGGACGAGGCCGGCCACGGGCTCTACCTCTACTCCGCGTGCGAGACCCTCGGCGTCTCCCGCGGCGAGCTGACCGAGATGCTGATCGAGGGTCGCCAGAAGTACTCCTCGATCTTCAACTACCCCACGCTCTCGTACGCCGACGTCGGCACCATCGGCTGGCTGGTCGACGGCGCCGCGATCTGCAACCAGGTGCCGCTGTGCCGGACCTCGTTCGGCCCCTACGGCCGGGCGATGATCCGGATCTGCAAGGAGGAGTCCTTCCACCAGCGGCAGGGCTACGAGCTGCTGATGACGATGATGCGCGGCACCGACGAGCAGCGGGCGATGGTGCAGGAGTCGGTCGACCGGTTCTGGTGGCCCTCGCTGATGATGTTCGGCCCCCCCGACGCCGACAGCCCCAACACCGCCCAGTCGATGGAGTGGGGCATCAAGCGCAACACCAACGACGAGCTGCGACAGCGGTTCGTCGACATGACCGTCCCGCAGGCCGACGCCCTCGGCGTCACCCTGCCCGACCCCGAGCTGCGGTGGAACGCCGACCGCGGCCACCACGACTTCGGCGAGCCCGACTGGTCGGAGTTCATGCAGGTCGTCAAGGGCGACGGCCCCTGCAACGCCCAGCGGATCGCCCACCGCCGCGCCGCCCACGAGGACGGTGCCTGGGTGCGCGAGGCGGCCCTGGCGTTCGCCGCGGGAGGTTTCGAGACGGGACTTCGCCTCCTCAACCACCGGAGATGCGCAGCAGTCGGTGGTTGAGGAGGTTGCGCAGCAACCGTCTCGAAACGCCGAGGAGGGGACCGCATGAGCGACCGACCCCGGGCCGAATGGCCGCTCTACGAGGTGTTCGTCCGCGGCAAGCGCGGCCTCAACCACGTCCACGTGGGGTCGCTGCACGCCGCCGACGACCAGATGGCGGTGCGCCACGCCCGCGACGTCTACACCCGCCGCAACGAGGGGGTCTCGATCTGGGTGGTGCGCGCCGACGCCGTCACCGCGTCCAGCCCCGACGAGAAGGACCCGCTCTTCGCGCCGAGCGGCGACAAGGTCTACCGCCACCCGACCTTCTACTCCATCCCCGACGACGTCCCCCACATATGAACACCCCACCGGATTCTTCGCCTCCCCCGCTGCGCTCCTCCGACGAACAATCCGTCGGGGACCCCGTTCGTCACGGGGCAGTGAGCCACAGCGCCCCCGACCCCTCGGCCGTGGACGCCCACGAGTCGGTCTACGACGGCCTGCTCGGTGGCGACTCCTCGCAGTGGGCCTTCGGTACCGACTTCGAGGACCCGCTGGCCGGCGTCGACACCACGGTGCCGGACGGCGTCGACGGCGCCGACCTGGCGACGTACTGCCTGATGCTCGGCGACGACGCCCTCGTGCTCTCCCACCGGCTCTCGGAGTGGTGCAGCCGCGCGCCCGACCTCGAGGACGACATCGCAGTCGCCAACATCGCGCTCGACCTGCTCGGCCAGGCCCGGCTGCTGCTCGCGCGCGCGGCGGCGGCCGACCCGACCGTCGTCCCGGCCCTGCCCGAGGCGTCACCGGTGCCGGCCGAGGACGCGCTGGCGTTCTTCCGCGAGGCGGGCGGGTTCCGCAACGTCCGGCTGGCCGAGGTCGGCCACGGCGACTTCGCCCACCTGGTCTGCCGGCTGCTGCTCTTCACCCTCGTCCGCCACGAGGTCTTCACCCGGCTGGCGGGCAGCGCCGACCCGGTGCTCGCGGCGGTCGCGGTGAAGGGCGTCAAGGAGCTGACCTACCACCGCGACTACGCCGGTCGCTGGTTCGTGACGCTCGCGCAGGGCACCGAGGAGTCACGCCGGCGGCTGCTCGCCGCGCTCGACGTGCTCTGGCCGCTGCGTCCCGAGCTGGTGACCGGCCACCCGGTCGAGTCCCGGATGGCCGAGGCCGGCGTCGGGGTCGACCCGGCGTCGGTCGCCGACGCGGTCGACGCGGTGCTCGACCAGGTGCTGGCCGCTGCCGGGCTCGAGCGGCCGGCCGAGCGCAGGCTCGCCGGCGTGGACGGGCGCACCGGCCGTGGCGGTCTCCACACCGAGGCGTTAGGCCCGTTGCTGGCCGAGATGCAGGTCGTCGCCCGCGCCCACCCGCAGGGGCAGTGGTGATCCCGGTCGCCGCGGTCACCGACGAGGTCCGCGCGCGCGAGGTGGCCGAGACGGTCACCGACCCGGAGCTGCCGATGCTGACCCTCGCCGACCTCGGCGTGCTCCGCGAGGTGTCCGTCGACGACGGGGCCGTGGTCGTGGCGATCACGCCGACCTACTCCGGGTGCCCCGCGATGGCCTCGATGCGCGACGACCTCGTCCACCGCCTGCACGACGCCGGCTTCGACGACGTACGGGTGCGGGTCGAGCTCAGCCCCGCCTGGTCCTCGGACTGGATCACCCCGCGCGGCCGGGCCGCGCTGGCCGAGCACGGCATCTCGCCACCGGGCCCGGCGCCCACCGGGCCGGTCGCACTCTCCCTGCTGCCCATCCGCCGGGCGATCGCCTGCCCGCGCTGCGGGTCGGCGTCGGTCGGCGTGACCTCGGAGTTCGGTCCGACGGCCTGCACCGCGCTCTACGCCTGCGGGGCGTGCGGCGAGCCCTTCGAGCACGTCAAGGAGATCTGACCGTGCCGGCTGCCCCCGCCTTCCACGCGCTGCGTGTGGCCGACGTCGAGCGGCTCACCGACGACTCCGTCGCCGTGACCTTCGAGGTCCCCGACGAGCTCGCCGCCGACTACGCCTTCGCCGCCGGCCAGAACCTCGCGCTGCGCCGGTACGTCGACGGCCGCGAGCACCGGCGCCAGTACTCCATCTGCGCGCCGGTCGGCGACCGGCCGCGGATCGGCGTACGCGCGATCCCGGACGGGATGTTCTCGCGCTGGCTGGTCGAGGAGGTGCAGCCCGGCACCGAGGTGGAGGTGCAGACCCCCGGAGGTTCGTTCTGCTCCGACCCCGCGCTGCTCACCGGCGGCCACCACCTGTGCATCGCCGCCGGCTCGGGCATCACGCCGATGCTCTCGGTCGCCGGGACGGCCCTCGCCGCATCCGATGCGGAGGTCACGCTGCTCTACGGCAACCGCACCAGCGGGTCGGTGATGTTCGCCGAGGAGATCGGTGACCTCAAGAACCGCCACGGTGCCCGGTTCCAGGCCGTCCACGTGCTCAGCCGCGAGCCGCGCGACGTCGAGCTGTTCTCCGGCCGTCTCGACGCCGACCGGATCCGGCGGCTGCTGGAGGTGCTGGTGCCGGTCGACACGGTCGACCACGTCTGGCTGTGCGGGCCGTTCGCGATGATCCAGGACGCGCGGTCGGTGCTCGCCGAGCTCGGCTTCCCGGCCGAGCGGGTCCACTTCGAGCTGTTCTACGTCGACGAGCCGCCGCCCGAGCTGCACCGTGCCGACCCCGCGGTGGAGGGCGAGACCTCCGAGGTGACCGTCGTCCTCGACGGGCTCACCTCGACCGCGCCGATGCCGCGCGGCGAGTCGATCCTCGACGCCGCCCAGGCGACCCGCTCCGACCTGCCGTTCGCCTGCAAGGGCGGGGTGTGCGGCACCTGCCGCGCGCTGGTCCGCGACGGTGAGGTCGACATGCGCCGCAACTACGCCCTCGAGCCGGCCGAGGTCGACGCCGGCTTCGTCCTCACCTGCCAGTCCCACCCCGTCAGCGACGCCGTGACCGTCGACTTCGACGCCTGAGCCGTCCCGTCAGCTCCGGGAGACCGCCGCGGCGTCGGCGAGGACCAGGTCCATGTTGATGTGCGCGCCGGCCAGGGCCCCGGCGGCGGCGGAGGCGCCGACCTGCGCGGAGAGGTCGACGACGTTGCCGGCGGCCCAGACCCCGGGGACCGTCGTCCGGCCGGTGACCGGCTCGGCGGGGACGTGGACGCCCATGCCGGAGGGATGGTCGACCGGGTCGAGGCCGAGCGAGGCGAGCAGGGACCCGCGGGCCACCATCCGGGTCGCCACGGCGACGGTGTCGCGCTCGACGAGCGTGCCGTCGCCGAGCCGCAGCCCGAGGATCCGGTCGTCGACGACCTCGACGGCGGCGACCTCGCCGGCCACCACCCGTACGCCGCGGGCGGCCAGCAGCGCAGCCTGCTCCGGGTCGGGAGCGCTCCCCGCATGCAGCACCAGCGTCACGTCGGAGCTGAGCTGGCTGAAGAGCAGTGCCTGGTGCACCGACATCGGGCCGGTGCCCAGCACCCCGATCGCCCCGTCGCGCACCTCCCAGCCGTGGCAGTAGGGGCAGTGGACGACGTCGCGGCCCCACCGCTCGCGCAACCCCGGTACGTCGGGGAGCTCGTCGACCAGTCCGGTGGTGACCAGCAGCCGCCGGGCCCTCACGGTGCGGCCGTCGGCCAGCGCGACCGTGAACCCGTCGTCGCGAGCGGCGACCGAGTCGACCGTGCCGGAGACCAGGTGCCCGCCGTAGCGCTCCACCTCGGCCCGCCCTCGCGCCAGCAGCTCGGTGGGCGGGGTGCCGTCGTGCCCGAGCAGGCCGTGCACCGCATCGGCGGGGGCGTTGCGCGGCTCTCCCGCGTCGACCACCAGCACCGAGCGGCGCGACCGGCCCAGCATCATCGCGCCGTTGAGCCCGGCCGGGCCGCCGCCGACCACCACCACGTCGTACTCGTCCAGGATCTGTCCGCTCATGCCCCCACCCTGCGGCGCGGCACGCCGATGAGCAAACTTCTTTGCCGATCTGGCAAACTCCTCGCATGGACGACGAGCTGGACCAGTCCCTGACCAGTGTCGGCCCCCGGCTGCGGGCGCTGCGGCAGCAGCGGGACACCACGCTCGCCGAGCTCTCGGCGACCACCGGCATCTCGGTGAGCACGCTCTCGCGTCTCGAGTCGGGCTCGCGCCGGCCGACCCTGGAGCTGCTGCTGCCGCTGGCCCGCGCCCACGGGGTCAGCCTCGACGAGCTCGTCGACGCGCCACCCACCGGCGACCCGCGGGTGCACCTCACGCCGGTGCGCCACCACGGCATGACGATGGTGCCGCTCACGCGTCGCGCCGGGGGGATCCAGGCCTACAAGCTGGTGCTGCCGGGGGCGAGCGGCCGGCGTGAGCCCGATCCGCAGAGTCACGAGGGTTACGAGTGGCTCTACGTGATGGACGGCCGGCTGCGGCTGGTGCTGGCCGAGCACGACGTCGTGATGGCGCCCGGCGAGGCGGCGGAGTTCGACACCCGCGTGCCCCACTGGTTCGGGTCGGCGGACGGACGCCCGGTCGAGCTGCTCAGTCTCTTCGGGAAGCAGGGGGAGCGGGCTCACCTGCGTGCCCGTCCCCGTCGCCCCGCCTCGTGACGACGACCTGGTGGGCGGCGGTCGTGCCCTCGGGCGTGACCACGACCAGGCGGTAGGTGCCCGGCTCGGGAGGTACGGCGGAACGCACCGTCGTGACCGCACCCTCGCGCTCCGGGGGACGCAGCGGGGCGAGCGTGTCGGAGGCCCGGCCGTGGGCGTCGCTGAAGATGAGCGTGACCGTGCCCTGGGTCAGCGCCTGGGCGGCGTTGACCAGGGTCACCTCGAGGGTCTCGCCGACGCCGACCCGGTCGGGCAGCACCCGCACCAGCCGCAGGCCGCCGCGGTCGACGGCCTTGGCGCCGACGTAGGTCAGGGCTGCGAGGCTGGTCAGGCCGAGCAGCGCGCTGGGGATCTCCGGCAGCTCGACCGTGGCGGCCTGCTCGCGGGCGTAGAGCAGCAGGTTGTGGACGATGGCGCCGACGAAGTAGACCATCGCGACCAGCGAGAACGCGACGTACTGGGTGTCGGCCAGGGAGCTGTCGCCCGAGCTGCTGCGGCCGAGGTCGACCAGCCGCGGGCTCTCGTCGTCGGTGCCGGGGCGGCGTGAGCCGTCGCCGGACAGCGTGGCGCTGCCGAGGGCACGCGAGCTCGCCGCGCTGGTGACGTGGCCGCTCTGCGCCTGCGGACGGCCCTGGTTGATGCCCTTGGCCACGACCGCGGAGGCGAACGGGCCCCCGAGCAGCAACAGGTAGGAGTTCCACTCGGTGCCGAACGCCTGGCGCTGGGTCAGGCTCCCGAACCAGACGAGCCCGCTCAGCACGACCAGGGCGATGCCGAGCAGCAGGGTCCACAGCCAGACCACGACCTTGCTGGTCGAGGCGTAGCCGTCGGTGCCGATCAGCACCTCGAGGTAGCCGTACTTGCGACGCTCGGGGTTGGGGTTGGACCGGCCGACCACCTCGGTGAGCAGCAGGAAGAGCACCACGAACCCGAGCGCGGCCAGCGTCGCGGCGGTGAGGACACCGTCGCGCGGGTCGTCGGCGAGCTGCCACAGCAGCGCGCCGACCAGCAGCACCCCGCTCACGACCAGGGCGAACCGCCCGCGAACCGTCCCGACCAACCCGGCCATGCCACCACCCCTCCCGGTGAGGTCCGGTGTGGAGATGGTGGCCCTGTCGCAGCCCGTCGGCAAGCCCGACGCGCGGACGCCTAGGTCGTTGTCGGCACCACCTCGACGTCGACGGTGAAGCGCCGGTCGTCGTCGCGGGGGGAGCCGTGGCACGACCAGGTCGTCCCGAAACCACAGCGGTAGCGCGTCGAGGCGTTGCCGACCACGACGTGCACGGCCCGGGTGACGGTCGGGTCGAAGGGGACGCTCGTCTGCCCCACCCCGGCCGCGTCGAGGGCGAGCCGGGTCGTGGTGATCGGACCCGTGAGCGGGACCTGGACCACCCCGGCGACGGGCGCGGCCGAGGTCGCCGGCCCGTCCACGTCGACCTGGAGCTCCCAGGCGCCGGGGTCGAGGTCGTCTCCCGGCCGCCACCGGAGGGCACGCGAGCTCACGTGGTCGAGGCTGCGGGACTCGTGCGCGGTGCCGTTGGCGCCGAGGACCTCGGCGCCAACGCCCGCGGGGTCGCCCCAGGTGGCCCCCTCCTCGAAGCTTTCCGCGGGCCGGTCGAGCGCCATCGCGTAGGCGGCGAACGTCGACACGAAGCCCGGGTCGTCGGGCACGACCCGGGTCACCGCGTCCATCGAGTAGGTCCGGCCGTCGGTGGGTCCCTCGCCGGCCAGCTCCCAGGCGTGCCGGACGACGTCGAGCCCGTAGCGGGCGCTGAGGTACTCGAAGAACGCCCAGTTGCCGTAGGGCGCGAAGCCGCCCGAGTCCAGCGGCTGGGTCGGGGCGCCGAATTGGCCGCTGCTGAGGTACTGCCGGTTGTCGTCGACCTTGTCGGCGTACCGCTCCTCCATCCAGGTGGCGGTGGCCTCGAGGAACCACGAGTCCTCGCGGTAGTCGTAGCCGAACTGGACGGCGTGCAGGAACTCGTGGGCCGCGGTCACGCGCAGCGACTGGATCGGCCGGCGACCGAACTGGTTCCGGGCGAAGTCCTCGTCGAGGACGCAGTAGCCCGGCGACCGCCGCGTGTGCCGCCGCGGCTCGGGGGCGCAGTAGCCGTAGATGCCGAAGCTGCCGAGCTCCTTGAGGTAGACGTCGAGCTTGCGGTTGCCGCCGCGCCCGGAGTCGGCGAGCGGACGACGGAAGTCGAGCCGCCCCACCTCGGTGTGCCAGACCTCCGCGAGCACCCGCTGGTTGGTGCGGACCCAGCGGCGGTCCGGCGCCGCGTCGCGGGTGCGGGTGACCCAGTGCAGGCAGACGTGGCGCTGGCAGTCGCGCTTCGCACGGGTCTTGTAGCCGTCGCCGTAGGGGTCGCGGCGGCCGTCGGTCGGCCGCGCCAGCAGCGCCTCCGCCTGCCGCCGCTGGGTGCCCGAGAGGCGCGGCAGCGCCAGCGCCAGGTCACGCAGCGCGAGCGTCGCGTCGCGGCCCCGGTCCGGCGACGGCGGCGACCCAGTCGGCGCGGGTACGGCGAGCAGGTCGCTCGCCCGCTCGAGCGCCTGCCGCGCGGCGGGCCCGGACCCGGCGCCGGGATCGGCCGCGAGGGCGGGGCCGGCCGGGGCCAGCAGCGTCAGGCCCAGGCCGGCCAGGGCGACGACGATCCGGTGCGGCATGGAGGGCTCCCTCGGTCCGGCGTGCGCGAGGGCGGCACGCGGTGCTCCGCGGGACAGCCTGCACCACCGGCCCGGGAATTCCGAACGTCCTCAGCTGCCGGTCGAGATCTTCTCGATCAACGCGGTCGTGGAGATCGCCGGGGTGCGGGGCAGGTAGACGACCTCGCAGATGTCGCCGAACTCGTCGAAGCGACCCGCCCAGTCGTCGCCCATGACGAGCACGTCGGCGGCGTAGTGCTCGATGTAGTGGCGCTTGAGCTCGAGGCTCTCCTCGACGAAGACCTCGGAGACCGGCTTGAGGGCGGCGATGATCTCGAGCCGCTCGCCCTGGCTGAACACGGGCGCGCGGCCCTTCTTGCTCAGGTTGAGCGCGTCGGACGACACGCCGACGACCAGCCGGTCGCCCTGGGCGGCCGCGCGCTCGATCACCCGGAGGTGGCCCACGTGGAAGACGTCAAAGGTCCCGAAGGTGATCACCGTGCGTCCCATGGGCGACATTCTGGCAGCCGCCCGGACGTGGGGGAGAATCGATCCCGATGAGTGCCACGACGACGACCGGGAGCCCCGGACCGGTCACGATGATCACCCCCGACCCGGCCGCCGACGCCGTACGCCGGAAGGGGCTGCGGCGGATGAGGACCCTCGCCGTCGGGCTGCTGCTCGCCGCGGCCGTGGTCTACGTGCTCACCCTCGGCGAGCGGGGGGACAGCGGCCTGCTCGGATTCGTCAACGCCGGGGCCGAGGCCTCGATGGTCGGCGCCATCGCCGACTGGTTCGCCGTCACGGCGCTGTTCAAGCACCCGCTGGGCCTGCCGATCCCGCACACGGCCCTGATCCCGCGCCGCAAGGACTCGCTGGGCCAGGGGCTGCAGGAGTTCTTCGGCGAGAACTTCCTGCAGGAGGCGATCATCCGCGAGCGGGTCGGGGCCGCCACGGTCTCGCGCCGGTTGGGGGAGTGGCTGGCGGCGCCCGACAACGCCCGCCGCGTCGTCGACGAGGTCAGCGAGGTCGCCGGCATCGGGCTCTCGAAGGTGACCGACGCCCACGTCGCCGAGCTGGTCGAGTCGGTGCTGGTGCCGAGGTTCCGCGCGGAGCCGATCGCACCGCTGCTCGGCACCTTCGTGGTCGAGATGGTCCGCGACGACCTCCACCACGGCGTCGTCGACCTGGCCCTCGAGGAGCTCCACCGCTGGCTCCTCGACAACCCCGAGACCGTGCACCAGGTGCTCAGCGAACGGGCACCCTGGTGGGCGCCGCCGCGGCTCAACGAGGCGGTCACCGGCCGCGTGCACACCGAGGCCGTGCGGTGGATCGCCGACATCCGCGAGGACCCCCACCACCACGCCCGGGCCGCACTCGACTCGATGCTCGCCCAGCTGGGCCAGGACCTGCTCTTCGACCCCGACACCCAGGCCCGTACCGAGGGGCTGAAGGACCGGCTGCTCGACCACCCGCAGTTCACGACGACCGGCATCTCGCTCTGGAACGCGCTGCGCCACGCCCTGGTCGGCGCCCTGCGCGACCGCGACGGCGCGCTCCGCACCCGGCTCCAGCAGGAGCTGTCCGGGTTCGGCCAGCGGCTGCTCGACGACGAGCAGCTGCGGCGCCGGCTCGACGGCCTCGCCGCCGACGCCGCCGTCTTCGTCGTCGAGCGGTACGGCGAGGAGCTCACGACCGTCATCACCCACACCATCGAGCGCTGGGACGGCCAGGAGGCCGCCCGCCGGATCGAGCTGCACGTCGGCCGAGACCTGCAGTTCATCCGGATCAACGGCACCATCGTGGGCGGCCTGGTCGGCGTGCTCATCCACACCGCGACGGTGTTGCTGTGACCACCCCGGTCGACGTGGCGATCCGCGACGAGACGATCCGGCTCGGCCAGTTCCTCAAGCTGGCCAACCTCGTCGAGAGCGGCGCCGAGGCCAAGCCGGTGGTCCAGGGCGGGGCGGTGGTGGTCAACGGCGAGGTCGAGACCCGGCGCGGCCGCCAGCTGCGTCGCGGCGACGTCGTCGAGCTCGGCGGGCTGGCTGCACGGGTCGCGGACGCGGCGGACGTCACCGACGACCTCCCCTGGTGATCGACACCGGATCGTCACCTGCAGGGGGTGGTCCGGACACGTCCGTCCGGTCTACGGTGCGCGCGGACCACCTACTCCGGAAGGAAGCTGCCCTCATGCATCTCGGGACCTCTCAGGTGGGGGCGCGCGCCCTCGCCGTCCTGGCCGCGGCCGCACTCGTGGCCGGGTCCGTCGCCTCGTCGGCCACCGCCGACCAGGGTCGCGACGCCCGCCGTACCTACGACGCCAAGGTCGAGGCCGACGACTACGTCAAGCTCGACCTGCTCGCGATCAACGACTTCCACGGCCAGCTCGAGAAGCTGGACGCCACCAAGACCTCCAGCGGCCGGATCAACAACACGCCGGCCGGCGGCGCCTCCTACCTCGCCGGGCTGCTGGACGAGGAGCGGGCGAAGTCGCGCGCGGCCGGTGCCAGGCCGATCACGGTGGCGGCCGGCGACCTGATCGGCGCCAGCCCGCTGCTCTCCGCGGCCTTCCACGACGAGCCCACCATCGAGGCGATGAACAAGCTGGGGCTCCAGGTCGCCTCGGTCGGCAACCACGAGTTCGACGAGGGTGTCACCGAGCTGCGGCGGATGCAGAACGGCGGCTGCCTCGACGACGGTCCCGACGGCGCCAACGGCGCCAACTCCTGCCCGCCGACCGACAACAACCCGGAGGGCAAGCCGTTCGCCGGGGCCGCCTTCCGCTACCTCAGCGCCAACGTCTTCTGGAAGGACGCCTCGACCCACCCCCGGCCGACCGTCTTCCCGTCGGTGAAGGTGATGCGGACCCAGGGCCAGAAGGTCGCCTTCATCGGCATGACCCTCGAGGCGACCGACACCATCGTGTCGCCGGCCGGGATCCAGGAGGTCGACTTCGCCGACGAGGTCGACACCGCCAACGCGCTGGTCCCGGCGCTCAAGGAGCGCGGCATCAAGTCGATCGTCGTCCTGCTCCACGAGGGTGGTTTCCCGGCCGATGCGACGGCCTACAACAGCTGCACCGGCGTCTCCGGCGCCGGCCTCGAGATCGCGCAGGACCTGAAGCCGGCGATCGACGCGGTGGTCAGCGGTCACACCCACCAGCCCTACAACTGCGTGGTGCAGGACCCGAAGGGCCACCCGCGCCTGTTCACCAGCGCCTCGTCGCTGGGCCGGGTGGTGACCAAGCTGCACTTCCTGATCGACCCGACGTCCGGTGACATCGTGCGGCCGGCCGCCTTCGCGGAGAACATGATCGTGGACAACGACGACAGCCAGCCGCAGTCGCAGTCGATCATCGACCTGATCGCCCGCTACAACGTCCTGGTGGCGCCGATCCGCGACGAGGTGATCGGCCACATCGCGCCGGTCGCGACGCCGAACCAGTCGATCGTCAAGCTTCCCGTGGACCCCGACGGCCAGGACTCCCCTCTGGGCAACCTGATCGCCGACGCGCAGAAGATCGACCAGACGATCGACGACAACGGCGACCCGGTGATCGCGCTCATGAACCCGGGCGGCATCCGGGCCGACCTGATCGAGGACGGCAACGGCGACGTCACCTACGGCGCGGCCTTCAACGTGCAGCCGTTCAACAACCTGGTGGTCTCGATGGACCTGACCGGGAGCCAGCTCGAGGCCGTGCTCAACCAGCAGTGGAACGGCGGCAACGAGGGCACCAACCGCAAGATCCTGCAGGTGTCCGGGCTCGACTACACCTGGGACGTGTCCCAGGCCGATGCGCCCGACGCCGACGCGATCGTCGGTGACGTGCTGGTCGACGACGACGGCGACCCGTCGACGGACATGGTGCCGCTGGTCGACGACCAGACCTACCGGGTGGCGATGAACAACTTCATCGCCGACGGCGGTGACAACTTCACCGTGCTCCGGGACGGCACCGACCGGATCACCGGCGGCCTCGACATCGACTCGCTCCGGCAGTACCTGCTCGACCACATCGAGGACGGCGTCGAGCCCACCCCGACCGACCGGATCTCCCAGCAGCCCTGATCCGGCGGCGACGTACGGCGGCGGGGTCGGTGCTCGGCACCGGCCCCGCCGTCCGTCGTGGGATCAGCGGACCTCGAGCAGGTCGACCACGAACACCAGCGTCTCGCCCGGCTTGATGACGCCACCGGCGCCGCGGTCGCCGTAGGCGAGGTGGGGCGGGATCACCAGCTGCCGGCGGCCGCCGACCTTCATGCCCAGCACGCCCTGGTCCCAGCCGGTGATCACCTGGCCGGCGCCGAGGCGGAACTGCAGCGGCGTCCCGCGGTTGTAGGAGGCGTCGAACTCCTCGCCCGTCGCGTGGGAGACGCCGACGTAGTGCACCGACACGGTGGCGCCGGCCGTGGCCTCCGGGCCCTCACCCTCGGTGAGCTCGGTGACGACGAGGTCGGCGGGCGGTTCGGGGTCGACGAAGTCGATCTCGGGCTTGTCCATGCCGGTCACGCTAGTCGACGTCCGGCTCATCCCATCCGGGAGAGGGTGAAGGAGGCGACGAAGCCGAGCGAGGCCAGCAGCCCGGCGTAGAGGTGGGTCCGCTCGAACGCCTCGGGGATCATCGTGTCGGCCACCATGGTGAGGATCGCGCCGGCCGCGACGGCGGTGATCGTGGCGACGGTCGCCGGCGCCGCTCCCTCCAGGGTCAGGCAGCCGACGGCTGCGGCCACCCCGCTGGCGACGGCGATCGCGCCCCACACGCCGAAGACGTAGGTCGCGCTACGGCCGTTGCGTCGCATCCCGTCGGCGCTCGAGAGGCCCTCGGGGAGGTTGGAGATCGCGATCGCCGCGAGCACCGGCACGCCGACGGTGCCGCCACCGATCAGCGTCATGCCCAGCACGACCGACTCCGGCACGCCGTCGAGCAGCGCGCCGACGGCGATCGCGGTCCCGCTGCCCTCCTGCTCGGTCTCCGTGGGCTGCATGTCCGCGCCGGAGCGCTTGCGGTGGCGGGCACCGCGTCGGGCCAGCGCGGCGTTGGCCGCGACGTAGGCCACCGCACCCGCGACCAGCCCGGTCACCGTGGGGACCAGCCCGGCGCTGCGCTCGGCCTCGTCGACCAGCTCGAAGGCGAGCGCCGAGATCAGGACGCCGGCGCCGAAGGCCATCACGGAGGCGACCAGCAACCGGGGCAGGTCGAGCAGCCAGGCGACCGCGGCGCCGACCACCAGCGCGCCACCGGCGAGCAGGCCCCAGAGACCGGCGGCCACCCAGTCGGGCATCGCAGCCTCCCCGTCGGGTCAGGACTGGTGCACGTAGCTGTCGAGCTGGTCGCGCTCGAACTGGAGCTGGTCGATGACGTGCTTGACGACGTCGCCGATCGACACGATGCCGACCAGCCGGTCGTCGTCGACCACCGGGACGTGGCGGATCCGGCGCTCGGTCATGGTCTTCATCAGGTCGTCGAGGTGCGTGTCGGAGGCGCAGGTCTCGACCTCGGTCGTCATGATCGCCCCGACGGTGTTGTTGATGACCGTGCCGTCGTGGTGGAGGCGGCGGACCACGTCGCGCTCGCTGACGATGCCCTCGACGCTCGAGCCGTCGCTGCTCACGATCAGCGCGCCCACGTTGTGCTCGGCCAGCAGGGCGAGCAGGTCACGGACCCCGGCGTGCGGCGTGATGGTGAGGATGTCGTGGCTGGCCTTCGACCCGAGCACTTCACCGATGCGCATGCTCCGAGGCTAGCCGGTGGGCGGGGGGACGGCGAGCGGTCTGCTCACTCCTCGCGTGGCCGGCGCAGCTCGGAGACCGACCCGGGCCGGCGCGGCAGGTCGTCGGGGTCACCCTCGTCGTCGGGCACCGAACCGAGGAAGGCGAGCGCGGCGTCGTGGAGGTGGCCGTTGGAGGCGAGCGCGTTCCCGCCGAAGGGCCCGTCGGTGCCGTCGAGGGAGGAGAACCGCCCGCCCGCCTCGCGCACGATCACGTCGAGCGCGGCCATGTCGTAGACCTCGAGGTCCGGCTCCGCGGCGAGGTCGACCGCGCCCTCGGCGAGCAGCATGTAGGACCAGAAGTCGCCATAGGCGCGGGTCCGCCAACACCGGCGGGCCAGCGAGAGGAAGTCGTCGAGCCGGCCGCGCTCGTCCCAGCCCGACATCGACGAGTAGGAGAGCGACGCGTCGTCGAGGCGGCGTACGTCGGAGACCTGGCAGCGGGTGGCCTTGAGCAACGACCGCCCGGTCCACGCCCCGTGCCCGGCCGAGGCCCACCACCGGCGCTGGAGCTGGGGGGCCGAGACGACCCCGAGCACCACCTCGTCGTCGACGACCAGGGAGATCAGGGTCGCCCACACCGGAACGCCGCGGACGAAGTTCTTGGTGCCGTCGATCGGGTCGACCACCCACCGCCGCTGGCTGTGACCGGAGGACCCACGCTCCTCACCCGTCACGGCGTCCCGCGAGCGGACCCGCGAGAGGGTGCGGCGGATGCTGTCCTCGACCGCCTGGTCGGCGTCGGTGACGGGGGTGAGGTCCGGCTTGCTCATGACGTGCAGGTCGAGCGCCTTGAACCGGCCGGTGGTCAGCGAGTCGGCGTCGTCGGCCAGCACGTGGGCCAGTCGGAGGTCGTCGGTGTAGTCGGGCACGGACCTCACACTATTCTCACGTCACCCGGGGGAGCCCTCCGCACGCGATCCCGCGGCGGGTCGGCGAGCCCCGGCGCGGGGCACCCAGAGGGACACGTGGGCCGGCTGCATGGTCTCGGCGACGACCTCGCACACGGCGCCCGCGACCGCGTCGGCGTCGAGCTGGTCGCGCAGGTGATCGGTGAAGGCGGACAGGGTGCGCGCCGCGTCGTAGCGGCTGCGGTAGAAGCGACGGTCGACGAGGTCGCGGATCCGGTCGCGAGCGGGCTGGAACAGCGCCGCAACCGCGAGGGTCGAGCCGGCGACGGCCAGGTCGGAGCTGCGGGTGAGCGGGCGCAGGGCGAGCTGGAGGAGCAGCACCGAGACGGCGTACGCCGTGACGAGCAGGACGACCAGGGAGCCGTAGACCAGGGTCCGCTTGATGACGACGTCGATGTCGTAGAGCCGGTGGCGCAGCATCGCGACCGCCACCGCGACCACCACCAGCAGCAGGCTGGTCAGCAGCACCATGAAGCCGACCTCGTCGTCGCGCACCCCGAGCCCGGTGAAGCCCACGGGCAGCAGGGCGGAGGCGGTCGCCACCCACTTCAGCTGCTGCCGCTCGGCTCCCTGCGCACTGCGGAACCGCAGGAACAGCGAGGTGATCGAGGCCAGCGTCGCCGGCACGAGCACGACGAAGCCCACGATCCCGAGCACCCTCACCGCCGGGTGGTCGAGCGGGTAGGGGTTGTCGACACCGTCGGCGCCCGCGAGCGGGCCGGGGGCGAAGGCGGCGCTGAACCAGGTCACGAGCGCGGCGACGAGCGACACCTGCAGCAAGGGGCGCCACCGGGGCGAGGGCAGCCGGCCGGTGGGGAAGACCAGCGGGAAGAGGGTGAAGGCCGGCACGATCGCGAACACCCACAGCCAGCTGACGCACCACGCGCCCAGGGTCGCCAGCGTGGAGGGGTCGCCCCCCTCGGCGTACCCCCGGAGGTAGAGGTCGTTGGCGAGCGCGTTGAGCGCGAGGACCAGGGCGATCAGCTGGAGCAGCCATCCGACGGCGTTGCCCGGCCGGCGGAGGGTGACCGCGAGGCCCATCGCCCCGATCGCGACGTAGACGACACCCTCGTAGACCGCTGCCGCGACAGGGGTCTGGTCTGAGGGCAGCACAGCGGAGCTCGTGGCCAGCGCCGCCGTCCCGGCGAGCACGGTCCACGAGGACCCGCCCAGGCGTGCGCCGACCCTCACCCCTCGATCCTCCAGACCCGCGTCACAGCATCGTTACGGACGGCTGCCCGATGGTCGTAGCACTCATGGAACTCTCACCTTTTGTCAGTAGCGTGCTCGTCCATGGAGATCAACGGGGTCCCGCTCCACCCCCTGGTGGTGCACGCTGCGGTCGTCTTCGCCCCCCTCGCGTCCCTGGTCGCGCTCGGCTACGCCCTCGTGGGCCGCTGGCGCGACCGCCTCCGGTGGCCGATGGTCGCGCTCGCCGTGGTCACGGCGCTGTCGGTCGGGGCCGCCTACCTGAGCGGCGACAGCTTCCTCGAGGCCCAGCCCGAGCTGCGGGCCAAGGCCCTGGTCAAGACCCACGAGGAGCGGGCCGGCCTCCTGCTGTGGACCAGCCTGGCCTTCGGGGTCGTCGCGATCGCCACCGGCTGGTTCCACGCCCGGTCCGGTGGGGTGCAGCTGGCGCTGCGCGGGCTGCTGGTGCTCGGCGCGCTCGGCGTGCTGGTCACGGTGGTGCTGACCGGTGACGCCGGGGCGCGCGCCGTGTGGTCCTCGCTCGACGGTTAGCACGCGCTAGACCGGCCGCGGCGGTTCCACCCTCACGGGTGAGCGGCGACGGCTACCGTTCTCCCATGGAGCTCGAGCTGGACTCGCTGCACATCGTGGCCGCGTACGTCGCGCTGCTGCTGGGTGTCCTGGGCCCGGTGATCGCCCTCGTCTACGCCGCCCGGGTCGAGCGGCGCTCCTTCTGGCGGTTGCCGATGCTGGTCTCGGCCGCGCTGAGCTTCGCCGCCGTGCTCACGGTCTACCTCAGCGGTCGTCACCTGGTCTCCACGCACCCGAAGCTCCTCCACGAGCCCGGCGTGGGCGCCCACATCGCCTACGCCGACCGGCTGCTCGCGCCGGCCACGGCGTTCTTCCTGCTCGCGATGCTGACCGGCCTGCTCAACCCCCGCAGCGGTGCGCTGCGGATCGTGCTGCCGCTGCTCCTGAGCGTGTTGTCCGTCCTGGTGCTGGTGCTGGTCCTGCTCAGCGGCGACTCCGGGGCCCGCGAGCTGCTCGACCGGCTGCTCGAGCGCTTCTAGGACTCCCAGGGCCGGGGATCGGTCCGCGCGGTCAGCAGTCGCCGGAACGACTCCACCCGCTCGGGATCGGCCCGGCCGTCGGCCACCGCCTCGTCCAGCCCGCACTCGGGCTCCTCGGTGCCGTGCGTGCAGCCGCGGGAGCACTCCCCGGTCAGCTCCTGGAGGTCGGGAAAGGCCCCGATCAGCGTCTCCGGCTCGACGTGGGCCAGCCCGAAGGACCGGATCCCGGGGGTGTCGATGATCCAGCCCGCATCCCGGTCCTCCTCCGTGGTGCCGGGGAGGGCCAGCATCAGCGCCGAGGTGGAGGTGTGACGCCCACGGCCGGTGACGGCGTTGACGTGGCCGATCGCGCGGTCGGCGTCGGGCACCAGCGCGTTGACCAGCGTCGACTTGCCCACCCCGCTGTGCCCGACCAGCACGCTGGCGCGTCCGCGCAGGGCCGCGCGCACCTCGGCCAGGTCGCCGCCCTTGCGGGTGACCACCCACGGCACGCCGAGCGACCGGTAGGTGCCCAGCAGGGTCTCGGGATCGGCGAGGTCGGCCTTGGTGAGGCACAGCAGCGGCTGCATCCCCGCGTCGTACGCCGCCACGAGGGCGCGGTCGATCAGCCGCGGCCGCGGCTCGGGGTCGGCCAGGGCGGTCACCACCACGAGCTGGTCGGCGTTGGCCACGATCACCCGCTCGACCGGGTCGTCGTCGTCGGCCGTCCGGCGGAGCACGTTCGTCCGCTCGGCGACCTCGACGATCCGGGCCAGCGACCCCTCGGCGCCGGACACGTCGCCGACCACGCGCACCCGGTCGCCGACAACCACGCCCTTGCGGCCCAGCGGCCGCGCCTTCATCGCGGTCACGGTCGTCGCGCCGAACAGCAGCGTGTAGCGGCCCCGGTCGACCGTGACCACGGTCGCCTCGACCGCCTCGTCGTAGGTCGGCCGCTCCTTGGTGCGCGGTCGGGTCCGTCGACGCGGTCGCTCGTAGTGCTCGTGGTCGTGCTCGTCGTAGCGCCCCGACCTCGCCCCGCCCGTCACAGCAGGGCCGCCCACGCCGCGGGGAAGTCGGGGTAGGTCTTGGCGGTCGTGCCGACGTCGGCCACCAGGACGTCGTCGACCGCGGCCCCGACGACCACGCCGGCGTGGGCCATCCGGTGGTCGGCGTAGGTCGTGAACAGCCCGCCGTGCAGCCGCGCCGGCCGGAACGACAACCCGTCGGGGTGCTCGGTCACGTCGGCGCCGAGGCCGCCGAGCTCGCGGGCGAGGGCGGCGAGCCGGTCGGTCTCGTGGCCGCGGATGTGGCCGACGCCGCGGAGGTGTGACGGGGAACCGGCGAGCGCGCAGAGGGCGGCGACGGCCGGCGTCAGCTCGCCGACGTCGTGCAGGTCGAGGTCGACGCCGTGGAGCTCCGCGGGCCCGGCCACTCGCAGCCCGGCGTCGGTGAATCCCACCTCGCAGCCCATCGCCGCCAGGATCTCCCGCAGCGCGTCGCCGGCCTGGGTGGTCTCCCGCGGCCAGTCGCGCACGGTGACGGTGCCGCCGGTGACCGCGGCGAGGCCGAGGAACGGCGCGGCGTTGGAGAGGTCGGGCTCGATGGTCCGGTCGAGAGCCGCGATCGGCCCGGGGGCGACCGCCCAGCGGTTCGCGTCGCTGTCGTCGACGACGACGCCGTGGTCGCGGAGCAGCGCGACGGTCATCTCGACGTGGGGCAGGGAGGGGACGGGCTTGCCGTCGTGGCGGACGTCGACACCGCGGTCGAACCGGGCGCCGGCCAGCAGCAGCGCGGAGACGAACTGGGAGGAGGAGCTGGCGTCGATCACCACGGTGCCGCCGGTGACCGAGCCTGCGCCCCGGACGGCGAACGGGAGCGCGTCGCCGTCGACGCGGACGCCGAGCGTGCGCAATGCCGTGAGCACCTCGCCGATCGGGCGGGCCCGCATGTGGGCGTCGCCGTTGAAGTCGACCCGCCCGCTCGCCAGCCCCGCGACGGGAGGCAGGAAGCGCATCACCGTTCCGGCCAGTCCGCAGTCGACGGAGACCGCTCCGAGGAGCACCGACGGGGTGATCGACCAGTCGTCACCCTCGGTGTCGATCCCGCAGCCCATGGCCCGCAGCCCGGCCACCATCAGGGAGGTGTCGCGCGAGAGCAGCGGGCGGCGTACGACCGAGGGCCCGTCGGCCAGCGCGGCCAGCACCAGCGCCCGGTTGGTGAGCGACTTGCTGCCGGGCAGCGACACGGTCGCGTCGACCGGGCCCTGGGCGCGCGGGGCGGGCCAGGGGTCGGCGAGCGGGGTGCTGGTCCTCACCCCGGGAAGGCTAGCGGTGGCGCTCAGCCCACCTTGGCGGCGACCAGCTGGGCCTCGCGCCTGGCGCTCGTCGCGAGGTGCCCGGCCTCCCGGCGCGCGTCCTTGGCGGCGCGCCGCGCCCGCCACGCCACGCCGGGTCGACCCTCGGTGTCGAAGGAGGCGATCACCAGGCCGCCCATCATCGAGACGTTCTTGAAGAAGTGGATCTTCTGGTTCGCCCGCTGGGTGGAACCCGCCTCCTCCTCCCAGTATCGGTGACCGGCCGCGGTGGTCGGCAGCAGCGACGCGGCCAGCAGGAGGGCTGAGAGCCGGGGGACGCGACCGGTCGCCAGCGCGAGCCCGGCAGCGACCTGGGCCGCGGCATTGATGCGGACCAGGGTGACGGGCTCGGAGGGGATCGGCACGCTCGGCATGGCCCGCTCGGCCAGCGGGACCAGCTTCTCGGTGACCGGCGCGGCCGCCTTGGCTCGCGCCTCCGCGTTCTGCAGGGCGCTGACACCACCCACCACGAACATGGAGGCGAGCATGGGCCGGGCGAGCAGTCGCGAGATCGTCATGGGTTCTTCATACACGATTCCCGGACGACGGGCGCATGCCGCTCGGCCTAGGGTGGCCGCATGTGCGGTCGCTACGCCTCGAGCCGGAAGCCGGAGGACCTGGTCGAGGAGTTCGAGGTCGTCGACAACCGGCTCGAGCAGGCCCTGGAGGCCGACTACAACGTGGCGCCGACCAAGCAGGTGTACGCCGTCATGCAGCGCAAGCCCTCCCGCGACTCCCCCGATGAGCCGCAGCGCCAGCTGCGCGCGCTGACCTGGGGGCTGGTGCCGTCGTGGGCGAAGGACCCCAGGATCGGCAACCGCATGATCAACGCCCGGATGGAGACCGTCGCCGACAAGCCGGCCTTCAAGCGGGCCTTCGCCAGCCGGCGCTGCCTGCTGCCGGCCGACGGTTACTTCGAGTGGTACCCCACGTCGCAGCAGACCAAGGCCGGGAAGCCGCGCAAGCAGCCCTTCTTCATCCGGCCCAGCGACGGCGGTGTGCTGGCGATGGCCGGGCTCTACGAGATCTGGCGCGACCCGGAGCGGGCCGAGGAGGACCCCGACCGCTTCCGGTGGACCTGCACCGTGCTGACGACCCAGGCCGAGGACTCCGTCGGCCACATCCACGAACGGATGCCGCTGATGGTCGAGCCGGCCCGTTGGGGCGCGTGGCTGGACCCCACGACCGGGGCTCGCGACGACCTGCTCACGCTGCTCGTGCCCGCGGCGCCGGGACGGCTGGAGGCGTTCCCGGTGTCGACGCTGGTCAGCAACGTCCGCAACAACGGGCCCGAGCTGGTCGAGCCGATCCCGCTCGAGGACGCGCTCGCGTGAGGCATCGCCCGTGAGCACCGAGGCCCGCTTCGCCACTCCGCACGGCGAGGGCCGCACGGTGACCCACCGGGCCCGCCGCCCGGTCGCGACGCTGCTGCTCTCCCACGGGGCGGGCTCGGGCATCGGCGGCCGCGACCTGCAGGCGCTGGCCCGCGACCTCCCCCGGCAGGGGATCACCGTGGTGCTGTTCGAGCAGCCGTGGGTGCTGGCCGGCCGCAAGGTCGCGACGCCGCCACCGACGCTCGACGACGGCCTGCGAGCGGCCGCCGCCCGGCTGCGCACCCGGACGCCGCTGATCGTGGGCGGTCGCTCCGCCGGCGCCCGCAGCGCGGCCCGCTGCGCCGGCGAGCTCGGCGCGGTCGCCTGCCTGGCCCTGGCGTTCCCGCTGCACCCGCCCGGTCGCCCGGAGCGCAGCCGGCTCGACGAGCTGGCCGGTGCCGGCGTACCCACGCTGGTCGTGCAGGGGGAGCGCGACACCTTCGGACGGCCCGAGGAGTTCCCCGAGGACGTCGAGATGGCGGTGCTCCCCGGCGGCGACCACGGCTTCAGGGTGCCCGCGCGCGGCCCGCTCAGCCAGGAGGAGGCGATGGGGCTCGTGGTCGAGGCGACCCTGGAATGGGTGGTCCGCGAGGTCGTGGGGGAATCTGCGGGCGAGTGAGGGTGTTGTGCCGTCGTGCTTGCCCTGATGGACCGTCCCGGCACCGCAGTACGCTGGGAGACGATGACCGACGATGCTGCCGCTGTGACCGACGCTGCCGACCCCGCCGGGGAGGTCGACGTCACCACCGAGACCCACGACGAGCGTGCCGCGCGCTTCGAGCGCGACGCCATGCAGTACCTCGACCAGCTCTACTCGGCCGCGATGCGGATGACCCGCAACCCGACCGATGCCGAGGACCTCGTGCAGGAGACCTACACCAAGGCCTTCTCCTCCTTCCACCAGTTCCGGCCCGGCACCAACCTCAAGGCCTGGCTCTACCGGATCCTGACCAACACCTTCATCAACAACTACCGCAAGAAGCAGCGACAGCCGCAGCAGTCGATGGGCGAGGACGTCGAGGACTGGCAGCTCGCCCGCGCCGAGTCCCACACCTCCTCAGGCTTGAAGTCGGCCGAGACCGAGGCGCTCGAGCGGCTCCCCGACAGCGAGGTCAAGGACGCGCTGCAGCGGCTCCCCGAGGAGTTCCGGCTCGCCGTCTACCTCGCCGACGTCGAGGGGTTCGCCTACAAGGAGATCGCCGAGATCATGGACACGCCGATCGGCACCGTGATGTCGCGCCTCCACCGCGGTCGCCGCCAGCTGCGCGACATGCTGTCCGACTACGTCCGGACCCACGACCTGCTCCCGATCGGCAGCAAGGGGGGAGAGCAGTGAGCACACACTGGCACGAGCCCGGCACCGACTGTGCCGACTACCTGGAACGGATCGTCTACTTCCTCGACAACGAGCTCGACGAGGCCGACTGCACCGCCGTGCAGGCCCACCTCGACGAGTGCGGACCCTGTCTGGAGCGTTACGACCTGCAGCGCACGGTGAAGTCCGTCGTCGCCCGGTCCTGCTCCGAGTCCGCCCCCACCGACCTGCGGCAGCGGGTGATGGTCCAGATCCGCGAGGTCCAGGTCCGGATCACCGAGGTGTGAGGGCTGGGGTGCTGGGGCCGCCTGCATGTTTCCCCGGCGGGCCGGGGATTCATGCGCTTCTCGGCCGTTGCAACACCCGAGAAGTGCATGAAAGGGCCGAGAAGTACGCCGGGTGGGCGGGGTCGACTGCTGTCGATTGGCCCGCGGACGACCGGTTTAGAGACTCGGGTCAGCACACGACCCAGGAGGACACCATGGGCAAGACCGGCCGCAAGCGCCGTTCGCGTCGCAAGAAGGCTGCGAACCACGGCAAGCGCCCCAACAGCTGAGCGCTGAAGACTGATGTCGACCCCCGGCCCCGCGGCCGGGGGTCCGTCGTCTCCGGGCTCGGGGAGGATGGCCCGATGAGCGCAGCACACCTCACCGTCCTCGACGGCGGGCTGTCGACCGCGCTCGAGGCCCGCGGTGCCGACCTGTCCGGGTCGCTCTGGACGGCGCGCCTGCTGGCCACCGAGCCGGACCGGGTCGCCGCCGCCCATCGTGAGTTCTACCTCGCGGGCGCCCACGTCGCGACCACCGCCAGCTACCAGGTCAGCGTCGAGGGCCTGGTCGCCGCGGGCCACGACGCCGAGGAGGCTCGACGGCTCGTGCGCAGCAGCGTCGCGGTCGCCCGCGACGTCCGTGACGAGCTCGCCACCGAGCTCCCGGGCCTGCTGGTCGCTGCCTCTGTCGGTCCGTACGGCGCGTTCCTCGCCGACGGCTCCGAGTACCGCGGCCGCTACGGCGTCGACGCCCGACGGCTGCGCGACTTCCACGGGCCCCGCCTCGAGCTGCTCGCGGGTGAGGAGCCGGACCTGCTGGCGGTCGAGACCGTCCCCGACGTCGCCGAGGCGGAGGTGCTGGTGCCGCTGCTCGACGAGCTCGGGCTGCCGGCCTGGTTCAGCTACTCGGTCGGCGGCGACCGGACCAACGCCGGCCAGCCCCTCTTCGACGCGTACGCCGTCGTCGCCGGCAGCACGAGCGTGGTGGCCGCCGGGGTCAACTGCTCCGACCAGGCCGACGTGCTGGGCGCGGTCACCACCGCGGTCGCCGAGACCGGCCTGCCGGGAGTCGCCTACCCCAACCGCGGCGGCAGCTGGGACGCCGAGGCCAAGCAGTGGTCCTACGGCGACGCGCTCGACCTCGACCTCGTCGAGGAGTGGGTCGCCGCCGGTGTCCGCTGGGTCGGCGGCTGCTGCGGCACCGCCCCGCGCGACATCGCCGCGCTGGCCGGCAGGGTCGCCGGAGCCTGAGGCGTCAGCGCGTCACAGGCGGCCGAGGAAGCGCTCGACGTCGACCACGACGCGGGTGATCTCGCCGGTGCCGACCACCCGGCCGTCGGCTGCATGGCGTGCGGCGACGGTGAACCGGTGCAGCCGCCCGTCGACGTACGACGCGGAGGCGGTGACCAGGATCTCGACCCCGACCGGGGAGGCTCCCCGGTGCTCGAGCTCGACCCGAGTGCCGACCGACGTGCTCCCGTCCGGGAGCGCCGGCTCGATCGCCGCACACGTCGCCGCCTCGCACCAGGCGAGCAGGCGTGGCGTGCCGAGCACGGGCAGCGATCCGCTCCCGAGGGCGGCGGCGGTGTCGTCGTCGGTGACGGTGAAGGTGAGCGACGCGGTGAGCTCGGCGGTCACGACAGCTCCTTGGTGAAGGCGATCAGGCGGACGTCCTCGACCGGGCTCCAGTCCCGCGCCGGGACGCGGGTGTAGCCGAGCCGGCCGTAGAGCCGGTGGGCGGCGGCCATCTCCTCGAGCGAGGACAGCACCATCGCCGTGGCGCCGTGGTCGCGCGCCCGCACCTCGCAGTGCGACACCAGGGCGCGACCCGCGCCCCGGCCCTGGTGGGCCGGGTCGACCGCCAGCATCCGGAACTCGCCCTCGTGGTCGCCGGCCAGCTCGCGCCAGGGCGACCCCGGGGGGCAGGAGGTCACGCTCCCGAGCAGCTCGTCGCCGTCGGCCGCGACCCAGAGCTCAGCCTCGCGCGCCCGGCGAGCGGCGGCCCGGAGGTGGCCGCGGTAGGCGTCCTCGGCGCCGGTCGTGAAGTCCTCGTAGGCGGTCAGCGTGATCTCGCCGACGCGGTCGAGGTCCTCGGGGCGCGCCAGACGCAGCTCCACCGCGGACCCCTCAGACGCCGAAGGTGTTGCGCGGGTAGGCCGCGTCGACGTCGGTGATCACGTTGACCAGGTAGGGCACGTTCGCCTCGAAGGCGCGGTCGATCGCCTCCCCGATCTGGCGCGGGTCGGTGACGGTCTCGCCTGCCCCGCCGAGCGCCTTCACGACCTCGTCGTAGCGGGTGCGCTGCGCCAGGTCGGCCGCGACGTCGTAGCCGTAGATCATCTGCATCGGACCCTTCTCCAGGCCCCACGCGGAGTTGTTGCCGCAGACCATGACGACCGGCAGGTCGTGGCGCACCAGGGTGTCGACGTCCATCAGCGAGAAGCCGGCGGCCCCGTCGCCGAGCAGCAGCACGACCTGGCTCGAGGGTCGGGCCAGCCGGGCGGCCATGGCCGAGCCGAGGCCGGCGCCCAGGCAGCCGTAGGGGCCGGGGTCGAGCCAGCCGCCGGGCCGCTTCGGCTCGACGAACTTGCCCGCGAAGCTGACGAAGTCACCGCCGTCGCCGATCACCACGCTGTCCTCGGCCAACCGCGGCACCAGCTCGCCGTAGATCCGGGCCGGGTGGATCGGGTCGGCCTCGGCGCCGAGGAGCGCGGCATCGCGCTCGACCGCGGCCTTCACGGTGTCCTGCAGGTCGCCCACCCAGGCCGACCAGTCGGGCCGGCGTACGACCTGGTCGAGGGCCTGCTGGACGCCGTCGAAGACGCTGGTGAGGTCGCCCGAGACCGACGCCGCGAGGTCGGCGTGGCCCGACACCTGGGCGGGGGAGTCGGCGACGTGCACGACCTGCGCGGGTGAGGTCCCCTCCTCCTTGCCGCCGAAGACGCCGTAGCCCAACCGGAAGTCGAGCGGGGTGCCGACGACGACCACGAGGTCGGCGCCGCCGAAGGCCTGGCTGCGCGCCTTGGTGACCAGCAGCGGGTGGCCACCGGGCACGACACCGCGACCCATGCCGTTGGTGATGGTCGGGACCCCGGTGGCCTCGACGAAGCGCAGTGCGGCCTCCTCGGCCCCGTCGGCCCACACGTCGGTGCCCAGCACCAGGACGGGGCGCGAGGCCGCCGCCAGCAGCTCGGCCACCTCGCCGACCGCGTCCGGGTCGGGCTGCGCGCCCCGGACCCGACCCACCTCGGGGAGGCTGCCGGAGGCGGTGTTGAAGAACTCGTCCATCGGGACGTCGACGAAGACCGGTCCGCGGTGGGGGGAGCCGGCGGTCGCGAAGGCGTCGTGGATGCCGTCGAGCACCCCGTCGGCGGTGTGGATCGTCCGCGCGGCCTTCGACACCGACTGCAGGATCGGCGGCTGGTCGAGCTCCTGCAGGCTGCCGCTGCCCCACCGGTTGGCCGGGGCGCGGCCGCCCACGACGACCATCGGCGACCCGGCGAACTGGGCCTGAGCGATCGCGCTGATGCCGTTCGTGACCCCGGGGCCGGCGGTCAGCACGGCCAGGCCGGGCACCCGGGTCAGCTTGCCCGTCGCCTCGGCGGCGAAGGCGGCCGTCTGCTCGTGGCGTACGTCGAGCAGCCGCATCGGCGGGTCGGCCTTGACCGCACCGTCGTACATCGGGAAGACGTGGGCTCCCGACAGGGTGAACATGGTCTCGACGCCGTGGGCCCGGGCGACGGCGACCGCCAGCTCTCCTGCGTGGCCCTCGAGCTCGGTGGACTGGGTGCTCGCGGTGGCGGACTCCTCGTCGGTCATGCCTCGCAGGCTACGGGGAGGTAGTCAAGCCCGGACAGCCGCGTCAGCGGGCGAGGGTGAACGGGTTGGTGGCCCGCAACGCCTCGATCGTGGCCAGCACCAGGTCGGCCTTGTCGGCCGGCGGGTCGGGCGCCGCGGCGAGCTGGAGGTGGAGCGAGCGCAGCAGCTGTTGGGCGTTGTTGGTCGCGAGGTAGGGGTCGAGGTCGCCGCGGAGCACGGAGGGGTTGGCGCTGGCCGCCACCCGGGCCAGCCACGGCTCGACCACCTTGGTGGGCACCAGGTTGCGCCGGAGCACCGCCATCACCGCCGAGGCCACCCGGTCCGGCTCGCCCGACACCAGCTGGGTCGGAGCCATCAGCATCCGGTCGGCGAGCACGTCGAGCAGCACGGTCAGCTCGGTCGCCCCGAAGTGGCGTGAGCCGGCCAGCGTGGCCACGGCGTCGGCCCCGTGGCCGACCGCGTGGGCCCACCCCTTGCCGGGCACGTAGCCGCGCAGGTCCTGCTCGCGCAGCAGCCACGACACGATCCGGTCGCCCCACCGCAGCACCTGGTCGGCGGGCAGCAGGTGGGCGGCGGTGTCGCGCTCGATCACGGTCGCCAGCACCAGCACGCTGAAGGTACGGCGGAAGACCGAGTCGGTGTCGCGCTCGCCGAGGCCGACGCCCAGCCCGGCCGCCATCCCGTCGCCGAGACCGACCAGCAGGTCGTCGTAGACGCCCCGGTCGATCCAGGTCGCGAGCGCCGGGTAGGCCGTCCGGTCGCGGAGCACCGGGTCGGTGGAGCCGAGCATCGTGGTCAGCTCGGCGGTGAGGTCGTCCAGCGGCCGGTCGGTCGGCACCTCCAGGCCCCGATCGATCACCTGCTGCCAGTACGACCGTGCCATGGCCCCCATCCTGCCAGCCGTTCGCGGACCGGATCGAGGGGGTGAGACGGACGAGACGGGTGGGATCGACGACCAGGTCCTAGGCTCGGCACGTGCCGACGTTGACCGAGCTGGTGCACAGCCATACCGACCTCGACGACGACGACGTCGCGTGGCTCCAGCTGCTCCAGGCCGACTGGCAGATCATCGCCGACCTGTCGTTCGCCGACCTCGTGCTGTGGCTGCCCGACCGGGCCGGGACCGGGTTCTGGGCGGCCGCGCAGATGCGCCCCACCACCGGCCCGACGGCGTACGCCGACGACGTGATCGGCCGGTTCGTGGCGGCCGGCCGGCGCCCGATGCTCGACGAGGCGCTGGCGCGCGGCCGGCTGGTGCGCGAGGGCGACCCCGAGTGGCGCGACCACGTGCCGGTCCGGGTCGAGACGATCCCCGTGCGGCGGGGTGACCGGGTGGTCGCCGTGGTGGCCCGCAACACCAACCTGCTCGGCGTGCGGACGCCGAGCCGGCTGGAGCTCTCCTACCTCCAGACCGCCGCCGACCTGACCCAGATGATCGCCCGGGGCGCCTTCCCGGTGCCCGGCCAGCGCAGCGACCACGCCGACTCCCCCCGCATCGGCGACGGCTTCGTGCGGGTCGACGCCGGGGGACGGGTCGGCTACGCGAGCCCCAACGCGCTGTCGGTGTTCCGGCGGCTGGGGCTCTCCGGCGACCTCGAGGGCCTGGTGCTCGCCGACGTCGCGCGCGAGCTGGTCCCCGCCCGCCAGCGGCCCGACGAGGAGCGGCTCTCCGCCGTGCTCGCCGGTCGGGTCCACGGCGACACCGAGCTCGGCGCCTCGGGGGTCTCGGTCATCCTGCGCTCGATCCCGCTGCAGCCCCAGGAGGAGCGGATCGGCGCGCTGGTGCTGCTGCGCGACGTCACCGACCTCCGGCGGCGCGACCGCGAGCTGGTGACCAAGGACGCCACCATCCGCGAGATCCACCACCGGGTGAAGAACAACCTGCAGACCGTCGCCGCGCTGCTACGGATGCAGGCGCGCCGGATCGACTCCGAGGAGGCGCGGGCCGCTCTCGAGGAGGCCGTGCGCCGCGTCGGCTCCATCGCGGTCGTCCACGAGACCCTGAGCACCGCGGTGGAGGAGCGGGTCGCCTTCGACGAGGTCGCCGACCGGCTCGGCCGGATGGTCACCGACGTCGGGGTCGCGGGCGACCACGTCCGTGTCGAGCGCTCGGGCTCCTTCGGCGAGCTCGCCTCCGAGGTGGCGTCCGCGCTGGCGATGGTGCTCACCGAGGTCGTCCAGAACGCCGTGGAGCACGGCTACGGCGAGGGGAGCGCAGGCGGGGTGATCCGCGTGGTCGCCGGCCGGCTGGTCGGACGGCTGCACGTCACGGTCGACGACGACGGAGCAGGGCTGCCCGCCGACTTCGACCTGGCGGCCTCGACCCACCTGGGTCTCTCGATCGTCCGCACCCTGGTCGAGTCCGAGCTCGGCGGCCAGCTCGACGTGGGGCCGCGGCCCGACGGAGCCGGCACGAGGGTCGCTCTCGACGTACCCCTGGAGTGAGGATCAGGCGGTGCGGACCCGCGCTCGCGCGTTGCGCCGCTTCAGGGCGCGGCGCTCGTCCTCGCTGAGGCCCCCCCAGACCCCGTGGTCCTGCCCGGCCTCCAGGGCCCACTGCAGGCACTGCTCGCGCACGTCGCAGCGTCGGCACACCTGCTTGGCCTCCTCGATCTGGAGGATGGCCGGGCCGGTGTTGCCGATCGGGAAGAAGAGCTCAGGGTCTTCCTCGAGGCAAGCCGAACGGTCGCGCCAATCCATGGCTGTGCTTTCCTACTCTCTCTCGGTTCTTGGAGGGCTTTGCGGTCGACCGGGCGGCCTCGAGCTCGGACCCCGGCGCGCAAAGTGAACGCTTTCACGAGCGACTCCCTAGCGTGACAAGTGTTCGCGCTGGAAACAACCCCCCCACGCCGGGGATTCCGTGACGCCTGCCACCCCTCGGCGAGGATCTAGGCTTCCCCGCGTGAGCGCCGCCCGACCCGACCTTCCGGCCCCCCTCACCGTCGCCGCGTCCCTGGTGGCCGTCGAGGGGATCGTGCTGGTGCTGCTCTCCGTGGCGGAGATCGCCAACCTCAGCGGCAGTCGGCTCACGATGGGGATCACGACCGCGGCGTTCTTCCTCGGGTACGGCGCTGCGCTCGTGCTCTGCGGGGTGCTGCTGGCCCGGGCGGTGGCGTGGGCCCGCGGGCCGACCGTGCTGGCGCAGCTGATCCAGCTCGGGCTGGCGTGGAGCTTCCGCGGCGAACCCACCACGTGGATCGCGATCGCCCTCGCCGTCGTCGCCCTGGTCACGCTCGCCGGCGTCTTCCACCCGGCCAGTCTCGACCGGCTCGCCGCCGAGGAGTGACCTAGTCGGCCGCGGCGCTGGCGGGCACGGTCAGCACGATCCGCAACCGGCCGTGGGCGATCTCGGCCTCCACCGAGGAGGCCAGCGTGTCGAGGACCTGCCAGGCGAAGCTCTCGTGGTCCGGCGGCCGGGCGCCGGTGCCGTCGACCGAGACGCTGACCGTGAGGTGGCTGGCCGCGAGGTGGAAGGCCGCGGTCAGGCTGCCCCCCACGTCGGCCTCGGGCAGCGCCAGCGCGCACGCCTCACCCACCGCGACCCGCAGGTCCTCGATCTGGCTGAGGTCGAAGCCCAGCCGCGCGGCCAGCCCCGCCGCCGTCGTGCGCAGCACCGACACGTAGGCGCCCTCGGCCGGCATCCGCAGCTCGACCTCGGCGCGCTGCTCCTCCGTGGGCGTCATGGCTCCGAAGACTAGTGCCGCGGCGCGATCCTCGCCCCCGACCCGCCCGGTTTGCGAGGTTGAGGTGCGAGGGCCGCCAGGCCCGAGCCTCGAGACCTCGGGACGTGCCGCAGGGCGGTGACCACGTTCTGGTCACCGCCCTGCTTGTGTTGCTGTGGGTCCGGCGCTCGGTCGCGGCCTCGCTGCGCTCGGCCGCGCTCGCGCGTCGGCTGCCGCCGGTTGCCTGGCCTCACCGTGCCGCGGTCGCGACTTCGCTTCGCTCAGCCGCGCTTTCCGACCTATGAAGGCCTGACGCCGGGCGGCTCCGCCGCTCCGGCTCAGGCCTTCTTGGTCTCCCAGAAGATCTCGGCGATCTCGTCGATCTTGGCGAGCAGCTCATCGGCCTTGCCGGCGTCGAGCTCGCCCTTGGTGCCGGTGGCACCGGCGAGCTTGGTGGCCTCGTTGACCAGCTGGTGGAGCTGGGGGTACTTCTCGAAGTGCGGGGGCTTGAAGTAGTCGGTCCACAGCACCCAGAGGTGGTGCTTGACCAGCTCGGAGCGCTGCTCCTTGATCAGGACGGCGCGGGTGCGGAAGTCGGGGTCGTCGTTGTCGGCGACCTTCTCGATGATGGCCTTGACCGACTCGGCCTCGATCCGGGCCTGGGCCGGGTCGTAGACGCCGCACGGGAGGTCGCAGTGTGCGGAGACCTCGACCGTCGGGGCGAACAGCGTGTCGAACATCGTCTGGGTGTCCTATCTGCTGGGGTTCTGGGTCGTCCCTTGCGACACTACTCCGCGTGTCTTCACCCCTGAAGGTGGCCCGCATCCCGCTGGGCTGGGCGGTCGTGCGCGGTGACTCGATGCGGCCGGCGCTCGCCCCCGGCGACCGCCTCCTCGTCCGGTACGGCGCCGCGGTGCGCCCCGGCCACGTGGTCGTCGCGCGCTTCGTCGACGGGACCCTGGCGGTCAAGCGCGCCGAGCGACGTACCGAGACCCGCACCGGCGCGTCCGCCTGGTGGCTGCTCGGCGACAACCCGGCCGGCGTCGACTCCCGCCACCGGGGCCCGGTCGCCGACCGCGACGTGCTCGGGGTGGCCGTGGCGCGGGTGTGGCCGCGGCCCGGCCGGCTCCGGGACCGGTGAGACGCGCGCCGTACCCGCGACACGGTGTGGGAGCATCGGCGGTCATGGCTGACCCCGTCCACCCCCAGGCCGGCGATCCCGTCTTCGACCTCCACGTCGGTGGCAAGATGGCGATCCGCTCGACCGTCGGCCTCGAGGGGCCCGACGACCTCTCGCTCGCCTACACCCCCGGCGTGGCCCGGGTCTGCGAGGCGATCGCGGCCGACCCCGCGCTGACCCGCGACTACACGTGGGTGCCCAACACCGTCGCGGTCGTCACGGACGGTACGGCGGTCCTGGGGCTCGGCGACATCGGCCCGGCCGCCGCGATGCCGGTCATGGAGGGCAAGGCCGTGCTCTTCAAGGAGTTCGGCGGCGTCGACGCCATCCCGATCTGCCTCGACACCACGGACACCGAGGAGATCATCGAGACCGTCACGAGGCTCGCACCGAGCTTCGGCGGCATCAACCTCGAGGACATCTCGGCCCCGCGCTGCTTCGAGATCGAGGCGCGGCTCAAGGAGCGGCTCGACATCCCGGTCTTCCACGACGACCAGCACGGGACGGCTGTGGTCGCGCTGGCCGCGCTCCAGAACGCGTTGCGGCTGACCGGCCGCGACCCCGGCACCACCCGGGTCGTGGTCTCCGGCGCCGGCGCGGCGGGGGTCGCGGTCAGCCGGATCCTCCTCGAGGCGGGGATCACCGACATCGCCGTGCTCGACCGCCGCGGGGTGCTCCACTCCGAGCGCTCCGACCTCACGCCGGTCAAGCAGGCGCTGGCCCGCGACACCGCCGACCTCACCGGCCGGCGCGGCACCCTGGCCGACGTGATGGCGGGTGCCGATGCCTACCTCGGGGTCAGCGGCGGCACCGTCCCGGAGGAGGTCGTGGCCAGCATGGCGGACGACGCGATCGTCTTCGGGATGGCCAACCCGCACCCCGAGGTGCACCCGGAGGTGGCGCACCGCCACGCCCGGGTCGTGGCGACCGGCCGCTCGGACTTCCCCAACCAGATCAACAACGTGCTCGCCTTCCCCGGGATCTTCCGCGGCGCCATCGACGTCCACGCCTCGGCGATCACCGAGGGGATGAAGCTCGCCGCGGCCGAGGCCCTCGCAGGGCTGGTCGACACCGACCTGGGTGAGGACTACGTGATCCCCTCGCCGTTCGACCCGCGCGTGGCCACCGCCGTCTCGACCGCGGTCTCCGCGGCCGCCCGCGGCGACGGCGTCGCCCGCGCCTGAGGGACCGGACGCCGGTCCAGACAGCTGCCCGGGTCGGGACCGCTGGTGCGAGAGTGTCGGGGTGGACCGCCACGTCCTGGCCCGCAGGACGGCCGAGATCGCCCACGGCCTCGCCGAGGGCGCCAGCGTCGTGTCCGACCTGAGGGCCCTGCTCGACGACGCGGTCGGCGTCGACCTGGTGACCTTCCGGGCGCTGACCGTGGAGGGACACCAGACCGCGCGCGTCCTGGACCACGTGGCGCCCACGCCGGGCGACGACGAGGACGTCCCGTGGCAGCGCCTGGCGCCGAGCCACCCCTACGCACGGTGGCTCGAGGCCGCGCAGCCCGGCACCTCACGGCTCACCGACCTGGTCGACGTCGACGTGCTCGAGCGGATCCGGGCCGCCGGCCCCGTCGGGCACCGCTACCAGGCCTCGCTCCTGCTGCAGCGCCGCGGCGTCGACGTCCGGGTGATCTCGGTGTGGCGCGGACACCGTGACTTCACCGACGAGGAGGTCGAGGTCCTCGAGCAGGTACGCCGCCTCGTCGACGCCGGCTTCGCGATGCGCGAGGCCGTGCTCGACGTGGGTGCCTGGGCCGGTCCGCAGCCGGAGCCGGTGCTCACGCCCCGGCAGCGTGAGGTCGCGAGCCTGGTCGCCACCGGCTACACCAACGCCCAGGTCGGGCGCCGACTCGGCATCTCCCCGCGCACCGTGCGCAAGCACCTGGCGGACCTGTTCGCCCTGGCCGGCGTCTCCAGCCGCACCGGTCTCGCCGCGTGGTGGCACCAAGGTGGCCGAAACGCCATCTAGCCGGGGGAGCGCCGGAGTCACAGGATGCTGCTGCGGGGGAGAGATGGTCGCGCTGCGGCCACCGGGTGCGTGGGGACACCCGGTTGACCCCTCCCTCCGTCCAGTGGGGGATGCGGGGCGGAGGGGTCAGCCACCGCGGCGTTCCGATGCGGAGCACGGGCGATAGCCTCGATGGCATGTTCGCCGTCTACGCCGACAGCTTCAACGCCGAGGACCCGCTGCAGGGGCTGGTGGTCGGGGAGCGCCCCGACCCCGACGTCCCCGACGGCTGGACCACGGTCACCGTCCGGGCCGCCTCGCTCAACCACCACGACCTCTGGTCGCTGCGCGGCGTGGGGCTGAAGGAGGAGGCGCTGCCGATGATCCTCGGGTGCGACGCCGCCGGCGTCGACGAGGACGGCAACGACGTCGTCGTCCACTCGGTCATCAGCGACCCGGCGTGGCGTGGCGACGAGACCCTCGACCCCAAGCGGTCGCTGCTCTCCGAGCGCTACCAGGGCACCTTCGCCGACCGGGTCGCCGTGCCTCGCGGCAACCTGGTGCCCAAGCCCGAGTCGCTGTCGTTCGAGGAGGCGGCCTGCCTGCCGACCGCCTGGCTGACGGCGTACCGGATGCTCTTCGTGCGGGGCGACCTCAAGGCGGGCGACACGGTGCTCGTGCAGGGCGCCGGCGGTGGCGTCGCCACCGCGCTGATCACCCTGGCCCGCGCGGGCGGGCTCAAGGTCCTGGCCACCAGCCGCGACGAGACGAAGCGGCAGCGTGCGCTCGACCTCGGCGCCCACGAGGTCTTCGAGTCCGGCGCCCGGCTGCCGGTCAAGGTCGACGCCGTCATGGAGACCGTCGGCAAGGCCACCTGGTCCCACTCGATCCGCTCGCTGCGGGTCGGGGGCCGCATCGTCGTCTCCGGGACGACCTCGGGGCCCGACGTCGACGACGCCGGCCTGACCCGGATCTTCTTCCTCCAGCTGCAGGTGATCGGCTCCACGATGGGCACCCGCGACGAGCTCGCCTCGCTGATGTCGATGCTCGACGCGACCGGCGCCCGCCCGGTGATCGACCGCACGTTGCCGATGGACCAGGCGCGCGACGGGTTCGCCGCGATGGCCGGTGGCGAGTTCTTCGGCAAGATCGTGCTCACCCGCTGATGGCGACCCACCTGCTCACCGGGGCCGGGTCCGGCATCGGTGCGGTGCTGGCCCGCAGGCTCCTCGACCGGGGAGACGAGGTGATCGCGCTCGCACGGTCGGAGGAGCGCGGCGCGGAGCTGGCGGGGCAGCTGCCCGGCGTCGCGGTGCTGGTGGCCGACCTCGCGGCCCCCGACTCCGTGGAGTCGCTGCCGCTGCCCGACCGGCTCGACTCGCTCGTCCACGCCGCGGGGGTGGTCGACCTCGGCCCGGTCGCCGAGCTCGACGTCGCGACCTGGACCACCACGCTGCAGGTCAACCTGGTCGCGCCGGCCGCCCTGACCCGCGCCGCGCTCCCCCCGCTCCGGGCCGCCCGGGGCACGGTCGTGATGGTCAACTCCGGTGCCGGCCAGGTCGCGCACCCGACGTGGGCGGCGTACGCCGCGTCCAAGCACGGCCTGCGAGCCCTCGCCGACGCCCTGCGCGGCGAGGAGGCCGAGCACGGCGTCCGCGTCACCTCGGTCTACCCGGGCCGCACGGCCACCCCGATGCAGGAGAAGGTGCACGCCCAGGAGGGCAAGGACTACGACGCCTCCGTGTGGATCCGTCCCGAGACGGTCGCCGAGGCGATCCTCGGGGTGCTCGACCTCGGCCCGGACGCCACCGTCACCGACGTGTCGGTCAAGCCACGCTGACCGGCTCGAGCACGAACACCCGGATCCGGCGCCGGTCGCCGACCCGGCGGCGGTAGTGGCGGTAGCCGACGTAGAGCTCGGCCGCGCGGGCGAAGAGCTCCTCCGCCTCCTGCGCGGTGGCCGGTCGGGCGACGACGTCGCGGGTGACGCCGCGGTAGGAGACCCGGGCGTGCGGGTCGGCCTCGAGGTTGAGCGCCCAGGCGGGCGTGCCCGGCTGGCCGAAGTTGGTGCCCAGCAGCGCCAGGTCGCCGGCGTGGGGCGTGGCGATCAGGTGGCTGGTACGTCGCAGGCCGGACCGGCGGCCGGTCGTGGTCACGTCGAGGACGGCGAGGCCGGTCAGCAGGCCGGGCGCGCTGTGGCGGCCCCGGCTGAGCCGGCCGACGAGGTCGTCCAGGTGGCGCAGCGAGCGGGCGAAGACCCAGGCGCCGGCGCGGGTCCCGCCGAGCCGGCGCAGGGCGCGCTGCACGGGATTGGCGTCGGCGTGGTGGTAGCCGAGCTCGGCGGCGAGTCCCATGGCGCGGAGGCTAGCGGGCCTCGCGCGACTCCCAGTTGAGCGCGCCGATCAGCACCATCCGGAGCTGGGTCCGGGCCCGGGCCACGATCCGGGCCTCGGCGTCCTTGCGGGAGTGGATCACCTGCTCGGCGGTGGCGACGACCGAGGTCACGATCAGGTCGGCCAGGACCTGCAGGTCCTCGCTCGACCAGCTGTCGGTGCCGGGGACCCGCGCCAGGTCGGTCGCGAGCTCGCGCACGAACAGCGCGATCTGGTGGTGGATCTCCTCGCGCACGACCGCCGGACCGGCGGCCCGCTCGCGGGCGATGAAGCCGAAGTGTCCGCGCTGCGCGTGCACGTGGTCGACCAGCACGTCGAGCGAGCGGTCGATGATCTGGTCGAAGGACGGGTCGCCCCGGCGTACGTCGCGGATCATCGCCCGCAGCGAGGCGAAGGACTCCTCGACCAGGGCCAGCCCGAGGTCGTCCAGCGAGGCGAAGTGGCGGTAGAACGCGGTGGGGACGACCCCGACCTCGCGGGCCACCTGGCGCAGCGAGAGGGCGGCCAGGGTCTGCTCCTCGGAGAGCTGCAGCGCGGCGTCCAGGATGGCGCGCCGGGTCCGCTCCTTGCGCTCCTCGCGGGACCCGGTCACGACGACCACCCTAGTGAGGGACATGTGTGCACGGACACACCACGGATCCTTGACTGCCCAGGAGCAGTTTCGCAACGATTGAGTGAACAGATGTTCACCCAATCTAGCGAGGAGGCCACGATGGGCATCACCCAGACCGTGCTCCGCTCGCGGGCGCTCGCCGCCCTCGCCTCGCCCCACGGGGTCGACCGCTACCTCGAGCAGATCGACCCGATGTGGGCGGCCCACGAGGTGCGCGCCCGCGTGGTCGACGTCCACCGCGAGGTCGACGTCGAGGGGCACCCGCCTGTCGCCACGATCACCCTGCAGCCGACCAGCACCTGGCGCGGCCATCGCGCCGGCCAGCACGTCCGGCTCGGCGTCGAGATCGGCGGCGCCCGGCGTACGACGCGGGTCTTCACGATCTCCAGCCCCGACTCACGCCCCGGCGACCGGTTCACGATCACGCTGCGTTCCAACCACGACCGGCCCGAGGGCCAGTCGGTCTCGCGTTTCCTGGTCGAGCGGGCCCGGGTCGGGCAGCTGGTCCACCTCTCGCAGGCCGAGGGCGACTTCGTGCTGCCGGACCGCGTTCCTGAGCACGTCGTGATGATCTCCGGCGGCTCGGGCATCACGCCCGTGATGTCGATGCTGCGCAGCCTGCAACGACGTACCCATCGCGGCCGGGTCACCTTCGTGCACTACGCCCGGAGCCCCGAGCACCAGATCTTCGCCCGCGAGCTCGCCGACGTCCGGGGCTCCGGCTACGGCGTCGACGTGCACCTGCTCCACCCCGAGCTCAGCGACCCTGCCTTCACGCCCATGTGGCTGGAGCGGTTGGTCCCGGGTTACCGGGAGGTCCCGACCTGGCTGTGCGGGCCCGGCCCGCTGGTCGAGGCGGTCCGGGGGGCCTACGAGGGCTCCGACGCGCTGCGCGTGGAGTACTTCCGGCCGCCGGTGACGCGTGGGGGCGTTGCCGGCGGCGAGGTCCGCTTCTCGCGGTCCGGCATCACGGTCGACAACTCCGGCGCACCGCTGCTGGAGCAGGCCGAGGCCGCCGGGCTCACCCCGGAGTTCGGCTGCCGGATGGGCATCTGCTTCTCCTGCACGGCCCGCAAGACCGAGGGGACGGTGCGCCACGTCGTCAACGGCGCCGAGTCCTCCTTACCCGACGAGGACATCCAGGTCTGCGTGAGCGCGCCCGCGGGCGACTGCTCCGTCGACCTCTGAGAGGACTGGTTCACATGACCACCACGCTCACCCCCGAACAGCTCGAGGCCTTCGGCGAGGAGCTCGACGCGATCCGGCAGCGGCTCGTCGCCGACCTCGGCGAGGAGGACGCGGCGTACATCAGGAACGTCGTGAAGCGGCAGCGCCAGCTCGAGGTCGCCGGCCGCGCGATGTTCTACCTGCCGCCGCTCTGGCCGCTGGCCGTGGCCAGCCTCAGCCTGTCGAAGATCCTCGACAACATGGAGATCGGCCACAACGTCATGCACGGCCAGTACGACTGGATGGGCGACCCGGCGCTGAACTCCCGGATGTACGAGTGGGACAACGTGTGCCCGAGCGACCAGTGGAAGTACTCCCACAACTACATCCACCACACCTACACCAACATCCTGGGCAAGGACCGCGACATCGGCTACGGCGTGCTGCGGATGGACGAGGACCAGGAGTGGCGGCCCTACTACCTCGGCAACCCGCTCTACGCCCTGCTGCTGATGCTGTTCTTCGAGTGGGGCGTGGCGCTGCACGACCTCGAGGTCGACAACATCGTCTCCGGCAAGCGAAGCCTCGAGGACAACAGGCCGCTCTACCCGGGGCTGCTGCGCAAGATCCGCCGGCAGGCGTTCAAGGACTACCTGCTGTTCCCGGCGCTGACCGGGCCCCTGTTCCCGCTGACCTTCGCGGGCAACGCGACCGCCAACCTGGTCCGCAACATCTGGGCGTTCAACATCATCTTCTGCGGCCACTTCCCGGCCGGCGTCGCGACCTTCAGCCAGGAGGAGTGCGAGGACGAGACGCGCGGCCAGTGGTACTACCGCCAGCTCCTGGGCTCGGCCAACATCACCGGCAGCCCGCTCTTCCACGTGCTGTCCGGCAACCTGAGCCACCAGATCGAGCACCACCTGTTCCCGGACCTCCCGGCGCGTCGCTACCCGCAGGTGGCGCCCGAGATCCGCGAGCTGTGCGAGCGCTACGGGCTGCCCTACAACACCGGCAGCCTGGGCGGTCAGCTCCTCAGCGTGGCGAAGAAGATCTGCCGCTTCGCCCTGCCCGGTACGTCGACGTCGACCGACCAGCCCGCCCCGGCTGGCGACGCGGCAGCCGCTGCGTGAGGATGGTCCAGTGAAGGACCGACTCTCGCGCGGGGAGATCCGCAAGGACGCCGTCCAGGGGACCGTCGAGGCCGCGGCCTCGACGGTCGGTCAGGTGACCTCGATCGTCACCACGGCCGTGCGGGAGGTGGCCGGCGTGCTCGGGGGCTTCGCGACCGAGGTGTTCGAGATCCGCGACTCCGCGCGCCGCGCCACCCAGGACCACGACGTCGACTGACCCTCGCCGACCCGTCACTTCTGCGAGTTCCCTGGGCGCCGAGCCGTCAGTTCTGCGAGTTCCCTGGGCGCCGAGCCGTCACTTCTGCGAGTCCCTCCCGGCCTCGGCGGCATGACGAACTCGCACGAGTGACGGCTCGAGGCATCACGAACTCGCAGAAGTGACGGCTCGAGGGGTGCCGAACTCACAGACGTGACGGGTCGGCTCAGGAGTCCGACCCGAAGTGGCGCGGGTCGAGCTCGGAGACGAGCGCGACGACGTCGGCGATCGAGTCGACGACCTTGGTCGCCTGGTAGGGGAAGGCCTCGACCCGGTCGGGCGTGGTCGAGCCGCTGAGCACCAGGATGGTGCGGATGCCGGCCTCGAGGCCGCTGACGATGTCGGTGTCCATCCGGTCGCCGATCATCATCGTGGTCTCGCTGTGGGCCTCGAGCCGGTTGAGCGCCGAGCGCATCATCAGCGGGTTCGGCTTGCCGACGTAGTAGGGCGTCTGCTGGGTCGCGGTCGTGATCAGCGCGGCCACGGAGCCGGTCGCCGGCAGCTTGCCCTGCGGGCTGGGGCCGCTCGGGTCGGGGTTGGTGGCGATGAAGCGGGCGCCGCCGTCGATCAGCCGGATCGCCCGCGTGATCGCCTCGAACGAGTAGGTGCGGGTCTCCCCGAGCACGACGTAGTCGGGGTCGCGGTCGTTCATCGTGTAGCCGATCTCGTGCAGCGCCGTGGTCAGGCCGGCCTCGCCCACGACGTAGGCCTTGCCGCCGGGACGCTGATCGTCGAGGAACTGCGCGGTCGCCAGCGCCGAGGTCCAGATCGCCTCCTCCGGTACGTCGATCCCGGCGTGCAGCAGCCGGGCCCGGAGGTCGCGCGGGGTGTAGATCGAGTTGTTGGTGAGGACCAGGAACGGCCGGTCGTGCGTGCGGAGCGCCTCCAGGAACTCGGCGGCGCCGGGCAGCGGCGTCTCCTCGTGGACCAGGACGCCGTCCATGTCGGTCAGCCAGCACTCCACCGGGCTCGTGTTGGTCATGCCCCCATCGTCGCAGAGCCCGGCCGTGGTCCCGACCGGCGCGGTTCGCCCACCCCGGCCCGGTTCCGGGCGAGGATGGACCGGTGAGCTTCCACACGGTCCCGCCGGCGAAGGTCCCGGCGTCGTTGTGGGTGCTCGCCTGGGCGTCGCTCGCCGGTCAGCTGGTGCTCCTCGCCGAGGAGGGGATCCGGTTCGACGACGAGGTCAGCCTGCTGGTCTCGGTGCTCATCGGTGCGCTGCTCGTCGGCTGGATCTCGGCCGGCGTCGTGCGGGCGCGCACCGTCCGGCTGGTCCTCGTCTTCGTCGTGCTGGCGCTGACCGTGCTCGTCGGCGTGGTCGGGCTGATCTTCAGCGACTCGGTCGCCGACGCCCTCTGGACGCTGGTCGCGCTCGCGCTGTCCGTGACCCAGCTGGGAGCGCTGGTCCGCTTCAGGGGCACCGCGTGGTACGCGTGGCAGCGCGGCCGGCCGCCCACCGCGGAGGGTCCTTCGATCACCGGGTTGATCGCGATCGCGGTGGTCGTGGGCGTCCTCGGCGGGGTGGTCGGGAGCCAGGTCGAGGACGGGTTCCGCCTGCAGGTCAACGTGATGGGTCCTCGATGAGCCGCAACGTGCTGGTCATCGGGCTCGACCCGCGCCGAGTGCCGGGGCCGTGGGACCCCGAGCCGGTCGTGGCCGCGATCGAGTCGGGGATGCAGGAGCTCGCGGCTCGGGGCTTCGAGGCCGACGCGTGCCTGGTCGGCCTCGACGGTAAGGACGTCGCGGCGACCGTGACCGCCGCCCTCACCTCCCGCCCCCGCGACTGCGTCGTGGTCGGCGGCGGGATCCGCAAGCCCGAGGAGCTGCTCGAGCTCTTCGAGGACGTCGTCAACCTCGTCCACCGCCACGCGCCACGCGCCGAGATCGCCTTCAACGCCCGTCCGGACGACCTGGTCGAGGCCGTCGTACGCCGGCTCGGTCGACCCACCGGGGAGTGACGGGCCCGCGCGCGAGCCCTGGACCCGGACCCCGGCGCGTACGCTCGGGGCATCCCACCGAGGAGCACCCATGACGGCGAACCACCTGTTGGAAGCACTGGAGCCGGTCGTGGCGGAGAACCTCGACCGCCACCTCGGGATGGCCCAGGAGTGGCACCCCCACGACTACGTCCCGTGGAGCGAGGGCCGTGACTTCGCGATGATGGGCGGCGAGGACTGGGCGCCCGAGCAGTCACGGCTCTCGGAGACCGCCAAGGCGGCGATGATCACCAACCTCCTGACCGAGGACAACCTGCCGTCCTACCACCGCGAGATCGCCACCCGGTTCGGCCGCGACGGCGCCTGGGGCACGTGGGTCGGCCGCTGGACGGCCGAGGAGAACCGCCACGGCATCGCGATGCGCGACTACCTCGTCGTCACCCGCGGGGTCGACCCCGTCGAGCTCGAGCGCGCCCGGATGGACTACATGACCTCGGGCTACGACTCCGGCGACAAGACCTCGCTGGAGGCCGTGACGTACGTGTCGTTCCAGGAGCTCGCCACCCGCGTCTCGCACCGCAACACCGGCAAGGTCACCCGGGACCCGATCGCCGACAAGATGCTGGCGAGGATCTCCAAGGACGAGAACCTCCACATGGTCTTCTACCGCAACATCGTCGCCGCCGCGCTGGAGATCGCGCCCGACGAGACCATGCGCGCGATCGCCGACGAGGTCATCGGCTTCGAGATGCCCGGCGCCACCATGGCCGGCTTCCGCCGCAGCTCCATGATGATCGCGAAGGCCGGCATCTACGACCTGCGGCTGCACCACGACGACGTGGTCATGCCGATCCTGCGCCACTGGGACGTCTTCGACCGCAGCAACCTCGGCGAGGTCGGGGAACGGGCACGCGACGAGCTGGCCACGTTCCTCGACGGCCTGGACGCCCAGGCGGCCCGGTTCGTCGAGCGGCGGGCCGAGGGACGGGCGCGTGACGCCGCCAAGGACACCGGCGAGACCCCCGACATCGCCTCCTAGGCCCCCGTGGTGCCTCAACCGCGTACGCGCGCCACGACGGCCTCGGCCAGCGCGTGCGGGGCCTCCTCGGGGACCCAGTGGCTGACGCCCGGCAGCACGACGAGCTCGTAGGGGCCGGTGACGTGGTCGGCGCACCGGTCGGCGGCGTCGCGGCCCAGGGCGACGTCGCGATCGCTCCAGACGTACGTCGTCGGGACCGTGACGGGGAGGCGGCTGAGGCGGCGGGAGGTGAAGGGGATGCCGCGGTACCAGCCCAGCCCGCCGCGCAAGGCACCGTCGGCGACGACCTCGCGGCGGTAGCGGTCGATCATCGCGTCGTCCATGCCGCCGGCGCGGAGCATGCCCTCCGCGCGGGAGGTGCGCAGCAGGCGCTCGGGGAGCACCGGGAGCTGGAAGAGGGCCATGTACCAGGAGCGGCGCAGCTGGTCGCCGTGGCGGATCGCGTCGGCCATGGCGGCGGGGTGGGGGACCGAGACGGCGGTCAGGGTCGACACCCGGTCGGGGTGGGCGGCGGCCAGCAGCCAGCCGACCGCGGCGCCCCAGTCGTGGCCCACGACGTGGACCGGGCGGCCGACCCGCTCGAGCAGCGCGACGACGTCACCGACGAGTGCCTGACCGGCGTGGTCGCGGCGGCGGCGCGGTCGTGCGCCGGGGGAGTAGCCGCGCTGGTCGGGGGCGAGGGTCCGCAGTCCCGCGGCGTGCAGCAGCGGCGCCACCAGCCGCCAGGAGGTGGCCCGCTGGGGGAAGCCGTGGAGCAGCACCACCGGATCGCCGTCGAGCGGACCCTCGTCGAGCACGTCGAAGGCCAACCCGTCGTGCTCGTACGACGTGACGCGTCCAGCGACCGGCTCGGGCACCGTCAGTCCTCCGGGTCGTCCAGCCTCGCCAGCCAGGTCGCGAAGCGCTCGGTCGCGGTCTCGAACTCCGGGTGCAGGTCGGTGAACTCCTGAAGCCGCTCGGCCACCCAGGAGAGGGTGACCTCCTCGTCGCCCCGACGCTTCTCGAGCTCCTCGAGACCGCGGTCGGTGAAGTACATCAGTAGTCGTTGCCGGGGGGCTCGTCGGCCGGCGCGAAGGCGCGGTCGAGCAGTGCCCGCTGCTCCTCGGTGTGCCGCTTCACCGTGCCGACCGACGGCGACGACGACGCGCCGCGGGTCACCGGCTCGACGTGGCGGTCGAGCGCCGGCCACACGTTGAGCGCGTAGTGCGGCCACGGGCCCATGTTGCGCGGCTCGTCCTGCACCCAGCGGACCGCCTTGAGGTTCGGGAAGCTCTCGATGTAGTCGTGGATCTGCTCGGTCGGGCGCGGGTAGAGCTGCTCGACCCGGGCGATCGCGAACTGGTCGCCGTTGTCGCGCTTGCCGCGGTCGACCATCAGGTCCCAGGTGACGCGTCCCGAGCAGAGCAGCAGCGTCTCCACCTTGTCGGGGTCGGCCGTCGCGTCGGTGACGAGCGGCCGGAACTCCCCGGAGGTGAAGTCACCCGGCTGCGAGGCCGCCTCCTTGCGCTTGAGCATCGACTTGGGCGAGAACACGATCAGCGGCCGGTGCTCCTCACCGAGCGAGTGCTGCCGCAGCAGGTGGAAGTACGACGCCGGCGTCGACGGCTGCGCCACCACGAAGGCGTCCTCGGCGGCCATCGTGAGGAACCGCTCGATCCGCGCCGAGGAGTGATCGGGGCCCTGGCCCTCGTAGCCGTGGGGGAGCAACATCACGACGCCGGACTGCTGGCGCCACTTGGTCTCGCCGGCGGTGATGAACTCGTCGATCACGATCTGCGCGCCGTTGACGAAGTCGCCGAACTGCGCCTCCCACAGCACCAGCGCGTCGGGCCGGGCCACGGAGTAGCCGTACTCGAACCCGAGGGCGGCGTACTCGGAGAGCAGCGAGTCGTAGGCGTAGAACTTCGCCTGGTCCTCGGTCAGCGAGGTCAGCGGCGTCCACTCGTCGGCGTTGGTGCGGTCGATGATGGTCGCGAAGCGCGACACGAACGTGCCGCGCCGGGAGTCCTGGCCGGCAAGCCGCACGGGGCGGCCCTCCATCAGCAGCGAGCCGAAGGCGAGGATCTCGCCGGTGCCCCAGTCGATCGGGCCGTCGGTCATCGCGGCGGCCCGGCGCTGCAGCTGCGGCATCACCTTCGGGTGGACGGTGAAGCCGTCGGGCGGCGTGACGTAGGCGTCGGCGATCCGCTTGAGCACCTCGTTGCCGATGGCGGTGGTCGCCTGCCCGGCCTGCTTCTCGGGGTAGTCGGGGACCGTGGTCCACTCGTCCGGCGGCTCGGCCGAGGCCTCGCGGACCTCGGTGAAGACCCGCTCCAGCTGCTGCTGGTAGTCCTTGAGGACCTGCTCGGCCTCCTCGATGGTGATGTCACCGCGACCGATGAGGGACTCGGTGTAGAGCTTGCGCACCGACCGCTTCTGCTCGATCAGGTCATACATCAGCGGCTGGGTGTAGGAGGGGTCGTCACCCTCGTTGTGGCCACGGCGGCGGTAGCACACCAGGTCGATGACCACGTCCTTCTTGAACTGCTGGCGGTAGGCGAAGGCCAGCCCGGCGACGCGGATGCACGCCTCGGGGTCGTCGCCGTTGACGTGGAAGATCGGGGCCTGGACCATCCGCGCGACGTCGGTGCAGTAGAGCGAGGACCGCGAGGAGCCGGGGGAGGTGGTGAAGCCGACCTGGTTGTTGACGACGACGTGGACGGTGCCGCCGGTGCGGTAGCCGCGCAGCTGGGAGAGGTTGAGGGTCTCGGCGACGACGCCCTGGCCCGCGAACGCCGCGTCGCCGTGGACCAGCAGCGGAAGCACCGGGAACTCCTCGCCCCGGTCGAGCACGTCCTGCTTGGCGCGGGCGATGCCCTCGAGCACCGGGTTGACGGCCTCGAGGTGGGAGGGGTTGGCGGCCACCGAGACCTTGATCCGGTCGCCGTGCTCGGAGACGAACTCGCCCTCTGCGCCGAGGTGGTACTTCACGTCGCCCGAGCCCTGCACGGTGCGCGGGTCGATGTTGCCCTCGAACTCGCGGAAGATCTGGGAGTACTTCTTGCCGACGATGTTGGCGAGCACGTTGAGCCGGCCGCGGTGGGCCATGCCGATCGTGACCTCCTCGAGCCCGGCGCCGGCCGCCTCCTCGCAGATCTCGTCGATCAGCGCGATGGTGGTCTCACCGCCCTCGAGGGAGAACCGCTTCTGGCCGACGAACTTGGTCTGCAGGAAGGTCTCGAAGGCCTCGGCCTCGTTGAGCTTGAGCAGGATCCGCAGCTGCTCCTCGCGGGGCGGCTTGCTGTGGGGCTGCTCGACCCGCTGCTGGATCCAGCGCCGCTGCTCGGGATCCATGATGTGCATGTACTCGATGCCGGTGGTGCGGCAGTAGGAGTCGCGCAGGATCCCGAGGATGTTGCGCAGCTTCATGAACGGCCGCTCGCCGCCGAAGGAGCCGGTGGCGAACTCGCGGTCGAGGTCCCACAGGGTCAGGCCGTGCGACTCCACCTCGAGGTCGGGGTGGCTGCGCTGGCGGTACTCCAGCGGGTCGGTGTCGGCCATCATGTGGCCGCGCACGCGGTAGGCGTGGATCAGCTCGAGGATCCGGGCCTGCTTGGAGATGTCGTCGTCGTGGGACGTCGCGATGTCGCGGGCCCAGCGGATCGGCTCGTAGGGGATGCGCAGCGAGCGGAAGATCTTGTCGTAGAAGTCGTCCTCGCCGAGCAGCAGGCCGTGGAGCCGCTTGAGGAACTCCCCCGACTGCGCACCCTGGATCACCCGGTGGTCGTAGGTCGAGGTGAGGGTCATCACCTTGCTGATCGCGCTGCGGGCGATCGCCTCCTCCGAGGAGCCCTGCCAGTCGGGCGGGTAGTCCATCGCGCCGACGCCGAAGATCGCGGCCTGACCGGGCATCAGCCGGGGGACCGGGTGGTTGGTGCCGAGGCCGCCGACGTTGGTGAGGCTGACGGTCGTGCCGCCGTAGTCCTCCATCGTCAGCTTGTTGTCGCGGGCCTTGCGCACCATCTCCTCGTACGCCGTCCAGAAGGCCGCGAAGTCCATCGACTCGCAGCCCTTGATCGACGGGACGACGAGCTGTCGGGTGCCGTCCGGCTTCTGCTGGTCGATGGCCAGGCCGAGGTTGATGTGGGCCGGGGTGACCAGCGTGGGCTTGCCGTCGCGCTCGGCGTAGGAGTTGTTCATCTCCGGCATCGACCGCAGCGCCTTGACCAGGGCGTAGCCGATCAGGTGGGTGAAGGAGACCTTGCCGCCGCGCGCCCGGGCGAGGTGGTTGTTGATGACGGTGCGGTTGTCCCAGAGCAGCTTCACCGGCACCGAGCGGACCGAGGTGGCGGTCGGGACGCTCAGCGAGGCGTCCATGTTCTTCGCGGTGGCCCCCGCGATGCCGCGGAGCACGGTGAACGTCGGCTCGTCGCCGGCCTCCGACGAGGGCTGCTTCTCGGGGTCCTTGGCGGCCGGCTTGGTCGCGGCGCTGCCGGGCGTCTCGGCCTTGGCGGTCGGCGCGGGGGTGTCCTTCTTCTCCGGAGCCCGCTGCGGGGACTTCTCGGCGGCCTTCGCGGGGGCCTTCTCAGGAGCCTTCTCCGGAGCCTTCGCGGGGGCCTTCGCCGTGGTCGTGTCGGGGGCCTTCTCCGGGGTCTTCCTCGGAGCCTTGTCCGCGTCCGCGGGGGCGGTGCCGGCACCGTTCGTACCCGTCGTACCGTTGTCGCCGAAGTAACGCACCCACTCGGGCGCCACGCTCTTCGGATCCCGCTGGTACTGCTCGAACATCTCCTCGACGAGCCACTCGTTGGCCCCGAAGTCGGTGGAGGTCTCGGAGGACTGGTGGCCTTCGGACTGCGGCACGGTCGCTTTCGCCTCTTCCGGGTACGCGCGCGGTGGTTGTCGTGTCGCTGGCAAGGCTAGTCGCACACGCACGCAAATGCGCAGCCGCGTCCCCCCGGTGAGGCAGGCTGACGCCCGACACACGACCGAGGGAGTCACCAGCCCATGACAAGCGCCCCCCGACCCCGTCCGCGCCCCCGCCCGATCGCCCCCGCGACGGCCCTGGTGGTGGCCCTGCTCGCGGCCGGCTGCAGCGGCGACGAGGAGTCCGGCGACGCCGGTCCCGACCTCGTCGAGCCGAGCGACCCGCCCACCCTCGCGATCGAGCCGGTCACCGACCTGGGCAAGGTCACCGGCCGGATCCCGCGCAAGGACGCGAAGACCGTCGAGCAGCGCGTCTCCCGGGTCGCGATCGACTGGCTCACCGACGCCTACGTCGGCGGGAGCTACCCCGCCGGGGCTTCGACGGCTCCTTCGCCGGCTTCAGCCGCGGGGCCCGCGCCGCCGCGCTCCACGACCTCGCGGTCATGACCAACCAGGACATCGGCGACCGGGTCGACCGGGTCACCCCGACCAAGATGGACGTGACCGTCGACCTCCTGGCCGTCGACGAGCGGGCGGTCGGCGCGACGGCCCACGTCCTCACGACCTACCGGGCCGCCGGTGAGGACAGCAGCGACCAGGGCCGCTACCGGGTCGCGGGTCGCCTGCTCCTGACCAAGGACGACGGCCGCTGGACCACCTTCGCCTACCACGTCAGCAAGGGGGAGCGCTGATGGCGCCGTCCGTGCCCACCACCGGCCTGCGGCACCCCCGCGTGCAGCGTGTCGTCCGTACCGTCCTGCTGGGCCTGGTGCTCGGCGTGCTCGCCTTCACCCTGCCCGACTCCTCGGTGCGCGAGCCGCAGGTCAGCCTCACCGACCTGCGTACGGCGGAAGGCGTCGACCTCGGTGACGACGTCGTGTGGATCCTGGCCGTCGGGTCCGACGCCCGGCCCGGCGAGGACATGACCCGCAGCCGGGGCGACGCGATCCAGCTCGTCGGCATCAACACCCGCACCGGCGCCGCCTCGGCGATCGGGATCCCACGCGACTCGTGGGTGCCGATCCCGGGTCACGGCTACAACCGGGTCAACGCCAGCCTCTACTTCGGCGGCCCGGCGCTGATGGGGCGCACCGTCGGCGACCTGGTCGGCGTGCAGCCCGACTACGTGATGATCACCCGGTTCCCGTTCTTCGAGAACATGATCAACGACGTCGGCGGGATCTACGTCAACAACCCGCGTGCCTTCAGCGACCCCTACCTGAAGCCGAAGGGCTTCACGGCCGGCCGGATCCACCTCAACGGCTACGAGGCGATGGCCTTCTCCCGGATCCGCAAGGGGCTCGCCGGCGGCGACTTCGACCGCTCCGCCAACCAGCAGCGGACGCTGCGGGGCATCCAGGCCCGGATCCGGGCGCAGGCCGACCAGCCGGGCTTCATCGAGCAGGGCGTGATGACGGTGCTGCGCAACACCTCCACCAACGCCTCGCCGGCCCGGCTCTTCGAGCTGGCCCAGGCCGTGGCCCAGGTGCAGCCCAACAGGATCCGCGGCTGCGTCGTGGGGGGGCGGATCGGGACCGTCGGCACCGCCAGCATCGTCTTCCCGAACGTCGGCCAGGCCCGCCGCTACGGCGACGCCGCCCGCAGCGACGCCACCCTCGGCCCCTGCTGACGCGTGCGCGCGTGGTTTCGAGACGGTTGCTGCGCAACCTCCTCGACCACCGGAATCGTGGCGCACGGTGGGTGAGGAGGCCCGCCGGGACCGTCTGGAAACCGCCCCTGGAATGGGCGCCTCCGGCAGGATTCGAACCTGCGGCACCTGGTACCGGAAACCAGTGCTCTATCCCCTGAGCTACGGAGGCCGAACGCCCGAGGCCGTGAAGCCGCGGGCGCTGCCGAACCCTACCCGGCGGAGCAGATGGATATGAAACCGGAGGCCGCCGATACGCTGGAGGGGTGAACCCCGCACAGCTCTCCACCGCAGTCGTCGACGCCCTCGCGTCGCTCGTCGACGACGGCTCGATCACCCTCACCGACGGTGTCCCGGCCGAGGTGACGGTGGAGCGTCCGCGCGACCAGGGGCACGGCGACTACGCGACCAACGTCGCGATGCAGCTGGCCAGGAAGGCGGGGATCCCTCCCCGCGACCTGGCCCGGCTCGTGGCCGACCGGCTCGGACGGGCCGAAGGCGTCGCGGCGGTCGAGGTGGCCGGGCCGGGCTTCCTCAACGTGACCGTCGCCGCCGGAGCCCAGGGCCAGGTGGCGGCCGAGATCGTCGCGGCCGGGGCGGCGTACGGACGCAACGAGAGCCTGGCGGGCGAGCGGATCGACGTCGAGTTCATCTCCGCCAACCCCACCGGACCGCTCCACCTGGGCCACACCCGCTGGGCCGTCGTCGGCGACGCGATCGGGCGGGTCCTCGAGGCGGCCGGGGCCTCGGTGACCCGGGAGTTCTACATCAACGACCGCGGCAGCCAGATGGAGCACTTCGCCGCCTCGATCGAGGCCCGGGCGCTCGGGCAGGACGTGCCCGACGACGGCTACCGCGGGGAGTACGTCGGGGTGCTGGCCGACCGGATCGTGGCCGACGACCCCGGGATCGTCGACCTGCCCGAGGACGAGCGTCGGGTCGCCTTCCGTGAGGCCGGCTACGTGCTGCAGCTCGCCGAGCAGCAGGAGCAGCTCGACGGGTTCAACACCCACTTCGACGTGTGGTTCTCCGAGCGCACCCTCCACGACGACGTCGTGGTGAGCGTCGAGAAGCTGCGCTCGGAGGGGCACCTCTACGACGCGGACGGCGCGCTCTGGATGCGCACCACCGACTTCGGCGACGACCGCGACCGGGTGCTGATCCGGACCGGCGGGGAGCCGACCTACTTCGCCTCCGACACCGCCTACTACGTCAACAAGCGCGAGCGCGGCTTCGACCGCTGCATCTACCTGCTCGGCGCCGACCACCACGGCTACGTCGGCCGGCTCAAGGCGATGGCGGCGTGCGCCGGCGACGACCCCGCGCGCACCATCGAGGTGCTGATCGGCCAGCTGGTGAAGATCATGAAGGGCGGCGTCGAGGTCAGGCTCTCGAAGCGGTCCGGGCAGATCGTGACCCTCGGCGAGCTGGTCGACGAGATCGGCGTCGACGCGCTGCGCTACTCCCTGGCGCGCTACCCCGTCGAGTCGCCGCTGGTGCTCGACGTCGAGGAGATCACCCGGGCCTCGGCCGACAACCCGGTCTACTACGTGCAGTACGGGCACGCGCGGACCTGCGCGATGATGCGCAACGCCGCCGACCTCGGGATGAGCCTGCCCGAGGGCGAGCGGTTCGACCCCGCCCTGCTCGCCCACGAGCGCGACGGCCAGCTGCTGCGGGCGCTCGCCGAGTTCCCGCGGGTGGTGGCCAGCGCCGCCGAGCTGCTCGAGCCGCACCGGGTCGCCCGCTACCTCGAGGACACGACCTCGGTGTTCAACCGGTGGTACGACACCAAGGAGTGCCGGATGCTCCCGCAGGGCGACGAGCCGGTGCAGCCGGTCAACGAGGCCCGGCTCATGCTGGTCGTGGCGGCGCGCACAGTGCTCGCCAACGGCCTGGGCCTGCTCGGCGTCACCGCTCCCGAGCGGATGTAGGGGACGCGATGTCTCCCACGTCCCACCCCTCGGGCTGGGCGCACGCCGACGGCGCCCTCCGGGGGCCGCACTGGCTGCGCCCGCCCGCCGACCCCAACGCGCTGGTGCCGCACCTGTGGTCGACGACGGCCCGCAAGGACGACGGGGTGCTGCAGGTGGGAGGACGGGCGGTGGCCGACGTGGTGTCCGACGTCAACACCCCGGCCTACCTCCTCGACGAGGCCGACTTCCGCGCCCGCGCCCGGGCCTTCCGGGAGGCGTTCCACGACTACGACGTCTTCTACGCCGGCAAGGCGTTCCTCTGCACGACGCTGGCCCGCTGGGTGGCCGAGGAGGGGCTCCACCTCGACGTCTGCACCGGCGGCGAGCTGACCGTCGCCGAGCGCGCCGGCTTCGACCCGGCCCGGATCGGCTTCCACGGCAACAACAAGTCCCACGCCGAGCTGCGTCGTGCCGTCGTGCTCGGGGTCGGCCGGATCATCGTCGACTCCTTCCACGAGATCGACCGACTGGCGCAGATCACCGCCGAGACCGGCCGCCGCGCGGCCGTGATGGTGCGGGTGACCGCCGGTGTCGAGGCCCACACCCACGAGTACATCGCGACCGCCCACGAGGACCAGAAGTTCGGGTTCTCGATCACGGGCGGCGACGCCCTCGAGGCCGTACGCCGCGTGCTGGCCGCGCCGGGCCTGGAGCTGCTCGGCCTCCACTCCCACATCGGCAGCCAGATCTTCGACTCCTCGGGGTTCGAGGTCGCGGTCCGCCGCGTGCTCGCGCTCCACGCGCAGGTCTCCGACGCGCTGGGCGTGACCCTGCCCGAGATGGACCTCGGCGGCGGCTTCGGGATCGCCTACACGACCCAGGACGACCCGGCCGAACCGTCCGAGCTGGCCACCGAGATCACGAGGATCGTCGACCACGAGTGCCGCGCGCTGGGCGTCGAGCGGCCGCGGCTGTCGATCGAGCCCGGTCGCGCGATCGTCGGCCCCGCGATGTGCACCGTCTACACGGTCGGCACCGTCAAGGAGGTCACGCTCGACGGAGGCGCCCGCCGTACCTACGTCTCGGTCGACGGTGGCATGAGCGACAACATCCGGACGGCCCTCTACGACGCCGACCACTCCTGCACACTGGCCTCGCGCCGCTCCGCGGCCGCACCCGTGCTGACGCGGGTGGTGGGCAAGCACTGCGAGGCGGGTGACGTGGTCGTGCGGGACGAGTTCCTCCCGGGCGACCTGGCGCCCGGTGACCTGCTGGCGGTCCCCGGCACGGGGGCCTACTGCTGGTCGATGGCCTCCAACTACAACCACCTGCCCCGGCCGCCCGTGGTCGCGGTGCGCGACGGCGAGGTGCGCGTGATCGTGCGCCGCGAGACCGAGGACGACCTGCTGGCGACCGACATGGGAGCTGACCTGTGAACACCCAGTCTGAACGGGTTGGGCCGCTGAAGGTGGCGGTGCTCGGCTGCGGCTCGGTGGGCTCGCAGGTCGTGCGCCTGCTGCTGGAGCAGTCCGCCGACCTGGCCGCCCGGGTGGGCGCGCCGCTGGTGCTCGCGGGCGTCGCCGTACGCCGGCTCGACGCGCCGCGCGAGGTGAGCGTGCCCGACGGGCTGCTGACCACCGACGCCCACGGCCTCGCCACCCGTGACGACGTCGACCTCGTGGTCGAGGTGATCGGCGGCATCGAGCCGGCGCGCGGGCTGATCCTGGCCGCGCTCGAGCACGGCGCGGCCGTGGTCACCGCCAACAAGGCGCTGCTGGCCGCCGACGGCCCCACGCTCTACGAGGCCGCCGACAAGGCCGGCCGCGACCTGTTCTACGAGGCTGCCGTCGCCGGGGCGATCCCGATCCTGCGGCCGCTGCGCGAGTCGCTCGCCGGCGACCGCGTCACCCGGGTGCTCGGCATCGTCAACGGCACCACCAACTTCATCCTCGACCGGATGGACACCTCGGGGGCCGGCTTCACCGAGGCGCTCGAGGAGGCCCAGGAGCTCGGCTACGCCGAGGCCGACCCGACCGCCGACGTCGAGGGCTTCGACGCGGCTGCCAAGGCCGCGATCCTGGCGAGCCTGGCCTTCCACTCCCGGGTGACCGTCGACGACGTCCACCGCGAGGGGATCTCCGAGGTCACCGCGGCCGACGTCGCCTCGGCCCGCGAGATGGGCTCGGTGGTCAAGCTGCTCGCGATCGCCGAGCTGCGCGACGCCGGCGACGGCCAGGCCGTCGCGGTGCGGGTGCACCCCGCGATGATCCCGGCCAGCCACCCGCTGGCCTCGGTGCGCGAGGCCTTCAACGCCGTCTTCGTCGAGTCCGAGGCCGCCGGCCAGCTGATGTTCTACGGCCCCGGCGCCGGCGGTGCGCCCACGGCGAGCGCGGTGCTCGGCGACCTGGTCACGGTCGCGCGCAACCGGCTCTCCGGGCGCAGCGGACCCGGCGAGTCGGCGTACGCCGACCGGGCGGTGCTGCCGATGGGCGAGACGCTCACCCGCTACCACGTCGCCATCGACGTCGACGACCGCGCCGGCGTGCTCGCTGCGGTGGCGCTGGCCTTCGCCGACCACGGCGTGTCGATCCAGACCGTCAAGCAGGAGGGCCGCGGGGCCGACGCGCAGCTGGTCGTGGTGTCCCACACCGCCACCGACGCCCAGCTCGCGGCCACCGTCGAGCAGCTGCGCACCATGGACGCCGTCCACGACGTCACCTCGGTGATGCGGGTCGAGGGCGACGCCGAATGAACACCCCACGAGATCGCGGGACTCCCCCGCTACGCTCCTCCACCCACGATCCCGCGGGGACCCCGAAGAGCGGGAGCCACCAGTGGAGGGGGGTGGTCGAGGAGTACCGCGACCTGCTCGACATCCCCGACGGCGTCGAGGCGGTCACGCTCCGCGAGGGCGGCACGCCGCTGGTGCACTCCGGCTGGCTCTCCCGGCTGACCGGGGGAGAGGTGCACCTCAAGGTCGAGGGCGACAACCCCACCGGCTCCTTCAAGGACCGGGGCATGACCGCGGCGATCTCGGTGGCCCGCCACGAGGGCACCGAGGCGGTCGTGTGCGCCTCGACCGGCAACACCTCGGCCTCGATGGCCGCCTACGCCGCCAAGGCCGGGCTCACCCCGCTCGTGCTCGTGCCCGAAGGGAAGATCGCCGCCGGCAAGATGGCGCAGGCGATCGTCCACGGCGCACGGATCATCATGGTGCGCGGCAACTTCGACCACTGCCTCCAGATGGCGCGCGGCCTGTCGGAGCACTACCCCGTCGCGCTGGTCAACTCGGTCAACCCGGTCCGGCTGCAGGGACAGAAGACCGCGTCGTTCGAGATCGTCGACTTCCTCGGTGACGCCCCCGACGTGCACGTCCTCCCGGTCGGCAACGCCGGCAACATCTCGGCGTACTGGCTCGGCTACCGCGAGTACGCCGACCTCGGCCGCGCCACCCGGCGCCCGGTGATGCGCGGCTTCCAGGCCACGGGGGCGGCGCCGCTGGTCCACGGGGAGCCGGTCGCCGATCCGGAGACGCGGGCCACCGCGATCCGCGTCGGCAACCCGGCGTCGTGGACGCTCGCGGTCGCCGCGCGCGAGGAGTCGGGCGGTCGGTTCCGGGCGGTCAGCGACGACCAGATCCTGACCGCCCAGCGCGAGCTCGCCTGCCGCGACGGCGTCTTCGTCGAGCCGGCCTCGGCCGCCGGCGTCGCCGGCCTGCTGCAGGACCTCGACGACGGCGAGTCCTACGCGGGGCAGCGCGTGGTCGTGACCGTCACCGGCCACGGCCTCAAGGACACCGCGACCGCGCTCGAGGGCTTCGGTGGCCTGGTCGACACCGTGGTCGACCCCGACGTCGACGCGGCCGCCGAGGCCGCGGGACTGCGCTGAGGTCCGGATGACCTTCGTCGACGGACCCGTCGAGGTCACCGTCCCGGCCACCTCCGCCAACCTCGGGCCCGGCTACGACGCGCTCGGCCTGGCGCTCGACCTGCGCGACCGGCTGGTCGGTGAGGTGACCGTCGAGGGCGTGGCCGTCGAGGTCGCCGGCGAGGGCGCCGGCGACGTACCCCTCGACGCTTCTCATCTCGTGGTCCGCGCGATGCAGCTGGCCTTCGACGAGATGGGGGAGCGGCCCACCGGGATCCGGCTGAGATGCGACAACGCGATCCCGCACGCGCGCGGCCTCGGGTCCTCGTCGGCGGCCATCGTCGGCGGCATCGCGCTCGCCCGCGGCCTGGTCGCGGGCGGCCGGCTGCTGCTCGACGACGCCGCCGCCTTCCGGTTGGCGGCCCGGCTCGAGGGCCATCCCGACAACGTCGCGCCGGCCTGGTACGGCGGGTTCGTGGTCAGCGGCGTCGACGAGGGCGACGCGTGGGCCGTGCCGTCGTCGGTCGACCCGCGGGTCTCGGCCGTGGTCTTCGTGCCCCCGACGCGGGTGTCGACGGAGGAGGCCCGCCGGCTGTTGCCGTCGACCGTGCCCCACGCCGACGCGGCGGCCAACGCCGGCCGGGCGGCGCTGCTGGTTGCGGCGCTCGCGGGCCGCCCCGAGCACCTGCTCCGCGCCACCCGCGACCTGATCCACCAGGACTACCGGCGCCCGGCCATGCCGGCCAGCCTCGACCTCGTCGAGGCGCTGCGGGCAGGGGGAGTCGCCGCGGTGGTCTCCGGCGCCGGCCCGGCGGTGCTCGCCCTGTGCGCCGACTGCGACGTCGAGGCGCTGGTGGCCGCCGCTCCGGCCGGCTGGCTGGCCCGGCCGCTCGACCTCGACCGGGACGGGGTCCGGGTCGGCGGCTGACGCGGGTCGTGGCGTCGTCCGGCGCCCGCGGTGCTATTCTGGGCCCGCGCCGATGTCTCGGCGTACACCTGTCCAGGTCTCTGGCAGTCCCTGACACCCCCGTCTTCGACCCCCAGTCGTCCTGCCCGGTGTGACCCTTCCTCGCGAACAGGCCGTCGTGCCCGCCCCGTTGCGTGCGTGAGCCGCAGCCCGGCGGTGGGGAAGTCCGAACCGAAGCCTGATCCGCCCCGCGGATCGGCCCTGAAACGTGGGAAGGACTCACGTGACCGAGACCCTCGACTCCACCGCGACCGGCGCCGACGCCGGCGCGGGGGCCGCCAAGAAGCGTGCCGGTGGACTCAACTCCATGCTCATCGCCGAGCTCAGGGCGATGGCCGGCGGCCTGGGCATCTCCGGCGCCGGATCGATGAAGAAGGCCGACCTGGTGAGCGCGATCAAGGCCGCCCAGTCCGGCAGCCAGTCCGGCGGCCAGGCCGGTGGCGCGTCCAGCCAGTCCGGGAAGCAGTCGGGCCAGCGCTCCCGGCAGTCCGGCGCCGCCAACGGCACGTCCGCGCCGACCGATCGGTCCGGCGACCAGCGCGACCAGGGCCAGCCCGACCGCAACCAGCCCCAGCGGAGCCAGGCCCAGAAGCCCCAGGGCGGCCAGGACAGGCAGCCGGACAAGGGCCAGCAGGACAAGCAGCAGCGGCAGGACAAGCAGCAGCAGCAGGACTCCGCCCAGGACAAGCAGGACAAGCAGCAGGACAAGAACGGCGCGAGCGCCCAGAACCGGCAGGACGACCGCTCCGGCACCAGCCGCAGCAGCCGCCGGCGACGCGGCCGCGACCGCAACCGCCCGACCGGCAGCGACCAACGCAACGAGCCCGACACCACGGTGCTCGACGACGACGTGCTGCTCCCGGCCGCCGGCATCCTCGACGTGCTCGACAACTACGCGTTCGTGCGGACCAGCGGCTACCTGCCCGGGCCCGACGACGTCTACCTGTCGCTGTCGATGGTCCGCAAGTACGGGCTGCGGCGCGGCGACGCGGTCGTCGGTCAGGTGCGGCAGCCGCGCGACGGCGAGCGCCGCGAGAAGTTCAACCCGATGGTCCGCATCGACAGCGTCAACGGCGCCGACCCCGAGGCGGCCCGCACCCGGGTCGAGTTCGCCAAGCTGACCCCGCTCTACCCGAGCGAGCGGCTGCGCCTGGAGACCACGCCCGACAACATGATCGGCCGGGTCATCGACCTCGCCGCCCCGATCGGCAAGGGCCAGCGGGGCCTGATCGTCTCGCCCTCCAAGGCCGGCAAGACGATGATCATGCAGTCGATCGCCAACTCGATCACCACCAACAACCCCGAGTGCCACCTGATGGTCGTGCTCGTCGACGAGCGCCCCGAGGAGGTCACCGACTTCGAGCGCTCGGTCAAGGGCGAGGTGATCTCCTCGACGTTCGACCGTCCGGCCAGCGACCACACGATGGTCGCCGAGCTCGGCATCGAGCGCGCCAAGCGGCTCGTCGAGCTCGGGCACGACGTCGTGGTCCTGCTCGACGGCATCACCCGGCTGGGCCGCGCCTACAACCTGGCGGCGCCGGCCAGCGGCCGGATCCTCTCCGGTGGCGTCGACTCCGCCGCGCTCTACCCGCCCAAGAAGTTCTTCGGCGCCGCCCGCAACATCGAGAACGGCGGCTCCCTGACCATCCTCGCCACCGCGCTCATCGAGAGCGGCTCGAAGATGGACGAGGTGATCTTCGAGGAGTTCAAGGGCACCGGCAACATGGAGATCCGGCTGCGCCGCGACTTCGCCGACAAGCGCCTGTTCCCGGCCATCGACGCCGTGCAGTCCGGCACCCGCCGCGAGGAGCTGCTGATGTCGAAGGACGAGATGGCGATCGTCTGGAAGCTCCGCCGGCTGCTGGCGGCACTCGACGGCCAGCAGGCCCTCGAGCTGCTCCTGGAGCGGCTCAAGAAGGCCCACACCAACATCGAGTTCCTGATGCAGGTGCAGAAGACCACGCCCGGCCGGGAGAACGAGTGAGGACCGATCCGCACCAGATCCCCCAACTCCGCCCCCACCGGCCCACCGGCCGATAGTCTGTTCGACGCCCACCCCGAAGGAGAGACCGTGGCCAGGATCCTTGTCGCCGACGACGATGTCGACATCCGTGAGCTCGTCGAGTTCAAGCTCTCGACCATGGGCCACGACATCGTGGCCGTGGGCGACGGCGCTGCCGCCATCGACGCGTGCATGGCGCAGAAGCCCGACCTCGCGGTCCTCGACGTGATGATGCCGGGGGTCTCCGGCCTCGACGCGATCCGGGCGATCCGCGCCGAGCCCAACCTCGCCGACCTGCCGGTCATCCTGCTGACGGCCCGGGCGCAGGAGTCCGACGTGGAGACCGGGTTCGACTCCGGTGCCGACGACTACATCACCAAGCCGTTCAGCCCGCGCGAGCTGGCCTCGCGGGTGCAGGCGCTGTTGTCCCGCTCGCGATGACGATCGGTCACATCGGCTACTGGGCCGCTGTGATCGTCGGTCTCGGGTGCCTCACTGTCGTCATCTCCCTCGTCGTGATCCGGCTCCACGCCGACCGCGACGAACGCCGTACCCAGGAGCTGCGCACGCCGTTGTGGCGAGTGGTGCTGACCCTGAGCGCCGGTGAGCCGGACGAGGTCGACGCCGCCAGCCGGCGGCTGCTGGCCGTCACCCCGGCCGAGCGCGAGGCTGTCGAGGACGACGTCTTCGCGCTGGTGCCCAAGCTGCGGGGTGAGGCCCGGCAGCGGGTCCGTGAGGTGCTCCGGGCCTGGGGCTCGGTCGACCAGGCCCGCAACTCCACCACCAGCCCGTCGCCGGTGCGGCGGGCCAGGGGCTACTACCGGCTCGGCGTGCTCGCCCTCCCGGAGCGGCGCGACGACGTCCTCGCCGGGCTGCACGACCGCGACTTCACCGCACGGCGTACGGCGATGCTCGCCCTGGCCAGCTTCCCCGAGCACGACGTGATCGAGCAGATGCTGCTCACCGCCACCGAAGAGCCGCGTCTGCGCCACGACTTCCTGGCCGCCATCGACCAGGTCGGCGCTCCCGCCGCGGTCGTGATGGTCGAGCACCTCCGCGTCCCCACGACCGCGCACCCCGACCGCGAGCGGCGCCTGGCCGCCGAGGCGGTGGGACTGGTCGGCGGGATCGACGCGGTCTCCTCGCTGGAGGTGTGCCTGCTCGAGGACGACGACGAGCTGCGGATCGCGGCCCTCCAGGCCCTCGGGGCGATCGGCTCGCCGAGCTCGATCATCGCCGTCACCGGCCAGCTGGGAGGCGCGTCCCCCGAGGTCCGCCAGGCCGCGATGGAGTCCGCCGGCCGGATCGGCGGTCCCTCGGGCCTGATGCTGCTGTCGGTCGGCCTCGGCGACGAGGACGTCGAGGTGGCGCGCGCCGCCGCCGGCGCCCTGCGCCGGGCCGGCGACCGGGGGCGCGCGATCCTCGACTCCAGCTCCGCGCCGGTGGCCCGCGAAGCACTCGCCCTGGCGGCGCTGAGGGCCACGGCATGACCGGCTCGCTGCTCCAGGCCGTGGTCTCCGGCCTGACCATCGGCATCGCCATCTACTCGGTGCTGATCAACCTCAGCTTCCTGCTCCTCACCGGACTGGCGATGGGCGACCTCGCGAGCTACCGCCGCCGGCTCGAGTACGCCGGCTACGACCAGTGGTTCCTCGACCCCAACTCACGGGGCGTCTCGGTGCTGATGCCGGCCTACAACGAGTCGGCCACCATCGTGCAGTCGGTGCAGGCGATGATCTCGCTGCGCTACCCCGACTTCGAGGTGGTCGTCGTCGACGACGGGTCCAGCGACGACACGCTCGAGAAGCTGATCGACGAGTTCGACATGGCTCCCGTGCCGTTGGTGCCGAGCGGCCACATCCCGATGTCCGGGGTGGTGCAGCAGACCTACGTCAGCCGACGGGGTGCCCACAACCTGGCGCTGGTCGCCAAGTCCAACGGCGGCAAGGCCGACGCGCTCAACGCGGGGATCAACTACTCGCGCAAGGAGCTGGTCTGCATGGTCGACGCCGACTCGCTGCTCGACCCGGAGGCGCTGCTCAACGTGGCCCGCCCCTTCGCCGACAACCCCGGTCGGGTCGTGGCCGCTGGAGGCGTGGTCCGCGTGGCCAACGGTTCGCGGGTCGAGCATGGCCGGGTCACGGCGCTCCAGATGCCGCGCGGCTGGCTCGCCCGGATCGCCGTCGTCGAGTACCTCCGCGCTTTCCTGATCGGCCGCTCGGGCTGGTCGCGGATCGGCGGACTGCTCATCATCTCGGGGGCCTTCGGCGTCTTCCGCAAGGACGTGCTGCAGGCCGTCGAGGGGATGTCGGTCAACAGCATCGGCGAGGACGCCGAGCTGGTGGTCCGGATCCACCGGATGCTGGGTGACGACGACCGCGAGGGCGAGGTCGTCTTCGTCCCCGAGCCCGTGGCCTGGACCGAGGTGCCTGAGGACCGCGCGGTCCTGCGCAAGCAGCGGCGGCGCTGGCACCGCGGGTTGGCCGAGATCTTCCTGCGCCACAAGACGATGATGTTCCGGCCGCGCTACGGCGTGATCGGCAACCTCACCATGCCCTGGTTCTTCGTCTTCGAGCTCTGTGCGCCGATCGTCGAGGTGGTCGGCCTGCTGTGGTTCGGACTGCTGATGGTGCTGCTGCTCACCGGCCGCTGGTTCCCGCAGTTCGAGGGCCTGGTCAACCCCGAGATCGTGGTGCTGCTGCTGACCGCGTCGGTGCTCTTCGCCGTCTTCGTCACCCTCGTGGCGCTGCTGGCCGAGGAGCTGTCGTTCCGCCGCTACCGCGGGCTGCCCGATCTCGTGCGGGCGATGTGGGCGGCGGTCGAGGAGAACTTCGGCTACCGCCAGATGAACGCCTTCTGGCGGCTCGGCGGGCTGGTCGAGGCGGTGCGCGGCACCCGCCACGACTGGGGCGAGATGACCCGCAAGGGCTTCGACGCGAGCTCCTGATGGCCGTCCTCACGCTCTCCGCCGACCAGGTCCGCGACGCGGTCCCGATGGCCGACGCCGTGGCGGCCGTCCGCCGGGCCTTCGTCGACCTCGCGGCCGGCCACTTCGAGATGCCGACCCGTACCGCGCTGTGCGACGGCCGGCTCCTCGACATGGCCTGCCACCACCGGCCCACGGGGACGGCCGCCTTCAAGCTGCTCAGTCTGAACTTCGAGGGCCGCGACCCGGCCATCCTCGGGTCGGTCGTCTGGGGCGACGTCGCCGGCACCGGGCAGCTGGTGGCCGACGCCACCGCGATCACCGCCATCCGGACCGGGGCGGTGTCGGGCGTCGCGACCGACCTGCTGGCGCCGCCGGACGCCGACCGGCTGGCCGTGGTCGGCACCGGGGCGCAGGCTGCCGACCAGGTCCGGGCCGTGCACGCCGTACGGCCGCTGCGGGAGGTGACGCTGGTCGGCCGCGACCGCGGCCGGGCCGAGGCGCTGGCCGAGCGACTGGCGGGGGAGCTGGCGGGCGTCGCGGTCTCCGCCACGACCCACCTCGCCCCTGCGCTGGCCGCCGCCGACGTGGTGTGCTGCGCGACGACGGCGACCGAGCCGCTCTTCGCGCTGCAGGAGCTGCCCGAGCGGGTCCACGTCAACGCGGTGGGCTCCTACCGCCCGACGATGCGGGAGGTGCCCGACGAGCTGCTCGCCGACGGGCTGGTGGTGATCGACGAGCGGGGCGCGGTCCTCGAGGAGGCCGGGGAGGTGCTCCACGCCCTCGAAGCCGGCGTCCTCCGGCTCGAGGACACCGTCGAGCTCGGCGCCGCGCTCACCCACGGCGTCGAGCCCACCCCCCGCACCACGTTCAAGTCCGTCGGCGTGGCCGCGCAGGACTGGGCGGTCGCACGACTGCTCGCCGACCGGTTCCTCGACTGAGTCGCTGCCCTGCGCCGGTGCTGGGGTTTCGCGGCTCAGGCCCGGGGGGCCTTCGCACCTCAACCTCCGACGCGGCGCCCCGGGAATCCCACGATTGCGTCGGGTGTTCACATCAGTGGCACACTTCATGCCACGTTCCGGTTCCGGTTCACGCTCCCGCGCGGGCGACCCGGCGACCACGAGAGAGGACACCATGCAGAAGGACATCCACCCCGACTACACGGTCACCCACGTGACGTGTACGTGCGGCAACTCGTTCACCACGCGCAGCACTGCCGAGGCCGGCACCATCCACGCCGACGTCTGCTCGCAGTGCCACCCGTTCTACACGGGCAAGCAGAAGATCCTCGACACCGGCGGCCGCGTCGCCCGGTTCGAGAAGCGCTACGCCCAGGCGGGCCAGAACAAGAAGTAGCCCGCGCAGCGAGCACCGGCCGCCCTCGGGTGGCCGGTGCTCTGCATTTGGCCCACCGTCCGAGCCGCCAGGAGGAAGCGCCGTGTTCGAGGCCGTCGAGTCGCTCGTCGCCGAGCGCGCCGACCTCGAGCAGCAGCTGTCCGACCCGGCGACCCACACCGACCAGGCGCTCTCCAAGCGGCTCAACCAGCGCTACGCCGAGGTCTCCTCCGTGGTGCGCGCCTGGGAGGACTGGCGTCGGCTGGGCGAGGACCTCGACGCCGCGCGCGAGCTGGCGGCCGACGCGCCCGAGTTCGCCGAGGAGGCGGCCTCGCTCGCCGAAAGGCAGGAGGTCGCGGCCGAACGTCTGCAGCACCTGCTCGTGCCGCGCGACCCGGCCGACTCCAAGGACGCGATCCTCGAGGTGAAGTCCGGCGAGGGCGGCGAGGAGTCGGCGCTGTTCGCCGGCGACCTGCTGCGCATGTACACCCGGTACGCCGAGCGACGGGGCTGGACGACCGAGGTGCTCGACGCCACCGAGTCCGACCTCGGCGGCTACAAGTCGGTGACCGTCGCGGTGAAGTCGCGCGGCCCGAGCGGTCCCGGTGAGGCGCCGTACGGGCTGCTGAAGTTCGAGGGCGGCGTCCACCGCGTGCAGCGGGTGCCGGTCACCGAGTCGCAGGGCCGGGTCCACACCAGCGCCGCCGGCGTCCTGGTGCTGCCCGAGGCCGAGCAGGTCGACGTCACCATCGACGAGAACGACCTCCGCATCGACGTCTTCCGCAGCAGCGGCCCGGGTGGCCAGAGCGTCAACACGACCGACTCCGCCGTCCGGATCACCCACCTGCCCACCGGCATCGTCGTCAGCTGCCAGAACGAGAAGAGCCAGCTGCAGAACCGCGAGCAGGCCATGCGGATCCTGCGCTCCCGGTTGCTGGCCGCCGCGCAGGAGGAGGCCGACGCCGCCGCGGGCGAGGCCCGGCGCAGCCAGGTGCGCACGGTGGACCGCTCGGAGCGGATCCGCACCTACAACTTCCCCGAGAACCGGATCTCCGACCACCGCACCGGCTACAAGGCCCACAACCTCGACCAGGTCCTCGACGGCGACCTCGGCCCGGTGCTCGACTCCTGCGTCCAGGCCGACCTCGAGGCCCGGCTGGCCGCGCTGGAGCCGTGAGCGCCGCCCGCGAGGCCCGCCGGGAGGCGGCCGAGCGGCTGCGCGCGGCCGGGGTCGGGTCGCCCGAGCGTGACGCCGACGAGCTCCTGGCCCACGTGCTCGGCGTCGGCCTCGGCCGGCTGGCGCTGGTCGACGAGGTGACCTCGGGCCAGCAGGAGGCCCTCGACGCCCTCCTCGTACGCCGGGAGGCGCGCGAGCCGCTCCAGCACCTGCTCGGGACGGCGGCGTTCCGTCACGTCGAGCTGGCCGTCGGGCCGGGCGTCTTCGTGCCGCGGCCCGAGACCGAGCTGCTGGCCGGCTGGGCGGTCGACCGGGCCAGGGAGCTCGACCGCGGGGCGATCGTCGTCGACCTGGGCACAGGGTCGGGGGCCATCGCCATGGCCGTGAAGGACGAGGTGCCCGACGCCGACGTCCACGCGGTCGAGCTCGACCCGGAGGCCCACCGCTGGGCCGAGCGCAACCTGGCCGGCACCGGGGTCGAGCTGCGCCTCGGCGACCTGGCGTCGGCGTTCGACGACCTGGCCGGGACCGTCGACGTGGTCACCTGCAACCCGCCCTACGTCCCGCTCGAGGCCTGGGAGTCGGTCGCCCCGGAGGCGCGCGACCACGACCCCCACCTCGCCCTGTTCTCCGGCGACGACGGGCTCGACGCGCTGCGGGTGCTGGCCCGCCGCGCCGCGGTGCTGCTGCGCCCGGGCGGCTGGGTCGGCGCCGAGCACGCCGACGTGCAGGGCGACTCGGCCCCGGGACTCTTCCTCGCCACCGGTCGCTACGAGCAGGTCCGCGACCACCGGGACCTGGCCGGGCGTCCGCGCCACGTCGTCGCCCGGCTGGCACGATAAGGGCGTGACCACCGCGCAGCGCCTGACCACCGGCTCCGACGACGAGCGGGAGGCGGCCGTCGCCGCCGCCACCCAGGCGGTCCAGTCGGGCGACCTGGTCGTGATCCCGACCGACACCGTCTACGGGATCGCGGCCGACGCCTTCGACCCCGCCGCGGTCGCCGAGCTGCTGGACGCCAAGGGCCGTGGCCGCGACATGCCCCCGCCGGTGCTCGTCAGCGCGGCCACGACCATCGACGCGCTGGCCACCTCGCTGCCCGGCTACGCGCGCGCCCTGATCGAGGTGTTCTGGCCCGGACCGCTGACCATCGTCTGCCGCCAGCAGAGCTCGCTGCAGTGGGACCTCGGCGACACCCGTGGCACCGTCGCCGTGCGGATGCCCGACCACGAGATCGCGCTGGCCGTGCTCGAGCGCACCGGCCCGCTGGCCGTCAGCTCGGCCAACCTCACCGGCCGGCCGGCCGCGCTCGACGCCGACGCGGCCGAGGACATGCTCGGCGACGACGTCGCGGTCATCGTCGACGCCGGCCCGGTCACCGGGGGAGAGGCCTCGACCATCGTCGACGTCACCGGCGACCAGGGGCGCGTGCTGCGCCGCGGGGCGCTCGGGCTCGAGGCGCTCAATGCCGTGCTCGAACCGCTCGGGGCCACCCTCACCGACGAGGGCTGACGCCGCGTGCGCGAGTACCTCCTGATCTTCCTGGTCGCGGCCGCGGTCACCTACCTGCTGACGGTCTTCGCGCGCGAGATCGCGGTGCGCACCGGCGCCGTCGCCGAGGTCCGCGACCGCGACGTCCACGCCGAGCCGATCCCCTACCTGGGTGGACTGGCGATGCTCGGCGGGCTCGTGGCGGCGTACGCCGTCGCGCGCGAGCTGCCCTTCCTCTCCACCCAGAACCCCTTCGTGTTCGAGGACGCCGGCGCGGTGCTGCTCGCCGGTGGGCTCGTGTGCGCCGTCGGGGTGCTCGACGACCTGTTCGAGCTCGACGCGCTCACCAAGCTCGGCGGCCAGGTGATCGCGGTCGCCTTCCTGATCTACTCCGGCATCCAGTTCATCTTCTTCCCGACCCCCAGCGGCTACCAGTACTCCCTCGATCCCACGCAGGGCGCACTGCTGACCGCCCTCGTGGTGATCGGCACGATCAACGCGGTCAACTTCGTCGACGGCCTCGACGGGCTCGCGGCCGGTGTCGTCGGCATCGGTGCGGCGGCGTTCTTCGTCTTCAGCTACCAGCTCGCCAACCTCAACAGCGTCACCCTCGCCACCACCGGCGCCTTCCTCAGCGCTGCGTTGGCAGGTGCCTGCGCCGGCTTCATGCCCCACAACTTCCACCCGGCCCGGCTGTTCATGGGCGACAGCGGCTCGATGCTGCTCGGGCTGGTGCTGTCCGCCAGCGCACTGACGATCACCACGCAGTTCCAGGGCACCGAGATCACCCGTGGTGGAGCGGGCAGCGACGTCAACCCGATCGCGTTCTTCCTGCCGTTGCTCCTGCCCGTCGCGATCCTCGTCGTGCCCCTCGTCGACCTCACCCTCGCCGTCGTACGCCGCACCCGGGCCGGGCGCTCGCCGTTCGCGCCCGACAAGCAGCACCTCCACCACCGGCTGCTCGAGATCGGCCACAGCCACCGGCGAGCGGTCGTGATCATGTGGCTGTGGGCCGGCCTGATCGGCTTCGGCACGGTGCTGGCCAGCCTCTACACCGGGATGCTGATGTGGTCGGCGCTGATGGCCGCCACCTCGATCACGATCACGCTCACCTTCCTGGTGCCCGTCGTGACCCCGCCGCTGGTCGGAGGGGACGGCGGCGACCCGGTCGAGGAGGGGTGACCGGCGCCGGCGTTCCGGTCCGCGGACCCCGGGTTCGATCGCCGCGAGACTTTGTGCTAATTTTCACAAGCACCTTCCGAAGGGCTCGAGAGGACGGCGCCGACCATGACCAGCACACCCCGCGGATCCCGCCCCGCAGGCCGGGTCGCGGCCCCGGCCCCCCGGTTCGTGGCCCCTGTCTCCTGTGGTAGTTTCGCGCCGTCGTCGGTCCTGGACCGATGGGGCCGTCCCATCGCCGCGCACAGTGTCCACAGGGCCGACGCCCCCCGTTTCCGGGGTGACCTTCCCACGACCGAAAGCGACCCGGGTGAATGGCCGATGAGAGCTCCGATGCCGCCTTGCGCGGACGCGACCTCATCGGGCTCGGCGGCCTCCTCGTGGGGTCCGTCGTGGTGTGCACCGCGCTCGGCCTCCTCCTCGACGACGGCCTCGGCACCAGCCCGGCGTTCACCCTCGCGGGTGTCGGGCTCGGCATCGTCGTGGCCGGTATCGGCTTCTGGGTCCGGATCCGCTCCCTCGTGCGGAGCTGAGGCGGGATGAGCATGACGACACCGACGACCCCCTCCTCCTCCACGGTCAACCCCGGCGAGCGCGCGAGCATCGGCCGGGTGCTCAAGGACCAGCGCAAGGCGGTCTTCGTCGCGCTCGGGCTGGCCGTGGCCGTCTACTGGGTCGCCGGCCAGCTCGGGGAGTGGACCCTCGCCGCCTGCGTCGCCGGGGGCATCGGGCTGGGCCTGGTCAACCACCTGGCCACCGAGTTCTGGCTGCTGCGCATCATCACCTCCGGTGCCGAGCCCACCCGCAACGAGATGATCGCGGCCACCGTCGCCCGGCTGGTCGTGCTCACCGCCGTGGCCGTGACCATCGCGGTCGTGTTCTGGCCCGACGGCATCGGCCTGCTGCTCGGCCTGGCCATCTTCCGGCTCATCGCCCTCGTCATGACCAGCGTGCCCCTGCTCAAGGAGTTGAAGAAGCCGTGACCAGCCAGCTGACCCTGATGGCCGCCGGGGGCTCCGAGGAGAGCCCGATCCAGATCGGGGAGCACGTCACCGGGGAGTGGAACGGCTGGACCTTCAACCTCGACACGATCTGGACCACCCTGCTCGCCGGGGGGATCGTCGTGCTGCTGGGCTTCGTGGCCCGCAGGCAGCTCACCAAGGACACCGACGACCACGTCCCCACCAAGCTCCAGCTGGTCTGGGAGACGCTGGTCAACTGGGTCACCGGCCAGGTCGAGGACAACCTCGGCAAGGTCAACCGCACGGTGGTCGCGATGGCGGTCGCGCTGTTCTTCTTCATCCTGATCGCCAACTGGTTCGAGCTGGTCCCGAGCGAGTACAACCACGAGACGGGCCACCTGCTCCCGGCCCCGACCGCCGACACCAACCTGACCTACGCGCTGGCGCTGATGGTGATCCTCGGGGTCTGGACCTACGGGATCCGCACCAAGGGCGTGAAGGGCTACTTCAAGCATTTCGTCGAGCCGTTCCCGGTGCTGCTGCCGCTGAACGTCATCGAGGAGCTCGTCAAGCCGGTCACCCTGGCGCTGCGGCTCTTCGGCAACATCTTCGCCGGCGGCATCATGATCGCCCTGATCGGCCTGATGCCGATCTACCTGTTCTGGGCGCCCAACATCCTCTGGAAGCTGTTCGACATGTTCATCGGCGGCGTCCAGGCCTTCATCTTCGCGCTGCTGACCATCCTCTACTTCGGGATGGCCGCCGCCGGCCACGGAGACGACCACGACGAGCAGCCGCAGACCGCCGACGCCTCGGACGACGAGGAGCCGGCCCCCGCACTCGCACGCTGAGCGACCCGCTCAGGGTGCAGCAAGAGGTAACACCCCCAGAAAGACCAGAGAAAGTCCAGGCGTCGACCCGGCGCCGAGACCGAGAAGCACAACGAAAGGCAGATCAATGGCAGTAAGCGATGAGGCAGTCACCCTCGCCGGCGCCTTCGTCGGCGGCGGCCTCGCCCTGGCCGGCGGTGCGGTCGGCACCGGTATCGGTGACGGACTCGCCGGTGCGTCCTACATCCAGGGTGTCGCGCGCCAGCCGGAGGCCCAGGGTCGGCTGCAGACGATCTTCTTCCTGACGGTCGGTCTCTGTGAGGCCGTGTTCTTCATCAACCTCGCCTTCATGGCGTTGTTCGTGTTCGTCCTCGGCTGAGCCGTACCACCAGCACGTCCCGACCAAAGGACCCGACATGTCAAGCGTCACGAGCCTCCTCCCTCTGACGGCCCAGGCCGCGGCGGAGGGTGGCAGCAACTTCCTCGTCCCGAACGCCACGTTCCTGGTCGAGCTGGCGGCGTTCGCGATCATCGCGTTCATCCTGGGCAAGTACGTCATCCCGCCGATCAACAAGGCGATGACGGCCCGGCAGGACGCGATCCGCACGCAGTTCAGCGAGCTCGAGGAGGCCAAGAGCGAGGCCCAGGAGGCCGAGGAGAAGTTCAAGGCCCAGACGGCGGACGCGCGTCACGAGGCGGCTCGGATCCGCGAGGAGGCCCGCGAGCAGGGGGCCACCATCGTGGCCGAGATGAGGGAGCAGGCGCAGGCCGAGGCGAGCCGGATCGTCGAGCACGCCCAGGCGCAGATCGCGGCGGAGCGGCAGCAGGCCGTGGCCACGCTCCGCGCCGAGGTGGGGTCGCTCGCGACCACCCTCGCGGGCCGGATCGTCGGTGAGAGCCTCGAGGACGACGAGCGCAGCAACCGCGTCGTCGACCGGTTCCTGGCCGACCTCGAGACGCTCGAGTCCTCCGAGGCGGCCGGGCAGAACGGGGACCGCTGATGGCAGCGTCGACGTTGCGAGGTGCCTCGGCCGGGGCGATGGCCACCCTGCGTGACCGGCTCGGCAAGCCGAGCACCCTCGCCGCCGCCGCCACCGCGGGCGGCGAGCTGTTCGCCGTGGCCCGGCTGCTGCGCGAGGACGCCGCGCTGCGGCGCATCGCGACCGACGCCTCGCTGCCGGCGGAGGCCAAGGAGGGCCTGGCCCGCCAGGTCTTCGAGGGCAAGCTCGGCGCCACCTCGCTGAAGGTCGTCGAGTCGGCGTTCGGGCAGCGCTGGACCTCCCAGCGCGACCTGGCCGACGTGCTCGAGCGGCTCAGCGAGATCTCGACCGCGATGTCCACCGGCGCCAAGGCCGAGCGGCTGGCCGACGAGCTGTTCGGGGTGGCCCGGCTGCTCGCCGACAACCCGGACCTGCGCGACGCCCTGGCCAACCCCGGCCGCAGCGTCGCCGACCGGACCGCCCTGGCCAGCACGGTGCTGGGCGACTCGGTGCTCCCCGCCACCGAGGCCCTGACCCGGCAGGCGCTGGCCGGTACCTACGGCACGCTCACGGCGGCGCTGGAGGTCTACCGACGGGTCGTGGCCGACACCGCCGGCGAGGGCGTGGCCACGGTCCGCGTGGCCCAGCCGCTCTCCGAGGGCGAGCGCGACCGGCTGCGGCAGGCGCTGTCGCGGCAGTACGGCCGCGAGATCCACGTCAACGAGCTGGTCGACCCCGACCTGATCGGCGGGGTCCGGGTCGAGATCGGTGACGACGTCATCGACGGCACGGTGTCCGGCCGGCTCGACGACGCACGACGACGGCTCGCCGGCTGACGGCGCGCCAGCACACCCCAGACGCAACCCAGAGACGAACCCCAGGACCAAGGGAAGAGGCAGTTGAGATGACGGAGCTTTCGATTCGTCCGGAGGAGATCCGCGACGCGCTCCAGAAGTACGTCGAGGACTACGAGCCCTCGGCAGCGAGCAAGGAGGAGGTCGGCACCGTCTCGCAGGCCGGTGACGGCATCGCGCGGGTGAGCGGCCTGCCCTCGGCCATGGCCAACGAGCTGCTCGAGTTCGAGGACGGCACCCTCGGCCTGGCCCTCAACCTCGACACCCGCGAGATCGGCGTCGTCATCCTGGGCGACTTCGACAAGATCGAGGAGGGGCAGCCGGTGCGCCGGACCGGCGAGATCCTCTCGGTGCCCGTCGGTGACGGCTTCATGGGCCGCGTGATCGACCCGCTCGGCACCCCCATCGACGGCCTCGGCGACATCGAGTCCTCGGAGCGGCGCGCGCTGGAGCTGCAGGCACCCGGCGTGATGGCGCGCAAGTCCGTGCACGAACCGCTGGCGACCGGCATCAAGGCGATCGACGCCCTGACCCCGATCGGCCGCGGCCAGCGCCAGCTGATCATCGGTGACCGCTCGACCGGCAAGACCACGATCGCGATCGACACGATCATCAACCAGAAGCAGAACTGGGACTCCGGTGACCCGGAGAAGCAGGTGCGCTGCATCTACGTCGCGATCGGCCAGAAGGGCTCCACGATCGCGGCCGTGCGCGGTGCGCTCGAGGAGGCCGGTGCGCTGGAGTACACGACCATCGTGGCCTCCCCGGCGTCCGACTCGGCGGGCTTCAAGTACCTCGCGCCCTACACCGGCTCGGCCATCGGCCAGCACTGGATGTACGACGGCAAGCACGTCCTGATCGTCTTCGACGACCTGACCAAGCAGGCCGACGCCTACCGCGCCGTGTCGCTGCTGCTGCGTCGCCCGCCGGGCCGCGAGGCCTTCCCCGGCGACGTGTTCTACCTGCACAGCCGGCTGCTCGAGCGCTGCGCCAAGCTCAACGACGACCTGGGCGCCGGCTCGATGACCGGGCTGCCGATCATCGAGACCAAGGCCAACGACGTGTCGGCGTTCATCCCGACCAACGTCATCTCGATCACCGACGGCCAGATCTTCCTGCAGTCCGACCTGTTCGCAGCCAACCAGCGCCCGGCGATCGACGTGGGTGTGTCGGTCTCCCGCGTGGGCGGTGCCGCCATGACCAAGGCCATGAAGGCCGTCACCGGCTCGCTCAAGGTCGACCTCGCGCAGTTCCGCGCCATGGAGGCGTTCGCGATGTTCGCCTCCGACCTCGACGCGGCTTCGCGCCAGCAGCTCGACCGCGGGCAGCGGCTGATGGCGCTCCTCAAGCAGCCGGCCTACTCGCCGTACCCGCTGGAGGAGATGGTCGTCTCGCTGTGGGTCGGCACCACCGGTCGCCTCGACCAGGTCCCGACCGATGACGTGCTCCGCTTCGAGAACGAGTTCATCGACTACGTGCGCCGCTCGCACGAGGGGATCCTCTCCTCGATCCGTGAGTCGACGAAGTTCGAGGACGACACCGACAGCTCGCTCGGGTCGGCCTACGACTCCTTCCTCGACCAGTTCGAGACCTCGGAGGGCGGGTCGATCAAGGTCGGCCACGAGCCCGAGGCCGAGGCGCTGGAGGACGAGGACCAGGAGCAGATCGTCAAGCAGAAGCGAGGTTGAGGTAGCTCATGGCCGTATCGCTGCGTGAGTACCGCGCAAGGATCAGGTCGGTCGAGTCGACCAAGAAGATCACGCGCGCCATGGAGCTCATCGCTGCGTCCCGCATCAGGAAGGCGCAGCAGCGGGCCCAGGCGGCTGCTCCCTACGCCCGCGAGCTGACCCGGGCGGTCTCCGCGCTGGCGACGTACTCCAACGTCGACCACCCCATGACCACGGAGCCCGAGGACCCCAAGCGGGCCGCCATCCTGGTCGTCACCAGCGACCGGGGTCTCGCGGGCGCCTACTCCTCCAGCGTCCTCAAGGAGGCCGAGCGGCTGCTCACGACCCTCAAGGACGAGGGCAAGGAGGTCCGCACCTACCTGACCGGGCGCAAGGGCGAGGCCTACTACCGCTTCCGCAACCGGGACGTCGCGCAGTCGTGGACCGGCTTCTCCGACCAGCCGTCCTACGACGCCGCGGCCGAGGTCGGCAACGCCCTGATCGAGGCCTTCATGGCCGAGGAGGGCGAGGACGCCTCCGTCGACGAGGTGCACGTGGTCTACACGCGCTTCAAGTCGATGCTGGTCCAGGAGCCCACCGCGGTGCGGCTGCTGCCGCTCGAGGTCGTCGAGGCGGACGAGCGGGCGGACGCGCCGTCCCCGGACGAGGTGCTGCCGCTCTACGAGTTCGAGCCGTCGGCCGAGGTCGTGCTGCAGTCGTTGCTGCCGCGCTACGTCCAGAGCCGGATCTTCTTCGCCTTCCTCCAGGCGGCCGCCTCCGAGCTCGCCGCCCGGCAGCGGGCCATGAAGTCGGCGACGGACAACGCCGAGGAGCTCATCAAGAAGTACACCCGGATCGCCAACCAGGCTCGCCAGGCTGGCATCACCCAGGAAATCAGCGAGATCGTCGGTGGCGTCAACGCGCTGGCCGACGCCAACGCCGCCAACGACTGACCCGCGCCAACGGAGTGAGAGAGAACGATGACTGCCACTGCTGAAGAGACCACGTCCGAGTCGGGCCCGACCTCGGTCGGCCGCATCGCCCGCGTCATCGGCCCCGTCGTCGACGTGGAGTTCCCCGTCGACTCGATGCCCGAGATCTACAACAAGCTCGAGTGCGAGCTGAGCCTGGGCGACGACGCCCGGGTCCTCTCCCTCGAGGTCGCCCAGCACATCGGTGACGGAATGGTGCGCGCCATCTCGCTCCAGCCGACCGACGGCCTGGTGCGCGGCGCCCAGGTGACCGACACCGGCGGGCCGATCTCGGTGCCGGTCGGCGACGTCACCCTGGGGCGGGTGTTCAACACCCTCGGCGACTGCCTCAACCTCGAGGGCGACGAGAAGCTCGAGGTGAAGGAGCGGTGGGGGATCCACCGCAAGGCGCCCTCGTTCGACCAGCTCGAGTCGAAGACCCAGATGTTCGAGACCGGCGTCAAGGTCATCGACCTGCTGACGCCCTACGTGCAGGGCGGCAAGATCGGCCTGTTCGGCGGGGCCGGGGTCGGCAAGACGGTGCTGATCCAGGAGATGATCGCCCGCGTGGCCAAGGACCACGGCGGTGTGTCCGTGTTCGCCGGGGTCGGCGAGCGCACCCGTGAGGGCAACGACCTCATCGTCGAGATGGAGGAGGCCGGCGTCATCGGCCAGACCGCCCTCGTCTTCGGTCAGATGGACGAGCCGCCGGGCACCCGGCTGCGGGTGGCGCTGTCCGCGCTGACGATGGCGGAGTACTTCCGCGACGTCCAGAAGCAGGACGTGCTGCTGTTCATCGACAACATCTTCCGCTTCACCCAGGCCGGCTCCGAGGTCTCCACCCTGCTCGGCCGGATGCCGTCCGCGGTGGGCTACCAGCCCACCCTCGCCGACGAGATGGGCGTGCTCCAGGAGCGGATCACCTCGACCCGTGGCCACTCGATCACCTCGATGCAGGCGATCTACGTGCCGGCCGACGACTACACCGACCCGGCCCCCGCGACGACGTTCGCGCACCTCGACGCCACCACCGAGCTCTCCCGTGAGATCGCCTCCCTCGGCATCTACCCCGCAGTGGACCCGCTGACGTCGACCTCGCGGATCCTCGATGCCCAGTACATCGGGCAGGAGCACTACGACTGCGCGATCCGGATCAAGCAGATCCTCCAGCGCAACAAGGAGCTCCAGGACATCATCGCGATCCTCGGTGTCGACGAGCTGTCCGAGGAGGACAAGGTCATCGTCTCCCGGGCCCGCCGGATCCAGCGGTTCCTCTCGCAGAACACCTACGTCGCCAAGCAGTTCACCGGCCTCGAGGGTTCCACCGTCCCGGTGTCCGACACGATCGAGGCCTTCAACAAGATCGCGGACGGCGAGTACGACCACGTGGCCGAGCAGGCCTTCTTCATGTGCGGCGGTCTCGACGACGTCGAGCAGAAGTGGTCCGAGATCCAGAAGAGCCTCTGATGGGCGAGCAGAGCGAGGGGCGCTGATGGCCAACACGATGAAGGTGGCGCTGGTGGCCGCCGACCGCGAGGTGTGGTCGGGCGAGGCCACGCAGGTCAACGCCCGCACCGTCGAGGGTGACATCGGCATCATGGCCAACCACACGCCGATCATGTCGGTGCTCGACTCCGGCCAGGTCGACGTGCGTACCGTGGACGACGGCCACTGGGTGGCCGCCGTCGACGGCGGCTTCCTCTCGGTGGCAGGCAACGAGGTCCGGCTGTTGTGCGAGCACGCCGAGATCTCCTTCGAGAGCAACTACGACGAGGCCAAGCGGCTGCTCGACGAGCGCGTGGCCGCGCAGGGAGACAACGCCTGACCCCACGGGGTCGGCAAGGAGGGGCGCATGCCGCTGTGGCAGCTGCTGCTTGACTCAGCGGGTGGTTTCCTCGGCCTCGTGCTGCTCTACGGCCTGAGCCTGGTCCTGCGCCGGCGGCTGCTCTCACGCCACGGCGGCACCTTCGAGCTCAGCTGCCGCGTCCGTCCCGGGAGGGCCGGGCGCGGCTGGCTGCTCGGGCTCGGCCGCTACTCCAACGACTCCCTGGAGTGGTTCCGCATCTTCTCCCTCTCGCCGCGGCCCAAGCGGGTCTGGCTGCGCGACGGGATGAGCTACTCCGGTCGGCGCGAGCCGGCCGGGGCCGAGCGGGTGTCGCTCTACCCGGACCACGTCGTCGTGCAGTGCCACACCCCGGCGGGCGAGCTCGAGCTCGCGATGTCGGCCAGCTCGCTCACCGGGCTGCAGTCCTGGCTCGAGGCGGCTCCTCCCGGGACGACGACGACGGTGTGAGTGCTCCGGTCCCGGCGGTGCGGGCCCGGAACGCGGTCTCCGCGGTCTTCATCCTCAACGGCTTCTGCTTCGCCTCGCTGTTCTCCCGGGTGCCCGACGTGCGCGCCGGGCTCGGGCTGACCAACGGCTCGCTCGGGCTGGTGCTGCTGGTCGGCATGGCCGGCTCGGTGCTGTCGCTGCCGGTCGGCGGCACGCTGATCCGGCGGACGAGCGCGGCGGCGGTGGTCCGGGCCGGCGGCGCGTCGAGCGCGGTCGGGATCCCCGTGGTCGCGCTCGGCGCCACCGTCGTTCACTCGGTGCCGCTCACCATCGCGGGGCTGCTGCTCCACGGCGTCGGGGTGGGCGTCTGGGACGTCGCGATGAACGTCGAGGGCGCCGAGGTCGAGCGGCGGCTCTCGCGCGCGATCATGCCGCGGTTCCACGCGGCGTTCAGCCTGGGGACCGTCGCGGGTGCGGGCCTGGCCGTGGTCCTCACGGCGCTCGAGGTCTCGATGCTGGCCCACATGCTGCTCGCCGGCGGGGCGGCGCTCGGGGTGCTCGTGGCGACCCGGGCCTTCCTGCCCGCCGAGCCCGACGCCCACAGCGCGTCGGTCAGCAGCGCCTGGCGAGAGCCGCGCACCGTCGCGATCGGGCTGATGGTGCTGGCGTTCGCCCTCACCGAGGGCGCCGCCAACGACTGGCTCGCGCTGGCCCTGATCGACGGCTACGACGCCCCGCACTGGGTGGGGGTGCTGGGCTTCGCGGCGTTCGTGACGGCGATGACGGCCGGGCGGATGGTCGGGACCAGCCTGCTGGACCGGTGGGGCCGGGTGGCGGTGCTGCGGGCGACCGCGGCCGCGGCCCTGGTCGGCCTGTTGCTGCTCGTGCTCGGCGGCCACCCGGTGCTGGTCGGCGCCGGGGTCCTGCTGTGGGGGCTCGGCGCCTCCCTCGGCTTCCCCGTCGGCATGAGCGCCGCCGCCGACGACCCGGCGCGCTCCGCCGCCCGCGTGAGCGTCGTCTCCACGGTGGGCTACGTGGCCTTCCTGGTCGGTCCGCCGTCGCTGGGCCTCGTCGGCGACCGGGTCGGGACCCTGCCCTCGCTCCTGGTCGTCGCGGCGCTGCTGCTGCCCAGCACGGTGCTCATCCCCGCCGCTCGGGAGCCCGCCCGGCGCTGACCCGTCCGGTCGGCCACCATGGGGCCATGGGTCGGGACGTCGTGATCGCGATCGGGGTGGTGCTCGGCCTCGCCGTCTGGGCGGTCGGGGTACGGCAGCTGGTCCGCGGTCGTCGCGAGGGCCGCTCCAGCGAGGACCCCGAGGACCGGATGGTGGCCAGCTTCCGGGTCGTCGCCGGCGTCCGGATGATCGGCAAGGGCGCGCTGCTCCTGGTGCTGGTCGGCATCGCGGCGTTCGTCTGGCCCCGCTGACCCTGCGGCCCTCAGTCGCCGCGCTCGCCGCCGGGGACCCAGAGCGGGTCGCCCAGCTCGCGGTTGGCGTGGCGGGCGAGGATGAAGAGCAGGTCGGAGAGCCGGTTGAGGTAGGTGATCGACAGCGGGTTCATCGCCTCGGCGTAGTCGTCCCACGCCGCCCACGCCGAGCGCTCGGCCCGGCGTACGACAGTACGGGCGACGTGGAGGTGGGCCGCGGCCGGCGTGCCGCCGTTGAGGATGAAGGAGCGCAGCCGGGGCAGGTCGGCGTTGTAGTGGTCGCACCAGCCCTCGAGCCGGTCGACGTAGTCCTGCGCGATGCGCAGTGGCGGGTGCTCGGGGTCGTCCACGACCGGCGTGCACAGGTCGGCGCCGACGTCGAAGAGGTCGTTCTGCACCCGGGTGAGCACGCCCGCCACGTCGTCGTCGAGCCCGCCGGTCGCGAGCACCACGCCCAGGTGGGCGTTCGCCTCGTCGACGTCGGCGTAGGCGCACAGCCGGCTGTCGGTCTTGGTGGTCTCCGAGAAGTCACCGAGCCGGGTCCGGCCCCCGTCGCCGGTGCGGGTGTAGATGCGGGTGAGGTTGACCATGCCCGCACTCTAGGTCCGGCTAGGTTCGAGCGCGTGACCCGCCGTGCGACACCGCCCCTCCTCGCGGCCCTGCCAGCCCTCGTGCTGGCCGCGGCCGGACTGCTCCACCCGCACGCGCTGACCACGGACTCGGCCGACACCTGGTTCCGGCTGCACCTCCTCGCGCTGTTCGTGTTCCCGCTGGTCGGCCTGGCCCTGGTCGCGCCGCTGGCGGGCCGGTCGGACCCGGTCGCGTGGCTGGTGCGCATGGGCGCCTACGGCTACGCGACGGCGTACACCGCGCTCGACGTGATCAGCGGCATCACCGCCGGCTACGTCACGAGCCGGCTATCCGACGGGGCGACGCGGCCGGAGACGGTGTCGTGGATCTTCCGGATCGGTACGCCGGTCGGCGAAGTCGGCTCGTGGTGCCTGCTCGCGGCGACCACGCTGCTGCTGCTCGACGGCCTCCGACGGCAGGGTCCGCGCGCGCTGGTGCTGGTCGTGCTGCCGGTCGGGGCGTGGCTGGTGCACGTCGACCACATCTTCTCGCCGTGGGGCGTGGCCGGGATGGCGCTCGTGGGAGTCGGTACGGCGGTGCTGGTCGCGGGGGTCCGCGACACGCCAGCTCGCGGCGTCCGCGGGGCAACCATTCGGGGGTGACGCGCGTCATAGTGGGAACAAGGACCTCCGGTGGCGGGGAGCGCCGGGCCGGCTCGGCGGTCCGGGGAAACGGGGCAACGATGGACATCCGCAACGACGGACCCACGCTGGTGCTGTGCGGCGACTTCGACGGTCGCAGCACCTACGCGGTCCGCACGGCCATCACCGAGCGGCTCGCGGCCGAGGCCGAGCGCGAGCTCGTCGTCGACCTGACCGGCGTCCGCTCCGTCGACGTACCCGCCCTGCGGGTGCTCGCCTACGCCAGCCACTTCGCCTCGCGCACCGGCCACCTCGTGCGGCTGCGCGGGTGCGGCCCGCAGGTGATCCGGATGCTGCTGCTGACCCGGCTGATGCGCTTCGTGGAGGTCGACCGCGAGGCGGCCTGACCCGCCCGGCGTGTGCACAACCCCACACCCGCTGACGGTTACCAGCGCGTAGCCGGCGGGCCTACCCTCGGCCCATGACCGAGAAGGATCGGCCTTGGGTGATGCGCACCTACGCCGGGCACTCCACGGCGTCCGCGTCCAACGCGCTCTACCGGACCAACCTCGCCAAGGGGCAGACCGGGCTCTCGGTCGCCTTCGACCTGCCGACCCAGACCGGCTACGACCCCGACGACGCGCTGAGCCGCGGCGAGGTGGGCAAGGTCGGCGTCCCGGTGCCCCACCTGGGCGAGATGCGGCGGCTCTTCGAGGACATCCCGCTGACGGAGATGAACACCTCGATGACGATCAACGCACCGGCGATGTGGCTGCTGGCGCTCTACCAGGTGGTGGCCGAGGAGCAGAACCCCGGGCTGGAGCCCACCGCGGTCGCCCACCAGCTGGCCGGCACCACGCAGAACGACATCATCAAGGAGTACCTCTCGCGCGGGACCTACGTCTTCCCGCCGGAGCACTCGCTGCGGCTGATCGCCGACCTGATCGCCTACACCGTCCACGAGATCCCGAAGTGGAACCCGATCAACATCTGCAGCTACCACCTGCAGGAGGCCGGCGCGACGCCGCGGCAGGAGCTGGCCTACGCGCTGTGCACGGCGATCGCCGTCCTCGACCAGGTGAAGGCGTCGGGGCAGGTCTCCGAGGGCGACTTCGCCACAGTCGTCGGACGGATCTCGTTCTTCGTCAACGCCGGGGTCCGGTTCGTGGAGGAGACCTGCAAGATGCGGGCGTTCGTTCGGCTGTGGGACGAGATCACCCGCGACCGCTACGGCGTCACCGACGAGAAGATGCGCCGGTTCCGCTACGGCGTGCAGGTCAACTCGCTCGGCCTCACCGAGGCGCAGCCGGAGAACAACGTGCAGCGGATCGTGCTCGAGATGCTCGGCGTCACGCTCTCGCGGAACGCGCGGGCGCGGGCGGTCCAGCTCCCGGCGTGGAACGAGGCCCTCGGGCTGCCGCGACCGTGGGACCAGCAGTGGTCACTGCGGCTGCAGCAGGTGCTGGCCTACGAGTCCGACCTGCTGGAGTACGACGACATCTTCGAGGGCTCCACCGTCATCGAGGCCAAGGTCGCCGAGCTGGTCGAGGGCGCGCGGGCCGAGATGGACCGGGTGCAAGCGCTGGGCGGGGCGATCGCCGCGGTCGAGTCGGGCTACATGAAGCAGGAGCTGGTCTCGGCGCACGCGGCCCGGCGGGCCCGGATCGAGACGGGCGAGGAGGTCATCGTCGGCGTCAACAGGTACGAGACCACCGAGCCCTCGCCGCTGACCGCCGACCTCGACGCCGCCATCCAGGCCGCCGACCCGGAGGCCGAGGCCGCCGCGCTCCGGTCGGTGGAGGAGTGGAAGGCCCAGCGCGACGAGGCCGAGGTCGCCGCAGCCCTCGAACGGCTCGCCACGGATGCCAAGACCGACACCAACCTGATGGCGGCCACCCTGGCCGCGGCCCGGGCCGGCGCGACGACGGGGGAGTGGGCCGGCGTCCTGCGCCAGGTCTTCGGGGAGTTCCGGGCGCCCACCGGGGTCTCCGGCGCCGTGGGGGTCGCCGAGGCCGGCTCGGAGCTCACCGCGATCCGGGCACGGGTGCGCGAGACCGGCGAGCACCTCGGTGGCCGGTTGCGGCTGCTGGTGGGCAAGCCTGGGCTCGACGGGCACTCCAACGGCGCCGAGCAGGTCGCCGTACGGGCTCGGGACGCGGGGTTCGAGGTGATCTACCAGGGGATCCGGCTGACGCCGGAGCAGATCGTGGCGGCGGCCGTGGCCGAGGACGTGCACTGCGTGGGTCTCTCGATCCTCTCTGGCTCCCACATGGAGCTGGTCCCGAGCGTGCTCGACGGGCTGCGCGCGGCCGGGCTCGACGACGTCCCGGTCGTGGTCGGCGGCATCATCCCCGACTCCGACGCGCGGCGCCTCCGCGAGGCCGGCGTCGCGGCGGTCTACACGTCCAAGGACTTCGGGTTGACCGGGATCATGGGCGGCATCGTCGACCAGATCCGGGCCGCCCACGACCTGCCCTGAGCGCCGGCCCGTGGCGTACGAGGTACGCCGACCGGGCACCTCACCAGCCCCAGGACCCCGGGATGCCCTTGAACGGGCCGACCACGCGGGAGGTCACCCAGCCGCCGTAGAAGCCGCCCTGCTGGGCGACGACGAGCTCGCCGTCGACGTACGCCTGCACGGCGGACGGCATCACCGCGAGGTGGTCGAGCAACGAGGTGAAGCCCGGCGTGGGGTCGGGGTAAGTCCAGGCGGCCCGCTCGGCGACCACGTCGCCGGCGACCAGGTCGAAGTAGGCCGCCTCGCCCTTCCACTCGCAGAACGACGTCCCCGCAGCGGGCCGCAGCACGCCGTCGGCGAACGCCGTGCGCGGCAGGTAGTAGGTCGGTGGGTGGCTGGTCTCGAGCACCCGCAGCGTGGCGGCCGAGCGGGCGACGACCGCGCCGCCGAGGTGGACCTCGACCGTCTCGTCGCTGGGGTCGACGTGGGGCGGGCGGGGGTAGTCCCAGACCGACTCCTGGCCGGGACCGACGGGATCGGGGGTGGGGTGTCGCACGGCCCCCACGGTAGGCGGGCGGTGGCTACCGTGGCCGGGTGAGCGACCTGCAGTGCCCGGCGCGGCTCCACCTCGCCCCGTCGATGCCGGCGGACGACGTCGTGGCCAGGCTGCGTCCCGTCGCCGTCCACGCCGCCGCCGACGTCGACCTCGACGAGCTCGCCGACCTCCACCGCGGCGAGACGGTCCTGGTCGTCGGGCCGCATCCCTACGGCGAGGGGCCGGTGGTGGTGGAGGTCGACGCCGACAGCCACCGGGTGACCGCCTGGGACGACGGCCACTCCGCGTAGCTCGGGATCAGGCGAGGTTAGGCAAACCTAAATCCCTGCTACAGTGCCGCGGGTGGGCAAGGGCAAGAAGAAGGGCAAGAAGGCGGTCGCCAAGGTCGCCAAGCTGCCGAAGAAGAAGTGCTGCGAGTCGCGCGACCGCTGCAACCGCTGCCCCCTGCGCATGCTCAAGGAGGGCACGCTGCCCTCGGGCTACACCGTCCACAAGCGCAAGCTGGTCACCGCCGAGAAGGCCGCCGCGGTCAAGGCGGCCAAGCAGGCGGCGCGCAAGGGGAAGTCCGGCCAGGCGGCCTGAGGCAAGCCAAGCCTTCGGTGCGGCCGCGTCGTGGCGCTGCCATGCTCTGTCCCTCGCACCCACTGCCGCCCACCGATCCAGGAGGACCTCGTGCCTGCCGCCCGCTTCGTCGACCAGCTCAACGCGCAGATCGGCAACGAGCTCGCCGCGCACAACCAGTACCTCGCCTGCGCGGTCCACTACGACGTGCTGACGATGCCGCGGATGGCGGCCTTCTTCTACGGCCAGGCGCTCGAGGAGCGCGGCCACGCGATGATGATGGTGCAGTACCTCGTCGACACCGACGAGGACGTCGTCATCCCCGGCGTCGAGGCCCCGGAGTCGGCCTTCGCCGACGTGGTGGCGCCGGTCCGGCTGGCGCTGGCGCAGGAGCGCCGGGTCACCGACCAGATCAACGCGCTGCTGCGGGTGGCGCGGGAGGAGTCCGACTTCGCCTCCGAGCAGTTCCTGCAGTGGTTCATCAAGGAGCAGGTCGAGGAGGTCGCCACCATGAACGACCTGCTCGCCGTGGTCACCCGCTGCCAGGGCGACCTCGAGGACATCGAGGAGTACGTCGCCCGCGAGCAGTCCACGGCCGGCGCCGACCCGACGGCCCCGCGCGAGGCCGGCGCCTGACCCGCCCGGCGTACGAGCGCGGGGAGACCGACAGGTCGCGCCCGCTCAGCCCTGCGGGCGGGACGTCGCCGTCGCCTCGGGGCAGCTGGCCTCGCGGGCCGAGCCGGTGTGGAGCTCCTCGGGCAGCGTGACGACGACGTCGTCCTCGATCACGCCGGCGGTGGAGGTGGCCAGCGGGAGCCGGTCGAGGAACGACCCCGAGCGCGACGAGAGGCTCTCGCAGCCGTTCATCGTGAGCGTGACGGTCACCGGTGCGGTCTCGCCGGGGGCGAGGGAGGCACGCGAGACCTGCGCCAGGTCGAAGAGCCGCGGGTCGGCCACCTCGTCGCCCAGCCCCACGACGGTCACCGGCAGCCGCCCCTCGTTGGTGAGCGAGAAGGTGTAGCGCAGCGTGCCGTGGTCGACGTAGCGCACCTGCCGCACGGTGCGATCGGCGATCGTGAACGGCGCACTGCTCGGCGCTCCGGTGATCTCGCCGGGACCCGTCGCCCGCAGCGCCGGGGAGCTGCGGGCGACGGCCATCCCGCCACCGGCCACGAGCGTGACGACCAGCAGCGAGACGATGAGGGCGGCCCTACGCACGGGGCCTCCGGCGACGGGCCACGCCGAGGCCGACCAGCAGCCCGGCGAGGGTGACCACGGGAGCGGCCACCTGGGCGTCGCTCTCGCCGGGTCGTACGTCGGCAGCGGCCGGCACGGCGTCCGACCGCGGCCGGCGCGGGCTGTCGAACCAGGTGCAGCCCGGCGGGTGACGGAGCGCCGGGTCGGACCGGTCGTACTGGCTGCAGGACAGGAACCCGGCGTCCTTGACCGGAGCACCCGGCGTGAACGTCGACCCGCCGTCGGCGCAGCTCGGCGGCGGCACGACGAAGTTGTCGGTCTGACCGCGGCTGGAGTAGTCGTTGCCCGACCAGCAGTTGCCCTCGCCCTCGCTGTCCCACCAGTGGTCGAGGCCGTTGAGCCGCACCGCTCCGGAGGGCGTGAGGCCCATGTGGTTGTCCGTGGTGTGGTTGTGGTGGGAGGTGTCGTAGAGCTTGTCGGGGTCCATCTCGTCGCGCAGCGGCGCCGGCACCCAGAACTGCATCGTGCCGTAGCGCCAGTTGTCGTAGATCCAGTTGTGGTCGGTGGAGTTGAAGTTGCCGCCGGCGATCAGCACTCCGGTGCCCACGGGCACGGGCACGACCGGGCAGACCGCGCCGTGCAGGTAGCCCCGCTGCTCCATCGGCCGGTCGCACACGCCCCGGTCGACGTACCTGGTGTAGTAGTTGGTGTTGTTGCTGTAGATCCGGTTGTGGCTCCAGCGGGCGTGGTCCTGGGGGAGTCCGGGGTGACCGGGGAACAACGAGTCGGTCGAGATGCCCGTGGCGTTGCGGTAGAAGCGGTTGTCATGGGCGTAGACCGAGTTGCCGGCCGTCCCGGAGTAGCCGAGCGTGTTGTGGTGACTGCGGTTGTGGCGGATCTCGACCGCGTAGCGCGACGGCGTGAAGGAGTCGTTGTCGCCGTTGAGGTCGGACGCCGAGCCGGGATAGATGCCCGAGTCGCCGTTGTAGTAGTTGTTGGTGTGCTCGATGACGCCGTGGTCGCTGGCGAAGGCGAGGATCCCGTACTCGTCGTTGCCGCGCGTGACCAGCCGGTCCAGCAGGAACCCGTCGGTCTCCAGCACGTAGATCGCGTTGAACTCCGCCTGCTGGGCGGTCAGGTTGCGGATCACGATGCCACCGGCGCGGTCGGCCCGGATCGCGTTGAGCTTCGCGAAGTCGTTGTCGATCAGTACGTCGCCGCGACCGGCCCCGGTGCCGACGATCTGCAGCCCGCAGAACCTGCTGTTGCAGGCGATGGACCGGTCGTGGGGCGTGCGGTCGCCGAAGACGGAGATCAGGTTCAGGTTGCCCGAGCACCGGCGCTGGTCGGCGTAGGAGAGCGCGATCGGGTCGCTCTCGTCCTCCGCCGCGGCCGCCTGGCCGTCCGGCGCGGGCTCCTCGCCGGGCTCGGAGACGCTGCCGATGTAGGAGGAGGAGACGACCGGGTCCTTCGACTCGGTCTCGAGGTGGGAGCAGTAGTCGCTGCGCGGCTGGGTGGCCCACTTGGTCTCGCGGTAGACGCCGGGCAGCACGTAGACCGACGTACGCCGCTGGTCGACGCTGTTGATGGCCGACTGGATCGACCCGAACCGGCACCGGTCGAGCAACGCTCGGTTGACGTCCTTGAGGTGGCCGCCCGGCATCGCGGCGATCCGCGCGGCGCTGTCGGACCGGCAGACGACCCGGGAGCGGGGGTTGTCGTAGCCGAGGAACTCCGGCCGGTGACCGTCGCCGGCCGGGAAGGAGGCCTCGCGCTCCTCGTGGGCCGACGCGGGGGAGGCCACGGCGAGCACCGAGCCCGCCAGGAGCACCGCGAGGAGGGACATCAGGACACGCATCGCTCGGGACATCCTGTTCCTTTCGTCTGGTCAGGGCAACGAGGCTCCCCGCTGCGGGTTACGCGCCAGTAGCAAACGGCCGTCGAGGGGCGGTGCAGAATCGACCCGTGCGGGTGATCGTGGTGGGCGCCGGGGTGGTCGGGCTCTCGTGCGCCGTGCGGCTGCTCGAGGCCGGACACGACGTGGCGGTGCTCGCCCGCGACCTGCCGCTGGAGACGACGTCCAGCGTCGCGGCCGCGCTCTGGTACCCCTACCGCGCCTTCCCCCACGACCGGGTGGCGGCGTGGTCGGCGACGACCTACGCGGTGCTGGCCGGGCTCGCGGACGAGCCGGGCTCGGGCGTGGCGATGCGCGAGGGCACGGAGGTGCTGCGGGAGCCGACCCCCGACCCGTGGTGGGCCGGGGCGGTGCCCGACCTGCGCCGTGCCACCGGGTTGCCCGCGCCGTACGCCGACGGGTGGCGCTTCACCGCGCCGGTCGTCGAGATGCCGGTGTACCTGGCGTGGCTGGCCGGCCGGCTGGTCGAGCTCGGGGGCTCGCTGACCCGGCTCGCGCTGGCCGGGCTGCCGCCCGGCGGCGACCTGGTCGTCAACTGCGCCGGACTCGGCGCTCGCCGGCTCGCCGACGACCCGACCGTGGTGCCGGTGCGCGGCCAGGTGGTCGTGGTCGAGCAGATCGGGATCGAGCGCTGGTGGCTCGACGGTGCGGGTCCGACGTACGTCGTGCCGCGGTCGCGCGACGTCGTGGTCGGGGGGACGGCCGAGGAGGGTGACTGGAGCCGGACCCCGTCGGACCGGGTCACCGAGGAGGTGCTCGCCCGCGCCACCCGGCTGGTCCCCGAGCTCGCCGGCGCCCGCGTGCTGAAGGCCCGGGTGGGCCTGCGCCCGACCCGGCCCTCCGTGCGGCTGGAGCGTCAGGGACGGGTCGTGCACTGCTACGGCGTCGGCGGCGCGGGAGTCACGCTGAGCTGGGGCGTGGCCGCGGATGTGACGCAGCTGGCCTCCCTGTCCACGCCCCGGTAACACCGGGTGCACGTGATGGTGACGATCTCCGCGAAGCCTCGTGCAGCGGGAGCGGCTTTCCTAGGATTCCTCAGTGCCCACCCTGTCCGATCCCACCCCCGAGACGTTCGCGGGGCTCGTGGATGCCGTCCCCGACGCCCTCGTGGTCGTCGACGCCGGCGGCGTGGTGCGGTTCGCCAACGCGCGCGCGGCGGCGTTCTTCGGTGAGGAGCGCGACGAGCTCGTGGGCCGACCCGCCGGCACGCTGGTGCCGGGGCTCGACCAGGCGGCCGCGCAGCTGCTGGTCGCCGGTGGCCCCGAGGAGACCCACGAGCTGAGTGCGGTGCGCGGAGCAGGGGTCGAGCACCCCGTCGAGGCCTGGCTGGCGCGGGTGGCCGTCGCCGAGCACGAGGTGGTCGCCGTCTCGATCCGCGACGACAGCGAGCGACGAACCCTCCGCGAGGCCTCGGCCCGGTTGCGCGACGAGCTCTTCGCGAGCGTCTCCCACGAGCTGCGGACACCGCTGACCTCGATCATCGGCTACACCGAGCTGCTGGTCGACATGGGTGAGCAGGCCGTCTCCGAGCAGGCGGCACACCTGATCTCCGTCATCGAGCGCAACGCCGAGCGCGAGCTGCGGCTGGTCGAGGACCTGCTGACGCTGGCCTCGCTGGGCGCCTCGACGCTCACCGTGCAGGCAACCGTCACCGACCTGGGACCGGTCGCCGAGCAGGTGGTCCGCCACCAGGCGTCCGCGGCGCTCGAGGCCGGCCTCGAGCTGCGGTGCGACGTCACCGAGCAGGTCTGGGTGCGGGGTGACGCCCCGCGGCTGCAACAGGTGCTGCGCAACCTGGTCGGCAACGCCGTGAAGTTCACCCCCGAGGGCGGGACCGTGACCGTGACCGTGGGGAGCGAGCGCGGCCACGGCGTGCTGCTGGTCGAGGACCAGGGCATCGGCGTCTCCGCCGACGAGCTCCCCCGGCTCTTCGAGGGGCTCTTCCGGGGCACCCACGCGGTGGCGGCCCACCTCCCCGGCGCCGGTCTCGGCCTGCCGATCGTCAAGGGGATCGTCGACGCCCACGGTGGTGAGGTCGACGTGGAGAGCCAGCACGGCCAGGGCACCCGGGTGATCATCCGGATCCCGCTCGCCGATCCGTGCTGACCTTCCGCTAGGGGCGCTCCAGCGGGGTGACCGCCACGACCGCGTCGGGGGACAGCGGGCCGTAGACGTGCGGGAAGGTCTCGGTGCCACCCGGAGCCGGCTCCTCCACGACCGGGACGTCGAGCCGGTCGGTGTCGATGCTCAGCAGCACCAGCGGCTCGGTGACGCGGGCGTAGTAGCGCGCCAGCACCCCCTCCCACTGGTCGGCCCGGCTGGCGTGCAGGAACCCCTCCTCCGCCAGGGTCAGGCCGTAGGTCGAGGTGGTGTAGCGGCCGCTCGCCACCGCGGCCTCCCAGTCGGCCAGCGTCGCGACGTGGAAGATCCAGGCCCCGTCGAGCTGGCCCTCGGTCCCGCCGAGTTGGACCTCGATCCCGTCGAGTCGGGTGTCGTTCTCGAGCCGGACGGCGCGCCGGGTGGAGCGGCGTTCGCTGGTCACGGACCCACCGTACGTCGGCCGCGGAGAGCGATCAGAAGAGCCGGGACGACGGGTCGTCGAGGCCCCGCAGGGCGTCGTAGTCGACCGTCGCGCAGGCGATGCCCCGGTCGGTGGCCAGCACCCGTGCCTGCGGCTTGATCTCCTGGGCCGCGAAGATGCCGCGCACCGGGCCCTTCGCGGTCAGCAGCGGCTCCCGGTTGAGCAGCTCGAGGTAGCGGGTGAGCTGCTCGACGCCGTCGATCTCGCCCCGACGCTTGATCTCGACCGCCACGCTCAGCCCGACGGCGTCGCGGCACATCAGGTCGACCGGGCCGATGGCGGTCGGGTACTCGCGTCGTACGAGCGTGAGGCCGTCGGCCAGCGTGGCGGGGTGCTCGGCGAGCAGCTCCTGGAGGTGCTTCTCGACCCCGTCCTTCTGCAGGCCGGGATCGACGCCGAGGTCGTGGCGCGAGTCGTGGATCACCTCCTCCAGGAGGATCCGCAGCGTGTCGTTGGGCCCGTTCTTCCAGCCGGCGCTGCCCGTGACGGTCCACTCCACGACGCCGTCGTCGGTCACGCCCTCGCGGACGGTGCACGGGGGCGACATCCAGTTCAACGGCTTGTAGGAGCCGCCGTCGGAGTGGACCAGGACCGAGCCGTCGGCCTTGACCATCAGCACCCGCGTCGCCATGGGCAGGTGGGCGGTCAGCCGTCCGGCGTAGTCGACCTGACAACGGGCCACGACGAGTCTCACGAGGCGCGAATCTACCCGGCGCCGTCCGTGAGCGGACCCACACCCGGGGGGCACGGACCGCATGGGAGGATGCCCGCCATGGCACGTGAGTTCACCACCGTCGGCGTCATCGGGCTCGGCACCATGGGGGCCGGCATCGCGGAGGTGTTCGCGCGCAACGGCTACGCCGTCATCGGCTGCGAGCAGAACGACGAGGGTGCCGAGCGGGGCCGCCAGCACCTCGAGCACTCGACCGGCCGGGCGGTCAAGCGGGGCAAGATGGACCCGTCGGCGCAGGCCGAGCTGATGGGCCGGATCAGCTTCACGACCGAGCTGAAGGACCTCGCCGAGGCCGACCTGATCGTCGAGGCGGTCGTGGAGTCGCTGCCGACCAAGAAGGCGATCTTCTCCGCGCTCGACGAGGTCGTGAAGCCCGAGGCGGTGCTCGCCACCAACACCTCCTCGCTCAGCGTCACCGAGATCTCGACGGCCCACAGCCGTCCGGGTCGTGTGATCGGCGTCCACTTCTTCAACCCCGCCCCGGTGCAGAACCTCGTCGAGGTGATCCGGACGGTCGTCACCGAGCCCGACGTGCTGGCCGACGTGCAGGAGCTGTTGCGCTCCCTCGGCAAGAACCCCGTCACCTGCGGCGACAAGGCCGGCTTCATCGCCAACACGTTGCTCTTCGGATACCTCAACCACGCGGTGTCGATGTACGAGAACAAGTACGCCTCCCGCGAGGACATCGACGCCGCGATGCGGTTCGGCTGCGGCTACCCGATGGGCCCGCTGGCGCTGCTCGACCTGATCGGCCTCGACACCGCCTACGAGATCCTCGACACGATGTACAAGCAGGGCCGCGACCGACTGCACGCGCCGGCGCCGATCCTCAAGCAGTACGTCACCGCCGGGCTGCTCGGCCGCAAGTCCGGGCGCGGCTTCTACACCTACGAGGCGCCCGACAGCCCGGTCGTGGTCGCCGACCCCCACACACCGTCGGAGTCCGACGTCGCCCAGGTGCGGCGCGACGTACGACGCGTCGGCGTGGTCGGCACCGGGACCATGGCGACCGGGATCGCCGAGGTCTTCGCCAAGGGCGGCTTCGACGTGGTGTTCGTCGGCCGCAGCCAGGCCAAGGTCGACGGCGTCGTCGCGGCGATCACCAGGAGCTTCGACAAGCAGATCCAGCGCGGCAAGGCGACCGAGGACGACAAGGCCGGCGTGCTGGCGCGGCTGACCGGGACCGTGACGCTCGACGACCTCGCCGACGTCGACCTCGTGGTCGAGGCGATCGCGGAGGACCTCGCGGTCAAGACGGCCCTGTTCGAGAACCTCGACGAGATCTGCAAGCCGGGTGCGATCCTCGCCACCACCACCTCCAGCCTCCCGATCATCTCGCTGGCGCGGGTCACCTCGCGGGCGCACGACGTGATCGGCATGCACTTCTTCAACCCCGCCGCGATCATGAAGCTGGTCGAGGTCGTCTCGACCGTCGCCACCAGCGACGAGGTCGCCGAGACCACGCGCGCGCTGTGCGCCCGGGTCGGGAAGGTGGCGGTGTCGTGCGGCGACCGGTCCGGCTTCATCGTCAACGCGCTGCTCTTCCCCTACCTCAACGATGCGGTGAAGATGCTCGAGGCCCACTACGCCACGGCCGACGACATCGACCTGGCGATGAAGCAGGGCTGCGCCCTGCCGATGGGCCCCTTCGAGCTGCTCGACGTCGTCGGCAACGACGTCTCGCTGGCCATCCAGCGCGAGCTCTACCTGGAGTTCCGCGAGCCCGGCTTCCACCCGGCCCCGCTGCTGGAGCACCTGGTCACCGCCGGCTACCTCGGCCGCAAGGCCGGCCGCGGGTTCCGCGACTACAGCGCGCGCTGACCACAGGCACCCCCTCAGCGCTGGTCCACCACCATCGCGGCCAGCCGGGCGCGTGAGCTGATGTCGAGCTTGCGGTAGATGTGGGCCAGGTGCGCATCGACCGTGCGCGGGGAGATGAACAGCTCGCCCGCGATCTTGCGGCTGGTGAGGCCGTCGGCGACCCGGTCGGCCACCTGCCGCTCGGCGGAGGTCAGGACGTCGAACGGCGAGGGGCTGCCCGGCGTCGAGGTCGAGAACGTCTCGGTCACGGCGTGGTGGGCGGCGGGGGTGAGGTCGCCGTCGACGACCCACCCGTCGGGTGCGGAGCGGCTGGGCTCGACGGCATGGCGCGCGGCGAACCCCCACGGCGCCGCCCGCCGGGGCGCCCGGACCGCCGCCGCGGCCGCGGCCAGCGTCCGCGCCTCGCGTCGCTGGAACGCCTGCGCGACCGAGGCCAGGCCGTCGAGCGCGTCCGCGACGCGGAGCGGCATCGGCATCTGGTCGGCGTCGTGGAGCGCTCCGAGGAACGTCGTGGCCGCTTGGTCGAGATCACCGGTGGCGACCAGCGTCCGGCCGAGGATGAGCCGCGCCGCCACACCGTCCCGGCCCAGGCCGGCACTGTCGGCGAGGGCCACGACGTCGGCAGCGAGGCCCGCCGCGCGCTGCGCCTCGCCGGCGGCGAGCAGTTCACGCGCGTCCTGGGCGAGCACCGGGACCCGCACCGCCCACGGCAGCAGCTCGCGCTGCACCTCCGACGGTGACCAGCCCGGGTCCACGTCGCGCAGCAGCGTCTCGGCGAGCAGGCTGATCCGGTCCTCGGCGAGCTCGCGCGCCTCCAGCACGACGGCCTGGGCCGCGGCCCGGGCCTCGGCCGGCCGGCCCTGCTCGAGCGCCACGCGGGCCAGGAGCACCCGGGAGGCCAGCGCGATCCAGCGCTCGTCGTTGACGTCGGTCGTGGGTACGGCGTTCCGCGCCGTGCGACCGCCCTCGACGAGCCGGCCACTGGTGACGTAGACGTCGGCCAGCGTGCGGGTGGCCTGGCGCAGGATCGAGCCGCCCGGGTCGAGCTCCACCGCGCGCTGCGCCTCCCGCTCGGCCGCACGCAGGTCGCCGGCGTCGAGGTGCATCTCGGCGCGGATCGAGGCGTTCTTGGCCAGCTGCTCCTCGGGTCGCTCGGCGGCGGCGGCGTGCTCGTCGGCCCGCTCGATCAGCCACAGCCCTTCGTAGGTGCCGCGCGACTCCGACGCCGCGATGCCGGCGCGGCGGGCGACCTGGGCGCCGATGGCGGGGGGTCCGTCACCGCTGTTGAGCACCATCTCCATGATCTCCACCGCGTCCCGGGTGCGCATCGAGGTGTAGAGCGAGGAGAAGATGCGGTTGGCCAGCGCGTAGCCGAGAGCGCGGGTCCTCGGGGACGCGCACGCCGTCGCCACCGCGTGCCGCATGGCCGGGAGGTCGACCAGCCAGGGCTCGTCGGCGGCACCGTAGTTGTCGTGGTCGGGCGCGACCTGGTCGGCCCAGTCGAGCAGCCCGGCGGCGCCGGCGGCGTGGTCGGCCTGGTCGGCGAGCTCGAGCACGGCTCCCCGGACGGGCGAGAGCAGGTCGACCCGGCCGTCGCCGCGCACCTCGACCAGGCTGCGCCGGGCCAGCGCGGTCACGAGCTCGCCGGCCTGTCCGCGACGTACGCCGGCCACGGCGGCGACCACGCCCACCCCCACCGGGCAGGGGAGGACCGCCAGCCGGCGGAAGCAGCGCTGCTGGTCGTCGTCGAGGAGCTCGTAGGAGGCCCGGACCGCCTGCGCGAGCGAGCTGCTCGGGGTGGCGTTGGCGAGCCCGAGCAGAGCGGCCTGCACGGCCGACTGCTCGACCAGCAGCGGCAGTCCGCCGGTGGCGTGCAGCAGCCGGTGGACGTCGGGCCCCTGGCGCTCGAGGTCGACGGGGCGGCCCCCGGCCTCCTCGAGGCGGGCCAGGAACAGCTCGACCACCGGCCCCGTCGGCGTACCGGTGGACCGCGGCAACGGCAGCGGGGCCACCCGCACCACCCGCTCGTCGGGCTGGCCCGCGATGGTGACCGACGTGGCGACGACCCGCGCCTCGGTGGTCGACTCGACCAGCCGCTGCACCAGCGGCGCGACCTCGGGTACGTCGAGGTCGACCCCGTCGAGGACGAGCACGGTCCCGGGCTCGTCGAGCCCCCGGGCCAGCGCCGGCTCGACCTCGTCACCGGGCACCGTCTCGGCGCGCAGCGCGTCGAACGCGGCGCGGGCCAGGTCCTCGGCGGACCGTAGCTCCCTGGCGTCCACCCACACCGCTCGGGTGGCCTCGGCCACCGCGTGACCCACGAGCAGGGACTTGCCGCAGCCGGGTGGTCCGGCGACCGTCACCCACCGTGACCGCGAGAGCGCGGAGATGAGGTGGCGGAGGACCTCCTCCCGCCCGAGACACGGCTTCAGCACCCCCCGAAATGTACGGCAGGCGTGAACCGAACAGCGGACGCGACGCAAATACGTAGGGCTACCGATGCGGGGGGCCCGCCTGCTCCGCGAGGCTAGGAGCACTGAACGGACCGGCTGGACCTATCGGGGGAGGGCCCAGCCGGTCCGTTCGTGCCGTCCGGACGCGTGGGGCCGCCGCGTACCCTCGGCGCATGGGTTTCCTGGGTCTTCTGGTCATCCTCGCCGTGATCGCCGCCGTGATCACCTACACCGGCCGCAGCAGCCGGGCCAAGGAGCTCGCCCGCAAGGACGCCGAGCTCGAGCCGGTGCGCAAGCTGGCCTTCGAGGACATCACCGCGCTCGGGGAGCAGCTCCAGGAGCTCGACCTCGACCTGGCCGGCCGCGACCTCGACGCCGGCATGAACGCCGACTACCAGCGCGCGCTCGACGCCTACGAGGCCGCCAAGACGGCCGGTGACCGGATCACCGAACCCGAGCACGTCAAGCACGTCACCGAGATCCTCGAGGACGGCCGCTACGCGATCGCGTGCGTGCGGGCGCGGGTGGCCGGCGAGCCGCTGCCGACCCGGCGCCCGCCCTGCTTCTTCGACCCGCGCCACGGGCTGTCGGTCGCCGACGTCGCCTACACCCCGCCGGGCGGTACCCAGCGCGACGTACCCGCCTGCGCGCTGGACGCCGAGCGGGTCCGCGCCGGGGCCGAGCCCGACGTCCGCCAGGTCATGGTCGGGTCGCAGCGCGTGCCCTACTGGCAGGGCGGCCGCGCCTACCAGCCCTACGCGATGGGCTACTTCGGCGCCTTCGGTCCGATGGAGTGGATGTTCATGGGCATGCTCTTCAGCGGCGGCTTCGACGCCCTCGGCGGCCTGGCCGAGGGGATCGGCGACGGTCTCGGCGACATCGGCGAGGGCATCGGCGACATGTTCGACGGCTTCGACTTCTGAAGGCTCGGACCGACGCCGGTCAGTGGCGCAGCTGGGCCGCCTGGAGGAAGACGACGCGGCCGTTGACGGAGTCGGAGTCGACGGTGTCGGGGTCGGAGACGGAGTAGTCGCCGGTCACCTCGATCGTGTAGTGACCCGGTGCGAGGTCCTCGACCGTCGCCGAGGCGACGCCGAGCGCGTAGCCCACCGAGGTGGTCGTGGTGCCGACGACCGTGCCGCGGGCGTCGCGCACCGTGGCGGTGTACTGGGCCAGGTTGGCGGCGGTGCCGGGGGTCGGGTAGACGAGGGTGACCTTGAGGGCGTCGGTGCCGCGGGCGACGTCGACGCGGCGGGTGACGTCGTACGACGTCCCGACCGAGACCGGCGGGGCGTCCTCCTGCCACAGGTCGGAGCGGGTGACCCGCCAACCGTCCTCGGCCAACAGCCGCCGGTCGGCGGCGGCCTTGGCCGCACGCAGGTCGTCGCGCCAGTCGGCGCCCCGGACCAGCGCGACGGCGCGGTCGAGGTTGACGTGGCCGTAGCCGACCTGCCAGGACCCGAGCCGCTTGCCCTGCTCGGTCATCGGCGTGGCCGTCGCCTCGAGGGCGTCCTGCACCTGCTGCGGCGTCAACCGGGGGTTGGCGCCGACGAGCACGGCGGCCGCGCCCGCCACGTGCGGGGAGGACATCGACGTACCGGACGCCTCGGCCTGGCCGTGGGCCGGGCAGGGCCCGATCACCGTGCCGGCGCTGTCGCAGCTGGAGGAGATGTCGACGCCGGGCGCCGACACGTCGGGCATCGTGACGCCGAGCCGGTCGCCGGTGAACACGGTGTGGCCGTTCTGGCCGATCGCGACCGCGCGGGCGTTGTCGAAACGCTGGCCGTTGGAGGAGAAGGAGCCTCGCTTGCGGTCGAGGTCGCTGGCGGCGACCGAGATCACCCACGGGGCCTGGTTGAACGGGCTGACGCTCGACTCGCCGTTCTCGGAACCGGAGTTGCCGGCCGAGAAGACGACGACGGCGCCCTGGCGGGTCACGGCCCGGGTCGCGACGTTGACCGGGTCCTGCGGGTCGTACTGCCGGAAGCTGTTGCCCCACGAGTTGTTGATGACGTCGATGCCGAGCAGGTCCGGCTGCCGCATCATGTAGTCGTACGCCGTCACGACGGCCGTCGTCGTGATCACGGCGCCGATGCCGAAGCAGGCCAGGTGGGCGTCGGGCGCGACGCCGAGGTGGGCCGGTCCGCTGGTGCCGTCGGCGGCGACGATGCCGGCGACGTGCGTGCCGTGCCCACTGCCGTTGTCGGAGTTGGCGTAGACCGGCTCCGCGGTCGGGACGACGAGGGTGTTGCTCTCGCTGGGCGGCTGGTTCGCGTACTCACCGCTGACCAGGGTGACGTTGTGGGTGATCCGCTCGGCGAGGTCGGGGTGGGTGCCGTCGCAGCCGGAGTCGACGACGCCGACGGTGACGCCCTTGCCGGTGAAGCCGCGGTCGCGCAGCCGCCGGGCCGCTGCGGGGGAGGAGGACATCACGTCGCTGGAGGCGGTGTCGTCGTAGGCGAGCCGCTCGTCCGGGTAGACGTCGAGCGCGACTCCGTCGGCGACCGCGCCCCGCATCGCGGCGTCGGTGCCGCCCACGATGGCGAGCGGGAGCGCCTTCATCGGCTGCACGACCAGGCCGTGGGCCACCAGGGCATCGACCTGGGAGGTCGTGGGAACGCTGTCGAAGGTCGCGATGCCGAGCCCGCGGGGAGCGGAGTCGCCCAGCAGGAGCTGCAGCCCGGGCCGGTCGGTCACCGTGGTGGCGGCGGTGGCCGCCCCGGGCGTGGCCGTCGTGGTGGTGGCGATCGCGGCGAGAGTCGCGCAGGTGAGCGCGGTCAGTCGCGTGCGGAGGTGGTCCATGGCGAGTCCCTTCGGGGTGCCTGCTGAGGAGTTGGCCGCTCAACGCGCGAGCCGCCCGGCGGGTTACGCGCTCCGGGGGACGGGTCGGCCACCGGCAGGGCAGAATCGGTCGGCATGAGGACGTGGACCCGGGTCGTGGTGCTGCTGCTGGCCGTGCTGGTCGCCGGGCCGACCGCGGCGTACGCCGGCACGACCGGTCCGGAGCTGCCGCCGACCGGCACCGACTGGGACTACCAGCTGGGCGGCAACCGTCCGGTGCCCGACCGGGTCGGTGTCGTCGTACGCGACCGGCGGGCCGCACCGCTCGGCGGCGACGTCTACGACGTCTGCTACGTCAACGGCCTCCAGACCCAGCCTGACGAGAAGCGGTTCTGGCGCGACCACTGGCGGCTGGTGCTCAAGCGCCACGGCCGGCCGGTCGTCGACGGGGCCTGGGGCGAGTGGCTGCTCGACCTCCGCACCGCCGCCAAGCGGCGTGCCCTGGCGCGGATCGTCGGCGGCTGGACCGACGGGTGCGCCGACGACGGCTTCCTCGCGGTCGAGTTCGACAACCTCGACTCCTTCACGCGCAGCCACGGGCTGCTCGACGCCGCCGACGCCCGCCGCTACGCCGAGCGGCTGGTCGACCGCGCCCACGACGCCGGCCTGGCCGCAGCCCAGAAGAACCGCGCCCAGTGGGACGGCAGGGCCGTCGGCTACGACTTCGCGATCGCCGAGCAGTGCGCGCAGTACGACGAGTGCGGCGACTACACCGCCCACTACGACCACGTGCTGGCCGTCGAGTACCGCAAGCACCCCTTCCGGACCGCCTGCCGCGACTGGTCGGAGCAGGTCGCGGTGGTGCGGCGCGACGTCGCGCTCTCCCGACACGGGACCCGCCGCTGGTGCTCGTCCTGAGCCCTGTCGCGGTCGGGGGAGGGCGGCCGACACGTTCACCCCCAAGGGTGGTCCCTCGGGCGGGAGGCCGGACCTAGCGTCCAAGGGTTGCCCGGCCCCGGCCGACGAGATCCGTCGAGCGATCCGGGTCGAGGAGGAGGATCCCGTGGCGTCAGGCGTCGAAACCGGTCGGATCACGACCGACATCCCGGCCCGCATGGACCGGTTGCCGTGGAGCCGCTTCCACTGGCTGGTCGTGGTGGGACTCGGCACCGTGTGGATCCTGGACGGGCTCGAGGTGACCATCGTCGGCTCGATGTCCGACGCGCTGGCCGACCCGAAGACCGGTCTGGGCCTCGACAGCTTCGACGTCGGCCTCGCCGGCGCGGTCTACGTCGCCGGCGCGTGTCTCGGCGCCCTGTTCTTCGGGCAGCTCACCGACCGGTTCGGCCGGAAGAAGCTGTTCCTGATCACGCTCCTCGTCTACACCGTCGCCACCGTGCTCACGGCGTTCTCGATGAACCCGGCGTGGTACTTCGCCTGCCGCTTCGTGACGGGAGCCGGCATCGGTGGCGAGTACGCCGCGATCAACTCCGCGATCGACGAGCTGATCCCCAAGAAGTACCGGGGCCGGGTCGACGTGACCATCAACGGCTCGTTCTGGGTCGGCGCCGCCGGTGGTGCGCTGCTGACCATCCCGCTGCTCGACCCGACCCTGGTCAACCAGGAGTGGGGCTGGCGTGCGGCCTTCGGCCTCGGCGCGATCCTGGCGGTCGGCATCCTGATCGTGCGACGTCAGGTCCCGGAGAGCCCGCGGTGGCTGTTCATCCACGGGCGCGAGGAGGAGGGCGAGCGGATCGTCCAGGACATCGAGGGCCGGGTGACCAAGGACTCCGGCACCCAGCTGCAGTCGGTGTCGGAGACGATCACGATCCGGCAGCGCAAGACCATCGGGCTGGGGCTGATCGCCCGCACCGTGTTCACGATGTACCCCAAGCGCACGACGCTGTGCCTCTCGCTGTTCATCGGCCAGGCCTTCCTCTACAACGCCTTCTTCTTCACCTACGGCGACACGCTGGGCGAGTTCATGGGGGTGACCCAGGTCGGCTACTACATCGCCGTCTTCGCGGTCAGCAACTTTGTCGGGGCCCTGGTGCTCGGACCGCTCTTCGACTCGATCGGGCGGGTCAGGATGCTGACCGGCACCTACGTCATCTCCGGCGTGCTGCTGGGCATCACCGGCATCACGCTGCAGTCCTACAACGCCGTGACCCTGACGCTGATGGGCTGCGTGATCTTCTTCTTCGCCTCGGCCGGCGCCAGTGCCGCCTACCTCACGGCGAGCGAGGTGTTCCCGATGGAGACCCGGGCGCTGTGCATCGCGTTCTTCTACGCCGTCGGCACCGCCGTCGGCGGCATCGCCGGCCCGCTGCTCTTCGGCAAGCTGATCCAGCTCGCCGTCGACGGTGGCCAGGGCATCGAGGCGATCGCCCTGGGCTACTACATCGGCGCGGCCCTGATGGTCGCCGGCGGGATCGTGGCCGCCTTCCTCGGCGTCAAGGCCGAGGGGCAGTCGCTGGAGAGCATCGCCACGCCGCTCACGGCCGAGGACGACTCCGGACCGGCCGCCGGCCCGGGACGCGACGACCGCCAGCCCCAGCCCGCCGGCTGACCGACCCGACGACGTACGGATTGAGGACGAGCACCATGCCGATGCCACCACCGAAGGCGTCCACCGAGGGACCCCGCGACCGCCAGGTCTTCCACGAGATGGGCCAGATCGTGCGCGCCCTGGAGTCGCGCGGGCCGCTGCCGGTCGACCAGCTGCGCGAGGTCGTGGGCGGGGAGTTCTGGGAGCCGGCCCGCTTCGACAAGGCGCTGGCGCTGGCCCACAGCGACGGCCTCGTGCACCAGACCGCCGAGGGCACCCTGGCGGCGTCCGGCTGAGCCGCTAGCCTCGCCTGGTGCCCGAGCCCCGCCCCGACGACCTCCACACGACGTCGTACGGCGAGGAGGGGTCGCTGGTCGTCTTCTGCCACGGGCTGTTCGGGCAGGGCCGCAACTGGACCCAGATCGCCAAGCAGCTGACCGGCGGATCCGTGGGGCACCGCGCGCTGCTGGTCGACATGCCCGACCACGGCCGCTCGGTCTGGACCGACGGCTTCGACTACCTGGCCGCCGCCGACCGGGTGGCGGGGCTGCTCTCCGCCGAGGACCCGGTGGCCCTCGTCGGACACTCGATGGGCGGCAAGATCGCGATGCTGGTCGCGCTGCGCCACCCCGAGCTGGTCGAGCGGCTGGTCGTGGTCGACGTGTCCCCGGTGACCTACGACCACAGCGAGGAGTTCCGCGGCTACCTCGACGCCATGCTCGGGCTCGACCTCGACGCCCTCGAGCGCCGCGGCGATGCCGACGAGCGGCTGCGCGACGCCGTACCGTCCGACACGGTGCGCTCCTTCCTGCTCCAGAACCTGCGGCACACCGAGGGCCACTGGTCCTGGCAGCCCAACCTCGAGGTGCTGCGCCGCGACCTCGACCAGCTGGCCGAGTGGCCCGAGGACCGGCTGGGCGACACCGCTCCCTACGCCGGACCGGTGCTGTGGCTCTCGGGCGCCGAGTCCCGCTACGTGCAGGGCGACTACGCCGCGGCGATGGACCGCTGGTTCCCGGCCAACCGCCGGGTGGCGGTCAAGGGCGCCGGCCACTGGGTCCACTCCGAGCAGCCCGCGGTCTTCGTCGAGGTGCTGCGCCGCTTCGTCGGCTAGCCGGACCGCCGCGCGCGGTAGGCCGCGACCGCGTTGCGGTTGCCGCACGCGGTGGAGCAGTAGCGCCGCGACCGGTTGCGCGACAGGTCGAGCACGACGCCCCGGCAGCCGTCGTCGGCGCACACCGAGAGGCGTGAGGTCTCGTCGACCCGGACCACGTCGATCATCGCCATCACGGTCTCGACCAGCACCCGCTCGGCCAGCGGGTCGTCGTAGTCGACCGCATGGAGGTGCCAGTCGTAGTCGTCGTGGCGCACCAGCTGGGGGCGCAGCGAGACCTCCTCGAGGATGCCGTTGAGCAGCGGCACGGCCTGGTCCCGCTCGGCGACGAGCAGCTCGCGCAGCCGCGGACGGACGGCGCGGACGGCGTCGAGCTCGGCCCGGGTGCGGTCGCGGCGGCCGGTGTACTGCCAACGGGAGAGGAAGGCGTCCAGCTCGGCCACGGTGGTCAGCGTGTCGGGCTCCTCGGCGCTGTTGACCAGCTCGACGGCCGACTGCAGCGCCATCTCGCTGTCATAGGCGAAGACCATGTTGACACCTTACATCGACATCTCGTAGCGTCATCTGCCATGACGACGTTGACCCATGACGAGGGGGTGGCGCAGGCGACCCCGCGGTTCGCGGCCGGCCTGGCCTTCGCGGTCGTGTCGGCGTTCGCGTTCGGGATGTCGGGCACGCTGGCCAAGGGCCTGCTCGACTCCGGCTGGAGCCCGGCCGCGGCGGTGACCGCCCGGATCGTGGTGGCGGCGCTGGTGCTGCTCCCGCCCGGGCTCGTGGCGCTGCGCGGCCGCTGGCACCTGCTCGCGCGCAACGCGCGGCTGCTGGTGGTCTACGGACTCGTGGCGGTGGCCGGGACCCAGTTCGCCTACTTCAGCGCGGTGCAGTACCTCCAGGTCGGGGTGGCGCTGCTGCTGGAGTACACCGCGCCCGTGGTGGTCATCGCCTGGCTGTGGCTGCGTCACGGCCAGCGGCCCTCGCCGCTGATCGCCGCCGGCTGCGTGGTCGCCGGCGGCGGGCTGGTGCTGGTGCTCGACGTGGTCACCGGCGCCGGCCTCGACCCGGTCGGCGTGCTCTGGGCGATGCTGGCGATGCTCGGGGTGGCCACCTACTTCGTGCTCTCCGCCCAGGAGGGCAACGGGCTGCCGCCGCTGGTGCTGGCCTCGGCCGGGATGGTCGTGGGCGCCGTCTCGCTGCTCGCGCTGGGCGCCGTCGGGCTGCTCGACATGGCCTGGTCGACCGCCCCCGCGACCTACGGCGGCACGGAGGTGCCGTGGTGGGCGGCGGCGCTGGCGCTCGGTGTGCTCACGGCGGCGGTCTCCTACACGACCGGCATCGCAGCGGGCCGCCGCCTCGGCTCGCGGCTGTCGTCGTTCGTCGCGCTCAACGAGGTGCTGTTCGCCCTCGCCGCCGCGTGGCTGGTGCTCGGCGAGGTCCCGCGGCAGGTGCAGTTCGCCGGCGGGGCGCTGATCGTGGCCGGCGTGGTGCTGGTCAAGCTCGGCGAGCCGCGCGGCCACTGACCCTCCGGAACCGGTGGCCGCTCCACCGCGTCCGACGGGCATGAGCAGACGACCCACCCGGCTCCTGTCCCTGGCCGTCTTCGTACTGACGGTGGCCGGGTGCGGCTCGGGGGCCGCGGCCCCCGTCGCGGCACCGTCATCCGCGTCGGGGCCGTCCGCGACCGCGGGCGAGTGGCGCACGGAGTACTGGCACGACGTCGCCGTCGACGTCCCCGCCGACTGGTGGTACGGCGGCGGGTTGATGCCGGCGAGCGACGGGAGCGGCCCGCTGGCCTGCTACCCGGAGCCGATCGTGGACCCGGTGGGTGGGCGCAGTCGCGGCAGCGGCTCGGCGTCGGGGTGGGTCGGCCGGCCGATCGGGCTCAGTGACGTGTGCGCGGACCCGACCGCGGGCGGCCCCCCGCCCGAGCAGCCCTACCTGTGGTTCGACGCGCCGCTGGACCCGGGCACCGAGCAGCTCGGCGACGGCTGGACCCGGGAGACGCACGAGGTCAACGGGAGCCTGGTCACCGTGGCCACCGACGACGACCGGCTCCGGGACCGGATCCTCGCGACGGCCACGGGCGGCGAGAGGTGCTTCGCCGACCTCGACGCTCTGGCCGACGTCGGTGCGCGGGTGCCGACCACCGGCGACGGCACGACGGTGTGCACCTATCGGCAGGAGGGCGACCGTGTGTGGCTGACCTACGCCGCCCCGCTGGCATCCGCGCGCGCCGAGGAGTTCGTCGAGGCGTTCGCCGCCGCCGAGCCGTTTCGGCCGATGGGCCGGGAGTGCGACGTCATCTTCGCCGACAGCGACTGGGCGGTGCTCGACATCGCCGGCACGACGTACGTCGTCCGGTTCCGTGCGCGGGGCTGTCCGGTGGTGTCCGACGGCCGGAGGGCGGTGGAGCTCACGCCGCGGCTGGTCGAGCCGTGGGCGACCGGCGGCATCCCGGCCGTGGTCGTGGGGCCGACGGGCGGCAAGGGCGCGATGCTCGAGTCCTTCATCGGCGTCCAGGGCTGAGGACTACCGCGCGTCCTGCCGCTTGAGCAGCACCTCGCGGTGGAGCAGCAGCAGCGCGGCCGCCACCGGGACCGCGAGCACCGCGCCGATCACGCCCATCAGGCTGCCCCCGACCAGCGCCGCGATCACGGTGACCGCGCCCGGCACCTCGACCGAGCGCGCCATGATCCGCGGGTAGATGACGTAGGCCTCGAGCTGCTGGTAGGCGAGGTAGTAGGCGAGGCTGACCAGGGCCACGGTGGGGGAGACGGTGAGCGCGATAGCGGTGATCAGCACCGCCGAGACCACCGAGCCGACCACCGGGATCAGGCTGAGCAGGCCGACCACGAAGGCCAGCGCGAAGGCGTAGTCGCCGAGCCCGACGATGAAGGTGAAGACCAGCGTGCTGATGCCCGCGCACACCGCCACCAGGAACGCCCCGGCGACGTAGGCACCGGTCGACCGGATGATCCGGTCGCCGAGCTCGGTCACCCGCGGCCGGCGCGAGGCCGGGGCCACGCTGTAGATCGCGTGCTTGATGCTGGGCAGCGAGACCAGGAAGTAGACCATGAGCACCAGCACGATCAGGCTGTTGGCCAGCGCCGAGACGACCGCGAGGCCGACCCCCAGCACCCCGCCGAAGGCCTGCTGCCCGAAGCTGCCGCTGCTCAGGTAGGACTGTGCCTGGCTGATCACGTCGAAACGGTCGTCGATCGACTGCACCAGGCCGTTGGACTGCAGCTCGCTCAGCCAGCGGGGGGCGTTGTCGCTGATCAGCGCGATCTGGTCGCTGATGACCGGGGCGAGCGCGCCCACGAAGGTGACGAGGACGGCGAGCACCAGCGCGAGCACGACCAGTACGGCGATGCCGCGTCGGGCGCCCCGCTTCATGAACCACTCGACCAGGGGGTTGAGCCCGATCGCGAGGAAGAGCGCGAGCACCAGCAGGACCAGGATCGAGGAGATCGACTGGAGCTGCTGGGCCAGGAAGATCGCTACCACGGCGCCGAGGGCGCCGAAGAACCCGACCCCGAACGGCGAGTGCCGGATCAGGTTGGCGGGCGGGCGCTGCTGCGGCGAGGCCGCCGGTGGGACGGGGCTGTCGGACAGCAGGTCGGTCGCGTCGTCGACCAGGGCGGCCGAGGCCGCCGAGGACTCCGCGGCGTCGACCGCCTCGTCAGCGGCGACCTCGGCGACGTCGGCCGCCCGCTCGGCCTGGTCGGCGGCCTGCTCGGCGCGCTGGACGTGCCGCGCGGGCCGGGGAGCCCGGAACGCGTCGAGCAGCCCCATCCCGGCGGGCTACTTGCCCTCGTCGTCGTCGCCGAACCCGGCGACCACGTCTCGGAGCGAGCCCAGCTGGGCGGCGATCGCGTCACGACGCTTCTGCATCCGCTCGACCTCGGCCTTGACCGCCGCGAGCTCGCGGTCGGCGTCGGCGTTTCCGTGGGCGGTGATCGCGTCGGCCTGGCTGCGTGCGGAGGCGACGATCTGCTCGGCCTCGCGGCGGGCCCGGGTCAACGTGCCCTCGGCCTCCGACTGGGCCTGGTTGCGGTGCTCGCTCGCCTGCTTGATGGCCTCGCGGGTCCGCTGCTCGGCGGCGGACGCCCGCTCCTCGGCCTCGGTGACCAGCCGCTGGGTCTCGGCCGTGGCGGTGCTGTGGTGGTCGGCGGCCTCCTTGGCCAGCCGCTCCTTCTCCACCGCCAGCGCCCGCCGCGACTCCTGGACCTCGCGGTCGGCGGCGGCGCGTGCCGCCTCGGCCTCGCGCTTGGCCGTGGTGCGGAGGTCGTTGGTCTCCTGCTGGGCCGCGAGCCGGATCTGGTCGGCCTCGCGTTGGGCTGAGGCGATGGTGTCCTCGGCCTCCGAGCGGGCCAGCTCGCGCTCGCGCTCGGCCTCGGTGACCAGCCGGGCGCGGGCGTCCTCGATCTCCTTGAGCTGCACCAGGCGGACGTCCTCGGCCTCGCGAGCCGCGTCGGCGCGAGCCGCGTCGGCGTCGCGGTTGGCCTGCTCGCGGATGTCGGCGGCGTCGCGCTCGGCCGAGGTGCGGACGTCGTCCGCCTCCTCCTCGGCCAGCCGGAGCATGGTCGAGGCGCGACCGCCGAGGCCGGCGTAGGACGGGTTGAGGTTCTCCTGGAGCTGGGTCCGGGTCTCCTGGAGCTGGGCCTCCAGCTCGAGCACGCGCTGCTCGGACTGCGAGAGGCTGGAGGACAGGCCGGACTTCTCGCCGCTCAGCTGCTTGATCCGGGCGTCCACCGCCGCCTTGTCGTAGCCGCCACGGCGTACGACGGGCAGCGCGGCCGACGTGCTGGCCGGGGCGGACGAGGTCGTGGCCGCGGCGGGCGCAGCGGGCGCGGACCGCGGCGGGACGACCGGCACCTGCCGGGTCCGCTCGGCCGGCGGCTCGGGCTGCTGGCTGCTGGTCGCGGGTGGGGACTGACGGGCCTGCGGCGCCACCGCCGGGATCACCTGGGTGGACTCGCCGTCTACGTCGACCGGGCCGTCCGCTCGCTCGTCGGCGTCGGAACTCTGGTCCGGCTCGTCGTCGTCGAAGATGGACAGACCGCTGTCGCTCATGGGGGCGCTACCTCTTCCGGGGTGCTCGGGACGGAACCCCCCCAGTCTGGCCGATCACGCGCACCGTTCCCACCCCGGCCCGCGGGTCGGGAGGCGGAAATCACGGCTTCCGTCGCGGATCGGGCGCCTCAGACCCCGCGGAACCGGTTGATCGCGTCCACGTGCGTCGTCCGCATCTCCGGATCGCGGACGCCGAGGCCCTCCTCGGGGGCCAGGCAGAGCACGCCGACCTTGCCCTGGTGCTTGTTGTGGTGCACGTCGAGGGCCGCCTGGCCGACGTCCTCGAGGGCGTAGCTGCGCGAGAGCGTGGGGTGGATCCTGCCCTTGGCGATCAGCCGGTTGGCCTCCCAGGACTCGCGGTAGTTGGCGAAGTGGGAGGAGATGATCCGCTTGAGGTTCATCCACAGGTAGCGGTTGTCGTACTCGTGCATGTAGCCGCTGGTGGAGGCGCAGGTGGTGATGGTGCCGCCCTTGCGGGTGACGTAGACCGAGGCGCCGAAGGTCTCGCGCCCGGGGTGCTCGAAGACGATGTCGATGTCCTCCCCGCCGGTCAGCTCACGGATCTTCGCGCCGAAACGCTTCCACTCGCGGGGGTCCTGGGCGGTGCCCTCGTCGTTCCAGAACCGGTAACCCTCCTCGGAGCGGTTGATGATCAGCTCGGCGCCCATCGAGCGGCAGATCGCGGCCTTCTCGTCGTTGGACACCACGCAGACCGGGGTCGCACCGCCGTTGAGGGCGTACTGCGTCGCGAAGCCGCCGAGACCGCCGGAGGCGCCCCAGACCAGCACGTTGTCACCCTGCTTCATGTCGCCGCCGTTCTTGCTCACCAGCTGGCGGTAGGCCGTGCAGTTGACCAGTCCCGGGGAGGCGGCCTCCTCCCAGGTGAGGTGCTCCGGCTTGGGCATCAGCTGGTTGGCCTTGACCATCGCGACGTCGGCGAGACCGCCGAAGTTGGTCTCGAAGCCCCAGATCCGCTGCTCGTTGTCGAGCATCGTGTCGTTGTGGCCGTCGGGCGACTCCAGCTCGACCGAGAGGCAGTGGGCGACCACCCGGTCGCCGGGCTTCCACTTGGTGACGCCCGGGCCGGTGCGCAGCACCACGCCGGCGAGGTCGGAACCGACGACGTGGTAGGGCAGGTCGTGGCGGCGGGTCAGCTCGGAGAGCCGTCCGTAGCGCTCGAGGAACCCGAACGTCGACACCGGCTCGAAGATCGAGGTCCAGACGGTGTTGTAGTTGATGGCCGAGGCCATCACGGCGACGATCGCCTCGCCGGGGCCGAGCTCGGGCAGCGCCACCTCCTCGACGTGCAGCGAACGCCGCGGGTCCTTGTCCTTGCTGGCCTCACCCTCGAACATGCCGACCTCGTCCTTCCTGACGAAGGCGGCCCGGTAGGACTCGGGTACGTGCAGGCTGGCGAAGTCGTCGGCGGTGGCCTGGCTGGACTCGATGGCGTCCAGGATGTGCTGCACGGTCACTCCTCGCTCTGCGGCGACAGGGGATGGTGGGGTGAACATACCGACGGGTAATCCCCCGCGCAGCCCGGTGTGACGGACTCCATGCGGCTCCCTTACCTGCCGAATCGTGCCTGGTTCGCCGTCATTCGTGCCTGGTGCAGCGCGAATCGGGTCTCGTTCACCGTCGAGGACACACGCGGCACGACTCGGCGGGAACGGGGCACGACTCGGCGCGAACGGGGCACGACTCAGGCGGGCTCGACCAGCTCGACCAGGACGCCACCCGCGTCCTTGGGGTGGACGAAGTTGACCCGGCTGCCCGCCGTACCGCCGCGGGGTTCGTCGTAGAGCAGGCGCAGGCCGCGCTCGCGCAGCAGCGCCGAGACCTGCTCGACGTCGGTGACGCGGAGGGCGAGCTGCTGCAGCCCCGGGCCCGAACGCTCGAGGAACCTCGCGATCGTCGACTCGGGGGAGAGGGGGGCGAGCAGCTGGAGGCAGGAGCCGGACTCGCCCACCGCGACCATCGCCTCGCGGACGCCCTGCTCCTCGTTGACCTCCTCGTGCACCACGCGCATGCCGTAGGCCTCGCGGTAGAAGGCCGTCGCCTCGTCGAGGTCGGCCACCGCGATGCCCACGTGGTCGATCGCCGTGAACAGGTGCTCGGGGATGTCGACAGGAGCCATGCGCACATCGTGACGGCTGCCGGGTCGCGGTGCCACGAGGTGTGAGGAGTTCCTCACGCCCCACCCGGTGCCGTGCCGGGAGCCGGGTGGGTATCGTCACAAGGACAGCCAGTCGCTCGTGATGGAGGCAGCAGCATGTCCAGTTCCGTGATCGTCGCCGGGGCGCGCACCCCCATCGGCCGGCTCCTCGGTGGCCTCAAGGACCTCTCCGCCGCCGACCTGGGCGGCGTCGCCATCAAGGGTGCGCTGGAGAAGGCGGGCGTCTCGCCCGACCAGGTCGACTACCTGATCATGGGCCAGGTGATCCTCGCCGGCGCGGGCCAGAACCCCGCCCGGAGCGCCGGGATCGCGGCCGGCCTGCCCATGAGCCTGCCCTCGATCACCATCAACAAGGTGTGCCTCTCCGGCATCAACGCGATCGCGATGGCCGACCAGCTGATCCGCGCGGGTGAGCACGAGATCGTGGTGGCCGGCGGCATGGAGTCGATGACCCGGGCGCCCCACCTGCTGCCGAGGTCCCGCGAGGGCTTCAAGTACGGCGACACGGCACTGGTCGACTCGATGGCCTACGACGCCCTCCACGACCAGGCGACCGACCAGGCGATGATCAGCCTCACCGACTCCTGCAACGCGGCGGGGGCCAATCTCAGCCGCGAGGAGCAGGACCGGTTCGCGGCGCAGTCCCACCAACGCGCCGCCCTGGCCTGGAAGAACGGCCTCTTCGACGACGAGGTCGTCCCGGTGACCATCTCGACCCGCAAGGGCGACGTCGTCGTCTCGGAGGACGAGGGCATCCGCGGCGACACCACCGTCGACAGCCTCGCCGGCCTCCGCGCGGTCAACAAGGAGGGGACGATCACCGCCGGCTCGGCGTCCCAGATCTCCGACGGCGCGTGCGCCGTGGTCGTGATGAGCAAGGCCAGGGCCGAGGAGCTCGGCCTGACCTGGCTCGCCGAGATCGGCGCCCACGGCCAGGTCGCGGGTCCCGACTCGACGCTGCAGCTCCAGCCGGCCCGCGCCATCGAGAAGGCCGCCGGCAAGGAGGGCATCGCCGTCTCCGACATCGACCTCTTCGAGCTCAACGAGGCCTTCGCCGCGGTCGGCATCGAGTCCTCCCGCCAGCTCGGCGCCTCCGAGGACCAGGTGAACGTCAACGGCGGCGCGATCGCGCTCGGCCACCCGGTCGGCATGTCCGGCGCCCGGATCGTGCTCCACCTGGCCCTGGAGCTCCAGCGGCGAGGTGGCGGCGTCGGGGCGGCCGCGCTGTGCGGCGGCGGTGGCCAGGGCGACGCCCTGATCCTGCGCGTCCCCGCCTGACCCGGTGCGGCGACGCTCGTCCGGCAACGTCCCGGAGCTGGTCGGGAGAGCCCGCGACGGTGACGCCCGTGCGGTCGCGCGACTGATCTCGCTGGTCGAGGACGAGTCGCCGCTGCTGCGCGAGGTGATGGCCGCACTGGTGTCCCACGCCGGCCAGGCGCTCGTGGTCGGCATCACCGGCTCGCCCGGCGTCGGCAAGTCGACCTCGACCAGTGCGCTGGTCGGTGAGCTGCGCCGGGCCGGCAAGCGGGTCGGCGTGCTCGCGGTCGACCCGTCCTCGCCGTTCTCGGGCGGCGCCCTGCTCGGCGACCGGGTCCGGATGCAGGACCATGCCCTCGACCCGGAGGTCTACATCCGCTCGATGGCCTCGCGCGGCCACCTCGGCGGCCTGTCGTGGACCACGCCCCAGGCGTTGCGGGTGCTCGACGCCGCCGGGTGTGACGTCGTGCTCGTCGAGACCGTGGGCGTCGGTCAGAGCGAGGTCGACGTCGCCGGCCTGGCCGACACCACGCTGGTGCTGGTGGCGCCCGGCATGGGCGACGGCATCCAGGCGGCAAAGGCCGGAATCCTCGAGGTGGGCGACGTCTACGTCATCAACAAGGCCGACCGCGACGGCGCCGACCAGGTCCGGCGCGATCTGCGCTCCATGCTGGCGCTCGCCGACCGGCCGGAGGGTTCCTGGCGGCCGCCGATCGTCAAGACCGTCGCGTCCCGCGGTGAGGGGCTCGACGAGGTGGTCGCCGAGATCGAGCACCACCACGCCTGGCTGGAGTCCTCGGGCGAGCTGCACCAGCGGCGTACCCGCCGGGCCCGCGACGAGATCGAGGCGATCGCGGTCACGGCGCTGCGCGCCCGGTGGGGCGACGTCCACGGGCGCAGCGAGCTCGACGAGCTGGCGGCCGCGGTCGTGGCGGGCCAGCAGGACCCGTACGCCGCCGCCGACGAGCTGCTGTCGACGTTCGCCGACTGACCACGTCGGCGTCGCGCGACACCCACCCGCAGGTCACCTGCCGGTCAGCTCGCCGCGCGAGCGTGGTCCCCGTGCGGATCGCCCTGGTCACCGAGTCCTTCCTCCCGCAGGTCGACGGGGTCTCCAACTCCGTGCGTCACGTCGCCGAGCAGCTCGTCGCGCTCGGGCACCAGGTGCTCGTGGTGGCGCCGGCGCCCGGGCCCGACCGCCACGGCCCGGTCCCGGTCGTCCGGGTGCGGTCGGTCGGCCTGCCGGGCTACCGCTCCTTCTCCGTCGGCCTGCCCGACGCCGCCCTCGAACGGGCACTGCGGCGCTTCCGGCCCGACGTGGTCCACCTCGCCTCTCCCTTCGTGGTCGGCGCCGCCGGCCTGCGCGCCGCGCTCCGGCTCGACGTGCCCACCGTGGCGGTCTACCAGACCGACATGCTCGGCTTCGCCCGGCAGTACGGCGTCCGGGTCGATCCGCTGCTGGAGCGATGGCTCGGCCGGATCCACCGCCGGGCCGACCGGACGCTGGTCCCCTCGACGTGCTCCCACGACCAGCTCGCGGCCCTCGGTGTCACCGACCTGCACCTGTGGCGGCGCGGGGTCTCGCTCGACCTGTTCGGCCCCGAGCACCGCGACCCGCAACGGCACGCCGTGCTCTCCGGCGAGGGTCGCGACGTGCTGGTCGGCTACGTCGGCCGCCTGGCCGCGGAGAAGGAGGTACGACGGCTGGCGGAGATCGCGGACCTGCCCGGCACCCGGCTGGTCGTGATCGGGGAGGGCCCCGAACGGGACCGGCTCGGACGCCACCTGCCGGGGGCCCACTTCACCGGGAGTCTGGGCGGGAGCCACCTCGCGACGGCGTTCGCCACGCTCGACGTGTTCGTCCACCCCGGTCGTCACGAGACCTTCTGCCAGACCGTGCAGGAGGCGCAGGCCAGCGGGGTCCCGGTGGTCGCCCCGGCCGCCGGGGGACCGCTGGACCTCATCGACCACGGTCGCACCGGCCTGCTCTTCGACCCCACCGACCCGGTCGGCCTGTGGCGCGGGGTGGTCGCGGCCTGCCGGGACGAACCGTTGCGCCAACGGCTCGCGGCGGCCGCGCTGGACGCGGTGCAGGACCGCTCGTGGGAGCACGTCGTGCGGGAGCTCGTCGAGCGCCACTACCGTGGCGTGCTGGCCCAACGCGGGCGTGCGGCGGCCTGATCGTCGGATCTCGTGGTTCCGCCACGCGGAGGCCTGCTGCCGGTCGATAATCCAGTCGTGTCCACGCGCGTCGACGAGCTGCCCGGGGTGGCGCTGCCGCACGTCCGGGTGCGGGTCCGGACCGCGGCCCTCGCCCGGTACGCCGGGTTCGCCTCGGCCTCGCTCGTCGCCGGCCTCGTGGGGCGGATGAGCTTCGACGAGGGCCTGGGGGTCAGCCTGGTCTGGCCGCTGTACGGCGTGGCCGTGCTCTGGATCGCCACCGGCAACCGCCGTACCTGGTCGTGGGACGTCGCCGGGCTGGTCGCGACGACCGTCGCCGCGCTGCTCATCGAGGACGCCACGCCGCCCCAGATCGCGTCGGCCGTCGTGCTCTCGGTGGGCGGGGGCGTCGTGTGGACCATGGCGATGCGGCGCCTGGCCCCCGACATCTGGGGTGGCGGCGGGGAGCGTCCGCTGGGGCGTCTGCGCGACCTGGCGGGCTTCCTCGCCGCGAGTGCGACGACCGCTGCCCTGCTCGCCGTGCTCCGCGGCACCGGGCTGGGGCTCGTGCCCCCGATCGGGGTCGAGGAGGTCTGGCTGAGCGGGGTCCGCAACCTGAGCTGGATCGTCAGCCTGGCCGCCCTCGGCCTGCTGGTCCTCCCGCGGGCCTCGTGGGACCACATGCGCGAGTGGCTGGCGCGGGAGGCCCTCGCCGCCCCGGCGATCCGGGTGCTGGAGACCGTCGGCGTCGTCGGCGTCACCGCCGTCCTGGCGGGGGCGTCGTTCACCGCCAGCCCGACCCCGTTGACCTTCGCGCTGGTGCTCTGCACGGTGTGGGCGTCCTTCCGCCTCCCCTCGCTGGCCGCCGTGCTGTTCGCCTGCGTGCTCGGCACCTACGCGGTGGTCGCCACCCTCGCCGGCAGCGGCGTGTTCATGGTGGTGGACGAGCCCTTCGGACGTGCGGCCCTCGCCCAGGGCTTCCTGATCATCCAGGTCGTGGCCGCGCTGGCCATCTCCTTCGGCACCGAGGAGCGACGAGCCGCCGTCGAGCGCGCGCTGCGGGCCGAGCGCGACGCCGACTCGCGCGCCGAGCTGTTCTCCGCGGTGATCGAGCACCTCGCCGAGGGCGTCAGCGTCATCTCCGCCGACGACACCTACGCCATGCGCAACCCCGCGGTGCACCAGCTCACCGGCACCGGCGGGTTCCTCCCGACCGGCGACACCGTCGGCCCGCGCGCGGTCATGCTCTCGCAGTCCGGCGAGCAGCTGCCGGTCTCCGAGATGCCCCACTCCCGGGCCCGGCGCGGCGAGAGCGTGATCCGCGAGACGGTCCGGGTCCGGGTGGCCGGCGGCGAGGAGAAGACCCTCGAGATCACCTCGATCCCGGTGCACGGGCTCCACGACGACCCGCGCCCGGTGGTCGTCAACACGCTGCGCGACGTGACCCGCGAGCACGAGGAGCGCGACCAGCTGGTCTCCTTCGCCGGCGTCGTGGCCCACGACCTCAAGAACCCGCTCACCGTCGTCCGCGGGTGGACCGAGAGCCTGCGCGAGGAGCTCGAGGACGAGGAGCAGCCCGACACGACCGTGCTGCGCTCCATGCTGTCGCGGGTCCAGGGCGCCTCCGACCAGATGCACCACTTCATCGACGACCTGCTGGCGTTCACGGTCGCCCGGGACCGTCCGCTCGACATCGTCGACGTCGACCTGAGCGCGCTCGCCGAGGAGGTCGCCGACCTGCGCCGCGAGGGCGAGACCCACCCCCGGATCTCCGTCCAGGCGGGCCTGCGGGTCCGCGCCGACCGGCCGCTGGTCCGCCAGCTGCTCGACAACCTGGTCGGCAACTCCGTGAAGTACGTCGCCCCGGGCGTCCGGCCGCACGTCGCGGTCACCGCGACCGAACGGGACGGCGTGCTCACCGTGTCGGTGACCGACAACGGCATCGGGATCCCGCCGGCCATGCGGCAACGGGTCTTCGACAGCTTCGCCCGGGCCCACGCCGTCGACTACTCCGGCACCGGCCTCGGCCTCGCGATCTGCGAGCGGGCGGTCACCCGCCACGGCGGTCGGATCTGGGTGGACGACACCGGCCAGGCGGGCACCCGCGTGAGCTTCACCCTGCCGACCGGCTGACGGCGCGCCTCTCCGGTGCGGCAGGCGCGTCCGGCCATGATGAGGGACGACCTGTGCCCCGACAGGACGGAGCGTTGTCCCACATGAGTGCCAAGAAGGTCCTCCTCGCCGTGGTCGTGGTGTTCCTCGGCTTCTGGATGTTCACCGACCCCAGCGGGCTGGCCCACGCGGCCAAGGCGGGGGGCACCCAGGCCTGGGAGCTCGCCGAGAACCTCTTCGACGCCGTGATCCGCTTCTTCGGGGCCCTGCTCTGAGGTCCCTCGGGCGGCCGGTCGACGGCGACATCCGCAAGCACCTCCTCCGCGAGGAGGGCGAGGTCATCGTCGACGTCGTCCACCACCACTGGGCGGCCTACACCCTGCCGCTGCTCGAGTCCGCGCTCGCCGTGCTCCTGCTGGGCGCGACCTCCGTGGTCCCCGTCGACCTCTCGGCGATCCCGCTGCTGCTCGCGATCGCCGTCTTCGCCCACGCGGGCTGGGGCTACCTGCGCGAGCACCGCGACCGCTTCGTGATCACCAACATGCGGGTCTTCCGGATCCACGGCGTGCTCTCCACACGGCTGGCGACGATGCCGCTCCACCGGATCCTCGACATCACCGTCCACAAGCCGCTCCACGGGCGGCTGCTCGGCTTCGGCCACTTCGTCTTCGAGTCCGCTGCCCAGGAGCAGGGGCTCCGCGACATCCGCTACGTCGGGCAGCCGGACGAGCGCGACCTCGCGATCCAGCGGGTCGTGCAGCGGTCGGGGCTCCGCGGCCCGCGCGTGGTCAACTAGGGTCGCCGCCATGGCGCGGTTGCCCTTCGACCCGATCGAGGAAGCCGCCCGGCAGTGGGGGCTCCGCTGGTCGGGAGTGCCGGCCATGCACGCCGTCACGTCCCTGATGCGGGTCCAGCAGATCGTCCTGGGCCGGCTCGACCTCCTGCTCAAGCCGCACGGCCTCACCTTCGCCCGCTACGAGGCCCTGGTGCTGCTGACCTTCTCCTCCCGCGGCGCGCTGCCGCTGGGCAAGATGGGGGAGCGGCTGCAGGTGCACCCCACCTCGGTCACCTCGATCGTGCAGCGCCTCGAGGCCTCGGGCTTCGTCACCCGGCGCCCGCACCCCGACGACGGGCGCGCCGTGCTGGCCGAGATCACCATCGAGGGACGTGCGGTGGTCGAGGCCGCGACCAGCGACCTGCTCACCGACGACTTCGGCCTCGGTGCGCTCGACGACGGGCAGCTCGAGGCGGTCTCCCGGCTCCTGGTGCCCGTCCGCCGGGCGGCCGGCGACTTCTAGGCCGGGCGAGGTGGTCAACGCCGACGACGTACGTCGCGTGGGGCTGGCGCTGCCCCGCACCTACGAGCGCGAGGTGCGCGGCCGGTGGAAGCTGCGGGTCGGGCTGGTCGCCTCCGACCCCGGAGACCTTGGTCCCTGGGCGGCGATGGAGGCGGGGGAGTGGGGCGACCTGCGGCCGCTCCTCCACCCCTGCCTCCACTGGGCGGACGGCGACGTCGTGCTCCGCGGCCGCGTGACGGCTTGGCGGAATTACTAGGACGTCCTACTATTTCGTCATGACGGACCAGACCCCCCATGACGCCCGCACGCGCTGGCAGTCCCGCTACGACGCGGCGCTGGACGCCGGGCGGGTGCGCACCGCCGACTTCACCACGCTGTCCGGGATGGCCGTCGAGCCGGCGTACGGCACCGAGGAGTCGGAGTGGCCCGGTGAGTTCCCCTTCACCCGTGGCCTCTACGCGACCGGCTACCGCGGCCGCACCTGGACGATCCGCCAGTTCGCTGGCTTCGGCAACGCCGAGCAGACCAACGAGCGCTACCACATGATCCTCGGCCGGGGCGGCGGTGGACTCTCCGTCGCCTTCGACATGCCGACGCTGATGGGGCGCGACTCCGACGACCCCCAGAGCCTGGGCGAGGTGGGCCACTGCGGGGTGGCGGTCGACTCGGTCGCCGACCTCGAGGTGCTCTTCCGCGGCATCGACCTCGGTGAGGTCACCACCTCGATGACCATCAGCGGCCCGGCGGTGCCGGTGTTCTGCATGATGCTGGTCGCCGCCGAGCGCGCGGGCGTCGACACCTCCGTGCTCAACGGCACCCTGCAGACCGACATCTTCAAGGAGTACATCGCCCAGAAGGAGTGGCTGTTCCCCGCCGAGCCCCACCTGCGGCTGATCGGCGACCTGATGGAGCACTGCGCCGCACAGATCCCCGACTACAAGCCGCTCTCGGTCTCCGGTTACCACATCCGTGAGGCCGGCTCGACCGCCGCGCAGGAGCTGGCGTTCACCCTCGCCGACGGGTTCGGCTACGTCGAGCTGGGGCTCTCGCGCGGGCTCGACGTCGAGCGGTTCGCCCCTGGCCTGTCGTTCTTCTTCGACGCCCACGTCGACTTCTTCGAGGAGATCGCCAAGTTCCGCGCCGCGCGCCGGATCTGGGCGCGCTGGCTGCGCGACGTCTACGGCGCGCAGACCGAGAAGGCGCAGTGGCTCCGGTTCCACACGCAGACCGCCGGCGTCTCGCTGACCGCCCAGCAGCCCTACAACAACGTCGTCCGCACCGGCATCGAGGCGCTCTCGGCCGTGCTCGGCGGCACCAACAGCCTCCATACCAACGCCCTCGACGAGACCCTCGCGCTGCCCAGCGAGCAGGCCGCCGAGATCGCGCTGCGCACCCAGCAGGTGATCATGGAGGAGACCGGCGTCGTCAACGTCGCCGACCCGCTCGGCGGGTCCTGGTACGTCGAGGCGCTCACCGACCAGATCGAGGCCGAGGCCAACGCGATCTTCGACCGGATCCTGGCCATGGGCGGCAGCCCGCTCACCCACGCCGACACCGAGGCGCTGGCCGAGGCGACCCGCGCCGGGGAGGACCCCGTGACTCGGGGGCTGCTCCGCGGCATCGAGGACGGCTGGTTCATGTCCGAGATCGCCGAGGCCGCCTTCCAGTACCAGGTCGCGCTCGAGAAGGGCGAGAAGAGGATCGTGGGCGTCAACTGCCACGAGCACTCCGTCACCCACGACCTCGAGATCCTGCGGGTCAGCCACGAGGTCGAGGTCGAGCAGGTCAGGGCGCTCGCCGAGCGCAGGGCCGGTCGCGACGACGACGCCGTACGCGCGGCGCTGGAGCGGATGGTCGAGGTCGCCCGCACCGAGGAGAACATCATCGAGGTGATGCTCGAGGCCTGCCGCGCGGAAGCGACGCTCGGCGAGATCTGCGACGCCCTGCGCGCCGAGTGGGGCGAGTACCGCGAGCCCGCCCGGTTCTAACCTTTGCTGGGGGTTGTGCCCTCGTCGGTCAGGCCTGCTGCCAGGCCGACAGGTCGCGGCCGAGGAAGTCGGCGAGCCGGGCGTTGGAGTCGGCGTAGAACTCGGTGAGCCGCGCCCGGGTCTCGGCCGGCATGGGGGAATAAGGGACGGTCTCGGTCGTTCCGGAGTCGTCGGTGACGCGGTAGGAGTTGCGCTTGCGGACCTCGAGCGACGCGGCCGGCTCCGGGTCGATCTCGAGGAACTCCAGCAGCGCCCGCATCGTCGCGACCCGGTCACTGACGAGGTCGTCGAGGAGCATCACGTGGAGCCGCTCGCGCCCCTGGGCGGCGGCCAGCTCCTCGAGCTGGTCGACGTAGTGGCCGCGGTCGACGTAGGCGAACCCGATCCGGGCGCGGACACCCGTGCGGGCCCGGCGCTCCGGCTCGGCGTCCATCGCCTCCTCGAACGTCGCCAGCGGCTCGTCGCCGAGCCGCCGCTTGTGCCAGTAGTGGGAGTAGGCGCGGTCGACCGGGTTGCGCAGGATGATGACCAGCCGGGCCTCGGGGAGGGTCTGGGTGAGCCGCTCGCGGGCGGTGGCGTCGTACATGTACGCCGGCGTGGCCTCCCCGACCTGGCGGTGGTGCGGCTTCGGCGAGAACTGCGACTCGTACCACTCCAGCCCGCGGTCGAAGTGCCGGTCGAAGAAGTGGATCTCCTTGCGCTTGGAGAGGTGCACCTCTGGGTGCTGGCGCACGACGCCGGCCAGCGTGGTCGTGCCGCACTTCTGCGCGCCCGCGATCACGAACGAGGGCAGCGTCATGGGGGTCCTTCCTGCTGCGTCGCCGGGCGGTCGACGAGCCAGCCTACGTCACCCCGACCGGCGTGGGACGGGCGACGCGTCCCTAGGATGGCGCCATGACGCAGCAGCCGTTCAGCCGTCCCGGAGCCGTCGACCTCTCGGGCCTCTCCGGTCCTGCCGGGCCCTCGACCCCGACCTCCGGACCCGCCGCGGGAGGTGGGCCGGGCGCCGCGCCCGCGGCCGGCTCGGCGTACTCCGTGACGGTCGACCAGGAGTCCTTCCAGCAGGTGGTCGAGGCTTCGGTGACCGCGCCCGTCGCGCTGGTGTTCTTCTCCCCGCAGCAGTCGCCGGAGAGCGCCACCATGGCGCGGGACCTCGAGACCGTCGCCGGCGAGTACGAAGGCCGGTTCCTCGCCGCGCTGGTCGACGTCGACCGGTCACCGGAGATCGCGCAGGCCATGCAGATCACCCAGGTGCCGCTGATGCTGGTGCTGATCGACGGCCGGCCGGCCACCCAGCCGATCCCGGGTGCGCTCTCCCTGGACGAGCTGCGTGCGCTGTTCAACCAGCTGGCCCAGCAGCTCACGACGCAGGGCGTGACCGGTCGCCACCAGCCGCGCACGGCCCAGCAGCCGGGGGGCGAGCAGGGCGAGGAGCCCCAGGTCGACCCGCGCTACGCGGCCGCCGAGGCGGCGCTCGAGGCCGACGACGTCGACGGCGCGGTGGCGGAGTACCAGAAGCTGGTCGACGCCAACCCCGCCGACAGCGAGGCCGCGGCCGGGCTGGCCATGGCCAAGGTGCTCCAGCGCACCCGGGGGGTCGACCTCCAGCAGGCCAGGGAGGCGGCGGCCGCGTCGCCCGACGACGTCGCGGCGCAGACGCTGGTGGCCGACCTCGACCTGCTCGGCGGCCACGTCGACGACGCGTTCAGCCGGCTGGTCGAGCTGGTCCGGCGTACGTCGGGGAGCGACCGCGACGCTGCGCGCGAGCACCTGCTCGGGCTCTTCGGCGCGGTCGGCAACGACGACCCGCGAGTGCTGCGCGGCCGGCAGAACCTCGCCTCGGCGCTGTTCTAGGAGCGCCAGCGGCTCCGCCGCTTGATCAGCACCGAGCGGCCCGCCTCCAGCCGGGCCACGGGGACCCGGAACGGCGAGCACGACACGTAGTCGAGCCCGACCTCGTCGAAGAAGTGGATCGAGCGCGGGTCGCCGCCGTGCTCGCCGCAGATCCCGACCTTGAGGTCGGGCTTGGTCTCGCGGCCCTTGGCGGTGCCCATCTCGACCATCCCGCCGACCCCGAGCTGGTCGAGGGACTCGAACGGCGAGACGTCGAAGATGCCGTGGTCGAAGTAGCGGGAGAAGAACGCCGCCTCGACGTCGTCGCGCGAGAAGCCCCACGCCATCTGGGTGAGGTCGTTGGTGCCGAAGGAGAAGAACTCCGCCGAGGCGGCGATCCGGTCGGCGAGGAACGCCGCGCGCGGCAGCTCGATCATGGTGCCGATCGTGAAGTCGACCCGGACCCCGCGGTCGTCCTGGACCTCCTCGGCGACCTCGAGGATGTCGGCCTTCACGACGTCGAGCTCCCGGACGCTGGCCACCAGCGGGATCATGATCTCCGGGAGCGGCCGGCCGCCGTCGGCTGCGTAGTCGGCCGCGGCCTCGAGGATGGCCCGGGCCTGCATCTCGAAGAGCCCGGGGATCTGGATGCCGAGGCGGACGCCACGCAGGCCGAGCATCGGGTTCTGCTCGTGCAGCCTGCGGACGTGCTGCAGCAGGCCGCGGTCGTGCTCGGCCTCCTCACCGTCGTCCCCGTGCTCCTCGGCGAGCGCGACCTTGACCGACAGCTCGGTGAGGTCGGGCAGGAACTCGTGGAGCGGCGGGTCGATCAGCCGGATGGTGACCGGGAGACCGTCCATCGCCTCGAAGATCTCGGTGAAGTCCTGCCGCTGCAGCGGGAGCAGCTCGTCCAGCGCCGCGCGCTGGCTGTCCTCGTCCTCGGCGACGATCAGCCGCTCGACCAGCTCGCGGCGGTCGCCGAGGAACATGTGCTCGGTCCGGCACAGCCCGATGCCCTGGGCGCCGAACCGGCGTGCGCGCCCGGAGTCGTCGGGGGTGTCGGAGTTGGCCCGCACCCGCAGCCGGCGGGCACCGTCGGCGTGGGCCATGATCCGGCTGACCGCCGAGACCAGGTCGTCGTCGAGCTTCTCGCCCTCGAAGTGGCGCACGACCAGGGAGTCCGACACCGGGACCTCGCCGGCGAAGACCTCCCCCGTCGTGCCGTCGATGGAGATCACGTCGCCCTCCGCGATGGTCTGGCCGTCGCGGACGCGCACCTCCTTCTTGCGCGCGTCGACGTCCAGCGACTCCGCGCCGCACACGCAGGTGCGCCCCATGCCGCGGGCCACGACGGCGGCGTGGGAGGTCTTGCCGCCGCGGCTGGTGAGGATGCCCTGGGCTGCGACCATGCCGCGCAGGTCGTCGGGGTTGGTCTCCTTGCGGACCAGGATCACGTCCTCGCCCCGACCGGCCCACTCGACCGCGGTGTCGGAGTCGAAGACCGCCTTGCCGACGGCGGCGCCGGGCGAGGCGTTCATGCCCTTCGCGACCAGGGTGCGGTCGGCGTTCTCGTCGAAGCGCGGGAACATCAGTTGCGCGAGCTGGTCGCCGGTGACCCGCAGCACCGCCTCGTCCATGTCGATCAGGCCCTCGTCGACCATGTGGATCGCGATCCGGAACGCCGCCTCCGGGGTGCGCTTGCCGACCCGGGTCTGGAGCATCCAGAGCTTGCCGCGCTCGACGGTGAACTCGATGTCGCACATGTCGCGGTAGTGGCGCTCGAGCCGGGTCATGATCTTCATCAGGTCGTCGTACGACGTCTGGTCGACGTCCTCGAAGTCGGCGAGCGAGACCGTGTTGCGGATGCCCGCGACGACGTCCTCGCCCTGCGCGTTCTGCAGGTAGTCGCCGTAGACGCCCTGGGCGCCGCTGGCCGGGTCGCGGGTGAAGGCGACACCGGACCCGGAGTCCATGCCGAAGTTGCCGAAGACCATCGCCTGGATGTTGACGGCCGTGCCGAGGTCCTCGGGGATCCGCTCCTGGCGACGGTAGAGGCGGGCGCGGTCGGTGTTCCAGGAGTCGAAGACGGCCCGCATCGCGAGGTCGAGCTGCTCGCGAGGGTCCTGCGGGAAGGCCCGGCCGGCGTGCTTCTCGACGATCTGCTTGAAGTCCTGCACGACGGCCCGCAGGTCGTCGGCGTCCAGGTCGAGGTCGTTGTCGGTGCCCTTGGCCTTCTTGGCCGCGTCGAGCGCGTCGGAGAAGTGCTCGGCGTCGATGTCGAGCACGGTGGCGCCGAACATCTGGAGCAGCCGACGGTAGGAGTCCTGGGCGAACCGGGCGTCCTCGCTCTGGCGGGCCAGGCCCTCGACCGACTCGTCGTTGAGGCCGATGTTGAGGACGGTCTCCATCATCCCGGGCATCGAGAACTTCGCGCCCGACCGGACGCTGACCAGCAGCGGGTCGTCGGCCTCGCCGAGACGACGTCCCATCGTCTCCTCGAGCGCCGCGAGGTGCTCGGTGACCTCGGCCGCGAGCCCGTCGGGGTCGGCCTGGTCCGGGTCGTCCTGGTCGGGGTCGGGGCCCCCCTCGAGGTAGGCGCGGCAGGCCTCGGTGGTGATGGTGAAGCCCGGTGGCACCGGCAGCCCGAGGTTGGTCATCTCGGCCAGGTTGGCACCCTTGCCCCCCAGCAGGTCACGCTGGTCCTTGTTGCCCTCTGCGAAGTCGAAGACGTAGCCCATGAGGGGGATGATTCCTCCTCCCGGCCCGCTTGGCGAGGGGGCCGCTCAGCGCCCCGACTCGGTGTAGCCCGGACCCTCGGGGTCGACGGCCGCCCGGATCCGGCGCGCGGTGAAGTCCGCGCAGCGGTCGACCACCTGCTCGAGGGTGCAGAACTCGGCGTTCCGGATCTCGCGCGGTTGGGTGACCATGCCGTCGAGCACCGCCGGGTCGTGGCGGCCGCCGTCGAAGACCAGGCAGAGCGCGTCGTCCCAGCCGCCCCACGGGGGCAGCCAGTCGGTGAGCAGCAGCCGGCCGGCGCTGATCGTGAGCCCGAGCTCCTCCTCGACCTCGCGGGCGACGGCGAGCTGGGGGGACTCCCCGACCTCGACGACCCCGCCCGGCAGGTCCCAGTCGGGCTTGTAGGTGAGCTGGCAGAGCAGCACCCGGTCGGCGTCGTCGCGCACCAGCATCTGGCTGATCGCCCGCTTGCGGGGCAGGAAGGAGTTGAGCAGCGCCCGGAAGCCCTCGGGCTCCGAGGACGGCAGGTCGCCGGCCAGCCGCGCGAACACGACCCGGTCGCCGTCCTCGGCCGGCCCGCGCATCACGCCCTCGCGCCGCAGCCCGCTCCACGTCGCCACCCGCTGGCCGTCGACGTCGTCGGTCCCGACCCAGGCCTCCACCCGCACGTGGGCGTCGAGCGCCGCCTCCACCTCCGGCGCCACCTGCCCGACCGCCTCGCGCAACCCCTGGCGACTCACCTCGTCGCCCCAGCTGATCCGCGCCACCCCATCGCCCACCGTCTCCACGGTCGGCTGCTGCGGGGGGTCATCGGTCACTCCGTCACCCTAGCCGGGGCCCAGCGGTTCACCGTGTGCGTCAGCGCGACCACGGCCGCCTCCGGCTCCAGGTCGCCCAGGCACACGCGGAGAGTCAGGCCGGCCAAGGTCGTGCGGAAGTCTTGTTCGCACGCGTCCTGGTCGGCCGCGTCGCACGCGAGCGCGGTCATGGCGCTGGCGACCATGGCGCTCACCATCGCCTCCCGCTCCGCGACGTACGGCGCCAGCGCTGTGGTCGACGGCGAGGGTGCGTGAGGGGGAACCGCCTGCTCCTCCTGCTGCTCGTAGATCGAGAACCGCTGGCGGAGCAGGAGCCCGTCGCGGTCGCGGTCCTCCGGGACCGGGGTGGTGGCGAGGACCAGCCGCAGCCACACCAGCTCCTCGGCGATGCGCTGCTCGGTGTCCGGGACGCACGTGCGCAGCTGGTACATCGCGAGCACCATCGGTTCCGCGTCGCGGGGGTGACCCCAGCGACCCCATCGGCGTCGTCGCTCGACCTCATCGGCGGCCAGGGTGGTGAGGTCGGCCTCAGCGGCCAGCAGTCGGCGCACCGTGTTGACGGAGGTCCCGAGGGCTGCGGCGATGGAGCGTCTGCTGAGCGCCGCCAGCCCGCCCTCACCGTGCCGGAGGACGACCTCGAAGGCGGCCTCGCGCAGGAAGGCGAAGCGGACGGAGTAGTCGACGAGCTTGGGCATGCGACTCGTTCTACCGCGGTGGGCGACCGATCGGGTCGGGCTCTCCACAGGTTCGCGGGGGTCCGAGCGTCGTGGGACACGGTGGACCGGATCGGTCGTCGTGCTGGCCATACGTTGTGGAACAGTCTGGGCACAGACCGGCGCCACTCCAGCGGTTCATCGTGGAACAGGTCGTTCCGCAACGTGGTGGCGCAGCACTGGCGGTTCTGGCTGGGGGTGTCGCACTACGGTCCGCCGGCACGGACCCGCTTCCGGACCGCCGTGTTCCAGGACCTAAGCGTCAGCCGCGGTGACGGAACCAGACGGTCGCGAGGGGTGGGACGACGATGTCGGCGTGGGCGGGGAGGTCGCCGTGCTCGCCCTCGACGGCGGTGACCGTGCCGAGGTTGCCGACGCCGGAGCCGGTGTAGGACTCGGCGTCGGTGTTGACGACCTCCTCCCACGCGCCGGCCGACGGCAGCCCGAGCCGGTAGCCCTCATGGGGCGAGGCGGCGAAGTTGGCCACGCACACCAGGTCGGCCGCGCCGGGGGAGCGGCGCACGAACGAGAAGGTGTTGCGCGGGGCGTCGTTGGCGTCGATCCACGCGAAGGTGGCCGGGTCGGCGTCGGTGGCCCACAGGGCCGGGGTGTCGCCGTAGACCCGGTTGAGGTCGCGCACCAGCGACTGCACGCCGCGGTGCTCGGGGTGGTCGAGCAGCCACCAGTCGAGCTGGCGGGCCTCGGCCCACTCCGACTCCTGGCCGAGCTCGGCACCCATGAACAGCAGCTGCTTGCCGGGGTGGGCCCACATGTAGGCGAGGTAGGCGCGCAGGTTGGCCAGCTGCTGCCAGCGGTCGCCCGGCATCTTGCGGAGCAGCGACCCCTTGCCGTGCACGACCTCGTCGTGGCTGATCGGCAGCACGTAGGTCTCCGACCACGCGTAGACCAGTGAGAAGGTCATCTCACCGTGGTGCCAGGAGCGGTGCACCGGCTCGTGCTCGACGTAGCCGAGCGAGTCGTGCATCCAGCCCATGTTCCACTTGAACGCGAACCCGAGTCCGTCCTGCGCCGTCGGCGCGGTCACGCCCGGCCACGACGTCGACTCCTCGGCGATGGTGAAGGCGCCGGGCACCCGCTTGCCCACGGTGCCGTTCATCTCCTGCAGGAACTGGACCGCCTCGAGGTTCTCTCGGCCGCCGTGGACGTTGGGGGTCCACTGCCCGGGTTCGCGCGAGTAGTCGAGGTAGAGCATCGAGGCCACCGCGTCGACGCGCAGCCCGTCGACGTGGAACTCCTCGAGCCAGTAGAGGGCGTTGGCCACCAGGAAGTTGCGCACCTCGCGGCGGCCGAAGTCGAAGACGTAGGTGCCCCAGTCGGGGTGCTCCCCGCGCGAGGGGTTCGGGTCCTCGTAGAGCGGCGTCCCGTCGAAGCGGGCAAGCGCGAACTCGTCCTTGGGGAAGTGGGCCGGAACCCAGTCGACGACGACGCCGATGCCGGCCTGGTGCAGCCGGTCGACGAGGTGTCGGAAGCCGTCGGGGTCGCCGAACCGCGAGGTCGGGGCGAAGTACGACGTCACCTGGTAGCCCCACGAGCCACCGAACGGGTGCTCCATGACCGGCATGAACTCCACGTGGGTGAAGCCGAGGTCGGTGAGGTAGGGCACCAGCTCGTCGGCGAGCTCGCGGTAGGTCAGCGACCGCCCGTCGTCGCGCCGCCACGAGCCGAGGTGCATCTCGTAGGTCGACATCGGCCGGGTGACGGCCGGTCCGGCGGTGGCGCGCCCGGTCATCCACGCCTCGTCACCCCAGTCGTACGTCGACTCGAACACCACCGACGAGGTGGCCGGCGGGACCTCGGTGTGGAAGGCCATCGGGTCGGCCTTCTCCCGCCACTGCCCGTCGGCGCCCAGGACGGCGAACTTGTAGCCGGTGCCGGTGCCGACGTCAGGCACGAACAGCTCCCACACGCCGGACCTGCCGAGCTGGCGCATCGGGTGCTCGCGGCCGTCCCAGCTGTTGAAGGACCCCTTCACCCGCACCCCGCGCGCCGAGGGGGCCCACACCGCGAACGACGTACCGCTGACCTCGTCGCCGAGTGGTCCGGTGTAGCGGTGGACCCGGGCGCCGAGCACCTCCCAGAGGTTCTCGTGCCGGCCCTCGTTGATCAGGTGGAGGTCGACCTCCCCGAGCGTCGGCAGGAAGCGGTAGGGGTCGTCGAGCCGGGTCGGCTCGCCGCCGTAGGCGACCTCGAGCCGGTAGCCCGGGACCTCGGTCACCGGCAGCACGCCGACCCACACGCCCTCGTGCTCGTGGTCGAGCTCGACACGCTCCTCGCCCCAGGTCACCACGACCGAGGAGGCGAGCGGCTTGAGGACGCGCACCGTGACGGCGCCGTCGTGGGGGTGCGCGCCGAGCACGGCGTGGGGCTGGCCGTGCTCCCCGCGGAGGACCTGGTCGAGCTCCTCGCGGGGGACGGGCCGGGCGCTGGGGCTGGTCGGGCTGGTCATCAGGGCCTCACTCGGGAGATCGCGTCGAGGGGGATGGACACCCACGTCGGGCGGTTGCGGGCCTCGTAGACGGTCTCGTAGACCGCCTTGTCGGCGACGTAGGCGGAGAGCAGGAGGTTCTCCTCGGCGGTCAGCTCGCGCCCGGCGTACGCCGCCAGGAACGCGACCCGGTTGCGCTTGGACCACTCGGCCGCGCGGTAGGCGCGCTGCTCACCGGCCGAGGCGTCGGCGTCGTCGTAGGTCCGCTCGACCACCCGCGGGGCGTAGTCGAAGGAGCGCAGCATCCCGGCCACGTCGCGCCACGGCGAGTCGGGCAGCTGCCGCTCCGCGAGCGGGCGCGCGGGCTCGCCCTCGAAGTCGACGATCTTCCACCCCTTGACGGTGCGGAGCGTCTGGCCGAGGTGCAGGTCGGCGTGGATCTGCTGGACGGGTACGTCGGCGAGCCCGGCGGTCGCCTCGAAGACCTTGCGCACCGGACCGGCGTGGTCGCCCAGCTCGGGCACGATCTCGGCGGCCGCGTCGAGCCGCGCCCGCATCGCCGCGATCACCTCGGCCTGCTCGGCGCCAGTCCGGACCCGGGTCGGGAAGTGCTCGGCCAGGGTGTCGTGGGTCTCCCGCAGCGCGGTGCCGAGCCGGGCGGCCTCGCCGGCGAAGTCGCCGCCCACCTCGTCGGCGTGGAGGTCGGCCTCGGCGAAGAGGTTGCGCACGCTGGAAAGCGCCAGCTCCCAGCCGTCGCTGGCCGTGCGGAGGAACTGCTGGAGCATGGCCAGCTGCAGCACCTCGCCGCTGACCAACGAGTCCGACTCGAGCCAGCCGTAGAGGGCGGCGACGTGGTCGGAGCCGGCGCGGGTCAGCACGTCGTGCACGGTGATGTCGGGGTTGCGGCCAGGCGTGATCTTGCGGAACACCTTGAGCAGCGCGTCCTCCCCGAAGGCGACCGAGGAGTTGGACTGCTCGCCGCTGAAGAGCGTCGAGTGCGTGTCGAGGTCGAGGTCGTGGCCGGGCAGCCGCGCGAAGCGCAGGTCCGCCCGCGCCGGCGGCCGGTCGAAGGCCTCCAGCAGGTAGCCCATCGCGACCCGGTCGTGGACCGCGTCGTAGGCGTGGACGGGGCCGAGGTCCGGGTCGTCGGTGGCACCGACGTAGGCGTGCTCGAGCGCCTCGACGGGCTCGGCGTAGCAGGACAGCGGCACCTGGTAGTACTCCGTGCCGCCCTCGGCGTCGCCGTAGTCGACGGTCACCAGGTCGATCGCCAGGGTGGGGTCACTGCCGAGGGTGCCGAGCCGGCGTACGCCGGTGACGCTGGCGGGGCGGCCCTTGCCGCCGAACCAGCGGGCGCCGGACAGGTAGCGGTCGAGGTCGAGGGTCACGCGGTCTCCTCACTGGCCGGTCGGGTCAACCGGAACCAGTAGAAGCCGTACCCACCCAGCGTCAGGAGATACGGCAGCTCGCCGATCGGCGGGAACGGGACACCGCCGAGCAGCTCCACGGGCGCCCGCCCCTCCCAGTGCCGCAGGTCGAGCTGCACCGGCTGCGGGAAGCGGGAGAGGTTGTTGACGCACACGATGACGTCCTCGCGGCCGTCGGCGGCGGTGTGCTCGCGGACGTAGGACAGGACGCTCGGGTTGGAGCCGCCGAGGTCGGTGAAGGTGCCGAGGCCGAACGCCGGGTGGTTGCGCCGGGCATGGATCATCCGGCGGGTCCAGTGGAGCAGCGAGGAGGTGTTCTCGAGCTGCGACTCGACGTTCACGCTCTGGTAGCCGGTCACCGGGTCCTGGATCAGCGGCAGGTGCAGCCGGCCCGGGGTGGCGGCGGAGAAGCCGGCGTTGCGGTCGGGGGTCCACTGCATCGGGGTCCGGACGCCGTCGCGGTCACCGAGCCAGATGTTGTCGCCCATGCCGATCTCGTCGCCGTAGTAGAGGACCGGCGAGCCGGGCAGCGACAGCAGGAGGGCGGTGAACAGCTCCATCCGGTTGGTGTCGTGGTCCAGCAGCGGGGAGAGCCGGCGGCGGATGCCGATGTTGGCCTTCATCCGGGGGTCCTTGGCGTACTCGCCCCACATGTAGTCGCGGTCGTCGTCGGTGACCATCTCGAGGGTCAGCTCGTCGTGGTTGCGCAGGAAGATGCCCCACTGGCAGCCGTCGGGGATCGCGGGCGTCTGCTCCATGATCTCCGAGATCGGGTAGCGCGACTCCCGGCGCACGGCCATGAAGATCCGCGGCATGACGGGAAAGTGGAAGGCCATGTGGCACTCGTCGCCGCCGACGGAGGGGTCCCCGAAGTACTCGACCACGTCGGAGGGCCACTGGTTGGCCTCGCAGAGCAGCACCGTGCCGGGGTACTTCTCGTCGACGAAGCGGCGGACCCTCTTGAGCATGTCGTGGGTCTCGGGCAGGTTCTCGCCGTTGGTCCCCGGCCGCTCGTAGAGGTAGGGGACGGCGTCGAGCCGGAACCCGTCGAGCCCCATCGCGAGCCAGAAGTCCATCGCCTCGAGCATGGCGTCGTGGACCTTGGGGTTGTCGAAGTTGAGGTCGGGCTGGTGGTGGAAGAACCGGTGCCAGAAGTACTGCCCGCGGACCGGGTCCCACGTCCAGTTCGACGGCTCGGTGTCGACGAAGATGATCCGGGCGTCCTCGTAGAGCTCGTCGGTGTCGGACCAGACGTAGAAGTCGCCGTAGGGGCCGTCGGGGTCCTTGCGCGACTCCTGGAACCACGGGTGGGCGTCGCTGGTGTGGTTCATGACGAAGTCGATGATCACGCGGATGCCGCGCTTGTGGGCCTCGTCGAGGAGGTGGTGGAAGTCCTCGACGGTCCCGCACTCGGGGAGGATGTCGGTGTAGTCGGCCACGTCGTAGCCGCCGTCGCGCAGCGGCGAGGTGAAGAACGGCGGGACCCACAGGCAGTCGACGCCGAGCCACTGCAGGTAGTCCAGCTTCTCCACCAGGCCCCGGAAGTCGCCGGTGCCGTCGGCGTTGGAGTCGCGGAAGGACCGCACCAGCACCTCGTAGAACACGGCGGTCTTGAACCACTCGGGCGTGGTGTTCAAGACCTCCATCGGGGCACGGTCGTCGGCGATCACCTCGGTCGTCGGACCAGAGTTCAACGGGGGCTCCTGACGCTCAGGACGTGGGCGGGTTCGGTGAAGGGGTCGAGCCTGACGTAGTCGTGCTCGCTCCACGTCCAGGTCTCGCCGCTGATCTCGTCGTGGACGGGGAACGAGTCGCCCCAGTCGAGCCCGAGCGCCGGCAGGTCGAGGTGGACCATCGTCTCCCGAGTGCCGTGGGGATCGAGGTTGAGCACCACGATCACCACGTCGCTCTGCCCGTCCGGGGTGGCCGCGCGCTTGCTGAAGCAGAGCACGTGGTCGTCGTCGGTGCGGTGGACGGTGAGGTCCCGCAGCTGCTGCAGGGCAGGGTGGGCGCGACGGATCTCGTTGAGCCGGGTGAGGTACGGCGCCAGCGACCGGCCCTCGGCCTCCGCAGCCTCCCAGTCCCGAATGCGGATCTGGTACTTCTCCGAGTCGAGGTACTCCTCGCTGCCCGGCCGCACGGCGACGTGCTCGTAGAGCTCGTAGCCCGCGTAGACGCCCCAGCTCGGCGACCCCGTCGCCGCCAGCGCGGCCCGGATCCGGAACGCCGCCGGGCCGCCGTACTGGAGGAAGGCGTGGAGGATGTCGGGGGTGTTGACGAAGAAGTTGGGCCGCATCAGGTGGTCGGACTCCCGCGACAGCTCACGCAGGTAGTCCTCGATCTCGCCCTTCGCGGTGCGCCAGGTGAAGTAGGTGTAGGACTGGTGGAAGCCGACCGCGCCGAGCCCGTGCATCATCGCCGGGCGGGTGAACGCCTCGGAGAGGAAGACCACGTCGGGGTCGGTGGAGCGGACCTCCTTGAGCAGCCACTCCCAGAACGCCAGCGGCTTGGTGTGGGGGTTGTCGACCCGGAAGATCCGGACCCCGTGGGCCATCCACTGCTTGAGGATCCGCAACACCTCGGCGGCGATGCCGGCCGGGTCGTTGTCGAAGTTGAGCGGGTAGATGTCCTGGTACTTCTTGGGCGGGTTCTCGGCGTAGGCGATGGTGCCGTCGGCCCGCGTCGTGAACCACTCGGGGTGGCTGGTGGCCCACGGGTGGTCCGGGGCGGCCTGCAGCGCGAAGTCGAGGGCGACCTCGAGCCCGAGCTCGCCGGCCCGGGCCACGAACGCGTCGAAGTCGTCCATCGTCCCGAGGTCGGGGTGGACGGCGTCGTGGCCGCCGTCCTTGCTGCCGATCGCCCACGGCGACCCGGTGTCCTCCGGACCCGGGGTCAGGGTGTTGTTGGGGCCCTTGCGGTTGACCCCGCCGATCGGGTGGATCGGGGGCAGGTAGATCACGTCGAAGCCCATCGCGGCGACGGCGTCCAGGCGCTTGGCGGCGGTCCGGAAGGTGCCGGTGGTCACCGCACCGGTGCGCTCGTCGCGGGTGGCGCCCTCGGAGCGGGGGAAGAACTCGTACCAGCTGCCGTAGAGGGCGATCGGCCGGTCGGCGTACGCCGGGAACGGGCCCTCGACGCTGAGCAGCTCGCGCAGCGGGTGGGCGCGCAGCACCGCGGTCAGCTCGGGGGCCTCGAGGGCGGCCAGCCGGGCCTCGACCGGACGTGAGGCGTCCTCCGCGGTCGCGATCGCCGCCTGCACCAGCGCCCGGGCCCCGTCCTGGTCGGCCGGCAGGTCGGCGAGCACCCGCTGGAGCAGCAGCCGGCCCTCGGTGAACATCAGGTCGACGTCGACGCCCGCGGGGACCTTGAGGCCGGCCGCGTGCTGCCAGGTGGCCAGCGGGTCGGACCAGGCGTGGACCTCGAAGCTCCACGCGCCCTCCTCGTCGGGAGTCACCCACGCGATCCAGCGGTCGGGGACGTCGCCGCTCTCGGGCTCCATCCGCACCGGGGCGCGGCGGCCGCCCGAGGGGTCGACCAGGACCACCTCGGCGCCGAGCTTGTCGTGGCCCTCCCGGAACACCGAGGCGGTGACGGGGAAGGGCTCGCCCTTCGTCGCCTTCGCCGGCAGTCGTCCGAGGTCGACGAGGGGCATGACGTCCATGACGGGGATGCGTCCGACCATGCCTCCACACTTCCGGGTCGCCCGGTGCCATGCAAGCCGGGGGACCGGGGGGCGGGCTCTGGCGCGGGGTGAGGTGACGCACGTCGCCGTCCGTCCTCCGGCGCTCGGGTTGGATCGTTCCAGAAACGGCGATACCGTCAGCCGGTGCGTGCCATCCGTCGCTTCACCGTCCGCCCCGTCCTGCCCGAGGCGCTCGCCTCCCTGGGGGTCCTCGCCGGCAACCTCCGGTGGTCCTGGCACCCCCCCACGCAGGACGTCTTCGCCGCCGTCGACGCCGACCTCTGGGAGTCCACCGGGCACGACCCGGCCCGGCTGCTCGGCGCGGTCGACGCCGGACGGTTCGACGAGCTCGCCGCCGACGGCGGCTTCGTCGAGCAGCTCGAGGCGGCCCGTCGCGACCTCGACGCCTACCTCGCCGACGACCAGTGGTACCAGCGCCGCGGCGGTGACGACGCCCCGCGCGCGATCGCCTACTTCTCCCCGGAGTACGGCATCACCGCGGTGCTGCCGCAGTACTCCGGCGGTCTCGGCATCCTCGCCGGCGACCACCTCAAGGCAGCCTCCGACCTCGGCGTCCCGCTGGTCGGCGTCGGCCTGCTCTACCGGTCCGGCTACTTCAAGCAGTCGCTCTCGCGCGAGGGCTGGCAGCAGGAGACCTACCCGGTCCTCGACCCCGACGAGCTGCCGCTGTCGCTGCTCCACGAGCCCGACGGCTCCCGCGCCATGGTGCGGATCACCCTCGACAACGACGCCGAGCTCGCCGCCCGGATCTGGGTGGCCCACGTGGGCCGGGTCCCGCTGCTGCTGCTCGACACCGACGTCGAGGAGAACCCCGACCACTTCCGGGCGGTGACCGACCGCCTCTACGGCGGTACGTCGGAGCACCGGCTGTGCCAGGAGCTGCTGCTCGGCGTCGGCGGCGTCCGCGCGCTGCGCGCGTACTCCCGGATCACCGGCACCCCCGAGCCCGAGGTCTTCCACACCAACGAGGGCCACGCCGGCTTCCTGGGCCTGGAGCGGATCCGCGAGCTGTCGGCGGCCGAGGGCGGTCCGGGCCTCGACTTCGACACCGCGCTCGAGGTCAGCCGCGCCTCGACGGTCTTCACGACCCACACGCCGGTGCCGGCCGGCATCGACCGGTTCTCGCGCGACCTGATCGCCCAGTACTTCGGCGGCGCCTCGCCGGTGCCCGGCGTCCCCGTCGAGCGGATCCTGGCGCTCGGCGCCGAGGACTACGAGGGCGGCGACACGGGCGTCTTCAACATGGCGGTGATGGGCTTCCGCCTCGCACAGCGCGCCAACGGCGTCTCGCAGCTCCACGGCCACGTCTCACGTGGCATGTTCAACGGGCTCTGGCCCGCCTTCGACGAGTCCGAGGTGCCGATCACCTCGATCACCAACGGCGTCCACGCCCCCACCTGGGTCGGTCGCGAGGTCTTCGAGCTGGCCGCGGGCCACGGCGCCGACGTCGACGGCGAGGACTCCGACGCCTTCTGGGGCGTCGTCGACAAGATCCCCGGCGAGGAGATCTGGGCGACCAAGCGGGTGCTGCGCCAGCGGCTGGTGACCGACGCCCGCAAGCGGCTGGCCCGCTCGTGGGCCAAGCGCGGGATGGCTCCGGCCGAGCTGGCCTGGATCGACTCCGCGCTGGACCCCGACGTGCTCACGATCGGCTTCGCGCGCCGCGTGCCGTCCTACAAGCGGCTCACCCTGATGCTCTCTGACCCCGAGCGGCTCAAGCGGCTGCTGCTCCACCCCGAGCGTCCGGTGCAGCTGATCATCGCAGGCAAGGCGCACCCCGCCGACGAGGGCGGCAAGCGGCTGATCCAGGAGCTGGTCCGGTTCGCCGACGACCCCGAGGTCCGCCACCGGATCGCCTTCCTGCCCAACTACGACATCGCCATGGCGCAGCCGCTCTACCCCGGCTGCGACGTGTGGCTCAACAACCCGCTGCGTCCCTACGAGGCCTGCGGCACCTCCGGCATGAAGGCCGCGCTCAACGGGGGCCTCAACCTCTCGATCCTCGACGGCTGGTGGGACGAGTGGTTCGACGGCTCCAACGGCTGGGCGATCCCCTCGGCCGACGGCGTCGAGGACCCCGACCGGCGCGACGACCTCGAGGCCACGGCGCTCTACGACCTGATCGAGAACGAGGTCGCCCCGCGGTTCTACGACGTCGGCCCCGACGGCGTACCGGCGCGGTGGCTGGAGATGGTGCGGCACACCCTGAAGTCGCTCGGCCCCAAGGTGCTGGCGACCCGGATGGTGCGCGACTACGTCCGCAGGCTCTACACGCCCGCGGCCGTCACCGGCCGGTCGCTCAACTCTGACTGGACCGGCGCGGCCGAGCTCGCCGCCTGGAAGCGGCGGGTCCGCGGCGGCTGGGGCGGCGTCCGGGTCGAGCACGTCGAGAGCAGCGGCGTGGGCGATGCCCCCGAGATCGGCACCGTGATGACCGTGCGTGCCTTCGTGTCGCTCGGCGACCTGTCGTCCGAGGATGTCGACGTCCAGCTCGTGCACGGGGTCATCGACAGCGAGGACCAGCTCGTCGCCGCGGCCCACGAGTCGCTCGCGGTGGGGGAGACCTACGAGGGCGGTCGGCACCGCTTCGACGGCACCGTGACCCTGGCCCGGAGCGGGGCCTTCGGCTACACCGTCCGGGTCGTCCCCCGGCACCCCTCCCTCGTCTCACCCGCCGAGCTCGGCGTCATCGCGCTGCCCTGACCGCCGGAGGTGGAGGTGCGAGGGCCTGACTGCCTTCGCGCTGCCCTGACCACCGGTGGTTGAGGAGGGCCGTCAAGGCCCGTCTCGAAACCACCTGTGGTAGATCATCCGGGTCGGGTGGTCGAGACGGTTGCTGCGCAACCTCCTCGACCACCGACGACTGCCTTACGTCTGGCGGACGACCACGACGGTGAGCCCGCCGAGGGTGAGCTGCTCGCCGGCGGCGACATCGGTGCCGGCAACCAGGTCGGGGTCGGTGGAGAGCACGATCTCGCCACGGTGGACCCACTCGTTGGCGGGCAGCCTCACGGCGACCGGCTCCTCGGCGGCGTTGAGCCACACCATGAACGACGCGTCGTGCTGCTGCTCGCCGTGCCGGCCGGGGGAGCGCAGCGGGTCGCCGGAGAGGAACATGCCGACCACCTGCAGGTCGTCGTCGTACCAGTCCCGCTGCTCCATCTCGCGGCCCTCGGGGTGGAGCCAGGCGAGGTCCTTGGGGCCGCCCTCGATCGTCGGCGAGCCGTCGAGGTGGCGCCGCTGCCGCAGCGTGGGGTGTTCGCGCCGCAGCCGCAGCGCGGTCTTGGTGGTCTCGTAGAGGTCGAGCCACGCGTCGTCGGGCCGCCAGTCGACCCAGGACACCTCGTTGTCCTGCACGTAGGCGTTGTTGTTGCCGCGCTGCGTCCGGCCCCGCTCGTCGCCGGCGGTGATCATCGGCGATCCGCTGGAGAAGCACAGCGTCGCCATCATGTTCGCCGCGAGCCGGTGCCGCCGGGCGATCACGTCGGGGTCGTCGGTCTCGCCCTCGACGCCGCAGTTCCACGACCGGTTGCCGTCGGTGCCGTCGCGGTTGTCCTCGCCGTTGTCCTCGTTGTGCTTGCGGTCGTAGGTCGTCCAGTCGCGCAACGTGAAGCCATCGTGGGCGGTGACGAAGTTGACCGAGGCGTACGGCGAGCGGCCGTCGTCGGCGTACATGTCCGAGCTGCCGGCCAGCCGTGACGCGACCTCGCGGACCGAGCCGGCCCCGGGCCGCCAGAAGTCGCGCAGCGTGTCGCGGTAGCGGTCGTTCCACTCCACCCACGGCGGCGGGAACGACCCGACCCGGTAGCCGTCCATCGAGGCGTCCCACGGCTCGGCGATCAGCTTCACGTGGCGCAGCACCGGGTCCTGCCCGATGGTGGTGAGGAAGGCGCCGCGCATGTCGATGTCGTGCCCGGTGCGGGCCAGCGCGGAAGCGAGGTCGAAGCGGAACCCGTCGACGTGCATCTCGGTGACCCAGTAGCGCAGCGAGTCGAGGATCAGCCGCAGCGCGCCGGTGTCGGTGGTGTCGACGGTGTTCCCGCAGCCGGTGACGTCCCAGTAGTGGTCGGCGCCGGTGCCGGACCGCTTGTAGAACCCGAGGTCGTCCAGGCCGCGGAAGGAGTACGTCGGCCCGTCCGGCCCGCCCTCGGCGGTGTGGTTGTAGACGACGTCGAGGATCACCTCGATGCCGGCCCGGTGGAAGCTCCTGACCATCTCCTTGAACTCGGTGACCTGCTCACCGAGCGTCCCCGCAGCGGCGTACGGCGCGTGGGGGGCGAAGTAGCCGATGGTGTTGTAGCCCCAGTAGTTGGCCATCCCGCGTTCGGCGACGAAGGGCTCGGTCAGGAAGTGGTGCACCGGCAGCAGCTCGACGGCCGTCACGCCGAGGTCGTTCAGGTAGCGGGTGACGGTGTGGGTGCCGAGCCCGGCGTAGGTGCCGCGCAGCGGCTCCGGCACCTCGTTGTGCAGCTGGGTGAAGCCCTTGACGTGCAGCTCGTAGATCACGGTGTCGCGCCACCGGGTGCGCAGCTGGGTGTCGCCCTTCCAGTCGAACTCGTCGTGGACGACGACCGAGCGCGGCACGGCCGGTGCGGAGTCGCGGTCGTCGCGCTCGCGCGGGTCCTTGCCGTGGGCCAGCGGGAGAGGACCCGGCGTGATCTCACCGGTGATCGCGCGGGCGTAGGGGTCGAGCAGCAGCTTGGCGGGGTTGAACCGCCGGCCGTGGGCGGGGTCCCACGGGCCGTCGACCCGGAAGCCGTAGCGCTGGCCGACGGCGACGCCGGGCAGCGCACCGTGCCACACCCCGAGGGTGTGCTCGGTCAGCCGGACCCGCGTCTCCGCACCGTCCTCGTCGAACAGGCACACCCAGGCGGCGGTCCCCTCAGGCGCCCAGACCGCGAAGTTGGTCGCCTCCGGCCGCCAGGTGGCGCCCAGCTGCTGGTGGTAGCCCGGCCACGCGGGGGCGCTCTCGTCGCGGCGCTGCCACTGCCTGGTGTCACGGCTCACCCGGCCCATCCAACAACACGCCTGCGCATAGGCTCGGCTCCGGACCCGACCCCGAGACGCAGCAGGAGCAGCCGGATGAGCGACGCAGACCAGTTCGTACGCCTCGAGGTCGACGGCGGCGTCGGCACGATCCGGTTCGACCGGCCCAAGATGAACGCGATCAGCATCGCCGTCCAGGAGCAGCTGGCCGTGGTCGTGGCCGAGGCGGTGGAGCGCGACGACGTCCGCGCGGTGGTGCTGTACGGCGGCGAGCGGGTGTTCGCGGCCGGCAACGACGTCAAGGAGATGGCCACCATGTCGCACACCGACATGGTCAAGCGGTCCGGTCCGCTGCAGGGCGTGGTCACCCAGGTGGCGCGGATCCCCAAGCCGGTCGTCGCGGCGATCACCGGCTACGCGCTCGGGGGCGGCTGCGAGCTCGCGCTGGCGGCCGACGTGCGGTTCGCCGCCGACGACGCGGTGCTGGGCCAGCCCGAGGTGCTGCTCGGGATCATCCCCGGCGCCGGCGGCACCCAGCGGCTCACCCGCCTGGTCGGGCCCAGCGTCGCGAAGGACCTGATCTTCACCGGCCGGTGGGTCAAGGCCGAGGAGGCGCTGCGGATCGGGCTGGTCGACAAGGTCGTGCCCGCGGGTGCGGTCTACGAGGAGGCGGTCGCCTGGGCCCGGCAGTTCGCCGAGGGGCCGGCGTACGCCCTGCGGGCGGCCAAGGAGGCCATCGATCGCGGGCTCGAGACCGACCTCGACACCGGCCTGGAGATCGAGCGGCAGCAGTTCGCCGGGCTCTTCGCGACCGAGGACCGCACGACCGGGATGGAGTCGTTCATCGCGGACGGTCCGGGCAAGGCCAGGTTCAGCGGACGGTGATTCGCAGGCGCCGCGCCGCGGCTGCCCTATGATCCGCGCATGGCACGAGGCAAGGCCAAAGAGGCCGACGACCACAAGGACGACGAGACCCCGGAGAAGAAGCAGAAGAAGTCGGGGTCCGGGGGAGCCGCGGCGACCGTCGCCGTCGCGCGCAAGCGGGCCGCCCAGGTGGTGTGGCTGTTCTTCGTCCTCTGTGCGCTGCTGCTCGCCATCGGCGCGCTGCTGATCGCGCTCGACGCCAACCGCCAGAACGCGCTGGTCTCGATGGTGCTCGACGGCGCCGACGCCGTCGACCTCGGCATCTTCTCGCGCATGAACGGCATCAAGGAGTTCAAGGGCAGCGGCGCCGAGGTCAAGAACGCCCTGCTCAACTGGGGCCTGGGCGCCGTTGCCTACCTCGTCGTCGGCAAGATCCTCGACCGCGTCATCCGTCCCTGACCGGACCCGCGGTGGCCAGGGTGTGAGGCACGCCACCCGTGTGAGCGACCCCACCGGCGCACCCGTTCCGCAAACAAGTTTCCCGCGAGTAACCTCGAACGCACCCGAGCAACAGGAGGGGCCGTCCGGCCGATCACCATGAACATTGTCGTCTGTGTGAAGTACGTACCCGACGCGACCGCCGACCGGCAGTTCGAGTCGGACAACACCGTGGACCGCGAGGGTGTCGACGGGTTGCTGTCCGAGCTCGACGAGTACGCCGTCGAGCAGGCGCTCCAGCTGAAGGAGAAGGCCGAGGACTCCGACTCCGTCACCGTCACCGCGCTGACCATCGCCCCCGAGGCCGGCGTCGACGCCGTGCGCAAGGCGCTGCAGATGGGTGCCGACCAGGGGGTCCACGTGAGCGACGAGGCGATCGCGGGCTCCGACTCGGTGGCCACCTCGCTCGTGCTCGCGAAGGCCGTCGAGAAGATTGGTGACGTGGACCTCGTCGTGTGCGGGATGGCGTCGACCGACGGGGCGATGAGCGTGGTGCCGGCGATGCTGGCCGAGCGGCTCGACCTGCCCCAGGTGACGCTGGCCTCGGTGATCGAGAGCCAGGGCGACCAGGTCCGGATCAAGCGCGACGGCGACACCGCCACCGAGGTGATCGGGGCGACGATGCCGCTGGTGCTCTCGGTGACCGACCAGTCCGGCGAGGCCCGCTACCCATCGTTCAAGGGGATCATGGCGGCGAAGAAGAAGCCGATGGAGACCTACTCGCTCAGCGACCTGGGGGTCGAGGCCTCCGAGGTGGGGCTCTCGGTCGCCTGGAGCGAGGTGCAGGACACCACCGCCCGCCCGCCGCGCGAGGCCGGCGAGATCGTGACCGACGAGGACGGCTCCGGCGCCACGGCGCTGGTCGAGTTCCTCGCCTCCAAGAAGTTCATCTGAGCCCCTCGAGACGGTCGCTGCGCGACCTCCTCAGGAACCGGAAAGAGAGAGAGACATGACCGAGGTCCTGGTCCTGATCGACCACGCCGACGGCGAGGTCAAGAAGCCCACCTACGAGCTGCTCACCATCGCCCGCCGGCTCGGCGAGCCGTCGGCGGTGTTCATCGGCAGCGGCGACCAGGGGTCGTCGGTGGCCGAGAAGGTCAAGAAGTACGGCGCCGAGAAGGTCTACGTCGTCGACGACGCCGACATCAAGGGCTACCTGGTCGCCCCGAAGGCCGAGGCGCTCCAGCAGCTGGTCGAGCAGAGCTCGCCCGCCGCGGTGCTCATCCCCTCGACGTACGAGGGCAAGGAGGTCGCCGGGCGGCTGGCCATCAAGATCGGCTCCGGCCTGATCACCGACGCGGTCGACGTCGACGAGGACGGGACGACCACGCAGTCGGTGTTCGCCGGCAACTTCACCGTCAAGGCCAAGGTCACCCAGGGCACGCCGATCATCACGGTCAAGCCCAACTCGGCGACGCCGGAGGAGGCCGAGGGGGCCGCGGCGGTGGAGGAGTTCGCCGCCACCGTGTCCGACGCCGCCAAGAAGGCGCAGATCGTCGCGTCGCAGCCGCGGAAGGCCTCGGGTCGCCCCGAGCTCACCGAGGCCGCGATCGTGGTCGCGGGAGGACGAGGCACCGGCGGCAAGTTCGAGCCGGTCGAGGGCCTGGCGGACGCCCTGGGCGCCGCCGTGGGCGCCTCCCGGGCCGCGGTCGACTCCGGCTGGATCCCGCACTCCTTCCAGATCGGGCAGACCGGCAAGACGGTGTCGCCGCAGCTCTACGTCGCGGGTGGCATCTCCGGCGCCATCCAGCACCGGGCCGGGATGCAGACCTCCAAGACCATCGTCGCGGTCAACAAGGACGAGGAGGCCCCGATCTTCGAGCTCGTCGACTTCGGGGTGGTGGGCGACCTCCACACCGTCTTCCCGGCCGCCGCCGAGAAGGTCACCGAGCGCAAGGCCTGAGTCACCTTCTGCGGTGACCCGTGGGGGGTTGACCCCGCGCCGAGCTCACAGGGCCCCGCCACCGGTCGGTGGCGGGGCCCTGCGTACGTCGGTCGACGGGTCAGCGCATCGGCTGGCGGAACCCTCCGAACTCGGAGTTCTCGTCGATGATGCCGACCTGGAAGGAACGCACCTTCCGCACGCCGTTGGCGTTGGTGAAGAGCTCGACCTTGCGGAACGAGTTGTTGTTGGTCGTGTCGAGCTCGTTGAGGTTGCGCCCGTCCTTGTCGTCGGGGTTGGCGTTCACGCCGATGTAGTAGATGCCGTCCGGGAGGTCGCCGAGGCGGAAGGCCTGGCCGGTCCGGTACTGGTAGTAGGTGTCGCCGTGGCCGTTGGCCAGCACCTCACGCAGGTGGAGCGCTCCCGGGCCGCCGCACTGGCTGCCGAGGTCGGTGTACTCCGGTCGCATGTCGGCGTTCGGCACGGTCAGGTCGACCGCGTCGGTGGCGACCAGGCAGAACGACTGCTTCGTCGACTTCACGACGGCCTTCGTCCGGTCGCCGTTCTCGTCAGCGCCGTAGAGGCGGTAGCGGGCGAAGTCCTCGAAGTGCCAGTGGTGGTGGTTGCCCTCGTGGAAGTGCAGCTGCCCCACCTGGTCGTAGCCGACCTGCTCGCCATGCTCGTCGAAGTAGTACTGGTAGGCGGTCATGGCCTCGTCCTGACGGCTGTCACGGAAGCCCTCGATGACCATCGGGCCGGCGCCGCCGTTCCAGACGGTCGCGCCGAAGCGCATCGCGGTGCCCTTGTTGTTCAGGCCGATCCCGAAGGCCGGCAGGGCCCGCAGGTCGGGGGCGTAGTCGTGCGGCATGGCGCCCGCGGAGCTGCGGGCCGGCTCGGCGCCGGCGGGCTCGAGGTCGTCGGTGCCGCGGCCGCGGAACTCGACGCCGCCGCCGCGGATGTTGGCCTTCTTGACGATCAGCGTGGTGTCGACGACCCCGTCGGCATCGTCGATGCCGAAGAAGTCACGCCACGGCCCGGCGATACTCGCGCTCATGTCGTAGGTGCCGGGCTTGAGCCGCAGGTTGGTGCCCCACTCGGGGAGCAGCGAGGAGCGGTAGTCCTGAGCCACGCCCATGACCGAGCCGAGGGTGTAGGCGTTGTAGGGGCAGCCCCACGGGTAGGGGTTGGTCTGCGGGCCGGCCGGGCCGATCCTGCGGGCCTCGCCGTTGAAGCAGCCCTTGGCCTCGACGGTCTTGACCTTGCCCTCGCCGGTCGGGGTGATGCTGATCGAGGCGAAGTCGTCGAGGCCCTGCCAGGTCGACATCGACCCCTCGGGAAGCGCCACGTCCGGGAGGGCGTTGCCGTCGGCGTCCCAGCGCTTCCAGGTGGCGGTGATGGGGGAGTTGTAGCTCCGGTCCCACCACGACTGCTCCCCCGAGGGCTCGCGGGTGGCCTGGATCTCGAAGTCGGAGTTCTGGGCGGTCATCTTCACGCCGAGGTTGGAGTAGACCCACCCGCGATAGCTCTTCACGGTGACCTCGCGCGGCGCGCTGAGGACCAGGGGTGAGTCGGAGTCCGCGGCCTGGGCCGGGACGGAGGTTGCTGTGATGGCCCCGCCGAGCGCCACGGTGGCACTCGCGAGTCCTGCGGTCAGGGCACGCCGACGCATGGGAATCCTCTCCGGACCGGGAGCCCGTCGCCCCCGTTGCCTGATTGACGCCGACGGAGGCCGATCGGTTGCCTCGTGGGCGCCCGATCTCCCGGAAATTTTCCGGGGCTAGCCTCGGAGCCGTGGACGAGGGAGCCGACGAGCAGCTGGTGCGGGCGCTGGCGACCCGGGCCCGGGCCGCCTCCCGGGTGCTGGCGCTGGCGACGCGCACGGTCAAGGACACCGCCCTGCGGGCGATGGCCGACCTCCTCGAGCAGCGGTGCGCGGAGGTGCTCGTGACCAACCGGGCCGACGTGGAGCGGGCCGCCACGAGCGGGACGGGCGAGGACCTGCTCGACCGGCTCCGGCTCTCCGAGGAGCGGGTGGCGGGGATGGCGCAGGGGCTTCGTGACGTCGCCGGACTGCCCGACCCGGTCGGCGAGGTGGTGCGCGGGAGCACGCTGGCCAACGGGTTGGAGCTGCGGCAGGTCCGGGTGCCGCTCGGCGTGGTCGGCATGGTCTACGAGGCGCGGCCCAACGTGACCGCCGACGCCGCCGGGTTGTGCCTGAAGTCGGGGAACGCCGTGCTCCTGCGCGGCTCCTCGAGCGCGGCAGCATCGAACGCCGCGGTCGTGGCCGTGCTGCGCGAGGCGGCCGAGGCCCACGGGCTGCCGGCCGACGTCGTCGCGCTGGTCCCCTCGGAGCACCGCGGGACCGTGACGGCCCTGATGCGCGCCCGGGGCCTGGTCGACGTCCTCGTCCCGCGCGGAGGTGCCGGGCTGATCCGCTCGGTGGTGGAGGGCGCCACCGTCCCGGTCATCGAGACCGGGGTCGGCAACTGCCACGTCTACGTCGACGCGGCGGCCGACCTCGACCGGGCGCTGGCCATCGTCCTCAACGCCAAGACCCAGCGCACCTCCGTCTGCAACGCGGCCGAGTCGCTGCTGGTCCACCGCGCCGTGGCCGAGGCCTTCGTGCCGCGCGTCGTCCAGGCCCTCCAGGAGGCCGGCGTCACGGTCCACGGCGACCCGGTCTTCGCGGCCGAGGACGGCGTGGTGCCCGCCACCGACGCCGACTGGGGCACCGAGTACCTCTCCCTCGACATCTCGGCGCGGGTGGTCGACGACCTCGACGAGGCGGTCGACCACGTGCACCGGTACGGCAGCGGCCACTCCGAGGCGATCGTCACGGAGGACCAGGGCGCGGCGCGACGGTTCGTGGCGGCCGTCGACGCTGCCGCCGTCCTCGTCAACGCCTCCACCCGGTTCACCGACGGCGGCGAGTTCGGCTTCGGCGCCGAGATCGGCATCAGCACCCAGAAGCTGCACGCCCGGGGGCCGATGGGGCTGCCCGAGATGACCACGACCAAGTACGTCGTCACGGGCTCGGGACACGTCCGGTGACGCGGCTGCGCCGACCGGGCGCCGCGCCGGTAGGATCACGACCATGTCGATGACCGTGATGGCCGCCGAGGAGCACGAAGTCAGCCACCTCCTGAGCTGGGGCGTGGGCATCGGGATCTTCCTGCTCCTCCTCCTGCTGCTGGGCGCGCTGGCCGCGTTCGGCGGGGGACGCGAGCACAGCTGAACGCCGCGGGCGCCGCCACCCGCCGCGTGGGCGTGATGGGCGGGACGTTCGACCCGATCCACCACGGCCACCTGGTCGCCGCCTCGGAGGTGCAGGCGTGGTTCGGCCTCGACGAGGTCGTGTTCGTCCCGACCGGCGACCCGTGGCAGAAGTCCGACAGGTCGGTGTCACCGGCCGAGCACCGCTACCTGATGACGGTCATCGCCACGGCCGCCAACCCGCGGTTCCGGGTGTCGCGGGTCGACGTCGACCGTGAGGGGCCGACGTACACCATCGACACGCTGCGCGACCTCGCCGAGCAGGAGCCCGGCTCCGAGCTCTACTTCATCACCGGCGCCGACGCGCTCGCCGAGATCTTCACCTGGCGCGACGCCGACCGGCTCTTCGAGCTGGCGCACTTCGTCGGCTGCACCCGGCCGGGCTTCGACCTGGTCACCTCGACCCTGCGCGACATCCCCGAGGACCGGGTGACCCTGGTCGAGATCCCGGCCCTGGCCATCTCCTCGACCGACTGCCGCTCGCGCGCCCAGCGGGGCGAGCCCGTCTGGTACCTCGTGCCCGACGGCGTCGTCCAGTACATCGCCAAGCACCACCTCTACCTCGACCCCACCCCCGGAGAACGATGACCGCCACCGAACGCGCCGTCGAGCTCGTCCACGCCGCCGCCCGCGCGGCCTCCGACAAGCTCGCGACCGACATCCTCGCCTTCGACGTGAGCGACCAGCTCGTGATCACCGACGCCTTCCTCCTCGCCTCCGGCAGCAACGACCGGCAGGTCCGCGCCGTCGTCGACGAGATCGAGGAGCGGTTGCGCGAGGTCGGCGCCAAGCCGGTCCAGCGCGAGGGGGAGCGCGACGGACGGTGGGTGCTGCTCGACTACGGCGAGGTCGTGGTCCACGTCCAGCACGAGGAGGAGCGGCAGTTCTATGCCCTCGAGCGGCTCTGGCGCGACTGCCCCGTGATCGCCCTGCCGGCCGACGTGGTGTCCGGTGGGCGCTGAGCAGCAACCAGGTCCTCGGCGGCTGGTGCTGCTGCGTCACGGTCGCACCGCCTGGAACGCCACCGGGCGCGCCCAGGGCCACGCCGACGTCGAGCTCGACGAGACCGGCCACGCGCAGGCCGCCGCCGTCGCGCCGTGGGTCGCCGGCCTCGGGCCGGTCGTGCTCTGGTCCAGCGACCTGGCCCGCGCGCGCCAGACGGCGGCGTACGTCGGAGGCGAGACCGGCCTGGCCGCCCGGCTCGACGATCGGCTCCGCGAGTTCGACGTGGGGGAGCGGACCGGGCTGACCATGGCCGAGTTCGCCAAGCAGCACCCCGACGAGCACGCCGCCTGGCTCGAGGACCGCCGCGCCGAGCTGCCGGGGGCCGAGGAGACCGAGCAGGTGCTCGCGCGCTGCCTCCCGGCGTACGCCGAGGTGGTGGGCGACGTGCCGCCCGGCGCGACCGCGGTGGTGGTCACCCACGGAGCGGCGCTGAAGGTCTCGGTGCTCGGGCTGCTGGGCTGGCCGCAGGCGCTGGGGGCCACCCTGGTCGGGCTCGACAACTGCGCCGTGGCCGTGCTCGAGCAGGACGGCCCCCACCGCTGGCGGCTGGTCGCCTGGAACCAGCGACCCGATTTCGTGCCCGACGGCGCGGCCGGTTAGTATCTCTCCTCGTTGCCCGTCGGGCAGCGACCCGGGGCTGTGGCGCAGCTGGTAGCGCATCTGCATGGCATGCAGAGGGTCAGGGGTTCGAGTCCCCTCAGCTCCACCGGACGAGCCGGACCTTCGGGTCCGGCTCTCGGTGTTGCTGTCTCTCGTCGAGCCGTCACCTTTGTCAGTTCACGGTGGGTCGAGCCGTCACGTCTGCGACGTCCGCCCTTCCAGTCGTGACGGCTCGAGGGCATGCAAACCCTCACGAGTGACGGGTCGGCCACACGACCTAAGTGATATTGGCTAGGTCAAGTGAGGTCAGTACGACACTCCCGACCGCCCGGCTATAGCCTCGCCGTCGTGGTGGTGGCTGCGTGGGTCCTGGCAGGCGTCCTGGTGTGGGCCGCCCTGCTCGGCGGCGCCGCGACCCGGTTCGCGGCCCTCGAGCGTCCGCTGCGGGCGTCGCTGACGCCGCTGGTGGTCCTGGTGGCGGTGTTCGTCGTCGCCGACCTCGGACTGGTGCTGCGCTCCGCGCCCGCCGACCGGCCGGAGAGCATGTTCACCCACCTCGGGTACGCCGTCGCCTCGGTGGGCCTGGTCCCGGCGCTCACCACGCGGCAGCCCGGCGCCACCGACACCGACGAGCCCGAGACCGAGCCGGTGTCGCTGTGGGTGGTGGTGGTCGCCCTGCTGGCCGTGGCGATCTGCGTGGTGCGGCTGGTGCAGACCCGATGAGCGCCCGATGACGGCCGGTCGCGGCTCCACCGGGCGGCAGGTCCTGGTCGCGGTCTACGCCGTTTTCGCCGTCGCGGCGGGCTCGCGCTCCGCGGTGCAGCTGAGCACGCGCTTCGAGGAGGCGCCGTTGGCCTACCTGCTCTCGCTGGTCGCCGCCCTGGTCTACCTGGTCGCCACGCTGGCCCTGAGACGTACGTCGCCGACGGCTCGCCGGGTGGCGTGGTCGGCGCTGGGCTTCGAGGCCGTCGGCGTGGTGGTCGTCGGCACCCTCTCGCTGGTGCGCCCCGAGTGGTTCCCGGACCAGACGGTCTGGTCGGACTACGGCGCGGGCTACGGCTTCGTGCCGCTGGTGCTGCCCTTCGTGGGGCTGTGGTGGCTCTCCCGCCACGCCACACCGGGGGTCAGGTGATCGTCATCCCGCCGTCGACGGGCAGCGTCTGGCCGGTGACGTAGCCGGCCGCGTCGGAGGCGAGGTAGACCACGGTGGCCGCGAGCTCGCGCGGGTCGCCCTGACGCCCGGCCGGGATCCGGGCCTGCTGCTGCTCGAGGTAGCCCTCGGGGTACTGCGCGGTCATCTCCGAGGCGAAGAAGCCGGGCGCGACGGCGTTGACCCGGATCCCCTTGCGGCCGGTCCACTGCTGGGCCAGGTCGCGGGTCATGCCGATCAGCCCGGCCTTGGAGGAGGCGTACGCCGCCTGCGGCAGCCCGGCCGTGGTGAGACCGAGGACGCTGGAGATGTTGATGATGCTCGACCCGGGCTGCATCACCCGGCCACACGCCTGCGCCATCCAGTAGCAGCCGTTGAGGTTGACGTCGATGACGGTGCGGAAGTCCTCGGGCCGCTCCCGGGTCGCGGGCGACGCCGTACCGACCCCGGCGTTGTTGACCAGGACGTCGACCCGCCCGAGCTCGGCCATCGCGGTGTCGACCAGCGCCTGGCACTGCGCGGGGTCGGCGACGTCGGTCGCGACGCTCACCACGCGCCGTCCGGCGTCGCGGACCAGCTGCGCGGTCTCCTCGAGCCGTTCGACCCGCCGGGCCCCGAGGGCGACGTCGGCGCCGGCCTCGGCGAGGGCCTGCGCGAAGGCGACGCCCAGGCCGCTGGACGCGCCGGTCACCACCGCCACCTTGCCGTCGAGCCGGAACAGGTCGAGCACGGATGCGCGGGAGTCGGGAGAGTCAGCCATGTCGCGACCCTAGTGCGGTGGAGCGCCCCGGTCCGACCCCGGGACGACCCTGAGCTGCCCCCGGGAGCGGGAGGATTTCCGGCTCCGTCGTGGTTGTCTGGTCACCACGCACACCACGGGAGGACACCATGACCGAGCACACCATCCACCGACCCGGCGTCCGGGCCGAGGAGCGCACCTGGGCGATGATCGCCCACGGCGCCGCGCTGGCGGCGATGGCGTTCTCCGCGGGGTTCCTCGGCTTCGTCGGGTCGCTCGTGGTCTACCTGACCCACAAGGACGACGGCGACTTCGTGCGGACCCACGCGGCGAACTCGCTCAACATCCAGCTCACCACCCTGTTCTGGATGGTGATCGCGTGGCCGCTGATCCTGCTGCTGGGCCTCGGGGTGCTGATCCTCTTCGTGGCCCCGGTGATCGCCCTGGTGCTCCACGTGGTGGGCCTGCTCAAGGCCGCCAACGGCGAGCTGTGGGACCCGCCGCTGGTCCCGCGCCTGGTGCGCTGACCGCGACCGGTGACCCTCACCCGGCGGACCGGCCGATACTGGCTGCATGACCACGCCACCCGAGCCCGGCCAGGTGATGACCGTCTTCCGGTCGCGACTCCGCGAGGACGCCACGGCGTACGCCGCGCACGCCGCCCGGATGAGCGACCTGGCCCGGTCCATGCCCGGTTACGTCGAGCACAAGGTCTTCACCGCCGAGGACGGCGAGCGGGTCACCCTGGTCCGGTTCGCCGACGCCGCGAGCCACCGTGCGTGGGAGCGGCACGACCCGAGCCGGTGAGGTTCGCTACCATGGGCGACATGCGCAGCACCCTGCTCCTTATCTAGCCGCGTCGGTCACCGACGCGGCTGCCCCTCGTGCGCGAGGGGCTTTTGTGTGTCCGGGATCCCCCATGGAGCAGGCAGGACGAGAGAGACGATGAGCGAGCAGACCGAGAACCAGTCAGACCAGGCGGCGGGCCAGCACTACGACGTCCACGCGGTCGAAGCCAGGTGGCAGCGGGTCTGGGAGGACCTGCGGCCCTTCGTCGCGGACGACGAGGCCGTGCTGTCGGGTGAGCGCGAGAAGCGCTACGCGCTGACGATGTTCCCCTACCCCAGCGGCGACCTGCACATGGGTCACGCCGAGGTCACCGCGCTCCACGACGTGATCGCGCGCTACTGGCGCCACCGCGGCTACGAGGTCCTGAACCCGATGGGCTGGGACTCCTTCGGCCTGCCCGCCGAGAACGCCGCGATCCGCAACGACGCCCACCCCTCCGACTACACCTACGGCAACATCGACACCCAGTTCGAGTCCTTCCAGAAGTACGCCGTGAGCTTCGACTGGACCCGGCGCTTCAACACCTCCGACCCCGACTACTACCGCTGGACCCAGTGGCTGTTCCTGAAGCTGCGCGAGAGGGGCCTGGCCTACCGCAAGAACTCGCCGGTCAACTGGTGCCCCAACGACCAGACCGTGCTGGCCAACGAGCAGGTCGTCGACGGGCACTGCGAGCGGTGCGGCGCCGAGGTCACCAAGCGCGAGCTGACCCAGTGGTACTTCCGCACGACGGCGTACGCCCAGGAGCTGCTGGACCACCTGGACGACCTGCAGCACACGTGGTCGACCAAGGTGGTCAACGCGCAGCGCAACTGGATCGGCCGCTCCGAGGGCGCCCACGTCGACTTCGTCGTCGGGGGGCGCCAGGAGCCGATGACCGTCTACACGACCCGTCCCGACACGCTGTTCGGCGCCACCTTCATGGTGGTCGCGGCCGACGCCGCGCTGGCCGACCAGCTGGTCACCGACGCGCAGCGGCCGGAGTTCGAGGCCTACCGCGAGCAGGTGCGCCGGAGCACCGAGATCGAGCGGCAGTCGACCGAGCGCCCCAAGACCGGCGTCGACCTGGGGGTCACGGCCACCAACCCGCTGACCGGGGTCGAGATCCCGGTGTACGCCGCCGACTACGTGCTGGCCGACTACGGCACCGGCGCGATCATGGCGGTGCCCGGCCAGGACCAGCGCGACTGGGACTTCGCCCAGGTCTTCGGGCTGCCGGTGATCCGTACCGTCGCGCCGCCGGAGGACTTCGACGGCGAAGCGTTCACCGGCGACGGTCCGGCGATCAACTCCGCCAACGACGAGATCGACCTGACCGGTATGGGCGTCGACGAGGCCAAGCGGGTGACGATCGCCTACCTGGAGAAGCAGGGGCTGGGGCGCGGCACGGTGAACTTCCGGCTGCGCGACTGGCTGCTGTCGCGGCAGCGCTACTGGGGAGCGCCGATCCCGATCATCCACTGCCCCGTCGACGGCGAGGTCGCCGTGCCCGAGGACCAGCTGCCGGTGACGTTGCCCGAGCTGCGCGGGGCCGACCTGAAGCCCCAGGGCGTCTCGCCGCTGGGGGCGGCCACCGACTGGGTGCAGGTGGAGTGCCCCACCTGCGGCGGCCCGGCCACGCGCGACACCGACACCATGGACACCTTCGTCGACTCGTCCTGGTACATGTTCCGCTACTGCTCGCCGCACGACGACACCCGCCCGTTCGACTCCGGGCTGGTCAACGCGTGGATGCCCTGCGACATCTACGTCGGCGGCGACGAGCACGCCGTGCTGCACCTGCTGTACGCCCGGTTCTTCACCAAGGCGCTGCGCGACCTGGGACTGGTCGACTTCGACGAGCCCTTCTCGGCCTACCTGAGCCAGGGCAAGGTCATCAACAACGGCCGCAAGATGAGCAAGTCGCTGGGCAACGGCGTCAGTCTGGGGGGACAACTTGCGGAGTACGGCGTCGACGCGGTGCGGCTGACCCTGGTCTTCGCGGGCCCGCCGGAGGACGACATCGACTGGGCCGACATGTCGCCCGCGGGGTCGCTGCGGTTCCTGCAGCGCGCCTGGCGGCTGTCGGGCGACGTGGAGTCGGCCCCTGGGACCGACCCCGCGGCCGGTGACGCCGCCCTGCGCGCGGTCACCCACAAGACCGTCCGCGAGGCGGAGGGACTGGTCGAGGGCCACCGGTTCAACGTGATGGTCGCCCGGGTCATGGAGCTGGTCAACGCCACCCGCAAGGTCGTCGACTCCGGCGCCGGCGGCGCGGACCCCGCCGTCCGCGAGGCCGCCGAGGCGGTCGCGGTGCTGCTGAGCCTGGTGGCGCCGTACACGGCGGAGGAGATGTGGGACCGACTGGGCCACGCCCCCTCGGTCGCCAACGCCGGCTGGCCGGCCGTCGACGAGGCGCTGTTGATCGAGGAGTCCGTCACCTGCGTCGTGCAGGTACACGGCAAGGTCCGGGCCCGGCTGGAGGTCAGCCCCGACGTGTCCGAGGCCGACCTGGAGGCCGCCGCCCTCGCCGACCCCGCCGTCCTGAAGGCCATCGACGGCGCCGACGTCCGCAAGGTGATCGTGCGCGCCCCCAAGCTGGTCAACGTCGTCGTGTGAGCGTGCTGGCAGGGCTCGCGCACGAGGTTCCCGGGGGTGGACGCCGTGACCGGTCGTGCCGGCGGTGCCAGTAGCCTCCGGCCCATGTCCCGGACCGTCGTCGTCACCGACTCCACGGCCTCGCTGCCGGACGACCTGGCGGCCGCGCTCGGGGTGACGGTGGTGCCGCTGCAGGTGGTGGTCGGGGCGACGCCGTACGAGGAGGGGTCGGAGGGCGCGACGCCGGAGACGGTGGCCGACGCGCTGCGCGAGTTCGTGCCGGTGAGCACCTCGCGGCCGGCGCCCGCGCTGATGCTCGAGGTCTACGAACGGCTCGCCGCCGAGGGCGCCACCGGGATCGTGTCGGTGCACCTCTCCTCGGAGATGAGCGGGACCTACGAGTCCGCCCAGCTGGCCGCCCAGCAGGCGCCGGTCCCCGTCCTGACGGTCGACAGCCGGCAGGTCGGCATCGCGACCGGCTTCGCGGTGGTCGCGGCGGCCGAGGCCGTGGCCGCCGGTGCCAGCGCCGAGTGCGCGGCCGAGGCCGCTCGTGCCCGCGCCGAGGCGACCACGTCGCTGTTCTACGTCGACACCCTCGAGCACCTGCGACGTGGCGGCCGGGTCGGCGCCGCGGCCGCCCTGCTCGGAGGGGCATTGGCGGTCAAGCCGCTGCTGGCCATCGAGGACGGGCGGGTGGTGACGCGGGAGAAGGTCCGTACGGCGGCCCGTGCGCTCGCCCGGCTCGAGGAGCTCGCGGTCGCGGCCGCTGGCGACAGGCCGGTCGACGTCGGGGTGGCCCACCTCGCCAGCGAGGAGCGCGGTGCCGCGCTGTCACAGCGGCTCGCCGAACGGCTGGAGACCAACCTCGAGGGCCGCGAGGTCCACTGCGGCGAGGTCGGTCCCGTGCTCGGCGCCCACGTGGGTCCGGGGATGCTCGCGGTCTGCGTGGCCCCCCGCGACGCCGCGGGCTGAACCACCCACCGTCCACAGCAAGGCCTGCTCCGCGGTTGTCCACAGGCCCGCGGGAGGGCCCTTCCGGACGTCGGCCCCGCTGCCTAGCGTCCCGGTCATGTCCACCAGACCGTCCCGAGCCGACCACGAGGCCGCCGTGGCGCGGCGACTCGAGCTGCTCAGCGCCGAGCTGGCCGGCGTGCGCGGCGATCCCCCCGTCCAGCCTCGCGAGCCTCCTCACGACCAGGAGCACCCGCCGCCACCCCTGGTGCCCGAGCCCGGCCGCCACGCCGCCCGGCGCGGCGGCGCCTCCGAGCGCTGGCTCCCCGAGCCCGTGCGGGGCCGGGTGGGCCTCGGCGCACCGCAGCTGGCGGTGGTGGCCGTGCTCGTCGCGCTCGGGCTCGCCGCCACCACCTGGTGGGTGGTGCGTGCCGACCCCGACCCGGTGGCGCCCGTCGCACCGGCCGCGGCGCCCACCGAGGCGCTGGCCAGCCCGGCGGGCGATCCCTCACCGGCGGCCGGCGAGGCCGGAGGGGCCGCCGAGGGGTCGGTCACCGTCGACGTCGCCGGCAAGGTACGCCGGCCCGGCATCGCGGTGCTCGACTCCGGGGCCCGGGTCGTCGACGCGATCAAGGCGTCCGGCGGCGTCCGGCCCGGGGTCGACCTCGGCGACCTCAACCTCGCCCGGGTGCTGGTCGACGGCGAGCAGGTGATGGTGGGGGTGGCGGCCCCTGCGGCGGTGCCGCCCGGTGCCAGTGCCCCGGCCCCGGCGCCGTCGGGGGCCGCGACCCTGGTCAACATCAACACCGCCGACCTCACCCTGCTGGAGACGCTGCCGGAGGTCGGGCCGGTGACGGCGCAGGCCATCGTGTCCTGGCGCGACAGCAACGGGGGCTTCACGGCGGTCGAGGAGCTGCTGGAGGTCGACGGGATCGGGGAGGCGACGCTGGCGTCGATGGCGCCGTTCGTGACGGTGTGAGGGGTGGAGCACCCCGACCTGCGGATGCCCGCGCTCGGGCTGGCGGCGTGGCTGGGCGGGCTGGCCGGGGCGCTGCTGCCGGGCTGGGTGGCCGTGGCCGCGGTCGTCGCCGGCCTGCTGCTGGCCGGATTGCGGGGCAGCGCCGCGCTGGCGGCCGCGACCCTGGTGCTGGGCGCCGTGGCGGCGAGCGCCGTGCTGCGCCAGGCCCAGCTCGACGGCTCCCCGGTCGCGCTGCTGGCCGAGGAGCACGCGTTCGTCAGCGGCGAGGCGACCGTCGTGGGCGATCCCCGTGTGACCCACGGCTTCACGGACGGGTTCGCGGTCCGGGTGTCGCTGCGCGAGGTCACGGGTCGCGGTGACACCCACCGGCTGCGGTCGCCGGTCCTCGTCTTCGGCGACCCCGGCTGGGGCGAGGTCCGCCTCGGCTCGCGGATCGCCCTCGAGGGCCGGCTGCTGCCCTCCGACGGCGACTCCGAGGCGGCGGTGCTGGACGCGGCGGGGGAGCCGACGCGCGTGGCCCCGCCCGACCTCTGGTGGCGGGCCGCCGAGGTGGTCCGTACGTCGCTGCGCGACTCGGTCGCCCACCGGCCCGCCGACCAGCGCGCGCTGGTGCCAGCCCTCGTGGTGGGCGACGACAGCCGCCTCGACCCCGGTCTCGCCGACGACTTCCGGGCCACCGGGCTCACCCACCTGCTCGCGGTCTCGGGCACCAACCTCACCCTCGTGGTCGGCTTCCTGCTGGTCCTCGGGCGCTGGTGTGGCGTGCGTGGCCGCGGCCACCACGTCGTCGGAGTGCTTGGGATCGTGGGGTTCGTGCTGCTCGCCCGGACCGAGCCGAGCGTGGTCCGGGCCGCCGCGATGGGGGCGGTGGGGCTGGTCGGCATGGGCGTCGACGGTCGCCGGCGCGGTCCGCGGGCGTTGGGCGTCGCGGTGGTCGTGCTGCTGCTGCTCGACCCCGGCCTGGCCACGACGATCGGGTTCGCGCTCTCCGCGGTGGCCACCGGCGGCATCCTGCTGGTCGCGCCCGGGCTGCGGGACGCGCTCGCCCGGTGGCTGCCGCGGTGGGTTGCCGAGGCCGTCGCCGTGCCCCTCGCCGCGCAGCTCGCCTGCACCCCGCTCGTGGCGGGCATCTCCGGGCAGGTCAGCCTGGTGGCGGTCGCCGCCAACCTCGCCGCCGCACCCGCGGTCGCCCCGGCGACGGTGCTCGGGCTGGCCGGTGGACTGGTCGGCCTGCTCCCGGGCCCGATGGGGAGCTGGCTCGGGACCGCGGCCGGCTGGTGCGCGGCCTGGCTGGTCGAGGTCGCCCGGCGGGGAGCGGCGCTGCCCGTGCCCGCCGTGGAGTGGGGGACGGGAGCGCTGGCCCTGACGGCGCTGACGGTGCTGGTGGTGCTGCTGACCCTGGCGCTGCCGCGGTTGCTGCGCCGACCGGCCACCGGGCTCGGCTGCGGCTGCCTGGTCGCGGCGCTGGTCCTGGTCCGCGTCCCCGTCGCCGGCTGGCCGCCGGAGGGCTGGGTGCTGGTCGCCTGTGACGTCGGCCAGGGCGACGCCCTGGCCCTCCACACCGGTCCGGGCAGCGCGGTGGTGGTCGACGCCGGGCCCGACCCCGCCGTCGTCGACCGGTGCCTCGACCGGCTGGGCGTCGAGCAGGTGCCGCTGGTCGTGCTGACCCATCCCCACGCCGACCACGTCGACGGGCTGCCGGGCGTGCTCGAGGGCCGACGGGTCGGCCGGGTCGAGCCCGGGGCCGAGTCGCCGTACGGCCAGACCCGCACCATCGGCGACGCCACCTTCCAGGTGCTGTGGCCGCCGCCGGGGCTGGTGGCCGACACCCCCAACGATGCCAGCGAGGTGCTGCTGGTCGAGGTGCGCGGCGTCCGCCTGCTCCTCACCGGCGACGTCGAGCCACCCAGCCAGCAGGCTCTCGCCCGGGCCTGGCCCGACCTGTCGGTCGACGTGCTCAAGGTGCCCCACCACGGCAGCCGCTACCAGGACACCGACTGGCTGCTCGGCCTCGGGGCCCGGCTCGCGCTGGTCTCGGTCGGGGCCGACAACGACTACGGCCACCCCGCCCCCGAGACGGTCTCGGCGTTCGAGGACGCCGGCATCGAGCTGGAGCGCACCGACCTCGACGGCGACGTCGCGGTGGTGGTCGAGGAGGGCGAGATCGGTGTCGCCACCACTCGCTAGGGTCGGTCGCATGCCCGGACCCCGCGCCGCCGACGTGCTCGGCCGGATCACCCTCGTGACCGGCAAGGAGGAGCTCCTGGGCCAGCGCACCGTCGAGGCGGTCCGTGCCGCTGTCCGCGACCACGACGCCGAGGCGGAGGACTCCGAGTCGCGCGCCGCCGACCTCACGCTCGCGTCGCTGGGCGAGCTGACGGCGCCGTCGCTGTTCTCGGCCACCCGGTGCGTCGTGGTGCGTGCTCTCGAGGACCTGCCCGAGGAGTCGGTGCCGGCGCTCCTCGACTACGCAGCCGCCCCGGTCGAGGACGTCGCCCTGGTGCTGGTCCACGGCGGTGGGCAGAAGGGGAGCGGTGTCCTGACCAGGCTCCGCAAGCTGAGCGCTGTCACCGAGGCCAGGTCGGCCGAGCTGCGCGCCAGCGACTACCCCGGGTTCGTGGCTGCCGAGGCGCGTGCCGCCGGCGGCCGGATCGACCAGGCTGCCACGCATGCCCTGCTCCAGTCCGTGGGCCAGGACCTCCGTGGCCTGGCGGCCGCCGTCGGCCAACTGGTCGCCGACTTCCCGGGCGAGACGGTGAGCGAGGAGGAGGTGCGGAAATACTTCGGGGGCCGCGCGGAGGCCAAGTCGTTCGCTGTCGCCGACGCGGCGTTCGGTGGTCGTCGCGCGCAGGCGCTCGAGGAGCTGCGCTGGGCGCTCGACACCGGTACGGCGCCGGTGCTGGTGACCTCGGCCTTCGCCGGCAGCGCGCGCGGCCTGGCCCGCTACCTCGGCGCGACCCGGGGCATGCGCGAGGCCGACCTGGCCCGCGAGCTCGGCGTGCCCCCGTGGAAGGTGCGCACCGTCCGCGACCAGTCGCGGTCGTGGTCGGAGGCCGGCATCGCCCGCGCGATCCGCGCCGTCGCCCAGGCCGACGCCGACGTCAAGGGCGCCGCGGGCGACGCCTCCTACACCCTGGAGCGACTCGTGCTCACCGTCAGCGGCCTCCGCGAGCGCTGACCGGGCGGCGGCTTCCCCCGCACATGCAGAAGGACCCGCCGGTGGCGGGTCCTCCGGGGTGCGCGAGCGTCAGAGGGACGCGGAGCGCTTGGCGATCGCCGACTTGCGGTTGGCGGCCTGGTTCTTGTGGATGACGCCCTTGGAGGCGGCCTTGTCGAGCAGGCGCGAGGCGTCGCGGCCGGCGGTGACGGCGGTGTCCTTGTCCCCGGCGTCGGCGGCCTCGCGGAACTTGCGCACGGCGGACTTCAGGCGGGTCTTGACCGCCTTGTTGCGCTCGTGACGCTTCTCGTTCTGCTTGTTCCGCTTGATCTGGGACTTGATGTTCGCCACTGATGAAGCCTTCGGGTCGGTGATCGGATCATGTGGTTCGGGGGCGCGGACACAGGTGACCGCGCGACGAGCAAGGTTAACAGCGGGTTCTGGCGCTCCCCAAATCGCAGGTCAGGCCCAACCCCGTCGCTCACACAGCCAGGCCCAGCACACGTCGCCCTGCCAGCGCTGGTGGTCCCTGATGTGCGGCGACGTGGGTGGGACGGGGTCGTCGGCGGACTTCCAGAAGTAGGCGGTGACCAGGGCCAGCACGATGTCGATCGACTCGGGAGGTACGTCGCGGAGCAACGGTCGCGCCTCGACCACCGCGCCGACGTCGAGCCCGTCGCCGCGCGGGCCGATCAGCAGCAGGAACGAGTCGAGCCAGTCGGCGCCGAGGACGGGGAAGTTCCAGTCGCAGAACCAGGCTCGGCCGCCGGCGTCGATCAGCGCGTTGTCGTCGCGGACGTCGGTGTGGACCAGGGTGTCGCCGGCGGTCACCGCGGCGTACCGGGTCGCCAGCATCGCCGCCTCGTCGAGGTGGGACAGGTCGGGGCGGGTGGCGGCGACGTGACGCCAGTAGGCGGGGAAGCCGGAGAGCTCCTCGGCGAAGGAGTCGAGCCCGAGCGCGGCCGGCGGTGGCGTGAGCTCGGCCGCCACCACCTCGAGGGCGTCCAGGCAGGCGTCGAGGTCGTCCTGCCGCCAGGGCCGGTGGGGCGCGCGGGAGTCGACGTACTGGATCCCGAGCACGACCCAGTCGTGCTCGATGGTCCACAGCAGGCGGGGTGCGGGGGCGGTCGCCGGCAGCAGGGCCAGCTTGCGCGCCTCCTCGCGGTAGGCCTCGGCGAACATCCGCTGCGCCTTGACCGAGGCGGCCTTGACGAAGTGGCGCGAGCCGTCCTCGCAGAGCAGGACGGAGGCGAAGCCGGGGGTGTAGCCGGCGCCCTGCGACACCGCCTGGACCACCGGGGACCCGCAGTGCCGCTCGATCTCCGAGCGCAGCGTCGGCGGCAGGAACGGCCACTCCAGCCGGCGGGCGGTGCGCCCGACCGGGGCCGGGTACGTCGTCATGTCGGTGCTACCTCCTGGGGTCGCCGGGTCCGCGTGGCGGCTGCGACCCCGACCACCGCGACGACCAGGCCCGCGAGCTCGCGCGCGCCCAGCGTCTCACCCAGGACCACCCAGGCCAGCACCGCGGTGACCGGCGGGGAGAGGAAGAACAGGCTGGCCGCCGCGCCCGAGCCGGCCCGGCGCACCAGCAGGGCGAGCAGCCCCAGCCCCAGCAGCGAGTTGACGACCACCTGGAAGGCGACGGCGGCGGCCACGACCGGGCCGTCCTCGACCGGCCAGGCTCCCTCGAAGAGCCACCCCGCCAGCACCACCGGGGGAGCGGAGACCGCGAACTGGACCACCGTCGACCACAGCAGGTCCGGCTCGTGGCCGATCCAGCGCTGCCCGAGGGTGCCGATGCTGAGCATCAGCATCGCGGTGGCGCCGAGCACCACGGCCGTGATGCCGCCGGCCGCCTCGACCTCGGGGCCGAGCACCACCAGCACTCCGGTGACGCCGAGCAGGAACCCCCCGACCTGCACCGGGCTGATCCGCTCGCCGAGCAGCAGCGCTCCCAGCAGCGCGGTGAGCACCGGGCTCAGCGCGTGGAAGAGCGAGCCCAGGACGGCCGGCAGCCCCCGGTCGAAGGCGAGAAACATGAGCGAGAACTGCACGGCGTTCATGGCCAGGCCGATCACCGCGACGCGGAGCAGCACCTGCCGCGACATGTTCGGCGTACGTCGCAGGGCCAGCGCGACCAGTGCCCCCAGCAGTGCCGCGAGCACGAACCGCCACCCCAGCACGGTGAAGGGCGCCGCCGCGCGGACCGCGGCCGGCCCGGAGATGTAGCCCGAGGACCACACCAGGACGAACGCCGCCGCCGGGACCAGCGGCAGCGCCCGGCCACCGCGGACGACGGAGGCCTGGGCGGGGGCGGCGGACACCCGCGCGACGCTACCTCGCGGTCGCGGGAGTTCCGTGGGGCGCAGGCCCCCGTGGAACAATGACCGGCACCGCTCCCACCCCTCACCGAAGGACGTCGTGCCCTCGATCCCCGCGCCACCGAAGCCCGGAAACACCGACCCCTCGGTGATCCGGAACTTCTGCATCATCGCCCACATCGACCACGGCAAGTCGACGCTGGCCGACCGGATGCTGCAGCTCACCGGCGTGGTCGACGAGCGGTCGGCCCGGGCCCAGTACCTCGACCGGATGGACATCGAGCGCGAGCGCGGCATCACCATCAAGAGCCAGGCCGTGCGGATGCCGTGGACCGTGTCCGAGGGCGACCTCGCCGGGGTCGAGCCGGCGACGTACGTCCTCAACATGATCGACACCCCGGGTCACGTCGACTTCACCTACGAGGTCTCGCGGTCGCTCGCGGCGTGCGAGGCGGCGGTGCTGCTCGTCGACGCCGCGCAGGGCATCGAGGCGCAGACGCTGGCCAACCTCTACCTCGCGATGGGCGCCGACCTCCACGTGATCCCGGTGCTCAACAAGATCGACCTGCCGAGCGCCGATCCCGAGAAGTACGCCGCGGAGCTCGCCGGCCTCGTCGGCTGCGAGCCCCACGAGGTGCTGCGCGTCAGCGCCAAGACCGGCGACGGGGTCGAGGCGCTGCTCGACGAGATCGTCTCGCAGACGCCGCCGCCGGTGGGCCGCGCCGACCGACCGCCCCGGGCGCTGATCTTCGACTCGGTCTACGACACCTACCGCGGCGTGATCACCTACGTCCGGGTGGTCGACGGCAAGCTCAACCACCGCGACCGGATCAAGATGATGTCGACCGGCGCGGTCCACGAGATGCTCGAGGTCGGCGTGATCAGCCCCGAGCAGGTCAAGGCGGGCGAGCTCGGCGTCGGCGAGGTGGGCTACCTGATCACGGGCGTCAAGGACGTCCGCCAGTCCCGGGTCGGCGACACGGTCACCACCCAGCACCACGGCGCCGACACCGCGCTCGGCGGCTACGAGCACCCCAACCCGATGGTCTACGCCGGGCTCTACCCGATCGACGGCGACCAGTTCGGCGACCTGCGCGAGGCGCTCGAGAAGCTCCAGCTCAACGACGCCGCACTGGTCTACGAGCCGGAGACGTCCGGTGCCCTCGGCTTCGGCTTCCGGATCGGCTTCCTCGGGCTGCTCCACATGGAGATCACCCGCGACCGGCTCGAGCGCGAGTTCGGCCTCGAGCTGATCTCGACGGCCCCGAACGTGGTCTACGGGGTCGCGATGGAGGACGGCTCGCAGCACGAGGTGACCAACCCCAGCGAGTTCCCCGAGGGGAAGATGGCCGAGGTTCGCGAGCCGGTCGTCAAGGCGACGATCCTCAGCCCCGCCGACTACATCGGCACGATCATGGAGCTCTGCCAGGCCAAGCGCGGCACCCTCCAGGGCATGGACTACCTGTCCGAGGACCGGGTCGAGATGCGCTACACGCTCCCGATGGGCGACATCGTCTTCGACTTCTTCGACCAGCTGAAGTCGCGCACCAAGGGCTACGCCTCGCTCGACTACGAGCGCTCCGGCGAGCAGGCGGCCGACCTGGTCAAGGTCGACATCCTGCTGCAGGGCGAGCCGGTCGACGCGTTCTCGGCGATCGTCCACCGCGATGCGGCCTATTCCTACGGCGTGATGATGGCCGGAAAGCTCAAGGACCTGATCCCGCGCCAGCAGTTCGAGGTGCCGATCCAGGCGGCGATCGGCGCGCGGGTGATCGCCCGCGAGAACATCCGCGCGATCCGCAAGGACGTCCTCGCCAAGTGCTACGGCGGCGACATCACCCGGAAGCGGAAGCTGCTGGAGAAGCAGAAGGAGGGCAAGAAGCGGATGAAGATGGTCGGCCGCGTCGAGGTCCCCCAGGAGGCGTTCGTCGCCGCCCTCTCGACCACCCAGCCCACCGAGAAGGCGAAGAAGTAGCCGCTCAGCGGTCCCGCATCGCGCCGCCGCCGCGCCCGTAGCCCTCGGCCACGATCTCGGCGACCACCGACAGCGCGATCTCGCCGGGACCCTTGCCGCCGAGGTCGTGGCCGGCGGGGACGTGGAGCCGCGTGACGTCGAGTCCCTCGGCCGCGAGGTCCTCCAGCAGCCCCGCGGCCCGTCGGCGGCTGGCCATCATGGCGACGTACGACGCCTCCCCGGTGAGGGCAGACCGCAGCACCGCGGGTGCGTCGGGCGCGTCGTGGTCGCAGAGCACCACCGCGTCACCGCTGCGCACCTCGAGCCCGGGACCCCCGTCGTCCTCGGCCACGACGACGACCTCACGCCCGACCACGGTCGCGATGTCCCGGATGGCCCGGGCGATGGGGTTGTCGCTCAGCACGAGGACGCGGCCGTGCGCCACGGCCTGGTCGGACCAGGGCTGCTCGCGGGTGCTCATGCCGAGAGCCTGACACGTCGATCGGGCATGATCGACCCCGTGGCCAGCTGGCGCGACGTCGAGCGGATCGCCTCCGCGCTGCCGCGGGCGAGGCCGGGGGTCGCCCACGAGGGGTCGCCGACCTACGACGTCGGACGGCATCCCTTCGCCCGGCTCCGGTACGACGACGAGGGTCGCGAGCTCCTGCAGTACTGGTCGCTCGAGCTCGACTCCGCGATGGCGCTCGCGGACCGCCCTGACGTCTTCGTCCGCGTGGACACCTTCAAGGTCAAGGTGTCGGTGTGGGCCCGGCTCGAGGGGCTCGACGAGCAGGAGCTCACCGAGATCCTCACCGACTCCCACCGCGCCCGTCGCGGTGTCCGTGACGGCTGAGCCGGCGCCGCCGGGGGACTGTCAGTGCTGGCTGCTTGAGTGGACCCATGGCCACCACCGCGACCGCCGCGCTCCCGGACACTGCGTCCGGGCTCCTGGGCTTCGCCCAGGACCGTCGCATCGCGGCCGACCGCGCGGAGGCCGACCTGCTGGCGGTGGCGCTCGCGTGGGCCGCTCTCCACGAGGCCGACCACCTCGACGACGCCGAGGTCTATGGCCGGCCCGACCGGTTCGGGCAGCAGACCGGCGTTCCGTTGGCGGGCCCGGGCGCGCCGCTGGTGGCCGAGTTCGCGACGCCGAGCTCGCCGCGGCGCTGGGGATGGGGCCCGAGGCCGGCAAGCGCTACGCCGGACACGCCCTCGAGCTCGCCCACCGGCTGCCCCGGCTGTGGCGGCTCGTGCAGGCCGGTGAGCTGTCGGCGTGGCGAGCCCGGCGCGTCGCCGAGCAGAGCATCGCTCACGGCCTGACGGTCGAGGCGGCGCGGTTCGTGGACGCCCACGTCGCCGCGGTGGCCGCCCGGATCAGTGCGGGCCAGCTCGACCGGCTCGTCGTCGAGGCAGTGGGGCGGTTCATGCCGGAGGCCGCAGAGGTCGAACGTCGTCGCGCGGCTGAGCGGCGACACGTCACCATCGACCTGACGCAGGTCTCCTTCGACGGAACCTCCCTGGTGTCGGCCGAGCTGGACCTGGCCGATGCGATCGACCTCGATGACGCCCTGCGTGGGGGAGCCCAGCACCTCCGGGACCTCGGCTGCGAGGAGTCGCTCGACGTACGCCGCTCGCTCGCCCTCGGCGAGCTCGCCCGCCGCCAGCTCGCCCTCGACCTGGCCACGCCTGCTCCACGCTCGCGTCCGGCCCGCAAGACCGTGCTCTACGTCCACCTCTCCGAGGCTGCCCTGCGCGGGGAGGACCCGGTCGGTCGGTGTGAGAACACCCGCACCCCGATCACCACCGAGCAGATCCGTGACTGGTGCGGCCACTCCGACACCCACCTGGTGGTCAAGCCGGTCATCGACCTGGCCGACCACGTCCACACCGACGCCTACGAGGTGCCTGACCGAATCAGGGAGCGAATCGCCCTGCGCGACCACCACACGTGCGTCTTCCCCTGGTGCACCCGCCCCGCCCGCCCCCTGCGCCCCGATGTCCCCGGCTGCGACGCCGACCACGTCACGCCCTACGACGACACCGGACCACCCGCCCAGACCTGCAGCTGTCGGCTGGCGCCGCTGTGCCGCACCCACCACCGGGTGAAGACCCATGCTGCGTGGACCATCGCCATCATCGGGCCCGGCACCTACGACTGGCGCTCTCCTCGCGGCCTGACGTTCCGTCGCGACCACACCGGAACCCGCGAGCTCACCCCGCACCGACCACCGCCCCGCCCCTGACCCCGCCCGTCGCGGCGGGGCCACTGGCACGCACGCTCATGCCGATGAGCGGTCGGCCATCAGCGCGACCAGTCGTCCCCTGGCCACCAGACGAAGCACGACCAGCCCGTCTGGTTCAGTTCCTGCTCAGCGGACTCGATCTCTCGTGTGCCGATCACCTCGTCGAGGTCCCAGGCGATCTCAATGGCCCACTGATCCACCGAGTCACACACCTCGCCAGTGCACGGACCGACAGGCAACTTCCAAGGAATAGCGGACGGCATGAGGCCGGTTGTCGGTCCCCACTTTCCGAAGCATGACCTGAATCTCGTCGGTGCACTACGTCCATCGGTCGATCAGCTCTCGATAGTCGAAATGTTCTCGCTAGGTGGCGGCGAACGGCCTCGACCACATCTCCGGACTCCCGTCCGTGGCCATGCACGCAGTCTGGCAGTGCTGGCGCTCGAGGCTGTCGGAGTGGCGCCCGGCTCCGAGCGTCTGCGCATGATGACGGATGACGGCATAGCGTGACCGCTCTTGCCGCGTAGCGTGCGCTCGAAGACGCACGCTCTTGCCGCGTAGCGTGCGCTCGAGGACGCGAGCAGCTCTAACTGCCAGCGCCCGAAGGATGCCGATGGCGTGTGACAGGTCGTGCCATGCCTCCTCGGGCAGCCGCTCGCGCTCGTCCCGCACGCTCTCTTCGAGGTCGTCGCTCACCTGCCCAACGTGAGCCTGTCGGCTCGACCGGTCAGGTCGGACCAGTCCTTCACCGGGAGGTGCCAGTAGTGAACCACGGCTAGCGAAACCTCGGGTCCCAGCCGAGCCTCGGTGGCGTCGAGCGGCTCGGCTCCCGCGGCTCGAGGTCGCGATCTGAGGTCAAGGGGTCTGACAGCCCAGAGCATGTCAGCCGAAGCGCACGCTCTTGCCGCTGCACGGCCCGCGCGGGCAATCTGCCCGCCATGTTCTCCGAGGGACAGGTGACAGCGGTGCGAGTGAGCATTCTCCCCCGCCGGTCTGAAGCGGACCTCCGCACGCTCCCGGATGACATCGGGGGATGAGCGGATCTTCGTCTGCCCGGACGATCCTGGCGCTCTCGGATGTTCGAAGTCGTGCTAGAGCAGGTTCGCCAGCAGGTACTCCGCAAGGTCTGGATCTGGCGTCCATCGAAGATGACGCAGTCTGGCAGGGTTGGGTGAATCGACCGCTCATGCCGCGTAGCGTGCGCTCGAAGACGCACGCTCTTGCCGCTTAGCGTGCGCTCGAAGACGCACGCTCTTGCCGCGATAGCGTGCGCTGCCGAAGACGCACGCTATTCACGCGTAGCGTGCGCGATCGAAGACTGGCACGCTTTGGGCGTGGCGACTTTCAGTGTGCACGCTCATGGCTATCGGGCTCGGACGATGCCCGACGCTGCCGTCCTGAACGTGAGCCATGAGATTTCGCGCCGACGACGAGTCCCTGTGCGCGTGGGTGACCAGGCCGAACCACGACGCTTCCTTGTCTAGCTTCGACGTTGACAGCGCCGACTACGCCCGTGCCGCCAGTGGTTGCCTCGCGACCGTCGCGGCTGTGCTCCAGACCGAGCCCCGGCTCGGCGTCCTTGAAGAAGTCGGAGCAACCGACGACGAGGGGTACCTCGTCGTGGCGGCCGAAGACTTCGAGAAACTGCACCGATCTGCGGGTCTAATTCATCCGCTCTAGACGACCATCCGCTCTTGCCGCGTAGCGTGCGCTCGAGGACGCACGCTCTTGCCGCGAGTAGAGCAGTCAGCGTGCGACTAGTCCGCCACTCTCGGTGTGAACCGAACCCCGCACGAGTCGCAACGGAAGTACGGCCCGTGCCACTTCGTCCCCCGAGCCAGGGTCACCTTTGGCCGCTCGAGGCGGCCACCGCAGCGCGGACAGGGTCGTGGGGCCAACCAGGTACGCATGCGCTGCAACATCGCGTCCATGGTCAGTGACGGCTTCAGCTCGCACCGCTCATGCCGCTGAGTGTGACCACCGGACTCGGGTCGGCTCACGACGTCGTGGCCCGACCCTGCAGTTCGTGCTGCGGGATGGTCGCCCGAGGATCAGGCATACCCTGCCCGCGGGCCCTTCCCGCCTGTGGGTGAGGCCGACGATCAGGACGGAGGCCGAGATGGCCTTGCGCATCGAAGAACTCGACGCGACCGACACCCCGATCGGGGTGATCAGCCTGCGCCGCCGCTACGAGCCCGTCGTGGGCCACGACGTCTACGAGGTGAAGATCGACGATGAGTTTCTGATGTCGAGCCTTTTCACCGTGGTCGAGCAGGAACTGGCGAACCTGGGTCTCGCCCGCATCGGCGACACCAGTGGGGATTTGCGCGTGCTCGTCGGAGGGCTCGGCCTGGGTTACACGCTGCGTGCAGCCCTTCAGGACGAGCGGGTCCGGCAGGTGCAGGTGATCGATGCGGTCGAGGCGGTCATCAACTGGCACCGGCGCGACCTGCTGCCCGACACCGTGGGGATGGTCGCCGACCCGCGCTGCGAGCTTGTCCATGGCGACTTCTTCGCGCTTGTGGAGTCCGGCGAAACCCCGCGACCGTCATACGACGTGGTGCTGCTCGACGTCGACCATTCGCCACAGAACCTCCTCCACCCCAGCCACGGCGCGTTCTACACCGCCGCGGGCTTGGCGCGGCTGGCGGCGATCCTCGCCCCGGCGGGCGTCTTCGGGCTTTGGTCCGACGACCCGCCGGATCCGGAATTCGAGGCGGTTCTCGACGAGGTCTTCGTCCAAAGCACCTCGCACGTGGTCTCATTCGCCAACCCACTCACCGGAGGCGAGTCGGCAAGCACGGTCTACGTCGCCAAGATCTGAGCCCTTCGCCGGCCGTCGATGAGCTCTCGGGTCGCTCTGCGGCTAGGGAGAACTGCACGCTGATGCCGATGACCGGGCGTCAGCGATTTCGGAAGCGCGGTGAACTTTCCGCCTTCCACCCGGTTCGGTACTCGGCGAAGGACGACGGAGTCGCCAGGCCGCCTGGGTTGTCGTCATTCTCGAACTCGAACCCGCAGTTCGGGCACACCTCGTACGAGGGCCTGCCCAGAAAGCCCTCATAGGGCGGGGCGAAGGTTGAACCTTCCGGCGGTGGCCATGTCTCGTAGGGCCTCACGGTCAACTCTTCCGAGCCGCACACCGGGCACTCGAACACGGTCGGGGGCCGGTGCGGATAATGCGTGGGTGGCCACCGGGATCCCCGCCGAGCTCGACGCGCAGCGCCAGCTCGGGCCCGACTGGGGTGCGTGGCTGGACCGGCTGCCCCGACGCCGCGAAGAGCTGGTGGAGGAGTGGGGGCTGAGGCAGGACGGCGAGCCGCTCCACGGCTTCTGCTCGCTGGTGCTCCCCGTCCGCGGCCCCGACGGGGTGCCGGCCGCCCTCAAGGTCACCTTCGACGGCGACGACGAGTCCGAGCACGAGGGGCTCGCGCTCCAGCACTGGCACGGCGAGGGTGCGGTCCGGCTGCTGCGCGCGGATCCGCGGCGGCGGGCGCTGCTGCTCGAGCGGTTGCTCCCGCGGGACCTGACCGAGGTGGGGGACCTCGAGGCCTGCGAGGTCGTGGCCGGGCTCTACCCGCGGCTCCACCGGCCGGCGCTCCCGCAGCTGCGCCCCCTGACGTCGTACGTCGGCCGCTGGCTCGACGAGCTCGAGGAGCTCGGCGACGCGCTGCCCGTCCCGCGGCGGATGGTCGAGCAGGCGGTCCACCTGGGCCGGGCGCTGGTCGAGGACCCCGCCAGCACCCGCGTGGTGATCCACGGCGACCTCCACTACGAGAACGTGATGGCCGCCGACCGCGAGCCGTGGCTGGCCATCGACCCCAAGCCGATGAACGGCGATCCCCACTACGAGGTCGCACCGTTGCTGTGGAACCGGTGGGAGGAGATGGGAGGCGACCTGCGCGCCGGCCTCCGACGTCGCTTCCACACCGTCGTGGACGTCGCCGGCCTCGACGAGGCGCGCGCCCGCGACTGGGCGATCGTCCGGATGGTCGTCGACGCGAGCTGGACGGTGCACGAGGCGCGGCGCGGGCACCGCGCCCTGACCGCGGACGACCGGGAGTGGATCACCCGGTGCGTGGCGATCGTGAAAGCAGTACAGGACTGAGGCCTCCGCGTGGTGGGATGGGCCTCGTGAGGTTCACCATCCGCTCGGTCAACGTCGGCCGACCGCGTGACTGGGAGTGGGCCGAGATCGGCCGCAGCTCCATCCAGAAGCACACCGTCGCCGGCCCGGTCGAGGTGCACCGGCTCGGCATCGCGGGCGACCAGGTCTCCGACACCCAGCACCACGGTGGGGTCGACCAGGCCGTCTACGCCTACTCCCGCGAGGAGCTCGACCACTGGGGCGTCGAGCTCGGCGACCGAGCTGCGCGACGGCCAGTTCGGCGAGAACCTCACGACCAGCGGCTACGACATCGACGAGGCCGAGGTCGGGGAGCACTGGCGGGTGGGGAGCGCCCTGCTCGAGGTGGCCTCGGTCCGGACCCCCTGCAACGACTTCAAGGGCTGGGTGGGGGAGTGCGGGCTCGACAACCAGGCGTGGGTCAAGCGGTTCGCCGCCCGTGCGCGGGTCGGCCCCTACCTGCGGGTGCTCGAGGAGGGTGAGGTGTCCTCCGGCGACGCGGCCGAGGTCGTCCACCGACCCGGCCACGGGGTGACGGTCTCCACCATGTTCCGTGCTCTCACCACCGACCGGACGCTGCTGCCCGGGCTGCTGGTCGTCGAGGGGCTGGTCGAGGAGGCCCGACAGACGGCGGAGGCCTACCTCGCGGCAGCGAGGTAACGGTCCAGCCACGGTGGGAGCGCGGTGCTACCGCCGCGTAACCCGGTGATCTAGGTTACGCACCACACGATCTCGCCCGAGCCCAGGAGTGCCCGTGCCCCTCGTCCACGACACCAGCTTCCTCGACCGCATGCCGGCCAACGTGGCCGTGCAGTTCCTCGACCGGGTGCAGCAGTCAGCCGACCTCGAGGCGTTCCGCTACCCGGTGGGGGAGTCCTGGGAGTCGGTGACCTGGCGCCAGGCCGGCGAGCGGGTGCAGACCCTCGCCGCCGGGCTGCTCGCCCTCGGCATCGAGCCCGAGCAGCGGGTCGGGATCGCCTCCGGCACCCGCTACGAGTGGATCCTCGCCGACCTGGCCATCATGTGCGCCGGCGCGGCGACCACCACGGTCTACCCCACGACCAACAGCCGCGACACCGGCTACATCCTGGGCGACTCCGAGTGCCGCGTGGTCTTCGCCGAGGACGACGAGCAGCTGGCCAAGCTCCGCGAGCACAAGAGCGAGCTGCCCCACCTGAGCAAGGTCGTCACCTTCGACGCGGACGGCGACGGCGACTGGGTCATCACCCTCGACGACCTCGCCGAGCTCGGCAAGGCCCACCTCGCGGAGCAGCCGGGCGCGGTCGAGGAGGTCGCGCGGGCCATCGAGCCCGACCGGCTGGCCACGCTGATCTACACCTCGGGCACGACCGGACAGCCCAAGGGGGTGCGGCTCAAGCACCGCTCGTGGGTCTACGAGGGCGAGGCGATCAAGGCCCAGGACATCCTCCACGAGGACGACCTGCAGTTCCTGTGGCTGCCCATGGCCCACTCGTTCGGCAAGGTGCTGCTCTCCACCCAGATGGCCTGCGGCTTCGCCACGGCCATCGACGGCCGGGTCGACAAGATCGTGGACAACCTCGGGGTCGTGAAGCCGACCTTCATGGGCGCCGCGCCCCGGATCTTCGAGAAGGCCCACAGCCGGATCGTCACCATGACCGCGTCCGAGGGCGGGGCCAAGGAGAAGATCTTCACCCAGGCCTTCAAGGTCGGTCTGGAGGTCGACCGGCTCAAGCGCGAGGGCAAGAGCGTTCCGCTGCCGCTGAAGGTGCAGCACGCCGTGTTCGACCGGCTGGTCTTCAGCAAGGTGCGGGAGCGGTTCGGCGGCCGGGTGCGGTTCTTCATCTCCGGAGCGGCCGCGCTCAACCGTGACATCGCCGAGTGGTTCCACGCCGCCGGCATCCTCATCCTCGAGGGCTACGGGCTGACCGAGAGCTCCGCCGGCTCCTTCGTCAACCATCCCCTGGACTACCGCTTCGGCACGGTCGGTCCGGCCGTACCCGGCACGGACGTCACGCTCGGTGAGGGCGACGAGATCCTCATCAAGGGCCCCGGCGTCATGGACGGCTACCACAACCTGCCCGAGGAGACCTCGGCCTCGCTGACCGACGACGGCTGGCTGCGCACGGGTGACAAGGGCGCCGTCGACGCCGACGGCTACCTCCGGATCACCGGTCGCATCAAGGAGCTCTTCAAGACCTCCGGGGGCAAGTACGTCGCCCCGCCGGCCATCGAGTCCAAGTTCAAGGCGATCTGCCCCTACGCCAGCCAGTTCATGGTCTTCGGCAACGAGCGGAACTTCTGCGTCGCGCTCGTGACCCTCGATCCCGACGCCCTCGACGGCTGGGCGAAGGAGAACGGCGTCTCGGGCGACTACGCCGACATCGTCGCCTCCGACGCGTGCCGGTCGATGGTGCAGGGCTACGTCGACGAGCTCAACAGCACCCTCAACCGCTGGGAGACCATCAAGAAGTGGGACCTCCTCGACCACGACCTCAGCGTCGAGTCGGGCGAGCTCACCCCCTCGATGAAGGTCAAGCGCAACGTGGTCGAGGGCAACTACTCCGAGCGGATCGACGCCTTCTACGCCTGAGGTCCGGCTGGTCTGAATCGCACGACTCGCCCACGAGGTCCGGGTACGCGATCGCGTCCGGGGCGAGGAGTCCCCAGCCCATCCCGGGTCGCCGCACAGGGGAACACCGCCACCCTCACCGTGCCGAACTGAGCCACCGGCCGCAGGTGGGGCACGATGTGGGCATGCCGTCCGCCCCACCCCCCGGCGAGCCGGCGCCCACGGACGGCACCCTGCCCGCGAGCGCCCTGGCGACGCTGGGCGAGCAGCCCTTCGGGCTCTACGTCCACGTCCCCTTCTGCCGGGTGCGGTGCGGCTACTGCGACTTCAACACCTACACCGCCGAGGAGCTCGGTCCCGGCGTGTCGCGGTCGTCGTACGCCGAGTCGGCGATCGCCGAGGTGCGCCTGGCCCGGCAGGTGCTCGGCGAGGCGGAGCTGCCGGTGTCGACCGTCTTCCTCGGCGGGGGTACGCCGACCCTGCTGCCGCCCGCCGACCTGGCGGCCGTGCTCGCCTCGGCCGCCGCGGAGTTCGGTCTGGCCCGCGACGTCGAGGTGACGACCGAGGCCAACCCCGACTCGGTGACCCGCTGGGACCTCGAGGAGCTGCGCGAGGCCGGCTTCACCCGGATCTCCTTCGGGATGCAGTCGGCGCGGCCGCACGTGCTGGCGACGCTCGACCGGACCCACGACCCGCTGCGGGTGCCGGCCGCGGTCGAGTGGGCGCGGGCGGCCGGCTTCGAGCAGATCAGCCTTGACCTGATCTACGGCACCCCGGGGGAGACCCTGCGCGACTGGGAGGCCTCGCTCGACGCCGCGCTCGACTGCCGGCCCGAGCACGTGTCGGCGTACGCCCTGATCGTGGAGGACGGCACCGCACTGGCCCGGTCCGTCCGTCGCGGGGACCTCCCCGCGCCCGACGACGACGACCTCGCCGACAAGTACCTGCTCGCCGACGAGCGGCTCTCCGTGGCCGGCCTGCGGTGGTACGAGGTCTCCAACTGGGCGCGCGACGCCGCGGCGCGCTGCCGCCACAACCTCCTCTACTGGACCGGCGCAGACTGGTGGGGGATCGGCCCCGGGGCGCACTCCCACGTCGGCGGCGTGCGGTGGTGGAACGTCAAGCACCCCGCGGCGTACGCCGACCGGCTGGCCTCCGGCGTGAGCCCGGCCCACGCGCGTGAGCAGCTGGCCGCGGAGGACCGCCGGGTCGAGCGGGTGCTGCTGGAGCTGCGGCTGGCGAGCGGCCTCGACCCCGCGGTCCTCGACGACGAGGGTCGCGCGGTGGTGCCGCGGCTGGTGGAGCGGGGACTGCTCGAGGAGCGCGCCGGCCCGCTGGTGCTGACCACCCGGGGGCGGCTGCTCGCTGACGCCGTGGTGCGCGACCTGCTGCCCTGACCCCTAACCGGTGACGAAGTCGATCAGCTCCTCGACCCGCCCCAGCAGGGCCGGGTCGAGGTCCTGGTAGCCCCGGACGCCGCCGAGGACGTGGCGCCAGGCCCGGGCGATGTCGACCTGGCTGCCGTGGGGCCAGCCGAGCCGACGGCAGGTGCCGGACTTCCAGTCCTCGCCGCGCGGCACGTCCGGCCACGCGCCGATGCCGAGCCGCTCGGGCCGGACGGCCTGCCAGATGTCGATGAAGGGGTGACCGACGACCAGCACGTGGGGACCCACCGCCGACCGTCGTACGTCCTCGGCGATCCGGCTCTCCTTCGACCCCGTCACCAGGTGGTCGACCAGCACCCCGACGCGACGGTCCGGCCCGGGGCCGAAGTGGCGCAGGTGGCCGGCGAGGTCGTCGACGCCGCCGAGGTACTCGACGACGACGCCCTCGAGCCGCAGGTCGTCGCCCCACACCTTCTCGACGAGCTCGGCGTCGTGGCGGCCCTCGACGTAGATCCGGCTCGCCCGGGCGACCCGGGCCCGCGCATCGTGCACGGCGACCGAGCCCGACGCCGTCCGGGTCGGGCGGGCCGGCGCCGTGCTGCGGGGCGGGGCGACCAGGACCACCGGCCTGCCCTCGCGGAGGAAGCCCGGGCCGAGCGGGAACGTGCGCCGCCGCAGCCGTCGGTCCTCCAGCGTGACCGTGTGGAGGTCGCGGTCGACCGCGACGATCTCGCCGCAGAAGTCGGTCGTCACCTCCTCGACGACCTCGCCCCGGGCCGCCGGCGCCTCGGTCGCGCGGCCCCGCGCGGGGGCACGCCAGTCGGTGGCGAGGACGTCGGGGCCGTAGCGGTCGCGGGAGGTCACCCGGACACGCTAGGAGGGGCCGGGGGCCGGGCGGAGCAGGGCGCGCCGGTGGTCAGCCGTCCTGGTCGCCCTCGGACTCCTCGGGCGTCTTGCCGTCGAGCACGTCGAGCTCGTCGCGGTCGATCTCCTCGGCGTCCCCCTCGGGGGGCGAGGCCAGCGGGTTCTCCTCGCCGGGCTGCAGGTCCTCGGGCAGTTGCTCGTCGCTGATGCCCTCGGAGTCGTTGTCGGACCCAGGACCGGACTCGGTGTCGGACTCGCTCATCCCGAGACCGTAGCGGCCGCGCCCGGCGAGGTCACCCGCCCGCCAGGGTGACGTTCCCTCGCGCGGCGGTCTGCCATCATCCCCGGATGCTGCGGAGCCGGGTGGGTGCCTACGTGCTCGGCGTGCTGACGGTGTGGCCGGTCGGCTACGCGCTGTTCTTCGTGGGGTTCGTCGTCGTGCTGGTGGCGCGCGGCCTCCCCCCGGCCGGGGAGCGGCCCGCCGACCTGGTTCGTCGCGCTCGTCGGGGCGCACGTCGTGACGATGGCGCTGATGCTCGGCCTGCTGGTGGTCTACCTCGTGCTGCCGCTGCGCGACGCGCGGCTGAGGCTGGAGCCGGACCGTCGGCTGCTGTGGGTGGTCCTCAACATCCTGGTGGGACCGCTGGCGTGGCCGGCGTTCTGGTGGGTGTTCGTGCGTCCCGGCGGCGAGGAGCACCGGCTCCGCGAGGCCGACCCGGTCAGATGAGCGGCAGCCGCTTCTCGCCGCGGGGCAGCTGCGCGTAGCCACGGAGCACCGCCTGCTCGAGGCGCGCCGACTCCCACGGCCACTCGCCGGCAGCCAGGGCCTGGTCGGCCGGGACGCCCGAGGCCGCCAGGTCGCGGATCGCCTGCGCGACCAGCCCGATGTCGTTGCGCTGCTCCTCGACGAAGCCGCGGTCGACCGTGGCGCCGTGGCCGGGCACGACGACGGTCGAGGCCGTGAGCAGGCCGAGCACGGTGTCGAGGCTGTGGGGCCAGTCCAGCGGGAAGCAGTCGGAGCCGAACGCCGGCGGAGCCGACTCCTCGACGAGGTCGCCGGCGAGCACGAGGTCGGCGTCGGGCACCCTGACCACGAGGTCGCCGGCGGTGTGGCCGCGGCCGGGGTGGGCGAGCTCGACCTGGCGGTCGCCGAGGTCGATCACCTTCGCCGAGGAGAAGGTGTCGCCGGGCACGACCACGGTCGTCGCCATCACGTCGTCGCGGTGCGGGTCGTCGGGGTCGTCGGCGTACCGCTGCCGGACCTCCTCGGCCCGTCGCTCCAGCTCCTCGGCGGCGTCCTCGTGAGCGGTCACCGGCACCGCGCCGTAGGCGTCGACGAGGGCCTGGTTGCCGAAGGTGTGGTCGAAGTGCCAGTGGGTGTTGACGACGCCGACGACCTCGCCGGCCCCCAGGCGACGTACGTCGTCGACGACCGCGCGGCCGGCGGCGGCCGAGCCGTGGGTGTCGACGACCAGCAGCCCGCGCTCGCCGCCCACGACGCTCACCGAGGCGTCGAACCAGTCACGTCTCGACACCCAGACCCGCGGTGCCACCTCGGTGAAGTCAGCCACGGCAGACCACCCTAGTAGGCTTGGCACTCAGTCGATGCGAGTGCCAACACGATCCGAGGAGGTGGCAGGCGTGCAGGACGAGCGCAGGCTCGCCGTGCTCCGGGCGATCGTCGAGGACTACGTCGCCACCGAGGAGCCGGTCGGCTCCAAGGCGCTGGTCGAGCGCCACCGGCTCGGCGTCTCGCCCGCGACGGTGCGCAACGACATGGCGGCGCTGGAGGAGGACGGGTTCATCACCCAGCCCCACACCAGTGCCGGCCGGGTGCCCACCGACAAGGGCTACCGGATGTTCGTCGACCGGCTCACCACGGTCAAGCCGATGAGCGTCGCCGAGCGCCGGGCCATCGCGACCCTGCTCGACGGCGCGGTCGACCTCGACGACGTCGTCCACCGCTCGGTGCGGCTGCTCGCGCAGCTGACCCGGCAGGTGGCCGTCGTCCAGTACCCCACGCTGAGCCGCAGCACGGTCCGTCACGTCGAGCTGGTGGCGCTGGGCCCCACCCGGCTGCTGACGGTGCTGATCCTCAGCACCGGCCGGGTCGAGCAGCGCCTGGTCGAGCTGACCGTCGAGCTGACCGACGACGCGCTGGCCGACCTGCGGGGCCAGGTCAACCGCGCGGCGACCGGGGAGACCATCGCCGACGCGGTCACGGCGTTGCGCAGCCTGGCCGTCGACGTCCCGGCCGCCGCACCGGTGGCCGAGACGCTGGCCGAGGCGATGAGCGACCACCGCTCCGACGAGCGGATCGTGGTGGGCGGCGCCGCCAACCTCGCCCGCTACGGCGACAGCTTCGACTCCGCCGTCCGGCCGCTGCTCGAGGCGCTCGAGGAGCACGTGGTGCTGCTCAAGCTGATCGGCGAGGCGACCACCGGCGACACGGTGACGGTGCGGATCGGGCACGAGGGCCCCTACCGCGAGCTGGCCTCGACCAGCGTCGTCGCCACCGGCTACGGCCCCGGGCAGGAGGCGCTGGCCACGCTCGGCATCGTCGGCCCGACCCGGATGGACTACCCCGGGACGATGGCCGCCGTGCGCGCCGTGGCGCGCTACGTCTCCCGGATCCTCGACGAGTCATGAACCACCCGAACCCCTGCACTCCACCCACGAAGGACCACCGTTGAGCCAGGACCTGTACGAACTCCTGGGGGTCGGCCGCGACGCGGACGGCGACGCCATCAAGAAGGCCTACCGCCGGCTGGCGCGCCAGTACCACCCGGACGTCAACCCCGACGCGGCCTCACAGGAGAAGTTCAAGGAGGTCTCGCGCGCCTACGAGGTGCTCTCGGACCCCCAGAAGCGCGCGGCGTACGACCGCGGTGGCGACCCGTTCGGCGGCATGGGCGGCGGCTTCGCCGGCCAGGGCGCCGGGTTCTCCTTCACCGACATCATGGACGCCTTCTTCGGCGGTGGAGCCGGGGCGCCGGGCCAGGGCCGCGGTCCTCGCTCTCGCGTACGCCGCGGGCAGGACGCCCTGATCCGGATCGACATCGAGCTGGCCGAGGCGGCGTTCGGCGTCACCCGCGAGCTCAAGGTCGACACCGCGGTCGCGTGCACCACCTGCGGCGGCGACGGCGCGGCACCCGGGAGCCACCCGGTGCCGTGCGAGACCTGCCGCGGCGCGGGCGAGGTCGCCCACGTGCAGCGATCGTTCCTCGGCGAGGTCCGGACGCTGCGCCCGTGCGCGGCCTGCCGCGGGTTCGGCACGATCATCCCCGACCCGTGCCGCGAGTGCTCCGGCGACGGCCGGGTCCGCTCGCGCCGCAGCCTCACCGTCAAGATCCCCGCCGGCGTCGACACCGGGACCCGGGTCCAGCTCGCCGAGCAGGGTGAGGTCGGACCCGGCGGCGGCCCGGCCGGCGACCTCTACGTCGAGATCAACGTCGCGGCCCACGACACCTTCACCCGGCAGGGCGACGACCTCCACTGCACGGTCACGCTGCCGATGACGGCGGCCGCGCTCGGCACCACGCTGACGCTGCCGACGCTCGAGGCCGACCTCGAGCAGGGTGCGGGGTCCGGCGTCGAGACGACCTTCGAGCTGGAGGTCCGGCCCGGCACCCAGTCGGGCTCCGAGGAGGTGCTGCGCGGCCGGGGCGTCCCGGGGCTGCGCGGCTCCGGCCGGGGCGACCTCGTGGTGCACACCGTGGTCGAGACGCCGAGCCGGCTCGACCCGCGCCAGGAGGAGCTCCTCCACGAGCTGGCGGCGATCCGCGGCGAGGAGCAGCCGACCGGGCAGGTGCGACCGGCCTCGAGGTCGGTCTTCGGCCGGTTGCGCGACGCCTTCAACACCCACTGAGCGACGAGTCGCCGACCATGAGCCTGCCCTTCCACCTCGTCGGGTCGCTGGACGGCGTCGGCCCCGGCTCGGCGGTGGAGGTGACGGGCGACGAGGCCCACCACGCGGTCGCCGTCCGGCGACTGGCGGTGGGGGAGCAGGTGTCGCTGACCGACGGGCGCGGCACGGTCGCGACGGGCACGGTCGCCGAGACCGGCAAACGCCGACTGGTGGTCGACGTCGACGACGTACGGCGTGAGGCGCGGCCCGAGCCCGAGCTGATCGTCGTCCAGGCGCTGCCGAAGGGCGACCGTGGCGAGCTGGCCGTCGAGGTGCTGACCGAGGTCGGCGTCGGCACGCTCGTGCCGTGGGCCGCGAGCCGCAGCGTCGCGGTGTGGAAGGGCGAGCGGGCGGCCCGGTCGCACGCCCGCTGGCAGGCCACGGCGCGCGAGGCGGCCAAGCAGTCGCGCCGCGCGTGGCACCCCGAGGTGACCCCCCTGGCCCGGACGGCCGACGTCGTCGACCGGGTGCGCGACGCCGACCTGGCGCTGGTGCTCCACGAGGCGGCCGCCGACGCGCTTGCCGCGGTCGACGTACCGGCGTCCGGCCGTGTCGTCCTCGTGGTCGGCCCCGAGGGCGGGCTGGCCGAGGAGGAGCTGGCGGCGTTCGTGGACGCCGGCGCCCGGTCGGTCCGGCTGGGTGCCGAGGTGCTCCGGACCTCGACCGCCGGCCTGGCCGCCGTGGCTGCCGTACTGTCCCGCACCCCGCGCTGGGGCTAGGCCTCAGACCTCCTCACGCCCTGGACGCGAACCACGGCTGGTGCAGGTCGATGAAGCTCAGGTCCTGGGCCATCTGCTGCCAGCTGGCCATCGCGTCGTGGAGGGGCCCCGACTCGGGGACGGCCTGGTTCTCGGACGCGCGGGCCGCCGCCTCGTCGGTGAACGCGACGGTCTCGGTGAAGGTGCCGTCGGGCTCGATCGCGAAGGTCGCGCCGATGATCTCGGGACGCGCCTCGTGGAGCAGCGTCTCCATCTCGCGCATGCCGGTCTCGAGCGCGTCGGGGTCGGCGAGCCTGCCGCGGACCACCTGCACGAACCCCGCATCGTCGGAGCCGCCGTCGAGCATGAGCACGACGCGCTCGCAGTCGTGGAACTCCACGGGCCCGTCGAGCACGGCCTCCATCCGGCCCCACCACTCGCCCTGCTCGGGGCGGCTGGAGTTGGCGGCGGCCGCCTCGCGTGACTCGAACCGGACGACCGCCACGAGCTGGTCGTCGTCGGTGAAGCCGTAGGTCCCGCCGAGCCACCCGGCGGCGCCCGGTGACAGGTCGGCGAGCCACTCGTCCATGAGCTGCCGGCACTCGTCCTGACGTCGGCAGCGGCCCTGGATGATCTGGATGAACACGGTCGTCCCCTTCCGCCGGGGACGCCCGAGGATGGGCGCCGCGCCTCGCCCCCGTCTGACGACGTTACGACCGGCCCCAGGGGTGGTCAAGGGTTCGTCGCGCTGACCTGGCGGCGCTACTCGACGACGACGGTGCGGGTGTCGGAGAAGGGCCCGAGGCCCTCGCTGCCGCCGGAGGCGTCCTCGGTCTCGACCACGAGGGCATAGGTGCCGGGGGCGACGCCCGCGAGGTCGATGGTGTCCTCGAAACGGGAGAGACGCTCGCCGCCGGCGCCGCGTGCGGTGAAGAAGCCGTCGGCCACCGATCGGCCGTCGCCGTCCTCGAGCCGCCACGGGACGGTGCCCTCGGGGGAGCTGGCCACACCCTCCACACGCAGCTGGTCGGAGGCCCGCTGGCCCTCGTCGGGGGAGGTGAGGTTGACGAGCGAGAGCACCTGGAGCTGCGGTGAGGCCGCCACCGGCCCGCCGGCGGTGGTGCCGAGCACCTCCGGGGCCGCGCCGTCGGCGGTCGTGAACTCCACGGGCAGCCGCTGCTGGGCGTAGGCCTGCAGCGTGTAGACCACCTGCTGCACCGACGCCTCCGCCTCGGCCTCGCTCATCGCCGCCGGCCGCGCCTCCAGCCCGGTGTCGGCGAGCTCGACGATGATCTTGTCGTCGTCGACCTCCGCGCCTGCGAACGCCCCCGAGGGCCACGCGGTGCGGTAGTCGGGGTCGGCCGGCTCGCTGGTCAGCAGCCGCAGCGAGGCGGCGGGGCCGAAGTCGCCGGACTCGACGGACCGGAACTCCCGGTAGAGACGTACGCCGGCCGGCGTCTCGCCGAGGTAGTAGCCGGCCACCGCGCGGGTGGCCACCGGCGCCTGTGACGGGGTGGGGCTCGGGTCGGTGCTGCCGTCGTCGGCGGGGGCGGAGGCGACGGGCGCGTCGTCCGGCTCGTCGGCGCCCAGCAGCGCGGGTCCACCGATCGCGACGGTCGCGACCGCGGCGGCGCCGGCGAGCGCCGCACCGGAGATGGCGAGGAAGGAGGAGCGGCGTCGGGCGGGCCGGGACACGGCGGCGCGCAGCTCACCCAGCCGGTCCTCGGGCTCGATGCCGGTCACGGCGCTGCGCAGCAGCTCGCCGAGCGCTCGCTCCTGGCGCGGGTCGAGGTCGTCGTGGCTCATGACCGGTCCTCGAGGTAGTCGGCCAGCGTGAGCCGCAGGGCGGCCGCGCCCCGCGAGGCGTGGCTCTTGACGGCACCCCGGCTGATGCCGAGCGCGTCGGCGATCTCGGCCTCGGACAGCCCGGAGTAGTAGCGCAGGGCGAGCACCTCGCGCTGCCGCGCCGGCAGGTCGCGCAGCGCGTCGAGCACCCGGCCGCGCCGGTCGTCCTCCATCACCCGGTGGTCGGCGCCGGGCAGCGTCGTCACGGGCCGGTCGCGCTGGGCGTGGCGCTCGACGACGGCCCGGTGCCGCAGCGCCGAGCGGCCGCGGTTGACCACGGTCTGGCGCAGGTAGGCCAGCGCTCGGTCGGGGTCGCGCAGTCGCCGCCAGCGGCTGTGGACGGCGACGAAGGAGTCCTGCACGATCTCCTCGGCGAGCGACACGTCGCGGACCAGGAGCACGGCGAGGCGGACCAGCGAGCGCCAGTGGGCGGCGTACAGCTGGTCGAGCGCCTCGTCGGCGTCCCAGGCCGACGGGCCGCTCACGAGGAGCGGTCCGGCGTAGACGGTCGCATGCAGCAGCACGCTAGTAGCACGCGCCGGTGGCACCGGTGGTTGACACGTCATCCATCACGGATTCGTCCCTAGAGTGGGGGGATGACCGACGAGGACTGCCTGTTCTGCAAGATCGTGGCCGGGGAGGTCCCCGGTGACCTGGTGCTGACGACCGACCACGTGGTGGCCTTCCGCGACGTCGACCCGCAGGCGCCGACCCACGTGCTGGTCGTCCCCCGGGAGCACCAGCCGAACGCCGCCGCCTCCGCCGCGGCCGACCCCGAGTCGGTCGGGCGGCTGGTCGCCGCTGCGGCCGAGGTGGCCGAGCGTGAGGGCCTCAGCGACTACCGGCTCGTCCTCAACACCGGCGCCGGGGCGGGGCAGAGCGTGTTCCACACCCACCTCCACGTCCTCGGCGGGCGCGACCTGGGCTGGCCCCCGGGCTGAATCCCGGTGGGCTCCCTGTGCGGCGACTGCGTAGCATGGAAGCCCCATGACCGACTCCGACCATCCGACCGATCGGGCCACCACCCGGCACACCGTCGTCGTCCCCAACAGCATCGACCTGGTCAGCCTGCTCGGGCCGGCCGACGAGCACCTCGCGCTCATCGAGCGGGCCTTCGACGCCGACATCCACGTCCGCGGCAACCGGATCACGCTCCAGGGCGACCCCGGCGAGATCGCCCTCGCCGAGCGGCTGCTCGACGAGCTGGTGACGATCCTGCGCACCGGGCAGGGTCTCTCGACCGAGACCGTCGAGCGGGTGCTCGCGATGCTCCGCACCGAGACGACCGAGCGACCGGCCGACGTGCTGTCGCTCAACATCCTGTCCAACCGCGGCCGCTCGATCCGCCCCAAGACCCTCAACCAGAAGCGGTACGTCGACTCGATCGACAAGCACACCATCACCTTCGGCATCGGGCCCGCCGGCACCGGCAAGACCTACCTGGCGATGGCGAAGGCCGTGCAGGCGTTGCAGGGCAAGGACGTCAACCGGATCATCCTGACCCGGCCGGCGGTCGAGGCGGGGGAGCGGCTCGGCTTCCTGCCCGGCACCCTCAGCGAGAAGATCGACCCCTACCTCCGGCCGCTCTACGACGCCCTCCACGACATGATCGACCCGGAGTCGATCCCCAAGCTGCTCGCTGCCGGCACCATCGAGGTCGCGCCGCTGGCCTACATGCGGGGCCGGACGCTCAACGACGCGTTCGTGATCCTCGACGAGGCCCAGAACACCACGCCGGAGCAGATGAAGATGTTCCTCACCCGGCTCGGCTTCGGCTCCAAGATCGTGGTCACCGGGGACGTCACCCAGATCGACCTCCCCGGTGCCACCCGCTCGGGGCTCAAGGTCGTCGAGGGGATCCTGACCGGCGTCGAGGACGTCGTGTTCAACCGGCTGACCAGCCACGACGTCGTACGCCACAAGCTGGTGGGCCGGATCGTGGCCGCCTACGACGACTGGGACGCGCGCGGCGAGGCCGTGCGGGAGGGCCGCGAGGGTCGCGAGGGCACGAAGTGAGCATCGAGGTGCTCGACGAGTCCGGCACCGGTCTCGACGTGCAGCGGCTGGCCTCGCTGTCCCGCTTCGTGATGGACCGGATGCGGGTGCACCCGCTGGCCGAGCTGTGCATCAAGGCCGTCGACGAGGACACCATCGCCGAGCTCAACGCGCAGTGGATGGAGAAGGAGGGACCGACCGACGTCCTCGCCTTCCCCATGGACGAGCTGCGGCCGGGGTTGGTCGACCAGGAGCCCGAGGAGGGCGTGCTGGGCGACCTGGTGGTCTGCCCGTCGGTCGCGGAGCGCCAGGGCGAGACGGCCGGCCACGGGACCGTGGCCGAGCTCGAGCTGCTCACCGTCCACGGGATCCTCCACCTGCTCGGCTACGACCACGCGGAGCCCGAGGAGCACCGCCAGATGTTCGGGCTCCAGGACCGGCTGCTCGGGGAGTGGCGGGAGCGGTGACCGGGGGCGACGTGTGGCTGCTGACCGCGGCCGCGACCCTCGTGGTCCTCGCCGGCCTCTTCTCGGCCGTCGACGCGGCCCTCTCCTCCTCCTCACGCGCCCGCGCCCGCGAGCTGGCCGGCGAGGGCCGGGCCGGGGCCCGGCGCCTCGCGCAGCTGCTCGACGACCCGGCGCGCTACCTCAACACCGCGCTGCTGCTGCGCCTGCTCTGCGAGATCGCCGCGACGGTGCTGGTCACCCAGCTGGTCCGCGACGCCTGGGACGGCGCCTTCTGGTCGGCGGCGGTCAGCTCGATCGCCGTCATGCTGGTGGTCTCCTTCGTCGTCATCGGCGTCGCCCCTCGCACGCTCGGCCGCCAGCACAGCGAGCAGATCGCGTCGTGGTCGGCGGCCCCGCTCTCGGCGATCACGACCATCCTCGGGCCGGTGCCGCGACTGCTGATCCTGGTCGGCAACGCGATCACGCCCGGCCGCGGCTTCCGCGAGGGCCCGTTCTCGACGGAGACCGAGCTGCGCGAGCTGGTCGACCTCGCCGAGGCGTCGGCGGTCATCGAGTCCGGCGAGCGCAGGATGATCCACTCGGTCTTCGACCTCGGAGACACGACGAGCCGCGAGGTGATGGTGCCGCGCAACGACGTCGTCTACATCGAGCGTCACAAGAACCTGCGCCAGACGATGTCCCTGTTCCTCCGCAGCGGCTACTCCCGCGTCCCGGTGATCGGCGACAACCTCGACGACGTCCTCGGCTTCGCCTACCTCAAGGACCTGGTCCGCCGCGACTTCGAGGCCCCCGACGTGGAGTTCACCCAGCGGGTCGAGGAGGTGATGCGACCGGCGTCGTTCGTGCCCGACTCCAAGCCGGTCGACGCCCTGCTCTCGGAGATGCAGGCCAAGCGCCAGCACGTCGCGGTCGTCGTCGACGAGTACGGCGGCACGGCCGGCCTGATCACCATCGAGGACCTGCTGGAGGAGATCGTCGGCGAGATCACCGACGAGTACGACGAGGACGAGATCGAGGTCGAGCAGCTCGACGACGGCTCGGCCCGGGTCTCCTCCCGCTACCCGGTCGACGACCTGGAGGAGCTGTTCGGCTTCGACGTCGAGGAGGAGGACGTCGACAGCGTGGGCGGACTGATGGCCAAGCACCTGGGCCTGGTCCCGATCCCGGGGTCGTCGGTGGAGGCCCACGGGCTGCGCTTCGTGGCCGAGGACGCCTCCGGGCGGCGCAACAAGGTCGGCACGGTCCTGATCAGCCGGATCGCCGTGCCCGCACTCGAGACCGAGGACGCCGATGCCTGATCCCGCCGGGACGACCGAGGACGCCAAGCTGGTCACGCTGGCCCGCAGCGTGCGCGCCCGGACCCGGGCCGCGGAGGGGGCGGCGGTCCGTGACCGCGACGGCCGCACCTACGCCGGCGCCACCGTCGAGCTGGCCTCGTTGCGCGTTTCCGCGCTGGGCGTCTGCGTGGCGATGGCGGCCTCCTCGGGCTCCCGCGGGCTGGAGGCGGCAGTGGTGCTCACCGAGGCCGTGGCGCTGTCCGACGACGACCTCGCCGTCGTCCGGGAGTTCGCCGGCCCCGGTGTCCCGGTCCACCGGGGTGACCCGCGTGGCGCCGTGGTCGAGACCACCGAGTCCTGACCGGCACGACCGTGGCCACGGCTCCGCGGGCGATGTGGGTGTGGGAGCGACCCGCTGTCGACGTCCTGGTCGAGGCCGCGCGGCGTTCCGGCGTCGACGACCTGTTCGTGTCGACGCCGGGCGACCTGGCTGCCTCGCCCGACCTGCCGTGGTTCCGCGCGTTGCGCGGGAGGAGCGCGGAGGTCGGCGTCCGGGTGCAGGCGCTGGGCGCGGAGGTCGCCTGGCTCGACGACCACGCCGCCGCCCTGGCCTGGCAGCGCCAGGCGCTGGCCACCGGGCTGGTCGACGGCGTCCACCTCGATGTCGAGCCCTGGCAGCACCCAGGCTGGGGCGGGGTCGCCCCGTTGTTGCTGTCCTCGTGGGTCGGGCTCCTGGGTCTGCTCGCGACCGACGCCGGCCACCCGGTCGAGGTCGACGTGCCCTTCTGGCTGCACGAGCACACCGTCGGTGGCCGGACCGCGGACCGGGCGGTGATGTCGGCGGTCGACGCCGTGACGGTGCTGAGTTATCGCGACACCGCCACTGGTCCAGACAGCATCACGAAAATCTCGGCGACCGCGCTGGCCACGGCCGCGGTGCTCGGGCGACCGGTCCGACTCGCTGTGGAGACCCGCTATCTGGGCGGCGCCCCGGCGTGCGCCAGGCAGACGTTCCACGGCTCCACCCGGAGCCACCTCGACCGCACCCTGGCCGAGGTCGACGCCGCGCTCAGCGGGCACCCGACGTACGCCGGGATCGCGGTGCACGACCACCTGGGGTGGTCGGTGCTGAGTCCCTGATCGCCGGGGCCTTGAGGTGGCCCCGAAAAGGCCCCGGACATGAGTCACGCGTGTGTCAGAGACACACGCGTGACTTGCCATCCCCCGGCTCGGGAAGCGTAGGACGCCGAGTGGCCCGGTGGAATCGAGTGAGACCAGTTGACAAGAAAGTTGCCCAGATTGACGCGTTGTCAGTCACAATCGGGGACATGAACCTCGCTGACGCTGCCCTGCTGCAGGAGATCCGCCCCTACGAGCTCGGATCCCGCATGCGCGCAGCCCGCCTCGCGAAGGGCTGGACGCAGACCGAGCTGGCCGGCGACCTGGTGTCCGTCGGCTACGTCTCGCGCCTGGAGTCGGGGCACCGCCGCCCCAACGCCGAGGTGCTCGAGGCCCTCGCCGCCCGGCTCGACGTGTCGACCGACCAGCTGCTGCGCGGCCCGACCGCGCCCGAGCAGGACGAGCTCCGGCTCGCGCTCGACTTCGCCGAGCTCTCGCTCGAGAACGGCGACCACGCCGAGGCCGAGATGCAGGCCCGGACGGCGCGCGACCGCGCCCGGGCCATCGTCCACGCCGAGCTGGCCGACCGGGGCAGCTACCTGGTCGCCCGTGCGCTGGAGAGCCAGGGCAACCTCGACGACGCGATCCTCGAGCTCGAGGACCTCCTCAACGGCGGCGCCATCCCCAAGGCGGGTGCCGCCCCGGCGATCCCGCGCGCCGGCCTGCCGGCGATCCCGCGGATCAAGGCGGCCATCGCCCTCACCCGCTGCTACCGCGAGTCGGGTGACCTGTCACTCTCCATCGAGGCGGGCGAGCGGGTGCTCAACGAGCTCGAGGGCTCACCCCTGGAGAGCACGGACGAAGTCCGTGCAACTCGCTGCCACGATGGCGGCTGCCTACTTCTTCCGCGGCGACACCGGCCAGGCGGTGCGCACATGCCGTCGAGTCATCGACAAGGCAGACGAGCTCGACTCGCCCAAGCGCGCGCGGCCGCCTACTGGAACGCCAGTGCCTTCGAGTCCGAGCGTGGCGCTGTCGCAGAGGCGATCCCGCTCGCCGAACGCGCGCTCGCGCTGCTCGCCGAGGGACAGGACGGTCGCAACCTGGCCAGGCTGCGCACAGCGGTCGCAGAGATGCAGCTCTACCTCGACCCGCCCGACATGGACGCGGCGATCGTGATGCTCGAGCTCGCCGGGGCTGAGCTGGTCACCTCGAGCGCAGGTGTTCTGGACATCGCTCGCAACGACGTGGCGTTGGCGCGTGCTCGCCTGCTCGGAGGCGACCCGGTGTCCGCGGCTGACTTGGGGCGTGATGTGCACGCCCGGGTCGACGGTCACTCACCGCTCATCGCGGCCGACGCGAAGCTGGTCCAGGGCCAGGCTGCTGCGGCATCCGGGCAAGCTGAAGTCGCGCCGGACACGCGTATCGCGAGGCTGTGTTGCTGCTGACCGGCTTGGGTGCTGATCGTGACGCTGCGGACCTGTGGTTCGAGCTGGCAGCCCTGCTCGAGGGTCTGGGTGACCTCGATGCGGCGCGGGACGCCTACCGCAGCGCCGCGGCATCCGCGGGGTTGCGCTCTCGGACGGCCATCCCGATGAACGTGTCGTCCGCGATCCCCTGACATGGCGGCCGGTCGCACCCGGCCGCTGCGTGGTGATCGAAGCGAAGGTTGCTGGTTCGTCAGCAGCAGAGGCTGCCGACCTTGGAGGTGGCGACACCGCCAGCGACGGCGGAGCTGACACCCATGGTGGTGACGGCGACGGTCATGACGGCGGCGACGGTGAGCTTGAGCTTGCTGGTCATGGCGATTTCTCCAATGAGTCGGGGCTTGAGGAGTGGTCGCGCCCAGCATGCTGCATGTCGTGGCAAATTCGGAAGTACCCGAGTTTGCCAAGGCGTGTCACGCGCTGTCGGCGACCCCTGCCCGGATCGGTGTTTTGGCTGCTCAGCAGGGGTGGTCTGGACGGGCAAAAAGACTTTGCGGAAACTGTCCCTCCCCGGCCTCGGACGTGTAAACTTCCGTCACAGACGAGAGGCAAACCCCACGAACTGCCTCCGTCGTCGGCTCGCAAGGCGTCCATCCCCCCGGACCCGACGAGCGTGTGTACCGGAAACGGACACGGAGAGGCTCCCCGCACCTGGTGCGGGGAGCCTCGTGTTCGTTCCACGGCCCCCGGCCTGAGTCTGGAGGGGTTCCGGGTCAGTGGTCTAGCCTTGACTTTCGGGGAGGGACATGCCTGTGCTGCCGCTCTCGACCGATGCCGACACCGCGGTCCTGTGGCGCTCGTTCGTCGAGCGCCACGTCGCCCGCCGCTCCGGCACCGAGGCCGCGCTCGACGAGGTGATCGCCGCCGACCCGCAGCTGGCCGTGGCCCACGCGGCCGCGCTGCTGCTCGCCCGGTTCGAGGGCGCCGGGTTCGACGCCGCTGACGCGGTGACCGGCGTACGTCGCGGGCGGGCCGACCACGACTGGGAGCGGTCCTTCTGCGAGACCGTGCTGACGCTCCACAGTCAGGGACTCTGGCCTTCCCGGCCCGGGTGGCAGCGGCACCACCGGGACCACCCCGGTGACCTGCTGGGGCTCACCATCGCGACCTACCTGACCTTCCTCTCGACCGACCCGGACGCGCAGGAGCAGGCGCTCGCCCAGGTGCGGGCCACGGCGGCCGCGATCGGCGAGCACCCGGTCCTGGTGGGCTATGAGGCGATGCAGGCCCAGGACTGGGGCCGGCTCGACGAGGCCCACCGGCACGCCACCCGGGCGCTCGAGCTCGACCCGACCGGGTTCGCCGGCGGCCACCCGCTGGCCCACGTCCACTTCGAGGCCGGCGACCACGACGCCGGCCTGGCCTGGCTCGACGCGTGGCTGCCGACCACCGACCAGCAGGCGCCGTTCGGCTCCCACCTGGTCTGGCACTCCGCGCTCCACCACCTCGCGGTCGGTGACGGCGACGCGGTGATCGAGCGCTACCGCCGCTGCGCCGGCCGCCCGGGGCCGGGCGGGATCATCGACGGTGCCTCGATGCTGTGGCGCTGCCGGCTGCACGGCCTGCTGACCAGCGGCGCCGACCCGTCCGACACGCCCGTCGAGACGATGGTCCGTCCCTTCGTCGACGGGGTCCCGACGACGTTCCTCGGCGTCCACGTCGCCCTCGGCCTGGCCACCGCCGACGACGCCGACGCGTTGCGGCGGTTCGCGACGGCCGCCGGCGGCTTCCTCGCCCCCGGTGCCGCCGAACTGCTGCCCGGACTGGCGCGGGCGCTCGCCGCCTACGTCGAGGGCGACCACGCGACCGCGAGCGACCTGCTGCTGGCCGAGGAGGACCGCGTCGTGCGCTACGGCGGCTCGCACGCGCAGCGCGAGGTCGTCGAGGACACCCTGCTGCAGGCCCTGGTCCGGGCCGAGCGGTACGCCGAGGCGACCACCCGCCTGCAGGCCCGGCTCGACCGGCGCGAGAGCAGGCTCGACGCGGGCCTCCTCGCGCGTGTCCCCACGCCGGGCTAGGTTGGAGGGGTGAGCGATCCCGTGGGATGGGAGCGCCACCGGGAGGGAGTCGACCGGCTCGTCCGGAGCTTCGGGTCCGTTCCGCGGGGCGCTCCGGTGCGGTTGCGCACCACCTCCTCCAACCTGTTCCGGCCGCGGGCCCGGGTCGACGCCCGCCTCGACGTCTCCGGCCTGACCGGCGTGGTGGCCATCGACGCCGCGGCCCGCACCGCCGACGTCCAGGGGGTCTGCACCTACGAGGACCTCGTCGACGCGACCCTGGCCGAGGGCCTGATGCCGCGGGTGGTCCCGCAGCTGCGCACCATCACCCTTGGCGGCGCCGTCGCCGGCCTCGGCATCGAGGCGACGTCCTTCCGCAGCGGGCTGCCCCACGAGTCGGTCCGCGAGATGGACATCCTGACCGGTGCCGGCGAGGTCGTGACCACGCGCCCCGGGGAGGAGCTCTTCGACACCTTCCCCAACACCTACGGCTCGCTGGGCTACGCGATCAGGCTCCGGATCGACCTCGAGCCCGCGCCGGCCCAGGTCGGGCTGCGCCACGTCGCCTTCGACGATGCCGACCTGCTTGCCAAGACCGTCGCCGAGATCGAGGCCACCGGCTCCTACGACAGCGAGCGGGTCGACGCCCTCGACGGCGTGGCCTTCGAGCCCGGCCGGCTGGTGCTGACGCTGGCAACGTGGCAGGACACGAACGGCCCGACCAGTGACTACACCGGGCAGCAGGTCTACTACCGCTCGGTCGGCGAACGCGAGAATGACGTGCTCACCGCCCACGACTACCTCTGGCGCTGGGACACCGACTGGTTCTGGTGCTCCCGCGCCTTCGGCGCCCAGCACCCGATGGTGCGGCGCGTGTGGCCGCGGCGGTGGCGGCGCTCCGACGTCTACCAGCGGCTGCTCGGGCTCGACCGCCGCTTCGCGATCGCCGACCGGCTCGACCGGAGGGCGGGCCGGCCGCGGCGCGAGCGGGTGGTCCAGGACGTCGAGGTCCCACTGGACCGGCTGGCCGACTTCCTCGCGTGGTTCGACGACGAGGTCGGCATGCGGCCGGTGTGGCTGTGCCCGGTCCGGGCGACGCGCCGCTGGCCGACGTACCCGCTCGACCCCGAGGTCCTCTACGTCAACGTGGGCTTCTGGGGCACCGTCCACGTCGGCCCCGACGCCGTCGATGCGCCGCTCAACCGGGCCATCGAGCAGAAGGTGGCCGACCTCGGCGGTCACAAGAGCCTCTACTCCGAGGCGTTCTACGACCGTGCGACCTTCGACGCGCTCTACGACGGGCCCCACCTGGCCCGGGTCAAGCAGCGCTTCGATCCCGACGACCGATTGACCTCCCTCTACGACAAGGTGGTGCGACGCGCGTGACCCTCAGGCCCGACTCCGGCTCCGTCCTCCCGATCGCCGAGGCGGTCTCGTCGCTGATGCGCGACGGGATGCCGCTGCACTTCACGGCGTACGACGGGAGCTCGGCGGGCCCGCCGGACAGCGAGATCCGGCTCGAGCTGACCTCGCAGCGCGGGCTGGCCTACCTGCTCACCGCGCCGGGCGACCTCGGCATGGCCCGCGCCTACGTCTCCGGCGACCTGCTGCTCCACGGCGTCCACCCGGGTGACCCCTACGACGCGCTCGTCTCGCTCCAGAACAACCTGCACTTCCGCACACCTACCGCCGCCGAGGCACTCACGGTGCTGCGCTCGCTCGGGCTCGGCACGCTGCGCCCGCCGCCGCCGCCGCGACAGGAGATGCTGCCGCGCTGGCGCCGCGCGGTGGAGGGCCTGCGTCACTCGCGGGGCCGCGACGCCGAGGTGATCTCCCACCACTACGACGTGTCCAACCGGTTCTACGAGCTGGTGCTGGGGCCGTCGATGACCTACACCTGCGCCGTCTACCCCCACGCCGACGCCACGCTGGAGGAGGCCCAGGCCGAGAAGTACGACCTGGTCTGCCGCAAGCTCGACCTGCGGCCCGGTCAGCGGCTGCTCGACGTCGGCTGCGGATGGGGCGGCATGGTGCGCCACGCGGCCCGCGAGTACGGCGTCCGCGTGCTCGGCGTCACGCTGTCGGAGCAGCAGGCCTCGTGGGGCAAGGAGGCGATCGACCGCGAGGGACTCGGTGACCTCGCGGAGGTGCGCCACCTCGACTACCGCGACGTGATGGAGACCGACTTCGACGCGGTCAGCTCGATCGGCCTGACCGAGCACATCGGGGTGCGCAACTACCCGGCCTACTTCGCCCACCTGCGCGACCGGCTGCGGCCCGAGGGCCGGCTGCTCAACCACTGCATCACCCGCCACCACAACCGCCGCCAGGACATCGGCGCCTTCCTCGACCGCTACGTCTTCCCCGACGGCGAGCTGACCGGGTCGGGGCGGATCATCACCGAGGCGCAGGACGCCGGCCTCGAGGTGATGCACGAGGAGAACCTGCGCCGCCACTACGCCCTCACCCTGGCCGGCTGGTGCCGCAACCTGGTCGACCACTGGGACGAGGCGGTCGCCGAGGTCGACGAGGGCGTCGCGCGGGTCTGGGGCCTCTACATGGCCGGCTCGCGGCTGGCCTTCGAGCGCAACGAGATCCAGCTCCACCAGGTGCTCGCGGTGAAGACCACCGAGACCGGCTCCGACGGATTCCCCCTGCGCCCCACCTGGTGACTAGCGTGGGTCCGTGACTGCGCGCGCCCGGACCCACGAGGCGACGGTCCTCGGCCGTCGGCAGGTCTCGCCACACCTGGTCCGGCTCACGCTCGGCGGGCTCGACGGCTTCACGAGCACCGGCGTCCCCGACGAGTGGGTGGGCCTGGTGGTGCCGGGCCAGTTCCAGTCGCGCTACTACACGGTCCGCGGCTGGGACGGCGCCTCGCTGGTGCTCGACGTGGTCGTGCACGACGTCGGCCTGGTCACCGAGTGGGTGCAGCGCGACGTCGTGGGGGAGCGGGTCGTGGTCACCGACCCGCGCGGCTCGTTCGCCCTGCCCGACGACGCGCGCTGGCTGCTGCTCGTGGGCGACCTGACCGCGCTGCCGGCGATGGCCAGGATCGTCGAGAGCCACCCCGAGCTGCCGACCCGGGTGTGGGCCGAGGTGCCCGACGACCTGGCGGGCTACCTGCCCGACGGCACCGACGTCACCTGGCTCGACCCTCCGGCGGGGGGCAGCGCGCTGGCCGAGGTCGTCGAGCGGCTCGACTGGCCCGAGGGCGAGGGCTACTTCTGGATGGCCGGCGAGTCGGCGCAGATGCGGGCGATCCGCAAGCACCTGATGCGTGGCCGGCGGCTCAGCGCGTCGGCGTACGACGTGATGGGCTACTGGCGCGGGGTCCGGGAGCGGCAGCCGCGGGCCGTCGACCCCGGGCCGATCTGGCGCGCCGGCAAGGCGGCCGGCAAGTCCGACGAGGAGATCTGGGCCGACTACGACCGCGCCCGGGAGGGGACCCGATGACCGTCGAGGGCCACCGCAGCGGCTTCGCCTGCTTCGTGGGCCGGCCCAACGCCGGCAAGTCCACCCTGACCAACGCCCTGGTCGGCCAGAAGGTCGTCATCACCTCCGACAAGCCGCAGACCACGCGCACCGTCGTCCGCGGCATCCTGACCCGGCCCGACGCCCAGCTGGTGCTCGTCGACACCCCGGGCCTGCACCGGCCGCGCACGCTGCTCGGCGAGCGCCTCAACGACCTGGTGCGGACCACCTGGGCCGAGGTCGACGTCGTCGGCGTGTGCTTCCCGGCCGACGAGAAGGTCGGGCCGGGCGACGCGTTCCTGGTCAGGGAGCTGGCCAGGGTGCGCCGGTCGACCAAGGTCGCCGTCATCACCAAGACCGACCTGGCCCGCCCCGACCGGATCGCCGAGCAGCTGCTCGACGTCGTCGAGCTCGGTCGCGAGCACGGCATCGAGTGGGCCGAGGTGGTGCCGGTCTCGGCCAGGGCCGGCGACCAGGTCGGCCTGCTCGCCGACCTGCTGGTCGCGCAGATGCCCGAGGGGCCGCAGCTCTACCCCGACGACGAGCTCTCCGACGAGCCCGAGGAGCACCTGGCCGCCGAGCTGATCCGCGAGGCCGCGCTCGAGGGGGTGCGCGACGAGCTTCCCCACTCGATCGCCGTGGTCGTCGACGAGATGCGGATGCGCGAGGACCGGCCGCCCGACAACCCGCTGCTCGACATCCACGCCTCGCTCTACGTCGAGCGCGACTCCCAGAAGGGGATCGTGATCGGCCACCGCGGCCAGCGGCTCAAGGAGGTCGGCCGTGCCGCGCGCACCCAGATCGAGTCGCTGCTCGGCGTACCGTGCTATCTCGACCTGCGGGTCAAGGTCGCCAAGGAGTGGCAGCGCGACCCCCGCCAGCTCCGCAAGCTCGGCTTCTGACTGCACCCACCGCCGACCCGTCACTTCTGCGACTTCACCCACCGCCGACCCGTCAGTCTTGCGACTTCGTGCACCGCCGAGCCGTCACGTACGCCGCCTCAGGCGGGGTCCGCGTGACGGGTGGAAGGGTCCTGAACTCGCAGAAGTGACGGCTCGGCTGCAACAGAACTCGCAAAACTGACGGGTCGGCGAGAGGTCAGTCGGGGACCCAGCAGATGCCGTAGGTGCGGCCGGAGCGCCAGCGCTCGGCGGTGGGCCACTCGTAGCCCCACTGGAAGTTCAGGGCGTTGCCCGAGGCGGCGCGGCCGGCGGCGCGGCACGGCGCGGTGCCGGCCGCGCGCACGACCTCGGTCCCGGGGTAGGTCTCGCTGTCGAAGGTGACGGTGCGGACGGCGCGCCAGGAGTGGTCGCCCGAGCAGATCACGGTGCGGAAGTCCTCGTCACCGGGCCCGGCCGTCGAGCAGAGGCCGTAGCGATCGCGGCCGGCCTCGGTGTCGAGCACGCCGGTGAGCCCGGTGCCGAGCGGGGCGAGAAGGTTGTCGCGGGCGACGGCGACGATGTCGCAGCGGTACCAGTCGGCGCCGCGGTCGGACTGCTCGACGGTCGGGGTGAAGCCCACCGCCCGGAGCACGGTGAGCCGCTGCTGCTCGAGGGTCCCGCCGACGTGGTCGGCGAGCTGGGCGGGGCAGGTCTCGGTGACCTGGTCGCGGATCCGCTCGGAGTCGACGGTGACCAGGTGCCCGTCGACCAACGAGTCGAGCTGGCCGACGGCGAAGGTCACCGACGTGTGCGCGCCGTCGCACGGCACCGTGTCCTGCGAGGTCGTCGGCGCCACCGCCTCGGCGTACGACAGGCGGTGGCAGGTGCCCTCCTTCGGCACCGGCGGCAGCACGGCCCGGGTCGGCTCCGCGGACGGCGACGAGGTCTCCACGGACGGCTCGGGGGAGGCCGACGGGGTCGGCGTACGGGCGTCACCGTCACCGGGCTCGCGGACGAAGGAGCTCCAGCCCACCACGACCGCGGCGAGGGTGACCGCGACTGCGGCCAGGAAGGCGAAGCGTCGCGTCATCGGTCGGTCTTGGCCCAGCAGATCGAACGACGGTTGCCGACCTGCCACTCGGCCTCGTGGAACCAGGTGTAGGCGAAGTCGTAGCTCACCGGATAGCCCAGCACGGCGGCGACCGACTTGTCGCAGTAGTCGCGGGTCTGTACCTCGACCAACCGGTCGCCGGGATAGTCGTCCTCGGGCTCGCCGAGCTTGATCGTCGTCACCGCCCGCCACGTGTGGGGCTCCGAGCACGGCACCCGCGCGGCCGCGGCGACGGTCTGACCGTCGGCGCAGACCAGCCACCGGTCGTCGATCCGGCCCTGGAGCAGGCCCTTGGCATCCTCGGGGAGCGTGACTAGGAGGCGCTCTGGTCGCCGCCGCCGACCAGGTCGCAGCGGTACCAGCGCGCCCCTGGTCCCAGGCCGTCCTCCGAGGGCCGGAACCAGGCCCAGCTCACGATGGTCCGCATCGCCAGGCTCTCGTCGGCACCCAGGAAGTCGCGAACCGGGCGGTGCACTCCTGGTAGGCGAAGGTGCCGAGCCCCGCTCGTCGTAGGCCGCGTCGTCGAAGGTCGCCGGCAGCTGTCCGACGGCGAAGGTCTGCGCGGTGTGCGTCCTGGCCGCAGTCGACGACCTGGGTGGCGTTGCTGGGCTGGGCGACGTCGTCCGGCGTCAGCAGCCGGCAGGCGCCCGGGCTCGGGGGCCTCGACGGCGTCGACCTGCGCGGGGTCGGCGTCGGAGCCCTGGCCGGCGCGTCGGACTGCAGCCCGGGAGCACCAGGATGCCGAGCAGGGCGGCCCACCCGCACGCCGTACCGGACGGCCGGGCCGGACGCGGGGCCCGGGCGCGGGGGGGACCGCAGCGGCACGCAGGTCCTCCTCAGTCGGCCAGCAGTGCCGCGATGGTACCGTCCGAGCTCGTACGCCGCGGCGAGCTCCTCCTCGCCCACGTCGCCGAGCACCTCGAGCACCTCGGCCGCCTGCCGCCACGGCAGCGCACCCGTGATGGCCTGGACCGAACGGACCGCACCGGTCGTGTCGTAGCGGCCGTGGACCCAGCAGCCCGTAGGGCTGCGGCCGCCGGAGGCGGGAGCACCCGCCCGTCGTCGGCAAGGGCGCCGCCGAGCCGGAGGAAGAAGCGGTCGAAGAAGTGCTTGAGCGCGCCGCTCATGTAGCCGAAGTTGGCCGACGTGCCGAGCAGGAACCCATCGGCCCGCTCCGCACTCGCGAGGTCTGCGTCCAGCGCCGTCACGACCTCGACCTCGACGCCCTCGATCGCGTCGTCGTGGGCGCCGGCGACCACCCGCTCGGTCAGCGCCCGCGGTGCCGGGGTCGGGGAGTGGTGGACGACGAGCAGCCGGGGCATGACGGAAAGGCTAGGTGTTCCCGGCACGCGGTCCGGACCGGTACCGCGCGGCGGTCTCGTGACGCGTTAGTCTCTGCGCGTCGTTCGACGCTACGGGGAGGAACCCACCATGAAGATCCGCACCATCGGCGCCGCTGCGCTGCTCGCGCTGACTCTGACGTCGTGCGGCCAGGACGAGGAGGCCGCCAGCAAGGCGATCTCGGCCTCGATCATGGAGAGCAACGACGAGACCTTCAAGGTCACCCAGAGCGAGGCCGACTGCGTCGGCGACGGCATGGTCGACAAGATCGGCGTCGACAAGCTGACCGAGTACGGCATCATCACCAAGGACCTCAAGGCGAACGACGGCATCGACCAGGTCGAGATGTCCGAGTCCGACGCCGGCTCAGCGGCCGACGTCATGGCCGACTGCGCCGACATCAAGGAGCTCTTCACCAACGCCATGGGTGAGCTCCCCGACGAGGCCAAGCAGTGCGTCGACAAGAACCTCAGCGACGAGGTCCTCCACGACTTCCTGGTCTCGGTCTTCGAGAACAAGCAGGACGAGGGCCAGCAGAAGCTGATGTCCGCGCTGGGGGAGTGCGTCGGAGGCTGACCTCAGCCCCAGTTGGCGGCGTCCGTCAGGCAGAACGAGTGACCACCGGGGTCGATGAGGACCCGCCAGGTGTCGCCCGGCTGCTCGTCGGGCACGCTCGCGCCCAGCCCGACACAACGGCGCTCGGCCTCGGCGATGTCGGTGACCGCGAGGTCGAGGTGGAACTGCTTGCGCCCGTCGTCCGGCCAGGCCACCCGCGACTTCCGGCGGCTGGTCGGCCAGACCCCCGGGTCGTACGCCGCCCGCGGACCGGCCGGCTGACCATCCCGTGGGCCGGCGCGGGCCCGCCCCCGCCGGCGGCGGCTATGCTGACCGGGTCATGACGCGCGCGCTGCTTCTTCGCCGCCGTAGCGGGGCCTGAGAGCCGGTCTCCTCGCTGCGGAGTGCTCGTGCTGCCGGCACACACCGAAGCCACCAGCGAAGGCCCGTCCCATGACCGACGTACGACCGCCGTTCCGCTCCACCCACGCCCAGCGCGCCAGCGGGATGCCCACCGAGCGCTACCGCGCGTTCGAGCCGATCGACCTGCCCGACCGCACCTGGCCCACGCGCACCCTCACCGAGGCACCGCGCTGGCTCTCCACCGACCTCCGCGACGGCAACCAGGCCCTGATCGACCCGATGACGCCGGGTCGCAAGATGGCGATGTTCGACCTGCTGGTCGCGATGGGCTACAAGGAGATCGAGGTCGGCTTCCCGAGCGCCAGCCAGACCGACTTCGACTTCGTGCGCCAGCTCGTCGAGGGCGACAAGGTGCCCGAGGACGTCACGATCTCGGTGCTGACCCAGGCCCGCGAGGACCTCATCGAGCGGACCGTGCACAGCCTGGTCGGCATCCACCACGCCAACATCCACCTCTACAACGCCCTGGCGCCGCTGTTCCGGCGCGTGGTCTTCCACGCCAGCGCCGACGAGGTCAAGGACATCGCGGTGCGCGGCACCGAGCTGGTGATGAAGCACAGCGAGAACATCCTCGGCGCCACGGTCATCGGCTACGAGTACAGCCCCGAGATCTTCACCGGCACCGAGCTGCCCTTCAGCGTCGAGGTCTGCGAGGCGGTCACCGACGTCTGGCAGCCCGACGACGACCGCGAGATCATCCTCAACCTGCCCGCGACCGTCGAGATGTCGACGCCCAACGTGTACGCCGACCAGATCGAGTGGTTCTGCCGGCAGCTGACCCGTCGCGAGCTGACGACCGTCTCGTTGCACCCCCACAACGACCGCGGCACCGCCGTCGCCGCGACCGAGCTGGCCGTGATGGCCGGCGCCGACCGCGTCGAGGGATGCCTGTTCGGCCACGGCGAGCGCACCGGCAACGTCTGCCTGGTCACCCTCGGCATGAACCTGTTCAGCCAGGGCATCGACCCGCAGATCGACTTCAACCTCGGCGGCCAGGGCATCGACGAGGTGCGCCGCACGGTCGAGTACTGCACCCAGCTGCCGGTCCACCCGCGCCATCCCTACGCCGGCGACCTCGTCTACACGGCGTTCTCCGGGTCCCACCAGGACGCCATCAAGAAGGGGCTCGAGGACCTCGAGCGGCAGGCCCGCGACGCCGGCGTCCCGGTCGAGCAGATGGCCTGGGAGGCGCCATACCTCCCGATCGACCCGAAGGACGTCGGCCGCAGCTACGAGGCCGTGATCCGGGTCAACAGCCAGTCGGGCAAGGGCGGCGTCGCCTACCTGCTCAAGGCCGAGCACAAGCTGGACCTGCCGCGGCGGGCGCAGATCGAGTTCAGCCGGGTGGTGCAGGAGCGCACCGACGCCGAGGGCGGCGAGCTGTCGTCGGCGGAGATCTGGTCGATCTTCCAGGGGGAGTACCTCACCCGCGAGGCGCCGCTGCGGCTCGACTCCGTGCACACCTCCAGCGCGGCTGGCGAGAAGGACGCGCTCACCGTCGACGTGATCGTGGACGGCGAGCCCCAGCACCTCGAGGGGGTGGGCAACGGTCCCGATCGCGGCCTTCGTCGGCGCGCTCAACGGGCTGCCGCAGCAGTGGGACGTCCGGGTGCTCGACTACGCCGAGCACGCGCTCTCCTCCGGCGGCGACGCGGTCGCGGCGGCGTACGTCGAGTGCGCGATGCGTGGACGGTGAGACGGAGGTCTGTGGGGCGTGGGCATCGACGCCAACATCGTGACCGCCTCGCTGAAGGCCGTCATCAGCGCGGTCAACCGGCGGCGACCGCGGGCGCCCGGACCGCGCCGGGCGCGTAGCGGCCAGCGGGAGCCGGACGGTGAACGTCGTGCCCTCCCGGTGCGGATCCACGTCGATCCGGCCGCCGTGCGCGGCCACGATGCCGGCGACGATCGACAGGCCCAGGCCGGTGCCCTGGATCGCGAGGTCCTGGGCGGTCGAGGACCGGAAGAACCGCTGGAACAGGCGTCCTGCTCGTCCTCGGGGATGCCGATGCCGGTGTCGGCGACGATCAGGCAGGCCTCGCCGTCGACGCTCGCCAGAGCGCGTGGTCGACGCGGCCCCCGTCGGGCGGTGAACTTCACCGCGTTGCAGAGCAGGTTGATCAGCACCCGCTCGAGCTGGATGCGTGTCGCCGAGCACCAGCGACCGGTCCGGTCGGGCAGGCCGAAGGTCGATGGTCAGGTCGCGGTCGCGCGAGCATCGGCGCGCAGCGAATCCTCGGCCTGCCCGACCAGCGCGCGGAGGTCGACGCGTCGCGGTCCAGGCGGGCCGCGCCGGAGTCGAGACCGGCCGAGGGTCAGCAGGTCGTTGCACAGCGAGATCAGGCGGCTGCCGTTGCGGGCGATGCTGTCCAGCAGCGGCAGCTGGCTCGGGGTCGGCTCGACGGGCGTGCCGTCGCGCGAGCATCTCGGTGTAGCCGACGATGCTGGTCACGGGCGTGCGCAGCTCGTGGCTGACCGTCGAGACGAACTCGTTCTTGGCCGCGTCGAGCTGGCCGCAGCCGGTCGGCGGCCATCCGCTCCTTCTCAGCGCCGCGATCAGCAGCTCCTGGGCTGGCCGCTGCCTCGGTCACGTCGCGGCCGACGACGAGGTAGCCGAGCCTGCGGCCCGAACGCGCTGCTCGCCGCCGCTCACCGTCATCGAGACCGTGCCGCCGTCCGTCGCTGGCCGTCCGCCAGGTCCAGTCGCTGACCCGCGACTCGCGCTCCTCGCCGACCAGCGCCGTCAGCGCGCTCCAGCCGGCCTCGGAGGGGGCGGTGCGCGCGGCGAGCTCCTCGGGGTCGAGCAGGTCGGCGAACGGGCGTGCCGCGGACCATGTCCTCGGCCGACGCAGCCGAGCAGCGCCTCGGCGCCCGCGTTGAACAGCGTGATCCGGCCGCGGCTGTCGATGCCGATGATGGCGGTGGCGATGCCGGCCTAGAACAGGTGTCGGTCATCAGCCCGGCCGCGGTGCGCTCGGCGGTCACGTCGATGCCGGTCATCACGGCGTAGCGCGGGTGGCCGTGCCTCGTCGCGCACCAAGTCGTTGTTCCAGACCACGCGCAGCGGCTCGCCGGACACCGTGCTGCAGTTCGCCTCCCGCGACCCCGGGCACGCCGGCGCCGTCCGGCACCGTCGAACATCGCCGTGCACCTCGGCGACGCGGTAGGACGGGACGATCGTCTCCCAGACGGGGCGGCCGAGGATCTGCTCCTCGGCGAACCCGGTGAGGTCGGTGGTCGCGCCGTTGACCCGCACCACCGTCCCGGTGAGGTCGGCCACCAGGATCATGCAGCCGGCGGTGTCGAGAGTGGCGCTGGTGAGCCGTTCGGCCGCCGGAGGAGCGGGCCAGGGCGGCGTACTCCGCGCTCACGTCGAGCAGCTGCGCCGCGAAGGTCGCGTCGTCGCCGGTCGACAGCGGCGAGATGGCCACCTTGACGTGGCTGCCCGGGCGGTGGGGGAGCGAGAGCTGGCCGCGCCAGCCGTCGAGGTCACCGGACAGCAGCTCGCGACACACGCTGCGCAGGATCGGGGCGCGGCCCAGCACCCGGTCGAGGTAGCGGCCGATCACCGGTGTCCGCCCGTCGTCGAGCATCTGCAACGCGGTCTCGTTGGCGTCGAGGATCTCCATCCGGTCACCGCGCACGGTCAGCAGCAGCATGCCGGTCATCGACTCGGTGAAGTTGCGGCGGAAGAGCCGCTCGCGCTCGGTGAGCACCCGCAGGGCCTGGGCGCGCTGGGTCACGGCCAGGGTGAGCGGCAGGGCGACCAGGGTCGTGGCCAGGATGTAGCCCTGCACCAGGGGTGCGGCCAGCGGGACCGCGCCGGCGTCGACGCCGCCGAAGGGTCCCCGGCCCTGCGCGGTCAGCAGGATCGCCGCGAGGCAGGCGAGCAGCAGCTCGAGGGTCACGGTGCGCGGGTCGAGCCGGAACGCCGCCCACACCAGCAGCGGCATCACCGCGAACGTGATCGGCAGCGCGTGCACCGGGCCGAACACGGCCACGATCGCGGCGGCCAGGGCCACCCCCTGCACGACGTACTCCACACGGCCGGCAGGGCCCGAGCGGTAGGGCCAGGCCATGACGACGGGGACGATGATCATCGTCGCCGCGGCGTGCGAGGCGACCAGGTTGCGCAGCGTGCTCAGGAACGGGCTGATGTCGAGGACGGAGGTGGCCGTCGCGGCGATCACGCCGAGCGCGACCGCACCGGCGAGGGCGGCGACGAGCAGGCGGACGAAGTCCGCGAGCGCGGTGAGGGCGATCAGGCGACCGGCCTGGTCCTTGAGGAGCAGGCCCGCGACCAGCGCCTCGACGGCGTTGCCGACGCCGAAGGCCAGCGAGAGGTCCAGCGGCTGGCCGCCCGACAGGTTGGCCGCGGCGGAGACCACGACGACCGCACCCGCCAGCCACGGCGCCCACGCGCGGGGCATGCTGGCGACCAGGGCGACGGCGATGCCGGCCGCGGGCCACCAGAAGGCGACGCTGCTGCCCTCGGGGCGGAAGTACGCCGCCCCGGTTCCGGCGAGGTAGACCCCGAGCAGGGCGGCAGCCGCGGCGCCGGGCGCGACCCAGCTCCTGCCCGTGGGGTGCATGGCTCCAGTCTCGTCCATCTCGCCGGGTTTGGCAGGCTTTCCGGCTCGGGCGCCGCCCCCGGCCGCGGCTAAGGTGCGGGCATGCTCGTCTCCGAACGCATCGGCCAGTTCTTCCTCGAGGACGAGAACGGCCGCGACCGGCTCGAGTACACCGAGTACGGCTCGGGAGAACGGTGGGTGGTGCTGCTCCACGGCCAGCTGATGCCGCGGCGGATGCACGAGCCGCTGGCCCGCACGCTGGCCGCCGAGGGGCTCCACGTCGTCACCCTCGACCTGCTCGGTCACGGCCGCTCCGACCGGCCCGAGGACCCGACCGCCTACTCGATGACCGCGTTCGCCCATCAGGTCCGCGCGCTGCTCGACCACCTCGACGCCGAGCAGGCGGTCGTCGGCGGCACCTCGCTGGGCGCCAACGTCGCCCTCGAGCTCGCCGTGCTCGCGCCCGACCGGGTCGCCGGTCTGCTGCTGGAGATGCCGGTCCTCGACAACGCCGTCGAGGCGGGGATCATCGCGTTCGCGCCGCTGATGTTCGCCGCCCGGTTCCTTCCGGTCACCGTGTCCGCGCTGCGGTGGGTGACCCGCCCGGTGCCGCGGGGGCTGGTGCCGTTCTGGTTCGGGATCGCGCTCGACACTCTCGACCAGCGGCCCGGCTCGGTCGCCGCCGTCGTGCACGGGATCTTCTTCGGCCGGGTCGCCCCGTCCTCGCGCGAGCGCCGCGCGATCACGGCTCCGGCGCTGGTGGTCGGCCACCCCGCCGACCCCATCCATCCCGCGGCCGACGCGGCGATGCTCGCCCGCGAGCTGCCCCACGGCGAGTTCGTCCGGGCGCGCAGCATCCTGGAGTGGCGGGTGCGCCCCGAGCGGCTCGACCGCCTCGCCGTGGAGTTCGCCACCACCTGCTGGGACGACGAGCGACCCGGCGTACGGACACGCGCGCGCCAGCGACGTACGAGCGGCTGACGGAGGGGTGGCTGCGGCACAATGGAGGGGTGCCGCTCTACCGTGACGAGGCGGTCGTGCTGCGCACCCACAAGCTGGGGGAGGCCGACCGGATCATCACCCTGCTCACCCGCCAGCACGGCCGGGTCCGCGCCGTCGCCAAGGGGGTGCGCCGGACCACCTCGCGCTGGGGCGCCCGGCTCGAGCCGTTCACCCACGTCGACCTGCAGCTGGCCGAGGGGCGCAGCCTCGATGTCGTGACCCAGGCCGAGTCGCTCGACCCGTTCGCGGCCCGGCTTGGTGACGACTACGACCGCTACACGGCCGGAACGGTGATGCTCGAGACCGCCGAGCGGCTGGTGACCGAGGAGAAGCAGCCGGCCGTCCAGCAGTTCCTGCTGCTCGTCGGCGGGCTGCGAGCGATGGCCGGGGGCGAGCACCCGCCCGGCCAGGTCCTCGACTCCTACCTGCTCCGCTCGCTCGCCGTCGCCGGCTACGCGCCGTCCTTCGACCACTGCGCCCGCTGCGGCGAGGTCGGCCCGCACCGCTGGTTCAGCCCGTCCGCCGGCGGGGTGCTGTGCGCTCGCTGCCGGGTCCCCGGCGCCGCCGGTCCCGCCCCCGGCACCATCGACGTCCTCGGTGCGCTGCTCGCCGGCGACTGGCCCGTCGTCCACGCCGCCGACCCCCGTCACCTCAAGGAAGCCAGCGGCCTGGTCGCCGCCTACCTCGCCTGGCACCTCGAGCGCGGCCTCCGCTCGCTCGCGTACGTCGAGCGCTGAGGGGCGCTCGGGCGTGCATGAATCCCCGGCCCGCCGGGGATTCATGCACTTCTCGGCCGTTGCAACACCCGAGAAGTGCATGGATCGGCCGAGAAGTGGGCGACGGTGGGACGCAACCACGCCGGCTCACGCCCCGCCGTACCTCCGGTCGCGGCGAGCGTAGGTCTCGATGGCGCGCCAGAGGTGGGTGCGGTCGACGTCGGGCCAGAGGACGTCGGTGAAGACGAGCTCGGAGTAGGCGGCCTGCCAGAGCATGAAGTTGGAGAGCCGCTGCTCACCGGAGGTGCGCCACACCATGTCGGCGTCGGCGACCTCGGGCACGTAGAGGTGGCGGGCGAAGGTGCGCTCGTCGACCCGGTCGGCGCGGAGCCGGCCGGCGGCGACCTCGCGCGCGATCGAGCGCGCCGCGTCGGCGAGCTCGGCCCGGCCTCCGTAGTTGACGCACATGGTCAGGGTCAGCACGTCGTTGTCGCGAGTCAGCTCCTCGGCGACCTGCAGCTCCCGGATCACCGACCGCCACAGCCGCGGCGCGCGGCCCGCCCACCGCACCCGGACCCCGAGCTCGTGCATCTCGTCGCGTCGCCGTCGGATCACGTCGCGGTTGAAGCCCATCAGGAAGCGGACCTCCTCGGGCGAGCGCGACCAGTTCTCGGTCGAGAAGGCGTACGCCGAGACCGCCCGTACGCCGATCTCGATCGCCCCCTCGACGACGTCGAACAGCGCGTGCTCGCCCCGCTCGTGGCCGGCGGTGCGCGGCAGCCCCTGCTGCCTGGCCCAGCGGCCGTTGCCGTCCATCACGATCGCCACGTGACGGGGGACCAGGTCGTGGGGGACCTCGGGCGGTACCGCCCCGGACGGGTGCGGCGTGGGCGACCGGACGCTGCGTCTCACCCGGGCAGGATGTCAGAGACCCGACAGCCGGACGCACCGTCCGGTACTCCCCAAACCGCACGTGCTCTGGGATCATCTCCGCGACGGGGGTGAGAAGAGGGGGGAGCGAGTGGCCGCCACCACGCCTCTGCCTGCCGAGAGCAGGCTCGGCCGCGACGACCTCGGCTCGTGGCGACCCGGGGTCCGACAGACGGTGTTCGTGGGGCTGGTCACCGTCGACCTGACCGTGCGGGTCGCGGTGGGTCGGATCGACTGGTGGTCGTGGCCCTTGGTCGCGCTGGTGCTCGCGGCGACGGCGACCGTGCTCGCGTGGGCCGGCCCGTGGGACCGGCTGCCGATGGCGGCCGTGGCCGTGCTCCCGGTGATCGACATCGCGGCGATCGGCGTCTCCCGGCTGGCACCGCTCAACGTGGCGACCGGGGCCCTGATCATCCTCCCCGGCTACTGGCTGGGCCGGACGCTGGGCCGGGTGGGGATGCTTGCGGCTCTTTTCGCCGGGCTGCTGCTGCTCTCGACCCCCAACCTCCTCGTCCTGGAGCCCACCGCCGACACCGTCACCCGTTCCCTGCTGCTGCCCGTCGTCGGCGCCTTCGCGGCGTGGGCGGCCCAGTCGATCACGGCCACGGTCGTCCAGCTGCGCCACGAGCGCGCCGTCGCCGAGGCCGACCGCGACCGGCTCGCCGGCGCCCTGGAGTTCATCGAGCACCAGGGCCGGATCTCGGACGCCATCGTCGACACCGTCGACACCGGCCTGCTGCTGCTCGACGCCGAGGGCAACTACCAGTCGGTCAACCGTCGCCACCGCGACTTCATGCGGGTCGCCTTCCCGGAGGGCCACCTGGGCCGGGTCGGCCAGGTCGGCCTGATCTTCGACGAGGCCGGCGACCGGAGGCTCACCGGCGACGAGATGCCGACCACCCGCGCCGCGCGCGGTGAGGAGTTCGACGACTTTCGGATCTGGGTGGGCGACGACCCGCTCACCTGGCGGGCGATGTCGGTCTCCGCGCGCTCGGTGCGCGACGACGACGGCACCTTTCGCGGCGCGGCGCTCGCCTTCAACGACGTCACCGACTACATGCGCGCGCTGCGCGTGAAGGACGAGTTCGTGGCCTCGGTCTCCCACGAGCTGCGGACCCCGCTGACCTCGATCCGGGGGTACGTCGACCTGATGCGCGACGACGACGACCTGTCCCCGGACGCCGCGCGCAAGCTCGAGGTCGTCGCCCGGAACGCCGAGCGGCTGGGCCGCCTGGTCGCCGACCTGCTGCAGAGCGCCCAGACCGACCTCGGGCCGATGAACGTCGTCCGCACCCACGGCGACCTGGCCGCGATCGTGCGCGAGACCGTCGCGGCGGCCACCCCGTCGGCGGCCACGGCGGGAGTCGACCTGGTGGCGGACATCCCGGACTCCCTCGAGATGCTGCTGGACCGCGACCGGATGCGGCAGGTGGCCGACAACCTGGTCTCCAACGGGCTGAAGTACACCCCGCGAGGCGGCCGGGTGCGGGTGGTCCTCGCGCTCGACGGCGACCGCGCCGAGCTGCGTGTCGAGGACACCGGCATCGGCATCGACGCGCGTGACCGCGACCAGCTCTTCACCCGCTTCTTCCGCTCCCGGCACGCCGAGGAGCAGAGCATCCAGGGAGTCGGGCTGGGGCTGTCGATCACCAAGACCATCGTGGAGAGCCACGGTGGCCGGATCGAGGTCGACAGCGAGCTCGGCAGCGGCAGCACGTTCCGGGTCCGGCTGCCGGTCGGCGTCCACGCCTCGTGAGCCGCGCCGCGCGGATCGGCCGATCGGCCTCACGGGCAGGATCGGTCTGGGAGGATGAGCGCCGTTCTGTGGGAGAGCTCCGGAGGGGAAGCCTCGTGTCGTCACCCACCCGGACGGGAGTGGACCGTCCTCGCACGATCGTGGCCCGGGCAGCCGGCGCCGCGCGCCGAGTGCTGCGCGCAGGTCGCCCCGACGCCGCCCCGGGGCCGGTCTCCGACGACGACCGGCTCACCGCCGCGCTCGACGTGATCGCCCACCAGCGGCGCGTCGCCGACGCGATCCTCGACACCGTCGACGTCGGACTGGTGCTGCTCGACGCCGAGGGTCGCTACGAGTCGGTCAACCGCCGTCACGCCGACTTCATGCTCCTCGCCTTCCCCGACGGGCACGCGGGCCGGGCGGGTGCCCTCGGGCTCGTCTACGGCGAGAACGGCACCACCCTGCTCACCCGCGAGCAGATGCCGAGCCACCGCGCTGCCCGCGGCGAGGAGTTCGACGACTGCCGGATCTGGGTGGGTGACGACCCGCTCACCTGGCGGGCGCTGTCGGTGTCGGCCCGGTCCGTGCGCGACGACCACGGGCGATTCACCGGCGCGGCGCTCGCCTACAAGGACGTCACGGAGTTCATGCGGGCGCTGCGGGTCAAGGACGAGTTCGTCGCGTCGGTCTCCCACGAGCTGCGCACGCCGCTCACCTCGATCCGCGGGTACGTCGACCTGTTGCGCGAGCGTGACGACCTGCCCCCGGACGCCGGTCACTTCCTCGGCGTCGTCGCCCGCAACGCCGAGCGACTGGGACGGCTGGTGGCCGACCTGCTCCACAGCGCCCAGGTCGACGTCGGCCCGATGCACGTCGTCCGGACGCGTGGCGACCTCGCCCACATCGTGCGCGAGGCGGTCTCGGCGGCCTCACCGGCGGCCACGGTCGCCGGGGTCGAGCTGGAGTCCGAGGTGCCCGAGGAGCTGTGGGCCACCATCGACCGCGACCGGCTGCGCCAGGTGGCCGACAACCTGGTGTCGAACGCGCTGAAGTACACCCCGCGGGGCGGCCGGGTCCAGGTGGTGCTCCGTCCCGACGGAGACCGCGCCGAGCTCTCGGTGCGCGACACCGGCATCGGGATTTCCGGGGCCGACCGCGACCGGCTGTTCACGCGCTTCTTCCGCGCCTCCCAGGCGGCCGAGCGCAACATCCAGGGCGTCGGCCTGGGCCTGTCGATCACGCGCTCGATCGTCGAGAGCCACGGTGGCCGGATCGAGGTCGACAGCCGGCCCGGTGAGGGCAGCGAGTTCCGCGTCAGGCTGCCCGCGGACGAGCCGGCCTCGGCGTGACGCGTGCCGCCGTCACCGGCAGTCGCGACAGGTGCCCGACAGCTCGAGGGTGTGGCTGACCTCGGCGTAGCCGTGCTGCTCGGCCACCGAGCGCGTCCACAGCTCGACGGCCGGACCCTCGACCTCCACCGTCGCCCCGCACCCGCGGCACACCAGGTGGTGGTGGTGGGTGTCCGAGCACCGGCGATAGCTCGCCTCGCCGTCTTGTCCTCGCAGCACGTCGACCTCCTCGTGGTCGACCAGCAGCTGCAGCGTCCGGTAGACGGTGGCCAGGCCGACCGCGTGGCCCTGGCGGGCGAGCAGCTCGTGGATCTCCTGCGCCGACCGGAAGTCGTCGAGCGTCGCCAGCACGTCGGCCACGGCCTGGCGCTGCCGGGTCAGCCGGAGCGGTGACTCGCTCACGGAACGGCCTTCTGAGCGGGTGCCGGGTGGTGCTGACGGCTGCGCCGCCAGACGCCGAGCGGCCAGGCCAGCACGAAACCGGCGAGCGAGAGCAGCACGATCGTCGGGCCGGGCGCCACGTCGAGGGGCACCGTCGCGAGCCAGGTCGCCAGCAGCAGACCCCCGAGCGAGGCGGCCAGGCCGAGCACCATCGCGGCACCGATCGTCGAGCGGAACGACCGGGTGAGCTGCTGGGCGGTGGCGACCGGCACGACCATCAGCGCCGAGACCAGCAGCAGGCCGACGGTGCGCATGGCCACGGTGACCGTGACGGCCGCCAGCACCGCGACGACAAGGTTGTAGAGGCGGATCCGGACGCCGGCGACGCGGGCGAAGTCCTGGTCCTGGGAGACCGCGAAGAGCTGCGGCAGCAGACCGAGGCAGGTCGCCACCACGACCGCGGCGAGCACCACGGTCGTGGCGACGTCGGCCGCCGAGACGCTGGTCACCGAGCCGAAGAGGTAGGTCTGCAGGCGCGAGGCGCTCTGGCCGGCCAGCCCCGTGATGAGCACGCCGGCCGCGAGGCCGCCGTAGAAGAGCAGGGCGAGGGCCACGTCGCCGCTGGTGTGGCCGCGCTCGCGGATCACCTCGATCCCGACGGCGCCGAGCACCGCGACGGCCACCGCGAACCACGTCGGCGAGGTGCCGGTGAGCAGCCCGAGCGCGACTCCCGTGACGGCCACGTGGCCCAGGCCGTCGCCGAGCAACGCGAGCCGCCGCTGGACCAGGTAGGTCCCGATGGTCGGGGCCGCGAGGCCGGTCACGGCCGCCGCAATCAGCGCGCGCACCATGAAGGGCAGCGAGAGCAGCTCGATCACCGGCGCTCCTCGTGCATCGAGTCGAGGGGCGAACCCACGTGCGGGGTGTGGTCGTGGCGCTCCTCGGCCGCATGGTGGTGCGGCTCGTGCGTGTCCTCGTCGGGCGGCGCGCCGTCGTGGGTGACCCGGCCGTGGGCGAGCACCACGGCCCGGTCGACCAGCGGCGCCAGGGGTCCGAGCTCGTGGGCCACCAGCACGATGGTGGCGCCCCGCGACTTGAGCACGCCCAGCGACTCGGCCAGGGCCTGCTGGTGGGCCAGGTCGACGCCGGCGGCCGGCTCGTCGAGGAAGAACAGCTCGGGCTGCCCGGCCAGCGCTCGGGCGATGAGCACCCGCTGCTGCTGACCGCCCGAGAGCGTCGCGACGCTCTCGTGGGCCCGGTCGGTCAGGCCGACCACCTCCAGGGCGTCGGCGACAGCCTGCCGGTCGGCCCGCGAGAGCGGTGCGAGCAGCCGCCGCCGTCCGAGCCGGCCCGAGGTGACGACCTCCCGCACCGAGGCCGGTACGCCGGAGGCTGCGCCCGCCCGTTGCGGCACGAACCCGACGCGCTGCCAGTCACGGAACTCCGCGAGCGGGGTGCCGAAGAGCTCGATGCTGCCGCCGGACACCGGACGCAACCCGGTCGCGGCCCGGACCAGCGTCGACTTCCCCGAGCCGTTGGCACCCATCAACGCGACGAACTCCCCGGCCGCGACCGTGAAGTCGACGCCGTGCAGCACCCGGCGCCCGGCCAGGTGCACGCGGACGTCGTGCAGCGCGAGGACCGGGCTCAACAGCCGTTCGCCTCCTCGAGGGCGGAGAGGTTGCCCTCCATCAACGTCAGGTAGTCCTCGTCGGCGGTCTCGTCGGTGAGCCCCTCGATCGGGTCGAGGACGGCCGTGCCGACCCCGAGGTCGTGGGCCAGCGCCTCGGCCAGCGCCGGGCTGGCCAGCCGCTCGGAGAAGACCGTGGTGATGCCCTCGCGCCGGATCAGCTCACCGAGCTCGGCGAGCACGGCGGGGGTGGGCTCGGCGTCGGGGAAGAGGCCGGCGATCGACTCGAGGCGCAGCCCGTAGCGGTCGAGGTAGCCGAAGGCGTCGTGGCTGACCACGACCGTGTCGCGCTCGCACGAGGCGAGCCCGTCGGCGTACTGCTGGTCGAGCTGCTCGAGCCGAGAGACGAGCCGGTCGGCGTTGGCGCGGTAGGTGGTGGCCCGCTCGGGGTCGAGCTCGGCCAGGTGGTCGGCGACGCTCCCCGCCACGTCGGCCACCAGCAGCGGGTCGAGCCAGAAGTGGGGGTCGAGATCGCCGTGGTCATGGGACTCCTCGTCCACGTGCTCGTCCGACGGCACGAGGTCGAGCACGTCGGCGACGTCCAGGGTCTCGCCCTCGGCGTTGGTCTCGACGCTGTCGTCGACGGCCGGCTGGAAGCCACCGAGGTAGACGACCAGGTCGGCCCGGGCGAGCGCGGCCGTGCCCTCGATGCTCAGCTCCAGGTCGTGCGGCTCACCGCCGGGGGTGGTGAGGTTGGTGACGGTCCAGCCGTCGCCCGCGACCTCGCCGGCGACCCAGGCCAGCGGATAGAAGGAGGCGGCGACCTGGCGACCGTCGTCGGACCGGACCCCGGCCCCGCCGCACCCGCACAGCAGGGCCACGACCGCGACGGCCGCGAGCGCGCGGGAGGGACGGGCGACGGACGACATGAGAACGATTCTCAGGCTGACTGAGAACCGTTGTCAAACCGCGGTCGGCCATACTGCCCGGGTGCTGGTCGTCAACAGGTTCAGCGTGCCCGAGGCCGACGCGGCGGTGTTCCGGGTCGAGCTCGAGCGCGCGCGGCAGGCGCTGGCGGAGCGGCCCGGCCACCTGGACGGCCACATCGGCCGCAACATCGACGACCCCGCGCTCTGGACGCTGGTCACCCGCTGGGAGCACGTGGGCGCCTACCGCCGCGCGCTCTCGGCGTACGACGTCAAGCTGCACGCCGTGCCGGTGCTCGGCCGGGCGATCGAGGAGCCCAGCGCCTACGAACCCGTCGAGCCGGGAACCGACCTCAACGTGTCCGACCTGCGGTCGTTAGGCTGACCCCAACGTCTGATGACCGTCGGCCGGCAGCCAGCCGGCCCGGACCCAGGAAGTGAGCCAGCTCTGTGGCCAAGCCGCCCGCAACGACCCTCGACCACGTCGTCTCCCTCTGCAAGCGCCGGGGCTTCGTCTACCCCAGCGGCGAGATCTACGGCGGGACCCGCTCGGCGTGGGACTACGGTCCGCTCGGCGTGGAGCTGAAGGAGAACATCAAGCGGCAGTGGTGGCGGTCGATGGTGACCGCACGCGAGGACGTCGTCGGCCTCGACTCCAGCGTGATCCTGCCGCGTCGCACCTGGGAGGCCAGCGGCCACCTGTCGACGTTCAGCGACCCGCTCGTGGAGTGCCAGTCCTGCCACAAGCGGTTCCGCGAGGACCACCTCCAGGAGGAGTACGCCGAGAAGAAGGGGATCGCCGACCCCGACTCGGTGGACATCAACGAGCTGATCGCCTGCCCCAACTGCGGCACCCGCAAGTCGTGGACCGCCCCGCGCGAGTTCAACATGATGCTCAAGACCTACCTCGGCGTGATCGAGGACGAGTCGGGCCTGCACTACCTGCGCCCCGAGACCGCGCAGGGCATCTTCCTCAACTTCGCCAACGTGGTGACCTCCAGCCGCAAGAAGCCGCCGTTCGGCATCGCCCAGATGGGCAAGAGCTTCCGCAACGAGATCACGCCCGGCAACTTCATCTTCCGGACCCGCGAGTTCGAGCAGATGGAGATGGAGTACTTCGTCAAGCCCGGCGAGGACGAGGAGCTCCACCAGTACTGGATCGACGAGCGCACCCGCTGGTACACCGACCTCGGCATCGACCCGGCCCACCTGCGCCACTTCGAGCACCCCAAGGAGAAGCTCTCCCACTACTCCAAGCGCACCGTCGACATCGAGTACGACTTCGGCTTCTCCGCCCGCGGCTTCGAGGAGCTCGAGGGCATCGCCAACCGGACCGACTACGACCTGACCCAGCACAGCGAGTTCTCCGGGCAGGACCTCTCCTACTTCGACCAGGCCGCCAACGAGCGGTACGTGCCCTACGTCATCGAGCCGGCGGCCGGCCTGACCCGCAGCCTGATGGCCTTCCTGGTCGATGCCTACACCGAGGACGAGGCGCCCAACACCAAGGGCGGCGTCGACAAGCGCACGCTGCTGCGGCTCGACCCGCGGCTGGCGCCGGTCAAGGTCGCGGTGCTGCCGCTCTCGCGCAACTCCGACCTCTCGCCCAAGGCGCGCGACCTCGCGACCGAGCTGCGTCGGCACTGGAACGTCGAGTTCGACGACTCCGGCGCCATCGGCCGGCGCTACCGCCGCCAGGACGAGATCGGTACGCCGTACTGCCTCACCGTCGACTTCGACACCCTCGAGGACCAGGCCGTGACGGTGCGCGAGCGCGACAGCATGTCGCAGGAGCGGATCGCGCTCGACCAGGTCACCTCCTGGTTCGCCCAGCGTTTCGTCGGTTGCTGAGGAGACGCTCGTGCACAATGACGGCATGCGTCTTCCCGCGCGCCTGCTCGGCGTCTGCCTGGCCGCGTCCGTGGCCCTGAGCGCCTGTTCCGGCGGCGACGAGGAGAGTCAGCAGTCCGGCGACGACACCAGCCCCTCGGCCGCCGCCTCGCCCTACCTCGACGTGCCCGACGGGGTCGAGCTGACCGCGCAGGGCTCCGAGCTCGAGGTCGGCCAGGACGCGACCGTCGCCTACGAGCCCCGACAGAACGCCGTCGGTGCGCTCGACATCAAGGTCACCGCCATGGAGAAGGCGACGTTCTCGCTGTTCGAGGGCTGGGACATTACCAAGGAGACGCGCAAGACCTCGCCCTACTTCGTCCGGGCGACGGTCAAGAACGTCGGCGACACCGACCTCGGCGGGCGCCCGGTCCCGCTCTACATCGTCGACGGCGACAACCGGCTGATCGAGTCCTCGGTCTTCACCGGGACCTTCAAGCCCTGCGAGGGCTCGATGTTCCCCAAGAAGTTCAAGAACGGCGACCAGGTCAAGGCCTGCCTGGTCTACCTGGCTCCCGACCACGGCGACCTGACCGCGGTCAGCTTCCGCCCCGACCAGGAGTTCGACCCGATCACCTGGGTCGGCGACCTGACCAAGGCCGGCGCGAGCGGGAAGAAGAAGTCCGGCGGCACCAAGTCCGGCGACAAGGGCAAGAAGAAGGCGAAGAAGAACGGCAGCTGAGCCGCCGGATTCGGCGCCGGCGACCACGCAGCGGACAATGGGCTCATGCCTCTCCCCACCCAGCTGCGCCTCGGCGACCTCGTCGTCGAGACCCCTGTGGTGCTGGCGCCGATGGCGGGCATCACGAACGCGGCCTACCGCAAGCTCTGTGCCGAGCAGGGGGCCGGCCTCTACGTCTGCGAGATGATCACGTCGCGCGGGCTGGTCGAGGGTGACGAGACCACCCGCTCGATGCTGGTCTTCGACGACGCCGAGCAGGTGCGCTCGGTGCAGCTCTACGGCACCGATCCGACGTACGTCGCCAAGGCGACCGAGATCCTCTGCGCCGAGTTCGGCGTCGCGCACGTGGACCTCAACTTCGGCTGCCCGGTCCCCAAGGTGACCCGCAAGGGCGGTGGCGGGGCACTGCCGTGGAAGCGGGCGCTGCTGGGCGAGATCCTGGAGCAGACCGTCGCGGCGGCGGCGCCGTACGGCGTGCCGGTCACGATGAAGACCCGCAAGGGGCTCGACGACGACCACCTGACCTTCCTCGACGCCGGCCGGATCGCGCAGGAGGCCGGTTGCGCCGCGATCGCGCTCCACGGCCGCACGGTGGCCCAGTCCTACTCGGGGCAGGCCGACTGGGAGGCGATCGGCGCGCTCGTCGAGCACGTCGAGATCCCGGTGCTCGGCAACGGCGACATCTGGGAGGCGCGCGACGCGATACGGATGGTCGAGCAGACGGGGGCCGCCGGCGTCGTGGTCGGCCGCGGCTGCCTGGGGCGCCCGTGGCTGTTCCGCGACCTCGCCGACGCCTTCGCGGGCCGCGACACCCAGGTGCTGCCCACGCTGGGCGAGGTGGCACAGATGATGCGCCGGCACGCCGAGCTGCTCAGCCGGCACCTGGGGGAGGAGCGGGGCTGCAAGGAGTTCCGCAAGCACGTGTCGTGGTACCTCAAGGGCTTCTCGGCCGGCGGGCCGCTGCGTCACGCGCTGGCCCTGGTCGACACCCTGGCCGAGCTCGACGTGTTGCTGGCCGACCTCGACCCCGACGAGCCGTTTCCGGTCGGCGAGCTGGGCTCGCCGCGCGGCCGCCAGGGCTCGCCGCGCGCCCGGGTGGTGCTGCCGACGGGCTGGCTCGACGACACCGACGGCCGCGACTCCTGTGTGCGCGAGGAGTCCGTGGAGATCACGGGCGGATAACGGCCAGTGTCGCTAGGGTGACAGGGCTCACCCGGCGGATCGCCCCCCGGATTCCGCACCACCCGAACGGGTGTGCTTCACTCGGTGACTCCCTCTCGGGCGCTCGCGGTCACCAGCCGCAGCGTGACCCCCGTCAGCAACAGCAAAGGATCAGCGCTGTGGCCAACAGCCACAAGCGGGACACCGATGCCCGCCGTGCCTTCCGACGCGCGAAGGCCCCCTACGTCGCCGGTGCTCTCGCCGTCGCCGCCACCGTCTCCACCGTGGGGCTCGGTGTCGTCGTTGCGAGCACCGACAACCCCGACCTGCTGCTCGCCAGCAGCGCCGGAAGCTTCGCCCAGGCCGCCGACTCCGTGGCGGCCCCTGCCCCGAGCGCCGACGTCGACCGCCAGCCGGTCGTCTCTCGCTCCGAGAGCAGGATCGTGCCGGAGGAGCCCTGGGAGGACATGCTCGCCGAGCCCAAGGTCGCCGAGGCCGTCCGGCAGGCCGACACCAAGGTCTGGACGACCGCGCCGCTGAACCTCTGGGCCACCCCGGGTGGCGACGGCGCCAAGCAGGGCGTCCTCCAGGAGTCCACGAAGGTGCTGGTCACCGGCCGCACCGCCGCCGACCGGGTCGAGGTCGTCGTCGACGGCGAGGCCCGCTGGGTGACCCGCGGCTACCTCACCGAGGAGAACCCGAACGCCGACACCGCGACCACGTCCTCGTCGTCCGGCGACGACAGCTCCGCCGCCCTCGGCGGCGCCTGCACCAACGGCACCTCGGTCGAGGGCCAGCCCAACGTGATCGCGGTCCACGAGGCCGTCTGCGCGGCGTTCCCCGAGATCACGACCTACGGCACCTACCGGGCCGACGGCGAGCACTCCCAGGGTCTGGCCATCGACATCATGGTCAGCGGCTCGCGCGGCTGGGAGGTCGCGGAGTTCGTGAGGGCCCACTACCAGGAGCTCGGCGTCAACTACGTCATGTACTCCCAGCGGATCTGGTCGGTCGACCGGTCCGGCGAGGGCTGGCGCTACGTCGAGGACCGTGGCTCGGTGACGGCCAACCACTACGACCACGTCCACGTCACGACCTACTGACCACGTCGCGTGTGCCCGAGCGTGCGCCAGGGCGCACGCTCGGGCACACGCGCGGCATAGGGTCCAGCGGTGGACTCCTCCGACATCTACGACGAGGCCGCACGTGAGCGGTACGTCGCCGAGCCGCCCAAGCGGGTGGCCGCCCCGGAGCGCACCGCGTTCGAGCGCGACCGGGCGCGGGTGGTCCACGCGGCGGCGTCTCGCCGGCTGGCGGCCAAGACCCAGGTGATGGGGCCCCAGAGCGACGACTTCGTCCGCAACCGGCTGACCCACAGCCTCGAGGTGGCGCAGATCGCACGCGACCTGGCCCGGGCGCTGGGCTGCCACCCGGACGTCGCGGAGACCGCGGCGCTGGCCCACGACCTCGGCCACCCTCCGTTCGGACACAACGGCGAGCGGGTGCTGGCCGAGTGGGCGGGGGAGTGCGGCGGCTTCGAGGGCAACGCGCAGACGCTGCGGATCCTGACCCGGCTCGAGGCCAAGACGGTCACCGCCGAGGGTGACTCGGTCGGCCTCAACCTGACCCGGGCGACGCTCGACGCCTGCACCAAGTACCCCTGGCGGCGGGCCGAGGCGGCACCGCCCTCCGGCGTCCACGCCGACGGCACGCCGGTGGCGGTGGTCAAGTTCGGCGTCTACGACGACGACCTGCCGGTCTTCGGCTGGCTCCGGGAGGGACACGACGACCAGAAGCGCTGCTTCGAGGCGCAGGTGATGGACCTCGCCGACGACGTGGCCTACTCGGTGCACGACGTCGAGGACGGCGTGGTCGCCGGGCGGATCGAGCTCAGCCGGCTCGACCGGCCGGGGCTGTTCGCGACCGCCCGTGGCTGGTACCTCCCCGGCGTAGACGACGACACCCTCGGTGCGGTGCTCGACGGGCTGCTCGCCGTCGACGGCTGGCCGGAGGTGCCCCACGACGGCACCCGCCGGTCGCGGGGACGGCTCAAGAACCTCACCAGCGACCTGATCGGGCGGTTCTGCGGAGCGGTGCAGGAGGCGACGTTCGCTTCGGCGCCGGGTCCGTTCGTCCGCCATCGCGCCGATCTGGTCGTCCCGGAGCAGGTCCGACTCGAGATCGGGCTGCTCAAGGGCGTGGCGGCCCACTACGTCATGCAGGCCGAGGACCGCGTGGCCGCACGGCGGCGTGAGCGCGAGCTCCTCGCGGGCCTGGTCGAGGTGCTGCTCGACCGCGCGCCCGACGCGCTCGACCAGACCTACGCCGACGACTGGCACCGGGCCGCCGACGACGCCGCGCGCCGTCGGGTGGTGATCGACCAGGTCGCCTCGCTCACCGACGCCAGCGCGGTGGCCTGGCACCACCGGCTGGTCGGGTGAGCCCCATGCTCAGGGCAGGTCGCCCTGGGGGTAGGGGTCGTCCTGGCGGGCGGTGCTCTCGGGGTGGAGCTGGTCGACGAGGGCGTCGTCGCTGCCGCCGGTCGTCTCCTTGACCTTGGCGGCGGCCGTGCTGGCGGCGTCCTGCACCTTCTCCTTCACGACCGGCGCCTTCTCGCGAGCGACGTCGGCGGCCTGCTGGGCCTTCTCCTGCACCCGCGGGTCGTCCTTGACCCTGCCCGCCATCTGCTTGATCTGCTCATAGCGCTCCCGGCCGGCCCGGGTGCCGAGCACGTAGCCGATGGCGCCGGAGATCAGGATGGTCAGCTTCCTCATGGGGTTTCCTCTCGTCGTGGGTCAGTCGCGGTGGCGCAGCCACCAGACCAGGGCGATCGTCATGGCCACCAGCGAGCCGGCGGCGGCGATCACCTCCGGTCGGGGCGAGCCGGTGTCGGTGGTGGTGCGGTCCTTGACGTCGGCCACCTTGCGCTGGGCCTTGCCCTTGACGTCGAGCTTGGCCGAGAGCTGGTCGACCGTGGTGGCCAGCGCCTCGCGCTTGGCCTCGATCTCGGCCTCGATCTGCTCGGGCGTCTGGCCCTGGCCGTTGTCGGACGGGGTGCTCATGGTCGCTGTCCCTTCACGGTCGCGATGTCCTCCTTGACGCCCTCGACCGCGCGCTCGGGCGCGGGCGGGGTGGCCTCCTGCACCTGCTTCTTGCCGCCCAGGCCGAGCACGGCCGCACCGGCGAACAGCACCACCGCCACGATCAGCGCGGCCAGCCACGGGGCGACCACCAGGCCGAGCGCCAGGATCGCCGTAGCGATCAGGGTGGCCAGCCCGAAGAAGGCCAGCAGGCCCGCCCCGCTGAAGAGGCCGATGCCGATGCCGGCGCGCTTGCCCTTCTCGGCCATCTCGGCCTGCGCGAGCCGGATCTCCGAGCGGATCAGGTCCGGGACCTGCTGGGTCAGGTCGTGCACGATGGCTCCCAGCGTGGGCTCCTGGCCCGGTGGTGGAGCAGGCGTGCTCTCGGGAGGACTCATCCCTCCACCCTTTCGCGTCGGCTCCTGCATTCCAACCCCCGGTGGGGTGAGGACGAGCGTGCGGGCCGGTGTGGAGGGCGGCGTCGACGGCTCCGGTCGCGCCGTAGACTCCGCCACGTGGCAGGCCGGATCCGCGATGAGGACATCGCCGAGGTGCGCGAGAAGGCCCGCATCGACGAGGTCGTCGAGTCCTACGTCACGCTGCGCAACGCGGGCGGCGGCTCCCGCAAGGGCCTGTGTCCCTTCCACGACGAGAAGTCGCCGTCGTTCCACGTCACGCCGGCCCGTCAGTTCTGGCACTGCTTCGGCTGCCAGCAGGGCGGCGACGTCTTCACCTTCCTGATGCAGATCGACGGCCTGTCCTTCGTCGAGGCCGTCGAGCGGCTGGCCGAGAAGTACGGCGTCCAGCTGCGGCGTGAGGAGGGCGACGGGCCCCGGGACGACCGCCCCCGCGGGCCCCAGCGCAGCCGGCTGGTGGAGGCCAACCGGATCGCCCAGGAGTTCTACGCCGACCAGCTCCGCTCGCCGGAGGCGCAGGTGGCCCGCCAGTTCCTGGTCGAGCGCGGGTTCGACGGGACGGCCGCCGAGACCTTCGGCAACGGCTACGCGCCCCGGGACGGGGAGGCGCTGCTGCGTCACCTGCGCGAGCGCGGGTTCCGCGACGAGGAGTCGGTGGCGGCCGGGCTGGTCGCGATCGGCCGGTCGGCCTACGACCGGTTCCGGGGGCGGCTGCTGTGGCCGATCCGGGACGCCTCGGGCGACACCATCGGCTTCGGGGCGCGGCGGATCCACGACGACGACAAGATCGAGGCCAAGTACCTCAACACCCCCGAGACCACGCTCTACAAGAAGAGCCAGGTGCTCTACGGCATCGACCTGGCCCGCCGCGAGATGGGGCGCAGCTCCCAGGCCGTCGTCGTCGAGGGCTACACCGACGTGATGGCCTGCCACCTCGCTGGCGTCGGCACGGCGGTCGCCACCTGCGGCACGGCGTTCGGCGACGACCACGCCCGGGTGCTGCGGCGGTTCCTCCACGACCACGAGGAGTTCCGGGGCGAGGTGATCTTCACCTTCGACGGTGACGCCGCGGGCCAGAAGGCCGCGCTGCGTGCCTTCGACGGTGATCAGAACTTCGTCTCCCAGACCTACGTCGCCGTCGAGCCGTCCGGCCTCGACCCGTGCGACCTGCGGATCAAGGAGGGCGACGCCGCGGTGCGCGAGCTCGTCGCCCGGCGGGTGCCCCTCTACCGCTTCGTGCTCGGCAACGTGGTCGGCAAGTACGACCTCGACCGGGCCGACGGTCGCGTCGACGCTGTCCGCGAAGCGGCGCGGCTGGTCTCGAGCATCCGCGACAAGTCCAAGGTCGACGCGTTCGCGCGCGAGCTGGCCGGCATGGTCGGCGTCGACGTCGAGCAGGCCCGCGACGAGGTACGTCGCTCCCAGAACCGCTCGGCGCGGCCGCAGCCCCGCCAGCGGCCGGTGGCCGAGCAGACCACCGCCGAGCGGCCGCAGCAGCAGCTCCCCGACCTGCGCGACCCGCGGTTCACCCTCGAGCGCGAGACCCTCAAGCTCGTCGTCCAGCACCCGGCCGCCCTCGGCCACGCCGCTCGCAGCGTCGGCGACAACGACTTCACGCACCCGACCTACCGGGCCGTCTGGCAGCTGGTCGCCGCCGCCGGCGGGCCGCCTGCCGGTGCCCAGGACCCGGGCTGGGCCGCACGGCTGCGTGACGCCACCACCGACCCCGCGGTGTCCTCGGCCGTCAGCGCGCTGGGCGTCGAGCCGCTCAAGACCTCCAAGGAGCCCGACGCCGCCTACGTCGCCGGACACGTCTACCGGCTCCAGGAGCTCACCGCGATGCGACGCATCGCCGACCTGAAGTCGAAGCTCCAACGCACCAACCCGGTCGAGCACGCCACCGACTACAACCGGATGTTCGGCGAGCTGGTCGCGCTCGAGCAGCACCGGCGCACGCTCCGGGAGCGTGCGGTCGGCGGCGAGCAGTGAGACTGCGGCGCAGAGCGCAGCCCGAGGTCGAGGTGGCTGCGGGCGAGCGGGTCCTCGCCTGGACCACGGCGGTCGACGGTGCGGTCCTGGCCGGCACCCGCGACGCGGTCTACCTGGCCGGCGCGCGGGTGCCGTGGGAGCAGGTCGAGGCCGCCGACTGGAACCGCGACACCGACCAGTTCCGGGTCAGCGAGGTCGGGTCGTGGGGTGAGCAGCGGCGCGAGCACGGCTTCACCGTCGGCGAGCCCGGCCGCTTCCTCGAGCTGGTCCGCGAGCGCGTCACGGCCAGCGTCGTGCTGCAGCGAAGCGTGACGGTCCGGGGCGACGCCGGCATCCGGATCATCGCTCGGCGGCCGCCGCGAGGCGGTGCGCTCGACTGGTTCCTCGACTACGACGCCGGGCTCGATCCGGAGGACCCCGAGGTCCGGTCGGCCGTCGACGGCGCCCTCACCACGGCTCGCCAGGAGGTCGGCGGAGGGTGACCGCGGTCGATTTCGGTCCGCCTCGTCGCCCTTGCTAACCTGTCCCGGCGCGATCCCCTGTAGCTCAACTGGCAGAGCATTCGGCTGTTAACCGGAGGGTTGTTGGTTCGAGTCCAACCGGGGGAGCCAGCGAAGGCCCCTGATCCGACAGCCTCGGATCAGGGGTCTTCCGCGTGTGGGGGCCCGGGCGATGAGCCGGCCACCGCACCGAACGTGCGGACCGTAGTGGCCTTCGGCCCCACCTGTAACCCATCCGTCGGGGTGTGACAGCGCGCTCGACGCTTCTGTTCGGATGGCGAGACCGATGCCCGCGTCGCTCTCACAGGCATGCGTGGACGGTCGGAGGGGAACGAAGGACAGGGCGCCACCCCACGCGTCCAGGAGGGACATCCATGTCTGCAACATCGAAGATCGCCGCAGGAGTGGCCGCCGGCTACTTCCTGGGGCGCGCGAAGAAGCTCAAGCTGGCGATCACCGTCGGCAGCATGCTCGCCGGCAAGAAGCTCGCCACCAACCCCCAGGCCCTGCTCGCGCAGGGCTCCGAGCTGATCGAGAAGAACCCGGAGCTGAAGAAGCTCCAGGACCAGCTCACCGGAAAGCTCGCCGACGCCGTCAAGGCGGCCGCGATCACCACCGCGACCTCGCGGCTCGAGCAGATCACGAGCTCGCTGAACGGCGGCGGTGGTCAGGACGAGGACTCCGAGGAAGAGCCCGAGGACGAGGCTGAGGACCAGGAGGAGCCCGAGGACGAGGAGGAGCCCGAGGACGAGGCCGAGGAGGAGCCCGAGGCCGAGGAGGAGCCCGAGGACGAGGAGGAGCCCGAGGACGAGGCCGAGGACGAGGAGGAGCCCGAGGACGAGGAGGAGCCCGAGGACCAGGCAGAGCCCGAGGACGAGGCAGAGCCCGAGGACGAGGAGGAGCCCGAGGACGAGGAGGAGCCCGAGGACGAGGCAGAGCCCGAGGACGAGGAGGAGCCCGAGGACGAGGCCGAGGAGACCGAGGACCCGCCGGAGGAGCCGCCGCGCCGACGCCGCAGGAGCAGCTCGACGGCGAAGAAGGCCACGTCGACCGCCAAGAAGGCACCGGCCAAGAAGGCGCCGACCAAGAAGGCGCCGGGCAAGAAGGCGCCGACCAAGAAGGCGGCCGCGAAGAAGGCACCGGCCAAGAAGGCGTCCTCGGGCGGGAGCTCGGCCGCCAAGAAGGCGTCGTCGACGAGCAGGTCTGCCGCCAAGAAGGCACCGGCGAAGAAGACCGCCGCGAAGAAGTCGGCGGCCACGAAGGCGCCCGCGAAGAAGTCGGCGGCCACGAAGGCGCCCGCGAAGAAGTCGGCGGCCAAGAAGGCGCCCGCCAAGAAGTCCTCGTCGCGCAGCGGCGCCAAGAAGAGCAGCTCGTCGCGGTCGCGGTCGAGCAGCGGATCGAAGGGGTGACGTCCGATGGCGAAGACGGATCCGATGGACGGCCTCAAGGATGCAGGCCGGAACCTCCTGGGAGCCTTGGGTGACAAGGCGATGAGCACGGTGTCCGACACCTTGGGCAACCTCACCGACAAGTTCGACGACATCGCCGACGGCGGTCCGGTCGGCAAGGCTGCTGCCGAAGGCGGGAAGGCCAAGGCCGACGGTGGGTCCGCCGTCGGCGGCGCGCTCAAGGGCGCGGTCTCAGGCGTCAAGGACAAGATCACCGGTGGGGGGGATGGCGGCAAGAGCAGCGGCGGCGGCAAGCCGACCGACTCGACGAACATCATCGAGACCATCGACGTCGGCGTGCCCCTCAAGGTCGCCTACAACCAGTGGACCGAGTTCGGGGCCTTCCCGAGCTTCATGAAGAAGGTCGAGAGCGTCCAGGCGCCCGACGAGACCAAGATCGAGTTCAAGGCCAAGATCTTCTGGTCCTCCCGGAGCTGGGAGGCGACGATCAAGTCGCAGATCCCCGACGAGCGCATCGTCTGGCGGTCCAAGGGCGCGAAGGGCCACGTCGACGGAGCGGTGACCTTCCACGAGATCGGCCCGAACCTCACCCGCATCCTGGTCGTGCTCGAGTACTACCCCAAGGGTTTCTTCGAGAAGACCGGCAACATCTGGGAGGCCCAGGGCCGCCGCGCACGTGCGGAGATCCGACACTTCCGCCGTCACGTGATGACCCGCACCCTGCTCGAGCCCGAGGAGGTCGAGGGATGGCGCGGCACCATCGAGGACGGTGAGGTCGTCGAGTCCCACGAGGACGCGGTCCAGCGCGAGGAGCAGGAGCAGGAGCAGTCGGAGGATCAGGCTGCCGAGCAGGACGAGTCCGGTTACGAGGACGAGGGCGAAGGCGAGCCTGAGTCGGACGAGGACGCCGAGGACGAGGACGCCGAGGACGAGGTCCCCGAGGACGAGGACCCCGAGGACGAGGACCCCGAGGACGAGTACGAGGAGGAGGGCGAGGCCGAGGACGAGCCCGAGGACGAGTACGACGAGGAGCCCGAGGACGAGGAGGAGCTCGAGGACGAGGAGCCCGAGGCCGAGGACGAGGAGGAGCTCGAGGACGAGGAGGAGCCCGAGGCCGAGGACGAGGAGGAGCCCGAAGCCGAGGACGAGGTGGACGAGGAGTACGAGGAGGAGGAGGCTGAGCCCGAGGACGAGGAGGAGCCTGCGGACGAGGCCGACGAGAACGACGAGGACGACCGACCACGCAAGCGTCGGCGTCGCTGACCGATCCTGACCGAGGAGAACAGCCATGACCATGCAGTCCCAGCGCCGCGGTGGCGGCGGATACCTCGACCGGCCCGCTCCCAGCGGGTTGGCCGACGTCGTCGAGATCATCCTCGACAAGGGCATCGTGATCGACGCCTACGTCCGGGTCTCCCTGGTCGGGATCGAGCTCCTGACCATCGACGCGCGCATCGTGATCGCCAGCGTGGACACCTACCTCCGGTTCGCCGAGGCGACCAACCGGCTCGACCTGCTCGAGCAGGGTGGTGGCAAGCCGCTCGACGAGTTCATCGGCAACATGCAGGAGAAGGGTGCCGGCGGCAAGGTCAAGGGGGCCGTGAGCGGCGCCAAGAAGGCGCTCAGCAGTGGTGACGACGACGACGACAAGGACGACGAGGGCCGACGCCCGGCCAAGAAGTCGACGTCGCGTCGCCGTTCCACTGCATGACCCCGAACGCCGTGAGCGAGCACGACGTCGTGGACCCCGAGGCGGTGGACGCCGACCTCGGGTGGTTCGTGTACGCCGTCGTGGACGCCGACTCCGTGCCGCCGGAGGACCTGCTGGGGCTGGACGACCAGCCCCTGCAGGCGGTCGTGGTCGGCCGGGTGGCGGCCGTCGTGAGCTCGTTCCGGATGGAGCGACCACCGGGTCGCGCCGCGGACCTGCTGGGCTACCACCGCGTGGTCGACGGACTGGCGGCCGCGCTCGCGGCCGTCGTCCCGGTCAGCTTCGGCTCGGTGGTGCTCGACCAGGACGCCCTGCGTGAGGACCTGCTCGGCCCGAACGAGGAGTGGTTCGGCGGACTCCTCGACGGCGTGCGCGACCACACCCAGCTGATCGTGCAGGCGCACTACGACCAGGACGAGCTGTTGCGGGAGGTCGTGACCGCCGACCCCGAGATCGCCCGGTTGCGCGAGCTGACCCGCGACCTCCCCGAGGACGCGGTGCGGGGCGAGCTCGTGCAGCTCGGTGAGCTGGTCGGGGCGGCGGTCGAGCACCACCGCGACCACGACAGCGGTCTGCTGCTCGAGCAGATCCTGCCCCTCACGTCCGCGCACGTGGTCCGCCCCGTCGCCGGGCTGGAGCGCGTCTTCGACGTCGCTCTGCTGGTCGATGCCGCCCGCCGAGACGAGCTCGAGAACCGGCTCGAGGTGTTGGCCGAGGAGGTGCACGGCCGGATCCGGATGCGGCTCCTCGGTCCGACCGCCCCCTACGACTTCGCCGGGAGCGCCTGATGGGCCTGTTGACCGGCCTGCTGGGGCTGCCCCTCGCGCCGGTGCGCGGCACCGTCGCGGTGGCCCAACAGGTGTTGAAGCAGGCCGAGGAGGAGTACTACGACCCGGCCCGCATCCGGGCCGAGCTCGACGAGGTCGCGCGGCAGCGTGAGGACGGCACCCTGACCGATGACGAGGCCACGGCCTGGGAGGACGCCCTGATCGAACGTCTCATGATCGGGCAACGACGAGCACGAGAGGGACGACATGAGTGACACGGGTTCCGGGGGCAGCACAGCCCCCAAGAAGGCCACGAAGCGTTCCGGCGGCAGCGCGTCCGCGTCGAAGAAGTCGACGGCGGGCTCGTCGTCGACCGCCGGGCGCAAGCGGGCACCCAAGGCCGAGCCGACCCGGAAGGCGAGTGGCGTCCGGGTGGCGAGCGAGGCCGCGCGCCAGTTCGCCGAGCTGTCGTCGAAGCAGGTCGAGGGCGTGACCTCCCTGCGGCGCACGGAGGAGGGCTGGGAGGTCGAGCTCGAGGTGCTCGAGCTGCGACGGATCCCCGCGACGACCGACGTCCTGGCCGTCTACGAGGTCACGGTCGACTCCTCGCTGGAGCTCGAGGGCTACCGCCGGACGCATCGCTACGTGCGCGGGCAGACGGAGGACTGAGGTGAGCGAGCACGCAGACCGCACGCCCACCAGCCGCCCCTACTCCGCCAGCGTCGGGCAGGCCGGACGTCCCCAGCCGGCCAACCTGGCCGACATCCTCGAGCGCGTGCTCGACAAGGGCATCGTCATCGCCGGCGACATCCGGGTCAACCTGCTCGACATCGAGCTGCTCACCATCAAGATCCGGCTGCTGGTGGTGTCGGTCGACAAGGCCCAGGAGATGGGCATCGACTGGTGGCGCAACGACCCGATGCTCAACACCAGCGCCCAGCAGCTGCAGGAGGAGAACCAGCAGCTGCGCGCGAGGGTCGAGGCGCTCGAGTCGGGGAGCGACAGCGACGGTGACTGAGTCGGCCCGTTACGCCTACGCGGTGACCCGGGGGCTGGGCGTCGCGGCGTTGGCGGCCGGTCGCGGCCTGCGCGACGCACCCCTGGACGTCGTCTCCGTCGACGGCCTCGATGCCGTGGTCAGCGACGTGCCGCTCGAGGAGTTCTCCGCGGCGGCCCTCACCCGCAACCTGGAGAGCCTGCCCTGGTTGGAGGAGGTCGCTCGGGGGCACGACTCCGTGATCCGCCTCGTCAGCGAGGGTGGTCCGACCGCCCCGCTGCGCCTGGCGACCATCTTCCACGACGACGACGCCCTCCGGCGCCGGCTGGGTGAGTGGCACCAGGCGATCGTCGAGGTCCTCGACCGCGTCGACGGGCGCGCCGAGTGGAGCGTCAAGCTGATCTCCTCCACGCCGGTCGCGGTGCGGGAGGAGGCCGACGAACCCACCTCCGGGGCGGAGTTCCTCCGGCGCCGCAGGGCCCAGGCGGACGACCGGGGGCAGCGCGCCGCCGAGGTCGCGCGGGTGGCCGAGGAGGTCCACCTGGCGCTCGCGGGGGCTTCCGTGGCCAGCCGGGTGCTGCCGCCGCAGGACCCCCAGCTGACGGGGCTCTCCGGCACGATGGCCCTCAACGGCGCCTACCTGATCGAGCTCACGGAGCGTGAGGGCTTCGAGCGGCGGGTCGACGAGGTGCGGGCGGCACACCCCGACCTGGTGCTCGACGCGGCGGGGCCGTGGCCGCCGTACTCCTTCGCGGTGCTGGAGCAACCGTGAGCGCCGCGTCGGGTCCCGTCCTCGCCTCGGAGTCACGCGCCGCCGACCAGCAGCAGATCGCGCTGGTCGACCTGCTGGACCGGCTGCTCGGGACAGGGGTCGTGCTCTCGGGAGACATCGTGATCTCGCTCTCGGGGGTCGACCTGGTCCAGGTCAGCCTCCGCGCCCTCATCACCACCGTCCGCTCCGAGATGGTCCCGTCCCGTGGCTGAGCAGAGGCGGGGACTCCCACAACGGCTGGAGACCGACCACGAGAGCGTCGAGCGGGACCTCCTCAAGCTGGTGCTGACCGTGGTCGAGCTGGTACGGCAGCTGATGGAGAAGCAGGCCCTGCGCCGGTTCGACGAGGGCGACCTGACCGACGAGCAGGTCGAGGGCCTCGGCCTGGGCCTGATGCACCTGGAACGGGCCATGGACGAGCTCAAGGCCCGCTACGACCTCACCACCGAGGACCTCAACATCGACCTCGGCCCGTTGGGGCCGTTGCTGGACATCTGACCCCGTACGACGACGAGAGAGGAACCGGTCATGGCAGACGAGAACATCCAGGAGGAAGTCCGCAGCCGGACCCTGCGGCTGTTGCTGGACAAGGTGCACGCCGACACCTATCCGTCCTCGACCATGCTCGACATCGTCGAGCAGCTGCTGGCCCCGGACGACGTGGGCGACTACGCCGAGGTGCTGATGGCCAAGATCGACGGCGAGAACTACCCGAGCTACGCGCTGGTCCAGCGGTTGATCGCGCTGACCTGACGCCTCAGACGGATCACGAAGGGGTGAGGTGGGCGCCGCCTCCGGCGCCTAGGCTGGTGAGAGACGCGATGGGTGATCGTTTCACCGCATCACGGGATGCGGGAGTGTGTCCTAGGTTCCCCTCCCGGACTTCTGGACGTCGACCACGTCGTTTCGGCGAGGAACACCCAGGAGTTGGGCCCCCGTTCGCTGCGGCGAACGGGGGCCGTTCCTCGGGTGGGGGAACCGGTGCTCAGGCGGGCGCGGGCCCGGCCAGGCCGTGCCGCTGGACCCAGATCACCGCGTGCGAACGCCGTTCGGCGCCGATCTTGCGGTAGCCGTAGCGGATGTAGGTCTTGATCGTGTTGATGGTGACGTAGAGCCGGTCGGCGATCTCGTCGTTGGTGAGCCCCTGCGCCACCAGGCACAGGACCTCGAGCTCGCGCGGGCTCAGCCCCGTGCGCGCGATCTCGGGGTGGCAGGCATCCTGTGGCGCCGGGCACCGCACCGGACCCTCGGCCCGCAGGATCGTCTCCAGCCCGGTGACCAGGTCCTCCCGCGGCAGCCGCTTGGACAAGGAGCCGTGGGCACCGCACCGCATCGCCGCGTCCACCAGGGCAGGTGTGTCGTCCCAGTGGGTGGCGATGACCTTGGAGTCGGTGCGGCGCAGCAGCTCGTGCAGCCGTAGGTCATGGGTGCCCTCGTGCCCGGTGGGGCGGAGGCCGTAGAGGACGACGTCCGGGGCGTCGGGCCCGGTGATGCGGTAGCGACCCCCGGCACCCCCCTCCAGCAGCTGGCTCCATCCCGCGGCCATGAGGTCGTGCGGCTCGACGACCGAGACGCGTACGAGGTCTGCTCGCTGCCGCGCCCTCGCGGCCACCGGCTCCTCGGCCGGCAGCGTGAGCGTGGTCGCGGTGGTCATCTGGTCGGTCCCTCCGTCGGTGGATCGGATCTCGGGGTGCGGCGGGGCGGACCGGGCGATCCGACCCGCGGGCATCCGGGTACGCGCCGACGGCGGGCGAGCGCGCCGGGGTTCCCTTGCGCGATCGAGCGACATGCGTTCTCCTCGTGGTGGTGAGGGATGACTTCCACCGGGAGACGCAGCCAGAGGTGACAAAGTCGCAGAACACCGCCACATTTCTTTCCAGGGAGGCTCGGGTGCGACTTTCTCGCTCGTCGGCGCGTCCTCCCCGGGGAGGCCTCGACGCAGGGAAGGCAATGGTCGGTCGATGGCAGGAGAGCCAGGCGCCGGGCGACGACCTGCCTCGGAGCGGGACGTCGCCCTGCGGCAGCTCTTCGCCGAGCACGCGGCCTCGGTCTACCGGATGGCTCGATCGGTGGTCCGTGACCCGGGGCTGGCGGAGGACGTGACCCAGGAGACGTTCATCCGGGCGTGGCAGCACCAGGACAGCTTCCGCGGGGAGGCCCCGGTCCTGCACTGGCTGCTGCGCATCGCGCACAACCTGGCGGTGTCGACGCTGCGCACGATCCGCGAGGACTCGACCGACCCGGGACGTCTTCCGGGCCGGGAGTCCGCCTCCCCGGAGCAGGTCGTGGAGGGGCGGTTGCTGATCGACGAGGCCCTGGACTCCCTGGACCCGTTGAGCCGGGCCGTGATCGTCCTGCGCGAGGTCGAGCAGCTCACCTACGCCGAGATCAGCGACGTCCTGCAGGTCCCCCTGTCGACGGTGAGGACGCGCCTGTTCCGGGCCCGGAGCAGGATGCGGGCGCTGCAGAAGGGGGAGTCGCGATGACCTGGCGACACCCCTCCGACCTGGCTCTGGACCGGTGGTCCTCGGGCAGCACGAGCCGCCGTACCGCCCGTCACGCCGGGCACTGCCCCCTGTGCCTCGAGCGGCTCGAGGCGCTGACGGAGCTCGAGCCCGTGCTGCGCTCGGAGCTCGAGTCCGACCGGATGCCCCGGGCGGCCCTCGAGACGAAGCTGTGGGACCGTCTGGAGGCGACCATCGCCAACCGGGAGGCGCTCTCCGTGATCACCGACCTGATGGACGTCGGTCCGCAGACGACGCGACTGCTGCTGGAGGGGACCGTGGACGAAGGAAGAGACGATGACTGAGCCGGTGATCCTCGCCCTGGCCGCCGTCCTGGGGGGCCTGCTGCTGGGGGCCCTCGTCGGTGCCGCGACGCGTCGGGTCGTCGCGGCCCAGGAGCGGCGTCGCTCCGTCGAGGGGCTGGCGGGGCCCGCCGCCGCCTTCGTGTTCTGGGTGTTCCTCGCCCTCGGCATCGCCACGGCGATCGGCCTCCTCGCGCCGGGCGCCCTGGAGCCGCTGGCCGGTCGGCTGCTCGGCTACCTGCCGAGGGCCTTGATCGCGATCCTGATGATCATCGTCGGTCGGGCCGGGGCGACGTTCGTCGGAACTCTGCTGGGGGCCGGGCTGGCGCGGGCGACCGGGCGCAGCCGACGCGAGATGGTGGTGCTGGTGCGTGGCTCGATCATGGTCGTGGTCGTCCTGCTCGCGCTCGGCCAGCTCGGGGTCAATACGCAGCTGCTCACCCTCACGTTCGCCGCCGTCCTGCTGTGCCTGGCGACGGCGATGGCCCTGCTGATCGGGCTGGGCGGGCGATCCATCGCCCAGGAGGTCGCGGCCGGCCGCTACCTGCGGCGGATCCTCGGCGAGGGCGACGAGGTGCACGCGGAGGGCGTCTACGGCACGATCGTCGCCCTGCACGCGGCGACGACCGAGATGCAGAGCGAGAGCTCCGGGACCACCCACGTGCCCAACACGCTGATGTTGAAGGGTGGGCTCACGGTCACCCGTCCCACGCAGGCCGACCCCTGATCCACCCGGGTCGCGGCTCCGCTCCCGGGAGGGTCACCTCACCAGACCTCCAATCCCCTGTCACCACCCGTGGGGATGGGGGTCGCGTCCACGCTCTGTGGTTAGCGTCGCTGCTACCCGAGGTGCTCGTGCAGGTCGGAGGGAGCATGCGACCTGGGCGGTCCCGAGGGGGAGTCGGCAGTTCGTCGTCTCGGAGCTACTGCAGGGGAGATGTGTCATGAGTGTGGACGACTTCGACGTACCGGGGATCCTGACGCGCGTGGTCGCAGCGTTGGTGATCCTTGTGGTCACGTGGCTGATCGCCAAGCTGGTCAAGGCCGTGCTGAGCAAGGCGCTGACCAAGGTCAAGGTCCTCCAACGGGAGGACTCCAGCGGGCAGTCCCTGGGCGAGTCCCTCGCCACGATCGCCTCGCTGGTGATCTGGCTGTTCGGGCTCCTTGCGATCCTGAACATCTTCGCGCTCACCGAGGTGGTCGCGCCCATCCAGGGCCTGTTGCAAGGCGTGCTCGCGGCTCTGCCCGGCATCGCCGGCGCAGCGCTGATCTTCTTCATCGGGCTGATCCTGGCCCGCATCGTGCGCCAGCTGGTGGAGACCTCGTTGCGGACCGCCGGCGCGGACCGGTGGCTGGAGCGCGGTGAGGTGTCGGCCTCCGACTCGACCCACGCCGCGGGGACGCGCACCGGCTCGAGCACCCCGCCGCTCTCGCGCATCGTCGGCCAGCTGGTCTTCGCGCTGATCCTGATCGTGGTGTCCATCTCCGCGCTGCAGGTGCTCGGCATCGAGGCGATCGCTGACCCGGCCACCCAGATGCTGACGCTGATCCTCAACGCCATCCCCAATGTGATCGCCGCGGCCCTGCTGCTGGGGATCGGCTACCTGATCTCCCGGTTCGTGGCGCCGCTGCTCGAGTCGACGCTGCAGGGGCTCGGGACCGACCGCGCGCTCGCCGACCTGGGAGCCGGCGGCACGTCCGGCACCCGGCCCTCCAGCGTGATCGCCACGATCGGGCAGGTCGCGATCGTGCTGTTCTTCGCCGTCGCGGCGACGCGCGTCCTCGGGTTCCCCGAGGTCACCTCGATCCTGGACACCGTCCTGGAGGTGGCCGGTGGGATCATCCTCGGCGGCGCGATCATCGCGGTCGGCGTGTTTGTGGCCAACCTCGCCCCGCGGTTCGTCTCCGGGCGGGCGGGTGAGGTGGTCCGCTGGGCCGCCATCGCCCTGTTCGTCGCGATCGGACTGCGCTCGATGGGCCTGGCCGACTCGATCGTCAACCTGGCGTTCGGCGCGATCGTCGTCGGCGGGGCGGCGGCAGCCGCGCTGGCCTTCGGGCTCGGCGGCCGCGACGCGGCCGCCCGCCAGCTCGCCCGGCTGGAGGCGCACGCCGAGGCCGAGGGCGCCTCGTCGAGCGGGTCCGGCACGTCCTCCTAGGGCCTCGCACGCGGAGGACCTCCGTGCGCGGACGCCCGGGCACTGCCGTTCACGGTGGTGCCCGGGTGTCGCGCCGGTTCAGGCTTCGCGGTGGACCTCGTCCTGCGACGGCGGGGCGATCTGGTCGAGCGAGCCGAGGTTGCCGACGATGGCCGCGGCCGGCGGGATCACGGCCGCGACGACGCTCATCACCACGGCGGCGGTCGTCGACCAGAGCCGAACCACGTTCCACGCCAGCAGGATCAGGACCACGCAGGTCCCCATCATCCAGAAGTACGCGCGGCGGCGCGTCGAGCGCTGCATGGCCCCGACGCTACGCGGTCGTGGGTGGGGCTGCCGGGGCTCCGCTCACCGCCACCCGGTCGGCTCCGGGGCCGCTCAGCCGAGCGAGCAATGGTTGAGCTCGCGGTCGCGGGAGGCGGGGCGGGGGAGGGTCGCGCTCGGAGGCGGCGTACGGCCGTCCTCCACCCACTGCTCGAGCCGGACGAAGGCCCGCCGCGCGCAGGGGAGGATCGGGCGGACCCGGTCGCCGAAGGTGCCGCGCAGCCCGTCGACGTGGGTGCCGCCGGTGACGCGGTAGTAGCGGTGCAGCCCGGCGCGGCCCTGTCGCCGGACCATCGGGCGGTAGACGTCGGAGTCGGTCCGGATCGGCAGCAGCGCGTCGAGGGTGCCGTGGAGCGTGATCATCGGACGGCGTACGTCGCCGGTGAGGGCGACCTCGTCCAGCGCGCGACGGGCGCCCGGCCGGTCGGCGTAGTGGTAGTCGGCGTCGCAGCTCGGCGTCCCCGGCTGGCAGAACGGCACCCCGGCCTCCAGGGGGCCGTCGTAGGACGGGTCGAACTCCTCGCGGTAGAGCCGCTGGGTGAGGTCCCAGTAGTAGGAGTAGTGGTAGTCCCAGGTGAAGGCCGAGCGGCGGGCGAAGCCGGCGCGCACCATCCGCTCCATCGCCTCCTGCGAGCCGGTGGCGGCGTAGTCGGGGTAGTTGCGCAGCGCGACCGGGAGGTAGGTCAGCAGGTTGGGCGGCGCGCCGCGGTAGAGCGTGCCCTCCCAGTCGACGCCGCCGTCGTAGAGGCCGGGTCGGTTCTCGAGCTGCCAGCGGACCAGGTAGCCGCCGTTGGAAATGCCGAAGGCGTAGGTGCGCCTCGGCGCCCGGCCATACTTCTGCTCGACGGCCCGCTGGGTCGCGCGGGTGAGCTGGGTGACCCGGTGGTTCCACTCGGCCACCGCGTCGCCAGGGGTCTGGCCGTCGCGGTAGAACGTGGTGCCGTTGTTGCCCTTGTCGGTCATGGCGTAGGCGTAGCCGCGCGCGACCAGCCAGTCGCTGAAGATGAAGTCGCCGGCGTACTGCGTGCGGGTGCCGGGGGCGCCGCTGACGACGAGCTTGCCGTTCCAGTCGTCGGGCATCCGGATCACGAACTGCGAGTCGTGCTGCCAGCCGTTGTGGGTGTTGCTGGTCGAGGTGTCGGGGAAGTATCCGTCGACCTGGACGCCTGGGACCCCGGTCGGGTTCTTCGTCCCCGAGGCGTGGAGCCCGGCCCAGTCGGAGGGGTCGGTGTGGCCGCTCGTGGTCGTCCCCGCCGTCGTCAGGTCGTCGAGGCAGGCCAGCTTCTGCTGCTCCGCCTGCGGTACGTCGACCCGCGACCGCCCGGCACAGTGACCGGTCCGCTCGGCAGCGGCGACCGGGGCCGTGGCGGGCGCGACGGACGCCGGCGCGGACGGGACCGCCAGCAGCGCGGAGGAGAGGGCGAGGGCCAGGGCCGGGAGCACGGGCGAGGTCATCTGGCCATCGTCGGCGACCCGCGGGCGCGGGTCCATGTGTCGCGGTCACACATCACGGGCCTGCGGCTGTGGTTCAATGCCCGCCAAGGAGGTGGCCCGTGGTCTACGTGTCGCTCGTTCTGGTCGTCCTCGCCGTGGCGACGCTTGCCGCCTGGAGCGCGCGGGAGCCGGCACCGACGCCCCGCTCGCTGCCCTGCTCGACCGACCGCCTCGGCCGCGGCTGAGGCGGAGATCCGTCCGAGGCGGGGGCGGCTACTCGCCCCAGCCCATCGGGTAGACCTCGAACGGCGCGGCCATGCCGACGCCGAGCCGCTGCCCGGTCTGCCTCGCCATCCCCTCGAGGAACTCGCGCGGGTCGAAGTGCTCCCAGCCCAACCCCTCGATGTAGGCAGCGTGGGCCTCCAGCGAGGTGACCCCGGCGTCGAAGGTGGCGGTGGTGTCGACGGCGTGCGTCGACCGCGGCGAGCCGAAGGCCCACACCGCTCCGACCCCGCCCCACGGCTCGAGGTCGCCGCCGTCGCCGGAGAGCTGCTCGCGGAAGACCCAGCGGTTGCCGGCGTCGCGCACCGCGTCGAGCACGGCACGCCCCACGGCGATGTGGTCGGCCTGGTTGAGGTTGCGCCCGCCCCAGGTGTCGTGCAGGTTGCCGGTGACCACGATGTCGGGTCGGTGGCGACGTACGGACGCGGCGATGGCGGCCCGCAGCGCGACGCCGTACTCGAGGACGCCGTCGGGCAGCCCGAGGAACTCCACCTCGTCGACCCCGACGACCCGCGCCGACTCGACCTGCTCGGCCTCGCGGACGCGGCGGCACTCCTCGGGATCCATCCCGTCGATGCCCGCCTCGCCGCTGGTCACCATGCAGTAGACGACGTGCTTCCCCTGCCCGGTCCAGCGCGCCACGGCAGCGGCGGCACCGAACTCCATGTCGTCGGGGTGGGCGACGACGCACAGCATGCGCTGCCAGTCCTCGGGCAGGGTCTCCAGCGGCTCGGGTTCCATCACCCGAGCATGACAGGAACCGGTCAGCGGTAGGAGACCTCGAGCACGCTGGTCCCGCGGCCGCCGCCCGCGTCGACCACGACGTCACGCCCGCGCGCGGTCTGCCTCACCTCGTACACCGCCGGGGCGCCGTCGAGCGTGACCTCGGTGACCTCCGCGCCGTCGGGCAGCACGTGCCCGATCAGCAGCCGGGCGGTCAGGTCGCGGGTGACCGTGGTGGTGAGGGTCGAGGCGGTGCGGTCGGCGCTCACGTCGATCGAGCCGTTGCCCATCACCACGTTGCTCCCCGCGACGTGGGTCTGGCCCTCGGGCACCTGGGGCACCACCGTGAGCCGGGTGCGGCCCAGGTCGGGGCTGATGCCGAGCTGGTGGTGGACCACCGGCCAGAGCGTGCCGTAGGTGCCCCACGCCTGGAGCACCATCGACCGGTCGTAGAGGGGCCGGTCGATGTTGGCGGTGAAGTCGGGGCTCGGGGCGATCTCCGGCATCGCGCCGGGCATCTCCCACACCGACGGGTCGAGCTGGATCCGGGCGTTGCCGGTGGTGTAGCGCTGCTGCGCGTCCTCGCCCAGCCGCCCGAAGTTGCCCTCGGCGACCGCCATGATCCCGCTGTTGAGCGAGAAGATCGACTGCTCGCTCTGCACGCTCGACACCACCGAGTCGCAGGTCGGGCCGCGGTTGCCGCCCTCGGCCGAGGTGGGTCCGGTACCGGTGTGGAAGAGCCCGTAGGTGCCGGTGTAGCACGGCTCCTGGCGCTGCTCGAGCGCCGTCTGGCCGTGCCCGTCACCGGCCAGGGGTCGCGTCACCTGGCGCGGCCGCACCAGCTCAGCGTCCATCGGGGTGACGCCGATCCAGTGGCGCTGCAGGATCTTGGTGTTGTCGTTGGCAGGGTCGTCGGGGTCGTCGATCGAGTCGGCGTACTGGTCGGCGTCGCCGCCGTACCACCACGCCTGCTCGAAGTCGGCCTCCATGGCGGCCGCGCGCCGCGAGGCCCAGCGGACGGTCCCGGCGTCGCCCGTGCTGCGGGCCAGGTCGGCCAGGTCGCGCAGGCCGCGGATCGTGTAGACGGTGTTGTCGAGCTTCTCGACGCCCATGCCGTCGCGCTCGACGTTGCCGAGGCCCTCGGGCCAGCCGTCGCCGTCCTCGTCGAGCCGGTCGACGACGTAGTGCATGTTGCGCACGGTGAACGGGTAGAGGTCGTCGCGGAAGGCGTCGTCACCGGTCCAGCGCCAGATCAGGGCCACGGCGCTCGGGAACTTCGAGGTCTCGTCGGTGTTGCCGGCGGAGTCGAGGGTGCCGAAGTAGACCGAGCCGTCGGGCACCACCTCGTGGACGACCTTGCCGCTGTCGCCGTTGACGACCGTGCTCACGTCACGCAGCGTGCGCAGGTGGGCCTCGATGTCGGCGAACTGTCCCATCGCGACGCTGGCGAAGGCGGTGTACTCGCCGTCGGTACCGAAGAGCCACGGGTAGTCCGGCCAGCCGGCGCCCAGCCAGTGCGCGCGCTGCAGGGTCCCGGCGGGAGCGGGGTAGGCCGTGCCCTCCTGCACCTCGCGCAGCTCCAGGTCACGGGACTTCTGCACGGAGTCGGCGAGGTTCTGCTTGCTCCACTCGATGCTCTGCTCGAGCAGCGGGTCGCCCGGCAGGTCGACCCGGGTGTGGGAGTCCCACTCCTGGCGGGCGGCCACCTTGCTGGCCAGCGCGGCGGCGGGGTGGTCGAGTGCCTTCGCGAGCTGGGAGCGGGCACCGGCCAGGCCCCGGTCGGAGCCGGCGACGGCGAACCACACGGTCGTGGGGGTGTCCGCCCGGAGCCGGAGCTGCCAGCGGAGCCGGCCGCCCGTGCCCTTGCCGGCGACGCTGTCGTCGCACGTGTACGGCGTGGTCCCCTCGGTCGGGCAGGTGACCGCGGGGTCCTGCGGGCCCCGATGGTCGGGACCGAGCGAGTGGGAGCGGGGGGCCCGGGTGCTGCCGACGACGGCCGCCCAGTCGTGGGGCTCGGCGTGGTCGACCGGCGGCTTCCCCCGTTCCCGGAACACCAGCGTGCCGTCGGCGTAGGAGCCGGTGTCGCGCAGGTTGAACCGCTTCGCGGTCGGCGTGGTCCCGCTCCACGGGTAGGCGCTCATCAGCTCGGAGTGCGCGTCGAGCGCCAGCGGCAGCGTGCGAGAGACCCGCGAGGTCAGGGTGAGGCCGACGAGCGTGGCGCGGGTGCCGTCGGGGACGAAGTCGGTGCGCTCGACCCGGACCTGGTCGACGGCCTCGTAGGAGGTCCGGGTGTAGCCCCAACCGCTGGTGGTGCGGGTCGCGGCGGCGCCGTCACGAGCGTCGCCGAGCCACTGGTCGGCCAGCCGGAACCACACGCCGTCGACGAGCTTGATGGGCGGCGTCCAGACCCCGCCCATCTCCCCGCGGACGTGGAAGCCGGCGCCCGGGTAGAGCCCGTCGGCGGTACCCATCGCGTAGGCGCGGTCGCCCACCACCAGCATCCGGCGGTCGGGCAGTCGTGAGGTCTCGCTCAGCTCGGGCGTCGTGGGGGCGGCGAAGCGCGCGGCCGCGGAGTCGCTGCCGGGACTGCCGGCGGCCTGCACCCCCAGCGAGGTGGCGCCCAGCACGAGGGCCGTGCCGGCGAGGAGGGCGAGCGGGGTGGTCGTCCGAGACACGGGCCCTCCCAGGGCGGCGCGGTTGTGACCTGCATTACACCACGCGCCCGTCGGCCACCCGGAGGGCGGAGGATGGGAGCCATGGCCCGCTACGTGCTGCTCTTCGACTACGCCGACGCCGAGCTCCGTGCCGAGGTCCGGCCCCGGCACCTCGACTACCTGCGCGAGCTGCACGCACGGGGAGAGCTGGTCGAGGCGGGTCCCTTCGAGGACGGCGCGGGCGCGCTGATCGTCTACGAGGCCGCCGACGAGGCCGCCGCGCAGGCGCTCGTCGACGCCGACCCGTACTCCGTCGAGGGCGTCATGACCGGGGCCCGGTTGCGCGCCTGGAACGTCGTGCTGCCGCCCGCGTGACCGGCCCTCAGGCCTCTCCCTCGAGCAGCGCGAGCAGCGGCTCGCGGTCGGCCTCCGGGACGTAGCCGGCGTAGTAGTCGTAGAGGTTCTGGCGCGACGTCCGTGCGGCGGCCGGCCCGTCGCCGGCGCGAATCGCGTCGAGGACCTCGCGGTGGTGGCGCAGCGACTCGCGCATCAGCGCCTTGCTGTTGCGGGCGCGGGTGACCTTGTCGGAGATCAGCGAGAGCACGACGCCGCGGACGACCTCGTTGCAGACCTGGATCAGCGCGCTCCGACTGGCGCGAGCGACCGCGTCGTGGAAGGCGACGTCGGCCTCGCTGAACTCATCGAAGCCGCGCGCGATGGCCGCCTCCATCGCCACGACCGTGTCGTCCATCGCCGCCAGCTCCTCCTCGGTGCGGAGCCGGGCGGCGAGCATGTTGGCCGAGCCGTCGAGGATCATCCGGAAGGCCACCAGGTCGCCGATGGTCATCTGGTCGACCCGGGTGAGCCGGGTCATCTGCTTGGCCAGGCCGAGCGAGGAGAAGGGCAGGATCTCCGGGCCGTGCGGGTCGCCGGGCCGGGACCGGACGACGCCGTTGCTCTCGAGCACGCGCAACGCCTCGCGCACCGTGGGCCGGCTCGCCCCGAACTGCGTCACCAGCTCCCGCTCGCTCGGCAGCCGCTCGCCGGGCTTGAGCGAGCCGTCGGCGATGGCGTCCTCGACCTGCTCGACGATCCGCTGGTAGAGCCGCACCGGCTCGACCTGCTGGAAGCGCGCCCGCTCCATCACCGCCTCATCTCGAGCCGTACGCCGTCGGGCCACTGTGGCGTCGCCTCGAGCGGCCGGTGCTGCTCCCACCACCACGCCGCGCGCAGCACGCCGAGGTCGTCGAACCGTCGCCCGCTGATCTGGACGCCGACGGGCCGGCCGTCGTCGGTGACGCCGGCGTTGATGCTGAGCGCCGGCTGGCCGGACATGTTGTAGGGCGCGGTGAAGCCGATGTGCGACATCGTCGCCGACGGGTCGGGCACCGGCATCGGTTGCTCGGCGGGGAAGGCCGGGCCCGGCGTCACGGGCGACAGCACCAGGTCGTAGGGCCGCGGTGGCCGCGACCGTCTGCTGCCGCATCCGCCCGATGGCGTGGTAGCAGTCGAGCACACGGGCGCCGGGGACGTCCGCGCCGCCGTGCACCCACTCCACGATGTAGGGCAGCACCCGCGCCTTCGCCGCGACGGGCAGCCGCTGGTAGTCGGTCCACGACCTCACCCGCCAGAACTGGTCGAGGGAGTCGAGCAGGTCCTGCTCCACGAACGGGGGGACCTCCTCGACGACCGCGCCGGCCGCCGCGAACCGGTCGCGCGACGCGACGTACGACGTCGGCGACCGCGGGCTCGACCGGGGCCCCGCAGCCGGCGTCGAGGTGCAGGCCGACCCGCAGGCCGTCGACGGGGCGAGTCGAGGTCGAGCCAGGGCAGGTCGGCGGGCGGCAGGCTGGTCCAGTCGCGGACGTCGGGGCGGCTGATCACCTGCATCAGCAGCGCGGCGTCGGCGACGGTCCGGGTGAGCGGTCCGGCGACCCGGCCGAGGTAGGGGCTGTCGAGCGGCACCCGGCCGTCGCTGGGCTTGAGCGCGACCAGGCCGAGCCAGGTGCCGGGCAGCCGGATCGAGCCGCCGATGTCGGTGCCGACGTGGAGCGGACCGTAGCCGCCGGCCGCGGCTGCGCCGGCGCCGGAGCTCGAGCCGCCCGTGGTCCACGCCGGGTTCCACGGGCTGCGGGTGGTGCCGTGCAGGCTGGAGACGCCCGAGGAGAGCATCCCCCAGTCCGGCATCACCGTGGACCCGAGCACCACGGCGCCGGCCTCGAGCACGCGGGCCGTGACGGGCGCGTCGTGGCCGGGCACCACCGGGTCGACGCCGGCGTTGCCCGCCGGCATCGGCACGCCGCGCCGGGCGAGGTTCTCCTTCAGCGTCACCGGTACGCCGTCGAGCGGACCGAGTCGGCTCGCCGGCCGCCCACCGCTGCTCGCTGGCGCGCGCCGCGTCGCGTGACGCGGCGGCGTCGCGCTGCCAGAACGCATTGAGGACAGGCTCGCGGGCCTCGACCACCTCCTGCACCGCGTCGTGGACCTCGACGGGGGAGACCTCGCGGGCGGCGAAGGAGCGCAACATCGCCGTGGCGGGCATGGTGGCCAGCGCCGCTTCTACGTCGTGCGGGCACGCCGCTCCCTCCGGTCGGCGGCGCCGGGAACCCTTGACATCCCGGGCCGTTGTCGTGAGGGTAGCGGGAATCGAGACCTAGGTCACTGGTCTGACCAGTTGGAGGCACCACGACCATGCCGGAGCGTTCCGCCGTCCGCCTGGCGGCCATCCCCGGCGACGGGGTCGGGCCCGAGGTCGTCGAGGCGACGCTGCCGGTGCTCGCCGCGGCGCTGAACGCCGACGGCGCCACCCTCGAGACCACCGAGCTCGACTGGGGCGGCGAGCGGTTCCTCCGTGACGGCGCCGCGATGCCGGCCGACGCCGCCGACGTCGTCCGGACCTTCGACGCGGTGCTCTTCGGCGCGGTCGGGCCGTCCCGACGTCCCCGACCACGAGCTGGTGTGGGGGCTGATCATCGGCCTGCGCCAGCAGCTCGACCTGGCCGTCAACATCCGCCCGGTGCGGGCGTTCCCGGGCGTCCCGAGCCGGGTGCGCGACACCGAGGGCGTCGACCTGGTGATCGTGCGCGAGAACACCGAGGGCGAGTACGTCGGCGCCGGCGGTCTCGCCCACGCCGGCACCGGCCACGACCTCGGCATCGAGGTCGCCGTCCACTCCCGACGCGTCATCGAGCGCGCCGCCCACCACGCCTTCGCGCTCGCCGAGCACGCGCAGCGGCCGGCTCAGCCTGGTCACCAAGTCCAACGCGATGCGCTACGGCTACCCGCTGTGGGACCGCGTCGTCCGCGAGGTCGCCGAGCAGCACCCGGAGGTCGAGGTCGAGGTCGTCCTGGTCGACGCGATGGCCGCGCGCATGATCACGGCGCCTCGCTCGCTCGACGTCCTGCTCGCGGGCAACCTCTTCGGCGACATCCTCTCCGACCTGGCCGCGGTGCTGGGCGGGGGCATGGGGATGGCGCCCAGCGCCAACATCCGGCCCGAGCTGCGACGTCCCCGGGATCTACGAGCCGGTCCACGGCTCGGCACCCGACATCGCCGGCCGCGGCGTGGCCAACCCTGTCGCGTGCGTGCTCTCAGGTGCGATGCTGCTCGACGACCTCGGTCACGCGAAGGCGGCCACCCGCGTCCGCGACGCCGTGGCCGCCGCGCTGCTCGATCCCGCCCACCACACGGCCGACCTCGGAGGTCGCGCCACCACCACGGAGCTCGGCTCCGCCGTCCTTGCGGAACTGGAGGAAGCACAGTGAAGAATGACGACCGGATGGGTGCCCCCTGGCTCACCGCCGTGGTCACCGTCGTGGCCCTCGGGCTGGCCGGCTGCTCGGCAGGCTCGGGCAGCGGGAGCGGCAGCGACGGTTCGAGCGGGGAGGCTCGGGCGGGGACGACCAGCTGACCGTCGGCCTGGTCGCCGAGCCGGTCAACCTCGACTTCACCACCACCGACGGCGCGGCCATCCCGCAGGCGCTGCTCGACAACGTCTACGAGACCCTCGTCGAGGTCGACCAGGACGGCGAGATCGTGCCCGGCCTGGCCAGCTCGTGGGACGTCTCCGACGACGGCACGACCTACACCTTCCAGCTCGAGGACGGCGCGACGTTCTCCAACGGGGAGCCCTTCACCGCCGACGACGCGAAGTTCTCGATCGAGCAGGTCCAGAAGAAGTGGACGATCTCGCTCCAGGCCGCGATGGACGTCGTCACGTCGGTCGAGGCGACCTCCGACACCGAGCTGGTGGTCACCCTCGACCACCCCAGCAACGACTGGCTCTACCGGATGACCACGCGGATCGGCGCGATGTTCGACGAGAAGGGCGTCTCCGACCTCGCCAACGAGCCGGTCGGCACGGGCGCCTACGGGGTCAGCGACTTCAACCGCGGCGACTCGATCACGCTCACCCGCAACGACGACTACTGGGGCGACGCGCCCTACTTCAAGACCGTGACGCTGCAGTACTTCAAGGACCCGACCGCGCTCAACAACGCCTTCCTGAGCGGCACGGTCGACGTGATCGGCACGGTGCAGACACCGGAGTCGCTCGACCAGTTCGAGGGCAACGACGACTACCAGGTCATCGAGGGCACGACGAACGGCGAGGTCGTGCTGTCGATGAACAACGAGTCCGGCCCGATGAGCGACCCCAAGGCCCGCGAGGCGGTCGCGCTACGCCATCGACCACCAGGCGCTGATGGACACCTGCTGGGCCGGCCGCGGCGAGCTGATCGGCAGCATGGTCCCGCCGACCGACCCGTGGTACGAGGACCTCACCGGCGACTTCCCCTACGACCCGGAGAAGGCCAAGGAGCTGCTCGAGCAGTCCGACGCCGCCGACCAGCCCGTGCGGCTGCGGCTGCCGACGCTGCCCTACGCCGACGCCTGCGGCCAGGTCGTCAAGAGCCAGCTGGAGCAGGTCGGCTTCACCGTCGAGCTCGACCAGCTGGAGTTCCCGGCCGCCTGGCTCAACACGGTCTTCACCAACGCCGACTACGACATGTCGATCATCGCCCACGTCGAGCCGCGGGACATGGGAGCCGTCTTCGGCGACCCGAAGTACTACACCCGCTACGGCGACCCCGAGTTCGTGCAGCTCCTGCAGAAGGCCGACGAGGGAACGCCGGACGAGCAGGTCGACTACATGAAGCAGGCGGCCCAGAAGCTCTCGGAGGACGCCGCGGCCGACTGGTTGTTCCTGCTGCCCAACCTGGTCGTGGCCGACGCCGACATCACCGGGATCCCCGAGAACGCGATCTCGGAGTCCTTCGACGTGACCGAGCTCGGTCGCGGGTGACCGCGCCGACCACGGAGGAGCCGGCCTGACATGCTCCTGCGCGTCCTGCAACGCCTCGGGATCCTCCTGGGCAGCCTGCTCGTGAGCTCGGTCGTCGTGTTCACGTTCATGGCGGTGCTGCCCGGGAACCCCGCGCGGGTAGCTCTGGGCGTCAACGCCTCCGACGCGGCGGTCGCCCAGATGGAGCAACGCTTCGGGCTCGACCGCCCCCTCGTCGTCCAGTACGGCGACTGGGTGCAGGGCCTGCTGGGCTTCGACCTCGGTCAGTCCTACGTCACCCGCGCCGACATCGCCCCGCAGGTCGTCGACCGGTTCCTGGTGACGCTGTGGCTGGTCGCGGCCGCGATGGTGATCGCGATCCTGATCGCGATGCCGATCGGCACGCTGATGGCGGTGCGCCACCGGCGTCCGTCCGGACTGGTGCTCTCGGCGCTCTCGCAGGTCGGGGTGGCCGTCCCGGCGTTCCTCGCCGGCATCCTGCTGGTCGCGCTCTTCGCCGTCCGGCTCGGGTGGTTGCCCGCCAACGGCTGGACCCCCCCGGCGGAGGACCCGGCCATGTTCCTCCAGCAGCTGGTGCTGCCCGCGCTGTCGCTCGGGCTGGTGCAGGGCGCGGTGCTGACCCGTTACGTGCGCAGCGCCGTGCTCGACGTGCTCCGCGAGGACTACCTGCGCACGGCTCGCTCCAAGGGCCTGCGGCCGGGCCAGGCGCTGCGCCGCCACGGCCTGCGCAATGCCGCCGTCCCCGTGGTCACCGTGCTCGGTCTCCAGCTCGCGACGCTGCTGGTCGGTGCGGTGGTGGTCGAGCGGGTCTTCGTGATCCCCGGCCTGGGCAGCCTGCTGCTCGACAGCGTGGCCAACCGCGACCTGATCATGGTCCAGGACGTCGTGATGATCCTGGTCGTCGCGGTGCTGGTCGTGAACTTCGTCATCGACCTGCTCTACGTCGTCATCGACCCGCGGCTGCGGACGGGCCCGTCATGACGACCCTCGACAGCAACCAGCCGGCGGCGGGCCGCGGGCCACGCGGGCGACGCCCCAACGGGAGCATGGTCGTCGGCGGGCTGATCGTGCTCGGCATCATCGCGACGGCCCTGCTGTCGTTCGTGTGGACGCCCCACGACCCCACGCTGGTCGACCCGCAGGTGCGGCTGCAGACCCCGTCGGCCGACTACTGGTTCGGCACCGACAAGTTCGGCCGCGACGTGTTCAGCCAGATCATGGTCGGCTCGCGCACGACGCTGTTCGTCGGCTTCGTCGCCGTCGGCGTCGCAGCCCTCGTCGGCGTACCGCTCGGCATCGTGGCCGCGATGGCCCCCCGCTGGCTCGGCGAGCTGTTGATGCGCGGCAACGACCTGCTGCTGGCCTTCCCGGCCCTGCTGCTCGCGATCATGTTCTCGGCCGTCTACGGCGCCAGCACCCTGGTCGCGATGGTGGCGATCGGGATCGCGACCGTGCCGAGCTTCGCCCGGCTGATCCGCAGCGGCAGCCTCCAGGTGCTGCGCACCGAGTACGTCCTCGCCGCCCGCGCGGCCGGCCGCTCGCCGTTCTCGATCGGGCTGCGTCACGTGCTGCCCAACGTCAGCAGCCTGGTCATCGTCCAGGCCTCGGTCGGCTTCGCCATCGCCGTGCTCGCCGAGGCAGCGCTGTCCTTCCTCGGGTTCGGCACGCCGCCGCCCACGCCGTCGTGGGGTCGGATGCTGCAGGAGAGCCAGGAGCTGCTGTTCTCGGCGCCGCGGCTCGCGGTCTTCCCCGGCGTGGCGATCGCGGTCGCGGTGCTCGGCTTCAACCTGCTCGGCGACGGCCTGCGCGACCGCTTCGACCCCAAGCTCCAGGACCGGCGATGACTCCCCCTGACACCGACGTGGTCACCGTCTCCGGGCTCGGGGTCGCCACGGACGGGACGTCCCTGGTCGACGACGTCTCGTTCGCGATCGGCGCCGGCGAGCGGGTCGGCCTGATCGGCGAGTCGGGCTCGGGCAAGTCGCTGACGGCGCTGGCGATGATCGGACTGCTGCCCGAGGGGCTGGCCGCGAGCGGCTCGGTCCGGGTCGCCGGGGTCGACGCCGACCTGGTCGGCGCCGACGAGCGCACCCTGGCCAAGGTCCGCGGCCACGACGTCGCCATGGTCTTCCAGGAGCCGATGACCGCCCTCAACCCGACGATGCGCGTCGGTCGCCAGGTCGAGGAGTCGCTGCTGGTCCACCGCCGCCGCCCCGACCGGCGCTCCGCGCGGTCGGCCGCCGTCGCGCTGCTCGACCAGGTCGGGCTGCCCGACCCCGGCGACGCCGCTCGCGCCTACCCCCACCAGTTCTCCGGCGGACAGCGGCAGCGGGTGGTGCTCGCGCTGGCGCTGGCCAACGACCCGGCCCTGCTGATCTGCGACGAGCCGACCACCGCGCTCGACGTCACGGTGCAGGCGCGGGTCCTCGACCTGATCGTCAGCGGCGTCGAGGAGCGCAGCTCGGCGCTGCTCTTCATCACCCACGACCTCGCCGTCGTGGCCACGGCCTGCGAGCGGGTCATGGTCATGTACGGCGGCCGGATCGTCGAGGCCGGGCCGGTCCGCGAGGTGCTGACCCGGCCGCGCCACCGCTACACCCAGGGACTGGTCGGGGCCTCCGACCTGACCGCGGTCGACGAGCGGGGGCGGCTGGTGACGATCGCCGGCACCGTCCCCGCCGCGGGCCGGTTCCCCGACGGTTGTGTCTTCCGCAGCCGCTGCTCCCACGCCGACGACGCGTGCGCCGAGCGGCCGCCGTGGACCCCGGTGGCGGCCGGACGCGGCGCCGACCGAGGGGCCGGCCACGCCTGCGTCCACCCCGCGGGTGAGGAGGTGTCCGGTGGCTGACCCGGAGACGACGTACGGGCCCCCCGACCCGGGGGCGGCGATCAGCGTGCGCGACCTGGTCCGCGACTACCGCCGACCACGCACGTCGCTCACCCAGCCGGCTCCGGTGGTCCACGCGTTGCGCGGGGTCAGCTTCGACGTCGCCCACGGCGAGCACTTCGGGATCGTGGGCGAGTCGGGGTGCGGCAAGTCCACGCTGCTCCGGCTGCTCGCGGGGCTCGACCGCGCGACGTCGGGCACGGTGATGGTCGACGGGCGTGACATCACGGGGCTGCCCGAGCGGCGGCTCGGCTTCCTGCGCGAGCACCTGCAGCTGGTCTTCCAGGACCCGATGGGCTCGCTCGACCCGCGGATGCGGGTGCGAGACATCGTCGCCGAGCCGCTCGTGGCCCAAGGACATGCCGATCACCGGGAGCGGGTCGTGGAGCTGCTCGAGGCGGTCGGGCTCGGCCGGGAGGCGGCCGACCGCTACCCCCACCAGTTCTCCGGCGGTCAGCGGCAGCGGATCTCGATCGCCCGCGCTCTGGCGCCGCGACCGCGCGTCATCGTCGCCGACGAGCCGGTGAGCGCGCTCGACGTGTCGGTCCGCGCCCAGGTGCTCAACCTGATCACCGACCTGGTCGACGAGCTCGACCTGACCCTGGTCTTCGTCTCCCACGACCTCTCCGTCGTACGCCACGTATGCGACCGGATCGCCGTGGTCCACGACGGCCGGATCGTCGAGACCGGGCCCACCGACCAGCTCTACGACGACCCGCAGCACCCCTACACCCGGACCCTGGTCAACGCCGTCCCCACCCTGGCGAAGGCGCTGAGCGGGGTCACGGCCGCCGACCTGGCGCGCGGCCCCGACTCCCCGGAGGAATGAGAGTGCCGACCCCGCAGCTCCCCGCAGGCCTGCCCGTCGGCGAGACCTGGGAGGTCACGCCGGCCACGGCGGAGGTCCGCTTCCCCTACGACGGCTCGGTGGTCGCCGAGGCGCCGGTCGGTGACGTCGCACTCGCCACGCGCGCGGTCGACGAGGCCGTCGCGGTCCGCGACCGGGTGGGTCGGCTGCCCTCCCACGCCCGCCGCGCCGCTCTCCTGGCCACGCACGCCGCGGTCGCCGCGCGCCGTACGGACTTCGAGGAGTTGTTGGTCCTCGAGACGGGCAAGCCGCTGGTCGACTGCCGGGTCGAGGTCGACCGCACGCTGCTGACGCTGCAGACCGCGGCCGAGGAGGTGGCCCGGCTGCACGGCGAGACAGTGCCGCTCGACCTGCTGCCGAGCGGTGACGGGCTGCTCGGCTTCTGGGTGCGCAAGCCGATCGGGGTGGTGGTCGGGATTGCCGGCTTCAACTACCCGCTGCTGCTGGCGACCCACAAGATCGCGCCGGCGCTGGCCGCCGGCTGCCCCGTGGTCGCCAAGCCGGCGCCGCAGACGCCGTTGGCCACGTTGTGGCTGGTCCACCTGGTGCGCGAGGCGCTGGCCGAGGCCGGCGGGTCGCGGGCGGCCGTGCAGCTGGTCACCGGCGGACCCGAGGTCGGCGTCGCGCTCACCACCGACCGGAGGGTCGGTGCGGTGTCCTTCACGGGCTCCGCCGACGTGGGGCACCGGATCGCCCGCGACGCGGCGCCCACGAAGGTGCTGCTCGAGCTCGGCTCCAACGCCGCCCTCGTGGTCGCCGCCGACGCCGACCTCGACGCGGCCGCCGACGCGGTGGTGCGCGGCGGCTACTACGCCTCCGGCCAGGCCTGCATCAGCGTGCAGCGTGTGCTGGTGGTCGAGCCGGTCCGGGAGGCGTTCCTGGGTCGGCTGGCCGAGCGGATGTCCGAGGTGGTGGTCGGCGACCCGCGGGAGGAGCGCACGCGGGTGGCCGCCCTGATCGACGACCGGTCCGGCTCCCGGGTGCGTGGCTGGGTCGACGAGGCGGTCGCGGCCGGGGCCACGGTGGTCCACGGCGGGGCCGTGCGCGGCGCGGTCGTCGAGCCGACGGTGCTTCTCGACGTACCGGGTGGGCAGTCACTGTGGGACGAGGAGGTCTTCGCCCCGGTCGTGGCGGTGCGGTCGGTGCCCGACCTCGAAGCCGCGCTCGACGGCGTCAACGACTCCCGCTACGGCCTGCACGCGAGCGTGTTCACGGCGTCCCTGGAGACCGCGTTCGTCGCGATCGACCGGCTGGAGGTCGGGGGAGTGGTGGTCAACGAGGTGCCGGGCTTCCGCTCCGACGTGATGCCCTACGGCGGCGTCAAGGACTCCGGGGCGGGCCGCGAGGGCCCGCGCTTCGCGATCGAGGAGCTCACCGTGACCCGGATGGCCGTGATCCGGCCGACCACGAGGAAGGGCTGACATGGAGGACGCACTCACCCGCTACGCCGACCTGTTCCGGCTCGATGGCCGCCGTGCGGTGGTCGTCGGCGCCGGCAGCGGCATCGGCCGCGAGAGCGCGCTGGCGCTGGCTGCGCACGGGGCCGAGGTGGTCTGCGCCGACCGCGACCTCGCGGCGGCCGAGTCGACCGCCGCGGCCGGCGGGTCGCTGTCGGCGTACGCCCTGGACGTGCTGGACGGCGACGCCGTCTCCCGGGCGGCGGCCGAGCTCGGCGCCGTCGACGTCCTCGTCTTCACGGCGGCCACCAACGTCCGCAAGCGGGTGCTCGACTACTCCTCCGAGGAGTTCGACCGGGTGATCGCCCTCAACCTGCGCGCGTCCTTCGACCTGGTGCGGGCCTTCGGCGCCGGCATGGCCGAGCGCGGTCGCGGCAGCATCATCGGCTTCAGCTCGATCCGCGCGGTGGCGGTCGAACCGGGGCAGGGCGTCTACGCCGCCACCAAGGCCGGTCTGGTGCAGCTGCTGCGCACCGCCGCCGCCGAGCTCGGGCCTTCCGGCGTACGCCTCAACGCGATCGCGCCCGGCATCGTCGACACCCCGCTCACCGCGCAGATCAAGGACGACCCGGAGTGGGCGCAGGCCTACGCCGACAAGAGCGCCCTGGGCCGGTGGTCACGCCCCGACGAGCTCGCCGGTGCCGTCGTCTACCTCGCCTCCGACGCCTCGTCCTTCGTCACCGGCGCCCAGCTCCACGTCGACGGCGGCTGGACCGCCATCGACGGCCGCTACACCCCGCCGACCTGATGTGAGAGACGGCGCGGCCAGCGGTAGGGTCCGGCCGGTCGGGGCGGTAGCTCAGCCGGTCAGAGCAGAGGACTCATAATCCTTGGGTCGTGGGTTCGAGCCCCACCCGCCCCACGTCGTCGTACCCGACAGCTGCGTCGTCATCCGCAGGAGACGACAACGCAGGTGCCGGGTACGACGAGCAGCACTCACTTCGAGGGCTTGGGGGTCTTGCACTCCACCTTGGGGTTGAGCCCCACGTAGTTGAGCGGACCGGCCACGACGGTCAGCGCGGTGTCGCTGACCTCCTTGCAGCTGACGTCCTTCTCGTCGCCGAAGTAGCCGCGCTGGAACGCGGCCAGCACGCCGACGAGCAACCAGACGACGACGACGATGCCCAGTAGACGACCCATGGTGTTCCTCCTCGGTCGGTCCTCAGAAGAGGAAGATGAGCAGGATGATGACGGCGATCACGAGCGCCGCGATGGCGATGGTGCGAGTGTTCATGAACAGCTGCCCCTTCTCTGACCGGCCCGGGTGGCCGACCTACCGGCAGTCTGGCAGAACGGCTCGCCGCCACGGCTCACCCGTTGGCGTCAGGGGCCGCGTGTCCCGCTCCGCAGTCGTGCCCTGCGGTTGCGCCGGCGGCGGGTGAGCCACAACCCGAGGCCGAAGACCCCGACCAGCAGGCAGCCGCCGAGGCGCGCCCGATAGCTCCAGGGCCATGACTGGGCGCCGTAGTCGGTGCTGCCGGAGGTGAGGGCGGCGGTCGAGGCCGTCAGCGCGGCGCTGCCCCGCCAGTTCTCGCCCGCGGACGGCAGCGTGGCCAGGTCGGCCGGCGTGCCGCCGTCGAGCGAGACGTCGAGGATCCGCTCGAGGCTGCCGCTCTCGATCAGGTAGGCGCTGACCGCCACGGTCGTGTCACCGCTGAACCCGAGCAGTCCTGCCACGGAGAGACCGCTCGTGTCGACGGGCTCGGCCTTGCCGAGCGTGCCGTCGCCGTCCGCCTCGGCGACCACCAGCCCGGTGACTCCCTCGGCGTCGTCCTGCAACGCGACGATCCGGTCGCCCGTCGGCGCCCACGCCAGCCTCGAGGTCTCCTCGAACGGCGAGGGCTGGCTGGTGGCGTCCGATCCGTCGGCCGGCAACAGGACCAGGTCGTCGCCAACCACGTAGTCGACCCCGCTGGAGTCGGCCCGCCACGCCGCCCGGCGTACGACGGCGGGGTCGGCGTCGCCGTCCTGCGCCACGGTGTCACCCCTCTCGAGGTCCAGCAGGGCCAGGCCGCCGGCGTCGACGGAGACCATCGCACCGTCGGGGGAGAAGGTCCCGATCCGGCTGGCGCCCTCGAGCGGGAGCTCACGGCTCTCGTCGGTGTTCGCGTCGTAGAGGCGTACGCCGTCGCCGGTGGCCCACGCCAACCGGTCGCCCTCGGGGCTGATCGCGATCGCGCCGGCCGCGGCTTCAGGCAGGTCAGGAGCGTCGAGAGCCCGGTATTTCCCGGTGCGCGCGGCGACCGCGATCCACGGCCGCTCGACCGTGCCGAGGAGCCCCTGCTCGACCTCGGTCCCCGGCCAGACCAGCGAGACGGCGCCCACGGGTCCGTACTCCCCGGTGGTCCCGAGGTCGGGCGGTGGGTTGTCGATCGTGGCGGGCAGCGCCGGGACCCCGTGCCGCTGCGGGGTCTGGCTCTGACTCCATGCGGCGACGCCCGCGGTGCTCAGGAAGTAGGCGGCACACACCCCGACAGCGGTCACGGCCAGGGCGACGGCCAGACTGCGTATGTGGCTGGACATGCCGGGCAGGCTAGCCCCGGTCAGGACTCCCCGGCGATCAGATAACGCCCGTCCGCGTATTGCAATTGGAGAACGACGGTATCCGTGGTCTGCGACCCGTCGGTCCTCGTGTAGTCGACGACGTACTCGACCGTGAGCGCCTCCGGATCGGGCTCGATGCTGACCGGGTCGGCCTCCGAGATCGTCTCCCAGTAGCCGGAGTAGCCCCCGAGACCACCGCTGGCCTGCTGGAAGTCGGGGGTGAGCATCTCGAAGGTGGTCTTCGGCGAGGACGGAGCGGTCGCCAGGTAGTCGGTGATGAAGCCCTCGATGCCCTTGGCCGTGGGCTGGTCGGGCTTGGCTGACTTCGAGGGCGACGGGTCGTCGGAGGCCTGGCCGCCGTTCCCGTTGCCGCTGGCCTCAGCTGTCGGACGGTCGATCGTGGGTGAGCCTCCATCATCGCGCGTGAGGCTCCACACCAGCAGCACGATGACCGCCACGACCGCGGCGACGAGCACCAGGGGCAGCCACCTCCGTCGCTGTCGGCCCTCGCTCGGCGTGGCTTCCGGCTCGGGCGTCGGCGCGGGAGCCGGGGCGACCACCGGAGCGGCCGGCGTGTCGGTCGTGGACGGAGAGGCTGGGGTCGGTGCGGGTAGGGGCGCCATCACCTGCGTCGCGCCGGCCCCGGGGGCGGACCGCCCGTGGGAGTGCAGGAAGTCCCGCACGTCGGCCATCGACCAGCGCTCGCCCGGCTCCCGGGTCATCGTGGCCCCGAGCAGCGGCGCCAGCCAGCCGGCGTCGGCGACCCGGGGCGGGTCCTCGTGCACGATCCGGAACAGCGCGCCCATCAGGTTGTCGCCGACCTCGTAGGGCGCCTGCCCCGAGAGGGCGTGGTAGAGCGTGGCGCCGAGCGACCACACGTCGCTCGCCGGGGTCGCCATGTGGCCCGAGGCCACCTCGGGGGAGAGGTACGCCGGCGAGCCGGTCACCAGCCCGGTCTGGGTGAGCGACGCGTCGGCCTCGGCCCGGGCGATGCCGAAGTCGGAGAGCTTCACCTCGTCGGCCGAGCTCACCAGGATGTTCGACGGCTTGACGTCGCGGTGCACGATCCCGGCCGCGTGCGCCGCGGCCAGCGCGTCGGCCACCTGGCCGAGCAGTCGCGCGGCCCGGTCGTGGGAGAGCGATCCCTCGCTGCGGATCATGCTCGCGAGGGTCTGCCCCTCGACGTACTCCATGACCAGCCACTGGCCGCCGTCCTCGTCGACGAGGTCGAAGACGTGCACGACGTGGGGATGGTTGAGCCGCGCGGCCAGCCTGGCCTCGCGTGCCGCCCGCTCGATGTCAGGGGTGGACCCGTCGATCATCATGCCGAGCCGCTTGACCGCCACCTCCCGGCCGAGCGTGGTGTCCCGCGCCAGCCAGACCGCACCCATGCCGCCACGACCGATCTCCCGGTCCAGCTCATACCTGCCTGCGATCACCCCGGCATGCTAGCGACCCCCGGGACACCCCTCCGGGTGAATCCGAACGCCCGCAACCCGGTGTGCGTGCCCCCACCCGATGCGGCAGGCTGGCCCCGACACCCTCGACCGGAGAGGCACGACGTTGTCCATCGACCCCACCCTCCTCGACGACCTCGAGTGGCGCGGCCTGATCGCGCACTCGACGGACCTCGACGCCCTGCGCCAGGCGCTGGGCGAGCGGAGCGTGGGCTTCTACGTCGGCTTCGACCCCACCGCCCCGAGCCTCCACATGGGCCACCTCGTCCAGGTGCTCACGGCCCGGCGGTTGCAGCGCGCCGGCCACCGCCCCTACGCGCTGGTCGGCGGCGCCACCGGCATGATCGGCGACCCCAAGGAGAGCGGTGAGCGCACGCTCAACTCCCTGGACGTCGTCAAGGACTGGGTGGGTCGGGTGCGCAGCCAGATCGAGCCGTTCCTGGATTTCGAAGGGCCCAACGGGGCGACCATGGTCGACAACTACGACTGGACGGCCAGCCTCTCGACCATCGACTTCCTCCGCGAGGTCGGCAAGCACTTCCCCGTCAACCGGATGCTGGCCCGTGAGGTGGTGAGCCGCCGGCTCGAGCAGGGGATCAGCTACACCGAGTTCAGCTACGTCCTGCTCCAGTCGTGGGACTTCCTCAACCTCCACCGCGACCACGGCGTGACGCTGCAGTTCGGCGGGTCCGACCAGTGGGGCAACCTCACAGCGGGCGTGGAGCTGATCCGGCGCTCCGACGGCGGGCGGGCCCACGCCTTCGCCACGCCGCTGCTCACCCGCTCCGACGGCACCAAGTACGGCAAGACCGACGGCGGTGCCTTGTGGCTGGACCCCACCATGCTCTCGCCCTACGGGTTCCACCAGTTCTGGCTCAACGCCGAGGACGACAAGGTCGGCGAGCTGCTCCGGGTCTTCACGTTCTTCTCCCGCGAGGAGATCGAGGCCCTCGAGGAGCAGACCCGCGAGGAGCCGTGGAAGCGCGCCGGCCAGCGAGCGCTCGCCGACCACGTCACCACGCTCGTGCACGGCGAGCAGGAGACCGAGCACGCCACGACAGCGGCGGCGGCCCTCTTCGGTGGGGGAGACCTCACCGGCCTGCCGGCCAGCACGCTCGAGGCCGCGCTCCGCGAGGCCGGCGCGGTCACGCTCTCCGGCGAGCTGCCGGGCATCGCCGAGCTGTTCGTGCGGTGCGGGCTGGCGCAGAGCAAGGGCGAGGCGCGTCGGACGGTCACCGAGGGCGGCGCCTACCTCAACAACCAGCGGGTCGACGACCCCGAGCTGGTGCCGAGCCAGCGTGACCTGGTGGCCGGGTCGTGGCTGGTGCTGCGCCGCGGGAAGAAGAAGTTCGCCGGGGTCGAGGTCGTCGGTCGATGAGCTGGCAGGCGGACCTGGCCGAGCGTGCCCGGGCCGCCATGCCGACCCCCATGTGGCACTACGTCGAGACCGGCGCCCGCGACGGGGTCTCGGCCGCGGAGGCGCGAGCGGCCTGGGCCGACGTCCGGTTCCTGCCACGGGTGCTGCACGACGTCAGCCGGGTCGACCCGGCCACCACCGTGCTCGGTTCCTCGGTCGCGACTCCCGTGGGGGTGGCGCCGACCTCGTTGCAGCGCGTCGCTCACCCGGAGGGCGAGGTGGCGATGGCGCGTGGCGCTGCGGAGGCCGGGGCGCTGCACGTCGTGTCCTGCAACGCCGGACACCGGTTCGAGGTGCTCGACCACGGCGGACCGTGGTGGCTCCAGGTCTACTTGCCGCCGGACCGCGGTACGGCGCTCACCGCGCTCTCTGCTGCGGCGGCGGCTGGCGCCACGGCCCTCGTGCTGACCGCGGACACCCCGGTGCCCGGGACCAAGTCCCGACCTGCCGTGGAGGACTGGGCCGGGATCGACCTCAGCTGGTTCCGGGCCAACTTCCCGCCCGGCACCGACGCCCGCTGGGCCACCGACGTCGTCCCGGCCGACATCGACCGACTCCGTGAGGCCACGGGCCTGCCGGTCGTGGTGAAGGGGGTGCTCAGGCCGGAGGACGCCCGTCGCTGTGTCGACGCGGGCGCGGCCGCCGTCTGGGTGTCCAACCACGGCGGTCGCCAGCTCGACCGGGCCGCCTCCACGCGCTCGGCGCTGCCCGCCGTGGCCGCCGAGGTGGCCGGCGAC
>CAVUFP010000002.1:2770000-2844765 GCA_963740885.1 uncultured Actinomycetota bacterium
GGGGTTGGTGGGTGTGGGGTTGTTGTTTGAGATCTGGATAGTGGACGCGAGCATCTTTTGTAGTGATTGTTTTGTTGGTTTGTGAGACAAGCTATGAAGGGCGCATGGTGGATGCCTTGGCATCGAGAGCCGATGAAGGACGTTGGAGCCTGCGATAAGCCCTGGGGAGTTGGCAACCGAGCTGTGATCCGGGGATGTCCGAATGGGGAAACCCAGCACGAGTCATGTCGTGTTACCTGCACCTGAATCAAATAGGGTGTGTGGAGGGAACGCCGGGAAGTGAAACATCTCAGTACCGGTAGGAAGAGAAAACAATAGTGATTCCGAGAGTAGTGGCGAGCGAAATCGGAGGAGGCTAAACCTCATGCATGTGATACCCGGCAGGGGTTGTGTGTGGGGGGTTGTGGGAGCGTTCGACCTGGTCTGCCGGCTGGGTGCACAGTGAGAAAACGCGTGTGAAGCTGAAGTCCCTTGGAATGGGGCGCCGGAGAGGGTGAGAGTCCCGTAGGTGTAAGTGCGTGTCTGTGGAGCGTTTTCCCAAGTAGGACGGAACTCCTGAAATTCCGTGTGAATCTGGCGGGACCACCCGTTAAGCCTAAATACTCCTCGATGACCGATAGCGGACAAGTACCGTGAGGGAAAGGTGAAAAGTACCCCTGGCGGGGAGTGAAATAGTACCTGAAACCGTGCGCCTACAATCCGTCAGAGCCTGTGCACATCTTTGGTGGTGTGGTGGGTGATGGCGTGCCTTTTGAAGAATGAGCCTGCGAGTTTGCGGTGTGTTGCGAGGTTAACCCGTGTGGGGAAGCCGTAGCGAAAGCGAGTCCGAACAGGGCGTTTGAGTAGCGCGCTCAAGACCCGAAGCGAAGTGATCTATCCATGGGCAGGTTGAAGCGTCGGTAAGACGACGTGGAGGACCGAACCCACTTAGGTTGAAAACTGAGGGGATGACCTGTGGATAGGGGTGAAAGGCCAATCAAACTTCGTGATAGCTGGTTCTCCCCGAAATGCATTTAGGTGCAGCGTTGCGTGTTTCTTGCCGGAGGTAGAGCACTGGATAGCCGATGGGCCCGACCAGGTTACTGACGTTAGCCAAACTCCGAATGCCGGTAAGTGAGAGCGCAGCAGTGAGACGGCGGGGGATAAGCTTCGTCGTCGAGAGGGAAACAGCCCAGACCATCAGCTAAGGCCCCTAAGCGGTGACTAAGTGGAAAAGGATGTGGAGTCGCAGTGACAACCAGGAGGTTGGCTTGGAAGCAGCCACCCTTGAAAGAGTGCGTAATAGCTCACTGGTCAAGTGATTCCGCGCCGACAATGTAGCGGGGCTCAAGTCATCCGCCGAAGCTATGGCATTCACACGCGTAACCTCGTCCCCTGATGCGTCGGGGGGTGCAGGGGTGTGGATGGGTAGGGGAGCGTCGTGCCGGCGGTGAAGCCACAGGGTGACCTAGTGGTGGAGGCGGCACGAGTGAGAATGCAGGCATGAGTAGCGAATCACGGGTGAGAAACCCGTGCGCCGAATGATCAAGGGTTCCAGGGTCAAGCTAATCTGCCCTGGGTAAGTCGGGACCTAAGGCGAGGCCGACAGGCGTAGTCGATGGACAACGGGTTGATATTCCCGTACCGGCAACGTAGCGCCCATGACGAGTCCGGTGATGCTAACCACCCAAAGCCTCATCTAGCGCACCTTCGGGTGTTGCGGGTGGGTGTGGAGCGTGGGACCCGATCCGGTAGTAGTCAAGCGATGGGGTGACGCAGGAGGGTAGTCCAACCGTGGCGATGGTAGACCACGGCCAAGCGTGTAGCACGAGTCCTAGGCAAATCCGGGGCTCACCCCGCGAGGGGAGTGTGAGACGTGACGGGGAACCGTACGGTGAAGTGGATGATCCCATGCTGTCGAGAAAAACCTCTAGCGAGCTATGCGCCGCCCGTACCCCAAACCGACTCAGGTGATCAGGTAGAGAATACCAAGGCGATCGAGCGAACCATGGTTAAGGAACTCGGCAAAATGCCCCCGTAACTTCGGGAGAAGGGGGACCCGAACCGTGAACCCACATGCTGGGGGAAGCGGGGAGGGTCGCAGAGACCAGGCCCAAGCGACTGTTTACTAAAAACACAGGTCCGTGCGAAGTCGTAAGACGATGTATACGGACTGACTCCTGCCCGGTGCTGGAAGGTTAAGAGGACGAGTCAACCCGCAAGGGTGAAGCTCAGAATTTAAGCCCCAGTAAACGGCGGTGGTAACTATAACCATCCTAAGGTAGCGAAATTCCTTGTCGGGTAAGTTCCGACCTGCACGAATGGAGTAACGACTTGGGCGCTGTCTCAACCATGGACTCGGCGAAATTGCACTACGAGTAAAGATGCTCGTTACGCGCGGCAGGACGGAAAGACCCCGGGACCTTTACTATAGTTTGGTATTGGTGTTTGGTTCGGCTTGTGTAGGATAGGTGGGAGACGGTGAAGCGTGGACGCCAGTTCACGTGGAGTCAACGTTGAAATACCACTCTGGTCGTACTAGATGTCTAACCTCGGGCCATGATCTGGTCCAGGGACAGTGCCTGATGGGTAGTTTAACTGGGGCGGTTGCCTCCTAAAGAGTAACGGAGGCGCTCAAAGGTTCCCTCAGCCTGGTTGGCAATCAGGTGGCGAGTGTAAGTGCACAAGGGAGCTTGACTGTGAGACAGACATGTCGAGCAGGGACGAAAGTCGGAACTAGTGATCCGGCCACGGCATGTGGAAGCGTGGTCGCTCAACGGATAAAAGGTACCCCGGGGATAACAGGCTGATCTTCCCCAAGAGTCCATATCGACGGGATGGTTTGGCACCTCGATGTCGGCTCGTCGCATCCTGGGGCTGGAGTAGGTCCCAAGGGTTGGGCTGTTCGCCCATTAAAGCGGCACGCGAGCTGGGTTTAGAACGTCGTGAGACAGTTCGGTCCCTATCCGCCGCGCGCGCAGGAAACTTGAGAAAGGCTGTCCCTAGTACGAGAGGACCGGGATGGACGAACCTCTGGTGTGCCAGTTGTCCCGCCAGGGGCACCGCTGGTTAGCTACGTTCGGAAGTGATAACCGCTGAATGCATCTAAGCGGGAAGCACGTTTCAAGATGAGGTTTCCCAACCCCGCAAGGGGTGTAAGGCCCCCACCAGAACAGTGGGTCGATAGGCCGGAGGTGTACAGCAGCAATGCCCAGCCGACCGGTACTAATAGGCCGAGGGCTTGTCCCACACACCACCAGAGCAATCACTGCGTGTTCGCGTCCACTACCCAGATCCCGACCAACAAACCCACCCCAACCGGGGACGTGTTTGTTCAGGTCGAAAAAGTTACGGCGGCCATAGCGAACGGGAAACACCCGGACCCATACCGAACCCGGAAGTTAAGCCGTACAGCGCCGATGGTACTGCAACCGACAGGCTGTGGGAGAGTAGGACGCCGCCGGACATACACTTGTGGAGGCCACCCGTTGCGGGTGGCCTCCACGTCATTTCGCAGTGATTGCGCAGGAGGAGATCGGCCGTGGCCGAGGAGCGACGTCAGCGTCCCGCATCGAGCGGGAAGCCGCGCACCGGCGGCAAGCCGCAGGGTTCCGCGGGGCGGGGCCGCGGTGGCGAGGATCGGTCGCGCGGATCGCGGGGCTCGGCGCCCGGCCGGCGTCCGCCCCGGCAGGGCGACTGGAAGCGGCCCCGCGACGAGCAGGGCCCCCGGACGACCGACCAGGCGCAGTACGACGGACCGGAGCTCCCCGAGGAGATCACCGGCAGGGAGCTCGACCGCTCGGTCGCCGCGCAGCTGAAGGGTCTGCCCGAGAAGCTGGCAGCCCGGGTGGCGCGCCACCTCGCCGCGGCCGGGATGCTGATCGACGAGGACCCCGAGACCGCCTACCAGCACACCCTGGCCGCTCGCGCCCGCGCCTCCCGGCTGGCCGTGGTGCGGGAGGCGACCGGGGAGGCCGCCTACGCGGCCGGTCACTACGCGGAGGCGCTCAGCGAGCTGCGGGCGGCCAAGCGGATGAACGGCGCGACGGCGTACCTGCCGATCATGGCCGACTGCCACCGGGCGCTGGGGCGCCCCGAGGAGGCGCTCAAGCTGGCCAAGAGCCCGGGTGTCGCGTCCTTCGCCCCGGAGGCCAAGGCCGAGATGACCATCGTCGAGGCCGGTGCGCTGCGCGAGCTGGGTCGTTTCGACGCCGCCCTGCGCACCCTGGAGAAGTCGCCGCTGCAGTCCCAGAACCGCGGGGCCTGGGTGGTGCGGCTGCGCTACGCGTACGCCGACACCCTCGAGCAGGCCGGCCGGACCACCGACGCCCTGGCGTGGTTCCACCGGACCCACGCGATCGACGGCGAGGAGCTGACCGACGCCGAGCAGCGTGCGGAGGCCCTCGAGCGGGCCGCCACCGACTGATCCCTCCCATTCGGGGGATTCACTGGTGTTCACCCGCACCATGCGTCACAATGGGCCTCACAACTACACACGTGTGACTCACCTCCGACCACACAGCTCCCACGAGACCGCTGGGGAAGGCGTACCTCGCGCCGGAGCTGAAGGAGGTCACGGTGACCGCACGCACCACCACTGCAACGAGGGGCGTCCTCTACGTCCACTCCGCGCCGTCCGCACTGTGCCCGCACATCGAGTGGGCCGTGGGCGGCGTCCTCGGCGTGTCCTCCCACGTCGACTGGACCCCGCAGCCGGCCCAGACCGGCAGCTATCGGACCGAGCTGTCCTGGACCGGGTCCGTGGGCTCGGCCGCCGCGATCGCCTCGGCCCTGCGCGGCTGGAACCACCTGCGCTTCGAGGTCACCGAGGAGCCGACCGTCTCCACCGAGGGTGCGCGCTACTCCTACACCCCCGACCTCGGCGTCTTCCACGCCGTGACCGGTCTCCACGGCGACCTGATGATCCCCGAGGACCGGCTCAAGGCCGCGGTCGTGAAGGCCGCCCTGGGCGACACCACACTGGTGGCCGAGGTCGACAAGCTGCTCGGCAAGCCGTGGGACGACGAGCTCGAGACCTTCCGCCACGCCGGCGAGGGTGCCCCCGTCCGCTGGCTCCATCAGGTGGTCTGACAGCTGCGGGCGAGGAACGAGCCCGCAGCGTGGGTCGGAAACCCGCCCGAGGTCGGCGCGGGGCCTAGGGCCGTCGTAACCGGAAGTGGGCCGGCTTGACCCAGTGCACGTCGTGGTGGAAGCCGCGGGTGATGGTGAGCTTGCCGCGGATCGTGAATCGTCCGGGGTGGGTGCTCGCGCGGCACACCTCGAGAGTGCCCTTGCCGCGCTTGCGGTGGGACTCCGAGGTTTTGTTGTCGGTGCCGAGGCCCTCGTGCCCGGGGCCGACGAGGAAGAACTCGGCGGCCCAGTCGTTGTTGCCCGGATGGACCCGGTAGCGGAAGTCGTAGTGGTGGCAGCCGGCGTGGAGCACCCCGTCGCCGCGGGACACCCGTCCGTAGTCGACGTTCCACGCTCCGGCGGGGGCCTCGACCAGGGCCGCGCACGCGAGGACCAGCACCACGACCAGTCTCCTGAACGCCATGAGCCACCTCCGAGAAGGTCCAACGCACCGGTGTGACCGACGTTACGGCCGGTGCCTCACAGCGGGATGTTGCCGTGCCCCCCGCGCCGTACGCCGACGGCCTGCACGGCCTCGTCGATGGCCTGGGCGATGGCCGACCGGGTGTCCACGGGCTCGACGACCTCGTCGACGACGCCGATCTCGACGGCACGGTCGACGCCACCGGCGATCCGCTCGTGCTCGGCGGCCAGCTCGGCCTCGACCTGCGCGCGGATGTCGGGGGAGACCTCGGCGAGCTTGCGCCGGTGGAGGATCCGGATCGCCGCCACGGCACCCATCACCGCGACCTCCGCGCCCGGCCACGCCAGCACCCGGGTGGCGCCGAGCGAGCGGGCGTTCATGGCGATGTAGGCGCCGCCGTAGGTCTTGCGGGTCACCAGCGTGACCCGCGGGACGACGCACTCGCCGAAGGCGTGGAGGAGCTTGGCGCCGCGGCGGACCACGCCGTCCCACTCCTGGCCGACGCCGGGCAGGTAGCCGGGGACGTCGACGACCACGATGAGCGGCACACCGAAGGCGTCGCACATCCGCACGAACCGCGACGCCTTCTCGGCCGACAGCGAGTCGAGGCAGCCGCCGAGCCGGAGCGGGTTGTTGGCCACCACGCCGACGGTGCGGCCGCCGAAGCGGCCGAGCGCGGTGACGATGTTGGGCGCCCACCGGGTGTGGAGCTCCTGCATCGTGCCCTCGTCGAGCAGGGAGTCGACCAGCGGGTGCACGTCGTAGGCGCGCTTCTTGGACTCGGGGAGCAACTCGGCGAGGTCACGGTCCTCGACCGCCGCGACGTCGAGCGCGCCCTGCGAGCCGAGCAGCGAGGCGATGGTGCGGGCGCGGCCGAGTGCCTCCTCCTCGGACTCGGTGAGCACGTGGACGACGCCCGAGCGGCGGCCGTGGGGCTCGGGGCCACCGAGCCGCAGCATGTCGACGTCCTCGCCGGTCACCGAGCGCACCACGTCGGGGCCGGTGACGAAGATCCGGCCGTCGGGTCCGAGGATCACCACGTCGGTCAGCGCCGGCCCGTAGGCCGCGCCGCCGGCCGCCGGGCCGAGCACCACGGAGACCTGGGGGATCTTGCCCGAGGCCTGGGTCATGGCGTGGAAGATCCGGCCGACCGCGTGCAGCGAGAGCACGCCCTCGGCCAGCCGGGCGCCGCCGGAGTGCCACAGCCCGATGATCGGGACGCGGTCGGTCATGGCGAGGTGGTAGGCGTCGACGACCACGCGGCAGCCGACGTCGCCCATCGCGCCGCCCATGACGGTCGCGTCGGAGCAGAACGCCACGACCCGGGTGCCGTCGACGTTGCCGACCGCGGCCAGCATCCCCGAGTCGTCGTCGGGGGTGATCAGCTCGAGGGTGCCCTCGTCGAGCAGGGCCGTGAGCCGGCGTACGGGATTGCGCGGGTCCTCCTCGCGGGGCAGCTTGGCCGGCTTGGCCGGCGGGGCCGCCGCCTCGGGACTCACGACGGGCTCCCGAACGCCACGGCGACGTTGGCGCCGCCGAAGCCGAAGGAGTTGTTGAGGGCCGCGATGTCGCCCTGCGGCAGGTCGCGCGCCTTGGTCGCGATGTCGAGCTCGACCTGCGGGTCCAGGTCGTCGAGGTTGATCGTCGGTGGCGAGACCCGGTGGTGGATCGCGAGGATCGTGGCGATCGCCTCGAGCGCTCCGGCGCCGCCGAGCAGGTGGCCGGTCATCGACTTGGTGCTGGTCACCACGACGTCGTCGACGTGCTTGCCGAGGGTCGCGTGGAGCATCAACCCCTCCGCGATGTCGCCCTGGGGGGTGGAGGTCGCGTGGGCGTTGACGTGGACGATCGAGCCGGGGTCGACCTGCGACTCCTCGATCGCCCGCAGGATGGCCCGCGAGCCGCCGCGGCCCTTCGGGTCGGGCTGGGCGATGTCGTGGGAGTCGGCGGTGATGCCGGCGCCGAGCACCTCGGCGTAGATCGTGGCGCCCCGCGCCCGGGCGTGCTCCTCGGACTCGAGGACCACCACACCGGCGCCCTCGCCGAGGACGAACCCGTCGCGGGCGGTGTCCCATGGCCGGGAGACCGTGGTGGGGTCGCCGTCGTTCTTCGACAGCGCCATCATGTTGGCGAACGCCGCCATCGGCAGCGGGTGGATCGCCGCCTCGGTGCCGCCCGCGACCACGACGTCGGCCCGGCCGAGTCGGATCTGGTCGAGCGCCAGCGCGATCGCCTCGTTGCCCGAGGCGCACGCCGAGACCGGGGTGTTGACCGCCGCGCGGGCTCCGACGAGGAGGCTGATCTGCGCCGCCGGGGCGTTCGGCATCAGCATCGGCACGGCCAGTGGCGAGACCCGGCGGGGTCCCTTGTCGCGCAGCTGGTCGTAGTTGTCGAGCAGGGTGTTGACCCCGCCGATGCCGGAGGCCATCGCCACCCCGAGCCGTTCCTCGTCGACCGACCCCTCCTCCGCCAGGGCGGCGAGGCCGGAGTGCTGCCAGGCCTCCATCGCCGCGATCAGCGCGAACTGCGAGGAGCGGTCGAGCCGCCGGGCCTTCACGCGCTCGAGCACCTCGGAGGGCTCCACGGCGATCCGGCCGGCGATCTTGACCGGCTGCTGCTCGGCCCAGTCGTCGGTGAGGGCCCGGACACCGGAGCGGCCCTCGAGCATGCCCTCCCAGGTGGTGGCGACGTCACCGCCCAGCGGGCTGGTGGTGCCGAGTCCGGTGACCACGACGCGGGTGCGACTCATGTGCAGATCCGATCCTTCGGAGAGAGGTGTGGGGTGGCGGGGCCGGCTCAGCCCTGGGCGCGCTCGATGTAGGCGACGGCGTCGCCGACGGTCTTGAGGTTCTTGACCTCGTCGTCGGGGATGGAGACGCCGAACTTCTCCTCGCAGGCCACGACGACCTCGACCATGGAGAGCGAGTCGACGTCGAGGTCGTCGACGAAGGACTTGTCCATCTGGACGTCGTCGGCGTCGACGCCGGCGACCTCGTTGACGATCTCGGCGAGGTCGGTGCGGATCTCTTCGGTGGTGGCCATGGGGTGGTTCCTTCCTGGTGGGATGGTGCTGGTTGTGGGTGGGGGATGGTGCTGGCGGGGCTCGCGCCCCCTTACGGCACTGTCACGACCTGGGCGGCGTACGCCAGGCCGGCTCCGAAGGCGATGAGCAGGGCGAGGTCGCCGCTGCGGGCCTCACCCTCCTCGATCATCCGGTGGAGCGCGAGTGGGATCGACGCCGCCGAGGTGTTGCCCTGGTCGGCGATGTCGCGGGCGACCTTGACCCGCTCGGGAAGCTTCATGGAGCGCGCCATCGCGTCGATGATGCGCATGTTGGCCTGGTGGGGCACGAAGACGTCGAGGTCCTCGACGCCCACGCCGGCCCGGTCGAGCGCCTGCTGACCGACCTTGGCCATCGCGAACGACGCCCACCGGAAGACCGGGTTGCCCTGCATGACCAGGTGGGGCATCGTGCCGCTGCCCGGCTCGGCGGGGGTGCCGACGACGTCGCGCCAGTCCTCGCGCTGCCGGATCAGGTCGAACTGCTCGCCGTCGGAGCCCCAGACGACCGGTCCGATGCCGGGGGTCTCGCTCGGGCCGACGACGACCGCGCCCGCGCCGTCGGCGAAGATGAACGCCGTCCCGCGGTCGTGGAGGTCGGTGAGGTCGCTGAGCCGCTCGACGCCGATCACCAGCACGTGGCCGGCGCTGCCGCCCCGCACCATGTCGGCCGCGAGCGACACCCCGTGGCAGAAGCCCGCGCACGCGGCGGAGATGTCGAACGCCGCGGCGTTCTCGGTGCCGAGCTCGTGGGCGATCGCTGTGGCGACGGCCGGGGTCTGCAGCATGTGGGAGACGGTGGCCACCACGACGCAGTCGATCTGTGCGGTCGCGATGCCGGCGCGCTCGATCGCCTCGCGGGCGGCGGTGACCGACATCATCTGCACGGTCTCCTCGGGCGTGGCCCAGCGCCGCTGCCGGATGCCGGAACGCTGCTGGATCCACTCGTCGCTGGAGTCGATGGCCGCGACCACGTCGGCGTTGGGCACGATCCGCGAGGGCCGGTAGACACCCAGGCCGATGATCGAGGCGTGGGGGGCTCCCGCGGAGCCGTCGAGCCGGCTCATCAGGAGATCCCCTCGGGGTGGAGCCGCACCAGCGGCTGGCCGGGTGAGACGAGGTCACCGTCCTCGACGAGCCACTCCACGACCTGCCCGCCGTGGGGCGCGACGATCGTGGAACGGTCGCGGGAGGTCTCGACCTCACCGATCGCCGTACCGGGGGACAGGATGTCCTGCCCGGCCGCCTCGCCGGACTGGTGGAAGGTGCCCTTGGCGGGGGAGACGACCATCCGCCAGGTGGGCGTGGTGTCGATGACCGAGGCCTCGCCGTGCTCCTGGACGAAGGCGCGGGCGTCGTCGAGCTGCTCGGGGCCCTTGAGGGCGAACGTCGCGACGCCCTTGAGCGCCCGCTTGGCGATGCCGGTCAGGGTGCCGGCGGGCGGCATCTCCAGGATGCCGGTCACGCCGAGGTCGGACATGGTCTCCAGGCAGAGGTCCCACCGGACCGGGCTGGCGATCTGGCCCACGATCCGGGCCAGGACGTCCTGCCCGTCGTGGACGACGCGACCATCCTTGTTGGAGATGACCGGTGTCCGGGGGTCGTGGACCGAGACCGACCGGGCCAGCGCGCCGAGGTGGCCGACGGCGGGCGCCATGTGCTCGGTGTGGAAGGCGCCGGCGACGCTCAGCGGCGTGAGCCGGGCCTTGGGGGGCGGGTCGGCGGCGAGCGCCTCGAGCTGCTCGCGGGTGCCGGCCGCGACGATCTGGCCGGGGCCGTTGTCGTTGGCTGCCGTCAGTCCGTGCTTGTCGAGGGTCGCGAGCACCTCGTCACGGTCGCCGCCGAGCACGGCGGTCATGCCGGTCGGCGTGGTCGCGGCCGCCTCGGCCATGGCGTTGCCCCGCTCGCGGACCAGGACCATGGCCTGCTCGGCCGTGATCACCCGGGCGCCCGCGGCCGCGGTGAGCTCGCCCACGCTGTGGCCGGCGACCGCCCCGATCTGGGTGAACGCGTCGGTCGGGTGCGGGAAGATCTCGAGCGCGGCGACCAGGCCGGTGGCCACCAGCAGCGGCTGGGCGATCCGGGTGTCACGGATCGTCTCGGCGTCGGACTCGGTGCCGTGGTGGGCCAGGTCGACGCCCGCGACGGTGGAGAGCCAGTCGAACCGGGTGGCGAAAGTGGGGTCCTCGAGCCACGGGGACAAGAAGCCGGGGGACTGGGCGCCCTGGCCGGGCGCGACGATGACGAGCACGACACCCACTCTGCCTGCCCGGTGGTCACGCGTGCGCGTCCGGCGCGCACGAAACCGACCCCGTGATCCTTGTAGGGTTCCTACAACGAATCGTGGCGTCCGGACTGGCGGCCCAGGACCAGCGCGATGTGGAGGACGAACGCCTCGCGCGGCTGCATCGGGCTGAAGCCGGTCAGCTCCGTGACCTGGCGCAGCCGGTAGCGCACCGTGTTGGGGTGGACGAAGAGGGCGCGGCCCGTCCCTTCCAGCGAGGACCCGGTGGCCAGGTAGGTGGCCAGGGTCTCCACGAGCGTCTCGCGGGCCCGTGAGAGCGGGAGGTAGACCTCGTCGACCAGGTGCCGGCGGGCGTGACCGTCGCCGGCGAGCACCCGCTCCGGCAGCAGCTCGGAGCTGCGCACCGGCCGGGGCGCGTCCGGCCAGCCGGGAGCGGCGCGGTGGGCGGCGAGGGTCGCCCGCGCGGATCGGTGAGCCTGCTCCAGTCCCTGGACGGCCGGGCCGACGACCACCGGGCCGGGCCCGAAGAGCTCCACGAGCCCCGGCGCGACCGGGTCGTCGTCGTCCGAGTGCCCGCCCAGCAGCACGACCAGGCGGTCGCCCTGGACGGCGCAGAGCGCGTCCTGGCCCGAGGAGCGGGCGACGCGACGTACCTCGTCGAAGACGTCGGTGTCGGCCCGGCGGCCGGGCGCCTGGCCCAGCACGACCGTGACGGCGCCGTGGCCCGACCACCCCAGGGCGCTGGCGCGGGAGAGCAGCGTCTCGTCGGCCTCGCCGCGGAGCACGCTGTCGACGACGAGCGCCTCGAGGCGGGCGTCCCAGGCGCCGCGGACCTCGGCGGCCCGGGCGTAGACCTCGGCGGTGGCGAAGGCGACCTCGCGTGCGTAGTGCAGGACGGCGGCGTGGGCGTCGGCCGCGTCGTCCGGGTGGACGACGTCGGCGATGTTGCTCTCGACCACGTCGATCGAGAGCTTCACCAGGTCCACGGTCTGCTGGAGCGTGATCACGCCGGTCAGGGCCCGCGGTGCCGCACCGAACACGGCCGAGGCGAGCACCGTGGCGCCCGGGACGGGGCGCCCGGTGCGGGAGTACCACTCGACGAAGCCGCGGATGCCGGCCTGGACGATCACGCCGACCCACGAGCGGTCCTCGGCGCTCAGCTCGCCGAACCAGGGGAGCTCGGTCTCCATCCGGGCCGTGGCGGCCGTGCTGAGCGATCCCTCGGCGCGCGTCAACGCCTCGGCCGCGCGATCGGGCCGCGGGACGTGGGACAGCGGGGCTGACGACACGCCTGTGAGGCTAGTGGAGGTCAGAACCCCACGAGAACAAGGGTTTCCGTCTCCCCGTGGACGCCGTCGGCATGGTTGAATCGCCGGACCCGACGAGAGGCCGGTCCCCATGCCCCGCTCGAAGCACGAGGTCTCCTACCTCACGGTCCACGGTCATCGCCGTGCGTTCGTCAAGGTGGGCGACGGCCCGGTCCTCCTCCTGCTGCACGGGCTCGGCTGCGACCACACGACGTGGGGCCCCGTGATCGACACCCTGGCCCGGCGCTACACGGTCATCGCGCCCGACCTGCTGGGCCACGGGCTCTCGGACAAGCCGCGCGCCGACTACAGCGTCGGCGGCTACGCCAACGGCATGCGCGACCTGATGACCTGCCTCGGCATCGACAAGGTCACGGTGGTCGGCCACAGCTTCGGGGGTGGGGTGGCCATGCAGTTCGCCTACCAGTTCCCCGAGCGCACCGAGCGGCTGGTGCTGGTCGCCTCGGGCGGCCTCGGGCCGGAGGTGTCGCCGGTGATCCGGGCGATCACCACGCCCGGCTTCCATCCCGTGATGCGGATGCTGACGCTGCCCGGCGTACGCCACGTGGGCAAGGCCGGGCTGCGGGCGCTCTCGCGGGTCCCGTCGCCGGCGACCCGCGACCTCGACGAGGTCGCCGAGATCTACGACTCCTTCAAGGACCCGGCCACCCGGCACGCGATCCGCCACGTGGTGCGCGCCGTCGTCGACTGGCGCGGCCAGATCGTCACCATGGAGGACCGGGCCTACCTCACCGCCAGCATGCCGATGGCCGTGGTGTGGGGCGAGGACGACCAGGTGATCCCGGTCAGCCACGCGGAGCGGGCCGCCCGGCTCGCCCCCACGGCCCGGGTCGAGGTGGTCCCCAACGCCGGCCACTTCCCCCACAAGGACCACCCCCAGCGCTTCGCGAGGATCGTCCACGACTTCGTGCGCTCGACGCCGCCGGCGAGCTATCACCGAGGCCGGTTCCGGACCCTGCTGCGTGCCGGTCAGGCCGTCCCGCAGGACGCGACGGTGACCCGGATCAAGCCCGCCTGAGGGTCTGCTGTCGTCTCACCGGGTTTCGAGGCTCGGCGCTGTGGCGCGCCTCACACCTCAACCTCCGGCGGGCCTACGCGTCGCCACCCTCCTGCTTGACGTCGGAGACGGCCGTGGGGTCGTCGATGCGGTAGCGGGCGAAGGCCTCGGAGACCTTGTCGCGATCCACCTCGCCGGCGTCGGCGAGGGCCTGCAGGGCCTGCACGACGACCGACTGGGCGTCGATCCGGAAGAACCGCCGGGCGGCGGGCCGGGTGTCGGCGAAGCCGAAGCCGTCGGCTCCGAGCACCCGGTAGTCCGCGGGGACCCAGCGCGCGATCTGGAGGGGTACGGCGCTCATGTAGTCGGAGACCGCCACGACCGGGCCACCCGCGTCGCGCAGCCGGTCGGCGACGTACGCCGTCCGGGCCTGCTCGTCGGGGTGGAGCAGGTTCCAGTCCTCGGCGCCGAGGGCGTCGCGGGCCAGCTCGTTCCACGACGTGACCGACCAGCGGTCGGCGACGACGCCCCAGTCCTCCTGGAGCATCCGCGCGGCGTCCTCGACCCACGGCATCGCGACCCCGGACCCGAGGAGCTGGACGCGCGGGCCCTCGCCCTCGGCCCGGCTCACGCGGTGGAGGCCCTTGAGGATCCCGTCGACGTCGACGTCCTCCGGCTCGGCGGGCTGGCTGACCGGCTCGTTGTAGACCGTGAGGTAGTAGATGACGTTCTCGGCGTCGGCGCCGTACATCCGCTCCAGCCCGTTCTGCATGATGTGGCTGAGCTCGTAGGCGTAGGCCGGGTCGTAGTGGACGACGGCCGGGTTGGTGGTCGCGAGCAGCGGCGAGTGGCCGTCGGCGTGCTGGAGTCCCTCGCCGGTCAGGGTGGTGCGGCCGGCGGTCGCGCCGATCAGGAAGCCGCGCGCGAGCTGGTCGGCCATCGCCCAGATCGAGTCGCCGGTGCGCTGGAACCCGAACATCGAGTAGAAGATGTAGAAGGGGATCATCGGCTCGCCGTGCGTGGAGTACGCCGACCCGGCGGCCGTCGCGGAGGCCATCGCGCCCGCCTCGGAGATGCCCTCGTGGAGCAGCTGCCCCTGCTCGGACTCCTTGTAGGACAGCAACAACTTGCGGTCGACCGACTCGTAGCGCTGGCCGTGCGGGCTGTAGACCTTGGCGCTGGGGAACATCGAGTCCATGCCGAAGGTGCGGTACTCGTCGGGGGCGATCGGCACGATCCGCTGCCCGATCTCGGGGTCCTTCATCCAGTCGCGCAGCAGCCGGACCAGCGCCATCGTGGACGCGATCTTGTTCTTGCCCGACCCCTGCTTGAGCTCGGCGTAGACCTGGTCGCCCGGCAGCTTGAGCGGGCTGGAGCGGTCGACGCGGCGGGGGAGCGACCCGCCCAGGGCGGCGCGTCGCTCGAGCATGTACTCGATCTCGGCGGAGTCCTTGCCGGGGTGGAAGAAGGGCGCCGCGCCGGTCTCCTCGTAGCTGCGCTCGAGGTCGGTGTCGGAGATGGGCAGGTAGAGGCGGTCCCGGAACTTCTTGAGGTCGTCCTGGGTCAGCTTCTTCATCTGGTGGGTGGCGTTCTTGCTCTCGAGCGCGTCGATCGTCCAGCCCTTGATGGTGTGGGCCAGGATCACGGTCGGCTGCCCGACGTGCTTGGTGGCCGCGTCGAAGGCGGCGTACACCTTGCGGTAGTCGTGGCCGCCGCGCGGCAGCTTCTCGATCTGCTCGTCGCTCATGTGCTCGACGAGCTTGCGCAGCCGCGGGTCGCCCCCGAAGAAGTGGTCGCGGATGTAGCCGCCGGACTCGGTGTGGTAGGTCTGGAACTGTCCGTCCGGGGTGGTGTTCATCCGGTTGACCAGCACGCCGTCGACGTCGTGGGCGAGCAGCGGGTCCCAGCCCGCGCCCCAGACGACCTTGATGACGTTCCAGCCCGCGCCCCGGAAGTGGGACTCCAGCTCCTGGATGATCTTGCCGTTGCCGCGCACCGGGCCGTCGAGCTGCTGCAGGTTGCAGTTGATGATCCAGGTGAGGTTGTCGAGCTCCTCGCGCGCCGCGACGCCGATCGCGCCCAGCGACTCGGGCTCGGCCATCTCGCCGTCGCCGAGGAAGGCCCACACCCGCTGCTGCGCGGTGTCCTTGATGCCGCGGTTCTGGAGGTAGCGGTTGAACCGCGCCTGGTAGATCGAGTTGATCCCGGTCAGTCCCATCGAGACGGTCGGGAACTCCCAGAAGTCGGGCATCAGCCGCGGGTGGGGGTAGGAGGGCAGGCCGTTGCCGGGGCCGTGCTGGACCTCCTGCCGGAACCGGTAGAGCTGCTCCTCGGTCAGCCGGCCCTCGAGGTAGGCCCGCGCGTAGATGCCCGGGGAGCCGTGACCCTGGATGTAGACCTGGTCGCCGCCGCCGGGGTGGTCCTTGCCGCGGAAGAAGTGGTTGAAGCCGACCTCGTAGAGGCTCGCGGCCGACTGGTACGTCGCGATGTGGCCGCCGACCTCGAGACCCTTGCGGTTGGCGCTGGACACCATGACCGCGGCGTTCCAGCGGATGAAGGCGCGGATCCGTCGCTCCACCTCGAGGTCGCCGGGGAACCACGGCTCGCGCTCGGGCGGGATGGTGTTGATGTAGTCGGTGCTGCGCAGGGCGGGCACGCCGACCTGGCGCTCTCGAGCCCGCTCGAGGAGGCGCAGCATGACGTAGCGGGCGCGTTCGCGGCCACGCTCCTCGACGAGCCCGTCGAAGGACTCCAGCCAGTCGCTGGTCTCGTCGGGGTCGATGTCGGGGAGCTGGGTGGGGAGGCCCTCGTGGATCACCGCAGGGGTGCGCTGCGCCGTGCGCTCGCTGCCGCGGTCGGTCTTCTCGTCGCTCACCGTCCCATCGTCGCACGCGTGGGAGACCGGCAAAATCTACCCAGCGGTAGCCTGCAGCGCGGCCCGCCCGCGGTGGACACGGAGGCCCTCGGGTTGCGCACCCGCCGCTGTTCCGCTGGACTACTCCCCACCTGAGCGCCCGCACCATGCGGGAGCCGACGGCACGGGACGGAGGAGGCGTGAGCTCGACGGCGGGCAGCGATGCCTCGCGTACCCCGACGGACCAGAGCGGACCGGCGGCGCGCCTCGGCCTCTCCACCGGCATGGTGGTCCAGGAGCTCGGCTGGGACTCCGACACCGACGACGGCCTGCGGATCGCGATCGAGGACGCCATCGACGCCGACATGGTCGACGGTGACTACGGCAACGTCGTCGACGCCGTCGTGCTGTGGTGGCGCGAGGAGGACGGCGACCTGGTCGACGGGCTCGTCGACTCGCTGACCGACCTGGTGGGCGGCGGCGTGATCTGGCTGCTCACCCCGAAGGTCGGCCGCCCCAACGCCGTCGAGGCCGCCGACATCGCCGAGGCGGCACCGATCGCGGGGCTCTCGCAGACCACCACCGTCGCCGTCAGCAAGGACTGGTCGGCCACCCGCCTGGTCGCGCCCCGGACACCCGCGTAACCCGCGATGCCCTTCAGCCGTTCGACAGGGACCATGGCCCTCATCTCCGACGTCACGACCAGCCTCCGTGTCCTCGGCCGCTCCGGCATCATCCGCCCCTACTCCCCGCTCAAGCTCGCCGGCCTCGGCCGGGTGCTCGTGAAGTGGGGGACCGGGCCCGCCGGCGGCTTCGCCAGCCTCGCGGTGCGCTCACCCGACCGCGTCGGCCTGGTCGACGAGCTGGGCGAGCTCACCTTCGGCGAGATCCACCGCCGCAGCAACGCGCTGGCTCGCGGCCTGGCCGAGCTCGGCGTCGCCGAGGGCGACGCGGTGGCGCTGATGTGCCGCAACCACCGCGGCTTCCTCGACGCCACGGTCGCGGTCTCCAAGCTGGGCGCCGACCTGCTCTACCTCAACACCGCCTTCGCCGGACCCCAGCTGGTCGACGTGCTGGAGCGGGAGAAGCCGACGGTCGTCGTGCACGACGAGGAGTTCACGGGCCTGCTCGAGAAGGCCGACGTCGCCGAACGCGTGCTCGCCTGGACCGACTCCGAGACCGACCTGCCGACGCTCGAGGCGTTGATCGCCGACCACGAGGGATCCGACCTGCCGGCTCCCGAGCGGCACGCGCGGATCGTGATCCTGACCTCCGGCACCACCGGTACGCCGAAGGGCGCACCGCGCAACGAGGCCGGTGTCGACGCGGCGGTGGCGCTGCTGTCGCGGCTGCCGCTGCGCTACGGGTGGCGCACCCACATCGCCGCGCCGCTCTTCCACACCTGGGGCTTCGCCCACCTGGCCCTGGCGATGCTGCTGGGCTCCACGGTGGTGCTGCGCCGCAGGTTCGACCCCGAGGACGCGCTCGCGGCGACCCGCGACGAGAGATGCCAGTCGTTGGTCGTGATCCCGGTGATGCTGCAGCGGATCCTGGCGCTCCCGGAGGAGACCCTGGAGCAGTACGACCTGCCCGACCTGCGCGTCGTGGCCGCGTCGGGGTCCGCGCTGCCGGGCACCCTCGCCGTGAGCTGGATGGACCACTTCGGCGACAACCTCTACAACATCTACGGCTCGACCGAGGTCGCCTACGCCAGCGTGGCCACCCCGGAGGACCTGCGCGAGGCGCCCTCGTCGGCCGGCCGGCCGCCCCACGCGACGGTCGTGAGGATCTTCGACGAGGACGACCAGCCGGTGCCCGACGGCGAGACCGGACGGATCTTCGTGGGCAACTCGATGCTGTTCGAGGGCTACACCGGCGGCGGCAACAAGGACATGATCGACGGACTGATGTCCACCGGCGACGTCGGCCGGATCGGCGACGACGGCCGGCTCTACGTCGACGGCCGCGACGACGACATGATCGTCTCCGGTGGCGAGAACGTCTTCCCGCAGGAGGTCGAGGACTGCCTGGTCGGCCACGAGGCGGTCGCCGAGGCCGCCGCGATCGGGGTCGACGACGACGACTACGGCAAGCGGTTACGCGCGTTCGTCGTCGTACGCGAGGGGGAGTCGGTCACCGAGGACGACCTGCGCGACCACGTGAAGGCCAGCCTCGCCCGCTACAAGGTGCCGCGCGACATCGTCTTCCTCGACGAGCTGCCGCGCAACGCCACCGGGAAGGTCCTCAAAAAGGACCTCGCCGAGCACGACGTCGACGGCGACGCGGACGAGCCCGCCGAGGAGACCACCGGATCCTGATGGGAGGATGAGGTCACCATGACCGGACTCTCCCTCGGTGGCCCCGCGCCGGACTTCACGTTGCGCGACCAGTTCGGAGCCGACGTCACGCTCTCCTCCTACCGGGGGACCAAGGCGGTCGCACTGCTCTTCTACCCCTACGCCTTCTCGGGCGTCTGCTCCGGGGAGATGGCCGCCATCCGCGACCGTCTCGACGAGTTCATGACCTTCGACACCGAGGTGCTGGCCATCTCGTGCGACCCGGTCTACTCGCTGCGGGCGTTCGCCGACCAGGAGGGCCTCAACTTCCCGCTGCTGTCCGACTTCTGGCCGCACGGAGCGGTGTCCTCGGACTACGAGGTCTTCGACGAGACCAAGGGGTCGCCGCGGAGGTCGTCGTACGTCGTCGACCGCGACGGCACGGTGCGCTGGTCGGTCCACAACGCCAACCCCGACGGGCGCGACCTCGAGGAGCACCTGCGCCAGCTGCGGGCGATGGTCTGAGGTTCGGCGGGGGCGCGGGCCTCCCGTAGTCTGTGCCGCGCCGGTCAGCCCGGCGTCGGTAGCTCAGCGGTAGAGCACTCGGTTTACACCCGAGCGGTCGGCGGTTCGATCCCGTCCCGACGCACCTGGAGATTGCCTCCCATCCGGATCGTGCTCGGCTCCGAATCCGTGGTGTCGCGGGTCACACCGGCCCGTCACGAGGGAAGGCAAGCCGCCATGACCGAGACCAGCAGAAGGAAGTTCCTCGCCGCCTCCGGCGCCGGGGTCGCCGGCACCGTGGTCGGGGGCGGGGCCGCGCACGCTGCCGCGCCGCACGCCGACCGGGCCCAGGAGTCGGTGGTGGCCTACGTGCCCGACCACCACGCCTCCGAGGTCCACCTGCTCGTGGGTGAGCGTGAGGTGGTCGTGCGCGACCGCGACCTCGCCACCCGCATCCTCAACGCCGCGGGAGGTCGCTGAGATGTCCTCCCACCGCGAAGCACCGGAGATCGCCAAGGACCCGGTGGCCGACGGCACCGACACCTACGCCTTCGTCAGCCCGGACGCACCCGAGACCGTCACCCTGATCGCCAACTTCATCCCGCTCCAGCAGCCGGACGGCGGGCCGAACTTCTACGAGTTCGGTGACGACGTCCTCTACGAGATCCACGTCGACAACCAGGGCACGGGCAACCCGGACATCACCTACCAGTTCCGGTTCCGTACCGAGATCCGCAACCCGAAGACGTTCCTCTACAACACCGGGCCGATCGAGAACATCGACGACGAGACCTGGAACCGGCCCCAGTACTACTCGATCACCCGGGTCGCCAACGGACGCTCGACGGTCATCGCCGACCACCTGGCCGTCCCGCCGGTCAACGTCGGCAAGCGGAGCACCCCGAACTACCAGCAGCTCTCCAACCAGGCCGTCCACTCCATCGGCCGCGGCCGCAAGGTCTTCGCGGGGCAGCGGGCCGACGCCTTCCACGTCGACCTGGGCTCGGTCTTCGACCTCGGGGGCCTGCGCCCCTTCAACGAGGCGCACGCGTACCCGCTCGCGAACATGGACGGCATCAACTCGGTGCAGTCCTACAACGTGCACACGATCGCGCTGCAGGTGCCGATCCGGCAGCTGACCAAGGACCACAACCACCCGAGCGACCCGCTGAAGCCGGGCTCGACCATCGGCGTGTGGGCCAGCGCGAGCCGGCGTAAGTCGCGGATCTTCGACGAGAAGGAGGGCCGCTACGTGGGCCACGGCCCCTGGAAGCAGGTCTCGCGGCTGGCCAACCCGTTGTTCAACGAGGTCATCGTCCCGATGGCCGAGAAGGACGAGTGGAACGCGCAGCCGCCGTGGAAGGACGAGGACTACCAGAAGTACGTCTACCACCCCGAGCTCCAGGAGCTGCTGCCCGTCCTCTACCCGGGCGTCTTCCCGCACCTGGAGGCCTACGACAAGAAGCGGGCGGACCTGCACGCGATCCTGCTGACGGGCATCCCCAAGGGCGTGGTCGACGGCTTCCAGAACTACACGGGCCCGGGCCCCTCGGACATGCTGCGGCTCAACGTGGCCATCCCGCCGTCGGACGACCCGAACGACCTGGGTCTCGTGGCCGGGGACGCCGCGGGGTTCCCCAACGGTCGCCGGATCAACGACGACGTGGTGACCATCGAGCTGCGAGCCATCGCCGGCCTGACGATCCCGCTGGTCGACAAGACCTACGAACCAGACGGGGCTGCCAGCCAGGTCACCGACGGCACCGGCAACACCAACGCCCAGGTGACCCAGCACTTCCCCTACCTCGGGCTTCCCGGCGGCGGTTACCAGACCAAGCCGGGTACGACGCGGGCGTCATGAGCGCGGCGCACGCTGACGGGCACACCCACGAGAACCCGCACGCCGGGCAGGGCACCGTGATGCTCGACATCGGCGGCGACGTGGGGGCCCTCGTGGTCACCATGCCGGCGTCGATGGTGGGGGAGGAGATCGACGTCTTCCCCTCGGGCACCGCTCCGGAGGGCCACGTGCCCCACGTCGCGGTCGTCGAGCGGCCCCTCGGCCAGGGGGTCGTGCCGTCGCTGGTGTTCCCGGACCTGAAGGAGGGGCTCTGGGACCTGGCACCCAAGGGCACCCGTGACGTCGCCATGACCGCGCAGGTCGTGGGCGGGGAGGTGACCACGGCGACCTGGTCGCTCTGAGAGCACCGCTGAACCGTTCGCCGAGCCGTCGGCCGACCCATCCGGTCGGCCGACGGCTCCGAACGTGTTCGGTGGGCCCGTGGCGGCCCACGCGTCCGGGGGGACAGACCCGGTCCGGGGCCGCAGAGGGGACGGCCCCGGACCGGCCGCGTGCGTTGCGCCGGTGCCCAACGATCGGCCAACGTGGTCGTGGCAGAGTGACGAGGGTCACCCACCTTCAGGAGGATCGATGATCGTCCCCTTCAGCGTGTCCGACTTCCTCGACCGTGCCGTCACCGTCTACGGCGAGCGCACCGGTGTGACCGACGAGCCGGACCAGCCCGCGACCTCCCTCGGTGAGCTGAGCTACGCCGAGCTCGCGGCCCGTGCCCGACGGATGGCGGCCAAGCTCGACGAGCTCGGCGTCGGGGTCGGCGAGCGGGTGGCGGTCGTGTCCCACAACAGCGCACGGTTGCTGGCGGCGTTCTTCGGGGTCGCCGGATACGGACGCGTGCTGGTGCCGGTCAACTTCCGGCTCCGCCCCGACGAGGTCCGCTACATCGTGGGCCACTCCGGCGCGAAGGTCCTCTACGTCGACCCCGAGCTCGACGAGGCCCTGGCCTCGGTCGAGGCCGAGCACCGCTTCGTGCTGGGGGACGACGACCACCTCTACGCCGCGGAGGACGTCGAGCCGCAGCCGTGGGAGGCCGACGAGAACGCCACGGCGTGCATCAACTACACCTCCGGCACCACCGCCCGGCCCAAGGGCGTCCAGATCACCCACCGCAACATCTGGGTCAACGCGGTCACCTTCGGCCTCCACGCCGGCGTGTCCGACCGCGACGTCTACCTCCACACCCTGCCGATGTTCCACGCCAACGGCTGGGGACTGCCGTTCACGATGTGCGGGCTCGGGGTGCCGCAGATCGTGCTGCGCAAGGTCGACGGCGCCGAGATCCTTCGTCGCGTCGAGAAGTACGGCGTCACGCTGATGGCCGCCGCCCCCGCGGTGGCCGCCGCCGTGCTCGACGCCGCCCAGGACTGGGAGGGCGAGATCCCCGGCCGCGACCGGGTGCGGATCATCATGGCCGGCGCCCCGCCGCCGACCAAGACCGTCGTGCGGGTCGAGGAGGAGCTCGGCTGGGAGTTCGTCCAGATCTACGGCCTCACCGAGACCTCACCGCTGCTCACCATCAACCGGACCCGCCAGGAGTGGGACGACCTGTCCGCCGAGGAGCGCGCGAACCGGCTGGTGCGGGCCGGCGCGCCGGCGCTCGGCGTACGGCTGAGGACCGACGAGGCCGAGGAGGGCGGCACCGGCGAGCTGCTGGCGCGCTCCAACGTCGTGCTCGAGGGCTACTGGGACCAGCCGGAGGAGTCGGAGCGGTGCCTGGCGGGCGGCTGGTTCCACACCGGTGACGGGGCGGTGATCGGCGACGACGGCTACGTCACGATCCAGGACCGGAAGAAGGACGTGATCATCACCGGCGGCGAGAACGTCTCCTCGATCGAGGTCGAGGACGTGCTCTTCTCCCACCCGGCCGTGGCCGAGGTCGCGGTGATCGGCGTCCCGAGCGAGAAGTGGGGCGAGACGATCAAGGCCCTGGTCGTGCTGGCCGAGGGCCAGGAGGCCAGCGAGGCCGACCTGATCGCGTGGTGCAAGGACAAGGCCGCCGGCTACAAGGCGCCCACGTCCGTGGAGTTCCGCGACGAGCTGGCCCGTACCGCCACCGGCAAGCTGCAGAAGTTCAAGCTGCGCGAGGAGTACTGGAAGGGGTACGACCGCCAGGTCAACTGACGGGGTGGGCCCCCGTGAGGCGCACGGCTCGCGCACGAGGTCTGCGCCGGTAGCCTCTCGGCCATGCCGAGCCTGGGCGACGTCGTCGACCTGATCCACGGGTGGTACCCGCCCGCGACCGCCGACGACTGGGACGCCGTCGGCCTGGTCTCCGGCGACCCGGCGGCCGACCGGGTCAGCCGGGTGCTGCTCGCCGTCGACCCCGCGCCGGCCGTCGCCGGCGAGGCGGCCGAGTGGGACGCCGACCTGCTGGTCACCCACCACCCGCTCTTCCTCAAGGGCGTCCACGGCGTCGCGACGACCACCCCCAAGGGGCGCACGCTCCACACGCTCACCCGCGCCGGCTGCGCGCTGCTCACCGCCCACACCAACGCCGACCAGGCCGCCGGCGGGGTGTCCGAGGCGATGGGCCACGCGCTCGGCCTCACCGGGCTCTCGCCGCTGGTCGCGGCGGCCGGTGAGCCGCGCGACAAGGTCGTGGTGTTCGTCCCCGGCGCCCACGCCGACCGGCTGCGGGCGGCGTTGGCCGACGCCGGGGCCGGCCGGATCGGCGACTACGACCAGGCGTCGTTCTCGAGCACGGGAGAGGGCCGGTTCCGCCCGCTGGCCGGCGCCGCGCCGGCGATCGGCGAGGTCGGCCGGGCCGAGGTCGTCGAGGAGCAGCGGATCGAGGTCCTCGCGCCGCGGAGCCGCCGGCACGACGTGGTGGCCGCCCTGCTGGCCGCTCATCCCTACGAGGAGCCCGCCTACGACGTCCTCGAGCTCGCCGACCCGCGCGGGTCGACCACCGGCACCGGCCGGATCGGCGACGTCGAGCCGATGACGCTGCACGCGTTCGCGGAGCGGGTCGCGGCCGCGCTCCCCGGCACCACGCAGGGCGTGCGCGTCGCGGGCGATCCCGACCGCGTCGTACGTCGCGTGGCGCTGTGCGGCGGGGCCGGCGACTTCCTGCTCGACGCCGTCCGCGCCACCGACGCCGACGTCTACGTGACCAGCGACCTGCGCCACCACCCCGCCTCGGAGTTCCGCGAGCACGACGGGCCCGCGCTGGTCGACGTCGCCCACTGGGCGGCGGAGTGGACCTGGTTGCCGGTGCTCCGGGAGGCACTGGCCGCGGCGCTGGGAGATACGGTGGAGATCCGGGTGAGCACGTTGGTCACCGATCCCTGGCAGTTCCGCACCTGAGTCCGAGGAGCCACACCCTGAAAGCCGATCCTTTCGCGCAGCTCACGCTGCTCGACGTCCAGGAGCTCGACGCCCGTGCCGACCAGCTGCGCCACCAGCTGGCCCACCTCCCGGAGCACGCGGAGATCCGGCGGCTCACGGCCGAGCGCGCCGACCTCGACGACCAGGCCCGCGACGCCGCGATCCTGGTCGAGGACCTGACGGCCGAGCAGTCCAAGGTCGACGCCGACGTCGAGCAGGTCAGGACCCGACGTACCCGCGACCGCGACCGGATGGACCAGGGACTGGTCAGCAACCCCAAGGACCTGCAGCGGATGCAGCACGAGCTGCAGTCGCTGGAGCGCCGGATCGGCACGCTCGAGGACCAGGAGCTCGAGGTGATGGAGCAGCTGGAGGAGGCGCAGCGCGCCCACGCGACGCTGTCGGAGCAGGTGGTCGACGCCGACCAACGGCTCGCCGCGCTCACCGCCGCCCGCGACGAGAAGGCGGCCGCCCTCGACGCCGAGCTCGCCGAGGTGGCGGCCTCCCGTGCCCCCGCGGTCGCCGGGATGCCCGAGGACCTGCTGGCGCTCTACGACCGGCTGCGCGAGCAGAAGGGCGGGGTCGGCGCGGCGGCGCTGCGGGCCCGCGAGTGCGGCGGGTGCCGGCTCTCGCTCGACCCGGCCGAGCTGAGCCGGATCCGTGGGGCGGCCACCGACGAGGTGCTCCGGTGCGAGGAGTGCCAACGGATCCTGGTCCGGACCTCCGAGAGCGGGCTGTGACCGCAGACCCCACCACGCTGGTGCTGGTCCGGCACGGGGTCACCGACCACACCACCGGCCGCCGGTTCTCCGGCGGGCTCGGCGGCTCGGACCCCGCACTGTCGGAGGAGGGCCGCGACCAGGTCCGGTCGGTCGGGGCCTGGCTGGGTCCGCTCGCCGAGCGGGTCGACGGCTTCCTGACCTCACCCGTACGCCGCACCCGCGAGTCGGCGGCCATCCTCGCCGAGACCCTCGGCCGGGAGCCGGTCGAGGAACCCGGCTTCGCCGAGATGGACTTCGGCGCCTGGGACGGGCTCAGCTTCGAGGAGGTCCGCGAGCAGCACGGCGCCGATCTCGAGGCGTGGATCGGCGCCCTCGACGTCGTCCCCGGCGGGAGCGGCGAGTCGCTGCGGACCGTCCGGGAGCGGGTGCTGGCGGCCCGTGACCGCTGCATCGAGGAGCACCGGGGCCGCACCGTCGTCGTGGTCAGCCACGTCACCCCGATCAAGACGATGCTGGCCGACGCGGTCGGGGTCGAGCCCACGTCGATGTACCGCATGGAGCTGGCGCCCGCCTCCGTGAGCATCGTGGCCCACTGGCCGGTCGTCGACGGGCGCGGGCCGTGGTCCTCGGTCCGCCTGCTCAACGCCCTGCCGCCCGACCGGGCCTGGCGCTGGGACCACCCCCGCTGGTGAGGTCTCAGACCTCCGCGACCACCACGTCGAGGCGGCTGCCGTCCTCCTCGACCTTCCAGCCGAGGTCGCGCCAGGTGTCGGCGAGCGCCGCCGGTGTCCTCGGGTCGCGGCCGTCCTCGAGCAGGGCCCGCACCAGTCGGCCCTTGGTCGCCTTGTTGACGTGGCTGACCACCTTCCGGACGCCGCCGGCCTCGTGCAGCACCCGCACCGTCGCCACCCGCCGGGCGAGCGCCGAGGGCGGCCGCCAGAACGCCGCGTAGGTGCCCGAGCGCAGGTCGACCAGCAGCCCGCGACCCAGCGCCTGCCCGATCGCCTCGCCGAGGACCGGTCGCCAGGCGGCCGCGACGACACCCATCCCCGGCAGCGTGGTGTCGCCGGAGAGCCGGTAGGCGGGGATCCGGTCGGTCGGCCGCACCAGCCCGAAGACCGAGGACGTCACGGCGACCCGGGCCGCGGCCCGGCGCCGGGCCGCGGAGGAGAGGGTCGCCGGGCCGAGCGCGTCGTAGAGCACCCCGGTGTAGACCCGGTCGGCCCGGGCGGCCGGCGCGGTGAGCAGGGTCCGGTTGCGCTCGACCAGGTCGGCCTGCGTCGCCCCCAGACCGAGCAGCACCGCCGCGTCGTCGCGGCCGCTCGCCGCCTGCAGCGCGTCGATCACCCGTCGACGTACGGGAGTGAGGGAGGGGTGGGACAGCGCGCCCAGGTCGAGCGGGGCACCCCGCCGCGGGGCGGTCTTGCCCTCGCTCGGAGGCAGCAGGATCAGCACCGGACCAAGGCTAGGGCCCGGGTCCCGACGCGCCGTCGCGACGTCGCGGGGAGTGGTCTGGACGCGCCGTCGCGCCCGGCTAGGGTCGGCACATGGCGAGCAGTCGAGTGGTCAGGCTCCGGTCCCGCACCGGTGACACGAGTGACGAGGGGATCGCCGGGGAGCTGCACCGCGGGATTGCCCAGATCCAGGCCGAGCTCGAGGTCACCGCGGAGTTCCCGGACCAGGTCGAGCAGGCCGCCCGCGCGGCGGCCGTGGCGCCCCGGATGCCCGACCTCGACCGCACCGACCTCGAGCTGGTCACGATCGACCCGCCCTCGGCCCGCGACCTCGACCAGGCGCTCCACCTCGAGCGCGACGGGGACGGCTACGTCGTCCACTACGCCATCGCCGACGTGGCCGCCTTCGTCAGCCCGGGCGACCCGGTCGACGAGGAGGCACACCGTCGCGGCGAGACGCTGTACGGCGCCGACGCCACGGTGCCGCTCCACCCCACGGCCCTCTCGGAGGAGGCCGCCTCGCTGCTGCCCGACCAGGAACGGCCGGCCCTGCTGTGGACGATCCACTGCGACGAGACCGGTGAGGGCGTCGACGTCGGCGTCGTCCGGGCTCGCGTCCGGTCGCGCCGCCAGCTCGACTACGAGACCGCGCAGCGGCAGATCGACGACGGCTCCGCCCCCGAGTCCCTGCAGCTGCTGCGCGAGCTCGGCGAGCTGCGGCTCGAGCGCGAGGCCGCCCGCGGCGGGGTGTCGCTGCCGCTGCCCGAGCAGCAGGTCGAGCTCGACGGGGACGAGGTCGACCTGGAGTTCCGGTCGATGTTGCCGGTCGAGCAGTGGAACGCCCAGGTCTCGCTGCTCACCGGCTTCGCCGCGGCGTCGCTGATGGTCTACGCCCGGGTCGGCCTGCTCCGCACCCTGCCGCCGGCCGACCCGCGCGACGTCCGGCGGCTCCACCGCACCGCCCGAGCGCTCGGCATCGAGTGGCCGGCCGAGCAGCTCTACCCCGACTTCATCCGCACCCTGGACCCCGAGCAGCCCAGCCACGCCGCGATGGTCATGGCCTGCACCCGGCTGCTGCGCGGGAGCGGGTACGTCGCCTTCGACGGCGAGGTGCCGGCCGACCCGCAGCACTCGGCCCTGGCCTCCGAGTACGCCCACGTGACGGCACCGCTGCGGCGCCTCGGCGACCGCTACGCCGGCGAGGTCTGCCTCGCGCTCTGCGCCGGCGAGGAGGTGCCCGGGTGGGTGACCGAGCGGCTGCCCGACCTGCCGGCCGTGCTCCAGCGCTCGGGGCAGCTCTCCCGGCGCTACGATCGCGCGGTGCTCGACCTGGTCGAGGCGGCCCTGCTCCGTGACCGGGTGGGTGAGCGGTTCGGGGGCGTCATCGTCGACGCCGACGACGACGACCCGCACCGGGGTACGGTCAGCGTCCCCGAGCCCGCGGTCGAGGCGCCGGTGGTCGCCGAGCACGACCTGCCGGTGGGGGAGGACGTCACCGTCGAGCTGGTCGAGGCCGACGTACCGACCCGGAAGGTCCGTTTCGCGCTGTGACTTTGTTGACGTCCTGTTGATCCTGAACGGCGGACAGGACCAGACCACGTCGCTTACCCTCGGGGCACCCTTCGACCAGGACGGATCGCCCCGATGCCCCTCTCTCGGACCCGCGCTGCGCTGTGCTTGACCACCCTCGCCCTCGTCGTGCCCGCGCTCGGCACCACCGCGACGTCCGCCTCGGCGTCCGGTGCCGACCGTCCGTGGGCGGGTGAGGCCCGCCGGGTCGGCGCCTCCATGGACTACTCGCCGCACGTCTTCGTCGGCGGCATGCAGCTGCGGTTCACCGGCAACATCGGCGCCCGCGGCGAGCGCGTGGTCCGGCTGCAGCAGCACATGAACCGACCCGGCGACGACTGGAGCACGGTCGACGGCTTCAAGAGCAGGACGAACCGCGCGGGAGACTTCGACTTCACGTACCTCGCGCCCTCCATGCGCAACAAGTCGATCCGGGTGGTGGCCAAGGGTGGCTACAAGACGCCGGAGCGGCTGTTCAACTCACGCGCCCAGGACCTCGAGATCACCGCGCCCTCCGTGGTCGCGCCCGGGGAGGCGTTCTCCGTCGGCGTCGACACCACCGCCGAGCCGGCGGGCTCCGACGTGCTGGCCTCGCCGGTCTTCCCCGGCCGGACGCTGACGCTCCAGCGGCTGGTGCAGACGCCCGTCCTGGGCTACTCCAGCACCTGGCTCCCGCTCGCGGGCGCCACCTCGCAGACCAACAACAACGGCCAGGGCACCATCCACGTGCCCGCGGGCATCACCGAGGACACGGTGCTGCGGGTCCGCCAGGAGGACTGGAGGGAGGGTGGCGACAAGGTCGGGTGGTACCCCTCCTTCCCGCTGACCGTCGAGGTCGGGAGCCAGGCCGCGGCCGCCCGCTCCGACGTCGTGTCCTCCGGGCCCACGGCCTCCTCGTCCTCCGCCCGCAAGGGCGGCGAGGCCGGGTCGGACTCCGCCGGCGAGCGCTACGGCTGGCGGGCCGACTTCGACTTCGGCTGGGCCTACGGCGAGTCCCTCGACACCCCGCCCCACCGCGGCTTCAAGGACTACGGCTCCTGGCTCGAGACCACCGACGGCACCGGCCGGGTCGGCCCGATCAACGGGCAGCTGATGATCCAGAGCGCCCGCGCCGAACGGCGCAAGGAGGTCGCGCGCGGCGCCACCATGGCGACGCTGGAGGACAACCCCGGGCGGCTCCGGCGCTGGGAGGTCCGGATCCGGGCACGCTCGGTCGACCGCGACCTCGCCGACGACGTCACCCGGATCGAGCTGGTCCCGGCCGACCCGGCCGACTACGACTGCGGTGCCAACACCATCACCCTCGCGGAGTACTCACCCTCGGACGACAGGGTCCGGATCGGCGCCCGCAGGAACGGCACCGAGTGGAGCAAGCGCGTCGACGTGGGCAACCTCGACAACGACAACCACGCCTTCGCCGTCGAGGTCGCCGGCGACCACCTCACGTGGTTCGAGGAGGGCCAGCCGATCGGCACCGTCGGAGCGGCCGCCGTCCCGACGGGTCCCATGACGCTGCGGCTCAGCACCGGCAACGAGGGCCAGGGTCCCCGCAACATCACGCAGGTCTACTACGACTGGATGCGGGCCTACCCGCTCGACATCGGCAAGCAGGTGCGTGCCGGAGGCGCGCTGTCCTCGAGCCCCTGGAACCAGACCTGCTGATCCCCTCGGAGGGCGAACGGGCCGGCCTGTAGGCCGGGTCCTGTCCCGCCGTACGGCGGGGGCGACCATCCATCTAGGACGACCGTTGCCGGCCGCCTCCAGCGGTCTACCCGCGTGCTCGGGCGGGCCGCCCTCGGACGCACGCGCGTCCAGCAAGCTGGACTTCTTGACCTTGCTCCAGGTGGGGTTTGCCGAGCCGGTCCGGTCGCCCGGACCGCTGGTGGTCTCTTGCACCGCCGTTTCACCCTTACCTCCTCCTCTGACCAGCAGCGGAGGAGGCGGTCTGTTCTCTGTGGCACTGTCCCGCGGGTTGCCCCGGGTGGGTGTTACCCACCACCTCGCCCTGTGGAGCCCGGACCTTCCTCGGCACCCTCCCCGATGACACTGGGGAGCGTGACGCGGTCGCCCGGCCGGCCCGTTCGCGTGCCCAGTCTAGTGGGTCACGGGTGGGTCAGCACCTCGGCGCCGGCCGGGGTCACGAGCAGCGTGTGCTCGAACTGGGCGCTCCGCCGGCGGTCGCGGGTCACGATCGTCCAGCCGTCGTCCCACATCTCCCACTCGTGGGTGCCGAGGTTGAGCATCGGCTCGATGGTGAAGGTCATCCCGACCTCGATGACGTCGTCGAAGCGCGGCTCGTCGTAGTGGGGGATGATCAGGCCGGAGTGGAACGCCGTACCGATGCCGTGGCCGGTGAACTCCCGGACCACGCCGTAGCCGTACCGGCGGGCATAGCTCTCGATGACCCGCCCGATGACGTTGACCTGCCGCCCGGCCCGGACCGACCTGATGCCACGCTCCAGCGCCTCGTGGGTCCGCTGGACCAGGGCCCGCGTCTCCTCGTCGACCTCACCGGCCAGGAAGGTGGCGTTGGTGTCGCCGTGGACGCCGTCGAGGTAGGCGGTGATGTCGATGTTGACGATGTCGCCGTCCTCGACCACGCGGTCGTCGGGGATGCCGTGGCAGACCACCTCGTTGACGCTGCTGCACAGGCTCTTGGGGAAGCCCCGGTAGCCCAGCGTGGAGGGGTAGGCGCCGTGGTCGCAGAGGAACTCGTGGCCGATCCGGTCGAGCTCGTCGGTCGTGACGCCGGGGACGACGTGGGACCCGACCAGCTCGCGGGCCTGCGCGGCCAGGCGGCAGGCGACCCGCATCCGCTCGATGGTCCCGGCGTCCTTGACCTCGCTGCCGGTGAACCGCTCGGGCCCGGGGCGGTCGACGTACTCGGGACGGACGATCGCGTCGGGCACCGGGCGCCGGGGCGACACGGTGCCGGGGGCGACGGCGGCTGCGACGGTCATCGGGCGAGTGTAGTTTCCGTGGCATGAGTGACAGCGCGACGGACTACTGGTTCTGCGTCAGGCACCACACGGTCGAGACGCCTCCCGATCTGTGCCCGCCGATCGACCGGCTCGGGCCCTACGCGAGCCGTGCGGAGGCCGAGCGGGCGCTCGAGAAGGCCGAGGAGCGCAACGAGGAGTGGGACAACGACCCGAAGTGGAACGACGACCTCGAGGACTGAGGACGGCGTGAGCGGGATCCCCGGCCCGCCGGAGCGGTCGCGCGTCTCGCCGTGGCCCTTCGTGGGCATGATCGGCATGGCGTGCGTGCTGTTCCTGATCCTCGCCGGCGTGCTGGTGGCCCCGTGGTGGGTGGTCGCGCTGCTGGGGGTGGTGTGGGTCGTGGCACTGCTCGTGGCCGTCGCGTGGTGGTCCGACCACCCGACCTGGGTGCCGTGGCTGCCGCTGGCGCTGGTGCTGCTGTGGTTCGCGACCGTGGCCGGGGGTGCGGCCGTCTTCGACTGGCAGGCCTGAGCGGCCCGGCCGCCTCACCCGCGCGGCGTCACCCGCAGCACCTTGTCGTCGCCGTCGCTGTTGCTGGTCGTGACCAGCAGCGCGCGGCCCGGGGTCAGCGTGACCGAGCGCAGCCGGTTGCCGTGGCGCAGCGCCTGCGGGGACCGGGTCCACTGCAGGCGACCGCGGTGGTCGAACTTCATGAACGTCACCCGGCTGCCCTTCAGGGACGCGACCGCCAGCGTGCCCTGGAGCCGACCCCACTCCCGCCCGCGGACCCAGGCGGCGCCGCTCGTCGCCAGCGTCGGGAAGCCGGAGCGCCAGCGGGCCGAGCGCTGCGGCCCCGGCAGCGAGCGGTCGGTCATCGGCACGCTCTCGTTGTAGGGGAGCGGCACCGGGTTCCAGCCGTAGTCACCGCCGCCGCGCAGCAGGTTGACCTCGTCGTTGCGGTCGGGGCCGTGCTCGACCGACCAGAGCGAGCCGTCGGGCCGTTGGGCCAGGCCCTGCACGTTGCGGTGGCCGTAGGTGAAGACGTAGCGCTCGTGGTGGTTGCGTGCGTGCCGGAAGGGGTTGGTCGGCCACGGCTTGCCCGAGAACCGCTGGAGCCGCAGCGTCTTGCCGCCGAGGGAGTGGAGGTTGCGCGGGTTCGTGCCGTGGGCGGCGTCGCCGGTGCCGACCAGCAGCGCGCCGTTGTGCGCGATCAGCAGCCGGCAGCCGCCGTGACGGCCGCTGGTCGTCGGGAACCCGGTGACGAGAGGGCCGAGCAGCCGCACGTGGGTGCCGTCGACCCCGAGCCGCCACGCGTTGACCCGGACGTCGTGGCCGGGCCGCTTGTGCCAGCCCGAGCAGGTGTAGAACCGGCGGTTGTCCGCGAAGTTCGGGTCGACCGCCAGCCCCATCAGGCCGGTCTCGCCGGCGGCCCACACCCGGCGGCGCGGGAAGTCGGTGGGCGTGATCACGCCGTCGACGTACGTCGACAGCCGCCGCTGGTCGCGCTCGGTCATCAGCCGGGTGCCCCCGGGCAGCACCTGGACGTCCCAGATGTCGTCGCGCCCGCTGACCTCGGTCGTGACCCGGAGCCGGGGGATCCGGGCACGCGGGGCATCGGCCCGGGCCGACGGGGAGGCCGCCGACGCGGTCGCGCCCGGCGTACCGGCAGCGGGACCACCGGGGGTGGCCGGCGCGAGCAGGGCCAGGGGAAGGGCGAGGGCCGCGGCGCGGACCAGGTGGCGGCGGGCGGGGGGCGTGCGCATGCCCCACGGTAACCCCGTCCCGGGACCCTGTGCAGGCGCCGAGCGGCGTCAGAAGGTGTGGTCGGGGCCGGGGAAGGTGTCGGCGCGGACGTCGTCGGCGTGGGCGTCGTCGAGCAGCCGCTGGGCCTCCGCGCCCCGTCCCTTGACCGCGTGCGCCTCACCCTCCTTGAGGAACCGCGCGGCGGTGAGGAAGGCCTGCTCCGGCGAGGCCTGGTAGGAGCCGAACGGCAGGCGCGGGGTGAAGGGAGCAGCTCCTCGACCGTCACCGGGAGCGTCGTCTCGTGGCCGTAGACGTTGGTGCTCGCGCTGTCGCCGACCAGCAGCACCTCGATGCCGGCCTGGTCGAAGGTCGCGGCGGCGTACTGCTCGTAGGCGGTGAGCATCGTGAACCGCGCTGCTCCTCACTCACCCGGCAAGGCTGGTGCGGGAGGGCCGCCGTCAGCGCCGGAGCGAGGTGTCGCGTGCCCCACGCCGCAGCTCGTGGTGCAGACCCGCCAGCGCGACCTCGTCGCTCTCGGTGCCGGCGTGCGGAGCCTCGAACCACGCGGCGTACTGGGAGATCTCGTCGAGCCGCCACTCGAGGTCGAACATCTCGAGCATGGCGGGATCGGCCTCGACCAGGTGGCCGTAGCCGTGCTCGACGAGCACCGCCAGGTCGCGCTCGCGCGGCGCGAGCCGCGCCGACTCCCAGTCGACCAGGAAGGTCCCGGAGTCGGTCACGAGCTGGTTGCGGGTGTGGGGCTCCCCGTGGGTCGGCACCCAGGTCGACTCGTCGGTGCGGGCGGCCAGCGCGAGGTAGGCCGAGGTCCACTCCCGGATCTGGGGGAGACGCTCGCGCAGCGCGCTGCGGGCGTACTCCGCGAACGGTCCGGACTCCCACGGCCGCGCCGTGCGGTTCTCGAGCCGGAACGCGAACTGCGGGTGAACCAGCGGCCGCCAGCGCGGCAGCGAGGGCGGTGGGGTCTCGCTGTGCAGCCGGGTGAGCATCGCGGCCGTCTCGGCGGCGCGGTAGTCGTCGTCGAAGGACCCGTCGCCGCTGGTGCCCTCGTGCCACGGGGTCACGCTGAGCCGGTCCTCGCCGAGCGGGACGGTGCAGCGGCCCAGGAGCGTACGGCGGTTGGGCAGCACGAACGACAGGCCCCGCGAGGCGAGCTGGGCGGCGGCGCCGTAGGCGCCCTCGAGGGTCTTGTCGGTGTGCCGCTCGCCGAGCCGGTCCAGGGTCACGAAGAGCGTCGGGGTCTCGCCGACCCAGGCCTGCCAGTGCCACGCGCCGAAGCCGACCGGCAGGTGGCTCACCCGTTCCACGTCCGGGAGCCAGTGGGCCCACAGGAGACGGTGCACATCGTCGTCGGAGACGTGCAGGGGCTCTTCGCGCACAGGACTGCCTTTCGCGACGGCGGGGAGGGAGGGAGGGTTCCGGCGTCGTGCTCACCGGTCTATCAGGTTCTCGCGCCCGGCGTGAGCGGTTCCCGCCCGGGTGTTGTCGTCCGGAGACCAACCGTGACCGCCCGGCGGGGAGCGCCTGCCCGAACGGGCCATCGGGCGTGGTCCGTTCGGTGAGGACCGGGCGGGGTCCGCCCTAGACTCGCCACGTGGACTTCTTCTCGGCCTACGACCAGGGCTTCGCCCGGGTCGCCGCCTGCACGGTGCCGGTCGCGGTGGCCGACCCGGCCGCCAACGCGCGCACGATCGTGGAGCAGGCGCGGGCGTGCCACGACGACGCGGTTGCGGTAGCGGTCTTCCCCGAGCTCGCGCTGAGCGGGTACGCCGTCGACGACCTGTTCCTGCAGGACACCCTCCTTGACGGGGTGCTCGCCGGGCTGGCCGACGTCGTGGCCGCCTCCGCCGACCTCGCCCCCGTCCTCGTCGTCGGCGCCCCGCTGGTCGTGGGCACCCGCGTCCTCAACTGCGCCGTGGTCGTCCACGGCGGCCGGGTGCTCGGGGTCGCGCCGAAGTCCTACCTGCCGACCTACCGCGAGTTCTACGAGCGGCGCTGGTTCGCCCCCGGCGACGACCGGCGCGGCGCCACGACGACCCTGCTCGGCGCCGAGGTCCCGCTCGGGCCCGACCTGCTCTTCACCGCCACCGACGTCCCGGGGCTGGTGCTCCACGTCGAGGTCTGCGAGGACATGTGGGTGCCGGTGCCGCCGAGCGCCGAAGCCGCGCTCGCGGGCGCGACGGTCCTCGCCAACCTCTCGGGCAGCCCGATCACGGTCGCCCGCGCCGAGGACCGCCGGCTGCTGGTCCGCTCGGCCAGCGCGCGCTGCCTGGCGGCGTACGTCTATGCGGCCGCGGGCCAGGGCGAGTCGACGACCGACCTGTCGTGGGACGGCCAGACGATGGTCTACGAGTGCGGCGACCTGCTGGCCGAGGGGGAGCGGTTCCCCGACGGGCCGCGGCGCTCGGTGGTCGACGTCGACCTCGACCGGATCCGGCAGGAGCGGCTGCGCCAGGGGACCTTCGACGACAACCGCCGCGGCTCGGCCGCCCGCGAGCTGCGGAGCGTGCCCTTCGCGCTCGGCGTCCCGGCCGGCGACGTCGGGCTGCGGCGCAAGGTCGACCGGTTCCCGTTCGTGCCCGACGACGCCGAGCGGCTCGCGCTCGACTGCTACGAGGCCTACAACATCCAGGTCTCCGGGCTCGAGCAGCGGCTGCAGAGCATCGGCCAGCCGAAGGTCGTGATCGGCGTGAGCGGCGGGCTCGACTCCACGCACGCGCTGCTGGTCGCCGCCCGCGCCATGGACCGGCTGGGCCGCCCGCGCGAGGACGTCCACGCCTTCACGATGCCCGGCTTCGCGACCGGCGAGGAGACGAAGTCGCTGGCCACCCGGCTGGCCAAGAGCCTGGGGGTGAGCTTCGAGGAGCTCGACATCACCGCGGCCGCGCGGCAGGTGCTGGCCGACATCGACCACCCCTTCGCCGACGGCGAGGAGGTCTACGACGTCACCTTCGAGAACGTCCAGGCCGGGCTGCGCACCGACTACCTGTTCCGGCTGGCCAACCACCGACGCGGCATCGTGCTCGGCACCGGCGACCTCTCCGAGCTCGCGCTCGGCTGGTGCACCTACGGCGTCGGCGACCAGATGTCCCACTACGGCGTCAACGCCGGCGTCCCGAAGACCCTGGTCCAGCACCTGATCCGGTGGGTGGCCGACTCGGGAGAGGTAGGCCCCGACACCGCCGACGTGCTGCGGGAGATCCTCGGCCAGGAGATCACCCCCGAGCTGGTCCCGGGCGGCAGCCAGGCCACCGAGGAGTCGGTCGGCCCCTACGCGCTCCAGGACTTCACGCTCCACCACGTGCTGCGGCTCGGGATGCGCCCCCGGCGGATCGCCTTCCTGGCCCATCACGCGTGGGGTGATGCGACGGTCGGCGAGTGGCCGCCGGGCTTCCCCGACGGTGCCCGGCCGACGTACGACCTGGCGACGATCCGGCACTGGCTCGTGGTGTTCGTGCAGCGGTTCTTCGCCAGCCAGTTCAAGCGCTCGGCGCTGCCCAACGGCCCGAAGGTGAGCGCCGGCGGAGCAATGAGCCCGCGCGGCGACTGGCGGATGCCCTCCGACGCGAGCCCGGCCGCCTGGCTCGCCGAGATCGAGCGCGACGTCCCGTGAGCCGCGACTGGCCCCCGCGCGCCGACGAGCTCGCGAGCGTGGCCATCAGCGGTGGTGAGCCGACGGCGTGGTTCGACCGCCTGTACGCCGAGGGAGTGGCCGGCGAGGTCGACATGCCGTGGTCGCGGGAGGCCGCGCACCCGACGCTGCAGGAGTGGGCCGAGGGGCTCGACGGCACCGGCCGCCGCGCGCTCGTGGTCGGCTGTGGGCTCGGCGCGGACGCGGCTCACCTCGCCGGGCTGGGTTTCGGCACGGTCGGCTTCGACCTCGCGCCGACCGCGGTCGCGGAGGCGCGACGTCGCCACGGCGCGAGCGGAGCCGAGTTCGTGGTGGCCGACCTGCTCGACCTCCCGGTGGAGTGGGCGGCGACGTACGACCTCGTCGTCGACGTGTTCACGCTGCAGTCGGTACCCGACCCACCGCGCGGCAACATGCTGGCCGCGCTCCCCGGGCTGGTCGCGCCCGGCGGGAGGCTGCTCTCGGTCCAGCTCCGCGCCGACGGCACCCGCGCGCTCGACCACGGCCCGCCGTTCCCGCTCCCGCGGGAGACGATGCAGGCGCTGGCCCGCAACGGCCTCGACCTCGTCGGGCTCGAGGAGCTCGACGGCCCGCTCTGGCGCGCCGAGCTCCGCCGTCCGGCTGCCTGACCCGACACCGCGACGAGGGCACGCCGGCCGCCCGCGTCAGGGGATCCGGATGCCGACCCCGGGGCCGACGTCGAGCCCGCCGAAGTAGAACACCGAGAGCACGACGACCCAGGCCACCCAGAACGGCACCACGAACGGCAGCATCCGCGCGATCACGGTGCCGAGGCCGGCCTCCGGCTCGTAACGCTTCAGCATGACCAGGAAGATCCAGATGTAGGGATTCATCGGGGTGATCACCTGGGTCGCCGAGTCGCCGATGCGGAAGGCCGCCTGGACGAAGCCCGGCTCGAACCCGAGCAGGGCGAACAGCGGGACGAAGACCGCGCCCATGAGCGTCCACATGGAGGAGCCGCTGACGATGAAGAGGTTGAGGACCGAGGCCAGCACGATGAACCCGAGGATCGCGGCGTACCCGGTCAGGCCGATGGACTTCAGCCCGGAGGCGCCCGAGACGGCGAGCGCCGAGCCGAGGTTGGACCAGGTGAAGAGGGCGATGAACTGGCCGAGCATGAAGGCCAGCACGATGAACGCCGACATGTCCTTGATGCCGAGCGCCATCACCTTCGGCACATCGGCCGAGTGCCTCAGCGATCCGCTCACGTAGCCGTAGACCAGGGCGGGTCCGAGGAACAGGGCGAACACGATGAAGACCGTCGAGTCGAGCAGCGGCGACTCCGGCAGGAACCCGCCGTCGTCGTTGCGCCAGGGCGAGCCGCCGGGGAGGACCGCCACCAGGATCACTGCCACCAGCACGAGGAAGGCCAGCCCGGCCATCCGCAGCCCGCGGCGTTCGGCCGCGTCGAGCTCGGGTGCGAGGTCGGTGGTGCTCGCGCGCAGTGCGGGGGCGATGCCCTCCTCGGAGGTCGACGCGACGTCCCCCGCGACGAAGTCCTCGCTCTCCACCATCTCGCGCGGGGCCGCCTCGCGCTCGAGCCTCGGCTCCACGATCCTGTCGATGACCAGGCCGGCCACCAGCGCGAGGACGACCGACGCGGCCACGTTGAAGTAGTAGTTGGAGATCGGCGTGACGGTGGCGCCGGGGTCGGGCAGGGTGGTCGTGACGGCGTTCGTGATGCCGGCGAAGAGCGCGTCGAGGCTCGTGACGACCAGCGACGTCGAGTAGCCGGCCCCGACGGCGGCGAAACCACCCACCAGCCCGGCGATCGGGTGGCGGCCGGCGGCCTTGAAGACCATCGCCGCGAGCGGCGGGACGACGATGAACGAGGCGTCCGCCATGACCGAGGCGGTCACGCCCACGATGCCGACGGCGTAGGGGAGCAGCCAGCGCGGGGCCGAGGCCAGGCTGACCCGGATCGCCGCGCCGAGCATGCCGGTGCGCTCGGCGACCGTGACGGCGAGCAGGATCGTCACCACGGTGACCAGCGGGGGGAAGCCGATGAAGTTGGCGCCGAGGTTGACGGTCAACCAGGTCATGCCCTCACCGGTGAACAGGCCGCGGACCGCCGTGGGCTCGTCGGTACCGGGGATCGTGACCGAGGTGCCCGCCAGCTCGAGGGCCGTCGAGATCACCCCGACCAGCAGGAACAGCCCGAGGAAGAGCAGGAACGGGTCGGGCAACCTGTTGCCGAGGCGCTCGACGCCGGCGAGCAGCCGGTCGGTGCGGGTGGTGGCAGTGGTGGTCTGGCTCATGGTCGCTCACCTGCGCTCGAAGTAGGAGGGGACGTCGACGGCGCCGCCGGCCGCCTCGAAGTCGGCCGACGCGGCGGCGCGGAGCTGGGCGTCGGACAGGTAGTCGGCGGTCACCGCCGCCATGGCGTACGCCGCGTCGAGGACGACCGCGTCCGCCTCGGGCGTGACGGCGGCGTCGGCGAAGGCGCGGGTGTGCAGCGAGAGGTCCTGGTCGGTGATGCTGACCATCGCGTGGACGCCCGGCACGCGGTGGGAGACGTTGCCGAAGTCGGTGGAGCCGGCGAACATCCGGGGTACCACGTCCGGAGCCACCACGGACCGGCCGCGCTCGCCGTAGCGGGTGGTCCACGACGCGGCCAGTGGCCCGTTGCCCCGGACCGGGAGGTAGGCCGGGGCCTCGTCCCACGCCAGCGCGACGCCGCAGCCGGTCATCAGCGCCGCGCCGTGGGCGATGTCGGCGAGCCGTTCGCTCAGGACGGCGAGGCTCTCGACGTACTCACTGCGCAGGTAGAACAGCATCTCGGCGTGCTCGGGGATCACGTTGGGCCGTTCGCCGCCGGCGGTCACCACGCCGTGGATCCGGTCCGTGGGCGGCATCTGCTGGCGGTGGAGTCCGACGCCGGCGTACATCAGGTGCACGGCGTCGAGGGCGTTGCGACCCATGAACGGCTGCGCGGAGGCGTGCGACGTGACCCCGGTGAACGTCGCCCGCAGCTGCCGACGCCCGAGGAACACCGGCTCGGCGACGTCGAAGGTGAACGGGTGGACCATCAGGGCGGCGTCGACGTCGTCGAAGGCGCCCTGTCGCGCCATCAGCTCCTTGCCGCCCCCACCCTCCTCGGCCGGGGTGCCGAGCCAGACCACCCGTCCCGGCAGCCGGTCGGCCACCGAGGCCAGGGCCAGGAACGCCCCGAGACCGGCCGTGGCGATGACGTTGTGACCGCAGCCGTGGCCGATCCCGGGCAGGGCGTCGTACTCCGAGAGCACGGCCATCGTGGGCCCCGAGGCGTCGCCCACCTCGGCCCGCAGCGCGGTGTCGAGGCCGTGGGCGCCCCGGACCACCTCGACGCCGTGCGACTCCACCACGTCGGCCAACGCTGCTGCCGAGCGGTGCTCCTCGAAGGAGACCTCCGGGTGGGCCGAGAGGTCGTGGCTGGCGGCGAGCAGCGCGGGGCCGAGGTCGTCGACCGCTCCCCGGAGCGCGTCGAGGAGGTCGCCGGCGGCGCCCAGGGCGTCCGAGCCCGGGGCCGGGGAGGACCCGGCGCGTTCCCGGGTCTGCTGCGCCAGGTGTCGCAGCAGGAAGTCGTCCGGGGGCGTGGGCCCCTGGGGGTCGTTGCCGTGCATGGTCAGCATCCCTCCCGTGTGAGCGGGTCCGAGGTGGGGCTTGACGGTCCGGCGAACGTAACACCGGATCGGGTCCGGGGGTCACCGAGCGTCCACGGGCCGGGGCGGCCTCGGCGAACGGCCGCGGGTTGGCAACCTCGCCGAAACACGCCTGCGACATAGTGGGCCCATGGGCAAGCAGGAAGACTTCGTGCTGCGGGCGCTCGAGGAGCGCGACGTGCGCTTCGTGCGACTGTGGTTCACCGACGTCCTGGGCTCGCTGAAGTCGGTCGCGGTCGCGCCGGCCGAGCTGGAGGGCGCCTTCGACGAGGGCATCGGCTTCGACGGCTCGGCGATCGAGGGGTTCGCCCGCGTCTACGAGGCCGACATGCTGGCCAAGCCCGACCCGTCGACGTTCCAGATCCTGCCGTGGCGCGGCGAGGGCCCGGCCACCGCGCGGATGTTCTGCGACATCGTGATGCCGGACGGCTCGCCGTCCTACGCCGACCCGCGTTACGTCCTCAAGCGCAACCTGGCGGTGGCCGCCGACAAGGGCTTCACCTACTACACCCACCCCGAGATCGAGTTCTACCTGTTCAAGAACACCCCCGAGCCGGGGGTCGAGCCCATCCCCGTCGACCGCAGCGGCTTCTTCGACCACACCGCCCAGTCGATGGGCAGCGACTTCCGCCGCGAGGCGATCACGATGCTGGAGTCGATGGGGATCTCGGTGGAGTTCAGCCACCACGAGGGCGGGCCCGGCCAGCAGGAGATCGACCTCCGGTACGCCGACGCGCTCTCGACCGCCGACAACATCATGACCTTCCGCACCGTCGTCCGCGAGGTCGCGCTGAGCCAGGGCGTCTGGGCCAGCTTCATGCCCAAGCCGTTCACGACCCACCCCGGCAGCGGCATGCACACCCACGTCAGCCTGTTCGAGGGCGACCAGAACGCGTTCTTCGAGGCCGGGGCCGAGTACCAGCTGTCCAAGACCGCGCGGATGTTCATCGCCGGCATCCTGCGCCACGCCAGCGAGATCAGCGTGGTCACCAACCAGTGGGTCAACAGCTACAAGCGGCTGCTGGCCGGCGACGAGGCGCCGCCGTACGTCTGCTGGGGCCACAACAACCGCTCGGCGATGGTGCGGGTGCCGATGTACAAGCCCAACAAGGGTCCGTCGTCGCGGATCGAGATCCGCACCCTCGACGCGGCCGCCAACCCCTACCTCGCCTACGCCGTGATCCTGGCGGCCGGCATGAAGGGGATCGAGGAGGGCTACGACCTGCCGCGCGAGGCCGAGGACGACATGTGGTCGCTCACCGAGCGCGAGCGCAAGAGCCTCGGCATCGAGCCGCTGCCCAAGACGCTGCAGGAGGCGATCAGCATCGCCGAGGACTCCGAGCTCCTCGCCGAGGCGCTGGGCGAGCACGTCTTCGACTTCTTCCTGCGCAACAAGCGCAAGGAGTGGGAGGAGTACCGCGTGCAGGTCTCCGCCTTCGAGCGCGACCGGATGCTGCCGGTCATCTGAGGTGTCCGCGCTCCGGGTCCTGGTGGTCGAGCACGAGGCGCAGTGCCCGCCGGGCCACCTCGGCACCTGGCTGACCGAGCTCGGGGCTCGGCTCGACGTCTGCCGGCCGTGGGCGGGCGACGTCCTGCCGGAGCTGGAGGGGTACGACGCGTTCGTGGTGCTCGGCGGCTCGATGGGGGCCGACGACGACGCCACCTGCCCCTGGCTCGCGCCGGTGAAGGAGCGGTTGCGCGAGGCGACCGTCCGCGAGCTGCCGACCCTGGGGGTGTGCCTGGGCCACCAGCTGATCGCCTCGGCGCTCGGCGGCACCGTCGCCCGCAACCCGCTCGGCCAGCAGGTCGGCGTGCTCGACGTCGGCTGGTTGCCGGGCGCCGAGGACGACCCACTGGTCGGCGCGCTGGGCCCGATCCGCGGCATCCAGTGGAACGACGACGTCGTGACCACCCTGCCCGAGGGTGCGGTGGCGCTGGCCCGGACGCCGACCGGCGAGCTGCAGGTCGCCCGCTTCGGCCCGGCGGCGTGGGGCGTCCAGCTCCACCCCGAGGCCGACGAGCCGATCCTCCGCTCGTGGGCCGCCGGCGACCGCGACGACCACCTCGCCCAGGGCATCGACCAGGAGGCGCTGCTGGGCGACATCGCCGAGGCCCGCGACGAGCTCGAGGCCGCCTGGCGTCCGCTGGCGGTGCGGCTGCTGGCGGTTGCTCGAGCCGGAGGTTGAGGTGTGAGGCGGCTGGGGCCTTCGCACCTCACCCTCCGAGGCTGCTCGCTAGCGTGTCCTTCGTGAACCGCGCCGGCGTCCGCTCCCGACTGGTCAAGGCGGGGTTCGCCGACACCGACCGCTCCGAGCCGCTGCTCGAGCAGCTGGGCGAGCACGCCGACGTCCTGCTCCCGCTGCTGGGACGCGCGGCCGACCCGGACCAGGCGCTGGCCGCGCTGGTGCGGCTGGCCGAGGCCACCGGCGAGCCGGGGGCGATGCTCGCCGAGACCGCCGACGACGAGGGCACGGCGATGCGGCTGCTGTCGGTGCTGGGGGCGAGCCCGGCCCTGGCCGACCACCTGGTCCGCCACCCCGACCACTGGCGCGAGCTCGCCGACCCGACGCTCGGCTCGACCCGCGCGCCCGCCTTCGCCGTACGCCGGAGGCTGCTCGCTGCCGTCGGTGCCGACCCCGACGCCGCCGCCCCGGTCGCCGCGACGCCGCGCGGCGAGGCGCTGGACGCGCTCCGGGTGGACTACCGCCGGATGCTGCTCCGGCTGGCCGCCCGCGACCTCGCCCACGACCAGGGCATCGACGACACCGCCGCCGAGCTGTCCGACCTGGCCGCCGGCGCGCTGGAGGCCGCGCTGGCGATCGCCCGGGCCGAGGTGGGGGAGCGGGCCGCCGACGCCCGGCTCGCGGTGGTCGCGATGGGCAAGTGCGGCGCCCACGAGCTCAACTACGTCTCCGACGTCGACGTCATCTTCTGCTTCGAGCCCGCCGAGGGCGTCGAGGAGCACACGGCGACCCAGGTGGCGACCCGGCTGGCGAGCGCCCTGATGCGCGCCTGCTCCGACCACACCGCCGAGGGCACGCTGTGGCCGGTCGACGCCAACCTCCGTCCCGAGGGCAGGGCGGGCCCTCTGGTGCGCACCCTGGCCAGCCACCGCGGCTACTACGAGCGCTGGGCCAAGACCTGGGAGTTCCAGGCGTTGCTCAAGGCGCGGCCGGTCGCCGGCGACGTCGAGGTCGGTGAGCAGTACGCCGCCATGGTGGCGCCGATGGTCTGGGACGCCTCGCGGCGCGAGGGGTTCGTCCAGGACGTGCAGGCGATGCGTCGCCGCGTGCTCGACCACATCCCGGCCGACGAGGCCGAGCGTCAGCTCAAGCTCGGCTCCGGCGGGCTGCGCGACGTGGAGTTCGCCGTACAGCTGATGCAGCTGGTCCACGGCCGCACCGACGAGCGGCTGCGCGAGCCGACGACCCTCAGCGCCGTCCACGCGCTCACCGAGGGGGGCTACGTCGGCCGGTCCGACGGCGAGGCGCTCCACGAGGCCTACGCCTTCCTGCGCACGCTCGAGCACCGGATCCAGCTCCACCAGCTGCGGCGTACGCACGTCGTCCCCCACGACGACGCCTCGATGCGGCGCCTCGGACGCAGCATGGGCTACCTCACCGACGCCGAGCAGGCGCTCGACGCGGCCTGGCAGCACCACCGCCGCGAGGTGCGACGCCTCCACGAGAAGCTGTTCTTCCGGCCGCTGCTGGCCGCGGTCGCCCGGATCCCCGGCGAGGGCGCCCGGCTCTCGCCCGAAGCGGCGACGGAGCGGATGGCCGCCCTCGGGTACGCCGACCCGCGCGCCGCGCTGCGCCACCTCGAGGCGCTGACCGCAGGGGTCTCGCGGCGGGCCGCGATCCAGCGGACCCTGCTGCCGGTCATGCTGGAGTGGTTCGCCGACTGCCCCGACCCCGACGCCGGGCTCTTCGGGTTCCGAAGGATCAGCGACCACCTCGGCTCGACGCCGTGGTTCCTCTCGACGCTGCGCGACGAGGGCGAGGTCGCCCAGCGGCTCGCGACGATCCTCGCGACCTCGCGCTATGCGACCGACCTGCTCGAGCGGGAGCCGCAGGGCGTGAAGATGCTCGGCGACGACCTCGCCCCGCTGTCCGCGGAGGCGCTGGTCGCCGAGATGACCGCCACCGCCGGCCGGCACACGGTCGCCGACGACGCCGTCCGCGGCATCCGCGCGATCCGGCGCCGCGAGCTGCTCCGCATCGCCGCGGGCGACCTGGTCGGCGGCACCGACGAGGCGGCCGTCGGCCACGGCCTCTCCCGGCTCACCGACGCGACGCTCGAGGCCACCCTGGCCGTGGCGCAGCGGGCGGTGCGCGAGGAGCGCCACCTCGAGGACGACCCGAGCGCGATGGCGATCGTCGCGATGGGCCGCTACGGCGGCTTCGAGCTCTCCTACGGCTCCGACGCCGACGTGCTCTTCGTCCACGAGCCGCGAGCGGGGGCCGCGGCCGAGGAGGCCAGCCGCTACGCCGTCGCCGTCGCCAACGAGGTACGCCGGCTCCTGGCTGCGCCCGGACCCGACCCGGCGCTGGAGGTCGACGCCGGGCTGCGGCCGGAGGGCAAGCAGGGACCGCTGGTGCGGACCCTCGACTCCTACGCGGCCTACTACGCGAAGTGGTCGCGGGTGTGGGAGGCACAGGCGCTGCTGCGTGCCGACGCCGTCGTGGGGGAGGAGGGCCTGCGCCGACGGTTCACCGACATGATCGACCCGCTGCGCTACCCCGCGGGCGGGCTGAGCCACGACGACGTCGTGGAGATCCGCCGGATCAAGGCTCGCGTCGACGACGAGCGGCTGCCGCGCGGCGCCGACCGCAACACCCACCTCAAGCTGGGCCGCGGAGGCCTGGCCGACATCGAGTGGACCGTCCAGCTGCTCCAGCTGCGCCACGGGGCAGAGGTGCCCGGCCTGCGCACGACCCAGACCCTCGCCGCCCTCGCCGCTGCCCGCGACGCCGACCTGGTCTCGGCGGCCGATGCCGCGGTGCTCGCCGAGGGCTGGCGCACGGTGAGCCGGGTCCGCAACGCGATCACCCTGGTGAGGGGCCGGCCCGCCGACCAGCTCCCGCGCGACTCGCGCGAGAAGGCGGCGGTCGCACTCACCGTCGGCTACCCCGTCGGCGGTTCCGACGAGATGGTCAACGACTACCTCCGGCGTACGAGACGGACCCACGCCGTGGTCGAACGCGTCTTCTGGGGCTGACTACGATCGAGGCGTGACCACCTCCTCCCGCGCCACCGACCTGCTCCGCCTCCACCAGCAGAGCGACCTGCTCACCGTCGTCAACGTCTGGGACGCGATCAGCGCGACCGTGGTCGCCGACGTGCCGGGCACCCGTGCCCTGGCCACGGCCAGCCACTCGATCGCCGCGACGCTCGGCTATCCCGACGGCGAGCAGATCCCCGTCGCCGAGATGCTCGACATGTGCCGTCGCGTCGTGGAGGCCGTCGAGCTGCCGGTCAGCGCCGACCTCGAGGGCGGCTACGGCGACGCCCCCGACACGATCCGCCGCGCGATCGGCGTCGGTGTGGTCGGCGCCAACCTCGAGGACCAGATGAAGCCCCTGGCCGAGGCGGCCGCGCAGGTCGAGGCCGTGATGGCCGCGGCGGCCGAGGAGGGCGTCCCCGACTTCGTGCTCAACGCCCGCACCGACGCCTTCGTGCGCGCGGGCGACCGCGACCCTGCCGAGGTCCTGGCCGACGCCGTCGAGCGGAGCCGGGCCTACCTCGACGCGGGGGCGCCCGTCGTGTTCGTGCCGGGTCGCCTCGACGAGGACCAGGTCACCACGCTGGTCGACGCGCTCGGTCCCCAGCGGCTGACCGTGATCGGCGTCCCCGGCTCGCTGTCCCTCGCCCGGCTCGAGGAGCTGGGCGTCGCCCGGGTCTCCTACGGGCCGATGTCCCAGCGGGTGGCCCTCACCGCGCTCCAGGAGCTGGTCGAGGACGTCCACGCCGGCGGCGGGATCCCGGCGTCGGTCCGCCCCCTCAACTAGCCCTCGATGGACGACACTCCTCGCCCGGCTCCGGGCGGCCTCCGAGGCGTGCGAGCGGGCGGTCGTCTGGCACCCGCGCCGTACGCCGTCGGAGGCGCTGGCCGACCTCGCGACCGCCGCTGCCGAGCTCGACGTCGCCTGGGACCGCTACGGCGAGGACGGCGCCGTGGCGCTGCTCGAGGAGCGGCTGGCCGAGCTCTTCGGCACCGGAGGAGCGCTGTTCTTCCCCAGCGGCACGATGGCCCAGCAGTGCGCGCTCCGGGTGTGGACCGAGCGGGCGGGCAGCCGACGGGTCGCCGTGCCCGACCTCTCCCACCTGCTCGTCCACGAGCTCGACGGGCCGCGACTGCTCCAGGGGTTCGAGGTCGAGCACCTCACCACCGGCCCCGTGACGGCGACGCTCGACGACCTGGCGGCGATCCCCGGCCGGCTCGCGGCCGTGCTGGTGGAGCTGCCGTTGCGCGACGCCGGCTGCCTGCTCCCCGCGTGGGAGCAGCTGGAGGCGCTCTCGGCCGCGGTCCGCGAGCGCGGGGCCGCGTTCCACGTCGACGGCGCCCGGATCTGGGAGTCGCGTTCCTTCTGGGGCCGCTCCTACGCCGAGGTGGCCGCGCTGGCCGACACCATGTACGTCTCCTTCTACAAGGGGCTCGGCGGCATCGCCGGCGCGGCCCTGGTCGGCGACGTCGACGTCCTGGCCGAGGCCGCGCGGTGGCGCCAGCGGATGGGCGGGACCCTGTTCCACCTGACGGCCGAGGCGGTCGCGGCGCTCGACGGGATGCAGCGGCTGGTGCCGCGGTTCGACGAGTGCCTGGCCTGGGCCCGGCAGCTCGCCGAGGAGCTGCCTGCCGTCGGCCTGGTGGCGCGGCCCGACCCGCCCCACACGCCGACCTTCCTGGTCCACGCCGGCCGCCCGGCCGCGGAGGTCAACGACCGGCTGCTCGCCTTCCTCGAGCAGGAGCGGGTCCTCGTGTGCGGCCCCTGGCGTCCCGGCGACGAGCCGGGGCGCAGCCACACCGAGCTGATGTGCTCCGTGCCCGCCCTCGACCACGACCCGGCCCAGGTGGCCCGGTGGCTGGGCCGGGTCGTGCACGGTTGAGCCGATTACTCCCGTTTTCGAGTCGCGGGTGCCTGCCGCGTTCTAGAGTCGGCTGTCGCCTCAGCACGGGAGTGATCCATGGTTTCGTCTCAGCGTGCGGGCGACGTCGTGTCGGCGGAACGGTCCCCGAACGACGTCGTCCGGTCCCTCGTCGTCCGTTCCGGGCGGTGCGTCGGGACGAGCCCTGAACAGGACGCGTCGTGACCGCCGTGGAGCAGGAGCCGCAGGCCGTGGCCGCGGCGTCCCAGGTCGACTCCCTGGTGGTCGAGGCGGGCACCGCGTCGGTCGTGGGCGTCAGCGACGACCTGCTGGCGTGGAGCGGCTACGACGAGGAGGAGGTCTTCGGACAGCCGCTGTGGGAGACCCTGGCCCGCGGCGACCTCGGCGAGGCCCTCCGGGCCGCCCACCGCGACGCCGAGGACGCACCGGTGAGCGGGGTCGTCGAGGGTGAGGTGACGGCCAAGGACGGCCGGACCCGGCACACCCGCTGGGCCCAGGTGCCCGTCGGCACCGACGTGGTCATGACCGACCTGGGCAGTACGCCGTCCGACGACCCGGCGCCGCGCCCCGACCCGGGTCCCGAGGACACCACGGCGCTCGACCAGGTCACCCGCGGCCTGCTCGAGACGCTGAGCCACGAGCTGCGCACGCCCGTCGCGAGCGTGGCGGGCTACGCCGAGCTGCTCCGCGAGGGCGAGGGCGGCCAGCTGACGATGATGCAGCGGAAGTTCGTCGCGGCGATCGCCCGCAACAGCGAGCGACTGCGCGGCCTGGCCGACCAGCTGCTCCTGATCGGCGGCCTGGAGTCGCAGGCGACCCAGCTGCAGATGGAGTCCCTCGACCTGCGCCAGGTCGTCTCCTCGGTGCGGGTCTCGCTCGCCGCGAGCGGCCTCGAGCGCGTGAACGTCGAGCTCGAGCCCGGCGAGGAGCCGCTGCCGGTGCGGGCCGACCGTCACCGTCTCGGCCAGGTCGTCGAGGAGCTGGTCGTCAACGCCGCCAAGTTCACCCTCGGCAGCGGTGAGGTCACCTGCTCGTCGCGGCTCGACGGCGACCACGCGCTGGTCGTCGTGGCCGACGACGGTGTCGGCTTCGCCGACGAGGACGACGCGTCGTCGCTGTTCCTGCCCTTCTACCGCTCCCGCGCGGTCCGGGTCCGCGGCGTCCCCGGTGCCGGGCTGGGCCTGAGCTTCGTGGCCGCCGTGGTGCGCGGCCACGGTGGCGAGGTCACCGCGGAGGCGGGGGAGGACGGCGGCAGCGTGTTCACGCTGCGGCTGCCGCTGCTGCTGCCCGAGCCGGAGCCGAGGGTCGAGGCCGCGCCCGTGCGTGAGGCCGAGGACCCCGAGCTCCCCGACCTGCCGGACCTGCCCGGCGCGCCGGAGTGGCGCCAGCCGTGAAGTAATGTGCTTCACACGGTCATGATGAAGGTATGCTCTTCACATGGCCGCGATGATGTCCTCCGTGCTGGTGATCGGCGACCTCGTCGGGTCCCGGCGTGCCACTGACCGGGTCGCCCTGCACGCCACGGTGGCGGCCGCGGTCGCGACGGTCAACCTCGAGCTTCGGCTCCGACCTGCGGGTGACGGCCGGCGACGAGTACCAGGGCAGGTTCCCCTCGCTGGGGCACGCCCTCCGGGCCACGCTGGCGCTGCGGCTGGCGATGCGGCCCGAGGCCGACGTACGCCACGGCATCGGGCGGGGCCCCGTCGCGCTGCTCGACGCCGGCACCGGGATCGAGGACGGACCGGGCTGGTGGGCGGCGCGGGCGGCCATCGTGGCGGCCGAGGAGGCGCAGGACCGACCGGCCACGCGCTCGGCCCGGACCGCCTACCGTCGCGCCGACGGAGAGCCCGGCCCCACCCGGCCCTGGTCGATGCCGCCCTGCTGACCCGCGACGAGCTGGTGACCCGGCTCGACGACCGGGGACTGTCGGTGCTGCGTGGTCTGCTGGCGGGACGCACCCAGCGGGAGGTCGCCGCGTCGCTCGGCGTGTCCACCTCGGCGGTCTCCCAGCGGGTGCGCCACGACGGGCTCGGCGTCCTGCTGGCCGCCGATGAGCTGATGGGAGGGCTGGAGTGACCTGGATCGGGCTGCTGCTGGTCGGCGTCTCCGTGACCGACCTGGTGTTCTCGGTCCGGCCGGCGCGCCGCGTCCCCGGGCTGGTCGGCGGCGTGGTCGTCGTACTCCTCGCGTCGGCCGCCGGCCTGACCAGCCCCCGCGACCTGCTCGCCGTCCTGGTGGTCCTGGGCGTCGTCGCCACGTGGGGCTGGTCGGTCACCCGCGGCCTCGGCCGCGGGCCGGCGTGGCTGCCGCTGCTGGTGATCGGCCTCGCGCTGACGGCCGCGGTCGTGGTGTCGGGGGCGGCCCCCGCCGGCGGCGGCGTGCTCGAGCGTTGGCTCGAGGGGGCAGGACTCCCGCTGCTCGCCGGCCTCGACGTCCCGCGGGCCCTGCTGCTGCTCGGCGTGGTGCTGGTCCAGCTCAGCACCGGCAACGTCGTCGTCCGGCTCGTGCTGGCCGCGACCCACACCGTCAACCCCGCGCGCGAGGGCGGGCCCGGTGACCCGGCGACGCGGCTCAAGGGCGGCCGCCTGCTCGGGCCGATGGAACGCCTGCTGATCGTGGTGCTCGGGCTCGCTGGCCAGGCAGCCGCGGCAACGGTCGTGGTGGTCGCCAAGGGGTTGCTGCGCTTCCCCGAGCTCTCCTCGCGGCGCGAGCAGGAGCGGGTCCACCGGCTGACGGAATACTTCCTGGTCGGCAGCTTCGCCAGCTGGATGGTCGCCCTCGGCGGCCTGCTGCTGCTCGCCTAGGGTGGTGGTTGTGAACGCCACCGTGCTCGCGATCATCCAGGCCGGCGGCGAGGGGAGCCGGATGGACGTGCTCACCCGTGAGCGCGCCAAGCCCGCCCTCCCGGTGGCGGGGGTCTACCAGCTGCTCGACTTCCCGCTCTCCAACCTGACCCACAGCGGAGTCCACGAGGTCTGGCTCTCGGTGCAGTACCACGGCACGTCGCTGGAGGAGCAGGTCGCCAACGGGCGCCCCTGGGACCTCGATCGCACCCACGGCGGGTTGCGCCTGCTGATGCCCGAGGAGGGTACGGGCGGCGCCGACGACGACGGGTTCGCCCGAGGCAACGCCGATGAGCTGTTCCGGATCCGCGACCAGATCAGGGAGGCCGCCCCCGAGGTCGTGATCGTGATGAGTGCCGACCACGTCTACCGACTCGACCTCTCCGAGCTGGTGCGGGTCCATCGCGAGCGCGGCGACGAGTGCACGGTGGTGAGCACCGAGGTCGATCCGGCCGAGGCTCCCGACCACGCGGTCCTCGAGCTCCGGGGCGACCGGGTCGTCGACATCGCCTACAAGCCCGACCACGCCCAGCACGGCGTGGTGGCGGCGGAGATCTTCGCCTACGACGCCGACGTGCTGATCGAGGTCCTCGAGGAGCTCCACCGCGAGCGCGGACCGGACGCCGAGGAGGGCGACACCGGCCTGGGCGACTTCGGCGACCACCTGCTGCCGCGGATGGTCCAGCGGGGGCGCTCCGGCGTCTTCCCGCTCGACGGCTACTGGCGTGACCTCGGCCAGCCGCACCACTACCTCGCCGCCCACCGCGAGCTGCTGCGCGACGACCTCGGCGTGCTCAACGACCCGCGGTGGCCGATCCTCACCCGTCACACCCAGCGCGGTCCGGCCCGCCTGCTGACGGGCGCCGAGCCGGTCGACAGCATGGTGAGCTCGGGGTGCACCGTCGCCGGGCGGGTCGAGCGCAGCGTCCTCGGCCCGGGCGTGCGCGTGGGTGCCGGGGCCCGCGTGGTCGACTCCGTCCTGTTCGCCGACGTGGTGGTCGAGGACGGCGCCGAGGTGGTGGCGGCCATCGTCGATGCCGACTGCTGGATCGGACGCGGTGCGCGCGTGGGCTCCCGCGACGCCGACCTCGACGACCCCGACGACCTGGTGCTGGTCGGCCGGGAGTGCACGGTGGCCGAGGGTGCCGTCGTCGCGCGCGGGGCGCGGCTGGAGCCGGGGACCTCCGCCTAGAGTGGTCGGGACCCGCCGACCGGCGGGCCTTTCGGCGCGATCACCGAGGAGTCTTGAGTGGCGACCTACGACGCGGACCTGCAGGCTGCCGTGGACGCGACGTCCGTGGCCCACGACGCGGCCACCACCGAGGACCTGGTGCAGTACCTGCGCGACCAGCTGAGCGAGCGGGAGATCGAGACCCAGGACGACGCGTGGTTGGAGCGCATGGTCGAGGGCGTCAGGAACGACCCCAACTACATGATCGAGAGCGAGCCCGACGACTTCGTGCCCCGCCACGAGCACTGAGGGCGGCCGCCGGCCCGTCTAGGATGTGGCCGGACGACGAGCGAGGGGAGACGCCGTTGACACCGCGCCGTGCGGCGACGCTCGTGTCCCGCCCTCTCCTGGTCCTGCTCGCCGTGGCGTGCCTCGGGGTCACGGTCTCGGTGGTGCCGGGCGTGCGGCCGGTGCCCGGGTTCTCACCGCTCTGGGACGGCGGGTTCCAGGTCGCCGGCTACCTCCTCACCGCCGTGGTGGCGGGCCTGCGCGTCCTCGGCGACCCCCGCCGCCGAGTGCTGTGGTCGCTGGTCACGGCCGCCCTGGCGTTGCGCGCGTTCGCGTTCGTGTGGTCGATCTACGTCCTCGGCCGCCCGCCGCCGTACCCCTCGCTGTCGGACGCGTGCTGGCTGCTGAGTGGCGGGCTGCTCGTCGTCGCGCTCGGCCTGCTCGTGCGCGACCAGCTGCCCCGGACGTCGCGCACGATCCTGCTCGACTCGCTGCTGGGTGGCCTCACGGCCGCGGCGGCCGCCGTGTCGCTGCTCTACCCGACCCTGGTCGCACTGACCCAGGGGGGCACGCCCCGGGCCGTCGTGGCCACCAACCTCGCCTACCCCCTGATCGACGTCGCCCAGCTCGTCCTCGTCGCGGGTCTGGTCTCCGTCAGCGGGTGGCGGCTCTCACCGTCGGTCACGAGCATCGGCGTCGGTGTCGTCGCGCTGGCGGTGGTCGACTGCGTCTTCCTCTACCTCGCCGCGGTGGGCCTGTTCCGTCCCGGCACCGTGCTGACGCCGCTGTCGCTGGTCGGTACGTCGCTGGTCGCGCTCGCTGGATGGCTCTCCGATCGGGTGCCTCGGCGCCGCTCACGCGAGGGTGGCGCCGGGCTGGTCCTGCCCGCGGCGCTCGCGCTGGTCAACGTGGCGGTGCTCCTTCACGGCGCCCCCCGCTCGACCTCGACCCTGGGGCCGTTGCTGGCCGCCGGCGGCGTCGCGGTCGCCCTGCTCCGGATCTACGTCACGTTGGTCGTCGACCGCCAGGTCGCTGACGAGACGATCGCGGTCCAGCAGGTCGAGCTCGAGCGGTTCCGCGCCCTGGTCGAGACCTCGTCGGACTTCATCGCGATGGCCGAGCCGGGCGGGCGGCTGGTCTACGTCAACCCGGCCGGCCGCGCCATGGTCGGGCTGTCCGACGACGTGGAGATCACGACCGTCGCGGTGACCGACCTGCTGCCGCCCGAAGGGCAGGACGGATGGGAGCAGATCCGGTTCCCCGCGCTGGCACGGCTCGGCCAGTGGCAGGGTGAGTCGGCGCTGCTCGACCTGCGCACCGGGGACCCGGTGCCGGTGGCGAGCTCGAGCTTCGTGATCCGCGACCCGGTCACCGGTGCGGGACAGCTGCTCGGCACCGTGCAGCGCGACATCTCCGAGCGCAAGCGTGCGGAGGAGGAGCTGTTGCGCTTCAGCGCCCTGGTGGCGGCCTCGAGCGACTTCATCGCGATCGCGGGTGTCGACGGGATGGTCCAGTACCTCAACGCGGCCGGCCGCGAGATGGTCGGTCTCGATCCGGAGGTCGACGTCACCACCACGACCATCGCCGACTACCTCACCGAGGAGGGTCTGCGGGCCTCGCTCGAGGTCGAGCAGCCGGCCGTCGTCAGCGAGGGCCACTGGGAGGGCGAGTCGACGCTGCGGGACCTGCGCGGTGGGCCGCCGACCCCGGTGGCGATCAACAGCTTCCTGATCCGCCACCCTGACAGCGGCGAGCCGTGGCTGCTGGCCACCGTGCAGCGCGACATCTCCGAGCGGAAGCGGGCCGAGATGTCGTTGGTCCGCTTCGGCTCGCTGATCGAGGCCAGCGGCGACCTGATCGCGATCGCCGGGCTGGACGGGCGGTTGCAGTACATGAACCCGGCCGGACGGGCCCTGGTCGGGCTGTCCCCGGACGTCGACATCACGACCACCGAGGTGGCCGACTTCCTGGCCGAGGACCGCATCCCCTTCGCGCGGGACGTCGAGCGGCCCGCGATCATCCACCAGGGGCAGTGGCAGGGCGAGTCGACGCTGCGGGACCTGCGCGGCGGACCCGACATCCCGGTGGCGGTCAACAGCTTCCTGATCCGCGACCCCGACACCGGGGAGCCGTGGCTGATGGCGACGGTCAACCGCGACATCTCCCAACGGATCGCCACCGAGGCCGCGATCCAGGACCTGGCCGACCAGCGCCAGGTGCTGCTCGGCCACCTGGTCGAGGCGCAGGAGGCCGAGCGTGCACGGATCGCGGCCGACGTCCACGACGACTCCGTCCAGGCGCTGGCGGCCGTCGAGCTCCGGCTCGCGCTGCTCCAGCGCGAGCTCGCCGACGGCCAGCCCGACCTGCTGACGACGGTCGAGGCCCTCCGTGGCTCCGTGCGGGGCGCCACGGAGCGGCTGCGCCACCTGCTCTTCGACCTCGAGTCACCGGCCCAGCGGACCGACCTGCGGACCGCGCTGTCCGACGCGGCGTCGTACCTCTTCGGCGACGCCGGGGTGGTGTGGCGGGTCGAGGGCGACCGCGGCGCGGACGTCCTGGAGGGCACCCGGGTGACGGCCTACCGGATCGCCAAGGAGGCGATGACCAACGTGAGCAAGCACGCGGCCGCGCGGCACGTGCGGGTCGCCGTGGCCGAGCGGGACGGCGGGGTGGAGGTCTCGGTCGTCGACGACGGGACCGGGTTCGACCCCTCACTGGTCGTCGACCGTCCCGGGCACCTCGGGCTCCCCGGGATGGTCGACCGGGCGACCGTCGCCGGAGGCGCCGTCGAGGTCGTCTCGGCCCCGGGGGAGGGCACGACCGTCACCATCCGGCTCCCCGGGTCCGTCGGGGACCCGGCGGACGGGGATCACAGGACGCAGTCGCCGTAGGCCGGATCGATCAGGTGCCGCACCGCCTGCGCGGCGGTGGGCACCGCGAGCACGACCTCGCCCGCGACGCACCGTGCCACGAGATCGGGCAGGTCGGGGCCCAGCCGGCCCTTGGCGAGGTAGCCCCGAGCGCCGGCGCGCACCACGGCGGCCACCGTGTCGGGAGCGGTCTCGGCCGACACAGCCACCACGACGACGGGCGGACCCTCCAGGAGTGCACGCACGGCGCTCGCGCCGCCCCCCGGCATCCGGACGTCGAGCAGCACCACGTGCGGCTGCGTGAGCGCCGCGACGTCCAGCAGCTCGTGCCCGTCGGCCGCCGTCCCGACGACCTCGAACCGGGTGTCGCTCTCGACGACCTCGGAGAGCACGGTGCGGATCCCCTCGTCGTCGTCGGCGATGACGACGCGGATCTGCACCATGCGCGTGAGTCCTCCCAGACGGCCGAGGGCGACCATCGGCGGTCGGCTCGGATCCAGCCTGTGCGAGGGGGCTGTCCGGCGGACCGCCCAGCAGCATCAACCTCTCTAGTACCTTTGCGCTAAAGCAGGGTGAGGAACGACAGCGGGGGAGGCGTGGAGGCGATCGACGCCGTACGGGTCCTGATCGTGGACGACCACGAGGTGCTGGCCAGCGCGCTCGCGCACGCGCTCGACGCCGAGCCGGACATCGTCGCCGTCGGTGTGGCGGGCACGCTCGAACGGGCCACGGCGCTGATCACCACGACCGCACCCGACGTGCTGCTCCTCGACCATCGGCTGCCCGACGGCGACGGCGTCGATGCGATCGGCCGGTTGCGCCGGCTCCGGCCCTCGATGGCCGTGATCGTGCTGACGGCCAGCGCGGCCGAGCACGTGATGGTCGCCGCGATCGAGTCCGGTGTCTCCGGCTTCCTCTCCAAGACCCGCAGCCTGGCCGAGGTCACCTCCGCCGTACGCGCGGCCGCGGCCGGCGAGGCCGTGATCTCCCCCGAGATGCTGGCGCGGCTGCTGCCGCGGATCAACCGCAGCGGCAGGGCGGGTCGCGACACCCTGACCGAGCGTGAGCGCGAGGTGCTGGGCCTGCTCGCGGAGGGCCTGACCAACGCCGCGATCGCCGAGCGGCTGGTGGTGAGCGTCCACACCGTGCGCAACCACGTGGCCAACCTGTCCGCCAAGCTCGGTGCCAGCTCCAAACTCGAGGCGCTCGCGATCGCGGTCCGGGAGGGCCTGCTGCCGGACCGCTGAGACGTCTAGTGCACGGGAACCAGGCGAGATCGGCCATCGGGCGGGTGTGCGGGCTCCCCGCCGCGGGAAGACTCTGCGCCGAGCCTCCCCCTCAACTCCCCCCGGTGGGGGAGGCCCCCAGGCCCCCGGTCCGGCGGTCGGCATCCCCGAGCCTCCGCCGGGCCGGGCCCCTGCCTGATGACCCGGCCCACGGTGTCCTCTAGATTGCGACGACGTGAGTGCCCAGGCCCCTTCCGCAGTCATCCTCGTCCGCGCCCTGAACTTCCTGCCCAACCCGGCGACGGCCGCCGACAACGCCTTCCAGACCGACGCGCCGGCCGACCAGACCGATGAGGCGATCTCGGCCCGCGCCGTGGCCGAGATGGACGCGGTGGCCGAGGCGCTGCGTGCCGTCGGCGTCCGGGTCCACGTCTTCGACGACGAGGACCACACCCGGCCCGACAGCGTCTTCCCCAACAACTGGATCTCGACCCACGCCGGCGGCAGCGTGGCCGTCTTCCCGATGTACGCCTCCAACCGGCGCCACGAGCGGCGCTCGGACGTGCTGGAGATGCTGAAGTCGCACTACCGGGTCCAGACCATCGTCGACTACTCCGGCCTGGAGCCCGACGGCATCTTCCTCGAGGGCACCGGGGCGATGGTGCTCGACCACGTCTCGCGGGTCGCCTACACGGCCGTCAGCCACCGCGCCGACACCCACGTGCTCGAGCGGTTCTGCACCGACTTCAACTACGAGCCGATGGCCTTCGACGCCGTCGACTCCGACGGCGTTCCGGTCTACCACACCAACGTGATCGGGTGCGTCGGCACCGACGTCGCGCTGATGGCGCTCGGGATGATCCCCGACGAGCAGCGGCGCGAGCAGGTCCGTGAGCGGCTCACCGTCACCGGCCGCACGGTCGTGGAGATCACCGAGCAGCAGGTCCGCGAGTTCGCCGGCAACGCGGTCGAGTTGTGCGGGCGTACGCCGCAGGGCAGGCGCCGCTACGTCATGGCCATGTCGGCCCGGGCCCGCCGCAGCCTGCGGCCCGACCAGGTGGCGGCGATCGAGGAGTCCTGCGAGATCGTCGCCGTCGACATCCCGACCATCGAGCTGGCCGGCGGGTCGGTGCGCTGCATGATCGCCGGGGTCCACCTCGACCGTCGCCCGGTCGACCTCGAGCCCGACCTGACCGATGCGGTCCTCGCCATCAACGAGGACAACCCGGTGACCCCCGACGGTCGCCTCGTCGACGCCGAAGTCTGAGCCCGGACGCCCCCGCCACACCCTTCCGCCGGCCCCGGCGGCGGGTCTAGCCTTGGTGGACTGGTCTCGGGCGAGGGAGACAGGGGACGCCCATGAACCGACGTGTGCTCGTCGAGGGACTGCTGGCCGGTGTCGCCGCGGTACTGGCCGTCGTCACCGCCGTCAACGCCGAGTGGATCGAGTGGCTCACCGGGTGGGACCCGGACGCCGGGTCTGGCGGGCTGGAGTGGGCGATCGCCGGCGGCTTCGCCGTCGCCGCTCTGGCCGCCGGTCTGCTGGCCCGACGCGACCTACGCCGGTGGCGCACGGCCACGTCCTGATCCGCGCGCTTCGGCGACACGTCACCGGCGGGCGTCGTAGTGCGATCGCCCCAGACGAGATCGGACATCGAGCGCAGGGCAGGATGCGTCGCGGCGGGCAGACTCGGCCGGGTTCCGCCCCCGCGCCCCCGTCGGGAGCGGTTTCCCCCTGACTGGCCTCTCCCGGCCAGTGGGTCCGGCCGTCGCGGCTCCCCCCGTCCGCGACCGGCCGGGCCACCCAGACCCCGGTCCGGCGGGCGGGACCCGATCACAGCCCGCCGGACCGGCCTGTCCCGGAACGAGGGCTCCCGCGACCACGGTGGTGCGGCGTCCGTGGCGGCCGCCGTACGATCGAGGGATCCGGACGAGGAGGGCCCATGCCTGCGGTGAGTGCTGACACGATGACGCTGCCCCGTCTCGGACGCGCGAGCGCCGACGCGGTCGACCGCGGCGTACGCCGCTTGGTGGCCGGGCCCCAGGGGTTCGAGGGCGAGGGCTTCCCCGTGACCCGGGCGTTCGGCGGGATCCCGCTGGAGGAGCTCGACCCGTTCGTCCACATGGACGAGATGGGAGCCGTCAACTACGCCCCCGGCGAGCCCCGCGGCACCGACTGGCACCCGCACCGGGGCTTCGAGACCGTCACCTACATCATGGACGGCCGCTTCCAGCACCAGGACTCCCACGGCGGGGGAGGGATGATCGAGGACGGCGCCACCCAGTGGATGACGGCCGGCTCGGGGATCCTCCACATCGAGACCCCGCCGGCCGAGCTGGTCGTCTCCGGCGGGCTCTTCCACGGCGTCCAGCTGTGGGTCAACCTCCCGTCGGGCAAGAAGTGGTCCGACCCGCGCTACCAGAACCTGCGGGGCACCGACTCGGCCCTCGTCACCACCCACGACGGCGGCGCGCTGATCCGGATCATCGCCGGGTCGGTCGGGGAGCACCACGGGCCCGGTGACACGCACACGCCCATCACGCTGGCCCACGTCACCGTCGCGCCCGGCGCCCGGGCGGAGATCCCCTGGAACCCCGCCTACAACGGCCTGGTCTTCGTCTTCTCCGGGAGCGGGTCGATCGGGCGCGACGCCCGGCCGGTGAGCACCGGTCAGACGGTCGTGACCGGGCGGGGCGACCTGCTCACCCTGACCGCCGACGAGCGCCAGGACGTCGAGACACCGGCCCTCGAGGTGCTGCTGCTGGGCGGCCAGCCGATCCGGGAGCCGGTCGTGCAGTACGGCCCGTTCGTGATGAACACCGAGCGGGAGGTCATGCAGGCCTTCGAGGACTTCCGGGCCGGCCGGCTGGGCCGGGTCCCCGCGGGAGGACTGCGCCCCTACCAGCCCACGGACGCCGAGCTGCGTGACGCGATCGCCTCCATGCCGCACGGCGACGTCAGGGGCCGGACCGGCGAGCGGTCCTGACGGCGTGCGCGCCGTCAGGGTGACCCGGCACGGCGGGCCCGAGGGCCTCGAGGTCCAGGAGCTGCCCGACCCTGAGCCCGGCGAGGGCGAGGTGGTCGTCGAGGTGGCGGCAGCCGGCGTGAGGCCGACCTCGAGGCGCGGCGTACGTCGGGCAAGCTGCTGGTCCTGCCCGCCGGCTGAGCGGCGGCCGCTGCGTCCTCAGCGGCCCGACGAGGCGGAGGCCGGGTCACCGGTCAGCACCCGGAGCGCGAGCGCGGTCGTGGCCTCGACGTCGAGGAACCCGACGACGCGGCTCACCCGGTCGGGGTCGAGCGGCAGCAGGCCGGGCGTGCCGGGGACGTCGGGGGTCAGGCCGAGGTCGAGGTCCTCGCGGCAGGTCATCAGGTCGACGTTGAAGTCGAATCGCTCGCGGGCGCCGGGCGCCGACAGGTGGCCGACCACCCGGGCGCCGAGTCGCCGCTGGCCCCGCTCGGCGGCGAGGTCGTCGAGCGCCGCCGCCACCGTGCGTCCCTGGTCGTGGTCGACATCGGCCCACACCGCCCGCATCGAGCCCGCCGCCTCGAGCAGCAACGCGGCCGTCTTCTCGCCGATGCCGGCCACGCCGGGGAGGTTGTCGCTGGCGTCGCCGCGCAGGGCGGCGTAGGCGAGGTAGTTCTCGGCCGCGACGCCGTACATCGCGTGCAGCCCGCGCGGTCCGAGCAGCGGCGAGCCGTGGATGCCGCCGTCGATCAGGCGGAGCACCCTGGTGTGCGCGCTGATGTGGGCAAAGGCGTCGCGGTCAGAGGTGATCACGACGCAGTCCCAGCCGTGGCGCCCCGCCCACGCCGCCGCCGAGGCGTTGACGTCGTCGGCCTCCAGCCCCGCCGGGGTGAGGGTCGCCAGACCGAGCGCGTCGAGCAGCGCGCCGGCGCGGTCGAGCTGCTCCACCAGGTCGGGGTGCTTCTCGACCCGCCCGGCCTTGTAGTCGGGGAACCGGTCGCGGCGTACGGACCCGGTGCGGTCGTCGAGACCGAAGAGCACCGCCTCGGGGGCGAAGCCCTCGATCGACTCGATGATCTGGCGCAGCATCCCGTGCAGCGCCCACACCGGCCGCCCGGCCCGGTCCCGGGCCCGGGTGTGGGCGCGGGCGTGGTGGTTGCGGTGGAGCAGCGACGGCGCGTCGACGACCAACAACAGCTTGCGCGCGGAGTCGTCGGGGGCCACGGAGCAATTGTGGTGTTCTCCGGCGCGACCCGCGCAGGCGGCCTAGCGTGTCGGGGAGCGTCGGCCCCCCACGGCGCCGAAGGATCCAGGAGTCATCCGTGAGCCCTGCGCCCCCCGTGCGACCGCGCACGACGATGCGTCCCCCCGAGGCCCGTCCGCCGGTGCGCCGCCGCGGCCGCACCGTGGCGACGTACGCCGAACCCGCTGCCCGCCGGGCCGCACCCGCGACGCTTCGCGCTGCCGACCGGCACCTCGTGCGCCGCTTCAGCTTCGGCCTCACCCCGGGCCTGGCCGCCGAGGTCGAGGCCGCCGGCGGTGGCAGGAGGTGGTTCGAGAAGCAGCTGCGGCCCGGCCGCGTGGCCGACCGGGGTGGTGACGCCGTCGACGGGTGGTTCCCCTCGGTGCGGCGGACGCCGGAGGACATCTTCGACCGCAACGAGGCCGAGACCGAGTATGTCTGGGAGGTGGCGGTCGACTTCAGCCGGTGGACCATGTCACGCCGGATCCTCGGCAAGCGCCAGGTGCACGAGGTGATGACCGACTTCTGGTCGAACCTGCTCAACGTCTCGCTGTTCCACGACGACGCGCAGTTCTACCGCATGGACTACGACCGGGTGATCCGCGAGCACGCCCTCGGCAGCTTCGAGGACCTGCTCCACGACGCCATCACCCACCCCGCCATGGGGCTCTACCTCGACAACGCCTTCTCCACCAAGCAGGCGCCCAACGAGAACCTCGGCCGCGAGCTGCTCGAGCTGCACACGGTCGGCGTCGATGCCGGCTACACCGAGGCCGACGTCAAGGCCTCGGCGCGGATGCTCACCGGCTACCGGGTCGACGTCTGGTGGCCCAGGTTCCGGGCGTTCTACGACACCCGGGCCCACGACACCCGCCCGGTGCAGGTCATGGGCTTCCACCACGACAACGCGGCGGCCGACGGGCGGGACGCCACCCGGGCCTATCTCTCCTACCTCGCCCGACACCCCGCGACCGCGCAGCGGCTGGCCCGCCGGCTGTGCGCGAAGTTCGTCTCCGACACCCCGTCGCCGTCGATCGTCTCGGCGGTCGCGTCGGCGTACGTCGCGCACGGGACGGCGATCAAGCCGACGCTGCGGGCGATGGTCGACCACCCCGACTTCGGGGTCGCCCCGCTGGCCAAGGTGCGGATGCCCAGCGAGGACTACGTCGCGACCGTCCGAGCGCTCGGCATCAAGCCGCAGCGTCCGACCGGCGACCAGTCGTTCGCGAACGCCATGTACTGGCAGTACGTCGAAGCCGGCCAGCCGCCCTACGAGTGGCCGGCGCCCAACGGTTACCCGGAGGTGGGCGGCGCCTGGGCGAGCGCCGGCCGCGTGCTCACCGCCTTCGAGGTCCACCGAGACCTCGCCGCCCGCTGGTGGCCGACCGAGCAGGCCAGCTTCCCCGACCAGGCCGACCTGCTGCCGACGATGCCGGCCACGCTGCAGGAGGTGGTCGACCACCTCGGCCGGCGGGTCCTCGGCCAGCGACCGCCCGCGGAGGCCGCCCGCGGCATCGCCCGGCTGCTCGGCCGCGGGCTCGGCGACCGGCTCACCCGCGGCGAGGCCCTCGACTACTGGACCTTCCGCGGCATCGTCTCCTCCCTGCTCGACTCTCCCACCCACCTGCACCGGTGAGGCACCCGTGACCCCCCTGAGCCCAGCCACCCCTGCCGCGTCGACGCGCTCCTGCGGCTGCCCCGACTTCCGGATGAGTCGCCGCCGCCTGCTCGGCACCGCTCTCGGCACGGGCGCAGCGTTCGCCGGTGCCCAGATGTTCGGCGACGCGTTCCGTCAGGTCGCCTTCGGCGGCGTACCCGGCGGCAACGTCGTCGTCGTCCTCAGCCTGCGCGGCGGGGCCGACGGCCTCTCGATCATCGTGCCGCGCGGGGCCGACCACGACCTGCTCACCGGCTACCGGCCGGGCATCACCGTCCCCGAGTCGGCGCTGCTCGGCACCCACCGCCGGTTCGGCCTCCACCCGGCGCTCGAGCCGTTGTTGCCGATGTGGGAGGGCGGCGGCTTCGGCGCCGTCCACGCCGTCGGCCTGCCCCTGCCCAACCGCAGCCACTTCGACGCGATGGAGGAGGTCGAGGACGCCGACCCCGGGTCGAGCGCCCGCGTCGGGTGGATCAACCGGCTGATCGGCCTGGACCCGAACGCGCTGCCGGAGGACTGCGTCGGACTCGGCAGCAGCCTGCTCCCCACGGCGATGATCGGGCCGGCCCCGGCGCTCGGCGCCTACCGGGTGGGCGACCTGAGCGTGGCCGACCTCGGAACGTCGGGACCGGACCGCCGGGAGTCGCTGACGCAGATGTGGCAGGCGTCCAGCGGACCGCTCGGCGCCGGTGTCCGCACCGCGGTGGGCTCGGCGGCGCGGCTCTCGGGCCTCGTCGAGTCGGCCGACGACGAGGTGCACGTCGGCGCCTATCCCGAGGGTCCGTTGGCGGAGGTGCTCGCCAACACCGCCGCCCTGGTCCGGGCCGACCTCGGCACCCGGACGGTCGCCATCGACTACGGCGACTGGGACATGCACGAGGGCGTCGGCACGGTCGACGGCGGCTGGATGAGCGACCACCTCGGCCACTTCGCCGGGGCGATCAGGACGTTCTTCGCCGACCTCGGCGACAGCGCCTCCCGGGTCACCCTCGTCACCGTCAGTGAGTTCGGCCGCCGGGTCGAGGAGAACGGCAGCGGCGGCGTCGACCACGGCTACGGCAACGCGATGATGCTCTTCGGCGCCGGCGTGGCCGGCGGCGACGTGCACGGCCAGTGGCCGGGCCTCGCCGAGCTCGCCGACGGCGACCTCGCGATGCGCCAGGAGTTCCGCGACGTGCTCTGGGAGGTCCTCGCCTCCCGCTTCCCCGACCTCAGCGGCAGCCGCGCCACCGTCTTCCCCGGCCCCGTCCCGCGCACGATCGGTGCCATGACCTCAGCGTGAGGGAGCCCCTCGATGACCCCGGTGGCACGAGACATCGTGCCCGGCGGGCGGAGGATCGGAGCCTGCCACCCGGAGCGCGGCTGTGTCGTCGTGGCGCACAACAGGTGGCGGTCGCGGCATGGTTTCCGCGTCGTCGAGGGTCGGTGTGGGTACGGACCAGTGGTGACGACACCGACCGCCACCCGCTTCGGTGGGCTGCACATCCAGTACGACGAGCGAGTCCTGTCGCCGCGTGCGTGGACCGAAGCGCAGTCCCGGTGGGCCGCCGCCCTGGCGACGGACGGGCCTGTGGGTGACGTGCTCGAGCTGTGCACCGGGGCCGGCCAGATCGGGTTGCTCTTCGCCGCCCTCACCGCACGTCGGGTCGTGGCCGTCGACGTCGACCCCGTGGCCGTCTCCTATGCCCGTAGCAACGCCAGGGGGGCGGGGCTCGATGACCGGTTCGAGGTCAGGATGGGGGCGATGGACCGCGCCCTTCGGCCGGAAGAGCGCTTCGCGATGGTCATCGCCGATCCGCCATGGGTCCCCCGCTCGCACACCAGCCTCCACCCCGCGGACCCGGCGCTGGCCATCGACGGGGGGCGCGAAGGGCTGGACGTGGCTCGGGCGTGCCTGAACATTGCAGCGGGCCACCTGGTCCGTGGCGGGTCGCTGGTCCTGCAGCTCGGCACCGAGGAGCAGGCCGACGCCCTAGACCGCGCGCTACCGGCCGGTGTGCGTCGCCGGGAGCTGCGAAAGGGTGAGCGTGGCGTCCTGGTCCACTACGTCTTTGACCCTGACTGATCAGCCGCGCAGCGCCTTGTGCGTCGAGTCGCACCACGGAAGTCGCGCCGACTTCCCGCAGGCGCAGAGGGCCACGACCGGGCGGCTCACAGGGTGCTCCTCGCCGGTCTGGTCCCGCACGCTGTCGGCACCGCGGACCAGGAGCGGCCCGCCCGGACACAGGCGGACCCTGACCTCCCCGTTCACGACACCGCTCCGGGCCCGGCGCCCGCCCACGCCGACATCAGGTCCTCGGCGGCCACCGCGTCCAGCGCGACGCACGCTGCAGCGCCGAAGAGCACGTCTCCGGCGAGCTCCGGCTCGGCAGCCACCAGCTCGCCGCAGACGTCCCGGAGCGCGACCTGCTCGTGCACTGCGTCGGCCTCGACGTGCTCGTGGAAGTAGGACGCCACGACCTGAGGCAGACCGACCCGCTCGATCCCGGCCGCGATCCGGCGGCAAGGAACCGAGCTGGTCGTCTCGAACGCCGCGAGGTGGCCGAGCGCGGCGCCGCGCAGCCGGCGGTGGAGGCCCAGGAGCGACATCAGGTTGTTGACGGCCAGGGTGCTCGCTGGAGTCTGGTCGACGTACGCGCCGTACGACGGGTCGAGGCCGGCGCCGACAAGGGCATCGGCGTAGAGCTGGCTGTGGAGGGACTCGGGCCGTCCTGCGCCGAACTCGTCGTAGAGCAGCTCGGCCAGCGCCACCTTGGCCGGACCGTCGATGCGCGGCAGCACGAAGGTGTGCGGGTCGGACTCCTTGCGGTGGTAGAGGCTGCGGTGGCGCAGGAACTCCAGGACCTGGTCGCGGTCCGCGTCCCGGTGGAGGTGGGCCGCGAGCGGCGGTCCCTCAACGGTCTCGATGACCTCGCGCAGCCGGGCAGGTAGGTCGTCGCCGTCGAAAGTCGGCGTGGGGACCCGCCGGCGAAGCGCGGACTCGAAGGCCGCTTCCAGATCCCGGCGAAGGCCCAGCACGTCCGGGTCCCATTCCCGGTCGTCGTCGACCTCGTCGAAACCTCGGTAGTGAAGCTCGTAGAGCATCCACAGCACGAGCTGCAGGTCTCCGTCGCGCAGCGGGTCAGGGGCTCTTGCCGCTCGCTCCACCAGCTCATGATCGACGAGGAACAGGTCGTCGGTGACCAGGCGAGCGGAGACCGCGGCACCGAGCGGGCCCCGGGGGGTCGGCAACCTCATGGGAGTCCCGTTCCCGGTCCAGCGAGTTCGATGCGTGGATGCAGACGCTGACTCGCGCTCCGGGGCCGCCGATTCTCGTGACGACCACCCCCATGCCGGTGTCGCAGTCGCAGTCGCAGTCGCAGTCTCCCCCGAACCTCTGATGTCTCTGGCGCACCACCGCGGCGGGTAGCACCCGACGGCGCCCCGGTGTCGAGGTGGTGGTGGTACCACCAGCGAGGGCGTGATCCATCCACGTGCCGCGCTCCTCCCGCGAGAACCGGGCGGTCGCGCGGCTCACGGCATCAACCAGTCACCATCGCCACGACGGACATGGCGGCCATGTCGAGGCCGACTACTGGCGCCGACTCGGCCGCTTGGGCAGAAAATGCGACCGCGAGGTCGATCGTGATGGCGAGTACAGGGAGGCGAATACTGCGGCCGCGGCAGGGGTTGCAGTGCGCGGCGACGAATCAGGTGGCTGTCGCTGCCAGACTGAGCAACATCGGGCGAGCGCACTCACGGGGTTCAACTCATCGGAGCGTGGCGGTGACGCCGAGGAGGCGACCCACGAGCTCGCGGCGGCTATGCACACCTGCCTTCGTGAAGACGGACTTGAGGTGGTCCTGCACCGTGTTGGGCGTGATGAACAGGTGTGTCGCCGCGTCTGCCGTATCGACCCCCCTGGCCAACAGGTCGAGCAGCTCGCGTTCCCGGGGCGACAGCCCATGGGCCCGGGCGAACACCTCGACCCGATCCGCTGGCGTTGCGTGCTCGATCGTGACGACGAGCTGGCCAGATGGAGCGATGCGCGAGGCGCGCAGTCGCAGCCACACCCCGGCACCCACGTGGACCCGGGCGAGAGCGGGTGAGTCGTCGACGCCTGCCTCGCACGCCAGGCGCTGCGCCGCCACGTTGAGAACGGCAGCCGGCGCGGGTGCGGGTCCAGAGCCCCGCGGGAGCAGGCGTGACAACCACACCCACGCGCCCGGGGTGCTCCCGGTGATGACCAACCCAGGCTCCGGCGACGCCTCGAGCAGTACGACCGCAGGACTCTCCTCGGGAGTGTCGTCGCCCACAGCTCCGTCGCTTGCCGAAGCGGCGAACGTCGACCCCTGGCACCGCCGCACCGCGGCGGTAAGGACGGCCTTCAGGTCGCGCAACAGTGCGAGATCGCGCTCGGCATAGAGACTGCGCGTCGACCACAGGTCGATGAAGCCCCAACAGCCGTACCGGTCACGCAGCGCCATCGAAGCCACGTCCCGAAAGCCGTGCGCGAGGACGTAGTCGTGCCACGGACCCCGCGCGGCCACCGGAAGCGAGGCGAGCGTGACGACGTCGTCGAGGCTCGTCCAGCGGTGCGAGGGCGTGGTGTACTTCAGCGCGATGACCCGGGGCAGCTCGTCCAGGTCGGGGATGCTGGCAACCGGATCAATCCCCACGGAGGTCTCGGGGTCGGTGAGCACGAACGCGTACGCATCGACCGGCATCTCACGGGCGATCAGGTCGATGACTCGTGCGCGTAGTTCCCGGCCGTCGACGGTGCTGACGCACACCTGCCTGACCGCTTCCAGCAGCCGGGCGGAAGAGCGCGCGGACGGTCTGGTCGCCATAGCCGTGAGCATAGGAGCGGGGCGGGCCGAGCCGCCGTGACAACGATCCCAGATCACTGGGATGGTCTCACCACGAGCCGCTCGCCACGCTGGGTCACATGACCACTCTCCGGATCGAGCACCCCATCACCGACTTCACGGTCTGGTACGCCGCCTTCGACCGGCTCTCCGAGGTGCGTGAACGTTGCGGGGTGATCGCACACCACGTCTGGCGTCCCCTCGACGACGATCACTTCGTCACCCTGGACCTCGAGTTTGCATCCTGCGCGTCCGCCGAGGCCTTCCTCAGGCTTCTCGAGGAGCAGGTGTGGGCCGTCCCCGCGAACAGCCCCGCGCTCGCCGGTTCACCGACGACGCGATTCCTCGAGCTCGCCTCCTGAGCCGACGCACTCACCCGGTCCGGCGGCGCCACCCGACCCCTGCAGGAACGTCGCCCCAGTGAGGTCCCGGGCCGCACCTCGGCGGAGAGGAACACGCCAGCAGCGCGTGAGGTGGTGGCTCCTGGTGGTCAGGCGGCGATCGCTCCAAGCAACCCAGCCGCTCCCGGGCCTTGGAGCTCGCCGATATGGACTGTACGCCCGGTGAGCAGGAGGAACAGGTCGCTCATGGGTGCGCTGACTTCTGGACCGCTGCCTGGACCAGGCGTAGTCGGTGGCGGTGAGCCGGAACTCTGCGATCGGCAAGGATCGAAAGACCCTCGCCTTGCCGCGCCCGTGGTTTCCGCCCGGATGTCGCATGGCGAGTCCTACCTGCTGTCGCAACCCGAGGAGCGGCATCGTCAAGTGCGCCGCCACGTCTCGTACCGTCCATCGATCGCACAGCGAGGGCGTGTCCCATTCCGATGGGCTCAGGCCGCTCAGCAGCACCACGATCAGAATGCGGGCGTTGCGAAAGGCCCTGTGGGAACTGGCGCTGCTGGTCGACCCCGAGCTCGAACCGCCTATTAATCCCTAATGATCCCACGCGCGGACCCGTCGTGCCGCTGCCGGGGGAGTGGCAGGTGTCTGCGGAGGTCGTCGATGCCAGGTGAGCTCGAGATGTAACGCGGCCCGGCGACGCCGGAGCCCTCTTTCTCGAGCGGGTGAGTTCGAGGCACCCCGGTGAGGTCCCGGGCCGCACCCGGGCCGCACAGAGGCGTAGGTCTCCGATGGCTGCAGCACTGCCCACGCACCGCGATGCGTTCGGCATCCGGGACGGGATGGACCGGAGCGTCGAACGGAGCGCAGTCCCGTTGACCGTCACCCGCGGCGAGATGGGTCGGGTCGCTTGTCAGGTGCAGTCTCACCCTGGTGCTGGCTTCGAGCGGCAGAGCAGACGCCAAAATTTCGTGTGAGCATCTATTGACGTCAAATTGTTTCCATGTCAGTGTCCACTGACATGGAAACGTCACGTTCCTATACGATGGGGGCTCGCGCTGAGGCCGTTGCTGAAACCCGCCAGCGGATCATCGAGGCGTTCTTCAACCTCGGGCGTGAGCGCATGTTTCCTGACATCTCGCTGGAAGACATCGCAGCCGCAGCTGACGTCAGCGTCCAGACCATCCTGCGGCACTTCAAGAGTCGTGCCGGACTGACCGAAGCGACCATGGACCATGCGATCACCACCGTAACCGAGGAGCGCCACGCCCCCGTCGGCGATGTGGACGCAGCAGTTGCGGTGATCGTCGGACACTACGAGGACCGTGGCCGGACGGCGCTCCAGATGCTCGCCCAAGAGTCGTCGGACCCGCAGGTCGCCGAGCTGACCCGTCGCGGCCGTCTCATGCACCGCACCTGGGTGAGGGAGGTGTTCGCGCCGTTCGCCGGTCCGCGCGATTCACTCCTCGACCTGCTGGTCGTTGCGACCGACGTCTACACGTGGAAGTTGCTGCGTATCGACCGCCGCTATTCGCGGGCACGAACCGAACAGCTCATGTATCGAATGACTACGTCGCTCCTCCAGGGCGGGCAGCAGAAGGGAGAGTCGTCATGAGCAACGTCCTCTTCGTCACGTGGGACGGGGGCGGCAACGTCCCTCCCGCACTCGGAATCGCCGCCGAGCTCCAGCAGCGTGGCCACCGCGTCCGCGTCATGGGGCATCCCGTCCAACGCGCACACGTGAAGGGCATGGGGCTCGGCTTCACCGCGTTCCACACTGCCTGGCCCTTCCAGGCCACCGACAAGAACACGCCCATCGACTACGTGCGCGTCTTTGGTGACCGAGCGATGGGTCGCGACGTTGTCGAGGAGATGCGACGGGAGTCAGCCGACCTCGTGGTCATCGACTGCATCCTGTTCGGGGCCATGGAGGCGGTCGCGACCGCGGGGGTGCCGTACGTGGTGCTGGAGCACATGTACGACGCCTATCTGGTCCGCAAGTGGCTGCGCGGCCCGATGGGTATCGGCATGGCGGTCAAGCGAATTCCCACGCGACGACTTCTGAACGCGGCCGCCGCGCGGTTGGTCGCGTGCATGCCAGAACTCGATCCCTCCGGTCGCCGGCCGCGACCGGACAATGTGTACTTCACGGGGCCGGTGGTCACTGGCGTCCCTGCTTCGCCCGCCGAGCCGACCGTGCTCGTCAGCCTCAGCACCGTCAACTTCCCCGGCCAAGCACGAGCGATGCAGAACATCCTGGACGCACTCGGCACCCTAGATGTGCGCGTCATTGCCACAGTGGGGCCCTCGATCGGAACGGAGAACCTGGCGGCTCCTCCGAACGCCGATCTCCGCGGGTTCGTTCCACACGCCGATCTGCTGCCGACGGTGTCGATGATGATCGGGCACGGTGGCCACGCCACCACGATGGTCGCCCTGGCCCACGACCTCCCGGTGCTGGTGATGCCGATGCACCCCATGCTCGATCAGAAGATGGTCGGGCAGTCACTGGTCGACACCGGCGCCGGCCGACTCCTGTCCAAGAAGGCGAAGCCCGCCGTGATCGGGGCCGCCGTGGAGGAGCTGATCAACGAGGGTCCCCATCGGGCCGCTGCAGCCCGGCTGGGCTCCGCCATACGTACGACATCCGGGGCCCTCGCGGGCGCCGGGTTGATCGAGTCCGTCACCATTGACAGCCCTGTCGGCTGAGGGGTGGCGCTGAACGCCCTCAGGCTTGGCGCGATGTCGACGGCGAATGCGCTCGCCCTGCGAATACGTCTCTGCGAACTCAGATGTCGTAGTAGAGCTCGAACAAGCCGACCGGAATTTGGGTGTTGTCGGCGAACGACGGTTCTTGCCGAAAAGCGCCGCTGACCTTGCGCAAACGTGCCTCTGGTGTCATCGGGCGTCGTTGGCTGAGAGCGGCAAGAATCGAGAATCTTGCGGACTGTTTGCGGACTGGGGGCGAGCCGCGGGTTCGTAGCCACCGGCTCGGCTGTGGGTCTCGCGGGACGTCCCCGTCCTGGCGAAACATCCGGACGGGTCATGCGGCGATCTCCGGCTGCCGGAGGACAGTGCCCTGCGGCTGTCCAGCGTCTTCTCGCTGGGGGTTCCGCTTGTGGGACCGCTTCCCTGCACACACCTGAGGCGGGCCCGCACCTTCCCGTCATCTGCAGATTCGCCCCCGCGGCGGTGATGCGCTGACACCTCGGGGGTGGCGATCTGAGCGTTCAGCAGGCGTCGCTGAAGTGGTGCAGGACATCACCCTTGCCGACCTCGATGAAGTTCACGCGGCTCGCATCGGTCACCTGCTGGGCGGGACCGAGGGAGAAGGCGAACCAGCCGTCGCCTTCTTTCACGAAGACCCAGCCCTCGCCTTGGTCGTCGGTCCGGACCGGGGCGAGGAACTCGCCGTAGGTCGCCTTGAGCGCCCGGAGGCTGCTGCCGACGCCGATGCCGTCGGCGGTCTCCAAGCCCTCCTTGTCGGTTCCGAGCGCGGTGATGATGCCGTCCTGGCTGGCGGAGACGTAGAGGCCCTCGGAGAGCTGTCCGCTCCACAGCCAGTGGTTTCCCCCGCACGGTGGGTCCGGGTCGGCCACGAGAAAGCCCTGTCGGATATAGCTGGAGACCTGCTTGCCGACAGTGACCGGCTCGATGCCGCCGAGCACGATGCTGCCGAGTTCGAGGGGTTCGCCGTCGCGACCCTCCGGGTCGTTCGGGGGATCGAGCAGCACGCACTCCTGCAGCGCTGGGCTGCAGCGCGCCATCCGCTGTTGCTGGCCGTCGGTCAGGCGGGCGACGAAGAACTGATCGTCCTCGAAGGTAAAGGCGGTGTTGCTGAAGCTCCACCCCTGCGGGGGCGAGAGCACGCCCTGAGCGTCGCCGTCGAGGCGCCGGACCTGAATCTCGTCGTATTCACTGACGTCCCCCACGATCTGGTCGGCAGGTACCCATGCCACCCATTCGCCGGAGACGTCGGCCATCCCGAAGTTGGGCAGGTCCACGATCGGGGCTAGCTCTCCGTCGGCCCTCAGGTCGGCGAGGTAGACGCGGCCGCTTCCCGGGTCGCGGGCATCGCCCGAGCCGTCGACGACCACCAAGCCCGCCTTCGTCGCCTGCCAGACCAGCTGGCCGGGGGCGGTCTGGGTCAGGTCGACCGTGCCGCCGTCGACGAACGGACGCCACAGGACGCCGACGCCCCGGCCGCTGGCGATCACCCAGCCGTCGTCGGTGACGGCTCCGATGCGGGTGCCGACCCCGTCGTCGTCCCGGACCGGAACCGACGCGAGGATTCCCATCTCTTCGCCGTCCGGCGCGGTCTGGAATCCGCTCAGCTCACCCTCGGTGGAGAGGTAGGCAAGGTACTCGCCGTTGGGTGACACGGCGGGCGGTTGCTCGAGGGGAACCCCGATCATCTCGGGCGCTCCACCGTTGCCCCACCACCACACAGAGGGGGTCTGCACCCCCACCCAGCCCTGTGTGGTCCCGTTCACCCAGTCGTAGCCGGGGAACGACTCGCCGCCCACGTGCACGACCCGCTCCAGCAGGTAAGGCACTGCCGGCGGTCCCGTGGGCACCTGATCCGGCACCGCATCGGTCGCGTCGTCGGTGACCACATCGGCCGGCCGCGGGGCCGGCTGGGGCGTGCTGCCGCCGCGGGTGAGGAGGCTCACCGATGCGACCAGCACGATCAGCACCACGGCTGCGGCCGCCAGCAGCGGCTGCCAGACGAACCGCGACGGTGGGCCCGAGGGCAGGTCCGGCAGGGGTGGGACCTCCACGTGGTCGCCGACCTGGCGCAGCTCGCGGGTCAGCATCTCCTCGATGTCGTCGTACATCTCAGCCCTCCTCCCGATCGGATCCTGGTCGGATTTGTGCTCTGGTCTGGTCGCTGGACGCGTCGAGTGCGGCCCGAAGGCTCTTGAGGGAGCGGTGTGCCGTGGACTTCACGGTGCCGCGCGAGCAACCGAGGATCTCGGCGATCTCGGCCTCGCTCAGGTCCTCGAAGTAGCGCAGCACGATGACTGCGCGCTGCTGCGGCGGCAGCTGCGTGACGTGCGGCCACAATGCCGTCCGCTCGTCGGAGGCCCCCGGCGTCCCCGCTGCACCCGCGGCCGTCCCGGTCGCCAAACCCCAATCCGGGATCTCGTCAGTCAGCAACTCCAGCCGGCGCGCCTTGGGTCGCTTGGAGGAGAGGAACGTGTTGGTGAGGATTCGCCGAACGTAGGCGTTCGGCGAGTCCGAGGCGCTGACCTTCGCCCACCCACCGTGGGCCTTGATCAGCGTCTGCTGCGCGAGGTCCTCGGCGTCCGCATGGTTGCCGGCCAGCAGGTAGGCGCTGCGGTACAGCATCGACCAGGCTGCGGCAGCGTACTCCTCGAAGGAGGGTGCGTGCGCGCGCGTCGCCGAGAACATGCCCACCTCCTCACCCTGCACCCCTGCGGTGCTGTCTCACCCCTCCTGACGCCCGATGTCGGCAAAAGGTTGCGTCGTCGGTCATGACGTCGGTGGTCCACTCCCCGGCGCCGATCGACCGTCCCCCGGTAGGTCCCCGTGTTGCGTCCACGTGCCGCCGGAATCGCCACGTCCGGCGTGGTGCGGGGAGGTGATCGCTGGTGGGCGGCGCCCCGCCCCGCTTCGGCTGATCGCTGGGTGGGCTGGGTCTAGCGAGCGGCGAGTTTGTTCATCGCGTCGACCACGCCACGCAGCGCTGCGGTGCTCTCGCGCAGGTACTTCCTACGCTGCGCCCCGGGGTGCAGCCCGCTCCCGCCCTCATTGCTTCCGGTCTCGACCAGCACGGCTGTTCTCACCCGAACCACCTGCACCAGGCTCAGGCCGACGGCCGGTGCGGCGTCGAACTGGTAGCGGAGCACGACCGCCGCCGAGTCCTCACTCAGGTCGGTCGTCACGATCTCGGCCAGGGTTGTGTACCCGTCGTCTGTGTCCCGCGTGGGGCACTTCCGGTAGAGATCCGTGACTGACAGTGGCGTACTCCCGCGCGGTCGCCACCGAATCGAACGTGAGGAGCATCCGGGAGCGGTAGTCCTCGGGGTTGGTCCACGCCGCCAACAGCCGGTCGCTGGCGGCCGGGGCGAGGATCGTGGTTCCGCAGGCGGTGAAGCTCAGGGGCGGGAGCTTCCGCGAGGGTCCCTCCAGCCCGTTCGGTCCGCCCTCGTCCTCACCCGGTCCTGGCCAACCTTCGGCGAGTGCAAAGTCGGAGGGAATGACCGCGCCCGCGGGCTCCTGGGTGTCTCGTTGCTCGGCGTCGCTGGGGGCGCCGGGGTCCGCCGACGTGGTCGGTGTCGAACTCGCTTCGCGCACATCCTCGCCGGTGCTGCCGGCGCAGCCGGATCCGAGGGCGATGGTCAGAGCCAGCACGGCAGCGACGTGGCGCGAGTGAGGTGTTAGGTCCATACCCGAGAGACGCCCACAGCTGGCGAAAGGTTGCCTTCGCACGGGGATGCCGCGGTGAGTGGCACCGCACCTGGACCTGCCATTCACCGGGCCGAATCCCGCCGCCAGCCAGATCCGAGCGGCACACCGGGTCGCCGTACACCTCGAACCGAGCACCGTGCTCCAAGGCTTCGGCCGTCGTGCCCGGTGCGACGCGTGGATCGGGTGACCAGCCCGACGAGTTCGTCGACAGAGACGGACAGGTCGAGCTCGCGCGGGTCGCCAGTGATCGTCGGGCCGGCGTACAGCGCGACCACGGCAGTGGACCCCGATCGGTGCAGCGCCGTGACGCTCCTCGGACCCTCACGGCATCGGCCCCTCCGGTGCCGCCCGGATGCTGGTCGAGGTCGGTGACATCACCCGGTTCCCCGACCGCAACCACTTCGCGTCCTGGACCGGCACCGCACCCGCGGACGCCTCCTCCGGTGACCACGTCCGCCACCGGCTGTCCCGTCGGGGCAACCGACAGATCAACCGGGTGCTGCACATGATGGCGGTCGTCCAGCTCCGCAACCCCACCGAAGGTCGGGGCCTACTACGACAAGAAGAAGGCGACCGGGAAGGTCGTCGAAGGAAGCCGTGCGGGCCCTGAAGCGACGGCTTTCCGACGCCGTCTACCGCGTCATGCTCGATGACCTCACGAAGACGGAAGGGACGAGTCCGGGAGGGCAACGGGGCAACGACTCTGTCTCCAGCGCGACCGGCTCACAGCCCCACACCAGCTCTTCGGACAAGCCACTTCCCGGACCCGTCGAGACCAAGCCTAGAGCCCCGCTCCCGGCAGCTTCTTGACACAGAAGGGCGCCATGACCTGGTCCTCTGCCGTGCAAAGCCCCGGGCGGCGTGGCGCATCACTTGTTGGCTCGACTCAGGACATTGTGAGGCACAGACTGCCGGGTTTCTTCGCCGATGAGGAGCACATGAAGATGCGTCCGTTCACCCTGCCCATCACGCTTCTCACCCTCGCGCTGACCGGATGTGGGGCCACGACCGAGACGAACCCACCGGGGTCGCCGGACGGTGGTGACGTGCCGACCACGGCGCAGGCACTTGCCTTCGTGGCAGCCGAGCACGCCGGGACACCTTCCTCAGCGACCGGAGAGAGCGACGCGGCCGAGGAGTTCGACTCCAAGGCGGTCGGGACCGAACTGCGGTACGGCTCGGATGGCGAGTACGACGGCGACATGCTCGTAGTGGCGGTAGGCCAGGGCATGGACAAGACGGTGACCGACTGTGAAGCCGAGACCAACGAGTATCTCGCAGGCTGCGTGGAGACCGACCAGGGCATGCTGATGTGGGAGGATGTGGCCCCCGAGTCGGATCCGGGCGTCGTCTACGTGGTTGTCGACAAGGGCAGACACCACCGCGCTGCTGTTCTACGCCGGACCGACGATCACCGGCGACCCCCGCGAGTTGGACATGCCCATCTCGACCGATGACCTGTTCGCGATCGCCAACGACCCGCGTGTGGATGTGACCACCTCCCAGGAGGCGGTGGACGCCGGAGCAGACCTGCCGTTCTGGCAGGACCCAAGTCGCTGAGACCTCATGGCGGGCGCCGGTGCGGCCGAAGGATCGTTGAGCGGGGCGACCGCGCGGGTCGCGGCGAGATTCGGGTGTTCCCGACGATTGGCTTCGCGAAGTCAGGCCGCAGAGTCGTAGTGACGGAATAGGCAGCGTCGGGTTCAGTACTACGATCGGGTCTCAACGGCGACAGACGCTCGGCCGTCTGCCAACCCAGGAGGCGGCATGAAACAACGCGGCACGCCTCTGGACGAAGCCAGTTCAGGGGTTCGTCAGGTGGACGGCGATTTGCATTTGAGCCGTGTCGCGTTTACTCCCCGAAAACGCCAGCGCAAGCCGTCAAATCCGAGCAGACAAAGTCAAGTTGATCGGGGGACCAGTCCTCTGGTCGCCCGCGTCTGCGCAGGTCAAGACACACGTCGGCAAGAGCGGTCAAAGATGTCAGATCGGGCAAGCTCGCACACCGTAGGTCCAGAGGTCGCAGGTTCAAATCCTGCCCCCGCTACAAA